>NZ_ABJL02000008.1:0-2400000 GCF_000172175.1 Bacteroides intestinalis DSM 17393 | reverse complement strand
TACTAAATTTCCGCAATGCCATGAGGTTTTTCCAAATATGGAAAAGATATATGGGGTGCGTTTCCATATTCCACAGTATGCGGAATACAGGACGGCGATAGGGGCGGCGCTGGCGTATATCAGGAAGAATGCTTGAAATGTCTTATCTTTTGCAAATGACTCTCATGCTTTCCCTATTGTATCTCTTTCAGCGACTACTTCCCTTTCAAAAAAAACACCTGAATACTTGACTTCGGCTTTTCAATGTCGTATATTTGTATTCGTAATCTTAATTCAGATTCAACTTTAAATTAGCATAAGAGGAGGGACATTGTTTCTCCTCTATTTGTATCCTCCCTTTTCATTTCATTTGAAATGCCACATCTTAGCTTCCCGAATGCCACAACTCAATAAGTGAAATGCCATAGCTCAGCAGGTGAAACATGTGGCATTTGGGGGATTGACGTGTGGCATTTACTTCATTAACGTGTGGGATTTAGACCGTTTGTTTGTGGCAAACGCACCACCTACAGAACGTTTTTGCCTTGTTTCGTTCTCTATACAAAATAACTCGGTCGGAGTTCCCACTATTTTTATACGAGCCGGATGTAAAAATACCGAGAAATAACAGATGGAACTTTTTGCTCTTCAAGAAAATACTACTATCTTTGCGCCCGAATTTATGAGCTAATATAATGTCTCACTCAATTAATTATTAAACAACTTATTTTATTTAATGGAAAACTTAAAAAATGTAGCGCCTGTTGAAGACTTCAACTGGGATGCTTATGAAAATGGCGAAACCTTCGGTGGTGCCAGCCACGAAGAGTTGGAAAAGGCTTACGACAGTACGCTTAACAAAGTTAACGACCGTGAGGTAGTTGACGGAACTGTAATCGCGATGAACAAACGTGAAGTTGTTGTGAACATCGGTTACAAATCAGACGGTATCATTCCTTTGAATGAATTCCGCTACAATCCTGACTTGAAGATCGGCGATACTGTAGAAGTATACATCGAAAACCAGGAAGACAAAAAAGGACAGTTGGTTCTGTCTCACCGTAAAGCTCGCGCTACTCGCTCTTGGGATCGTGTGAACGCTGCTTTGGAAAACGAAGAAATTATCAAGGGTTACATCAAGTGCCGCACAAAGGGTGGTATGATCGTAGACGTATTCGGTATCGAAGCTTTCTTGCCGGGTTCTCAGATCGACGTGAAACCTATCCGCGACTACGATGTATTCGTTGGCAAAACTATGGAATTCAAGGTTGTTAAGATCAACCAGGAATTCAAGAACGTGGTTGTTTCTCACAAGGCTCTTATCGAAGCTGAACTGGAACAACAGAAGAAAGAAATTATCGGTAAACTTGAAAAAGGACAAGTTCTTGAGGGTACCGTTAAGAATATCACATCATACGGTGTATTCATCGACTTGGGTGGTGTAGACGGTTTGATTCACATCACTGACCTGTCTTGGGGCCGCGTAAGCGATCCGAAGGAAGTGGTTGAACTCGATCAGAAGCTCAACGTTGTTATCCTTGATTTCGACGATGAGAAGAAGCGTATCGCTCTCGGTCTGAAGCAACTCACTCCGCATCCTTGGGATGCTCTTAGCGCTGAACTGAAAGTTGGCGACAAGGTGAAGGGTAAAGTAGTGGTTATGGCTGACTACGGTGCATTCATCGAAATCGCTCCGGGCGTTGAAGGTTTGATCCACGTATCTGAAATGTCTTGGTCACAACACTTGCGTTCTGCACAAGACTTCATGAAGGTAGGTGACGAAGTTGAAGCTGTAGTTCTGACTCTGGACCGTGAAGAACGTAAGATGTCTTTGGGTATCAAACAACTGAAACAAGATCCGTGGGAAACTATCGAAGAGAAGTATCCTGTAGGTTCTAAGCACACTGCTAAGGTTCGTAACTTCACTAACTTCGGTGTATTTGTTGAAATCGAAGAAGGTGTTGACGGTTTGATCCACATCTCTGACCTGTCTTGGACTAAGAAAGTTAAGCATCCTTCTGAATTCACTCAGATCGGTGCAGACATCGAAGTTCAGGTACTGGAAATCGACAAAGAAAACCGTCGCTTGAGCCTTGGCCACAAGCAACTTGAAGAAAACCCCTGGGATGTATTCGAAACAGTATTCACTGTAGGTTCTGTACACGAAGGTACTATCATCGAAATGCTGGATAAGGGTGCTGTTGTTGCTCTGCCATACGGTGTAGAAGGTTTCGCTACTCCGAAACACCTCGTTAAGGAAGATGGTTCTCAGGCTCAGATGGATGAGAAACTGTCATTCAAGGTTATTGAGTTCAACAAAGATGCTAAGCGTATCATCCTTTCTCACAGCCGTATCTTCGAAGATGCTGCAAAGGCAGAAGAAAGAGCTGAAAAGAAGGCTGCTGGTAAGAAGCCGGCTGGCAATAAGAGAGAAGACGCTCCGGCTATTCAAAACCAGGCTGCTTCTACTACTTTGGGCGACATCGACGCTCTGGCTGCTTTGAAAGAGCAAATGGAAGCTGGAAAGAAGTAATCACTTCTATATAATAAATAAGGTAAAGGGTGCTTGTTATTACAGGTACCCTTTTCTTTTTTCATCATAGGGGACACGGAGGCCACGGAGTACTTCTTATCAAGCAGAAAAAACTCTATGTTCTCTGTGCCCTCTGTGGTGAATTTCCGTATCTTTGCAGTGTTATGGAGAAATTTGAATTACATATACTGGGCTGCGGCTCTGCGCTGCCTACTACCCGTCATTTTGCCACTTCGCAAGTGGTGAATGTGCGTGACAAACTTTATATGATAGACTGCGGAGAAGGATCGCAATTACAATTCCGCAAGTCCCGACTGAAGTTTTCCCGCTTGAATCATATTTTTATTTCTCATCTGCATGGAGATCACTGCTTTGGTTTGCTGGGATTGATATCCACGCTTAATCTGCTGGGGCGCACGGCTGAGTTACATATCCATTCACCGAAAGGGTTGGAAGCCCTATTTGTTCCGATGCTAAGTTTCTTTTGCCGGCAAATGACGTATCAGGTTCTTTTCCATGAGTTTGAGACGAAAGAACCTGGAATGATCTATGAAGATCGTTCTCTGACAGTGACTACCATTCCATTGCGTCATCGTATGCCTTGTTGTGGTTTTCTGTTTGCAGAGAAGCAGCGCCCCAATCATATCATTCGGGAGATGGTCGACTTCTATGAAGTGCCGGTATACGAGTTGAATAGGATAAAGAATGGGGAAGATTATGTGACTCCGGAAGGCAAAATCGTTTCCAATTCCTTATTGACGCGTCCGTCTGATCCACCGCGTAGTTATGCCTATTGTTCGGATACCATCTATATGCCTGAGATTGCAGAACAAATAAAAGGAGTAGATTTACTATTCCATGAGGCCACTTTTGCAAATGCGGATTTGCCTCGTGCCAAAGAAACTTTTCATACTACTGCTGCTCAGGCGGGAGAGATAGCCAAGGCAGCAGGAGTGAAAAAAATGGTGATCGGGCATTTCTCTGCCCGTTATGAGGATGAGAATATTTTGCTTAAAGAAGCTTCGGCTGTTTTCCCTGAGACGGTGCTGGCTAAGGAAACGCTGTGCCTAGAGGTATAATTTAGTGCATAGCACTAAATTAGTGACGGGCTACAAGTTACAAGTGCCTTTCGGTATGCTATTTATGGTTAAAACTATTTTAATTTATTCTTCTCTTAGGAGGGAAATAAAGCTACTTTCACGCTGCAAAGTACTTGTATCTTGTATCCCGTAGCTCGTAACTTAAATTAGCGGCATAGCCCCTAATTTATCATTTAACTGTCTGTTTTTTGTTTTATCGAACCGAATGCCGTATATTTGTACGGAATAATCTGAAAACATAGGCTTATAGATGAGAAAGTTACTCTACTGTTTTTTCTTTTTGTTGACTTTTTCGTCGCAGTCCGTGGCATGGGCGCAGGACGGTCGGAAGCAGGAAACGGCTCAGAAAGAGCAGCCGTCTTCTACTATTGTGCTGACTGTTTCGGTGGATAACCGGGTACGTGTGCAGAATGCAGAACCCGGCTCCCAGATGGAAGTCTACAATATTGTAGGCGTGAAACTTACCACGATACGCATTGACTCTACGGATGTCACCGTTCAGGTGAATTTGCCTAAAGGTTATTACATCTTTAAGATTGGGAATGTCGTGCGGAAAGTGGTAATCAAATAAACAAAACGGAATAGATACTTATGAATCCTTCCTATAATGAACGCGAAGTGCTGGAGCTTCTACAAGATGAAAGTACACAAAAGCGAGGGTTTGAGTTGATTGTTGCGCAATATAGCGAACAATTATACTGGCAGATCCGTCGTATGGTGCTTTTGCATGAAGATGCCAATGACTTACTTCAGAACACGTTCATTAAGGCATGGACCAATATCGATTATTTCCGTGGAGATGCGAAGCTTTCTACCTGGCTCTATCGCATCGCTTTGAATGAATGTTTGACTTTCCTAAATAAACAACGCGCTGTAACTACTGTTTCTATCGATGATGAAGATGCTTCTGCACTTCAGAAACTGGAAAGCGATCCCTATTTCTCCGGAGACCGAGCACAGAAGTCTCTACAGAAAGCATTGCTTACACTGCCGGAAAAGCAACGTATGGTATTCAACTTAAAGTATTACCAGGAAATGAAATACGAGGAGATGTCCGACATCTTCGGTACATCTGTCGGCGCTCTGAAAGCCTCTTATCATCATGCCGTGAAAAAAATCGAGAAGTTTTTGGAGGGAGAGCTTTAAACCTTTACCCCAAAACATAGTCTAACCTAACAGAGAGGAAAAAAGCTTATGAAAGAAGAAGATAACATATTGAAGAAGGTAGGGAAGGAAAATGTTTTCCGTGTTCCTGACGGATACTTTGAGAATCTTACTTCAGAGGTGATGAGCCGGCTTCCCGAAAAGGAAACACCTGCAATTATTAAGAGAGAACCTACGAAGTGGGAGAGAATTAAGCCATGGGTATATATGACTGCCATGTTTGCCGGTGCAGCATTGATTATCCGCGTTGCTTCTACTGACCGTACACCTGTTAACAACCGGATAGCGATGGACGAACCTGAAACCGAAGTTGTTTCTGATGAATATATCAGTGCTGTGCTGGATAATTCCATGCTGGATGATTATTCGCTGTATGTCTATCTCACAGACGCCGGTGCAGAGTGATGTGAGTAACAACTTAACTGTATGAGAAGAAAATGAAAAAGCTGATTGTTTTGTTTATTGTGATGTGCAGTTTCATCCCCTTGTCATGGGCTATGGACGGATGTAATCAACATTTGTCTCCTGACGAATTCCGCGCCAAGCAGAAAGCGTATATCACTGAGAAAGCCGGATTGACTAAGGAAGAAGCCGCTAAATTCTTTCCTGTTTATTTTGAATTACAGGATCGCAAAAAGCAACTGAATGATGAGGCATGGAACTTACTTCGAAAAGGAAGGGATGAAAAGACGACCGAAGCGCAATATAATGAGATTTTAGAAGGTGTATACGATGCTCGTATTGCTACCAACCGTCTGGAGAAAACTTACTATGAGAAGTTCAAGAAGATACTTTCGAACAAAAAGATATATTTAGTACAGCGTGCTGAAATGCGTTTTAACCGTGAGTTGCTGAAGGGGATGCATCATAAAGGTGGAGAACCTCAAAAACCGCAAGGAAAGAAAAAATAACAGAATATTAGGAGCTTCGGCTCCTTTTTTCGTCTATAGCCGATACATGCGGCTGCGAAGGCTTACACTTGCGGGAATGTAAGCCTTCACTTGTATAAGTGATGACCTTCGCAGCCGCAAGTGTGAATCTTCGCAGTCCTATGCATTTGAGTTTTTATTTTTCCAGCTTTTTAGCTTCGTTCCAGAGGACGTCCATCTCTTCCAGAGTCATATCATGCAAGTTTTTGCCTTCCTTGATGGTATGTGCTTCCAGATAATTAAAGCGGTTGATAAATTTCTGGTTAGTGTGCTCTAATGCATTATCCGGATTGATCTTGTAGAGGCGTGCGGCATTGATGAGGCTGAATAGTACATCCCCGAATTCGGCTTCTGCTTTGTCCTTATCCATATTGGCCACTTCTGTCTGAAACTCCTGGATTTCTTCTTTTACCTTATCCCATACTTGTTCCCGTTCTTCCCAGTCGAAGCCGACGTTGCGGGCTTTGTCCTGAATACGGTAAGCCTTGATGAGTGAAGGGAGGGCGGCAGGAACACCACTCAACACACTCTTGTTTCCACCTTTCTCTCTTAACTTTAGTTGTTCCCAGTTTTCGGAAACTTGTCCGGCAGTATCTGCTTTTACGTCACCGAACACATGGGGATGGCGGAAGATTAATTTCTCGCAAAGGTGATCGCATACATCTTTCATGTCAAAATCGCCTTTCTCGGAACCGATCTTTGCGTAGAAAGCTACGTGTAGCAAGACGTCTCCCAGCTCTTTGCAGATATCATTTTTATCGTCACGTATCAAGGCGTCACAAAGTTCATAAGTTTCTTCAATGGTGTTGGGACGCAGACTTTCGTTAGTCTGCTTGCGGTCCCAGGGACATTTCTCGCGGAGTTCGTCGAGTATGTCCAGGAAGCGTCCGAAGGCTTCCATCTGTTCTTTTCTTGTATGTAACATATCTTTATAGGGTTATTTATTGCAATGTGTATAATAGGATATAAGCAAACCGACTACTTCGGAGTAGTTCTTGCGGCCACTTTGTATCTTGTTTCCTTTCAGGTACAGGTCGTATATCCAGTCTTGTATATCTCCGATGAGTGGACTGTATTTTTCCGTCCAGTATTCCTGATTACTTTTAGCCAGTTCTATGATTTCGGGACGTATCCGGTTGAAGAGCTCTTTGTATTCTTCTTCATCCATCAGGCGGCGGGCATTGACAAGTACGTGTCCCAGCACTGAAAAGTATCCGCAGAAACGGATACCTCGCGCTTGCGAACGGGTACAGACCTGATAAGCGTAGAAGTTGGCTTCCGCTTCGCTGGAAATGCCCAATAAATGTGCCAGTTCATGCGCATACGTGGCAGGATACTGTGAAGGGAGCAGATCTCCATTCAAAGTAAATTCGCAGAAGAAAGGTCCCATGCTACCGGTGACGCCCACCATGGAAATCAGCGGAGTGAAAAGCATTGTCTTCACTCGTGGTGACTTATGGAAAGGATGATGTACACCCAGCGTATCACTGATCTGATTGTATCCGCGAACTGTTTCCCGGCGGATAAGGTCCTTGTTGATAGTGGTTACATCTACATACGATCCATTCAGTTTGTCAACGTAATCATCAACAAAGTTCCGGAAGTTTTCGGGAGTGTATGCGGTATAAGGAATCTTTGTCCGTTGGTAGAAATTGGGCTGTGAATAATTAAGTCCCCAAGTCAGATAGAACCAGACGTATATCCATAACAGATATTCAATATCATTCAGCAAGATGCGTTTCCATTTTTTCTTCTGAAAGCGGCGGGCATAGGCAGGGTAGAGGAGTACGCCCGCAATGCTGAGGGCTATGAATAAGTCGTCTATGGCAAAGGGAATGAGGCGGGAGAAAGACGAAAGAATATAAGCTATGACAGGATATACGCTGTGTGCATATATTTTTCCCATAGCCGGAATGAGCTGTGTGGTCCAGACTACTAACAAGAGTGTGCATAGCACGATATAACGAATCTTCAGCTTATATTTCATCGCAAATTTATTTGAAAGGCAAAAATATACATTTATTAAATGTCACGTAGGAAATTAGCTTTATATTTGCAAAAAAACTATTAATAAGCAACTTAAGTAACGACATTAGACACTGTAATTATGACTGATCAAAATGACATTGAACGCTATTGCCGTAATTGCGTTTCACGCGATTTCGTGAATGGCAGAGGACTGGTTTGCAAGCGTACCGGGGCTATTCCTGCATTTGTAGGTGAATGTGAAAGCTATCAGAAAGATGAAGAGCTGGAGAAAATGGCTCCCACTCCTAAGCCTGAAGATTATTCGGGATATGTAGACAGGGAAAAACTGTTGGCTGAGGAGAATTTACCGAAAGCTGTATTGTTCGGAGTGCTGGCATGCATTGCAGGTGCTGTGGCTTGGGCTTTGATTTCTATTTCTACCGGATATCAGATGGGATATATGGCCATTGGTGTCGGTTTCCTGGTAGGATTTGCGATGCGCCAGGGGAAAGGAATACGCCCAATATTCGGCATTATTGGTGCTGCTTTGGCGTTGATAAGCTGTGTGATGGGAGATTTCTTCTCTATCGTAGGTCTGGTGGCCAAAGAATATGAAGTCTCTTTTATGGACGTCCTTTTCGATGCCAGTTATAGTGAAGTGATGTCTGTGGTAATAGAAAATATGGCTTCCATGACAATCGTATTTTATGGAATTGCTCTTTATGAAGGTTATAAATTGTCGTTCTCTGCACAGAAAGCGCCGGAGGGTGGCAAGATTTGAATTTAATTTAGTAATTTTGCGCCCGTTATTCGCGATAAAATAAATTATATACAGATTTAAAAGATATGGAATTAGCAAGTAAGTACAACCCTGCTGACGTAGAGGGAAAGTGGTACCAATATTGGTTGGATCACAAATTATTCAGTTCAAAACCCGATGGTCGTGAGCCTTACACCATCGTCATTCCGCCCCCTAACGTCACCGGCGTGCTCCACATGGGACACATGCTTAATAATACCATTCAAGATATTCTGGTACGCCGTGCCCGTATGGAAGGTAAAAATGCCTGCTGGGTACCGGGTACTGACCACGCTTCTATCGCTACGGAAGCGAAGGTAGTAAATAAGCTGGCTGCACAAGGTATCAAGAAGACGGATCTTACTCGTGATGAATTCCTGAAGCATGCCTGGGAGTGGACAGATGAACATGGTGGCATCATCCTGAAGCAGCTGCGTAAACTCGGTGCTTCCTGTGATTGGGACCGCACCGCTTTCACTATGGACGAAAAGCGTAGCGAAAGTGTATTGAAAGTATTTGTAGACCTTTACAATAAGGGATTAATTTACCGTGGTGTACGTATGGTAAACTGGGATCCGAAGGCTTTGACTGCCCTTTCCGATGAAGAAGTTATCTACAAGGAAGAGCATGGTAAACTGTATTATCTGCGCTATAAAGTAGAAGGTGATGCGGAAGGACGTTATGCCGTGGTAGCTACTACCCGTCCTGAAACGATCATGGGTGATACCGCTATGTGTATCAATCCGAACGACCCGAAGAACGAATGGCTGAAAGGTAAGAAAGTAATCGTTCCTTTGGTAAATCGTGTTATCCCGGTGATTGAAGATGATTATGTGGATATTGAGTTCGGTACAGGTTGTCTGAAAGTAACTCCTGCGCATGATGTGAACGACTATATGCTGGGTGAAAAGTATAACTTGCCAAGCATCGATATCTTCAACGATAATGGTACATTGAGCGAGGCTGCCGGTCTTTATATCGGTATGGATCGCTTTGATGTTCGTAAACAGATTGAGAAAGACTTGGATGCTGCCGGTCTGTTGGATAAGGTGGAAGCCTATACCAATAAGGTAGGTTATTCCGAGCGTACCAACGTAGTTATAGAGCCGAAGCTTTCTATGCAGTGGTTCCTCAAGATGCAGCATTTTGCAGATATGGCATTGCCTCCTGTGATGAATGACGAGCTGAAATTCTATCCTGCCAAGTATAAGAATACCTATCGTTACTGGATGGAGAACATCAAAGACTGGTGTATCAGCCGTCAGTTGTGGTGGGGACATCGCATTCCGGCATACTTCCTTCCGGAAGGTGGATATGTGGTAGCAGCTACTGAAGAAGAAGCTCTGAAACTGGCAAAAGAGAAGACCGGTAATCCGGCCCTGACTATGGAAGACCTTCGTCAGGATGAAG
This sequence comes from Bacteroides intestinalis DSM 17393, assembly GCF_000172175.1. Classification (NCBI taxonomy): domain Bacteria; kingdom Pseudomonadati; phylum Bacteroidota; class Bacteroidia; order Bacteroidales; family Bacteroidaceae; genus Bacteroides; species Bacteroides intestinalis. Next base: position 2,390,118 of record NZ_ABJL02000008.1, on the reverse strand, counting down.
ACTGTCTGGATACTTGGTTCTCTTCCTGGTTGTGGCCCATCTCTTTGTTTGACGGTATTAATAATCCGGGTAATGAGGAAATCAGTTACTACTACCCGACAAGTGACCTGGTAACCGGTCCGGATATCATTTTCTTCTGGGTAGCCCGCATGATTATGGCAGGTTATGAATATGAAGGAAAGATGCCGTTCAAGAATGTGTACTTTACGGGTATCGTTCGTGACAAGTTGGGACGTAAGATGTCCAAGTCCCTCGGCAATTCTCCCGACCCGTTGGAACTGATTGAGAAGTTTGGTGCCGATGGTGTGCGTATGGGTATGATGCTGGCTGCTCCTGCCGGGAATGATATCTTGTTCGATGATGCCCTTTGTGAACAGGGACGTAACTTCTGTAACAAGATATGGAATGCTTACCGCTTGGTAAGTGGCTGGACAATTGATGACAGTCAGCCTGTACCGGAAGCAGCAAGACTGGCATCTTGCTGGTTTGAATCCAAGCAGAATGAGGTTGCTGCCGAGGTAGCTGACTTGTTTAGTAAATACCGTTTGAGCGAAGCTCTTATGGCTGTTTATAAATTATTCTGGGATGAATTCTCTTCCTGGTACCTCGAAATGATAAAGCCGGCTTATGGACAAGGTATCCACAGTTCAATTCATAGTGCTGCGATTTCTTATTTTGATAATCTGCTTCATTTGCTTCATCCGTTCATGCCGTTCATTACCGAAGAACTCTGGCAGCAGATGTATGAGCGCGAAGAAGGTGAAAGTCTTATGGTATGTCCTTTGACTATAAATACTTATGTAGATGCTGATACTATTCGGCAATTTGAAGTGGTGAAAGAGGTGATCAGTAACATTCGCTCTATCCGTTTGCAGAAGAATATAGCTCAAAAGGAACCGTTGACATTACAGGTAGTGGGTGAAAATCCGGTTGCTGAATTCAGTGCGGTGATCCTAAAGATGTGTAACCTTACAGCAATTGATGTAGTGGATGCTAAAACCGAGGGTGCTGCTTCATTCATGGTAGGAACTACGGAATATGCCGTACCTCTGGGTAATATGATTGATGTAGAAGCTGAAATAGCCCGTATGGAAGCTGAATTGAAGCACAAAGAAGGTTTCCTGCAAGGCGTCATGAAGAAGCTGAGCAATGAGAAATTTGTGAATAATGCTCCTGCCGCTGTCCTTGAACTGGAACGTAAGAAGCAGGCGGATGCGGAAAGCATTATCAACTCTCTGAAAGAGAGTATTGCTGCGCTGAAGAAATAAACCTTTTGGTCCGGGAGTTCTCCCGGATCTTTACTATAAAGGAATTAGCCCTTGCAATATTCAACTACTGCAAGGGCTAATTTATTTTTTATAATTCAAATGCTATTACTTTTCCAATAGTTCTTTCAGAAAAGAATCCAACTCTTCATCCAGACCTTTCAGTAGTTCTTCATTCACGAGCAATGTATCATCATCCATCAGCAATAACTCTGCAATTGTCTCCTTTTCATCATCCACTAATACGAAAGAGTAAGGTTTCAGAATGGCCAGTTTGTCGAAGTCACCGCCATTCTTCATGCTATTAAGTAATGTAGAAAGAATACGTTCTACATTTTCGTAGAAATCATCTCCATCATACGTCATCCATTCCTCGATAGAGGCACACGCCAGATACTCGTCTTCATCGTCGAATATAGACAGTTCGCCGGAATTCTGGTTAGCTTGCAGATGAATGTCGGTCACAATGGTTTGCTCGCAGCCGCAAGTGTATTTGCTGACTGCTTGTCTTATGGTCTTTTCTAAGAGTGATAAAGATGCTTGGCTCAGTTTCATAATAGGTATTTTTTCTTAATGGATGTTCAAAGGTATAAAAAAAATAATTACCCTTGCATCATTTGATTAAAAATCATTCTTAAATCGTTCCATTTGGACATTCAATCGTGTCATTCCCTCTTTTCGTTCTTGTAATTCATTTAAATAGCGGGTTACTGCAAAGTAGTTGGGAACGTCGCTGATGTCTATTCCTCCCTGCTCTTTTTTCTCTTCTATCTTGTCTATGTCGTATGCTTCTTTTTGCGCTTTTAATGCCCATTCTTCCGCTGCCTGAATGCTATCTTGCATTTCATATCCTAAAGCCACGTTATATGCCGCATACATTTTCTGTTTTCCCTTTTTCTTCTTCTCGTAAGTCTGTTTCCAAAGCTCAATGGCCTGTTGCCAGTTGTTTTCACGAACATAAACGGCTGCATCACGCATATTCACGGAACCGCTTGTAAACAGATAACGGGAAGATGTTTTCCAATGTGGCAGCATATACTTTACAGGCACGGTGCCGGCAAATTCAGAAGCTTCTTTCAGCATTTCTGTTTCACTGATGAGCCCTGCACCGGCCTGAGCTATGCTGGGGGCAGCATAATCCCAGAAAATACTATCGTTGGTATTGATTGTTACCATCGGGCCATTTCGGTTAGGCAGGTATACTTTTACGGTAGGGTATACCTTTACGTCTATGGTTCCGGCATAAACACCCCACTCGCGCAGGTATTCAATTTTGCGGAGAGAGCGTAGTTGTATATTTTCCAAAGCTATCAGGAAATCGACATCCAGGCTTTCGATAAGACTTTCCACTTCACTTTTACTGAGGGTACTTTCGCGGGGAATCATATCATTGGCCCGTAACATAGAATCGCAAATAACGACTTCGTCGAAATAGTTTTCGTTGGCAAGTGCTTCAGCCAGTGCCTCAGTGGTTATTTTAGAATTTCCGTTGAAGTATTTTGTTTTGCGGGCAATTTCCGTCTCATCTTTTTTCTTTTCATCCGTTTCTTCTACGATCAGCTTGTTGTCCGGGATGGATGGCATATTATTTACCACGGCTACACGTTTTAGGCTGGGCGGGAAGCTAACTTCTGCCGGCAGCATATAGTCGATGGATAATTGCTCTACGGTCTGACAACCGCCAAGTAGCAGAGCACAACAGATCCCTAAGAGATGCGAATACTTAGTCATAGGCTTGTTCTTTATCTAAGAATAACAAAAATACACTTTTGTATGGATATATAAAAGCCTCAAACAGATTTTAACCGTTTGAGGCTTTTATTAGTGATTGGGAGAGGGCGATAGAGTGATAAGCGATTAATGTTTGGTATACTTATCACTCTATCACCTTATCACTCCTCTCATTACATATTTTTTCCGTGACAGTTCTTATACTTCTTACCACTTCCACAAGGACAAGGATCATTACGTCCTACAGTTCTTTCCGCACGAATCGGTTCACGTTTCACTTGCTCACGTGTATCCTGTTGGGCGGCAGCCTGTTGATTCGGATCATTCAGTTCCTGTTTTTGTTCACGGTATTTGCTCATGTCCTGCTTCTGTTCGGGAGCAGCCTGCTGAATTTCCTGTGGCTCCTGTACCGGAATTTGTCCACGCATCAGGATAGAAACAGTCTGGTTGTTGATCTTATTAACCATTGTATCAAACAGATTGACAGACTCCAGCTTGTAAATCAATAACGGGTCTTTCTGTTCGTAGCTTGCATTCTGCACAGAATGTTTCAATTCATCCAACTCACGCAAGTTTTCTTTCCATGCCTCGTCAATGACGTGCAGCAAGATAGATTTTTCAAAAGCTTTCACTACCTCCTTACATTCGCTTTCGTAGGCGGCTTTCAGGCTGCAGGAGATATTGTACATACGCTTGCCATCTGTAATGGGGATAAGGATATTTTCATACATATGTCCCTGAGTCTCATACACCTGTTTGATAACCGGATAAGCAATCTGTGCCATGCGGTCAGTCTTGCGCTTGAACAGATCCATGGCTGCATTGAATGCTTCTTCTGCAAGTTTCTCTTTCTTCTCGTTACGGAACTGCTCTTCGTTGAACGGAGTTTCCATAGCGAGTGTTTGCAGGAAGTCCATTTTGCAGTTTTCGTAGTCGGGAGCTTCAACAGCAGCGGCAACACGATCCCAGATCATGTTCACGATGTCCATGCCGATACGCTCACCCATCAAGGCATGACGACGTTTGGTATACACAACGGTACGTTGTTTGTTCATTACGTCATCATATTCCAGCAAGCGTTTACGGATACCGAAGTTGTTTTCTTCCACCTTCTTCTGTGCACGCTCAATGGAGTTGGAGATCATCTTGTGCTCGATCATTTCACCTTCCTTGAAGCCGAGGCGGTCCATCACACCGGCAATGCGGTCGGAGGAGAACAGACGCATCAGGTCGTCTTCCAGTGACACGAAGAATACGGAAGAACCCGGGTCACCCTGACGTCCGGCACGTCCGCGCAACTGGCGGTCTACACGACGGGACTCATGGCGCTCCGTACCGATAATTGCCAAACCACCCGCAGCTTTCACTTCCGGGCTCAGCTTGATATCCGTACCACGACCGGCCATATTGGTAGCGATGGTCACAGTTCCACTCAAACCGGCTTTGGCAACGATGTCCGCTTCTTTCTGGTGCAACTTGGCATTCAACACGCTGTGCTCAATCTTGCGCATAGTCAACATCTTGCTCAGCATTTCGGAGATTTCTACAGATGTAGTACCCACCAAGACAGGGCGTCCGGCTTGTACCAACTGTTCGATTTCTTCGATGACTGCTTTATATTTCTCGCGTTTCGTCTTGTAAACGCGGTCGTTCATATCTTTACGGGCAATGGGGCGGTTGGTAGGAATCACCACTACATCCAGTTTGTAGATGTCCCAAAGTTCGCCTGCTTCCGTTTCGGCAGTACCGGTCATACCCGAGAGCTTGTGGTACATACGGAAGTAATTCTGCAACGTAATGGTGGCGAATGTCTGTGTGGCAGCTTCCACTTTTACGTTTTCCTTGGCTTCGATAGCCTGGTGCAGACCGTCGGAGTAGCGGCGACCTTCCATGATACGGCCTGTCTGCTCGTCTACAATTTTCACCTGACCGTCAATCACAACGTATTCATCGTCCTTCTCGAACATGGTATAAGCCTTCAACAGTTGGTTGATGGTATGAACCCGTTCGGATTTGATAGCATAATTTGTCAGCAACTCATCTTTCTTGGCCAGACGTTCCTCATCTGTCAAGTTGGTTTCGTTTTCCAGTTCAGACAGTTGTGCGGCTATATCAGGCAATACGAAGAGAGTAGGGTCTTCCGAATTTCCGGTAATCAGATCCACACCTTTATCTGTCAAATCTACGCTGTTCAGTTTTTCCTCGATGACGAAGTACAACGGGTCGGTTGCTTCGTGCATACGTTTGTTATTCTGTTCCATGTAGATTTCCTCGGTCTTCAGCATGCCTGCTTTGATCCCCTGTTCACTCAGATATTTGATCAGAGGCTTGTTCTTCGGCAAAGCCTTATGGCTGCGGAACAAGGCAAGGAAACCTTCTTCCTGTTCTTTTTTGTCATTGGAAGCAATGAGGCGTTTGGCATCGGCCAAGTATTGGGTAGCCAGTTTCTTCTGTGCTTCTACCAGACGTTCCACCAGTGGGCGGAGCTGTTCGAACAACTGATCTTCACCTTTAGGTACAGGGCCTGAAATGATCAACGGTGTACGGGCATCGTCAATCAATACGGAGTCCACCTCATCGACGATGGCATAATTGTGCCGACGTTGTACAAGGTCCTTCGGGCTGATAGCCATGTTATCACGCAGGTAGTCGAAACCGAATTCATTGTTCGTACCGAATGTGATATCTGCCATATAAGCTTTGCGACGTGCGTCAGAGTTCGGTTGATGCTTGTCGATACAATCCACACTTAAACCGTGGAACATGTAAAGAGGCCCCATCCACTCGGAGTCACGTTTAGACAGGTAGTCATTCACAGTTACTACATGCACACCGTTTCCGGTCAATGCATTCAGGAATACCGGGAGGGTAGCCACCAATGTCTTACCTTCGCCCGTTGCCATTTCGGCGATCTTACCTTTGTGCAATACCACACCACCGAATAACTGTACATCGTAGTGTACCATGTTCCAGGTAACTTCCGCACCACCGGCCAACCAGTGATTCTGATAGATAGCCTTATCATCCTCAATACGTACGAAGTCCTTCGTAGCAGCCAGATGACGGTCGAATTCAGTAGCTGTCACTACAATTTCTTCGTTTTCAGAGAAGCGCTTTGCTGTTTCTTTTACGATGGAGAAAGCTACAGGCAGTACTTCATCGAGTGCTTTTTCGTAGCATTCCAGTATTTCTTTCTCCAGTTTGTCTATCTGTGCGAAAACCTCTTCACGGTTTTCCAGTTCAATAGCTTCAATACCTGCCTTTAGTTCTTCTACCTTAGCGCGTTGCTCTGTAGCCGAATTGTGGATGTAGGTTTTCAGTTCTTCCGTCTTGGCGCGTAGGGCGTCGTTATCGAGTTTGGCAACTTCCGGGTAAGCGGCTTTGATTTTTTCCACCCACGGCTGAATTTCTTTCATGTCGCGTGCGGATTTATTGCCGAAAATCGAGCTTAAAAATTCATTAAATCCCATTATATATTTGTTTTTATTATTATTTACTTAATTAGTTCAGGCGTAACTTTACCTTAAATGCGGGTACAAAGTTACATTAAAATGCTGATTTACGAGAAGTTTACGAATTGTTTTTTGAGTAAAACACTCAACTTTCGATTCACTTCGTTAACATGTCACTTGATTTACCAAGTAAGATGTGTTTTCAGCTTAAAAGTTCAGTGGAATAGCTGTACAAGCGTTCGGGGCGCGGATGCGCATCGTACTTGACAGGGTAGGGGCTATGCGGGTAATATTGACAGGAACCCGTATGGTTTCGGGTTTTATACCACCACCCAGAAAGATGAGTGGAGCAGGCACATCTGCATGACGTACTACGCGGCTATCTGTGACATTTTCTTCCACGATAGTCCAGCCGGGCAACACGTCTATCAGCAGGTCACCTGAACGTTTACGATGGAAACCGTTGCGTGCCAGTTCAATCTGGGGCGACCAGGGGCCTAATAATAAGCGATGGGCGGAATAAGCCTCATTCACTCCGCTGAACTGTATCAGGAAGTCGGCGGATTTATTTTGTATCTCCGCTAAATTCAGTTGCTTATTCTCTATTAACTTATGGTTAAGATAAATCTGCTGGTTATAGTAGGTTTCTACGTATTGTCCTTCGCCATACGTAGCCATGAGATACATATTCAGCAAGGTAGCGCAGCGGTTCAGGTAGAATTCCCCACCCGGGATGCGGTACAGGCCCAAATCAGGTGCTTCCGGGTCGGCATATCCCGTAGATGCAATGCAGAAAATGACATTGTGCAAGCCTACTTTGCGGTCGATGAGGTCGAGTAGGAAGCCGATGCTGCGGTCCAAGCGTACATAAGTATCCTGCATTTCCATGGCACACTCCTGTGTGCTCTTATGGTTGTAGTTTCCTGCGTAATAAGTCAGTGCCAGCAAGTCCGGTATCTCATCTTTGGCAATCGTACTCTTTTCCAGAAGTTCCTCTGTGAGTAAGTTTACCTCATCATTGATGAAGGGACTGGTAATCAGCCGGCGGAATTTATTGATCCGTTCGCTGTCGAACTTATATTTAAAGGGTTGATCCCGCCATTCGGGCAGGAACGTATATCTATTTATAGGATGTATCGGTTCCCACACCATATCGCGGATGCGAAAATCGGGTGATTGCCGTTCATTGTATTGGCTCACCCACCATGGGAATTCGCTGTAATATGTAGTACTGCACCACTTACCGGTGTTTTCATTCAACCAGAACGCACCGTTTCCGGAGTGTCCGGCGGCAAGGATAGCTGCATCGCGCGAGGGGGCAATGGCATATACCATACCTTTGTTGCGGGTAGCTACTTTCAGTTCATCGGCTATGGTGGAAGTCAGTAATTGGGAAGGAGAGGAGCTCTCGTCGGTGAAGTTTCCCATAAAAGCGGGGTCGTCCACACAGTTCATCGGGCGCAATGTATTTGCATTCATCCATTGCTGGGAGATGATGCCGTTCATTGAGGGCGTCGTACCGCTGTAAATGGCGGCAATGGCAGAGGCGCGGTCTGTTCCGCTGAAGGGAAACTCGGTTTGATAGAAAACCTTGCCTTCGCGCATCAGTCTTTTGAACCCTTTTTCTCCGTACAGGGAAGAGAATGCTTCCATGTAGTCGGTGCGCAGCTGGTCAATCGTCAACGTTACCACTAATTTAGGAGTGGCAGGCAGCGGTTGGGCTTGCAGACCGGTGAAAGTTAATGCGAGTATGGAAGTTATCAGTCCCTTTTTCATTTATCTCTTTTTCGATGTCAAAATAAGATTGCTTGCTGAACGTACTAGCAAACAAAGTGCCAAAGGTAATACAGCTAAGTCAAATCTTTGCGGTATTATCGCCCAAAGCAGTATAAAAAGTGTTAAAACGATGAAATTAAGTACCATGTACCGACTTTTTTGTCGTTTTCTCACCTTATTTATCATCCACGGGAGACAAAATAGGTGCAACGGGTGGAATACAAACAGTAAATAGTTGGGGCTTACTGCCGGATGCTGGGAGAATAAGGCCAGGAAAGCAAGGATGCATCCGGCTATTCCGGCACAGAAGAACAAGATTAAATCCAGTCCCCAGAGGGTTTTCCGGCGTCGGATACCGTAGATAGTGGCGGCAGTTACCAGGATGAACAGCAGCAAGGCCGATTGCATCGGGGTAATACCACTGGAGCGGTGGTCGGCAGCTGTCAGTCCGGTTTCTACTATTTTCTCTTCAGAGGATATCAGCGGGCGTGCTTTTCCCTCTTTGTCTATGATTTGGGCTGTATTGAAGTACTCTTGTACATAGAAAGGGACGAACATCATCAGTCTTCGGTTGATAGGCTTGTCAGCTTCGCTACCCATGCACATATCCATGCCAAAACGTGACCAGGGATGCCCCTCACTGTATTTATGCAGTAAATCACGGAAAGAAACTCCCGTGTTATTGTCGGTCATATTGTCAGCATATTGCAGAGAACCGTCGATGGCTTTCTCTATTTGGTCGCGCGGTCGGGTGGCGCAGTTGTCGTAGAAGAAGTTGTAACGATACTCACGGTTTTCCGGGCGATAGTTTTCCTGAAGCAGATTAAACAAATGTTCCTTTTCGTCCGGAGTAAGGTTCAGTGTTTGTTGCCATACGTCCCGTCCCAGGTAGTTGTATTCGGCTACAAAGTGCTCGTAATTGGTAGCTCCTAACTGGTAGTCTGTCTCTCCTAAAGCGAAGCGGAGAATGAAGTTGGGAGCATTGAAATTGAACATGCCATAGTTGAAAACAGCGTCGATATTCCGGGTAAAGTTTTCGTAGCGGATGGCAGTATGCCCGAAAAGAGAATATATTTCTCCACCCGAGGCGCAGGTCAGCAGGCTGATGCGGATCGAATCGGTTATCTTTTCCCGCGGCGTTTGTTCTTGGGCAGTGGCTATGTGCGGGCAAAGAGAACAAAGTATGAAATATACGGAAATGAGTAGTTTTCGTTTCATGCTGCAAAATTAGGCAAAAAGACTGTAATCTTTTTCATTCTTACAGCAATTTCTTTAGTTTATCTTTGGCTGACGAGGCATTCCTTTATTTCTTAAGCATTTTTTATAGAGATTTATCTCTTTTCTGCTGACTCAATATCAGACCGGAAATTCAGGTGATTGGGAGGGATGATGAGTGGTTGTCTTAATCCAGCATACTTATTGTGGTATTTTTTTATAGTAAGCTTCATTGGCTGTCAACCTTGGTCAACAGGCTTATCAACGATGGTTGACGAGCTCATCAATCTTGGTTGATAAGCCTGTTGACCAAGGTTGACAGCTGATTGTTCCTAAGGATAAGCGAAATAATCCCTGATGTAAAGCAGGTGAATGCCTTGTTTATAGGACGAGACAAAGTGAGAGTAACGCCCTTACTCTCACTCTTAAAAGTTACTCTCACTCATACTTAATGTTTTTATTATTAATAATTTATCTTCAAAGTGATAGTAGTGGGAGTAAAATAATGCTAACTTTTTATTGTATCCTCTTCTAAAATATTAAAACGGGAAAGTTAACTTGTCAACTTTCCCTCAAAACCGAAAAGATATGAATCAATTCAACTCCTGATTCGTATTACTTAATTTATCCCTTTTTCCCTGATTTACATAAAAAAGACCCAACGAAGATCGTATTTCATGGAAAAGTAGTATTTTTGGAAAGAGTTGTTTTATAACTTTAAAAAAGAATCGACTATTATGATGGAGAAAACACTGGTCATTTTGAAACCATGCACCCTGCAAAGAGGGTTGGTAGGTGAGATCACAAATAGATTTGAACGCAAAGGCTTACGTTTAGCCGGTATGAAGATGGTGCAGCTGACGGATGAAATACTCAATGAGCATTATGCTCACTTAAGTGCAAAGCCGTTCTTTCAGCGTGTGAAGGATTCAATGATGGCATGCCCGGTCATTGTGTGTTGTTTTGAGGGAGTGGATGCGATTGGAGCTGTAAGAACACTGACAGGTCCCACCAACGGCAGGAAGGCTGCTCCCGGTACTATTCGTGGAGATTACAGCATGAGTTTCCAGGAGAATATAGTGCATGCCTCCGATTCGCTTGAAGCAGCAGAAGTGGAGTTGAAAAGATTTTTTAAACCAGAAGAAATATTTGAGTATAATCAAGCTGCATTCGACTTCCTTTACGCTAATGACGAATATTGATAGAAAAAAGAAAACCAATTCAATTAAAATAGTATCTTTGCGCCCGGAAAAATAATCAGTATTCAGTGAATCTCGTTATTGATATTGGAAATACGGTAGCAAAAGTAGCTGTCTTTGACGGCTTTTCACTTTTGGAAGTGGTATATGACTCCAAACAGAATTTGGAGCATCTGAAAGATATTTATCATAAATATCACTTTGAAAAGGCGATTGTTGCAACCGTAATAGACTTGAGCGAACAGGTGTTGGCGCAGTTAGCATTACTTCCTATACCGGTACTCTGGCTGAATGAAAAGACTCCACTACCGGTGGAAAATCTGTATGAGACTCCTCAGACATTGGGCTATGACCGTATGGCGGCTGTAGTAGCTGCTAACGAACAGTTTCCTGGCAGAAATATCTTGGTGATTGATGCCGGCACATGCATTACGTACGAATTTGTGGATGCTGAAGGACGCTATCACGGCGGGAATATTTCACCCGGTTTGCAAATGCGTTTTCGTGCACTTCACCAGTTTACCGGACGTTTGCCGCTGGTGCGGCGTGAAGGGCGTGAACTCCCGATGGGAAAGGATACTGAGACTGCCATCCGCGCTGGGGTGCTGAAAGGTATGGAATATGAAATTTCGGGTTACATAATGGCTATGAAACATAAATATCCTGAACTTTTGGTTTTTTTAACGGGCGGGGATGATTTTTCTTTTGATACAAACTTAAAAAGTATCATCTTTGCAGACAGATTTTTAGTGTTGAAAGGATTAAATCGAATTTTAAACTATAATAATGACAAGATTTAGACAAACACTTTTGGTGCTTTTGCTCACGATATTATCTGGGGCGACGGTCGCTCAAAATAATACAAATTCTCCCTATACACGATACGGATACGGACAGCTGGCAGACCAAGGGTCGGGTAATAGTAAGGCAATGGGTGGCATTGCTTATGGCTTACGTGACAAGTATCAGACTAATTTTGCGAATCCGGCATCCTATACGGCGGTCGATTCGTTGACTTTTATGTTTGATGGGGGGATTTCCATGCAGAATACCAACTTCAGTGATGGAACTGTTAAAAAGAATGCCAAGAACTCCAGTTTTGACTATATCACTATGCAGTTCCGCCTTTCCAAATGGGGAGCTATGAGTATAGGATTGTTGCCTTATTCCAACGTTGGTTATACAATGGCTAGTTATCAGGAAAACACGGAATATCCGGAGAATTCAGCCAGTACGACTTATGCTGGTGAAGGTGGTTTACACCAACTTTATTTGGGCGCGGGTTTTAAAATATTTAAAAATCTTTCTGTTGGTGCGAATATTTCGTATCTTTGGGGAGATATCACACATACCCGTAGCCAGTCATTTCCGTCTAATTCGACTGTAATGCCTTTGACTACGGTTACGGGCATGGAAATTACAAGCTATAAACTTGATTTCGGTGCACAATATACACACCAGTTCAGCAAGAAGCATGTTGCTACGTTAGGTGTCGTTTTTTCACCGGGACATGATTTAAATAATGACGCGTATATACAAAACCAGAAGGGTAATTCTTCGACGGGGTATACTACGACGCAAAAAGATACAATATTGACAATGGGTATTCCTATGACATTGGGTGCCGGTGTGACATATGTATATGATGATCGCCTTACAGTGGGTGCGGATGTTATGTTTCAGAAATGGAGTAGTACGACGTTTATGAATAATTCGGATGTTTTCTGTAATCGTGCCAAGATTGCTGTGGGTGCAGAGTATGTTCCTAATTTGTTGGGAAGAAGTTATCTTTCACATATTAAATATCGTTTGGGAGCTTATTATTCCAAACCTTATTATAAGATAGATGGGGCGCGTGCTGCGAATGAGTATGGAGTCACTGCCGGTTTTGGATTGCCTTTGCCGCGTAGCCGTTCTGTATTGAGTATTTCAGCACAATATGTGAGAATGCAAGGTACGGAAAGCAGATTTTTGAATGAGAATACATTACGTCTTTGTATTGGCGTGACATTCAATGAACAATGGTTCTGGAAACGTAAAGTTCAGTAATTAGTAATTGAAGAATAGACAATATAACAACTAAAATTTAAATACAATGAAGATTAAAACGCTTGTAGCTGTCTTGCTCCTTTCGGGTGGAGTAACCAGCGCTTTCGCACAGACTGAAGATTGTAATAAGAACAGTAGTATTTCTCATGAAGCGGTGAGAGCTAATAATTTTAAGGATGCTTATTTGCCGTGGAAAGAAGTTCTGAAGGCATGTCCGACATTGAGATATTACACTTTTACGGATGGCCAGAAAATCCTCCGTGCTTTCCTGAGTGAAATCAAAGATCGTAATTCTGCGGATTATAAGAAGTATTTCGACGAATTGATGGAACTACATGATCTGAAAATAAAATACATTCCTGAATTTATAGCTAAAGGTACCAAACTTTCAACAAGTGTTGATGGAGCGTTGGGTGCTAAAGCTCTTGATTACATTGCCTTAGCTCCTAAAATGGATGTTAATCAAGCTTATGACTGGTTTAAACAATCGGTTGATGCGGAAAAAGGAAATTCAGAAGGTGCTATTTTGCACTATTTTTTGGATATGTCTTTGAATAAATTGAAAATAGATACTAATCATAAAGAACAATTTATTCAAGATTATTTGACTGCTTCTGAATATGCGGATGATGCTGTCACGGCAGAACCTGATGCAAATAAGAAAAAGGCTTTGCAACAAGTAAAAGATAACCTTGTAGCCATGTTTATCAATAGTGGTACTGCTGATTGTGAATCTTTGCAAAGTATTTATGGTCCTAAAGTTGAAGCCAATCAAACGGACTCTGCTTATTTGAAGAAGGCTATCGCTGTCATGAAGATGATGAAATGTACTGAAAGCGAAGCATACTTCCAAGCTTCTTATTATATGTATAAGATCAATCCTACTGCTGACGCTGCTACAGGATGTGGATATATGGCATATAAGAAAGGTGACTTTGATACAGCTATCAAATACTTTGATGAGGCATTGAGTCTTGAAAGCGACTCTGAAAAGAAGGCTCAGTTATGTTATATTGTTGCTGCATCTTTGTTCAATAGTAAGAAGTTGTCACAGGCCAGAAGTTATTTGCAGAAAGCTATCGGTTTCAAGGAAAACTTTGGAGATGCTTATATCTTGCTTGCACAGCTTTATGCTTCCAGCCCGAACTGGAATGACGAGTCTGCTTTGAATAAGTGTACATACTTCGTTGTTATTGATAAGTTGCAACGTGCTAAAGCCGTAGATCCGAGTGTAGCTGATAAGGCAAACGAATTGATTTCAACGTATGCACGCTATACACCGAAAGCTGAAGACCTCTTTATGTTGGGTATTAAAGCTGGAGACCGCGTTACAATAGGTGGCTGGATCGGTGAAAGCACAACGGTTCGATAAGAAATATAAATATGTTACCAAAACGAAGTAACGTTCTATTTTGTAGAAGCTTGAGCATAACCATTGCCTGTGGGGCAGTGGTTATGCTTCTTTTATTTTCCGCCTGTTCCGGACGTCATAAGGATATGGGAGATGCTATAACAGAGCGTGATTCATTGCCTGTGATGGATACGAAAGGAGTCATGACTTTGATCTCTGATTCCGGTGTCACCCGTTATCGTATCAATACGGAAGAGTGGCTGGTCTTTGACCGGAAAAATCCGCCCTATTGGGCATTCGAAAAAGGTGTTTATCTGGAGAAATTCGACTCGGTATTCAATGTGGAGGCGAGTGTAAAGGCAGATACGGCATATTATTATGAGAAGCAAAAGTTGTGGAAGCTGATGAGTAATGTGGATATTCAGAATCTGAAAGGTGAAAGGTTTGAGACTGACCTGTTATATTGGGACCAGAACAAACACACTATCTATTCCGATCAGTTTATCCGTATTGAGCAGCCTGACCGGATCATCACGGGACATGGCTTTGACTCCAATGAACAAATGACTATTTATACAATAAGAAAGCCGGAAGGCATTTTCTATGTGGATGATGATGCCACAGCGCCTGCAGATAGCTTGCAAACCGGTGTGCAAACTGGAAGTGTGCGAACCGATAGTATCAAACCATAAATTATGGATACCTATATTTATTTATTGATTACTATGGCCTTCTCCGCCTTTTTTTCGGGTATGGAGATTGCTTTTGTTTCCGTAGATAAACTACGTTTTGAAATGGAACGTAAGGACGGTGTGACTTCACGTATCCTTTCTTATTTCTTCCGTAATTCAAATAACTTTATATCTACCATGCTGGTAGGTAATAATATTGCGCTGGTTATTTATGGTATCCTTATGGCGCAAGTTATCAAAGTGCATTTACTGGGAGATTTAATCTCCAATGATTTTGTGGAAGTGTTGTTACAAACAGTCATCTCCACACTTATTATCCTGGTAACGGGTGAGTTCCTTCCTAAAACTTTATTCAAGATTAATCCCAATCTTGTGTTGAAAGTCTGTGCTTTCCCGTTACTTATCTGTTATGTCATTTTATATCCGATATCTCAATTGTCTTCGGGACTGTCTTATCTTTTTTTGCGCATGTTTGGCATGAAGATCAACAAGGAGGCGTCCGACAAGGCTTTTGGAAAAGTGGATTTGGATTATTTTGTTCAGAGTAGCATTGATAATGCCGAAGATGAAGAGGAACTGGATACTGAAGTGAAGATATTTCAGAATGCACTCGATTTCTCCAGTATTAAAATACGTGATTGCATTGTGCCACGAACAGAAGTGGTTGCTGTGGATCTGACGACTTCTCTGGAAGAATTGAAGAGCCTTTTTGTGGAGTCCGGTATTTCTAAAATTATAGTCTATGACGGAAATATAGATAATGTGGTAGGATATATCCATTCATCTGAAATGTTCCGCAACCCTGCCGATTGGCGAAATAATGTAAAGGAGGTGCCTATTGTGCCCGAAACAATGGCAGCGCATAAGCTGATGAAGCTGTTTATGCAGCAGAAGAAAACCATTGCTGTGGTGGTGGATGAGTTTGGCGGTACGTCCGGCATTGTTTCATTGGAAGACTTGGTGGAAGAAATATTCGGTGATATCGAAGATGAGCATGATAACACTTCGTATGTATGCAAACAGATAGGAGAGAGTGAATATGTACTTTCCGGTCGTTTGGAAATAGAAAAGGTGAATGAGACATTCAATCTGGATCTACCGGAAGAAGATGATTATATGACGGTAGGCGGATTGATTCTGAATCGTTATCAGAGTTTCCCGAAATTGCATGAAGTAGTGACGATTGAAAAATTTCAGTTTAAAATTATTAAGGTTACGGCCACAAAAATAGAGTTGGTACGCCTGAAAGTGGTGGAATAATAACAGAATAGCGTAATTTTTTAAAGAATAAATAGATGCGTATTAGCATTTTTTGTATCTTCGTGCGCTAAAATGAAGTTTGGAGAAAATAATAATAAACAAATAAATCATATTAACTAAAATGGCAACATTACAAAACATTCGGTCTAAAGGACCCTTATTGGTGATTGTTATTGGTTTGGCGCTGTTCGCTTTCATCGCAGGAGATGCTTGGAAGGTATTGCAGCCACACCAGTCACATGATGTAGGAGAGGTTAACGGAGAGGCACTTTCCGCTCAGGATTATCAGAACTTGGTAGAAGAATATACTGAAGTTGTGAAATTCTCGAGAGGTACAAGCGCACTTACCGATGAAGAAAACAATCAGATTAAAGATGAGGTTTGGAGAAACTACGTTAACAATAAGTTGATTGAAAACGAAGCGAAGAAACTTGGTATTTCAGTCTCTAAAGCAGAAATTCAGGCAATCATCGATGCAGGTGTACACCCGATGCTGCAACAAACTCCGTTCCGTAACCCGCAAACCGGTGCTTTTGATAAAGATATGTTGAAGAAGTTTCTGGTGGATTACTCTAAAATGAATACAGCCCAGATGCCGGCACAGTACGCTGAATATTATCAGTCTATGTACAAGTTCTGGTCTTTCTTGGAAAAACAGCTGATTCAGAATCGTCTGGCTGAGAAATATCAGGCTTTGGTTTCCAAGTCTCTTTTCTCTAATCCGGTAGAAGCTCAGGTTGCTTTTGATGCAAGAGTAGATCAATCAGATTTGTTGTTGGCTGCTATTCCTTATTCTTCTATTGAAGATTCAACTATAACCATCACAGATGCAGACCTGAAAGCTGCTTACGACAAGAAGAAAGAACAATTCAGACAATATGTAGAAACCCGTAACATCAAGTTCATTGATGTACAGGTAACTGCAAGTCCTGAAGATAGAAATGCTATCCAAGAGGAAGTTGTGGAATATACAGAACAGCTTGCAGGTACTCCGGGTGATTATTCTACTCTGGTTCGTGCAGCGGGCTCAGAAGTTCCTTATATTGATTTGTATTATACTTCTAAAGCATTGCCTACTGATGTAGTTGCTCGTTTGGACTCTGTTTCCGTAGGTGGCGTATATGGTCCTTATTACAATGCAACAGACAATACAATCAATTCATTCAAGAAATTGGCTACAGCCTCTATGCCGGACTCTATTCAGTATCGCCAGATACAGGTAGTGGCTGAAGATGCTACTAAGACAAAGGCTTTGGCTGACAGTATCTACACAGCCATCAAGGGTGGTGCCGACTTTGCAGAGATTGCTAAGAAGTATGGTCAAACTGGTGAGTCTACCTGGATTTCTTCTGCTAACTATGAAGGTGCGCAGTTGGATGGTGACAATCTGAAGTATGTGAATACAATTACTACTCTTGGTAAGAATGAAATGGCTAACCTTTCTTTGGCACAGGCAAACATTATCTTACAGGTAATGGACAAGAAGGCTGTTAAAGATAAATATAAAGTGGCTGTTATCAAACGTCCGGTAGAATTCAGCAAGGAAACTTATAGCAAAGCATACAATGATTTCAGTCAGTTTATCGCTGCTAATCCAACTTTGGAAAAGATGGTAGCTAACGCTGAAGATGCAGGATATAAACTGTTGGATAGAAATGACCTGTATAGCTCTGAACATGGTATCGGTAGTATCAGAGGTACTAAGGAAGCTTTGAGATGGGCTTTCTCTGCAAAACCAGGTGAAGTATCCGGTTTGTATGAATGTGGTGAAAGTGATCGTATGTTGGTTGTAGGTGTGTCTGCCATTATTCCGGAAGGTTATCGTCCATTGGCTTTGGTAAAAGACCAACTGAGACTGGAATTGATTCGTGACAAGAAAGCTGAGAAGATTATGGCTGATATGAAAGCTGCCGGTGCAACTTCATTCGACCAATACAAATCTATGGCTGAAGCAGTAAGCGACTCTGTGAAGCACGTAACTTTTGCAGCTCCTGCTTATGTTCCGGCATTACGTGCCAGCGAACCGTTGGTAGGTGCCTATGCATCTATTGCTGAACTGAATAAACTGAGTGCTCCGATTAAAGGTAATGGCGGTGTATTCGTTCTTCAGCCGTATGCTAAAGAAAAGTTGAATGAGACTTTCAACCAGGAAACAGAAGAAGCTACGTTGCAGAATATGCATGCCCGCATGGCAAGTCAGTTCCTCAACGACCTGTATCTGAAGGCTGATGTGAAAGACAGTCGTTATTTGTTCTTCTAAGAATTTACAGAATAATAATATAAGAAAAGCCGTTTGATGTAATATCAGACGGCTTTTTCTTTAGGGGCTGTATCTCATTTTCTGTGTCTGTAATTGCCTTTATGCAACTTTATTCCTACCTTTGCAAAGATAAATTGGATAGATTGATAGATAATTATGCCGAAACAAACTCTTTTAGGACTAACACTCACTGAATTGCAAGAGGCGGTGAAGAGACTGGGAATGCCCGGATTTGCCGCTAAGCAGATAGCTTCATGGCTGTATGACAAGAAAGTGAATTCCATAGATGACATGACCAACTTGTCGTTAAAACACCGGGACCTCCTGAAAGATGTCTATGAAGTGGGAGCAGATGCACCAGTGGAAGCTATGCGCTCGGTGGATGGTACGGTGAAATACTTGTATCGGGCAGGGGATAAACATTTTGTTGAAGCGGTTTACATTCCGGATGAAGACCGTGCCACACTTTGTGTTTCGTCCCAGGTGGGATGCAAGATGAATTGTAAATTCTGTATGACAGGTAAGCAGGGCTTTACCGCTAACCTGACTGCCAACCAAATTATTAATCAGATCAATTCTCTCCCTGAAAGGGACAAGCTGACCAATGTGGTAATGATGGGTATGGGAGAACCTCTGGATAATCTGGATGAGGTACTGAAAGCTTTGGAAATTATGACTGCTTCCTATGGGTATGGATGGAGTCCTAAACGGATTACTCTTTCTACCGTTGGTTTGCGTAAAGGTTTTCAGCGCTTTATAGAGGGATCTGAATGCCATCTGGCCGTCAGCCTACATTCTCCGGTTGCTTTGCAGCGCCGGGAGTTGATGCCTGCCGAGAAGGCTTTCTCCATTACAGAAATGGTAGACTTGTTAAAAAACTATGATTTTAGTAAACAGCGCAGACTATCTTTTGAATATATTGTTTTTAAGGGCGTGAATGATTCGTTGCTTTATGCTAAAGAATTATTGAAACTCTTGCGCGGACTGGATTGCCGTATCAATCTTATTCGTTTTCATGCCATTCCCGGGGTAGACCTGGAAGGGGCGGATATGGAAACGATGACTAAACTCCGTGATTACCTGACTTCCCACGGTTTGTTTACTACGATACGTGCTTCCAGAGGTGAAGATATATTCGCTGCCTGTGGTATGCTTTCTACTGCCAAACAGGAAGAGAATAAACAAGAATTAATATAAATTATTAACTTTGGCTCGGATGATATACGTATTCTTCGTAGTTTTGTAAAAACATTAACTGGTAAGTATATGAGAAAGCACCTGTTTTATCTAAGTTTAGCTCTTGTAGCAATAGCCTTTTCCGCATGTAGTAGCGGTAAGAAGGGCGTGTTTGGTGCGACTTCAAGTGGTCGTGCGTATGAAATCCTGGTAGTAGTAGATCCAGCTATGTGGGAACGTCCTGCCGGTAGGGCGCTTTATGATGTACTTGATACGGATGTACCGGGGCTTCCCCAGTCTGAGCGTTCATTCCGCATGATGTACACTTCTCCGGCAAATTATGATGCTACATTAAAGCTGATTCGCAATATTATCATTGCTGATGTGCAGGATATTTATACTCAGCCTAAATTTAAATATGCGAAGGATGTATATGCATCTCCGCAGACTATCCTGACGATACAGGCTCCTGATGAAGCTTCATTCCAAACGTTTGTGACGGAAAACAAACAGACCATTATTGATTTCTTTACCCGTGCGGAGATGAATCGTCAGATTGCACAGCTGGAAAGGAAACATAATGATTATGTGTCTACGAAGGTTAAGAGTATGTTTGATTGTGATGTATGGGTGCCGGCAGAGCTTTCTTCTACCAAGCAAGGAGAGAATTTCTTCTGGGCAGGTACGAATGCAGCTACTGCTGATCAGAACTTTGTCATTTACTCTTTCCCTTATAGAGACAAGAATACTTTTACTAAGGAATATTTTGTGCAGATGCGTGACTCTGTTATGAAAGCTAACATTCCGGGAGCTAAGGAAGGTATGTATATGGCTACTGATACCTTGATGACTGATGTACGTCCTCTCAATATTCAAGGAGAATATGCACTGGAAGCTCGTGGCTTGTGGCGTATGAAAGGTGATTTTATGGGTGGTCCGTATGTATCGCACATGCGTCTGGACCCGGTGAACCAGCGTATCATTGTTGTAGAAGCCTTCATTTATTCACCTGATAAACTGAAACGCAATCTAATGCGTCAGATGGAAGCATCTCTTTATACATTGAGATTTCCGGGTGATAAGCAGACAGGTGCAGAGATACCATTGGGGGTGAAGAAAGAGCAAGTTCAAACTGCTGATCAAGAAAAATAATATTGAATGTATAAGGAGAATCATTATTGAAGAAATATTTTTCATCCGCAGATTACGCGGATAATGCAGATTGGGATTTTAATGAATCTGTGTAATCCGCGTAATCTGCGGATGAAAAGTTATCACTGGGACTCCTGACGCATCCTCATCTAAAAATGATATATATATTGAAAAATGGAAGATAATAAAATAAGAGTCGGCATTACACAAGGAGATATAAACGGCGTGGGTTATGAGGTTATATTGAAGACATTCTCTGACCCTGTTATGTTGGAACTGTGTACACCTATTATTTATGGTTCGCCTAAAGTGGCTGCTTATCATCGTAAGTCACTCGATTTGCCGACAAACTTCAGTATCGTGAACTCTGCTGCAGAAGCGGTTCATAATCGTCTGAGCGTAGTGAACTGTACGGATGATGAAGTAAAGGTGGAATTTTCGAAAGCAGATCCCGAAGCCGGAAAAGCTGCACTTGGAGCACTGGAAAGAGCTATTGAAGAATACAAGGAGGGACTGGTCGATGTGATTGTTACTGCTCCTATCAATAAGCATACCATTCAGTCGGAGACTTTTGCATTTCCCGGTCATACGGAATATATAGAAGAACGTCTGGGCGATGGTGCCAAGTCACTGATGATTCTGATGAAAGATGATTTTCGGGTGGCTTTGGTTACAGGGCATATTCCTGTCAGCCAGATTGCATCGACTATAACGAAAGAACTGATACAGGAGAAATTAGCTATCTTCAATCATTCATTAAAGCAGGATTTTGCTATCGGTGCACCACGTATAGCTGTGCTTTCTCTGAACCCGCATGCGGGCGACGAAGGATTGCTGGGAAAAGAAGAGGAAGAGATTATTATTCCTGCATTGAAAGAAATGGCTGCAAAAGGCATATTGTGCTATGGCCCATATCCGGCTGACGGTTTCATGGGTTCAGGTAATTTCACTCATTTCGATGGAGTGCTTGCCATGTACCACGATCAGGGATTGGCTCCGTTCAAGGCACTGGCAATGGATGAAGGTGTGAACTATACTGCCGGATTGCCTGTGATACGTACTTCACCGGCT
This sequence comes from Bacteroides intestinalis DSM 17393, assembly GCF_000172175.1. Taxonomy (NCBI): domain Bacteria; kingdom Pseudomonadati; phylum Bacteroidota; class Bacteroidia; order Bacteroidales; family Bacteroidaceae; genus Bacteroides; species Bacteroides intestinalis. Next base: position 2,368,469 of record NZ_ABJL02000008.1, on the reverse strand, counting down.
CATGGCACTGCTTATGATATTGCAGGAAAAGGATTGGCCAGTGCGGACTCTTTCCGTCAGGCTATTTATGTGGCTATCGATGTATTCCGTAATCGCCTGCGCGATAAGGAAGCACATGCCAACCCCTTGCGAAAACAATATTACGAAAAGCGTGATGACAGCGATAAGCTGAAACTCGATAGTGTGGAAGAAGATTTATAGAATGACAAAAGCGGAAATACAACAAGTAAAATTACGATTCGGTATCATTGGGAACAATGAAGCATTGATGCGTGCGATAGACGTTGCCATTCAGGTAGCGCCTACCGACCTGTCTGTACTGATAACCGGAGAAAGTGGTGTGGGTAAGGAGAGCTTTCCCCAGATCATTCACCAATACAGTAGGCGTAAGCACGGCCAGTACATTGCAGTGAACTGTGGTGCCATTCCCGAGGGAACCATTGACTCTGAGTTATTCGGTCACGAGAAAGGTGCCTTTACCGGTGCCATCGGTGAGCGGAAAGGATACTTTGGGGAGGCGGATGGTGGAACAATCTTCCTGGATGAAGTGGGAGAATTGCCTTTGCCTACGCAGGCTCGACTGCTCCGGGTACTCGAGAGTGGCGAGTTTCTAAAAGTCGGTTCGTCTAAGGTGCAGAAAACCAATGTTCGTATTGTGGCAGCTACTAATGTTAATTTGACACAGGCCATTTCCGAAGGACGTTTCCGTGAAGATTTGTATTACCGTTTGAATACTGTACCTATTCAGGTACCCCCTCTTCGTGAGCGTGGAGAGGATGCATTCCTGTTATTCCGTAAGTTTGCTTCAGATTTTGCAGAAAAGTATCGTATGCCTGCCATCCAGTTGACGGAAGATGCTAAGCAATTATTGATTTCTTATTCATGGCCCGGTAATGTACGGCAGTTGAAGAATATTACGGAACAGATTTCCATCATTGAAACTAACCGTGAAATCAATGCTGCCATTTTGAGTGGATACCTGCCGGCGCAGAATAGTATGCAACGCCTTCCCGCTTTGTTTGGTGTGAAGGAATCCAAGAGTTTTGAAAGTGAGCGGGAAATCCTGTATCAGGTTCTTTTCGATATGCGCCAGGATGTGACGGAATTGAAAAAGCTGGTGCATGAGATCATGACTGAACGTGGGAAAGCTGCTGCTCCGGCTGTGCCTGCTACTTATTTCGCCCAACCGCCTGCTGTGGTAACTCCGGTTTCTCAGAGTGTGCCTACCATCATTCATCCTTCCATAAAACCGTCTCATGATATTGATGATGACATACAGGATACGGAAGAATATGTAGAAGAATCTCTCTCTCTGGATGAGGTGGAGAAAGAAATGATACGAAAAGCCTTGGAAAAACATCATGGTAAACGCAAGAGTGCGGCAAAGGATCTGAATATTTCCGAGCGTACCTTATACAGAAAGATTAAAGAATATGGATTGGATTAGAAAAATAGCTTCGACAGCATTGTTGTTGAGCGTGTTACTGATAGTAAATTCGTGTAGTATTAAAGTAGGACTGGCACCGATTAGTTCGATTGACTACTCCAAGGTAAAGACAGTCTCGATAGCTGATTTCCAGAATCGTGCGGAGTATGTTTATGCTCCGCTGGCTACTGAATTTAATCAGGGGCTGAAAGATTTGTTCATTCGTCAGACCCGTTTATCACTTGTGAATGGCAATGCCGATATTGAAATTGATGGCGAGATTACCGGTTATAACCAATATAACGAAGCGGTGGATGCCAGTGGGTATTCTTCAAAAGTAAAAGTCACCTTGACAGTGAAGGTTTCTTTTGTGAATAATACGGATCACAAAGACGATTTTACTGACCAACAATTCTCCGCTTTCCAGACTTATGACTCTTCCAAATTGCTGACCGAAGTGCAGGATGAGTTAATTAAACTGATGGTGAAAGACATAACGGAACAAATATTTAACGCAACCGTAGCTAACTGGTAGGAGTAGGAATGACGCCTGTACATTTGCAACAATGGATACAGCATCCCGAGGCGTTGAACCGGGATACCTTATACGAACTTCGTACGTTGGTAACCCGCTATCCTTACTTTCAGTCCCTGCGTTTGCTCTATCTCAAGAACCTCTATGTGCTGCACGATGTTAACTTCGGTGCAGAATTACGTAAGGCCGTACTGTATGTATCGGACCGCCGTGTATTGTTTTACCTGATTGAAGGTGACCGATATGCCCTTCATCCTCGTACTTCAGAGTCTGTTGTAGGGAGGGAGTTGGAGGAAGAGCCGAGTGTCGACCGTACCCTTTCATTAATAGACGCTTTCCTTGCTACTGTGCCGGAAGAACATTCTCAGACGACAGAGTTGGATTATTCAATGGATTATACCGCCTATCTGATGCAGGATGATGAAGATACGGACGAGGCAGATACATCATCGACTGTTCCGGTGGAAGTACCCAAGTTGCGTGGACAGGATTTGATAGACGGATTTATCCGGCAGAGTGAAACTGAGGAAGGTATCAGCCTGAAGTTGCTGAAAGAGGAAAATCCGCTTCTACTTCCATTGATTGAGGAGGAAGAGGACGAAGTCGAAGAAGAAACACCGGTTATAGCCGAAGAGATTCCTCAGCCCACAGAGGTAGAAACAGAGCAGGAAGATGATTCCGAAGATACGGATACTGATGAAGAGACGACTCCTAAATCAGCTTCGGATGATTTGGATGACAGTTGTTTTACTGAAACTTTGGCGAAAATTTATATCAAACAGCGCCGATATGACAAGGCTCTTGAAATTATTAAAAAATTAAGTTTGAATTATCCAAAAAAAAATGCTTACTTTGCAGACCAAATCAGATTTTTGGAGAAATTGATTATTAACGCTAAATCAAAATAACAAAATGTATTTATTCTTAGTTATCTTAATGGTGGTTGCATCTTTGCTGATGTGCTTCATTGTATTGATTCAAAATTCCAAAGGAGGCGGTTTAGCATCCGGCTTTTCTTCTTCCAATCAGATTATGGGTGTACGCAAGACTACTGACTTTCTGGAAAAAGGAACATGGTTCTTGGCAGGATTCATGGTCGTAATGAGTATTGCTACTGCTTATGTGGTTCCTACTTCTTCCGGTAAGGGAGGCGATGTGATTCTGGAGCAAGCTCAAAAAGAAGAAAAGACCAATCCGTATAACATGCCTACTGGTACAGCTGCTCCGCAGACAGAAGCTCCTGCTACAACAGAAACTCCTGCAACAACTGCTCCGGCTGCTGAAGATTCAGCTAACTAAAGCTAAGCGCGGATGATCCCGCAAAAGAAATAAGAAAGAGGTTGATGCCGAAAAGGTGTCAGCCTTTTTTCTTTTTATGACGGATTTAACTACCTTTGTCGGGATTATGCAGTCTGACTAATAATTAATCTAAATAGTACAATGACAGAACAATTAAAACTTAAATTGAATGACTCCAAAGCTACCCGGTGGGGAGCATTGGTAATTGTTGCTTTCACAATGATGGCAGCTTACTATGTAAACGATGTGGTAGCGCCACTGAAAACAATGTTGGAGTCGGATCTTGCCTGGACAAGTAGTGATTTTGGATTCTTCACAGGTGGATATAGTTTCCTGAATGTATTCTTCCTGATGCTGATTTGGGGTGGATTAATCCTTGACCGTTTTGGTATCCGTTTCACTGGTAAATTATCAACTATCTTGATGGTGGGAGGTACGGCACTTGAATATTATGCCATGACAGGGCTTGCCGGTCCGGATGCACAGATTTTCGGTCTTAACGAGATTTTCGGTTATAAAGCAGGCGTATTCGTTGCATTTGCCGGCTATTCCATTTTTGGTGTAGGTGCGGAAGTTGCCGGTATCACTGTTTCTAAAATTATAGCCAAGTGGTTCAGGGGTAAAGAACTGGCTACGGCTATGGGTGTACAGGTAGCACTGGCACGTATCGGTTCGCAAGCCGGTTATGCAGTGGCTATTCCTTTGGCACGTGCTTTCGGTATCACTACTCCGGTATTGGTAGGATTGATTCTTCTCTTAGGTGGTCTGGTTGCTTTCTTTATTTTTTCAGTAATGGATAAGAAGCTTGACAGGCAGATGGAAGCAGAAGCTATAGCAGCAGGTACAGAAGGGGAGGAAGAGAAATTCTCTTTCAAAGATGTGAAGAATATCCTCGTTAACCCGGGCTTCTGGTTGATAGCTTTGCTGTGCGTATTATTCTATTCCTGTGTATTCCCTTTCCAGAAGTTTGCTTCCGAGTTGATGATTATCAAATATGGTATTAATGAGAATGTAGCGGGTACTTTTGCCGGATTGCCGGCTTTGGGTGCTTTGATTCTTACTCCAATATTCGGTGGATTTATAGATAAACGCGGTAAGTCAGCTTCTATTATGATACTGGGTGCTGCAATGCTGATAGGTGTGCACTTTATTTATGCCATTCCTGCCATTAATTACTGGTTAGTGGCTATTGGTTTGATGATTATTCTGGGTATTGCTTTCTCGTTGGTGCCTTCTGCTATGTGGCCTGCGGTGGCTAAGATATTCCCTGTAAGCCAGTTGGGTACAGCTTATGCATTGATTTTCTTTATTCAGAATATTGGTTTGTGGGGTATTCCTACGCTGATTGGTAAGGTACTTGATCTTTATTGTATCGTGGGCAAGAAGGCGGATGGAACGAATCTGTACGACTATACGATACCTATGTGTATATTTACAGGTATTGCTTGTTTGTCTCTTGTGGTAGCCTTTATGCTGAAGAGAGCCGATAAAAAGTTTGGTTATCAATTGGAAGAACCCAATATTCAGAAATAAGTGTAAACAGATACGAGTATGGAAACACCAGAAGGAAAAGTCAGTCTGTTGGATGCTGTTCCGGTTCGTTGTGACCACATCTTGACCGAATGGGAGGGAGATTACGCTGTAATCTCCTATCCCCGCTTCAAGTATGAGTGGATGCGCCGGCTTTTGTTACCGCAAAGCATGTCTCCTGATATTCATGTCCGCCTTGAAGAACACGGCAGTGCAGTGTGGCGTCTGATAGACGGGCGGCGTACGGTACGGGAGATTGTTTTCCAGCTTGCTGATCATTTCCATCCTGATGAGAATTATGCTTCACGAGTCACAACTTATGTGGTGCAATTACGAAAGGATGGATTTATAAAATTACTCTCTGTCAACTTTTAATAAAGCCCCTGTTTCAGGATCGAATAATACCTTTATTGTGGAATTCTTATTGAACAGTACAGGAGCGAGATATTCGACTACACCAAATTGTGTGACAGGAATTTCTGAATTATACAATTCTTTATTGTTATAGCTTAATGTAACGTGAGCTCTGCCCGGTACATTGTAGGCAACACCTTCATCCAGCTTCTTCTTTGGATCGACTTCAGGGATTTTTATGCTTTTAAGGTCAGTTACCGTGATATAAATAGGTTCGCCTGCCAGGTCATTGTTGGCTACAATACCCAACTTCTTAGAAAAACGGAAAGCAACTTCATTCTTCATCTCTTTGGGGACGATGCGGATGGTATATATTTTCTCTTCATCGGTCACTTTGCCTGCAAACATTTCGGTCATTGCACGTTCCTGCAAGGTCAGGTTATCCAGCATAAGCTTTAGTTGTGCACCGTCTTTGGGCATGTTGTCCGATTCACCGCGCAACAGGGCATTTTTGCTTTCACGGATGTTATAGATTTCTTTTGCAACCAACTCCGCCATCTTTGCCGTTGAATTTGCCATCAGGATTTCTTCTGTCAGGAAGCTACGGGGATTGACGTAAGGAGTATTATCAGCTGCCTTGGGAGTGGCAGGAGCTGCTTTCTTTTGTCCGCTGCCCAACGGCATGTTGATGGAGTAGACGATGCCGTCTTTGCTCAATTCGATAAGAGGAGCCACGGTTTTGTCTTTCATCTTTACAAAATATACATTCTCTTTATCAGGTATACCGACTACTGCTGTTTGTATCTTGTCCAATGTCCAGTAAGTTTTCGGTTCGGAAGAAACATTAGTTAATCGCAGATAACGGTCAGCATACTTGGAAAATTCTCCGGGAGTATAGATATGTTTAGTGGCTTGCACGGTAAGTTCGATTTCTGTTTTCGGAAGTACGTAAGTAACGCCGTAGTCTTTGCCACGCATGATACCTGTTGTCACTTCTGTTTGCGCTATGGCAGAAACGGAGAACAACAGTGCTGAAAGTAATACTATGTTTTTTTTCTTCATAAATCGCGTTGTTTAAACAATTTCGGTTAAGGGACAAAGTTAATGAAGTTATTTTTGTCAAGAGTAAGATTATAGAATATTAACAGAATAGGCTGTCAGTGCCGTCAGAAGCCTTTCTGGACGGGGTGACTGTTTTTTACTAAAACCTTATCGGGTTTTTACTAATTTTCCGGTAGATTTTTACTAATTTTCAGTCGTGAATTTAGTAAAAATCCGAAGCCATTTTAGTAAAGGGTGGGACGGATGTATTTTGCCTCAAAGTATCTTATTTTTCGCCTGAAAAAGTATCGGATATAAAAAAACAGGGAGAAGCAAATGCTTTTCCCTGTTACTATCTGTGACCCTGAATCTAAATCAGGATTACGATGACAAATATACAAGATTAAAAACCGGAAGTTAAGCTTTTACCCGGCTATTTTACGAATTGGATGCAGACGGGTTTATCAATACGGATATCTTGATGCGTATCTGATAACAGACCTGTTACGGGATCTCGTTGGAATACCTGAATGACATGACTGTCGCGGCAGGCGGCCAACAGATATTTCCCGTTCGGGGTGATAATAAAGTTACGCGGATGAATCCCCGTCAACTGGTAGCCTACCTTTGCTAACATGCCGGTTTCCGGATTTACTTCGAAGATGGCAAGACCGTCACCTTTCAGGCGATTGCTGGCATACAAGTATTTCCCATCGGGACTGAGATGTATATCGGCACTGCCACGTGCACGGAGTGTGTCGGCTGCAATGGTCTGTATCTTTTCCAGTTTACCATCCAGGTAACTGAAAGCTGTGATATTACCGGATAATTCGCTGATAAGATACGCGTACTTGCCGTTCGGGCTGAAGGTGAGATGACGTGGACCGGAATTAGGATCTACGTCAATAGCTTCGGCAGAAGGGTGGGGGATAATGCTCTTCGGGTGTATGACAAAGCGTAGGATACGGTCGGCACTGAAATCAGTGGCAAAGATATATTTTCCATCCGGAGAGAAGACAGTGCAATGTACGTGGGGTGTTGCCTGTCTTTCAGCGTCCGGTCCGCCGGTACTGCCTTCAAAAAGGGTATCGATAGGCTCTAATGAACCATTCTTTTTCAACGGGAAGATAGACATGCTACCTCCGCTGTAGTTGGCTGTGAGTACTTCTTTTCCGTTGGTGGCAACGTAGCAAGGATCGGCTCCCATAGTGGGCTGGCGGTTCAACAAACTGAGTTTCCCTGTTTCCTTATCGAAGGAGAAAGCATTGAGAGCAGCTGTTGTGTCGTTCATTTCGCTGACGGCATAGACAAACTTTCCATCTTCCGAAGGGATGAGGTAAGACGGGTTGAGTACTTCGATGGAACTGAGCGAGGTGGCAAGTCCCGTTTCCTGGTTGAAACGGAAGGTGTAAATACCTTTGCTGTTTCCATCAGTGTACGTACCTACCAGCATGGCGAGTTCGTCACTTTCGTTGTTTACGTTTCCCGCTTTGCGGGGTGCACAGGCTGTCATTGCTAATCCAAGCATACAGAAAAGAAGTTTTCTCATGATATTATGTTATAGAGTGATAATGTTATAGAGTGATAAGGCGATAAGGTGGTAATATGATAAAATATCACGCTATAACTTTATCACCTTATCACTCTTTAGCGTGCTTCGCACACTATTTCTGCCACTCCTACGCGGTCATCATTTAGTACAATGCGCAAGTCGCTGGCAATAGTTCCTTTGAACGTATATGAAATCAACTTTCCGTACTCGCTGACTGTACCCGAATAAACCGTCAGGAATTGTCCGCCGCCACTTGAAAGCTGGATTTCAAACTCCGCCGGCAGACCGTTGCCTCTGCTGAATGCAATGGAAACGCCATCTACCTTGGAGCCGTTCTCCAAGGCAAAGGTAATATAATCTCCTTTATTTCCTTCCCAAACAGTATTCATTTTTTTATCGAGCACGTTCATTACACTTTCCGGATTGGTGCTGGCAGTTACGGGAGCATCCGGTTTTGCCTGTGCTTGCATGGGGGCGTTTGGATCTTCTACTGTCAATTTTCCACTCAGGCGGATGTCTTCGGAAGAAGCACCTACCATAATGCTGAAGTCTCCCGGTTCCACTACCCATTCCATGTGCTTATCCAGTAATTCCAGCTGTTTGCGGTCGAGGGTGAAAACTACCTCTTTCGTTTCTCCCGGTTGCAGGTGGATACGCTCAAAGCCTGCCAGATTCTTTTCGTAAGTGGTAACGCTGCTCAGGATGTCGCGAACATACAGCTGAACTACTTCATCGCCTGCACGTTTTCCGGTATTTGTTACTTTGCAGCGCACAGTTGCCTTTTGGTTCGGTGTAATCACTTTCGGACTGATTTCGATGCCGGAATACTCAAAGGTGGTGTAACTCAGACCGTATCCGAATGAATAGAGTGCACCGTTGACACGCGACATGTTTCCATCCAGTCCCGGATTCTTTCCGCCGTCAATCTGTGAAGAAGGTTTGCAGGGGAAGTTGAAAGGAATTTGTCCGACACTTTTCGGGAAAGTGACTGTCATTTTTCCGCCCGGGTTATAATCTCCGAAGAGTACATCGGCTACTGCTGTTCCACCTTTGGACCCCGGATACCATGCTTCTAAAATAGCGGGAACGAACTTGTCTGCCCAATTGATGGATAGCGGGCGACCGTTAATCAGCACCAGTACGACGGGCTTTCCGGTTGCTTGTACCGCTTGAAGCAGTTTCAGTTGTCGTCCCGGAAGGTCGAGGCTGCTGCGTGATTTGTTTTCACCGCAGGTACGCTGTCCGCCTCCTAATACGACTACGGCTACATCTGCCTGGCGTGCGTTTTCTACTGCTTTATCGATTTCAGCTTGTTCGTTATCTGTCATCGGATAGTCGATAAGTTCGCTTTCCGGCCAATTGGCATCTACAAGATCACAGCCTTTGGTGTAGAGTACTTCTGCTTTGCCTTCGGATTTTTGGCGAATGCCTTCCAGCACTGTGGTTACTTCTACTGCCAAAGGACCGTAGTGTGTCAGTGCATATCCCTCTTCGTCTGCATTTGGGCCGCAAACTGCTATTTTCTTCACGTTGTTGATATCCAATGGCAACACGTTGTTTTCATTCTTCAATAAGACGAGGCTTTCGCGTGAGGCTTGCAGTGCAAGAGATTCATTTTCAGCTTTCTCTACTTCTCTATCGGCTCCTGCAAGGTCAGTCTGATAGGGAGCGTCGAACAGCCCTATGAGGAATTTTACACGCAGAATGTCACGTACACGGTCGTTAATCACTTCTTCGCTTAGTCCGCCCTCTTTTACCAATTCGCGCAAAGGCAATACATATGAATCCGGTGACCGGAAGGTGCAACGTACATTCAGACCGGCTTCTACACTTTGACGCACGGCTTCTTTCATATCTTTGGCGGTGCTGTGTTTGGTATAAAGATATTCAACGGCATCACTATCCGAAACCACATATCCCCGGAAACCCATCTCGCCACGCAGACGTGTAGTCAGCCAATAATAACTGCCTTGTATGGGAACACCGTCGTAATCATTGTACGAACTCATCACTCCCAATAATCCCGCTTCCTTTATCACTCGTTTGAAGGGGTAGACATGTATCATTTCCACTTCGCGTGGTGACATTTGCGGGTCTACACGTGCCATACCTTCGCGGGCGCCCTTGTTGTTACTATAAGCAACGAAATGTTTTCCGGTTGCTGCTACCTGATGGTTATGTTGCATGCCGCGTACCATTTCAATACCCAGTTCGGCAACGAGGTAAGGAGATTCACCATATACTTCCTCATAGCGTCCCCAACGCTGGTCACGGCCGACATCGAGGATGGGAGCATAGACATTGGTATATCCCAATATACGGGCTTCCCGTCCGGTGATTAATCCTACCTGGCGTATCAGTTCGCGGTTCCAGGTATGTCCCAATCCCAGTTGTGTGGGAAAATTGGTGGCACGGTAACTTTCTATTCCGCGGATACCTTCGTTCGTAAAGTCTACGGGGATGCCGAGGCGCGTTTCTTCTATAAAGAAGCGTTGTACTTCATTCAGTGCCCAGGCATGGCGGGATGCCGGCCATACATAGGGATTATCCGATGGGGGAAGTCCCCATTGTTGGAAACCGTTCAGGTGTTCGTCAATGGCACCGATGCCGTCTTTCCAAAGCATTTGTTTCCATTCGGGGGTGGGGAGGTCGTCCTTTAGTACACGTTTATAGCCGTAGAGGGTTACCATCTGGCAAGTCTTTTCTTCCAGTGTCATCTGGCTGAGCAGATCTTCGATACGTGCATCCAGCGAGGCATTCGGATCTTCGTATACATCCTTCACTCCGTTTTTGTTGAAATCAATCCAGCCTTTCTTGTACATCTCGCTTTTGACGGGTTTGTATACAGCCGGTATCTTCACGGTCTTTTGTGCGCAGAGCAGAGTACTGCCTCCGAGCAGTAGTGTCATTGCAATTAGTTTCTTCATGATATTTATATTTTTGTGTATATTATCTTCTGTTGCCAAAGGTACGGGTTATGTGGGAGAAAGAAAGGTAAAATCGTCCGGAGTACTGGCTTTTATTGTACGTATGGTAATGCAAGACTGCTTTGGGTCTTATAAAAAGATAAGGTTTATTAATCCGGAGTAAGCAATCACACTATTCTTTTGTACAGTAACAAAAGAATTCTTATCTTTGCCCCACGATTTCTAAAAACCGTATGTATTCTGGGGTTGACTGGATTTGACAGCGGGTAGAAATAGTAAGTAAGCATGCAGTGCGTCGTTGATTTGCACTTTAATCTCAGTCCTCAAAATTTTATCTGGCGAAAGACAATACGCTCTTGCTGCTTAATCGAATCATAGTAGATTAGCTTAATCCCGGCACCAGGTGCTGGGACGAGACATCACTCGGAAGCTGTTGCTCCGAAGCATTCCGATCCAGTGGTGCAGTTACATCGGAGATAGTTCTTGTCGGCCTTGAGGCGAGAATGAAACTTTAAAGGATAAGGCAATGGTTGATGGCTTTGGTTCTGCCGTTGCTCGAAAACTTAAGCAAAGATAAGCATGTAGAAAGCTTATGATTTCCTCGTTTGGACGAGGGTTCGATTCCCTCCAGCTCCACAAATAAAAATGGTAAGTCCTTGAACTGCTAAAGTTCAAGGACTTTTGTTTTACCAGATATTCTCTCTTAATTTCCAACTACTTAGGTAGTTGTCACCGAATCGTATACAATAACGTGATGAAAATGAAAAGCATCTGTAAAGCTGTAATCTCTGTTTACGTAAAGGTTTACGTACCTTTTTACTTTCTTTCCTTTTCCTTTTATATGCAATTCTTCTACTTTTGGCCATGTAAATCTATTTAAAACCAATTCTAATATTATATTTATGGAAAGAAGCCTCTTTAAATTTGCTCTACTGGGAGTCATGCTCTTGATCAGTCATTCCTCTTTTTCACAAATAACGGAACGGGAACGTCCTGCGGAATGGAAACAATTAGTGAAAGGTGCCCGCTTTATGGATCGTTTCCTGCCGATGAAGGGAAATGTACTTTCATCCGATACATGGGGCGCTGACTGTGTGCTTCCGCGTTATGTAGATAATGGCATTGAAGACGGTATCTGGTCCTATTGGGGTGGAAATATTCGAAAAGGCGAAGACGGTAAATATCATCTATTTGCCTGCGGCTGGCTGGAATGTTCACCTAAAGGACACATGGAATGGCCTAATTCATACGTATTTCATACCATAAGCGACAATCTGACGGGACCTTTCAAGCCTATTCGTATCATAGGTAAAGGGCATAATCCTGAAATATTCCGTGCTAAGAATGGGCAATATGTTGTTTATGTGATCAATGGACGTTATGTATCCGATGATCTGAATGGAAAATGGGAATATGGAAAGTTTGATTTCAATGCACGCGACCGCCGTATTATCGAGGGTCTGTCTAATCTTTCATTTGCCCAGCGTGAAGACAGCTCTTATGTGATGGTTTGTCGTGGTGGTGGTATCTGGGTCAGCAGAGATGGACTATCGGAATACAATCAACTGACCGACAAACGGGTTTATCCGGATGTAGACGGTCGGTTTGAAGATCCCGTAATCTGGCGCGATCATATTCAGTATCACCTGATTGTTAATGATTGGCTGGGACGTATTGCTTTCTATCTTCGTTCGAAGGATGGAGTGAACTGGGTGGTCGATCCGGGTGAAGCTTATATGCCGGGAGTTGCTGTACATGCAGACGGACAGGTGGAAGACTGGTTCAAATATGAACGCCTTAAAGTGTATCAGGATAAATACGGACGTGCTGTTCAGGCTAATTTCGCGGTAATCGATACGCTTAAAAACGAAGATAAACCTTTTGATCACCATAGCTCAAAGAATATCAGTATTCCCTTGAATCCTGGATTGTTGCTTACCATACTGGACGAGAAACCTATCACCTCGGGTACAAAAACAATTCGTGTGAAGATACAGGCGGAAGAAGGCTTCAATCCCCAGACGGATATAGATGTGAATTCCTTGCGCTTCGGTGCTTCTGAAGAAGTGAATTATGGTAGGGGTTGTCAGGTATTGACCACAGAAAATGAGGGCAAGGATTTGATTGTAACTTTCAATGGTAAAGGAAATGGTATCACTAAAGATGAGTTTGCCCCGAAATTGATTGGAAAATATAAAGATGGGAGAATGCTTTACGGGTATGCGCGTTTGCCATACATTGATTATATAGAACCGATCCTTTCAGCTTGTGCCCCAGTCTTTACCAAATCCGGGAAGGGATTGGAATGTAAAGTGGAAGTACGAAATTTCGGTCAGGTCGGCTCAAAGAAAGCATTGGTGGAAGTAGCGTATAAAAAGGAAGGAAAAACAATAAAGGTAGCTTCCGGTATGGTTCCGGCATTGAAGCCTTATGAAAAAACAGATATATTGCTTTCTGCTAAGGATGTGGTTGAGGAAGGAAAGGAATATGATTTGATAGTGACACTCTATTCCGGCAAAAAAGTATTGTCAACATTTAATCTGAAAAAGAAAGTGTTGGAGTAATCTGAGAAAGCTATCGGTTTCGATGCTTTGATAAGGGGATAAATATTTCGCTTACAAGGTGTTAACTTCCTGTCGACAAGGTCTCAACTTCTAGTCAACAGGAAGTTAACTTTTTGTATGCAAAGAGTTGAGGCCTTGTAATGTATTGATAAATAAAGCCTTTCTAACTTGTCTAATTTTAATATAAAAGGTTCTGTTCATAAACGAATGATTAATATTATACCGTCAATATCTTTCGGAAACTTTCATTAAATTTCTATCTTTGCGGAAATCCGTATTACCTGAATAAGATGAAACGATACCTGCTGTTATTTCTTATGTAATTGATTTCTATAAAGAGTCAACAATAACAGGGAGGTAGTCGTTATTAGGTTATAGTTAAATTTCATTTTATGAAACATTCCGTTCTTTTTGCCTGCGTGGCTGTTGGTTTGATTTTTGCCGGATGTCGTAACCGGCAGGAACCACCTGTGCCGGTAGTTGTGCAGGAGGCTGAACCTAAAGATACGGCTGTGCTGGAATTTCCTCATCCTAAAGAGAAACAGTTGACCGCTGCTGATATTTCCCTTACCAAAGAATTGCTCTATGACCAGCATACCCTCGAAGATACCTATCCATATAAGGATACGGTACGCTCTTTCAAATGGGATGTCATCCGGAACTGTCTGGCTTATATCGAGAATATGCAGCGCGATACTACTGCAAGGTGGGTGGTGTTGCAGAATTATAAGAATCTGAATAAAGAAGCTCCCCTGGTACGTAAGTTCGTGCGGAATGTGTATCGCCGTGTATCTGATACACTGGGCGTGGAGCGCTATCAATCGGTGCCGCTGTATCTGCCCGCTGATACTTTGGTGCCCGAACGTTATGGTAGAGACGGTACTATCGCCTATCTGAAAGGCGAGGAGGGAAGTTTTTACCGGATATTACCCGCCACTTTTGAAGAAGAATGGCTGGCACCACGCAGTTATCTGAAACAATTGCCGGATAGTACCGTCTTTAATCATGTGATTTTTGTCGACCGCCTGGATCAGAATATTACTACCTTGGAACATGTCTCGGAAGGTGAGTGGAAGATACGCAGCATGAATCCCGCCACTACCGGAATGCATGCTCCACCTTATGCTCAGGAAACCCCCTTGGGAATGTATCTGCTTCAACAGAAGAAAACGCGTATGGTGTTCCTGAAAGATGGTTCGGCGGAGACAGGAGGCTATGCCCCCTATGCCAGCCGTTTTACGAACGGAGCTTATATTCACGGAGTGCCGGTGAATGCGCCGCGTACAAGTATGATTGAGTATAGCTGGTCGTTGGGAACCACTCCACGTTCGCACATGTGTGTGCGCAATGCTACTTCACATTCCAAGTTCGTTTTCGATTGGGCGCCTACCGAACGATCTTTGGTTGTGGTGATTGAATAGTGAATCCTCATTTTTAACTATCTGTGTGATAGGTGTCTGGAGAAAAAACTGTAATTTAGCCGCCGTTATTTCTCTGGCTAAAGTTTTATGTTGCGATTTATTGTATTCATTTTATTCTTATTTCTTCCTTGTACCTTGTTTCTGGGCGGCAAGTCGTTAGATAACACTCCTGATTCTGCTGAAAGGACTGCTGCATCTGATGTTGAGGCTTATGCGAGCTTATACCGTTCCATGCAGTTGGAAGGAGTTGTCAACTGGAAAGCTTTCCGGCAGGCTGTAGCAGGTTATTATAAAATAGACAATCGTAAACGGGAGGTGTTGACATTGATAGACTTTTCCCGTCCTTCTACCGCAAAACGTCTTTTTGTATTTGACATGAGGGAACGTAAAGTACTTTTCTCATCGGTTGTTTCCCACGGAAAGAATAGCGGTGATAATTATGCCACTTCCTTTTCCAACGAATATGGTTCCTACAAAAGTTCACTGGGGTTCTATCTTACAGAATCTACTTATCAGGGAAAGAATGGGTATTCGCTTATTTTGAATGGTTTGGAAAAAGGAATCAACGACCGGGCCCGTGAGCGTGCCATTGTGATGCATGGGGCGGCTTATGCCGATCCTTCGGTAGTCAGCAGAGGAGGACGTTTGGGAAGAAGCTTTGGCTGTCCGGCTGTTCCGCAAAAACTTTCCCGTCCTATCATTGATGCCATTAAAGGAGGAAGTGTGATGTATATCTATGCTGAAACTCCTGATTATCTGGCACACAGTTCAGTCTTAAAAGATGCAGACGGACTGTAGTTTAATTCTTTTCATTACGAAGCATATTTTTGACGTTTGTCAATTCCTGTAATCTTATCTTTTCATACCTTTGCGTGCAATTTTCAGAGGATTAATTTATGGCAACATCAAGAGAAATGACGGCAGGACGCGCATTGCCGTTGATATTCAATTTCACTATGCCTCTGTTGATGGGAAACCTGCTACAACAGACATACTCTCTGGTCGACGCGGCAATCGTAGGAAAATTCTTGGGTATTAATGCACTGGCTTCGGTAGGAGCAAGTACTTCGGTGATTTTCCTTATTCTTGGTTTCTGTAATGGATGTTGTGGAGGTTTCGGTATTCCTGTGGCGCAGAAATTCGGAGCGCGGGATTATAGCACGATGCGTCGTTATATATCGGTCAGTTTGCAACTGGCGGCGGTGATGTCGGTAGTGATTGCAGTGGTTACGAGTATTCTGTGTGGGGATATCCTGCTGATGATGCGTACACCGGATATCATATTCCAGGATGCCTACTATTATTTATTGATAACGTTTATCGGAGTTCCCTGTACTTTCTTTTATAATTTGCTGTCCAGCATCATTCGTGCTTTGGGCGATAGCAAGACGCCTTTCTGGTTTCTGTTGTTTTCTACTATACTTAATATTCTGCTCGACTTGTTCTGTATCCTAGTATTGGATTGGGGAGTGGCGGGAGCCGCCATCGCTACGGTCTTTTCACAAGGCGTATCGGCTGTGTTGTGCTATGGATACATGATGCGCCGTTTTGACATATTGCGGGGAACACCGGATGAACGGAAGTTCAACGGCGCCTTGGCACGGACACTGATGTATATCGGTGTACCTATGGGATTACAATTCTCGATTACCGCTATCGGAAGCATCATGTTGCAAAGCGCCAACAATGCATTGGGAACTGCTTGTGTAGCCGCTTTTACTGCTGCCATGCGCATCAAGATGTTCTTTATGTGCCCGCTTGAAAGTCTGGGCATTGCTATGGCTACTTATACCGGACAGAATTATGGTGCGGGTAAGCCCGAACGCATTTGGATGGGAGTAAAGGTAAGTGCGCTAATGATGATTATTTACTGGGCATTTACGTTCTGCATATTGATGCTGGGGGCACGTACGTTTGCCTTGCTTTTTGTGGAAGCGTCTGAACTGGAAATATTGAAGGACACGGAGTTGTTCCTGCATATTTCCGTGTCCTTCTTCCCGGTTTTGGGACTGCTTTGTATTCTGCGATATACCATTCAGGGAGCGGGATATACCAATCTTGCTATGCTTTCCGGAGTTTCCGAAATGATAGCACGTGTGCTGGTAAGTCTTTATGCAGTGCCCGCTTTCGGCTATCTTGCGGTCTGCTTCGGTGATCCGACGGCATGGATTGCGGCTGTCCTGTTCCTGGTGCCGGCATTTATTTTTGTATATCGGAGGTTGCTCCGGATGAGGAGAGAACAGTGAGTATAATTTCTGTAGCTCCTTCCGGTGTCTGTGCTATTTGCATTATGTTTTTCGCAAAATGTATATTTTGTGTGTTCCTCTTCCTTTGTAATCAATACCGGTTTCGGGCTGCGCAATCCACTCTTTCAATTCGCGTGAAGCACTGGTCTTCAACAATCCGGTCAGCTGGCAATAGTCGGAGAGTGTCATGAAAGCATTCTGGCGTAGATACTCTTTAGCTCGTTCCAATCGTTCTTGCGGCGAGAACATTTGTGATGATTGCCGGAACTTCTCGGAAGAGCGCTTCAGCTGACAGTGGCGGGATGTTCTGTGCAGTAATTCTTTATCTACTTTGAAATGGATGTCTTTCAGGCAGATGCTTACGGCATTTCGCTTGGTGTCATCTTCTTCGCCACTTTCCCGTTCGCGCCCTTTCATTAGTCCTAAGGCAGGGGTAAAGACGCCTAAGTTTTCAATCTTTACCGAGTAACCTTGTCCCATCTGGTAGGCAATTTCATCGGTGATGGCTTGTATCAGTCCTACGATATCGCCTTTGGTGAAAGATGAGGCATAGGACACTTTATCGGCGATGGCTTCTAAGTCCACCTGTCCGTATAGTTTTATGCGTGGATAGAAGATTCTTTTGCCTTCTTCGTTGGGCAGGTTGAGTTCCTGCATGTTGTATTCTGCCATGAAATGATAAGATAATTAAGTTATTGGGATATTGTTTGCCAAAGTTTGTTTCAAGGCTGCGGATGTGTGTCCTTATTTTGCGGATGTCAGTTCCAAAGCTTGGAACAAATGTTCCAAGTGCGAAGATAAAGTTTATTCCTAACACTTACAATTTTTTCAGTAAGTAATAAGAAAGTTTTCTGTTAAGTGTTTGGATGTTTTTTGTTAATGGTTTGAATGGGAGATATGTATGTACAAAATAGCGTGAATATATAATTTTGTTATAGGCAGTAGGAGTGGCATTGGGAAAAACGTTATCTTTGGATCATAAAAGTAAAAGGTATGAGCCGTAACTTAAAAGCAATAACTATGTACGAATGGGCTAATGAAATGAACTGTGCCGTAACCGTATGTGATACAGAGGGAGTCATTCTCTATATGAATGAGAAAGCATGTCGCACGTTTGCCAAACATGGCAATCTGATAGGTAAGAATCTATTTGATTGTCATAACCCGCAATCGCAGGACAAGATACGTGAACTGCTTGAAACGGGAGGTGTCAATGCTTATACCATTGAGAAGAACGGAATCAGGAAGATGATTTATCAGACGGCATGGAAACAAGATGGTGTGGTGGGAGGTCTGGTAGAGATTTCGATGGAGATACCCGGAGAGATGTCCCACTATGTGAGGAAATGAATAGTAAAATGGAAAGGTGATCATGCATGATGTGTTGCGAAGGCACTGAACGAAAAATCATACATATAGATATGGATGCGTTTTACGCATCCGTAGAGCAACGTGACAATCCCGAGTTGCGCGGAAAACCTATTGCAGTGGGGTATGCGGAAGAACGGGGAGTAGTGTCGGCTGCCAGTTATGAGGCACGTCGCTATGGAGTACGTTCGGCCATGGCGTCGACGAAAGCAAAACGGATGTGCCCACAACTTATCTTTGTTCACGGACGGATGGAAGTGTATCATGAAATCTCCCGGCAAATCCATGAAATTTTCCACGAATATACAGATATCATTGAGCCACTGTCACTGGATGAGGCTTTTCTGGATGTGACAGAGAATAAGCCCGGTATTTTGTTGGCTGTAGATATTGCCAAGGAAATCAAGCAGAAAATACGGAATGAACTGAACTTGGTGGCATCTGCCGGTATATCCTACAATAAGTTTTTAGCGAAGATAGCGTCCGATTATCGTAAGCCGGACGGGCTGTGTACCATCCATCCCGATCAGGCGATGGATTTTATTGCGCGTCTGCCTATCGAGAGTTTCTGGGGGGTAGGCCCGGTGACGGCAAAGAAAATGCACTCATTGGGTATTCATAACGGCGAACAGTTGCGTGCATGTTCGCAGGCTATGCTGCTGCGTGAGTTCGGGAAGGTAGGAGCATTGTATTATGATTGTGCCCGGGGAATCGATCTTCGTCCGGTAGAGGCGGTACGTATCCGTAAGTCCATTGGGTGCGAACATACCTTGGAGAAGGATATTTCGCAACGCTCATCGGTTATTATCGAACTGTATCATGCGGCAGTGGAACTGGTAGGACGTCTGGAACATAATGATTTCAAGGGAAATACACTGACGTTGAAAATCAAATTCCATGATTTTAGTCAGATAACCCGGAGCATAACTCAATCCAAAGAACTAATTACTCTTGATGTGATCCTGCCTTTGGCTAAACAACTGCTGAAGGAGGTGGATTATGAACATCATCCCATCCGGTTGATAGGGCTTTCCGTTTCCAATCCACAGGAAGATACCAGGGAAAAAGGCGTTTGGGAACAGTTGAGCTTTGAATTTAGTGATTGGAAGTAGGTGGCTATTTGCGGGCTTGTTCGTTTATAGTTTCTTTTATGGATGATTTTGTACCCAACTACGGATAATTGAATACCTCCGTTTTACCGTAACTTACGTATCTTTGCCTCATCACAAAAAAGAAATCTAACTTTTTAATATCATGAAGAGAAACACATTTTATCGTATTATTATTTCCTTCTGCCTGCTTTTCATGGCAGGTATTTCCGCACATGCATATACAGAACGAAATCTTTTGCAAAAAGCTGCCGGTAGTGAAGAACTGCTGAAGGAGGTATTGGTGATGAATCAGAAATGGGTACCTTATCCTGCTTATACCGACCGTGCCGGTTGGGACGAATTGCTGGGTACCAATAAAGAAAATCTGATTCGTGCCGGAGAGAAAATGCTTAATTACGAATGGAAAGTAATCCGCGCCACCGATTATCTGGAATATGAACGTAGCGGCGAACGGAACATTATGCAAAATCCCTATGAGGCCAACCGGAAAGCAATCAACGTCCTGACGCTTGCCGAACTTGCCGAAGGAAAAGGACGGTTTATCGACCAACTGATAAATGGAGCATTTTATAGTTGCGAGATGACTTCCTGGGTACTTTCTGCCCATCTGGTACGCCAGAGCACCAAACGCTCTTTGCCCGATTATCGCGAACAGGTGATTGATCTGGGTTCGGGAAACTTCGGTTCCATGCTATCGTGGGTATATTACTTCTTCCATGATTCTTTCGATAAAATAGATCCTGTAATCTCTCAGCGCTTGCGTCATACTTTGCAGGAGCGTATTCTCGATCCTTATATGAACAATGACCGGGAATGGTGGATGGCTTTCCAATGGAAACCGGGAATGATTATCAATAATTGGAATCCCTGGTGTAACTCCAATGTATTGCAATGCTATCTTTTATTAGAGAATGACCGTGATCGTCTGGCAAAGGCTGTTTGGCGCAGCATGCAGTCGGTAGACAAGTTCATCAATTTTGTAAAGGCTGATGGTGCTTGTGAAGAAGGTCCTTCTTATTGGGGACATGCAGCCGGGAAAATGTATGATTATCTCCAGATACTTTCGGATGGAACAGATGGGAAAGTATCTCTTTTCAAGGAACCGATGATTCGCCGGATGGGAGAATATATCAGTCGTACGTATGTAGGAAACGGTTGGGTAGTGAACTTTGCGGATGCTTCTGCCAAGGGTGGAGGTGATGCACCGTTGATTTACCGTTATGGTCGTGCAGTTGGCAGTGAGGAAATGATGCAGTTTGCAGCCTATCTACTGGATGGTAAACGTCCTTCTGTGCCTTTGGGTAATGATACTTTCCGCTCCTTGCAGTCCATATTATGGAATGGAGAACTGGAAAAGACGGCCGCTGCCCATACCATACCGGCTTGTACCTGGTATCCTGAAACGGAATTCTGCTATCTGACCAATAAGTCCGGTTGGTTCCTGGCTACGAAAGGCGGATTCAATAATGAAAGTCATAATCATAATGATGTAGGCACATTTTCATTGTATGTCAATACGATACCTGTGCTGATTGATGCGGGGGTAGGAACTTATACACGTCAGACGTTCAGTAGTGAACGTTATACCATCTGGACCATGCAAAGTAATTACCATAACTTGCCGATGATTAACGGAGTACCCCAGAGTTTCGGTCAGAATTATAAGGCTACGGATGTTGTCTGCCAACCGAAGAAACGTTTCTTCTCAGCGAACATTGCGACTGCTTATCCGAAAGAAGCCGAGGTAAATAACTGGACACGTGCCTATTCATTAGGCGATAAGCAACTGACGATTATCGATAATTTCTCCCTGAAATCAGCGAAAGAACCTAATCAGGTGAACTTCCTCACTTGGGGAAAGGTGGATATTTCCGTGCCCGGAAAGGTGACGATAGACGTACAGGGACAGAAAGTAACTTTGGAATATCCCGGTGAGTTCACAGCAACCGTTGAAACAATCAATTTGCCTGATACACGTCTTTCCAATGTTTGGGGAACGGAGATTTACCGTATTGCCTTGAAAGATAAAGATGCGCGATTAACAGGTAAGTATAAGTTTGTTATTAAATAAAAAAACTATATTTGCGTATTAGAATACAAGAAACGCAAAATTATGGGATGTTTTATGAATTTATTATGGCTGGTGTTCGGAGGTATTTTTACCGCTATAGAATACCTTGTTGCCAGTTTATTGATGATGATTACCATTATCGGTATTCCGTTCGGTATGCAAACTCTGAAAATGGCTTCACTTGCATTATGGCCTTTCGGTAAAACGGTGCGGAGTGGCGAACGTTCGGCTGGTTGCCTGTATATACTGATGAATGTGTTGTGGATATTTTGGGGAGGTATCTGGATTTGCCTTTCTCATCTGGCATTCGGTGTGGTGCTGGGTATCACCATTATTGGCATCCCCTTCGGGCTACAGCATTTCAAACTGGCAGGATTAGCTTTGACGCCTTTTGGAAAAGACATCATAAGCGACTGATAAAAGAAGAGGGCGAAAAACTTTTCGGTTTTCCGCCCTCATTCATTTTATTTAAAGGTGTTATTTTACATGGTAGCCTGCTTTGCGAGCAGTTTTTGAAGTTTGCCATTCAAAGCCTGGCACATAGTTCCGTTTCCCATTGCTTGATAGCGTTTAATACGGTACTGTAACATAAAAATTTCATTTGCATTCTTTTTCATAATTGTCATCTTTTTGTGCTTTCCGCGTTTCGGAAAGCGGGTTTTACATCTTTTCTTTTATCTTATTAACGCTGCAAAGATACGAATTGTTCACGATAAACATGTTTTAAAACATAAAATAATGCACTTTCTCTCGTTTTTCTTTAGAAACGCCCGGTTTTGCTATATGCATATTACAAAAGTGTGACTAAAAATGGGATAAATGACCTATGTACGATCTATTAATAATTTGTATACCTTTGTAGCATCTTACACATAATCAACCCTTACAAACAGGAAGTCATAATGATAAATAAACTGTTGACACTTTTACGAAGCCCTTATCCATCATTGGTGAAGAGATGGAAAAGCGTGATAATACCTTCACTTATAGTGTTTCTGATCCTTTTTGTGTTGCAGCCTTTTGGCATTTCTATGATGGGAGGCTATAAATTCTGGGTAGTGTTAGGTTATGGAGTGGTTTCTTCATTGGCACTGAGTATCTCCACGTATTTGTTTCCTGCTTTGTTTCCCCGTTATCATAGTGAGAAGAACTGGACATTAGGCCGCGAATTGTTAGGAACGTTAGGAGCTTGTTTGCTGATTGCGATAGGTAACTGTTTCTATACGGCTTGGGTATTTGGTTCATTCATACTGAGCTGGAAAGGATTTCTGATAAGTTTGGCTTGGGTGGCGGTTCTTGCTCCTTTCCCTATTGTCTTCTTTTTGATGTGGAATCGTAATTTGCAGCTGGTACGTAATCTGAAGGAGGCAACGGAGATTAACTACGCTCTTGCGAAAAGAGAGAATACCCAGAAGGAGAAGATTCGGACAAGGAATGAGGAACAGATAGGAGAAGGTAGGGCAGTAGAAGAAGTAGCAGCAGTAGCAGAAGAAGAAGAAACTCCTATGCAGTTGGTTTTCTCCGGCGGAACGAAAGAAATGCTGGAAGTGGATGCCCATACCTTATTTTATGTAGAAGCAGAAGGGAATTATATAAGAGTAGCTTACAGTAGTGCGGATAAGATGCAGCAAAAGTTAGTGCGGGCTACTATGAAGCAGGCAGAAGAAGCGGTTGCTGCCTGTTCGTTCATTGTCCGTTGTCACCGGGCCTTTCTGGTGAACATACGCACTGTGGTAAAAGTAGATGGAAACTCACAAGGATACCGTTTGAGACTGGAAGGATGTACGGAAGAAGTTCCGGTTTCCAGAGGCTATGCAAAAGAGATAAAAACGCTGATAGAAGGAGGTGCGGAAGGGTAGTCATTCGTCACAGAATAAAGAAAAATACAGCCATTCGTCACAGGAGGAGTGCTGTTTGTCACATATCCGGGCAGTCTGTCCCGGATATTTTTTTGCCTGAAAATCATAGTCTATGTTTGCTGACGGAAATCGTAAAGAACATAGATTAAATGAAAAGATTGATTCTACTTTTTAGTGTAAGTGTATTGCTGACGGTGCAGCACTTGGAGGCGCAGACAGCTGTGACGGATACCATTTTCTTGCAACTATACAATGACAGTGTAGATTTGAACGAAGTGGTAGTGAAAGGTAAAAGAACGCCTGTTGCCAACAGTCGTTGGAGTGATATGAGTCCAGTGGAACTGGTGACTGTGGGAGGTGCAAACGGTGATTTGTATCAGGCATTGCAGACACTGCCGGGCACGCAGGTACAAGGAGAAAGTGGCCGTCTGTTGGTGCGCGGCGGAAGTAGTGATGAAACACAGACATACATTGACGGAATGCACGTCTTGAATCCTTATACGGCTACAGGTATAAACTCACCGGCACGCGGACGTTATTCCACTTTTATGTTCAGTGGTGTCAATCTGGAATCGGGCGGGGCTCCGTTGGAATACGGGGATGCACTCTCGGCTGTGTTACCGTTGGAGACAAAGGATAAGAGCCCTATCAATAAGTTAGGTATCAATGCCTCTACGGTAGGCTTCGGTGGAGGAGGTACACGGGCTTTCGATAAAGGTTCGCTTTCGGTGAACCTGGATTATCAGGACTTATGTGTCTATGATCATATCTATTCAGGACGTACGGATTTTGAAGATCCCTACCGGATGATGACCGGATCGGCACAATTTCGCTATCATCCCGATGATGCTACGCTTTTCAAGATTTATGGCGGCTATGATCATACTGATTTTTCCAATTATGAAGGTGCTGAACGTAGACTGTTCGATTTGAATGAGAATAATTTCTATCTCAATACAACTTTCCGTAAGCGTACTTCCGGTGGATGGAACTGGTTTGCAGGTGTAGCATTCTCTTTCTTTGAACAGAAGATAGGTAATGTATCACTTTCGACAGATCATTGGATGGAACAACAACAGGAACTTCATGCAAAGGCAAAAGTGTTCAAGCGTATTTCTCCGGCTTTTCGTCTGGATATGGGAGTGGAGAGTTTTATCCGCCGGTATGAGAATCGTTATCAATACCAGATGAAAGAGGCGGAGGGAATAGATAGCCATCATGAAATCAATCCGACGATCAGTGCAGGCTTTCTTTCGGCGACTTACTATCCGGTGGAGCAACTAAAGGCGGAACTTTCTGTCCGCACAGAATATACTTCATTGAATGAAAAGGTGAATTTCTCACCCCGTCTGGCTGTTAATTACTATTTGGGAGATGTAGTACTCTCTGCTACGGCGGGACGATATACACAGTTGCCGGTTAGCAGATTGCTGGCTCAGGAGAACAAGTTGAAATCGGAATCATGCATTCAGTATAATGTGGGTGCACAGTATGAGGGTGATGGGCGTTTCTACAAAGCTGAACTTTATTATAAGAAATATGACCGTCTGGCATTGGTTGAAAAGGGAACGG
Organism: Bacteroides intestinalis DSM 17393; assembly: GCF_000172175.1. Lineage (NCBI taxonomy): Bacteria > Pseudomonadati > Bacteroidota > Bacteroidia > Bacteroidales > Bacteroidaceae > Bacteroides > Bacteroides intestinalis. The sequence goes on along the minus strand of NZ_ABJL02000008.1, from coordinate 2,343,592 downwards.
TAGATGCAGCGGAAGTACTGACTTCCGGTGGTTATGGCTACAGTAAAGGTTTCGACTTATTCTTTAATGACCGTGTCCTGCTGAAGAATCTGGAATACCAACTTTCCTATACATATAATATTGCCAAGCGGAAGTTTCAGGAATATACGGAACTGACTACTCCGCAATATGCCACTCAACACAATGCATCCCTAGTGCTGAAGTATTCCATTCCGCGAATCGGCACGATAGTCGGTTTGACGAACCGTTTCAGCAGTGGGCGTCCTTATCATAATCCGGATTTGCCGGGTTTGATGAATGATCATGTAAAGCCTTATAACAGTCTTGATCTCGGACTGACATTCCTGCCCAGTAAGAAGGTGATTATTCATGCTTCTGCTACCAATATCCTTTGTCGGAAAAATGAGTTTGGGCGGGTGAATAATAAAGCTATTCTGGCTTCAAACGATCATTTCTTCTATATCGGGGTGTTTATCACACTTGGGAAGAAGGCGGCTTATGATGTTTCTAATTTCTAATTTAATTAAAAAGAAAGGTCCGCGTTCGTCCGCCTAATCCGTGTTGTCCGCGTATCTATTTATAAACTCTTTAAAAACAATTCAAATGAAAGCAATGATTATTAGTTTCGTATGTGTTTTGACTTTTGCAACTCAAAGTCTGTCTGCACAAAATCTTACTCTGGAAGTACGTGGTATTGAAAATGTGACTGGTAAACTCTATGTCGCCATCTACAACTCTCAGGAGACATTCATGAAGAAGCCGCTTACTGGTTTTGCAGTAGAGGTGAAGGATAAAGTTGTGTCTATCCCCTGTAAAGGACTCCCGGCAGGAACTTATGCCTTCTCCATGTATCAGGATGAGAATGGAAATGGTAAATTGGATACCGGTGCTTTCGGTATTCCTGTGGAGAAGTTTGGTTTCAGCAATGATGCTGAAGGTGTTATGGGCCCCCCTTCCTACGAAAAATGCAGTATTACTTTCTCTGAGGATACAACTTTAGTAGTACATCTGAAATAAACTTCAGATAATTCTTTAACTTTGTAGCTCACACCTTAATTAATGTAAGTATTATGAGACGAGCTACACAACTTTTCGGAATATGCTGGCTACTTTGTCTGCTTGCTGCCTGTGGAGAATCCCATTTCATGACCGATGCCTCGTATCGTTCGCGCGTAGAGCAGGACTTTCAGCAAAAGAAGGCTCTGATGCCGCAGGGAGAACTATTTACGATACTGGATGATGCTTCGCTGAGCACTTATGAGCAGGAAGCCTTGGAATTCCTTTATGCCTATATGCCACTGGCGGATATTACTGATTATCCCGGTGAATTTCACTTAATGAATATCCGCGCATCCCAGCGTGCCACAGAGGAAATGCCTTGGGGAAAGACCATTCCCGAAGATTTGTTCCGACACTTTGTACTTCCGGTGCGGGTGAACAACGAACAACTGGATAGTGCGCGGGTAGTGTTCTATAAGGAGTTGAAAAATCGTGTGAAGTCCCTTTCTTTATACGATGCCATCCTGGAAGTGAATCATTGGTGTCATGAGAAAGCCGTCTATATGCCTTCCGATGCCCGTACCAGTTCACCGCTGGCAACAGTGAGTACTGCTTACGGGCGTTGTGGCGAAGAATCTACCTTGCTGGTGGCGGCACTTCGCTCGGTAGGTATTCCGGCACGGCAGGTTTATACACCACGATGGGCACATACGGACGATAACCATGCATGGGTGGAAGCCTGGGCAGATGGTAAATGGCATTTCTTGGGTGCCTGCGAACCGGAACCGGTACTGGATCTTGGTTGGTTCAATGCCCCTGCCAGTCGCGGAATGTTGATGCATACAAAGGTTTTCGGACGTTATGAAGGAAAAGAAGAAGTAATGTCCGTTAACCCCACGTATACGGAAATCAATGTGATTGATAATTATGCGCCTACAGCGCAAGCCAAGGTTATGGTGAAAGATGAAGCGGGAAATCCGGTTCCTGACGCCTGTGTGGAGTTCAAACTCTACAATTATGCGGAATTCTATACCGTAGCAACGAAACATACCGACGATGGTGGTGTGTGCGGACTGACTGCCGGAAAAGGGGATATGCTTGTCTGGGCCTCCAAAGATGGTCGTTTCGGTTTTGCCAAACTTTCTTTTGGCAAGCAACCGGAACTGACTGTAACCCTTGATAAGAAAGCGGGTGACAGCTTCACAGTAGATATTGACATCGTGCCTCCCGCAGAAAGTGCCAACTTACCCGACGTGACGCCGGAACAGCGGGCGGAAAATGACCGTAGACTGGCGATAGAAGATTCTATCCGTAATGCCTATGTCGGTAAATTCATTTCGGAAGAGGCGGCACGCAACTTTGCGAGAGATTATAAATTAGATCGGGATGCAGTAGCTAAGATTCTTATTGCCGCCCGTGGGAACTACAGAGTAATTTATGAGTTCATGACTCGTCTGCGTTCTGAGAACTCCAGGAAAGGAGGAATAGACCTTTTGCAGCAGATTTCGGCAAAAGACCTTCGTGATGTCCGGTTGGATGTGTTGATAGATCACATGCAGTCTCGTGTACGCACGTCGAATACCGGATATTTCCGTAAATATGTACGCAACCCGCGCGTAAGCAATGAAATGTTGACTCCGTATAAGACTTTCTTTGGCAAGGTGATCTCGAAAGAAGATGTTGAGGCTTATGTGGCAGAGCCTATGAAGATGGTTGCATGGGTGGCAAAGAACATCCAGGTGAACAAGGAATGTAATCTGGGGGCACCTCCTGTATCTCCCGAAGGTGTGTGGAAAGCACGTTTGGCCGATGCCCACAGTCGTGATATCTTCTTCGTGTCCATGGCACGCAGCATGGGAGTGCCTGCACGCATTGATGAGGTGACGGGTAAAGTACAACTGATAACTGACGATGGAGCCATAGATGTGAACTTCGAAGCAGCCGGACAGGCATCTGCGCAGAGGGGCAGGCTTGCAGCTAAATATACACCGATTCAGTCATTGGATAATCCGAAATATTATTCTCATTTCACTATTTCCAAAGTAACTCCGCAGGGTAATTTGCAGTTACTGTCTTATGATGAGGGTGACACAGACATGGGTGGCGGCGTTACATGGAGCAGTTTGCTGAAGGAGGGAACGTCTCTGGATGCCGGAGATTATATTCTGGTAACCGGTACCCGCCTGGCAAGTGGTGGTGTATTGGCGCAAATGACATCATTGAATGTGAAAGCAGGCGGACGTACAGAAACGAAACTGGTGATGCGTGAAAACAAAGATGAAGTACAGGTTATCGGAAACTTCAATTCGGAGAGCTTGTTCACAACATTGGAAGGTGGTAATAAGCAAAGCCTGCTTCAAGCCTGTGGCCGTGGATATTTCGTTGTCGGTATTCTTGGAGTGAACCAGGAGCCTACAAACCATGCCTTACGGGATATCTCTGCTTTGAAAACCGACTTGGAGAAATGGGGCAGAAAGCTTGTATTACTCTTCCCGAATCAGGAACAAGTCGGCAAATATCGTGCTGCTGACTTTCCCGGTTTACCCGATACTGTGATTTATGGAATCGACACAGAAGACATTGTCCAGCAGATTGTGAAGAATATGAAGCTGAAACACAAAGATACATTGCCCATATTTATCATTGCCGATACCTTCAACCGTGTGGTGTTTGTTTCACAAGGTTATACCATTGGCTTAGGTGAGCAGTTGATGAAAACGGTGAAAGGACTATGATGAGAATGAAGAAAGGACTATAAGAAAAGAAACAGTAGAGTGGGAGAGGCTTATTTATAAGCCTCTTCCTGTTTCAGACCGGTCAATGCCTTTATCGTTTCTTTCACACGTTCTACAGTAGTGATAGGGCGTTGATATTCTTCTATGTTCACAGTACCCCCCATCGAAACAGTTCCGTTCCTATGCAGCATCTTGCTTTCGATAGTCTCTCTTGCTGAGAAGTGGAACTCCCGGATACCGGTTTCCGTGGCGATGTGAGCGATATTATTTTCATTTACTCCGCAACCTGCCAGTAGGATAATACGCCCGTCTGCCTGCTGCTGCAATTTCTTTAATAAAGGGATGCCCTGTTCGGCCGTGGCCTGTGCACCGGAAGTAAGAATACGGTTACAACCTAACTCTATGATTTGCTCCAGCGCTTCCTGCGGATTGCGGCATACGTCGAAAGCACGATGGAACGTAACGGACATGCCTTGTGATACTTCGATCAGCTGCCTCATTAAGGACAGGTCTACATCTCCTTTAGCGGTAAGACAACCGAATACAACTCCGTCTGCTCCCAATTGACGGGCGTTGTCGATATCCTTCAGCATAATGCGTTGCTCGATGGGGGAGTACAGAAAATCTCCGCCACGGGGACGGATGATGACGTGCAAAAGAGTCTTTGTTAAGGCTTCCCGGGCAATGACGATATCTCCGTAAGATGGGGTAGTACCTCCTTCCGGTATTCCGGCACATAGCTCCACCCGGTTTGCTCCCCCTGCCTGTGCGGCAAGGCAACTCTCTACGGAGTTGGCACAAACTTCAAATTGATATGGCTCCATAATTGACAATCAGGATTATTTGGTTTGTGGATGCAAAAATAAGAAACAGTTTCGTGAATAGCAAAGAAAACAAAAAGAGGCAGGGATTTTTTGTTTCCCCACCTCTTTATCACTAATTTCAATCTTTACAATTTATTTCGCATAACTTACTGCGCGTGTCTCACGGATTACCGTGATCTTCACTTGTCCCGGATACGTCATCTCATCTTGTATCTTCTTCGCGATTTCACCGGAAAGGTTTTCAGTCTGCTTGTCGTCAATCTTATCGGCACCAACGATTACGCGCAACTCACGACCTGCCTGGATAGCATACGTCTTCGTCACACCCGGATAGGCCATTGCCAACTGTTCCAGATCGTTCAGTCGCTTGATGTAAGCTTCAACAATTTCGCGGCGTGCTCCCGGACGGGCACCTGAGATAGCATCACATACCTGTACGATGGGTGCCAGAAGGCTCGTCATCTCCACTTCATCGTGGTGGGCACCGATAGCGTTGCAGATATCCGGTTTTTCTTTGAATTTCTCAGCCAGCTTCATACCATAGAGTGCATGCGGCAATTCCGGTTCTTCATCGGGCACTTTACCGATATCATGCAGCAATCCGGCACGTTTTGCTTTCTTGGGGTTCAGACCCAGTTCCGATGCCATCACAGCGCAGAGGTTGGCTGTTTCGCGGGCATGCTGCAACAGGTTCTGACCATAAGAAGAACGATATTTCATCTTACCGATAATACGGATCAGTTCAGGATGCAAACCATGGATACCGAGGTCAATCGTAGTACGTTTACCGGTTTCGATGATTTCTTCTTCCACTTGCTTGCGTACCTTAGATACAACTTCTTCGATACGTGCCGGGTGGATACGTCCGTCAGTCACCAACTGATGCAGTGCCAGGCGGGCAATTTCACGACGTACAGGGTCGAAAGCCGATAATACGATAGCTTCCGGTGTATCGTCTACTACGATTTCCACACCCGTTGCTGCTTCAAGCGCACGGATATTACGGCCTTCGCGACCGATAATACGTCCCTTGATTTCATCCGATTCAATGTGGAACACGGTCACTGAGTTTTCGATGGCAGTTTCCGTAGCTACACGCTGGATAGATTGTATCACAATACGTTTTGCTTCCTTACTTGCCGTCAGTTTGGCATCGTCCATGATGTCGTTGATGAAAGACTGTGCCTGTGTTTTGGCCTCTTCTTTCAAAGATTCGATCATGCGTTCTTTAGCTTCTTCGGCCGAGAGTCCGGAAATGGTTTCCAGTTTCTCAATTTCCTGCTGTTGCAGTTTATCCAGTTCGTCTTTCTTCTTGTCGATAATAACCAACTGGGCTTCCAGGTTTTCTTTCACCGCTTCGGCTTCCGACTTCTTACGCTGTATCTCTTCCTGGCGTTGGTTCAGCACCAACTCACGTTGTTTCAACTTGTTCTCCGCTTGCTGAATTTTCTGGTTGCGGATCGCCACTTCTTTCTCCAAGTCTGCTTTTTTGTTCAGGAACTTCTCCTTTACTTCAAGCAACTTATTCTTTTTAATCACTTCCGCTTCAGCCTCGGCTTCTTTCAGAATGTTGTCATATTTGGACTTCAAACCATGCTTGAAGAACATGTACGACAGAAATCCACCGATAATGAAACAGGCAATGGATACTAGTATTGTTACTGTCATTTCAATTTGTTTTAAGTATATAAATAAAAAACGCACTGCAAGAAAGCCACCCTTGTTTTCAGAAGGGACACTTTCACACAGTGCGTGGATTTTCTAATTCTTTTGCTGGCTTTGGTATTTTGAGGAAAAGCTTCCGGACGTTTACAGTCCTTTGAAGTATGTTTCCAACACCTCTGTCAGTTCTTCTATCTTGTCGGCATACGGACGAGTGTCGTTTCGTTTTTTCATTTTCAGGTTCTCCAAGGCAAATTGATAGGCCACCATGGCTATAATCTTCTCAGGAGTCACATTCTGGTAATGTTCTCGATACGCATTGAGCCGTATATCCACCTGTTTGGCTGCTTCTCTCACCATTTCTTCCTCTTCACGCAATATGGTGAGGGGATAGGTGGAGCCTGCCATCTGTAGGTTTATCTTTATCTTATCGTTCATACATCTTGTTATTCATTCAACAAAGCGATGCATTTATCGACTTCACGCACTAATTTGGACAATCGCAGTTTCGTCTCTTTTACGTCGCTGCCGTTAAGGCTGATTGTCATTGCTGTTTTTAGGTTCGTATAGTCATCTTCCAAAGCTTCATATTCAGCATGTACCTGCTCGCATTCTTCTTGTTTAGTTTTTAGAAGTTGCTTTAATTCAGCATTTTCGCGCCTCAATTCATCATACAAAAAGATCAAATGGCGCAGTCTCGCTTCAAAGGTACTTAATCGCTTCTTTTCTTCGTCAGTCATTACTATACCAAAATTGTACACAAAAATACAATTAACTTGGAGATTACAAAAACTTTTCAGGGAAAAATGTTGCCTGAGCATCGAAATAACATGAAAACGGCACTTATGCGGACTGAAAAGGGTTTGTTTGGCGGATGCCTAAAACTATTCCTATTTTTACAAGAAACTAATCCCGGCATTGCGATGAACTAATATTTTCTTGCATATTACTATTCATACAACAGCTATAAAAGTTTCATACAACAATTATATTTCTTTATTACAACATTTGTTGTAAGAAACTATAATATATATTGTATGAATAATAATATGCAAGAAAATATTAGTTCATCGCAATGCCGGGATTAGTTTCTTGTAAGGTAGGTATTAGTTTCTTGCAGCGTAAGGGGTAGCTTTTTGCAATGGTGGAATTATTCGTCTCTATTAGGTGATGGTTTACTGAGTATCTGTCATCCTGAGCTTCATTCCTGTGCACTTGTGAATTAATTCCGGAGTATTCGTACCTTCTCGAAAACTTTCTTTTTATTTTTCATAAATTAATTTATAAAATAATTTGGTTTATAAAATAAACCATCTATCTTTGCATCGGAGTTCGAACCCGAAATGTATGATTATTGTAGAATTTTAATAGATGTACAGTTATGAAAACGATTGGTTTTAAGTGGGTTGCATTGTTTGTTGTAAGCGTATGTGCTGTCTCGGTATCAGCACAGAGTGACTTGACAGTGAAAGTGAAGAACATTCGTTCTGCAAAAGGAAAGGTGATGATTGCTGCCGATAAAGGGCAATATGCAATGGTGGATGCTACGGGGGATACGGTAACACTTGTATTAAAAGAAGTGCCCGAAGGAAAATGTAAATTGTATGTCTATCACGATGAAAACGGTAATTATCAACTGGACCGGGAAGACGGGATACCAGCAGAGAATTGCGCGATTGTAGATTTGGACATGACGGCTGAAGCAAAAACGATTGATGTAGAGTTGAAAGATGTAAAGGCCTTACAGGACAAAGCAAAAAAATAATTTTATATATAAAGAGAAACACTGTTATGGAAGACAAGAAAATGACTGAAAAGGAGAGTTTGGATCTTATCACGCAGATGATACAGAATAGTAAGAAAAACCTTCGGTTGGGGAATGTGAATATTCTTTTGCTATGGGGGTATCTTTGTACGATAACTGCGCTTGTGGTTTATGTTCTGATTCTGATAACTGGTAATCCGCTTTGGAATTGGCTATGGCTGGCTATACCGGTTATTGGTTTTCCGGTGATGCACTGGTTGAAGAAAAAGGAAGATAAGCCGGTTTTGACTTATACAGATAAGGTTTTACTTGCTATCTGGAGTAATATCGGGCAATATGGAATTGGTATTTCTATAATAGCCGCTCTCTATTTTGACTCCATGTTATTATTGATGCCGATTATTCTGCTGCTGTGTTCATTGGGAGTTAATATTACGGGGAGTATCATAAATGATTCATGGATGAGAAATGCTGCTGGTTGTGCATTGGCAATATCCGTGGTTATGATATCGCATATCTTGTTTAATCCGCCTGAATTCAACTTTATGTATCCTGCCTTTGCTGTTTGTTTTGTTATTATGTTGATTATTCCCGGACATCGGTTGAACAGAAGACACACAAAAGAGTAATTGCATTAAATCAATAAATTATGGAAGATAGAAAAATAACCGAGCAAGAGAGTTTAGAACTCATCTCCCAAATGATACAGAATACACGTCGTAATCTAGATGCGGGTAGCGGAAATATATTTCTGTTGTGGGGATATATTGGAACCATAGCGACTTTAGTTGTGTACGCAGGCTTATGTTTTACAAAAGACCCTCATTGGATGTGGGGCTTTTGGGGGATACCTGTTATTGGAATTCCTTTGGGAATATATTTAGAACATAAATCAGAGAAACGGACTAAAGCCTATTCGGATAAGGTGTTGACTGAAATATGGCGTATACTGGGTGGACTTTGTATGGCTGTGGCAATAGGAGCTACCTGTATGAAACAGTTTGAATTTATCTTGCCGTTAGGAACATTGATTATGTCGTTGGGGAGTATTATTACAGGTGTTATTGTTCGCTACAAGGCTTTTTATCTTTTCTCGTCAATCGGGTTGGCGATAGGCTTGTATATGGTGTTTGCAGCAATGGGAGAAGATGCTCCTACCTATGTTTCTTTACTTTGTTTCGCTGTGGCTGCTGTCTTTGCAATGATTATTCCCGGGCACATGCTGAATATTGCCGCAAAGAAAGAAAACTATGTTTCAAATAACTAACTGGAGGAAATACTATGAACTCACTTCTAGGCTGTCTTCTCATTGGAAACATGGTGTTGCTGGCTTTCTTGCTGGTGAAGGTGCTCGATCTCACAGATTATTAATTTCTAAAGTAGACATGAAATGATGGATGTTGCAAGATTAAATAAACAAAAGAGCCAATTATGGTGGACGGTTACGATACTGATGATAATGTGCATGTATTGGCTTTCCAATGTCGTATTATGGGTTCCCTGGAGCCATAATCCGCAGTTGGGAATACTGTTGATGCTTACGGTGAATCCTCTTTTCTGGGCGGCAGGTATTTATATTTGTCTGGCTTCTGAAAATAGAACAGGGAATCTGATGAAAAAAGCCCTTGTGGTGGCATCGCTTGCCGTTGGGATATCGTTGATTTCTGATTACCTGTTTTTTGCAGTATACATGGGGTCGAAGGATGTTTGGCATATCACGACTTTTTATGGTTATGCCTGGTTGGCTGTATTGACATTCGGCGAGGTACTTTTATTAAAGAAAAAGTTGCTTACCAGACAATATGCTGTGACGACAAGGCTGTTGCTGATATTAACCCTGTGTTTATTGTTTCTGCTGTTCTTCCTGTTTTATTATTTAATGTAAGATAAGGAATGAATGTTCGTTTGTATGATTTCGGATAAATAAAATAGTTGGTAATGGATAATAAAAATATGACTGAGAAAGAGAGTTTGGAACTCATCACTCACATGATACAGAACGCAAAGTACAAGATGGCTGAGAACGCCGGAATGCCTTTTCTGATATGGGGATATTTGTGTACGGTGATATCTCTGGTGATTTGGTTTCTCCTGAAAGAAACCGGTAATTACAACTGGCAATGGATGTGGTTCCTGTTGCCCGCGATTTCTTTTCCTGCTACCTTGTGGATAAACCGGAAGAAGCAGAAGATGGCACGAACCTATATCGACCGGATATTAGGGTACGTCTGGACCGTATTTGGGCTGGGTGGTTTTCTGATAACCTGGGTCGCTATCTTCTACTGGAGTTTGCCTGTCTTGTTCATCATACTGCTGATAATGGGAATGGGTACGGCGTTGACCGGTCTTATTGTAAACATGAAGGTAGTGACTATAGGAGGAACTTTGGGAGCTCTGTCGTCATTAGGTTGCCTCTTTATACACGGATTCGACCAGATATTGCTTTTTGCATTGGCTTTTATTTTTATGATGGTTATCCCGGGACATTTCCTGAACTATAAAGTGAAGAAAGGAGGCGGTGCGTGACAAAAAGTCGTTTCGAGAATTTCCTGACTTCTTGGAAGTTCTTTTTGTTACTTGTACTTTTGCAGTTCCTTTTGATGCCGGTGGCGACGAAAGGCTTTAAGTTTGAGGCTGCGGGAGATTTGATATTTTATACACTGGGGCATGCCTTTATTATGGATATGTACGCTTATGCTGTTTATTTTCAGATAGTAATGATATTGGCTCTGATGGCTGTTATTGTCTGTAGAGGTAAGTTCAGCAGATGTTTTATGGCGATTGCAGGGTGTTTCTATCTGCTGTATGCCGTGATACAAAATATGGCTGTGACGGAACAGTACGGTTTCAGCATGGTGACGGTGAATGTGGTGATGATGGGATTTGTGGCATTTATCTGGTTTTGGTCTGCGTGGAAGGGTAATACCGTATTCTCTTTTGATAATATTACCTGGAAAACGGGTTGGACAATTCCTGTTGCTCTATTCTGCCTGTGGTGGCCGATGGATTTACGTACGGCTTTGCCCGACTTCCGGTTGCACTATCTGCTGGATAGCGGCGCTGTGCTGGGCTTCTGCCCGATGACGCCTGTCTTTCTTACTTTGCTGATATTGAGTAAGCGGAGTGTAAGCAGGGTTGTGTTGCGGGTGACGGCAATGGTAGGGGTTATTATAGGATGTTACAATATGGGCAATTTTGCCACTGATACCGGATTTTATCTGGGACTGTATCATCTGCCCCTGTTGGGTATATCCCTATTTGCATTGTTGAGTAGTAAACGAAAGAAAAACGAATGATATGTTTAAAGAACTGAACCCTTTGCTCCACTCTGAGCTGCGTTTAGCGGTGATGTCGTTGCTTATTGGCGTCGAAGAGGCAGACTTTGTCTTTATCCGCCAACAAACAGGGGCAACGGCCGGTAACCTCAGCGTGCAGATTGACAAGCTCAATAAAGCAGGCTATGTGGAGGTGACAAAGACGTTCAAAGGAAAAATGCCTTGTACTCTCTGCAAAATTACACCGCAGGGGGTGGACGCCTTTGAGGAATATGTGGAGGCACTGAAAACGTATATTATAAAATAATGAAAGCAGACTTTGTGATCAGAGTAGCTGGCTTTCTCTTACTAATTTCTGGATGGCTAAACAAATGATATATCCGGAAAACTTATAGAATAGACAGAAATCAGATTGAAGTTTTCCGATACTATTCTCTTTTTCTTGTAACATTCCGGAGTGGTCCGTATCTAAAGGAAAAACTTTAGAATATATGGCGATGAAAAGATTACTTTTGACCCTGATGTTATTGGGAACTTCTCTTTTGATTTTTGCACAGGATTATCCTTTTTCGGTAGTAAAATCGGGAACAGGAAAACAAGCGGTTATATTTATACCCGGTTTTGCATGCTCGGGTGATGTCTGGGCAGAAACAGTCAGCGTACTGAAAGACAGCTATACCTGCTATGTGCTGACGATGGCGGGCTTCTCGGGCGTTGCACCTGAAGAGTGTCCATCATTCGAAAGATGGAAAATGCAGATTGCAAAGTTTATCAAAGAGGAGCGGATAGAGAAACCTATTCTTATGGGGCATAGTATGGGAGGTGGTTTGACACTTGCAATTGCGGCTGAATTCCCGGAGCTTACAGGAAAGATTGTGATTGTAGATGCCTTGCCTTGTCTGATGGCTTTGACAGTTCCTGATTTTAAATCTGCTCCTGATAATGACTGCACTGATCTGATTGACAGGATTACAGCTATGGATGAGGAGCAATTTGTGCAAATGCAAAGAATGAGTGCGGCAACGCTTACCACTGATTCATTGAGATTTGCCGAAATAGTAAACTGGGGATTGGCATCTGACAGAAAGACGTATGCTAAACTATTCTGTGATTTCTCGAATACAGATTTAAGGGAATGTATAAAGAATATAGTTGTTCCTTCTCTCGTACTTTTGGAGCCTTATTTCAAACATATAGATACGGTCATTAAGAATCAATATAAGAATTTGTCAGTAGCACAAATCAGGTATGCAGATAAAGGCTTGCATTTTGTGATGTTTGATGATAGGGAATGGTTCATTCATCAAATTTGTGAATTTATAAAAGAGCGTTAAGTGGAATTTGAAGATATATATAGGAGGTACTGGAATAAAATATTCCGCTTATGCATGGGGTATGTAAATGACTACAGCTTAGCTCAGGACATGGCTCAGGAAACTTTTATTAAAGTCTGGCAATATCTGCCCACCTTCAGGAATGAAGCCAATATTGATACTTGGATATTTCGTATTGCAACCAATAACTGCCTGCGTCAACTGGAACGGAAGAAGCAAATCTTATCTACGCAGTTTCCTGCCGATTTATTTGAAGATGAAAAGACGGATATTGAGCCGCAGATTCAGTTACTATACAAGTTTATTGCAGAGCTTTCGGAGATAGACCGCATTATCATTTCGCTGGAGCTGGAAGATGTCAGGCAAGCGGATATAGCGCAAATCATTGGATTGTCGGAGAGTAATGTCCGTGTAAGAATTCATCGTATAAAAGCCCAGTTAACAAGAAAATTCAAAGAATATGGAGAGTAATATTGATATAAAAGAATTGTGGAACAGGCAGGCTGTTCCGGCTGCCGATCAATCTGAAATATTGAATAAGATCAGCCGTTTCAGAAAGAGCGGTCTTAAAAGTGGGATATTTCTTGATGTTATCTTAGTGTTGACTATCCTTTTTATGATATTTATCTGGATCTATTTCAAACCGCAATTCTTGAGTACTAAGATTGGAATCATTGTGGGAATCTTGCCGATGTGTATTGTGGTGGTGGTCAATCGGAAGATAACTTCTTTGTATAGGTCATTGGACGAGAAACAGTCGAATATCGATTATCTGAATAATTTGCTTATGCTGAAAGGGAAAGAAACTTTCATGCAGACTAAGGTAATGAGTTTATATTTCATTTTGCTATCCTTCGGTATCCTTCTTTATATGTATGAATATACTCTTAATTCATCTTTTACGTTCAGACTGATAGCGTATTCTGTTTTGTTTTTATGGATTGCCCTTAATTGGTTTGTTCTGCGTCCTGTAATGATTAAAAAGAATAGGCGGAAGATGGATTGTTTGATCAGACAGATCGAAAAGATTAAGTCGCAAGTGGATGAATTTTAGTTTCTAAAAAAAAGTTGTACATTTACTCGCTCAAAATAAAAAGATGCAGTATGAAAATTTTAGTTACTTACGCCGTACAGGGTGAGTTTACGGAGTTAAAGTTTCCCGGATTGATAGGAGAGGAAGAAGTTCACATCGGCTATATTCGTACAGGAGTAGGCAAAGTGAAGTCAGCTTATTATGTTTCTGAAGTGCTCAATCAGGCCAAGCCGGACTTGGTGATCAACGTAGGTACGGCGGGAAGCATTGATTGCCAGGTAGGAGATATTCTGGTGTGCCGTCATTTTATAGATCGTGATATGCAGAAGTTAGCCGATATGGGCTTGGAATATGAGATTGATTCTTCTACTTTGCTGGCAGAGAAGGGATACTGTATGCATTGGGCAGGAGAAGGCATTTGTAATACAGGCGATACTTTTCTGACGGAACTTTCGGATGTGAAAGGCGATGTGGTCGATATGGAAGCTTTTGCGCAAGCCTTTGCTTGCCGTGCCAAGAACGTGCCTTTTATTGCTGTGAAGTATGTGACGGATATCATAGGACAGAACTCCGTGAAGCATTGGGAGGATAAACTAGCTGATGCACGTAAGGGGTTGGGGGAATTCTTTGAACAGATAGGTGGAGCGGTTAAATAAGCGTCTACTTCAGCGTCTTAAATGAAAGGATATGATAGGTTACTCCTGCTGCAATAATCAGGAGTATTACTTTTACCCATATATACGGTATGATAAAAAACACGCAGTAGAGCATGGTGATCCACATCAGCGAGATGGAAATTATCTTTGCACGTAGAGGGATGGCTTTGTTTTCACGAAAGTTGCGGATATAAGGGCCGAGATGCTTATGATTTAATAACCAGTTATACAGGCGAGGCGAACTTTTAAAGTAGAGTGCAGCCGTGAGTAGCAGAAATGGAGTAGTGGGTAGCAACGGCAGAAAAATGCCGAGGATACCAAGTGCCAAAGAGAGTGTACCAAGTGCTATATAAAGGGTTTTCATGCCGCAAAAGTACTCTTTTTTTGTTTACGGAGAAAGTTCTGTTTGCTTTGTTATCTGACATTCACTTTAAATGCTTATGTTTGCGAAGAATTTTCAATAAAGTCAAAACATGTATTTGAGAAAATCCGTCTTCACGCTATTGCTGATACTGTGTAATGTATTTGTTGTGGTGGCACAGACCACTGCAGATTCTTTAGCACTTGTTACTGCTCATTGGAATGTAACTTCTATGGGAAAAGGTGTACTTTGTCGCGAAGCGGAGTTCGTTTCTTTGTATGGTGTTCCGCAGCATGTCACTATTCTTGAAATCAAACCGGAACGACATCGGTTTGACATTTTAATTCATTCTCCTAAAGAAGAAACCAGTAATGCTGCCCGTCGTTCCGGTGCAGTGGTGGCTATTAACGGTTCTTATTTCAATATCAAGCAAGGAACTTCTATCTGCTATTTGAGGAAAGACGGGGTGGTGGTGGATACTACTGCGACCGGTGTACTCAGTACTGTATCCAATGGTGCCGTGAAAATAGATAAAGGGAAACTGGACATCATAGCTTGGAAGAAACAGGATGAGAAAACTTGCGAACAGAAAGAAGGGAGTATTCTCGTTTCCGGCCCGTTGATGCTGCTGGATGGAAAAACTTGTGACTTGTCTGCTTGTAACCGGTCATTCGTTCAGACTAAACATCCACGGAGTGCCGTAGCTCTGATGAAGGATGGAACGGTATTTCTGATTGCGGTTGCGGGCCGTTTCGAAGGTAAGGCGGAAGGTATCAATATCCCTGAGTTGACACATCTTCTTCGTGTATTGGGTGCAAGGAAAGCTTTGAACCTGGATGGTGGTGGTTCTACTACACTCTGGAGTGCTTCTGCACCGGATAATGGAATTGTAAACAAGCTTACTGACAATAAACTTTATGATAATAAAGGGGAGCGTAAGGTTGCCAATTCACTTTGTGTTTATGAATAAAAGCGGAAGATTTAAACTGTAATCCTTAGAATTTTTGTACTTTTGTGCCGTGCCGAGGTGACATTAGGTGCGACAACAGACAAAGTATTTTCTTAATTAGCGTATTAACAAGAATATGTATACAGTTATCAAACGCATGGAAATATCAGCTGCCCATAGCCTGAAACTTTCCTATCGCAGCAAATGTGAGGATCTGCATGGTCACAATTGGATTATCACAGTCTACTGCCGTTCCCGGGAACTCAATGCCGATGGAATGGTAGTTGATTTCAGTCACATCAAAGAAACGGTGAAAGGAAAGTTAGATCATCGTAATTTGAATGAAGTTCTTCCATTCAATCCTACCGCAGAGAATATAGCCCGCTGGATATGTGAGCAGATACCTACTTGCTTCAAAGTCGAGGTGCAGGAATCTGAATCCAATGTAGCCACTTATGAGAAAGAATAACCCTACTGAAAGCCGGCACAAATATTTTTTATGAGAAAGATTAATGAGATTTTTTATAGCTTGCAAGGTGAAGGCTATCACACCGGCACGCCTGCTGTCTTTATCCGCTTTTCCGGTTGCAATCTGAAATGCTCTTTTTGCGATACACGGCATGAAGAAGGTGTGCTGATGTCCGATGATGAAATTATTGCCGAAGTAGGAAAGTATCCGGCTGTTACGGTTATCTTGACGGGGGGAGAACCTTCTCTTTGGGTTGATGAGGCTTTTATCGACCGTTTGCACCAGGCGGGAAAGTATGTCTGTATCGAAACGAATGGAACGAATCCATTGCCCCCAAATATTGATTGGGTGACTTGTTCTCCCAAGCAAGGGGTGAAGTTGGGGATTACCCGTATGGATGAGGTGAAGGTCGTTTACGAAGGTCAAGATATTGGAGTCTACGAGTTGCTTCCTGCTGAATATTTCTTTCTGCAACCATGTTCATGTAGTAATACTGCGGAAACAGTGGCGTGCGTCATGCAACATCCTAAATGGCGGTTAAGTCTGCAAACACATAAACTGATTGACATTCGTTAATGAATCGGGTCGTGTTATAGGAATGTAATGTGAATGACATCTTTCTTTTGCTTTTTAGGGTTTACTTTGCCGTGAAATTAAAATTCTAAAAAGAGAAGAAACATGAAATCAATTCGTTTTTTATCCTTGCTGCTTTTGCTGAACTTATTTGCAGCAGGAGGGTATGCAGCAGACCAACCCGTTAAAAAAGAGATTGTCGTAAGTGGTGTGGTGACAGATACGCAGAAACAACCTGTTACAGGTGTTGTTGTGACAGATGGCGTTAATTTTACGCAGACTGATGATAAAGGGCGTTATCAGTTGGTATCTGATCCCGCACAGTCTAAATTCGTGTATCTTTCTGTTCCGGCGGACTACAAAACTAATGTAGAGAATGCATTGCCTGTTGGCTATTATGCCCGGATTGATGCAAAAAAGAAAAAGAATCGTTGTGATTTCAGCTTGGTGAAGAGAGAACAGCCGGTTCAGGATTTTACCTTTATAGCTATCTCTGATCCGCAGGCAAGAAATGAGGAACAGTTGGATCGCTTTGCTTCGGAAACTGTGGTTGATTTGGAGGAAACATTGAAGCAATTATCTTCGCAGGAAGTTTACGGAATGGTTCTGGGAGATATCGTCTGGGATGTTATGCCTTTGTATGATTCGTATAAGAAGGTTATCTCTGATTTGGACTTAACTATGTATCATGTGATTGGTAATCACGACTTTGATCAGCAATATACGGCACTGAGCCTCGCTACGAATAAGGAAGAATACGGGGAATTGGTATTTGGTGAGCATTTTGGACCGACGGATTATTCTCTTAATGTAGGGAAAGTGCATATTATTTCGATGAAAGACATAGATTATAAAGGTAAGAAGAAATATACGGAGCAGTTTACCCCTGAACAATTGGAATGGTTGAAAAAGGATCTGAGCTATGTGAAGCCGGGTACTACCGTACTGTTGAATCTTCATGCTCCTACGGCTAACAGTACGGGTAGAGGAGGAGCCAATGCTCGTAATGCCGAACAACTTTTTGAGATACTAAAAGATTATAAGACGCATATCTTTGTCGGTCATACTCATTTTTATGAAAACCGCATTGTGACTCCTGTTATCTATGAACATAATATTGGTGCAGCTTGTGGTGCCTGGTGGGCAGGACATGTAAATCGTTGCGGTGCTCCCAATGGTTATCTGGTGGTAAATGTGACCGGTGATGACATCTCCTGGCAGTATAAGGCTACCGGTCGTCCATTCGATTATCAGTTTCGTGTGTATAAGCCGGGTGAGTTTCAGAGCCAACCTAAGTATCTGGTGGTTAATGTCTGGGATTATGATCCGGCATGGAAGTTATCCTACTATGAAGACGGTGTTGAGAAACCGGGCGTAATGGAGGCTTTTGACGATGAGGATCAGGATTATATTACAATGAAAGAAGGAAAGGCTACAGGATATCATACATCACACTTATTCCGGGTACGTCCTACGGATAAGGCTAAATCAGTGAAGATCGTAGCAACAAATCGTTTCGGTCAGAGCTTTACTCAGACTGTAGATTTGAAATGACAGGCTTTGAATACTCGTTTATGACGGGTTTATAAACAAAAATAGCTGCAAGTAAAAACTTGCAGCTATTTTCATCTTGCACGGGAGGAGAGGCTCGAACTCCCGACACCTGGTTTTGGAGACCAGTGCTCTACCAACTGAGCTACTCCCGTGTTTGCGGCTGCAAAGGTAATGTAAACTTTCAAATATGCAAGAGGGATGAGCGATTATTTTAACGCTCTCTCGTCTTATAACATCTGTAAGTCCTGATACATAATGCGGTAGGCTGCTGCTTTTTTTTCTAAAGCAAGCGGATAAGCGCGCGAAGAAGAGGGCATCCGATAGAGTCGCATAGGTCTGCCATCAAAAACAAACTCTGTAAAATCTCCCACTTTCGGCTTTTCAAGAGAGAATTGTTCGCATAAAGTTTCCGTTGCTTTCTCACCTGTAGTAACTATGGCTTTACATTCCGGTAAGCGACGGAGCATGCCCTCGATATCCGTAGGTTCTACAACTTCCAGAAATTTGTCGGATGCATTGTCTTGCAACCGTCGTATGGCGGTAGCTGTATCAAATAGGGCAATGCCTTTTTCTTGTAGGAAAGGGATAATGCGATCTTTGTCGAAAGCTTTTGCCGTTTCGTTCAGAAAATGGTTCTTATCATTGAAGAACAAGAGTCCTACAATCCGCCACATATCATTGTTCCAGTTCGGATAATAAAACTCCATCGACCACCTTTTCTTTTGAGGTGGAAAACTTCCCAGCATCAGCAAACGGGCGTTAGCAGGAAGAAAGGGTTCTAAAGGGTGCCGTTCGATTTCCATACTTACTATTTTTAGGATAAAAAATGTCTGAAAAGCCCGGAATATGATTCAGACTTCTCAGACGACTCTGTGATTTTCTTATGCAAAAGTATAGATTATTTCCGGAAGTTACTCTGCTATTTCCAGATTACTCATTTTTTCTGTGATGCGGAAGGGGAAGTCCGGATATTCGTACAGGCTGAACCGTGATTCGGTTTTGCCTTCCGTATAATTCCAGATACTTGCGTAGTCTTCCACATCTTCTCCCATGGCACGCAGTTGTCGCAGGTAGGCGGCTATGGATTTATTCTCTACGATATATACCTGTCCGAGTTGATTGATTATCGGGCTGTGGCGACGTGTTCCGTCGTGGTCGAAACGAAGGATGCGCTTTCCGTCTTCGGTCATTCCTACCAGATTGAACGTCATGCTCTTGCCAATGGCGGGCAGGTTTAACACGCTGCGGTCTGTGGCAAGAAACGGAAGATGATGTATCTTCAGGAAGTGGCGGATACAGGATGCAGGATCAAGTGCGGTTTCGAGCGATGCAGACAGGTTGAAGGCATCTTCTTTATTTAGTTTGCCGAAACGCTTTTCTTCTTGCTGTTCCTGCATGGAACGGCTGTTTGGTGTAAAGACTGCGTTGTTTTCTTCGAAACCTTTTACGGAGAATGTATAGTAACAGACAACTCCCAGTTCGTTAAGTACTTGGCGTAGGCGGGTGGTATGTCCCCGACGTGAGGCAGCTACGTTATACACAAGTTGGTTGGTAATCAGCCAGCCTGCCGATAATAATTTGCGAATACCTTCCTTTGCCTCGGGAGTAACCTCCAATGGAGTTTGGAAATGCGTTTGAATGATGAACTGACGGATACCGATGACGGATGCTTTCTCCTTGAAAGTTCGCAGAATTTCTACCAATTCATTGTTGATACGCATTGGCAGATAAGCTGGCAAACGCGATCCGAGGCGGATACGCTGTAATTCGGCATACTTTTCTCCTTCCGGGCGTTCCTGATTGGCTTTCCGTTTACGGGCAGCCATACGGTAAATGGCTTCCAGAATTGTGTTCAGCGTCTTGTTCTGACTCATGAGGGCATCTCCACCTGTGATGAGGATATCACGCAACTGGGTATCTTCCTCGAAGTAAGTCATCAGACGGCGCAATTTCTTTTCCCATGTTTCTTTAGGACGCAGGGAGTCAAACTCAAAATTGAGTCGTTTGCTCTGGAAGTCATACATACGCTGGCAGGAAGCACAAAGCCCGCCACAAGCGCGTCCCATGGTATCGGGAATGAGGATGGCTACTTCCGGATAACGACGGTGGATATTGTGCCCGTCGGGCAGGAGCCAGCCGGCCGCATTGGGTTTTCCGGCTTCTACTATGTCTTCACGTTCCCAAGCGCGGATTTGTCCGTAGGTTTCCACCAGTTGCGGGGAGTAGAGGATGTAGCTGCGCAGAGATTCATCGTTGTATCCTGTACTGCCGGGATTTAACAAGTGCAGATAGTAAGGCGTAACGAAGAAAGGCATTCCTTTCTTGCGGGCACGAGATAACAGATACATGGTTTCAGCAGAAAGTGAATTGCCCAGAAAGCGATTCAGTTCTGTAGGGCTTTTGGCAGCCATGGCCAGATGGAAACGGAAATCGTTCCACCATTCGTTGACGAGGCGGTATTTCTCTTCGTAGCTGATGCCCTCTTCAAAGTGGTAGCGGGAAACAGCGGTACGGTGCTCTATCTTCTGTATCAATGCGTGCAGAATACGCTCTTTATTTTTGGCATGGATCAGTTGTACGTCTTCGTCCAGTCCGCTGGGCCAGCGCTCGGTCCACGCTTTGACGCGTTGGGGTGCGGGGAGTGGGGCAGCAGGATGCTGTAAGCGTTTGAATTGCTGGAAAATATCCAGGAACACGTCTGTTTCCACATCTTCTTCCAGATTTCCGATAAGAAACATGTATAGAAGTGACAGGGTAGAAACAATCATTTGTTCATCGGTAGAAAGTTCATGGACTTCCTGGCCGTCATATTCAATCAGAAGTCGAATTTGCCTGACAACTTCACTTTCCGTATCAGCCTGATTGGTAATGAATTCCGAAATGCCTTGCTTGAAGCTTTCCGTACCGTCGCTCTGTTCGGCGATGCGTACAATTTCGGGAAGTTCATTTCGATAAAGTTGCTTCAACTGGGATAAAGTGAGTGCAAGCATTTTCTTTTGTTTCATAAGCGGTTGTTTTTTAATGATTAATACTGAAATAACTACGAGTTACGAGCTACAAGTTGCAAGTAACAAGCTGAGTTAAAAGTTATAAGCTACGGGTAACTCTGATAGCCTGAAAGGTTGCCTGACTTACTGAGCCTAAATCAAACTATTTGAATTATCAAATCTTCTGAGTTATCGGATATTCTAAATTATGAAATCTTCTGAATAATCAGATTACTTGAACTAATAGGTTTTGAACTATCAACTTATCAGAGTTTTTTAACTTACCCAGTGCAATAGTTTGTCACTGATAGCTTGTTGCCTGTGGCTTAGCGGATAAAGTCCGCTATATCTTACAACAATCTCTTTGCATAAAGTGTTGTTGCTCCTTCGAGCAAAAAAGTTGCATAAAAATAACAAAAAAAGGCGAGAAAATCATTTCTCGCCTTTTTTTATTGATTATTTCTTTAGAAAACTTTTTCTTTTGATAACAGTTTTTGCCTGATAGATATTTCAAGCTTATTTCTCTTCCGTGGCTTTGTTTTTCGGTTCTTTTTTAGCCAGTAATACAACGTTGTACACGTATTCTGTCATCCACTGCTCGGAGTATCCCAGACGCTCTTTATATTGGCGGACTGCCATAGCCGTCTTATGTACATCGTCCTTTTTCCATACGGTTTTGGTGCAGACGTCATGTACGGTCTTTTCGGTCATACTGCGCAGTGCGCCTTTAAAAACAGAGGGCACGCGAAACTTCCATTGCATCAAGTTACCCATCAACATCATCAGGTCTTGTGAGAAGCCTTGATACATAAACAAGTATGCCTGCACATCATTCTGCGTGCGGCAATGCTTCTTTACGGAAGCGTCGATTTCCTTGAAGAAGTTTTCACTCAGTCCATAGTCCTGCATCAGCATTTTGCGTGAAGCAGTCTTTTCGGCTTGTCCCAGTCGTCCGCCCTGAGTCGGTATTTTGAACAGGCGTTTGAAGTTGGCTACATCCGGCACGAAACGAATGTTCGTAATTCCCAGATTAGCGGCAATCACGGACTGGAAATAAACGCGTGTCAGTGACACGAAATCTTCCACGTTTTTGGAGGAAGTACCCTCGGAATTCTTTTTAAATAGTTTGGCAAATATACCCATCTTATTTATGTTTTATGATTTATGATTTATAATTGCCGGGGCAATTGCGGTTACAAAAGTACGAAATAAGTTGATTTACACCAACAATTGTATAAATCATAATTTATAAATCATAAATCTCTTACCAGCACTCTATGTCATTTTCTACCTCTTTGAGGCGGTCTTTTGTGAAAACAGGGTCTTTGATACCCACCCGCTTCTGTGCACGGTAGTCTTCCAGTAGTTTAAAAGCGTATTTACCGAGCAGGCTGATGGCAATCAGGTTACAGAGCGCCATCAATCCCATGGTGACATCTGCCAGACTCCAGGCCACATCCAGTGCAGCGAGTGCACCAAATAGCACCATACCACCTACCAGAATACGGTAAATGTTCAATATCCATTTCTTACGGGTAAGATAACGTACATTGGCTTCTCCATAATAATAATTACCCAGAATGCTGCTGAAGGCGAAGAAGAACAAAGCAATAGCAACAAAAATGCTTCCTGCTGAACCTATCTCATTCGTCAATGCTTGTTGCGTAAGTTGTACCCCGTTGGTAGAGCCGTCCAGCGGCGCACCACTGAAAAGTATAATGAACGCGGTGCAGGTACATATAATTAATGTATCGGTGAAAACGCCCAAGGTCTGTATCAGCCCCTGCTTTACGGGATGTGTGACGTGTGCGGTGGCTGCCACATTGGGAGCGGAACCCATACCTGCTTCATTGCTGAACAATCCCCGCTTGATGCCTTGCATCAATGCGATACCTACACCGCCACCCAATGCCTGTTGCCAGCCGAAGGCATGGCTGACGATGAGTTTGATAACGGCAGGAAGTTCAGTGATGTTGATAGCTACAATAATCAGTGCCAAAGCAATATATCCCAATGCCATAATGGGGACAATAATGCTGCTCACTTTAGCAATGCGCTGTACACCACCGAAGATAATAAGCAGCGTGGCTATGGTAATAACCCCTCCTACGATGGCATGGTCGAAACCGAACGCATGTTCAAAAGCTGCACACAGCGTATTGCTTTGTACGGAGTTGAAGGCGAAGCCGAAAGTGATCGTAATGAGTATGGCAAATACAGTACCCATCCACGGTTGTTTCAATCCTTTCCGCATATAATAAGCGGGACCGCCAATGAAAGAGTCTTTGCCTCTCACCTTATATAATTGTGCCAATGTAGACTCTACGAATGAACTGGCAGCACCAAACAGGGCAATGACCCACATCCAGAACACTGCTCCCGGCCCGCCTACAGCGATGGCAGTGGCCACACCCGCCAGATTGCCCGTACCTACACGGCTGGCAATGGAGATGGCAAATGCCTGAAATGAAGAAATATGCTTTTCACCCGGCTTGCCGTTTGTTCCTGCTGAGTCACCCAGTAAACGTACCATTTCACCTATCATGCGGAACTGTACGAAGCGGGTTTTCAGCGTGAACCAAAGGGCACATCCCAAAAGCAGAGCGATGAGGATATAGGTCCAGAGAATATCGTTGATTGAATTGATTATATTCATGCTATATTGTTTAATATTTACTTGTTTAATGATAAACTGTCGGTTCTTCTGTCTGAATTTATTGATTATAAAGGTCGCAAAAGATATATTTTGTAACTGATTGAATATTACTGTGTTGTGTTGAGGCGTTCTAAGACTGCAACTGAGGTACCCTAAGTATACGACTGAGATACCCTAAGTATCATACTGAGGTACCCTAAGTATCATACTGAGATACCCTAAAATAACAACTGTTTCTGTTTTTTGTTTTTCTGTAAATAACTTTTTCCTCATAACCCAAAAGTAAAAGTCAGGATAGAAGAATAATCATTTATTTTAGTCTGAAGTGAAACTTATGACCTTCAAATACCGGTTCTACAATATCAAACCGGATGAACTTGGCAAGTAAATGTTCCGCTGCACGTCGGGAAAGGCGTGCCAGCCTACAATACCTGTTTAACGATAGACTGTCATTTTCTTCCAACAAGTCAAGCAACAACTGTTCGCGTTCAGTATAAGTTATCAGTTCTCCCCGCGGACTACCACTTTGCTGCCATACACGCAGATGAACCGGTGTAGCGAGTATATTCTCATCCTTGATGCGCAGATAAGCCAACGGTTTTCCAGTTTCATCCTTGGCATATACGGGTTTTTGCAAACTTTCCTCAATCTGCACTACCAGCACACTGCGTCCTTCCGCCTGAAAGGTCTGCATGGTATAATTCACTTCCGGCTGACAGTACATTTGTGCTGCCGCCTCTATCATATATTGTTCCTCATCGGAGCGAACTCCGGCAATCTTTCCGTTATCTTTTACCCCGATCAGCAACCGCCCGCCGTCCGTATTGGCAAAGGCGGAGAGCGTTTTTGCGATCTTACGGGCATCGGAAATCTCAAACTTAAAGTCCTGCCTTTGGTGTTCGCCTTCGGCTATGAGCAAGTGTATGTATTCCGTATCTGTAAGGGGTTTCATGCCTGCAAAAGTAGGTAAAAAACGCCAGAGGACGTTTTTTTGTGCAATTTTTGCGGATTATTTCAAAAAAAATATTGTTTTTCTGCATTTATTTCAAGAAAGAGTGTATTTTTGCCAGACATTATTAACGAAGTAATATTAATAAGAAAAGGATTATGAAAGAATTAGTTGAAAAAGTTGCTGAATTGTATGCAGCATTCGAGAAAGATGCAAAAGCTCAGATTGAAAATGGTAACAAAGCTGCCGGTACTCGTGCACGTAAGGCTTCTTTAGAAATCGAAAAATTAATGAAAGCATTCCGCAAAGCATCTTTGGAAGCTGCTAAATAATAAGCACGCTTACTGAAAGAATTGAAAGACCGTCTCAATGAGAGCGGTCTTTTTTGTTTTACAGGTGTGAAGACACTCTGAATAGTTCTTTATTATTTAACTTCCCATTATTTGTTTCCTTCTCTTCGAATTGCTAATTTTGGCCCAATTATAAGTTGTGTAGTGGATATGAATGAAAACGTCCTCAATAAACTGAAAATACTGGCGGAGTCGGCAAAATATGACGTCTCATGCTCGTCCAGCGGTACCGTGCGTTCCAACAAACCCGGTATGTTGGGTAATACTGTCGGTGGCTGGGGTATTTGCCATAGTTTTGCTGAGGATGGACGTTGCATTTCACTGCTGAAGGTGATGTTGACGAACTATTGCATTTACGACTGTGCATATTGCATCAATCGTCGCTCTAATGATTTGCCGCGTGCTACGCTTTCTGTCAGTGAGTTGGTAGATCTGACGATGGAGTTCTATCGCCGCAATTATATAGAAGGATTATTCCTGAGCAGTGGTGTGGTGCGGAGTCCGGATTATACCATGGAACGTCTGGTGCGCGTGGCAAAAGACTTGCGCACAGTGCATCGTTTCAATGGCTATATCCATTTGAAAAGTATTCCCGGTGCCAGTCGTGAACTGGTGAACGAAGCGGGGTTGTATGCCGACCGCCTCAGCGTCAATGTAGAAATACCGAAAGAGGAGAATCTGAAACTTCTTGCCCCGGAGAAAGACCATAAAAGTGTATATGCGCCGATGCGTTATATTCAGCAAGGCGTGTTGGAAAGTTCGGAGGAACGGAAGAAACACCGCCATGCACCACGTTTTGCTCCTGCCGGACAGAGCACACAAATGATTGTAGGGGCTACAGCGGAAACGGACAAAGATATTCTTTTTCTTTCATCAGCTCTTTACAAAGGACCTACAATGAGGCGTGTTTATTATTCCGGTTATATCTCTGTGAATACGTATGATACGCGTTTGCCGGCCCTGAAGCAGCCACCGCTGGTACGTGAAAATCGCCTGTATCAGGCAGATTGGCTCATGCGCTTTTATCAGTTTAAGGTGGAAGAGATTGTGGATGATGCATATCCTGACCTGGACTTGGAGATTGATCCTAAACTGTCGTGGGCCTTACGCCATCCGGAGCAGTTTCCGGTAGATATCAATCGGGCGGATTATGAGATGTTATTGCGTATTCCGGGGGTAGGAGTGAAGTCGGCAAGATTGATCGTGGCATCCCGTCGTTTTTCTAAGTTAGGTTTCTATGAGTTAAAGAAGATAGGAGTGGTGATGAAAAAAGCGCAGTACTTTATTACTTGCCATGAACTCCCTATGAAGACAGTGAATGAAATGACTCCGCAAGCAGTGCGCAGTTTGCTGATTACGAAGCCGAACAAGAAGAAAGTGGACGAAAGGCAGTTGTTGCTTGATTTCCGCGACTAAGAGAGTTTTTTTCCATGAATATATTTGTTTTTGATAATACTTTCGAGGGTTTGCTGACTTCTGTTTTTGAAGCCTATTCCCGTCGTGTTTTTCCTGATGCATTGTCTCCGGAAGGAGAGCCATTACCTTTATTTTATGATGAAGTCTTCACGGTAATCACCGAAGAAGAAAAGGCGAAGCGAGTATGGCGTGGTTTGCAAAAGAAACTCTCTTCCGGTGCTCTGTCTTGCCTCGCCCAATGTTGGCTGGCGGAGGAACAGGAAACTCCGATGCTTTTGTTTCGCTATATTCGTAAGGCGATTGATGCTCCCCGTTCCATTGAAACCAATTTTGCCGATCCGGATGTACTGGAATTCTCGCGTATGTGGAAGCGGGTGGATTGGGAACGTCTTCGTATGCTCCAGTTTATCCGTTTTCAGAAAGCTGCCGACGGCACCTTCTTTGCTGCGGTAGAGCCGGAAAAGAATGCTCTACCACTGGCTATCGATCATTTTAAGGATCGTTTTGCCGATCAGCCCTGGCTGATATATGACATAAAACGGGCGTATGGTTTCTATTATGATTTGAAAGAAGTACGTCAGGTCACTTTTGAAGAAGGTTCATGCGAGCGACATCTGGTCACAGGTATGCTGGATGAAAGCCTGATGGATAAAGACGAGAAACTTTTTCAGCAACTCTGGAAGACATACTTTAAAGCCATCTGTATCAAAGAACGGCTAAATCCGCGGAAGCATAAACAAGATATGCCTATACGTTACTGGAAACACATGACAGAGAAGCAGTAACAAGATCATTCGATTTGTTCTACTGTCACATCCGGCCATTCCTGCATAAGTGACAGCATGTGTCCTTCGTCATTACTCCGCTTGGATTTGATAATCATAGTCACTATATACCTTTCTGTATCTCCGGAACCTAATCTTTCCATTTTGTAGGAGACTAACATATAATTTCGGGAGTTAAAGCGATCGGATACTTCCTTAAGGATATCCTTATTTCCGGTAGAGAATGTTATCATGGAGCTTTTCATCCCTACACTTTTGAACAGGATGCTGAGCAGTTCCAATCCTGCCAGAGTGAGCAGGGTAGCGGCTATACTTATTACATACATTCCGGCTCCAACCGCCAGACCGATGCCTGCTGTAGCCCATATTCCGGCAGCAGTAGTCAATCCTCTGACTATTTGCTTTTGTAATATGATGGTACCGGCACCGATAAAACCGATACCGCTGACTACCTGGGCCGCTACACGACTCGGGTCCAGCGAGACGCTGTTTTCTTTGATAATGTCCTGAAAGCCATATTGGGAAACAATCATGATGAGGGCACTGCCTAATGATACTAAAAAGTGAGTACGGTATCCTGCTTCTTTGGCACGGTATTCTCTGTCCAGGCCGATGATGGCACCTAAGATGCCGGCTACTAATAGTCTGAGTACGAAATCGAAATCTAATGTCATATTGGCTCCTTTCTGTGTTTTAAGTTACTGTACTTTTTCTTTTGTCTCAAGACAAAAGAAAAGTACTTAATTTATAACCCATGCCCTATTATGCGGCACAGTCTTCTTCGGATCATAGTGCATTCCCGCCTGTGTCGGTATTTTAAGAACGTATGTACGTCCGCTTTTGTTTTGTAAAGAACTATCGCGCAGCCATGGGTTGGCATCCTTCAGTTGGGCGTAGGTAATACCTTTACTCTTAGCAAATTGTGCCAGATTGTCGATACTTGTTGTTACATTGATCTCTGTATAGGGAATGACAGGGTAAAGATGTTCCCGTTTCAGTAAAAAGCCATAGCGCTGCGGATTACTGATGACGGCTTTAGCGGCAAGCAGACGGAACATGTAACGGGAAGTTTCTTCTACAAGCCAAAGGTCTACGGCTTGATCTACGAGCTGTTTTTTCAGTTCAGAGGAGATGCGGCCTTGTCCACCATTGTAAGCAGCGGCTACGCAAAGCCAGTTACCATATCTTTGGTAGGCATCTTTCAGATACTGGCATGCGGCACGGGTGGCTTTCTCCACGTGATAACGTTCGTCGATATTGGGGTTTACTTCAAGGCCGAATTCGCGTCCGGTAGTTTGCATGAACTGCCACATTCCGGCTGCTCCTGCCGGACTACGGGCAAGGGTGTTGAGGTTACTCTCTATTACGGCGAGGTATTTGAAATCGTCGGGTACACCGTTTTCCTTCAATATGGGTTCTATGATGGGAAAGAAGCGGTTCGCACGCTTGATGGTGAGCATGGTGGTGGAGTGCATATAGGTGAACGACATTTGTTCACGGTCCATGCGTTCACGATGATCGTAGCGTGTCAGGTCAATTTCCTGTCCGGCAAAGGTGATTTTATCCGGTACGGAAGGGGAGGTGACACAATAGGGAACTTCGGATTTAACGGATTGCTGTTCAGGATCTATCGTGCTGTGCCCAAACAGAAATGGAAGTGCGGCACCGGCGCATAGAGCAACTGAGGTAACTATCAGGATATGTATTGAGTTTTTTTTCATTTTCAAAAGTTTGTTTGGTTCGAGGTCGAATATACAATATTTACGGGAATGAGGCAAGAACTATGGTGTCTTTACAACGAATCTTAGTTCTTTATAGGCAATCTTTCCCATAACCACCGGGGGATCATTCGCCAGAAAAAGACAACTACACGGTATCTACCGTCAATCACAATGACCCGTTTTTTCCGGTTCAAGGCATGGACGATACTCTTCGCTACCTGATTGGCTTGCATAAGCATGGGGAACTTGCCACTTTTCAGTAAGTCGGTAGCGACGAAACCCGGGCGTATGTCTGTGAAATGGATATTCAAGTGTTGCATCCGGGAGAGTTGTGCCAAGGCTTCGATGTAAGTATTCTGGAAGCGTTTCGTTGCGGAATAGGCCGGGGCGATGCCCAATCCTTTGGTGCCTGCAATGGAGCTGATGACAGCGATATGCCCACCTCCTTCGTTTTTGAAGTGATTGAAGGCGGCGGTCACCATGCGGGTGAATCCTTCTACGTTGGTACGGGCGGTATTTAGTTCTATTTCCGGTTTCAGGTCTGGGTTCTGACTTCCTATGCCGGAGCTGAGGAAGAACAAATCCATGCCACCTAACTTCCGGATAAGTGTCTCCAGTAGGGTAGGGGCATCTGGATCTGTTACGTCCAGACGTTGGATTTCGATTTGCCCGGGGGCGGTGGCTTGCAGTTTCTCCAATGCTTCTTCCCGTCTTCCGGCAATACCGATGTGCCAACCTTGCTGAATTAGCAGTTTGGCAACTTCTTCTCCTATGCCGGAGGTGGCTCCTATAATAATGGCTCGTTTCATAATTACTGTATTAGTAGTTTGTTAATTGCATGTGCAGGATGGGAAAGGGCTTGCCTTGTGCATCTGTTTCATCCCGGCTTATTACTTCAAAGCCCCTGTTACGGTAGAAGCGGAAAGCCTGTTCGTTTTGTTCGTTGACATCCACTTTGCGGAAACTTTGTTTTCATATATTTTATTGTCCGATGACGGTTGCTACTATTTTTCTTCCACCGCCATGATTGCGGAATTCACAGAGGTATATACCTTGCCAGATACCCATATTCAGTCTACCATCAGTGATAGGTATGCTGAGACTATTACCTGTCAGAGTCGATTTAGCATGGGCGGGCATGTCGTCATCTCCTTCACAGGTATGCATATAGTAGGGTTCCCGTTCTTTCACCAGGTGGTTGAAGATGGCTTCCATGTCCGTCTGGACATCCGGATCTGCATTTTCATTGATGCTAAGTCCGGCAGAGGTATGCTTGATGAACAGATGTAAAAGTCCGGCTTGCGGCAGACGCGGCAGGTTACGTATTATTTCATCCGTTATCAGGTGAAAGCCACGTGCACGGGGACGTAGGGTAAATTCTCTTTGAGTAACAAAAAATTGTTCCATTTTATATATTTCTATGCGTTATTATTTGCCGATATGATTTAGTATGAAAGTCTTTCTATTCTTTAGGGGCTTTATCAAGTGATGATCCGCAATACTTACAGAACTGTGCACTTTCTTCGTGTCCTCGCCTGTGACAGTTGGGGCACTCTCTTGCTACATTCTTTTCATGTCTTTTCATTAGCGATACGGAAACTATGCCGGTGGGTACTGCAATAATAGTGTAACCTATCAGCATGACACAACCCGAAAGGAATTTCCCCAAGGCGGTGACAGGAGTTATATCTCCGTAACCTACGGTGGTAAGGGTGACGCAGGCCCAATAAATACTGTTGGGAATATTGCTGAACTGCGTATTAGGCTTTCCTCCTTCAATCATGTACATCAGCGTTCCGATAGATATCACCAGAATAACCACAAACATAAAGAAAACTGCGATTTTCTTGCTACTGTCTCGTAGTGCTGTCAGCAGCATTTGCCCTTCTATCCAGAAGTTGAATAGCTTGAAAATGCGGAATATCCGTATCAGGCGGAAGGCCCGTATAATAAGCAGATAACGTGCCCCGGGAAATAGGAAAGCTAGATAAAGCGGTAGTGTAGCCAGCAAGTCGATGATTCCGAAAGCACTGAAAGCATATTTGGAAGGTTTAGGCGAGCAATACAATCGGGTGATATATTCGAAAGTAAAGAAAGCGGTCAGTAAATACTCCATAACAATGAATGGAGTTTTCAGCCATACCGGTAATCCTTGCAGGCTTTCCAGGATAACAAGTCCTACGCTAAGCAATATGCACCAGATCAGGGTAACATCGAATAGCTTCCCGGCAGGTGTGTCAGCTTCGAATATGATGACATATAGTTTTCGCTTCAAAGCCTGATTATGCATCAGTTCTGTGAATTTATCTTTCAGTTTCATGTTTCGTAATGTTTGTCACAAAAGTAGGAAAACCTTTCCGAATAAGAAAAAGGGTACTTGACTTTTTGTAACTTGCTGGAATATGGAGTATATTTGTTACCTGTTTTCACGATTTAAAAGTAAACAACCATGAAAAGAATAATAACCTTCGTTATCGGGGTTTTGTTCATCATACTTAAAATTAAGAGCGTATGAATAAAGTATGTGTAGTAACAGGTGGAGCTGCCGGTATCGGTCGTTGCATTGTCGAGATGTTTGCGGAATCGGGATATACGGTGTATTTCATTGATAAGACACCCGAGGCGGTGGAACTGGCGGAAGGAAAGATGTCGGAAAGAGGGCTTTCGGTAACAGGCTTTGTCGGAGATATTGCCGAGGAACAGACGCTGCGGGATTTTGTAGACTTTGTCTTATCCATAGAAGATCAGATTGACTGTCTGATAAATAATGCTTGCCTGACAAATGGAGGAATATTGGGCAACTGTTCGTATGAAGACTTCCTGTATGTGCAACGTGTGGGAGTAGTGGCTCCTTATTTCCTGGCTCTGTCTTTTAAAGACTACTTCAGTAGTGCAGGTGCTATTGTGAATATTTCTTCTACCCGTGCTTTTCAGTCGCAGGCCAATACGGAAAGTTATACGGCAGCCAAAGGTGGAATAACGGCTCTGACTCATGCGCTTGCGGTCAGTCTTTCGGGAATTGCCCGTGTGAATTCTATTGCTCCCGGTTGGATTGATACGGGAAGCTATCATGAAGAGGATTATGTGCCGACATATACGGAAGGAGACATCATGCAGCATCCCTCGCAAAGGGTAGGAGAACCGGCTGATATAGCCCGTGCAGTTCTTTTCCTTTGTGACGAACGGAACTCCTTTATCAACGGGGAGAACATTACGATTGACGGAGGCATGAGTAAACTAATGATTTATCATAATGATTATGGTTGGGATTATCAACCGTAGAAACTATTAAATATAAAAAGAGAATAATGGAAAAAGTAATTATTAACTCCTACGAGGAATTTGAAAAGCTGGTAGGCCAGCAGATTGGCGTTTCTGATTATGTAGAACTTTCGCAAGAGCGCATCAATATGTTTGCAGATGCTACGTTGGACCATCAATGGATACATGTAGACACGGAACGTGCAAAAACAGAAAGTCACTTCAAGACTACCATTGCGCACGGTTATCTCACTTTGTCTATGCTTCCGCATTTGTGGAACCAGATTATTGAGGTAAACAACCTGAAGATGATGGTTAATTACGGTATGGAGCAGATGAAGTTCGGGCAGGCGGTGTTGTCGGGACAAAGCGTGCGTCTGGTGGCGAAGTTACATTCGCTGGCAAATCTGCGTGGTGTGGCGAAAGCAGAGATTAAGTTTACAATTGAAATAAAGGATCAGCCTAAGAAAGCGCTTGAGGGGATTGCAGTGTTCTTGTATTATTTCAATTGAGGTGTCCTTTTCTCCATTGGGATTAACTTATATCTGTACGATTATGAATCAGTTGTGATAAGGTGGTAGGGTGATAAAGTGATGACGGGATAACGCTCTGTGATATATAGCGCAGCTACTTTATCCCCCTATCACCTTACCGCCTTATCACTCTTTTCCTTCTTTTCTTTTCCGTTATGAGGTAAATGATAATTCATTGTATATTTCATCGATTAGTAATTATGCTTACAAAAAGCGAGTAGATTTCTTCCTTTCCCGCAGTTCTTCCTCCCACTCGTTGAGTGAACCTGATTCAGTCAGTGACTGAATGCCTTTCACTCAGTGACTGAATGCCTTTCAGTCCCTGACTCATTGTACCCCCATTCAGAGGGTGTCTGGGAGGGGGTAGGGAAGGTGACAAGACAGGAAAGAAAAAAAGATGAAAATTGTACACAAAAAACGTATCTTGATTCATTTTTGTAGGGATATGAATTGATACTCCTTCTTATTTCTTCCTAATATATTCCTGCCACAAATGTCGGATAGCCGCCACCGGATGATAGAGCAACATTCTCGGTCCTGCCCATCTCATCACTACTCTCATCCGTTCCCTCATTTCCGGCTTATAGCAATGCACGGTACAAATCCGACAAGTTGATTTCCCGTCTCCGAACGGACAACGTGAAAGCCGTGTCTGCGCATACTCCAACAATTCCCTGCATTGCGGGCACAGTGTTCCGTTCCCCTCTTTCTTCCGGCAGTAGAGGCGAATCATCTGTTCTACGGTTTGCTTTTCCTTTTCGATGCGGGACATACTATCTTTTACGGGCTAATTGAACGATGCTTGTGATAAACTCCGTTTTACTTTCTGTATAAGCATCCCTGTCATGTTCATATCTCTTTTTCAACTCCACCTTTAATTCTCCGTATTTGCGAGCAACTTCCGGATGAAGTTGAAGATAATGGCAGAATATGGGTTCATCCCAATCGCCGGCATATCGCACATGCAGGTGGTAAGCCTGACCTTTGAAGCCCTGAGGGGTATATCCTTTCATAAACATCATGTGCGGTGCCGGCTTACCGGGCTGATATGTATAGATATATCCTATGCTTTCAATCTTTCTGATAAAGGCTTCGGTGTCGGTATCTTCTTTTATCTCTAATAATATGTCTATGGTAGGTTTGGCTATCAATCCTTTTACGGCTGTGCTCCCTATGTGTCGGATGCGAAATATGCTTTCCCCGACAAAGGTTCGGAGTTGTTCTTCTTCCTGTATATACAAGTCTTTCCAATTCTCCTGATGTTCCGTCAGGAGAATTGGAAAGAGAGTCCATAATTCTTCATCAGACATATCATTCAGTTCTTTCATAACAGATATGGTTGATTAAGAAGGATATTCCTGTTGGCAATTAATTCTGCCAGCGTTTTAGCTTCGGAAACTCTTGCTTCATCATGGCAATTGCCTCTTCTTTAGTCACTTTCTGTTCCGAGTCTTTGTTGAATTCCTCAACAAACTGAGCACAGTGTTCTATCATTTCGTCCATGGTGCAGTCCTGAGTGAACTTTCCATTCTGATAACAGTAAGTACAGTAGTCTGCGCTGAGGCTACCGTCAGCATTTGTTCCGCAAACTTCATTGGATGTCAGCGGCATTCCGCAACTCTGGCAAAATTTCATTTCCATAATTGTTCTTGATTTTAGAGTTTTATAAATATGTATTCTTATTTCAATTGCAGCAATTTCTTTAGCAATCCTTCATTCAGCAGATGCACAGTCTCGAACTTCCCGTTATAGAATACCGCCCAATTATTGAAGATGCAAGGCAGTTGCTTGGCTTTCTCCAGCGTGTCGACTTCTATCAACCGCAAAGGCAACTGATTATTCTCACAATAATTATAGATTTGCTCGATGCAGTTGGGAATGTAAGGACATTGCACGCCGTAATATATAGTCAGCTCTTTATTCTCAATAGTCTGTTTCCTTGCATCCGCCGTAAATTGCGGTTGGCTGCCGTCAAGGGAAAGAGCTAATAATTCGTATTCGTCATTAATGCTATCCACTACCTTGAAGCCATATTTCAGCATAAATTTCTTGTCGGACAAGAAAGGCTTCTTCTTTTTGGAAGACAGCACACAGATACCCGATTTCCCTTGTGCCTTGGCATCGTCAATGCACGATTGCAACAGGGCTTCTCCATACCCTTTCCCCTTGTAGCTGCCTGCCACCCACAGGCAGTAGATATACAGATAGTTATCCCCCGTCACAGGCACCCACGCCTTTTCCAGCGGGGCATACTCGATAAATACCTTGCCTTGTGCATCCAGTTTGCGGAAGACGTGCCCTTCTTTTACGCGTTCGGACAACCAGTTCCGCTTATCATTTACACCTGTTTGGTGCTTCTTATCAGAAATGGCGCAACATAAATGTTCGCTCATGACATTATCCGGATTCAATGTGATAAATTCCATATTATTTCTTTTGTATTGGTATATAGATTTTTGTTATCTGTTTTGCCGGATTGTCCGACCACGTTACATATTCTTCAAAAGAGAGTGCATTGCGCAATCTTCCTTTTTCTCTGGAATAAATATAAGTATAGGCACGAAGCAAACCTGAATAGCTTCCCTTGTAAGTATAGACTGCATATTTTCCACTCTCTATCGTCAATGTTCCGATGGCACCCGATGGTTTTATTCTTTGCGCAACGGAGGCGCAGGCATAGAAACGGCATTGCTTTTTCTTTGTAATAGTCGGATCATCGAAGCTGATGCCAAACCAGCGGGTGGCTTTGGATTGTAGCTTGTTTTCCTTCAGAAATCCGCAAAGTTTTCCCCAACCGAGTTCGTAACTCTCTTTTTCTCCATACGGACCGATAATACGGATATAGGCTATGTACATTGGGGAAATGAGTAGGACTTCCGGTTCGTCCAATCCGATAAAAGCAATATCCTCTATCGGAGTTGTTTCAGGAGTGTTAAAGGTCAATGTATTGCCGAAAGCCACCGGAGAAACGCCAAAATATCGTTTGAATGCTTTTGAGAAAGATTGTGCCGTGTCATATCCCATCTTTTCGGAGAGTTCCTGCAAGGATAAATCTCGCGTTTGCAGATACATCACAGCCCTTTCCATTCTTTGGCGGGTGATGTATGCCGAAAGTGTTTCTTGCAGATGGGATTTGAAAAGCCGATGGAAGTGATATACGGACATGTGCATTTCCGCCGCCAGCATTTCTAAAGTCAATGCTTTGTGCAGATGGGTATGAATATAATCAATGACTTGATTTATTAATTCCTGATGTCCGTATGTGGTTTCTTCCTTCATTTGCTATGTTTTGATGCAAAGGTAGGGGAAACCTTTGGAAGAAGAATTATCCATTCTTGCTAATTTTTAAATAAACCATGTCCCGCAATTGTTTTCCGTCCTCATACATGGGATGGTCGTAGTTCTTGATGAAGAAATCGGGTATCCGGTGGGAGTAGGTGAAGCCGCACCGTTCATAAAACGGTATGGTATAAGTACTGTCTCCTGTGCCCACTAACATCGTCTGATAGCGGTCTTTGTAGTGCTCCAGCAGAAACTTTATCAACTGTGTTCCATATCCTTTGCGCTGATAGTGCGGATAGGTTGCAATGTTCTTTATTTCGTATGTTCCGTTTCCTTCATCGGTGATTACGCAGGCGGCTTTTAAGTCTCCGTCGTAAAGGGCAAACATTTCTCCGCGTTCCAGATAAAGGTCAATCATAGATTCCTGCTCGTCTGCGAGAAGCAGGAGTTCGAGGAATTCTTTCTTGTTCTTTAAGATAGGTACGATATTAATCATATAGTATTGACTGAATTGTTTTCAAATTTCCCAAAGATAGGTATTTGAAACGGGACGGACAATTTTTTGGTGTTAATTGGCTGCCAATCGATAAAATTCTGTAGTTTTGTAACTTCTGAATTCAAAATTTATACTAACACACAACAAATATGAAATATAGAACTTGCCTGACAACACTTCTATACAGCTTCCTTTTAGGACTCATCCTGCCCGCTTCGGCACAAAATTCTCTTCAACACCAGAAAGACTCTTTACGTCATGCCCTCGAACATGCGGAAGGCATTGATAAGTTGCAGACTTACAACAAACTGTACTACATCTATATGGCAGAAGCCGGCGATGACCAGAAAATGGATACGCTGATGACGCTGTTTGAGCAGGCGGAAGCCGAAGCCATCAGGCAAGGCGACACACAAATGCAGGGAATGGTGTACGGCAATAGGATTATCTCCTATATAAACAGGAGCGAGCACGACAAAGTCATAGAAAAGGCGCCCGCCTATCTCGACTTTTATATCCGGCACGACTTGTGGAAATTCTATTATCAGATACACATGCAGCTTATCACCGCCTACAACCTGAAAGGAGACTATGAACTGGCCGCCGCCGAAGCCGGGAAAATGTATACCCGTGCCCGGGAGCGCAAGGACAAGGCAGGAATGGCAACCGCGCTCTATGCCACCGGCATCATCTATAACCTGCAGAGGAGGCCGAAAGAGGAAGAAGACTGCTTCCGGGAGAGCATCAGCCTGTTGTGGGAAGTTTCCGGTTACGATAATATCCTGACGCAATCCTATGCCTTCCTGTGCGTGTCGCTTCGTGCACAGGCACGCTATGACGAGCTGCTGCAACTGGTGCCCGAATATGAAAAAGCCATCGCCCGCTTCGAGAAAGCCACCGGCAGGGTGCAGCCCGAAGCTCGGGGAAATCTTTATGTGGCACTGATGAACACCTATATAGATATTAAAGAATATGACAAGGCGGGCATATACCTCTCCAAACTTGAAGGTAGCGTCAGCAACAACATGTTGAAATTCGAACTGCTGCGGGCAAAGGCGCTGATATTGCAGTCGCGGGGAGATTACCGCACGGCACTTGCCGTTATCGACAGTGCCGTAATACAGGTTCAGGAATCGGCTTTCAACCTCAATGCCGTGCGTAAGATAAAGATGGAGATACTGGCACGGGCGGGGCGCAATGATGAAGCGTTCAGTCTGCTGGACGAAATCATTGCGGCGAACGACAGTATAAATAATGTGGAAGTCAACGCCCGTTTTGACGAACTGCGCACCCAGTATGAGGTGGAAAAGCACATTGCCGAGAAAGAGCGTAATTTCCATTATTTCCTGTTTGCCCTTGGCATTTGCCTGGTTCTGGTGTTGCTCCTGGCAGGCGTCTTCTACTATAACCGGATTATTTCTACCAAGAACCGCAAGCTGTACGAGCGAATCAAGGAACAGGACAGGTTGGCGGAAGAACTCTCCAGAATGGCACAAGCCTGCGAAAGTACCGCATCGTCGGAAGTTCTGCCGCAGACATCCGATACTGCCGCCACCGTTGAGCAGCACCGGCTGGTTGCCCGTTTGCGCGAGTATCTGCTTTCCGGTGATAACCTTTCTAATGCCGAGATGAACCGTGACGAGATTATCTCCGCGCTCGGCACCAATAAAAACCTGCTGACCGATGCCGTTAGAGCCGTGACGGGGAACTCTCCCATGGAGTATATGCGCATGCTGAAACTGGACGAGGCACGCAAGATGCTCGACCATCATCCCGAACTTACGATTGAGGCGATAGCTTTCAGTTGCGGCTTCAATATCCCGAGCACCTTCTACCGTCTGTTCCGAAAACAGTATGGCATCAGTCCGGCGGAATACAGGAAACAGGCAAATAAATTATAAACATCTACTTATCAATCCCCCAAAAATCAAAAGCACGGTCCATCCGTGCTTTTTTTGTGCTCACATGCCCCAGAAGTGTCTGAGGAGGGTGTGTTGCAATATATTTGGGACAAAATGCAATAAAGTCGGGACAAAATGCAATAGTGTTTCATCCGTAAATCGCTTCTTTTGCAGCATGATTTCTAAAGAACAAGAGCGATGAACGAATACATGTATCTTCTTATTGTGGCATTCATTTTTTGTATGGTAATAGCCATTTTTTGCCTCTTCCTGTATTGCCGGAAGATTGAGCGGAAGTGCAACCATTGCATTGCGAAAAGCCTTCGCGAACTGGACCGTATGTTTAAAGAACTGGAACGCATGCAGGTGGAAAGGGAAACTATCGAAAAGATACTTAAAATAAGGATAAACCTATGAAACACTTACAAAGACATCTACTGGTTCTGCTCCTGGCGCTGCTGCCGGGAGTGGCAAGTTTCGCCGGAGAAGCGGCGGACAGTCTCTACATCTTTCGCTTTGTGCAAGGAAAAGATGCGTTCTACGCCCCCTGGCGGGACAACAGTGCGCAGCTCGAAGCACTCCTGACCCTGCTACGTGCACACCGGGAGGCCATTCTTTCGGGCAGCATTCCGGTGCGCGTGGATGGATATTGCACCGGACAGGCTCCGGACGAAGAGAACCGGCGCATGGCTGCCGTGCGCAGCAACCGGGTGAAGTCGGAACTTATCGGACGGGCAGGAGTGACGGAAGCCTGCTTCGTGACCGCCAACCATGCCGTGGAGTACGCAAAAGGAGTGCGGAATGTAGTGACCGTGACGCTGTGCATCCCCGCCGATATCAACGAAGCAAAAGAAGATTTACCCGATGCGACTGACACGGATTTAAAGATTGTTCAGCAGGAGCAGAAAGCTGTTCAACAAGAACAGAAAGCTATTCAGCAAGCCCAGAAGCCTGCCCGGCAAGCGAAGAGCGAAGCGGCAACCCCGGAACAGCCAACACCCACCCGTCGGAAAGAACAATCCCTTTCCCTCCGCACCAACCTCTTGTATGACGCCTTCCTGCTGCCTACCCTTGGCGTGGAATGGCGCATCAGCCACAGCATCGGTCTCAAGCTCGACGGCAGCTTCTCCTGGTGGGGCGGCAATCACGGCAAAGTGCAGAAAGTGTGGCTCGTCAATCCCGAAGTGCGGTGGTATCTGCTGCGCGACAGACGCTTCTACGCAGGCGTCTCCGGCAGCTACGGCGAGTACAACATATATAAGTATCTGCCCGGCAAACTGCTGAAAGGCGACACCGGCTATCAGGGCAAACTATGGAATGCGGGCGTGACGCTGGGTTACCAATTATCCCTCTCCCGCAGTTTCTCCCTCGACTTCAACCTCGGCCTGGGCTATACCCGTTCCGCCTACGACAGCTTCGGCATGACCGACGGCGTGCGCATCCATAAGCAGCAAGGCGGAACAAAGAACTTCTGGGGCCCCACACAAGCAGGCATCAGCCTCGTGTGGACTATCGGAAACAACAAGTAAAACCATCTAAAACCAACGCATATGAAAAGGAACATCAGACAATGTCTTATCGTAGCAGCCACAGCGCTATCCCTTGCCGCCTGCGACGTGAAAGACCCCATCTACAACACCCCGCACCCGGAGCAAGGGGCAATTACCCTCGTTACCGACTGGAGCGGCATCGGCGAGGGACTGACCGCACCCGCAAGCTATACGGTAGAAGTCGGCGGCTACTCCGCCATCCTCACCGGCACCACCAACCTGCTCGAACCTCTTTTTGAACCGGGCAGCTACCACCTGCATATCTACAACACGCCGCAGCACATCACCGTTTCCGGCATCACCGCCACCGTCGCCGGGGCTTCGGGCAATGTGGACGGTGCGGGCCCCTTCGTGCAGGAGATGCCCGGCTGGCTGTTTACGGATGCGGTGGATGCCGTGATAGAGCCCGACACGGAGCAGACATTCACCGCCGTGATGCAGCAGCAGGTGCGGCAACTGACGCTCGTCATCGAGCCTACGGGCAGCACCACGGACAGGATAGAGCACATCGAGGGCTACCTGTCGGGCGTAGCAGGTACGCTGGATTTCTCTGCCGGCATCTACGCCACACCCACAAACGTGGAATTGCAGTTCGCAAAGATAACCTCCGGCGCCAATGCCGGGAAGTACGCGGCAACCGTGCGCCTGCTTGGCATAGCGGGTGAGCAGCAGAAGCTGAACGCCATCATTCGCTTCACGGGCGGCAGCCCCGAAGCCCTGAACCTCACGAGCGACCTCACCACGGAGCTTGCCGCCTTCAACGCCGACAAGCGGAAGCCCCTTACCTTGGGCGGGAAAGTAGTGGAGACGCCTACCGGAGCCGACTTCTCCGCCACCATTACCGACTGGACACCGGGCAACGGCGAGGGCGGTGAAGGCGGCTCGGCGGGAATGGAAACGAACAATTAAATGAATTAAGTACTCTCCATTCTCCTCCTCCTGGGAGGAGGAGTACCCGTAGGGGGAGGT
This sequence comes from Bacteroides intestinalis DSM 17393, assembly GCF_000172175.1. NCBI lineage: Bacteria > Pseudomonadati > Bacteroidota > Bacteroidia > Bacteroidales > Bacteroidaceae > Bacteroides > Bacteroides intestinalis. Next base: position 2,302,547 of record NZ_ABJL02000008.1, on the reverse strand, counting down.
GGTAGGTAAAACAATAAAATACCTATTAATCATAAGAATAAGGAATTCTTTTTTCACCTACCACCCCGCCCTTTGGGCACCCCTCCTCCGACTGGAGGAGGGGAATGAGGTTACTCCACATATCACGCCGCTAAATTATCATTTAGTTACCTATTATTATATAAACTAATTATGAACATTTACTTATCACTATCAATAACACTAAAAAAAGTAAGATTATGAAACTTAGAAACTTATCAATCATTGCCGCAGCAGCCCTTGCGCTTGCCGCCTGCAACAACGACAACGAAGTAATCACCGACAACTGGAACGGCGAAATCCGCCTCACCAGCGGCATCACCTCCCAGACCCGTTCCTACGGCCTCGACACACAGCTTGGCGCAGGCCTGGAAGTATCTGCCTGGGTGGACGACAGCAAAGGCGCCTCCCTCTACCAGAACAACGTGCTCACCGCCGACAGCACCGGCGGCTTCACTTACGCCACCGACATGTACTACATCTCGCCCGACCCCGTGAACATCTATGCCATCCATGCCAACCCTGCCCCGGTGGGAGACAGCTTCCCCGCATCGGTGTCTCACGAAGTGAAGGCCGACCAGACCACGCAAGATGCCTACGCCGCCTCCGACCTGCTCTATTCCACCAAGCGGAACGTGGCCCCCACCGCCTCTAAGGTGGCTCTCACTTTCTACCATTTGCTATCTAAAGTAGAAGTAGTGCTGAAGCGCGGCAACGGCGCCCCCGACCTCACCGGTGCCACCGTGACCCTGGAGAACACCGCCCTGAAAGCCACCTTCACCCCCGAGAAAGGCGTCGATATGAGTAGCCAGCCCGCACGCCAGGCGATGGTAGCCCTCGCTGCCGACCCCAACCCCGCCGCTCCGATTACCATCCCCACGTTGGTGACGACAGACTTTAACGCCACCAATCTCCAGTACGCCGAAGCCATCGTGGTGCCCCAGGAACTAACCGCAGGCACCGTCTTCATCCGCGTGAAGCTGGCAGACAACACGAATTTCGTCTACAAAATCCCCGCCGGAGATGCCTTGAAGCTGGAAAGCGGCAAGCGGTACATCTATAAGATAACCGTGGACTATAAGGAACTGAGGCTGGAAACCGAAATCGAGGACTGGGAAACCATAGGCGCACCCGTAGAAGGCTCTGCATTTCAGGAGTAACCCATAAACAATAAATATAAAGAAAAAAATGAAGAAGACGAACATACCAATATATATAATGTACCTGTGGGCAGCCTTGGTTTTGGCTGCCTGCACAGGCGATGACGACGCGGCATGGCCCGAAGGCGGCGTGCCGCTGGAACTCTACGCCGCCGTAGAGGGATATTCCTCCGCCAACGCCCAGACACGGGCTACCACTGAAAATAGGTGGGAAGGGGGAGAAGTGGTGAGGCTGTGGATTAAAAGTAGCATCTCCAGCGTGCCGAATCAGGAGATATACCTCTTCGTCGATTCCGATGGAAAGCTGATTACAAATGATGTCGCCTGCACCTGGAGAAGCCCGGATGAGGAAAAGACGATTAATGGGAAATATAATTCGCTGGATTCTACTTCTTTCTCTGTACAGGCCGACCAGAGAGATAAAGGATATCAGGATAGCGACTGCATGGCTGCTCCCTACTTCTACATCACCGTAACGTCCCCCGATAAGACCCTCGTCTTCCGCCACGTCACGGCTAAAGTGGTGGTACACCTCAAAGCGGGCAACGGCGTGACCGACGATGAACTGAAGCGCGCCACTGTAACCTTTGAAAACCTTGCGTGCACGGGAGGGAATATCAATCTCAACAATGGAACCGCAGAGCAAGTGCTCCCCGGCACCGACCACATCACCCCCAACGAAGTGACCCCTGCCGCCGCCGACTACGTACGCACCGTGCGCGCCCTGCTTCCTCCCCAAAATATGTTGGGACGGAAGTTCGTGAAAATAGTCATCGGAGGAAAGACCTTCTACTACACCCCCGCCGCAGGCGAAGCGAACTTCTTCAGTGGCAAGATGTACGAGTACCGCCTCACCGTGACCTCGGAAGGTATCAAAAATATCGACATGGAAGAAGGAGGAGGTACGTGGCAGCCGGTCGAGTAGAACAGTAGCAACTAAATTCATCAATAAAAAAGAAACCGTATGAAACAACATCATTCCATATTTCCCCCGGCAGCATCCCTGGCCTGCGCCCTCATCCTGATGCTGGCGGCATGCACGTCCGACGCACTGGACGAACTGCCCCCTGCCGGCACCGACCCCGATGCCCGCCCCCTCACCATCACCGTGAGCGACGGCGGCATGTACGCCACCGGGCAAACCCGCGCCCAGGAACGCGGTTACAGCACCGTCTTCACCGAAGGCGACCGCATCGGCCTCTACGTGGTGAAGGACGGAACCCTGGAGGTGAAAAACCTCTGCCTTACCCTACAGGGAGGCAAGTGGACGCTGCCTGCCGGCACTTCTCAGCTTTTCTACTCACCCGATAAGAGTTATCATGCCTATTATCCCTACCAGAAGGATAACTATATGAACGGCAAGGTATCGCCCGGCGATGAAGACTTCTTTAAGTATGTAGTCGATGAGTGGTCTGTTAACCCCAACCAGAGTACCTACGCCCAATACACCGCCTCCGACCTGATGACGGCCCGTGGCGTGTATAACAACCATACGCTCAGCTTCGCGATGGAGCACCGCATGTCTCTGTTCATCCTTCAGGTGCCTGCTACGAAATATACCTATACCGAAAAGATAGACAGCCGAGAGATTTCTAAGAGTTATTACCGCTACACGGCGGTGATCAGTGAAAATTTATATTGGCAGGAGAACCCCTATACGGCCCGCCTGTTGGTGAACACTAAAAGCCTCGCGCTCTTGGATCCGGGAGCGTATAAGTATTACTACAACGGAGCTAAGGAGACTTTCAAACTTAAGTATTCCCAATTAAATCTTCAGCCCGGAAAATACACCGTCCACACGCTTGACGACAGTAAGGTGACAGAAGAGTTCCGGCCGTTAAAAGCGGGTGACTACTATATGCAGGACGGCAGCATCCTGCCCGGGGATGAAGTTAGCAACCTGTCCCGTGATGAACTACGGAAGAGTTGTCTCGGCGTAGTCTTCTGGGTGGGCGAAATCGAGGGGATACACTGGACGCAGACCGGCACCCTAGCAGGCGACCGCCTGCTGATGCGCGACCATCCGGAGTGTGTGCACGGTATGGTCGTTGCGATGGATGATACCTCCTCTCAGAAGGTGAAGTGGGCCACCGGAAAGGGGGCGACTGAGGGTATTTATGAGTGGGCCGAATCATTCAAGGACTTCACATCCGGAGAGCAGGCCGATTGGGAAGAAATACTGGCATCCGATATAGCTTTCGGTTATTACAGCTCCCGTTTAATGGCACTTTACGGCTCTCGGAACAGCGACACCACCTTTCCTGTCTACGATGCGATAGCCACTTATGCTACCACGCACCCCGCTCCCACAGGTAGCAGCGGGTGGTTCTTACCGGGCAGGAATGAGCTTGCCACACTGTGTTTCGGTGTGCCTACTCGTTTTGCTGACGATTACACGCAACTGAATATGCTCAAAAAAACAATCAATCCCCAGATTGATAAGGCGGACGGTGATAAGCTTACCGGGGAGTATTGGAGCAGCGACGAAACGGGTACTGTTGTCTGGCGTGTAAATCTTGACATCCCCGGGTATGGCGTAAAGCCCAAAACCGATACCTATAAAGTCCGTGCCGTGCTGGCCTTTTAGCGGCCTGCGTGCGGAAGCTGCGAGATAAAACGATTTATTAACCCCCATCCCGCCAAAGAAAGGAGGACACACAGCTACAGGACGGTGTGATAAACCTGGTTATAAGTAGATTAATCAATAAAATCAGTACCTGCCATCATCAGAAAGGAGGTTAATGCAGGTGCTAAAGAATAAAATATAAACCATTAAAAAAAGAATATTATGAGTTACGGATGTTACTTAGAATTGATAAACAGAGCTTTCAATAAGATTGAAATCACTGTTGAACCTACGGACAAGAAAGAATGGGGAAAGCCGGCTATGAATAAAATAACTTACAATCTTTCTGATAATGACTATTACAGACTCGATGAATATGAAATGACCCCCAAAGGTATTCATGTGTTGACGGCTCACGGACATTTTCGTGTCACTATCTCGATTGACGGGGAAAAGGAACAGTTACAACAAGACTTCGACCTTGAAGACGGACGGCATTCCGGTGCTGTTTATAGGTCTTTCATTTACCCGTCATCATCTTCCGGCATGGATTATGCCGTGCTTGTATCACGCGGGAAATATCTGCAATTGTCGAAGAATGCCAAGAAAGAGAGTGGCTTCGTCAATGATAAAGGATGTTACAAATTTGAATTCTTCCGCCTCTCCGCCCGTCGGTTTGGTGTGATGAACGATTATCATTTCGGTGATACTAATTGTGGGAGTCAAGCGTCTGTTGTAGATAAGCTGATCAATTTACAGAAACGTCCTGAATTTATCGTGATGCCGGGCGATTTGTTGGATTGCCCTACTGCGCCTGCCGGGGACGTTAATCCGCTACATTTTCCTGCCGTGCGTGATATATGGGGAAATCTGATTGACGGACTGGAAGAACAGTCTATACCCGTTGCCGACGGACTGGGCAACCACGACTTATGGACAGGGTTTGGCGGTGAGAATGTGAAAGGCGATATTCAACAAAGAAACAAAAAGCGGATAGCGGAAGGCAGCTTGTTTCTTCCATACGGCATTAGTACTGCGGATAATGCAGCTAATTATGGGAACAAAGGTTATCACTACACATGGTTTTTTCCTCTGGAAAAGAACGGAAAGAAAGTGCTGGTTGCATTTTTTATGCTAAACAATTTGCCGGGCAATGCAAACCGCACTGATCCGGGAGATACGGGACACGGTCATGATGAGGGAACCTATGCATTCGGCGCCTTGGACTATCTCAAAGCAAGCATGCAGACGATGGCATGCATGCCAGATTATGATTACAAGGTGGGCATCCCCATGTTCCATATCAACTATGGATGTGATGTGAACGGTGATACGCATGGTAATCCGGAGAGATGGTGGACATACGCCGACAAAAAGGCTTTAAAAGATGTTTTAGATAAAGCTCCAATAAAAATCGTGACGGCTTTCTTCGGCCATGAGCACGTTCGTTCTATAGAGAAGCAGACACTTTATATCGGAGATCGTAAGGACCCGGCCAACAAAACAGAATATTCCGGTTATCGCTGTGCCTGCTCTATTGATAAGCCACGTCTCAATATCATTGATTTGGAATTGGTGGAAGAAAACGGGCACTGTAAAATTAAGATTACACCTCGATTTATAGAAGTTGCCAAATTGACTTCTACGGATGATTGCTTGCCGATGATAAAAGAAGAACTGCAAAGCTGTATCGAACTATAGTGAGGAAGTCCGCGCCGCTCCGGATGTTTTTCATCCGGCGGTCATTGCGTATAAGGATTTTTGAATCCTGTTTTCTTCTTCTATTTCTATCCGGTACCCCGGTTTTCCCGTGTCTCCGACAAGGCATTCTCGAGTCGGCGACATGACCGCCCCGAGTCGGCGACAAGAGCGCGTCGAGTCGGCGACACGGGAAAACGGGTTCCGGTTCATTTATTTATTCATTTATTAACACTTAAAACAATCAGAATTATGCCATTTTGGAAAAAGATGCTTAATCAGAAACAAGCGGTTTACTACCCCCGCGCGATAGTGCAGGGCAAACCCGTGGAAACGGAGACCATTGCCAAGGACCTGGCAAAAATCTCCACAGTGAGTAACTCCGACGTTCAAGCCGTGCTGGGCGACATTGCAGGCGTGATGCACACCCGCATGAGCCAGGGCAAGAGCGTCCACATCAAAGGACTGGGCTACTTCCGCTACGTGCTCGACACCACCGGCGTGAAGGACCTCAAGGACTTCGACTTCGAAAAGCAGGTGAAAGCCGTCCGCGTGGAGTTCGTCCCTGAACGCACCCGCCTCAGCAGCGGCGCCTACACCCGCGCCCTGGTGGACAGCGAACAACTGGAATGGATTGAACTTTCAGCCACCACCGAAGACCAGGACCCGTCGCATGGCGGCGATGGCGGGATTGAAGAAAATCCGCTGGGATGAGAAAAAGTCCGGAGCGGTCACCGGACTTATTTTATGAACACAGGTTTAAGAATAATGGGAATCGGGGGTTGGCATTCAGGGGGCATTTGTAAAAAAACTACGCTGGAAAACAGAACGTCCCGCCTGCTTCTCAAAAAACGAAAATCGGGCGAGACGAAAATGAATAATATCTTGCTATTTATAATTCTTCTATGTCTTTGATGGCTAAACCCGTCACCTGGTGGATGACTTCGGAGGAGATATTCAAGGCTTTCATCGTACGGGCATTCTCTATGTTTTTCTCCTGCTTTCCTTGCTCAAGCCCTTCTGCAAGCCCTTCTTGTCTTCCTTCCTGTCTTCCTTCCTGTCTGCCTTCTTGTCTTCCTTCCTCTCTACCTTCCTCTGCCGCCGTACTCAGCACATCATTCTGAATCATTACGGCATTGATATGTTCGTCATACGCCAGTTGTTCCGCCCTGTCCATATTGTAATAAATCAGTTTTTGGCGTGCTTCTTCCAGCCCGGGAGCTTTCGTATCGGGGCGGATGATGCCGGTCTTCAGATATTCTATCCACTCCTCAAGCGGGGTGACGGCCACCTTGTTGAACTCATTCACTCGAATCAGGAAATATTCGGGGAAGATTTCGGCAGGCAGCTTGCGCACGATGGCGTCTTTTTCTTTGGTGGTGACCTCCAGAAAATCGCCCGTATGCACGCCCACAAAGGAGTTCTGACCGTGGTACAAGTAATCGTTTCCCTTGCCAATGTCGAAATAGAGAATGCTGATGGAGTACACTTTCTTCACTTCCGAGTAAAGTTCTCCCAGCTCAATATGCTCCGTGATGGCCTTGGCAACGCCGAAGAGGATGCGCTCCAAGTAGTATATCTCGCGCGTGTTCTGCACTTCAACGATGATGATTTCGTCCTTGCTGTTGCGCGCCTTGATGTCCACACGGTTGAATTTGTCGTTTTCACGTTGCTGGTTGCCCTCGCTTTCCAGTATCTCGACGATGCGGATAGGCTCGCCCAGCAACACGGTGAGGAAACCTTCGAGCACGCCGAAGTTGGCCTTGTTGCGTAGCAAACGCTTCACCGCCCAGTCAAATCGTATATACCTGTCTTTCTGTACCATAACTTCTGTTTTTTTCTGCTTACGTACAAAGGTAAGCATAATTTCTGTTTCCAACGTGTCGGGAAGCGATTATTTGTTTGATTCATTTTTACGCAGTTATGATGCACCACAGATTACACAGATTTACACAGATAAGGAAAGATATCTCTGATTATTAATAAATTAAATCTGTGCTAATCTGTGTAATCTGTGGTGAAATAATTCATTTCTGCACGAATATGAACCAATCGTTATTTGTTGTCTTGCTGAAATAGTGAATCGGATTAAATATCATCGGCAAATGAAGGCTTTTAATAATCGCCCTGCGTATTTTAGAATCATAATTTCTTTTGAGATAAGGAACTATATTTTCAAATATATCGTTTTTCATCTCCCTTCTAAGTGCGAAAGGACTCATTGTTCTTGTTATCATTTTTTTAGTGATTGATATTGCGGCCGCAAAGGTAGCCAAAACAAACCGCAATTAACCAGGTTAATATGAATTTCAACTACTGATTGGCATGAATAACTATTTTATATCGGGTTTGTTGTATATTGGGGATAAACCTGTATCTTTGTTACATTAAAAAACAGAGCGTTATGGACAATACATTAAAGCTGACCGAAACCTATTGGGAAATGCTAAAGTCACTGAATGATGATATAAAATTGCGATTAGCCACCCGGTTGACCGCTTCTGTTATTGCCGGTAAAGATGCCCGCAAAAACAGGACTGATGAGATGATAGAAAAGCATCTCGGTAAATGGAAGGATGAAAGAAACTATTGATTGTATTATGGTCACGGAAAATGTGAAGCATCTTAATAGGATAGAGAATATTCAAATAGAAAATTGGATTACTTTTTAAAATAGCAGGAGGACAGAAAATGGACCCAATGAAATACATAGTACCCGGCAGAAAACGTCTCCCTTACGGCATGATGAACTTCGCGGATATTCGCCTCGACAATTATTATTATGTGGATAAAACCCGCTTCATCCCCATGATAGAGGAGGCGGACCGCTTCTTCTTCTTCATCCGCCCCCGCCGCTTCGGCAAGAGCTTGACGCTGAACCTACTGCAACACTACTACGACGTGCGCACCCGCGACCAGTTTGAGGCACTCTTTGGTGACCTCTACATCGGGAAGCATCCCACACCGGACCGCAACAGCTATCTGGTGCTATACCTCAACTTCTCCGGCATCACCGGCGAGTTGAACAATTACCGCAAAGGACTGGATGCGCATTGCCAAATCTGTTTCGACTTCTTCTGTGAGGTGTATGCCGACCTTCTGCCGCAAGGCATCAAAGAAAAGTTGGACGCAATAGAAGGAGCTGTCAACCAGTTCGACTTCCTTTATCATGAGTGCGAGCGTGCCGGGCGGGATATTTATCTCTTCATCGACGAGTACGACCACTTCACCAACGCCATCCTCGCCGACCCCGAAAGCCTGCACCGCTATACCAACGAAACGCATGGCGAAGGTTACTTGCGTGCTTTCTTCAACAAAGTGAAAGCGGGAACTTACTCCAGCATCAAGCGTTGCTTCATCACCGGTGTAAGCCCCGTGACGATGGACGACCTTACCAGTGGATTCAACATCGGAACCAACTATTCCCTCACGCCGGAGTTCAACCAGATGATGGGATTCACGGAAGAGGAAGTGCGGGAAATGCTGACCTACTATTCAACCACCAGCCCCTTCAATCACACCGTTGACGAGTTGATAGAAATCATGAAGCCGTGGTATGACAACTATTGCTTCGCACAGAAAAGCTACGGTGAAACCACGATGTACAACTCCAACATGGTGCTTTATTTCGTAAAGAACTACATCATGGGCGGTTATGTCCCGGAAGATATGATAGAAGACAACATCCGCATCGACTATGAGAAGTTGCGTATGCTCATCCGCAAGGACAAAGAGTTTGCCCATGATGCTTCCGTCATCCAAACTCTCGTGAGTCAAGGCTTCATCACCGGCGAACTGAAGAAAGGATTTCCTGCCGCCAGCATCACCAACCCCGACAACTTCGTGAGCTTGCTCTACTATTTCGGCATGCTCACCATCAGCGGAATGCATAGAGGAAAAACCAAACTGACCATCCCCAACCTGGTGGTTCAGGAGCAACTCTATACTTATCTACTGAATACTTACAACGATGCAGACCTGAGTTTCAGCAGCTATGAAAAGAGTGAACTGGCAAGCCAACTCGCTTATGATGGCGACTGGCAAGCCTACTTCGGCTACATTGCCGACTGCCTGAAGACGTATGCCTCGCAACGCGACAAGCAGAAGGGCGAGTTCTTTGTTCACGGCTTCACCCTTGCCATGACCGCGCAGAACCGCTTCTACCGCCCCATCTCCGAACAGGACACGCAAGCGGGCTATGTAGACATCTTCCTCTGCCCGATGCTGGACATCTACTCTGACATGACGCACAGCTACATCGTGGAACTGAAATATGCCAAGTACAAAGACCCCGAAACCCTTGTGGAAAAACTCCGTCAGGAAGCCATCGCCCAAGCCAACCGCTACGCTGATACCGATACGGTGAAGCGTGCCATCGGCAACACCCAGTTGCACAAGATTGTGGTTGTATATAAAGGTATGGAAATGCGGGTGTGCGAAGAAGTTATTTAATCAGCCGTTATGGATCAGGTATCATTCCGAAATGAAGTGTATAGCGTAGTCGCCTCCATCCCTTCGGGGCGCGTATTGACGTACGGGCAAATCGCCTACCTTGTAGGCCGTCCCCAGTGCTCCCGCATGGTGGGACAGGCTATGCACAATGCTTCTGAAGAGCGGAATCTCCCTTGCCACCGGGTGGTAAACAGCCAGGGAAGACTGGCGCCTTGCTGGACGGAACAGCGCGAACTATTGGAAAAGGAAGGTGTCGCTTTCAGAAAAAACGGATGCGTCGACCTCAAGGCATGTGGCTGGGAAATCTTGAAAGAATCTATTTCTTAGCAAAGATATTGATAGCCAACGAGCAGCTCGTCAACAAAATACCTGTCCCTATCACTCCCGTCCAGCCGAAATATTGCCACGAAGTTCCGGCAAGGAAAGTCCCCGTGGAACCTCCGATGAAGTAAGTAGTCATAAAAATCGTATTGATGCGGTTGGAGGCTTGCGGACAAAGGGCGAATGCACTTGTCTGGTTGCTAAGCTGAATGCATTGCATCCCTATATCTATCAATAATATACCGGCTATGATGCCTACATAGCTGTATTGCCCCACATACAGGGTGATCCATGCACTGATAATCAGCGTACAACCTATGTAAGTAAGCCGTTTCACTCCGAGAATATGTATATATCTGCCGATGGACGATGCCGTCAGTGCTCCGGCTATGCCGCAAAGGCCTAACATACCTATGATATTGTTTCCCGCAAAGAAAGGTGCCTGCTCCATTTTGAAGGCCAGACAACTCCACATGGCAAGGAAGGAACCGAATGAAAAACCTGCACGTAGCGAAACGATGCGTAGTTGGGGGTATTTCCTGACTAAGGAGAACAGGGATTTCATCAAGCCGAAGTATGTCCCCTGGAAGTTGGAAGGGAGGTCCGGAAGTATCCTAATGATGACGATGAGGCAGACAATCATCAGTCCGGCGGCAACGAAGTAGATGAAACGCCAGCCCATGTATTCGCCTACGATGCCACTCACTACGCGCGAAGCCAGAATACCGGTCAGCAATCCCGAAAGGATGATGCCCACATTCTTCCCTTTGGTTTCGGGAGTGGAGTATTGCGCCGCAAGAGGCATGAACACTTGCGGAATGACGGAACATGCACCTGTCAGCAGGGAGGCAAAAAGTATCAGGTGGATGTTGGGAGCCAGGGCAATGGTGAGCAGGGAGACCACCAGCACGGAGATATTTACGAGGATGATGTTTCTCCGGCGGTATAAGTCGCCCAATGGAATGATGAAAAGCAATCCGAGCGCATAGCCTATCTGCGAGAACATGGCTATCAGATTGGCGGTGAACTCGCTGATGTTCAGATCACGGCTGATACGGTTCAGTAAGGGTTGATTGTAGTATATGTTGGCCACCGTTACTCCTGATATGATGGCGAGTGTCCAAAGTAAGGACGACGGTATTCCCTGATTTTCCTTTAGTTCCTGTTTCATGCCGCAAAGGTAACTATTTCATGAAAAACGAACGCATATATTATCAATGATTCATATAGAAAGGCATCAGGCGGTGATAGGCTTTCAGGTATTTCTTCAATCTGCTGATTTCTTTTTCCCCTATGCAGGGCATACGACGGACGTCCATATTATCCGTCAGGTCGTGAATTTTAACGGCAATCGCGAGGGGATTGGTAGCGCATCTTCCGATGTATTCCTCGTAGTCTTCTTCATCGGATAGCTTCGTAACGCACCGCACGGCTTCGATGATTTCATCCGGGAAACCCTCTTTCTTCAGGTCTTCGCACGTCCATTCCGTGTCTTCCACCACATCGTGGAGGATGCCGACAATCTTTTCTTTCAGGTTACGTCCCATATTCATGACGCGGATGGGGTGGTGCAGGTACTCCTGTCCGTATTTATCTTTTTGTCCTTTATGAGCCTCGGTGGCGAGGGCGATGGCGTGAGAGAGAAGATGATTGTCCATAAGATTTTTTTTAGAAGTGTTCGATACAAAGTTACTGAAATCTGTTATTTAATATAGAGAGTCTTGTTATTTATTTATTCACCCAATAAAGGAAACAGATTATGAATATAGAACATTATCCCGAGAAAAAAGTTTTTCAGACAACGGTGGATGGGGAAACTGCCCGTCTGATGTATCATGTCACTGATGGTGCGCTGGATGTGCGCCATACGATTGTTCCCGATGAAATCAGCGGGAGAGGCATTGCCTCTGCTTTGGTAAAAGCGGCCTATGACTATGCTTTAGCCAATGGATTGGTGCCGATGGCAACCTGCTCTTATGCCGTGGTTTGGCTGGAAAGACATCCTGAATATAATGGAAAGACAGGAAAGGATTATGCCGGAGAAGGGACGTGTGCACTCTAAATTGATTTTGCCATCTTCGGATTTTTCTCTATCTTGCTTCCGTTTTTAATCATCATATAAAGAACAGATATGAAAAAATATATTGGAGCGCACGTGAGTGCAAGTGGTGGAGTGGAAATAGCTCCCGTTAATGCCCATGAGATAGGTGCGAATGCATTCGCCTTGTTCACAAAGAATCAACGGCAATGGGTAGCCAAACCGTTGACGGAGGAAAGCATCCGCGAGTTCAAGGGCAATTGTGAGAAATTCTCTTTTGATGCCCGCTATATCCTGCCCCATGATAGCTATCTGATTAATCTGGGGCATCCGGAAGAAGAAGGATTGGAGAAAAGCCGTGCCGCATTTCTGGATGAGATGCAACGTTGTGAGCAATTAGGTTTGCAACTCCTGAACTTCCATCCGGGAAGCCATCTTAATAAGATTTCGGTGGAGGAATGTCTGGATAAGGTTGCCGAGTCCATCAACATTACATTGAGCAAAACGAAAGGGGTAACGGCCGTTATTGAAAATACGGCAGGGCAGGGTAGCAATGTAGGTAATGAGTTTTGGCAATTGAAGCATATCATCGACCGGGTAGAAGATAAATCACGTGTAGGGGTATGCCTGGATACTTGCCACACCTATTCGGCAGGTTATGATATAGTAGGGGAATATGATAAAGTATTCCGTGAGTTCGACGAGGTAGTTGGCTTCAATTATTTGCGGGGCATTCACTTGAATGATACGAAGAAAGAGTTGGGTAGCCATGTAGACCGCCATGATAGCATCGGGAAAGGCTTGTTAGGGATTGATTTCTTCAAGCGTTTTATGAAAGACGAACGTTTCGACAACATGCCTGTCATTCTGGAAACACCGGATGAAACGCTCTGGGCGGAAGAAATAAAGTTGTTGCGTAGCTTTGAATAGTTATTTGTATGCTATATAAAAACAATAATTCCTGCAAAATTCGATTCTCTCGGAAACTTTGCAGGAATTATTGTCTATAGCTATTTCTTAATTTTATTGATTCACCTTCACATTATCCCATTCAAACGATGAGATCACTGACTTATCGCAATCTCCATTCTTCGCCTTGATATTCAGATTCTCGAACTTGAAATTCGACAATTTGTATTGTTCGGATGCACTTACGTTGAAGAATACATCACAATCGAAGTCAATATTACGCATCGTCACGTGGTCTGAGTAGGACATCGGAACATCCTTCCGGTCCTTGAGGTCAAAGAATTGTGTCCATGGCTTGACGTAGAGGAAGCTCTTGGCATTTCCTTTGATGTCTTCAACAAGGATATACTCGTAATTCTGAGGAGTGTCGGCACGCATTTTCAACCATAGCAAGCGGCTTGCCTGATTGATTGTGCAACGGCGGAGGATAATATTACGGTTATGAATAGATTCGCTGCCACAAGTCAGTGCACTATGGCAGAAACCATACGTACAATCTTCTATAATAATGTTAGTGTTACTTCCGTTGTTGGAATCCTTATCAGCCCACGGGCCTTTTCCACCTTTCAAAGCAATGGCATCATCGTTAACCGAGAGATAGCAATTCTTAACCAATACATTGCTACATACATCAATATCAATAGCGTCCGTGCTGGGAGCCTTGACCGGAGCTGCCGGAGAGAAGATGTATAAATTCAGCAATTTCACATTATTACATTTATAAATATGCGTTGTCCAGAACGGAGAATTGATGAGACGTACTCCTGAAATCTGTACATCATTGCTATTGGAAATGTGTACTAGGCGCGGACGCAACTCATCCATATTGGTACATTTAGGAATGACGGAACGGCGCAACCAGAAAGATTTCCAATAGCGCAGACCGTTACCGTTGATTGTGCCTTTGCCGGAGATGGTGAAACCATTGACTCCGTCAGCATTCACCAGTGCGGCGAAATACTTCAGTGATTGCCCCTCTATGCGGGTATTGATTATGGGGAAATTGCTGATATCATCGCTACCTTTCAGTACGGCTCCTTCTTCCAGATAAAGATGGGTTTTCGGTTTGAAGAAAAGCGCACCGCTCAGGTAAGTACCTTTCGGAATGATGACCACGCCACCTCCTTTGGATGAAGCCTGATCGATGACGGCCTGAATCTTTTCTGTTTGAATCAGGGTGCTATCATTTACAACGCTATAATCTGTAATCTTGTACTTGTCACCCAGTGTTTCAATATTTACGATTTCGTTTTGTCTGAACCAGTCGGGAATAGGAGTTCCGTCCGGAAAATTCTCTTGTGCGAAAGAGGACAGGCAGAAAAGTAAACTACATGCTAAAGTTACGAATTTCATGGTTTTAATCATTAGTTGGTTAATAGTGCTTGATCGGATAGATTTATCCGTTTGCAAAAATAGGGAATAAAATCCGGATATGATGGGAATGAAAAGGCTCAATTCCTAAGCTATTTGTCAGTTTATATAGGCTTTTTGACTCTCTCTTGTGAAGGAGAAAAAGAGAAGAAGCAATCATCAGAAGTCAGCCTTTTCCGTGATACGGATGATCCGTCCGTCGGCGGGATGGGTAAATTCGATGGACTCGGCATGCAGATAGAGGCGTTTATCCTTTCTCCCGTAAAGCTCGTCACCTATGATAGGACAATGCAGACCTGACGGATGTGCGGCATGTACACGGAGCTGATGAGTGCGCCCTGTATGCGGATGAAAAGCTATGCGTGTGCATTTGTCCCTCCGCTCAAGAACCTGATAATGAGTGATGGCGGGTTTGCCATACTCCATGTCTACCACCTGCCGGGGACGATCCAGCGGATCCGGGCAAATGGGAAGCTCGATGGTTCCCTCGTCTTGGGGAATGATGCCGTCAAGCAGGGCTATATACATCTTTCGGATGGTGTGATTCTTGAACTGGGCTTGCAGGTGTTGATGCACCTTTTTATTCTTGGCAACGATTAAAAGTCCCGATGTAGCCATGTCCAGCCGGTGCACAATCATCGGCCCGTCGGCTTCCGGATAGAGTTGCCTTGCCAGACTATATACGGACTCCTTTTCACCCTTACCGGGCACGGAGAGCATTCCGGAAGGCTTGTTGACTACCAATAACCATTTGTCCTCATAGACTATTTTTAATTTCCCGTAGCCCTGTTCCGGAAGTTGTAGCATAGGATTTTCTTCTACTTCCAACCCTTGAAGCATGTGTTGCAAGATAGGCTCGCACTTACCTTTACAAGCGGGATAATAATAACCATGATGGCGGATTTCGGCTTTGGGAGAGTTGCCCCACCAGAACTCTGCCATAGCAATGGGTTTCCAGCCATGCAGATAGGCTTGTTGCAACAATTTGGGGGCGGCACATTCTCCGGCACCGGCGGGAGGAGTTTTGTGCACGGTTTGGCTGAATATATCACACAAGGTTTTCACCTCCTTCCGGTAGTTCAACATTCTGAATTGCCCGAATAATTGTTGTTGCAGGGCGGCGGAACGGCTTTTGCGTTCCACCTTCAACTCTTGAATTTGTTCTTCCCGGTTATTGATTTCCACTTGCAAAGCGGCTATCTTTTCTTTCCAGGAACGTTCCAGCCGTTTGTATTCCGCTTTTTGAAATTGGCTTTCGCGTATCAGACCAGCTTCTTCTTCGGTAGTGAGTCCGGCTTCCTTTCTACGCAATTCTCTTTTCTCTTTCGCTTCTTTTAATTGTTGTTTGGCTATGTCCAGTGCTTCCCGGGCTTGTTGGTGGGTCCGGGTGAGCTCGGACAACAAAGAAGTGTATTCCTTGTCCTCTTCCAAATGCTTGATACGCCGGTTGATGGCGGAGATGTTTTCCTCTTCGACTTTGAAGAAACCTTGCGGTTGCAACAAGTCATATACGGGCGGAACGAAGTAGGAGTGTTGGTTCTTCCCCGCCAATATGCCCGAAAACGCGGCCAGGTAACCAATCTCCCCATTTCCGGTCTGCACCACCAGCACTCCGAACATCTTCCCCCGACTTAGCTCTTCTTTCCATTCATGTTGCCGGTTGAGATAGTGTTGCACCTCTTCCGCCGCCATCACGCATAATGGATGGGGAGTGTAGCAGAAAGGATAAGTAAACCTTTCCGGAAGTGGAATATTTGCTATGGAAGTCTTGAAACGGTGCAACATAATGGCGCAAAGATACTCATTTTTGATGTTTCGGATTTGTCAGGTAATAGCATTGATGGTCATATACATGTCCGTCATAAGTCACTTCGGCCTGATGAAGCGTACCCTCATGCACAAAGCCCTGGCGTTTCAATACTTGTTGAGAGCGCTCGTTATGGGGGTAACAGTTAGCGGTGATAAGACTTAGTTTTAGCGTGCCGAAACCGTAGTTTAGTACCGCTTTTACCGCCTCCGTCATATAGCCTTTTCCCCATTGAGCCTCGTCAAGCCAATATCCCAGCATACGTACTTGCGGGTTTTCGCGTTTGGGGTCGGCGATGATGCCGATGGAGCCAATCAATTGCCCGTTGTCTTTCAGGGTAATGGCCCATACCCCTTTCTGGGATAAGAATACGGAACGAAGTACTTCCCGTGATTCCTCCAGGCTTGCGTGAGGTTGCCAACCCGCATTGTTCCCTATGTTGGGGTTTCGGCAACAGGCAAAGAGAGCCTCTGCATCGCTCTCCACGAAGGGCCGTAGTAGCAACCGTTCTGTTTCAATTGGGGCGTCGGGTTCTTCCGAAGTTTCTTCTTTCCGATAGACACATTCTACGCGGTTACCGTCAGGATCAAGAATGACGCTTTCGAAATAACCATCGCCTGAAGTGCGCGGTTCTCCGGCTATGGTATAACCGTCTGCCCGGAGTTGTTCAGTAGTCTTGAGTACATCTTCTTTGCTTTGAAAGGCAAGGGCGAAGTGGGTGAGACCTAACCTGTTTTCTTCTATCAGAGTGTTTTGCACGTCCGTTCGGCTCATTAATTCTAATGACGGACCTTCATCAAAGTAGATGAAGTATGATTCGAAACCCTTCTTGGGATTGATGTATTTTTCGTTGCTTTTTCCGCTAAAATACCGGATATAGAAGTTCCTTAATTCCTCCAGGCGGAAGGTCCAGATGGCGATGTGATGTACTCTCATGATTCCTTTTTCATGCAAATATAGTGATAATTCCCTGTAAAATCGTACCTTTGTGCCGTAATAAAAAGAAATGATGACATTTAAACAGATGAATATTTCGGAGCCGGTGTGCCGTGCGCTCCTCGAAAAAAACTATTCTACCCCTACACTTATCCAAGAACAAGCTATACCCGAAGCCCTGACCGGCCGTGATTTGTTGGGACTGGCGCAAACCGGAACCGGCAAAACCGCCGCTTTCGCCGTACCCATCATCGAGCAATTGCTTGCCGCCCCTATGCCCCAACGCAAAGGTGCTCCGCGTAGCATCCGTGCGCTTATCCTGACCCCAACCCGGGAGTTGGCGATTCAGATTGATGAATCGTTGGCGGACTATACACGCTATACGACCTTGCGCCACACGGTTATCTTCGGCGGAGTGAAACAAAAGTCGCAAACCGATGAACTTCGTGCCGGGACGGACATCCTGACGGCTACTCCCGGACGCCTGCTCGACCTGATGTCGCAAGGCTTTATCCGCCTCGACGATGTTCGCCACTTCGTTCTTGATGAGGCCGACCGTATGCTCGACATGGGATTTATCCATGACGTCAAACGCCTCTTGCCCAAGCTCCCGCCCAAGAAGCAAACCCTTTTCTTCTCGGCCACCATGCCCGATAGTATCGACCGTCTTGCCAAGAGTTTGTTGCACAATCCGGCGCGTGTGGAAGTAACTCCGGCATCCAGTGTTGTGGAGATTATCAGCCAGTCCGTCTACCGGGTAGAGAAACCTCAGAAGAAAGAATTATTGGCGCAATTGTTGCTCGGAGAGGCAGGCCATCAGGTGCTGGTTTTCTCCCGTACCAAGCATGGGGCAGATAACATTGCCCGCTACCTGTCTCGTCGTGGCATTGCTTGCGAAAGCATACATGGAGACAAGTCACAAAATGCCCGCCAACGTGCGTTGAGCAACTTTAAGGAAGGGCGCTCCAATGTGATTATTGCTACGGATATTGCTGCCCGGGGCATCGATATAAAAGGTCTGGACCTGGTTCTCAATTTTGATTTACCTGATGTTCCGGAGACCTACGTGCACCGTATCGGACGTACTGGACGTGCGGGTTGCGAAGGACGTGCCATTGCTTTTTGCTCAAGCGAAGAAGCCCCCATGTTACGTGAGATAGAGAAACTTACGGGTATAAAGCTGGTGCAACAAAAGCACAATTTGCCTTCTTTGGGAGAGCCTGCCGCTTCTCCTACTACTTCTTCTGCCCAAAACATTGCACTCAAATCGCAAAGCCGCACTCAGGGAGGAAGACCTCAGAACAATAGAAGGCGGGAGGACAGAAAGAGACCGGTCGAACCAACCGGAAGCACTCAAAAGGCGGTGGTATCTGCCGAAAAGCCCAAGCGGGATAATAACCGTCCCGAAAGACCTCGACCTGTCCAGCAATCCGGGCAAAAGAAGTCGGGTTCAGGGAAGCCGGAGCCGTCACCTAAAAGTCCGGCAAAGTTGCGTTCGCGCTACGAAAACTATGATTGAAAGTTGTATATGCTTTTGAAGTACTTGTAAAATAAAATAGGCTTCCCTTTATCTTGCTTTGTGTGAAAAGGAAAATATTTAATATTTAAAAACTTGGTAAAAAATGCTCTATTGTCTTTAAAAGTTTGTATATTAGCGGCTTGAATGCTTGGAGGAAAAAACGAGAATTCGTTCCGAGTAGTCTAAACTTAAGGAACTAAAGATTATATGACCAAAAGCAAGGAAAGTTTAAGTGTATTTCTACTTCAGTTTTTAGAACGGTTGAATGGCCATGAATCTATTGAAAGGAAAATCACGAAGTCGTTGATAGACATTTGTAATTACTATGGATTCAAGAAAGGGTTTGTTTATCAAACGGATGGCTTCCGCTATTTCTTTTTGAAGGAAACCATCGGAAATGAAGGTGGCACCCTGAGGTCTCGTTTTGAAATGGGAGAGATGACCACACAACATTCTGATCGTATAGAGGCTGGAAAGAAACCCTTTTATACACGTAAGGGTGGGAATATATCTTTGTCCGATATGGATATTCTGGATTTTTATGGAGTGGATTCTTTGCTAATCAGGCAATTCGAAGATTCCGAAGGCAAGATTATCGGATTTATCGGGTTTGCGGATAGGGAAGAAGCTTCGATACCTTTCGCCGAAGACGAGCTCCAAATGATTCATCTGATATTGGGCTCGCTCTCCAAGGAAATAGCGGTCAGGGAATATAAGGAAAGAGAAGTGCGGGCAAGCAACACGCTGGGTAGCATTATGAACAATATGGGAGTGGACATTTATGTGAACTCTTTCGATTCTCATGACATGCTATATGCCAATGCGTCTATGGCCGCCCCGTATGGCGGCATCAGGCATTTCGAAGGGAAGAAATGCTGGCAAGCGCTCTACACCGATAAAACGGGCGAGTGTGAGTTCTGCCCTAAAAGGCACTTGATTGATGAAAATGGCCAGCCCACCAGGGTTTACTCCTGGGATTATCAACGCCCGTTCGACAAATGCTGGTTTCGCGTGTTCAGTGCCGCATTCCCCTGGATAGACGGACAGATGGCGCACGTCATCACCAGTGTCGACATCGACCATCAGAAAAAGATAGAAGAAGAATTAAGGATAGCCAAGGAGAAGGCGGAGAATCTGGACCGCCTGAAGTCGGCTTTCCTGGCCAATATGAGTCATGAAATCCGTACTCCGTTGAATGCGATTGTCGGTTTTGCAAGTATGCTCGTTGAGGAAGATGACAAGAAAGAACGTCAGGGGTATATTGAAATCATGCAGGAGAACACAGAGTTGCTCTTGCAATTGATATCCGATATTCTGGATTTGTCGAAGATAGAGGCGGGGACGCTCGACTTCAATATGGGGTATCTGAACATCAAAGACTTTTGTGAAGACATACTTCGCGGTTATGAAATCAAGGAAGATAAACCCGTGCCCGTATTGCTGGCTTCTAATTTGCCCGATTATCGTATTTATACAGATAAGAAGCGTTTGATGCAGGTTGTCACCAACTTTATCAATAACGCCCTTAAGTTTACGAGCGAAGGGCAAATCACTCTTGAGTATCACTTTAAGGAGGATACCAATGAGATAGAATTCTCCGTAACAGATACGGGTATTGGTATTGCTCCGGATGCGGTGGGGCAGGTGTTCGACCGCTTTGTGAAACTTAATACTTTTTCCAAAGGCACCGGTCTGGGATTATCCATCTGCCGGAGTATTATCGAGCATCTTGGCGGCACTATCGGGCTTGAGTCTGAGGTAGGCGTCGGTAGCCGTTTCTGGTTTACGCATCCTTGTGCCGAGTCGGCATAATCAAAGCTATTATTCATGAACTAAAAAATTAGTAGACCAATGAAGAACAAAACATGGAGATATTGGGTTGTTGCATCAATTGTATTGTTGCTGGTAGGTTGTGGCGGCGGTGCAAAGAAACAAACTAATGAGGAAGTAAGTATGGATAGTACAACTATGGCATGTGACGGTTTGAAAACCTTACAACTGGATGGAGTGAAGGTCACCTGGATACAGGATAATGCAAAAGAGCGTCTTATGGAGAGGACGCTTTTCGCCGATGCCAGTGATGAGCTGATAGATAGCTTGAAGTTGGCGGATGGGATACCTTCGTCCATGAGCACTTTTTTGGTAGAAACGGATGGTGTCCGGATTTTGTTTGATGCGGGAATGGGAGCGCCGGATAGCCGTTTATTGTCGGGGTTGGCCTCTTTGGGAGTAACCCCTGCTGATATCAAGTATCTGTATCTCACCCACTTCCACGGTGACCACATCGGAGGAATGATGAAGGGAGATAGCATTGTCTTCCCTAATGCCGAGGTGTATGCATCGAAAGTGGAGTATGATGCCTGGCTCAAAATGTCTTCCGAGAGGAATGCGCAAGTGGTGAAGACCATGAACGCTTATAAGGACCGTTTGCACCTGTTTGAATTTGGTGAAACCTTACCGGGGAATGTGGTTACCATGAATGCGGAAGGGCACACTCCCGGCCATACGGTGTACCAGGCGGGCAAGCTATTGGTGATAGCCGATTTGATTCACGGAGCCGCTCTTCAATTGGAACATCCCGAAATCTGTGCCTCCTACGATATGGATAAGGATGCGGCGGTAAAGTCACGTAAACACTTCCTCCGGTATGCCAAGGAAAATGGATTGACAATGGCGGGAATGCATTTGCCGCCTCCGGGATTTAAATAGTACTTTCCGGATGGGACGTGATAGGGGGTGTTTCTTCACTCCCTTTTGACTTTTCCTCCGTTTTCGGGCGCTTGGCAGGGGAGGGCTTCTTCCCGTATTTGCGTTCTTTTTCCCAAGCGGCTTTTCTTGCTTCGTATGCTTCGTATTGTTTTTCTAAATAGTTGTCGGCCATGATTTTATTGTTTTAATTAGAGATTGTTCATCGTTGGGTGGGCAATGAAAACTCTTGCCAGTCATATTCCTCTCCGTTCTCGTCGGCTACGGCAATGCGGAAGATGACTTCTCCCGTCTTTATCCGTTCTCCGGCGCTGATGCTGGCGGTGTATTTCACGCCTTCGCGGGGAGCGATTTGTTCTATCATGACGGATGGCGAGATATAGACGTGCTTCATACCCGTGACTTCCGCCACTACCGGCACCACGTTGAAGGCGGTCCTGTTTCCCTCGTTCATAATTTCGAAGACGACTTTGCAATTCTCACCCGCATTGATTACGTGGTCGCGGCTATCGTCAATGAAACGTATATTGCGTATCTTCAGGTTGTTGATGGCGGAGGGGCGCGCTTCCGGTCGGGAATTATAGGTGGGCTGGGTTCTCTCTACCCGGTAGCTGTATTCTTCCGTTTGTTTGGGGGCGGTGGCGGCATTGGCAATGGCGGCTCCGGCAATGGTTCCCACAATAGTGCCGATGGCAGAACCACGGTAACCTCCTCTCCATCCTCGGTTGTTCTCGCCTATCAGCCCGCCGATGGCGCCTCCTACATTGCCTCCGATGGCGGCTCCCGCCAATACGGCGCCCGGGTCACCCGCCGCCATGCGGTTGGTGCTACATCCGCTACACAATATGGCTAATGCCAATATCCCTATAAAATGCATGCTAATCAGTTTCTTCATATCAAAATCCTATTTAGTATGTATATGCGCATTAGAACTCTGTAAAGGTATGGATAAAATTTTGTTTGCTGAAATGCGGCTTCTGTTTTTATTGTTCACTTTGGCTGGAAAAGGTGGTTTTATTGAACAAAAGTTCTTTAGAATATTGTGGGATTGAAGGATATAGTCTATTTTTACGGGAAATAAAATGTAAGGACTATGAGTACTTTTCGTTCCATAGAAGAATTAGTGAAGAGCCTTGAACGCGAGAGAGAACTACTGAAAGAAATGTTTGCCAAGCGAAAGTCGCTTTCGTTTCGTTATGATTATGCGCTTGAGATGACAGAGTATAAAGAAGAGCGTATCCGTTATCTGATCGACTACGGTGTAATACGTGACACGGGTGACTTTCTTGAAATGGAAGATCTCTATCTGAAGTTCTTTGAAGACGTGTTGGAAGTGAATGAAGAAATCAACGTGTCTTTTGTACAGGACTATCTTACCCGCCTCAATGAAAATATAGATTATTACCTGAAAGAGAGTAATGAAAAGCGCAAGTATAATTATCAACGCGAAGTGAAACGCTGCCTGAAAAACATTGCCCTTACCACTGTCCGCAATGTAATGGACCTGAAAAGGAACATGGATAATACTTATAAGAATGAACCCAACTACCAAATAAAAAAGGCGAAGTTGATGAGGTTAAGTGAAAAACTTAAGAACATCTCTTTGCTGATAACTAAAAGTGAGGAGCTGATTGATAACCAGCAACCGGTCTTTTTCCGCGTAGCCATGGATGTGCAAATGCGGAATGTGGTGAGCGACGTCAAGCTGCAATTGAACGATTCTTATCATAATCTGCTCGAAATTCACCGGCAGATTGTTCATTACCTGAACCTGATAGACTATCAGAACCGTATCTTTGAGAAGATAAGGAAACTGAAGTATCTGAAAGACCAGTTCCTGTTGGAAGAGAACACGACTATCCGGCAAGTGGTTTCGCAACGTCATCCGTTATGGATGGAACCTCAGACCAACTACCGCATAAAATTGTCGATAGATTATCTGCGAACTTCGGATGAGGCTTTTCAAGCCGTCAGGAAGTTGGCAGCACAGCAAAAGAATAGGAAGCATGGTCCGAAAAATCTGGCTGAAACTATTCCCGGAGGGTATCTGGATAATCAGTCGCAACAGATTGACGCGATAAACTTGCGGGAAGTGTACAACGCTTTTATGGCCTCTGGGATGCATCTGTTTAGTTTCGTGATGAACTATCGCTTTCGCAAGGAAGTATCCCGTGGAGATAAACTGATTTATTTTTGTCAGTTGGCTTCCCAATATGCTGATGAACTCAATTTTACGGAAAGCTATGAGTGCTCGGGCAATGTGGAATATCCTTTGATTTACGCCAAATAAAACTTTTTGAATATGAAATATACTGAAGAGATTTTCAATATACTTAGTAAAGGAGGGTTTATTTCCTCGAACAGTATTTCCACTCAGGTGAAGCGTTATTATGATGCTATTGAAGAAGACTTACCCGATTATTATGAATATTATCAGGGAATCGGACTTTATCTGGAAGGGGGAGACGGTTACTATCATTTTACGCGCAAAGAGGCGAAAGTGGATTTGGAGCGCAAATTGGAGGCTGCCTTGAAATGGATTGATTATATGAGTTTCTTGAAAACCTATCATTCGGCTTTCGGTCCCGGATTCCTGTTTCGTGCGGCTGATATTGAAATTCAGATCGGTTGTGATATGGAGTTGAAGGAGAAAGCTTCCAAACTGTTCTCCGACAAAAAGAAGCATGAGGAAGTAGTGGCTAAACTGATTAATGAACTGGAAAAGATGGGATTTATAGAAAAGGAAAATGAAGTGGACGGGACATACAAAGTGCTGACAGCTTTCCATTACATGGAAGAATTGATTGACTGTATCACTATATCGGAGGAGGTGCAAGATGAGATACCTGAATAAGATTATTTTTCTGAACAGTGCCCATATTCCTTATGCAGAGGTGAAACTGGATGGTAATGTACATTTCATTGGTACGCAGGGAGTGGGGAAGAGTACATTGCTCCGCGCTTTGTTGTTTTTCTACAATGCCGATAAACTTAAGCTCGGCATCCCCAAGGAGAAGAAGAGTTTTGATGCATTCTACTTCCCATACTCCAATTCTTACATCATCTATGAGGTGATGCGTGAGAATGGAGCCTACTGTGTGGTGGCTGCCAAATCGCAGGGGAGAGTAGCTTTCCGTTTTGTAGATGCTTCGTTTGAGAGGGACTGGTTCATCAATGAACATAATGAGGTGTATCCGGAGTGGGGGCGTATCCGCGAACGTATCGGTGGAAAACGCCAGATTACCTCGCAAATCACCGTCTACGAGATGTATCGTGACATTATCTTCGGCAACAACCGTAAGCAGGACATGATTCCTTACCGGAAATTCGCCATCGTGGAAAGTGCCAAGTACCAGAATATTCCGCGTACCATACAGAACGTCTTCCTCAACTCTAAGCTGGATGCCGATTTTATAAAAGATACCATTATCCGTTCCATGACCGATGAAGAGGTTTTTGTTGACTTGAGTTTTTATCGAAGCCAGATAAAAGAGTTTGAGCAGGAGTATAATGACGTGATGCTTTGGTTTACCAAAAACAAGAATGGCGAGATTCCCGTGCGGAAGATAGCGGATAAGGTGATAAATTCGTATCGTGACCTGATTTATTCTCACAAACAGATAGATGAGGAACGTGCCGAGTTGAACTATGCTGAGAAACAGGCGTTGCAGGAAATCCCTCATATCAGAGAGAAGATAAATAAAGCGGAGGTTGAACGTGAACGGTCTATCCGGCTGATTGATGAATTGAGAGAGAAATATAATAAGGAAAGAGATACTCTGGTTAGTGGCAAAGGTGGCATTGAGACGTTGTTGAAGCAGGTGCATGAAAAACGACTCCATTATGAACAAATCAACATAGAGGAAATCATAAAGCGGGTGGCACAGGAGGGATTACAAAACGGAGAATTGGCACGCATCTCGGCCATGAAGGAAGAACTGACACGGGCTTATCAGGATGTGCTGTCCAAATACAGTTCGTTGTTTAAGAATCTGGATGCCGATTTGAGTTTGTTCGAAAATAATAAGCAGACTCAGATTCTCGAAAAAAGATCATCTGTTGCCGAACGTCAGGAGAAAGCTATGGCACAGTCTCGCGCTGAAGAGGATAAAGTGCGGGCGGCGTCTGAGGAAAAGCTGCAAACGGTGGAGCAACGATTGGCACAACTGCGTAGCGAGGAGATGCAGATGAAATTGAAGCAGCAGAAAATGCTTCATGAAGAACACTATAAGAAAGAAATATCTGATTGTGAAGCTGGCATTGATGAATTGCGCAGAAGGGATAAGGAACTGGATTTGCAGATACGCCGGCAGCAAATGGACATCGGTCAACGGAGGAATGAATGTGAGCTAAAACGCAAAGAGTTGGAGATGGCGGCTCAGAGAAGCATGGATGCAGTGCGTAGGGAAAAGGCGGATGTTGAAGAGCAGTTGCGCGCATTGGATGCATTGATAGAGAAGCGGAAAGGTTCTTTTTGCGATTGGCTGGAACAGCATAATCCCGGTTGGCAAGAAACGATAGGCAAGGTGGCGGATGAAGAGTCGGTGTTGTACAATCATGAATTGAATCCCCGTTTGACGGATGATGCCGGGACTTTATTCGGTGTTTCATTGAACTTGTCGGCCATTGAACGAAGCATCCGTACTCCCGAAGAGATGAAACAGGAACGGGCAGCGAAGCAGATCGTTTATCAAGAACATTGCAACCGACTGACACGATTGGCCGAGGAATTGAATGAAAATATAAATCTCTTGGAGAAGAAGTACTCCAAACAAATCAGGGAAATGGCCGAGCAACAACATCTGATGGAAGCTGAGCGAGGGCAAATTCCTTATAAGCTAAAGAATCTGCAAGCGGATCATGCCACTTGGAAAACGAAAGAAGAAGAGTGGAAAAGAGTACGGATGGAAGAATTTCAGGCTGGTCTGAATGAGATTGCTCATCGTTTCTATCTGGCGGATGAAGAGAAAAAGAAATATCTGTCTGAGCGTGAGAAACAGTTGAAGGCTTGCCAGAAGAACTATAAAGATGCCAAGACAGAGCTTCAGCTTGAACTGGACCATTATGTTGACGAAGTTCG
The DNA here is from genome assembly GCF_000172175.1 of Bacteroides intestinalis DSM 17393. Lineage (NCBI taxonomy): Bacteria > Pseudomonadati > Bacteroidota > Bacteroidia > Bacteroidales > Bacteroidaceae > Bacteroides > Bacteroides intestinalis. The sequence goes on along the minus strand of NZ_ABJL02000008.1, from coordinate 2,275,906 downwards.
GCAGGAGATGAATCGTCATAAGCAATTGATTGAAGAGCAGAAGAGAGAACTCCGGCAAGCACAGGATGCTGAACTGAATGGCAAGGGAGCTGATGTGGCAACCATTCGTAAATATGATGAGAGGTTGGCAGAGATCAAGGAAGAATTGAGGTATATCAGCGAGCATCGCAATCAGGTGGCTTATTATGAAAAGGATAAGCAAGAACTCTTTGATAAAGAACCTGCCATGCGTAGCCGGAAGAAAGAATATGAGGCCAAACTTTCGGCTTTGGACGAGCGGTTTGCACTGAGACGGGAGAAACAACAAAACGGGCTGAAAGAAATAAATAGTGCTTTGGAAAAGCTGAAGCTGGAATTGCATATATTAGAAAGCGGATTAGCGGAAGCAGATGCCTTTTTGAATGACGAAACTTTTTGTCCGGCCGGAGCGATGGAAGTGGGAGAGAAGCCTACCAGGAAAAACTGTGATACTCTTGTGAAGGAACTTAAGTCGCTCATAGTCTCTTTTATCAGAAAGACGGAAGATTTCAAGAAAGCCGTGATGCAATTCAAAGGTTATTTTTCTGCGAAGAATACATTTCATTTCCGTACTGAACTGATTGGCGAACAGGATTACTATGACTTTGCTTCGAACTTATGCGAGTTTGTAGATAATGATAAAATTTCTGATTATCAGAAGCATATCAGTGGACGATACACTGATATTATCCGGCGTATATCGAAGGAGGTGGGAGACTTGACCCGAAATGAGAGTGAGATTCGTAAAACCATTGGTGATATCAACGATGATTTTATAGAACGGAACTTTGCCGGAGTGATAAAGGAAATATCCCTCCGCCCCTTGCCGAGCAGTGACAAACTGATGCAGTTGTTACTGGAGATAAAAAAATTCAGTGATGAGAACCAACATAATATGGGAGAAGCGGATTTATTTTCGCAGGCTTCCCGTGAAGACGTCAATGCGACAGCGGTACGTTATCTGTTGTCGTTCATGAAACATTTATTGGACGATCCGGGCAGAAAACAATTGGCTTTGTCGGATACTTTCAAATTGGAGTTTCGGGTCAAGGAAAATGATAATGATACGGGATGGGTGGAAAAGATTGCCAACGTGGGTTCTGATGGAACGGATATTCTGGTGAAGGCTATGGTAAATATTATGCTTATCAATGTGTTCAAAGAAAAGGCGTCCCGTAAATTTGGTGACTTCAAGATACATTGCATGATGGATGAGATAGGCAAATTGCATCCCAACAACGTGAAGGGAATTTTGGACTTTGCCAATTGTCGGAATATCCTGTTAGTGAACAGTTCGCCCACTACATATAATGTGGAGGATTATAAATATACTTATTTATTGAATAAAGATGGGCATTCTAATACGCAGGTGGTGCCTTTGTTAAAATATAGTAAGGCATGAGAAAAGGGAAAGAATATGTTATGACCGTGGCTGCGGCGCGTAAGGTTGCGCGGATGTTGAACGGTGAATCGGTGGGGTATTCCTCGTTTCCCGTATCACTGGCAGAAGAACTATTGGAAGAAGGTGTTTTGGTGCAAAGTTCTTATGGGAGGCGTGGCAGTTATCGGATATGTGATGTGGAAGGATGTCGCACTTTTCTGGCCCAACGCTATGCCATAAACGGGAGTTTGGAGGAGTGGATTGAGATGATGTCTCGTCGGGAAGCGGTGTCGCGTGCGGAGCAGGTGGCAATGGCAGGCAATTCTAAAGTTCGGAAAACTCGTGGGTTTAAGGGATTTCTCGTGAATAGTTATAGTCCGATAGAGGCAACTTTGCGTGAGCAGCCGTTAGTGATTGATCCTGTGCAGGGTACTTCTATTTTTATAGAAGATTATGAGCACTTTCGAATTCCCGATGATGTGGTTGTGGTAGGAATGGAAAATGGAGAGAATTTTCAGCGGATTCGTGGGCAGCAATATTTATTTGATGACTTGAAAGTTCTTTTTGTGTCCCGTTACCCTCAATCAACAGACTTGCGCACTTGGTTGCAGATGATTCCTAATCGCTATATCCATTTTGGTGACTTTGACCTGGCAGGGATTGACATTTTTCAGAGAGAGTTTTACGCTTTTCTGAGAGAACGTTCTGAGTTTTTTATTCCGGCAGATGTAGAGGAACGGCTGAAGAATGGTAATCGTAGGCTTTATGACGTGCAATATGCCCGGTATAAATTTATGGATATTATGGATGAACGATTGTTGCCTCTTGTGGAGATGATTCATAGATATGGGAAGGGGTATGAGCAAGAAGGGTATATAATCGGATAACGAGAGATAGCTGATTTTGATAACAAGAATAAGTAGAATCTATATTTTATGATAACAATATCTAACTTTGAAAAGTATGTTCTTCCTCAGATTTTGATGCGTGGTGAAGACTATTATGAATCCGATGCTGTGTTAGAAATCGAAGAGGAATCTCCGGGAGAATGGATTGCAACGGTTTGCGGTACGGAGAATTATGAGGTAACTGTATCGATGGAAGGGAATGAGATTATTGCTTGGGAGTGTGATTGTCCTTATGATGGAAACATTTGTAAACATGTGGTGGCTACGCTTTTGGCAATTCGTGACAGTCGAAATAAAGTAGCCCGTTTCTTGTCAGCTAAAGAAGCTGATTTTCAAGTAAGCATACCGGAAAAGAATGCGGCTAAAATGGTGATGGATGAAGAAGTGGAGCAGATTCTCTTATTTGCAGAGCCGGATAAGTTATCCGATTTTGTTCTGAAATATGCTTCTTCACATTCTGATTTTAAATCAGCGCTGCTTGAAACGTTTTTGCCGAAGAAACCGGTAGCCAAACTCTCAGTGGACTATCAAATGGAGATTGAGAAGTGTTTTAACTCTGCATATAAAAATGGTCCCAAGCGAGGACGGTATTATGAGCCTGAGATTGACTGGGATGAGGTATCCGGTAAAGTAGATGGATATCTGGCTAAAGCAACTCTGTTGCTTCAACGGCAGGATTTGGAAGAGGCGGCGACAATTGCACTCCAGATACTTCGCTCTATAGGGAATAATTATATTGAAGAAGATTTTCTGTATAATGATGACGACATTGATTTTGAAATCAGTTGTGAAGATGCCGGAGATTTATTGCTCGAAATAGTTAAGCATTCGGGTGCATCACAGGTCTTGAAGGAGAATATATTGAATGAAGCCACCAAAATATCCAAAATGGCGACATATCGTGAATATGAACTTTATGACATGGATGAACTGGTGCAGCAGATTATGCTTTCGGTACAATCCAAGGAAGAGGCTTTGTTAAGTATAAACCATCTTATAGAGGAGAGGAAAGAACACCGGGAACTTTATAAATTAGTACTTCGGAAGGTAGAAATATTGGAAGAGCTGGGTAAGACGGTTGAGGCTGAAGCTACGCTTTCTGAATTCTTGTATTTACCTGAAATAAGAAGACGGGAAGCTGAAAAATTACTGGATGGGAAATGTTATGAGAAGGCTATCAGTATGCTGAATGAGGGGATAGTGATAGCTGAAAAGGCAGGCGAGTATGGTATATTAAGAGAGTGGCGGGAACAATTGCTTTCCATTTATGAAGAAGTGCATGATATCACCAAGGTTATTGAGATGTGTCGATTATTATTTATTCATACGAATGGAAGTCTGGATTATTACCATAAGCTTAAATCGTTGATATCTTCCACGGATTGGAAGGAGTATTTGAGCACATTGTTGCAGGAAACCACCTTCTTTGATTACTGGGGGAGTGGAAATACTAAAGCGGAGATTTATATAGAAGAAAAAGAGTATGATAAATTATTCAGCTTTCTATCTACCGTGGAATACAGGCGTTTGGACGCTCTTGTGCAGTATGCTTCCCATCTGAATGCCAGTAAGCATTCGAAGAAAATGCACCTTTTACACTTTGAGGTTTGGTTGTAGCTTTGCGGCAGTGAATACAATCAAACCTCAATTATTATGAACAGACAAGAATTTGAAGAATTAGAATTGCAGGTGCAACAAAGCGAGCTGCCGTTGAAGTCGTACCTTCAACAGATAGGTGTAAGTTATTCAACCTATCACTACTGGCGTAGAAAATGTTCCGTTGACAGGAGCAGTATCAAACACGAGTTGACTCCTATCAGTTTTAAACAGGCATTTACGGAGTCTTCCCAAGAAGAACAATTGCCGCATGGTGTTGCACTGCTGTTTCCTAATGGCCTTCGTGCCCACTTCGGGAACGGTTCTGAAGAGATACTGATGGAATTATTGACCCAAAGTCTTCGAGGCGGCCATGTTTAACCTGAACGACACGATGCGCTACTTCCTGTGTCCTGGCAGGACAGATATGCGCAAAGGTATCAGTTCGCTATGCGGAGTGGTACATGAGAAGATGAACAGTGAAGTGAGGAACGGTGATGTCTTCATCTTCATCGGTTCCAGCCGCAGGCTCATGAAACTGCTTCATGCCGAAGACGGAGGTATGGTAATGTATGTAAAACGTCTGGAGGCCGGTCACTTCAAGCTGCCGGAGTATGATCCCAAATCAAACAGCTATCCTATGGAATGGCGCGACCTGGTGATGATGGTTGAAGGCATACAGGAAAACCCGGAACAGAGGCTCCGGCGGTTAAGAGCCGAACGTAAGGAATACCATGTATAATATGTTTTTTGTGTGAGTAAACTTTGGATATTGTTGCATAATTCACTGTTAATTAGTATATTTACATCATTAAAAGAAGTATAGACAATGGAAGAAAAAGAAATTTTACTCAAGACGATAGAAGGGCTGAATGCCTCTATAGCCTCATTGTCTACTACTAATAAGAATCAATCCGAACAGATAAAAAATCTGCAGGAACGTATCAGGGAGTTGACGGCTCAGGTCGCATGGCTGAACCGTCAGCTCTTTGGTCGTAAATCGGAGAAACTTCGCGTATATGATCCTAATATGCCAGATCTCTTTGCCGACGAGTTTTCCGGACTCCGGCAGCAGGCGGAAGAAAAGCGGGACGAGGCTGTGGAAAAGATTGAGAAGGAATCGGTGGAAGACGTAAAACGAAATCGCCAGAACCGCAAAATGATAGAGGACTTGCCCGTATTGGAGACCGATACAATAGAACCGAAAGGCGTAGACTTGTCTTTATACCGTAGAATAGGCGAAGAGATAACAAAAGTCGTCAAGCACAAGCCGGGAATGCTTTACGTCAAGGTGATCATCCGTCCCAAATATGCTCTCAAGGATAGTACCCTGCTTCCTCCGGCCGGACAGAAAGGCGTAGAGATAGCTCCCATGCCGCTAATGCCGGTCGACAAGTGCATCGCTGACACCAGCCTGCTTGCCGAAATATTGCTTCAGAAGTATGAATATCATGTCCCGTTCTACCGTCAGATACAGCAATACCGCCATCTTGGAATGAAAGGTCTGACCGAAAGTACACTGGACGGCTGGTTCAAGAAAACCGTAGAATTGCTTAAGCCTCTGTATGAAGAACTCAAACGTGAAGTCTTCTCCTGTGATTATGTACAGGTGGACGAGACTACAGTTCCGGTCATCAACAGGGAAAAGCACAAGGCCGACAAGGAATATCTCTGGATGGTAAGATCAGTCATGGAGAGACTGGTCATCTTTCATTACGACGGAGGCTCACGGGCCGGAGCGGTCATCGAATCCCTGGCAAATCAATATAACTTCAAGGGATATCTTCAATGTGACGGTTTTGCAGGTTATGAAACAGCCTTCAAGGCCAACCCCGACGTGCGGCTGCTCAACTGTCTGGTGCATATACGTCGTCATTTTGAGCAGGCTTTGGATGAAAACAGGGAGATGGCCCAACATGCACTGACTCAGATACAGCATATCTATAAAATAGAACGTCAGTGTGACGAAGCCGGCCTGTCATATGATGAGCGCAGACAGAAGCGTCAGGAGCTGGCCCGGCCAATCATGGAGGCAATGAAGGTATGGATGGAGACAGAAGGGATTAAATACAGTCCAGGTTCTTTGACAGGCAAGGCCATTACATATGCCTATACCAAATGGGATAATATTATAAGATGCCTGGACGATGGTCGCCTGTACTGGGATAACAATCTGGCGGAAAACGTCCAACGCCCCATCACTCTGAGCAGAAAAAATTTTCTCTTCTGTGGTAATCACGAAGCTACGGTTAATATGTCTGTCATATGTTCTCTGCTGGCCACATGTAAGGCGCACGAGGTAAATCCCAGAGTATACCTGAACGATGTTATCGCACAAATGCCTTATCACAAGAAGGCAACCCAAGAAGAACTTTTGAATCTACTTCCACATAAATGGAAGTTGAAACATCCGGAATGTGTACTGACAAGGCAAAAGGAGGAATCTTGTAACTGATATAAACTGTAACATATGGGTTCAACAAAACAATAGCGGCTGATACTATTAGGTTCATAGTGACAGTCGCTATTGTTGTATATAAAGGTTTAATACCTGTAGTTGGCCGAATACTTACGAATGCCACCCATTCCTCTGAAATACTTTCTCTGTTTACGGATGATCTTCGCGTTTATGCGGAGAAAAATTTGGGACGGAGTCATTATGAGTATATAGCTCGGGTGCTACGGGGGATGCGGAAATTGAATGGAGGGAAGGAGGCTGTGAAGCAATTGGTGGACGAATTCAGGGTTTTGTATAAACGTCGTCCGGCGATGATGGAGGAGTTGGGGGAGTTTATCTGAACGAGGTGCTTGGGGGATGGCTTTTCCCCCAAGTTCCTCAATATTTCTGTCAAAGTCTATTGATAGTGCGATTCTTTCTTAATGCCTAAGTAAATCTTTATAGTCTGCTTATGCTTTTGGATACTTATTATATTCAGCTTGTGGTTCAGCTGCAATAGAATATGAGTTTTCTTGGAAATTATATATTCTGACATTGTTATTCGCCGAATAATCTTCCGATGAATTATCACTCCACTGCTCACATTGGCGAATTACAGTTTCTAAAGCATTTGCCGCTTCTTCTGGTGGATATTTATACTTCTTCAGAAGCCGTTTAATCATCTTTCTCATTCCTGCTCTTGCTGATTCTTTTTTTTGCCAATCAATAGTACGATTTTTACGAAGCTCTTCTGTTAATTCTTTAGTCATTGCAATCAATTGTTCATTGGTGTAGAAATCGTGTACAGCTCTTGGTTGTGTCAAAGCATCATAAAAAGACTTTTCTTCGGCAGTAAGTCCCAATTCATTTCCTTCAATTTCTGATTGGGAAATTTCTGTCGCAAGTTTTAGTAACTCTTGAATAACTTCTTCATTAGACAGTAAACCTTTTAGATAATTTGATAATGATTGGTTTAGCATATCAGAAAACTTTTCAGCTTGAATCAGATTTGTTTTCTGATAGATTTTTACTTTTTCTGCTAAGAGTTTCTTTAATAATTCAATGGCAATATTCTTTTCTTTCATTTTGGATATTTCATCCAGAAAAGTTGTATCAAATAAGGAGAATTCAGATTTTACATCTGAGAACAAATTTATTACCCCGTCACTTTTAACACTTTGTTTGAGTAGCTCGCCGATGCGAGCATTAATTTCTTGTTTTGTCACTTTACCTTTACTAGTCATTCTTGATAATAAGGTGCGTACTGTTTCAAAAAATGCTACCTCAAATCGCTGTTTGTCATTGAGTAAGCTACGACAAAGAGTAATAGAGTTATGTAAAAGTATTGCTTCTTTTTGAAAATGTTGCATCTTCTCGCTTCTTTCTGGCGCTATGATAAAGTTTACCCCACCCTTAATGAGTTGTGCACGGTCGTAGTCTGTTCCATTCTGGAATTCACTATAATCATATCCATGAAATATATCACGGCAGATTTCTAATTTCTCTTTAAATTTGAGAAATGCTGTTTCTTTAATATTGGGATTACCAAAATTATCTCGATCACGGCCTGTATAGTCGCGCATCGCTTCTTTTAGTGCTTTAGCAATACCTATATAATCGACCACAAGCCCTCCGGCTTTACCATTGAATACACGATTTACACGAGCTATTGCCTGCATAAGATTGTGACCTCTCATAGGTTTGTAAACATACATTGTTGCTAACGATGGAACATCAAATCCAGTGAGCCACATATCTACGACAATAGCTATTTTCATAGGATTATCATTGTCCTTGAACTTCTTGGCAAGTTCTTTTTTGTATTGTTTATTGCCAATAATGTCATGCCATTCTTCCGGATCATTGTTATTTCCCGTCATAACCACTTTTATCTTTTCATCCCAATTCGGACGCAGTTCAAGCAATCTATGGTAGATATTCATTGCGATTGGACGGGAGTAAGCGACAATCATCGCTTTGCCAGTTAGTTCGAACTGACGATTTTCTTCGTAATGTTTCAAAATGTCTTGGCAGAGGGAATCTATTGTTGATGGCGCACCGAGTATTTCTTCAAGGTGAGACATTTTCTTTTTACTTTTTTCAATCTGTTCATCTGTTGCTCCTTTTGAAGCAAGTAATTCATATTCATCATCAATTGCCTTAAGCGTTTCTTCATCAAGGTTAAGATTGATCACTCGTGATTCATAGAATACAGGACAGGTAGCACCGTCAGCTACAGCTTGGGTCATGTCGTAGATGTCGATATAGTCTCCGAATACTTCGGTAGTATCACGGTCCTTAGTGGAAATAGGTGTACCGGTAAATCCTATGAATGAAGCATTAGGCAGGGAATTATGGATAATTCTTGCTGTTCCGATTGAAATCTTACCAGTCTTTTCATCTACTTTTTCCTCAAAGCCATATTGACTACGATGGGCTTCGTCAGTCATGACTACGATATTTCTGCGTAGTGAGAGAGCTTCTTCCGATTCTTCAAATTTCTGCATTGTAGTAAAGATAATGCCATTAGCTTCGCGACCGGATAAAAGTGATTTTAAATCCTCCCGGCTTTTGGCTTGTACAGGCGTTTGACGAAGAAATTGTCGGCATTTGGAGAACTGAGTATAAAGTTGGTCATCCAAATCATTGCGGTCGGTAATTACTATAATGGTAGGTTGGAACAGTTCTTCCTGTAAAAGGTGGGCATAGAATACCATTGACAGTGATTTTCCACTACCTTGCGTATGCCAGAATACACCGATTTTTCCATTTCCTTGTATGGCTTTTTGGGTACGTTCAATAGCTTTTTTTACAGCAAAATATTGATGATAACCTGCCAGTATCTTTGCAGCCCCTAACTCATCTTTTGAGAAGCAAATGAAGTTCTTGATAATATCAATGAAGCGTTCTTTGATAAATATACCTTCAAAAAATACGTCATAGTCAATGAATTCTTCACTTTTATATATTCCATCTTTGGTTTTCCATTCCATATAACGATCTTCTTTGCTTGTGATTGTGCCAGCTTTTGAACATGCCATGTCACTCATAATGCAGAAAACATTATAAATGAATAGTGAGGGTATTTCTTTCATGTAATTGCGCAATTGGCGATAGGCCTCAGAAGCATCGGTTTCCTCTCGTGACGGAGATTTTAATTCAATAATAGTGAGCGGTAGACCATTAACGAAAATAATAATATCAGCACGTTTCTCTGAATGCTCAACGAAAGTCCACTGGTTGATTACTTGGAAGTCATTACGGTAGACATTGTTGAAATCAATCAGATAAATTATATCGTTATGTTGTTTAACTCCGTCGTGATAAGATATCTCGATTCCGTGTTGAAGATAATCCATGAAAAGCTCGTTCTTTTGCACTAAACTACCAGTCTCAATATTCTTTAATTTAATTATGGCTTCATCAATGGCAGAGTGAGACTTTGTATGATTAATCTTTGCTAAGCTATTAACTAATTGCTCTTCATAAAAAGCAGTATAATAGTCTCTCGCAATGTCAGGACCATATAGATATTGATAACCTAAATTCTTATAAAGAGTAATTAGTGCTTTTTCGTAGTTATCTTCTGTAAATGACATAGTTATATTTGTTTATTTAGTGATTGCTTTATGATATCTATAGTTTGATTTAATAGACTGAGAGAGTCAAAGCTTATTTCGACATCTCCATTTCCCCAACGACCTATGTCTGTAACATTTCTGCAAATACCACATGGGTCATTCACTCCATCAAAATCCATATTTATAGTTAATCTTAATCTTGTTTTTTGGATAATGATGTCGACAAAATTCGTTCTATATTTATATGCTATATATAACTTCTTGAACTCTCGTTTTATACTTGGATTTAAGGCCATGATGGCTTCATCAAGTTTTGTATAAAGCATCTTGACGAAAACATTAGAAAAATCATAGTTATCTATACTGTATTTCGTTGTAGGCTCTTCTGATTGTTTGAGATAAGTAGAGATGATTTCCTGTGAAACTGCGGGAAACTTCCATATATCAATAGAATAATCGCAAAGTTGTTTGGTACGTTCTTCAATAGTATCAATATTCCAAATATTTTGTTCAACTACATACTTATTTAAGGTATGAGTCGCACTTTGTTTTAGAACTAAAAGTTTTTCAGAGAAGGGGCGGTCTCCCATTTCTGAATTATATTTAGTGAGAGTAAGATTTCCAAGGCGATGCAGGTAAGTCTTATGGTCTTCTTTCCAATTTTCACCTAAAGCACTAACCCAGTCCGGTTTTAGATTGTCATTCTGTGGCATTATGTGTTCAATGGTGAATCCAGTGAATGATATAGGTTCTTTGTTGTTGTAGTTCTCCAGTTTGACAAGAATATAATTGATGCTTCTCATTGTATATATATCTTTTATTTGGAGTTTCCGTTTAAATTCTTCATCGGTTGGAAAACGTTTGTAAGTTTCCAAAGAAAGGAATGCAACTTTAATTGAGTTTAAATAATCATCGATTTTAATATTGTTACGCATTGTAGCAAATGTTTTATTCAATGAGCTTGTTGGTATTTCGCAAACAGCACGTCGGACAACATAGGACTCTGTTAATCTCAGAATAGCAATAAAATCAGCTTTTGATATAACATTATTCTTATAATCGCCATACACTTTAAGAAGTAGTGGATATGCAACTTCCATTTTTACTATGCGGATGTCTATGAAGATAGCATGTAACTCTGGGTCAGAACAAGTATTTGCAGAAATTTCATTATAACATTGTGCATAAAAAAATAAATCTTCTGCCAGTTCTTTGGTATTATTGGATACGCCAGTGTTGATGCAATAAGATTTGAAACTGTCATACACTTGCTCTTTATTTGGAATAGAGGCTAATTTCATGGTAAGATAATCACGAAAGAACTTATCCATTAATTCGGAACGCTTTTCAACGGGGAAAGCATTTTCCATAGGCTGCCAATAATTTACATATATATCTTTCTGTTCATCGTTAGTCATACCCATAAGGATATAGTTACGTATGAGGTCTGATTCTGATAAATCCATACCTGTTGAGTTTAGACTTTCAAAGATAAGTTGTGGATCGTCACCTTCTTCGCGTTTCAATGTAATATTCACAATTTGAAGCTTTGCGATAGAATTGTATATTTGAGCTGGCGTTAGTTCATTTCCTGCAATTTTCTCTTTGAAGTAAATGTAATTATTGAGGATATTAGACTGCGTATCTTCATTAATCGGACATACATCTATAAGTTTAATAAGTACTTCACGATCATTGTCATTCAGAAGAAGTTTGTAACGGTCATAACCTTTTTGATGATCATTTTTTAAAAGATAATAAGTGAGAGTATCTTCATCAACTTCTTCACTTGATGCCTCTCTTAAATGATCACGTAAGGCTATCATTAGAATTGTTAATGTAGTGACTCGTTGTTGCCCATCAATTATTTGGTATCTGTGTATTCCCATCGGGACATTTACATCGGATATCGTAACAATAGAACCGACAAAATGGTGTCGCTTTGACTGTTTTTCCATATTGACGATATCTTTCCATAATCTGTCGCACTGTACATCTTTTAGCCAACTATATTTTCTCTGATAGACTGGTACTACAAATTGATATTTACCATTTAATAATTCGTATATACTTCCTTTTGAAATATCCATAATATTATTTTTTTTCCAGGTTATCTAAAAAACTAAAATATATTTCTTTATATGCTTGATAATCTTGCTTGTATAATGCTTCAGAAGCAGATAGAAGAACTCCCCCCAATTCTAATGGATTTTCATCATCAAATAACTCGTTGAATGATTGGCAATCTTCGTAATGAATACGAGAGTCTCTTTTTGATGCGTAATTTATATAGTAATGCATAATATAACCTCCAATAACGTCTGTTATTTTATATGCTAGAAGTGACAGAGTAGAATTTATTGGGATATGTTTAATATCTTGCCCGTGCGAGGCAAAACCAGAATTATTCCTAATTTCTGCCAGTTTTTGAGAAACTGAAGCTATCCTTCTCCCAAGCTCGATTAATTCTTCTTTATAAGGTTCATCTTGAGTTATTAAACATTCAATTGTTCTTTTTACTGTTGTATTAAATTTATCATATTCAGTATAGTTGATATCTTGATTAGTCAGAATGGTTTTACAGATACCTTCGATTAAGCTTTTACATGTTTCAATACATAGTGCTGGATTCGAATCAACACTTACTTCGATCGTTGCAATATGGCTCTCAAAGCTGCTAAAGCTTGGAATTTTATTTATATGTTCTCGAATCCAATGCATTGTATTATGCTACTGATTTGATTAAATTATCATTTATACGGCGGTTAAGCTCGATTTTGGAATCGAGAGAGGACAGGATAGAAACTATTCTATTTTGCGTATCAATGTTAGGAATGTCTATTTCAAATTTACTGAGAGCATCTATCGTTAACGCCTTTTGAGTTGAGCCAATAGCTTTTGCATTAATTGCATTTTTGGCTATAGGAGACAAAAACCAATAGTATAAGAATTTACTATTGATTTCCTTAAAGTCGGTAAACCATGTCAGATTTCCATCTTTAAAGTAAAAAGTTTCATTTTTAACAATGTATGGAATACCTAATGTCCCGACAGAGGTTAATAGCATATCGCCTTCTTTGGGAACTCCGAATTTGTTTTTAATTTCATCATATCTTGACTTTGAAATATAAAGTTCGGTAGAAACGCTCTCTCCTTTCTGTTTTTCAATAATTTCTTTCCCTCTAAAAAAAGGAATACCAGAAGATTGATATTCTTTCGCAAAAATTCTTTTGCTTGATGAAATCGAGCAAAGATTTCCTATTTTATATGTTTTCCACTCTTCCATAAATGAGAATTTAGCGGTTCAAATTATTAATTTTAGTCATTAAAAAGTCCTTTATCTTTTAGACGTTTTAGTTCTTTGTCAAAATCTGACAAATATTCACGATCTTGTATGAGTTTAAATTTCTCATATTCACAGAAAGCTTTCGTTTGTGCTTCCTCATTAGATATTGTGCCGGAATGTTTTAGAACCTCATAGTCGCTTATTGCCAGGAAATTGCTTAATTTGTTTTTCCAATCATACATGGTCGTGATGAGTTGTTGCTCTGCTCTTAACTCTGCAAAATCAAGGAAAGCGGATGATAGACGTTCTAACTGTGATACCTCTTTGTCTGACAGATAGTTTTTGGCAACTATTGTATCTGACTTTTGTATTCTTCCATCAGGGGCTTTCTTCCACGTAGTCAACCCCATGTGGGGCATTTCAGCATCAGCACGATTGTAGATTAATTCTGCTGCTGTATGGTGGGTTACTGCCCAATGCATCATATTTTGTACCATTTTGAAAAACAGTTTGGTTATTTCTGATTTAGCATCGTAATCTGCACTACATTCAGCATATACATCTGTTATTTTCTGGTAATACCTGCGTTCGGAAGTGCGGATTTCACGGATACGTTGCAGTAAATCATCGAAATAATCTTTTCCGAAATGGCGGCCTTGTTTTAAGCGTTCATCATCCATAGCAAAGCCTTTGACGATAAATTCCTTTAGAACTCCGGTAGCCCAAATTCTGAATTGAGTGGCTTGGTAACTATTTACTCGGTACCCTACAGCAATGATTGCATCAAGATTATAGAACATAGGAGAACGTTCAACTTCTCTTTCTCCTTCTTGCTGAACTATCTGAATTTTTCGGATAGTTGCTTCTTCTTGCAATTCTCCAGACTCGTATATTTGCCCTAAATGATAATTGATTGTCTTTACATCTACGCCAAAAAGAGCAGCCATTCGCTTTTGAGACATCCAGAAGGTTTCATTATTGAATATCACTTCTATTTTTACTTCTCCCTGACTTGTTTTATAGAATAAGATATTGGAAGATAGATTATTGGAGGTTAGTTCAAATAAACTTGTCTGATTTTTGAAAAAGATGCGGGCTTGTTGTACTAATGCTTTCGTGGAGTCTGCATTTTCGGCAATGATAAGACAAGCCATTCTTGATAAATGGAAGTTTTCTACATTTCTGTATGCTCCGGAACCAAGTTTAACCATTTCTACAGTAAGGTGAAAATGGTCGTTTATATCCATTCCTTTTGCTTGAGCAATCGCGATAGCTTTTTTTACTACAGAAGTAAATCTGTAATAGGTCGTATAACCCATAGCTCCACATAAATCACGCGAAGTCCAATATTCCTTTCCATCTTGATTGTACTTTTTTATTAGCTCAAGTTGGGGTTGCATTTCAGGTATCTTATTCTCTTCCATATGTGTTAGCTATTTAAATCATTAACTTTTAATTCACCAGACATGAGTTTTGGTAATAATGCGTCACGAGTCATTGATAATCGCATATTTTGAAGGGAATTGTTTTTAATTGTTTTTAATGCAATTTCAGCATGGTTCGTGAATGATTCAAGCTTTTCACGTGGAATGACAGGAATTCTGTATTTGCTGATTGTATCTCCTGAAACCCTTTGACGTCCACTACTTCCGTTCATATTTTTAACAGCATAGTCTACAAAATCATGATTACGAGCTAAAAAATAGAAGAATGATGAAGAATAATTGCTTTTGGCTGAGATCACTATATACTCTGTGGATCCATATGCGATTTCATTCTTATCAAGGAAATTGATGAAAGCAGTCTTTCCATTTTCAAGGCAAGGAGTAATCCGAGCTATCAAAGTGTCTCCATTACAGAACTTCATACCACCATTGTATTCTTTTTCTATCCATCCATTAGGAAAACTGCCTGTAGTTGGAAGATTTGCCATTTCAATGCACTTTGCAGATGTACCTTTACTTAAATTTCGCTTAGGGTTAATTTCTGCAATTTCGTGAATTAATACAGTTGTACTATTTGCATATCTGTCAAGTAGTTCATTGAGCCAGGCCTGTGCCTGCTGCTCTAAATTATCATTTATACGGCGGTTAAGCTCGATTTTAGAGTCGAGGGAGGAAAGGATAGAAGCTATTTTCTGTTGAAGTTCATAATTAGGGTAGTCAATTAGAACTTCTTTTAGTTCAGACTGCTTGATTCCCGTTACCGTAGTGCCTGTTTCCCTCGCCTTTAGTCTATATTGGCCGATATTTGACATAAGGAAATATTTAAGATATGTATTATCCAAAGCATCTTCTTTACCTCGTAAACAGACGATTCTTTGCGCTAAAGCTATTTTATCATCCTTTAATTGTGCGACTTCACCTAATGGAGCTTCTGTAGTAAGGACAACATCTCCCACCTGCGGATACCCTCTGACCATCCAATCTCTATACTCTTCCGCTGGAAGAAATTCTGTAGGGGTTTCTATTCTTCCATTCTTGACTATTTTAGCTGTAATTAAAGGGATGCCACGCTCAACTTTATTGGGCGTTTTGCCTCGATAATCAATCAAAGTATCTAAAATATCTATAAGTCTATCTTGTTTCCATTGTTCCATAAATGAGAATTTAGCGGTTCAAATTATTAATTTTAGTCATTAAAAAGTCCTTTATCTTTTAGACGTTTTAGTTCTTTGTCAAAATCTGACAAATATTCACGATCTTGTATGAGTTTAAATTTCTCATATTCACAGAAAGCTTTCGTTTGTGCTTCCTCATTAGATATTGTGCCGGAATGTTTTAGAACCTCATAGTCGCTTATTGCCAGGAAATTGCTTAATTTGTTTTTCCAATCATACATGGTCGTGATGAGTTGTTGCTCTGCTCTTAACTCTGCAAAATCAAGGAAAGCGGATGATAGACGTTCTAACTGTGATACCTCTTTGTCTGACAGATAGTTTTTGGCAACTATTGTATCTGACTTTTGTATTCTTCCATCAGGGGCTTTCTTCCACGTAGTCAACCCCATGTGGGGCATTTCAGCATCAGCACGATTGTAGATTAATTCTGCTGCTGTATGGTGGGTTACTGCCCAATGCATCATATTTTGTACCATTTTGAAAAACAGTTTGGTTATTTCTGATTTAGCATCGTAATCTGCACTACATTCAGCATATACATCTGTTATTTTCTGGTAATACCTGCGTTCGGAAGTGCGGATTTCACGGATACGTTGCAGTAAATCATCGAAATAATCTTTTCCGAAATGGCGGCCTTGTTTTAAGCGTTCATCATCCATAGCAAAGCCTTTGACGATAAATTCCTTTAGAACTCCGGTAGCCCAAATTCTGAATTGAGTGGCTTGGTAACTATTTACTCGGTACCCTACAGCAATGATTGCATCAAGATTATAGAACATAGGAGAACGTTCAACTTCTCTTTCTCCTTCTTGCTGAACTATCTGAATTTTTCGGATAGTTGCTTCTTCTTGCAATTCTCCAGACTCGTATATTTGCCCTAAATGATAATTGATTGTCTTTACATCTACGCCAAAAAGAGCAGCCATTCGCTTTTGAGACATCCAGAAGGTTTCATTATTGAATATCACTTCTATTTTTACTTCTCCCTGACTTGTTTTATAGAATAAGATATTGGAAGATAGATTATTGGAGGTTAGTTCAAATAAACTTGTCTGATTTTTGAAAAAGATGCGGGCTTGTTGTACTAATGCTTTCGTGGAGTCTGCATTTTCGGCAATGATAAGACAAGCCATTCTTGATAAATGGAAGTTTTCTACATTTCTGTATGCTCCGGAACCAAGTTTAACCATTTCTACAGTAAGGTGAAAATGGTCGTTTATATCCATTCCTTTTGCTTGAGCAATCGCGATAGCTTTTTTTACTACAGAAGTAAATCTGTAATAGGTCGTATAACCCATAGCTCCACATAAATCACGCGAAGTCCAATATTCCTTTCCATCTTGATTGTACTTTTTTATTAGCTCAAGTTGGGGTTGCATTTCAGGTATCTTATTCTCTTCCATATGTGTTAGCTATTTAAATCATTAACTTTTAATTCACCAGACATGAGTTTTGGTAATAATGCGTCACGAGTCATTGATAATCGCATATTTTGAAGGGAATTGTTTTTAATTGTTTTTAATGCAATTTCAGCATGGTTCGTGAATGATTCAAGCTTTTCACGTGGAATGACAGGAATTCTGTATTTGCTGATTGTATCTCCTGAAACCCTTTGACGTCCACTACTTCCGTTCATATTTTTAACAGCATAGTCTACAAAATCATGATTACGAGCTAAAAAATAGAAGAATGATGAAGAATAATTGCTTTTGGCTGAGATCACTATATACTCTGTGGATCCATATGCGATTTCATTCTTATCAAGGAAATTGATGAAAGCAGTCTTTTCCATTTTCAAGGCAAGGAGTAATCCGAGCTATCAAAGTGTCTCCATTACAGAACTTCATACCACCATTGTATTCTTTTTCTATCCATCCATTAGGAAAACTGCCTGTAGTTGGAAGATTTGCCATTTCAATGCACTTTGCAGATGTACCTTTACTTAAATTTCGCTTAGGGTTAATTTCTGCAATTTCGTGAATTAATACAGTTGTACTATTTGCATATCTGTCAAGTAGTTCATTGAGCCAGGCCTGTGCCTGCTGCTCTAAATTATCATTTATCGGCTTGTTTTTATGTGGTAAATGACACCTGCTATAATATGTAATATGATTTACATTCATTAATTGATATATTTGCGATGTGATAGTTTTACATTATTTTGGCTAACCATTGCATAATGCATAGTTGTATCTATTTTTACGTGTCCGAGTAATTTTTGCACTTGTTCTACTGGCATTCCTTTGTCAATTGCCATTGTAGCTAATGTACGTCGAAATTTGTGTGGATGTACACGGACAATCTTGGCTTGACGCCCAATTTTGCGTAATCGAGTTTCAACTCCTGATATCTGTAGACGGTTGTGTGGTTTGGCTAAAGAAACAAATAGTGCCTTGTTCCGGTCTTTTCTGGTACTGAGGTACTGTTGTAAATGTATTTTGGCTCGTGCATTAAAATACACTATTCGCTCTTTATTTCCCTTGCCAAAAACAATACATTCGCGTTCATTGAAGTTGATATCTTCACGGTCTAACTTTACTAATTCACCAACACGCATACCGGTAGATGCTAAAAGATCAATCATAGCGAGATCACGGATTTTAATGCAATTGTCACGAAGGTGTTCAATATTCTCATCGGTCAATATTTCCTTGACTTGTGTACCGGTTTTTACTTTATGAATTCTACGAATCGGACTTTTGATAATATAATCTTCTTCTTCAAGCCAAGCAAAAAATGAGGAGAAGATACGTCGAATATTGTCAATTGTTACTTTACTTGACTTATTCTTGCGCTGAAATACTGCTAAATAGGCGCGGATATCTTCTGTAGAGTAATCTACTACCTTTTTTGGCATCTTTTTTAAGAGTTGTTTAATTGTAGAACTGTAATATTTAATTGTGGGAGTTGTGCATCCTTCAACTTGTTTAGCAGACAAAAAGATTTCAAGTAGTCGGTCGTTGGTTGCAGTGTCTTCGTGCATCTTTTCACCATCTTTCATAATGGTATATTTACTTACTATTTGAAGCAGAACACCATTTAATTGAACCATTTGTTCTATACTTAAAACATCTGTCATTGCATTGCTGATCTCTTGAATTAATTTCTCTTTCATATTCTTCAATTATTAGATTAAATAATTGAAGAAATATAGTACTATTTATTTAATTGTAAATCCTATACTGCCTAATTGTTTTCGAATTTCTTCTTCCAAGTCATGAGATTGGGCAAACAAGTCAGATAACTCAGAGGTGAGTCGCTCCATTTTTTCTTGGAAAGGTTCACCGTCATCTTCTACTTCTGCAATTCCGACATATCGTCCCGGAGTAAGGATATAATCCTGTTTTGCTACATCTTCAAGTGTGGCAATGGCACAAAACCCCTTCTCATTATCTAATGTTCCCTCATTAAAGGCATGAAATGTATCGGCTATTTTTTGAATATCCCCTTTTTCTCCTTCTTCTGAATCAGAAAGTTCGCGAAGTTTGCGCGTAACCATTGTTCCCATGTTACGGGCATCTACAAATAGGATTTTTCCTGTTTGTTTTTTAGCCCTATTTAAGAACCATAAAGAAACAGGAATTCCTGTCGTATAAAAAAGCTGTGAAGGTAATGCGACAATGCCCTCTATGAGATCGGCTTTTATAATATTCTCACGAATTTTTCCTTCACCTCCACTCTGTGAAGACAGAGAACCATTAGCAAGCACCATACCTATACGTCCTTTGGGAGAGAGATGATGTATCATGTGTTGTAGCCATGCAAAGTTAGCATTACCTGCTGGCGGAATGCCAAATTTCCAACGTACATCGTCTTGTAGTTTATCTACTCCCCAATCGCTTAAGTTGAATGGTGGATTTGCTAAAATATAATCAGCTTTTAGAGTTGGGTGTTGGTCATCAAAGAAAGTATCGGCATTAAATTTGCCAAGGTCTGCTTCTATACCGCGGATGGCTAAATTCATCTGAGCCATTTTCCATGTAGTAGGATTGCTGTCTTGACCAAATACAGAAATATTGTTGATGTTACCTTGATGGCGTTCAATAAACTTTGCTGATTGAACGAACATGCCACCAGAACCACAGGCAGGGTCATAAACACGTCCACTATAAGGTTGAAGAACTTCTACCAAAGTGCGAACAATGCAAGCTGGCGTGTAAAACTCACCTGCAAGTTTTCCTTCTGCTTCGGCAAATTTAGAAAGACAGTATTCATAAGCGCGTCCGAGTATGTCCTTTGTGTCTCCATGTTCCCTCATTTGAATGTTGGTGAATAAATCAACGACGTCTCCTAAACGACGTTTGTCTAACTCTGGCCGTGCGAAATTTTTAGGAAGAATGCCTTTTAGGCGAGTGTTTTCTTTTTCAATTAATCGCATTGCATTATCAATTACAGTGCCAATCTCAGGTGCATGAGCCGCTTTTGCAATCATAGACCAACGTGCCTCTTGGGGTACAAAGAATATATTTTCTGAAGTGTATTCATCTTTATCTTCTTCAAAACCATCTCCCTCATCAATGAGCGCTTGATATTTTGCTTCAAATCTATCAGATATATATTTGAGGAAGATAAGCCCTAAGACTACAGATTTATATTCTGAAGCATCCATATTACCTCTTAATAAATCAGCCGCTTTCCAAATATCTTTCTCAAATCCTATTTCTGCTGTATTAGTTTTAGCCATAATTAATGTGTTTCCTTTTTTATTATGATAGATTTATTCTGTACAACTTACTTGTGTACATAATGCTACAAAGTTAAGAAAAAGAATTTACTATATGAAGGAAGAAAAAGAATTTATCTGTTTTCAATAGATATAGTTTATCTTATTGCATCCTCACTATGTAATACTCTGTTCTCCTCCTTTTTTCTTTAACCTATGATCTAACACAGCAATGAATCTTTTCTTTTCGGAGATGTTTTTAATATGTTCGCATCTGTCATATTCTGTATTATACAACAAAGGCTTGCTGCTCTATTTTCTTTCCACCTTCTTCACCCACTGGAAATAGCTTTTCAGCAGCGTTTCTTCCGGTATAAGTTCCGTCATCCCGTGCTCTTCCAGATACAGCTCCGTGGCCCTTGTGAACATCATCCCGTTCTTAAACTTGTTCTTGCGCAGGAAGCGGTAATAATCCATTCTCATTTCATAGTTGATTTCCTGCTCCAGAACCTTTACGGCCTCTTCTCCCAGATAATTATAAGTCCTCGGGTCTTTCCCCACGCTGGGGCAAGGCAGGGAGAGGGTGACATTCCCCCGGTCCCGCCACGACACGCCCTTGGGGCGGGGAGTGGTGAGCTGTAGCAGGCAACTGTAAAGATTCTGATTTTTGGTAAAACGGATGGCACCTTCCACTGTGCAGTGCGCGTATGCGCTTTGCAGGTAAGCCGCGAGATAGGGCTTCACCTGAATGGTAACTGTAATCATTATGTATATTGTTTTGAAGTGAAAAATATTTCCATACGTTTGTGTCCCTGTGGCGGGGATCGTTCCTCGGAGCAGTGGAAGAAGGCAGATGTGTTACTCCGGCAAACGATGGAAAATCCAATGATTACGGTATGCCGATGTTGCTCTACGACCTGCGGGTCGTTTCTCTACGAGGAAGGGTGCCTTGCCCGTAGAGGAACGCGCGGTTCCTCTACGGGTCAAAGCACCCGCCTCTGACCTTTGGTGCAAATATCTGTCAAATTAACATCTCTGACAAGACTTGAATGCAGTGGTTAAAGATAGTATTGTAACGAAACATTTGTCTTTGACTCCTGTTTGTGACGTAGTATATGCGCGTGCGACAACGTGCGAAAAAATGAATGAATATGAAAACAGTCTATTTAAACAAATTTATGAGTTCGGTGGTCGCTGAACTCGAAATGAACGGGCAGTACGGCACCGCCCATGTATGCGGCAGCGTGCTGCGGTCGGTGATGGCTTTCGGTGGCGAGGGGCTGCCCGTGTCCGGCATCACGCCCTTGTGGCTGAAGGCGTATGAGGGTTACCTGCTCCATAAGGGTGGGAAGGGTCTGGCGTGGAATACCGTCTCCACCTATATGCGTATGCTCCAGGCGGTTTATAACCGGGCTGTGGTCCGTAAACTGGCGGCTTTCATCCCCCACCAGTTCCGTGACGTGTTCACCGGGCGCAAGGCGGACCACCGTCGTGTGCTGGAACGGGACGATATGCAGAAGTTACTGGTGGAACGGGATCCTGACATCACTTCCCCCGGCATGGCATGGGCACGCGCGTGCCTGGAACTGATGTTCCGTTTCCACGGCATGCCCTTTGTGGATCTTGCCCACCTTCGGAAGTCCGATCTGAAGGACGGCTATCTGACCTTGCGCCGCCGGAAGACGGGCATGCCGCTTTCCGCACGTGTGGACGGCCGTGCCATGCAATTGCTGGAACGCTACCGGAACCGGGACGACACTTCACCCTACCTGCTTTGTTTTCTGGACGGGAACCTGGAGGGTATGGCCGCTTACCGGGATTACCAGCGGATATTGCGCCTGCTTAACAGCAGACTGCGTGTGCTTGCCCTGTGGAAGAAGGTACAAGGCAAAGTGACTTCGTACAGTGCGCGGCATACATGGGCTACGGTGGGCAGGTATTGCCACATTCCCATCGAGGTCATTTCCGAAGGGCTGGGACACGCTTCCGTAACCACCACCGAAGGGTATATGAAAGGGTTCGGAAATAGCCGGATGGACCGGGCGAATAAGGTTATAATGAATTACATATTTAAGGGATAGTCTAACACGTTGAACGAATAATAAATCATTGATATGTAGTGCAATATGAAGAAGTTACCTTGTAGGTAACGGAGATGTGATTATGGCGCAAAAGTAGATAATATATTTCTAACTCCAAAGGAAATACGTTTTTATTTTCCTGTTTACATGCATTTATCCCCCGACGATTTATATTAGGAAATAAATACTACAGGTTCTACAAGTTTCTTTTTTCAGCATACAGGATGGAAAGGAGTTTTCTCGGCCTGCCCGTGCAAATCCGTATATAAATTCCCTTACCCGTTTCCAGAAGTAGGAGACGGGAATAGGATATTGTGCACCGTGAGCCGTATGTACGTATAAATTCTTGTATATACCGGACTTTTATGAGCCTTGTTTCTTATCGTATCTGTGTGTATCCGTTACCTACAAGGTAATGCCGGTGTATATGATAGATAAAACCCAACAAATATCATGATAACACCCATGACACAAGCTGCCATCGCAGTACTCAACGACATCTATGCGGGAGGCGACACCGCCCGTACGGACGCCTGCCGTCTTACGGGGCAAGACCTGGATGTCCTGCTGTCGAAGCTTCTAAGAGCCGGACTTATCAAACTGTCCGAGCGGGGAGACTCCCGTAATATACGGTCGTACAGTCCCGTGCGTGGATCCTCCGACGTCTCCCTTCTCGACATCCTCGAAGCCACTGGCGAGCATCTGAACTGCAACCATCCCACTACTGAAGAGTTCCACATGCGCTACGGTAAAGCCGCGCAGAAACTCGGGATAGTGAACTATATTACGCGTGAATACCTGCATGAGATAAAGCTGTTTGAGTTGTAAACGTAATCCTCAAAAAACTTTTGAAAAGAAATACTTTCATATTGCCCCTGTTCCTGCTGCTGTCCTGTCTTGCAGACCTGCATTCCCAGACCCTTGCCTTGAAGAGCGACCTGCTGACGGGAGCGCTTTCCTCGCCCAACCTTTCCGTGGAGGTCAAACTCTCCGGGCGGTTTACGCTGGAAGCGGGTTTCCACTACAACCCTTTTCCGGCAGGTGGGGACAAACGCTGGAAACATTGGTTCGTACAGCCTGAGCTGCGTTACTGGATGTGCCAGCCCTTCGGCGGCCACTTCTTCGGCGCGCACCTGATGTACGGGGTATATAATGTAGGCGGCATGAAACTCCCGCTTGGACTCTTTAAGGGCATCCGCTCTTCAAGATACGAGGGTGACTTTCTGGGACTGGGCGTATCATACGGCTACCACTTCATCCTTTCACCCCGTTGGAGCATCGAGACAAGCCTCGGTGTCGGATTCCTGCATTCGGGCTATGAACGTTACCGCTGCCTGCATTGCGGCGAGCAGACCGGTGGCGGTCATAAAAACTTCATAGCTCCGACCCGTGCCTCGGTATCGCTGGTATACCTGATAAATTGAGAGTTGGGAATTGAGAGTTGAGAGTTGGAAGATGAAAATTGAAAGCGGTTTATAATTAGTAATTTGTAATTAAAGATAGAGCATGAAAAACTTAATCCGTATTCCTCTGACATTGGCACTTCTGTTCGCCATATGTGGCTTCTGCCCCGGGCAGGAGTTCTACCGGGGAGAACTGTTTGTCACCGGACAGCATTTCTCGCTGACTGACGGACACCTGACTGTGGAACTTTCCGTAGACTTTGAGAACCTGCAGATGCCTTCTGACGAATCCCTGACCGTGACCCCCGTGCTTAAAAGCGGTGAATCCGAGCAGGAACTTCCCTCCGTCCTCATCAACGGTGCGGAGAAACAGAAAGTGTATCAGCGTACACAGGCATTGTCCGCGGGCAAACGTAACGGCAAGGCGCGTACTTCGCCCATCCCGGCGGTCGTAATCCGTGACGACGCTGCGGTCTCCCGCGCGTTTACCTATAAGGTTTCTATCCCTTACGAGCCGTGGATGGAACAGGCCGTCCTCCTGCTCCGCTCTCAGGAATGTGCCTGCCACGGGCGGAAAGGGGATATCTACGAGGATAAGATAGCGGACGGCCTCCGCCTGCCGAAGCTGAGGACCTCTCCGTGGGATGCGGGTACCGACGCCGGTTTCCTTTCATTGGTAAACTTCATCCGGCCCGCACCGGACAAGGACACGCTGCACTGCATCACAGGGTCTATCCCGTACTTTGACCGGGAGGAAGGCCGGGAGGACGGTAAGCAACTGGGCGAACTCTCCGAGGAAAAGCAGAACTTCGAGATTTACTACCGTCTTCGTGACGCCCTGCGTGAGGTACGCCGGGAGACGGGCACGGAACTGGCTAAAGTCCGTGTGACGGGCTATGGCGCGCCCATGGGTAACCTGAAGAAGAACGAGACCAACGCCCTGATACGTGCTCTTAAACTGAAGGAATACCTGCGTGAAAACCGTCTGTCGGGCAAAGCCCTGCTGGAAGTGGACTGGATTCCTGAAGACTGGGACTCGATCACCAGCCTGGTGAGGGGAAGCGATATGATGCTGAAAGATGCCACCCTCGACCTTATTGATAATGTGGAGATCTCCAAAGGCCGCGAACGTATGCTGATGTCTCTTGCCGACGGCAAGCCTTACAGGTATCTCTCGGAGAAGATATTCCCGGCGGTGATGCGTGTGGACTACCGGATAGAATACACGCGTAAGCCTCTGGGCGCTGCCGAAAGCCTCCAACTGCTGCGCAGTGGAAAGCAGCGCGCCCTGCGCCTGAACGAGTTCTTCGCCGTGGCGGGCAGCTATCCGGCAGGTTCCACCGAATATAATGACGTCCTTGACCTTGCTGCCCGACTTTTCCCGGACAGTCCGGAAGCCAACATCAATGCGGCGGCGGTGGCACTCACAAAACGTGATACGAAGCGTGCCCGCCAATACCTGGAACGTTTCGCTACTCTGCCGATGGCTTATAACAATATGGGCATTCTCTGCCTGCTCGAAGGTAACCGTGACAAAGCGGAGGTGTACCTCACGATGGCTGCCGCCGCCGGAGTGGAGCAGGCGGTTAAGGCGCTGGAGAAATTAAAAGCAGAGAATTAAGAATTGAAAAATGGGCGATACGGATAAATGATACAAAATAACCATAAACGGTATAATATATGAAAACGAGTAACTACTTATGGG
Organism: Bacteroides intestinalis DSM 17393; assembly: GCF_000172175.1. Taxonomy (NCBI): domain Bacteria; kingdom Pseudomonadati; phylum Bacteroidota; class Bacteroidia; order Bacteroidales; family Bacteroidaceae; genus Bacteroides; species Bacteroides intestinalis. The sequence goes on along the minus strand of NZ_ABJL02000008.1, from coordinate 2,250,227 downwards.
CGGTGCTGGCAACGGCCACCCTTTCACTGTCCGCATGCGGCAGCGATGAAAACGAGAATGTAAACCAGCCGAAGGAAAAGACTGCAAGACTTGAACTGACCTTGGTGGGCACCCCTGCTGACAGCCGTGCTACGGGGACTTTGCCTACCACTGATGAATCCCAGATCAACCGCCTGACTGTGGCTGTATTCACCGGAGCGTCGGGCAACCCTGTCAATGCCCTGCGGGAATTCACGGGCGATGACATCAAGGCTGCAACAAGTGGTACCGGCAAGAAGATTACGATGCTTTGCGAACCCGGCAACGGACAGACCATTTATGTGGTGGCCAATGCCTCTACAGGACTTTTTGCGGGAGTGACCAACCTTGCCGGTTTCAAAGCCAAGCTGATGCTACTTTCGGAAACCACCAAGGCTGCTGGAGCCGGTGCGGCAACGGATACGCAAAAGGCCAACAACCTCCCGATGCTGGGAAGCGCCACCGGAAAGGATTTCACGGCGGGAACGGAAACCGAGGCGAACATAGCCCTGTCCCGTCTTGTGGCGAGAGTATCTATCAGCAGCATCAAGACGGCTTTCGATCCGGTGGGACGGTTCAAGGATGCGACGTTCAAGGTAACAGGTGTATATCTGAAGAATGCCAACAGTTCCGTCAATGCGGACAAGACGGGTAGTGTTCTCGTTCATGGAGGTGACGGGAGTACCGATACAAAAAAGTACCTGTACGAGACAGTTTCCACTCATACAGCCAATACGGAACTCACTACCCCTTACTACTTCTACACATTTCCGAATGTTTCAAATACACCGACCAAGCTCATCATTAAAGGCATGTTTGATGCGGATGGAGGTGGATCCAGTGCTTCCGTGCCCCGGTATTATCCCATTGTTATCAACAAGAAACAGGCTAACACCACTATTTCGGGAGGGGCAGGTACTGACAAGGGTAGTATCGCTCTCAACACTAAATACGTGCTTACCGCCGTCATTAAGGGTGAAGGCGCCCCCGACGATAACACGGATATAGACCCCGCCACCCTGCAACTCACGGTCACTGTCGCTGATTGGGCGCTCACCATCAGACAGGATGTGACCTTCGAGTGATTATTAATATGAGACTGACATGACATTATAAACCAATCCGTGCCCAAGCTATGCGAGTTTCCGGAACATCCTTCATCTTTCCGCTCTTTCTTCTTTTTATTCTCTGCTGCGCCTCGTGCGTACGTGAGGATATGGAAGGTTGTGCCCGTTACGAACTTCATGTCCGCGCGGTGGATGCTGACGGGAACGACCTCACCGGAAGCGGGGCCTTGCAGAAATCGGATATCTACCTCTTTAATGAGCAGGGTTTCGTCAGGATGATTCCCTCCGATGGCTTTTCTGACTTTTATTTTGGAGAGGACAAAGGCGAACATCTCACGCTGGTAGCCTGGGGCAATCTGAAAGAAGATACCCTGATTACTACGGATATAGCGCCGGGAACCCCTCTGAAAGATGCGAAACTTCAACTCCGGCAATACGCTCACGGCACGCATCTCCCGCTAACGGATCTGTTCTATTGCCGCAGGGAAATAGGGGAGACGGAGACCCGTAGCGTGGAAGGTGCGGACATTACACTCGTAATGGAACGTATGGTGGCGGGTCTCAGCATACGCACGCGTTATCTTTCCGAGTGTTATCCTTACAAGGGTGAATCGTACCGCTTCATAGTGCACTGTACCAGTACGGAAATGGATTTCACGGGTGAGGCTGCCGGGAGCGGGGCCGGATATGAACCGGCTTCCGTTACCGACGCTGAAGGGGATGTCTATGCGCCGCCTTTCCATATCTTCCCTACCGGAGAGGGGAGGCCGTTGGAAATTGACATCTACCGGAAAGGGGAGAAACTGTTGACTATCACCGAAGACAATGAATTCCGTCCTTTGTATGCTCCTGTGGGTAAACAGACTAACATAGATCTTGACTTCCGCTATGCGGAGGTGAAGGTCGTTGTGAGTGTGGTTCCCTGGGGTACGGTCAGTCAGGATGTGGAAATGTAAGCCGGATGTAGAAATGTAAGTAAGAATACAATGATCAGGTTATTTGAATACAGAGTATACCGTAGACAGGAAGAGCCTGTTCCATTTTGCTGGAAAGTGCTTTTCGTGCTGTTCATGCTGGGCACGTTGCTGGCGATGACGGCTGTTTGCAGTTCCTGCCAACCGGAAGAGGAGAGTATGGAGGATGTGGAGGAAGGCCAGCCTGCTACTATCCGGTTGGAAGTGCAGGGTGAGGAACAGGTGGATATCGCTACCCGGACAGTCAATGAGAGTGTGGTCAGCAATCTTCATATTCTGGTATATAACAGTTCGGGTGAACTGATCGGTCAGAAATATCAGACGGGTGGTTCTACGGTTACCGTGAATACCCGTAGCGCTACCGGATGTACCATCTATGCCGTTGCCAATACGGGTAAGGCTGACTTATTCAAGGGATATGCCATACATAAGGAGTCATATCTGAAAAGTATGGTGTATAGTCTTACCAATTGGGACGACTTGGGTAAAGGTACTAATTTGCTAATGACCGGAAGCATGAAGAGTGTGAATATCAAGGCGGGAGCGCAGGATTTAGCCACACGACTGGTATTGACCCGTATGGTAGCCAAAGTAGTGTTGAATATTAAGGTTGAGGCGGGCAGTGGCATTACGATTACGAATTATTCCGTAAAGAATATCCCTTCACGTTCCTATTATATTTCCAGTACATCGGATGCTGTACAGACGACTACTGCCGCACATTGGAAAGAAAGTGGCGTTGTCACTACGTCCGGAACAACTTCGGTAAGTAAGACTTTCTATATGTTTGAGAACCGTAGGGGGACTAAATCCATTTCCGCCCAGAAGGACAAAACGACTGCCAATGCACCTGCCAAGGCTACTTACGTAGTTATTCATGGTTTGGTGGGTGCTGTAACCGTGACGTGGACGGTGTATCTTGGCGAAAACAATACGAGTGACTTCAATATCAAACGGAACGGTAATTATAGGTATGACATCACTCTGAAAGCTACATTTGACGGATATGGCATGGCTAGTGATTCCAGAGTTATTGTTGGGGTTGATCTTAGTGAAGATGGGTGCGCAAACTGCTATCTGGCAGCCACAGATAATGCATGGTATAATTTCAATGCAACTGTAAGAGGTAACGGAGAGACGGGAGATTATGCAGCACAGCAGTATGGTTCGGGCATAAGTTTGATGCCCAGCAAAGTTACAGGAAGTACGGATGCTGTAACAATTCCCAAAAATCAAATAAAGGATGCTATTCTTGTGTGGGAGACAAATAGCGGAATCATTGCTTCTTTGAAATGGGATAATAGTTCCGGATATGTAAAATTCAAAACAGGAACAGCTAAAGGAAATGCTCTAATAGCTGTGCGAAACAGTTCAGACCAAATATTATGGAGTTGGCATATCTGGCGTACCGACGGAGTAAATTTGACAGAATTAAACAAAAGCCATGTTCTAAAGATAAAGACCAATACTAAGCGGGAATGGTATGCAAATGCATTTCCGGATGCAACTGCAAAAAGAATAGCCATGCGTGAACGTGAATTAGTCTTGATGGAATGTAAGTTAGGTACATTGTTAGATAAAGCAAATAGTTCTCTTACATTTGAGGGGAATAGCGGAGCTTTTAATCTGAGTTACCAGTTTGGACGTAAAGATCCCTTTCCCTTGAATGGTGCAAATGATTCGAAGACTGATGCTTTTTATTTAAAGGCTGTGGAAGCTACGACGACAGGGAGTACCATTCAAAATAATTTGGATTATAGTATCCAACATCCTGATGTATTTATTAAAGGAGATAATTGGATAAATAGTGCAACATTGAACTCCAGTCAATGGAAAGTTTCGAGCTGTTTGTGGGGTGACAATGATACAGCGAAAGGTAGTAACAATAGTATAAATCCTCCTCCATGTACAATTTTGGACCCTGCTCCTTGGGGGACAGAAAGTGAAAGTGGAAAAAAGACAATCTATGACCCTTGTCCTGCTGGCTGGCGTGTTGCTCCGGCGGATACTTGGACAGGGATTGCATATAGTGATGCCAATGCTTGGTATAATTTATTGGAACATGTCTGGAAGGAGGCAAGTGATAAAAATTATTTCTTGTATTTTGGTGGTATGACAGGTGCGAAAACTTTTTTGCCAGTATCAGGTTTTCGTAATGGTCCTGACGCTTTGATTAAAAGAGTAGGAATAAATGCATACTTGTGGATGTCATCCCCTTGTGGCCCGGAATATACAATGTCATCCGTTATGTATGCCGGATCTGACCAAATACATATAGCACATGCGGGAAAACGTGCGGGTGGGTTTGCAGTACGTTGTGTCAAAGAAACATCTCTGTAACTAAATAGCCTCATGCGGATGATGGTAAAGATGTGGATGGGAGTGTGGTAGCGAGCTAAATAAAGGAAGGGGAAGTATCGGAATGGGGGCATTTTTATGCATCAGATTCTCTCCAAATAGCCAAGTCTAAACTATTTCATTGCGAGAATTATTTGTAATTTTTCTACTTCCTGATATAATTTTGACGGGTTCTGTTTCTTTAGCTTTTGCAGGTTAAATAGTTTCCATTGAACAGATGGGGAATGCTGGAATAAATCGTAGCTGCTTCTTTCCCATGCAGGTTCCGCACTTTCAAAACTTAGAAGGATTGTCATTATCACTCATCAGAGAATTAATCTCTCTTATCAACTTAGTTCGTGTTTCTTGTAATCTGCACTTCCTCCTCCGGGTATCAGGATTTGCAATCCGATTAACATCAGGTAAAAAATGTTTCTATTCGGATTATAAATCCTAAAATAAAGAACAATTAGATTACAAATCCGACCGAACGATAAATAGAAAACGGACGGCAAAATGTAACTTTTATGACACCAGGCTGTGATTTTGCTTTGATTACGGGAGCTCCTCGAATTGAACCCCATATTTGCTTCTTGTTTTTAATATCAAGTAATTATCTAATTCAAAAGGACTATGCATCACGCACTGTCCTTTTCTTATTAGAACTTTAAACACCCGAATATCTTACCAATTTGGTTTTCGTCATTACCTGTCTAGCCATGCTCCTACCTTCTCTTTAAAGAAGAAAGTATAGAGGAATGCTCCTATCCAGCTTGTAAGGACTACCAGCAGGATTACCATAAGTTTTTTTTCTTTCGGTATTCTCAGGCAACCTATTTCCCAGGCGCATCTTATAGTCAGAACTATTCCAACGACCCAAATAGCAAGAATATTCATACCTGTATAAATTAAATGAGAGATAGTAAATCGAGATATAAAGGTTTATATGACAGTCTTAATCAAGCTGCTTTTTTACTTCATCTTTAGCTTTGTTATAATCCTTTTTTATTTCTTTTTTTACCTTTTCCGTACCTTGTTGCACGTCTTTCTTGGTTTCTTTCCAGGCATCTTTAACTTTGTCGGCACCATCCTCTATTTTGTTAGAGGCCTTGTCTAATGCGTCATTTACGTTTTCTTTTGCATTTTCAATCTGCTGTTCTGTCCGGTTCTGTTCTTTTTTGTCCTGACAGGATGATGCGGACAGTGCAAATAAAATTGTCAGTGTGATAAACATTATCTTTTTCATATAGTTCTCTATTTTTGCTTGTTATACAATATGCTTTAGGATTTCCGGTGGAGAAACCAGTTCTCCACCGGGATGAAGATTTAGACTTCATACTGTCGGAAGATCAAGTTATTTCTTCTCCGATTTTTTGTTTGAAGCAGCAGGCTTACTTTCTTTAGCTTTGCTTTGGGTACACTTTTTGCCACCCTTTGCTTCCATCTGTTTTTTTTCGTTCTTTGTTGTCATAAAATTTAGTTTTTAAGTTAAACAATAGTAGAACTGGAAGTCTTATTTGTTTCCGTTCTTAGCATTTCCATATTCACACCAACGCATTTCTCCTTTAGGGATATGGGAGAGTATCTCGCTGCTCCGTTCCTTGGCTAGTTTTTCATCTGTCTGGCGTACTTCCTTTTCCGTACGTTTGGTGCCTTTAGGTTTACGTTGAAGTAGTCCGTCAGTACTTCTGACTTCCTCCAGTGGATTCTCAATATATTGCCATTCTTCTTTGAGCCTCGTACTTTTGCCTTCGTTCCATGGTCCGCGGGCTTCCTTTCCTTTGGAATCATTAAAATAAAGGTTACTGTATCGGGGGGATGTTTGGAATACTCCCGGAGGAAAGTTAGGCTGAATAGTTTCCAGAGCGGCCTCAAACTGTTGAAAATGGGTCACTTCGCGAGTCATAAGGAATGTGAGCGTTTCTTTTACAAGTGGGTCATCCGTAAGTGGGATAAGGTTTTCGTAACCTATCTTGGCACGTGCTTCACCCGCCATGTTGGAACGGAGGTCCACTGTCAGGTCAGCATTGGCCGATACATAGGTGGCACACCATGGGTTCCCGTTGCTATCGGTCAGCACGGGACTACCGGGAGCTGTTACCAGAAACGCAGGATTGGTGAAGGCTTGGTGGATAAGATCCTCTTTGCCTGCTTTTCCTCCCATCATGGTACGCAGAGGAGTATCTTCCAATACATCCTTCATTTCTCCGTTTACTGGTCCGAGGAGCATCTGGATGGTTGCACCTACGATTTCAAGATGGCCGAACTCCTCAGTGGCAATATCCATGAGCATGTCATATTTGTCAGGGTAGGGGTTATGGCAACTGAATGCCTGTACAAAATACTGTAGAGCGGATTTCAACTCACCGTTGGCCCCTCCGAATGCCTCAAGCATCACACGAGCAAAACGAGGATCCGGCTGTGATACACGGGCATTGAACTGAAGATCTTTTACATGGTAAAACATAACAGATTCATTTTTAAGTTAATAATTCAGGTTAATTTTAGATGTACATCTGTATATTAAAGATAGGAATATCCTTGCCGGGCCGTATATACAGACCGGAAGAGGTTTATCCAATCAAGTCAAGAGGGTAAAGTTGTCGGTAGAGATATAAATGAGAAAGGATCGGAGAAAATAAATTTTATTCCTCCAGTTTGTCCAGTTCAGACATATATTTCTTTATATAATGACAATTTCCGTCGCATATCCTTTTCCGCACTCCCACGGAAAGGGAAGAGTCCATACATTTGTTTCCGAACAGACAGCTGCACCTGAGTCTATACGCTTCCAAGCTTTTATTCCTCTCATCCGTACGGCCCTCTGTATAGGCGGACAGGCATAGCGTGTACAATTCTTCATAACTCTTTTCCCGCAGGGATGCGGGAGTATATTGGCATTTATTGTTCCATTTCATATTCATTAATCATTAATTCAAGTGAAATGGATCGGGAAGCATTGAAAATACGTCCCGTAATTTTAGTTGTTTGTTATAGTAGCCTATTTTTTGGCTTCTAAAGCAGCTGCATGGACTTTACTTTTCAGAGTGTCAGCCTTTTCGGCAACGTCAAAGGTCGCATCTGCAACCTTGTCGGCGGTTTTGGTACTTGCATCCAGTGCTTTGTCTCTCACGGTTTCTGCAAGGCTTTCAGCACGATCGGCAATCTTTGCCATGGCATTATGAATTTTCTTTTTTAGCATCTTGGCTTTTGCCGTACGTGAAAAACGTTGAGCAAGTGCTCCGATGGCCGAACCTATTGCCAGCCCAATCAAAAAGTTAGATTTACTAGTTTCCATAATCAAAAAGGGTTTAGGTTAATAAAAATTTAAATATCAGTTCTCTTGGGATGACGAAAGAAGGATATGATCCACAATAATAGAACTGCACCGATAACAGAGGTGAAAAGGCTACCCAGAAGGCCTGTGGTAGTAATTCCCAACAAGCCGAATACCCAGCCACCCAATACGCCACCTACAATACCTACGAGTAGGTTAATGAGAAGTCCGAAACCGCCTCCTCTCATAATCTTGCCGGCTATGAGTCCGGCAACGATTCCAATGATAATGTACCAAATAAAATACATAATATTAAGTTTTAGTTAAAATAATACTGTTGGAACAGATGGCTTGAGGAATCATATCAGACGGAAAACCATCGGTCCCGTTTTGAAAAAAAACATGTTGTGTAAGAAAATGGTTTGGGTGTAAAAAAAGGATTTAACAACAATTTTCATTTTAATAATAGGCTGGCTGGCTATATTAGTACTGTTTATATGTTTATCCCATGTAGTGTTTTATTGCCAAGTAACTATGCCGTGCAGTCAATATTTCAAACTTGTAATAGATAAAAGTTGTGGCCTAATATTTTGATAATAAATGATATAACTCCATATGTCGTTCTTTCTGATGGCCGTTGGCTGAAGATGTATAACAACCGAAGATGCCTTGATACTATGGTATTGAATTCTCTCAGAGTCGTTTATAAGTAAACATAATCCTTCTTTCATCGTTATAATCTACACATATAAGATTTATGATATGAAAGGATTATTGTTAATTGGAATTTTTATGTTTTGCCCCGTTTCCATCTTATGGGGACAGGATAGGATACAACAATACGCAGGGACAGCCATGCCGTATCCTGTTGTGAAAGACTCGTCTGGCTTTTTTCAGGATAGTATGGTTCCGTTTTATGTTAACCATTTGGGGAGACATGGAGCGCGTTTTCCAACTTCAGGAAAGGCTTTGAATAGAGTGAAGGAGATTCTGGAATTGGCTCGACGAGAAAATAGGCTAACATCAGGAGGAGTAACCTTGCTTTCTACAATACAGAATCTATCGGAAACTTTTGACGGACAATGGGGGAAGTTATCAGTGGTGGGAGAGGAGGAACAACGGGGTATTGCCAGACGTATGATAGAACGCTATCCACAGTTATTCAGTGATTCTGTCAAAGTGCAGGCAATTGCGACATATGTTCCCCGTTGTATACATAGTATGGATGCATTTCTTGCTTGTATGGTAGAGTTTAATTCTTCTTTACACATACAACGCAATGAAGGGAAGCAATATAATGATATTCTTCGTTTCTTCGATTTAAACCAATCTTATGTTGATTATAAAGAAAATGGTGATTGGCGTCCTATATACGAGACTTTTGTGCGACGAAAGATTTCTCCTGCTTCTGTTATGGAAAACTTCTTTCTGGAATCAGGACAGGAAACAGATAAGGAGGCAGAGGAATTTGTCATGGCTTTATTCTCCATTGCTGCCATACTACCAGATACAGGTACTCCGATAAATTTGGATGGTCTTTTCACAATAGGTGAATGGGATAATTACTGGCAGACTCAGAATTTGCGACAATATATGAGTAAAAGTTCTTCGCCGGTTGGGCGAATGTTGCCTGTTGCAATTGCATGGCCTCTGCTATCAGAATTTATTCATTCAGCTGATGAAGTGATAAAGGGCAAGTCGGATACCAGGGCGAACTTTCGTTTTGCTCATGCAGAGACAGTTATTCCTTTTGTAGCATTAATGGGTGTAGAAGGAACGGATGTTAAAGTTGTTGTTCCTGATTCTGTATCTAAATATTGGAAAGATTATGAGATTGCTCCGATGGCTGCTAATGTACAGTGGATTTTTTATCATGACAAGGCTCTAGAAATATGGGTGAAATTTCTTTTGAATGAAAAAGAAATGACACTTCCTGTTTCAACTTCCCGTTTTCCTTATTATCGATGGGAAACTGTCTGCATGTATTTAAAGAAACGGGTTGAAATGGCGAAAAAGGTACTTGAATCTTTTTCAGATAATTGTAAATAAGGTAGATATGGGTTGAGTATTGGTGTGGTATGAGTGTGATAGAATTAAAAAGTATCTGTATTATCCCGGCGGTATAGAAATCATTATATACCGTCGGGATTTTTTTTGTTACATTGGATTTATATTAGTGGGGTGATTTGAGGATAAAGTGTGCGTACTATTTTTTCTCTTTTGCCAAATCAGCCAATTCATCCTTTTCAACGTAAATCGTTCGTGTTGGGAATGCGAAATCAATGCCTGCTTTATTGAATGAGTCTAGAATCTCCATATTTACATTTGAAGTTACCATTAAAATATCTCCCTGTTTTTCTATAAAATATATGTACATGATGTTCAGTGCAGAGTCTGTGTATTCTGTAAAAACAGCTGTGGTATCTGATGGTTTGGAAGATACATTTTCTATTCTTTTAGGAATGGCTTTCAGTATATTTAAAGCTTCTTTCATTTTTTCGGATGTTGTGTTGTATGTCAATCCAAGTTTCAAGACGACTCGACGCATCGGTTCGGAAGAGATATTTATGATAGAAGCATCTGTAACTTTATAATTAGGGAAAGTGATGATACGTTTATTGTAGTCCATGATTTTTGTACTTCGAACTCCAACATCAATCACAGTGCCTTCGATATTATCCACGCGAATCGTATCACCTATGTTGAAAGGCTTATCTGTCAATATAGTGAAAGCGCCGAACACATTTTTTACAGTGTCTTGGGCTGCTAAGGCAAATGCGATACCTCCAATACCCAGAGTACCTAATAATGCACCAATATTGACTCCAATATTACTTAAGGCCATTACAAGACCGATTATCCACACAATGACCAGTATTGTCCGTCTGATAATGGGCATCATTTTGTTGTTTTGTCCATCCGATTGTCGTCCCCAGTAGATTTGCAATAAACTACTGGATAATCGGGCAAATATCCATGTGATATCCAGAATAATCAGTATCTTGTAAGCATTATCTATTACTTTTACAAAACTATCCGGAGAAACAAGCCTGTGAATAGCTATCCAAATACCTAATAACATAATTGCAAACTTGACGGGCGATTCTAAAGAATAATAAATTATATCATCCAGCCGATTATTGGTACGGGTGATAAATGGATTGAGTACTTTTCTGCTGAGGAATGATATTAACTTCATCAAAACAATTGTTCCTAAAATAATAAGTATGGAAATACCCCAGTCTTCTAAAGTATTTCCCCAGATTTCTCTTTCTAACATAGCTGGAAATTTTTTAATTAAACATTTTATGGAATATCCTTGATTTTGGATTATGTAAAAACAAACGGATAAAGAAAAATTCCTATTCATAATCAAGTAAATTATGTATATGAAAAGAAACATTAAGATAATTTGCATTACTCCATTGGAGATGGTTAAAAACATTGGAGGCGTTTTTATAATGCTTAATGTGATGTTGTGTTATACTTTTTTCTTACTAAACTATAATTTACATTTATAGTGGGAACCATCTTATTATTTATTTTGTTAAGTTACTCATCAATTTTAAATTAAATAGTTATGGAAAATGGAGTAATGATGCAGTATTTTGAGTGGAATCTTCCGAATGACGGAAAGTTGTGGAAACAGTTGAGAGAGGATGCGTCGCATCTACATGAAATAGGTGTGACAGCGATCTGGATACCACCTGCATATAAAGCAGATGAACAGCAGGATGAAGGATATGCTACTTATGATTTGTATGATTTGGGTGAGTTTGAACAAAAAGGAACTGTGAGGACTAAATACGGAACGAAAGATGAATTGAAGGAGATGATTGATGAACTTCACAAAAATAAGATTGCTGTATATCTGGATGTCGTTTTGAATCATAAAGCAGGTGGTGATTTTACGGAAAAGTTTATGGTGGTGGAAGTAGATCCTGGTCAAAGAAATAAAGCTTTGGGGAAACCTTATGAAATACAAGGATGGACCGGATATAGCTTTCATGGACGTAAAGATAAATATTCGGATTTTAAGTGGCATTATTATCATTTTTCCGGGACTGGATTTGATGATGCTCGAAAGCGAAGTGGTATATTTCAGATTCAAGGAGAAGGAAAAGCCTGGAGTGATGGTGTAGATGGAGAGAATGGCAATTACGATTTTCTTTTATGTAATGATATTGACCTAGATCACCCTGAGGTTGTCGCCGAACTGAATCGTTGGGGCAAATGGGTTTCAAATGAACTTGATCTTGATGGAATGCGTTTGGATGCAATTAAGCATATGAAAGATCAGTTCGTTGCACAGTTTCTGGATACGGTAAGAAGTGAGAGAGGTGATGACTTCTATGCTGTGGGAGAATATTGGAACGGTGACTTGGAAACATTGGATAATTATCTGGAAGCAGTAGGGCATAAAGTTAACTTGTTTGATGTTCCGTTACATTATAATATGTTTCAGGCATCACAAGAAGGAAAAGATTATGATTTGCGGAATATTCTGAAGAATACTTTAGTGGAGCACCATTGTGAACTTGCTGTGACTTTTGTTGATAATCATGATTCGCAGCATGGAAGTTCTTTGGAATCACAGGTTGAAGATTGGTTCAAGCCATTGGCGTATGGTCTTATTTTTATGATGAAGGATGGTTATCCCTGTTTGTTCTATGGTGATTATTATGGGATGAAAGGAGAGAAATCGCCACATACTAAAATTATAGATATTCTATTGAATGCAAGGAAAAAGTATGCGTATGGTGATCAAGTTGATTATTTCGACCATCCATCAACCGTAGGCTTTATTCGTACAGGAGATGGGGAACATGTTAATTCAGGCTTGGTATTTTTAATCTCGAATGATGAAGCGGGAAGTAAAACGATGTGTTTAGGGAAGGAACATGCAGGTGAAGTGTGGTGCGAAATTACCGGAAGTATTCCGGATGAAGTAACTTTGGATAAAGAAGGAAATGGAGAGTTCTCTGTGGATGCGCGTAATCTTGCTGTTTGGGTAAAAAAAGCATGAGATGACGGAACAATTCATAGGAAAGAAAAAGTTAAGCCTATCCTTATTAATCAAGATTGTAAAGGATACCGGACAAGGGTTTATTGATGATAGTGTCACTAGATTAAGCGGATCGTTAGCTTATGCGACACTATTTTCAATTATCCCCTTTCTTTCTCTTTTAGTTACTATTGGGGTAGCTTTGCATATGGATTTGGCTAATCAGTTGTATATTCAGTTGGAACCGATAGTGGGAGCGGAGGTAATTGGGGCACTTCGCTTAATTATAGAACATGCAGAAAGAACGGACTCTTCCGCATCTGCAGCTATTGTTAGCCTGGGAATTTCTATATTTGGTGCTACTACCATTTTTGCAGAAATACAAAGTTCCTTAAATTCGATTTGGGGAATAAAGGCCGTGCCAAAGAAGAGTTGGCTGAAATATATTCAGAATCGGTTACTTTCATTCTCGATAATTTTAGTATTTGCTTTCGTGCTTCTGATAACATTTAGTATAACCAATATTATTGGAGACTTGAGCAATAAGTTTATGGCCAGCTATCCGGAAGTGGCAGGGTTTATTGTGAAAGTTGTGGGACAAGTATTAAACATAGGTGTTACAGTTATTATTTTTGTATTGATTTTTAAGGTTCTGCCTGATGCAAAAATAAAAAGTAAGGATGTTTTTATTGGAGCTGTAGTGACAACGCTATTATTGTTGGTAGGGCAATGGGGAATATCCTTTTACATCGGAATTGCGAATGTAGGAACTATCTATGGTGCAGCGGCATTCATGGTTGTTTTTATTACATGGATTTATTATTCTGCCATTATTGTCTACGCAGGTGCAGAGTTCACTAAAGCATGGGCTAATGAAATGGGAAGCAAAATTTTCCCGGATGAATATGCGGTAGCAACGAAAATGGTTGAAGTACGTGAGGCTTGACAACTGGAGGCCCTTGTTTTGCATTCCGGTCAATAATAGTAATATTAGTACTGGGGGATATCATAAACGACTTAAAGAATATCATGTCATACAAAGTATACCCCCGTAAAAGTAATCATCTAAATAATATCGTGGTTAAGAATTTCTTTTTGGGGTAAAAGAGAAAGAGCCCAATGCAATATCGGACTCTTTCTCAAATGAGTAAACAATTTACTGTCAAACTTTTTGGGGTAGTTCATTAGAATCTGTACCCATATCCCAGCATGATAGCTACATTGTCATCCTTGGCAAACATAAACCTAGCCTCGGCATTCAGATAACTACGTTCGGAGATAGGTAGTGTAATACCCCCTCCCAGATTAAAGGCGAATTTGGTGGAGTTGCTTCGGTCTATTTCTATTTCTTTACCGTCTACTTCCATACTCTTTTTCCCATAGAAATTATTTTGCATGCCGATGCCTGCAAGAGGGTATACGGAAAATCCCTGACCGTCTTTCTTGAAATTGAATACATAATGGAAATTCACGCTCACATCCAATCCGGTAATCTTGTCTTTAGGAAAATAGAAAGTTACATCCGGAGCAATCCGGAGATTATTCGCTATCGCGTAACGTCCTTGTACTCCCAAACCGAACCTCTCATAGTTCGTTTGATAACCGATGTTGCCCATCAAAGAGCCTTCACCTTTAACTGTTTGGGCATTTATGCCCACAGATGCCAATGCAATCATGGCCAGCAAGAATAATTTTTTCATAATTAAGGCATTTAGTTAATAAAATATTTATTTAAAAGAAGAATGATCTCCTTTTAATGGAAATAACAAACGTTTGCTTACATTTGTTTGCTATATATTGTTACATATACAAAGATTTTTGATGTTAAGATACGAGCGCTTTTCTCAATTTTTTTATAAAGCAAAAAATGATGTTAATTCCGTTTTTATGCCCCGAACCATTTTTTTTAATGCTGTGTTTTTAGTATATGGCAGGGATTAAAGTTGGTTACATTTGAATTGCCAGTTTGTAGAGAAAGGAGCAAGTGGTATATTACATTGTCGTAACTGACTGAACCTGCATTGTTACGAAAGGATAAAATATCAGGATTGTTTCATTATTAAAATCTACAGCCATGAAAAGTCTAAGTTTTGATTTGCGGATCAGGCTAATAGCCAGTTCTGTCATCGGGGCAATCGTTTATTTCTTTTCAAGTTCCCGCAGGTAGGTAAAGTGATAATAAAATAAAGGATCGCAGGATATGCCTTTATATTGGAAATAAGCGGATGATATATCTATCTATATATTTACATGTAAATTTCAGAACTGAGTGTGTTACTTTAAAAAATAGTTTATGTATTTTTTATGGTACATTATTATCGGGACTTATAACAGAAAGAAAATTGAACTTTAATTATTTTAATCGTTTAAAACCAACTTAATTATGGAAAATAGAAATTCTAGTTTATGGATCGGCCTGGGAATAGGTACGGTCATCGGTACTCTGGCTTATCGTTTCTCACGTACTTCAAAAGCCAAGAAATTGAAGGAAAAAGTATTTAACGCTTTTCATAAGATAACCGGTCAGACGGAAGACCTGTTAGATGAAGCTAAGGAAAAAGTGGCGGATACCGGAAAAGTTGTAGTGGATAAGGCAGTCGATAAAGTTCAAGATGGCGCTGATGCTGTAAAGGACGCATTGAAAGGTGCGAAGAAAGATGTCAAACAAGGAGCTGAAAAGGCCAAGACAGAAATAAAGGAAGGGTATGAAGATGTAAAAAAAAGAAGCAAGTGAAAACTTAATTGATTTTTTTATATATCATTCTGTTAGTAGTAATATCTTATATAAAGAAGAATTATGATTGGATTTGTAATATGGATTATAGGATTGGTCTTAACTATCAAAGCTGCTCTAGAGATATGGCGTATTCATGCGCCGGCGGAAAGAAGGTTAATAGCCATTATCCTGGTAGTTTTGACCAGTTGGGTAGGATTGTTGTTCTATTACTTTTATGGTAAGCCTCGTATGGCACAGTGGCTGGGCACCGGTCTTGAAAGGTATTGATGGTCACATAGCTGTTTATGCTGAATAGATAGGAATATCCCAAAATAAAAATGTGTTGGTTGATAGAAGTGACCGATTTATTTTTTGTTTTGGGATGTTTGTATAGGAGTATACAAAGGTAATGTCAAAAGTATATGAGACTTGTCATTATGATAATATTTTAGGCACGGATTACGCGGGGTAAATTAAAACCGTGAAATCCGCACCTAAAAGATGCACTAGGAGAGAGGTGTTTTCTTGTCTGTCTTACCAATATTTTTCGATTCTATCATAGCCGAAAACGTGACTACGTTCATCTTTGATATCTTGCAGCTTATGACAAATTATTTGCGCTCCGATCATGCTGAAAGTGATTCCGTTTCCGCCATATCCCAGATCGAAAAATATTCGTTCCTTGCCGGGCCAATTGCCGATGAAAGGTAGTCCGTCTTTGGTGCTACTGAAGGTACCGCACCATGCCATTTCTGTTTTGAAAGGGATATCGGGGAATAGTTTTCTGACTTTTCTCTCCAAAATACGGATTTTCTTTCTGAGTAGTGAGTCACGGTGCTCTGGATCGCTGAACTTTTCATCCTCACCACCTACAATAATACGGTTTCCGTCGGTGGTACGGATATAAAGATATGGATCGGCTGTTTCCCAGATCAGGCAATGTTCCGGCCAGAGATATTCGGGGGCTACCGGATGTGATATGAGTGCATAAGTAGAAGTCAAATCCATAATTTTCTGGGGAAGGAATTGTCCGGCCTCAAATCCGGTGGCTACGATTACATATCCGCACTTAATTTTATTTCCTTTGTCTGTTATCATGATACAGCCATCAGATGTTTCAGTGCACTTCTTTATGTTGGTATGGGTAAAGACCTTCAGACCGTTCTCCTTCATATGATAGGTGAGCAGTCCGGTTGCAGCTCTGTAGGCATCCATCTGTGCGGATGTTTCATTCACCAGGGCATTGCCGGGCACTTTCACCTTATATCGTTTTCTGATTTCTTGTTTCTTGAGCAGATTGACCGGCAATTCATGCTTTTGCCGTATTTCGTATTCTTGTTCCAGAAGTTTGTTGTCTGCCGAGCTGCTGGCATAAAAGATGCTGGACAATTGCTCAAATCCGGCATCGACACCTGTTTCCTTTAGTACTTTCTTTATATCAGAAATGGATTGCAGGCATGCATGATAGGCGGTTGCTGCATTTTCTTCGCTGATGATTTTTGCCATCCGGCAGAGGGGTACGTCTATTTCATATTGTAGTAAAGCGGTACTTGCAGCAGAGCTTCCGGTTGCGATGCTGCGTTTGTCAATCACGCAACATTCTATTCCGGCACGACACAATTCGTGTGCCATCAAAGCGCCTGTTATACCCGAACCTACGATGACGATATCTGTTGACAGATCATCCTCCAAAGGGTGGAAATAGTCCAATAGGGAATTTCTGACGATCCAATAGGGTAAACCTGAATGTAAGTCCATAATATATTTTGTTAATTCCCCCTTACTTTCTTCTTGCTGAGAAACAAGAAGGAAGTGAGGGGGCGGTGAGATATAGGAAAGCAGTTTTATTGGAATTTGCTTTCCGTTTACGGTAATAGGTTATCTGCTCTCTTCGATAGTACAGATGCTGACACGGTTCCAGTCCGGTTCGGAGAACATATCACCGATTCCTTGTCCTTCGGCGGTAATGCGGGTGTCGTTAATCTTGTATTTTTTTACAAGTATAGACTTCACAGCTTGAGCACGTGCTTTTGCCAGTTTCTCATTGAAAGCGAGGTTACCTTCGGGAGAGGCATATCCTTTGATGACGACTTTAGCTTCGGGATGTTTTTTCATGTAAATGGCTACACGTTCCACATTAGGCAGTTGGGAAGCATCAACCACGGACTTTCCTTGTCTGAAGGTGATGATGGATTCTGGAATGCGGTTGGTTTTTACCACGGTTTCTATGTTGGCAGCTTGGGTTCTGCAATCTGCCAATTCCTTTTGTAAGTTGTTGGCCTGTTGTACGGCATTGCTCAGTTGCATGTCCTTGTCGTTCAGTTGTGATCGCAGACGGTTGACTGCATCATTTAGCTCGCCTACTTCTACTGGGTCGTAAGGCTTCACTGTTGTGAAATGATGTGAGCCGTTGCTGCACATGAAATGGTAGGTCAGTCCGGCAGTCAGTTCAAAAGTGGCATTGTTGGCGTTGAAACGGCTTTTAGTTTTGCTGAAGTCTCCTTGCATATCATATACGATAGCTGGTTTGATACCGAGTGTCCATGCTTTTTCCTCACCTAGGTTGAAGTTCAAGTTTAGACCAAGGCGTGTAGACCAGGAATTTGTATCACCGGGGCCATTCTGATAGTAATGTAGCCAGCCGATACCTGTCAGAGTCTCGATTTCAAAAATGCGTGGTTCGCCCATATAACCTCCAAAGAGATTCATCAGGTTGACTTTACCGAGTAAGCTCACTTCGGAAGCATCAAATGCAGTTTTGCTGGCTGAGGTATTTACATATCCCATACCTTGAATACCTAGACCGAATATAGGAGTAAGTTGTTTTCCGATTCCGAATCCGAAGGCCGGTCGGGCATTTTTTAAGAAGGAGCTGTGAGTCAAAGGGGTTACAGCACCAGCTTTCAGTTCAATAGACCAGTTGTCACCAGGGCGTGTGCCTTCAAGGGCCGTACGGTCATTTTGCGCATGCACGGTAAGAATACTCATGCTTAGTGCTAAAACAAAGATAGATTTTTTCATAATTAAATAAATTAATAGTAATACAATAAATATGTCATACACGTTGTACTGTCTGTTGTGTAGTTATGACTGTGCATAATCTAATGAATTACTTTGTCATAACCTTTGTTTAAAAAACAGCCCGTTAAAAAGGATGGTTCGAAAAATAGAAATGTATTTAACATCTATTTAAGAAGTCGGATGGTGCCAGAAGCCTGTATTGGCAGTGAAAGTACATCATAGATATATAAGGTGCAAATTCTTGGATTTATATATAACGGCATCAAATACAACTTTATATATACATGCGTTTTTTAACACAAATGTCTGTTTAAATGACAAATATTTATCAAACAAATATTCTTTCAATACTGTTTTTTTATAGAGATACAAATCATAGTATTAATTAAAAACCTGACAATTATGAAAAAATTAAGTTTCGCAGAACTGAAGGGCAGAGTGTCCTGGGGCAGTGTTTTTGGCGGTGTCATGACTGTATTGGCAATATCCGTGTTGTTGTCTATTCTAAATTCAAGTATCGGATTGTTTATGTTTGATCCTTTGTCTGGACATCCGGCTTCAGGCATAGGTACTGCTGTAGGGATTGGTTCCGCCGTCATTCTGATTACTGGCATGGCTGCAGGTGGTTTTGTTGCTGGAAAACTGGCCGGTATGGATGGAATGATACATGGATTTTTAGTTTGGGCTACCACACTGATTGTTGCCGTCGTATTAGGTGTTTTTTTGGCAGCTGGTGCGGTAAAAATGACTGCAAATGCACTTGGGGCTGTTTCATCAGTTACGGGCAGTGTCTTGTCCGGAACAGGTAACGCTGTCGGAAGTGGTATTTCTGCATTGTCTGAAGAAGCGGAAGAAGTATTTGGAAAGATTGATTTCAATGCAACTCTGAAAGAAGAAAACATACCACAGAATATACGTGCTGCACTTGTCAAGAGCAATGTGAAAGAATTACACCCGGACTATCTCAAGAAGCAATTGGAGGAGGTAGAAGATGACTTAAGCAAATCCGTCAAGACAATTGTTGCTTCTCCTCAGGATACGGACGAGGCGGTTAATGATTTTTTGGAACGTTTGAAACAACGTGCGGAAAATCTTAGCCAAAATATAGACCGGAATGATTTGGCTAAGGCTATAGCTAACAATACTAATATGTCTAAGGCGGAAGCGGATAAGACAGTCGAACAGTATATGAATCTGATAGATAATGCACGTATAGAAGCAGGAAAACAGATGGACAACTTGGAAGTAAATTTGCAGAAAGCCGTACAAGAATGGAAAGAGATCAAACATAAAGCGCTGGTGGCTGCTGATAAAGCAACGGACGCAGCCGCGCGGTCTGCCCTGATTTCATTCTTCGCTATTTTGTTCGGGGCTGTATTGTGTTGCGCCACTGGTGCTTATGGTAGCAGAAAAACACAGGAAAGAGTCGATATCTGATAATTGGAAAGAATTAGGCAGAATATCTCTTATAGTCTTATCTGAATTATCCCTATGTGTCTTGGCTAGACTACTCCTTAAAAAAAATCCCGGTATGTCTTGTACATCGTTCCAGCTAGGAAAACCGGAAAGATTAGAACTGAGGAGGAATGAACTGGTCAAGGCACTGGGGGTAGGTTAGTGGGATTTTTATTATCCATCAATCTTCTGGCAAATTTATTAAATTTGCTTGGGCTTACATTGTAATATTTCTTAAGTACTTCACGGAAGTATTTTGCACCAATGGTACTTCATGGAGAGTACATGGAATTTCCGGTGTGTTGCGTTAAAGAAACGCCTTGATGAGTAAATACCGTTTTTTGAAATCACCACACTAACATCTTCCGTCTATAATCCATGGACAGCCAATATTGATGTTTTAATATATCCGACAAGAAAGAATGCTCAATCAATACCTTTATCATCTGATTTTCTTTTGCAAATGCATCTAATTCTCGTTTTACAACCCGCTCTGGAAGTCCAATACGGCAACCGAATTCTTCGAAATCGGTTCTACTCACTTGATACTTATCCAAAAGTTTCATGCCTTTGCGGAACGAATCTTTGTCAAGGGCAAAAATGCGGGGCTCTACTAAATGTAAGGAAATGTTTATCAAATTGTAAGCTGGCGAAAGACGATATTCCTCATTTCTATCAATCAGCGAAAAATTCTTTAGATGAGCATCGCCATTGGGAGTGATAAAGTCAAAATGGCGAGTAATGTAAGTTGCTTCATCATTCTTGAAAAAACAAAGCGCAAATATAAACTCTCCGTATCTATCACTATAGCAAATTGGGGTTGTACACCCGACAGAGAGATACGTCCCACATTACGAATAGCCTCTTTTGTCGTCCTCGTCATTTTATACTCCGAATTCTCCGGATATACTACTGTGTTTTCTTCCTTTTTTTGTGGGTAAATTTACGATATGGTGTATATGGGTAAATGATGATTCATTCCTGCAAGGTGTGTAGCCTGTTATACGAGAAAAATATAAGTATGAAAATGTCATAGTAAGTGTTCATTTGAGCTTTATAGAAGTTACCGCATCTTTTATCTTTGCAACGTTAACGTTAGCAAAGAGATTTTGAACATGATTTATTTAATTTAAAAAGAGGAAAAACTATGAGTATTTTGTACAAGAAGGTTTGGCGATTCCTGAATCCGCTGGACAAGAAGTCGATAAAGAAGGTATATCCGGTAATCACCTATAAGTATGGTGTGGCGATGGATCTGAAGCAGATTGCGAAAAAGATCAGCCGACTTTCCGGTGTGAGTGAAGGTGTGGTGAACTCTGTGTTGAAAGATTTCCGCACGGAGTTGAAAGAAGAACTGCTTCTGGGGCGGTCGGTAAACATTGACGGACTGGGATATTTTTATCTTGCCGCCCATAGCAAGGGCACAGAAACGGTGGAGGCGTTTACGGCGAATGATATCACAGGTTTGCGCGTTTGCTTTCGTGCCAATAAGGAAATCCGTATTACGGCTAGTGGAAGTACACGTTCCGAAGGACTTAGCCTCAAAGATGTGGACCGCATCAATGATGAACTTCCGACTGAAGAAGGCGGTTCGTCGTCAGGTGACGGAGGAATAGAAGAAAATCCACTGGGATAGGGTTTAAAGTCAAAGGCGTTGGAAATTAATAATTAAAGAATTAAAAATTAAACAAGTGTATTTATGAAGAAGTCTGTTTGGAAGAAAATCCTGAAAGTGGTGATGGCTATTGTTTCGGCCGCACTGGGAGCACTGGGAGGCGGTGCGATGAAATGATGACGAGGAGGTAAAGGCCGAGTTAAACTAAGAGAAAGGGGAGTGTCGGAATTCAGGCACTTCCCTTTACTTTTACGGGACTTTCCTTGCTACAGAGAAGCGGTGAGCCTCTTTTCTTTTGTAGATTACTAACTTGTATCTGGAAGCCTTATCTCTGTTAAAGTAGCGAAATTGTTACTCTTTTATTTGGCATAAAGTAACAAATATGTTACTTTTGTAGCGTCTAAAAGTTCTTTGAGATATGAAAACATCAGAACTGAAAAGGGTGCTAAGTGCAAACGGCTGTTATTTTGTCAGTCATGGAGGTAGGCACGACCAGTGGTTTTCACCTATAACAGGTAAAACCTTTGTAGTTCCACGACATGATAGCCAAGAAATACCCAAAGGCACAGAAAAAAGTATCAGGAAGAAAGCAGGGGTATAATCCCCCTGCACTTCCTTATATTCTGTATTCTAATATCAATAAGAACTTTTAGTTTTAACCCAAATAAAAAGCAAAGGATATGAAAGTAACGGCTATTGTAGAAAAAGGCAGTGACGGGCTTTATTCCATCTATTCAGAGCAGGAAATAAATAATCATAGCTTTGGTGGGTATGGCGAAAGCGTTGAAGCTGCAAAGGCTGATTTTATGCTAAGTATAGATGAGGCTAAAGAAATGGTAAAAGAAGAAACAGGCACATTACCAAATGAATTTACCGATTTACAGGTAACTTTCAAATTTGATATAGCCTCTTTCTTTAATTACTTTGATTGGATTAATGTTAGTAAGTTTGCCCAGTATGCAGGTATCAATGAAAGCAAAATGAGGCAATATAAAAGCGGTGTAGCCTTTGCGGGAGAAAGAACCACTAACAAAATATTAACAGCTATAAAGAAAATGGGGACTGAATTAAGTTCAGCCTCACTATAATCAAAGACTTTTAGACAAAGCTTTGCCCGTGTAGGATTATTCTTGCACGGGTTTTCTTTTGAAGGAAAATATTTAATACCTACACTCTTTAGATACCTGAGCAATTATACTAAAGTCCCCCTATGTAAATAATAAATAAAAATGCACGAGAAAAACCCCGTCACTTATTGTGTTTTCTCTCGAATAACTTTACCTTTGTTTCATTAACTCAAAACCGGTAAGTCATGAAATACAAATTATTAGTTCTTGATGTGGACGGAACCCTGCTCGATAGTGAAAAGAAAATCAGTAAGCGCACGCTGGCCGCCTTGTTGAAGGTGCAACAGATGGGCGTGCGTATCGTGTTGGCTTCCGGCAGACCGACGTATGGCCTGATGCCTATTGCCAAAACTCTGGAACTGGGCAATTACGGAGGCTTCATCCTCTCCTACAATGGCGGGCAAATTATCAATGCGCAAAGTGGCGAACTACTCTTTGAGCGTAGGATAAACCCCGAAATGCTGCCCTATCTTGAAAAGAAATCCCGTAAGAACGGGTTTGCTATTTTTACGTATCACGAAGATACCATTATCACCGACTCGCCTGAAAACGAGCACATACGCCGCGAAGCCGAGCTGAATGGCTTGAAGATAATTGCCGAAACCGAATTCTCGATAGCGGTGGACTTTGCCCCTTGCAAGTGCATGCTGGTAAGCGATGACGAAGAAGCCCTCGTGGGACTGGAAGACCACTGGCGCCGGAGGTTGAACGGAGCGCTGGATGTATTTCGTTCGGAACCTTATTTCCTAGAAGTGGTGCCCTGCTCCATTGATAAATCCAATACGCTGGGCGCCTTGCTTGAGAAGTTAGGTATCAACTCTGAAGAAGTCATCGCCATCGGCGACGGAGTTTGCGATGTCTCCATGATACAATCCGCCGGACTGGGTATCGCTATGGGAAACGCACAAGACTCGGTGAAGGTCTGTGCCGACCGCATCACCGCCTCCAACGATGAAGACGGCGTGGCCGAAGCCGTGGAGAAAGCGATACTTGCCGAAATCCGCCCCGCCGACGTGCCCCTGGAGCAACTCAACCAGCGTGCCCGCCATGCATTGATGGGAAATCTGGGCATACAATACACTTACGCCTCCGAAGATAGGGTAGAGGCCACCATGCCCGTGGACGAACGTACGCGCCAACCTTTCGGCATCCTGCACGGAGGTGCCAGCCTAGCATTGGCCGAAACCGTGGCCGGACTGGGTTCCATGATACTTTGCAAGCCGGACGAAATAGTGGTCGGCATGCAGGTCAGCGGAAACCATATCTCCTCCGCCCATGAGGGGGATACGGTAAGGGCTGTTGCAACTATCGTGCATAAAGGCCGCTCCTCGCATGTGTGGAATGTGGATGTGTTTACTTCCACGGCCAAGCTGGTGTCTTCGGTGCGTGTAGTCAATAGCATACTGAAAAAGGGATGATCGAAAATGAATTGGACAACGGGCCACAAGAACTACCCGTTGAATCCGTTAAGAAGAACAATACCCGGACCCTCGTAAAAAGAACACTTGCGATTGCCGGTTTAGCCTTGGTTGTATATTTTTTGTACTCCATTGTTCACCTGTTTGTTTCGCCCGACCGCAACATTCAGCAAATCTACCTGGTGCCCGAAGACGCGGCATTTATCATCCAGTCCTCGGCGCCCATCGACGATTGGGCAAAGTTCAGCGGAAGCGCAACCTGGCAATGCCTGAAGCGGGCGAAAGCCTTCGAGGACGTCACCCGGAATGTGGAAACGCTCGACACTGTGGTCCGAAGCAATAAAATGTTGTTATCGCTTGTGGGCAAACGGGATATGCTCATCTCGATCCATAAGGTCCGTGCCCGCGATTGGGATTTCCTGATTGTGCTGGACATGCAAAAGGCCTCCAAGATGGACTTGTTGAAGGATCAGCTTGAAACGGTGCTCACCATGGCGGGCAGTTCCGTAACCAACCGGATGCACAACGGGATTAACATCCTCGAAATGCGCGATCCGGATACACGCGATATTTTTTATTGCGCCTTCGTGGACAACCATTTCGTAGGTTCCTATACCTCCAAACTTGTAGAATCGGCCATCGACTCACGCAACAAGCCCAAAATCGGTCTCGATCATTCTTTTATCGAAGCCGAAAAACTGGTGTCCGGCAAAGGACTTGTCCGCGTTTTTATCAATTATGCACGCCTGCCCCAATTCCTGAATATTTATCTGGGAACCGGGAACGAGTACATCGATATGTTCAGCAATTCCATGGATTTTGCCGGACTCTATTTCAATACCGACCACAAACGGATGGAGGTGAAAGGATATACCTTGCGGAAAGACACCGTCGATCCGTACATCATGGCCTTGCTGAACTCGGGTAAGCACCGGATGAAAGCACACGAAATCCTGTCCAGCCGGACGGCACTCTATACCAACATCGGTTTCAGCAATCCGGTGACTTTTGTAAAGGAACTGGAGAATGCACTCGCGGTCCACGATCCGCAATGGTGCGAATCTTATAGGAGTTCCCGGAAGAAGATTGAAAGCCTGTTCGACATCTCTCTGGAAGAAAACTTCCTGAGCTGGATGTCGGGAGAATTTGCCATCACCCAATCCGAACCGGGGCTGTTGGGGCACGATCCGGAACTGATTCTGGCCATCGGCACCAAAAGCATCAAGGACGCCCGTAAGAATATGGAGTTTATAGAAAAAAAGCTCAGGCGGCGCACCCCGCTCCGGATAAAGACGGTTGATTATAAGGGATTTGAAATCAACTATGTGGAAATGAAAGGCTTCTTTCGTTTGTTCTTTGGAGGGCTGTTCGACAAGTTCGAAAAACCCTATTACACGTACGTGGACGATTATGTGGTGTTTAGCAACAAAGCCTCGTCTCTGCTCTCATTTATAGAAGATTACGATCAGAAGAACCTGTTGAAGGATAATCCGGGCTTTAAAAATGCCTTCTCGTACCTGAATTCGAGTTCTACCGTTTTCTTATATACGGATGTGCATAAGTTTTATTACCAGTTGAAGCCTATGATGAATGCCGTTACGTGGGGAGAGATACAATCGGACAAGGACATTGTCTACTCATTTCCCTATTGGACCATGCAGATTACGGGAGACGGCCAGTCCGCCTCGTTGCAATGCGTGATGGACTATAAACTTTATCAACCGGAAGAAGAGGCCGTAGCGGTGGTAGTGGACGATGAAGCCGACGAAGTAATGAACGAAGATGCCGAAACGGAGAAGGAGCAAATGAGTGAGTTGCAACGTTTCTATGTTGAGAAATTTGAGGGCAACGTCTTGCGGGAGTTTTATCCCGAAGGAGCGCTGAAGAGTGAAGCGGAAGTGAAGGATGGAAAGCGCCACGGACGCTATCGCGAATATTATGAGAACGGCAAACTGAAACTCCGCGGAAAATACGGAGATAACATACCCAAGGGCACATGGAAGTACTATACGGAGGAGGGAGAGTTTGAACGGAAAGAGAAGTATTAAAAAAGAGAAAAACAATGCTTGCATATACCTATATTGAACACGGAAAATTTGAACTTATAGAAAAACCGAAACCCGGGTTGAAAGACCCCCGAGACGCCATTGTCCGCGTGACGCTCGGTAGCATCTGCACCAGCGATTTGCACATCAAGCACGGTAGCGTGCCGCGTGCCTTGCCCGGAACCACGGTGGGGCACGAAATGGTAGGCATCGTGGAGCAAGTGGGCGCGGACGTCACTTCCATCAGGCCCGGCGACAGGGTTACGGTGAACGTAGAAACCTTTTGTGGAGAATGCTTCTTTTGCCGACACGGATATGTGAACAATTGCACCGATGCCAATGGTGGTTGGGCACTGGGTTGCCGCATCGACGGAGGTCAGGCCGAGTACGTCCGCGTGCCTTATGCCGACCAGGGACTGAACCGTATTCCGGATGCGGTGAGCGACGAACAAGCGCTCTTTGTGGGCGACGTGCTTGCCACGGGCTTTTGGGCGGCTCGCATATCGGAGATTACCGAAAAGGATACGGTGCTCATCATCGGCGCCGGCCCTACCGGAATCTGCACCCTGCTTTGCGTGATGCTCAAGCACCCCCGCCGCATCATTGTTTGCGAGAAATCTCCTGAAAGAATACGCCTTGTGCGTAAACATTATCCGGACGTACAGGTGGTGGAACCGGAGGATTGCCGGGAGATTGTGTTGCGGAGTAGCGATCATGGCGGAGCCGACGTCGTGCTCGAAGTGGCAGGAACCGACGACACCTTCCGTCTGGCGTGGGAGTGTGCACGCCCCAATGCCATCGTCACCGTGGTGGCCCTCTACGATCATCCCCAGGTGCTTCCCTTGCCCGATATGTACGGAAAAAACCTGATCTTCAAGACCGGTGGCGTGGACGGGTGCGATTGCGCCGAGATACTTCGCCTGATCGAAGAAGGCAAGATAGACACCACGCCGCTTATCACACACCGCTTCCCGTTGAATGAGATTGAGGAGGCTTACCGGATTTATGAAAATAAACTGGACGGGGTGATGAAAGTTGCGGTGTCTGAAAGAGAAAGAAAGGAATAAGAGAGTGATAGGGTGGTAAAAGTGGTAAAGGTGATAGGGCGATAAAGTAGCTGCGCTATATATCACAGAGCGTTATCCCACTATCACCTTACCACTTTTACCACGCTTTGTTCATAACCATATTAAAAAGAATACAGCCTTATGCCCATTATTGAAATATCCTCCTTGTCGCACCCCGGAATCGAGGTGTTCTCCACCCTCACCGAGGCCCAGTTGCGCAACCGCATCGAGCCCGATAAAGGCCTGTTCATAGCCGAAAGCCCGAAAGTGATCCGTGTAGCATTGGATGCCGGATATGAACCTCTGGCCCTCTTGTGCGAGCAAAAACATATCACCGGTGATGCCGCCGACATCATCAGTCGTTGCGGCGACGTGCCCGTCTATACGGGCGGGCGGGAGTTGCTCGCTACGCTGACGGGCTATGTCCTGACGCGCGGAGTGTTGTGTGCCATGCGTCGCCCCGCGCCCCGCACGGTGGAAGACACATGTCGGGATGCCCGGCGCATCGTCGTCATCGACGGTGTGGTGGACACTACGAATATTGGTGCCATTTTTCGTTCGGCGGCCGCTCTCGGGATGGATGCCGTGTTGCTGACGCGTAACTCTTGCGATCCGTTGAACCGTCGTGCGGTCAGGGTGTCCATGGGTTCGGTTTTTTTGGTTCCCTGGACGTGGCTGGACGGCACTCTCAGTGATCTGGCCCGCCACGGCTTCCGCACCGCCGCCATGGCACTTACGGACAATTCTATCTCCATTGCCGATCCTGTCTTGACGTCCGAACCCCGGCTAGCCATTGTGATGGGAACGGAGGGAGAGGGGCTTCCACCCGATACGATTGCCGCGGCGGACTATGTAGTCCGTATCCCGATGGCGCATGGGGTCGATTCGCTCAATGTGGCGGTGGCGGCGGCCGTGGCGTTTTGGCAACTTAGGATTATGGATTAAAACTATTTTTGTTTTAATTTCGATATGGATAATCTTCAGATGTATAAAGAATTACTTGCGGATAAATATTTCTAAGGAAGGAATTCCATGTGGCTGTTGGATGTGTAGAGAGGAAGAGTATGACCGTAAGGAATATAAAAGAGAAACTTGGTGCATTATCAAAGAATGAGCCAATAGATTAAAATACCATTCCTCGCTCTTTCTATAAGCGTGAAATGGTATTTTGTTATTCAGTGCGTAATGTTGAGAATTCTTGTTTTTTAATTGATAATTTATTACAGATTACTTACCGATGCAGCATATTTACATCACTGATTATCAGTGACTATTCATTTTAATCGGTACAACCTCTGTTTTTACAAATACACAGAATGTAGGGACAAATGCAAACCGTTGTATTTCATTGCTTTGCATATACGTGTTGTACCGCCTCTTTTCAGCCCTTTTGTGGAATGCCCGCTATCAGATACAAGGTATTGAGTGATAGGGCATTTCCGCAGGTATGTTACAGAACGCTTGTTGTATGCAAAGGTAGTGGTTTTCTTGGAATTTCTGTGGGTTGCAGCAGATTTTTGCACGAAAAAATGTGATTGGCTTGAAAAAATGTATCTATATGTGACTTATTCGTTTGAAAAAGTGTGCTAACTTGAATGTTATTCACTGGAAAAAGTGTAACTTTGCGTATGGAAAGAATATGATTGCGCTATGCTCAAAAGGAAAATAGAAACATATTTAGCTAAATGGAAAGAGTCCAAGGACAGAAAGCCCCTTGTGATAAAAGGTATCCGCCAATGTGGAAAGACATACATTGTCCAGAAGTTCGCAAGAGAGAATTATGAGAGTGTAGTCTATATGAACTTCATACTTGAACCGGATAAGAAGTCCGCTTTTACGGGTAATATAGATGTCGATACCATTATTCTCAACCTATCTGCTTTGATACAAGGTAGTCGTTTCATTGAGGGGAAAACTTGTATTATCCTTGATGAGATTCAGGAGTGCAAGGAAGCAAGGACTGCCTTGAAGTCATTCCATATAGACGGACGTTTCGATGTTATTGCTACGGGTTCTCTTTTGGGAGTGAAAGGCTACGGCAAAAGCAGAAAGAAAAACGAAGAGGAAGGACAAGATTCGGTTCCAGTCGGATATGAAACCGTGATAGATATGTATCCGTTGGACTTTGAGGAATTTCTATGGGCAAATGGAATCGGTAAGGCGGTCATTGATTCTGTCAAATTATGCTTTGAGAGCGAAAAGGTTGTTCCCGATGGAATTCACAAGGCAATGATGGAGTTGCTGTATAGATATGTCGTTGTCGGAGGTCTGCCGGAGGTGGTGAACTGTTTCCTTGAAACCAAGAATATCGAACTTATCTATAAGGCGCAACGCAATCTTATTGCCGAATACGAAGAGGATATGGTTAAATATGCGGATGATGCGGACAAGCCTAACATTCGTGAATGTTTTGAATCTATTCCGAAACAATTAGCCAAAGAGAACAAGAAATTTCAATATTCCATCGTCAAGAAAGGTGGAAGGGCTTCGCAATACATCGGTAGCATCCAATGGTTGGAGGATGCCGGGATAGTCCGTAGATGCTATAACACGCAGATTACAGAACTGCCTTTAGAAGGCAATTCCGTCAAAGAGTGTTTCAAGGTATATACCACTGACATAGGTGTTTTAATGGCAATGCTCGATTATGGAACACAGGCAGATATTTTGAAGGGTAATCTTCTTGGATACAAGGGGGCTATTTTTGAGAATCTGATGGCTGATTTCTTATGCAAGTCCGGGCAAAAACTATACTACTTCCATAAGGATAGCGGGCTTGAACTGGACTTCTTGGTGAGATTCAAAGGAGAATGCGTTATTCTTGAAGTCAAGGCAAAGTCGGGAAAGGCAAAAAGTATGACTACGGTTCTGAAGAACAAGGATGTGTATCATGTCAAGAATGCAATCAAGTTAGGACAATATAATGTAGGACGTGAGGGGGATATACTCACCATTCCGCTTTATATGGGATTCCTTGTTGAAGATAAGCTTACGGATGTTATCATTCCCGATGTTGATTTGAGTTTATTGACAGTTTGATGGCATTAATTATAGAATTTTGAAATATGGATATTCTGACACATTTCAGAAGCATAGAAGAACTGACCAAAACACTCTCGCGTGAGCAAGGTTTGCTGAGTGAGATGTTTGAGAAACGTAAACTAATAAAGTTTCCGTTGGGACTTGCTATAGATCTTGTCGGAGGGAATGAAACCAGATTGAGAAAGTTGGTTGACTATGGCGTATTGGTGGAGACAGGCAATACGCTTGAAATTGAAAGTGACTATCTGAACTTCTTCGAGGAGGTGCTGAATGTAAACGAGGAGATTAGCGTATTGAGTGTGCAGGAATGTATCAACACTTTAAAAGAACATATTGGATATTTTCTGCAAGAGACTAATGTCAATCGCAAAGCCGGATATCAAGACAATGTACGGCAACTTTTAAAGAAGACTGGATTCAGAACGTTGAAGAATGTGGTGGATTTGAAACGTAACATGGATAATGCTTATAAGCAGGAACCCAACTATATTATCAAGAAGAAGAAACTACAGAATCTGGATGAGAAGAGCCATAGCATCCGTGTCATGATCCGTGAATGTGAAAAGTTGATGGACAACGAGCATGCTTTCTTCATTATGGCCAATGATCCGCACATGGCCAAGACCTGTAGCGATGTGAAACATGATTTTGTGGAAGCTTATCACGCACTCATGGAGATTGACCGACAGATTATTTCCTACATCAACCAGATAGACCAGCAGAATCAACTTTATAAAAAGATACGAAAGTTGAAATATCTGCAAGATCAGTTACTTATTAAGACGGATACGAACCTTATGCAGGTATTGGAAGAGAGAAGTCCTCTTTGGACGGAATCCCGCCAATACAACAAGACACGTTTGTCTTTGGAGATGCTACGGGAAAATGAGCAGGTCGTAAAGTTATTGAGACGAATGGCTGAACGCAATGGAATACAGAAAACAACAAGAGCAGAAGCCGAACCTTTGACAGAGGAAGATTTACAAGAGCATATCCAACAACTGGAGGAGGTGGATTCCACGGAAGTATGGAATGCGTTCTTAGCCTCAAGCTATGATCTGTTTAAGTTCATTTTGAGGTATGACTATAAAGTAAAATGTACGATGGAAGACCTAGTAACTCTCTTTTGCCAATTGGTTATCTTACATTCTGACGAATGCAGGATGACAGGAGAATATGCAATTTATCAAGACATCGAATATCCCATAATTTATGCGAAATAATACTCAAAGAATATACGAACGGTTGAGCCGAGGAGAGTTTCTTTCGGTGGACAGCACAGATACCTCCATCCGCCATTTGTATGAAGATATCGAGGAGAATATGGAGGATTATACTGATTACTTCAAGGAAATTGGTCTGCAATTGGAATGCGGCAATGGTTTCTTCTATTTTTCGCGAAAAGGAGAAAGTAAGCAAACCATAGAACAGAAATTGGAAAGCTTTTCAAAATGGCTTGACTATCTGGACTTTTTGAAATGCTATAACCAATCATTTACAGCCGGATATCAGTTCCGTAAAAGTCATTTGATAGAACAGATTAGTCTGGATATAGAACTAAAAGAAAAGGCTAATCATCTATTCAAGAAGTACGGTGCAGGGTCTAATATTGAGATTGTAAACAAACTGCTTCAAGAGATGCAGAATATGGGTTTTGCCGAGTGTATTAGCGAACAAGACGAGACTTATAAGATTACTTCGGCATTTCGCTATGTTGAAGAATTAGTGGAAATCATTCAAATAGTTAATGAAGATGAAGTACCTGAATAAGATTATTTTTATTAATAGTGCTAATATCCCTTATGCTGAGATTTCCGTGGATGGCAATGTACATTTTACAGGAACACAAGGTGTGGGCAAAAGTACTGTGTTGAGGGCATTGCTGTTTTTCTATAATGCCGACAAACACCGTTTAGGTATTCAACAGGGACAGAAGTCGTTTGATGAATTCTATTTTCGCCAGTCAAATTCGTATATACTTTATGAGGTGATGCGTGATAATGGCGCATATACCATATTGGTCAGCAGATACCAAGGACGTGCTTCATGGCGATTTATAGATGCACCCTATCAACGTGAATGGTTCATTACCGAAGACAAGCAGGTGTTGAGTGATTGGGTGAAGATTCGTGAACGTATAGACAAGAATGTAGGGGTTTCTGCAAGAATAGAATCCGGTGTGATGTTCAAAGATATTATCTTCGGCAATACACATGACCATAAATACGCACGTTATTCTTTAGTTCAGAGTTCGCATTATCAGAATATCCCGCGAAGCATTCAAAACGTATTTCTGAATACCAAACTGGATGCAGACTTTGTAAAGAACACGATCATACAATCCATGACAGATGAAGATTTGCCCATTGATTTACAAACCTACAGACGACTTGTTTCAAACTTTGAACGAGAGTATGATGAAATTGATTGCTGGTTCCGTCAAACACGTGACGGCAATTATCCGGTGCGCCAACAGGCATTGAATATTGCCGAACAAGGTCGCAAAATTGTCGCGCTCGACCAACAATTGTCGGATGTATGGCATATGATGAATCATGCGGTAGCATATAGCGAGCAACGGATACCACTATTGGAAGTGGAAGCGGAAGAAGTTAAAACGGCCATAGAAAAGGAACATAGTCGTAAGAAAGAACTTACAACTGACTATGATAAAGAAAAAGACTCGCTCAATCAAGAACTTGGCGCCAAGAAAAGCAAACTGAAAGAAATAGCACAGGCAAGGAAGGATTTCGATGCTCTTGGCATTGAAGACAAACTCTCTCTTTCCGACCGGGAGTCTGCGATCAAGCAAGAAGCGATTAATAAACAAACTCTATTGGATGATTTATTGAAAACGCATGCTTCAATAGAGGAAAAGTACAACATTGCAAAGGCTAAACTGGAGAATGCGCGTCAAGCATTCGAAAATGTTCAAAAAGAGGCATATTATCAAAAACAAGCCATACTCCAGATAGAGCGTAAGAGACTAGAAGAAGACCGTTCCAAGAATAGAAATCAGATTATGGAAGCGTTCGACAATTGGCGACATGAGTCTGATGAGCGTTTACAAGTCTTGTTGGCCGAACAAAACAGGGCTGATAGTGCGTTGAAGGAACTCCGTCATTGGCATCCTATGGCCGATGAAATAAAGCAAACGGATGAACAACTTCAACAGCTGAATTTGAAAGAGAAAGAGAATACCGCACAACAGATAGCGGTAAAAAGCCAGATAACACAGATTATCGCCGAGTATGAGATGAAAGAGGCTGAAATAAAACATGCCTCACAACGTGAGCAGGAACGGCTTGAAGCCGACCGGACACAAATCAGGGAACAAATTGCAAAGATTAATAATTTGCTTACCCATTTAGACGGCTCTTTTTATAAATGGCTTTGCGAGAATACGGAAGGCTGGGAAAACACGATAGGCAAAGTGATTGACGAAGAACGGGTCCTATACGCACAAGGGCTTGAACCTCAGTTTTGTGTTGCATCTGACAACTTGTTCGGGATAAGGTTGAACCTAGACAATATAGCCTCCGTGCATCGTACGCCTGACGAGTATAGATTGGAGAAAAAGAACTTGGAAGAGCAAGTGAAGCAAATAAACCGCCAGCTCATGCAATCGCCTATTACCCTTGAGGAAGAGATATCGAAACTCGGAAAAAAATATGCGACACAACTCAATCCGCTTCGGCAGAATGTAACTTTGTTAAAGGTGGAAGAAGAACAAATACCTGTCAAACGACAAAATCTGCAAAACCATCGGCATAAGCTGGAGATGGAAGAACTGGAACAGATTGCTCAAGAAAAAGAGATCCGTGAACGTTCCTTCAACGAAGCTCTGCTAAACGTGCAATCGGAGAAGGATGTCCGTGAGAAAAATGAAGCAAGGAATAAAAAAGAACTTAAAAACCTTGACTCCTCATTCGGTAAAACCTCAAAAGCACTTGATGAGGAACTGCGCATTTTTAACGAATCACAAAATGCGGAAGCGACCGTGCGTTATAAGGAGTTTGCCGTACAGAAGAAGCAACTCGATGAACAACAGAAAGCAGAACTTGCAGGCAAAGGTGTTGATATGGATTTGCTTGAACAATATCGTAAAGCTTTGAAGGATTTGCAGACATTGTTGGCGAGGATTGAAGAGGAACGTTCTATTGTTATCAGGTATCGCGACGCTGAACAAAACCTTTTTGCCAAGGAGCCGGAAATCAGAAAAACGATTAAGACTATCGAGCAACGACTCTCTATGATACGCCAGCGTTATGAGGATAAACGAACACGCATCGAGAAAAAATGCAGAGAAATGGAAGAGCGTCAGCATATAGTCCTCAAGGAGCTGGCGCACAGAAAAGAGGGGTTGAACTTTTATCATCAAATGGTCGAGAACGAACATTTGGTACCCGACACTTATCTCTCTGATGACAAGACAATGGAGACACATTTGGATTGTCAGCAACTCCTGAGCCAACTTAGAGGTACTGTCAATCAAAAACGCGAGTCAATCGACAAACTTAAAGATATAGTGGTTAGTTTCAATCGCAACTTCAAGCCTCAAAATACTTTCCGTTTCAACACGATGCCTGTGACGGACAATGATTATCTGCAAATTGCCGTTGATTTGCAGGAGTTCATGGACAATAACAAAATCGATGAGTTCCGCCGACGTACCAGCGAGCATTATAAAGACATTTTGGGACGTATCTCAACCGAAATTGGTTCGCTGATGAAACGTAGATCGGATGTGGACGGAGTGATACTTGACATCAATCGTGATTTTGTAGAAAAGAACTTTGCTGGAGTCATCAAGAGCATTGAGCTAAGAGCGAATGAATCCTCAGACAAGCTCATGCAACTGCTTATATCCATTCATGATTATACCGTAGAAAATGCGCTCTCTATCGGTGAACTTAATCTTTTCTCAAGCAATAATCGGGATGAAGTGAACCTCAAGGTCGTGGATTATCTGAAGAGTTTATCTCATCAGTTGCAGAACGAACCGAATCGTTCATCTGTATCATTGAGTGACGCATTCCGCTTACAATTTCGAGTAAAGGAAAACGATAACGACACGAACTGGGTCGAGCGTATTAATAATGTAGGGTCAGATGGTACGGACATTCTTGTGAAGGCAATGGTCAATATCATGCTCATCAACGTCTTTAAGAAAAAGGCAGCCCGAAAGAGTGGTGATTTCATTGTACATTGCATGATGGATGAGATAGGACGCTTGCATCCTAACAATATCAAAGGTATTCTCCAATTTGCCAATTTACGCAATATCTATCTCATCAATAGTTCCCCCACATCCTATAATCCTTACGACTATCGTTATACCTATCTTCTGAGTAAGTATGGAGTGAAGACGAGAGTGGAAAAATTATTGAAACGAATAAAATAGTCGGATACAATATGGCAATAAGTGCGTCTATACAAGCATTGATAGCAGGTGAACAAGTCACAGGTTCAAAACTAAGCAGTAAGTTACGGGATGAACTATTGACCGAGGGTATGCTATTAGTTACCTCCCACGGCTCAAGAAAATCATATCGTGCCCGTGATACTGAAGCTTTAAAAAGATTTCTGATCGATAAGGATGAAAACTATCGCATTCTCGAAGTAAATATCTCAGATTCACGCGCTTCTATGGCGACAGAAACAGGTAACTCCAAACTTGTTATGGTTCGTTCCTGCCCAGGATTCCCTGTAAACAGCTATGAGCCTATTGGGTGTAGGCTTAACGGAGAACCTTTTATGGTAAAACCACAAAAAGGGAGTTTTGTTTTTGTCGCAGAATGGGAGACGTTCACAATACCTAAAGACGTAGTAGTGATAGGTATCGAGAATATGGAAAATTTCAGAATGATTCGCAATCAAAGAGTATTTTTCGAAAAATATCTTCAAGCGCATAAGCTTCCGAAAAAAGCACTCTTTGTGTCCCGCTACCCACAATCAACAGATCTTAGAAGATGGCTATGTACTATTCCCAATCATTATCTTCATTTCGGTGATTTTGATTTAGCAGGTATTGGCATATTTCTCTTTGAATTTCAACAATATTTAGGAGCGGAACGTTCTTCATTTCTAATTCCTTCCGATATTGACTCTCGTTTGAAGTCCGGTTCCGGAAAAAGATACGATGAACAGTATTGTCGTTTTAAGGACATTAAGTCAGATGAGAGTGATTTGCAGCAGTTGATAGATCGTATCCATCATGAACGAAAAGGTTATGACCAAGAAGGATATATTATGTTTGAATATTGATATTGCTCCCTCATCTTTTATTCGTTTTAAAAAGTGTAATAAGTCAGATTTATTCGCTTGAAAAAATGTAATTGCTTCCGTTGTCCACTATGGAAAATATTTGTATGCCCTAATAGGAACACTTATATTCAGGTAACAACTATTATATTCTATCGGGTATAATTCTGTCTATTGCATCATTATTATACCCGAAATGGTATAAATCAATATATTTGACAGAATTCCATAATATCGAGCATCTGATATAGTATTCCATCAATAGCAGAATGCCAACTTTGATGAAAATGCCCATAATACCAATGATTTATCGGATGATTGTTGGTTTTGAGATGGTTTAGAAGCATATCCATCGCTTTTCGTTCAAATTGTATATCCTCAATTAATGAAGGATCGTTCTCAGCCCATTGGTTAAGATTGCTTTTTGAGAATAGTTCGCAATATGAAGGTGCGGTATGTGTGACAACTGTATCAATCAAGAAGTTTGCACGGATGGTATTCAGCTTATCAGAATCGTAAATAGGAGCTTTGTTCTGCCAATATAAATTGCGAGAAATATCATTTTCTTGTGGTTCATTTGAATGAACACGGTATTTGCGTTTATCCCATTCATTTATGCGATAGATACGGTCAATAGAGATAGCTCCACCAACACAAAGGATGGTATGATTACAGGCTTGTAGAATAGTATAATCTGGAATAGCGATGAAGCGTTTGAAGTTGAACATTGCTCCATCGAAATAAGCTGGATTATCATGATTACCTCGCACAAACACAATCCAATTGTTGGCTTGGTTCATTCGCTTGACATTTCGTCTAACCATCTGTTCATAGTACTCTTTCTTTTCGAAGCCAAAGCCACAATCCCCGGCTACAATTAGCAAGGTGTCCGTAAGCTGATATTGGATGCAGAGTTTGAACACCAACTGATTAAAGTCTCCATGAATATCACCAGAGACAATAATTGTCTTGGCTTCGGGAAAAGATAGTGAGAATATGCCGTTATGGTTTATCTTATGTTCCTGTTAATAGTGTTTATAGATAGAATTAATCTTTACCAAACAACCCTTTCTCTTTCCACCTCTTGAGTTCCTTATCAAAATCTGAAAGAAACTCATTATCTTGAATCAAGCGAAATTTATCATATTCAGCGTATGCCTTTTCTTTCGCTTGTTCGGCGGAAATGGTGTCAGCCTCATTATATTTATCATACTCATATAGAGTCAAGAAATCATCCAATTGCTTTTTCCAATCTGCCATTGTGGAAATGATTTGCCGTTCGGCACGAAGTTCAGCCAAATCAAGGAAAGCGGTTGAAAGACGATTGAAAGCAGAAACTTCTTTGTCTGATAGGTAATTCTGGACGATAATTGTATCCGACTTTTGAACTCTACCGTCAGGAGCGTTTTTCCACGTGGTAAGTCCCATGTGGGGCATTTGGGCATCTGCTCTTGAATAGATGATTTCGGCAGCCGTTTGATGTGAAGTAGCCCAATGCATCATATCTTGCACCATTTTGAAGAATTGTAGGGTGGTCTCTGCCTTAGGGTCATAATCGGCACTACATTCGGCATAGATATCGGTGATTTTCTGATAATA
The DNA here is from genome assembly GCF_000172175.1 of Bacteroides intestinalis DSM 17393. Lineage (NCBI taxonomy): Bacteria > Pseudomonadati > Bacteroidota > Bacteroidia > Bacteroidales > Bacteroidaceae > Bacteroides > Bacteroides intestinalis. The sequence goes on along the minus strand of NZ_ABJL02000008.1, from coordinate 2,212,180 downwards.
CCGACGTTCTGAAGCTCGTATCTCTCGGATACGTTCTAATAGGTCGTCAAAATAATCTTTGCCAAAATGTTTGCCCTGTTTCAAGCGTTCATCATCCAATACAAATCCTTTTATGCTCATTTCTTTTAGAATCGATGTAGCCCACATCCGAAATTGGCCCGCTTGATAACTGCCCACACGATAACCAACGGCAATAACCGCATCCAAATTATAGAACAATGTATCATCGTTTTTGCCATCATGGGCAGTTGTTCGAATTTTTCGAATAACTGAGTTCTCGTTCAATTCACCGCTTTTGAATATATCTTTCAGATGATTGTTAATCGTATTCGTTTCGACACCAAACAAATCAGCCATTCGCTTTTGCGACATCCAAAATGTTTCACTATTAAAGATGACCTCTATACGACTTTCTCCTTGTTTCGTCTTATATAGCAATATCTTGGATGATAGACTATTGTCGATTAATTCAGGAGTTGATATTTCTTGTTTGAAATATTCTCTTGCCATTTGCACTTGCGGCTTCTTGCTATCGGCATTTTCCGCAATCATCAAACAAGCGATTCGTGATAGATGTATATTCTCCACCTTACGAAAGGAACCGGAAGCCTGTTTTACCATTTTAATCGTAGGGTTAAAATGCCCGGTAGTATTACAACCTTTCTTATTGGCTATGGCGATAGCTCTGTTTAGGATACGATTGAATTTTTGATATGTACTATAGCCTAATGCAGTGCACAGCTCACGAGAAGTCCAGTACTCTAAACCTTTTGCGTCTCGCTTTTTAATCCGCTCAAAGTCGGATTGAATAGGGGATGTGTTGTTCTCGTCTATCATTATTTCAGATTGTTTGAATTATACACCGCCAATCCTTTAATCGTCAACATATATTTCTGACGAGGATGACGGGGCTTGTCTGGGTAGAGCATAGAAACAGATCCCTCTTTTATGGCTGGATTGAGTGAGTATTCCATAAAATTCTCACGGTTCTTTAATCCTACAGAAGCCATCATCTCTTTAACTGATAATCTATTGTTTGCAATAGCCTTTATTAAGCGGCTGATATTCTCATTATCTATTTGTAAGGGATTGTCTGAGCTTGTCGGGGTACTTGTCGGGGTAGAGATAGCCATATCTTCGGGTGCATTAACCACCATGAAACGATTCCTCAATTCATTGTTTTCTCCTATCAAAAGGTTGCGGAAGAATCGTTCCAAGTAGACAGAATCTCTTTTGATGCCCTTTTGTATGTTTTGATAATTAGCTCTAACTAAAGCATTACGGAAATACCAAGAATGATTGGCGAAAAGGTTATTCTCAACATTGAATCCCATTGAGCGTAAATACTGGATGGTGAACACTGCTGTAGTTCGGGTATTGCCTTCTCCAAACGGATGAATCTGCCACAACCCGGATACGAATTGGGTAATATGACTTACTATTTGGTTTATATCCAATTCCGTATAATCAAAAGCCTTTTCTTGTTCAAGGTCATATTCTATGGCTCTACGGATGTCGGGAGCAGATACATAGGACACCGTATCGCCACGAAGCACCCATTCTTTTTGGGTGATATTGTAATCTCTGATTTGTCCGGCAAACTTGAATACTCCATCAAATATCCGCCGATGAATGGCGGTCAATCCAGCTACGGTAAAGGCAAACGAACGCTCATTCAATAGCTTGGTTATATTGGCAGAAACTTTATCGGCTTCCTCTGTTTCATTATCCTTTTCAGTACGAATGTCTTTTGAATCGTAGTAACTCTTGATAAGTTGTTGTACTTCATCAATGGTTATGTCTCCCTCAATATGCTTGCGAGCAGTTTCAATAAGATAATTCGAGGGCTTCAAGCCATCTACTGCTTGAAGTCCTATTGCTGTTTGCCACGCATAGCCTTTTTCACGCTTTTGCGGCTCGCCTTGTTGGGATGTATTCGTCGAAGTTAATCATTGAATATGTCTGAATTAATCCGCTTCTATTATATTGGTTGATGTTAAATAATTCTCAGTATACCTATAAGATAATCCAAACATATCCCAATTTTTTGGTAAGGTTTTAATTGTGGATTAATTGACATAATTACACTAAGATAATTCAATAAGATTGCAGGATTATAATCTTTGGTTGTTATTTCCAAAACTTGTTGAGAATATTTTAGCCATACACCATACAAGTCCTCTGAAAGATTATAATCTTTCATCTGTTTTAATCCGTCATCAATCAATTCACGAATATATTTGCGGGTTAATTCTTGATTTCTATTATAATTATTCATTTGTATGTTCTTTTTGAATGTCTTTTAATTGCTTTTCTAATTCGGTCGGATCTAGAGTATCACTTTGCTTAATAACATCGTCTCTTAAGAGTTTGATTTTATGTGTTATTTCATCTTGTTTAGCTTGTTCTTTATTAAGCTTAAAACCGTATCCTTCTATACTATTGATAAGAGGCATTATTAATAACAATAACCATAAAATTAATATTAAACTATTTCCGTCAAATTTGCAAATAAAGCATTGATTCACAAGTGTATCAAAGTTTTTGAACACATATATTGATGAGATAATTAACAATATTATGTACCATCCTTTTTTTACCCACTGCAGTTCACAGTTCACTCTACTTGTATCACATAGGAAGTTGTGAATTTTAGAAAATATCTTCATCTCTTTTATTCTAATTGTTTTCTATAAACAGAATCTAGAGTATTTCCATCTTTGTCTTTCCATACCAACCAGCCGTTATTGCTGCTACCAATACAGAAATCTGCGGCAGTACTGGGGCTTGAAAAAGTTTTATCCGATGTTAATACCAATATTCCGTTCTCGTTGGAAGTGTAATCTTGAAGCATCTTTTCTCGTTTTTCTTTCCAGTTGAAAGACGGAACCATTGTTTGGGCAACAATACTCCCTTTTAGGACTGTAAAGCCATCGGAACTGTAGAAGCCCTTTGCATTGCACCCTCTACCTTTGGTGTAGAATAGATGTTCCTCTTTGGGTTGTGATACTTCAAAGATATTGCAACCGATAAATGATGCCAGAAATTTCACATCTTCAAAAAATTCATCCATTGAATCTTGTTGATGCTCTGGTAGATTCGGTGCTTTAGGGATTTGTTTATTATCGCTTAAAACAAAAGCGTTTGCTTTCTTGGCTTCAGCTATCGCTTTATGTTCTAGGTATTGCACATCAACTTTAGTCATATCGGCATCTTTCGATACGAATATAAGTGCTTTTTGCCAAAACACCTTCTTGCTGTCGTGGTCTTTCACACGCTCTTTAAAATTTTCCGTTTCACCAATGTATGCCTGCGGCTTAGTTGATTCATCTTCGCCCAGTAATATATAAAATGCAGGTTTCTGCAACTTCTCTTGAGTATTCAGATAAGAGAGGTTAGAACGTGGCACGACAAACATCTGGCAAATCTTATTGCTGATGAATGCATATTGAGTTCCTTTCGGGTCTCCGTCTATGAGATATGTTGTTACTGTCTTCCCCATAATTATCTTCTGTTTTCTATTGTTCTTTTATTTACGCCGCAATCACCCTACTGATTAGTTTTACATAATCAATAAGTGCTTTAGGGCTATCACGGAAGATAGCTGTGAACTTATTGAAAGGTGGTTGCTGCAATACAACAGTGGCAATATCCCCATTTTCACATACATAACGAATGAGTGTACGCAGATACTCCTCTTGCATACGAGTCAGTTCCGCACCATGAATCAATGCACGATATTTTTCCAATGCTATATCCTGCTCCACGCCAATGATGGAACGGATGAAAGCTGCCACATTATGCTGGTAGGGCTTGGTTCTTGTTTGTGCCTCAAACTCTTCTTTTGAACCCAACTCTTCCCAGAAAATCTGTTCCAATCGGGCGATGTCTTGTTCGGAAAGCGGGTCAAGGTGGTATATCTTCTGCAATGTATCGTCATCCGACAAATGTTCTTTGAGATAATCCTCCACCCGGCGGCGATAGGTGCGGATAGGGGTTACATTGACTCCCGAATTATCCTCTTCAAACGTGTCTGTCACATTGATGGTAAACGTTTGTCCTACCGTACCGCCATCCAAGTATTGGATGAGTTCACGAAGCTCTTTCCTGATACGTTCGAGTGAACCCAAACTTTTGGATTCCCAGAAGTGGGGAGACAGCACTTCGTCCAGTACATCCATCTTTGCCATTACCTGCGGAATGGATGCTTTCTTTTCTTTGAGATAAGCGGCTATGTCCATTATCTTCCGCTCTGAGGAGGTTGAATTGACTGTTTCGTCCACCAAGGCAAGTTGAGATTTGAGCACAAGTGCATCAAGTTTCAATGCAGACGTATCGGTAGTGGCGTTTTTAAGCAATGGTGAAATATTGCTTTTCATAGCCATTGCATCGCCAAGCGTCAAACAGGTCATGGCTTCCGGATTGGCGTATGTTTCAACGGCTCTCAGTTGCAGGCGCACATCTATCCGGTTTCTGTTCAAGGCGGCAATTTGTTGGTGCAGAATGTCGGCAAGGTCGTTGTGAAAAGCCTTTGCCTCCTCGTTGCTTTGATACTTGCCGTCTTGCAAGGCGAATTTGATGTCCGTGCGCAGATTAAATATCAAACTGACGATGGATTGCGACTTTGTAGGTCGGGCACCTTCGGGATGCATCTCGAAATACTCAAAGTTCCGGTAAAAGTCGAATATCAAGAACTCTTTTTTGTGTTGTCCTTCGCCAAACAGGTTTTCGCACAAGCGTGTACCTCTACCTATCATTTGCCAGAATTTTATCTTGGAATGGATGGGCTTGAAGAAAACCAAATTCACAATCTCAGGCACATCAATACCTGTGTCGAGCATATCTACCGATACGGCAATCTGAGGTTGTTTGCTTACATCTGCAAACTTATCAAGCAGGTCGGACGAATACTTCTCGTAGTTATCGATGACCCTGCAGAAGTCCGATCCCAAGTCGGGATAGAGTGCTGCAAACCGTTCGGCAATAAACACGGCGTGCTTGTGGTTGTAGGCAAAGATGATGGTTTTACCTATCAGGGTATTGTCTTTCACCCGGATGCCGTCGTTCATCAGCCTATTCAGCACATGGTCAACGGTATTTTGGTTGAAAATGTATTTGAATATCTCCGTTGCGTTAATGGTGCGGCTGTACGGGTCATCTGGTTCTAATCCAGCTTTCATTTTCTCATACTCGAAAATCTCTTCCAACTGTTTCCGCTCTTCCGGGGTAAGTTGTTCAGGGTCAATTCCTGTGGTCAGAATCTTTGAGTTGTCTTTTATTGCTCTGAATGGGTTCAGATAACCATCTGCTACCGCTTCGTCATATTCGTAGCTGTCGGTCGGTTCGCCCTGCTCCATGCCGAACAGGTCGTATGTAGAGCGGTCAACTTCATCACGTGGAGTTGCCGTCAGTCCTAAGAGCAGGCAATCGAAATACTCAAAGATTGCTCCATATTTACCGAATACACTGCGGTGTGCTTCGTCAATGATGATAAGGTCAAATCTGCCTAATGAGAATGTTTTTGCATCCCTGTCCAGATGTCCTATCATGGTCTGATAAGTGGAGAATAGGATTCGTGCCGATATATCCACATCGCTGTCACGCAAGGAACTGACCGTCATGTTGGGCAATAACTTAGTGTCATTCTTTTTTGCCTGATTGACCAGTTCGATACGGTCGGCAAGGAACAGCACGTTTTTCACCCAATTGTTTCGCACCAGCACATCCACGAGCGAGATGCTGACACGTGTCTTTCCTGTTCCGGTAGCCATCACCAATAGGGCACGGCGATGCTTGTCATTATAATGCTTGCAGACAGATTCGATTACTCGTTTCTGATAGTTGCGGTTGGTTATCTTGTCCGAAATCTGTAAATCGGTAATGTCGTTGCGTCCACGTTGCGCTATCATTCTGCGCAACTCGTCAATGGTATGGAATCCCATCACTTTGCGCGACGGATAACCAATGCCGTCTATTAAGTGAGTTTCAAAACCATTGGTATAATAGATAACCGGACGAGAACAAGTGTAGCGTGTTGCCAGACAGTCGGCATACAATTCCGCTTGGTGGCGACCTACTGTCGCATCTACACTGGTGCGTTTGGCTTCCACTACTGCCAGTGGTGTTCCGTCTGCATCAAACAGTACATAGTCCGCATATCCAACACCGCTCTCATTGGGCATACCCTGTACTTCTATCTCTATTCCGGCTTGACGGGGGATGATTTCACCTTTATGTTCAGAAACTTTCCAATCTGCTTCGTGAAGCAACAGGTCGATATACAATTTCCGGGTTTCCGCTTCCGAGAGGTCGTTTACAACAGGCTGTGCATCCACCGTTGTAGGTTGTGCATCTGAACTTTCTTTCACCGCTTTTGCGGCAGTATCGGCAGTCTGCGTGGTAGCAGAAGATGCTTGCTCTGTTTGAGGAACAACGGCAAGGTTGCTTGGTTGGGGTGATTGGGGAATCAGCTCTTTGTCAAAGTCTGGCAATGTGTCAATCACCTGCCAAGCCAATAGGATGGAACCAATGATGTAATAGAGATTTAGTACAGCAAAGAAAGACTCTCTGCGCCCCACAAATCCGTCACTGGCGTGTGCAGCATTGTTTCCGATTTTGCGCACATAGTGAATGCGCTTCATCAAGTCTTCGCTGTCTATAAATGCCGTGAAGCGTTCATCGGTGGTGAGCGAAAGCAATGAGGCACGTTCGCCTATTTGCCATCCTTTTAGGCGATAAACGGTCTTTACCATCGTTTCCAATGCAAGTCGTGCCTGCGTGGCTGAGACCATTGGATTAGCTACTTGAAAATCCTCTGCCGTAGCACAATAACGATAAATTGTTCTTAATCCGTCAATGTCTTTTATGATGTCGAAATTCTTCATAACTCAATCATTCTATAAATTTCCAATAACCATCCTTGTCCGATCCGATTCGCTGAATGACCGTTCCATTCAACTTCTTGATATGTCGTGCAACAGTGGCACGACCGACATTCAGGAGTTTGGCGTACTCATCGTATGTATATTCTGGGTGTTCTTTAATGGCTGCAATGAGCTGGGCTGTGGTGTCTTTAGGCGTTGCAGTATCATTTACAGTATCACTTTTCGCTTTTGCAGTATCATCCATGCTTTGTTGATACTGTAAAATCCGATTTTCAAGATTGGTAGTATGCTGCGTAAGCATTACATCTTGAACAATGGTGCTGTCTTCCTGCTCCCTACTGTCAATCAAAGCCTGAATGTATTCGCCTTTAGCATCTTTGGTAACAATAGACGGGATAAGACCCAACTGTCGTTGTACGATGTTCATCAGCAATCGGGTAGTACGCCCGTTGCCGTCAACCCACGGATGAATGGTGACGAGGCGGAAGTGCGCTTCAAAACTCAACCGATAACATGCCGCCATATCGTTTCTATCCACAGATGCCAGTTCCCCGTTTAACCAATCGCAGAAGTCTGCTGTTGCTTTAGGTATTTTCTGAAATGCCAGATAACTTCTGCCTCCTATTCCGGCACTTACATTGCAGCGTCGCAATTCTCCTTTGGAGGAATCAAAACTGCCACCCATCGTGGAGTATTCCGAACCTGTACGGCGCATGACTTTGGCAGACAATTCGCATAAAAGTTCAACAGAGTATGGTTGTCCAGTTTTCGCCCATTCAAAGCCATAGAGGTATGCGTTTTTCAAGTCCACATTCATCATCTGCTCGTTCAGGCTTCTTCCTTTGGCTGCAATTCCCTCGTCAAACAACAACTGGTTTTCTACTTCGGTAACAGTAGAACCCTCGATAGCCGTAGAATGAGTAATAAGAGAGTACAGGTAGAATTTTTCATAATCCACCTGCTGGTCTATCCCCGAAGCTGTATATCGGCTGATGGTTTCTATCAGTTTCTTATCAATCTCTTTCATACCGTTGTCTTGTTTTAAGAGAAATAATATTGCATTCGTTCTGCCATCAGGGTCTCGGTTTCGGCTAATTGGTCGCGGATTAGTTCTTTTTGCTTTTCGATGGCTTCGACTTGGCTGACGAAGTGTTGCTGAAGTTTAATGGGAGGCACTATCATATCAAACTTTCTAATCATAGCAATTGAGAGGTATGCAATAGTACTTCCATTTTGTGCTTTCTCAATTTGATTCTTGAACAAAGACGATTGAAACATAAATCCAAGAAAGGCAGATAAAACAGTTGACTTAAGATTTTTCAGCCATGTAATCATCCCATCTTGAAAATAGAAGCAATCTTCGTCCTTTACGATATAGCATAACCCTAACGTTCCTCTTGATGTTATTAATAAATCGCTTTCATTTGGAACTAATTTTTTGGATTTTAATTCCTCGTATTTAGCCTGCGAGATAAATATTCCAGTATCGCTATATCCATATTCAATCAAATTAGGAAAATCACTAATTTTATAAAATGGAATACCTGATTTTGTTTGTTCGGATTGGTATATTCTTTTGCTAGAAGTGACTTCACTTATTTCTCCTATCTTCATAATCTCCCATCCTTTCGGATTAGTTACAGGGTCGCCAAACATATCAAGGAAGATAGATTGAGCGAGGGCATCAAGGTCGGTAATCTGCGTTTTGTAGCCGTCAATCATTTCTTGCACTGCATCCAATTCTGATGCGATTGTTTGTTGCTCAACAAGTGTTGGAATGACAATTTGCACTTTTTGCAAATTGGCTCTTGTTATTTGAGGTTGCGCAGCCCCTGTAATGACTTTACTATAATCAATAGCAGATACAGCTTTCCCTAAAAAAGCAAAATCTAATAGATTTTCTTCTTTAGGGTGAACCACCATTGCATTACCATTAATCCATGAGAATGGTTTACTTATATTTATTGTTCCACAAGTCGCTCCACGACAAGTAATAAGCACTTCTGGAAATTTATGATTATATTCATTGTATTTGCCAATAACTCCATTAGCACCATATACAAGATATTTGCCATTAGAGTCCAAACAACTTGTTGCTATTGTTTTAGGTTGATAAAGATTGCATACCTCACCTAAAAAAATCTTTTGCCACTTTGATTTATCCACTCTCATACCCTACGAATTTAGCAGTTTCTTAAACTCAGCAAAGGCTGCGTCAATAGCCTTCTGTCTTTCCTCCATTCGAGCGATAATAGTTTCCGGTGCTTCATATTCAATAACTTCACGCTCCACTTCGTGATAACGCTTATAACTAAGGTCGTAGCCATTGGCACGAATTTCATCGGCAGTGACAAAAAATGACTGTTCTTTGCGACTGCGGTCGGTTTCCGCTTCGAGGTTATGGAAACGGGAGATTATATCAGGTATGTCATTTTGTTCAGGCTGAGGAGTGCGCTGCGTGGTGAGTGAGAATCCATCGGCACGCATATCGTAAAACCAAACCTTGTCAGTACCGCCTGTACCTGTCTTAGTAAAGATGATGATAGCGGTAGAGACTCCGCTATAAGGTTGGAACACACCGGAGGGCATCGTGATGACGGCTTGCATACAGTGCTTATCCACTAATGCGGAACGTATAGTCTTATAGGCTTGCGCATCACCTGTGAGAACCGTGTCCGGTACAATGGAAGCACACCGTCCGCCTGACTGAAGCATCCGCATCATCAAGGCAAGAAACAGCAACTCCGTTTTCTTGGTCTTGACAGCCGCTTTCAGCGTGTGCGCTATGTCGTCAGTGTCAAGGCTACCTGCAAACGGAGGATTGGCAAGGCAAAGGGTATAGCGGTTTGTATCGTTGTTCTCGTCAGACAGCGAGTTACGATAATACAGATTAGGCTCGTCTACATCGTGAAGCATCATGTTCATGCAACCGATGCGGAGCATGGAAGCGTCCGAATCCGAACCGTGAAATATCTCTTTGCGGAAACGGTCTCCCTCTCCTATATTAAGCAAATCATCACTCTGATGCTCTGTGATAAATTTGGCTGCTTCCATAATAAAACCCGCAGAACCCATTGCCGGGTCGCAGATGGTATCATTAAGAGTGGGTCGCATCAGTTCCACCATCATGCGGATGATATGGCGAGGGGTGCGGAATTGTCCGTTTGTACCCGATGCTGCCATGATGCCGAGCATATACTCATACACATCACCCATCATGTCAGCCCCATCGGACGTGATATTTTCAATACTTTCGATGACACGCGATAGCAGGCGAGCATTGGTAATTTGGAAAACAGTGTCTTCCATTGCCTTTCTATAAGCCGAACCCTCTTTCCCAACATGACGCAAAAAGATAAACACATCGTTGCGCACCCTATCCAACATTTTGGTCGGTTCCATTTCTTTGAATACGTGCCAACGCATTTCGTGGTAGGGTACATCTTTGTCGGTGGATGGATTGCGCCACACTCCTTCGGGGAATGTTGGGTTAAGCAAAACATCGCCCGTAAGATTTGCTATCGCTTCCTTTTCACGTTGCTTGTCGTCAAGCATCTTCATAAAGAGCAGATAAGTTATCTGTTCAAAGATTGCCGATGGTTGGGTAAAGCCATTGTTCCAGAATGTTTGCCATACATCATCCACCTTTTGTTTTATATCGCCTGTAATCATATTGTTCTTATGCTAATTTTGTTTCTACTTTTTTACAATCTCTTAAATTGTGGCGTATGCGAATTAGGTTCAGTCTGTGGTAAATTGACTTTTAGCATTACGGGCATTGGAAAATCTACTCCCATAAGTATAGCCTCTCCTGCACCTAATACTGGTAAATACGCCAATGTTGATTTATTTGCAGCAGAACAAGCACTTTCTACCGCTTCTTTGTCTTTATGATTTATTAATCGGTGAACTAAAAAAGTACCCATTTGGCTTAAAGTTCCCAATGGAATATCTCTTGGCATTTGTGTTGCCAAGCAAAGGAATAAGCCATATTTTCTACATTCCTTTGCTATGGAATCAAAAGAATCTAAACGCATGGATTGAAAATATTCATCTTTAACTTCTTTGTTCAGAAATTGGTGCGCTTCATCTGCAAAGAACACAATAGGTTGTGTCTTGAAATCTCCTTTTCTTGCTTTGTTAAGTAAGAATTTAGCTATGGCATTAGCTAATATTTCTCTTGTTTGAAAGTCATAGGGAACATCTTCAAAACCGATACGTAGAATGTGTTTTGACTTGTTGCTTATAAAAGATTCAATTGTCTCACACAAATCTTTTTTAGGCTCTTTTCCTATGCCAAATATTTGCTTAAATGCTTTGTCTGATACCTTACTATATATACGAATAATTAGACTAGCGATGTTGTCACTTGTTCTTTTGTCAACATCTCCCCACATTTCAACATTACTGCCATTACTTTCATATACGGCTTCCTCCTTTAATTGGATTACAAGTTTTGTTAAATCAAATTCAGAATTATCTTCCTCTATTTCTGCCATATATTTCGTTTCAAAATGTCTAAAAGCATCTTTATAATGACATTTTTTTCTAATTATACCGCCTACACACGTTATGAATTTATCTGTAAACTTAGGATGATAAAATTTCCCATCTTCTGGTAATTTTTCGTTTTCCTCTAAACACTTTGCCAATTTAAGTGATTTTATCGCATCTAATAATTTGGGCTGTTGCACTTGTCCCGCAGGTCTGAACAATGCGAACCAATCTCCAACGGATAAACGGGAATAATGAAAGTAGCTATCTTTATTTATAATAGCACTTTCTACATAATCTTTAGAATCAAAACCTGAATATTCTCCAGTAGGATCTATGATAATAGCTTTAGCCTTGGCATTTGAAATTCCTTCAAGTAGTTTACTTGTTGTATAACTCTTGCCTCCTCCAGTAGTTCCAACAATAGCACAATGGCGACCAAACAAAGCGTCCAAAGAGATTTCCACAGGAGTTGTTTTATCTTGTGTCAATACACCAAGTTTCATAAGGCATGGGGCAGTATTTTCTTTTTTTACGCCGAATCGTTTAAAGAAACTTTGTATGAAGTAAGAAGCGCAAACAAATACTTTAGCTCCAATTGGAGGTAGTGTGTTAAGTCCACGCTGTATTTCTTCTGGATTTTCAAAACTAAAAGACAATAGAATTTCAATGTATCCTATGGGATGCATTTCATTAGTTTCAAAAGACTTTTCGCTTAGTTCCAAACGCTCTTTTTCAGGTAATTCTATTCCTTGTATTTTTCCTAAGAATCCCATTTGATGCCCTTCTATTACTACATAGTTGCCTACTAAACCGCCGTGATATAGTTCACCATACTTGAAAAAAGGTTGTAACAAAGCGGAGGAAGGGAAATGTACCTTCACTCCTTGTGGAGTTACTTGATTGATAAAACCAATAAAGTGCTCGTTTACAAATGGATTATAATTAGTTCCCTTCATTGACAATTTTCACTAAACGATATTCATCGGATTGGTCATATATTTTGATGTTTGGATAAGCGTCAACAAATTCTTTAAAAGTTTCATTGACCATCATTATATTACCTCTTTCACCAGCTTCTTTATAGAAAATGTCGCTTTCTATGATACCTGTGTCCCTGTAATTGATAATGATAAGTTGAAAACTTGGATTTTGTTCCAAAGCTTCGTTTATCATGGATAATATGTGCTTGTCACCAAAGCTAAATCCTATAACAACCAATGTAGTATTTTTCATACGTAACGCAGCTTGAAAACGAGTCATCATTTCAAAAAATGGTTGTTCGTAAGAGTGTTCATATTTATTTTCTTGCGGAAAAATCATTAATGAATCTTCTACAGAAATTTCTTCTGCCTTATTTTGGTAAACGTTGTTGCCTCGTTTTTCCCAATCTACCGAACCATGTGGTTTGTATAGGTGGAAAACTCGTGGAACAAAATTGTCCTCGTTCTTAATTCTGCTACCATCACGAATTACGATATCGTAATCAAAATGTCTTCCACTGAATATCCGTGGAATGGAAAAAGAGAATCCATCTATTATTGTATAATTCCCTTTTCGTGCAGCTTGCTCAAATAGGGTGTCATAGTTTAAGGTAAATAACTTTACCCTTGCAATAGAACTTTTTCGTTTAGTAATCTTATTAAGAAATTTTTCATGCACACTGGATGATTCGGAAGATGTTATTTGTAGATTGCAATTATCTTTAATCATCTTCTTTATTTTGCTAACGGTATATGTAATATTCCATTCTTCTTTATCTGTTTTGAAAATCGGTTCTGTGATATAATCTTTTGCTTTTTCTGCTAATGAAAGGACTTTTTCTAGGTTTTTTCTATATTCGTCTTTCTCGTCTTTGTCAGTATATCTGACTTTTTCGCAAAAGGCATCCATATTCTGTTTTCCACCAAGCAAAACCGTAGCATCATCCCATAAATTACACATAAGTTTGCCTTTCTTGTCATTCTCTCCAAAAAGGTAGGAAGAACCTGCACCAGTAAGAAACAAGAGATTCTCAATTTGGTAATTTAGCTTCTTTCCATATTCTTGACGTTTTAATTTGTGGGCGTAGTTTTCTATGTCAGTCGAGATGTTGCCTCCGCTTTTGCGTTTGGCAATAAGCTCTTCTGGAAGTATGGAAACGACTCCATTCTTTATATCAGTGAACGAATCTCCTTCTTTCACTAAATAAAGTGTAAATCCATCTTTTTTTAAAAGACAGATATTTTTAGTTTGTTCTTCTTGCTTCTTCATACTACTCATCTGTCTTTTATTAAATCTTTCACATCAATATTCAATATATCAGCAATTTCAAATAGCACTTCCAAACTTGGTTGCCGTCTGTTGCATACATACGCATTGACTATACAGAAACTCTTGCCGAGTTTCTCGGCCAGCCAAGTTTGTTTGATACCTCTTTCTTCAAGTACCTCTTTTATCCGATTCATGGGTTTATCCATCGCTTTATTTTTTACAAAAGAAATCTATAGTCAAATCAACCATTAATGCAGTTATTGTAACTCCACGCTTTGCTTCATCATTCTTGATAGATGATTTTACAACAGAAGAAATGAAACTGGTTACTAAATGCAACATCTTGTTGACTGGCTTATCTTCCGGTTTATTGTTAAGTGTTGCATCTATACTTTGTAAAGCTGTAATTGCTGCATTTGCTTTTGAAAAATTTTCATCATCCGGTGCAATAGCTTCCGCAATGCTTACTGCATATTTAGATACCGCAAGTATATCGGCAACTTTCAGTTGTTGTCCATATGGGTTTTGATATAAGACTTCTTCTTGCCTAAATATATGATTAGGCTGATAAAGAATATTTTGCGCATATGTGTAATGGGTTCGATATATATTGCGAATATTAATCTCATTTTGTAAGGCTTTCAAACATCCCACAACATTCATTCGCAATAATGTATCATCTTTGATGTTGTCAATGGAAGTTGGTAATATGTCAGGCAAAATCCCATTAGAGAGCATTTCCTGTTTCGTCTGACTTTGTACCGATTCTGCAAAATTAGGGATGCCTATATAGCCTGTAGCAATATAGTGACTTATCATTTTATTTCTATCTCCCAGCATATACGCTTTATAAAGATTGGAATATGCTATTTCCAATCTTAAAACTTCATTAGCTTGTTGCTGTTCAAGTATGCCTATTGCGTTCATATATTTATTGTTTTTCCGTTTGCAAAGATATAAAATTATCTGCTATATAAAGAGAAAAGGAGAGGAGAAATCCCCTCCTTAACTCAAAATCAAATGTCAGACATTCAAATCTTTCATCGCCAATCCATAGTTCTCTTGTCCGAACAGATCTTGATGGATGAGCTTCAACCCAAGAGTCTGATAATACTTGTAGTCATCACCTTCTGTGCAGAGGTATTTGTAACCGTAGCGTGGCATGTACTCCTTAAAGAAACGAGTCAAGTCTTTGAGGCTTTCGGCTTGGTTCTTCTTGAAGTTACTACGCACAATGATGATGCTCCAGTCGGGAAAGTTGCCTCTTCCTTCGCTATACTCCCAGAAGCGTATGTAGCAGTCCAAATCACGCTCACGGATGTCCACGCAAAAGCCATTGGCATTTTGCATCACGCTACAACTGTTTCTGTAGCCAAATTTCTCACACAAGTAGAGATTGAAATCAAGAATCAAATCGTTTTGTAACATAATTGATTGAATTTAAAAAGTTAATAAATAGTGAATTATAAATGAAAGCCTCGCTTGCGCTTAGCCTTTTTCTTTTTCATCAGGCGATTGAACTCTGCTTCTTCTGCGGCAGTGGCATCGTATGATGAACTGCCATTCAACAGACCAAGACCGATACTTGAGCCGTTGTCGGATTGGGAAATGCTTTGCTGCACTTCTTCATCTTTATGCGTGAACCCTTGCTTGGGGTATTCAAATGAAGAAGCACAAGCATTCTGTTTCAATCGGTTGTCGATATTCAAATAGCTGAACTCCCGACTGACCTTTGAGCCGGAGAAAGAAAAACCGTCATACTCAAACTTGACACCCTGTATTTCCCGTGTAGTCCGGCTGACCTTGAATTTCATATCAATGTCACGGTCGGCAAGGGCTTCTTTCAGTTCATCCCAATTTTGAGCTTTGGGCAGCTCCTCTTTCAACGCTTTGTATATCTCGTGCTTTGCCCGGTCGTATGGACGCAAGCGTTCCTCCTTGATATGGTCTTTGCCGTTGGCAAAGTGCAAGCGGTATTTTGCCGTCAGCATCTTACACACCTTTTCATTTCTGTGGAAGTCGTTCTTGTCGCTAATCGTCTTACCGTCATTGTCCACACGATTGAAAACGATGTGGCAATGCGGATGCTCACGGTCGATATGCCGGGCGATGATGTACTGCGTGTTTTCGATGCCCATCAGTTTCATATAGTCATGGGCGATTTGCAACATCAACGCATCATCAGACTTCAGGCGTTCGCCATCTTCAGGAGAGAAGTTGAGTGAGGTGTGTCCGACAATATTCTTTACCTTATCGTTGAGCAACGCCTGTAATTCAAATTGCTCTGCCATCTGTTCAGGTGTACCATCCACTCCGGCTGCTTCCAACAACTTGGATTTCTCCTCTTTCAGAACATACCGGACACAACCACCGAACGATGTTCCTTTGGTTTGCTTACCTATCATCTTTCAGTTGCTTTATAAGTTGGTTAATACGCTGCGCCATCTCCTCGCATCTTTTGGCAACGGCAAAGAAGCCGTAGGTGTTTGCCTGCTTCGCCAACTGGTTAAGATTGGTGCTTTCACCTATCAACTGACGGATGATGTGGATATGCTCTTTCGTGATTCGCTCACGTACCGTTCCATTCTCAATGAGCGAACGGATGACTGCACTTTGTGTCTGCTTGCTCCGTCTGCAAAGCGCACCGAGCCATGCGAATTGGTCGTATGACAGACGGAGAGTTATCGTATATTTCTTTTCCATTTTGAATTGCTTTTAGTGAATAATTTGAGACCATCGGGAGCTGCCTCCTCAGGCTTTTTGAGGAGTAAGTGGTCGGGAAATGTAATACACCGACATTAACTTGCTACAGTAAAAAAGTCTCGATTCCTCTCCCTTTGTTCAAAGTCTGAATCCTCGTTTCTTTGGTGGTGAAACCTTTGGTTGAGGGATGTCTCGTTGTACGCTGATGAGCTTCAAATCGAATGTCTCTATCAGTGTTTTCAAGTTCGGATTCCTCTTAATCATTTGTTGGAGTATGGCTTCATCGGGGCGTACTTTCAACAGATAATCGGCAATGTCGTATCCCTCTTTCCGTTCATTCTCGGTAGCTTTGGCTTCCAGATAATCGAACAGTTGCACATTAATTCCATAGCTTTTCATCAGACTGATTTTGCTCTGCCAATAGTCGGTTGCTCCCAAATCGGGAAATAACACAACGCTTCTTCCTGCAAGAACGGACAGGCTGTTAGCGTTGAAACAACCGTTCTTTCCACCTGATGCAATCCATAAGAATTGGGGTAGGTGGTAGGATGCAATGATTGCCGTTTTTTCGCTTTCGACTAATGCAACTGGACGGCTTTTGTCTTCTGGAAGCAAATGTTCACCGAAGAAACATTGTTTCAAATTATAGTCCTCCTTATGCAGTACGGAGTGTACCCACGTGACATGATTGTACGGTTCTTTTATCCGCTTACCTGTTGTCGGATTGTAAAGCATTATCTTACCAGTGCGGACTCTGTTCTGATAATCCATTTGCCAAAATACGGTTGCACCATCCCAATGTTTGGAAGTACCTACTTTGTATTTCTTCATCAGTTTTAATGTTTCCGCTTCTCCGAATTGGGCCGATAAGAATTGGAACAGTTTATTCTCAGGATAGCGTTGCAATGACTGATTGACTATATCCAAATCAATGTAGGAAGTGGCTTTTGGCTCGACTTCTTTTATAGGCGCATAGCTCCTAAGGTTATCCTCGGACAACTTTTCTTTCTCAGAAGGATGCCGTTCAAAGTAATCACGGGGCGTGAAGTGATAACCACATTTCTGCTCGTGGTCGCAACGCCCCACGTAATCAGGGAACTGGATTCGTTTCTCCGTATCAATGTATTTGGAAAAACATCTTTTGCGGTGGCAGTTCGGGCAAGTATGCCGTGTGCAGACACCTTTGTAAGGTTCTAAAATGAATCTATGTGTACTCATTGTTTGTTTCTTTTTAGGTGTGTCACTTTTGTCGTTATTGTCGTTTTCGCTTGGAAAGTGTCAAAACCGACAAAAATGTCACGGGTTAATCTTTGAATATTCTCCATGTTTCTCTTTGCGGAACAGAGTCCCGATATTGTCATTGAGAAATCGTTGAAATGTCCGCTCCTTCATCCCGTTTTGCTCGGCTATCTGTATGGCTTGGGCTGTCGTAAAGGAAGGAGGCAGCAGATTGACTATCACCTGTTGCTGGCTGTTAAGGGCATTCTCATTCAGAATATTTTGTACGCTCAATGCGGACTCTTTGAAATACTCCGTCAGTTTAATGGCTCTCTCCACCGTCAATAGGTCAATACAAGCCTTGTCACACTCTCCGCAAGTCCATCGTGCCAGTTGGATAATCAGACAAAAGCGGATGATGTATATCTCCAACTTGCAATAGATACTCACGATGGTGTCGTTCGTTTCCCGGTCGCACAACTCAGAGAAATGGTGCTGCCACTCGTAAAGCTGTTTCTTGGCATCTTCTGAGAAGAAGAGAATTTGCGGTTCAATCTCTCCATGTTCATTGAGGTTGCACTCCGATTGTATCAATTTGGCAATGACGTCATTCCACTCTTGCTCTATATCTTCCGGAAGCTCTTTGTCATTCCACCGTGCTTTCTGTTGCAGGTTGGGCATCACAAACAGAATGCGGTCGATAAACCCGTTGCTGGAGCGTTCACCTTTAGCCAACTCGTTCAAGATTTTCTTTTGGATAGTACCAATGACCGATATATACGGACGTTTGATGAAGATGGAACTCTTGGTATTCTTTCGGTCGGACATGGTGGTCTTGGCACTGAACACTGAGAGCCAGAACTGTTCTTCCGAACCGTTGTTATAGCGGTTGAAATTCTTGAACCAAGCGGATAATTCATCTGCCCACAAGCATAGCCCACGTTTGTTTTGTGCATGAATGAGGCTCAAACCTTCGGGCGTTACATCCGAAACCAAGAAGCGTTTGCGGATAGGTTCTTGCGGAAATTGCTCTCCGCCGCTTTCCGCACGTTCCTTGCGGCTCATGCTCATCAACTCATCATACTTGGCAAGAGCCTTTTCAAATTCCTGATTCTGTCGGTAGTCATAATCAAGAAATGGTTTCATTGCAAAACTGAGCGGATGGCTTTTGTTCGCTCCCGGTCTTCCAATCAATGCCATATACAGGATGGGGCTTTCCACCCAACCCTGCTTGATTTGGGCAAGGTGCGTGTTGCCTATGCCGACTGCTATTGCCGTGAGGATGGCTGCGGCAATGTAGTCGGTAGGGTAGTTATGGCATTCGTGAACCTCACGGATGATGCGTTGGATTTTTACTGGGAATATGCTGACGGGAAATGCCGTGCCAGACAATCTTGTACTTAAATCAATTGCTTCATCAATGATGAATGCCGGATTAATAGAATATGTATCCATAGCCCAACCCATTAAAATTGCACCGATGATTTGGGCTTATGGCGGACACCGCTCTGCATATTTGCCAGCATCTCCTCGTATGTTTGCTCGGAAGTCTTTCTACGCCCGTTCTCAATCCAAGCCAGAAGTTCGTCTTCGTAGAAATAGAGCTTCTTCCCTTTCTTATAGGCAGGAAGCAACCCCTTGCGAACCAATGTATAAATGGTAGGCTTGGCTTTTCTAATGATACGGCAAGCATCCTCAATCTCAACCAACACATGTTTGTCTGATGCTGGCGGTTGAAGTTCCGACACCATTCTTTTCAACTCGATGACCTGTTCGGTCAGATAACCTACCGCTTCGGGCAGCTTATCAAATGTTACTGTTTCTTTTTGCATACGTCGCTCGTTTTTAATTGTTCGACGGCAAAGGAAATAGGTGTTTCAATGGTGGAATCATTCACCAAAACATAACTGATGAATAACTTTTTGATGGTAATAAGTGATGATTACAAGAGATTTAGCTACCTTTGTGCTCTATAGCGCAAAAAATATTATGAGAAAATTAGGCAGAATTATCAGAGATATATCAGAACTTATGAATAACCTGTGTCAAGTTGACACGTATCTGAATGATGATAATGAGGAAAACTACAAAAATATAGTTCGTCTTATTGCTAATGGTACAAATTTCGTTGTATATAAGTCTGATGGACAATATCATTTTGCACCAAGTCGATTTGTCGGGTATCTAAATAATGATTTGTTGACACATCTGGTAAAAAAGAATGGGAAGAACGGTAGAGAAACATCTCCTACTATTGATAGTATTATTGGGCACACAAGGGCTTTTAATCAGGCATTAGAAGATGAATATTTAGGATTTTGTGATAGGTTGGGCATTACTCCTAAACATATGGTTAATACTCAAAGAAAATACTGGTTATTAGACAATAAACAGAACAAAATATACACAGAGGAATATTATGAGGGTTCTTTGCAACAAGCATTAGTCAATAGATACGAGCGTAATCCTATTGCTCGTAAAAAATGCATTGAAAAACACGGATGTATATGCCAAGTTTGTGGAATGGACTTTAGCAAAGTGTATGGAGAATTGGGTAATGGATTTATTCATGTACACCACATTGTTCCCATTTCGGCACTGAAAGGGGAAGCGCATAAAATAGAACCTGAAAATGGCCTTGTTCCTGTATGCCCTAATTGCCATGCAATGTTGCATAAAGGCAAACTTAGCATAGAGGAACTTAGAAAGATATTAGGCAAGTGATATTAAGCAATCTTCTTGTCTAATTTAATTCTGCATTCTGATTCCGTATGCGACATTTTGCGCTCAATGGTAGATATTTCCGAATCACGTAGAGTATGAGCAAATACTCTCTTTATAAATGTGGCAGTCTGTAAGCGTGGCTTGCCGAATGCTTTTCCTATATTCCAACCAAAGTGCATAATGTCAATGGTTTTTAATTGAGCATCAACCTTTATTTGTTCAACTTTAGGCAGAGAATCGGATAGGTAGTATTCCGTAATATATCCACATAGACGATTGAGGTCAGTTTCACTAAGATAGAGAATCAAGTTTTGTTTTGTGTATGTGAGAACCTTATCTAACTTTTCTTGTGATGTTCGTTCCTTCTCAGCCATAGCGTTGGCACGGAATATTTCGTATTCTGTTGGCTGGTTGGATTCTTGCATCGATATATCGTTGATGGTAGAAGGTGTGGCTTCTTCTTTTGGAAGTTCTGTCACGTCTTCGTTGAGTTCGGAACACGATGGATTAGAAACTCCTTCTGTTATGTCAGATGTAGTTTCGATTTCAATTTCGGGTTCAGGCTCAGAAATGATAGGTTCTGAATTTATAGCACTTTCAGCAAGTTCCGAGTTTACTGCTGGAACTTCTACGACTACAGCCTTGTTGCGATAGCACTCAAATCTCATAAAGCACTTTTCTATTGTCGGTGAAAGAATTTGACTGAATACCATTTGCAGATTGAGATAGATAGCTCCCATGATAATGGAGCATACCACCAAAATAAGGTAGCTGCTGAACTCGTCCCAACCATAGTGAAGTACGGTTTGGCGGGCTAAAACACCAATGATGGCGATTGTACCAAAAACAATCAGATGCAATGTTATATGTTCTATCTTTTTCAGCTCCATAGTGGTATGTATTAATCGTTTGTGTGCAAATATATAGGATTAATTTTTGAGAAAATTCATAGTTTTGCCTGTTAATGGGCTTTTGACGATATATTTCATCGCTTTTCACTACGTTACACTCCTAATAATAAGCGCATTGCAAATTTCTTGTTTTTGGATGAAAATAGTTGGATAAATAGGCTTGTGTATCTTAAAAACAAAAATTATCTGCATCATTTTGGGTAAACAATGCAGATAATCAATGGGGTATAGAGATATAGCTTATTAGCAATACAATGTATGGCTTGTACCATTGAGATATAACAAGATGTTATACTCTTGTTTACGAGCGACTTTGTTTATTAGCCATTTCCTAAATACAGCGGAATGTCCGGTGTCTATTTGATAGGATAGGGCTATAACCATATTGAGATTATACACATCGGCATTGTTCCCATTCTCCAACTTGATGTACTTGCAAGCTTCGTGGCTCTTCAAAACATTAGCTTTCAGGATTCTCTTGATTGCTATATGGATAGCTCCAGACGTTGTATAAAACAAGTCTGCAAGTTCCCAAGTGGTCATCCACACTTCGCCATCAGAAATATGGATGCATTGTCCGTTGTTGAGTATGATTCCTCGTTTCATAGTTCTATCTATTTGAGTGATATTTTATTGGCTGTTTCTCGCTTCTTGGAATTGACCAAATCGGCATATATTTGAGTTGTGGACACATTCTTATGCGTTAGCATCTTTGATACAGTGTAAATATCTGTGCCTAAGGATATTTGTATGACTGCATACGAATGTCTGAATCCGTGAAAGGTTATCGGTTTCGTTATTCCTGCCTTTTTGAGCCAGCTTTTCAGTGGGTAATTAATCATACTTCGCTTCAAATCCTTGAAAACTTTGCCTGTTCCGGGTGTGCCGCATAGTTCGTAGGCTTCGTAACTGATGGGGAGTGTCGCTTCCGTCTGGGTTTTCTGTGTTCTGATACGTAAACAATAGCCTTGGTCGGGAGCGATAGTGAAGTCTTCCCATTGCAGATTGAGAATGTCGCTGATGCGTAAGCCTGTCAGACAAGCGAATAGAGAAGCGGCTTTCAATACGGGGATGTCGCAAGGAGTGGCAGCGAGTTGCTTCACTTCGTCCAATGTCAAATACTCCTTCTTCACATCTTGTGGCTCAATCTTATCAAGGTAATCATTGATGTTCTCCCGAAACCATTTGTCCCGATAGGCAATCTTCAACAATCCTCTGAAGGTAGAGTAGTAGCCGGATGCCGAATTGAGGGATATAGGACGGTTGCTGTGTTTGAGTTGCTTGGCATTCAGCAAGTATTCACGGAACTTTTTGCATAAATCCACATTCACATCGCCAAAGGTACATTGCCCTTTGACGAAGTTGTAGAAATGCTGATAGACGAACTGCCATTTCTGGTCTTTATTCCGGCACATTTTCTTGAAGTAGGCAAGGAAATCGGCTTTCTGCTTGGTCTTGTCTAAGAAACCGAACTCTTCGTTGATGAGCGATTGTACCCGGATGCAGCGGATAGCCTCTGCCTTGTTCAGCATATCATTGTTGAACTCCCGTTCCATCTCGTTTTTCGGGTGAGCATAGATGTAGATGCCAAGGTATTCTCTGCGGCTCATCTGCATCGTTTCGGGGTTACGGACTGCCGGATAATAATCCAGATACAAGGAGATACGATTATTCCGAATCTCTCTCTGACGAACTGTTACTTTTGTACACGTGTGTGTCATACTGTTTAATATTTAGAGTTTTACATTTGTTTGGTGCAAAGGAATAAGGTGATTCAATGGTGGGTACATTCACCGAAAAATAACTTATTCAATCTTTGGAGCAGCAAGCAACCTATCCAGCTCAGGCTTGGAGATAAGTGTGTATTTACCTTTCTTGACCTTTGGGATATTATGGTACTTGGCATAATGATAGAGTTGGTCTCGGGTAAGGTTGAACTTCTCCATCGCTTCAGCTACCGTATAATATTGCGGTTCTTCGGGTGCAGTAATACCTTTGACAATATCCACATGCTTCTTGGAATAGTACACCATGATGCCCTCTTTCTTCTTCGGAATGGCATTCTTGGAAACGAAACAATAGATTGCGGACAAAGTCATACCGAACTTCTCCTGCATTTCTTGGGTGCTATACCATTCGGTAATGTCTGGATTTGGGGCTTTCTTGGCGAAGTAAGCATCTATATGTTTCTTGCTCCAGTAGGTCTTGCCACGATTGAAAGTTCGGGGGATGTTATTCTTCTTGGCTACCACAAATATCCATGACTCGTTTACATGGTATTTCTCTTTCACTTCGGCAGTGGTATAGAAGTCGGTGATAGGGGATTTCTCTTTTGTTGGTGTCTTCTCGTTTTCGGGCGAAAGATAGTCTGTCATGTTTTCTATATCAGCTCTGCGAACAAGCGTTTTCCTTTCAAATCGGATTACTTTGATTGTTCCATTGCGGATATAGCGATATATAGAAGTACGCCCAATATTTAATAACTCGGCTACTTCTGATGGAGTAAGATACTCCTTGTTCAAATTAGGAGGTGTCTTTATGCTTTTCCCTAATTCGTGTTGCAGACTTTCAATGCGCTGTTTCCTAACCCTGTCTTTGTAGGCAAGATTGGCGCATCGGTGTGAACAATACTCTGTGGTGGTCTTATGGGCTGTGAAAACAGCATTGCACCACTTACATCTTTTCTGAATGTCGATTTTACTACTCATTATTTATCCGTTTATTTCGCCAAATCTGTTTCATCGCGTACCACCACGTACCATGACGTACCAGTGTGTCCACGACCTTTCCGACCTAAAATCGGAGAGTAACAAGCGAGCAACAAATGCGGTACAAAAATGAGCTGAAAAAGCCCTATAAACGATAACCATCGCTTATAAGGCTAAAAAGAAAGGCGCTCAAAATGAACGCCTTGATAATCGTTGATGATATATGCTAATCGTTGGTAATCACCACTTATTTGCCGATGCAAAAATGTTGAAATATATTTTGTAGCACCATATCATTCGTCACCTCCCCCGCGATGTCGCTCAAATGGAAGATGCATTCCCTGATGTCCTGGGCCACGAAGTCCCCTGAAAGATTGTTTGCCAATCCCTGTTGTACGCGTCTGATGGCTTCTAAAGCATGCGTGAGGGCTTCGTAATGGCGGGCATTGGTCACTATCACGTCGTTCTGGGTTATCGTAGGCAGATTGGCGGCGGCTATAAGTTTCTTCTGAAGCACATCCGTATTTTGCCTTTTCTTGGCGGAAATAAAAATACATTCGGCGTCAGGAATGATGGAAGAGGCCGCAGAAAGCACCTCATCAGAATGAGCCGTGCCCGACAAATCCGATTTGTTGAATACCAATATCAAATGCTTTCTTTCCAGACGCGGAAGTATCTGCCCCGATAGCTGATTCATTTGCGACGTTGCGTCCGTTGCATCAATCATCCAAAGCACGATCTCCGCTTGTTCCAGTTTTTGGAACGTGCGCTCTATGCCCAGACTCTCAATCGTATCATTGGTTTCGCGGATACCTGCCGTGTCAATGAAACGGAAAGTAATACCGCCGATATTGGTCGTGTCTTCAATCACGTCGCGCGTAGTGCCGTGAATGTCGCTCACGATAGCCTTGTCCTCGTTCAGCAATACATTGAGAAGCGTTGATTTCCCGGCATTCGTTTCGCCGATGATGGCTACCGGTACGCCGTTTTTGATCGCATTTCCTACGCTGAACGAATGTACCAGTCGGGAAATGACTCCTTCGATGTGATCCGCCAATCGGTAAAGCTCCGTTCTGTCCGCAAACTCCAACTCTTCATGGTCGCTGAAATCCAGTTCCAGTTCAATCAGTGAAGTGAAGTGTAGCAACTGGTTGCGTAGCTCCGTAAGCTCCTTACTGAATCCGCCACGCATCTGGCTCATGGCAAGGCGGTGGGTGGCGGCAGATGAAGAAGCAATCAGGTCCGCCACGGCTTCGGCCTGGCTCAAATCCATCTTTCCATTGAGAAAGGCGCGTTGCGTGTATTCCCCCGGTCCCGCCAGGCGGCAACCGTGCTTGATGAGCAATTGTAAAACCTGTTGCAAGATATAACTCGAACCGTGGCAGGTGATCTCCGTACTATCTTCGCCCGTGTAAGAGTGCGGGGCGCGAAACAGGCTGACAAGAACCTCGTCGATAATTTCTTCTCCATCGTGTATCTTCCCGAAAGTCAGTGTATAAGGTTTGCAATCTGCCAGCGCTTTACCGGATTTTGCCGGGGTGAAAATGTGGCTGGTGATACGAATGGCGTCCGCTCCTGAGACGCGAATGCTTCCGATTGCTCCTCCTTGGGCCGTGGCAATGGCACAGATGGTATCCTGATTCATCATAAAAATTGTTATTTGAGTTGCAAAGATAGCCTTTTGGGGCAAAAAATTGTATATTACTTACTCTTTTTTATTACATTTGCTCAATTTTCGTAGCCTTTACATGATACACTTTGTTATTATGGCGCAAGACAAAATAAAAATGCATGATTCCTCTTCTCATACTACCGAGAAAGACGAGAACACGGAACTACTGAAAGAGAAATTATTGAAGGTCAACTCCGTTCTGGCTGCCCATCAAATTGCTCTCTGGGAGATAAATGTCAATACCCTGGAGTGCACTTTCACTCAGGAATATTTCGAAAGTTTAGGCTTGGATAAAGTCGGCATCTGTTATCAGAATTTGGAAGAGTTCTGTAGCTTTGTGCATCCCGATGATAAGCATTTGGTGTCGTTGGATGGCTTTCAAAAGAAATTGGATGGCTTTGAAGAGTCCAAAGTCTTACGCGTGCGTTGCGTAGGTGCGCATGGCGAAATAGTCTGGTTGGAGGACCACCTCTTATCTGTAGAGAAAGATAGAAGTGGAAATCCGAAAAGCCTCTTATGCTATACCGTGAATGTCACCGGGCAGTGCGAACGCGAAACGCGCATATCGCGCATGGAAGAGCGAAACCGGAAGATAATACAGGCATTGCCTGAATTCATCTTCATCTTTGATGAAAATTTCTTCCTCACCGACGTGTTAATGTCTTCTGACACCATTTTGCTCCATCCCGTTGAACAGCTACGGGGAGCGGATGGGCGCACCATCTATTCTCCCGAAGTCAGCGACCTGTTTCTACGGAACATACGTCAATGCCTCGAAGACGGGGAGTTGAAGGAGATAGAGTATCCCCTGGATGTGGATGATTGCGAAAGGCATTATTTCCAGGCACGCATCGCTCCGTTCGAAGATAATAAAGTGATGGCATTGATACACGATATCGGTGACAGGGTGCAACGCTCCAATGAACTCATCGAGGCGAAGCAGCGGGCAGAAGAGGCCGACCGCATGAAATCGGTGTTCTTGGCCAATATGAGCCACGAGATCCGCACTCCTTTGAATGCTATCGTGGGATTCTCTGAAATCATAGCTTTGACGGAAGATGAAGTGGAGAAAGCCGAATACCTGAACATCATCCAGAAGAATAGCAACCTGTTGTTGCAACTCATAAATGACATTCTGGACCTTTCCCGTATCGAGTCGGGAAAATCGGAAATGAACTTCCAGTTGGTCGAAATGACCGGACTGATTGACGAAGTGGAGAAAGTGCATCGCCTGAAAATGAAAACGGGCATCCGACTGAATGTGATATGTCCCGATGAGGAAATCTGGATTATGGTGGACCGGAACAGGATTACGCAAGTGCTGTTCAACTTTCTCTCTAATGCCATTAAGAATACCCATGAAGGGACCATCACCTTGGGGTTGGAGGTCTGCGGAGAATGGTTGAAGGTGTATGTAACGGATACCGGTTGCGGCATTGCGAAGGAGAAATTGCCCTTGATTTTCAACCGTTTCGAAAAGCTGAACGATTTTGTTCAGGGCACGGGTCTGGGGCTCCCCATCTGCCAGAGCATCGTGGAGAGATTGGGAGGAAAGATTTCCGTAGAGTCCGAAGTAGGAGTGGGGAGCACTTTCGTGATGACCCTTCCTTACCGCCAGTTTGTGTTGGGAGCGGATGGTGAACCTGTTGAAATCAATGCCCACGTAGAGCGAAGATCAGACGGCAGGAAGAAAATTCTGATAGCTGAAGATACGGAGTCTAACTTTATGCAGATAAACATTTTGCTGAAGAAGGACTACACCATTTCGTGGGTTACCAATGGCGAAGAGGCCGTAAATAGTTTCTTGCGTGAGCGTCCCGACCTGATATTGATGGACATCCGCATGCCGGTGATGAACGGTATTCAGGCTACGGAAAAGATACGTACCATCGACATCGATTTGCCTATCGTTGCGGTGACGGCCAATGCTTTCCTGATAGAGCAACAACAAGCATTAGCCGCCGGGTGCAATGATATTATTGCCAAACCATATACTTACGAAAGATTGAAGGAAACAATCATCAAGTATATTTGAGTGGGTGTTTCTTAAATTCTGTCCAGTACGGTTTTTATCAAAGTGTCAATCGTATTCTTGTAGCCCGTATTGGCTTCTTTAATCAACCGGTTGGCTATGACCATGCATACCGTGGTCGCCTTATGTCCCATCAGGCGGCTCAAACCGGCCAGTGCGGAGCTTTCCATCTCGAAGTTCGTAATGCGATAGCCATTGTATTCAAAGTTCTCGATCTTTTCATTTTGCTTCGGGTCAGCCAGCGGAATACGTAGTTCGCGTCCTTGCGGGCCAAAGAAACCACTGGCGGCAATCGTTACACCGCGTACCATATTGTCTCCGGCAATGCGCTCTATCAGTTCGGCATTGGCGTCGATCACGTACGGAGCAGGTGCGCACATATTCCCCGACCATCCCATGTGGTTCAGGAATGCACGCTCAAATGGCAGGTCGCACACTTCATTGCGCCCTGAATAGAAGTTCAGCAGGCCATCGAAACCAATGGACTTTTGCGAGCAGATAAATGTACCTACGGGCGTATTCGGTTGCAAACCGCCACAAGTACCGATGCGCACCAGTTCTAACTGGCGAAGTTGGGGCTTTTCTTCACGTGTGTTGAAGTCGATGTTGGCCAAGGCGTCCAGTTCGTTCATCACAATGTCGATGTTGTCGCAACCAATACCCGTAGAAACCACCGTGATGCGTTTGCCCTTGTAGGTACCTGTAATGGTTTTGAACTCGCGGCTTTCCACTTCACATTCTTTATTCTCAAGGTGTGAGCCTACCAGTGCCACTCTGCCCGGGTCGCCCACTAGGATTACTTTGTCTGCCAGCCACTCGGGCTTTACGTGCAGATGAAAAACTGAACCGTCATCATTGATAATAAGTTCGGAAGATGCAAAATACTTTTTCATATTCTGGATTTTTTGGTTGATACGTTTATAAATAGAAAACGCCGGAACGGGATTACTGTTCACCGGTTCCGACGTTTTTCTGGGGCTATAATTCTACCGGTTATTTACTCAACGGCTGATTTGAGTTGTTTCCCGATGGTTTGGCTATGGTTTCGCGCATGGAAGTATCAGCTTCGATGTTCTTCATCCGATAATAATCCATGATGCCCAGGTTGCCGTTACGGAATGCTTCTGCCATGGCCTTAGGTACTTCGGCTTCTGCCTCGATCACCTTGGCGCGTGCTTCCTGAGCTTTCGCCTTCATTTCCTGTTCGCTGGCCACGGCCATTGCACGGCGTTCCTCAGCTTTGGCCTGGGCGATATTCTTATCGGCATTTGCCTGGTCTATCTGCAAAGCCGCACCGATGTTCTTACCTATATCGATATCAGCGATATCAATGGACAGGATTTCGAAAGCCGTACCGGCATCCAGACCTTTGCGGAGCACAAGTTTGGAGATTGAATCCGGGTTTTCCAATACTGACTTGTGGTTTTCGGACGAACCGATGGAAGATACGATACCTTCGCCTACACGGGCCAGGATAGTGTCTTCACCGGCACCACCCACCAACTGGCGGATATTGGCGCGTACCGTTACACGGGCTTTGGCTATCAACTGGATACCATCTTTTGCTACGGCGGTCACCGGAGGAGTATCGATCACCTTCGGGTTTACCGACATCTGAACGGCTTCGAACACATCACGTCCGGCAAGGTCGATTGCGGTAGCCATCTGGAAGGATAATTCAATATTAGCTTTAGAGGCGGATACCAAGGCGTGCACCACTCTTTCTACATGTCCACCAGCCAAGTAGTGAGCTTCCAGCTCGTCGCGGGTAATGTTGCTCAATCCGGCTTTGTGTGCTTCAATCATACCCGGTACAATGATGTAGGGAGGTACGTTACGGATACGCATTAAAAACAATTGCACCAATGAAATCCTGACTCCCGAAACTTTGGCGGACAACCATAGGAAGAAAGGAACATAGTGGAAGAACAGTACGATGAAGATAATGCCTCCTATCACAAGAAAGGCAGTAAGGTACATAGTGTCTACGTTCATGATTTATAAGATATTAAGTGTGAATATTAGTCTTTTTTCTTTTCTACCATGATAACGCCGTCCGTAATACGGTTTACAATGATAGGGGTTTTTTCATTCAGGAATCCGTCCATGGATTTCACTTCCACGATGTTGCCGTCTATTTCGGCATTGCCGATCAGTGCCAGGCGTGTAATGGCCACACCCGTATCGCCTACTTTTACTTGATCCGCAGCCGTACGGTCCACCTTCGATGTGATATTCTTCTTCAACGCCACTTTATCCAAGGTCTTGGAGCGCATGAAGAGTATCAATGAGCCTATGCAGGCTATTGCCGATACACCGAGCGTGATGAAACCAGCCGTTGTACCCAGATAGGCAAAGGCATAGTAGTTGGCATAGATCATGCAAGCTCCGGCCAGAATTCCGGCTATGCTGATGCCCGGGATGACGAACAGTTCTACCAAGAACAGGATAACTGCCGCAACAATGAGTACAATGATGATAAGTATGTCCATAGTTTTCTATTTAAAGGATTGTTTTTCTGTATTACGCACTTCAATGGCGGCCTTCTCCAATTCACCTGATAATTGTTGTATCTGCTTTTCCAGGTCGAGTATGGCGGGAGCCAGTTTGGCTTTATCGCTTTCCTTGGCACGGGAGTACAAGGAACGTTGCTCTTCCAATTTGTTTTGCTGCTCTTTGAAAGCCTTTTCTAATTGGAGGTATTTGCCGAACAGTTTTTTGACCTGAGGAGATTTGAAATCACTTTGTTGATAATAAGTATTCTGGTCATCGATTACAAACTCAAACTCATGACTTTTCGTGGTTTGTGGCTTTTCATCGAATGCGGCTTGTAGTCGATGTTTGGCATCGGCTACGGCATCCTGATCCGTCCACGTATCTTTCAGAGAATGAATCCGGGCAAGCCCGATTGCTTTTTTCGGGTCCATTGCTTCATAATTATATACCCTTTTGGAAGAATTTGGAATGAATACATAAATGCAAACTTTTCCTTCCGGCTGGTAACGGTCGGAGGCAAACCATCCGAGATTATTATATTCGTCGATAACGAACATATAGTCATTATAGGGAGAGTTGAACGGCATACCCACATTTTCCGGAGTGAGGTAGGTGTTCGTGTTGGTATTGTAACGGGTGACGAATATGTCGTAACCACCTATCGAATTTTCACCATCCGCGGCATAATAGATGGTGATGCCATCTGTCAATACATACGGATAGTTGGCATTGATGGAATCATTTATACTACTGGGTAGCAAGCTACCTTTGCCCCATTCGCCCTGCATTTTGTTACGCGAGAGGATGCTGAGTTTACCGTCCGGTTGGCGCTCACCATAATAAATCTTATTGCCGAGTTCCGTTTCATATACGGTA
This sequence comes from Bacteroides intestinalis DSM 17393, assembly GCF_000172175.1. Lineage (NCBI taxonomy): Bacteria > Pseudomonadati > Bacteroidota > Bacteroidia > Bacteroidales > Bacteroidaceae > Bacteroides > Bacteroides intestinalis. The sequence continues at coordinate 2,181,209 of NZ_ABJL02000008.1, read as the reverse complement.
GCCTCAACTTCTGCCTCATTCTGGAAGAAATCATTGTACATGAATAGTTTACCGGACTCAGGACTAATTTTATAAGCTTCCAGAAAACGACCTTTGTCTATTACGATGCTATCGATAATGCAAACTTCTTCAACCCCTTTCAACATGCGGAAATTGGCTTTACTTTTCTCCAATAGCTTTTCGGCTTCTGCGGTCGGCCTTTTCCGTTTGGCCAGGTCGCTGATGTAGTCTTCGTAGCATTTGATGGCATCTTCAAAGCGATACAGGTCATTGTAATTTCGCGCCAGATACAGTTGTCCACTGGGCACCCGTCTTTTTACGGCGGTTTCCAGATATTTCAAAGCTACTTCTGGTTCTCCTGTTTCCAGGCAACATACGCCGTACCATAAGTTATAATTTCCATTTGCCGGTTGTGTCTTTACGAGTTTCTGGAAAATCGGTTTGGCTTTCTCGTATTGCCCTTGATTGTAGAAAGCTCTCGCTTCCTCCAACGTCTGTGCCGATACACCGACTAATGTGAGACAAAATAGAAGGAGTAAAATATATCTCTTTTTCATGCTAGTTATCCAACTTACAAATTCGAATGTTCAAAAATACAAATTAATCGGGAATAATGCTGATTTCCGTTATTCTATTATGTTAATTCTTCTTTAAATCATTCTTTTCTCTTACTTTTGCAACCGCAAATCTTATGTAGTGTTATGGCTCAATTCACCAAAGAAGAGAAAACCGTCCGCCGCATTGAAAAGCGGTTTAGTAAAGGACTGGTAGAATATGGTCTGATAGAGGATGGGGATAAGATCCTTATCGGGCTTTCGGGTGGCAAAGATTCTTTGGCATTAGTGGAGCTATTGGCAAGACGCGCCCGAATTTTTAAGCCCAGATTTGCGGTGGTTGCCGTCCATGTAGTGATGAAGAATATTCCGTATCAGAGTGACCTGACATATCTTCGTGATTATGTAGAGTCATGGGGAATCCCTTTTGTATTGTATGAAACGGAATTTGATGCAAGTACAGATACACGCAAATCACCTTGTTTCCTTTGTTCATGGAATAGGCGCAAGGCCTTGTTCACGGTGGCTAAGGAGCAGGGATGCAACAAGATAGCATTGGGACATCATATGGATGATATTCTGGAAACGCTATTGATGAATATCACTTTTCAGGGGGCATTCAGTTCCATGCCGCCCCGCTTGGTAATGAAGAAATTTGATATGACGATTATTCGGCCGATGTGTTTGGTACATGAGGTTGATTTGCTGGAACTGGCCCAAATAAGAGGGTATCGTAAGCAGGTGAAGAATTGTCCTTATGAGGCGCAATCTCACCGTAGTAATATGAAAGATATTCTACATCAGTTGGAAGCTATGAACCCGGAAGCTCGCTATAGTCTTTGGGGAAGTATGGCAAATGTTCAGGAGGAACTTCTTCCTCAGAAAATTGATAATTTAGATTAATCACCCCTTAAATATTCATCACTGAAATGAAAGGTCTTTATACGATTCTGCTTTTAATAGTGTCTAATGTCTTTATGACTTTTGCATGGTATGGTCATCTGAAGTTGCAAGATATGAAAGTGATTACTAATTGGCCGCTTTACGCCATAATCTTATTTTCATGGAGTATCGCTCTTGCGGAGTATAATAAAACGGAAAAACCCAACTGGAAATTTAACACTTTACGTTGATATATAATAATGTATAGTAGAATTAGAATAATATGAAAGCTCTCTACACGATTTTATTGCTTATAGTATCGAATGTCTTCATGACTTTTGCTTGGTATGGTCATTTGAAGATGAAACAGGAATATTCTTGGTTTGCAGCTCTTCCATTGATAGGGGTAATAGCCTTTAGTTGGTCAATTGCTTTTTTTGAGTATTCTTGTCAAATTCCAGCGAATCGCATTGGATATATTGGTAATGGAGGACCATTTTCATTGATGCAGTTGAAAGTTCTTCAAGAAGTAATAACTCTTATTATATTCACTGTCTTTACAACTGTATTCTTTAAAGGTGAAGCTTTGCACTGGAATCATATAGCTGCTTTTGTTTGCTTGATATTGGCTGTTTATTTTGTATTTATGAAATAGTTGTAGAAAAGAGCAGCATAAGAGTTCCCTTAAATGCTGCTCCGTATTTGAGTTAACCTAATGCTATTTGATGGAATTTATCTAAATGTTTAGCCCAATATTTCCCTTTGGTAGTAGCCATTCTATTAGGGTCTGGGATAATATCAACTCGCTCCAAATCCAACCTGTCTGCATCAAAACAAGTATCAATGGTTATATTTCCTGTTTTGAGTGTTGTCGTATGCAATTCACAAGCCTTTGATAGCATATAAAACTCATCTTCTGTAATATCTTTTAATAGAGAGTGCCTAATCTCACACAGCATTTTAGTAGCTCTTACTCCATGTTGAATATCTCTGTCATTATCAATTCTACATTTATCATGTAGGTAAGCAAATAATCTGACTACTGTTATATTTACTTTTGAGGTAGCAAGTAACAATCCATTACGTTCTACTCTTTGCCAATGTGATAACCCATGAATATTTCCAAGTTTCCATCCTTGTAGGGCAAACTTTTTTACAGGCTCTATCTCAAATGATGAAACTTCCTGCAACGAAAGGTTATTCTTCTTTCTATAAAACCAATCAAACATAAAATCTTAATTTGTGACAAATATAATGATTAATAAGAAAAAAAGAAAACAGCATAAGAGTTTCTAAGGCTCAAATGCTGTTTTTAATAATATAATTAGAAATTCGTTACTTCTTTTTGCAGGTTAACTTATTATAAAAATCCTGTCCAGATATTTCAAGTGTCATTGTGTTATCTTTCATTGAGATATTCCACACTTCTTTTTCATAATAGCTGGTTGTAGGATTTAAAGTTAGCTTATTATCCGTAATGCTCCATGTAAATGGATTAAAATCTTGGTCATCAGCATGTGTTCCTGTACCATCTTCATAGAATTTCAGAAAGAGGTCTGCATCCTCTTCTTTCCAACTATCTTTTTCTCCATTGTCATCAATTTCCCAGCCTTCATCACAGACAATTGTCCAGACACCAACAATGTCTGTTGAGTAAGAAGATGTATCTTCTTCATCATCGCTACAAGCTGTAAAGTTTACAGTTAACATGATCATTAATAAGGTCATTCCAATTAATCTAAATGTTCTCATTTTGAATTAAAATATTTATTGTAAGTAGAAATATATTCTGTAATTTGCCTAAACACATCACCTGCCATCAATCCACCACTTGTAGGTAGTCTCTCTTTATGGATGGAAACAATGATAGAATATTGGGGAACATTTGTAGGGAAGTAACCACAGAACTCTACAATATAGCTTCCATCTTCAAGCTGTACTGTTCCTGTTTCACCTGCAATTTGTATCTTATCAGACTTGGCAGGTTGTCCTAAGCCATCAGTTACCACATATTCCAATGCCTGTTTCAGACTGTCAATGTTGGCTTGACTTACTATCTGTGGATTGATAACTGTTGTACTGTCTTTGTAAAGTTGAGGTTGTACCATCTTTCCACTATTAGCAATAGCATTATAAAAGGTTAGCATTTGTATAGGGGTAATAGTTTGATTATATCCAATGCAGAACCATGCAAAGGCTGTATCACTCCAACCGCTATCTTTAGGAGTAACAAAGTATGCAGGTTTCAGATTAGCTATGCCTGCGATGCTGTCTGGTTTACCATAACTCATATTATTCAACAGATTGAAGTATGCTTGTGCATCATCTTCAAATGCTTTCTCCATTGTTTTATAAACAGCAATGTTTGAACTTGAAGCTAAACCTTGCTTGATAGAGATTTCACCATATCCACCTCTATGCCAATTATGGTCTTTTAATTCTCTATCCTGTACAGAATAGCTTCCATCGCCCACATCTACCATATTAGTTAATTTGACTTTACCTGTTTCCAATGCTGCCAATATGGATATAGGGTGCATCAGTGCTGATTCGTGTGCTTGGGAGAAGTTCTCACAAGGTTGGTAGTTAGCACTGTCTTTCCTTTCAAGTCCAACCATAGCCTTTATATGCCCTGTCTGGACTTCCATAATAATAGTTTGCCCAGATAAGGCATTAAGTTCAGATAGCTTGTTCTCTAAGATAGAAGTAGCTTTGGCTTGTAAAGTGTTGTCTATAATGGAGTTTGGTTTGCCTTTATGCGGTTGGAACTGACAAGAAGTTAATAATATTATAAATGTGAAGATGCCAATATTAATTTTCTTCATAATTCTTGATATTTTATTATTGATTTGTAGATAGAAGATGACTGTCCTAACATTACATATCTGAGAAAAAATTCATAAACCAATTCACTTTCTTGTTCTAAAGATTCTAAGTTAAATTCTATATTAGGATTGCTTTCAGCCTCTTGAAGTAATGGGATAGCTATATCTTGGTATTGGTTGAAAAGTTTTAAATAATCCTTTTCGTCAAGTCCATTCTTAGTATCAAACAAAGGTGTATATGTCATTTCTATATTGTCTTTCTCTATGCAAAATTGATTCAAATGGTTAAGTATTAGAAATGGAATTATTAACATATTTTCATCATTTACAGTTTTCTTATAATCTTTTAGAGTTGCTTCCATCATGCTTTGCAATAAGGAAATATTTGAACAGAAACAGAAAAAGAACCAATAAGCATATTCAGCTCTCATATATTTGCTATTTGAATCAAAACGTAAACCACGACATAATTCAAACATAGCTTGTATCATAAACGCATACTTCCTTTTTTTTCCATCGTAGGATGAATCTGAAAACATAAAGGATTGGATAGTACAGGCTATTCCTCTATCTAATAAGTGCTTATCATTGTAAACCCAATAATCTTCACTAACTTTCCAGCCTTCATTATCCAGATGTTCCCATAACATATTTGAGAATAATATCATTGAATCTTTATCTCTTTTTCTGAAAGCTACCCTAATATTGTGACAAATGCTATTTAGTTTCTCCATTTTTATTTTCTTTTTTCTTATAAGGATGAGGTATGTCCCCATTCTTGTAAATATCTATAATTGCATAAATTATAAAGTCTATCATCCATTCTCTTGTTGGATTGGGTGGATAATGGTAGAGTTTGCAACCCCAATAATGAACTTCAACCCTCCAAGCAAAAGACTTATTATCTAAAATATTTCTGTAATCTGTCTTGTCCTTAAAGAATATAAGTTGTATTCTATCTCCCCAATGCCTACCGTACCAAATAACCATATTGGTACATTCTTTATAGTAATCCTTTTGGTCTTGGTCTATATTAGATTTAATCCATATAGAATAAACGGATAAACATTGCTGATATGTATGGAGATTAGACTGCATTAAAAAGAAAGGTTTCCTTTTATTCTATGGTTGGCGTATATCATTCCTATGCAAAACATGGTTGTACATGTATCTTTCCATGCTTGCCATTTAGTTTGCCCATCCGTTGCATTATAGATATAGCATAAATCATTGAATGTATCTTCGCTACATTGGGTTAACCAACCGTTTATAATAAAATCTTCCCTCGCATCCATATTTATTGCATCTTCAACATTTTCTATTAACCTTGAAATGTTGTTTATTATAAATATTTGGAATAGGGCATTTTCATTTACAAAACCTCTTTTCTTAAATTCATAAGTAGCTAACATTCCTGCAAAAGCACAAGATTTGAAAATTAATCTCGTTTGCTGACCGTCAGGCAAAGTAGAGCGTACATTCTCAAAATATTGCCACATCATTTTAGTTATCCGCTCTGAAATGTTGTGTTCTATGGTGAGTAACTCTGGTATTTCCAAGACTTCGTTATTGGGAAGTTGTCCCAAATTCACACCTAAGTTTATGGCATTCTTTTTAACCTCTACAAGTCCTTTAATTCTTGATAATGCGTCTATCATATTTTGCATATATTATGCTCACCTGTCCCCTATGGATAAGCAATAATTAAAAAGCATTGAGGGACACATAATCAAACTACTATTTAATTATCAATGCTTAAAATCTATTGCAAATATATAAATATATTATTTACCCAAAAATATAAAAGGAATGAAAGTATATGAAGTTCTGTATTTTAACATTTGGACTATATAAAAGGAGTATTATAAATTTTATGTGGCTATATTATGGCTATTTATGAATGTTTGGTTAGCTGCCAATAACTCAGCTAAAAAATAGCCCGAATTCCATTTTAGGGTGGGTATCAAATTCACTGCTCCCCATATAAAGAGTAAATTCTGAATATTATTACCCACCTTGAATTCTTGAATTATTATCTTTAAGACTGCATATTATTGGATATTCAAGAACTGCTACCTCTAACATGATTAATAAAAATTGAGATAGTTATAAACTCTGTAAACTTATGGAATTGACTTACTTCTATAAGGTTGAAATGCCAAACTGCCAAGATTGGACTTTAGATGTATCTAAGCTCAATATTTCATTGATTTGGGACAGAACCATTCAGACCACTATAAAGATGTATCTTAATAATCCTGTCCCAATTCATTAGAAGCTCAAACAGTCATAAGTCTGTAAGATTTCTTCCTGCCTTAATCCCAAGTATCTTTTAGTAATGGCAACAGAACTATGATTAAACAGTTCCATGAGTTTTACTAATGCCAACTCTGCGTTATCGCTGTTCATGTTATAGACCTGTCTGCCAAAAGTCTTTCTAAGTGAATGGCAGCTAAAGTTCTTAATCTTTAACTTGTACTTCTTCTTTACCTCTTTAAGAATGATATTGATTCTCTGTACTGTGAAGATAGTGCCTTTCTGACTTATAAGAATTGGTGCATTGATTCCAACTGGATTTATATGCTCGTAGCACTCTTTGATGTGCTGCTGTAATTGGGGGTTCAGTCTGATAGTTCTTACTTTGCCTGTCTTCTTCTCAATTACTGTAAACTCGTCAGCACCTAATATCTGCTTCCACCTTAGAGATAGAATATCAGATATTCTTAATCCTGTGAAGCATCCCAAACTAATAAGGAGTGAGATTTTATAATTCTCGTCTTTGGCTAACTTCCTTATGAGGTTCATTGCATCAGACCAAACAAGATAGTCTGCGGTTGTGCTTGAATATTTAAGTGACATAATGTTCTGTTTTATAATGAAACGAATAGAAGTGAATATTAATTCTGAGTTGGATTTACTAACTCGCTGATTACTAAAGGAACATTCACTAATAGCAGAAGTGAATATGATAAGGACACCCAACTTAGAAATTGAGTGTCCTTTACCTTATTATAATTCTCCCTCGTCTGCGAAGCTGTAATATCCTGCATCTGTTAATATGAGGTGGTCTGTTACTGTAATCCTCATAAGTCTTGCAGCATCCTTGACCTGTTTAGTAATCTCTATATCCTGTCTACTTGGTTTCATGCTACCACTTGGGTGATTATGTGCAAGAATAATGGCTACTGAGTTGGTGAGTAATGCAGCTTGTAGAATTACTCTGACATCAGCACAAGTTTCAGTAATTCCTCCCTCTGAAATGAGAGTGTAACCTAAAATTTGGCTGGCTTGGTTTAGAAACAAGACTTTAAAATATTCTTTGTAACAGATAGTTCCCTCCTTATAGGTAGGAAGTAAGTATTTATAAGCGTCCTCTGAACTGACTACCTTATGCAGTTTCTTGAATTTGGGTTTGTAGGACAGTTCCACTTCACCCACAGTATAATCTATATCCATAATGTACAATATTTAATAAGTTGGTAGAAATAAAGAAAGGACACCAAGTTAATGATGCCCTTTCCTCTCTCAATCAACAATCCACTCAGCCCAAGAACCAAGCGTATTCACTATCTCCTAATTTGGCACGTTGAATGCCTTGTACAAACTCTGTACAGTTAAGATTCCTCTCCAAGAAGTTATCAATGTAACTTGACTTTACAGAACCATTGAGCAGGTTTAAGAGCTGCCAGCCTGTAATGCTGTCCCCTGTACTCTTGAAGTTCACATCAGAAACGAATGCTCTACAAGCTGCATTAATCTGACTGTCTCCTAATAATAGACGAGGTAAGCGTTTCTGTTGGTTGGGTGTAAGAGCTTGATATAATCTCATCCTGCCTATTATTTGACAGAACTCGCTTGTTGAGATTGACATCTGCCCAAGTGTTCTTAACAAATGTAGGTCTTTGGATGGGTTGTAAGCATGGAACAGATTCAATGCTGCTGCATATAGTTCCTGTACGCTTAGGACTTCTATCTTATCCTGCAAACCGTCAGTGGTGAGCATGAGATTACTGCAAACTCTATTTCTAAATCCTATGAAGATTTTAAATCTCTCAACAGACTTCTTACTGTACAAGTTAATCTCGTTATATGTTCTCACTCCACCAATGGATAATGCTAAACGATTACCGTATTCATCGTGTACAATGGATGGAATTTCAAAGCAGAAACACATTCTCTGATAGAACAAAGTTTTCTCTTCATCAGTCAGTTCAGAAGCCTTCTTACCTAATGCACTTGGTATTCTACCATTGATAGGGTGTGAAATTCTAATCTCTGGCATATCAAACTGCTCTCCATGAAAGTAATCTTTAGCTGCATCCACTACTGCACCTATAAAGGATTGGTGACTAATAGTTTCTTCCATTGATGCAAAACTTGGAATGATGCAGTCTTGTTGTAGGTGCTGTAAGGTTACTTCCTGCGTATTCGCTTCAATGAAATGGTTTACTTTCTTGGGTGCTGTAACTTCTTCTACAATGATTGCTTCTTCTGCAAACTCACCCATGTTTAATGATTCTCTACGCTGTGCCATAGCTGGCATGATAACTAAATTTCTCATAATGATAAACTGTTTAAATGATTATTGATTGATTTAACTCTGAATTGGTAAAGTCCATATCGTTTTGGATTGCTCCGTTACGATTTGAACTTTACTACAATTCGCTGAATTACTTTTAAGTGATATTACAATTAGACTATATTACCATTATGTCTGTATTGTGTATCTCTTTAAGAAGTCCATGAATGATGTGAGGTGAATAGTAAAATTTATAATGGTTGAGGGGGTGGGCAGGTGTCTGACCAATTCCGTTTTTATTCTGCTTGGTGAGAGGGGGTATAAATTAGGGGTATGGTATCTCGTACAACATTTTGGTGATTGGGGCTATAAAATCCATTTTTTACCTTATATATTGTCACATTATAAGATTAAATCTGGCAGTTCTTCCTTGTCCTTTGCCTCCTGCTTCCTGCCTACCAATCCACTTGATAATGATTTCATAAGAGCGTGCATATTTTTAACTCCCTCAAAGTTTTTCTCCTTGTACTTCTTATAAATCATGCACTCCCTTGAAATGGGGTTTCCTCTGCTCTCGTTAAATGCTATCATGTGTTCAAAGACAGCTTTCACTTCCTTCACATATTTATCTTTGGGTAGGTCTATTATAAGACCTTTGGCTTTTAAAATGATTGAATCTCCAACTTCATCCAATAAGTCCATATCCCTTAGTTGGTCTATATATTTATCCATAGTACCATGCCCCATGTGAATTAGCTCTTTCAGTTTTCTTACAGATAAGGTAATAGTATGGCTGTGTGGCTCTGCTGCACTGAACAGTTTAAGGATGAATCCTCTGAGTTTTAAATCCAAAGTATTATTATATGAATCGTAGAACTCCCTGTTAATTCTTCTGTAATGCCCAAAGCAGACAGGAGAGAATATATAATCAGTCCAAGTTCTGTCATTCCTGCCACTATCCTTGTTCTGTATGGTAACTTCCCCTGTGGCTCTTAACTTGTCATTGAATGATTTGGAACTCTTACCACCTTTATAGTTGGCAGGTTTATCACCAACGAATGATGCAAGTTCGTCTATTGTAGTGTCAGTGGTCAGTGTATATTTGTCTGCTATCAATAGTAACACGTATGTCCTGTAAACATCAGCACAACCCAATTTCTGAATCAGATTATTGCTCATTACTGTATATTTCTTGAATGGTAGCTTCATAAGGCAATCGCTCAATATGTTTGATTAAAATAATTTGGTTGGTCTTTAATAAGAATCTCACTTTAGAGGAGCTTAACCTGTTGGATTTCCTAAGTTCGCTCAGCTTGTCATAAGAATTGTTGTTATAAATCCACATATCATCAGTTTAGGTTACTCCCAGCTTACAGATTACCTGTGCGGTGTCCTTTAGGACATTGCATGGGTCTTATTGGATTGTAGCGTAGGAATGTAGAGAGGGGGTGTTTAGACATGCAGTAAAAAGTGAATAAGCACACCTCCTAAATTAGACAATATGAATCTCTCTGCTCCAATTTTTATCTTGTCAGTAAGCCAATTTCTGCAATGCAATATAATAGGTCGTAACCTTTCCATTCTTCTTTCTCCTTGTCTTTAGATAGTTATTAAGATTAGCCCATAGTCCAATATGAACCTTGTTATCTTTTACTCCCTGTTTAAGAGCCTTAACCCTTATCTGTTCATAAGTAAATTCTTCCATTTTGGATATTCTGAATAGTTCGTAGTCTGCTTATCTGTGTAGTGGAATTATCTGTTTGTGGTACTGTAAAGTTAGTAATTCCATGAGTGAGGAACTAATGATAAGACCACATATTTAAGAATCAGACTTTAGACTATTCAGAATGTCTAAGAACTTGGGAAGAGAAAGCCCACCTGCCATATGGGCTTTGCTGTTGGTTTGTTATGCGGTTTCCTCAGACTTGTTGTTACTCTCATTCATATATTGGAACCATTTCTCAAAATTCTTATAATATTGTTTGGCTTCTGCACTACCGTCTGGCTTCTGATTATCAAACCACACATTTTTATCAATCAAGGCAATCAGCTGTTGGATTTGGCTAATCTCTGGTTTGTACTCATTATAGAACAACTTAAATCCTTTGGTTAATCTTCCATTATCGTATGTGGATTCAGAGATTTTACTGCTCTTGAAAGCCTTTAGAACTTTATCGCCTAACTCTTGGGTTGTAGCATCTAACTTTAAGGATTTGGGCAGTCTGTTTATGCCCATTTTAAGGTCTTTGGCGACATTGGCTTTAACCTCTGGTTGCCCCAAAGTATAAAGGCTATAGATTACGTCAGACTTCAATCCTGTTTCTTGAATTTGCGCTTCAATATAATCAATTCTCTCGTTCCCTGTCTGGAGCTTTGACTTGCCAAAGTCTTTGTAATTCCAAGGTCTGCCATTGTTGATAGAAGCTGTAAATAATGCTAAACTCATATTCTTTGGTTTCTTAACGGTTTCAGTCATTTCTTCCTCATTAAAATTAAGAAGACCTTCTGCCTCTAATATGAACATGGCTATTATCCTGTGTTGTCCATCCACTGGGGCTTTAGCTGTTGCTCTTTCATTGACATCTGTAACTTCCTCTGTGTTCAGCATCCAGTTATCTATTGAAAGAGGTTTGGCATTGGACTTGGGAACAATGGAAACCTTTAATAATTTCTCTCCTGTTAAATCCTCGCTGCCAACTAACTTAATCTTACCCATTGCAGCATTAAAGCCATATTTCTTAATCATGGAATAGCACTTCTTTACATTCTCTGCTACGATTTCACGATTGCTGCCATAAAAATAAATAGTCATCATATATTCTTTGCAGTTTTTAGACTGGTGCGCTCCAGCTTTAATTGATTTTGATGTTGCAAAGGTCGGAACTTTGGAGAAGATTAAGAGAGAGTAAAATTTAAGGGGATTTGCTTCTCTCTTAACTTGTCTGCCTTGCAAGTCCTGTTCCTTTGATGCTGCAAAGATGGAAAGAAGTCATGAGGATTAGGGAGAGTAAAATTTAAGGGAGATGTTACTCTCCCTTAAATGAATATGCTCTTAATAGATTCTGTTTTTGACGTGTGTCAGTTTGCTCTTATTACTTAGATAGCCTTTTAATGTGCGCTCATCCAGATTAAACTCCTCATTTGGGGAGATTCTTGTCAGATAAATAAGCCTTGATATTAGGAATGTAACATTGTAGGAAACTTCATTGTTCCTGCTTCTTCGCTTTTGTGTTGTCATGATTCCATTAGGGAATGGCTGTAACATAGACTTGAACAGCAGGGTGAAATAGCGTATTTGGCTACTATTGGATTCTGTATTGTTTGTTTCTTTTAAGGGTACTTCGCACATTGCTATCATATCTTCCAATTCCATATCGCAGAATGATTGGAAGCTCTTTTCACATAAGGACAACAAGTAACCAATGGTATTGGGATGCTGTATAGTCTGCACTTCTTTACCATTTATTTGAATGGATAATGTGATGTCTTTACTGAATTGTATTTGGTCTGTCAGTGGATTCTCTCCAACTGCCTTATATTGAGATAACAGTCTGATAAAACTATTCAGTTCACCTATGGGTGACGGAGCAAGTTCTTGGGCATTGAAACATTGCCCTTGTGTGTAATCCCAAATAAAGAGGAGAAGAAACCAAAACTTGTCTGAATCTATTTCCAAACCAGCAAGGGTTGGTTGTATCTCTTTGTTCTTCTTATATTCTTCATAGGTTAGTGGCATTTTAATAAGCCTGTTATTGTATCGTTCCTTAAAGGTGGGTAAGGCTTCACTTCCCTCCAATGCTCCTCCCTTGACTTTTTTAGGCAGGGCAGGGTGTATCAGCATGGCAAGTTCCCAAACATAATCTAATAGTGTATCTTCCTCCTTTGCGTCAGTAATAGGGTAAACTGCATCTATATTGGTAAATTTATTTATTGGATTCATGTCTTTACTATATGGTTTGGTGGCAAAGATAATAAAAAAGAATGAGGTTATTCTTTCTTTAATGGTCTGTGCCTACCATCCAATCCAGCTTTATGAAGTTGTTCTAAATATCTTTCTCTATAGCTAAGGTCAAGATGTAAGGCTCTTTCTTTTGCAAGGTCTGATTTAAGGTATTCTTGTAAAGTCATAGTCTTTGCTTTCCTAATCATTTCTATGCTAAAGTTCTTCATATCACTGGACTTTAAAGTATCGTAGTTAGCTGTTATAAGTCCTTTTTCATCAATCGTCCAGTTATCTAATAGGAGAGAAGCCATTGCAATGTTTCTGACTTTCGTAATAGCTATATAAAATTTAATTCCATTAAGGAACTGTACAATATAATATCCCTGCATGGTAGTGACAGGAATATAATTCACTCTCTCTAAATATTTATGATATAGTTCTCCTTGTTCTTCGATGCTGAGGTTTTGAAGTTTCTCTTTACCATTGTTATCTTTAATTCTTTCGATGTCTGCCATCTTTTTACTCTGTGACTTTTTATATTTTATAATTTCTTTATCAATAGATTTTATCTTCTCATCTAACTGGTTCTGTTTCTCTTGGATAATGTTTAAAAGGGTAGGGTTGGTGGTCAGTAGAAACTTATTGGCATTATCTTGGCTTTCGTTAGATAAGTTCTCTTTATCAAGATATAGGGTAGATAAACGTTTCTCAATTCCAGCTATTTCCTCTTGTAGCTCTGTAACTCTATTGTCTGTTTGGTTCCTAAAGAAGTTGATATATTCTGCTGTATGCATAGATTTGAAAAGACTATATAATATTTCATTCGTAAGGTCGTAAGAAACTTCATCAATATTATATTTACAGAAGTCTGGATGAGATTTCCTATCAACACAGCTACATCTATATGTTAGTTTTGAAATTCCTGCTGCTGGCTTTTTGTCTTTTACAGTCATGGCTCTCCCACATCTACATCTGATGATTCCTTTTAGTGGATTATGATTGACTTTTCCAGTTGGTGTACTTTTATAGTTGTTTTTAATCAACTCTTGTGCTTTCATAAAATCCTCTTCACTGATAATAGGTTTTATTCTAACCTCGATAGTATAAGGTTCTTCTCTACCTAATCTCTGTGTTCTTCTTCTGATTCCTCTATAAATATCACTATGGATATAGTTGCTTAGAATGGCAACAGTGCTGTAATATCCTCTAAAAGTAATATTCCTTTCATTGAAATATCTGGCTACTGCTCCCAGTGTCTTACCAGAGTTTACTAAAGCGAAGAGTCTTTTTATATTCTCTACTTCTTCTGGTACTTCTTCTAAAATATATTTAGGACGTTTCCCATTGGGATTAGGAACTGCTTTATATCCATAAGGTATTTTTTGGTCTACAACTGCATAAGGATAAGCTTGGAAGAGAGCTTGCTTCCCATCTTGGTTCTTCTTTTTAATATCCAATCTTTCTTGTGCTGCTGCCCATGCTTTGATAGTGAGGATAAGTATTTCTGTAATGTCTAAAAGTTTATTAGCTTCATAAATTTTACTGGGACTATCTAAGAGTATTACAGATAATCCTTTATTAATAATCTGTTGAATGTTGTAAACTGTCTCTGTTACATCTTCTTGCCTGCTCAAACGTGATAACTCAGAGATTACTATCATGTCTGCATCTTTGTAGGTTTTACTTTGTAATTCGATATAACCTTTTCTGTCTGCAACCACACCAGAGATTCCAAAGTCCTCAATAATTTCAATTAACTCATAATTGTTGTTCTCACAGAACTCCTTAATCTTTAGCTTTTGTCGAGATAAGTCTTGTTTTGTAGTAGAAACTCGTGCGTATCCTATAATTTTTACCATAATGTAATATATTGATTATAAAGCAAATATAGGTATAAAATTTCACTTGGGCAAGTCTATTTAGTTAAGTGAATATTTTTGTTTGGTTCCAGCCAATCGTATCGGGTTTATTGGTAATGGTGGTCCTTTCTCGCTGATACAATTAAAGATTATTCAGGAAGTGATTACACTCATCATTTTCACAGTATTTACTACGGTTCTTTTCAAGGGCGAAAGTTTGCATTGGAATCATTTTGCGGCATTCATTTGTCTGGTACTTGCGGTGTATTTTGTATTCTATAAATAGGTAATTTATCGAAGCGTAGTTTCGTAGTGATTAGTGATTAGTGTTTAGTGATAAGTGATTAGCACCATGCGGAATGTAGCGCAACCCGCTAATCACTTATCACTAAACACTAATCACTTGTTATAAACCTTTTCATCCCTTTCGTATAGTATGTTTGAAGTTCTCCCTTCTCGTCCGTGTAGATAAAGCAGGCATCAATATCCGGGTGGGCATCGGCAAACCGTTCGGCTTCTTCCAATCCCATCACCATGAAAGCGGTAGCATAAGCATCAGCACTCATACAATCTTTGGCTATTACCGTGGCGGATAAGATGTTGTGTTGTACCGGATATCCCGTTCTTGGGTCTATGGTATGCGCATATTTCTTTCCATCCTTATAATAGAAATTACGGTAATTACCTGAAGTAGCAATACCCACACCCGTTACATTCAGTACCGTTTGTAATTCCTGATTGATAGATAGCGAATCATCTACCGGTTTATTGATACCGATGCGCCACAAATCTTTCTTTGGATTTTCTCCCTGGGCTACAATTTCTCCACCTATATCTACCATGAAATTCTTAATGCCTTTCTTTGCGAGAAATTGTGCTATTACATCTACGGCATATCCTTTAGCAACGGCACTACATGATAGCATCATGCGTTCATCCTGCTTCACGACCTTTCCCTCATTGGATAGGGTTACTTTGGTATATCCCGTAATGTCCAGTAGACTATCTATCATGGCCGAATCAGGAAATGCGCCTTTCTTGAAACCAAATCCCCAGGCATTGGCCAATGGGGCAACCGTAATGTCGAATGCACCATCCGTTTCTTTGGAAATTTCCATACTACGACGGAATACATTCGTGAAAAAAGTGTCCGGTACAATATCCTCGTTGCGGTTGATTCGCGTAATTGTGGCCGTATCATTAAAGGGGGACAGAGAGCCGTCAAATCTCTTCAATTCTTCGTCAATTTCAACTTTCAAGTCACCATCATACTGATAGGTTATATTATAAACCGTGCCGAATATCAATCCGTTTATTGTATAATAAGGTTGCGTACGGTTGTGACGTGCAAGTATCCAGATTGTTCCCAATACAAGCAGGGCAATCCATAAGAAATTTCTCTGTGCCTTCTTTTCCATAAGTGAAGTTTAACTAAAGAACAAGTGTTCTATTAATATTTTGGTTCCGATGATAATCAGGATAATACCTCCCCAGAGTTCTGCCCGTAGTCTTCGTGCAATGCCGCATCCAAAGCGGATACCGAATAGTAATCCTATAAGAGACATGGCGAAAGATACAAAACCGATGATAGAAATAGGAGGGAGTATTTCTGAGAAATCACGCATACCCAGAAATGCAAATGAGACTCCAATGGCCAATGCATCAATACTGGTTGCAACGGCTAATGCGAGCACAACTTTCAAGCTTTTCGGGTCGTATTCTTTTTTGCAATCTTCGTCCTTGAAAGACTCTCTGACCATGCGTCCGCCCAGAAAAGCAAGAATGGCGAAAGCGATCCAATGATCCAGACTCTCTATCAGATGGCTGAATGTGATGGCGCCTATCCACCCGAGGAGTGGCATGATGGCTTGAAATAATCCAAAGAAAAAAGCCATGGTCAGCATAGGCCGCCATAGCGTACGTTTCAGAAGAATGCCACTGGCTATGGAGACGGCGAAACAATCCATCGCGAGTCCCACGGCAAGAAGCCAAATCTCTAATCCGGTCATAGTTTTAGAATGGTAGTTTATAAGTGATTGTATAAGTTACGCCCATTGTGTTGGAGCCATATTTGCCGAATCCGGGTACATACCAGGGATCTCCGTATTCTCCTGTAGATGAACTTGTGCGGAATTTGAAGCGCAATCCCCAGCCCATATAGAGTTCTTTCCATATATGTGCACGAATGCCGACACAAAATTCAAACCATTGCATGGATCCTTTCATTCCTTTGTGGTTGAAGGGTAAGCTTCCACCCCAGATGTCATCTACCTGGTTCGGATTACCAATGCCTCCGCCATAGATAGGATCATCTACCGATAGGGTTGCTATATCATACTTGAAACTACTCATGGCGTAACGTAGTCCCACAAACAGGTAATTCTTGAATTTCTTTTTGAAAAGAGCGTTGTAATTCATTCCGATACGGAAATAAGGCGCATTACTCTTGTAGTGGGTACCATTGTCATTCCATGCATCGGTGCCGCCATATCCAAGTTCTACTATCGGGAAGAAACGGTTTTTGAGATTAACATCCACCGCTACTTCCGAACTTAAAAAATCACTTCCGAAAGCTTTGCTTCCGATACCCCATAAATCAACACTGACGGTCACGCCATTGTATAGCGGGAAAGCTTCCTCATCCACTTCTTTCTTTTGCTCTTTCGGCGGATTAGAGGCAGGAGGACGGTTGCTGTTTTGTGCTTGTACCGGAAATCCGGCCAACAAACAAAGCACCAGATTAATTACGATAAAAGAGCTTAAGATTTTCCGTTCCATAAATGCTTACTTCTGCTGTTTGAATATATATGGAGTCAAGTAGATGACGGCTATATGATCTGCCTGTGATGCTTTGTTTCATCTGATAGCCGCAATCCATTGAAAGGAAATAAGGCGTATTCTTCTGGCGGATGACAATCGTATCTTTTTTAATCTTAACGTCTTTGCTATAATGGAATACCAGTACGGTGGAGTCTGCCGTATAGCGTAGTGGTAATGATAATCCGTGTACTCTCTTCTGGTTATTGAGGATGATAGAATCTGTACCGAATGCGGTGATGGTGAGCGAGTCAAGAGTATCATTCACAACTCTTTCTGTCTCTCCGTCTATTTTATAAAGATAGCATTGCATCATCGGACGTGCATTCATTGAGCAGTCTTCTTCTTCCGAACAGGAAGAAACGATACTGATAATAGGATAAGCAATCAGACAAAGCAATATCAGTTTTACTAATTTTCTCATAGTCTTATATTGTTTTTTCTATTTGATATTTATTTCGTTCAGGGGCATTGCGTGAAATCAGTTCGCCAAGGAAGCCGGCAAGGAACAATTGTGTTCCGATAATCATGGCGGTCAGCGATAAGTAGAAGTAGGGGGAGTCGGTAACCAAACGGTAAGGCATCCCGCTATGCATTTGGTATAGTTTTGTAACGCCTACAATGACTACTGCAATAAAGCCGAAGATGAACATAAGTGAACCGAGAAGTCCGAAGAAGTGCATCGGTTTTACTCCGAAGGCTGACAGGAACCAAAGTGAGATCAGGTCCAGGTATCCATTAAAGAAACGATTCAAACCGCCGAACTTCGTCTTGCCGAATTTGCGTGCCTGGTGTTGAACAATCTTTTCTCCGATCTTTTTGAAACCGGCATTCTTGGCAAGGTAGGGGATATAACGATGCATTTCGCCATACACTTCAATGTTCTTCACCACATCTTTTTTGTAGGCTTTCAAGCCGCAATTAAAGTCGTGCAGGTTTTTGATACCGGATACTTTGCGTGCCGTTGCATTGAATATTTTTGTAGGAATGGTTTTTGAAAGCGGATCGTAACGTTTCCTTTTCCAGCCGGATACCAGGTCGTAATCATCCTCTGTTATCATCCGGTATAGTTCGGGTATTTCGTCCGGGCTATCCTGTAAATCTGCATCCATTGTAATGACAACATCTCCTTGTGCCTTTTCAAAGCCACAATATAATGCCGGAGATTTGCCATAATTACGGCGGAACTTAATGCCATGTACTGCATCTGATTCTCGACTCAGTTCTTCGATAATTTGCCAGGAGCGGTCGGTACTTCCGTCATTCACGAAAATAACTTCGTATGAAAAGCCGTGGGCTTTCATCACCCGTTCAATCCATGCGTACAGTTCCGGAAGTGATTCTTCTTCATTATACAAAGGAACGACAACTGAAATATCCATCTTTCTATATTACGATTAAACTGTTTTCTATATACACTATTTCTTTATCCTTATATTTTATCTTCCTCCGATATAATCTGCCGGTGGGCGCTTCATAACGAACAAAGCGGTGGGAATGGCAAGTAATGATCCCACAAAAACATTCATCGACATCATTTGCATCGTGATTTCTATCGGAGTCAGTGAACGCACCTGGCTTAAGCCTTCCCTTAATTGTTCAATATATGCATCAATGCCGGGCACTGCTTTATATGTAATTTCCCAAGAGTTCAACATCGTTTCATAGGAATTCAATATAAACCCTTGGTCAATAAAGCGGATATATATATAATGTGCCACGGCTGTAAGCAATGCGGCAAACATATACATAAATACGGTGAAAATCCATGCATGAAGAAAACTTATTGTCCCGCCACATACCATGTTCCGGTACATGCGCACGTAATAATACGCCATAAAGGGCACACATAAAGTTAGTCCTATAAAAATGGAAAAGAGAAATGGTACGCTAATACCCAGAGGGAACAGTATGAATTTCAAAATCCAAAAACCGCCCAAATAAGTGCCGAACAACATGGCATATCGTTGCAAGTAACCTTTGTTTTCTGTCATCTTTCATTAGGAATAATGGCGCAAAGGTATAAATAATATTGTTTGTAGCCCGTGTATTCTTGTTAAAGTTGAAAAAAGTTTGGGCAAAGTATTGCATGTTTCATAAAAATGCCTACCTTTGCACCCGCAAACAAGAAAAACGGGTAAGTCCTATACGGCCAGCTCCCTTCGAATCCTCCAGGGCTTGATCGCAGCAAAGGTAGTTGGTTGTAGCGGCGCGATATAGTAAGCTTGCCCACCCGCCTCTTTAGCTCAGCTGGCCAGAGCACGTGATTTGTAATCTCGGGGTCGTTGGTTCGAATCCGACAAGAGGCTCAAAAGAAAAGAGATACATTCTACAAAGAATGTATCTCTTTTTTTTATTTGTTTTTTGTAAAAAAAGTGATAGCTTTGCTTTGTAAAACCTAATATTATGATGCGGATATCCTCTTATTTCCTATATGTAACTCTATTTTTTCTTCTTTTACTCCCTTTGGGTAAGGCAGTTGCCGGTTGGAATAGCTTCATTGTTAATTTCGATAAAAGCCTTTATGGTAAAGGTGCTCAGACTTGGAAAATAGCTCCTTATGATGATCATTGGGTGTACTTTGCAAATAAGAACGGTATGGTGCAGTTTGATGGAAACGTCTGGACGGTATTTCCGATGAATAACTTTTCTGATGTACGTTCTGTACTGGCATCGACTACCCAAAAGCGTATCTATGCAGGTGGTATTAATGAGTTCGGGTATTATGAACCGTCGGAAGATGGAGAGTTGGTCTATCATTGTATGTCCGATACGCTGGAAAGAGATTGCCGTTTTGTTGGTAATGTCTGGGGAATCCACGAAGCTGATAATATTCTTTATATACAAGGTGATGATCGTGTAGTGAAATATCTGAATGGTAAATACACCGCTATTGAAATGAATGCTAAAATAGATTGTTCCAATATGGTAAATGGCATTCTTTATATAGGTACTGATCATGGCGTGTGGGTATTGGTTGGAAATACTTTCTTCCCTTTACAGGGGGCTGATATTCTGGCTTCCAATCGTATCCGTGGAATTATTCCTCATAAAGGTGGTGGTGTTATTGTGGTTACTGCTTACAATGGCTTGTTTTATTGCAACGGGCGTACCACAGTACCTTTTGTCACTGGTGCCGAAGATTTTATGTGTGAAAATGAAGTTTTCTGTGTGGCTGCTCAGGATGATAAAATTGCTCTGGGAACTATTCATAAAGGTCTGTTATTGATAGATTGCTCCACGATGGACGTAAAATACTTCAATGAGAATAACGGATTACGTAATAATACAGTGCTTTCTGTAGCCTTTGATAGCCGGGGTAACTTGTGGGCAGGGCTGGATAGCGGTGTGGACTATGTTTCTTTAAGTTCCTCTTTCACCAATCTATATTCGTATCCTTATTCTTATGGTACAGGTTATACGGCTGCTATGGAAGACGGCTATTTGTATCTGGGAACTAATCGTGGTCTTTATTATACCTCTTATCCGGTGCGGTTGAACGGTAATTTGCCGGATATCCATCCCATCCCCCAATCCAGTGGTCAGGTCTGGAATCTTTGTAAGATTGGAGATGATCTCTTTTGCCTGCACGACCGGGGCATTTTTCAAATAAAAGGTACGAACATGTACCGAATCACAGATATCACGGGCGCCTGGTATTGCCAGGAAGTAATGGGATATCCTGATCGTATGTATGTCGGTGTCTATAACGGCCTTTATCTTTTGGAGAAGCAATCGGGAGAGTGGCGTGTACTTTGCAAGATAGATGGCTTTCAGGACTCGTGCCGTCTGTTTGAACAAGAATCAGCAAAAGTATTGTGGATATATAATTCCGGTAGCATTACCCGTGTTGAATTAAGTGAAGAACTAACCCGCCAAATCAGCGTGAAATCTTATGGTGTGGAAGAAGGGTTTCCGGTGGAACGCCAGATTTACGTTGCTAAAATAGAAGGGCGTGTTTATTTTACTACTCCTCACGGCATCTATAAATATAATGTCCACAAGGATATGATGGAACCATGTAGTGACCTGAATAATTTGTTAAATGGTGCTGTCCCTTATACCCGATTGCTGGAATATCACGAACGTCTTATCAGTCTGAGTCCCCATGAGATCTGTATAGCTAATCTGGGAACTTATAAAAGAGGAGCCAATACCAGTATCAACCCTATCCGCCAGTCTTTTCTTGAACTGGGACAGGATTATGAGGCAATCATTCCTTTGTCCGATTCGCTCATGGTAATTCCCAATGAAGAAGGTTTTGCTTTGTTTACGGTTCCCGAAGTGAGGCATAGGCAAGATCTGACTCATTCTGTATATATAAGGAATATGTATCTTACTTATCCTAAGGATTCACTGGTGTATACAGCTAATTTTTTAGGAAAAAAGCCTTCCCTCCTGGTTGACTACACATCAAATTCCGTTCGTTTTGAATATGGACTTGCCTTTTTTGATTTGGATGGTGATGATATTCGTTTTCAGTATCGCTTAAATAAGGGAGTCTGGTCCGACTATACTACTGTGCGTATTAAAGAGTATAGCAATCTTTCTGAAGGTGACTATACTTTTGAGGTGAAGGTTATTTATCCGGATGGCACTACCTCGTCGGATGAACTCTCTTTTCGTATCCTTCCGCCGTGGTATCGTAGTGTAGCTGCTTATGTCTGTTATATTATTCTTGCATTCTTAGGTTTGTGGTATATTTACCGTTGGGATGATATTCGTGTGAAGCGTAAAAAAGAGCAGGCAGTTGTAGAAAAAGATAAGGAACTGCATGAAATGGAAAAGGAGTTTGAAGCTGATAAAGCTCGCCGTGAAAAGCAGATCGTACAGCTGGAAAAAGAAAAGTTGGAATATGACCTTCAGCACAAAAGCCAGGAGATGGCCAACCTGATGATAAACTTTGTTCGCAAAAATGAGATGCTGACCGAGATTAAATCGGAGATCATCAAAGTGGCTTCTTCGTTGAGAGGAGAGGGGGCTCGCGAAGGCAAGCAACTCCTTTTAGTCATCAATAGCAAGATAGATTCCAATATCCAGAGCGATGAAGTTTTGAAGCGTATCGAAGATCAATTCGATTTGATTCATAATAATTTCATGAAGCGGCTTCATGTCCGTCATCCCGATCTCTCTAATAATGAACGCATGATGTGTGCCTATTTGAAGATGAATCTCTCCACTAAGGAAATTGCTCCTTTGCTGAATATCTCCGTTCGTGGTGTCGAAACCATTCGCTACCGCCTGCGTAAGAAGTTTGGTTTGGAGCGTGAAGATAGCTTGACGGATTATTTGAGTAATCAACTGTAGAGTTTGAAAAACAAGTTCTATCTTTGTCAGTGCTTTTTGATGTGCGTTTTAGATGCATAGAGCTTTCTTTGAATAATGTTTTTATTATAATAGAATATGAAACCCGATTTTGACTACAGCGAGGTGCCTTACGCCTTCGCTCATTGCTTTAACACAAAATGTCCACGCGCCGCCAAATGTCTGCGTTACCTGGTAACCTCCTACATTCCTTTGCAGCTCACCGTTGTTTGTGTTGTGAATCCTGCTCTCACAGCTTCTCAGGAAGTTGAACCCTGTTCCTTTTTTATACCTGATCGTATGAAACGCTATGCCTCAGGTATCACTCATCTGCTGGATAAGATTCCGCATGCCGAAGCTCTTGTCATTAAACGTGAGATTTATAATTTCCTTGGCAGAAATATGTATTATCGCATCAAAAACCATGAACGTCTTGCTACTCCTGCCCAGCAGGAGCACATTCGTCAGATTTTCCTTAATCATGGAATCAAGGAAGAACCTGTGTATGACACGTATGTGGAGAAGTATGATTGGGAGTAAGATCCTTGCTACTATATTAGGCGGTAATAGCTCTGCTTTTTCTCAGCTATTCTCACCGTATTGAGAATATTTTCTCAATACGGTGAGAGTCTTTACTCAAAGAGATGAGTATTTCTTCTCAATGTGGTGAGAATATATTCTTTCTATAGCGAGAAAAAGCCGTTTAACTTAGATGGTAGTTGCTTAAAGCTTGCTCTGAATAAAGAAGAATTTCAATTAGATTAATTTTTTGGGAGTTGGCGAATTGTAATAATGAAAATATCCTTAACTTTGGCCGGGTATTTTTTATAAAACACGAAAATAGCACTTTTTTAAGATTCGCATTATGGTTGGAGATAACGACGAAAAACTAGTATGCCAAAGTTTTCATTTGACGGGAATTGATGGAAATCCGCTGGTGAGTGCATCAATTCATATTAGATACGTTGAAAGAAGACGTGAAGGGATTAATATAGCTACTGATATTATTACTGATAAAAAAGGAGTAGCGGAAGTTGCTTTACCTGTAAATGGAACTGGGAGCTTTATAATCTCTCATGGGCATTACCATTGTAGGGGCCTGATAAATTTGGATGAAACGGATGTTTCTACAAAAATCAGTTTTAAAGGGTTTAAACTCGTTACGGCATCAATAACCTGTCCTGATATTCCGAAAAATGTAAAGGTCGATTTCCGGGTTTCACCTCAGGTTGTTGCTTCTGCAGGGCAACTTAGTCATTTGCTGACTTATACTTCACCGCTTGTCAAGAATAAAATCGGTATTTGGAAAACCAGGATTTATGTTCCCAAAGGAGCTTCTTACTGGTGTTTTGGTGGAGATTCTGTGTACGCAATAGCTGATACTTTTGAGGTGAGAGAGAATGTAGAGGTAAAGGTTATATTACCTTCGTTCACTCGGATAACTTTGGGAATGAAGAATGCCCCCAGAAGGATAAAGTATAATATACAGCTTAATCAAAATGGATTGAAAATAGGTTCCTATGCACCTGGTTCTAAAGTATATTTGCCTGATGGTGACTATACTTGTACAATAGATTCTATGTACAAAGAAACTTCTTTTCAGAAATTTGATGCAAAGGGAGAACCTAAAACGGTTTATTTTGATTACGCTGTTCACTCTGAATGTGCACCGGTCAGGGTGACAGGCAAGGCGCCGGATATGAAGATATGGATTCCTCTTCTGGATTTTATTCCATTGAATGCGGGTGGTTCCTGGGATAACCGTTACAGGTTGAGGATGCGTGCTTCAGGTATGCTACCGGTGGGCACTTACGAATATCGTTCAGTTGATTCTCATTATCAGGTCAGAGGTGTGTTTACTGTAGAGAAGGATAAAGAGAATCTGCTTGTTTGTGATGCGTCCAAACTTCAGCAAATCATATTTGAGAAAGAAAATAAGGAGGATGCCGGTGGGCAGGTAGAACTGATTGATGAGACGATGTCATTAGTCGCATATACCGCAGGTGTGTCCGGTTCTTTCTGGGCATCTCCCGGTACATATATTCTTCGCGGATTGAAAACAAAGACGGTGAAAGTGGTTTTAGGAAAGGATGCTCCGGCAAAAGTAGTGCTTGAACCCTGTAATGTCATAGGGAAAACGGCCCTCTGTACTATTAAACCACCCTGTGGAATTGCTTTAAGGGATGCTGTTGTAGAAATAGATGGAGAACCTTTTGTGTATTTAGGACCGGAATCTTATGCATTACATACATTTCCGGGTGAGCATACTTGCGTTGTCAGGAGGACTGGATTTAAAACTTTCATAGGAAAGGTGTTGCTGCCTGAATCGGCAGGTGCTTATAAAATTGAAATGGCTTTAATGCCTGATAGCAGGCCGAAATAAGTATTACTAAAAGGAGGGATATGAGATTTTTGAACATATCCCTCGCTATCATTTTTAGGATTTAAGATCTTTCACTGTTTTCTCTAACCTTTCGAGAGGCATTTCTCCTGATTGTCTCCAAAGTTGTTCACCTTTCCTTATTAATATAAATGTAGGAACTGTTTCGATAGTATACAAATCAGCAAGCGCACTTTCCTGGTCGATATCAATTTGCACCACTTCAAGGATTCCTTTCACTGATTTCTTAAATTCCTCTACAATGGTTTGCATTCGTTTGCAATGCGGACACCAGGTTGCATAAAATTCTGCCATAACCCAATCTGCATTAGCCAACTTCTCTTTATTTCTTTCTTCACGTACTTCTTTCTTTTCTTCCATAATAATATGTTTTGAATGATTGATTGTTAATTCAACAATATCGGAAGAAAAAAAGTTTGTGGCATAACAATTATTTATGCTATAAAAATTGCTACTTTTGTCAGCAGAAACACGAAAGGACAAATAATATGTCACATTTAGCTACTTTGATAAATGATTTAGCGTTGATACTGATTTGTGCAGGAGTCATGACGCTATTGTTCAAGAAACTGAAACAACCATTGGTCTTGGGGTATGTAGTGGCAGGTTTCCTGGCGAGTCCTCATATGCCATATACCCCTTCTGTAATGGATACGGCGAATATTCAGACCTGGGCAGATATTGGTGTAATCTTTCTTTTATTTGCATTGGGACTGGAGTTTAGCTTCAAGAAAATTGTGAAAGTGGGCGGCGCAGCTATCATTGCTGCCTGTACCATTATATTTTGTATGATCCTTTTGGGGATTACTGTAGGTACAGGCTTTGGTTGGCAACGTATGGATAGCATCTTCCTGGGGGGTATGATTGCGATGTCTTCTACAACTATTATTTATAAGGCATTTGATGATCTGGGAATGCGCAAGAAACAATTCACGGGGTTAGTGCTCAGTGTGCTGATACTGGAAGATATTCTTGCTATTGTGCTGATGGTAATGCTGTCTACCATGGCAGTGAGGCATAATTTCGAAGGATCGGAAATGCTGGAAAGTATTGGAAAACTTCTCTTTTTTCTGATACTTTGGTTTGTGGTAGGCATCTATCTGATACCGGAATTACTGAAACGTTGTCGCAAATTGATGAGTGAGGAAACATTGCTTATCGTTTCGTTGGGCCTCTGTTTCGGAATGGTGGTTATGGCTGCCCGTACAGGGTTTTCCGCAGCTTTCGGTGCCTTTATTATGGGTTCTATTTTGGCCGAAACGGTAGAAGCGGAGAGTATTGAACGACTGGTAAAGCCGGTGAAGGATCTTTTTGGAGCTGTATTCTTTGTGTCGGTAGGTATGATGGTTGATCCTGCCATGATTGTGGAGTATGCGCTTCCGATTATAGTGATCACCTTGGCAGTAATTTTTGGGCAATCCTTATTCGGTACATTGGGAGTTCTGCTGGCAGGGCAACCTTTGAAAACGGCTATGCAGTGTGGTTTCAGTCTGACTCAGATTGGTGAGTTTGCTTTTATTATAGCATCTTTGGGTGTATCCCTCCATGTGACGAGTGATTTTCTATATCCCATTGTAGTAGCGGTTTCGGTTATTACTACTTTCCTCACCCCTTATATGATTCGTTTTGCCGAACCGGCTTCTAATTTCGTTGATACGCATTTGCCAGTCAAATGGAAAAACTTTTTGTTGCATTATTCTTCCGGTTCTCAGACCATGAATCATGAGAGTTTATGGAAGAAACTTATTCTGGCTTTGACGAGAATTACGATTGTTTATTCCATAGTCAGCATTGCAGTAGTTGCTTTGGCTTTCCGCTTTCTTGTTCCGTTGTTTCTGGAACATATACCCGGCATTTGGGGAAGATTGCTTGCAGCAGTGGTGATCATTTTGTTTATTTCACCTTTCTTGCGGGCTATTATGATTAAAAAGAATCATTCTGCTGAGTTTGTTACTTTATGGAATGATAGCCGGGGAAATCGTGCACCGCTGGTGGCAACTATTGTTATCCGTATATTGATAGCTGTTTCATTTGTAATGTTTGTGATATCCGGTTTGTTTAAAGTTTCTGTCGGCCTGTTGCTGGGGGTAGCGGTTTTGCTGGTTATAATGATGATATTATCCCGTCAACTGAAGAAGCAGTCTATCATGATAGAACGGAAGTTTTTTCAGAATCTTCGTTATCGTGATATGCGTGCTGAATATATGGGCGAGAAAAAGCCGGAGTATGCCGGGCGTCTGCTATCCCGTGATCTGCACCTGACGGATTTTGAAGTACCTGGTGAGTCGGCATGGGCAGGGAAAACACTTGCAGAACTCAATTTCGGAAAGAAATATGGCATACATGTAGTCTCTATTCTCCGTGGAAGGAAGAGAATTAATATACCGGGAGCTTCCGTGCGCCTTTTCCCGGAAGATAAAATACAGGTTATAGGTACGGATGAAGAGCTGAATCAGTTTAGTTCGGAGATGGAGAAAGCAGCGATCTTAGAAACAGATGTAGTTGAAAAGAGTGAGATGATTTTGCGTCAGTTCCGTGTAGATGCCCACTCCATATTTTTAGGTAAGACGATGCGTGAATCCGGTATTCGTGAGCAGTATCATTGTCTTATTGTAGGTGTGGAGAGGGGAGAGGAAACTTTGCACGCGCCCGACCCGCATGAACCATTTATGGAAGATGACGTGGTCTGGATAGTAGGAGAAAATGCAGATGTGTATAAATTAGTGGGACAAAAGAATGAGAATGTCGACATGGAATAAGGATAGAAAGTTTATCTTTGCTCCGTAAACATAAATAATAAATCAAGAATATCATGAAAAGTGATCCGAAAGAATGTTTGTATTGTCAGAATAATGAGACTCTGCACAATCTGATGATTGAGTTTGCTGAATTGAGTGTATCCCGCGTATTTTTGTTCAAAGAACAAACCTATAGAGGACGTTGTCTTGTATCTTATAAAGACCACGTCAATGATTTGAACGAATTGAGTGATGAAGACCGTAATGCTTTTATGGAAGATGTTACTCGTGTAACCCGTGCTATGCAGAAAGCTTTTAATCCTGAAAAGATCAATTACGGTGCATATTCCGATAAATTATCACACTTGCATTTCCATCTTGCACCGAAGTATGTAGATGGCCCTGATTATGGTGCTACATTTCAGATGAATCCGGGAAAGGTATACTTGACGGATGCTGAATATAATGAGTTGATTGAGGCGGTGAAGAAGGAGCTTTGATAGTGATTAGGGGTGAGTGATTAGTGATTAGTAGCTACGCTATAACCGCATGGTGTTAATCACTAATCACTCACCCCTAATCACTAATTAAAGTTTATTAAGTATCTTGTCCATCACCCAGTTTGTAAGCGTTGCGCTTGCTCCATCGCAGGTACAAATAGACTTACCTAAAAGATGATCGACAACGGCTTGGATGAGTGGCTGTTGTACATGCTCCGGGTTTTCAACCGGAATTTCTTCTCTTCCTTTTTCCGTATGCAGGGCGATGGGATCGTAAGTAAATACAGAGAAACAAATCATTCCCTTGTCTCCGATAACTTCAATGCGGTCTTCGCGTGCAGAGTCGTGTGCTACAAAACACCAGGAACCACTGCCTACTAATCCACTGTCGAATTGGAAACATGCACTTAAAGTATCTTCGGCCGGATAGAGTCCACCACGATTACTTTTGTATCCATTAGCTTCCAGGATGCAGCCGAACATATCTTGTAATAAGTCGATCTGGTGGGGAGCTAAATCATAAAAATAGCCACCTCCGGCAATGTCCGGTTGTACTCGCCACGGAAGATTTTCTTTGTTATAATCCAGGTCCCGGGGAGGTTGGGCAAAGCGGATTTGTATATTGATAATATTACCTATTGTGTCATTATCTACTAATTCCTTTACTTTCAAAAAATAGGGAAGATAACGGCGGTAATAAGCTACAAAGCAAGGAACCCCAGTTTCGTTTGAGATACGGTTGATACGGCAGCATTCCTCGTATGTTACCGCCATAGGCTTTTCTATATAAACAGGTTTACCTGCTTTCATTGCCATGATGGCATAGGTGGCGTGTGAAGAAGGTGGAGTGGCGATATAGATGGCATTCACATCCTCGTCATCAATCAGTTCCTGAGCATCATTATACCACTTTGGAATACCTCTTTCCTGAGCATAAGCTTTGGCTTTAGCTCCATCGCGACTCATTACGGCAATCACTTCTGAACCTTCTACCTTTTGAAAGGCGGGACCACTTTTATGTTTGGTTACTTCCCCGCAACCAATAAATCCCCATTTTATCTTCTTTTCGCTCATAATATATAATGTGTTCTCTTTTACTCTTCTTCAAAATCAAAGTCAAAGTCAAAATCATCCATAAATTCGGGAGTAGTGAATTCCTCCATACTCCGTCGATCTTTCTTTGTAGGACGGCCGGCGCCTTTAGCACGGTCTACGAAGCCACTGACGCGGCTCATTTCCAATAATTCATACTGGTCGGGAGTCGTTACATTCTCCATCATCTCTGCAACGAGCTTTGCTCCGACGCGTTTCTCTATGGCTTGCAGTACTTTGAAAGAGTAGGTAACAGGTGGTTTACGTACTTGTATTATATCGCCTGGTTTTACCGTACGAGCAGCCTTTGCCAATGCTCCATTGATGCTGATGCGGCTTTTCTTACACGCCTCGGCAGCAATGGTGCGTGTCTTGAAAATGCGCACAGCCCACATCCATTTATCTATTCTTGCTTCACTCATAATTTTTTTGGAGAAAGTTAGTTATTAACTGCCAACTACTTTTTATTAAATTGATTCATTGTAATATCAATTCCTGCCAGGCAGAAACTCTTGATGATCTCTCCTGCTGTTTTCAGGCGTTCATCCATCGTTTCCTGATCTTCTTCGGTAAAATGTCCCAGCACATAGTCCACCTGGCCGCCTCGTGGAAATTCGTTACCGATACCGAAACGAAGTCGGGCATAATTCTGTGTACCCAGAATAGCAGCAATATGTTTTAGCCCGTTGTGTCCGGCATCACTGCCTTTTCCTTTTAGACGCAAAGTCCCGAAAGATAGGGCAAGGTCATCTACTATTATTAACACATTTTCCAATGGAATGTTTTCTTTCTGCATCCAGTAGCGCACAGCATTTCCGCTGAGGTTCATAAATGTAGAAGGCTTTAGTAATAACAGTTGGCGTCCTTTGACGGATAGGGTAGTGGTAAAGCCGTAACGTCCGTCGTTGAAAGTGGCACCTGCTTCTTTTGCCAATGCATCTACTACCATAAAACCTATGTTATGGCGGGTTTCGTGATATTCGGGACCTATATTTCCTAATCCAACAATTAAATATTTCATGTTTCTGAATAATGTTTTTAGAAAACTATAAGCTATAAATAACTATGCTATAAGAATAATAGTAAACGAGGAACGCGGATTATCGCAGCGTCCGCGGATTAATGTAATCTGCGTCTTCTGCGTTAACCCGCGTTCCGGAATATGTCTTCTTACGAAAGAACTGATTAGTTGCCTGCAGCAGCAGCGGCACCTCTTGCAGCACGAGTCAGCTTAACAGCGCATACAACAGCTTCTTTTGCATTCATCAATTCCAGACCTTCGAAGCTCAACTCACCAACTTTAACAGTCTTACCCAGACCCAAGTGAGCAACATTTATAGTCAGTTTCTCAGGAATAACGTTATATAAAGCTTTCACTTTCAGTTTACGCATCTGCAATACCAGCTTACCACCGGCCTTAACACCTTCTGCCAAACCTTCCATCTGTACCGGAACTTCCATAACGATGGGTTTAGATTCGTCAATCTGATAGAAGTCAACGTGCAGGATAGTATCTTTTACCGGGTGGAATTGAATATCCTTCATAATAGCGTTTATTTTCTTGCCATCGATTACGAGGTCAACTACGTAGATGTGCGGAGTATAAACTAAGTTGCGCAGACCATCAGCGGGTACAGTGAAGTGAATGTTTTCACCTGCTCCGTAGAGTACGCAGGGTACACCGTTGTCTTTACGAATAGCTTTCAAAGCTCTTGCTTGTTCCGAAGAACGTTCTGCAATAGTTCTTGCAGTACCTTTTACTTCAATTGATTTCATTTCTTTAATTTTTTGTGTTACTCTAAATTAAGTTGTTTTGTTGCTTAATTCACCATCGCACGATGTGGGGTTACCACACAATGTTGCAAAAAAGCGGTGCAAAAGTACAGCTTCTTTTTGAATTATCAAAGAGTTGGCTCTTCAAAATCTATATCAATCTTGATTTCTCCGTCCAATTCCATACCTTTTTCATTCATTTCCAATGCTGCTTCTATATTTGCATCGGCATCTGCATCTATAACATTCTTTGCATCTGCTTTTGCATTCATATCGCCTATAACTTCCAGCATTTCTTTCTGATTAATGAAATTAATAGCTTCATTCAGACCGTTCATGAACTTTTCAAAATCTTCCCTATATAAGAAAATCTTATGTTTCTCAAAACTTACCTGCGCATCTTCGCCTTCACCGGTCACCACTTTCTTGCTTTCAGTGATTGCGAGAAACATTTCATCTTTTCTGTTCTTTTTTACATCCAGATAGTAGATTCGTTTACCTGCTTTAATGGATTTGGAGAATACAATCTCCTTATCGTTCATGTCCGCTCCTTTTTTCTTTAAGTCTTCCATATTTTAGGTTTCTTGTTGTAATTGGCTTCAAAAATGACGATTTTTTTTAAACTGTCAAAAGAAAAAGCCCGGATAATGAATATCTGCATTAAAAAATGTGATTTATTTGCGTAAACTCATTAAAAATGTCTACTTTTGCAACTCGTTAACAACAGTATTGATTAATAGATTTATGATTAACAGAGTTCTTATTCGTCTTAAGATTATACAGATTGTATATGCTTATTATCAGAATGGCAGTAAAAATTTAGACTCAGCGGAGAAAGAATTATTCTTTAGTCTTTCGAAAGCGTATGACCTTTATAATTATTTGCTGATGCTGATGGTGGCTCTGACGACTTACGCACAAAAACGCATTGATGCGGCAAAAGCCAAGTTAGCTCCGACCGCGGAGGAGTTGTATCCCAACATGAAATTCGTAGAAAACAAGTTCGTTTCTCAACTGGAAGTGAATAAGCAGTTGCTTGACTTTGTTGCCAACCAAAAACGGTCGTGGACAAATGACGAAGACTTTATCAAGGGGTTGTATGAGAAGATTATAGCTTCTGATATATATAAGGAATATATGGCTTCGCCTGATAAGTCTTATGAAACAGACCGTGAATTATGGAGAAAGCTCTATAAAGCATTTATTTTTAATAACGAAGCATTGGATACTTTGTTGGAAGACCAGAGCCTTTATTGGAATGATGACAAAGAAATCGTAGATACTTTTGTTCTAAAGACAATCAAACGTTTTGAGGAAAAGAATGGTGCCAATCAGACTTTGTTGCCTGAGTTCAAAGATGAGGAGGACCAGGAGTTTGCTCGTCGTTTGTTCCGTCGTGCCATCTTGAATTGTGATTACTATCGTCATCTGATCAGTGAGAATACTCGTAATTGGGATTTGGATCGTGTAGCCTTTATGGACGTGATAATAATGCAATGTGCATTAGCGGAAATTCTAAGTTTTCCGAACATTCCTGTGAGTGTTTCGTTAAATGAGTATGTAGAGATTGCTAAAGTCTATAGTACGATAAAGAGCGGAAGTTTCGTAAATGGTACATTAGACGGAATAGTTAATCAATTAAAAAAAGAAGGTAAGTTGGCTAAAAACTGATATCTTTGTTGAGTATTAAAAACTAAAAACGAATAATTTATGAATTTAATGACCGTATTCTTGCAAGCTCCTGCCGCAGCTCCTGGTGGTGGTAGCATGATGTGGATTCTTCTGATTGCCATGTTTGCTATCATGTATTTTTTCATGATTCGTCCACAAAACAAAAAGCAAAAAGAAATTGCAAACTTCCGCAAATCGCTTCAGGTAAACCAAAAGGTGATTACTGCCGGTGGTATTCATGGTGTTATCAAAGAGATTAATGATAATGATATAGTACTTGAAATCGCTTCTAATGTTAGGATTAGAATTGATAAGAATTCTATATTTGCAGCAGCTGCAGATGCTAACAGCAATCAGGCTGCTAAATAAATTTGAATAGTGAGCCTATGATTGATCGTAGGAACATAAAACGCATATATTTAAAAACAGCGAGAAAAATTAAGGACTTTCTGCTCAGTGATAAGAGCAGAGAGTTCTTAATTTTTTTATTTTTCTTCTTCATTGCCAGTGGTTTCTGGCTGCTTCAGACATTAAATAATGATTATGAAACGGAATTCTCCATTCCGGTACGTTTGAAAGGAGTTCCTAATAATATTGTTATAACTTCTGAACCTCCTTCCGAACTGCATATTCGGGTGAAAGATAAAGGTACGGTGTTACTCAACTATATGCTTGGAAAGAGCTTTTTCCCTATTACTTTGGATTTTTCTGACTATAAAGGGAAGGATAACCATGTGCGTATTTATTCTTCGCAGTTTGAGAAAAGATTGCTCAACCAGTTGAACGTATCTACAAAATTGCTTTCCGTGAAACCCGATACGTTAGAGTATATCTATTCTACCGGAGACTCCAAATTAGTTCCGGTGAAGTTACAGGGAACAGTGAGTGCCGGACGCCAGTATTATATTTCCGATACAATTTGTACGCCTGATTCTGTATTAGCCTACGCACCTGCAGGTGTACTGGATACAATAACCATTGCCTATACACAGAAGGTGAAATTTGAAGATGTCTCTGATACACTGAAGAGGCAAATTCCTTTGCTTGCCCAGAAGGGGGTTAAGTTTGTGCCGGCTTCTGTGGAGATGATTTTTCCTGTGGATATTTATACGGAGAAAACTGTGGAAGTTCCTTTGCGGGGTGTTAACTTTCCTGCAGGTAAAGTGTTGCGTGCATTTCCATCAAAAGTGAATGTTACTTTCCAGGTTGGTTTGAGTCATTTCCGCCAAATAACAGCAAGTGATTTTCATATCAATGTTTCTTATGAAGAACTTCTGAAATTAGGTTCGGATAAGTATACGGTGAAATTAAGATCAGTGCCGAAAGGCGTAAACCAGATACGTATCAGTCCGGAACAGGTAGATTTCCTAATTGAGCAAGTATCTCCTGATTATGGCAATTAAGATAGGTATAACTGGTGGAATCGGTAGTGGAAAAAGTGTAGTTTCCCGACTATTGGAAGTGATGGGTGTCCCTGTTTATATCTCGGATATTGAATCCAAGCGCCTGACTGTTTCGGACTCTTTGATTCGCCGGGAACTGATATCTTTACTGGGAGAAGATATTTATACCGATGGAGAGTTGAATAAAACCTTGCTTGCTTCCTATATATTTGGTAACCCCGAACATATCCGTACTGTAAACGGTATTATTCATCCACGGGTGCGGGATGATTTTCATCAATGGGTAAAGCGATACGATGCATATCCGATAGTAGGGATGGAGTCTGCAATTCTGATTGAAGCCGGATTTGCAGGTGAAGTAGATGCCGTAATTATGGTATATGCACCCGAGGAAATCCGTATAACCCGTGCCATGCAGCGTGATACTGCTCCGCGGGAATTGGTGGAACGTCGTGTTCGTAGCCAGATGAGTGATGAAGATAAGCGTATCCAGGCTGATTTTGTAATTGTAAACGACGGTGAAACTCCGTTAATTCCGCAGGTTTTAGAACTAATAACTTCTCTATCTAAAAATATTGCTTACCTTTGCCCACCGAAAAAATAAAATATTACTAATAAAAAATAGAACATACTATGTTGAAGACTATTTTGTCTATCTCCGGTAAACCGGGATTGTATAAGCTCATTTCACAAGGTAGAAATATGTTGATTGTAGAATCACTTACAGACAAGAAACGTTTCCCTGCTTATGGTAACGAGAAAATAATATCTTTGGGCGATATTGCCATGTATACGGATACGGACGATGTGCCTTTGAAAGATGTATTACTAGCCATGAAAAAGAAAGAAAACGGTGCAGCTGTAGTGATGGATCTGAAAAAAGCCACTGCTGATGACCTTCGCGCTTATTTGGGAGAGGTTCTGCCTACTTTCGATCGCGACCGTGTATATGTGACGGATATCAAAAAACTTATTTCCTGGTACAACCTGTTAGTTGCTTGCGGAATGACTGATTTCGAAGAGGCTGCAGAAGTTGAAGCTACTGAAGAAAAAACAGAAGAATAAATTTAAAAATAAGCTATTCTTTTCATAGAAAAGCGAATTATGCGGGACATCCCGGATAATTCGCTTTTTTTTATGCTGTAGTTTTAATTTTGATTACTTTTTTTATACCTTTGTTGCCATCCTGAAATGCAGGGTAGGTAGTGGCCTCCCTTTACAATAATTGAAGGATAATTATAGATAAAAGCGTTTAATATTATCTTGTACTTGAAATCTGGACAATTTCACGCTATTCAAGGATAATAGACAACAAACGTTCATGCTCTGTTGTATATGCACATGTATATATAGTTCGGAGCGTGGGTTGTTGTATATTATTTGAATAGTGGCAGTCCAGAGCCCCAGGTACAATAATAACAACAGTTCCCACGCTTTTTTATTATGAATTTACTGCCTTGAGGGGGAACTTGAGGTTGGCAATGATAAGATGGAAGAGCATAAGAGCGTAACAGTACAGGTAGATAAAACTGCTGGTAAGATATATGTAGGTGGAGTGTTGCCTAACGCTACGCTTTGTTTATACCATATCCGGGGAAAGGTGATTGATGTAAAGCAGGCGAAAGAGGAACAAATTTCTTTTGATTTGCCATGCGCAGGAGATTATGTGTTGGTTGTGACGCATCCCCTATCCACACCGGTCGTTAAGCAGCTCGCTATAAAATAAGAAAAGGCTGTCTTGTTAGTTCTGAAGTACATTTCATCCAGAAACAAGACAGCCTTTTTTATCTTCGTTTTTTTAGGTTTAATTTCTAAATGCCAATCTTTCACCGCTGGCATCTACTGTAATCGGTTTGCTACGGTCTACTTCCTGAGATAACAGTTTCTTCGACAAGTCATTCAGCAAGTAATGTTGGATAGCCCGTTTTACGGGACGAGCACCAAACTCCGGATCATATCCTACCTTCGTCAGGAATTCTATGGCTCCTTCCGTCAATATCAATTCCACGCCATTTTGGGCAAGCATCTTTTGTACACTTTTTATCTGGAGTACCACAATCTGCTTGATTTCGCTTTCAGTCAGCGGCAGGAACATGATTGTTTCATCGATACGGTTCAGGAATTCCGGGCGAATAGTTTTCTTCAACATATTCATCACTTCCTTCTTTGTTTCCTCGATTACCTGCTCCTTGTTGGTACCATTCAGCTTTTCCATCTGACTTTGGATATAAGCGCTACCCATGTTAGATGTCATGATAATGATGGTATTTTTGAAGTTTACCACACGTCCTTTGTTATCCGTCAGGCGTCCGTCGTCCAATACCTGAAGTAAGATATTGAATACATCCGGATGTGCTTTCTCTATTTCGTCGAACAGTACGACTGAATAGGGTTTACGGCGGATAGCTTCGGTCAACTGGCCACCTTCATCGTAACCTACATATCCCGGAGGCGCTCCGACCAGACGAGATACGCTATGCTTTTCCTGATATTCACTCATGTCAATACGCGTCATCATAGACTCGTCATCGAAGAGGAACTCGGCAAGAGCCTTGGCAAGTTCTGTCTTACCAACACCGGTAGTACCGAGGAAGATAAACGAACCAATCGGGCGTTTCGGATCTTGCAGACCGGCACGGCTACGGCGTACAGCATCAGCGACAGCTTCGATAGCTTCGTCCTGCCCAATCACACGCTGGTGGAGTTCATCTTCCAGATGCAACAATTTGTCTTTTTCACTTTGCAACATCTTGCTGACCGGAATACCTGTCCAACGGGATACAACATCTGCAATATCCTCAGCGTCTACTTCTTCCTTAATCATGGCTTTATCGCCTTGCATCATGTGAAGTTCTTTTTGAGTATCTTCGATTTCCTTGTTCAAAGCTTGTAGCTTACCGTAACGGATTTCGGCTACTTTGCCGTAGTCACCTTCACGTTCCGCCTTATCAGCTTCAAATTTAAGGTTTTCGATTTCAACCTTATTTTGTTGTATCTTGTTGACCAATGTCTTTTCACTTTGCCATTTTGCTTTGTGCGATTTTTCCTGTTCTTTCAGTTCGGCAAGTTCCTTGCCGATTTGTTCCAGTTTCGGTTTATCGTTTTCACGTTTAATGGCTTCGCGCTCAATCTCCAACTGTTTGATCTTGCGGGAAATTTCATCCAACTCTTCCGGTACGGAATCTACTTCCATACGCAGCTTTGCAGCGGCTTCATCCATCAGGTCGATAGCCTTATCCGGTAAGAAGCGGTCTGTGATATAACGGTTACTCAACTCCACGGCGGCAATGATGGCGTCGTCTTTAATCCGTACATGGTGGTGGTTTTCATAACGCTCCTTCAGACCACGCAGGATGGAGATGGTACTCAGCGTATCCGGTTCATTGACATACACGATCTGGAAGCGGCGTTCCAATGCTTTGTCCTTTTCAAAGTACTTCTGATACTCGTCGAGGGTCGTTGCGCCGATACTTCTCAGTTCGCCACGAGCCAGTGCGGGTTTCAGGATGTTGGCGGCATCCATAGCGCCTTCACCTTTTCCGGCACCAACCAAAGTGTGGATTTCATCAATAAAGAGAATTATGTCTCCTTCTGATTTCTTCACCTCATTAATAACAGCTTTCAAGCGTTCCTCGAACTCACCTTTATATTTAGCACCGGCAACCAATGCTCCCATATCCAGTGAATAAACTTGTTTATTCTTCAGGTTTTCAGGTACATCACCGCGCAGAATACGATGGGCAAGACCTTCTACAATGGCAGTCTTACCGGTACCCGGTTCACCTATTAATATAGGGTTGTTTTTGGTACGACGGCTCAGAATCTGCAATACACGCCGGATTTCTTCGTCACGACCGATAACAGGGTCGAGCTTACCGCTTCGGGCGGCTTCGTTCAGGTTGATAGCATACTTTTCAAGTGACTGATAGGTGTCTTCACTGGATTGTGAAGTCACTTTTTCTCCTTTACGCAACTCGGTGATGGCATTACGAAGTTCACGTTCCGTCATTCCTGCATCTTTCAGGATGGTAGAAACAGTACTTTTTACAGTGAGCAATGCCAGCAGCAGATGCTCCAATGAAACAAACTCGTCACCCATTTCTTTGGAATATTGGGTCGCTTTCTGGAATACCTCATTTGTCTCGCGACTCAAGTAAGGTTCTCCACCCGAAACTTTGGGCAAAGAGTCAGTTTGTTTGTCAAGTACAAGTGCAATCTGTTGACCATTCATGCCCAGCTTCTGGAAGATGAAGTTAGTGACGTTTTCGCCTACCTTCATTACTCCCTGCATCACATGAACCGGTTCGATGGCTTGCTGTCCACGGCTTTTGGCCAGGTTCAGTGCTTCTTGCACAGCCTCTTGCGATTTAATGGTAAAATTGTTAAAGTTCATATCTTATATCTCCTTTCTATTTTTCATTTTCAATAACACCTAAACGGGCGCAAAAGATTTGCCAATAGCCTATTTGTGACAAAATTACAGTTAATAAATGGGTGGTAATGACAAAATGTCTGTATAGTATTGCGGGATTTATATAACTTTTGCCGAAACTAAGATGAGATAGCGGTAAGGTTACTTCAAAAGTGCATAGTTAGTTATGAATTTAAAGATAAATTACTATTCCTTTCTGTTCGAAGATTTCGATTTTTTGGGAAAAAGTTAAAAATATCAATTTATAGCATGTTGTATATCAGGTGCTTAAAAAGAGGGCGCCTAACATAACGACTGAGGTACCCTCACATAACGACTGAGGCACCCTCACTTAACGACTGAGATACCCTTGCATAACGACTGAGGGTACCTCAAATAACGTCTTGAGTCGGATGTAAATATAAAAGAGTGAATTTCAACTTTTTATTTAGCTCATATCGGGAAATTTTTGAATAGTTTTCATGCTGGGTTAAAAGGATTATCGTATCTTTATCCCTCAAAAATAGAATAGAATATATTATGGCAGAAGATGTAAAGTTCGCAGAGAATGTGATACTGGTGGATGTAGCATATTTCAATGATGTGGTTAAGGACTTAAAGAGATACTTTGAATTGCAGCTGGGACGTCCCTTGCAGAATATCTATGTGGAAGAATGGGCTTCTTATCTGGCACTCGATTCTGGTGTTCGCGATAAAGAAAACAATATCGGGGTACTTTTTGTACATGATGGGCAGACTGATAAATTGCTTCATTGTGATCCCGCAGATTTAAATAAAGACTTAAATGGGGTGGGATTTACGAATCAGTTAGGTGAGTTTTCATTCACTTCTGTATCTTCTGAGGGACTTGTTTCCCGGGCGAATCTCTATCTTGATCTGCTGAATATAGCACTCGATTCTGCTGATGTGAAGCGTCTCATGCTGGTTCCGTTTATAGATGATTATGGTGCTAAACTTATGGAGGTTCTTGAGGAGCATCTAAGGGAAGCTGATTCGGAAAAATCGAAAGAAGTATTCCTTTTCAATATGGATGAACCTGCTCATCCTCTTGGTTGTAAGTGGGATTTATTGGGTTATTCCATGATGCGTGCGTTAGGCGTTAAAGCCGAAGAATTGGAATAGTTCTGTTTTAATCATCTATTATTAATCCTTAATCACTAACTCCGTGTCTGATTTTCGATTAAAAGTATTTCAATCTGTGGCGAAGAATCTGAGTTTCACGAAAGCTTCGCAAGAGTTGTTTGTCAGTCAGCCTGCCATTACAAAGCATATACAAGAATTGGAGAGTACCTATCAGGCGCGTCTGTTTGATAGGCAAGGTAGTAAAATCAGTTTGACGGAAGCTGGTAAGTTGCTGCTGGAGCATTGTGGGCGTATTCTGGAAGATTATAAGCGACTGGAATATGAAATGCATCTGCTGCATAACGAATATACGGGAGAACTGCGTTTGGGGGCCAGTACTACAATTGCTCAATACGTCTTGCCGCCATTACTTGCCAGCTTCATTAAGAAATTCCCGCAAGTAAACCTTTCGCTGATGAATGGTAATTCACGCGAGATAGAAGCTGCTTTACAGGAACACCGCATAGACCTGGGATTGGTGGAGGGCGTTTTCCGCTTACCCAATTTGAAATACACCACTTTTCTTGAAGATGAGCTGGTGGCTGTGATACGCACGGGAAGTAAACTGCAGGTCGGTGAAGAAATTACTCCCGAAGAACTGCTTCATATTCCTTTGGTGCTTCGTGAAAGGGGATCGGGTACATTGGATGTTTTTGAGAGGGCATTATTGCAACATAATATAAAGTTATCGTCTCTTCAGGTTTTAATGTATCTGGGCAGTACGGAAAGCATTAAACTTTTTTTGGAACATACTGATTGTATGGGTATTGTTTCCATTCGTTCCATTACCCGTGAACTTTATGCCGGACAGTTGCGTGTTGTCGAAATAAAAGATATGGCTATGCTTCGTGAATTTAGTTTTGCACAACCCCAGGGGCAGGAGAGTGGACTCTCCCAAGTCTTTATGCAGTTTGCTACACACCATAACAACAAGTTATAGCACATAAATAGATACAATTGGTGTATATAGGTAAAGAAGCCTACCTTTGCACCCGGAAACAGAAATAATATAAATATTGATATACAAGAAAAATTATGGCTTCAATTCAAACTGCGAGTGTAAGCACTCTGGCATATCTTCAACGGAAGAACAAAATTACTTATGTGTCTTTAGTAGTGCTTTTATCGGTTTTCTTATTATTGGATTATATTCCCGGTTATTCTACTTGGGTGACACCTCCTGTCGCTTTGTTCCTGGGATTAATATTTGCTTTGTCGAGTGGGCAGGCACATCCAAAGTTCAATAAGAAAGTATCTAAATATCTTTTGCAATATTCAGTGGTAGGACTAGGTTTCGGAATGAATCTCCAGGCATCTCTGGCTTCCGGTAAAGAAGGAATGGAGTTCACA
Organism: Bacteroides intestinalis DSM 17393; assembly: GCF_000172175.1. Taxonomy (NCBI): domain Bacteria; kingdom Pseudomonadati; phylum Bacteroidota; class Bacteroidia; order Bacteroidales; family Bacteroidaceae; genus Bacteroides; species Bacteroides intestinalis. The sequence continues at coordinate 2,140,024 of NZ_ABJL02000008.1, read as the reverse complement.
GTTATTTCAGTAGTGGGTACCATGCTTATCGGTTGGTTTATCGGTCGTAAATTTTTAAAGGTAGATCGTGACACTTCCTATCTTATCAGTTCCGGCACGGCTATCTGTGGCGGTAGTGCCATTGCAGCAGTAGGTCCTGTGCTGAGAGCGAAAGATACAGAGATGTCCGTAGCATTAGGAACTATCTTTATTCTGAATGCTATCGCATTGTTTATCTTTCCTGTTATAGGTCATGCCTTGGATATGAGCCAGCAGGAATTTGGAACATGGGCAGCAATTGCTATACATGATACGAGTTCTGTAGTGGGTGCCGGTGCTGCTTATGGCGAAGAAGCTCTTCAAATTGCTACTACTATTAAATTGACACGTGCTTTGTGGATTATTCCTCTGGCATTGATTACTTCTTTCGTCTTTAAAGGTAAGGGACAGAAAATCAGTATTCCTTGGTTTATTTTCTTCTTCATTCTGGCTATGGTATTCAATACGTATGTGCTGAGTTCCTCGGAAACCGGAATTATGATAGGAGAGGGAATTAATAGTTTAGCCAGAAAGACATTGACTATCACTCTGTTCTTTATTGGAGCTTCCCTTTCACGTGATGTATTAAAGGCAGTGGGCATCAAACCGCTTATTCAGGGTGTGTTGCTATGGATTGCAATCAGCGTAAGTACTCTGGCATATATTTATTGGTTCTAAAGAAACCACTTATTAATAAGGTGTGCGGCAGAAGTTTTTTTCTTTTGCCGCATTTTTTTTATAAAATTCATTTCCTTTGTAACAAAGTTCCGTTCCTTTACGTCTAACAAATAGATACAAAAAATAACAGGATTGAGATACAGAAAAAGCCCATGGATGCTGAAAGTTTTAAAAATGAGTTTCTGCCTTACCACCGCAAGCTGTACTGTGTAGCCTATCGGCTACTGGAGAATGCGGCCGATGCGGAGGATCTGGTTCAGGAAGCCTATCTGAAGCTATGGGATAAGCGAGAAGGATTGACGGTTATCAGCAATCCGGAAGCGTTCAGTGTCACTTTGGTTAAGAATATGTGCTTTGATTTGCTTCGTTCAGGAAAATATGTCTTATCCAGGCAGACGGTAGAATTAACTGCTGCGCAGGATGTTTCTCAAAGTGATAACTTGGAAGTGCGCGACGAAGTACGGCAAGTAAAAGATATCATCGCCCACTTGCCCGAACAGCAGCAACGGATTGTGAACCTGCGTGACGTCAAAGGATGCTCTTACGAAGAGATAGAACAAGTGACCGGGTTGAATTCTACAAATGTCCGTGTACTGCTGTCCCGGGCAAGGAAAAGAATACGTGAGGAATTTAATAAATGGAATAACTATGAAAGTCGAGGAAATTGAAAGGCTGCTCACCGAGTTTTACGAGGGGAACACTACCGAGAGCCAGGAAGAGGCGTTGAGAGATTATTTCAGAACAACGGAAGTACCTGAACATCTGCAGAAGGATAAAGAAATTTTTCTTAGCCTTTATCAAGACGCAGATAGAGATGTGGAAGTTCCTGCGGGGCTGGGGGATAAACTAAGCCTGCTGATTGATGAAAAGGCTGAGGAAGAGCAAAGGTTCTTCAGTCCTAACAAGTCCAAACGCAACTGGCGCTGGATTGGAAGTGTTGCAGCTACCATATTGGTGATTATCGGTATAGGGTATGGGGTCGAAAATCTCGGAAGAGGGGTGTGTCCTCCTACACCGCAAGATACATTCTCTGATCCGGAAGAAGCTTATCAGGTGCTGCAAGCTACTTTAATGGAAGTTTCTACCAATTTGAACCAAGGCATTGCTCAGGTGAAGGAGACGCAGGTTGATATGAAGAAAGTAAATCAGGAAATAAAAAAAGAAATACAAAGATAAATGATTATGAAACTCAACAAGATTTTATTGGCAGGTGTGTTGCTGATGTTACCCCTGCTCTGCCAGGCGCAGAAAAATATATTCAACACCTACAATGATATGAAGGGCGTCTCCTCCGTTTATATCTCAAAGGCGATGATTGAAATGAATCCTAACCTGTTCACGAAAGATATCTATATAGGAAAGGTATCCGGTAAATTGGATTGTGTGCAGATTCTTTCTACGATGGATAGCAATATCAAGAAAGACATGCGTAAGGATTTGCGTGCATTGGTGCAGTCCTCTAAGTATGAGTTGCTGATGAAGCAGAAAGGCACCGTATCCAGTTCCGAATTTTATATCAATAGGAAAGGGGATAAAGTAAAAGAGCTGATTATGATTATTGATGGTGCTGCCAACTTGAAGTTTGTTTATCTGGAAGGCGAAATGACTTTAAAGGATATTCAGAATATCATGATGTATCAGAATACAAGTATGAATGAGGGAGGGAATGTATATCGTATCGTAGATGGTACTCTTGATTTGGCCGATTTGGGCGTTTTGAATGGTCTGCAAGGATTAGAGGGTCTGCAAGGATTAGAGGGTTTACAAGGCTTGGAAGGTTTAAAGAGTCTGGAAAGCTTAAAAAGTCTGGAAAGCCTGAAAGGATTGAAAAGTTTGAAAGACTTAGGTAAGTTGAAAGATAGCGAATATTTAAAGAAACAGATGGATGCTGATACCTGGAAACGATTTGAGGAAAGCATGGAGATGCTTGAAAAGCGTTTGGAAGACCTAGAATGAGGCCATCTGCTGGTAGGTGTAAATAGTTTGTTGAAAAGGGGGAGCCGATTCCGGTTCCCCCTTTATTGTGAAATTATTTGTCCTTTCTAAGTGCTTCGAAAATCAATCCTTCCAGTTCTTCTGCCAGTTCCGGATTATCGGCAACCACTTGTTTGGCTGCATCACGTCCCTGTGCCAGTTTCGTTTCATTATAGCTGAACCAGGAACCGCTTTTCTTGATGATACCTAAATCTGCACCCAAATCAATGATTTCACCGGCGCGGGAAATACCTTCACCGAACATGATATCAAATTCTGCTCTACGGAAAGGAGGTGCCACTTTGTTCTTTACTACTTTTACTTTAGTCTGCTTGCCTAATACTTCGTCACCGTTCTTGATAGCCTGGCTTCCGCGAATATCCAGACGTACCGAAGCATAGAACTTCAAGGCATTACCACCAGTAGTTGTTTCAGGATTACCAAACATAACGCCAATCTTTTCACGCAGCTGATTGATGAAGATACATGTGGTACGTGTCTTGCTTACGGCTGCTGTCAGTTTACGCAATGCCTGAGACATCAAACGTGCCTGCAAACCAACCTTATTGTCACCCATGTCACCTTCGATTTCTGCTTTTGGAGTCAGGGCAGCTACAGAGTCCACAACGATAATATCGATTGCAGAAGAACGGATCAGCTGTTCTGCAATTTCCAGAGCTTGTTCCCCGTTGTCAGGTTGAGAAATCAATAGGTTGTCTACATCTACACCCAACTTGGCAGCATAGAAACGGTCGAATGCATGTTCTGCATCAATGAATGCTGCAATGCCCCCTGCTTTTTGTGCTTCGGCAATGGCATGGATAGCCAGAGTCGTTTTACCGGAAGATTCCGGACCATAAATTTCAATGATACGTCCGCGGGGATAGCCGCCAACGCCGAGTGCTACATTCAGTCCGATAGAGCCCGTGGGGATTACTTCTACTTGTTCGACGCTTTCGTCTCCCATTTTCATGATAGAACCCTTGCCGAAGCTCTTTTCTATCTTGTCCATAGCTGCCTGCAAAGCTTTCAGCTTTTCGCTTGGTGCTATTTTATTTTCGTTCTCAAAATTAAGTTCGTCTTTCTTTGCCATCTTTATGTTTACGATTTTATGAATTACGATTCAAATTAGTTTATTTACGATTTACAAATTTACGAATTACGATTTAAATTAGTCTATTTAGCAATTTGGGATTTCCGTTTACCTTACAAGAGTTACCTTTAATCGTAAATCGTAAATAGTCAAATCGTAAATTATAGGATTTGTGCGGCGTGGTCTTTGGTTTTTACTTCCTTCGGCGTGATAATCCGCTCTATCACCCCTTCTTCGTTTATAATGAAGGTGGTGCGGAAAGTACCCATATACTTACGTCCGTACATACTCTTTTCTCCCCATACTCCGAACTGTTCTACGAGTTTCTTGTCCGTATCTGCAATCAGTGGAAAAGGTAGATTATTTTTCTCTATAAATTTCTGGTGCGACTTTTCATTATCCACGCTTACGCCAATTACCTCGTAACCGGCTTTGCGTAGCTCAGAATAGTTATCACGCAGGTTGCAGGCCTGTGCCGTACATCCCGAAGTCATATCTTTAGGATAGAAATAAAGAACTGTCTTTTTTCCTTTATAGTCGCTGAGGCGGATTTCTTCGCCTTTTTCATTGATGCCCAGTACTTCGGGCGCTTTATCTCCGACTTGCATAATCTATAATTAAATTAAAAATGAAGAATGAAGAATTTCCTTTTGGTATGCTTTCACCGTGCAGCTGAATTCTTCATTTCTAGTTCTTCATTTAGTTTATACTTCCAAATCTTTATCAAACACCTCATGCCACGGCAATCCTTGTTTGTTTAGTTGTTCCATGAACGGGTCCGGATTAAACTCTTCCACGTTCCATACCCCCGGCTTCTTCCATAGTCCTTTGAGGAACATCATGGCACCTATCATGGCAGGAACACCTGTTGTATAGCTAACTCCTTGCATGCCGGTTTCCTTATAGGCTTCCTGATGGCTGCAATTATTGTAAACATAGTAAGTGCGTTCTTTACCATCTTTCAGACCACGGATACGGCAACCGATGGAGGTTTCTCCTTCGTAATTTTCGCCCAGGTCTTGCGGGTTGGGCAATACGGCTTTCAGGAATTGCAACGGAACAATCTTCACTCCGTTATAATCCACTTCGTCGATGCGCGCCATACCAATATTTTGGATTACTCGCAGATGAGTCAGATATTCCTGACCGAAAGTCATCCAGAAACGTGCACGTTTAATGGTTGGGAAGTTTTTCACCAAAGATTCCAGTTCTTCGTGATATAAAAGATAAGAGTCACGTGGCCCGATATTCGGGTATGTCAGATCTTTATGGATTTCCAGAGGTTGAGTAGTTACCCATTCTCCATTTTCGTAATAACGTCCGTTCTGTGTGATCTCACGGATGTTGATTTCCGGATTGAAATTCGTGGCAAATGCCTTGTGATGATTGCCCGCATTACAGTCTACAATATCCAGATACTGCATTTCATCAAAATAATGCTTGGCGGCGTAGGCAGTATAAATACCACTTACACCCGGGTCGAAACCGCAACCCAGGATAGCGGTCAGTCCGGCATCCTCAAAATGTTTCTTGTATGCCCATTGCCAACTGTATTCAAAGTGAGCCACATCTTTCGGTTCATAGTTGGCAGTGTCCAGGTAATTAACTCCACTTTTGAGGCAAGCTTCCATAATGGTAAGATCCTGATAAGGGAGTGCTACGTTTATGACAATTTCGGGTTTGAAGCTATTAAAGAGAGCTACCAGTTCATCCACATTGTCGGCATCCACCTGTGCGGTCCGGATGTTAGGGTTACCGATTGCTTTTACGATAGCGTCGCATTTGGACTTTGTGCGGCTGGCAATCATAATCTCAGTGAATACATCCGGATTTTGAGCCACCTTGTGCGCAACGACGGTACCTACACCGCCTGCACCGATAATAAGAACTTTACCCATTTCTTTTAATAACAAATTACGAGTTACAAATTATAAACTAAAGGACGGAATCTTTCCGTCTCCATTTCATGATAAAAAGTACGTTTCCCTCATCAGGGAACCTCTTTTTTTATGGTGAGCAAATATAGGATTTAATTCGCAGATAAACATTAAAATCCCACTAAATACTTTTCAAAAAAAGCTTCTATTTCTAAACAAACTGCTTGTATTTGGGTTATTTTGTATATATTTGCCCCGCAAAATTAACTTAAACAACGAATAACAATGAAGAAAGTTTTAGTTTCTCTCTGTATGGCAGGGGCTTTGGTAGCTCTGTCATCTTGTCGCTCGTCCAAGGATGCTGCGACCTTATCTTTCATCAATGGTGAATGGAATATTATTGAAATAAATGGTGCTGCTGTAGTGCCTGCTCCTAATCAGGAATTCCCTTTTATCGGTTTTGATACAAATACCGGAAAAGTATTCGGTAACAGTGGTTGCAATCGTATGATGGGTTCGTTTGATGTGAATGCTAAACCCGGTACAATTGATCTCGGTGCCATGGCAAGCACACGCATGGCTTGTCCGGATATGAGCCTGGAACAAAACGTTTTGTCTGCTTTAGGACAAGTGAAGAAATATAAAAAACTGGGCAAAGAGAACATAGCCTTGTGCGGTTCGTCCAATCGTCCTATTATTGTATTACAAAAGAAAGCCCCTACAGTGAAATTATCAGATTTGAGTGGTAAGTGGATGATTTCTGAAGCCGGTGGCCAGGCCATTCCCGAAGGTATGGAGAAGCAACCGTTCATTGAATTTAATCTTTCAGAGAAGAGAATACATGGTAATGCCGGTTGTAATCTTATTAACGGTGGATTTGTTGCAGATAATGAGAATTCCTCTGCTATCTCTTTCCCGCAGCTTATCAGTACGATGATGGCTTGTCCGGATATGGAAGTAGAAGGCCGTGTGATGAAAGCGCTGAATGAAGTAAAGTCTTTCGGTAAACTGGCCGGCGGTGGTATCGGGCTTTATGATGCAGACAATACGCTGGTGATGGTGTTGGTGAAGAAGTAATCCGTAAAAACTGGATATAGCAAAACGGGATGTCAATATCTAATTGACATCCCGTTTTTTAATTTTAATGAGAAACAACTTTTAAACCGATGATCGAACCGATCAACGTTACAATGAAAAGTAATCTCCATACGGTAGCAGGCTCTTTGAATATCAGTATGCCTGCTAATACAGTTCCCACTGCACCTATTCCTGTCCATACGGCATAAGCCGTACCAATAGGCAGGGCTTGGGTTGCTTTTATCAGTAAAAACATACTGATACTCATCGATATTAAGAAACCGGTGAACCACCAGTACATTTCACTGCCTGTTGTTTCTTTTACCTTGCCCATGCATGATGTAAATGCTACTTCGAACAACCCGGCTACAATCAAATATATCCAACTCATAACTTTTATTTTTTGTGTGCAAAGTTCATGAATTGTTTTGACTTGTTATTTAACAAATGATAAAAAGTGATTTACCTGAATTTGGCCCGGATACGGCTTAAGCTGACTTGGGTGATGCCGAGATAAGAAGCTATATAGCCTAATTGTACTCTTTGCAACAGATCAGGAGTGTGATTCATCAGGTCCCTATAACGTTCCAGAGATGTTTTGAATTGTCTGCCGATAAATCTTTCCTCTGTTTTTAGCAGTTCCTGTTCTGCAAATTCTCTTCCCCAATTAGCAATGTGTATGTCTTTGCCGAATAGTTCATGCAAGGATTGTTTCTTCATTTCATATAGTTCACATTCTTCCAGAAGCTCTATATTTTCATAGCCTCTTTGGTTGGATACATAGCTTTTCATTGAAACTACTGTGTCGCCTTCACGTCCGAACCAGAATGTAATCTCGTTGTCAGCTAACTCTGTATAAGCGCGGACAATACCTTTCTTGATGAAATATACCTTGGTTTCCACTTTATCTGCTTTAAATAAAATGTGTCCTTTGGGATAAGTAACCTCAGAAATAATCTCTTTTAGCGTATTCTTTGACGCTTCCGGGAGTTTGCCTATATGATCAATAATCTGATTTATATCCATATGAGTACTGTTTTATATCTTTTTTTCATGGTGTCCGATTCATACCTGAAACATATCAAGTCCGTACCTTCTCCGTATAAAGGTACCTCTGAGTGGAGAATGTACGGAGCAGGTACGGACTTGATACGGTTCGGGTATGGAGTTGATAGGGTGAAGAAGTGGTTAAACCTATAATGGCCCTATGGGGTTATCTTCTTCTTTTTAATCCTGCCCGTATTCTGCTCAATGACTGTGGAGTAATGTATAGATACGATGCCAGGTGTTTCAATGGAACATATTGCAATAATTCCGGGTTCTCTTCCATCAAGGTTAGATAACGCTCTGTGGCACTTGGAGTACTATATGACAATGTGTAGCTGTCAATGAATAGAATTTCCTGTTCAAAGATTTTCCGACCGAAGTTGGATAACTCTATGGAACTATTGAAGAGCTCTTCTAAATCCGGTTTGGCAATACAGTAAGCAGTACTTTTATTCACAGATTCGATGTTTACCTGTGAAATTTCATTATTGACATATCCCCAGGATGAAAAGCCTATTTCACCTGTTCCGGCAAACCAGAGAGAACTTTCTGTTCCGTCTATCATATAATAAGCACGCCAAATACCTTTCTTAAGAATGTAGAAGTTGGTATTCCGTTCTCCCTCTTTCACTATTAACTCTCCTTTGCCGAAATGATATTCTGTCATGTGTGACAAAAGTTCATGCAGGCTTTTTTCCGGAAGTCTGTATCTTTGGCAAAATTTCTTTATCATCGTTTCCATGTGGCAAAGATACTATATTTTTTTGCGCTCCCTTTTCGCTTTTATATAAATGATAAGAATGAAAAGGGTGGTTAGTAACTCTGCTAAGGGAGTTGCCAGCCAAATACTCGGATTACCAAAGAGCAGGGGAAGTCCAAAGAAGCAGGCCGTTAGTAGGACGAACCCACGTAATAAGGTAATGATAGTAGCATAGCGTGCCCGTTCCACACTTTGGAAGTATCCGATAGATACGATATTGATGGCAAAGAAAATGAAGCCGGTAGCATACAAAGGAAGCCCCTTACTGGCTATCTCATAGGCCGGATAACTGCGGTCGATGAACATGGAAACAATCTCTGAGCTGAACAGGGCGGTTATGAAGGCAAAAATAGTACCGCAACCGACAGCTGTTTTCAGCGCCAGCAAGTAGGCACGGCGGACGCGAGCTGTTTCATGTAGTCCGTGGTTATAGCTGATAATGGGCTGGGCAGATTGTGCAATGGCATTGTACACCATAAATATAATAGGAAAGAAGTAACATGCGATGCTGAACGCTGCTACACCTTCTTCCTGCAAATAATGGATAAATACGATGTTGCCGACGAACATCATACAGGCAATAGCTACTTCGCACAGGAATGCAGAAGACCCCAGACGGCACATGTATCCTATGTTACGGCGGGTCAGCTGCATACTTTTACGAGTGAGTTTTACAGGGTAAAAGCGTAAGGCACATTTGCGACGGGAAAGGTAGATGACTATTATCAATGCACCCACTGTAGTACCGATAGCGCTGGCTATGGCTGCACCGAACATACCCCATCCGAAAGGGAAGATAAAGAGGTAATCGAGAATGATATTCAGAATGGCAGCCACCACATTGCACATCATAGCAAAGTTGGGTGAACCGTCCAGACGCAGGAAAAACATTCCCGAATTAAGCAGGGCGGTAAATACCGAGAATGGAACAAACCACAGCATATACTCTATAGCCAGTGGAGCCAGGCGTTCGGAACCACCTAAAAGATGCACTACCTGTGGAGCAAATGAACAAAATAATGTAGAGGTGCCTATCAGTAATAGTGAAGATACAGCTATAGACTGTGTGATATTGATGCGGGCAGCTTTTACTTTTCCGTGTGATAAATGAATAGATGCCACAACAGATGCCCCTACACCAAACATTAATCCAACACCAGTGGAGAATAACCAGAGTGGAGCTACTATGTTTACTGCCGCCAGGGCATCACCGCCGATACCTTTTCCAACGAATATTCCGTCCGTAATGACAAATAATGCAGAAAATATCATTCCCAGTACGGTAGGGAGTAATAGTTTGCGGAACAGTGCCGCGATGTCTGTGTTTTTAAAATCAATGCTATCTCTTTCCATATTATATTAGTTACAAGCTACAGGCTGCGAGTTACGAGTGGCTGCGCTATGATGCCGAAAGGCACTTGTCGCTTGTAGCCTGTCACTTGTAGCTCTTAGCTTTTTCGCCGACAAAAGTAGTGCTTTTGCATGAAGGAGCGATTAACAAATGGTAATTTTCGACAGAAAAAAGCAGTTGTATTCTGCCAAACTGACAGCCTTTCTGCCAACCTATAAAATTACAACCTCTCTGAACATTTTGGCACGACGTTTGTCTTTTTATTGGCGTCTGCTGCAGAGGCAGGCGACTGAAACTTGAATAATAACAAATAAAATATTAAAGATCATGGGAAAAATTATTGGTATTGACTTAGGAACTACAAACTCTTGCGTTTCTGTATTCGAAGGAAACGAGCCTGTAGTAATTGCAAACAGTGAAGGAAAGCGTACTACTCCGTCTATCGTAGCATTCGTTGACGGTGGTGAGCGTAAAGTGGGTGACCCTGCAAAACGTCAGGCTATCACGAACCCGACAAGAACCGTATCCTCAATCAAACGTTTCATGGGTGAGACTTGGGATCAGGTTCAGAAAGAAATTGCCCGTATGCCTTATAAGGTTGTTAAGGGTGACAACAACATGCCGCGTGTAGATATTGACGGACGTCTTTATACTCCGCAGGAAATTTCAGCTATGATTCTTCAGAAAATGAAGAAAACTGCTGAGGACTATTTGGGGCAAGAAGTTACAGAAGCTGTAATTACCGTTCCGGCTTACTTCTCCGATTCTCAGCGTCAGGCAACAAAAGAAGCCGGCCAGATTGCCGGTCTGGAAGTGAAACGTATCGTGAACGAACCGACAGCTGCTGCTTTGGCTTACGGTATCGATAAAGCGAACAAAGATATGAAGGTTGCCGTATTCGACCTTGGTGGTGGTACATTCGATATCTCTATCCTTGAATTCGGTGGCGGTGTATTCGAAGTATTGTCAACAAACGGTGATACTCACTTGGGTGGTGACGACTTTGACCAGGTAATTATCACTTGGTTGGTAGATGAATTCAAGAATGACGAAGGTGCCGACCTGACTCAGGATCCGATGGCTATGCAACGTCTGAAAGAAGCTGCTGAAAAGGCTAAGATTGAATTGTCTTCTTCTACAAGTACTGAAATTAACTTGCCGTACATTATGCCGGTAGGTGGTGTACCTAAGCACTTGGTTAAGACTTTAACTCGTGCTAAGTTCGAAGCTTTGGCTCACACTTTGATTCAGGCTTGTCTGGAACCGTGTAAGAAGGCTATGTCTGATGCTGGTTTGAGCAACTCTGATATCGACGAAGTAATTCTTGTGGGTGGTTCTTCACGTATACCGGCTGTACAGAAGTTGGTTGAAGATTTCTTCGGTAAAGCTCCTTCTAAAGGTGTAAATCCGGATGAAGTAGTGGCCGTAGGTGCTGCCGTACAGGGTGCTGTGCTGACGGACGAAATCAAGGGTGTGGTATTGCTGGATGTTACTCCGCTGTCTATGGGTATCGAAACTCTGGGTGGTGTAATGACCAAGTTGATCGATGCTAACACTACTATTCCGTGCAAGAAGAGCGAAACATTCTCTACTGCTGCTGATAACCAGAGCGAAGTAACGATCCATGTATTGCAAGGAGAGCGTCCGATGGCTGCTCAGAATAAGTCAATCGGTCAGTTTAACCTGTCAGGTATTGCTCCGGCTCGTCGTGGTGTTCCTCAGATTGAGGTAACGTTCGATATCGATGCTAACGGTATCTTGAAGGTATCTGCTAAGGATAAGGCTACAGGGAAGGAGCAAGCTATTCGTATCGAAGCTTCCAGCGGTTTGAGCAAAGAAGAAATTGAAAAGATGAAGGCTGAAGCTGAAGCTAATGCAGAAGCTGATAAGAAAGAACGTGAAAAGATTGATAAGCTGAATCAGGCTGACTCAATGATCTTCACTACTGAAAATCAGTTGAAAGAATTGGGTGACAAGCTGCCGGTTGACAAGAAAGCTCCGATTGAAGCTGCTTTGCAGAAACTGAAAGATGCTCATAAGGCACAGGATCTGGCTGCTGTTGATACTGCTATGGCAGAACTGAATACTGCATTCCAGGCTGCAAGTGCTGAAATGTATGCACAGAGCGGTGCTCAAGGTGGTGCTCAGGCTGGTCCTGATATGAATGCCGGACAAGCTGGTGGTGCTCAGGATACTGCTAAGCATGGCGACAACGTGCAAGATGCAGACTTCGAGGAAGTCAAGTAAGTTTGGTAGATAAACGAATAATATATTGTAAGAAAAGAGTTGTAAGTTAACTACTTACAACTCTTTTTTTGTCTATATTCGATTGAAAAGTTGTAATTTGTTTATTGAAATTTGGTACTTATTATATTTTTAAAGTATGCGAGATATTTTAGGTCTACAATTTCGGCTAACTTTAAAAACTAAGTATCTTTGCAAAGTACGTTTGGAAAGGTTACTTTTTAAGTATCTTCTTTTTCATATTTGTAGCGAATCCTTTTGACTTAAAGAATATTCATAACCTTAAAAAGAAAAAAACATGAAGAAATTACTCAATGACTCTGGGAAGTTGAAGGCATTATTGTTTGCTTCCTTCCTATGTTTTATGCTACCTTGTCTGTCAGCGTATGCAGTAGAAGAAAACTACACCGGAATAACGCAACAAGAAACTTTAATTGTTGACGTGGTGAAAATCAATCCGACTACGGTTGATATCTTGTTTTCCAACCACCAGCGTATGACGCTCGACTTTTATGGAGAAAATATTTTCAGAGTGTTCCAGGATAATTCGGGTGGGATGCTTCGTGTCCCGGAAGCAAAGCCTGAAGCTAAAATTCTTGTGGACCAACCACGTAGGGGTGTATCTCAATTGAATATTAAAAATAATGGTGACTTTTTCTCGATTACCAGCGGAAAAATAAAAGTAGAGTTTGATAAGAGTACCGCATTGATGAAAGTCATAAACCTCAAAACTGGTGTTACTGTACTGGAAGAGGCTGAGCCTGTTCTTTTTGATAAAGAAAGAGTTATCTTGAAACTGAAAGAAAACCTTCAGGAGTATTTCTATGGAGGTGGTGTACAAAACGGCCGTTTCTCACACAAAGGCAAGACCATCTCTATTGAAAACCAAAATAGCTGGACAGATGGAGGAGTAGCATCTCCCAATCCGTATTATTGGTCAACAAATGGCTACGGTTTGATGTGGTATACCTTTAAAAGAGGGGTTTACGATTTTGGTAGAGAAGAAAAGGGTATTGTGAAATTATTCCACCAAACAAACTATCTCGATATCTTCATTATGGTTAATGATGGTACCGTATCCTTGCTGAACGATTATTACCAGTTGACAGGTAACCCCGTACTGATGCCGAAATTCGGTTTCTATCAAGGACACCTGAATGCCTATAATCGTGACTATTGGAAAGAGGACGAAAATGGTATTCTGTTTGAGGATGGGAAGCGTTACAAAGAAAGTCAAAAAGATAATAGTGGTATTAAAGAATCGTTGAATGGAGAGAAAGATAATTATCAGTTTTCGGCGCGTGCTGTAATAGACCGCTACAAGAATCATGATATGCCGCTGGGGTGGCTGTTGCCTAATGATGGTTATGGAGCCGGTTATGGTCAGACGGAAACGCTGGACGGTAACATTCAAAACTTGAAGAACCTGACAGACTATGCTCGTAAGAATGGTGTGGAAATTGGTTTATGGACACAGTCCGATCTTCATCCAAAAGAAGGTATCAGTGCTTTGTTGCAGCGTGACATTGTAAAGGAAGTGAGGGATGCAGGCGTGCGTGTACTGAAAACCGATGTTGCTTGGGTAGGTGCCGGATATTCCTTTGGATTGAATGGTATCACAGACGTGGCACAGATTATGACTTACTATGGTAATGATGCCCGTCCCTTTATTATTTCCCTTGATGGCTGGGCGGGTACGCAGCGCTATGCCGGTATATGGTCGGGCGATCAGACAGGAGGAGTCTGGGAATATATTCGTTTCCACATTCCTACTTATATAGGTTCAGGGTTGTCGGGTAATCCTAATATCTGTTCTGATATGGACGGTATCTTCGGAGGAAAGAATCCGGTAGTCAATACCAGAGACTTCCAGTGGAAAACCTTCACGCCCATGCAGTTGAATATGGACGGGTGGGGAGCCAATGAAAAGTATCCTCATGCTTTGGGCGAACCGGTCACTTCTATCAATCGATGGTATTTGAAACTGAAATCAGAGATTATGCCTTATGCTTACAGCATTGCCAAAGAATCGGTGGATGGCCTGCCTATGATACGGGCTATGTTTTTGCAATATCCCAATCCCTACACATTGGGTAAGGCTACGCAATATCAGTTCCTCTATGGACCCTATTTCCTGGTGGCACCTATTTATCAGGCTACCAAAGTAGATGAGCAAGGCAATGATATTCGTAATGGTATTTATCTCCCTGAAGGAGAATGGGTAGATTACTTCTCCGGTGAAGTATATCAGGGAGGACGTGTTATTAATAACTATGCTTCACCACTCTGGAAATTACCTGTATTTGTGAAGAATGGAGCTATTATTCCTATGACACTCCCTAATAATAATGTCAGCGAAGTAGACAAAAAACTGCGTATATATGAACTCTATCCCTGTGGACAGAGTACATTCACTGAGTATGACGATGATGGAGTGACTGAAGAATACCGCTTGGGTAAGGGTGTAAGTACATTGATTGAATCTAATGTCAACACTAAAGGTGAGGTTATAGTTACTATTCATCCGGTTCAAGGTGATTTTAATGGTTTTATAAAAGAAAAGGCTACTGAGTTCAGGATCAATGTTACTGAAAAGCCTAAGAAGATTTCGGCAACTATTGGCAAGAACAAGATTAAACTTACAGAAGCAAGCAGTATGGATGAGTATCTTCAGAAAGAAAATGTTTACTTCTACGATGCCCAGCCCAATCTGAATCGGTTTGCTACCAAGGGTAGCGAGTTTGAAAAAGAAGTTATCACGAAGAATCCACAGCTTCTCGTCAAGTTGGCTGCTTCCGATATTACGTTAGCTCCGACACTATTGAAGGTAAACGGGTTTGTATTTAAACCGGCGAATAACTATCTGGTAACCTCAGGTTCGCTGGTTGCTCCAAAGGCACAGGTAACTGATGAAAATACGGCTGCCTACACCCTGAAGCCTACTTGGAATGCAGTACAAAATGCAGACTATTACGAAATAGAGCTTAATGGTATGACCTATAGCACTATCAAAGACACAGAACTGTTATTTGATGGTCTGAATGTGGAGACTACTTATGACTTTAAGATACGTGCTGTGAATAAAGATGGATATTCCGATTGGTCAACTTTTAGTGCTACCACCCAAAAAGATCCGTTGGAGTTTGCTATACATGATATTGTGGGTGAAACTACTGCTGACAACCAGGGCCGTTCGCTTCGCCGTCTGTTCGATTTTGAAGAAGGAGAGTTATGGCATACCAAGTACAATGAAAAAGCAGTTCCCTTCGACTTGGTTATGGACTTGAAGTCTATCAATCAGGTTGAAAAGTTCCACTACTTGCCTCGTGAGAATGCAGGAAACGGAACGTTGCTGAAAGGTATCGTTTATTGTAGTATGGATAAGGAGAATTGGACTGAAGCAGGAACCTTCGACTGGAAGCGTGATAATGAAGTGAAAGTATTCACCTTCGCTGAAGCTCCTACCGCTCGTTATATCAGGATGAGTATTACCGAGGCTGTAGGTAATTATGGTTCGGGACAAGAGATTTATGTCTTCCGGGTGCCTGAAACGGAAAGTTACCTGCCCGGCGACATCAACAATGATAAGTGGGTTGATGAAAACGACTTGACCTCTTACATCAACTATACAGGGTTGAGGCGTGGCGATGCGGACTTTGAAGGATATATCAGCAATGGCGACCTGAATCGCAACGGTCTGATAGATGCCTACGATATCTCTGTTGTTGCTACGCAACTGGATGGTGGTGCTGACGCCGTGAGAGGCGAGAAGGTTGAAGGAAAGCTTGACATTAGTACACCGAAACAAACTTATGCCAAGGATGAACTCGTTGAGGTATTGGTGAAAGGTACTGGCCTACGTTTTGTAAATGCCCTTAGTTTTGCATTAGCTTACGATCCTGCCGACTATGAATTTGTAGGTATACAGCCATTAGGTATGAAAAACATGGAAAACCTGACAAATGACAGGCTTCATACCAACGGTACCAAGTCGTTGTATCCCACGTTCGTAAACATCGGGGAACACGAGTCGCTTGAAGGTGAGAGCAACCTGTTTGTCATTAAGCTTAAGGCCAAACGGAAAGTTTCCTTCAAACTGACAGCAACAGATGGATACCTGGTAGATAAGTTGCTGAACGTGCATACGTTTTAAGAAGAAACGAATGATAGGATAGAAGAAGGTGTATCAGGGAGTGCTTGGTACACCTTTTCTCAAATAACCAAACTCCACGTTGATTGAGTCCACGTTGCCGATGTGATTTCTCTAACTCTATTTCCGTAAAAGTTTCATTTTTCTTCCAAAATCTGTAGGGTTTTTCTTTTCCGGGCGATCTTATAAGTAGAAAACAAGAATTGTTCACCTTTAAAATCATACGAAGATGAAAAAGTTAGTTGGAATTACAGTTGGGTGGTTGATGGCATTTTTGCTATTGGGTATTTTACCTTTGTGGGCACAGGAAGAGGCCGGAAACTATTTCACTATCACGGGAGTGGTGAAAAATAAGGATAATAAGAGAAAACTGGAGAATGTGAATGTATCTGTTCCCGGTACGAACATCGGAACCGTTACGAATGCGGATGGTGTGTTTTCTTTGAAAATTGGGGATACAGAAACTATTCAGGGGTTGGAAGTTTCACATATCGGATACTTGAATTCCCAGGTTTCCTTAAAAAATAAGAAAGATATATCTGACCTTACCATTTGGATGATTCCGGCTCCTAATCTGCTGAGTGAGGTTGTAATCTTTGGTAATAATGCCCGGGCACTTGTGGAAGAAGCCATAAAGAAGATTCCGGTGAACTATTCGCCCGATAAGAGTTTACTGACCGCATTTTATCGGGAGACAGTGCAGAAAAGACGCCGTTACATTAGTGTATCGGAAGCTGTGATAGATGTTGCTAAAACAGCATATAGTGACCGTGAACCCTCCAATGACAAAGTACAGATACAGAAGGGACGTCGTTTGCTAAGTCAAAAAACAAGTGATACGCTGGCTGTCAAAGTAGTGGGCGGACCTACTCTTTCCATTTATCTGGATGTTGTGAAGAACGGGGATGCACTGCTGAGTCCGGAAAATCTGAATTACTATGATTTCCAAATTGAGGAACCTGTGAATCTGGATAACCGTATGCAATATGTAGTTAGTTTTCGTCCCAGAGTCAGTTTGATGTACGCCTTGTTCTACGGGAAACTCTATATTGATTTTGAGAAGCTGGCATTCACCCGTGCAGAGTTCTCACTGGATATGCAGAACAGAGTGAAGGCGGTAGAAGCTATTCTCCATAAGAAACCCCTTGGGTTACGATTCAGACCGCAGGAAGTCTCCTATTTGGTGACATATAAAGAGCGGAATGGGAAAACTTATCTGAATTATATACGAAATGAAATCCGCTTTAAGTGCGACTGGAAAAAGCGTTTATTCTCTTCCGGCTATACAGTATTCTCTGAAATGGTGGTGACAGATAGAAAGAATGATTTCGCAACTATTCCCAACAAGAAGGCTTTTAAAGAAAAACAGGTATTCTATGATATGGTAGATGTATATTGGAATGAGGACTTCTGGAAAGCATATAATATTATTGAACCCACAGAGTCTCTGGAACATGCAGTGAGCAAATTGAAAAAACAATCCCGTTAGATTTCAGATAGTTTTTCTTATATTTGGAGATCAACAATAATTCCCGGATATGCTGAATGAACTCTTCATACTGACAAAAATAAAAGAGGGCGATATAAAGGCGTTCGAGGAGGTCTTCCGCCGTTACTATTCCTCTCTTTGCTGGTATGCCGCAGGCATTACGGGGGAGATGGAAGCTGCCGAGGAAATAGTGGAGGAACTGTTCTACGTGTTTTGGAAGGACCGAGAGCATTTACAAATTTTCCAGTCTGTAAAGAGCTATCTGTATACAGCTGTTCGCAATGAAGCTCTACAATATTGCCAGCACAAGGAAGTTAAAGAGCGGTATCGCGAGTATGTATTGGCAGGAAATGTCCTAGAACAGAGTTCTGATCCTCACAGGCTATTGGAATATGAAGAGTTGCAGAGATTGATTCGCCATACTCTTGATAAATTGCCGGTACGCAGGCTGCAGATATTCCAAATGCATCGTATGGAAGGAAAGAAATATGCGGAGATTGCTTCTTCATTATCTCTGTCCATTAAGACAGTAGAGGCCGAAATGACGAAAGCGCTCCGTACCCTACGAAACGAAATAGATAATTATATTCTTACGAAATGACTGAAGTGAATAAAAATAGGACAAAGACGGATGAGGCATGGGAACGGTTGTATGCCCGTTTGAATAAAGACCGCCTGCTCGTAGAGGCAGGGCAGGGACGGGCGGTGCGTCGCAAACTACTTCTGAAATGGGGGACACTGGCGGCTGCCGTAATTGCCGGTTTTGTTTATCTGGCATCTGCTTTATGGTTCGTGCCGGGAGGTGAGGTGGAAAATCTTAATCTGGTGACGCAGGAAAACCGTGAAGCATCCATGTTGGTTACTACGCTCGAAGATGGCTCTGTGGTATATCTGGCTCAAGAGAGTACTTTGCAGTATCCCGAACATTTTGCTACGGATAAGCGGGAAGTGAATTTGCAGGGAGAAGCATTCTTTGATGTAGCGAAGAATCACGAACAAACCTTTCTGATTGAGACAGGGAAGGTACGGATAGAGGTGCTGGGTACGGCTTTCAATGTACGCAGTCATGAGGATGATTTTTTCCGGCTATCCGTGCAGCGGGGCAGGGTGAAGGTCTCGTTGAAGCAAGGGGGACAGAGTGTGCTGGTAAGTGCCGGAGAAACCGTAACCTTACAGGCTCGACAATTGCAATTGAGTGAAACAGAAGATTCCGATGAGTTCAGACAGTATACAAAGAATATACGCTTCAAAGATGAATGTCTGGAAGATATTTTGCGGGTGGTGAATGCTGAAGCTCCTACTTTGCAGATACAGGTAGCATCGTCGGTCTTGAATAAACGGAAGCTGACTATTGAATTTGAAAACAACTCCCCCGAAACAGTGGCAGAACTCATTTGCTGGGCGTTGAGTCTGAAATATTCACGCGAAGGTGATAAACTGATTTTATCCGAATGATAACTTAATAATATAAATCATGAAACTTCATCGTTTCTTCATTCTCCTTTTAGGGCTACTCTTCATAACCTGTGGTATGAGAGCAGATGGGGGAGATGTGTTGGAACGTATGATCCGACTGCCCGGAATGAAAGGAACCGTATACTCCTTGTTAGGTAAAGTTTCGGAACAATCCGGTTACCTTTTCGTTTACGACAGCAAGGTAGTGAATAATGATATTGAGGTAAAGACAAAAAGGAAAAGCTGCACGGTCCGGCAGGCTATTTATGAAATCATAGGTGATAAGTCATTAGAACTTAAGGTGATAGGACATCACATCTTAATTCTGCCTCCTATGGAGAGGATTGTGGGGAAAAAAACTGCTTCGGAAGAACTACTTCCACTACCGGCTTATTTCACCATAACCGGAACTTTACGTGATAAAGAAACGGGAGACCCCGTTGTAAATGCATCGGTCATTCTTCAAGGCACTTCAATAGGTAATATTACAAATAAGAATGGGGAGTTCAGGCTACATCTGCCTGACTCCCTGAAAAGTGGCAATCTTTCTTTTTCCCATTTAGGGTATGTTGCACAAAATATTGAAGCAGCCACGCTGATTGGACGGGATAATGTACTGAGCTTGGAACCCAAAATAGTTCCTTTACAAGAAGTGCTGATCCGGTTGGTGGAACCCAGGAAGTTATTGCGGGAAATGGTGGAGCGACGCAAAGAAAACTATTCGTCAGCTCCCGTTTATCTGACTACCTTCTATCGGGAAGGCGTCCAGCTGAAGAACAAATTCCAAAGTCTGACAGAAGCTGTATTCAAAGTTTATAAATCTCCTCTGCAAGAGATTAATACATCCGATCAGGTAAAACTATTAAAGATGAGCCGGATTGATAATCGGGAGAGAACAGATAGCTTGGTAGCTAAGATTAGAGCCGGCATACAAGCTTGCCTGCAACTGGATTTTATTAAGGATCTGCCGGATTTCCTGTCGGTGGATGCAGAAGATAACCCATATGTATATACTTCGGGTGACATTACATTTATTGACGACCGATGCGTCAATGTGGTTTATTTTGAGCAGAAGCGGGAAATCAAGGCACCTCTTTATTGTGGAGCATTGTATATTGATTCGGAGAATGGAGCTTTGGTACAGGCTCGCATAGAGATGCAACCCAAGTACATCAAAGATGCTACGCGGATTTTTGTTGTCCGGCAGGCGCAGAAGGTGAACCTGACTACACAAAAGGTGGTATATACCATTTCGTATAAACCGTGGAATGGTACTTACTACATCCATCACATTCGTGGTGACTTATATTTCAAGATGAAGAGAAAACGTGTTTTCTTCAGTAATCCGACTTTGCATACTTGGTTTGAAATGGTGACTTGCTTGGTGGATAAAGAGAATGTGACCCGCTTTCCTCGTGCTGAGAGACTGCCTACACGTACTGTACTTGCAGATGAAGAATTCAGGTATGACGAACATTTCTGGGAAGATTTCAATATCATTCCACTGGAAGAAGAACTCAGTAAAATTATAGAGAAGGTTGCGTTAAAGATAGAAAAAACAGGTGCTGAGGAGGAATAGAATAAGCCGGATAATTGTAATTTTGCAGCCGGAATCAATAAGTATTAGTAGAAAGATGGAATTACCTAAAGACCCGATGATGCTTTTCAGCTTCATCAATATGAAATTGCGTGACTGTTATTCTTCATTGGATGAACTTTGCGATGATATGAATGTAAATAAGGAGATGATTGTAGGAAAATTGCAGTCTGCCGGATTTGAATATAATGCCGAGCATAATAAGTTCTGGTAAATTTATAGCCATTATTTCTTTTTCCGGTGTTCCTTTTTCAGATAGAAATTGAAGCCGGCATATATTTGCAACGTGCCGAATCCGTTGTTTAAGGAGAAGTTATCCCGATAATAGTCGTATGTCCTGCCTAGGAAAGAAGCACCTGCAAAGTACTTACTATTATTGTATACCACACCTGCCCGCAATATGAAATCAATATTGAAGTTCTTGTACCAGTCGTTACCTTCTTCCGCATCCTTTTCTATACGTGACGTTTTGTAGGCGATTGCCGGGCAGAGCGACAGGCAAGCCAGGCAGTTGCGCGCAAATACCCAGTTGTAGGCGTATCCAAAGTTGATACTGATATTGGTGTATTTGATGTGCCTGACTTTCATTCCGGGATTCATTGTTTCCTGAATAAGCTCAGGTAATTTAGTATAATCGAATTTTAGATTGTGGGTGGACACGGAAAGGCCGGCTATCAGTGAACCCGCATTTCGTCGTTGGTTGGTAGATTGACTGAAGGCTGCCGGATATGAGAAGTGTCGGTTGTTGAAGATATAATATAAGTTGAATCCCTTCATATTTACTTTCAGTCCATTGAAGTCTTCTGAATAGTTGGAAGGAATGCGGTCGGAAAAGCCCGTAACTTGGTGTATCTTGTAATCGTTACCCGTACGCCGATAGAAAAGATCCACTCCAAATTTCGAACTGTAGAGACTTAGGTCGAATTCTGTTCCCCTGTTTTTCCCACTTTTTTTTCCAAGGAGGCCATCTGTATCGACAGACCATCCTAAAAATATCCAGCGCCAACCGAAGTAAGCTCCTATTTTGTTGCGAGGGTTGGGGGTGAACCGGAGTCGTTGAGGTTCGGGAACAGCGGTACCTACGGAGTAATACT
Source organism: Bacteroides intestinalis DSM 17393 (assembly GCF_000172175.1). NCBI lineage: Bacteria > Pseudomonadati > Bacteroidota > Bacteroidia > Bacteroidales > Bacteroidaceae > Bacteroides > Bacteroides intestinalis. The sequence continues at coordinate 2,118,120 of NZ_ABJL02000008.1, read as the reverse complement.
CGTAATTTGTGAAATGGTCGAGCATTAAGGCATAGTTGTAGCGATTAGGGCTTATATAAGTTGTATCGAAATCATTGAAATTAAGGAACTTTTTCATTGCTTTAATAAAAGTCCCCTGATGCTTCCCGGTGGTAAGACTATCGTGTACAGTGAAATAAGCCTCTTCGTTTTGGGCAAACAAAAAGAACGGTAATAATATCCACAGACAGAAGATGAGCCTCTTCAACATCAATCCTGCTTTTTAAAATTAATAATCCAATTTTCTATGCTATAAACAAAGCAAAAGAAGGAAGTACACTAGTTCTATTTGCGAATTTAACAGTTTTTTGGCATATATCCAATAATTTGGCGGGATTGTTTTGTTCTTTCCCGTTATGAGGTAAATGATAATTCATTGCATATTTCATCGGTTAGTAATTATACTTACAAAAAGCGAGTAGATGTCTTCCTTTCCCGCAGTTCTTCTTCCCACTCGTTGAGTGAACCTGATTCATTCAGTGACTGAATGCCTTTCAGTCACTGACTCATTGTACCCCATTCAGAAGGTATCAGGAAGGGGGTAGGGAAGGTGACAAGACAGGAAAGAAAAAAGATGAAAATTATACACAAAAAACGTGTCTTGATTCATTTTTTTCGGGATATGAACATAATTTCCCCTCCTGATTCGCATGAATAATATAAGTTTCAGAGGTTAAGCCGCCGCATCGCCACTTTTATCTCTTTTCGCTACGACGATTAAGGAAAATTGTAGTAGGTACTTATTCTTTCCACCATGGAGAAAGTTGCTTTCCATCACGGGGAAACTTTCTTTCCACCATGGTGGAAAGAAAGAAACTCCACGGTGGAAAGAATAAACGTTCGGATGGAAAAGGCTAACCGTTGGAAGGGAAAAAGCATAGGAATGCCTAAGAAAGGAGTTAGCTATTGCATTTAGTTCATTTCTGCACGGTTATGAACTAAAAAAACAGGGCAGTGGTGTATATTGTTTACAAAGGATATATGTTCTTAAAATAGTCGTATACTGAACCTAATTCAGTCGTATACTTAATAGGGCTTGGTTTAATGGTACTGATAATCAGAAAGTTACAAAAAAATATGTTGCTGTTGATAAATTCTGACAAATCTTTCACCGAATCGACTAATAGCAAGGAAGGATTATATTAATTATTAACACAACGAATCCCCCAAAGGTTAACGAAATCGTAGAGTCTATTAAAACATGTTGTAATATGTTGTAGTTCACCCCGAAAATTTGGAGATATCCCAGAAGTCCGTATCTTTGCAATGTGTTTTTCATAGTATTAGATTTAAGGTTAACAAAAGATTGGCTGTCTGGGATAGATAGCCTTTTTTTATACTTGGAAGTGAACTACATATCGGGTACTTTTATCTTTTCCGGATTTTCTTCCCGATACCTTTTGAAATCATTCTCTATTAAGTCTCTCAAATCTTTAAGAAACTCTTCGCTACACTCTTCTTTTGCCAAGGAATAATAGTATTCCAAAGTTTGTAATGCGAACTTATCTTTTCCAATCAGGGCAAATGCAGGAATCTCATTTTTAACTGCATTACGCACTAATACTGCTTGATCTCTCATAATAAACTATTTTTTTATGCAGAATCTATTATTCGGTATCACTCTTGAGAAGCGAATATATCTTCATATCCAGAATCTGGTTATTCTTCACAGCATTGCTTCTGAGTACTCCTTCACATTTAAATCCACTCTTTTCAAGAATCCGGCAAGAAGCGATATTATAGCTAAACGGCTCTGCAAAAATACGGAGGATATCGGTGTTGTTAAACACATATTGGCAGGTTTGTTTAATTGCACACGTTCCCAGACCTTTTCCCCAGAAAGATTCTGCTATATAATACCCCATTTCCGCAGTCCGCGAATGGATGTTATCTTTGCGAAACACACCAATGCTTCCCACTACTTTATGATCAGCAGTGATAGCAAAAGCAAAAACACTATTCTTATCAGCTTTCAGCATTTCATTGATATAGAATTTAGCATCATCCTCAGTATAAGGATAAGGCAGGCCATCCCGAAGGTTGTCTTGGATATTTTTGTTATTTAAGGTTGCTGCAAGTTCGGCAGCATCTTCCATTTTCCATTCTCTGATTTTACATTCCATATCTTTCTTTTTAAATTAGCCTGAAACAGGAGAGTTGGCGGCAAAGATAAGAAACTTTATTTTTAACCACTTCTTTAATAAATGCAAAATATGAACTTGCCGATTTAACTTCATCCTTTTTTCTGTTTCTAACCTAATAAAGCTAAGAAATTGAATGGATGATAAACGAGGATAAAATCCGGCAGGTATATGCTTCCGACCCGAAAAAGGGGTTTAAAATGCTGATGGATAACTTCCAGGTACCTATATATAATTATATACGGCGTTTGGTGGTATCACATGAGGATGCAGAAGATGTTCTTCAAGAAGTCTTTATCCGGGTATACCGTAATCTGGGACAGTTTCGTGGTGAAAGCTCGCTGAGTACCTGGATATACAGGATTGCAACCAATGAGAGTTTGCGCTTGCTGAATACACGAAAGGATGAAGAAGCGATTCCTGCGGAAGAAGTACAAGAAGAACTGATTGGTAAACTGAAAGCTTCCGATTATATTGATTATGAAAATGAATTGGCAGTCAAGTTTCAGGAAGCCATACTGAGTTTACCGGAAAAGCAACGATTGATATTCAACCTACGCTATTACGACGAGCTTGATTATGAAGAGATCAGCCGGATATTGGACAGCAAGGTCGATACTCTCAAAGTGAATTACCACTATGCGAAAGAAAAAATAAAAGAATACATCTTAAATAGATAGGACGATGAATAAAGAATTTGATTTTGACGATATAGGTAAAAAGACACCTTACCGCACTCCTGATAATTTCTTTGAGGATATGCAGCAGAAGGTAATGGAACGTACTTACGGTAGGCAACGCAGGAAACGCCGTTTACAGATAATGTTCTCTACTGCTGTAGCGGCTGCTGCAATACTGGCAGGGGTATTGTTTGTTCCGTCTTATTTACAGACGAGAGATGTACCTGCAGGAACTTCGGATATGTTGGCTGTGGATAGAAGCAGCAGCGATCCGGCTGATAAATGGATTCATGAACTGTCGGATGAGGAGTTGGAAGAGCTCGTCGACTTCTCTGATAATGACATATTTTTAAATTAGGTATTAATAAAAAACAAGAAGATTATGAAGACTAAGTTTATTTATGTAATGATGGCCGCTCTTTTGATTGGTAGCCAAACAATTTCTGCTCAGAACAAGGATAATAAGGATCAGAAACAGCGCCCTACTCCCGAGCAGATGATGCAGAGACAAGCTAATCAGATGGTAAAAACATTGATGTTGGATGACGCTACGGCTGCTAAATTTACTCCTGTTTACGAGGGTTACCTGAAAGCACTGCGTGAGTGCCGGATGATGAACCGCCACGAAAGAAATAGAGGAAACAATGCAGAAGCTAAACAAACTGCGAAACCTGTACCGACGGATGCGGAAATAGAAAAACAGATTAAGGATCAGTTTGCACAAAGCCGTAAGATCCTGGATGTTCGTGAGAAGTATTATAATGAATTCCGTAAGATTCTGTCTCCTAAACAGATTATGAAGATCTATCAGACAGAAAAGAGTAATGCGAATAAATTCAGAAAAGAATTTGATAGAAGAAAAGGTCAGAAGCACGGACAAGGAAAGCGCCCGGTGCATGGAAGACCTACTCCTGCTACTAAATAATACATTTTCATTAGACTACTTGATAGACACGAATGGGGCACAGGCATACATATTTGACTTTCCGGAACATACTATTTTATGTTGTTTTATTGTGGTCAGGTATGACTGCTAATGCTCAGTCCGGCAAAGGGAACTTTGCCGGACGTGTTGTTGATAAAGATACAAAGCAACCGGTAGGATATGCAGCGGTGCGTTTGCTAACTTTACCGGATAGTGCTTTTGTTACTGGTGTAGCAACGACGGATGACGGCAAATTCAAAATGCCGGTTGTCTGGCCAAAAGATAAGAAGTTATTTTTGGAAATCTCTTTCATAGGGTATACTACTTTTTCTAAGCCTATTCCCGCTTCATTCAGAGGTTCTTCGCAGAATTTGGGTGATATTGCGTTACTTCCTGATGGCTTTTTATTGAATGAAACGGTTATAGTGGGTAAAGCGCCATTAGCGGTTACTGAACAGGACACAACGGTTTTTAATGCTTCAGCCTATCGTACTCCCGAAGGTTCCATGCTGGAAGATCTTGTGAAACAATTGCCCGGTGGGGAAATTGATGGTGATGGAAAGTTGTTGATCCATGGAAAGGAAGTTAAAAAAATATTGGTAGATGGTAAAGAGTTCTTTACGGACGATCCGAAAGCCGCTTTGAAGAATCTTCCGGTAGAAATGGTGGAGAAACTGAAAGCTTATGAACGTAAATCCGACCTGGCTCGCCTGACGGGAATTGATGACGGAGATGAAGAAATGATACTTGACCTGGCGGTGAAGAAGGACATGAAGAAGGGATGGATGGATAACTTCATGGCAGGTACAGGCAATAAAGGACGGTATGAGCTTGCCAATACTTTGAACCGTTTTCGGGATAATTCCCAACTAACTATTATCGGTAATCTGAATAATACGAACAATCAAGGTTTCTCGGAGTTGCGGCGAGAGTCGTCGGCTGCCAGTGGGAATATTTTGAATAGGGTAGGGTTGGTTACTTCACATTCCTTAGGTATGAACTTCACTCGTGACTGGGACAGGGTAAAACTTCGTTCTAATATTCAATATGCGGGTACTGATCATTCGGAGGATGGCCGTACTACAGTAGACAACTTTCTGAGACAAGATAAATCAATCAGTCATAGCACCAACGATAATCATACGAAAAACCACAATCTGACGGCAAATGCTTATCTGGAATGGAAGATAGATTCGGTAACCAACCTGGTATTTCGCCCACAGTATCGCTATGTGGCAAGTGACAGGAGGAATGGAAGTTATCAACAGAGTTGGTCGGATGAAAGCTTATTGAATGAGAGAACTGCCTCTAATCTTTATGATAATTCCCAGTATAATCTGACTTTCATGTTACAGGTCAACCGTAAGTTCAGCCGTAAAGGGCGAAACCTGGCTTTGAAGGTGGATTATGGAACGAATGCTTCTTCGGTCGATAGGGAAAATTTTTCTACTACACATTATTTCAAGAATGATACGGAGAAAGTAGTCAACCAGCGTGTGGATGATGAAGGTGACGGTTATAATTACCGCCTGCAACTGGTATATGTAGAACCGTTGCCTAACCGTTATTTTCTTCAGTTTCGTTACAGTTATCAATACCGGGTGACTAATTCGGACCGTTTCGTCTATAACTGGGATGAGGCGATGGAGGATTTTGTAGTCGATTACGATTCCTTGGCAAGTAATAGTTTTGAGAGTCAATATAGTACCCATCTTTTCAATATGGCTGTCCGTACTTCCCGGAAAAAGTATAACTACAATATTGGTGTCGATCTGGAACCTCAAAAACTGGACAGCCGTTCTTTTCTGGATGAGGTTTCCAAACATCAAATGAGCAAAACGGTTCTTAACTTCTCGCCAACATTGAACTTTCGCTATAAGTTTTCCAAACGTACCCAGTTGCAAGCCATTTATAGAGGAAAGGGAAGACAGCCCAGCCTTCGTGATCTGCAGCCGGTTGCCGATATGACGAATCCATTGAATATCCGTATTGGTAACCCATCTCTGAAGCCTTCTTATACCAATACGTTTACATTGAATTATAATTCATACAATGTCAATCATCAGCGCAACATGGTGGTATCCCTTTTTGTGGAGAATGTACTTAATAGTGTAACAAACCAGGTCACATACGACAGTGAAACAGGAGGTAGAACTACCATGCCCGTTAATTTGAATGGAAACTGGCGAGCATCAGGCTCTCTTTCATTGAGTGGGCCTTTCAACAATCGCAACTGGCTGTTCCGCACCTATTCTTATCTGCAATATAGGAATCAGAATGGGTACACCACCCAGAATAAAGAAGAACCGATGAAAAGTTCCGTTCAGCATCTTACGGCGCGTGAACGTCTGCAACTTACTTTCCGTACCCGGCAACTCGAACTGAGTGCACGGGGAGAGGTATTTTATAATAATTCATATAACAATGTGAAAGATATGCGTACGGAAACATTCGATTATCAATTAGGAGGAGATTTACAGTATTATCTTCCTTGGGGATTTGAGTGTAGTAGTGATCTCACGTATTTTCTTCGCACCGGATATGGATATGATAGCAGTGGACGGAAGAATCTGATATGGAATTGCCAACTATCGAAGGCTTTCTTGAAAAAGAAACAATTACTACTGCGTTTTAAGTTTTATGATATTCTACGTCAGGAGATTTCCATGGTGCGTACTATTTCGGCTACTGCTATACGTGATGCGGATTATAATGTTTTGGGACGTTATTTTATGGTACATGCTATCCTGCGATTGAATATGATGGGGAAAAAGTAAAAAACGCAAAGTCTTGAAACTTCAGCAGGGTTAATTTGTTGTAGATACTCAAATTAATAAAAGAAAACTCTGAGGAATGTTTCAAAGGTTCAAAAACTTTAGAAAACTGAGGAAGTGGTATGTCGTGAAGCTGAAACTGGTTGACGCACGCCTGTATTTCGTCAGCATCTTCGTAGGATTGCTGACGGGGCTGGTGGCTGTTCCCTATCATTATTGCCTCTATTATTTCTTTAACCTGAGAAGTGAATTTTTTGCTTCCCGCCCGGAGTGGTACTGGCATATTCCTCTTTTTCTTTTCTTTTGGGCGATACTGATATTCGTATCCTGGTTGGTGATGAAAATGCCACTTATCACCGGAGGAGGTATTCCTCAAACACGTGCTGCCATTAATGGACGCATTACCTATAAACACCCTTTCATAGAATTGGTTTCTAAATTCTTCGGTGGTATTCTTTCGGTTTCAGCCGGATTATCATTGGGACGTGAAGGACCTTCTGTGCAAATAGGTTCGTATATCGGATGCCTTGTAGCGCGTTGGACACATATTTTGCGAGGTGAACGAAAACAATTGCTTGCTGCTGGTGCCGGTGCCGGTCTTGCCGCTGCGTTTGCAGCACCGCTGGCTTCTTCATTGCTTGTCATCGAATCCATCGAACGTTTTGATGCTCCGAAAACGGCTATTACTACCTTGCTGGCAGGTGTAGTGGCAGGGGCGGTGGCGAGTATGGTTTTTCCTATAAGTTCCTATCATCTGATACAAGTGGCCGAACCCGGTTTCTCTTTTGGAGTCCAGGTGAAGTACTTCTTATTGCTTGCAGTAATTATTTCTGTTTGCGGGAAACTGTATTCCATGATGATGGTGTCCTTTAAGCGGGTTTATGCTACGGTGAAATCTTCGGTATATATGAAGATGTTCTATCTGCTACTGGTCGCTTACATTATTTCCTTTATGCAGGTTAACCTGACGGGTGGGGGAGAACAGTTTCTTTTGGAGCAGGCACAGTCCGGCAGTCATGCGCAGATAATGTGGGTAACGGCAATGATGCTGTTACATTTCGGCTTTTCCGTAATTTGCGTTTCCTCCGGTTTGCCGGGCGGAAGTTTTATCCCTACCCTGGTCACCGGTGGATTACTGGGGCAGATTGTCGGTTTACTGGGAGTGGAATATGGAGTTATTGAACCGGAGAATGTCAGTTATGTGATGTTGATTTCCATGTCGGCTTTTCTGGTGGCTGTGATACGTACCCCTTTGACGGCTATCGTACTGATTACCGAGATAACAGGGCACTTTGAGGTATTTTACCCGTCGGTAGTAGTAGGCGGATTAACTTATTATTTTACAGAACTCCTTCAGATAAAACCTTTTAATGTGACGCTTTATGAGGATATGATCAATACTCCTGCTTTCCAGGAACAAAAAAGATATAAACTATCCATTGAGGTGATGACAGGTTCGTATCTGGACGGTAAACTTGTGGACGAGCTTTCTTTACCTGAAAACTGTACTATTATCAATATACACCGGGATGGTAAAGACGCAAAGCTCCCCGGAATGCGGTTGATTCCGGGGGACCAGGTTGATATTGAATTGGATGCACAGGACATTGAAAAGCTCTATGAGCCACTCGTTAGTCTGGCAAACATTTATTGATGAGGCGTCTTACGCCAGACTGCCTATTTCGTCTAGATTCTTCTGAATATCCTGATCGGTCAGTTCATAGTTCACAAGATCACCGGAGAGATATTTATCGTACGAAGCCATGTCAATCAGTCCGTGACCGGAGAGGTTAAACAGGATCACCTTTTCTTCGCCTGTTTCCTTGCATTTGTTTGCTTCGCGGATGGCAGCGGCAATAGCGTGGCAAGATTCCGGTGCGGGAATGATACCTTCGGCCTGGGCAAACAGACAACCGGCTTCGAATGATTCCAGTTGTTTGATGTCTACAGCTTCCATCAGACCATCTTTCAATAGTTGTGAAACGATGACACCTGCACCGTGGTAACGCAATCCGCCTGCATGGATATTGGCAGGAGCAAAGTTGTGTCCCAGCGTATACATAGGAAGCAATGGGGTATATCCGGCTTCATCACCGAAATCATATTGGAATTTACCGCGTGTCAACTTCGGGCAAGAAGCCGGTTCGGCAGCGATGAAACGTGTTTGTTTGCCTTCCAGAATCTTATGGCGCATGAATGGGAATGCAATACCGCCAAAGTTGGAACCACCACCGAAGCAAGCGATTACCATATCAGGATATTCTCCCGCCATTTCCATTTGCTTTTCGGCTTCTAGGCCGATTACAGTCTGGTGCAGAGCTACATGACTCAAGACAGACCCTAATGTATATTTACAATTCGGTGTGGTTTGTGCCAGTTCAATGGCTTCCGAAATAGCTGTTCCTAAGGAACCCTGATAGTTGGGGTGAGCTGTCAGAATGTCTTTTCCGGCGCGGGTAGACATAGACGGAGACGGTGTAACCTGTGCGCCGAAAGTCTGCATAATGCTGCGGCGGTAAGGTTTTTGCTCGTAGCTGATTTTCACCTGGTAAACGGCAGCTTCCAGGCCAAATAAGCGGGCTGCATAGGCCAGTGAGGCACCCCATTGTCCGGCACCGGTTTCTGTGGTAACGTTAGTTACTCCTTCTTTTTTGCAATAGTAAGCTTGAGGAATAGCAGAGTTTAACTTGTGTGATCCCATCGGACTCACACTCTCGTTCTTGAAATAGATGTGTGCCGGAGTACCCAATGCTTTCTCCAGTCCATAGGCACGGACGAGCGGAGTACTGCGATAATATTTGTACATTTCGCGTACTTCTTCGGGAATCTCAATCCATTTATCAGTCTGGTTAAGTTCTTGTTTACACAGTTCCTGAGCGAAGATAGGATATAGATCTTCGGCTTTCAGTGGTTGTTTGGTACCGGGATGAAGCGGAGGCATTGGTTTGTTTACCATATCTGCCTGTATATTATACCAATAGCGTGGAATTTCTTCTTCCGGAAGGAAAAATCTTTTTGTCTTGTTGCTCATAGTGGTTACTTCTATTAAAATTTACGAGGCCAAATGTAACTATTATTTTTAAAACAAATTCTTTTTTCTTTTGTTTTTTGTCTATACGCATTGTTTTGTTTATGTTTGCCTGATATTTAATTTGGTCTCCATGAAGATTTATCATAAATTCTTGTTATATCAGAATAAATGGATTCATCCGTACACTCGGATCATTCTTGGAGGGGTGACTTACGTAGCCTACCTGGCTTCTATTCTGTTAATTGTAGGTGTAGTATATGAACACGGCTTTACTATTTCCGAACACGAGGCTTCTCAACTGCAAACTCTTTATCGGTTTGTGTGGGGTGTTTTTCTGACGGAAGTGACTTTGCGTCTCTTGTTGGAATACAAAGATACAAAGCGTGCATTTAAGAAACTGACCTGGATACTGATCGCCTTACTCTATCTTACTCTGATTCCGGTTATTTTCCATCGACCGGAGGAAGAAGGAGCTATTTTGTACTTTTGGGAATTCCTGAACGGAAAACCTTATCACATTGTACTTTTGCTCATTTTTTCTTTCTTTAATCTGTCCAATGGCTTGGTTAGGTTATTAGGACGGAGAACGAATCCTTCTTTAATCCTAGCTGGTAGTTTCTTTATTATTATTATTATAGGAACAGGTCTGTTAATGCTGCCTCGCTGTACGATGAATGGAATTTCGTGGGTGGATTCCTTGTTCATTTCCACCAGTGCAGTGTGTGTCACAGGACTGACTTCGGTGGATGTGGCTTCCACCTTTACTACATCTGGTTTTGTGGTGATTATCCTACTCATACAGATTGGCGGTTTGGGGGTGATGACACTAACCAGTTTTTTTGCGATGTTCTTTATGGGTAATACATCATTTTATAACCAGTTGGTGGTTCGTGATATGGTTAGTTCCAATTCATTGAATTCATTGCTTTCTACTTTACTGTATATATTAGGCTTTACGCTGGCTATAGAAGGGATGGGGATGTTTGCTATCTGGAGTGATATTCATGGAACAATGGGAATGACTTTTGAGGAAGAAGTAGCCTTTTCAGCTTTCCATGCCATATCAGCGTTTTGTAATGCGGGTTTTTCCACATTACCAGGCAATCTGGGTAATCCACTGGTGATGACGGGGCATAATCCTTTCCTTATTTATATATCCTTGCTGATTATTCTGGGTGGTATCGGTTTCCCGATATTGGTGAATTTTAAAGATATCGTACTCCATCATTTACGTCGTATATGGAAGTTCTTGCATACATGGGAGTGGGACAGACATCGTTTTTACCATCTGTATAACCTGAATACGAGGATTGTACTTATTATGACTTTTCTGTTACTGGTGCTTGGTACAATTCTTATTGCCATTTTTGAGTGGAACCATGCCTTTGCCGGTATGTCAGTTGCTGATAAATGGACACAAGCATTTTTCAATGCAACTTGTCCGCGTACTGCCGGGTTTACCAGTGTGGATTTAACTTCGTTGGGAGTACAGAGTGTATTGATCTATATTTTCCTGATGTGGGTTGGTGGTGCAGCACAATCTACGGCCGGTGGTGTCAAGGTGAATGCTTTTGCGGTAGTCGTATTGAATCTGGTTGCCGTGTTGCGCGGTACGGAAAAGGTAGAAGTGTTCGGCCGTGAGTTGTCATACGATTCAATCCGTCGTTCCAATGCTACAGTGGTGATGTCTCTCGGTGTTTTATTTGTTTTTGTTTTTATTCTGACGATATGGGAACCTCAGGCATCTGTTATGGCACTTTTGTTTGAATGTGTGTCGGCACTGAGTACAGTAGGTTCCAGTTTAAATCTGACTCCGACCTTGGGTGATAATAGTAAGTTACTTGTTGCTTTCTTGATGTTTATCGGACGTGTGGGTTTGATTACATTGATGTTGGGTATCATTAAGCAAAAGAAACATACGAAGTATCAGTATCCAAGTGGACAGATCATTATAAATTAGTAATTAGTAGTAAAATAAATAGTATGAAGTATATTATTATCGGTTTAGGAAATTACGGACACATGCTTGCCGAGGAATTGTCGGCATTGGGGCACGAAGTGATTGGTGCGGATGTGAGTGCAAGCCGTGTAGATAGTATAAAAGAAAAAATAGCTACAGCTTTTGTATTGGATGCAACTGACGAGCAGGCGCTTGCAGTTCTTCCTTTAAATGGAGTGGATGTGGTAGTAGTGGCTATTGGTGAGAATTTTGGCGCTTCCATTCGTGTAGTGGCTTTACTGAAACAACAGAAAGTGGAGCATATCTATGCGCGGGCTATTGATAATGTCCATCGTTCCGTACTTGAGGCTTTTGATTTGGAACGGATTTTAACTCCGGAGGAAGATGCTGCTCGTGGTTTGGTACATCTGTTGGAATTTGGTGCCAATATGGAAACATTCAGGGTGGACTCAAATTATTATGTAGTGAAATTTACTGTGCCGGAAAAAATGATAGGATACTATGCCAATGAATTGAATCTGGATAAAGAATTTGGTTTGAAGTTATTAGCATTGAAGCGTGCCAAGACTTTAAAGAACTGTCTGGGCATCTCATTTACAGAACATGATGTGATGAATGAATTACCTGAAAATGATCAAGTACAAGCTGGTGACGAACTGGTTTGTTACGGACGGTACAAGGACTTCCAGAAGTTTTGGAAAGCGATGTAAGAAAGTCTTTCTGGGAACTTTATAATACCATTTTTGGAAAAGGCATAAGGGCGATTTTTTATTCGCTCTTATGCTTTTTTCTGTCATTGATTATATCTTCCATATTTTCCTGCGCCCACGAAATTAAAGAGTTTATATGTGGTAGTAGAGACATAGCTCTTTTAGTGAGTGAATATTCTACTTTTGGGGGAACCTGTGCATAGATTTGTCTTTTTACCAATCCGTCTTCTTCTAATGTACGGAGGGTGACTGTCAACATTTTCTGAGATATATCCGGTATTGTCTTTTGTAGTTCGTTGAATCGCATAACAGGAGCCTGTGTCAAAGTGAAGAGAGTCAGTATTGACCATTTATCGCTGATACGTGATAATATCATTCGAATAGGACAATCGGCATAAGAGCTATTGGGTATATTTATTCTATTCATATTAGGTTGATTTATAAAACACTCTACAAAAGTAACTAATATGCCGATTGTATGCAAATGATCTTATTGAAATGTATTGGGACTTGGAGTGTTTCTAATGTAATCCGCTCAGCCACTCTACCATCTTCGGATCACGATGTGAGAAGAAGCAACTGGTATTAGTATCCAGTGCTGCTATTTTTTTCATATCTTCTTTTTTCAGTTCAAAATCGAATACATTGAAGTTTTCAATAATTCGTTCTTTACGGATGGATTTCGGGATAACGACAATATTTCTTTGTATCAACCATCGCAATATAACTTGTGCAATGGATTTACCATATTTGCCTGCAATGGACGCTAATGTCTCATTCTGGAACATATTGTTTTTTCCTTCGGCAAATGGAGCCCATGATTCAACCTGAACACCTTTCTCTTGCATGAATGCCTCTGCTTCGATTTGTTGGTAGAAAGGGTTAGTCTCTACCTGATTGACGGCAGGTGTGATTTCATTATGAAGGATCAGATCTACCAGACGGTCGGGCATAAAGTTGCTGACGCCGATGGAACGAATTCTACCTTCCTTGTATAATTCTTCCATAGCACGCCAAGCACCGTAATAGTCATTGAATGGCTGATGAATAAGGTACAGATCCAGATAATCGAGTTGCAAACGTTTCATGGATGCTTCGAAGGCTTTCTTTGCTTTGTCATAACCGGCATCTGATATCCAGAGTTTGGTAGTGATAAACAAGTCTTCGCGGGGGATGCCACTGCGTTTGATGGCTCTTCCTACAGCTTCTTCATTACCATAAGCGGCAGCCGTATCTATGGAACGGTAACCTGCTTCAATAGCGTCATATACACATTGTTCACACAAAGCTTGATCTTCGATTTGATATACACCGAAACCGAGAATTGGCATTTCGATACCATTATTTAATTTTACTTTCTGCATAATAACTTTCTCTTTATTGATTTTATATTAAAACACTTTACTTCCTTAATATTCCCGGACATTGTAGATTATTGTATTATTTTAAGCCCTTTGTTTATTTGCCTACTCTTTTTGCTAACTCTGCCGGATAGCGGTCGCCTGACACTGGAATAGAATTAAGTGTATCATTTATCCTTGTCAACTCTTCCGGGCTTATTTCCACATTTATACTCTGTATATTCTCTTTCAGGCGTTTCAGTTTGGTGGTTCCCGGAATGGGAGCGATCCAGGGTTTTACAGCAAGTACCCAAGCCAATGCAATCTGTGCAGGCGTTACATTCTTCTCTTCCGCCAGCTTTCTCACAAAATCAACTATAACCTGATTGGCATTCAGATTCTCAGCAGTAAAGCGTGGAACGATACTGCGGAAATCGTCTTTACCGAATTGTGTGTCTTTGCTGATATTTCCCGTCAGGAAACCTTTACCCAGCGGGCTGAAGGGGACGAAACCGATACCCAGTTCTTCGAAAGTGGGCAATAATTCTTTCTCCGGTTCGCGCCACCACATGGAGTATTCGCTTTGAATGGCAGTCAGCGGATAGACCTGATGTGCCCGACGAATGGTCTGTACACCAGCTTCTGATAGTCCCCAATGTAGAATTTTGCCTTCTTGTTTTAATTCTTTCATGGTTTCTGCCACTTTTTCTATAGGAACATCCGGGTCCACACGGTGTAGATAGTACAGATCGATATGATCTGTCCGCAGACGCCTGAGGGAACCTTCGATGGAACTTCGTATTATTTCCGGTTTACCAATGACAATTTGTTTGCCGTCGACCATCTGAATACCACATTTGGTAGCAATGACTACATCTTTCCGATAAGATTCTAAGGCTTCACCTACTAATTCCTCGTTGGTGTATGGACCATATACTTCAGCAGTATCAAAAAAAGTGATTCCTTTTTCTATAGCCTGATGAATAAGGTTAATCATTTTTTTCTTATCAGCGGCAGCACCATAACCGTGACTCATACCCATACAACCCAAACCCAATGCGGAAACTTTAAGTCCGCTCTTTCCTAATTCTCTGTATTTCATTACTCTTGTCTTTTTGCAGTTTTTTTTATGTTGCAAAGGTAAGTTGTGGGATGAAGTTTGTAAATAGACAGATTACTGCATTGCACACCATTATTACGGTTTTAAAATATTGATTGAATACTTGATAATGAACTGTATACACAGGTTACAGTTTCTTATGCCAATATTACAGATTTTGCAATACAAGTGATGGAATGCTGAAAGAAAACTGTTATTTTTGTCATCAGATTAAATTATTCAGATTATGGGTACAATCGTAAAATTGAATACTATTCAGGAGTATAATATGGTAATGGGAGTGGAGACATTGCATCCGCTCGTTAGTGTGGTTGACTTTTCAACATTGAAATCTTTAAAGCATGGACGTAAGAATTTTGGTTTCTACTGTATTTTTCTGAAACAGCTCAAGTGTGGAGAATTGTCTTATGGACGTAGTACGTACGATTATCAGGAAGGTACACTGGTATTTGTGGCTCCTAGTCAAGTGGCGGGAATTGATGATGACGGAGAGACACTGAATCCTCAAGGTAAGGTATTGGCTTTTCATCCGGATTTGCTGCGAGGTACTTCGCTGGGACGTAAAATGAAAGATTACAGCTTTTTCTCTTATGAGGCTAATGAGGCTTTGCATATGTCTGAGCGTGAACGGCAGATTATCCTTAATTGTTTTGTTGAAATACAAGAAGAATTGGAGCGTGCCATAGATAAGCATAGTAAAGATATTATAGCCTCTACGATTGAGCTTCTGCTGAACCATTGCCAGCGTTTTTATGACCGTCAGTTTATTACGCGTGAAAACATAAATAAAGATATTCTAGTGCGTTTTGAAAATCTACTCAGTGATTACTTTGAATCAGACCAACCGCAAACTGTCGGTTTACCATCCGTGCAATATGTTGCAGACCGATTGCATCTTTCTCCTAATTATTTTGGGGATCTGATAAAGAAAGAAACAGGTAAATCAGCTCAGGAATCCATTCAGCTCTTTGTGATAGAGAAAGCAAAAGAACGGCTTTATGATGAGAATAAGACTGTCAGCGAAGTTGCCTATGAACTGGGCTTCAAATATCCACATCATTTAAGCCGTCTGTTTAAAAAGGTGGTGGGGATGACACCAAACGAGTACAGAGCGTAGTTATTTAATTTTGTACCCCAACAGCGAACTGAACTTCCTGCAAATATCCGGGAATAGCCCTATTAGCCTTCCGCCGAATCCCCATCTTTTGGGAAAGAATCTCTGGTAGAGGGCCTGGTCGATAAGTTGCAGGCGTGGTTCCCAGTTTTCCACCTCATGCCCGTCTTTCAGGCCGGAGCGGATTTGTGCTTCGTGCCCCCGTAGTGAGTCGGGTTTAATATACTTGGAGTTTGCCATCATAGGTCCGCACACATCAAACCATACTTCACCACCACTGAATCGGTCGGCCAATCGGGTGAGTAATTGTCGTACTTGCTTTTCATAGAAATACATCAGTACACCTTCGATAACAATGACAAACTCTCCTTCGGGATGCTTTTTGCGGAGATCATCCATCCATTGGGTTTCTAACAAAGAACCGGCTATGTAATGATCGCCCGCAGGTTCCGGTAGTAAATCACGTCGCAAGTCGATTACTTCGGGTAAATCCATTTCATAAAATATGGCTTTGTCGTGTTCTTCAATACGTTGATAGCGGGTATCCAGTCCGCAACCTACATTCACTATTATCGGATTTTTTCGTGTGGCAATGAAATGTCGGATGGTATTATCAAAGTATAATCCACGTACGACACATCCTATGGCACTCAATTTGGCACCATCAAATTTAGAGTAATCATATTCAATACTTTCTACCAGTTGTTCGGCTTGCAGATCACGCAAGATGGCATCTTTCCGGCGACTTTCTTTGGCTCTCATGTAAAGAGGTATCAGCAGTGTTTCAGCTACTACACTCTTAAATTCATATTTCTTTTTCATTTTTATTTGGAAATTATTAGAGTTAATACGATCTGGCAAAAAAGAACAATATTCAAATTCATTCAAAAAAAAGAGAACTTATACTTTGATAAATTCTCTCTTTTTGCTGTTCCTCACCTTTTCTTCCGGGGTCCATAGGCTACTTTTATTTCTTGCCAAAGTTACGCTTCTTGAGTAAGGGAGGCAATACCTAAAAGTAGGGAAATTGTGTTTTAGTAATTTCTTTTTCGTGTATATCTCAGATACCAGATACATATAAATAAGGAAACTACTGTAGAAATGGGTGGAGCGAAGCCCATGATAAACAGTGAAGAACTGTCTATCTGACTGAACCAGTGAGATAACGGGATACGGAACAGGAGGGTTGCTATCAGACTGTGAATCATAGGGAATAGCGAATTTCCCTGTCCACTGAAATAAGAATTGATACAGAAAACGAAACTGACCACAACACAGTCTATGCTGTATCCCCGTAGATATTCTGCTGCCATTGTCACCACCGCAGGATCTTTAGTGAAGAATGCCGTGAGCGTTTCCGGCAGGAATTGCGAATACAGGCAAACCGATAGGCCAAAAATAAGAGCAAATCCTATTCCGGAAAGTAGGCACTTATTCATTCTCTGTATAAGTCCTGCACCGTAATTCTGTGCTGTCATTGTGGCTACAGCCGATGATATAGCCATAGGAGGTAACATGGCAAAAACAATAATTTTCTCGACTATACCCAGAGAAGCTGATGCAATGACTCCCATCTGATTCACAATCACAGTGATTATCAGGAATGAAACATTGATCAATGCATCCTGCAATGCTATGGGGGCACCCAAGGTCAGTACTCTTTTAGATAAAACTCTATTCAATCGGATATCCCGTCGTGTAAACTCGAAATGAAATCCGCGCCGGTATAAAAACCAGAGTGCTATCGTAAAGCTGACACCTTGTGCCGTTACAGTAGCAATGGCTGCCCCGGTAGGACCGAGATGAAAAGCTCCCACTAATATAAAGTCAAGGACAATATTGATTATACAGGCCAGTCCCACAAAATAGAGTGGTGTTTTCGAATCACCCAGTCCGCGCAGGATACCACACACGACATTATAGCCTACAATAAACAGTATACCGACCGAGCAAACCAGAATGTAACTTTTCGTATCTTCCATAGCTTCTGTCGGAGTGTGCATCAAGCTGGAAATTCGGTCATGGAACAATACCATGACCAGAGTAAGTACGATGCCGATAATTGAAAACAACCAAATGGAAGAACCGATTGTAGACGCCACTTGTCGGTCGTCTTTCGCTCCGGTTGCAATGGCAATCAGTACGGTTGTTCCGGTGGTAATACCCAAGATAATACCTGTAATGGTTTGCATCACTTGGCTACCAATGGCTACGGCCGCTACGCTTGCAGAGTCATCATATTGTCCCACAACAAAAAGGTCGGCACCTCCGTAAAGGGCCTGGAGCACGTTGGCTATCAGGAATGGAACCGCAAATTGTAATAGTACTTTAGGGACGCTGCCCTGTGTCAAATCTAATTCTTTCATCCAATTTATTCTTTCATCAATTTAGTAGAAGCTATAGATATGGCATAAAAAAAGTGCCGGACAGGATGAATGATTCTCACCATTCATCTTATCCGGCACTATAATTATTGATTATAATGCCCTCCGATGAGGATTTTATATTCCTGTCTTTATTTTCGGGGTTCAAATTTGGGCATTGTTTTTATAACCACCAAATTTATTCGGAGTTTTAATTCTCTATGCGTGGTTTCGTCTTTATACCTTATTTTTTCGTTTTGATTCTTTGGTACTGTCAAGTCTCAAAAAAAATATCTTTCTTTGTAGAAAAGAAGAAATGTTTTATGCTCTCATTTGATACTTATATAAGTCGTAAACTGCTGCTGGTTGGTCTGATTAGTGCAGTCTTTATCATATACCCTAATATAGCCTGTCTGCCGTGGGATATAAAATTTCTGGAAGGAGCAAGTTGTACGGGTTTTTATTGGTATTTTGTTTATCGTTTCTTTTTCTTCTGGGGACTGATTTGTCTGTTGTTACGTTATAATTTGCGACAACTGTCGACAGCGCAGTTTAAGGAACGTTTTGGCCGTAACTTCTTGTATTCATTGGCTGCCTATGCAGGCTTTGCGTCTATTTCCTATTGGATTCACTCTTATGGTATCCGTACTGATTTTCTGGGTAGTACATTGATCTCCCAATTCTTTATTCTGTGTTCTCTGTGTACGCTGATCGGGCATATTTCCATGTTATACTCCGCACAGCGTGAAAAAGAGCGTGAGATAGAACGTCTACGTATAGAGAATCTGCAAAGCCAATGTGATGCGTTGGCTAATCAGATCAATCCACATTTTTTCTTTAACTCCTTGAATGGAGTGCAATCGCTTATTCGGAAGAAGGATGATGAAAAAACGTTGATGTATGTGCATGAATTATCTGATATCTTCCGTTATATTCTTCAAAGTGATAAGAGAGGACTGGTTACTTTGAGGGAAGAACTGGAGTTTATTCAATCTTTCCGTTATGTGATGGAAGTACGCTTTGCCAATAAACTGGTTTTCTCGATCCAGGTGGATGAGGTTATGCAGGATGAACTGACGTTGCCTGTGCTTTCACTGCTTCCGCTGGTAGAGAATGTGACCGTTCATAATATGATAGACAGTGAGCATAAAATGGAAATTATCATCAGGCTGAACGAGCAAAAAGAACTGGTGGTGAGTAATCCCATTTATCCTAAATTGTCTCCTCCTGATACGAACGGAACCGGGTTGAAAAATCTGGAAAATCGTTTTGCCTTGTTGATGAACAGGCAAATACGGATAGAATGTGATGAAAATACATTCAGAGTATATCTTCCTTTAAATAAACAGAACTGACATCAAAATTGCATAGAGATATGAGAGTGTTGATTGTAGAAGACGAGACTGCCGCTTATGAGAATCTGGTGGATATTCTTGGTGAAGTCTCTTATGATATTCAAATAGTCGGTAATACGGAAAGCGTGACCCAAACCATTCATTGGCTGCAATCGAATCCTGCACCGGATTTGATATTTATGGATATTCATTTATCGGACGGTTCGGCATTTACCATTTTTGATAAAATGGAGTTGGAAACTCCTATTATTTTCACGACGGCTTATGACAGATACGCCATAGAAGCTTTCAAGGTGAATAGCATTGATTATTTGCTAAAACCTGTCAAGGTGGAAGATGTAAAACAGGCGCTGGATAAATACAAAAAACTGACGCACCAGGATGTGATTCACTACTTATCTAAATTGACTCAACTGATGCCGACTCCTAAATATAAAGACAAGTTATTAATTCCATATAAAGATAAGCTGTTACCTATTGGCTTGAAAGAAGTTTCATGCTTTTATACAGCGGATAAAAACACCTGTATCTACTTGAAAGACGGGAATATGTATCCATACTCCAAAACACTGGAACAGATAATGGCTTCTCTGAATCCGGCAGATTTCATCCGGGCGAATAAGCAATTCATCATAGCAAGGAATAGCGTGACGGATATAACGATCTGGTTTGATAACCGTTTGCTGGTAACATTGGATGTAGAAACTCCCGGACGTATCTATATCAGTAAGAACAAAGCGTCCGAGTTCAAGTCCTGGATAGTGAATAACACGTAAGTTAGAATACGTTAATCAGTAATTATGGTATTTACAACCGTAATTTATCTACGGTTTCTATCAGTAACGATCCCTATATTTGTAATCGGGAACTATTATAAAATTAAAGAGTTATTTCAAGATGAAAAAAGAGAGATTTGTACTTGCATTCTTTACAGGCTGCCTGATTAGTGCGGTAAGCCTACAAGCACAAACCAGCAAGGACAGCACAAAGGTAGCAAGAAGTTATGCGATCAATGAAGTAGTAGTAACAGGTACGCGAAGTGAAACGGATGTACGCCATTTGCCCATGACCGTATCGGTAGTGGGACGTCCGCAACTTGAAGCGAGCCAGCAGACTTCCGTACTTCCGGTGTTGAATTCACAAGTGCCGGGCTTTTTCTCCACTTCACGTGGCGTAATGGGATATGGTGTAGCTACCGGTGCATCAGGGCAAATGTCTTTAAGAGGCATTGGAGGGCCCGCACAGGCCGCTCTTCCCACTACAGGATTATTGGTTTTGATAGACGGACATCCTCAGTATATGGGACTGATGGGACACCCCATTGCCGACGCATATCAGACTATGATGGCAGAACGTGTGGAAGTGCTCCGTGGCCCCGCATCCGTGCTTTATGGTTCTAACGCCATGGGTGGGGTTATTAACATTGTTACCCGTAAGATGCAGGAAGACGGAATACGTACAAACATCAACATTGGTGCGGGGGCCTATGGAAGTGTACAGACCGAAGCCACTAACCGCATAAGGAAAGGGCGCTTCAGTAGTACGGTGACTGCCTCTTATAACCGTACAGATGGACATCGCGCTGACATGGCTTTTGAACAGTACGGCGGATATGCCAAATTAGGCTATGACTTTACGGATAACTGGAAAGTTTGGGGCGATGTAAATGTCACTCGTTTCAATGCTACTAATCCGGGATCAGTAATGAAACCATATATAGACAATGATCAGCGCATAACACGTGGTATGACTTCTTTTGCATTGGAGAATCATTACGAAAAGACTTCCGGTGCATTGAGCTTTTTCTATAATTGGGGTGATCACTGGATAAATGACGGATATCAGCCAGGAGGAGAACCGCTTCAGTATCGTTTCAACTCTAACGATCAGATGCTTGGAGTATCATGGTATCAGAGCATACAACTTTTCCAGGGCAACAGACTGACTGTAGGAGCTGATTATTTTCACTTTGGAGGTGAGGCATGGAACCAATTCTTTGATGGGCATCGTGAAACTTCGGCGGATAAGTCGTTGAATGAAGTAGCAGGTTATGTAGATTTTCGTCAGGATATTGCTGCGTGGCTTACGCTGGATGCCGGAGCACGAGTAGATTATCATTCGCAAACGGGTACAGAGTTCATTCCGCAAGTAGGTTTGGCTTTCCATCTTCCGGAGAATGCAGAAATCAAAGCAATGGCAAGTAAAGGATTCCGTAATCCTACCATTCGTGAAATGTATATGTTTCCTCCGCAGAATCCGGATTTGAAACCTGAGAAACTTTGGAATTATGAGCTTTCTTTTTCACAACGTCTTATGGATAATCGTTTGTCCTATGGACTCAATGTGTTCTATATCAATGGTGAAAATCTCATTATACGTCTTCCAAATCCAAATGGTAGCGGTATGTTGAACCAGAATTCCGGCGAGATTGAAAACTGGGGAGCGGAAGCTAATGTAGGGTACCAGTTTAATCCGGTGTGGAGCGTGATGGCAAATTACAGCTGGCTTCATATGGAAAATCCGGTATTGGCTTCTCCAGAGCATAAACTGTATGGAGGAGTGAACTTCAGAAAAGGACGTTGGAGTGCATCTACGGGCATTCAGTATGTAAAAGGGCTTTATACTGATCTGGATGCTGCGACAAAAGAGAACTTCGTGTTATGGGATATGCAGGGAAGTTTTAAGGCGACAAATTATCTGTCATTCTATGTGCGTGGTGAGAACCTGTTGGCGCAACGTTATGAGATCAATGCAGGCTATCCTATGCCGAAAGCGACTTTTATGGGTGGAGTAAATATCAATTTTTAATAAGAATATTATATGAAAACAACAACTATCAGACTTTATTCACTGGATTATAGCAATGTGAAGACATATTTTGCTGCAGCCCTTTTCATTCTGGGTAATCTGGTTTTGCCACAACTTTGCCATCTTATTCCACAGGGTGGTCTTACTTTGTTGCCGATTTATTTCTTTACGCTTATTGCTGCTTATAAATACGGTTGGAAAGTTGGATTGCTGACAGCCGTCTTTTCACCGGTTTTGAACCATCTGCTTTTCGGTATGCCTCCTGCAGGAGTATTGTCGGCCATCCTTTTAAAATCTATTTTACTGGCAGTGGTTGCCGGATATGCTGCCAATCGTTTTAAACGTATCTCTATTCCTGTTTTAGCGTTGGTAGTACTGGCTTATCAGTTTATCGGGACGCTGGGTGAGTGGGCAATGGTAGGTAACCTTGCGCTTGCTTTCCAGGATTTCCGCATCGGTATCCCGGGAATGGGATTACAGATTCTCGGCGGTTATTTGTTTATCAAGTATTTGGTCTATAAATGATATTCCATAAAATAAAAGTATGTTACGAAAAATCAGACTAACGTTTGCCATATTCTTTTTCGTGCTGATCACGCTTTTGTTCCTCGATTTTACGGGAACGTTGCATGCTTGGTTCGGTTGGATGGCTAAAATTCAGTTTTTGCCTGCTTTGTTGGCACTGAATATCGGGGTTGTGATAATCCTGATAGCATTGACACTGCTCTTTGGGCGTGTGTATTGTTCTGTAATCTGTCCGTTGGGCGTATTTCAGGATGTAGTTTCATGGTTGGGTAAAAAGCGGAAAAAGAATCGCTATTCGTATTCACCTGCACTTAGTTGGTTGCGTTATGGAGTGCTGGGAGTATTTATTCTGGCTCTGATAGGAGGAGTTGGTTCGTTGGTTGCCTTACTGGCACCTTATAGTTCTTACGGGCGAATAGTTTCTAATCTGTTTGCTCCGGTTTATCAGTGGGGAAACAACCTGCTTGCTCTTTTGGTCGAACGGGCAGATAGCTATATGTTTTATTCTGTAGATGTCTGGATGAAGGCTATGGGAACTTTTGTGATAGCTGTTCTGACATTTGTTATTTTGGCTGTACTGGCCTGGCGCAACGGGCGTACATATTGCAATACAATTTGTCCGGTAGGAACAGTATTGGGATTCTTTTCACGTTTTTCTTTGCTGAAACCAGTAATCGATACGAGTAAATGTAATGGTTGCGGTTTGTGCGCACGTAATTGTAAGGCGGCATGCATTGATTCTAAAAATCATAAAATAGATTATAGCCGTTGTGTGGCTTGTATGGATTGCATTGGTAAATGTAAGAAAGGAGCTATCCGTTATGAGCGTCCTCATAAGGAAGTGCAGAAACCATTAGCGGCTGAAAAAGTGACGGGTGTTTCACCGGAGCAGGTGGACAATGCACGCCGTGCTTTCTTTTCTGCCGGTGCCGTATTTGCTGCAAGTACATTGCTGAAGGCACAGGAGAAAAAAGTGGATGGTGGATTGGCTGTCATTGAGGATAAGAAAATACCGGAACGGACGACACCTATTGTACCGGCAGGTTCATTGAGTATTCGTAATTTTGCGCAGCATTGTACGGCTTGCCAGCTTTGTGTATCAGTGTGCCCTAATCAGGTTTTACGCCCATCCGGTAATCTGATGACGTTGATGCAGCCGGAGATGTCTTATGAACGTGGTTATTGTCGTCCGGAATGTGCGAAGTGTGCCGAAGTATGTCCGACGGATGCGATTCATCTTACCAGTCTGGCTGATAAATCATCTATCCAGATCGGTCATGCCGTATGGATCAGGAAGAATTGTGTGCCGTTGACTGATGGAGTAAATTGCGGCAATTGTGCCCGTCATTGCCCGGTAGCGGCGATAGAAATGGTTCCGTCTGAGGTAGATAATCCGGATTCTCCAAAGATTCCGGTTGTCAATGTAGAGCGTTGTATTGGTTGTGGTGCCTGTGAGAATCTTTGTCCGGCACGCCCTTTCAGTGCTATCTATGTGGAGGGACATGAGAGACATCGAGTAATATAAAGGTGGTAATGTGATAGAGTGATAAATGTTAGAAGAACAGATATGGAAGAACATAATAAAAATATAAACCGTAGGGATTTTCTGAAAATTGTGGGCATCAGTGCCGCTACGACAACGGCTGCTGCGACTCTTTATAGTTGCAAACAGAAGGATGGGGTGATTCCGGGAGGTAGTACATCGACTCCGGTGCCTACTGATAAGATGACTTACCGCACTTCTGTGGCTCAGAAAGACCGTGTTTCACTTCTGGGTTATGGCTGTATGCGTTGGCCGACTGTTCCTTCACCGGATGGGAAAGGAGATATAATTGATCAGGATGCAGTGAACGAATTAGTAGATTATGCCATTGCGCACGGCGTGAATTATTTCGATACATCTCCGGTGTATGTACAGGGGTGGTCGGAAAAATCTACTGGTATTGCATTAAAACGTCATCCGCGCGAGAAACTGTTTATTGCTACAAAGTTATCCAACTTTAGTAATTATAGCCGTGAAAACTCCATAGCTATGTATCGTAAGTCTTTCGAAGATTTGCAGACAGATTATATCGATTACTATTTGTTGCACTCTATCGGTAATGGTGGAATAGAAGCATTCAAAGCACGATATATAGACAATGGTATGATGGAGTTTCTGTTGAAGGAACGGGAGGCTGGGCGTATCCGTAATCTGGGATTTTCTTTCCATGGTACAGTGGATACTTATGACTATGCACTTTCTCTACATGATGAGGTGAAATGGGACTTTGTACAGATACAGCTCAATTATGTGGACTGGAAACATTCTTCGGGACGTAATGTAAATGCGGACTACCTATATGATGAATTGGTAAAACGAAATATCCCGGCAATCATTATGGAGCCATTGCTGGGTGGAAGATTGTCTAATGTACCTACTCATATTATGACACGCCTTAAGCAGCGTCGTCCGGAAGATAGTGTGGCTTCGTGGGCTTTTCGTTTTGCAGGCTCACCGGAACTGGTGTTGACGGTATTGAGTGGTATGACGTATATGGAGCATCTTCAAGATAATATTCGTACCTATTCTCCGCTGATTCCTTTGACAGATGATGATAAGGAGTTTCTGGAAGAAACGGCACAGTTGATGTTGAAGTACCCTACTGTACCGTGCAATGACTGTAAATACTGTATGCCTTGTCCGTATGGCATTGATATTCCTGCTGTGCTTATACATTATAATAAATGTGTAAATGAGGGAAATGTGCCGAAAAGCCAACAAGACGAGAATTATAGAAAGGCACGCCAAGCTTTTCTTGTTGGTTATGACCGTAGTGTGCCACGCCTGCGACAGGCAAATCATTGCATTGGTTGCGATCAATGTTCGCCTCACTGTCCGCAGAGTATTAATATTCCCAGGGAGTTGCGCCGTATTGACGGGTTCGTGGAGCAACTGAAACAGGAAACGTTGTAGCCCTCTCTACATTGACATTTATAGAAAAATTTTCATCTTTGTAATAAATAGTGAATTGCGCTGATATTGTTGTCATATAGAGACAATGATATCAGCGTTTTTGTTATATTTGCGGCATCGTATACAAATTTAAAAAAAATGAAAAAGCTTTTATGTACATTGGCGTTGTTTTTTTATGCATGACGCCTTTGATAGCGCAAGACACTATCTCAGTATCTTATGAATCGCCTAAAGATGCTTTTGTGCAAAAACTGATGGGCTTTCAGGGGATCTTTGGTTTTGATGTTATAGTCAGGACATCTCACAAGAACTTGCCTTATAAGTTGTATATGGTAAGATGTACTGATGGAAAAACAGAAAGGAAAGCTTTGAATGAAGAAATTCCTTGTAAGATGGATAGTGCTCAGCATTTTTATTTCTTTGCACAGACAGAGTCCGCAGATAGTGTTCATATCGATTGCCAGCATAGAGTAGGAACCATTTTGCATGTCCAAAAACCATCCTTCGGAATGGTATGAAAAGTTTAGTATAAAAGATTATATCTATTTTGAACTTGAGTTTCAACCATAAGAAAATAAGATTGCATGGTTGCATCTTAATTTCGCTGAAAACAGAAAACAATGAAACAGGAAGTCTTATTTCTTCTATTGAATGATTATGCCGATTGGGAAGGTGCATTCCTTTCTATTTCTTTAAATGCCGGAGTGTTACCGGGTAACGAAGTAAAATATATATCAAAGACAGTTGCCCCGACGCTGGATGAAGTTCGTTCTATAGGCGGGTTCCGCACAGTGCCGGATTATAGTTTTCAGACTATGCCTGCCGATTATGCGGCATTGGTTCTGATAGGCGGCATGCAGTGGCAATCACCCGAATCGGAGTTGGTGGTGCCAATTGTGCAGGATGCATTACAGCGTGGCAAGATAGTTGGAGCTATTTGCAATGCTTCTGCCTTTATGGGGGCGCATGGGTTCCTGAACGATGTAAAGCATACCAGTAACACACTTCCATATCTGAAACAATTCGCAGGTAGCGCATATACTAATGAAGCCGGATACCAGGAAAAGCAGGCAGTCAGCGATAAGAATATCGTAACTGCCAACGGAACCGGACATTTGGAGTTTACCCGTGAATTATTACTTCTTTTGAATGCTGATACTCCGGAAAGGATTGATGCTGCTTATGATTATTATAAAAATGGCTTTGTGAGGTAACTTTTGTCCTGTATTAAGTTCTTTTTTATGATTCCTTTAATGAGATGAGAGTAATTTTGCTACTACATTGAATTGAAAAAGGTATGAAAAAAGAATTGAATCTTATTTGCAGTTTGCTTTTATTCTCTGTCACAGTGGCGGGACAAGCGACATGCAAATTCTTGAATCCAGAACTTCCGATAGTGGAAAGAGTAAATGATTTGGTGGGGCGTCTCACGTTAGAGGAAAAGATTTCTCAAATGTTGAATAACGCTCCTGCCATAGATCGGCTGGGAATTCCTGCATATAATTGGTGGAATGAGTGTTTACATGGAGTAGCCAGAAGTCCCTATCCAGTTACTTCTTTCCCTCAAGCCATTGCTATGGCAGCTACCTGGGATACAGAATCTGTTCATCAGATGGCGGTATATGCTTCGGATGAAGGACGTGCTATTTATCACGATGCTACCCGGAAAGGGACTCCCGGAATATTCAGAGGATTAACTTACTGGAGTCCGAATATCAATATATTCCGGGACCCGCGTTGGGGGCGGGGACAGGAAACGTATGGCGAAGATCCTTTTTTAACTGCTTCCATTGGTGTTTCATTTGTGAAAGGTCTTCAGGGTGATGATCCGGTTTACCTGAAATCTTCAGCATGTGCTAAACATTATGCAGTACATAGTGGTCCGGAATGGAACCGGCATACGTATGATGCTAAAGTGAATAACCATGATTTGTGGGATACCTATCTTCCGGCATTTAAGGAATTGGTGGTCGAAGGAAAAGTGACGGGAGTAATGTGTGCTTATAACTCCTTCTTTGGGCAACCCTGTTGTGGCAATGATCTTTTGATGATGGATATTTTGCGAAATCATTGGAAGTTTGGCGGCTATGTAACTTCAGATTGCGGGGCTGTTGAAGACTTTTATAATACTCATAAAACACATCAGGATGCAGCTGCAGCCTCTGCGGATGCTGTGTTGCATGGTACAGATTGTGAATGTGGTAATGGAGCTTACCGGGCATTGGCGGATGCCGTTCTCAGAGGATTGATAACAGAAAAGCAGATAGATGAATCTTTGAAGAAATTATTTGAAATCCGCTTCCGGCTGGGTATGTTCGATCCGGATGACCGTGTACCTTATTCAAATATACCTTTATCAGTTCTGGAGTGTGACGCTCATAAAGCTCATGCATTGAAAATAGCTCGTCAGTCTATTGTGTTGCTGAAGAATCAAGATCAGTTGTTGCCTTTGAATAAGAATAAAATAAAGAAGATAGCAGTGGTCGGTCCGAATGCTGATGATAAAAGTGTATTACTTGCTAACTACTATGGTTATCCGTCACATATAACTACAGCACTGGAAGGTATTCAAAAGAAAGTGGGCAATCAGGTGGAAGTGGTCTACGAGAAAGGTGTTAATCTGACTGATGATTTTGTTTTCACCTCAGCTTATGAAGATGCTTTGTTCTGTTATGACGGGCAGCAGGGCTTTAAGGCTGACTATTATCAAAATACGCAGTGGCAAGGAAATCCCGGATTATCTCGTTTGGAAAAGACTGTTGATTATCAGTGGGGAGATGGTCAGGATGTTGGCGATGGCATCATTACCAGGCAGATGTCTGCTGTTTGGAGTACTGTATTTACACCGAAACAGACAGGTGAGGTTTGCTTTGAACTGAAGGCTGATGATAAAGCAGAACTGTATATTGATGGAGTAAAGCAGAATAAAGTTGGAAATATAAACTCATATTATCTGTTGAATGCAGAAAAGGGTAAATCCTATCCGATAGAAATCCGCTATGTTCAACATGCGGATAATGCAGAAATCAAGTTTGATATGGGAATACTTCGGAAGGCTGATTACAAGCAAACTGCTGCTGCGGTGAAGGATGCAGATGTGATTATCTTTGTGGGTGGTCTTTCTGCCAAAGTAGAAGGTGAGGAGATGGGGGTGGAAATAGAAGGTTTCAAACGGGGTGACCGGACTTCTATCTCTATTCCTTCCGTGCAGCAAAACTTATTGAAAGAATTATATGCAACCGGTAAGCCAGTCGTTTTTGTTATGATGACAGGAAGTGCTTTAGGACTTGAATGGGAATCTGCCCATCTTCCGGCTATCTTGAATGCATGGTATGGCGGTCAGGCTGGCGGACAAGCTATAGCCGATGTGTTATTTGGAGATTATAATCCTTCAGGACGTTTACCGCTGACCTTCTATAAGAGTGTAAACGATTTGCCTGATTTCGAAGATTACAGCATGGAGAATCGTACTTACCGTTATTTTACAGGAACGCCGGTTTATCCCTTTGGCTATGGATTGAGCTATACGACTTTTCAATATTCCTCTTTGAAATTGCAACCGTCACCGGATAAACGGTCAGTTAAGGTTACAGCAAAAATCACCAATACAGGGAAGATGGAAGGAGAGGAAGTTGCTCAGTTGTATGTTTCCAATCCTCGTGATTTTGTAACTCCGATTCGGGCATTGAAGGGCTTTAAACGGATTAATCTGAAGCCGGGAGAATCACAAACAGTGGAGTTTGTCCTGACATCTAAGGAACTGTCTGTCGTTGATATTTCTGGAAAATCTGTACCCATGAAAGGAAAAGTACAGATATCATTGGGAGGAGGACAACCATCTACTCAGATGATAAAGAGCAAATCATGTGTGCAAGGAGATATTTTATAGTAAGTCCTATTGGGTGTTAACCTTGGTTGACAGGCCTGTTAACTAAGGCTAATGAGCCTGTCAACCAAGGTTAACAGGCCTGTTGACTGAGGTCGACATCTGATAATTCCTATGGCTGAAAGGAATGTTTCTTAGGAGAAAAACAGAACATTCTCTTGTACAAGACAAATTAACACCTTACAATCAGGACAAGACAGTGTGAGAGTAAATCACTTACTCTCACGCTATTTTTTTACTCTCACTCACACTTAATATTCTAATTATCAACGGCTATTTTGAAAAGTGAGAGTAGTGAGAGTAAATTGATGCTAACTTTTAATTGTAACCAGAATGCGGATTTCTGTCGAAGTGGGAGGAGTCATACTCTCTATCAAAGAGATTGAAATAAAGTTAAGCGGTAGACGGTTTATAACTTTGAAGGCCTGAGACTTATAAAAAACAAACAGAAATATTGTTTTATGTTAAAGCGAAAGGTTTCATTAAACTTTTCGCTTTTATTTTTGTCTTATAAACAACAGGATTCAATAGGTAATATAAAAGAATAAAGAAGGTATTAGTTCAAAAACGGGCGGAGCATTATCCGTCCGTTTTTCATTTATTCCGGCTTTCCCTTGTATTTTTGCCTCTCTTTTCGTTCCTTTGTTCCGTTAATTGTAAACAAATGGCAGAATGAAAAATGTATTTTACTTCTGGATATGTATGGCCGTGTGGCTGTTGTCAGCTTGTTCTTCTCAGAAAAAAGGAGATGGGGAAGATGTGCAGGTATTGATGAAAGACAGTGTGGATGCCAACGGTTTGCAACGTATGCAGGTGTCTGATAGTAAAATGAGTTTTACTTATAATGGTAAGGAGTATCACTCTCATGTGGTTCGTCGTCCGGATGACAGTTTGCCTGTTGTAACGAATGAACAGGGAGAAAAATTTGTAGATAACCGTATTACACTACGTATAACTTCCGGTGGTAAGTCTATTGTGAATAAAGAATTCACGAAAGAGAGTTTTGCTTCATTGGTGGATGCTAAATTCTTAAAACACTCTATTCTTGAAGGCTTGGTGTACGATAAAAACACATCCAAAGGCATGGTCTATGCAGCAAGCATCTGCTATCCGCAGTCCGATCTCTATATTCCATTATCAATAACTGTATCTGCTGATGGCAAGATTTCTATAGCGAAAGAAGAATTACTGGAAGAAGTGTACGAGACGGACAGTATTTGATAAGATATTCCAGAATGTTTCCCAATTTATGAGTTTCCTTTGCCGGTATGAAAATCCTGATTGTAGAAGACGAACCGGATTTGCGGGAAACAATCCGCATTTCCCTTTTGAAAGAACATTTCGTAGTGGAAACTGCTGCCGATTATTTTTCGGCGCTGGACAAAGTGAATGACTACGATTATGACTGCATCTTATTGGACATCATGTTGCCCGGTGGAAGTGGTCTGGATTTGTTGCGCGAACTTAAACGACTTCATCGTAGTGACAGTGTATTAATTATTTCTGCAAAAGATTCCTTGGATGACAAAGTAGAAGGACTGGAATTGGGAGCTGATGATTATCTGACCAAACCTTTCCATCTGGCGGAACTGAATGCGCGGGTAAAATCTGTTATTCGTCGGAGGCAGGCGAAAGGGGATGTTTCCATTACGGTGGGGAATCTGTTGCTTTATCCTGATAAACGGCAAGTGGAGGTCGGGGGAGTGCCTTTGCAACTTAACCGGAAAGAATTCGATTTACTTTATTACTTTATAGTCAACCCAAATCGTGTAATTAATAAAATGAGCCTTGCAGAGTCTGTATGGGGCGATAATATCGATCAGGCAGATTCTTTGGACTTTATTTATTCTCAAGTGAAAAATCTCCGCCGGAAATTGAAACAAGCTGATGCTACCGTGGAACTGAAAGCGGTATATGGTTTTGGCTATAAACTTTCCGAGTCATGAAACTTCTCCATTATACCTACCGAAAGCTCTCGTTACTGCTACTTCTGCTGATGGCTGCATGGGGTGTGTTGTTTTATTATGCCATTATTGATGAAGTGATGGATGAAACGGATGATACGCTTGAAAACTATAGTGAGATATTGATTAATAATGCCTTGATGGACCCGTCTGTTCTTGAAACAGAGGGGACGCTGATGTCTTTTTATAAATTCCGGCCTATATCCGAAGAAGAGGCGGAAGACTACGACGAAAAGTACTATGACTCTACCGTCTATATCGAAAGCGAAGATGAGGATGAACCGGTGCGGGTACTTAAAACAGTTTTCCGCATGCCGGACGGACAGTATTATGAATTGGAGCTGATGATTTCCATTCTGGAACGTGATGATATGGTAGAGGCCATTCTTTGGTATCTGGGAGCACTGTTTTTACTTTTTCTGATTTGTACGTCTATAGGTACACGCCTGATATTGCAAAGTGTGTTCCGCCCGCTGCAGCGCCTGCTGGACTGGTTACAACAAATTCAACCGGGGAAAGAGCTTCCGGTGCTGGATAATCCTACGAAGATACGGGAGTTCCAACAGTTGGGAGAGGCAGCTGTGGATATGGGAAATCGTAGTTATAAAGCTTATGAAGAACAGAAGCAGTTTATAGAAAATGCTTCGCATGAGTTGCAGACACCACTTGCCATTGTGCGCGGCAAGGTCGAATTACTTGCAGAGAATGAGTCGATGACCGAGCAACAGTTGAAAGAACTGGATGAAATATACGCTACATTGGGTAGGGCAGTCAGATTGAATAAGTCTTTATTGTTGTTGTCCCGCATTGAGAATGGGCAGTATACCGAAACGGAAGATGTATCTGTAGATGAAGTTTTAGATGAACTATTGCCCGATTTAATGGATATATATGAAGGGAAAAAGATACATCTGGTACGTATAAAGGGAGAAGAACCTTTCGTGATCCGGTGTAACTTGTCTCTGACACAGATTTTGGTTTCCAATTTGGTGAAAAACTCCTTAGTACACAATCATGCGGGGGGAGAGTTGTATATTGAAACGACTCCTTCTTCATTGATTATTAAAAATAGTGGTGAACATCCATTGGATGGAGAAAAGCTATTCCGGCGTTTCTATCGCAGTATCGACGGAAAAAAAGATTCTACAGGTTTGGGGCTTGCCATTGCCCGTTCTATTGCTATTTCTGCTTCTCTCAGTCTGACTTATAAGTGGCAGGAAGGAA
The DNA here is from genome assembly GCF_000172175.1 of Bacteroides intestinalis DSM 17393. Taxonomy (NCBI): domain Bacteria; kingdom Pseudomonadati; phylum Bacteroidota; class Bacteroidia; order Bacteroidales; family Bacteroidaceae; genus Bacteroides; species Bacteroides intestinalis. The sequence goes on along the minus strand of NZ_ABJL02000008.1, from coordinate 2,085,226 downwards.
TGCATCTGTTTTTGCTTGTTAAAGAATCTGAAAAGAAAAGCTAAAGGCGAATATTCCCAAATCTTTCCCGATTCGCCATCGTTATTTGCAGTGTGAATAAAAACAAGAAATAAATTAGTAACACTTAAAAGAATAACGATTATGAAAAAGATTTTATCTATTCTCGTATTGGCTATCGTGGCCGTTCAGTTCGCTTTTGCAGGTGATGTGATTACCAAAGACGCAAAGGAGCTCCCTTTGAATGCGCGTAACTTTATCAATCAGTATTTCAGTAAACCGCAGATCTCATACATCAAGATAGATAGTGAATTCTTATCTAAGAAGTATGAAGTGACTTTGACTGACCGTACAGAGATTGATTTCGACAAGAAAGGTAACTGGACGGAAGTAGATTGCAAGAAAGGTGCTGTACCTGCCGCCCTTATCCCTGTTTCTATCAAGGATTACGTGAAAAAGAATTTCCCAAATGAAATTATCACCAAGATAGAACGTAAAGGTACAGGTATAGAAGTAGAACTTGCCAATGATTTCTCATTGAAATTTAATAAAAAAGGACAATTCGTCAGTATGGATGATTAATGGAGGGGAAAAGATGAAGACAAGATTTTTAATGTTAGCGATGATGATGTGTATGACTGCTGTTACGTTTAGTGCATGCAGTGACGACGATGATGATGATAAAAGCATTAATGTTCCTGAGTCTGTGGTACAAGCCCTGAAACAGAAGTATCCGAGTGCGACAGGAATAGAATGGGAACAAAAAGGAACTTATTTTGTGGCTGATTGCTGGTTGGATGGAAAAGAATCAAATATATGGTTTGATCCCAATGCCAATTGGCTGATGACGGAATCGGAAATATTCTGGAATGATCTTCCTGAAGCTGTACAGACTGCATTTGGTAGCGGAGAGTATGCAAACTGGGTACAAGATGATTATTATTTCCTGCTGTATCCATTGCAGCCCATGCAATATGTGATTGAGGTAAAACAAGGAAATCAGAAGTATCAGTTATTCTACTCGGAAGATGGAGGACTGATGAATACGGTGAATGTGACAGGGAAGGATGATACGATTTATCCACCGAAAGTGTGAGAAGGAGATGTGTCAAAACTAAGGCACATCTCCTTTTTTTATATTTAAATGTTTTTTTCTCTATGCGACTCTTTTTTCACTAATTTGGTAATACGCGGCTATATTCCTCGTATATTGCGTCATAATTGTTCTGATAAGAATACATATAATGCGTGCAGTCCCTCCCTTTCCTGCTTTTAGTAGTTTAGCGCACATTTTTTTGATATTAAAAGCTATAGCAAAGAAAGCAAAGTCCATCGTAACCTTGTCTTCTCCTTTATGTCTGAACCGGCGGTATGCCATGTTGTATTTCATTTGTCCAAACACAGCTTCCGGTTCTATACACCTCCTGCCTCTATGCTTGATACCTTCCTCTGAGAGCAATATTTCCCGTGCCTGCCGTTTGTATTGGTTTAACCGGTGATTGACTTCTATAATACGATTTCCCTGGGCTTTAAAGCAACTGCCACGCAAAGGACAACCCTCGCAATTTTGTGCTTTATAACGTGCACTTTCGGTGATGTATCCGCTTGCAGTTTTGTCACGTCTGGTCCCTATACGGTTCATGCGCTGCCCCATAGGGCAAACGTAATAATCCTCTTCTGTATTGTAATGGAGACTTTCCGCATGGAACGGATTGGGAGTATAACGGGGACGCTGTTCTTTATGGAAGAAGTTATACTTGACAAAGGCTTCTATCCCGTTCTCCTGCATGAACCGGTAATTTTCTTCTGAGCCGTAACCGGAGTCTGCCACCCCGACAGCGGGTAAGCGGTTATAGCGATGTTGGAAGGAGTGGAAGAAAGGAATGAGCGTCAGTGTATCGGTAGGGTTGGGAAACAGTCGGAAGTCTATGAGAAATTGTTTTTCAGTACCTATTTGCAAATTATATCCGGGCTTGGTCTGCCCGTTCTTCATGGCGTCTTCTTTCATACGCATGAATGTGGCATCAGGATCAGTCTTGGAATAGGAATTACGTTCTCCAAGAGTGTCAAGATGATTGTCGTATTCCATCAGCTTGTCACGATACCCTTCAAGTTCCTTGAGCTGTTTCTTCTTTTCGCGCAGGGCTTTCTTTTGTTCCTTATCCTTTGTCGCAGGCTGGTGTTCTAGGACTTCTTTAAGTTCATCCACTATGTCAGAGAGCATGGCGGGAGTGAATTGGGCGGGTGTGTCTTTTACGGAGTTTTCTTGTGCAATGGCTTCGTCCACCTGTTCCAGAAGGATACGAATCTTGTCCAGCAACTTCGTGCGGTGCTTTTCAACACTCTTGCGCCAGACAAAAGTATATTTGTTGGCTTTGGATTCAATCTTAGTGCCGTCGATATACTCCACCTCAAGACTGATGAAACCTTTGTCGGCAAGGACAAGAACTAACTGGGTGAATACATTATTTATCTCCTCCTTTACACGGTTACGAAAACGATTGATGGTGATAAAATCCGGATGCTCATTACCGGCAAGCCAGATATAATGAATGTCACGCAAGAGAAGCTTCTCTATTTTACGGCACGAATAGATATTATTCATGTAGGCGTAGATAATTACCTTAAGCATCATTTTAGGATGATAAGGACAGCGGCCGGTTTCTTTATAAAGTTTATTGAAACCTTCAAGATCGAGAGTATCAACAACTGTGTTAACTATGCGAACCGGGTCGTTCGACGCAATGTTTTCATCAATTCTTTGAGGAAAAAGAACGGTTTGGTTGGGAATGTAAGGACGAAAATGTAACTTTGCCATAACGAAATACTTTATGCCTAAAGATACAAAAACTTTGGGGAATAGCAAAGCCCGGGCTTGCGAAAGTCTGGGCTTTGTGCATAAAAAAGGTTGTGCCAGAGTTTTGACACAACCTCTAATTTAGCGCATAGCACTAAATTATCATTCTCCCATTGGCCGATAATCCTTGGCCAATCCGCCTTCACTGGTTTCTTTGTAGAGTGATGGCAAATCGTTTCCGGTCTCTTTCATTACTTCTACAACTTTGTCGAAGGATACACGATGCATGCCATCAGTAAAAGAAGAATAAAGGTTGGCGTCCAGTGCGCGGGCGGCAGCATATGCATTGCGTTCAATGCAAGGAATTTGAACTAATCCGCATACCGGGTCGCAAGTCATGCCGAGGTGATGTTCCAGACCCATTTCGGCTGCATACTCTATTTGTGCAGGACTACCACCAAATAATTGGTTGGCAGCAGCTGAGGCCATTGCACAGGCTACGCCTACTTCTCCCTGACATCCTACTTCTGCTCCTGAAATGGATGCATTGGTCTTTACGATATTTCCTACAAGACCGGCTGTGGCAAGCGCACGAAGGATTCGGGTATCACTGAAATCACGGCTTTTAGCAAGATGATATAATACTGCCGGCATCACACCGCAAGAACCACAAGTAGGGGCGGTAACTATTGTTCCTCCTGAGGCGTTCTCTTCACTTACGGCAAGGGCATAGGAAAATACCAATCCGCGAGATTGCAAAGACTGCTTGTATCCGCTGGCACGTATATAATAAGTAGAGGCTTTGCGGCGTAAGTTCAATGGACCGGGCAGTACACCTTCTTGCTCCAATCCGCGGCGAACGGCTGCTTGCATGGTTTTCCAGACTTCTTGCAGGTAATCCCATATATCTTCTTCCTCACACTCCTTGACGTATTCCCAGTAACTTCTTCCGGTCTTTTCGCACCATTGTAGAATCTCCATCATGTGATTCATATCATAGATATCCGGGGTGTTGACAGATGATGCACCATCATTTTCTTCAGCCAGCGCACCACCGCCTACACTGAATACTGTCCATGCATCAGTCTCTTTTCCCGAAGCATCCAATGAAACGAATTTCATGCCATTGGGATGGAAAGGTAGAAATATTTTGGGTTCCCAAATAATTTCTACCGGAGCGGCTGGCTGCAGGGTATCGGTAATGGCTATGTTAGTCATGTGTCCCTTTCCTGTGGCAGCAAGGCTACCGTATAAGGTCACTTTAAATGAGGAAGCTTCCGGATGTTTTTCCAGAAAGATCTCAGCAGCTTTGCGGGGCCCCATTGTATGGCTGCTTGATGGCCCTGTACCGATACGGTAGAGTTCTTTGATTGATTTCATAATTATTTTATTTATAGGTCAACGACTGTGATTCCTGCACCACCAAACTGTACATGTTCGTCGGCAAAATGCTTGATGCCGGGAACTGTTTGCAGGTATTGCCGGATAAGGGTACGCAAGATACCTGTACCTGTTCCGTGAAGGATACGTACACGTGACATACCTACAAGGATGGCATCATCAATAAAGTAGGTTACTGCCTGTAGAGCTTCGTCACCACGCATGCCGCGTACATCAATGTCTTGCTTGAAGTTCAATTTCTTTTCGTACATGCTGTCTTGGGTTTGATTGCTGACAAAGGTACTCTTAGTAGAGTTGTCCACCTTTTGTGGGGCGGAATTAGTGCGCTCCAATCGTTCCAGCTTAACAGTGGTTTTGATACTGCCAAAAGCAATAATGGCATTTTTGCCATTTACTTCCAATACTTCGCCCACCGAGCTTTGACCTTTTATCTTTACCATAGCTCCCGGGGCAATGCTTGCTAGGCGTTCAGCTTCCTGTTTGGCTTTTTGGGCAGCCAGCTCCTGAGCTGAAAGAGTGTTGTTTGTATCTTTATTCTTCTTTTCTTTTTTCCGGTTCTGCTTTTCCTGCAATTTTTGCATTTTGAGTGCTATCTTCTCCTCTTGTTCTTTAGAGGCAAGAGCTTCCATCGATTCACGGAACTTGGTCAGTTCCTGACGTGCCTGGCGGGTTTTCTCTTTTTCAGCCTGTGCTTCCTTAATGGTGCGGATGGTGTTTTCAATCCGTGCATTGGCTTCCTGTACCAGCTGTTCTGCTTCTTCTTTAGCTTTACGGATAATCTCTTTGCGAGATTTCTGCAGGTCTTCCATTTCTGCCTGATAGCGGGAGATGGTATCTTCCATGTGTTTTTCACGCTGGCGGATAGTCTGACGTTTGCCTTCCCAGTATCGTTTATCGCGTACAATATCTTGCAGATACTTATCGGCATTAATATATTCGCTACCCACAATTTCGGATGCATCTGCAATCACATCTTCCGGAAGACCGATCTTTCGGGCTATCTCTACGGCAAATGAACTTCCGGGATTACCTATCTGAAGTTGGAAAAGTGCCTGCATCAGGTGGCGGTCGTACAACATGGCTCCATTCACTACTCCTTCATGGTCTTCGGCAAAGTGCTTCAGATTTTGGTAGTGAGTAGTAATAACACCGAACGTCAGCTTTTGGTTGAAACGTTTCAGTACGGCTTCGGCGATGGCGCCACCGATTTGTGGCTCGGTTCCACCACCAAATTCATCTATAAGGATGAGACTGCGTTCATTGCAATTCTTCATCATTATCTTCATGTTGGTGAGATGTGAAGAGTAAGTACTCAGATCATCTTCAATGGACTGTTCGTCGCCTATATCGATGAATATACTGCTGAAGATACCGGCATGGCTACGTTCGTGCATAGGAACGAGCATACCACATTGCAACATATATTGCAACAATCCCACTGTCTTGAGGCAAACAGACTTACCACCCGCATTGGGACCGGATATAATAAGGATACGCTGCTTTTCAGTCAATTCAATATCGAGCGGAACTACTTTCTTTCCGTGTTTGGCAAGGGAAAGTTGCAGCAATGGGTGTACAGCCATAGTCCAATCCAGTAACTGCGTATTTTCCAATGCAGGTTTTATACCTGATATTTGTAGGGAAAACAAGCTCTTGGCACGGATAAAGTCTATCTCTGCAAGGAATTCATATGATTGCAATACATCGGGAATGGAAGGGCGCAACAGGTTAGAGAATTCTACCAGGATACGGATAATTTCCCTACGCTCATCTCCTTCCAGTTCGCGGATACGGTTATTGGCCTCTACTACTTCGGCAGGTTCTATAAATACGGTTTTTCCGCTTGCTGATTCGTCATGTACGATACCTTTAATCTTTCGTTTTAATCCCGGAGCAACCGGAATTACCAGACGGCCATCGCGCATGGTCGGGGTAACGTCTTTATCTACTACACCTTCAGACTGGGCATTGCGTAAGATGCTGTTCAGAGAACGGGATATGCTGTTCATGGTGTTCGCCAGTTCACGACGAATACGTGCCAGTTCGGAAGAAGCATTATCTTTTATCTTTCCATAAGGTGAAAGTATATTGTTTATCTTCTGAATCAGCTGCGGAAATGCCAATATATCCTTGGCGAGGTTCCGGAGACAAGGGTAGGGGGAGTCTTCTCCTTCTATGTCATCCTTTTCTAAAAAACGCACGATGTCCCGTATCGTTTCCAACGAACGGCGCAAGTCGAAAAGTTCCTGCTCATCCAGGTACATTCCTTCTATGCGTATTCGTTTCAGTGACGGACGGACGTCGAAAAAATATTGTGCGGGGAAGTTATCTTCCTCCTGTATGATGCGTACGAACTCTGTAACGAGGTTCAGGCGTTCCTCCACTTCTTCAAAATGGTCGGAGAACGTCATATCGGCTACGCGTTCGGCGCCTAATGTGCTGAGGCATTTTTCGCTCAACAACTGGCGTATTTGGTCGAAACCTATTTTAGGTTCAAAGTTCTGTGGATATATCATGTTGCAAAAGTACGATTAATTCGTGAAAAAAATGGCAGGAAGTTTGTAGATTTAAAAATGATTTGTACCTTTGCACCGCTTTAAACGAAAAGCCTTCCTTATAAGGGAGTTTTGGAGAGGTGGCAGAGTGGTCGATTGCGGCGGTCTTGAAAACCGTTGTACTGAAAGGTACCCGGGGTTCGAATCCCTGTCTCTCCGCTGAACTAACCGGACAAAACCGGACAGAAAGCAGACAAGTCCCACAAATTCAACGATTTGTGGGACTTTTTTTATCCCCTTATGTCTGCCCTACCGGACATCATTTAGCCCCTAAAAGACAAAGTTAGTAACCTAATTCGTACCCCCGACAACCGAAAGTCTAAAAGGGGTACACTTAGTCCGAAATTGGCGAACTTCTGTCGCTATTTGGCGAGCCTGTATAAACTTCACTTTGAGCTAATTAACGTAGTTTTGTAACTAAAAAAAGTGAGTTTATGAAAAGTACATTCAACGTTCTTTTCTTTGTAAAAAAGGACAAGCAAAAAATCAATGGCAGTTACCCTATTTTCGTCCGCATCACAGTGGATGGTGTGGCAAGCCGTTTTAATTCCAAAGTGGATGTTCAACCCAAAATTTGGGATGGCAAGGCAGGCAAAGCCGCCGGACGTTCTGCGGAAGCTACCCGCATCAACCGATTGCTGGATGATATAAACGCATCCCTTAATACCATCTACCACGAACTACAACGGCGTGACAATTATGTTACCGCCGAAAAGGTGAAGAATGAGTTTTTAGGTCATAGCGAGAACCACGACACCATCCTTAACCTTTTCCAAAAGCACAATGATGATGTGAAACAGTTGGTCGGCATATCCAAAACGATTGCCACTTATCGTAAATATGAAGTGACCCGCCGCCATCTTGCAGAGTTCATCCAAAGCAAATATAACCTGTCGGATATTTCTATAAAGGAAATAACTCCGATGTTCATTACCGACTTTGAGTTATATTTGCGTACCACCTGCAAATGTGGCTTTAATACGACCGCCAAGTTTATGCAGTTCTTCAAACGCATTATCCTGATAGCCCGTAATAATGGCATCCTGATAGGTGACCCGTTCGCCAATTATAAAATGCGTTTGGAAAAAGTAGATAGGGGATATTTAACAGAGGATGAAATAAAAATCATCCTCAAAAAGAAAATGGTTTCCGAACGGTTGGAACAGGTGCGTGATGTTTTTATCTTTTCCTGTTTCAGTGGTTTGGCTTATGTGGATGTAGCAAACTTAAGAGAAGATAATATCCGCAAATCCTTTGACGGTAATTTGTGGATAATTACCAAACGTCAGAAAACGAATATAGACGTGAATGTCCCCTTGCTGGACATTCCTAAAATGATACTGGAAAAGTACAAAGGTAAATTGCCGAACGGTAAGGTACTTCCTATTATCAGCAATCAAAAACTTAATGCGTATTTGAAAGAAATAGCGGATGTATGCGGAATTAAAAAGAACTTGACATTTCACCTTGCGAGGCATACTTTTGCCACGACAACCACGCTTGCAAAGGGTGTTCCTATTGAAACCGTTAGTAAGATGTTGGGACACACCAATATAGAAACGACACAGATATACGCCCGCATTACCAATAATAAAATCAGTAACGATATGCAGGGGCTTGACAAGAAGTTTGTCGGCATTGAAAAAATCTATAAAGAAGCATCTATAAAATAGGTATATAGGGAAACTTATCACAAATTGTGATAAGTCCCTTTATGCTTTATTACTCACCATTAAATAATAACATTATGGACTTACAAATCATCCAAAGCAAGATTTATGAAATCAGAGGTTGCCGGGTTATGCTCGATAGTGACCTTGCGGCACTTTATCAGGTGGAAACAAAAGCGTTGAAACAGGCTGTGAAACGTAATATAGAACGTTTCCCGGAAGATTTTATGTTTGAACTGACAAAGGAAGAAGTCGAATGTTTAAGGTCACAAATTGTGACCTTAAAGAATAATCCCGATGAAACGGAAGAAGAAACCAGTTCAAAACGCGGTAAGCATACTAAATATTTACCCTATGTTTTCACGCAAGAGGGAGTAGCCGCCCTGTCCGGTGTACTGCGCAGCCCTATTGCCATACAGGTGAATATTTCTATCATGCGGGCATTTGTAGCCTTGCGTCAAATGATTACAGGTTATCAGGAGTTACTAAAGCGCATTGAAGAACTGGAAGAAAGTACGGATGCACAATTCAGCGAGGTTTATCAAGCACTTACCCAGCTACTAAGCAAGCCTGAACCGAAGCCACGCAAACCGATAGGATATAGAACCTATGACGAATAACGTTTAAAGGTATTCGGTTGTCTAAGGGGTGTCACCTGTGATACCCCTTTTCAGTTCCTTAAAGTAATGTATCTCAGTCACAAATTTTAGCAAAGTTACAGCCCGGCAGGGACAAATACCAAATCCGAGCCGTTCCGGTTTTCTAAAAAATCTCCACACCTACGGGTTGTATTTTTTTGAAAAGATATGGTTGAAGTCCCCGCCAAACTGTGGGTGTCCGGCAAAATTTCTTATTGTTTAATTTAAAATTCAAGCGTTATGAAAACAATCGAATTTACCATGCCGGAAATCACTATCTCTTATAAGGACAATGTAAAAGCATCCGAAAGAATAAAAATCTTCTCTTCTGAAACGTCCTACTCTTACCTGAAACCGTTCTATGTAGAATGTATGGAACACCACGAAGAAAGCCATGTAATGTTTCTCAATCGGGCTAACAAGGCTTTAGGTGTTTCCCTTATCTCTAAAGGCGGCATGGCTGAAACAGTAATGGACGTGAAAATCATCCTGCAAACAGCCTTAAAAGTCCATGCTTCGGGGATTATCCTCTCACATAACCACCCATCAGGCAACCTGCGTCCGAGTGAACCGGACAAACAAATCACCTCAAAAATAAAAGAAGCCTGCAAGGTATTGGATTTACACCTGTTAGACCATATCATCCTGACAGAAGAAAGCTATTACAGTTTTGCAGATGAGGGGCTTTTATAAGCCCTTTTTTTGTTACTGGCAACAAAAACACAATATCCTACTTTTAAAATAAAACCATTTTTCCAGTTTCTCCTATTGTAAATCTTTCTCTTAGGCAGTCCCCAGCCGGAGCAGTCATTATCGTATCACATAGGCAAAGGTATTTCCGTGTTCTTAACGTCTTTGCAAGGTCAAGCCCTAAAGGGTTTAAACAAAAATCTTCCTGTTGTACTTCGTCCAAAGAGTATTTTTCTTTAAAATCTTGCAAAGCCTAAACACTACCCTTTAAAGCCTATATGAAACGAAAACGACCGTCCCGACCGGAAACGCATAAAAAAAGTCAGATTTACGAGAAACAGGAAAAAAGGTTATGAAACTTTGGCTCCCTTACCTCTCAAATCCGCATAAATTTTAAAAGACACAGAATTATGGAAGCAGTAACATTATCAGAAGCAAGAGTTTATGTAGGTACTTACAACAAGTATAATAGCGGTTCACTTTTCGGCAAATGGTTAGACCTGTCCGACTATTCAGATAAGGACGAGTTTTTGGAAGCGTGCCGGGAACTGCACAAGGACGACCAAGACCCGGAATTTATGTTTCAGGATTACGAGAATATCCCGGAAGCGTTCATTTCTGAAAGCTGGTTATTTGAAAAGTTCTTTGAAGTGCGGGACGCTATCGAGAAATTAAGCGAAACCCAGCAGGAAGCGTTTTTCGTATGGTGCGACCATCATAGCCACGATATAAGCGAAGAAGATGTAGAATACCTTATTTCCTCTTTTGAAGATGATTATCAGGGAGAATATAAGGACGAGGAAGATTACGCCTATGAAATCGTAGAGCAATGTTACGAACTGCCGGAGTTCGCAAAGACCTACTTTGATTATTCGGCTTTTGCCCGTGACCTGTTTATGACTGATTACTGGATGGAAGACGGTTTTGTTTTCCGTTGCGCCTGATTACTAACCGGGTGGAGCAATTCACCCGCAACACATTAAGACAATGAAAGTATATAATAAGATAAAGACCGTTTTAAGATGAGTAATACTGGCTTTTATCATCTATCAGGCAGCCACCAGCACCACCGGAATGTGGATAGTTTTAATCATAGGCTTTTATATAGTCTGGTTCTTTCTCCGGCTGTTTATCTCCGCCGTTTACCTGTTTTTGTATGGCGTTAATTTTCGTTGTGCTGCTTTCGCTTTTAGTTATCTGATAACTCATTTAAAATTATAACGATATGGAAACTTTAAACAAAAACGGGGTAAGCATTACCCAAACACTGGGAGAAGAAAAATACGTAAAATACTATATAGTACAATCAGAAGTCAATTCTTTATCCAACATGATACCCACTATATAAGCAGTAAACTCTTTTCTATAGTGAATATATTTAAAACTTACAGTCAGAAAGGGAACAAATGGATAAAATGTCAAGAGTAGTCCTCTCATTACAGACGAACATCCAACCAAACTGAGTAGGGTTTGTTTCTTGTTTAACGAATAATTCGAAACGGCAAAAGAACGACCTTTATCTCAATTAGATGGCGGTAGTGATATTAAAATATAATATAGAAAATATATTAAACAACGGGTATTTTAATGATAAAACTGTTATCAGAATACTCATAGCCCTTATAAGTAACTATTTCATCTCCAGCAATAACGTGAATCTCAGACTTATTTAATTCTATCAGTCGTTTTACCCTATACATACCTATTCCATCTCCAGCTTTTGATGTTTTTTTTGCATTTATCCCAGAATACCCTTCGTTAAACATTTGTTTTATATCATCTGGATAGAGGTGTAGACTATTCATCTTAAACTCAATAGTATGGAACTTATCATCGTTGCTTAATAAAACTTTTAGAATGGTTTGAGGTTTGATATATTTGGCTGCGTTCTCAACTATATGATATAATGCAACTTGTATTGACTCGAAATCAATAACTGCTTTCTCGTAATATTCATCAACATCCACTCTGACAGAAATAGATGTGAAATCTCCAAAAAACATATGTAGCACAATCATTATTACATCTCTTAATTTATAAGATCGTGGTGATAGTTTCGGGTTGTCTTTTAATAATTTTTCATACACGGAAAATTCAGCTTTCATACTTCCGTTATATTTTGCAATTCTTAGAAAAGTCAGTGCTGCGTCTTTATTTTTTTTCTTTATAGCATCTTTTACTATATCAACTGTTTGATTTATATTTTGTGTAAATTTGTCTTGAGGTATAAAATTATACAACTCCTGTATACAATGAGCATTTATGCTTTTTAAGTTATGAACGACCCTTCTTACTCGTTGCAGTTCATTTTGAGAAATTTCTTGAGCTACTTCATTTCTGAGCGTTAATAAATCGGGAATATGAGAGGCTATAACATTTAAATTATCTTTAAAGTTTTTAGTCGTTTTACTATTGTCACTACAAGCATATAATTCTCCACTATTATTTCCCATAAATCCAATTCTTTTATTAACTGTATCTATTGGGCAACAAATTTGGGCATATCCATTATTTGTTTTGTTGCGAATACACTCAATGCATTGATCGTCAAGTGAAGATGTTAAAATATCTCCTTTTTTAGATATTATTCTTTTATTCATTATAAATCTCTGCTGCAAAATTTTCTACTAAAGAAATAAATTCATATGGTTCGGCATTTTTTGCTAAACAATCATCAACTTTGCGTAATGCTTTATCAAATCGATCCCCTGTTGTTTCTGCTGAGTAAATAACAATTTTTTTAGTTGGGTATTTGTCTTTCAAAGCACTTGCTAAACCTATACCCTGACTTTCAAATAAGTTTTTTCCTACACCATTTATATCCACAAATATAATATCTGATTTATATACGTCACTATCGTCCAAATCGATAATATCTTTTTTGGAAAAAGTATTCTTCCACCCAGCTTTTTTAAGAATATTTACCATATTAAATTTTTCATCATCTATAAATAATATGACTGCTAAATCTTTTGGCGTTTTTTTAGGATATACATTATGATTCACCTTATGCATTTCTGCTTTTGCTGCTGCTACTGATGCATTTGTATGATTGCTAATATTTATATTATTTACAATCTTATTTTCTTGGTTGGCAATTTTACTAGACTCATATTCTCGTTTAAACAACTTCCCGATAAGCGGAACTAGACATGCAACACCTATTCCACTAAATATCCATTCCATATTAGTCTTAAAAAAAGTAATGATGTTCTCCATAAATTGATTTTAAATTTATTCTATACATTAACCGCAAAGTTAACAAAAAAAATGTATCTATTGTGGTTTGATGTAAGAAAACAGCCTTTGCAATCGAAAAATCACATAAGGCTGTTTGTATCATGCTTTAAAAATTTATATTCTATTTCTTAACTATAGCGTTCGATATAAATCAGAACGTTCATTGCTTCAAGAACCATCTAAGTTATATTTAGTGCGAGAAAATTATATTTCCATTAATCCACCTCATTTTATGACATCTTCCTTACTGTTATCATTATTAAATGAAAACGTAAGCTGCTGTAACTGCCCGAAGCTATCCTGAAAATACACATCTACCGTCTGTTGGTCGGTGGATGCAGAGGTATAGTAAAGCCGGAATGTTTCACCTGGAAGCGGGTACAGGTCATTCGGCAGTAAAACCGTCCCATCGGACATTTTCAGCGTTCCTGCCCCGTCCGGTTGGAAATAACGGATGAAATACTTTGTTTCCTCATAGCGTCCATCCCGGTGAAGCTGACACCTGATTTCGGCGGTTTCACCCACCTTTAATTTCTTCGGTACTGGCATCGTTTCAATACTGAACGGGTAAGACTGCTGTATATCCACATCGTCATTACACGCACCCACAAATAAGATGGCGGCCATTACATAGCAGCCTATCAAAATACGGCTTAAAATCTTTCTCATATATATTATATATAATAGGTTAGTTTATCACATTATTATCTTTAGACCGATACCGAACTGTGTGTGGAACTTACCAACGGAAGAACCGAACAGGCATCTTTCCCGTGCGTTAATCAGGAATACTACCCGGTCAGTAATATAACTCTCCAGTTCCAGTGTCAGCGCACCACCATAGACAAAACCGTCCTTATCGGTTAGGGTAGAGCCATCGGGTAGCAATTTATCGCCCCAGTTGCTTGTTTCATACCCGGCAAGTGCGGACAATCCCAGCGAAAGAAAAAAGGTTTTCTTCCGGTCGGAAAGGAAATTTAGATAGTAACCGCCCTCACCTGTAAACTGGCTGACTGGTATTTGCAAATCCTTGTAGGGGTAATGCTTTTCGAGGTATTCCCCGCCGATAACCCACCTGTTCCCGTTTTTGGTATAGGTACTCATGGCAGCCCCGAAGTAATAAGCGAAATCACTTTTACTGTTCCAGTGAACACCGTCCGCCATGCCGCCCGTGACCTGCAAGCCTTTCATTCCCGGCAGACATCCTTGTGCGTGTGCCTGGTTAAAAGTCAGGCACAGCACAAAAAGGGATATAATACAGCATATCCTTTTCATGTTCATTTGATTTTAAGTTCGTTAATCACTTTGGCAGCCACTATATCCGAATTTTCCACCCGGATAGTTTGGTGTCTACCACCGTTCTTTTCCACCAGTTCAATAACCAATATCTTATCGTCAGGGATAGTGAACTGTGGAACGGTGTACACGGTGCGGACGGTACTCTTGCCATCGATAACCAGTATTTCGTTATAGCTCCGCACCGGGTCAATAACCGTTTCCTGAATAGCTGTCCTTTTGGCTACTTTCTTATCTACAATTTTGAAACGGATAAAATCGGTATCAAATGGAACATTTGAATTGTTCTTTGTTTGTGTGTGAATGTAAAAAAGCCCGTTATGTGAATAAATGCCTTTCACCAAGAACTGCACCCCAAAACGCTTGCATCCCAAATGCTTTATTTCCCGGTCATTGTTCTTGTAGATGGACTGCATAATCAGCTTTACCAAAAGCGGGCTTTCGTTACCTAATTCCCGGAAATAGATATTCATCCGGGTATGGCTGAAATCCGTTGTGTCCTCATTTTCCAAGAAATCTTTCATTTCAATGTTGAGCATTTCCGGTTCATGTGCGTACTTCGCATTGAAAGAATAAAAACTGCCATCCTCACAGATAACGGAGAAATTGGTTTCCCCGGGAAAGCCCTCTGTCGTAGCCTTAACCCTGACAACATTTTCCGCCCCGTCCGCTTTTCCGGCAATGATGTAGTTACTCCCTAAATCCACGTACTTCACGGCAGACGGGAAAATAATGTGTACCGTTTTTGCAAACGTCACCTGTACACCGTAAGGTGTCACCATTTGGCGGTAAGGCAGTTTCTTTGTAATGCCCTGATACAAATCGTTACTTTGTGCTTTCACTGAAACCACTCCCAAAACAAGAGCGAATAAAATCATTAACTTTTTCATTTGGATTGAAATTTTTGTGGTTGATAAATAAATTACTGTTGTTTGGCGTAAAGCATCACCTGATAGTTTGCTTTCAGGTGTACTTTTACCGTTCTGAACTTCTTAGTGAGGTATTGCGAACCGCCCTGCATCAAGCCCCTTGTAATATCCATTGCGACCTGCTGCCCGGCACTTTGCGCAAAGGAAATACTCGTACCCAGTCCCGCACCGATATTCGCCATCGCTTCTTTTGCCGCTTCCTGTTCCAGTGACGAGGGGACGGAAAGCCCCTTCTGCCCGTCACTGTCGTAAACGGCAAGTTCCACCGGAATGATATTACCCGCATATTCAAGCGAGGACACCAATATGTCGAGCCGTTCCCCCTGCACTTTGGCACTTCCTGAAACAAGGCTGTTTTTGGGGACAATCACATTACCCGCCTGTAACGGTTCTAACAACCGGAGCTTGACGGTCTGCCCGTCCATAAGTGTTTGGTCGTTATGCACACACGCCCGGATAGTGTTCTTTCCCATCGAATAGCTGTTGCCGACCGCCGTGTTAAATCCGTAATTGCGTGGCTTGCTGTATTCGGTAATAAATTCGCTGTTGCTCATAGGTTGCTGCAATCCTGAAACCGTCCTGTCCGATACCGCCTTTACAGAAGTGGTACTTCCTTTTTCCTGAATGGGTGCGGTAGGTATCACTTGCGCTACTTGTTCCTGCTGTCCGCCGTTCATATACTTTGCCGCCAGTTCGTATGACTTTTCCATAAGAGCCACCTGTTCATCCATGCTGCTCGCACCGTTTTCTTTCGCATTGAGCCGGGCAGTGAGTTCTTCCACCTGACGTTTCAGTTCCTCTTTTTCCTTGTCCTCTTTCGGCGTTTCGTAGAAACTGCCTAACTGACGGTTCATATCCCGGTAAGCTGCCGCCGAAGACTGGATAGAGGAACGGCTATTGTTCGGCGCACCCGCCCCGAAGTCAATCACGGCGTTTTTCGGCTTTTCCGCCGGAGCATCATCTATCAGGGTCAAATCTTCCCCGTTCCCGTTTTCCTCTCCGAGCGAAAAGGCAAAATCCTGTAAGGAGCGCATCTTGTCCGCCTGTTTGTTCTCCATCTGTTCCTGTTCGTAGGCTGCCTTTTTATCGCTGATTATCCCGTCCCCTTTGGGTTGCGGAATGTCGGCGTTAAAGCCGCCCACGCTTTCTACCTTTGTTTCGTCCTTTTCGGACGGTGCAAAAATCAGGTACATAGCCCCCAAGAAAACCAGTCCCATAAGCGGGTAAACCAGCATCTTCTTTCGCTGCTGTATCTGCTGTGAGGTCAGTTCCTTTTTTCCCTTTTCTTCTTTTTTCCTGTCCGTTTCCGGTACGGGAACTTCATTCTTCACTTCTTTTTCTTCCATTGTCTGACTGATTAAAAATGTTCGTACTGTCTTTACTTTGAAGTTGTAGCTGCCTAATATGTTCTATCCGTATGGTTTCGCCATCCTCTTTGCCTATCCGGTAAATGGATGATACCGTAAAGTAGATGGATAGCCCGCCGAAGAACAGGAGCATAAGCAGGATTACCGCCAGCCTTATTTCCGGTGTCATGCGCCCGCACAGGTGGCGGAGTTTTTCATCCGCCCAGTCCTGTACATGGGTAATCGCCTGATTAACCGGAGAGAGTATTTTCCGTATCATGGCTTACCGCTTTATCGTGTTCAAGTCCTTGTTTTCCGTTATCTCGAAACTTTCCATGATAAAGCCGTGCGGGTTATTGTCACTTCTAACGGCATTTAATAACCGGCAACGGGTGACAAGGCTTCTTTCCGTCACGCTGCTTTCACGGATAATCATTTGCCGGGCATAGGTAGCCACCGCATACGGGTACACATCGAAATTGCAAGAAACACTGTCTATCCGTATGGTCTGGCTGATGTTACCGGAGATTATACGGTTATAATATCCCTTTTCCGAGAGGTCACGGTAATAATTGAATGCGCTCTTGTCAGCGAGGAACAGCGACCGTTTGATATTGCTTTCGATAGCGTTCTTATCCGGTGACAACGTGAAAAAGAGTTCGTGAAAACGCTTCACGTGTTCCCTTGCTTCGACCGGACGGTTTTGCGAGAGGTCTTGCGAAAGCGCAAGCATCAACGACTTACCGCCGTCCAGCACATAAATCTTCTGCCGTTGCGCTTCGGCAAACGTGTAGGAGTTCCAAACGGCATAACCTGTTATCAGGGTACACATAACGACAAACACGATACCGAAAAGACGTATCTGTCTGAAACTGGTTTCAATGTTCTTTAAACTTTTAAATTCCATCTTGATTTTTATTTATTGATTACCTTTGATTAGTTTACCGCCGACCCTGCCGCCAGCGTTCCCGGTTGCTGCTCCGGCTACCGCACCCACTCCGCTACCTGTTTTATTAGCTGCACTGTTTATGTTCCGGCTCATGTTACCCATTCCGCCCGCCTGAATAATCCAGTTCGATACGGTGGGGATGGTGAAGTAACCGATGATGCCGATTATCATAAAAATTATGTACACGCTATTACTTCCGTCCGGTATAAAATTGGGGTCTGATAGTTCCTGAATATCCTTTTGGAGCATAAGCACCTGTATTCGGGCAAGAATCGAACTGAACAGGTCTGAAACAGGCAGCCACAGGTAAACGGAAATGTACCTTGTTATCCATTGGGTCAGTGTCGCCTGAAAGCCATCATACACGCTGATGGCAAAGGCTATCGGACCCAGTATCGCCAGTACGATAAGGAAAAATGTTCGGATAGTGTCTATCACAAGGGCTGCCGATTGAAAGAGCAGTTCCAAAAGTTCCCTGAACCAGTCCCGGACGGATTGCTTGATATTGTGGGCTGCCCTATCCATGTACATACCGCCCATTGTGGCAATATCTTTGGCAGACCACCCCAGTTCGTCTATCTGTTTATCAAACGCTTCATCCGAAACAAGGTAAGCCGTTTCCGGATTACGCACCATCGCTTCATATTCCAGCTTGTCCTTTTGTTCCCGGTAGGCGTTCATATCGAAAGTTTGCGTTTCGAGCATATTGTTACACCCCTTGACTACGGGTGACATCACGCTGTTAATCGTACCCAGTACGAACGTGGGGAAGAACATAATACAGAAGCCAATCACAAAGGGACGGAGCAAAGGGTAAACGTCTATCGGTTCGGCACTGGCGAGCGACTGCCATACTTTGGCAGCCACATAGAACAATGCGCCCAGTCCCGCTATTCCTTTGGCTACCCCCGCCATGTTCCCGCATAAAGGCATCATATCCGTATATAAACTACGGAGTATTTGATGCAGGTTATCAAATTCGATAGCTAATAACATATCTTTGATTTATTAGAAGTTACCAGTAACGTTCATCCGCCGAGCCGTAAAGAGCCATTACCCGGTCGGTGTCCTTTTTCTTTTTCGTCCGCAGGTAGGAAACAGAAATATTCTTGCGGGTATAGTAACTCACCAAATCCCGGTAGTTCCTGATGGCGTTATACGTCCGGTCGATAACGTCCATCCGTTCCTTATCCGACATAGAAAGCCCGTTGATGTTCACCACGCTTTTCATTTCTTCCAGCACATCGGAACTTTCCTGCAACAGTTGGGTATAGCCGTAGGCAATGGCGGAAAGTTCGTCCGGCGTGTAGTTTTCATCCGAAAGCATCTTCTGAAAACTGTTCACATAGATGTCGGAAATCTCTCCGATAAGCAGGATGGACTTTTGCACCTTGCGGGCATCTTTGACAAGGTTATGCACTGATTTAAGCCTGTCATAGTATTCCTTACCTTGTTGGTAAATCTTTACCGTTTCCTGAAAATTCTTTATCATATTCTGTGCGGTGGATGATGTCTGCACGATATTTTTTGACGCATTGATAATCCCTTGCGCCAAATTGCCGGGGTCACTCACCACCCACTGTGCGCTTACCTTTCCGGTAAACAGGCTGCATACTACGAGCAGCATTATAATCTTTGTTCTCATACGCTTATTTCTTTATTGGTTGTTTACTCCGTTTGTATTCTCCACCGGGTGAAAGAAGAATCCGGTCGTTCTCTTTGTCGTAGGTCAGCAAGACGGAAAGCCCCGTTTCGATGAACAGGTTTCCATCCTGTTCTGAAATCTGATAGCTTTCCGTTTGGATAGTCCCCCGATAGGTCTTTCGATAGGTCGTTACCCGGTAATGCCCGTTTTCCTCAAAAAGGGTAAACGCCGGACGGTTTTTCACGCTTTCCCAGTCGCCACGCATCGCCCTAAGACGGTCGGCGTTCGTTTCCTTATAGGAGGAAAGCCCCAGTAGCAAGGTGCATAACAGCACCGGAAACAGGATTTTTAAATGTTTCATACTGATTGATTATTAAATTGTTAATTGATTATTTTTCGGGATTGCGCTTGCTTTCGGCAAGCCGTTTGATGGCAAGTTCGAGGTTGCCACCTAACTTTTCGGACAAGGCGAAAAGTTCCATCTTTTCCGTTTCTTCCGTTGTGTATGTAAAATATTCGTCCAAACTTACTTCTGTCGCATAAACGGCTGACTGTGTGCCGCCTAAGCCTATCCAAACTTCCTTGTATTTCCGGTTCGGATGATTGGCAAGGTTGATGGAAAGCACCTGTGAACGTTCCTTATCGGTCAGTCCCAAAAGGTTCTGTATGCTGTCGAATTTATTAAGGTACTTCCGTTGGTCGAGCAAGATTTTGCAATCCGAATTGTTTATAATGCTCTCTTTTACAATGGGTGAGGAAATAATATCTTCCACTTCCTGTGTAACTACAATCGCTTCGCCGAAATACTTTCTGACGGTTTTATAGAGGTACTTGATGTAATCCGCCATGTTTGCCGATGCAATCGCTTTCCACGCTTCTTCTATCAATATTAATTTCCTGATACCCTTTAGTTTACGCATTTTGTTAATGAACACTTCCATGATGATAATCGTAGTAATCGGGAATAAAATTTTGTGGTCTTTGATATTATCCAACTCAAAGACAATGAAGCGTTTATGTAACAAATCAAGCTCCTTGTCGGAGTTCAGCAGGTAGTCGTATTCGCCCCCTTTGTAGTAAGGTTCTAATACATTCAGGAAGTTATCTATATCGAAATCCTTTTCCCGGACGTTCTTTTCTTGCAGGTGTTCCCGGTAATCGGTTTTCACATACTCGTAGAACGTATTAAAGCAGGGAGTAACCGAACTGTCTTTAGTAATCAGTTCGATATAGGAACTTACAGCGTTCGACAAAGCCACTTCTTCCGCCCGTGTGGGTGCTTCATCATCCCTTTTCCATAAGGTTAGGATAAGCGTTTTGATACTCTCTTTCTTTTCAATATCAAATACCCCATCTTCCACATAGAAAGGATTGAACGCTATCGGGTTTTCAGTGGTATAGGTGAAATATATCCCATCTTCCCCGTGCGTTTTCCGGTTTATCATTTCACACAGCCCCAAATAACTGTTTCCGGTATCGACTAATAGCACGTGCGCATTTTGTTCGTAATACTGGCGCACCATGTGGTTGGTGAAGAATGACTTACCGCTACCACTTGGCCCAAGTATGAACTTGTTGCGGTTGGCTATAATTAATGTGTATAATTTTCTATCTATTTAATACTGAATATCATGGATTTATAGCGTAGGATATATCAATATTAACATTTTACAAACATGCAATTTGCATACAAATAGAGTGGTTATAAGAAAACAGAAAAGGATATTTGTTGTTAATGGGTAAATGTGGTAGGAGATGTTTTTATATCTGTTTTCCCTCGTTTTTCAGTGAAAAATAGACATGATACAGGCGAAAAGAAGAATACTGTTTTTCTTTTCGCCTGTATATATATTTTGCTGTCTATAAAAGTAGGTTTAGTTCGTTTTGGATATATAGACAAAGGGATAAACTAAACTTGCAATGTATAGGAAAGCCTTTTCTTGAATATTAAAAGTTAATTTGTTCAAACTTAATAAGAAAAAAATAGCTTAACAAGCTGTTCTATTATTAACTTTCCCTATATTTGAGTGTTGTTTATATAACTGGTTATGAAACATTTTCTACCCATATTATTTATATTTTCTTTCAATCTTGTCAGCCCACTTTTAGCACAAGACAAGAATTGTGCAGATATGTCTGCTTTATTAGAGAACAAAATATGGAAAGTGCAACTTCCTAAAGACAAACAATATGCAATGGAAATGGAATTTCGTAGTGCCGGATGGAGAACTACGTTTCTATATGATGAAAAACAAACCAAAACATTTTATTCCTATTCTTTGCATGGAGATACTATCAAAGTTTTTGAATCGGGTAAAAATTGTATCATTCAAGAACTTACAGATAGTACTCTGACATTCCTTTATCTACCGGAAAGTTTGACAATCGGAGTTGCGCCTGTCAGATGTACAACAGATAACAGTATTCAAGGGCTACGAGAGAACGAAAAACGATTGGATAGTATTTGGCGCAAAGAAGATATTTGGAACAAGGGTACTGCTCCTATCAATAAAACTCAGGCTATCAAAGAATATCCCCGATGGGCTGTATGGGATTATGACTTGGAAAAGTATTTCGTTTCTCAAATGAAATACCCCAAAGAGTTACTGAAAAAGAATGTGGCAGGTCATTCTGTTGTGATGTTTTCCATCGACACACTGGGTTTACCTCGTGAAATCAATATTCTGACTACTATCCATAAAGAGTTTGACAAAGAAATAATTAGATTAACAAAAGAACTTCCACACTGTCTGCCTTGCAGGGATAAGAACGGTAAACGAATAGAATGCTTCCATACAGTATATGTACCATTCTTACCACAACATTATAGAGATAGAGTAAAATCGGACAGCATTGCAGAGGAAGAATTGAAACAAAGTTTTGTGGAATGGGAAACTGTGTCTTATTTTGAAAAAGCAAATCCGTATGCAGTTACCAACTACATCAATGAACGCCTAACATACGACCCCAAGCTATTGAACGGCAAAAAAGAAGCCAAAGGGATTTATACGATACGAATTGATTCTTACGGAGAAATAATAAAGGTAGAAACCTTACGAAGTTGTGGCATACCTGAATGGGATAAGCAAGTATTGCAAATCATAAAAGGTATGCCACGGTGGACTCCTACCATCAATTATTACGGGAAAGGTGAATATCACAACTCCGTTTGGACTGTACCTGTTTTATTTAAAAATGATAATCGGTAAATCCTTGAATGAACATCGTGATTATAATTGAATTATCAAAACAGAAATTAAATTTAAACTAAAAAATGGGAACATTAGGCTGTATAAATGATATGCTACAACGGGACAAAGAGAACCGTGAGCTTCGCAAATTGAATAAAGAAAGGATGAAAGAACATCATAAATACCTCGTAAACAAGGGAAAAAATATTAATTTATCCAACATTTCCATTGAAACGATAGAGGAAATCCGTAAAAATACCATAGCAAAAGAACAGTCAGACCAAATTTATCTATTCAAGGCATATATAATTTTTGCAATATGCCTTTTAGGATTATTTTTATTGGGCATACTTTGTTATAAATTATTCTTCTGAATACCTAACGACATGCTGTCCGAAGAAAAATAAATGAATTTGAAAAGCCGGGCGATAAACATGATTCATCACTCCGGCTTTACTCCACTTATGGCTTACCTAGTTTATCGGCTTCCTTTCTCAACAGCTCGGCTTGTTCATTGAGTAGCCTTGCACGCTCCAACGCTTCCGCCTGCTTCCTGCTGCGATACTCAAAATCTATCACAGAATCGGTTAGACTTTGGATAAAACCGTTATCCCTCTGCCAATTGAATTTGGTTTCCAGTATATCAAAGACTTCCCCGTCTGCCTGTCCTTGCATCAGCAAATAGCGGTATTTCATATCGTTGTCCTGCAACTGCTGCATACGTTCAGCCAAACGGACATTCAAGAATATGGAAACGGAACAGACAACCAGCACTGCCGAAAAAACAAACAATTCCGGACGAATCCAAGAAGCGACCTTGTTGTAAATCCGTTGATAGAACGGTAAGGGCGTAGCTTCCTCTTTATCCGTCCTGCAAGAGCCCAAAGTATCAATCATCACCTTGAAACAACGGTAGGTTTCCAATGTTATTTTCTTGGTGTCCTCTATGTTCTTCTGCTGACCTTGCATCCTGCTCCTTATGTCGTCAAGTTGGCTTTGAATAACCTGCAACTTTTCTTCGGGAACAGCCGAATTACTGTGCAGTTCCGACAACGCTTGTTCGATTGTTCCCAGCCGTTCGAGAGTTTCCTCCCGGCTGGCTGGCGTTACCTGTGCTTCCAGCTTCTCTTTCAGTTCCGTAACCATAGAGAGAAGCCCCTCTAAAATCAAATTGTCTTCCATGTCTTTACAATTTAAGTTGTTTTTTCTTTTTCTTCTTCTTTCTCAAATTAAAATTAGGTTCTTCATCCACTGGGGGAGAAGAAGCGGAAAACAGACCGAGTGAACCTGTTATCAACGGGCTGTCAGCCTTGCTCGGTGCAGGTGCCTGCTCCCGAACGGGTGCGAAAGTTGTTTGCCGTTGGCTTTCGGCAACATTCATTCCTGCATCCCCGAAACATTTATCCAGTTTGGAAAAACAGAAACTGCGGTCTATCTCCGAACCCTTGAACGTGTATTCGCCTTTGGAAATGGATATGCCCTGTATCTCGCTTGTCTGTCCCTTATACTTGAACTGGATAGCAATACCCATTTCCGCTAACCGCTGCTGTAACTGCTGCCAGTTACGGGATTTGCCGATTTCATTCTTCACAGCCGTGTAAATCTCGTATTTCGACTTGTCCGGCTCTTTCAATCGGTGCTGCTTCACCTGCTCTTTCCCCTTGGCGAAATAAAGCCCGTGTTTGGCTTTCAGCTTCTTGCATACCTGTTCGTTACGGTACATGTCGTTCCTGTCCGAAATGCTCTTGCCGTTGTTGTCTATGCGGTTGAACACGATATGCACATGTGGATGTTCCCGGTCTTGGTGGCGCACGATGATATACTGCGTATCGGTGATTTTCATTTCACGCATATACTCCTGCGCAAGCTGTATCATCTTCCCGTCCGTCAATTTAGGTGCATCCACTGCCGAATAGCTTAACGCAATATGTCCTACCGGCTTTTTCAAGTCGGGATTCATCCCGGTCTGCATACAGAAGCTGCGGATTATATCGCTCCGGCTTTCCGTCAGAACTCCGTCCGCATGAAGCAAAACCGCCTGCTCCTTGCCAAGCACATAGTTCACACAGCCCTTAAAACCGCTTCCCTTTTTTATTTTTCCAATCATCCGACAAATGGTTTATGATTTCAACAATCCTATCTTTGAGCTTCAAAAGTTCCACCGCAACCAGTGCGAAACCTCCGGCATTCGCCCGGTGCGCCAACTGATTGATGTTGTTGGCTTCCCCTGCCAGCTTGCGGATGGTGTCCGCATCCTGCCTGTTCAGCCGGGGGATGACCTCTGCCGAAACAACCGCCTGCCGGACATACTCACTGATACGTAACCCGGCTTCCCCGGCTCGCTTTCTGATGGCGTAATACTGCAACTCGGTCAGTTTCGTACTGACTACTTTTTTCTGCTTGTCCGTCCGTTTTTTTGCCGGACGACCGCCCGGCTTGTCCTGTATCTTCTTCATGTCTTTTTACTTTTAGGTGGTATATTAGAAATTGCGACCAACGGGAGCGATTTCCTTTGCGGTGAGCAAAGCAAGATGGTTTCGGTATACCGAAACATAACCTTGCTCTCCAAATAAACCGCCAGCCGTTGGTAGTCCTGCCGGATTAAATGCCCCTGCCTCTCTTTTGTCTTGGGGCGGCACGTTGTCCGGTTTCCTGCTTCGTTTCCTGCACTTGGCTGGCTGCGTTTTTCCGTTCCTGCTTCCTGCCGCACAGGTAATCGTTCAAGTCCGAATATCCCCTGTAATTGTGTGAGAAGTCACGTACACGGTAGGAGTATTCCAACTCGATATCCCGTGTCGCTTCATATCCAGCCTTGTCATTGTCAAGCATACAGTGGATGCGTTCATACGGGGACATCACGTCAAGGGCTTTCGACACATTGGCGGTAGAGTTAAGAATGACATAATCCTGCCTGTCAAGGTCGGGCATGGTCGGACAGTTCCTCATGCGGAGCGTAAGGAAAGAGAGGTAGTCCATGAAACCCTCGAACACCAGACATTTCTCTCTCGGCTCTCCCTGCTGCCGTATATGGGTGATGTCTTTCGGGGCGATGCAGCCTTTGAAAAAAGAGTTGCGCACCTCATAACCTCCTGTCATGTTCGGGAAACCGATAGCGAAGAACGGTCTGCCGTTATTGGTAAAATGGAGTTCCTTACATTCTCTTTTTGCCAGTTCGATATTGATACCCCGTCCCTGCAAGTAACGGAGCAATGCCGGATGGGTAAGGTCACGGACTTCCAAATGCTGGAAACTCGGTTCTTTCCTACGCTGGGGAAAAGAAAAACTGACCGGACGGATGTGCGGTGTCTGTTCCGCTATCCGGTTTAAAAGGTATGGCAAGCTGTCGGAACAATAGAGTTCCTTTGCCAGTGCGATGATGTTGCCGCCCTTGCCTGCGCCAAAGTCATACCAAAGGTTGCGGTCAGTGTTCACCTTGAAAGACGGTTCGTGTTCCTCCCTTAACGGTGATTTGTACCATAAGCCGTTACCCTGCTGCTTGACAGGAGAGTAACCTAAACTATGCAGATAGTCTGCGATGGGTATTTGTTTTACATCTTCGATGTTCATAACATTTTCTTTTTTGGGGATTAAAAAATAGTTGAAAAATGCGCCAGTCCTGTTTAGTTCGTTATATATATACCCGTACCATACTAAACCTGCTTGTTCCGATACAGGGAAATAGTAAGTCCGTTCCTCTTATATATACACCCGGACTAAACCAAACTGACTTTTAATAATGGAAATCGGGATTATAGCGGTAACCCTTACCCTCTTTCACAATCATGCGCTTGTTCACAAGGAACTTGTTCAGTTCCACATGGATATTGCGCCCACGCTCGTAGCCGATACTTGCATAGCCTTGTTTCAAGGTCTTTAGGACATTCTCGTAACCATATATAACCTGTTTGCCAAAACCGTTTTCCAAAGCCGTCCTGTGCTGTTGCTCCGTCAGTTCTGCCAGTGGAAAGCCCCTGTCTTGGCTGGGCTGCTTGAATACATAACCGTCCACAGCTTCCGGCAATGCGCTGTCGTTGATACGGAATGCGAACGGGTCAAACTCCCGGTCACGTATGTGCATCGCCTTTACCTCGCTTATGTTACCGTCCTGCTGGCTTTTCGTGATTTGCAGGACGGTTTCAGCCTTGTTGTTCAACTCCGTACCGATATGCCCCCTTGTGTTGTCATCCCCCTTGTTCAAATGCAGTACGGTATGGATATGCAGGTTATATCCGCTTGACCAGCGCATTAAGAGGTTGATTAGGTCTGTCGATTCGCTGGGGCTGTTGATGTCGTACATCAAATCACGGATTCCGTCAATGATGAGCAACCCCACATCGGGCATATTTTCCAGCATATAGCCGATAATCTGCTTCCGCTTGTCGGGTGTCTGCTCCCTTAGCACGATGAAAACAAAATCCTCCCTGTCCTTGTCGGTAGGCAGTCCTGCAAGCCGCAAAATACGCTCCATTACCTTATGGCAATGGTATTTGCTCTGCTCGGTATCTACATAGAGGATTTTCCGTTTGTTCGGTGGCAGGCATGCCGAATACTTCAGTACCTCGTCATTCTTCAACGCTGCCGCAACGATAGCGGAGATGTTGAATGTCTTTTTGCTCTTGGCTTTACCCGTGGATGCGCTGAAATTACCCAGCGTGCCAATGGTAGAGCCGTTCACCCAAAGTATTTCGGGCGGCACTTCATAAGTGTCCGTCACTTTCAGATGAATGGTTTTCCAAAGGGCTGCGAAATCCTCTTTCTGCATGGTGACATCCTGCCCGGCTTCTTCTTTCCTCTTATTTTCCATAATTACGGATTTTCCGGTTTGCGCTCTTGGCGATGGCGAGTGCCGCCTCGTCCTTGTCGTTTACCCTTTTTGCAAGGTTTTCCGCCCACGTGAGAAGCTCTTTCCGTGAGAAAAGCAATTTGTTCCCGTATTTGCGGAACGGCACTTCCTTTTTGGCGGTCAGCTTGTAGAGCCGTGCCTTTGAAATCAGAAAACCGTGTCGTTCCAGCACCTCTACCGCCACATCGGGCGTGAGGTTGTCGGGTTCGTTCCTCGGCTGGGTGAATCCAGCCAATGACTGGGAAACGGTTTCGCTCACGATAGCCCGGAGTTCTTCGGGCGTTGTCAAAATAATGTTTGTCATATTTTCTTCCTTTTTTAGTTATTACTTGGCTACCGTCATAGCCGTTGCAACCGGTTGATGCCGCAAAGGAAGAATAAAAGAAACCGATTATTCAATTACTAATCACTTGACACAGACCGGACAACTTGGGACAATGCAGGACATCCGGCAAGATTGGAACGGGATAAAAAAGGGACAAACGATGTATTGGCGATTTTTGTCCTTCCAACACACCGTTTGTCCTATGTATGTTAAGTGATTATGCGAATGCCGCTATTTTACATCCTTTAACCTTTCAAGTTGGGAAACGACTTCTTTTATTACGAAATATTTGCTTCCCGACAGCCCTATGTCCGAACGGGATATGAAACCGAGTTCCTCCCACCGGGCTACGGTCTGCCTGCTCACGCCCGCCATTTTCGCCAATGTCTTTTGGTCTATCAGTTCCCTGCCCTCGAATACGGGGTACTTGTATTTACGGGTGGCATGGCTGAACCTTATTTTCTCTATCGCCTTGTCCACGTCTTTGACGGCGGGGGGAATATATGATTTTACTTGCAGTACGGCTTCTTCTATTTCGTAGCCTGCATATTCGGGATTCTGCGCCAGTTCCCCGTAAATGGCACTGAAACATTCAAGGTGTCTAATCTTCACCGTCTTGGTTTTCTTGTTCGGCATGGCTCAATCGAATTTGGTTAATAACTGCGCATTCCTTATCCGCTCCTCCTGCTCGAAACTGGCGAGGTAGTTCTCCGTGATGGCAAGGCTTGAATGCCCCAAACTCTCGGATATGTAAGCGATGTTCGTTCCGCTACGTTTTAAGACAGTCGCATAGGAATGCCGGGCGGAATAGGTCGTGAAACGGGGGACACCGACAGCTTGGGCTATTTTAGCCAAAGCGATGTTGCAACGGTGCGTTACCCGTCTGACAATATTGGAAATGACAAATTCGTCCTCCGTGTCTTTGGCATACTTGAAAAGGAAAGTATCGGGATTCCCTTCGTCCGGGTTTCCCCACCGTTTTATAATATCCCGCATTTCGGGAGTGAGCACCGCCCTTATTTCCCGTATATGGTTGGACGTGTGCGATGTCTTGGAGCGTACAAAGCAGATTTCACCGTCCACGATGTTCCCATACCGCAAGAAAAGCATATCCCTGAAATTGATTCCGTTGCACAGGTAGGAGAAAAACCAAAAGTCCCGGTACTTTTCAACGGTCTTGCTGCCCTTGTATGTCACGACTTTTTTTATCTGTTCCATCGTCAAGGCTAACTTTCGGCTGTTGCCGCTCGGAATCTCGTACTTTCCCCTGCCGAACGGGTATTGGGCTTCTTTCAAAATCCCGTTGCGCCTTGCGTCATTCACCACACATTTAAGGGCTTTCATATAGAAATTTATGGTGGTGACGGTCTTGCCCTCGTTCCGCAGGAACTTGTCAAGGCGTGACAGCCAGTCCGCAGAAACCGCAGAGAACGGCACGCTGCCGCCTGCGAACCGTTCTATGCTTTTCAACGTGCTGCGATAGTTATAATAGGAATTTACCTGCCCGTTGAGTTTGAATGCGTCTATTTTCCCCTGTATGGCTGTGTTAAGGGTTGTACCAGTACATCTGCCCAACCTCATGCTGAGCGCATCGAAACAGAAGTCCCCACGTTCCGCAAGGGCTTCCACTTGGCTTTTTATGATGGAGAAACTGTTTTCCACGCTTGCCCGTATCTCAATCAGTCTGCGGCTCTTGCTTTCGGCAAGGATTTCCCAGTCCTCTTTGGACAATTCCTTTCCGGTGGAATAATATTTCTGCTTGCGGTTGTGTATCACTTGTATCTTGACAGGGAACAGACCGCTTTTCTTCGCCCTGCGTGCATCCAGTACCGACAGTACGGATATGCCATCTTTTGAATACTTGAACATAGGCTGCCTTGTTTATTGTTATATGTCTATTTTGTACATACGATTTGCATACAAAAATAGAGATTATCGGAAAAAATAGCAAATCAAAAGCCAAATCATTTTCCTAACAATCTCTAAATATCAGCTATTTATATATAAATTCAAACAATATAAAAACGGCAAAAATATAGGGTATTATTACGATTGGTAATGATACCCCGTTTCATGGGTAAGTCTGAAATGTCAATGTGCAAGGGCTTTCCCGTTACCCTATCCACCATCTTGATACCAAAGGGGGAAAGCGAACTTTTGTAGTTCGTTTCTTCGGTAAACAGGCAAAGAGCCTGTTCTATAAAGGTGTAGAAACTTTCTTCCGCCGGAAAGTCCGCCTGATTGCCGGGTATGCCCGCCCAAAACAGGGTCGGCGTGTCGGTGGTGTTGTGGCGTGGCTTGCACTCCATAAGTGCGAGCTGTGACCCCACATCATTTTTAATGTGTTTCAGTTCGTCCCGGTCGTCACTCCATGCCATGATATTACAATGGCAACGGACGGAGATAAGCCCCAGTGAATGGGCTTCATTCAAATATTCCTCTATCCAAGACTTGTTAATCTGATTGGCACGGCTGTATTTGGAAAGGGAGTGCATATTGCGAGCCATCTTTTCAAACTGTTTCAGGTTCTCCGTATGGTCGTCAATGAAGATGTACTGGTTATAGATATGATTGCAGGAGAGCAGTACGCCCACCGGAGAAGCAAAAGATAACCTGCAATCGCTCCGGTCGGTGGATAGCTTTTCATAACGGGTATCTGTTCCGACCTTTCCCGGCATATCTTCGGCATCCGAAAGGGTATGCAGGCAAAGAATGTCATCCCCAATCTTCATTTCGTCAGCCCCCAGTGAGATATCTTTGAGCATGGTGGTGTCGGTCTGTGAGAGTGAAAAGTATTTTTCTACGATACCCGCCGTTTCCCGTGTTCCGATTATCTCGTCCGAAGTCAGACGGGTAAGGGTAATGAAACCGCTATCGTTCATAATGCTTTCAAACTGTCCCACCGCTTCAAGAAACTTTGTAACCGTTTCCCTGTCCTTTATCTCTTTGGGGACAAGGAAGCCCCGGCAAAGGGTGGAAAAGTTACTCTGCATCCGGCTACGTTCCTTTGTCGTTTTTGTCAGGAACAAATAGCAGGTATGGTTTAAGAACGGTCGTTCATTGAAATGGCGTTCAAAAGAACGGGAAAGGAAACTCAAATCATCCTTTTGGATGTCAGGCGCATAGTTCTCTTTGATGAACCAGTCCTGTTTGTGTACGATGCTGTAATCGGGCAGCACCTTTACCGCCTTGTTCCAAGCGGAATGTATCGCTTCGTATTCGGCTGCCGTGACGGTGAACAGTTCGGGCAGTTCCACCCGGAACGCCACTGTTATGTCGGCATCTTTGGAAACGATGCACCCGTTTTCCACGGTGAACAGTGGAAACTTGTTTTCCAGCGTGGTAGCTTTTAATATATTTCTCATTTCGATGTTTGTTTTAAATGGAATAATCGGGATATGGCTTTGCGGTTGATGATATGGAAAGGGTGGCTTTTGCGTGCGGACAATTTCATTAACCCATGTGTCCCGTACTTCTCGTTCAGCCGGAATGTCTGCCATACAAGCAGCGTTGCCGAGGTAACGCCGAAGATGATGCACACCCACTGGTTGATACCCACCATGTACATGATGATGAAAAGTACGAACAGGGCTAACAGCCCGCCCGCAAAAATGAAAAGATACTGGCTTTTCAACCCTTTAAACTCAACTGGCTTGCCTATCCCCCTGTTAATCGGATAGTCTGCCATAGTCCGTTCTTTTAGAGGAAGAATGAACGCAGGATGGTGGCAGCTACAATCAAAAAAATACACGCACCGAACCATGATGCCGCCGTTTTACTGGTGTCAGGGTCGCCACTGCTGAACTTTCCATACACTTTCACGCCGCCAATCAAGCCGACCACCGCACCGATAGCGTAAATTAATTTTGTCGCCGGGTCAAAATAACTGGTTACCATATTGGTGGCTTCTGTAATACCCGCCATGCCGTTACCTTGTGCAAAAGCAGAGGATGCAGCCAATAGAGCGACTGCCGAAAAGAGAACTTTCTTTTTCATTATAAATACATTGATTTTTAAATAGCCGGGCGGTTGGATAGTCCGCCCGGCGGAGTGATTAATAATTGATATTTTTGTGGTTGCGGGGGAGTGTCCCCAGTGTTCAGAAAGGTTTGTCTTAACCGTAATCTCTTTGTTTCATCATCTTATTATTTAAAGTTTACCATTAAAGAAAATCGTTCATGTCAAAGGCTGCCATTTCATTACTTCCGGCAGCCGGGACGGTGGCGGGTACGGGTATCTCATGCTTTTGTAAAAGTTCCGCCACCCGTGACCTGCCCCCGTTAATCTGTTCCACCAGCGAATGAAACAGGTTTGTTTCCGTCCGGCAGATGGTTTGTACCACTTGCCGTTCTTCCGCTTCGGACGCTTGCTTAACCTGAATGACCTGTACCATTTGCGCCAGTTCCCCCAGCGTGATGCCCTGTGCCATTTCAGGCTCACCGCCGCCCATGTAACAGGCGATTTCTTCCGCTTCGATTTCATCCGGCGAAACGTCTGTTTCTTCTGCATCTTCCGTTTCAAATTCCATTTCAAACTCGGTTTCAATCGCTTGCGGAATATCGGCGTTTCTTTCCTCTGCCAATTCGTTATCAGGCGTTTCAATCACCGTTTCATCATTTTGCGGGACAAATATAGAAGCATTATCAACCCCTTTTGAAAGGTGTCCTAAGATGTCCCCGTTTGTCCTCATTTGTCCCATCCGGTAACGGCTTGCACCTACAAGGCAATCACTGTTTCCGGTTTTCCCGGTCGGTTTGCTTTCCGGTTGTTCCGGCTGCTTTTTCCTACCCGTGAACCATGTTCCCAAGCTATCCCTGTATCGCCATAAGAGGATGGCGTAATACAGGAGTGTTCCGATAATAAACCACTTCAACATATCAGAACGGCTTTTCAAATTTGCTTTCGTACAGTTCGTTTATCTCGTCCTGAAACTGGTCGAAATGCCGGAGCAGGATATTTTCTACATAGCTGCTCACGGTCGCCTTGCGTCCGCCGATAACGGTTACTATCTTCATTAGCTTTTCATGGGTGGTACGGCTGACGTACAACGGCTGACGGTCGGTCAAGTCCACCCGCATGAAGTAGGTTTCCCGGTAATCGCCCGGAGTGTTCTTTTTCCGGCGGGCAGGTTCTTTCGCCGCCTTTTCTTCCTTTGGCTCTGCCTTGATTTCCCCTTTATCTGCCGTTTCCGGCTTATCATCCGGTTTGTCCGGTGTTTCTACTGCCGTTTTCACCGTCACTGTTGGTGTTTCCTGTTTCTTCACGGGTAAGCCCTGTGAAATAATCTCTTTCATAAAATCCTCGTCTATTTGCGGTTTCCCGCCGCTTTGCTTTGCCATATCGTTACAGTTTTATAAGGTATGCGATTTCGGTTATCAGTTCTTCCATGTTGCTGCCCTTTACCAGCCGTTTGTCCGCCGGAAACAGCGTGGAACGGAACACGGTTTTACGCAGTGCGTCCAGTTCCTTTTTAAATCTTTTGGTGTCCGGGATAAATACTTTCATAAGGGGCAGTTCCAGTTCCCTGATGGTCTGCTCATAGAGGGTGTAGAGGTCTGTTTTCTCTCTGCCATCTACCATGTTCCAAAACAGGTGCAGCCCTTTTAGTCGGCACGCTTCATTTTTCACCAGCAGTTTATGGATAGCCACCGCAAAGGAAAGGCTGCTTTCCAATACCACCCGGTCGGCAGCAATGGGAGTGAAAATATAATCCACCCCTGAAAGGGAGTTGATTACGCCCTCACTGTTCACCGTTCCCGGCAGGTCGAAAAAGACCACATCGTAGTCCGTCCCGACAGACGCAAGAAATTCATCCGCCGTTTTTATCGCTTCGTCCAGTGAACTGCAAAGGACAGGGTACGCTTTCTTTCCCAGTGTCTTGAACTGGTGAAAGGCAAGCTGTTTGTAATACTCATCGCTGTTCACCTGTTCGGCATCCCGTTTACGCATGGCGGAAATGGAATGTTGAGGGTAGTCGCAATCCACGACCGCCACGTTATAGCCTTTCAAGTAATACAGGTAACTTGCCACCAAGACGGTGAACGTTGTTTTGCCGACCCCGCCCTTTTGGGTGGAGAAAGCCACATACAAGGTCTCTTTCTTCATTGTAATAATTCTTTTTTGTGATACATCATTATTGTTTTCCATCCGTACAATTTGACGGATGGTTTTCTTTCGTTCCATACTGAAAGCATGAAAGCCGGAATGACTGCTATTATTCTGCAAAGCCGGATTGTTTTCTTTCTTGCTTCTTTGTTTTCATTCATTCCACAAAGGCAGCTTGCTTTCTTTGCAGCCTGTTTGCTTTCCCGATTGAATGACTGCTTTCTTTCAATCATTCCATCCGGTTTGCTTTCCTGCTTTCTTGAAAGATTGCAATCTTGAAATCTTGTTTTCAAGTTTTCAAATCCGCTTTCTTTCCGTCCGCTTGCCGATACATATTTCCATCTATCCATATTGCTTTCCGTCTTAAATCCGGGACAAATAAACATAGAAAAACGCCCCCTTTCGAGAAGTGTCCTCAAATGTCCCCGTTTGTCCTCATTTGTCCTATAACCTGCTATTTCACAGTATTTTTAATACCCGTTACTTTGCATCCGAAAGGTATCGGTCAGGCTAACCAAGCCCTCGGTGTCGGGAGCGTTCCAATATCCGCTAACTCCAATCCATCGGTAGATGGATTTTTATTTGCACTGGCAAATAGCAAGGTGTGTTCTAAGCAGCTTACAATTCTTTCAGCAGCTTTGAACGCCTTGCCCGGACGAAGCCGGGATAGGGTCACTCCGAAGTCATAACCCTTTAAAAAAAGAAGCATGAAACAGAAAAATGAAAATGCGCCCCATCCGGGTGGCGCAGGACGCAAGCCCAAAGCAGACCCGGCAGTGTTCCGGTACTCTATCAGCTTCAATGCGATAGACCACGCCCGCTTTTTGGCATTGTTCGACCAGTCCGGTATGCGCACGAAAGCGCATTTTATCACCGCCCGCATCTTCGGCGAACCGTTCAAAGTGATTAAAATCGACAAGGCGGCGGTAGAATATTATACCCGGCTGACCGCTTTATATTCCCAGTACAGGGGTATCGCTGTGAATTACAATCAGGTGGTAAAGGCTCTCAATACCAATTTTTCAGAGAAGAAAGCACTCGCATTTCTCTATAAACTGGAAAAGGCAACGATGGAACTTGCCGACCTGAACCGCCAAATTATTGAACTGACCCGTGAGTTTGAAACAAGATGGTTGCAAAGATAAGCGTAGGCAGTTCCCTGTTCGGTGCGCTTTCCTACAACCAAAACAAGGTCGATGAACAGCAGGGAAAGGTACTTTTAAGTAACCGGATGTTCGAGAGCGAGGACGGAAATTTCAGCATCCGGCGATGTATGGAGTGTTTCGATATGCACCTGCCCGCCGACCTGAAAACGGAAAAGCCGATTATCCATATTTCCCTGAACCCGCACCCGGACGATGTGCTTTCCGACAACCAGCTTGCGGATATTGCTAAAGAGTATATGGATAAGCTGGGGTACGGCAATCAGCCGTACATGGTTTACAAGCACGAAGATATTGCAAGGCATCATATACATATCGTTTCCATCCGGGTGGATGATACGGGCAAAAAGATAAACGACAAGTTCGAGCATGTACGCAGCAAGCAAATCACCCGTGAACTGGAACAGAAGTACGGGCTGCATCCGGCAGAGAAGAAACAGGCAGCCGACCGTCCCGAACTTAAAAAGGTGGACTACCGGGCAGGGGACGTGAAGCACCAGTTATCCAATACGGTGAAAGCCCTTGTCGGCAGTTACCGCTTTCAAAGTTTTACGGAGTACAAAGCCCTGCTATCTATATATAATGTACAGGCGGAGGAAGTGAAAGGGGAAGTGAACGGCAAACCCTATAATGGCATTGTCTATTCGGCGACCAATGACAAAGGAGAAAAGCAGGGAAACCCGTTCAAATCTTCTTCTTTGGGTAAGTCGGTAGGTTACGAAGCCATCCAAAAGCACATCAAGAAATCCGCAAAGGACATTCAGGACAAGAACCTGAAAGAACGCACCCGCCGGACGGTCGGCGCAGTGATGAAATCCGCTTGCAGCCGGGAACAGTTTATTACGGACTTGAAAGGGAAAGGCATAGATGTACTGTTCCGGCAGAACGATACGAGCAGGATATACGGTGTAACATTCATCGACCATGAAAACCGTACCGTCCTGAACGGGTCACGGTTGGGAAAGGACTTTTCCGCCAATGTGTTCAACGACCTGTTTACTGGATCCCGTACTCTTGCTACGGGAAACAGCAAAGCGGAAATGCAGGAACATACGCAAGGGAATAACCCGACCGGGCATCTTTCAGAGGGGACGGGTAAAGCCGTTGCCGGACTGTTCGGCTTGTTATCCGGCGGGAATGATACACCGCCCGATAACAGCCAAGTTCCGCCACCCAAGAAGAAAAAGAAGAAACAAAAACGTATTTATTAATCCTAAAAATTTCAATTATGCAGAATGAAGATGATTTAAGAGGACTGGCAAAGGTCATGGACTTTATGCGGGCAATCAGTATTTTATTTGTAGTGATAAACATTTACTGGTTTTGTTATCAGTCGTTCCGGGAGTGGGGTATCAATATCGGGGTAGTCGATAAAATCCTGCTGAACTTCCAGCGTACCGCCGGGCTGTTTTCCAATGTCCTGTACACCAAACTTTTTTCGGTGGTATTCCTTGCGCTTTCCTGTTTGGGTACAAAAGGGGTGAAAGAGGAAAAAATCACATGGAACAGGATTTATGTATTCCTGACAATCGGTTTTATCCTGTTTTTCCTGAACTGGTGGCTGTTAGTTCTGCCGTTGCCACTGGCGGCAAACACGGCATTGTATATCTTTACCATGACCGCCGGGTATCTTTCTTTATTGGCTGCCGGAGTATGGATTTCCCGCCTGTTGAAAAATAACCTGATGGATGATGTTTTTAATACCGAGAACGAAAGTTTCGCACAGGAAACACGCCTGATAGAAAACGAATATTCCATCAACCTGCCGACCCGGTTCTACTATAAAAAGAAATGGAATGACGGGTGGATAAACGTTGTAAACCCGTTCAGGGCAAGCATGGTATTGGGTACGCCCGGTTCGGGAAAATCGTATGCGATAGTCAATAATTACATAAAACAGCAAATCGAGAAAGGCTTCGCTGTTTACATTTATGACTATAAATTTCCCGACCTTTCGGAGATAGCTTACAATCACTTATTGGGTCATTTAGACGGGTATAAGGTAAAACCTAAATTCTACATGATTAACTTTGACGACCCACGTAAAAGCCACCGATGCAATCCGATAAATCCGGCGTTTATGACGGACATATCGGACGCATACGAAGCCAGTTATACCATCATGTTAAACTTAAACCGAAGTTGGATTATGAAGCAGGGGGACTTCTTTGTGGAAAGCCCGATAATCCTGCTGGCTTCTATCATTTGGTTTTTGAAAATTTATCAGGGTGGCAAGTATTGTACATTCCCGCACGCCATCGAATTTCTGAACAAGAAATATGCAGATACGTTCACTATTTTAACCAGTTACCCCGAACTGGAAAACTACCTTTCACCATTTATGGACGCATGGGAATCTAATGCGCAAGACCAGTTACAGGGGCAGCTTGCGAGTGCTAAAATTCCGCTTTCGAGGATGATTTCACCCGCTTTATATTGGGTAATGACAGGGGATGATTTTTCATTGGATATAAACAATCCGGAAGAACCTAAAATTTTGGTAGTAGGCAATAATCCCGACCGCCAAAACATCTATTCCTGTGCTTTGGGACTGTATAATTCCCGTATCGTGAAGCTGATAAACAAGAAGCACCAACTCAAAAGTTCCGTAATCATTGACGAGTTACCGACCATCTATTTTCGGGGACTGGATAACTTGATAGCAACGGCACGAAGCAACAAGGTAGCGGTCTGTTTGGGCTTTCAGGATTTCAGCCAGTTACGCCGGGATTATGGGGACAAGGAAAGCAAAGTAATCGAAAATACGGTGGGTAATATCTTTTCCGGTCAGGTGGTTTCCGAAACGGCTAAAACGCTTTCAGACCGTTTCGGAAAGGTCTTACAGAAACGGCAGAGCATGACTATCAACCGGAACGACAAATCAACCTCAATCAGTACGCAGATGGATAGCCTGATACCGCCCAGCAAAATATCCAATCTCACACAGGGTATGTTCGTGGGGGCGGTCAGCGACAATTTCGATGAAAGGATAGAGCAGAAAATATTCCATGCGGAAATAGTGGTGGATAACGAGAAAGTGAAGCGGGAAACAGCCAGTTACAAGAAACTGCCCCAAATCATAGATTTTAGGGACGGGGACGGGAACGATCGGAGGCAGGAAGAAATACAGGCGAATTACAACCGGATCAAGCAGGAAGTCCAGCAGATTGTTACGGACGAAATAGAACGGATTAAAAACGACCCCATATTAAAATCTCTCATTAAAGAGAATTGAAAAGATAAATCGAGTATAACAATTTTTTTTTGATTGTTACACTCGATTTTTAAATTTGTAATAAAGATGAGATTTTTCTTGTTTTAATATCTCCCCATGGCATTTTTCGGCTTAAAGGATAAGTAATAAAAAGATATCTTTTAGCTCTAGTTATAGCTACATATAAATTGTTTTTCTCTTGCTCTAATTCTAAACCACCTTTTTGTAGAGCTCTGTAATCAGGAAAAGTTTGATCATCCATTCCAATAAGAAATACAATATCATTTTCTTGTCCTTTCATTGTATGAATAGTGCTAAGTGCAATACCTATTTCTTTCTTACTTTGAATAGTTTTTCCCAATGCTATGGCATTTCTAAAAGATGCAATGTTTTTTGTTTTCGTAGAGATTGCATAATTATGCCAATTCTTTTTGATCTCCAACAAATCATTATATGCTAGATGCAATTCATTCTCATCAATCATATTAAAATCTGAATTTTCTTGTATCTTTTGTAACAAATGGTCTATCATTTTATTAAAATTATCACCTGAATCTTTTAATAGAACGATTGAATTAACAATGTCTTTATATAACTTATTTTGTATTCTATTTCCTAATTCATTAAATGAATATACCTTATCATCTTCAATATTTAATAATGCTAATAGTTGCTCAAAATGTAAATAGTCTTTAGGGTTTACCTTGATTTGTAATGCAAGGTTAAATATTTTTCCACTAGTAGAGTCAAAAAGTAAACCATTTGAATTGTTCTTATAGAAATAGTTTATATTTTCCTCTATGAGCTTTTCTTCAATTGGAAGTAATAAGTATCTATTTCGTGCTAAAATAGTTATTCGGTTCTCTGTCAATTTACCTTCTATATCTTTTAAGTGTTCATTCTGTAAATATTCTTTTATTTTTGATGCAATCCAATCAGCTTCTTCACACACATCTTTAAACGAATGTATTTCACATACTCCGTTTACAGCTACATTATTCAAATCGGATGGAGCATTCACAATTTTATTCGCTAAGCTAAGAATGCTTCTCGAACTTCGAAAATTATCATTAAGTTCTATTATTGTAGGTGCATAATCTGCTACAAAAGAGTCCTGCATGAAGGAACTGCTAGAACCATTAAAGCCATAAATTGATTGTTTGGGATCTCCCACCATCATAATATTTTTATGTTCACTACCCGTTAAAGCTTTTAGTACCATATACTGAGCCTTGTTGAGGTCTTGAGCTTCATCTATGCAAATATATTCAAAGTTTCTTCTGTACAAAGCAGCAGTTTTGGGACTATTAACAAATAATTTATATGTTAAAAATAACAAATCATCAAAATCAATAGCATTTAACGAAGCCATTAAATCTCTATAACTGTAGTATAACATTATTGCATTTTTGTCCTTTATCCGTTTCTCCAAGTCATCATCTAAAATAACTTCACGTTTTATTTTGGAGATAATATCTAATGCATTTGTTTTGAACTTATTTCTTTGTTTAGAATCTAAATTGCTAAAGTATTGATTTAATGTAGGAGTTTCAACTATAGCATCTTCTATTATCCTTAATCGATCATCTGTTTCAGAGAATACTTGAGGAAGTTCTTGGTATCCAATCATATTTCCATGCTTCTCTAAAACATAACAACAAAAAGAGTGGAATGTTCCAATATATAAACGTTCTTCTATATTATCAATATCACTTAAACGCTCTTTTATTTCCTCAGACGCTTTATTGGTAAATGTAATGGCTAATATTTTACGTTTAGTTGAATCTACAAGATATTTAATTCTCTCTGTAAGAACTCTTGTTTTTCCACTGCCGGCACTAGCCAAAACTAAAAGTGCACCTTGTTGAAAAGAAACAATAGCAGCTTGCTTGCTTGTTAGTTGTATTTTATTTATCATAATGTAGGTCAATTTTGATTTTGTCAAACAAATTAGATACTAACAATGGTATAGGTTTTAATGAATTATATATTGCATGAGCATATATCAAAGCCCATTTTGTTTTATTTTTCTTTGATTCTGATAACACGTAACTATTTGTGCAGAAAAAATCAATTCCTTTTGCTTTTGATTCTTTATGTTGCTCGTTAACACATTTAGAAAGTTCTATCTGCTTCAAGTAGGATTTTATATCATTGAGATAATCTAACCTTATTATGTATTTCTCAAAATCTTCTTTATGATCAATGATAAAAATATTTTTCTCATTTTCAATTGTTGTAAATAGCTCTTTTCTTATCTTTTTTACTGCAGCTGTCATTTTAGAAACAGGGTCATCTTCTCCATCACTAAAAATATACCATGGTATATTAAATGATTGAGCAAACTGTAAGAAAGGGAAATAGCTTCCAGCCCCACCAACACCAATAAAATTAATGCCTAATTCTGAAGCAGGACAACCAAAATATTTCTCTGCCATTATTGGGAGAGCCTGTTCTTCTGTTTCACCTTCAAAAAGAACAATTGCTTTGGAGAATAAAATTTCTCCTCTTGTATTAATGACTTTTTGTCGTAACTTTCTCTTATCATCATCATCCATTTCGTTCAGATTAAGAATGCCACATGAAACATTGTTCAAATTTTTATATAATCCTCTCAAGTTTTCTATGTTAGCAGAACATGCAACATATGGAGAATGTGTAGATATTATTTTCTGTCCCGGCATTTCATACATTTGACGATATAATTTTTTCTGTGCATTTGGATGAAGATGTGATTCTGGTTCTTCTATAGCAATAATAGGAAAAAATGGTTCATTTTCTTTCTGGGCAAGTTCGGCATTATGCTTAATAAAAGCCTTAAATGTTAAAAGAGAAGACCAGCTTCTTGTTCCCATGCCGTGATAATCCATAGTGAAACTATTGTCAGAATCTCCATAATGTATAGATACCCCTTTATTCAAATCTCTTATTTTTTTTGTAAAGGGAGATATTGTTACTCCTGTCCCGCTTTTATCCATTGCAGAATTAATGCCTTCTAGCGAGTCTTGAATAGTACTTAATATATCACTTTTTTCTACAGCCTGCTGGTTTAAGGTAGATATTAGTTTTTCTAATTCTTCTAAATCTTTCTTGTTATAAGCTTTAGCTACGTCCGATAACATCTTACCTAAATAGGATGTTTTAAGTTTCATATCATCTACAACATCTCTTTGTGCTTCAATATAAAAAAAAGGAGTTTTAGAGAAATCAATTCTTGAATTTTTAGCAATAATATTCTGCCATTTTTCTCCTTCTGATGGATACCAATCTACTAAAATTTTTTGCTCAATATCAAAACTACTTTTTAATGAATTATAACTGATAATAGTACGAAAAGGGACACAGCTAAAATCTTCTATAAATCTTATATTATCACTAGTAAATACTTCTTCCCATTCTTCAGAAAAGTCATTTAGAATTTTCCCTTCATCATTTATTGGTACAAATCTTATATCAATTATAATTTCTGTAGCATTTTTTTCTTTTGATATATATAAATCATCAATAGATAAGAAAGAACGACTTCCTAATGATAGCTGTAAAGCTTTCAAAATAGTAGTTTTTCCTGTATTATTTGTACCTGTAAGGACTGTAATAGGAGTTAAACTCATCTCAAAATCATCTAACCCCCTAAAACCTGAAATCCTAATTTTATCTATTAATATATTTCCCATGACATTACTTGTATTTGATACAGAAAATCTTTTGTGTTATGTCCAATATGTAAAATATATGATAGACTTTTTTACTAGAATTAGCTTTGCTTATTTTGTATAACATATAAATTTCACCATGAACATTGTAGATATTTTGTTTTTTCAAAGTTCAATCGTTACAATTTTTCTTGTAGCTTAAAACTACAAATGTTCTTATAAAGAGATTGAACTAACATTGCCAAAATTACAATATATTAATGACATAGGCAAATATTAAGTAATTCAAAATGCATAGAGACAAATGAAGCCAAACGGGGACTAATGAAGCCACCCGTTCCCCAATCCTTAAATATACTCTATTTCATCCTTACTTTTACTTCCGAAATTTTTATTTACTCACTAAAATTCAAAAAGTTATGGATGTAAACACAACCAACCAATTCACCACTGACGAACAGATGATGGATATTCTTCTTGTACTGGATAAGGAGAAAAAGACAATCAGCGCAGTAAAAGGCGTGGATGAAAACGGGGAACTCCAAACCGTACCACCGGAGAACAACAGCGAACTTCTGAAATTCGACCGTCACGGTGATTTCTTTTCCAACTTCTTTTCCAACATGATGAACCAGTTGAAGAACCCGACCCGTTTCAACTTCTTCAAAATCCCAAAGTTGGAACTTCCTAAAATCGAGCCGATCATCAGGGATAACTTTAACAACCCTACACCGGAAAATGAAGCGGGCATAGAGCGTTACCGGGTGACACCTGAAACTGTGAAGCAGGAAACCAAGAAAGTACAGCAGGAAACCCAATCCCAACAGCAACCAGCCAAAGAATCGGAAACAACGGCACAAGCACCGCAGCAACCCGACAAAAGCAAGTATGTTATCGACCCTGACAAAGTGGACTGGGAAGCCCTGAAAAATTTCGGGCTTTCCAAAGAACAGCTTGAAAAGGCAAAGGCTTTAGAACCCATGTTAAGGGGGTACAAGTCGCCCGGTGCGTTCACCATCGCAGGAAACTACAATTCCGCCATTATGAAACTGGACGCACGCCTGTCTTTCCGGCATGACAAGGACGGGAATGTAGTTTTGGCGATACATGGCATCCGGCAAAAGCCGGAACTCGAACGCCCGTTCTTCGGACATGAATTTTCTAAAGAGGACAAAGCCAATCTTCTTGAAACGGGAAACATGGGACGGATAGTGAACCTGAAAAACTATATCACGGGAGAAATGATACCCTCTTTTGTCAGCGTGGATAAGGTGACGAACGAACTGGTTTCCATGCGTGCAAGCAGCGTCCAAATCCCCGATGAAATAAAGGGTATCAAACTGAACAAGGAACAAAAGGAAGC
This sequence comes from Bacteroides intestinalis DSM 17393, assembly GCF_000172175.1. NCBI lineage: Bacteria > Pseudomonadati > Bacteroidota > Bacteroidia > Bacteroidales > Bacteroidaceae > Bacteroides > Bacteroides intestinalis. The sequence continues at coordinate 2,042,216 of NZ_ABJL02000008.1, read as the reverse complement.
CTTACGGGAAGGAAAGGGAGTATTCCTTGAAAATATGATTTCCAACCGTAAAAATCCCTTTTCCGCTACCGTTCAGGTCAATGCCGACAAGAAAAGTCTGGAATTTATCTATCCTAACGCCAAACAGTCACAGGAGCAACGGCAGAAACAGGAGCAGCAGAACAGCCTTGTCACCAGTGACGGTGTAACCATCCCCAAGAGTATTTCAGGAATAGAACTGACACGCCAACAACAGCAGGATTTAGTCAATGACAAGACCATCTTTGTTGCCGGGCTGAAAGACAAGAGAGGGGTCGAATACGATGCTTACATTCAGGTGAACCATGACAAGAAGAAACTAGGCTTTTACAGTGACAATCCCAGTTTTGACCGTTCAGCCGTGAAAGAGATTACCCCCGCCAGCAAGAACCGCACACAGGTAGCGGTCAATTCGGAGGGCAAGACCAACGAAGCCATCAAGAAAGTGAAAGAACCTTTGAAAAAGGGTCAGGACAAGCCCACTGAAAAACAGAAAGCCAAGCAGGATAAAAAGGAGAAGCAGGAGCAGACGGACAAAACCAAACAAAGCAGGGGACGCAAAAGATGATGGCTGCATTAATCCTTATCCCGGTTATCGGTTTTGTCCTGTTTCTCTTTGCCTGTTACAAAACAGACTGGAAAGCCATAGACGAACAGAACCGACAATTTTATGCAGATGGTTATCACATCTACTATGACCGGAAAATCCTAAGACAAAAAGAAGTGGAATAATTAAAATCGAAATTAGAATGATTGCAGTAATCGGAGAAAAACCAAGCGTGGCAAGGGACATTGCCCGCATTTTAGGAGCGAATGAAAAACAGGATGGCTATCTTTCAGGTAACGGGTATCTCGTTACCTGGGCGTTCGGCCATCTTGTAGGTTTGGCAATGCCGGAAGCCTACGGAATAAAGAGTTTCCGCCGGGAAAGCCTGCCTATCATCCCGGATAGTTTTCAACTTACACCTCGGCAGGTGAAAGCGGAAAAGGGGTACAAGGCTGACCCCGGAGTGTTGAAGCAGCTAAAGGTAATCAAAGAGGTATTCAGCCAGTCGGACAAGATAATAGTCGCAACGGATGCAGGGAGAGAGGGGGAACTTATCTTCCGCTACATTTACCAGTATATCGGATGCGACAAGCCCTTTGTCCGTTTATGGATAAGCAGCCTTACGGACAAGGCAATCCGTGAGGGACTGCAAAACCTGAAAGACGGTAGCCAGTATGATAACCTTTTCCTTTCGGCACAGGCACGCAGCGAAGCGGATTATTTGATAGGAATTAATGGTACACAGGCTTTAAGCGTGGCAGCCGGACAAGGAATATTCTCTTTGGGACGGGTACAGTCGCCCACGTTGGCTATGATATGCACCCGCTTTTTGGAGAACAAGAACTTTGTCCCGCAAAAGTATTGGCAACTGAAATTACAGTCGGTAAAAGACAATATCTCTTTTTCTGCCCTATCCGTAGAAAAATACGATACGCAGCAAGCCGCCATCGACACGCTGCAAAGGATAAAGGAAGCGGAAACGGTACGGGTGAAATCCGTAGAGCGTAAGGAAGTGAACCAAGAGCCGCCCTTGCTTTATGACTTGACTTCACTTCAAAAGGAAGCGAATACGAAACTGAATCTCTCCGCAGACAAGACATTATCCATCGCACAAAAGCTATACGAGGGTAAGCTAATCAGCTACCCCCGAACCGGAAGCCGTTATATATCACAGGACGTGTTCGAGGAAATCCCCGAACGGTTTATTAATTTGGAGCAGTACGCCCGCTTTTCCGGGTATGCCGCCGGAATGAAAGGCAAAACCTTAAATCCCCGTCCGGTAAATGATGGCAAGGTAACAGACCATCACGCCTTGATAGTAACGGAAAACCTGCCCGGTAAACTGGAAGCGGACGAACAGGCAATCTATGAACTGATAGCCGGAAGAATGTTAGAAGCCTTTTCTGAAAAATGCGTCAAAGACGTTACCAGTATAATGCTGGAATGTGCAGGCTCACTTTTCACGGTCAAAGGGTCTGTAACCAAATCTGCCGGATGGCGTGCCGTATTCGGTGAGAAAGAGGACGGGGAAGATAACACCGCTTTACCCGCCATGCAGGACGGAGATAGTTTACAGCTTTCCGGCATTGAACTGTTGGAGAAACAGACCAAGCCCAAGCCGTTACATACGGAAAGCAGTTTGCTTTCTTCAATGGAAACAGCGGGTAAGGAACTGGAAAACGCCGACCTGAAAGCCAGCATGAAAGATACGGGTATCGGCACGCCCGCAACACGGGCAGCCATCATCGAAACGCTGTTTTCCCGCCAGTACATCATCCGGGAGAAAAAGAACCTTGTCCCGACCGAGAAAGGGCTTGCCGTTTACAACATTATTCGGGATAAGAAGATGGCAGACGTTGAAATGACGGGAATGTGGGAAAACACGCTTGCCAAAATAGAAAGCGGAGAAATGAACCCCGACACGTTCCGCAAAGGCATCGAAGTGTACGCACGGCAAATTACGGCTGAACTTTTGGACGTTCAGCTTTCTTTCGCTTCGGGTAGTGGTTGCATTTGCCCCAAATGCAAGACCGGACGCATCCTTTTCTATCCGAAAGTCGCCAAATGTTCCAATGTGGATTGTTCCGTTACCATCTTTCGCAATAAGAGCGACAAGCAGCTAACAGACAAGCAGATTACCGAACTGGTGACTACCGGGAAAACCGGGCTAATCAAAGGCTTTAAAAGCAAGAACGGCAAAGTCTTTGACGCTTCACTTACCTTTGACGAGCAGTTTAATGTTACTTTCGTGTTTCCTGAAAAGAAAGGTAAGCTGAAGAAGTAAAACGAAAATCGCTATATTTGCCACAGAAAGTTTCATTATAGATAGATTATAATTGAAATTTTTGTGGTTGAAGCACCCGGAGGGACACCGGGTGCTTTTTTAATCATTCTCCTTTATACTGGTAGGTCAGGCAAACGACCTGATTATCCAGTATCTTGTTTTGGGTCAGTTCCCACTTCGACCCGAAAGTTTTACCTATAAACTTGATACCGTTCCCCAGCATGACCGGGATAATATATAGCGTTATTTCATCAAGCAAGGACGCTTCAATCAGGGATGTTATGAACTTACCGCCGCCGATAACCTGAATATCGGTTTCCGAACTTGATTTAAGTTCATTGACCGCACGTAATGGCATATCAGTAAGAAAGCTTACATTCTCCTTTTCCGACACATTGGTATCGTAGTGGGACACTACAAAAGTTTTTTTGCTTTTGTACGGCCATCCGCCCCAATGTTCAAAAATATAGGTATAGGTATTAACTCCGGCAAGCAATACACCCGGCTGTTCATAGGCTTCCGAAATTTCCTTTTTGACGTTTTCAGGCATCCAGTCCAATTCATTATCCTTTGTGGCTATGAAACCATCAAGAGAAACGGCAATACAAGTTTTTAAATGTTTCATAATTGAGTATTTAACAGTTACTTTTTATAAACTGTTCGCCAGTACGCCAAAAAAGGGGTCAATCCGAAAACCCTGTGGGTGATAAGCATGACCTCTGAGTTACAATGCTGACGTCCAATCAGGTGTTCGTCTGATGTGCTTGATTTATAATACTTTGGAAGGATGTATGTTTTTAGCATTGCAAACTTTAAATGTTTCTCAAATATTATACCCACATACTTTTTGACTTGACCCCAAAAAAGAAGCGTGAACTTACACTGCTTCAAAGTAGAGGTACTGGCATACCTTAATGACGAAACAGGCAAGCCCACGCTATGTTGAAACATAGCATAGACATTGCGCTGAAAATCTCGTCATTATTGAAAAGTGCCAGTTTTCTACTTTGAGACGTTCTGCGAACGAATATGTTATATATAAAGGCGAAATCACAGGTTACTGCTCAATCGCCGTTATTTTCTTATGTAACTTTTGCAAAGTTAGCCAAATCCTTGAAAAGTCTGGCATACAATAAAAAAAATCCTGCCTTATCTCACGACAAAACAGGATTGAAAGCCATTAGAAAAGAAAAAATTAATCGGTTTTTTCCCGGATTAACTTGTGTACGTCCGTAGCACGGTAATAACACCTGCCATCCAGCATAAGGAAAGGGAGTATTCCCTTTTTTCGGTAACGGGTCAGTGTTCGGGGAGCTACTTTCAGAAGCAGGCACAAGTCCTGATTATCCAGCAGTTCTTCCCCGTCCAAACAATTACGTCCTTTTATTACCCGGTCTATCTTCTTGTCCTGCATGTCGAACCTATCCATGATACGTTCCATCCATACGGTAAAAACGTCTTTATCTATATACATAAGGCTGCCTGATTAAATTAAACCAATCATAAAATAACTTTGGTTGGACGGGTCTTTGATGATAATGTCCCGTTCACGCATAAATCGGATGTAGCTTTTGGCAGTACGCTCCTTTACGTCCAAGACCTGCTGCAACTGTTCGCAAAGGTCTATGTAGGTGATATGTGTCTGTCGCCCGAAGATGTCACGGGCTACGTTCACCAGTTCCCTTTCCTTGCGCTTCTCCTTTTCCTCACGGGGCTTTTCCCCCTTGTACACGTGCATCCCGGCTTTCTTGTCCCACGCAAAAAGCATCAGAGGAACGTCCAGCGGGCTTCCGTCCCTTACTTTCAGGGCTTTCACTACCGACTGCGTGGGTTCTTCGTCTTTCTCTATTGAAAGGATGGTAGCCGCCTTGCGTTGCAATTCGCTACCCAAATGCCCACGTAACTTTAATCCGTTAGGGACGAAGTGCAGCACACAAAGAATACACGTGTTATAGATGCCCGCCAGCCGATAGAGTTCATCTATCACCACCACGCTTTCCGCTTCATCGTTGGCACTCTTTACAAGGTCGGCGATGCCGTCAATGACGACCAACTGGATGCCGCCGTACTGGTAGTAGAATTTATCCATGCTCTGCACAATGGCGTTTAGGCGTTCTTTGCGTGACATACCCGTCAGGCAGAACGCTTTCAGTTCATCGGGTTTGTCCGGCTGCTTGGCTCGTGCCAGTAGGTTGCTTACATTCTTGAACAGTTGCACTTCCGACTGTTCGGTGTCATAGAGCAAGACCGCCTTGTGTCTGCCGTTGGCGGTTATCTGTATTCCCAGCGTATCTACTTCCGTACCAGCCGGGCAGATGCAGCCTGCCACAATTGCGGCTACATAATTGCTCTTGCCCGTTCCCTCGCCTCCGGTGATGCCGAACAGGTTGCCTTGTGTTCCTAACGGAACGTCACCCGCCGAAATAATCTCTTGCGCTTTGGCGGGCGGGTTGTTGAAATCTATCTCGCACGATTTTAGCATAATCAATGTATCACTATATAGGTTGTCTAAAAAATCGATAAACAGTTTCAGGAAATCTTCACGGGTGTTCCCGGCTTTGAAGTAGTCGGAAATATCCTTTTCCTCTTTCGTCCCCGGAAGCGGCAGGAGCAGACGTTTCACGCCAAATTCTTCCAATAGTTTTTCCTGCTTACGTGCGCTTTCACTGCCTGTCTTGTCCGTATCATAGAGCAATACAATATGCTTGAAGCGGAATGTCAGCCGATAAACCACCGTGGGCGGAACAGTCACCGTTTCACTGTTGAAGCAGATAGCGTGAAATCCATGTGCCGCCAAAGAAAGCACGTCTTTTTCGCCGCCCGTGATAAACAGGGTATCACCTTTGGCTGGCAGTTGCTCCAGCCCGAAGCAGTAGCTTTCGCCGAAACTACCGCCATAAAGGAAGCGGGGAGCGGAGAACGGACGGTACAGTTTGATATACTGTTTGCCCTTGTAACCATACATGGGTTCTGTCACCGATGAAACATAGGCGTATGGTTTTCCATCTACCGTTTCGCTGTTATACTCCCGGAGTGAACAGACCTTGTAACGCTCCAGCAGTTCGGGCGTGATGCCATATTGTTGCCAGTACATCAGTTCTGCAAGCGGAAACTTCTGTTCCCGGAACTGGTAGGGCTTGACTGGTTTTTTGGGTGTTTCTTCGGTTTTGTCTGCCGCATTCCGATTATTTACTGTTGTAGGAATAGCTATCGAAGTTCCTGCCGCCAACCCCAGTCCCAACCCCAAATCCCGGTCGATAATCTCCAGTATCTCCACAAAGTCAGCTGCCCGGTTACAGTCCAATCCTTTTAACTGCCCCACGAAGGAAAAGCAGTCGCCGCTGTAATTGTCGTTACCGAAGTCTTTCATCTTGTACATATCGCTATGGCGGTCAAAATAGATATTACACGATGCTTTCCTGTCCTGATAGAGCGGGTTAAGAAAATGTCTGCCTATACGCCAGTCACCGGGTAAGTAATGTTTAAAAACGAGCAGACCGTTATTTGTCCTGCTTAGAATTTCTTCTTTCCTTAACATATTTCTGATGATTGGTTATCAGTTCGTTTATACACTCCTTGTCACGCTTAATCAGGCGTTCTTCCAACATTCGTTTGACTTCCTTAATCTTATAGAAGTAATGCCCCTTGATGTCGGAGTAAGAAATCATCCCTGCCGCCCGCAGGCGTTGCAGGGTTCGGTCACTGATTTTCAAGAAAGTACATACTTCGTAACTGTCCACCCAAATTTCATCTTCATCGGTCTTGTTTTCGTCCAAATGATTGAAAATGTAATCGGCAATAGCGGTAATCTTGTTGTCAAGTTCTTTATAGGCTTTTGACTCAAATGTTATAATCTCCATATTGCTAACTTATTGATTTGCCGCAAAGTTCGGCAGAAGAAATAACCTAAAAGTCATGGTTGTACCTATCATGGTATTACTTTTTTTCAGGCTATTTTTGGGGAATATCGGTGTAAAAACTCCCCTAAAAATATCATTTTCAAAATATATTTCACCATAAAAAGGAAGTACCATATTGGGGTGAACATGGTACTTCTACATATTGAAATACAGAAATTTATAGTTCATATCATTTTCATCCTTTTTTGAACCAACGTGAAATTGTCAAGAAACGGTTGCTAATATCTTGTAAGTATCGTATTTGCTTCTTTGATGCCATATAAAAACATCCATGTCGTTTTTATACAATTTAATACGAACCAAGTGAAGTAACTTTGCCGGATAAATGAAATGAATATGAATATTACTTATATATCAATTTATAAAACCAGTCTGCCTGTATTGGTTAGTTTATTAATGGAATACTTAATAGGTTTTACTGATACAGCCTATTTAGGAAGAGTTGGAGAAACTGAATTGGCTGCATTAGCTATAGCTGGTACTTATTATATGATTATATACATGATTGGATTTGGGTTCAGCATAGGAGCGCAAATCTTAATAGCCCAATATAATGGAAACCAACAGTATAAAGAAGCAGGAAAAATTCTCTCACAAGGCATATTGTTTTTGCTGATAATTGCGGTAATAGTAATATCGTTTTCTTCTATAATTTCACCAATTATATTAAAATCAATTATAGATTCTGAATCTGTACTCCAAGCTGTTTTACAATATCTTGATTGGAGAATCTATGGTTTCTTTTTTTCTTTTACAATTATCATGTTTAGAGCCTTTTATATCGGAATAATACACACTTCCGCATTAATGCTAAATTCCATAACTATGGTAGCAATTAATGTTATTCTGAATTATATCTTAATATTTGGAGCATTAGGTATTCCCGTATTAGGCATTTCTGGAGCAGCCATAGCGTCAGTCATTTCCGAATCGGTTGCGGTTATTCATTTTATCATATATACCCAAAAGAACGTAAGTCCTTGCAAATATGGATTAAAAAGGCGAATAACCATAGATTGTACAATATTAAAAAAGATACTATCCATTTCTATTTGGATGATGTTACAGCACGGATTAGTATTTGGAAGTTGGTTCATTTTTTTCATTACAATGGAACATTTCGGGGAGAGGTCATTAGCTATTACGAATATTGTGAGAAATACTTCGTCCTTTCTTTTTCTTTTCGTACAAGCTTTTGCATCTGTTGTTAGTTCTTTGGTTGGAAATCTCATAGGAAAGAATAAAGGTAACTCTATCCTATATGTATGTAAAAAAGTAACATTTTTATGCTACATGACTATTTTGCCGATAATAGTACTGTTCCTGCTTTTCCCATCATCTGTTTTGCGGATTTATAGTGACAATACAGTATTGGTGTTTGAGGCTATCCCTACATTAAAGGTTATGCTAACTTCTTATTTGATAGCTGTACCTACATTCGTATTTTTTAGTGCTATTGCGGGAATCGGTCATGCTGTCGCTTCTTTATTGATAGCATTTATATCCTTAGTCGTTTACATAGTATATGTGGAAACAATTAGTCATTTTAGTTCGAGTGTCCCACTATTGTGGACATCGGAACATATTTACTTTTCATGCGTGTTTATACTTTCTCTTTATCATATTCACCATTGGTGGATGAACTTTATCAATCAAGACAAAAATTAATCACTAATATTTCTTAGAATCAGAGTTGATAATTATCTTTGTTATATGTATAAAGAATATTCCCCATGTAGCGTATTAGCTCCTTTTATCTATCACTTTTGGGAATATAAAGGAGAAACAAGGAGTGGATTGAAATTCAACATTCCACCTCATGGTTGTTCTGACTTTGTTTTTATCGTGGGCAATGCCACAGATTGCATCAGGAATGGCCTGATAATGAGACCTTATCATTCCTATTTCTTTGGACCGATGAATACATTTACGGAATTGGTTGCTCACACAAACTTCATTCATATTATAGGGGTACGTTTTCGTCCGTGTGGACTTTTTCGATTTATAGATATTCCACTAAACGAATTGATAAATCAAGGGATTGACAGCCATGAATTTCCAGTTCTTTTTAGTCAATCTTTCATATATCAACTCTGCGAATCCAATCAAAATCCAATTGATGCTATTGAACATGAATTGGTTAGACAAGTGTACAAAAACAACACGGATACAGAAAAGCAAATATCTTATGCTGTTTCCTTGATTAGTAGGCAGAAAGGTATTGTTTCGATTAAAGAATTGGCAACAGAAGCATGCTTAGGCCTACGACAATTTGAGCGCAAGTTTAAATTTTATACAGGTTATTCGCCCAAAGAATATAGTCGAATCGTCAAGTTTTGGAACGCTATTCACCTTTTAAAATCCAATACTTCATTCGATAACTTTTTGTCTGTTGCTATCCAAGCGGGATATTATGATACACCGCACCTATATAGGGAAGTAAAAAGGCTTTCAGGCAATACTCCTAATGCATTTCTTTCACTTTCAACAAATGAAAAAGTAGAAGTGTTGCATATTGAATTATAGAAATTCAGTAACAATGTTTTTCGTAATTGTTGGTTATGCTAACATTTCATATCATCCTCGTTCATCCGCTTAATCAGACTATCTATAAGATGATGAAGATATGCCGTTCGGTCTTTTCTCTCTTTCATAGCTATATAAGAAGCGTAATAATCCCCTAAATCAATATGGAATATCATGCTAAGGAAATTCATCATTTCTTTTATCTCCACATTGCCATTGTTTATGTCGCCCGAAGATACAAGCGAATATCCCAGTTCGATAAGATATGCCTTTTTGCCTGTAAAACGGAACGGATATTTGAAGCATTTCTGTAAATAGTCTTCTATCTGATTATTAGTTCCCAGTTTCACCAATCGTTTATTCAGGTAGATACGTAGCATTTCATTGGCGATAATCTTTGCCACTTTATAATCATATCCGGTTGAGAAATTAGGGTCTTTGTCAAACTGTGCGCTATCAGTACATAACCGCAAATCAGCTTTTCCACGTACAAAGTAATATTCATCGTACACAGTGGAATGTGAACGGTAATATTGGTAAAAGTCCAAATTGCGATTGAAGAAATAAGTCAGATTATCCAGTTCCCGATTGATATAATTTCTAATTGCTTCATCGCTACCATTAGGGCATTGCGTTTCAATCTTGTATATCTTATAGAAAAATAACAACCGCCCGAGTATCTCCGGTTTCTGTGTCTTGAAAAATAAGATTTCATCCTCTTTGGTTAGAAATACATAAGTCTGTATTTTCGTTCTCAAATCATTAAGAACTGTTTGCAGCCTATGTACCATTGAAAGAGAAGTTTTGATAATATTATAACCGTAGAGGTCGATTTCCGAAATATCAGCCTCTACTTGCTCTAATATCCTATCTACTACCTCTTTCATTGTATAAACAGCTTATTTCATTTATGCTATTATCCGGCTCTACTTCTTTTTTATTCGGTTATTGTTCTTTTGATATATAAGGAGGATAATCATCTTTAGACAATCTCTTTTCCAATGTGTCAGGGGATATATCCCAAAGCGTTGGCAAATATTCAAATATGACTTTCCCGTTATCAAGATAAAAACGAACTTTGGAATTAAAGGCGACTGGTTTATATTTATCTTCTCCTATGGGATTATCTCTATATAGCAATTGATTTTCTTGCCATTTCAGTTCTTTCCCGTCAAAAGTCACATCAAATATTCCACAAACTACAGCTTCCATTGTGGAATCTTGAACTGTTGTTGAAACACAACGCATATAACCTGTGATTTGCTTTGTGCTTTTTCGCATTGCCAATTCATAACAAAACACACTTGTTCCTGTATAATCTTTGGCTATGGTGGTTCTTGCTCCTTTATCATCCAAATTGTAAACCAATTCTTGGGTGACAGTTGTCATATTGAACTTAATGCCGTTTTCTGTTGTCACCAAATTTGAGAATGTCATTTTATCGCTATACACGCCTTCTAAATTTCCGTTCTCTAATTTATAAACTACACCAGTAAGCAATGTTTTGCCAATGATATTCTCTCTTAAAAATTGAATTATTTCGTTTTTCATTTTATCTTTTGTTTTGTTTCAATGGGTAAATAAATTTCTGTAACCAATTCATCCGTGCTTGTTTTATTGGGAGTATTGGCATATATTTCAAAGGTCATTTGTTCTCTTAGACGGTACTTGCTATTTGGTAGCCAATCAAGGTAAACATTCCGGTAAATTTTATTTAATTCATGGTTGCCCCCTTTTATATTAAATACAGAATATAACCCTGCTTGTATGTTCAAAGTCCCAAAACCTTTAGGGACTTCCATTGAATAAGGAACAGTTATCCCTATCAAAAATCGGCATTTATCTATTTCCGTAATATCAAGACTATCCAAACTGATACTAACGTATTTGAAACCTTTATCTGTCAGATTGTATTTCTTGGCAAATTCTATTATCTGCCCCCACAAAGTAGAATATGCTTGCTTATTTCTATGTGTTCGCTCAAATTTCAAATATGCAACTTTGAATTCTTTAATCCTCTTTATTGAACAGTCAGGCTGTTTTATAATTTTGTTTTCATAAGCAACACTTGAATATGTTTTCCTGAAAGCAGGGATAGACATTTGAAAATGCTTTTTAAATGCCCTTGATAAAGTATGTTTATTGTGAAAATTTATCTGTTCAAGCAGTTCCGATACCCTTGTATTTGTTGAAATAAGTTTGAAAGCAATATATTCCAACCTTAACCTCTGAATATAATCACCGACATTCTCTCCTACAACATCTTTGAATACTCTCCGAAAGTGATATATCGACATACAAGCGATATGAGATAAATTGTCAGAGTTTAAGTCCTCAAATAAATGCCGATTGATATATTCCTGAACATTTATTATAAGGGCATAGTGTATATGGGCAGTGTTTATTTTTTGCTTCCACCGCTTTAGATTAGGCAATCTGTCGGATAAAACATTTCTTAATTCCTCGCTTTTATAATTAGTACCTGCAATTTGATTATAGGAATCGGGGAAAAGCCCCCAAAGATAAATGAGGTATTCCATTGAGAAATCAAAAAGATATTTGCCGGAGTTTAAACAACAGGAACAAAATTCCTGATTGAGTGTACCATCAGAATTTGTTCCATATTCTGAAATACCCTCAATGTCTAATGGCATACCACAACTTTGGCAATATTTCTTTTCGTTATCTATATCCATAGTTCTCTTATTTGAAAGCAAATATACGGAATAAGCCAGAGAAAAAGTTACCCTAAATAGCTATTCTTGTTTTCGTATGATAAGACAAACTTTTCATACGAAAACAAGAATGGCTACATTATAACACGATGCGCTCAAATTTCCTGTCTATCCACAAAACTGCTTCTTCCGTATGGAAACAAAGAATGCAATAATCCGGGTCGTTTACACCTTGCGGGAAATAGTGTAGCATATAATCTTGCCAAAAGGTCTGACGGGTTTCCGCATCAGTAAGTATTTCTATTTTTCCGGTTAGAGTAACACTGTCTGCTTCGTGAACAAAGCAAACTCCGGCTTTTGAATTTTGTCTGATATGTTTTACCTTTTCTGTGGATAAGGCTGTTGTCATCCATAAAGTTGATATATCGGTATGGCGCAATAGGTCGATAGCTACCGGGCGAGGATAACCATTTTCACTGATAGTGGAAAGTGTGATGTAGCCGCATTGTTCAAGTACCCATTCAGCCTGCTGTCTGATAGGCATCCAGCGTTTAAGCGTAGGCAGGAACTTACGTAGTCCTTCGATAGCTTCTTCTTTGGTAAAATTACTTCCTGACGCTTCGTTAAATGCAGCCAGACTTTCGGGTTGGGTATTCAGTTCGATTTGTTCCTCCAATGAATTGTTGGTGAAAAATCCTTTTTGGAAGCAGTGGCAGCAATATTCAGTACACAAACATCCGTTACCGTGAGTTCCTAACAAATCATCAGTGGGCATAGACATGCCACAACTTTGGCAAATTCTCTGTTTCATATTGTTCTGTTTTAATTGAGTTGATAAAATTCACTGTAAATAAGACAATCATGTTTTTATATTAAGATATTTGAATAAGGACGATATCGAATAAAACACATTTTTAGGGTTACTGTTTTCTAAGGCTGTCACTTCATTTTGTGGAATACTCCAAGCGGCAGACAGACACATCACATTGGCTTTCCTGCACTCCATTATATCTGAAAGTGCATCCCCGACATATACAATTTCATTTGCAGCCAAATGATAATCATGCAAGAGTTCTTTCAATGCTTCCGACTTGATGTTCCTTTCTGCGTTTCCCGTAATGACTTTTGCAAAAGAATCCTTCATATTGAATTGCTTTAAGGTTATATCACAACTATTTATCCCCTTTCCGGTGATAAGTGCCACAATGATACCCTTTTGCTTTAACAAGGCTATCAACTCACGTATTCCCTCAAAAGGTGTCGGACACATTTCTTGATGCAATTCCTTATAAATCACATAAAAGTCATTCAATGCCTGTTGCCGATAGGGTTCATCAACGACACACCCAATCATACCTTTTTCATTTAAACCAAAAGTATGAACCATTTCTTCATCCGACAATTCATGTCCGATATATGGTTGTGTGGCTTTCTTGAAAGCCTGTATGCACATCGGCAAGGTATTGCCTATCGTGCCGTCCAAATCGAAAGCGACTAATTTAATCATGGCTATATGGAAGTATTGATTTCCCGAATTACTTTACATGGATTTCCTACGGCAAGGCTGTTTGCCGGAATGGATTTGGTGACAACACTTCCCGCTCCAATAACGCTTCCCCGACCGATAGTAACACCCGGCAGGATAATGACACCGCCGCCAATCCAACAACCGTCCTCAATGGTAACAGGCAAGGCATACGTGTGACGGATATATGCTGTCCCGTCCTCCGTTTCTGTCGGTGTTAGCCGCTCATTCAATTCAACAGGGTGGGTAGCCGTATAGATTTGCACATTGGGGGCTATCAATACATTGTTGCCGATAATGATTTTGTTGCAGTCCACAAAGGTGCATCCGGTGTTTATGCTGACATTATTACCTATGCTGATGTTACAGCCATAATCGCATATAAAAGAATGTCCTACTGAAACTTTCTTGCCAACGCTTTCAAACATTTCTTTCAATAGCGCATACTTTTCCTCTTTATAATCATACGGCAATGAATTGTATTTCAGCAACAATTCATGCGTCTTTCTTTTAAACCCCATAAATACGGGAGCATGACAATCATACCATTCGCCCGACAAGCATTTTTCCAATTCTGTTTTCATACCTCATCCTAATAAAAGTTACTGCTTCATCTTATTTGTGGCAAAGTTATACATATCCGAGCGTAAATATATGTATTATTTTTCTTTTTATTTGTATCTTTACGTCCTAATAGAAAAAATCACAAAATGAAAAGGGAAAATCTACACCAACCGTTTGAAATCTGTTTCAGTGAACTGGACGAATCACAATTAAAGGAACACGACCATACTTTTTTTGAACTGGTCTATATTCTATCGGGAACAGGTATTCAGTGGATAAACAACAACAAATTTCCATATCATGACGGGCATCTTTTCATGATTACTCCCGGTGACATACATTCTTTCGACATTCACACTACGACAAAGTTCGTATATATAAAGTTCAATGACATCTACATTCATTCGGCTGTTTTTGGGGCGGAGAACATTCAACGGCTGGAATTTATATTGCAACACGCCAATCACCGTCCCGGCTGTATATTACGTAATCAAACCGATAAATTGCTGGTAAAACCTATGATAGAAGCGATTATCCGTGAATATGTGAATAGGAATATATACAGCAGTGAAATTATTACGCAGTTAATCAACACGATTGTTATTGTTGTTGCCCGTAACATTGCTATGTTCCTGCCTGAACAGATAGATGAAAATTCAGAAGAAAAGTCACTGAACATCTTGCAATATATCCAATCCAACATTTGCTATCCCGAAAAGATAAAAGCCAAAGCGATAAGCCAGCATTTTGGTATTTCACCCAATTATCTTGGGAGATACTTCAAAAAGCAGACCAACGAAACCATGCAGCAGTATATCTTAAACTATAAGATGAAAATGGTGGAAAGTCGGCTTTTACACAGCGAAATGAGAATTAGCGAGATAGTAGAGGAACTGGGATTTACGGATGAAAGCCATTTGAATAGGCTATTCAAGAAATACAAAGATTGTAATCCTACTGATTTTAGGAAGAAGCATAGGGGGCAATAAAGTTCTTTTAGTGCAAGGTGCAAGTATATATATAAATATAGCTTGCACCTTGCACTAACCGCAGAATATTTATATTCAATGATTTGCGTATTTCAAAAACAAGTTGTATCTTTGAACCGAAGTTTTAGGCAGACAATGAACAGCCAAAGGATGACAAATAAACGTCTTTTTTGAGACCTAAATTGTACCCCCTAAGGCATTGACATATTGATAAAGAGTTGAATTAAAGCGACATAAGGAGATAGGTTCATTACCCTGTCTCTCCGCAGAACCTACTGGACAAAAGAGGACAGTAAGAGGACAAAAACCTACAAATCAGCGATTTGTAGGTTTTTTTATTGCCTATAAGTCTTGTTTCCAAGACAACAAAAGGACTTGAAAAGACATAGTTTCGTTACTAAATCGTTACCTATTCCCTACCGGACAAAAACGGTAACGATTTGTCCGAAAATGACCGCAGGAAGTCCGAATTTGTCCGCTGTCTAAATATCTCACATTTAAAGTGTTATCATTAGTTTTGTAACTTAAAAAATGTGAGGTTATGAAGAGTACATTTAAAGTCCTTTTCTATTTAAAGAAAGGTTCTGAAAAGAAGAACGGCGAGGTTATGATTATGGCAAGAATTACCATTGACGGTAAGTTGTGCCAGTTTAGTACGAAACAAAGCATCCTGCCCGAAAACTGGAATATGGCAGCAGGTAAAGCCAAAGGTAAGGATGCAGGCAGAATAAATGCCTTATTGGAGGATATAAAAGCATCCTTGAATAATATCTACCACGAACAGCAACGGCGTGATAACTATGTGACAGCCGAAAAGGTGAAGAATGAATTTTTGGGACACAGTGAAAAACACGAAACCATTTTAGACCTTTTCAAAAAGCACAATGACGATGTGAAACAGTTGGTCGGCATATCCAAGACGATTGCCACCTATCGTAAATACGAAGTGACCCGCCGCCACCTTGCCGAGTTTATCCAAAGCAAATACAATATATCGGATATTGCCATTAATGAAATCACTCCGATGTTTATAACAGACTTCGAGTTGTATTTGCGTACTACCTGCAAATGCAGTTATAATACGACTGCCAAGTTTATGCAGTTCTTCAAACGCATTATCCTGATAGCCCGTAATAACGGCATCTTGATTGGCGACCCGTTCGCCAATTATAAAATCCGTTTGGAGAAAGTGGATAGAGGGTATTTGACAGAGGACGAAATAAAAATCATCCTTAAAAAGAAGATGGTTTCCGAACGGTTGGAAAACGTCAGGGACTTGTTTGTCTTTTCCTGTTTCACAGGTTTGGCTTATATTGATGTCGCCAACCTTACCCAAGAGAATGTTCGCAAATCCTTTGACGGTAAGTTATGGATAATCACCAAACGCCAAAAGACCAATACGGACGTAAATGTTCCCTTGCTGGATATTCCCAAAATGATATTGAAGAAGTATAAGGGCAAGCTGCCGAACGGTAAGATACTTCCGGTAATCAGTAATCAAAAACTTAACGCCTACTTGAAAGAAATAGCGGACGTTTGCGGGATTAAAAAGAACTTGACATTTCACCTTGCCCGCCATACATTTGCGACCACAACCACGCTTGCAAAGGGTGTTCCCATCGAAACGGTTAGCAAAATGTTGGGACACACCAATATAGAAACCACGCAAATTTACGCCCGCATTACCAATAATAAGATAGGTAACGATATGCAGGGACTTGATAAGAAATTTGTCGGTATCGAGAAGATTTATAAAGAAGCCCTGTAACCTTTAAACAAGGAACTTGCCGTTAAAACGGCAGGTTCTCTACCTTATTATTACTCACTTTTAAAACAAATAAGCACATGAAAAGACAGTATCATAAAGAGTATCTGACCCGTGAAGAACTAACCGCCTTTTTAAAGGCTAAACTTTCTTCCGAACATCTTGAAAAAGTCCGTGATGTTTTTGTATTCTCCTGCTTCACCGGGCTGGTTTATGAAGATTTAAAAAAGCTACGTGCAGAGCAACTTATGACGTTACCCAGTGGTAGCCACTATTTGCGAATATATGTTCCTATGACCCGTTTTTCCCGTACTATTCCCCTGTTGGATATTCCTTATAAAATAATTAAGAAATACAAAGGACAACAAGAGGACGGCGGGTTGTTTCCGCTTTTTCCTTTGCCTGTAATGAATATTCGGTTACGGGAAATAGCTTTTGAATGTGGCATAAACAAAACTATCACCACTTTTTCAGCCCGCCGGACATTTGCCACCACGATAGCTTCGGAAAACGGTATTCCCCTTGAAACCGCAGCCAAAATATTGGGGCATAGTCTTTTGAAAAGTACGCTTTCAGTCACTTGCTTTACGAAAAACAAGATAGCCAGTGATATGTCCGCTATTTCCGGGCAATTCAAAGATATGGAAACCATGTTTAATTTATAAATAATAGAATTATGGACTTGCAAATCATTCAGAACAAAATTTTTGAAATCAGGGGTTACCGTGTAATGCTTGACTTTCATTTGGCAGAACTTTACGGAGTGCAAACCAAAGTATTGAAACAAGCGGTGAAACGTAATGAAAAACGCTTCCCACCTGATTTTCGTTTCACTATGACGAAAGAGGAATGGGACGAACTGGTCACAAATTGTGACCAGTTGCCGGAGAGCCTGAAACACAGCTATGTACTTCCCGATTGCTTTACAGAACAGGGAGTTGCTATGCTTAGTAGCGTGTTGCGTAGTCAGACCGCCATAGACGTGAATATATCCATCATGCGGGCGTTTGTCCTTATGCGCCAAATGGTAATCGGTTACGAAGAACTGCTGAAACGTATTGAAGAACTGGAAGTAAGTACGGATGCACAATTTAATGAAATCTACCAAGCCCTTACCCAGTTGTTAAGTCAGTCCCAACAGCAGAAAGAACGCCGTCCGGTAGGTTTCATTACCTATGACCGTTCAGGTAACGAATAGGTAACGATTTCAGTAACGAAATTTCACCTAATACGATATATTCCAATAAAGTATATTCTTTCAACTTGCGGGAAGTCCACCGACGACCCGCATTTCTTATATCCTTTTCTACTGGTACATTCCCCGAAACGCCAGCCGTGCGTGGCATGGCCGACTAATTTTCGTGAAAAGAGCCATTGGAAACCCGCACAAGCCTATCGTAAGATAAACTGACGATACACTTGTCTTTGCCGCCCGCATTTTCCCATTTTAGAAAATAAGTTCCCATCAGGAACTTTCCCTACAAAATATAGATTAGACCTTTTACCTGTTCCTCTTAATGTAAATCTTCCTCTTTAGCAGTCCCCCAGCCGGGACAGTCGTTTTTATCATTTCAATAGGCAAAGGTAGTTACGTGTTCTTCACGACTTTGCAAGTTCGAGCCTTTCAGGTTTGGCAAAAAATCTTCCCTGCGCCCGCTGGTTGCGAGGTATTTTTTGCCAAAAACTTGCAAAGTCTAAACACTACCCTTTTATGCCTATGTGAAACGAAAACGACCGACCCGACCGGAAGACGCATAAAAAAAGTCGGATTTACGAGAAACAGGAAAAAGGTTATGAAACTCAACTCCCTCACCTCTCAAATCCGCATAAACTTAAAAAAATTACAATCATGGAAGCAACGACATTATCAGCAGCAAGAGTTTATGTAGGCACATACGGCAAGTACAATGCAGGTTCACTTTTTGGCAAGTGGCTCGACCTTTCGGACTATTCGGACAAGGAAGAATTTTACGATGCCTGCCGGGAATTGCACAAGGACGAAGAAGATGCCGAATTTATGTTTCAGGACTGGGAGAACGTGCCGGAGAACTTAATCGGCGAAAGCTGGCTTTCGGAAAACTTTTTCGCTTTGCGTGATGCGGTGGAAGATTTAGGCGACACCGAGCAGGAAGCCTTTTTCGTGTGGTGCAACTATAAAAGCCGTGATTTTAGTAACGAAGATGCGGACGACCTTGTACGGGATTTTCAAAACGCATTTTTGGGCGAATACGAGGACGAAGAAGATTTCGCTTATGAATATGTAGAAGAATGTTATGAACTGCCGGAGTTTGCAAAGACTTATTTCGATTATGAAAAATTCGCCCGTGATTTATTCATGTGTGATTACTGGATGGACGAGGGTTTTGTATTCCGTGCGGCTTAAATACTAATCAGGGCGGGGATAATACCCTGCCCGCAATACTCAAAATAATGGAAAGGAAAAGGTTTTATAAGTTGGTTCTACGGCTTGCATTGCTTTGGGTAGTGTACCATATTACAGGCATCGGGACGGCTACCGTTTTATTTTTCGGCTTTTATGCGGCTTGTTTCCTGCTTCGGGTTTGTTTATCCTTATTTTACGGGCTTTGCGTGGCGTTCCTTTTCCTTTTGTTGCTTTCCTTACTGATTTTATAACGATTAAAAATAGAACATCATGCAATCACTTAACAAAAACGGGGTGAGTATCACCCAAACACCGGGAGAAGAAAAATACGTGAAATGTTGCTTGGGCGCATTCAGGGGACAAATTTATTATCAATATGACTACCGCCACACGGACGGCGAACTTTTCAGTACGTTGGCTAAAACGCTTGACGAGTGCCGCCGCCAGCGGGATAAGTGGATAGAGAAGAAAATGCAAAGTGATAATAAATAAAATTTAGGGACATGAAAACGACAGAAGTAAACAAAGCACTTATCGGTAGGCGTTGCGAGTGTATTTTTACGGGTTTGATGGTAACGGGCGTTATTGAGGACACCCAAGAGGACAAATATACAACAGGCGTGAAAGTACGTTTCGACACGCCGCACCAGTGGGGAGATGATTTATACCACGATGTATGGGCGTGGGGACGCAAAACAGACGATTTCGGGACGTTGCACCACTTGAAATTATTACCTGATAAAGCAGATTATCAGACAATGGTAATAATATTCGGTGAACCGATTAGCCGGATAGATACCCTTTTCAGTAATGATGTAACGGCGTGGGGTGTTTCTTCCCTGCAAGGTTGGGTAAATAGTTATGAAAGTACCCGTTTCACCCCCATAGACGAAGAAACGGCGGTTATAACGAGCGAATATAACATGGATTGTGTGAAAGAATGGTTACAGAGAAATGTGCTGATAAAAAGCCTTAAAATCAGTTGAGAAGAACGGCGGCGGTTTGCCGCCGCTACTTTCTTTCGGTGAGCCGTTGGCGGAAAAGAAAGATAGCAAAGAAACCGTTTATGTTCCCTGTCCTTAAATGCAAAAATCCGCCGAGAACAACCGACGGATTTTTGTTATAGTACACCCTTTGGTGGTTTATTCCAGTTCCCTGCCCCATAGTTCCACATCAGTGGGTGCATTACGCAAACTGTAAATCGAGCAGAGCCAAGACACCATCAGAAAGGCGAAATAGATATATGCCGCTGTTTTCATTCTTCCTTGTCATTGTCATTATTGAAACTGAATGTCAGTTGTACCAACTGCCCGAAACTGTCCTGCACATACACGTCAATAGTCTGCTGGTCGGTCGATGCGGAGGTATAATAAAGCCGGAATGTTTCTTTCTCCAGCGGGTAGAAATCATTCGGTAAAAATACCGTGCCGTTATCCATTTTCAAAGCCCCTTTTCCGTCCGGCTGAAAATACCGTATTTGGTAGGTTGTCGGCAGGTAACGCCCATCCCTAACCAACTGGCAGCGAATTTCCGCCGTTTCCCCGACTTTCAGTTTTTTGGGTACGGGTAGCGTTTCGATGCTGAACGGGTACGCCTGCTGAATATCCAAGTTGTCATTACAGGCAGTGACAAGTACAAGGGCGACCACGATGTAGCAGCCCATAATGATTTTATATGTTACATTCTTCATATCCATTGTTATATAGCGGTTAGTTGATGATAAATTTTACTCCTACGCCTACCTGCGTGTGAAACTTGCCGATGTCCGAGCCGAACAACGTCCGTTCCCTTGCATTCAGGAGAAGTACCACCCGGTCAGTCAGGTAGGCTTCCAGTTCCAGCGTTAAAGCCCCGCCGTACACAAAACAATCCTTATCCAGCAATGTAGAACCATCCGGCAATATCTTTTTGTCCCGGTTGCTCGTTTCGTACCCGGCGAGTGCCGACAATCCCAGCGAAAGGAAAAAGGTTTTCCGCCTGTCTGAAAGGAAGTTCAGGTAATAGCCGCCCTCTGCGGTAAACTGCTGTACAGGTATTTTTATGTCCTTATAATTGTATCGTTTTTCGAGGTATTCCCCGCCGAGAACCCAGCGATTTGCATTTTTGGTGTAAACGCTGTATGCAACCCCGATGTGGTAAGCAAAATCCGTGTTATCGTTCCAGTGTACGCCGTCCGCCATTCCTGCCGTAACCTGCAAGGCTTTCATTCCCGGCAGATACCTTTGTGCGTGTGCCTGGTTAAAAGTCAGGCACAACGCAAAAAGGGTCATAATGATTAAAGACCGTTTCATCCTTATTTGATTTTAAGTTCGTTAATCACTTCGGCGTTCACGATGTCGGCGTTCTCCACCCGGATAACCTGATGTCGTCCGCCGTTTTTCTCGTAGAGTTCCACCAGTAGCAATTTGTCGTCCGGTATAGTGAATTTCGGCAGGGCGTACACCGTGCGGACAACGCTTTTCCCGGCAACTTCTATTACTTCGTTATAGCTGCGTACCGCATCCAATACCGTTTCCTGAATAGCCGTTCTTTTAGGAACTTTTTTGTCCACTATTTTAAACTTGATAAAATCCGTATCAAACGGCACGTTTGAACTGTTCTTCGTTTGGGTATGTACATATAACATTCCGTTGTAGGTATAAATTCCCTTGATTAAAAACTGGATGCCGAAACGTTTGCTACCTAAATGCCGTATTTTGCGGTCGTTATTCTTGTAGATACTCTGCATTATCAGCTTTACCAACAACGGGCTTTCGTTCCCCAGTTCCCGGAAATAAATGTTCATTCGGGTATGCGAGAAATCGGACGTATCTTCATTTTCTAAGAAGTCTTTCATTTCAATGTTCAGCAGTTCCGGTTCACGGGCATATTTCGCATTAAAGGAATAAAAACTGCCATCTTCACAAATCACGCTGAAATTAGTTTCACCCGGAAAGTCCTCTGTCGTGGCTTTCACCCGGATAACATTTTCCGCCCCGTCCGCTTTTCCGGCTATGATATGGTTGCTTCCCAAATCCACGTAACGTACGGCAGACGGGAAAATAATATGTACCGTTTTGGCGAACGTAATTTCCACGCCGTAGGGTGTTACCATTTGTCGGTAGGGTAATTTCCGGGTTATCCCCTGATACAAGTTGTTGCCTGCTACATATTGCACCGTGTCGGTAGTTTGTGCTTTTACAGTTACTACGCCCAGCAAAAGGGCGAACATTACAAAAATCTTTTTCATTTCTAATTGGAATTTTAGTGGTTAAATAATTATTGTTGTTTGGCATACAGCATGACTTTATAGCCTGCTTTCAGCTTTACTTTTACAGTCCTGAATTTTTTCGCAAGATAACCGGACGTACCTTGTAACAAGCCCCTTGTCACGTCCATTGCCACTTGCTGCCCGGCACTACGAGCAAAAGAAATACTTGTTCCCAGCCCGCTGCCTATGTTTGCCATAGCTTCGTTAAAGGCTTCCTGTTCCATTGAGGACGGAACGGACAAACCTTTTTGCCCGTCCGTGTCAAACACGGCAAGTTCTACCGGAATAATGTTTCCGGCATACTCTATCGAGGACACCAGCACGTCCAGCCTTTCGCCCTGTACTTTTACCGTCCCCGATACGACCGTGTTTTTGGCTACCAGTATGTTTCCGGCTTGCAAGGGTTCGAGCAGTCGTAGTTTAACCGTCTGTCCGTCTGTCAGGGTTTGGTCTTGGTGTATGCAGGCAGCTATCGTGTTCTTTCCCATTGCGTAACCCGTACCAACTGCCGTATTGAAACCGTAGTTCCGGTTTTGGCTGTATGCCTGTATAAATTCTACATCGTTCATCGGCTGCTGCAATCCGGAAACGGTGTTTTCCCGTACTGCCTGTACCGGGTAAGCCTGCGGTTTTTGGGTGATTGTCCCGGCTGGTGCAACCTGCGCCACCTGCCCGTTTTGTTCCCCGTTCAGGTTATATTTTGCTGCCAGTTCATACGATTTTTCCAATATTGCCATTTGGTCGTCCACTCCGATGGAAGCCTTTTCTTTATCTTCCAGTTTTGCCGTCAGTTCCTCTACCTGCCTTTTAAGTTCTTCTTTTTCCTTATCTTCTTTGGGCGTTTCGTAGAATGTACTTAACTGCTGGTTGATATTCCGGTAGGCATCGGCGGAAGCCCTGACGGATGAACTGCCACCCCGGTAGGCAGAACCGCCGGGATTTTGCGGTTCTTCTTCGCTTTCCGGTATCAGTTCCAATTCTGCCGCTTCCTGCTGGTCGCCCAGCGTGAAACCGAAATCCTGCAAGGTTTTCATTTTCTCCCGTTGTTTCCGTTCCAGTTGCGCGGCTTCGTAGGCTTTCTGTTTATCGGCTATTATTCCGTCCTCTGTCGGCAGGGGAATATCGGCATTGAAGCCGCCCACTTCTTCCCGTTTCGTCCCGTCATTCGAGGACGGCACAAAAATCAGGTACATACAGCCTGCAAAGGCAAGGAACATCAGGGGAAAAACAATCATTTTCTTTCGTTGTTGCGCCTGCTGCGGGGTCAGTTCCCGTTTTGGCTTTTCTTCTTTTAAAGGTCTGCCGTCTGTTTCCGGTACGGTTGTTCCCATTTCATTCTTCTGTACTTCTTCCATCGTTCGGATAATTTAAAGGGTTGATACTGTCGTTTGTCTGCTGTAAGGGCAACTGCCTGATATGTTCGATTTGTAACCGCTGCCCGTCCCGTTTTCCGATATTGTAAATAGAGGACACGGTTATATAGATGGACATACCGCCGAAGAACACAAACATAAGGAGTATAACTGTCAGCCTTTTTCCCGGCGTGATACGCCCGCACATTTGGCGCAATTTGTCGTCCGCCCAATCCTGCACCTTTTCGATGCAATTCTTTTTCACTTTCATACTTTTACCGTTTAAGTGTTTGCAAATCCTTGTTTTCCATAATGGTGAACGCTTCCATGATAAAGCCGTGCGGGTTATTGTCGCTGCGGGTAGCGTTCAGCAACCGGCACGAAGTAATAAGACTTCGCACTGTCAGACTGCTTTCCCTGATAATCATTTGTCGGGCATAGGTATTGACCCGGTAAGGGTACTGGTTGAAATCGCATTTTATACTGTCAATTTCCACCGTTTGATTGATATTCCCGCTAATCACCCGGTTGTAATATCCTTTTTCCGCCAAGTCTTTATAATAATTAAAGGCACTCTTATCGGCAAGGAAAAGCGAGCGTTTGACGTTGCTTTCGATGGCATCCTTATCGGGGGACAACGTGAAGAACAGTTCATGAAAACGTTTCACGTGTGATTTGGCTTCCACGGGTCTGTTTTGCGCCATATCCTGCGAAAGTGCCAGCATCAGGCTTTTACCGTTATCCAAGACGTATATTTTCTGCCGTTGTGCTTCGGCGAAGCTGTAAGAGTTCCACACGGCAAAGCCCGTTATCAGGGCGCACAGGCATATAAATACCAGCGCAAAAAGCCTAATTTGCCGGAAACTCGTTTCGATGTTCGTTAAACTTTTAAATTCCATCCTTTTATTGTTTTAATGATGATAGTTATTTTTTATTTCAGCAGTTTTCCGGCAATCTTCCCGGTAGCTGCACCAGCCGCCGCACCAGCGAGTACGCCCGCTTTGGTTACATTCCGGTTGTAACCGCTTGTCCCGCCAGCCGACACAATCCAACCCGCCACGGTAGGAATGGTAAAGTAGCCCACGATACCGATAATCATAAAGATGATATATACCGAATTGCTTCCGTCCGGTATGAAATTCGGGTCTGAAAGTTCCTCAATGTCCCTTTGCAGCATCAGTGTTTGTATGCGTGCCAGCACACTGCTGAACAAATCTGCCACGGGTAGCCACAAGTAAATCGAGATATAACGTGTTATCCACTGGGTCAGCGTGCTTTGGAAACCGTCATAAACGGAAATCGCAAACGCCAGCGGACCCAGTATAGACAACACGATTAAAAAGAACGTGCGTAGCGTGTCGATAATCAAAGCCGCCGCCTGAAACATCAGTTCCAGCAGTTCCCTGAACCAGTCCCGGACTGATTTTTTTATATCGTATGCCGCCCTATCCATATACATTCCCGTCATGGTAATCATGTCGGAGGGCGACCACCCCAGTTCTTCCAGTTGTCGGTCAAATTCTTCATCCGAAGCAAGGTAAGCCGTTTCCGGGTTTCGCATCAGGGCTTCATATTCCAGTTTGTCTTTCTGCTGTCGATATTCGTTCATATCGAATGTCTGCGTTTGGAGCAGGTCGTTACAGCCCCGGACAACCGGGGAAAGCACGGTGTTGATAGTCCCCAGCACGAAAGTCGGGAAAAACATGATACACAGCCCCAGCGCAAAGGGACGCAGAAGCGGGTACACGTCTATAGGTTCGGCACGTGCGAGCGACTGCCACACTTTTGCCGCCACGTAAAACAAAGCCCCCAATCCGGCAATACCTTTCGCAACCCCGGTCATGTTGCTGCACAAGGGCATCATTTCATCATACAACGCCCTTAAAATCTGGTGCAGGTTGTCAAATTCGATAGCTGCTAATAACATAGGCATTTCTTTATCTTTATGTTACCAATAGCGTTCATTCGCCGAGCCGTAAAGAGCCATTACCCGGTCTGTATCGTTCTTCTTTTTTGCCCGCAGGTAGGAAACGGAAATATTTTTGCGGGTATAGTAGTTCACAAGATTGCGGTAATTCAGCAGGCTGGTATATGCCCGGTCAATCAGGGCGAGCCGTTCGGCATCGGTCATTGACATACCGCTGATGTTTACCACGTTTTTTAAATCCTGCAATACGTCTGCACTTTCTTCCAGTAATTTGGCATATCCGAAAGATATAGCGGTAAGTTCCTGCGGCGTATAATTTTTGTCGGACATCATTTTCTGAAAGTTGGTAACATAGATTTCCGATATTTCCGCTACCATCAGGATGCTTTTCTGTACTTTCTTTCCGCCCTTGACAATATCGTGTACTTTTTTCAGGGCATCGTAGTATTCTTTTCCCTGCTGGAAAATCTTCTGCGTTTCCTTGAAATTGCTCATTACATTGTTTGCCGTAGTGGACGTTTGTACTATCTGTTTGGCGGTATTGATGATACCTTGCGCCAAATTAGACGGGTCTGTAACGACCCATTGGGCGGAAGCCCTGCCGAAGCAGGACAGGCATACCGCCATCAGGATAAATAATTTTGTTTTCATACATTTACTGTTTTAATGATTTGTCACTTCTTTGGTATTCTCCACCGGGAGAAAGGGTAATCCGGTCGGTTTTGCCGTCATAGGTCAACACTACCGCAAAGCCCGTGTCGATGTACAGGCATCCGTCCGTTTGCCGGACGGCGTAGGTGTTTGTCAGTTCCCTGCCCCGGACTTTTACCGTGCGGGTGACCTTATATTGCCCGTTATCGTTCCAAAGGGCAAAAACGGTATTTCCGCTTTTGCTTACCCATTCGCCCCGCATCCGTTCCAGTTCTTTTTGCGTGTTGTCCTTGCAGGCTGCCATCGACAGCAGGCAGGCGCACAGCAATACCGGAAACAATCTTTTGAACCGTTTCATCTTGTTATCTTTTAGGTGGTTGTTTTATCGGGGTTTCTTTTACTTTCAGCAAGGCGTTTTATCGCCAGTTCGAGATTTCCGCCCAGCTTATCGGCGAGGGTGAACAGTTCCATTTTTTCGCTTTCTTCCGTTGTGTACGTGTAGTATTCTTCCAAACTAACTTCTGTTGCGTACACTGCCGACTGCGTGCCGCCCAGCGAAAAGAAAACTTCCTTGTACTTTCGTCCGGGATGGTTTGCCATGTTGATGGAAAGTATTTGCGCACGTTCCTTATCCGTCAGTCCCAGCAGGTTTTGGATGCTGTCGAATTTATTCAGGTATTTGCGCTGGTCTAACAAGATTTTACAATCGCTGTTGTTAATGATACTTTCTTTGACAACGGGCGAAGAAATTATATCTTCGACTTCTTGGGTGACTACAATCGCTTCCCCGAAATATTTGCGGACGGTTTTGTATAAATATTTTATGTAGTCCGCCATATTTGCACTTGCAATCGCTTTCCACGCTTCCTCGATTAATATCAACTTTCGGATGCCTTTTAACCTGCGCATTTTGTTTATGAAGGCTTCCATTATGATAATGGTTGTAATCGGGAATAAGATTTTGTGGTCTTTGATATTGTCCAACTCAAAGACTATAAAGCGTTTGTGCAGCAAATCCAGTTCTTGGTCGGAGTTTAGCAGGTAATCATATTCGCCACCCCGGTAGTAGGGTTCGAGGACATTCAGGAAACCGTCTATATCGAAGTCCTTTTCCCGAACGTTCTTTTCTGCCAGCTTTTGGCGGTATTCGTCCCGTACATACTCATAAAAGGTGTTAAAACAGGGCTTAACCGTCCGGTTGCTGGTAATCCGTTCGATATAGGCACTTACAGCGTTGGACAGGGCGACTTCTTCCGAACGTGTCGGTGCTTCATCGTTCCTTTTCCACAGGGTAAGTATTAACGTCTTGATGCTTTCCTTTTTCTCGATGTCGAAAATGCCATCTTCCACGTAAAACGGGTTAAAGGCTATCGGGTTTTCGTTGGTATAGGTGAAGTAAACCCCATCTTCCCCGTGTGTGCGGTTGTGTATCAACTGGCACAACCCCAAATAACTGTTACCCGTGTCCACCAAAAGCACGTGCGCCCCTTGCTCGTAATATTGCCTTACCATGTGATTGGTGAAGAAACTTTTGCCGCTACCACTCGGCCCCAAAATAAATTTGTTGCGATTGGTCGTAATACCTTTTTTCATGGGCAGGTCTGAAATGTCGATGTGCAGCGGCTTTCCGCTTACCCTGTCCACCATCTTGATGCCGAACGGCGACAACGAACTTTTGTAATTTGTTTCTTCGGTGAAGAAACATAGAGCCTGCCCCAAAAAAGTGTAGAAACTTTCTTCCGCCGGGAAGTCCGCTTCGTTTCCGGGTATTCCCGCCCAAAACAATGTCGGTGTGTCGGTGGTATTGTGGCGTGGTTTACATTCCATCAGTGCCAACTGGCTGCCTACATCGTTCCTGATACGCTTTAGTTCGTCCCGGTCGTCCGACCATGCCATAACATTGCAGTGGCAGCGCACAGAGATAAGCCCTTTGCTATGTGCTTCGTTTAGGTATTCTTCTATCCACTGTTTATTCACCTGATTGGCACGGGAGTAGCGGGAAAGCGAGTGCATATTCCTTGCGGTTTGCTCGAAGTTTTTCAGGTTTTCGGTGTGGTCGTCCAAAAAAATAAACTGGTTGTACACGTGATTGCAGGAGAGCAACACGCCAACGGGTGCGGCAAATGACAGGCGGCAGTCCGAACGGTCGGTGGACAGTTTTTCATAACGGCTGTCCGTACCGACCTTTCCCGGCAAATCTTCCACGTCCGAAAGGGTATGCAGGCATAGTATATCATCCCCGATACGCATATCTTCCGGGTTAAGCTGCATATCTTTCAGGGTGGTGGTGTCCGTTTGTGAAAGCGAGAAATATTTTTCAATAATTCCCGCTTGCCCGTTCTGTCCGGTGATTTCCGGCGTTTCCAGCCGTGTAAGGGTGATAAATCCGCTGTCGTTCATAATCTTTTCAAACTGTCCGACCGCTTCGAGGAACTTATTTACCGTTTCCTTATCTTCTATCTCTTTAGGTATAATCCTACCCCGGCAAAGGGTGGAAAAGTCGCTTTGTCGGCGGCTTTTCTCCTTTGTCGTTTTTGTAAGGAACAGGTAACAGTAATGGTTCAGGAACGGGCGTTCGTTAAAATGACGTTCAAACGAACGGCTTAAAAAACTAAGTTCATCCTTTTGTATATCCGGCTGGTAGTTCTCTTTGATGAAAAAATCCTGTTTGTGGATGATGGAGAAGTCCGGCAATACCTTGATAGCCTTGTACCAAGCCGAATGTATCGCTTCATATTCCGTACTGGTGACGGTGAACAGTTCCGGTAGTTCTACCGAGAAAGCGACCGTAATATCCGCATCTTTGGACACGATGCAGCCGTTTTCCACCGCCAAAAGCGGGAACTTCCGTTCCAATGTGGTAGCCTTTAATGTATTTCTCATTCTTTCTTGCTTTTATAGGTAAATAGTCGGGGAATAGTCCTGCGGTTGATGATAAAGCGGGGATGCCGTTTGCGGGCTGCAATTTTCATCAGCCCGTGTGTGCCGTAGCGTTCATTTAACCGAAAAGTCTGCCATACGAGCAGCAGGGCGGCAGTAACGCCGAACCCGATGCACACCCACTGGTTTACACCTGCCATGAACAGGATAATGAACACTACGAACACGGCAAGCAAGCCGCCCGCAAAGATGAAAAGGTACTGGCTTTTCAATCCTTTAAACTCCACAGGTTTTCCGATACCCCGGTTTACTGGATATTCAGACATAATACATTCTTTTATAAGAAGAAAGAACGTAGGATAGTGGCTGCCACGATAAGGAATATACAAGCCCCAAACCAGCTTGCGGCGACCTTGCTGGTGTCGGGGTCGCCTGATGAAAATTTGTTATAGACTTTTACGCCACCAATCAATCCGCAAACCGCACCCACGGCATACACCAACTTTGTTCCGGGGTCAAAGTAGCTGGTTATCATGTTGGTAGCTTCTGTTATACCCGCTTGTCCGTTTCCTTGCGCATACGCACCCATAACAGCGGCAAGGAGAGCCGCCGAAAGAAAGATTTTCTTTTTCATTTCAATTTTGTTTTTAAGCACCGGGCTGGCAGGTGGATAGTCCGCCATGCCCGGCAAGATGAATAAATAAGAATTTTAGTGGTTGGGATAAATCCCGTTTTTTTGCTGTTGGCTGCCAATCAACCGTAATCCCGTTCTTTCATGCTGTTGTACATTTAGAGGTTATAAAAACTCGTTCATATCGAATTTCCGGTATTCTTCGTTTGTCCCGGCTGTTTGCGTGTCGGTGGTCGGTATTGCCGCCGCTTCGTTCCGTTTCAGGAGTTCCGCTACCTTTTCCAATTCGCCGTTGATGTTTGCCACCACTGCATCGTAAAGGTTTGTTCCGGTTATTTGTCCGAGTGTTTCGGCTGCCTGCTGTTTGTCTGCTTCGGCAGGGTTCGGAGTATTTACCGTGCGTACAGCTTCGACCAGTTTTTCAAACTCTACACCCGTAGCCTGTCCCGTTTCATCGTCTGCCATGTACCCGGCGATTTCCTCGTCCTCGTAGTCCGGTTCTTCCGCCGCTTCAAAGGTCATTTCAAAGTCGGTTTCTTCGTTTTCTCCGCCAGCATCGGGCGCAAATGTAGTATCATTTTCAACCGCTTGCGGGAAGTGTCCCAAGATGTCCCCGTTTGTCCTCATTAGTCCACTGCGGAAATGGCTTTCACCCACCAGCGAAGCGGTATTTTCCCGCTTTTTCCTTTCCGGCTGGGGAGCTGTCCGGTTGTTTACAGCCACACGGCGATACCATCCCCACAGGGCAAGGTAATAAACCGCCAGTCCGATGATGATGCAGTATAAGACCATATGCTAAAAAGGTTTGTGAAAATGACTTTCGTACAAGGTGTTTATTTCATCCTGAAATTGCTCGAAATGGCGCAGCAGAATATTTTCCACGTAGCTGCTGGCAGTCGCTTTGCGCCCGCCGATAACCGTTACAATACGCATCAGCTTTTCATGCGTGGTGCGGCTGACGTACAAAGGCTGTCGGTCGGACAATTCCACTTTTTGGAAATAGGTTTCCCGATAGTCACCCGTTCCATTTTTCCGTTTGCGGGCGGCTGGTTTTTCCGTTTGCGGTTGTTCTGTCACCTGTACGACTTCTGCCTGCCTTGTTTCTTTCTCCACTTCCGGCGCATCTTCCTTTGGTGTTGCATCCGGCTGGTCATCCCGTTTAGCGGGTATGCCTTGCGAGATAATTTCTTTCATGAAATTTTCGTCTATCTGCGGTTTTCCGCTGTTCTGTTTTGCCATATCATTTCAATTTGATGTAATACGCTATTTCTGTTACCAGTTCTTCCAAGTTGCTGCCCCTTACCAGCATCCGGCTGGCAGGAAAGAGCGTGGAACGGAACACTGCTTTTTTATCCGTCACCAGTTCTTTTTTGTATCTTTTGGTATCGGGTATAAAAGTTTTCATCAGGGGCAGTTCCAATTCCCGTATAGTGTTGTCATACACGGTGTACAGGTCTGTTTTTTCCCTACCGTCCACCATGTTCCAAAAGAGGTACAGCCCGGCAAGGCGGCAGGCTTCGTTCCGTACCAGCAGCTTGTTGATAGCCACCGCAAACGACAGGCTGCTTTCCAGCACCACTTTGTCGGCGGCTATGGGGGTGAAAATGTAGTCCATACCGGACAGGGAGTTTATTACACCCTCACTGTTTACCGTTCCGGGCAGGTCGAAAAAGACAATATCCGGCACGTTTGCGGCAGCGGTTATATATTCGTCTGCCGTGGCTATCGCTTTTTCGGGGGAACTGCATAGCACGGGATAGGCTTTCTTTCCCAACCGGGTAAATTGTTCATACGCCATGCGCTTGTAATCTTCATCTTCGCCCACCATTTCAGCATCCCGTTTGCGCATCCCGGCGATGGAGTGCTGCGGGTAGTCGCAATCCACGACCACCACGTCATACCCTTTCAGGTAATACAGGTAACTTGCAGCCAGCACGGTAAAAGTGGTTTTGCCTACTCCGCCCTTTTGGGTGGAAAAGGCTACATAAAGGGGTGTTTTCTCGTTTTCCATAATGCTTTCACTTGTTAATGACTGATTATTATATTGTTTTCATTTTTCCTTTCCTGATTGACAGCTTTCTTTCTTGTGTTCACGCTTTCTTGCCATCCATCTTGCTTTGCAGCCATTGGGAAAGATTGTTTTCTTGCTTTCATTCTTTCCTGAAATCCTGCTATCCTGATGTCTTGAAATCTTGTTGCCAACCTTTTTTCCTATCCGGCTTCAAAGGCTGCTTTCTGTCTTTCAATCCAGCTTTCAATCTTGAAATCTGCTACAAATAAAAGAAGAAAAAACACCCGTTTCGAGAAGTGTCCGCAGATGTCCCCATTTGTCCTTATTTGTCCAACAATATGCTATTTTACAGCATTTTAAATCACCGTTACTTTGCAACGGAGTAACAAACCGGAAAGGGCAGGCAGGTGAAAACGGGCGTGTGTGCCGCAGGGTTTACCGTTGCACGCTAACCCCAATCCGTCCGTGACGGATTTTGATTTTCGCAGAGAAAATAGCAAGGTGTGTTTCGTGGCACACGAAACCGTTTTTCGTGCCTCAAAACGCCTTGCCCCTGTCGGGGATAAAAATTACTCCGAAGTCGTAATTTTTAAAGAAAGAAGTATGGAAACAAAGAAGCAAAACAAGGGCGGTCGTCCCACCCTTGATGACCCGGCGAAGCATCGCCATGTGTTGTACCTGAACGACCGGGAGAATGCCCGGTTTCTCTCCCAGTGGGAGCAGTCCGGCGTGACGAGTAAGTCCCGTTTTATTGCCGCCCGTCTTTTCGGCGAACCGTTCAGGGTGGTGAAAGTGGACAAGTCGGCAGTCGAATATTGCGCCCGGCTGACTGAATTTTACGCCCAGTTCCGGGCGGTGGCTGTCAATTACAACCAAGTGGTAAAGGCATTGCACAGCAATTTTTCCGAGAAAAAGGCACTGGCTTTTCTCTATAAATTGGAGAAAGCGACTACTGAACTGGCAGTGTTGAACCGCCAAGTGATTGAACTTACCAACGAGTGTAAAGAACTATGGTTGCCAAAATAAGCACGGGCAGTTCCATGTTCGGCGCACTTGCGTACAACCAAAACAAGGTGGATAACGAGGATGCCAAAGTGCTTTTTTCCAATCGTATGTTACTGAACGAAGATGGAAATTTCAGTATCGGCGAGTGTATGCACAGCTTTGAAATGCAGATGCCCGTTCAGCTTTCTACCAAGAAACCAATCGTTCATATCTCTATCAACCCGCACCCGGAAGATGTACTTTCCGACCAGCAACTTACAGACATTGCACAAGAGTATATGCAGAAATTGGGTTACGGCAATCAGCCTTATTTGGTGTATAAACATGAAGACATCGACCGCCACCATATACACATCGTAGGCTTACGGGTGGACGAGAACGGCAAACCGCTGAATGACAAATTCGAGCATCGGCGCAGCAAACAAATCACCCGTGAACTGGAAAAGAAATATGACCTGCATCCGGCAGAGCGAAAAGAGCGAACCGAACGCCCCGAACTTAAAAAGGTGGATTATGCAGCCGGGGACGTGAAGCACCAAATCGGTAACGCCGTGAAAGGTGCTTGTTACGGCTACCGTTTCCAGTCGTTCGGGGAATATAAAGCCCTGCTTGCCTGCTATAATGTTTATGCCGAGGAAGTCAAAGGGGAAATAAGCGGAAAGCCTTATCAGGGCATTGTTTATTCCGCCATGAATGACAAGGGCGAAAAGGTCGGTAACCCGGTGAAAGCATCCCGTATCGGTAAATCGGTGGGTTATGAAGCACTGGAAAGGCGTATGCAGAAATCCGGTGAAGTGATAAAGGACAAGAACCTGAAAGAGCGTACCCGCCGCACGGTCGCAGCCGTGATGAAAACTGCCGATAACCGTAAGGAACTGGAACGGCAGCTAAAGCAGCAAGGCATAGACGTTCTGTTCCGGCAGAATGACAGCGGACGTATTTACGGTGTTACGTTCATAGACCATGATAATCGGGTAGTGCTGAACGGTTCACGCTTGGGTAAGGAATTTTCGGCGAACGTGTTTAATGAAACGTATTCCGCCGATACCCATTCGCAAAAACCGGAACTTACCTTGCCGCAGGAACGGCAACCGTTTGCCCCCAAAGAGCAACCGACACCCGGTTTTTCCTCTGTCGGCATAGGTGGACTTTTAGGCGGAGCATCCGGCGGGGACGAGCCGCAAGATACCACCAGCCAAAAGAGAAAGAAGAAAAAGAAACGCAACAGACGAATTTACTAATTTAAAAAATTATAATTATGCAACAAGAAGATGATTTGCGGGGACTTGCCCGTGTGATGGACTTTATGCGTGCCATCAGTATTCTGTTTACCGTGATAAATGTTTACTGGTTTTGTTATTCCAGTTTGAAAGACTGGGGTATCACCATCGGCGTGGTCGATAAAATCCTGTTGAACTTCCAGCGGACAACCGGGTTATTCTCCACTATCCTTTGGACGAAACTTTTTGCAGTGGTGTTCCTTGCCCTTTCCTGCATCGGTACAAAGGGAGTGAAAGAGGCAAAAATAACGTGGACGAAGATTTATTGTTTTCTTTCGGTCGGTTTTATCCTGTTCTTCCTGAACTGGTGGTTGCTTGACCTGCCACTGCCACCAGTGGCAAACACAGCTTTTTATATCGCCACGCTTGCAGCAGGTTTTCTTTGTTTATTGGTTGCAGGAATATGGATGTCCCGTTTGCTCAAAAGCAACCTGATGGAAGATGTTTTCAATACCGAGAATGAAAGTTTTATGCAGGAAACAAGATTGATAACCAACGAATATTCGGTAAACCTACCGACACGTTTCTATTATAAAAAGAAATGGAATAACGGGTGGATAAACATTGTAAATCCATTCCGGGCAAGCCTTGTATTGGGTACGCCCGGTTCGGGAAAATCGTATGCCGTGGTAAACTCGTACATAAAACAGCAAATAGAAAAAGGCTTTGCACTCTATCTCTATGACTACAAATTTCCCGATTTGTCGGAGATAGCTTACAATCACCTGCTTAACCATTTAGACGGGTATAAGGTGAAACCGAAATTTTATATTATCAATTTTGACGACCCACGGAAAAGCCACCGATGTAACCCGATAAATGCGGCTTTCATGTCGGATATAGCGGATGCCTACGAAGCCAGTTATACTATCATGTTAAATTTGAATAGAAGCTGGATTGCCAAACAGGGCGACTTTTTTGTAGAAAGTCCCATCATCCTGCTTGCCGCTATTATATGGTATTTGCGTATTTACAAGAACGGGAAGTATTGTACATTCCCGCACGCAATCGAGTTTCTGAACAAGAAATATGCCGATATTTTTACTATCCTGCGCAGTTATCCCGAACTGGAAAACTATTTAAGTCCGTTCGTAGATGCTTGGGAATCAGATGCACAAGAGCAGTTGCAGGGGCAAATTGCATCGGCGAAAATTCCGCTTTCCCGTATGATAAGCCCTGCCCTGTATTGGGTAATGACAGGTGATGATTTTTCGCTGGATATAAACAACCCGGCAGAACCCAAAGTGCTGGTAGTGGGTAACAACCCCGACCGTCAGAATATCTATTCCGCCGCTTTGGGATTGTACAATAGCCGTATTGTGAAGCTGATAAACAAGAAAGGACAGCTTAAAAGTTCCGTAATCATAGACGAGTTGCCGACCATCTATTTTCGGGGATTGGACAATCTGATAGCCACCGCAAGGTCGAACAAGGTTGCCGTACTTTTGGGCTTTCAGGATTATAGCCAATTAACAAGGGACTACGGCGACAAGGAAAGCCGGGTAATCCAAAATACAGTCGGTAACGTTTTCAGCGGTCAGACAGTAGGCGAAACGGCGAAAATACTTAGTGAACGTTTCGGAAAGGTACTTCAAAAACGGCAAAGTATGACTATTAACCAGCGGGAGAAATCAACGTCCATCAGCACACAGATGGACAGCCTGATACCAGCCAGTAAAATAGCCAATTTGACACAGGGAATGTTCGTGGGTGCAGTGGCGGATAATTTCGATGAACGCATTGAGCAAAAGATTTTCCATTGTGAAATCGTGGTGGATAATGAAAAAGTGAAACGTGAAACCGCCCGTTACGTGAAATTGCCGCAGATAATCGACTTCACGGACAAGGACGGCAACGACCGGATGCAGGAAGAAATACAAGCCAATTACGACCGCATCCGGCAAGAAGTCCGACAGATTGTAGAGGATGAAATCACCCGTATAAAGAATGACCCCGATTTATGCCACTTGATTAAAGACTGTGAGGAATAATATACTGATTTAGTTGATTTTGTACTTATATACCTTATTATCAACAAAAAACAAATACAAAAAAATGATAATGACAGAAATATGCCTACTTTTGTATTATAAATTTATAGATATATACTATGGGCTTTGAAAATAAAGAGGAATTTAGACCAATTCTTACTACTGCTAAAGAATTATTAATAGCCAGTGGTGAAGTGGAGCTTGTGAAAATATTGAATAGTGCAGAATTATCGGTAATACAGACAAGTTATGATAATTGGAATGGTGGTATATATTACTATACCATGTATGTAAATGTTAGTGTTCCTGATTTTGTAAGATTGCAATCTTGTAATATTGAAGATATAGAGAAACGCATTTTAGAAGCTATAAACACTGCTTCTCGTTCTATTGATGATGAAGTGGTGGGGCAAGTTTTGATAACACCAAAATCTGTTGCTAAAGTGGATTGGAGTTTATTAGATGGTATATCAAAAAAAGATTTAGAAAATAAAATTGAATATTTAAGAAATGTAATGGTTTCTGTTGCAACAGGTGGGCAGAGAATACAAGATGTTGAAAAAGAATACTCTCAAATATACAATCAGGTTGCTATTTCTCTTAAAAAAATAGATGTTGAAAATCCTAATCCATTTAAAAGTTTATGGGACTGGTATGGAAAATGGCGTAATGATTTTCCTAAATACCAAGAAAGAAGAGATTATATTAGAAAAATGTACGAACCTGTTGTGTCTTTATTTTCAGAAAATGAAGATAGCAGAATAGTCGATATAAAAATTGATTTATCAGACTGGGATAAAATAAAGCGTAATATCATAGAAATTAAGAAAAGAGAAGCACAAGCGGTTGTTGAAGAACAATATCAGGCGGTTGGAATGCTATGTCGAGAGGTGATAATTTCATTAGCGCAAGCAGTATATATTCCCGAAAAACATATTTCTTTAGATGGGGTAGAAATAAGTAAAACGGATGCAAAAAGAATGTTAGACGCATATATTGCTGTAACTCTTGCAGGAAAAGAAAGTGAAGAATTGCGTTCTTATGCAAAAGTTACCAATAAATTGGCTAATGTATTAACACATAAAAGGACAGCGACTAAGCAGGAAATGTTATTATGTACTTCTGCCACATTAGCATTGATTAATTTAATAGGTGTTCTTGAAGAAAAATTTTAAGTTATGGGATTATATGTACAATCTTTAAATAATATTCCGCAATCAGCACATAGAGATTATTATATCTATTTGTTAGATTATGGGTGGAGCGAACCATTAGGAAATGCTTTAATGAATAACTACGAAAAAATGGCTCAATTAGCGGCTGAAAATGATGCAGTTGTTATTCGTGGAACTCATAGAGTTCATTTTGAAGATGAAGTTTTATCGTGGCATCATATTAATGGAGAAAATGCAGAAGATTTACTTCCAGCTATACTTATTACTAATAGACATCCTTATCTGTTTAAAGAAAGCTATGGAAATACAAATTCATGTATTGAAGATGATTTAAAGATGATATTAGTTCCTTTGAAGAAATTTTGTTCGACAACAACTGATGTAATATCGTTGGTAGAAAAAATGTTTAATGATATAAAAGCACATAAAGACCTTAAAGATTTTAGGGTATATAAAGAAATGAAAAAAGGGTTGGGTCATGCCCTTGCTGATGCTATTATTCTTGAACCAAATTTTGGTGGTATAGGTTTTAGCTTTTCTAAAATGATTAATTATTTTAGAAAAAAATAAATTTTTCAAATGTTTATTAGAAAAGCAGCTTGATACATTCAGGCTGCTTTTTTTGTGGACTTCTGCGGACAAGTAAAGACTAATGCGGACACCTGCCGCCTGTTTCTCAAATATAGCATATTTAGTCCTTACTTTTGACCGGGACTTTTCCCGTAAACCACTAAAATTCCTGTAATTATGGATGAAAACAGAATGAAACCGTCCGTTTCGGACGGACAAAAAAACGATGTCCTGCTTGTACATGACAAGCGGGCAGGTACGGTGAACGTTGTTAAAGGAGTAGATACGGACGGCAATTTACAGACCGTCCCACCTACGCAAAAACACGCCAGCGAGTTTATGCGGGTAGATAACAATTCCGACCCGTTTACCAATTTCTTTTCCAATTTTTACCGAAAAATCAACGACACCGAGGGACTGGGCTTTTTCCGGTGTAACTTTTCGGTGGTGGAACAGAACGCCGAAGCCATCCGGCAAGGCAACAAACAAGGTGAAATGCTTCGTGTCCCGAAACCCGATTTCCACGAGTTCCCCAAGAACCAGTACCGCATCGACCCAGCAAAAATTGACTGGGAGAGCCTGAAAAAAATCGGCATTACCGAAGAAACCCTGAAAAAAACAAAGAACCTTGACCGGATGCTGCGGGGATATAAGTCCCGTAATTTATTCTGGGTATCAGGTCAGGCAGGCGATTTCTACCTGACACCTACCGATGCAAAAATTTCATTGTACACGGCACAGGACGGTACGGTCAAATTCAAACTGCACGGCATCCAAAATGATGAAAAGCAACTGCAACGCCCGTTCCATGAATACAAGTTCAATGACAAGGAACAGAAAAATTTACAGGAAACGGGTAATTTGGGCGAAGTCGTAAAAATCAAAGACCCGAAAAGTGGAGAACAAATTCCGGTATTCATCAGCCGGGACAGGGAAACGCACGAACTGGAATATATGCGTGCGGATAAACTGCGCATCCCGGACGAGATTTGTAAAGCTAAAATTACCGACCAGCAAAAAGAAGATTTTGCAGCAGGTCGCCCCGTAAAAGTGGACGGTATGACAGACAAGGACGGTAAGACATTCTCTGCCACCTTACAGGTCAGTGCCGTGGAACGTGGCATTGAATTTTTGCCGAAAGGGTTTCATCAAAACCAGCAGCAACAGCAGGGACAAAACCGCAAACCTTATCAATGGGTGGATGAAAACGGGAATATCCGTGCGCCGAAAACCATTGGCGGCGTTCCTCTTACTGAAGAACAACAGAAGAAATTCGCCGCTGAAGAAGCCATTTATGTAAAAGGGATGGAAAAAGACGGGCAAGACCAGCCTTATAACGCTTATATCAAATTCAATCGGGAGAAAGGCAAACCGGACTTTTCCCGTGCCAACCCGGATAAGGCACAAGCAAAAGAAATCGTTCCGGCAACAGAGAGCCGCACGCAGGTAGCCGTCAATTCAGACGGTAAAACCAACGAAGCGACTAAGCACCAAAAAGAGCCGCTAAAGCAGGGACAACAGAAACCTACTGCCGGGCAAAAACAGAACCGGGTGAAGAAAGAGCAGCAGGAACAGAAAGCGGACAAATCGCTGAAAGCCGACAAGCCCAAGAAGTCCAAAGGAATAAAATTATAAAGGTATGCAGCTAATCTATATTATAGCTATTCTGTTTGTCGTTCCTGATTTTCTTTATAGTCTTTTCTCTGAAAATCGACTGGAAAGAAATTGACAGGAACAACCGACAGTATTACGTGAATGGCTATCATATTTATTATGACCGTAAAATTTTACGGAAAATCAATTCAGTAACAAACCATAAAAAAGAAACGATATGATTGCATTGATAGCAGAAAAACCGAGTGTTGCCAAAGATATAGCCCGTATAATCGGTGCTACGCAGAAAAATGACGGCTACCTTTCAGGTAACGGGTATCTCGTTACCTGGGCGTTCGGTCATTTAATCCAGCTTGCCATGCCGGAAGCCTACGGCGTTGCCAACTTCCGCAGGGAAAGCCTGCCGATTATCCCGCCAGAGTTCCGGCTAATTCCCCGGCAGGTGAAAGCCGATAAAGGCTATAAAGCAGACCCCGGTGTATTGAAACAACTGAAAGTAATAAAAGAGGTGTTCGACCAATGCGACAAGATAGTTGTTGCCACTGATGCAGGGCGAGAGGGAGAACTTATCTTCCGGTATATTTACCTACATTTGGGTTGCCGTAAACCTTTTGTACGCCTATGGATTAGCAGCCTAACCGACAAAGCCATCCGGGAGGGCATGGAGAAACTGCAACCGGGCAGCCAGTACGATAACCTTTACCGTTCTGCACAGGCACGCAGCGAAGCCGATTGGCTGATAGGTATAAACGCCACCCAAGCGTTAAGTGTTGCAGCCGGGCAGGGCGTGTTTTCACTGGGACGTGTACAGACCCCTACGCTGGTAATGATATGTAACCGTTTTTTGGAGAATAAGGATTTTGTACCGACCAAATTTTGGCAACTAAAAGCCGCCACTGCCAACGGCGGGGTCAGTTTTTCCGCCCAGTCGTGTGCCAAGTGGGAGCAACAGCCGGAAGCCATTGCAGCATTGCAAAGGGTAAAAGCTGCCGGACAGCTTACGGTAAAATCCGTTGAAAGAAAAGAAACGAGCCAAGAACCGCCGCTTTTGTATGACCTTACCACTTTACAAAAGGAAGCCAACAGTAAACTGAACTTTTCGGCAGATAAAACGCTTTCCATAGCGCAAAGCCTTTATGAAAAGAAAGTGATGTCCTACCCAAGAACCGGAAGCCGTTATATATCGGAAGATGTGTTCGAGCAGATGCCGCAACGTGTCGCCCTGTTGGAACAATACACCCGGTTTGCCGGGTATGCTGCCAGCCTGAACGGTTGCGCCCTTAACCGCCATAGTGTTAATGATAGAAAAGTGACCGACCACCACGCTTTAATTGTCACCGAGAACTTGCCGGGTGACCTTTCCACGGACGAACGAGCCATTTACGAACTGGTTGCAGGGCGTATGCTGGAAGCCTTTTCAGGCAAATGCGTAAAAGATGTTACTTCCGTCCTGCTTTCAGCGGATGATACCGATTTTACCGTTAAAGGGTCAGTGATGAAAATTCCCGGTTGGCGTGGAATATTCAGCGAGCCGGAAACGGCAGAAGATGGTGAAAACGCCATGCTGCCGGAACTCCAAGAGGGTAACATATTACCGCTTTCCGGCGTGGACTTGTTGGAAAAACAAACCAAACCCAAACCGCTGCACACAGAGAGTTCACTATTGGCGGCTATGGAGAATGCAGGCAAGGAACTGGAAGATACCGAATTGAAAGCCAGCATGAAAGATGCCGGGATAGGCACGCCAGCAACAAGGGCGGCTATAATTGAAACATTGTTCGCCCGGCAGTACATCGTTCGGGAAAAGAAAAGCCTTGTTCCCACAGATAAGGGACTTGCTGTTTATAAAATAGTAAAGGACAAAAAAATAGCTGACGTAGAAATGACGGGTATGTGGGAAAACGCCCTTTCCAAGATTGAAACAGGCGAAACCGATGCTGCCACATTTCATAAGGGCATAGAAGTGTACGCCCGGCAAATCACAGCGGAACTGTTAGACGTGCAGCTATCCTTTGCCAGTGGCGAAACCTGCCCTTGTCCTAAATGTGGAAACGGTCGTATTCTTTTTTACCCTAAAGTTGCCAAATGTTCAAATGTAGATTGTACGCTTACCATTTTCCGGAACAAATGCGAAAAGGTACTGACGGATAAACAAATTACCGAACTGGTATTAAAGCGGAAAACCGGAATAATCAAAGGTTTCAAAGGCAGGAACGGGAAACCGTTTGATGCTTCGCTGATGCTGGACGAACAGTTTAATATAGGTTTTGTGTTCCCTGACAAGAAAGGGAAGAAATAACTAAAAAACACTATCTTTGCCACTGAAGTTCCGTTACCAATAGGTTTTTAAGCTATGAATAACAGGAATTTTAGTGGTTGCGCCCGGAGGGAAACCGGGCGCATTTTTTTTTATTACAAATTTTTATCAAACTGATATGTCGAGCAAACCACACCGCCATCCAGTACCTTGCTTTCTGACAGCTTCCATTCTGAACCGAATGTT
Source organism: Bacteroides intestinalis DSM 17393 (assembly GCF_000172175.1). Taxonomy (NCBI): domain Bacteria; kingdom Pseudomonadati; phylum Bacteroidota; class Bacteroidia; order Bacteroidales; family Bacteroidaceae; genus Bacteroides; species Bacteroides intestinalis. The sequence continues at coordinate 2,000,180 of NZ_ABJL02000008.1, read as the reverse complement.
TCTCCCAAAAATCCAATGCCTTTTCCCAACATAACAGGAACAGTGTACACCGTTAGACTATCCAACAATCCCGCTTTTATCAGCGAGGTAAGCAATTTTCCGCCACCTATCACTAATATATCACTATCCTGTTTTAGTTCATCTATTTTAAAAAAAAGGATTGTCTAACAGAAATTCCACATTGTAATTTCGGGTAACATTATTGTGGTAGTGGGACACCACAAAAGACCGTTGGCTTTTGTACGGCCAACCACCCCAATGTTTGAAAAGATATAGATAAGTATTTGCCCCCATCAGCAAATTATCCGCCATTTCATATTCTTTATTCAATAAAAATTTGACCTCTTGGGGTATCCAATCCAATTCTTTGTCGGGCGGTGCAATAAATCCATCGAGAGATACGGCAATATAGCTTTTTATCTGCTTCATATAATAAGGTATTAAACAGTTGATAATCTTTATCCAAACTGCCCGCCAATACCTCAAAAAAGAAGCGTGAACTTACACTGCTCCAAAGTAGAGGTACTGGCAATACCTTTGAAACGGGACAGGCAAGCCCACGCTATGACAAAGCATAGCATAAGCATTGCGCTGAAATCTCGTTTCATTTTGAAAAGTGCCAGTTTTCTACTTTGAGATATTCGGCGAACGAATATGTTATATATAAAGACGACTTCCCAGTTATTTGTTCAATCGCCGTTATTCTCTTATGTTACTTTTGCAAAGTTAAGGAAAAGCCCTGATATTCGCAGTATAAAATAAAGAAATCCTGCCTTAATCGTTATATAAAGCAGGATTGGAATATAACAAAACAATCTGTCAGAAAGCCTAATCCGTTCGTTCACGGATTAGCTGGTGTACATCACTTTCACGGTAATAACATCGTCCGTCCAGTGTCAGATAGGGCAATATCCCTTTCTTGCGGTAACGTTGCAAAGTTTTAGCACTCACTTTCAACAGTAGGCATAAATCCTGATTGTCCAGTAAGCGTTCGCCGTCTAAATAATTATGTCCGCCTACCAAGCGGTCTATCTTTTTGTCCTGCATATCGAACCTATCCATGATACGTTCCATCCATGCTACGAAATCTTCTCTATTTATATACATAGGGCTGCCGGATTAAATTAAACCAATCATGTAATAACTTTGGTTGGACGGGTCTTTAATGATAATGTCCCGTTCCCGCATAAAGCGGATATAACTTTTTGCGGTACGTTCTTTTACGTCCAAAACCTGCTGCAACTGTTCGCAAAGGTCTATATAGGTGATATGGGTTTGCCGCCCGAAAATATCACGGGCAACGCTTACCAACTCCTTTTCTTTGCGTTTTTCCTTTTCTTCACGTGGCTTTTCTCCTTTGTAAACGTGCATCCCGGCTACCTTGTCCCAAGCAAAGAGCATCAGGGGAACGTCCAACGGGCTGCCGTCCCTTACTTTCAGTGCTTTCACCACCGACTGCGTGGGTTCTTCGTCCTTTTCTATCGACAAAATGGTAGCTGCTTTGCGCTGTAATTCACTACCCAAGTGTCCACGTAGTTTTAATCCGTTTGGAACGAAGTGCAGCACGCAAAGAATACAGGTATTATAAATTCCAGCTAATCGGTATAATTCATCTATTACTGCTACACTTTCCGCTTCATCATTCGCACTTTTTACAAGGTCGGCGATGCCGTCAATAACTACCAACTGGATGCCGCCGTACTGGTAATAAAATTTATCCATACTTTGAACAATAGCGTGCAGGCGTTCTTTACGGGACATACCCGTCAGGCAGAATGCTTTCAGTTCTTCCGGCTTATCCGGTTGCTTGGCACGGGCTAACAAGTTGCTTACGTTCTTGAATAGTTGCACTTCCGACTGTTCCGTATCATATAACAAAACCGCCTTATGTTTGCCGTTAGTTGCTATCTGTATGCCGAGTGTGTCCACTTCTGCCCCTGCCGGACAGATACACCCTGCCACCATTGCAGCAACATAATTACTTTTTCCTGTACCTTCGCCGCCAGTGATGCCGAACAGGTTGCCTTGTGTTCCCAGCGGAACGTCCCCGGCGGAGATTATCACCTGCGCTTTTGCCGGTGGATTATTAAAGTCTATTTCGCACGATTTAAGCATAATCAATGTATCACTATAAAGGTTGTCTAAAAAATCAATGAACAGTTTAAGGAAATTTTCACGGGTATTTCCCGCTTTGAAATAATCGGAAATATCCTTTTCCTCTTTCGTGCCGGGAAGTGGCAAAAGCAGCCGTTTTACCCCAAATTCTTCCAACTGTTTTTCCTGCTTTCGTGCGCTTTCCTTGCCCCTCTTATCGGTATCATATAGCAAGATTATATGTTTGAAGCGGAACGTTAGTTTATAAATCAGGGTAGGCGGGATAGTCACCGTTTCACTGTTAAAGCAGATAGCGTGAAAACCGTGTGCTGCCATTGCCATGACATCTTTTTCACCACCCGTGATAAATAATGTATCACCTTTTGCGGGTAGTTGTTCCAGCCCGAAACAATAATTTTCACCGAAGCTGCCGCCATACAGAAAGCGGGTTTTCGAGAATGGACGATATAGTTTTATATATCGTTTACTTTTATACCCGTACATCGGTTCTGCCACGGACGAAGTATAAGTAAACGGTGTACCATCCGCCGTTTCACTTTGAAAATCCCGCAGAGAACAAACCTTATACAGTTCTAAAATCTCCGGGGTGATGCCGTATTGTTGCCAGTACATCAATTCGGCAAGCGGAAATTTTTGTTCTCTGAACTGATAGGGTTTACTTTCCTTTTCGGGTGTTTCTTTCGATATTAGTTTCTCCGTCCGGTAAGAAGTACGGGTAACAGGTATCGGGTTGCCTGCTACCAGCCCAAGCCCCAAATCCCGGTCGATGGTTTCCAATATTTCCACAAAGTCCACCGGATTGTTACAATCCAGTCCTTTGAGTTGCCCCACGAAAAAGAAACAGTCACCGCTATAACTGTCGTTGCCGAAGTCTTTCATTTTATAGTTACCATTCCGGCGGTCGAAATAGATATTGCACGATGCCTTGTTATCCTCATAAAGAGGGTTCAGGAAATTGCGACCTATCCGCCAGTTACCCGGTATATAGTGCTTGAACACGGATAGCCCGTTATTTGTCCTTTCTAAGATTTCTTCTTTCCTTAACATATAGCTGATGGTTGGTTATCAGGTCTTGAATGTTCTCTTTGTTACTTCTTATCAGGCGTTCTTCCAGCATCCGTTTTACTTCGCTGATTTTGTAGAAGTAACGCCCTCGGATATTGGAATACGCAATAGTTCCAGCCACCCGCAGGCGTTGAAGTGTCTTTTCGCTGATTTTCAGGAAAGTGCAGACTTCGTAACTGTCCACCCAAATTTCATCCTCATTAGTGCTTTCCGCTTCCATGTGGTTGAAAATGTAATCCGCAATAGCGGTAATTTTGTTGTCTAATTCCTTATAGGCTTTTGACTCGAATGTTATTATCTCCATATTGCTAACTAATTGATTTGCCGCAAAGTTGGAGCGTTTGAAAAAATAAATCTTCCAACCTTTTTCCAAGTTGGAAGATTTATTTTTCGGAGTAATTACAGGTAAAACAAGGAAAAAATCACCTGTTTTTCGCAATAATAAAGAAAAAATAGAGTATGGAGCGAGTGAAAACAAAAACAACCAAGTTGGCAGGAACTTGGTTGTTTTTATTTATAGGTTATCATCTTCATCCATCTTTTTAAGCAGGCTTTTTATTAAGCTGTTTAGAAATGAAGTCCGGTCTTTTTTTCTGTCTTTCATGGTTATGTAAGTTCGGTAATAGTCGCCTAAGTCGATTTGAAACGATGCTTCCATAAAAGTCATAATTTCTTTTATATCCGCTTGTCCGTTATTCAGAATACCCGCCGCATATATAGCGTAGCCTAATTCTACGGCTGCTATTTTTGTTGCAGTCCACCGGAAAGGGTGTTCCGGCAAGAAAGACCGACTTTTTGCGATGATTACTTGCTTATCAACTCCATGTAACTTTTTATTCAGATAAATACAAAGCATATCATTCGCTAATATTTGTGCTGCTTTGTGGTCGTAACAAGTGGAAAATTCCGGGTCACGGTCATAAGGTACACAATTCGGACATAGCTTAAAATCAATATGCCCCCGTACAAAATAATGACTATCTAAGTGGGTCGCTTTAGAACGGTAATATTGGTAAAAATCCAAATTACTTTCAAAATAGGAAGTCAATTCATCCAATCTGTCGTTATAATACTTTTTTAAGACTTCAATGCTTCCATGCGGTTTTCGCATTTCGGTATTGTAAATCTCTGTAAAATATAATAATCTACTCAATACTTCCGGTTTGATGTGTTTGAAGAAATAAATTTCTTCTTCCTTGTTACTGAAAGGATGATTGACAATACAAGTTCTCATATCTTCGAGTGACCGTTGCAGAAACTCTACGACATCGAGAACTACCTCTATTGAAATATTCCAGTTATCAACATCTATTTTTTCATAGATAGTACAGTCTATGTTTTTTATAAATTCTTCAAAATTAATTTCATTGTTCATGTTATTACGGTTGTCTTAATGCCGAAAAATGTATCTTTATTCTGACTTTTGTAAAAGGCAGAATGCCGGAAACGTTAGGAACAAACATTTCCAGCACCAAGCCTTTTTACGATAAAGTTAGATTAGGACTTTTGCCCTATTGTTATTTTGTAGCCGGAAACCAGCTTCGTGTGTTATTGGCAATCCTTACTAACATCAACATCACCGGAACTTCGACCAGCACGCCCACCACCGTAGCCAATGCAGCCCCGGATTGTAAACCAAAAAGAGAAATAGCCACAGCAACCGCCAATTCAAAGAAATTACTTGCCCCAATCATTCCGGCAGGTGCGGCAACATCATGGGGTAATTTCCACCATTTCGCCCAACCGTAAGCAACGAAGAATATCAGAACCGTTTGCAACACAAGCGGAACTGCAATCAATAAGATATGCAGGGGATTGTTCAGTATCGTTTCTCCTTGAAATGAAAACAGGATAATAAGCGTTAATAGCAATCCACCTACCGTATAATTATTAAATTTCTTAATAAATACGTTATTGAAATATTCCACACCTTTGCGGCGGATAACCATTATTCGGGTAATGACCCCGGCAGCAAGTGGTATCACAACAAACAGCCCCACGGATAGCAACAGAGTGTCCCACGGGATAGATACGCCACCAACTCCCAGCAGGAAAGCAACGATAGGGGCAAACGCTACCAATATGATTAAATCGTTCACTGCCACTTGTACCAGCGTATAAGCGGCATCCCCTTTAGTAAGGTAACTCCACACGAACACCATAGCTGTACAAGGTGCAGCCCCCAATAATACCGCCCCGGCTAAATATTCTTCGGCTAATCCGGCAGGTATAAAGGCTTTGAAAACCACATAGAAGAACAAATAAGCTATTCCGAACATGGTAAATGGCTTTATCAGCCAATTTGTAACGCAAGTGACTATTATTCCTTTCGGACGCTTGCCAACATTCTTAACACTTTGAAAATCCACTTTTAGCATCATCGGATAAATCATTAACCAAATCAGGATTGCCACGGGTATAGACACGTTGGCATATTCAAATTTGCTTAATGTTTGCGGAATTGCCGGAAGCCATTGTCCCACGGCAATTCCAATAATGATGCACAAGGCAACCCAGATAGTCAGGTATTTTTCAAAAAATCCAATTCCTTGTTTCTTTTCCATAACAACAACTATTTAGCTTAATTGTGGTCTTAATTCTTTCAGGTAGAAGTCATAGAAACGGGCTTTTATCTCATCCCGTACCCGATGAAATTCACTGTTTATAAACTCCGGCGTTCCGGTTGCTTCCGAGGGGTCGTCAAATCCTATATGCAGCCTATTTCTTACTTCACCCGTAAACATCGGGCAGCTTTCGTTTGCCCCACCGCAGACCGTAATAACATAGTCCCATTCCTGCCCTATATATAGGTTTACACTTTTAGGGGTATGGTGGGCTAAATCTATACCCATTTCATCCATAACCTTTACCGCCATCGGATTAACCTTTTCAGCAGGTTTTGTTCCTGCTGAAAAGACATCCAGTTTATTGTCAAATGATTGTAAAAAGCCATGTGCCATTTGGCTGCGGCAGCTATTCCCTGTACAAAGAATTAAAATCTTCATGTTTTTAGTTATTTTTCCAAGCTATCAGGGCAGCATTTCCCTTTGACAATTCTTCTACTTTCTTAATCCAAACCAATTCATTTTGCGCCTTTGCCCGCAAGAAAGAATTTTCGGTGTCAGTTAATGACAAGCAAGCATTCACGACCCACCATTTATTATTAATCCCGGCACGTTGTAAATCCATTTGCAAACGTTCGGCTTCAAATACGGGTGTTGCTTCGGGCAGGGTCACAATAACGACTTCTGTTTCCTGCTGGTTTCTCAAACGTGGTAACAGCTTTCTTACGGAAGCGGGAGTGTCGCCATGTGTACGTTGTACTTCTTTATGGTAACTTTCCGTTGCATCCAGCAATAACAAAGTGTGTCCGGTGGGTGCGGTGTCAATTACTACGACTTCATTTTCTGCTTTATCGACAATTTCAGCGAAAGCCCGGAATACTGCAATTTCTTGCGTACACGGTGAACGTAAATCTTCCTCTATATATTCCATATCTTCGGCAGTCATTGTTTCCGCAGCTTTACTGCGAACCTCGTTTTTATAGGCTTCCAACACTTCCGCTTCGTCAATCCGGCTTACCGTAATGCCAGCCTGAACAGCAAGGTTATAATTCAGATGGTTTGCCGGGTCAGTGGTGGTAAGATGCACCTTTGCACCCAGTTTTGTTAATTTCAGGGCTATTTCAGTGGCTAAAGTGGTTTTTCCCACGCCGCCTTTTCCCATAGTAAAAACAACCCTTTTTCCTGATTGATAGAGGTCGTTTACCAGTTCATCCATCCCTTTGGCATCGGTAATCCGCTGATAGTTCGCATCATTTGTTAAATTATCATTGTAAAGCATCCGGCGGATATTCGCAATATTAGATAAATTGTATGACCGTAAAGGAACATAATAAGACGGATATTCCAGCAGTTCCGCAGGGGTCTGTTTCAGGGCATTTTGCTGCCTGTCATATATCTGTTTCGATACGTTATCGGCTTCATCTAATTGCAGCAAAAGCCCGTTGATTACCAATAGCTGGTTTTTAATTCCCAGTAATTGCAATTCATGTGAAGAACGGGCGGCTTCTTTTAATGGTGCGATTTCAGGACGGCTAACCAATACTAAGCGGGTTGCGTTTGCATCCGAAAGTGTTTCAACTGCCTGCTTATAGATACCTTTCCGTTCTTCCAAACCGGATAATTGACCTAAGCAAGATGCACCGTGCGTACTCTCACTAATAAATGTACTCCACGCTGATGGTAGTTGTAACATTCGTAACGTGTGTCCCGTGGGGGCTGTATCAAAGATAATATGGTCGTATTCTTTTGCTTTATCGGCATCCGTGATAAAATCGGAAAACTGGTTGAAAGCCGCAATTTCTACCGTACAAGAGCCTGAAAGTTGTTCTTCCATATTCTGAATTACACTTTCGGGCAGTTGTCCCCGGAAAGGAGCAATAACGCTTTCCCTGTATTCGGCTGCGGCTTGTTCCGGGTCGAGATTAACGACCGTTAAGCCGGGTACTTCTTGAATATCCGTGCCGTGTCCGTTCAGTGTTTGATTAAACACATCTTGCAGGTTTGAAGCCGGGTCTGTACTGATAAGAAGTATTTTCTTTCCATTATCTGCCAAGCCTACCGCAGTAGCACAAGCAATCGAAGTTTTTCCTACACCGCCCTTTCCGGTGAAGAAAAGGTATTTCGTCAAATCTATATCTGATAAATTAAATGTTTTCATTTTTATATAATTAGCTGGTGAATACTCATTTTACTGGCATAAAATCCAAATTGATACCCGTCCATTCACTCATTTGTTTGGTGGTAGGATAGGTTTTTGAAACAGCGATTTCGCCGTCCACTAAAGTAATAGGCAGTGCATCCGCCCCATGTTTTTGCAGATGCTCGTTTACTGTTTTATTACTTACATACACTTGCGGTTCGTCACGTAAATTGTGACGGGTAACGATGATACCCTGTTTCTTCAATGTTTCAATAACAACCGCAATACGCATTAATTCAGGGTCAATATTTGTTCCACAAAGACCCGTAGGGCAACACATTGCCGGGTCGAAAATTTCTATCTTTTTCATACTGTTTTTATTTAAAATGATACTCTATGTTTATTTATAGATAAAAGACTACTGCATAATAAATTCCTACCGCAATAAAGAGGATGGCAACTATTTTACGAAACCATTTCTCGAATATTTGCATCCGGTTATAAAACTTACCCAGTCCGGCAACACTGTACGCTAAAATCCATGCAACAAGGATTACGGGTAATCCCGTAGCAATAGCGTAAATTACAGGTAAGAGATACCCACCCGTTTCCGCTGCTGACAAAGGCATAAGCATACCGAAATAAAATACTCCACTGGTAGGACAAAAAGCAAGGGCGAATAAAATACCCAATAGCATAGCCCCCCAACCGCCTTTCGTCCTCTTTTTCAAACTTTCACCGCCGATATTGATTTTCGGTAGATTGAGTTTTATTATATCGAGCATAAATATTCCAATGATAATTAACGCCGGAGCAATCAGCATTTCCCCGTACTTGCTTACGGCTTTTTGAACCATAAACATACTTGCTCCCTCACGGAGAATAGGGATAAGGATAAAGCCAAGAACCGTATAGCTTACTATTCTGCCGAAAGTATAAAGCAATCCGTTTATAAATATCCGGTGATGGTTTTCTATGTCCTTACTAATAAATCCTATTGCCGTTATGTTGGTCGCTAACGGACACGGGCTGACCGCCGTTAAAATCCCCAATATAAAAGCTGTAATAGCAGGAATAGAACTGTTATCTAATAGCGATTGAAGAAAATCCATCTTACAACTGTTTTAACAATTCGTCAATCTTGCTTTTAATTCCCTCTTTAAACTTGTCCGGTGCATTTTTCGCATTGGAAAAACTAAACTCGGTCATGTTGTTTACATTCTCTTTGCCGTCTTTCCAGCCGTTTACAAACAAAGACGACCATGTAACTTCGTACTTGTCTGCAATCGCTTCATTTTCTTTCTTTGAAATATCTATCACTTTATAGATAATTTTACCGTCTGCTTTTTCTTTTGAATAAAGGCTATCCAAAAGGGCTACTGTATTTGTTTCTATCGCCCGGCAAGTGATACACCGTTGCGCTCCATGAAAATAAAGAACCTCTATGCGGTTAGACTGTATTTCTTCCGCTTGATTTTCTCCGGTCTTTTTCTTTGAACCGTTACCACAGGAAACTAAGACCAGCGTTGCAATCAGTAGATAAAATAATTTTCTCATAGTTCATTTTTATTTGGTTATCAACTCTTTTACTTCTGCAAGGGATAACTTTTTCCCGGCTGATACGACTTTCTCGTCAATCACCAAAGCCGGAAGCCCTAAAATGTTATACTCCATGATTTTCAATAAATCTTCCTCTTTGATAAGGGTTGCATCGCAACCTAATTCTGAAATAGCTTGTTTGGTAGTTTCGTACAAGGCTTTACAGCTTGAACACCCAGTTCCTAATACTTTAATTTCCATTGTCATTCTACTTTAAAGTTAATATAATAATCGTAGTTCGTAGAACTACGAACAATTATTCCAAAAAAAAGGTACTGCTATTCACAGCACGATGTACCTTTACATTTACAGTCCCCTAAAAAAGCTGCAAACAATTTTCGGGCAAGTTCCCAGTTCTCCCGGTTTATACAATACCGGACTTTGGGCGTTTCTATTTCCCCCTGAATTAAGCCAGCTTCTTTCAATTCTTTCAAATGCTGCGAAACGGTTGCTTTAGCAATAGGTAGTTCTTCGTGAATATCACCGAAGAAGCAACTATCTTGTTTTGCCAAGAAAGCAAGAATAGCCATCCGTGCCGGATGTCCCATTGCTTTGGCAAACCGAGCAATCTGTTCCTGCTCTGTTGTGTACTGTTTCTCTTTCACTCCAATTCTCCTTTCTTCTTTGTTGTTCGCAAAACTACGAACAATATTTTGAATAGCCAAATAATACGGCATATTTTTTCGGATAGGTGCAAGGTGCAAGTATATATCTATATATATAGCTTGCACCTTGCACCTAAGCTGAAACATTTATATACAGAGATTTGCGTAATTAAAAAATGTGTTGTATCTTTGAACCCGTGAGATAGGCAGACAAACAGCGGACAAAGCCGGACAAATAACCCTGCAAAAATCGTTACTGTTTCGTTACCTATTTGAAATTTTGGAAAATAAAAAGCTGATTTATAGGCGATTAGATGTTTGGGTTCAATACCCTCTCTCTCCGCTGGAAAGAATTGCAAAATAAAGAAAATCCCTGTAAATTAATACTTTACGGGGATTTTTTATTTTTGGCACATAGTAAAAATAAGTATATCAAAGCATTCTTGGACCAACGTAAAAACCTGAGGGATTTTATTTCTATGCATATAATTTAGCTAGTCTGTATAAGAAAAATGCTTTATCTTTTACCCCTCTGAACTGTGCCCTGAACGCTTTGATTTTAGCATTGAATGACTCTGCTGCAGCATTGGTTGCTCTCCTTTCAAAGAAGTTGATAATATTCAGATAGTGCGTTTGTATAGAGCGCGCTACCCTTCCAAAGGTGAGGAACCCCGATTTGTCTACTTCATCATACCACCTTGCAAGCCTTGTCAAAGCCATATCTTTAAACTTACACTGATGATAGATTGATCCTAACCGCATGGCCATATAATATCCTTTCTTTATATCGGGATATTCTTTAAATAGAATCTCGGCCCGTATCCTTTGAGACTGAGTCCATAGCGATTCTTTTTTGTAAAGCAGATAAATACTCCTTGCCAGCAACTGTTTTCTTGTATCTCCATTAGCGAAAACGGGCGCATGATACATCTTTCCGCAGGCCTTTGCGTAAGCTATCTGTATGGACTCTTCGTCTAAAGCCTCCCAGCGAGCTTGCACGCGCATCTCCTGAACAGCTTCATAAGCTAATTTCTGTACATGGAAACGATCTGTAACGCGTTTGGCGGCAGGGAAGCAAGTCCGGGCAATTTGTTCCATATTGGGAGCCATATCCAATGTTATCTCACGCACCTAGTAGCGGCGACGACGCGAAAGTTTAAGCAGGACAGAGGTAACCGTACAAACATCCGTACCTTTAATGATACCAATAATACTGCCTTTACCACCGTGAGCCGCTTTATTAATCAACACAGTATAGAGTTCTCCACAGGACAGAGCCACTTTGTCAATGCAGACGTAGGCACCAATGTTCTTCTCAAACAGGAGCCAGTTCTCTGCGTGAGAAAGCTGATCCCAGTGTAGGTAATCACTTAAATGGTTTCGGTATTGACGTTCCAGTAAGTCTCCGTCAACTCCATATAAAACACCCAATGGCTTGCAACTAATCGGATAATTATCAATATAGTTCTTTTAAAAAAGACGCAAAGTCGTGCGTCAAACGAGTACCCTGAGCCACCATACGCCAGTTGCGGGAAATATACTCATTGCTGCTCTTCAAAATCCAACGACGAAGAAGAAGGTTCAAAAAGACTTTCTTGCCACGAAGAGGAAAGTCTTGAACAATGACAGGCTCATAAAAAAACTTGCCCTCTGTTTCTTGACCGGCATACTTCTCGGGAGTCTGATTCTTCTCCTCAAGGTAAATGACAACCTCATTCAAGCTTTCTTTCACATCAACAAGATCAAAGTAATCCAAAGTGCCTTCAGGAAGAAGAAGGCGATAACCATTTAGCTCCATAAGCAATTAATTTGGACACAAAGATAACAATTTATTAATTTACCTCTCAGGTTTATTCATTGATCCGCATTCTTTCGGTGTACTATTCGGTGTGCCTGATTGCCTTTAATATTAGGTATACCTATTTGATGTGTAATTAATTGTTTATCAGTATTTTTGTGCCTAGACTTGTTGCTCTTGGAAATTTAGTTTTGTGATTAAAAAACAAGTAAGATGGAAAGAACAACATTTTGTCTATTATTCTACATTCGTAGGACGAAATTGAATTGGAACGGTGAGGCTTCAATAATGATGAGAATTACAGTAAACGGAGTCCGTGGTGATGCTTCAATGAAAAAAATCTTCCGGAGTTCTGGAGTGCGGCAAAAGGAAAGGCTCTGGAAAAGAAGTGTGAGTACAAGGAACTGAATCTGTATCTTGACTCTATCCGTTTTACCAGCAGTGTCCTGAACTGTTTCCAGAGTAAGAATGCTCCCGTACACAGTGCTCTGTTTGAGTTTTTCCGTGAGCATAATGAATATTTGAAGAATTTTAAAAAGATTATTCGTATTGTGAAATACAAATAAATAAAAATGAGAAAACATGAACATTAAAAAAATGAAAGTGTGAAAAATTGAAAATTCAAATATGGCGATACAGCGGGAGATTTATTGTAGTAACAGGAATAATCCATAGCGCATACTCTGAATAGGACTGTTGTTGGGGAAATATTTCAGATATAAGATAATTTCATAATGATGATTTAATGATGGAGATATTGAAATTGGCATAAGATGATAAAGTACGGTGTCAAAAACTTACTAGAAATCATCTTCAATGACGAAATTTTCTGTAACTTTGTCTTTGCTTGACTTATGTTAAGATGGGATAATACTGCTTTTGTTAATTCAAGTTTGAAACTGTTGATCTAATATTATGAATTCAATTAAAATGAAGTTCCTGTCATTAATTCTTCTATGTGTATGGGGAATGGAGATAGATGCATACGATGTTACTGTTACAGAATTTCCATTGTTGAATCAGTTACCTACCAAACGTATTATGAATATTTTTCAAGATAGTGAAGGGTATATATGGTATGGTACTGAAGATGGACTATGTTGTGATGATGGTTATGCAATACATACTTATCGTTCAGATTTTCGTTCTCCTAATTTAATGAGTAGTAACCAAGTAACTTGTATTACAGAAGATAAGCATGGGCGTATTTGGTTCGGTACGGAAAGGGGAGCATATATTTTAGATAAGTGGACTCAACAGATTATCCCTATTGAAAGTGATTGTGTTAACAACGTACAGATAAAGACGCTGGATGCAACGAGTGATGGTTCAATATGGCTGAGTATATCCGGTACACTATTCCGTTATAATACGGATATTAAGATAGAGAAAAGCTATCCCATACAATGGAATAATGAACCATCACACATGAATAGTTTGTATGAAGATCGCGAACATCGTATTTGGATTACAATATGGGGAGGAGGAATTTGTAGGCTTAATGAAGATGCGGATCAGTTTATTTATTATCCTTGGCCTTACAAGGAGGGGGTAATGAGAATGATTCAGGATAAGGAACATGCTTATTTCTGGGTCGGTACTTGGAGAGGCGGCATTATCAAGTTTAATCCGTCGTGTAAAGAAGAGGAAATGTTTACTGTTCCTCAACAATGGAACTCTGGTGATGAGCGTGATTGTGCCATACTTTACATGGTTCAGGACGATGTAAAAGGTTATTTGTGGGCGACTACAGTGAATGGGTTACTAGTTTATAAATACGAAAATGATGCTCTGATCTCTGTTGAACAAGATTTAATGGGAGTCAAAAAAAATCAAATGTTGGATCAGTTGATTAAAGATCGTAGTGGAAATATTTGGGTAGCTGGATGTAATGTACCCAGTTTTATAGTATCATTCAGTAAGGGAATTGTTACACATACAGTTCAGCCTGTGCAGCAAAGTAGTAGACATATTGCTACATTTTTGGCTGTGTGTCATGACGATGAGCCTAATGTTTTTTGGTTGTTCCAGGAGCGACATCGTTTATATTTGTATAATCTACAAACGGAGCAGTTAGAATATAATATTCACTCTTCTTTGCAACTTACTAATAATAATTTAGGGGCTGTGTTTTTGATGAAGAAGTCTCGTCAACGAGGGTGTTGGGTGGCTTGTCATGATTCCGAACGGATTTATTTGATGCAGCAGGAGCATATGAAGATGTTTGTGGCGGATTATGTGGATTTGCCGGAATCCTCTACCCCGAAGTCCTTTTATGAGGATGAGGATCATGTCTTATGGATTGGGAGCGAAAAAGATTTATATTTGTATGATATGAAAAGCCGGACACTTAAAATCATGGTGAAAGGGATAGGGTTAGTTACTAACATTGAAAAAGGGGAGGGGAACTCAGTAATTTTGAGTGTGAGAAAAACGACTAATGAATCTGTTATTTACAAGTTTAAGAATGGTCGGGAAGTATGGAAATACGATTTTAAATATGATTGCACAGCAATAGCTACTATAGAAAATTCCTCAATTTGGCTGGGGACACGGCAAGGACAACTCTTTCATTTGGATAATGAAGGGCGGATAGAAGAAATGACGAATACTTGTGGATTGAATGGTGATGCCATAAACGGACTGCTTGTGGACAAATATAATCATCTTTGGATACAGACTAAGCAAAAATTAATAGAACTGGATGTAAATAGCCTTTCATTTGGTTCTTATTACGCTAATGAAAGTGCAGTTCGTCTATTTTATTTTTTTCCTCATTCATACTCCCAATTGCCTTCAGGTGATTTAATATTTGGTGGAACTGGTGGTTTTTGTCAGATTTCTCCTTCTCAGGAATTTGGAAAGAAAACTGGTACAGATATTCCTTGTATAACAAATGTTAAGGTTGATGGAAAAAATTATCCGTTACAGGATGGTAAAGTACTGGAGATTGATGCCGATAAACGTAATATAGAAATAAATTTTTCATCATTAAATCATCTGTATGCTCATAAAGTATCTTACGCTTATAGATTAAATGGAGAGGGGGATACTTGGACAAAACTTTCGCCAGGTAGGAATGTGGCTTATCTCAATCAGTTGAACAAAGGCAAATATTTGTTTGAAGTGAGATGTACTGATGCTGAAGGAGCTTGGAGCAAGTCTGTTGTTACTTTGCAGATTGTGCGATTGCCTGCTTTTTATGAAACTTGGTGGGCTAATATGCTCTATTTGCTGATACTTGGATTGAGCGCTTTTTTCTTTATTCATCGTTATCGCAACCGGTTGATGCAGAAGCAACACAAGAAAATGGAGGAGAAATTGGTGGATTTGAAATTTCGTTTCTTTACTAATATTAGTCATGAGTTACGTACTCCTTTGACATTAATTATTACACCGTTGGATGCTTTGCTGCGTAAAGTGACTGATGAAAAAATACATAAGCAATTGGTGTCTGTAAACCGTAATGCACAAGATTTATTAGGCTTGATTAATCAACTATTGGATTTCAGGAAATTGGAAATGGGAGGTGAAAAACTGATATTGGCGAAAGGGGATATTGTAGAATATCTTTCGTTTATTTATAACAATTTCCAATTAATGGCATCAGACAAGCATTTGGATTTCAGCTTTCATAGTGATTACACTAGTTGTTATATGTATTTTGATATAGAGAAACTACATAAGATAATAAATAACTTATTGTCTAATGCATTTAAGTTTACTCCTGAAGGAGGACACATCTCTTTGAGTATTCAAAAGCAAGAGGCAGACGGGAATAAATACGTTGTTATAAAAGTGGCAGATACAGGAATAGGAGTTTCTTCTCTCCAGTTACCTCATATTTTTGAAAGATTCTATCAAGTGGAAAATTCTGCGAAAGAAGGAAATGCAGGAAATGGTATAGGGTTGCATTTAGTGAAAGAATATACAGAATTGCACAATGGAAAGATTGAGGTGACAAGTGTGGAACAGCAAGGTACTAATTTCTCAGTTTTTATTCCTACGAATCTTGTGCCTAATGAAAATCTTCAGAAATTGCAAGAAAACGAGTCAGAGGATGAGATAATGGTTTTGAAGGGTGAAGCGCCTTTAGCTGAGAAGGCTCGTAAGAAAATATTGTTGGTTGAAGATAACAAAGAATTCCGTGAATTCCTTAGGGATGAGATGAATGAGAGGTTTGATATTATAGAGGCTGCGGATGGTGAAGAAGGAGAGCTGTTGGCAATGAAGGAAAATCCGGATATTATTATCAGTGATATTATGATGCCTAAACGGAATGGTTTTGAATTGTGCAAAGCTATTAAAAGTAATATTAATATGTCTAATATTCCTGTCATATTACTTACTGCTCGTATTAGCAAATCAGCAGAGATGACCGGATATGAAATGGGAGCCGATGCTTATATAGCTAAACCTTTTAGTTTGGCATTGTTGTTTAATAGGGTGGAGCATCTTTTGGCTTTACAATTGCAACGTCAGAAAGAATTTCAGCAGAACATAGAGGTAAATCCTCAAAAACTGACAATTACTCCTTTGGATGAAGACTTATTGAATCGTATATTGGCATGTATAGAAAAAAATCTAAGTAATTCCGAATATAGTATTGCCGATTTGAGTAAGGATGTAATGATGAGCCGTATGAATTTATATAGAAAGCTGCAGGCCATAACCGGACAATCACCCACGGACTTTGTAAAAACTATACGTTTGAAAAAAGCAGCTCAGTTGTTGCTTGAGAATCGCTATACGATTGTTGAGGTGGCTTATACTGTAGGGTTCAATACCCCCAGTTATTTCACCCGTGTCTTTAAGGAACAATTTGGCATTACTCCTACACAATATCTAGAGAAAAGTGGTCAGAATGTTACTTGAGTATTATTTGATGTTACTAGTGTGACATCTTTCTATACGAGCATCATCTACCTTTGTGCCTGAAATAAAAAAAATAACAGGCATGAAGTTAAAGAATCTGTTTGGACTATTGCTAATTTGGGCGGTAGTTTTTTTAAGGGCTGTTCCAGGTGAGGCCCAAGAGTGGTCTATGATAGAAAAGGGATTTAAACTAGTTCCCGATTCTGTACAGTTGGCGGTTTATTGGTATTGGATATCAGACAATCTTTCAGAGGAAGGAGTTGTGCATGATTTGCAGGCGATGCATGAAGTGGGTATTAACCGTGCTTATATCGGATTTATTGGAGTCGATGGAGTACCGGTAGGAAATGTAAAATTTCTTTCGGAGGAATGGTGGAAGGTACTTCATGTAGCATTAAAGAAAGCCGGTGAATTAGGAATACAGATAGGTATTTTTAATAGTCCAGGTTGGAGCCAATCAGGGGGACCTTGGGTAAAACCGGAAGAGGCGATGCGTAATCTGGTTTCTATGGAAATGGAGATATCGGGCCCTGGTAGAAAAGTTCTTGATTTGCCCAAACTCGGAAAAGATATGCAGGATGTGCGTGTAATAGCATATCCGGCATTTCGGAAAGAAGAATATCAGAAGAGTTGGGTATTGGATAAAAAGGAGAATGCCAGTCTTGCTGCTGACTTGAAGCTTGAGCAGAGGAGTATGATTAGGAGCATAAGTTTTGAAATAAATACTCCGGTTAAGACACATGGAACTCTTTACGTTAAAGAACAAAATTCCTATAAACTACTGAAAACTTTTGAGATAGACAGGAGTAATCCTGCCTTACATGTAGGGTTTGAACCCTATGCACCTATTGTATTGAGTCTTCCTGAAACAGAAGCTTCAGAATACCACATAAGCTTGGATAAAGAAGGAGAAGGGCAGATTACGATAATATTGTCCGAAAGGCCCATGGTAGAACGATTTGCCGAGAAATCTTTAAGTAAAATGTTTCAGGAACCATTACCAATGTGGGGTGAGTATATGTGGAGTACGCAGCCGGAATCAACATCGGATATTTGGACCTTGAATTCTCAGAATGTACTGGATATTACAGCTTGTCTGAATGGAGAAGGGAAACTTGTTTGGGATGTTCCTGAAGGAAAATGGATTATTTCGCGGATAGCAATGAAACCTACCGGAGTAACCAACAGCCCGGCCACATTGGAAGCTACGGGACTGGAAGTAGATAAAATGAGCCGAAAGCATATTTACAAACACTTGGATGCATTTATCGGTGAAATTTTGAAACGTATTCCACCAGATGACAGAAATACATTTAATATTATTGTGGAAGACAGTTATGAAACCGGTTCGCAGAATTGGACGGATGAATTTATTGAGTTGTTCACAAAACGTTATGGTTATTCACCGCTTCCTTATCTACCTGTAATGAAAGGAGTTGTTGTAGATAATAAAGATTGTTCAGACCGTTTCTTGTGGGATCTGCGCAGATTTGTAGCAGATTGTGTAGCTTATGATTATGTAGGTGGATTGCGGGACTGGGCTCACAGACATGGATTAACGACATGGCTTGAAAATTATGGTCATTGGGGATTCCCGGCAGAATTTCTGCAATATGGCGGACAGTCGGATGAGATATCAGGAGAATTCTGGAGTGAAGGTTCCTTGGGGGATATTGAAAACAGAGCGGCATCTTCGTGTGGCCATATTTATGGTAAACGGAAGATTTGGGCGGAATCGTGTACTAGTGGAGGACCGGTATTCAGTCGCTATCCTCAAATTATGAAACAACGAGTTGACCGTTTTTTTACTGAAGGGATTAATGCAACTTTGCTTCATCTTTATATACATCAGGCTTATGAAGACAAAGAACCGGGTTTAGCGGCATGGTTTGGGAATGAATTTAATCGAAAAAACACTTGGTTTTATCAAATGGATGTTTTTGCGGATTATTTGAAGAGGTGTAACTTTATGCTTCAACAAGGACGTTATGTCGCAGATGTGGCTTATTTCATAGGAGAAGATGTTCCGAAGATGACAGGAGTTTGCGATCCGCCCCTTCCTAAAGGTTACTCTTTTGATTATATAAATGCAGAGGTTTTAATGAAATATGCTACTGTCCGGGAGGGTAAATTAGTACTAGACAGTGGTATGGAATATCGTGTGTTAGTATTACCTAAACAAGAAACGATGCGACCAGAATTATTAGTTAAGCTGAAAGAAATGGTTATGGAAGGGTTAACTATTTTAGGACCTGCTCCAAGACGGTCACCAAGTATGGAAGGATACCCTGAAGCAGACAAAAAATTGGAAGAAATAGCTTTGCAGATGTGGAGACCTACAGAAAAAACGCAAGCCTATATGTTGGGGAAAGGAATTGTATATGAAGATGGGTGCAGCTTAGCAGAAATCTTTGAAAATATGCAACTTACTCCGGACTTTAAGGTCTCTGAAGCTGATTCATCATTGTTGTTCATCCATCGTACTTTGGAGGATGCGGATATTTATTTTCTGTCCAATTCTTCGGAAGAGAAAATTACAGTAGCTCCTATATTCAGGATCTATGATAAGCAGCCGGAGGCCTGGAATCCGCAAACTTCGGAAATTCGAGTTTTACCAGAATTCAGTCAAGTTGCGGAAGGGATAAAGGTTCCTCTTGTCTTGGAACCGCTAGAAAGCATATTTGTGATTTTTAAGGAAAAGCCTTGTTGCGAAGTAGGGAATAATTATCCGAAGAAAGTTTGTCTTCGGACATTAGAAGGTCCTTGGAATTTAGCATTCAATTCTGAAAAGCGTGGGCCTTCTGAGATTATAGTTTTAGATAAACTGGAAGATTGGAGTAAAAATGAGGATGAAAGAATCAAATATTATTCGGGAAGTGTGATGTATACTCATACTTTTGATTTGGAACGAATGCCGGCAGATGAAGTCTATATTGATTTAGGTAAAGTAATGGTAATGGCCCGTGTTTGGTTGAATGGAGAGTATGTTGGCGGTGTTTGGACATACCCTCACCGTTTGAATATAAAGAAATATTTGAGAAAAGGTGAGAATGAGCTTCAGATAGAGGTGGTAAATAATTGGAAGAACCGTCTTATAGGTGACTTTTCTCTACCAAAAGAAGATCGCAGAACTTGGACAAACCAGTCAATATGGACAGAAAATTCTCCTTTGCAGCCATCTGGATTATTGGGACCAGTAGAGATTCAGAGTTATAAATATAGATTAAAGTAGCCATTGTGTAAATAAGAGGTGCTAACAAATAAAAAATCAATAAAAATATGAAAAAAAATAAATTAATAATTGTTTGTCTATTAGTCTTTTGTCTACTTTCTTGCAGATGGACTCCAGGTAATAATACGAAAGAAAAAGAAGGGGCAGAACATGAAGAATTTGGATTGAGTAATGATGAAATATGTATTAAGCAGGATTTAATGAGAGGAGGAGCTATATATTATATTTCTCGGGCGACAGAAACGCGAAATTTGGTGAATATTCATGATGAAGGGCGTTATATTCAGCAGGCTTATTATGCAGGACGGGATTTAAATCGACAAAAGGATGGACAATCTCCGATGTGGTCACCTTGGCCTTGGAATCCTATTCAAGTTGGAGATTATGCGTGTAACAGAGCGCAAATATTAGACTATAAAAAGACTGGTAATAGTTTATACATCAAATGCGTTCCTATGCTGTGGGATATGGCCGATTGTCCTGCAGAAGCAGTAATGGAACAATGGACTACTTTGAAAGGGAATGTTATAAAGGTGAGAAACAAACTCGTATGTCAACGCACTGATTCTATTTATGGAGAGGGAGTGAAGAGGGATCAGGAGATTCCAGCCGTATATCTTATTTCTGCTTTAAAGAATTTGTATTCTTATTTTGGTAGTGCTCCGTTTACAAATGCATCTGTCAGACAAACCGAGGTGAAGCAATTGATATTAAATGATCCAGAACACTTCTGGGGAGCTTATGATGATGCCTCTGAATGCTGGATGGCTTTTGTGGATGATTCTTTGTGGGGGGTAGGTGTTTATACTCCTTCTGCTACCCGTTTTTTGGCTGGTAGGTATGGAAATGATTTAGAAGGAGATGCATTGAGCAGTGCAACTTCTTATATTGCTCCTTTACGCGTGGAAAGACTGAAGAAAAATTCGGTGATGGATTATGAATATTATCTTATTATCGGTTCTTTGGATATTATAAGAAAAAAAGTCTATGAAATAAGGGAAAATAAGTGGTAATATGAACAGAAATATGCTTGTAGTTACCTTATTGCTATATAATGTTACAAGAGTGAAACGATATTTTATATGCTAAGTCTACTTTTGTCGTGTCTTAAGACTTAGTATAAACTTAAATAAAATGTATTATGGAACACATGATTTTTTCTAAAGAAACTATGAATTTATTTGTGGATGTCGGAAGCATAATCAGATCATGACATCTTGAATTTCTCTCTCTAAAAAAAACTATAAAGAACGCACAAGTATTACTCTTATGGATAAAAAGAAAAATGTAAAATTTGTTAGGTATGGAAGCAGCTTTATTTTATTGATTGCTGCCCTCTCTCTGTTTTCCAACTATGGCTATGCAAACAATTCTACTTTAATAGAAAGGATTGATATGCTTCAGCAACAAAATTCGCCTTTGAAAGGACGTGTTGTTGATAAGGATGGAATTCCCTTGATCGGGGTTAATATTGTTGTTGATTCAGCCACTGGAACAATAACTGATGTAGACGGAAATTTTTCTGTGAACGTTTTGGCTCCTGTAGAATTGAAAGTCTCTTATATAGGATATATCACCCAAAATGTGATAGTGAAAAATACGGATAAAGAATTGCACATAGTGCTGATAGAAGATGCACAAACGTTAGAAGAAGTGGTGGTTGTCGGTTATGGTTCACAAAAGAAAGTGACTGTTACGGGGGCTGTAGCTTCAGTACAAACAGCTGAACTTACCCAAAATTCCGCTGCCAATCTTTCTACTGCTTTAGCAGGAAGGCTACCTGGTCTGACTGCTTTGCAGACATCCGGGCAACCTGGTGTAGATGATGTAGCTATTTATTTGCGTGGGGTGAGTACCACCAATGGTCAATCACCCTTAATTTTGATAGACGGGGTACCTCGCGAAGATATTGGTATGCTGGATCCTAATGAAATTCAGTCTGTATCTATCTTGAAAGATGCTTCTGCGACGGCTGTATTCGGAGTGCGTGGTGCTAATGGCGTGATAATGGTAACTACACGCCGTGGAGAAGCCGGAAAGTCACAGCTCAGTGTATCGGTCAATTATAGTTTGCAGAGGTTTATTACTACTCCTACACGTGTGCATTCTTGGGAATTTGCAGAGTTGCGTAATCAGGCTTTCTTGAACGATGGAACCAGTGCGGATAATCTTCCTTTTACAGATTATATGATAGACATGTATCGCAATGGAAAGGATCGCGTGTTTTATCCTGATCGTGATGTACAGAGCGAGTTCTTTCGTAAGTGGGCACCACAAACAAAAGTAAACATAAATCTAAGTGGTGGTAATGACAAACTAACCTATTTTCTGAATGCAGCTTATATGGGACAAGGAGGACAATTAAAAACTGAGTCTACGGAACGGTTGAGTTATGATCCTGCATTCAGCAATGACCGATATAATTTCCGTGCTAATGTAGATTATAAGATTGCCAAGAACTTGAAACTCTCTTTAAACTTGGCTTCTTATTTAGAAAAAGTGAATAGTCCGCAGACCAAAGACCTTTTTGGCAGTAATACCAGTACAACAAGTATGGTGGCACAGTCTATGTCATACATTTGGTCCATACCATCTACACAGCCTGGTTCATTAACAGCAGAAGGCTATACGTTAGAAGATGGCACACCGGTACCAGGTGGTGAGGTCATTGCGCAGCCGGGTACAGGTGGGCGTAATATTTATGGTGACTTGAATCGTCGTGGATACCGTCAGCAGACTAATTCTAATCTGAATTCATCTGTTACTTTGGATTGGGGGTTGGATTTCATTACGAAAGGTCTGAGTACCAAAATTATGGCTGCTTTTGATACTAAAAGTCGTACTATTCGTCAAGGAGTACGTTTGTATGATCAATACGATGTACACGTGGCCACCACTCCAGATGATAGATGTTACTATACCGAAATTCAGTCCAATCAGAACGATGCCCTTAATTTGTCCAAGACTGCAAGTACCAACTATTATCTGAATCTTCAATATTCAATTAATTATGAACGTGATTTTGGATTACATCGTGTGACTGGTATGGCATTGGTGCAGCGTGACAGTTGGCAACAATATGCTGCTGATCTACCTTACAATATGTTGGGAATTTCTGCACGTGCTACTTACGCCTATAATATGAAATATCTAATGGAAGTAAATCTGGGGTATAACGGTTCTGAACAGTTTGCCAAAAAGAAACGTTTCGGTTTCTTCCCTGCGTTCTCTGCCGGATGGGTCGTTAGTAATGAACGTTTTTTGGAAAAAAACAAGACTATTACTAATCTGAAATTACGTGCTTCTTATGGGAAAGTAGGTAATGACCAATTGGGAAGTAATCGTTTTCTTTATTTGGATGATATACAAATGGCGAGTGGCGTTATACCTTCTTTAGGACGTGGACAGTCTATTAGTATCAATAAAAAGGGAAATCCGGATGTAGGCTGGGAAATAGCTTATAAACAGAATTATGGGGTAGATATTCAATTGTTTAATGAGCTCTCTTTTTCTTTTGATTATTTTCGTGAAAGAAGAGAAGATATCTTGATTCAACGCAGTACGGTTCCGGAATTACAAGGATTACCGTTAAGTGCATTACCTAAAGTGAATATGGGAATGGTTCACAACAGTGGATTTGAATTGGAGGTAGGTTATAATAGGAAACTTAATAAAGATTTCTCATTTGGAGTAAAAGGAAATTTTTCTTATAATAAAAATAAAATTGACTACATTGATGAAACCTGTTTGCCAGAGGAATATGCTTATCCTTATCGTAAAACAGGATATAGTATAGGGCAGATTTTCGGTTATAAGATAGATTACTCTAACGGTAATGGATACATCAATACTGTAGAAGAATTGGAGTGGGCAAAGAAAACATATAAGATTGGTACTCCCCGTATGGGTGATCTTCTTTATAAAGATGTGAATGGTGACGGAGACATTGATCCGGAAGATATATCACCAATTAAATATAGTAATATTCCACGTATAACTTATGGCTTTTCAGGAAACTTGTCTTGGCGAAATTTAGACTTCTCCTTTCTTTTTTCAGGTGTGGCTAAAGTTTCTAAGTATTATTCAAATTTCGGTGTGACAGAGATCGGTTTGGTTGGATTTTATACAGGTTATCATCTGAATGCATGGACGGCAGAACGCTATAATAGTGGGAGAAAAATTGAGTATCCTGCACTGAGTGCTAATACAACTACCAGTATGACAGCAAATGATTTTTTTGTCATGGATCGTTCATTCTTGCGATTGAAAAATATAGAGTTGGGGTATACATTACCTAAGCTGCTCTTGGAAAAGATAAAAATTCAGAAATTGCGAATATATGTTAGTGGAAATAATTTACTGACCTTTAAAAAGATGAAACTTAATTCCATTGATCCGGAACAAAGCAGTGAGACTGCATATCCTGTGACTAAGATGGTGAGTTTTGGTGCCAATGTAACATTTTAAGTATAATGAAAAATAGAACAGTATGAAATTAAATGTAATTATATTGTCTTTGTTTACCACGATTGGATTGTTTTCTTCTTGTGTAGATGTGCTAGATATAGCTCCTGATGGTTCATTGACGATGGAAGAGATTGTGGCAGATCCGAATAAAGTGGGAGCTTTGCTGAACTCTTGTTATAATAATGTTCCACTAAAAGGATATACCAGTCATCACTTTGAAACGTTGCTCGTTGCTGCTAGTGATGATGGATGGAGTTCTGATGATGGGCAGAATACTCGAATAGCCAAAATATATAACGGAGTAGGAAATGCAAGTTCTCATCCGGTACGTGATATGAGTGGCGAATCGTCAAGTAATAATGGGGCTTATTGGGCTAAATCATGGAATCAAATATACTTATGCAATCAATTCTTGGAAATTATTGATAATGCAGCTGTTAATAGTGAACAAGAACGCGAACGTTATAGAGCAGAAGCACGTGTGTTGCGCGCTTTCTTCTATTCAGAACTAGTTCGTTGGTTTGGAAAGATTCCGGTATTGGAAACTACTGCTGCTTTTGATGCAGACTTTTCTGGCTTAAAACGTTTACCCGTTCATGAGGTAGTTGAATTTATCATAAAGGATTGTGATGCAGGCATTGCTTGCGCTGAGTTGCCGTGGAGAGTAACTACCAAATCTGAAGCAATGCGCACTACTAAAGCTTTGGCTTGGGCTATTAAATCGCGTATGAGTCTGGTAGCGGCAAGTCCTCTTTTCAATGAAGGAAATGATTATTGGGAAGAAGCATACCAAATAAATGCAGCAGCTTTAAAGGCGTTGACAGAGAATGGTTATGAACTTTTTACGACATGTACTGATATCAATACATATGGTGATGGAAAAGGAGCGGCATTCAGACAAATCGTAGCTTCTGCTGCCGATTATGCTGTTACACCACGTGATAAAGAAACCATTTGGCAGCATGCTAAAACTGGAACTATGGGATCTATACAGCATCATATCTGGCACATTGGTTATATTGGCTGTGGCATGGATAATACGTTTAAATGTGCAACGTGCCCCACACAGGAACTAGTCGATGCATTTGAAACACTAGATGGACAACCAGTATTGAATTTGAATAAACCTTATTTGGATGAACGACATTTACAACCTAATTATAATATCAACAATACATTATATGATCCTAATAATCCATATGTGAATCGTGATCCGCGTTTACACGAAACAGCTTTGTGTAATGGTGATCAGATTGTTTGGGATAATGGAAAAATATGGAACGTGGATATTTATGAAGGTGGTAGGCATCATATAAGCTTAGACCCAAGTGATCGTACTCGTTCACGTACAGGATATTATCATTGTAAAACGGTGGTTCCTAAAATGAGTGCCACTAATCAGGGAAGTTTGATACCATGGAAGTTTTTCCGTTTAGCTGAAATTTACCTGAATTTAGCCGAAGCTGCGGCTGAGAGTGGACATATGGCTGAAGCAAAAGCTGCGGCTGATGTTGTGCGTGATAGAGTAGGAATGCCAGCTTTACCGGTAGGTTTGAATAAAGATGAACTATTGCTTCGTATAAAGAACGAGCGTCGTGTAGAATTAGCTTGGGAAGAAATACGTTATTTTGATTTGCGTCGGTGGCAGAAAACAGATGGAGATTTACGTGAGACTTGTACATGGCTCACCGGTATGAAGATCACCCCAAAAGAGGATGGAACATTTGCTTATGAGCGTTACAATATTTGGACCAAAGAGCGCGGAGGTGCTCAGAATAGAGATTTGCTACTGCCACTTCCCCAAGATGAGGTAAATCGTATGGAAGCAGTGACCGGAGATAAATGGCAAAATCCCGGATGGTAATATAATAAGGAAAAGTATAATAACCTTGAAAAGTATTAAATAATGATTTGCATGAAAAATAAAATTGCAATATGGCTGGCTTGCGGATATTTAGGTCTTTGTATTCCTCAACTTGCAGCACACGAGATAATTGTACCGGTACAATTAAAAGGAGTTGTATTGGATGAGACAGGTAATCCTTTACCTGGAGTACAGATAAAATCAGAAAAAGACGGGGATGAATTCTTAACAGATCAAAATGGTGCTTATAATATTGAACTTAAAGATGGAAGTAAATATCTCACAGTTTCGTATGTAGGGTTTGTAAATAGAAAGATTTCCGTAGAAAGAGCTGCTCGTGAAAAAAATATAGTTTTACAAGGGAGTTCTGAAATTTTGGATGAAAAAATAGATTTAGGATATCTTACTGTTTCCCGGCGTGCATTGACTGGTGCAGTGTCCACCGTTAGTGGAGAAGTATTGGACAAATCTCCCGAATCGAACTTGGGAAAAACTTTTGCTGGACGATTCTCCGGGATGATTACTATGGAAAAAGATGCTGAGTTGGGACAGGGTACCAAGAGTTCTACCTCTAATGCTATTACTTTGTTGGTACGGGGGCTTTCTACCATTAACGGAGTTAAGCCGTTGATTCTTATAGATGGTGTAATTAGTCCTAATGTGAACTATGTTTATATTACACCGGATGAAATAGAATCTGTTACTGTTTTGAAAGATGCTTCCACTACTGCGATTTATGGAATACAAGGTGCTAATGGAGTGATTTCTATTAAGACTAAGCGAGGCCTGGTAGGAAAAGCAAAAGTTAATGTGAGTTTTGACCAATCATTACAGCAGACTACACGTAAACCTCTTTTTGTGAATGCAGCCAACTATACCCGGATGAGAAATGAGGCTGGAGTAAACGATGGACTTGGTTCGTATTCACAGTTTACGAAAGAACAGATGGAGCATTATGAACGAGGGGACAATGTTGCATATCCTGATAATAATTGGTATGATCAATTCATACGACCTGTAACGTGGATGACTAGAGCTGGAGTAAGTGTGCGAGGAGGAAACGAACGGGTATGCTACTACTCTAACATAAACTATATGCATCAATCATTGCCTTTCAAGACTGCTGATGAAGCGACTACTAAGTATGACCCGACTCCCAAGAATGACCGCTTTAATTTCCGATCTAATATAGATGTGAAGATTAATGATTATTTGAGTGGTTTTATGCGTTTGAGTGGTAATATTAACTTAAATAAAACTACTGGTTATGCGAATGCAGATATTTATAATCATATTTTTAATCTCCCGCCAACGATGTATGGTCCTTTAACGCCTAGTATTGATGCTGATGGTAATCTTCTGGAGAATGGTGGTCAGGTTGTTACTCATGATAGTGAAAAGACACCGGTTTACGGAATGTTGAACAGATCGGGATATATAAAGAATCTTGTAACAAATATTAATGCTCAGGCAGGACTGACAGCCGATTTAGGAATGTTAGTGAAAGGTCTTAGTGTGACAGGACTGATGGCATATCAGACTAATTCAGCCAATCAGACAAAAACTACACAGGATTTTGAACGTTATGTGATGAATGGTGATCCGACTGACTTGAATTTTATATTGAAAGGTACCAATACAAATTCGGCTTTGCAATATGCTAAAAATTCTACATCCTACTATAATTTGAATCTTTATGCTAATGCCAATTATAATCATATGTTTGGTGCACATAGTATTTCTGCTTTGGCTTATATTTTTTATCAGCAACTGGAGACCGAAAGTTTACAAGGTGCACAGATGCTGCCTTATAAACGCAGAAGTATAGGTGGAAGTGCTACTTACGGGTATAAAGAACGTTATTTTGTGAAAGCGGATTTGGGCTATTCCGGTTCCGAGCAGTTTCATCCGAATCATCGCTACATGGTTACTCCGTCCATTTCTGTTTCATGGATTGTATCGGATGAAAAATTTTTGAAACATTTGCGATGGCTAGACCTTTTGAAACTGCGTATTTCTTATGGAGTGACAGCTAATGACCAATTGGGAAATGCACGAATGCTCTATGAAGATTATATGGACGTAAAAGGTAATGAAGGTTTGAAAGGAAATCCTTTGCTTTCAGCCGAGAAGATGAAAAAACAAAACTATGGTTTTGATTTAGGGTTTTTCAAGGGGCTTACTGTATCTTTTGACTGGTATAAATCCATTTGTGACAATATGCTTGTCAGCAGTGGGGAATTAGTACCCGAATATCAAGGTATTGCTTTGGAGAATTACCCAAAACTGAACAAAGGGCGTATGGAAAATCAAGGATTTGAACTTTCTGCCATGTATAGTAAGTTGTTAAACAAGCACTGGTCATTCTATCTGGGAGGAGCTTTCAGTTATAACAAAAATAAAGTGATTGACGTAATGGAAGCCGAAAACGTAGGCTATACTTATCCTTATAAGACACAAGGTTATAGTCGTGGACAATATTGGGGATATATTATAGATTATAGTAACGGTAATGGTATGTTTAACTTTAGGGACGAGTTGGAAAAAAGTGGCTTGAGCTATGCTTTTGGAACCCCTCGTGTGGGCGATTTTATTTATAAAGACTTGAACGGAGATAAAGTAATTGATGAAAAGGATAAAGCTCCTGTTGGATATAGTAAATATCCTCGTCAATATTACAACCTTTCCGGTGGATTGAGGTTTAAAAACTGGGAATTAAACTTTATGTTCCAGGGAGCAGGTAAAGTTACTACTGTCATTGAAGGAGTAGGAGCTTACGAATCGGCCTATCAGGGTGTTTTTAATGATATACATTTGAATGCCTGGACTGAAGAACGCTGGAACAATGGAGAAACAATAACTTATCCTGCACTTTCATTAAAGGAATCCACGAATCATCAGCCTAATAGCTTCTTTATTATGGATGCCTCTTATTTACGGCTAAAGAATGCTGAAATTGCTTATACTTTACCTGTGCATATCTCACAGAAAGTAATGGCACAGAGAATCCGTATTTCTCTTTCCGGACAGAACCTTTTTACAATTGACAATATGCGTTCCAAGTATATTGATCCGGAAATTGCAAATTTGGGAACCTTTCAGCAATACAGAGTTTTTAATTTTGGAGTAAATCTTACTTTTTAATCAGCTATAGAATATGAAAAAAATAGCGAAATTATTTACGGCGATTGCTGTAGTATTTACAGCTTTTTCGTGTGCCGACCTTGATATTGACAATGACGGACGTGTGGCTATGCAAGACATTTTCGGACGTTATGAGCGAACAGTCAGCTACTATAGTAACTGTATTAACTATATGCCCAAAGTTTCTTTGGATTATGGGACAAGTGTGATGCCTTTTTTAGCATCTTTTTGTGATGAAGCTCATGATGCTTCCGACGCACAAAGTGGCATTGTTTCCGATTGGTATAAAGGATATACCACTCCGGAGTATAACCCTATGACTTCTTATTGTATGGATCCATGGAGTCATTATTTTGAGGGAATACGCCGGTGCAATACATTCTTGATCAATATTAATGATCCTAAAGTAGCTACCTATCACTTTGATGTTGTAGAGAAAAATGGATGGATTGCTCAGGTGCGTGTAGCACGTGCTTTTTATTATTTACAACTTGTTAAGCTCTACGGTGGAGTACCTTTGATGGATACACCTTATGAAGTAACCCATGATTTTTCATCTGATAGGCGTGCCACATTTGAGGAATGTGCTGATTTTATCATCTCAGAATGTGAGGAGGCTCTGAAAACTGCAGAGTCTGAGGGATCTACTGTCGGTTTTCGTTGGCAGATAGATGATGGACAACGTGGGCAATTGACACGTGCCGTAGCTTATGCTATAGAGTCAGAGACTGCTCTTTATGCCGCAAGTCCTTTATTTAATGGTGGAGGAAATAGTTCATATACATGGGAGAAGGCAGCACAGATAACTAAAAATGCACTTGATCAATGTTTATCCCATGGCTTGGAACTTTATTCCATTGTGCCTGATCCGACATTGGCACAAAATGTTTATGAAAATTATTTCATTACCCGTTCTGATCCTAGTCGTTCTATGGATAAAGAGACTATTTTGGAATCTACCAAGCGGCTTGCTATTTGGAAATATGCCGGTACTCCTATGCAAGAAGGTATGGAATTGGCAGGCTCTTGTCCCTCACAAGAATTGGTGGACTGTTACGAGATGATAGATGGTACACAGCCTATCTTGGGTTATCAGGATGCTGAACATTTGCGTCCTATTCTTAATACGGCATCTTCTTATGATCCAGAGTATCCGTATGAAAATAGGGACCCACGTTTTTATGCTTCCATTTACTATAATGGTGCTACTCGCTATTTGGATAATACAGCCAAGAAAGTGGAAACTTACGTAGGTGGTAATTGTGGCATTTCTGAAAAAGTAACTGATGTACGTTACACTCGTACAGGATATTATCTGCGGAAATACAATAATTATAAATCAAATACTTCTACTAGTGCCGATGGTTTTGTACGTATTTTCCGTTTGGCCGAACTTTATTTAAATTTTGCTGAA
The DNA here is from genome assembly GCF_000172175.1 of Bacteroides intestinalis DSM 17393. Classification (NCBI taxonomy): domain Bacteria; kingdom Pseudomonadati; phylum Bacteroidota; class Bacteroidia; order Bacteroidales; family Bacteroidaceae; genus Bacteroides; species Bacteroides intestinalis. The sequence goes on along the minus strand of NZ_ABJL02000008.1, from coordinate 1,969,298 downwards.
GCGGCTTACCAGAGTGCTGGTCTTGACGTTGAGGTTTCAGGTATGACAGCTCGGGAAGCGGTGAATAAAGTGAGAGAACGTGTAGGTATGCCTGCTTTGCCAGAGGGATTGACTAAAGATCAGTTTGAAATACGCTACCGTAACGAGCGCCGTGTAGAGCTGGCTTTTGAGGGACATCGTTATTTTGATGTACGTCGTTGGAAGATACTTTCTGAGACAGATGGTTTTGTTACTGGTATGAAAATTACACGTTCTGGCAATGGCTTTTCTTATGAACGCATTAAGTTACCTTCTCGAAGTACGAGTGCTGAGAAATATCTGCTTTATCCTATTAAACAGTCTGAAGTTTCTAAAATGCAGAAATTTACCGGTGAAAACTGGCAGAATCCAAATTGGTAAAAACTTATTGTATAATTTAAAAATGAAATATTTTGTATGAAAAAACATATATTGTTTCTGATATTCATATCTTTTGGGGTATGGGGATGTGATGATGCTCATGAGAATCTTATTTCTTTAGAACCTATCCGCAATGCCCAGTGCGAGCCTTTTGTTGCTTCTGTCATTTTTAGTTGGGACAAACCGGAAAATGATAATTATTACTATACGTTAGTATCTTACCAAACCAAAGAAGGCAAGGTGCTGAAAAAGAAAATAAGTAAGTTTAGTACTGCTCCTGAGGACCCCAAGAGAGTGAGAGCTATTGTTGGAGGTTTTACTGACATTGATGAATATGAGTTTACACTGGTTGCTTGTGGGTATGATGGTACTGTTTCAGAACCGATAACTGTGAAGGGAATACCCAAAGATAAGAGTGAAGCGAAGGATTATGTAATTAGTACTGTGAATGTGGAGCCCATTAGTGAAGGTGCTACTGTTAGTTGGACTAATGAGACGAATGTAGGGGTGGAATTGGTGTTGAATTATATTGATAAAACTCATAAAGAACAGGAAGTCAGATTTGATGCAACGGAAACAAAATCGGAAAACATTACCAATTTGGCTATTGAGAAACCCGTTGACATTACGATTTATGCTGTAAATAAGGAGGATGGTAACCAATCTGCTTCTCAAACAGTGACAATTACTCCATTACTAACGCAGGAAGATCAAGTTATACCGGGTGCTGAATATATACTTTCTTCTTATTATGGAACTCTCAATATGATGACATTGACTTATAATACTCCGATGAAGAACGAGTATACAATAATGACGTCAGGCAATGATCCTTATGTCTATACAAAACTGGCACAGCAACCGAGAGGTACTACGCTCGTATTTCGTTATAAATCTACTAAGAAGATGAGTTTTCAGATTTTCTTTATGCCCCGTGGACAAGCACCCGGACCTTATCAGCAAGTAGTAACGGTACCTGCCGCTAAAGAATGGACTACATTTTCTTATGATTATTCGGCTATAATTAAAAAGGCCGGTTGGGGCAATGCGGGAGATCATTTGAGACTAGATTTCGGAAGTGTTGCCAATGTGCAAATGGAAGTGAGAAATATGATTTTTAAATAATGATATGTTTTTTATATGAAGAAACTGATAATATTGTTTTTTTTATTCACTTCGTCACTTTATGCTCAGACAAAGTTGAAGATGGAGAGTGTGCAGATTGGAGGATATGTAGGGGGGCGCATAGAGGATTGTATAAGGACTCGTGTACAGTTGCAGGATGTTGATCATTTGACTGCTCCTTTTCGGACGAAAAATGATACGGCATCGTGGCAGACGGAATTTTGGGGTAAGTGGGTGCAAGGAGCGATTGCTTCCTATCGTTATAATCATAGTGTGGCGCTATATGCCAAGATTAAAAAGAGTGTGGATGACATAATAAGTACTCAACAACCAGATGGATATATAGGAAATTATCGCCTGGATGCCCAACTTAAAAGTTGGGACATTTGGGGACGGAAATATACTACATTGGGATTGCTTTCTTGGTATGAAATTTCAGGAGAAAAACAAGCGCTGAATGCAGCATGCAGAGTTATAGACCATTTGATGACCCAAGTTGGAGAAGGTGGAACGAATATTGTAACCACAGGCAATTACTATGGAATGGCAAGCAGTTCCATTCTCGAGCCGGTAATGTATTTATATAAGTATACCGGCGACTATAAATATTTGCAGTTTGCTAAATATATCGTTGCTCAATGGGAAACACCTGAAGGACCACAGCTTATAACGAAAGCAATTAACGGAGTACCTGTTGCAGCTCGTTTTCCACATCCTTTCGACTGGTTCTCGCCTGAAAATGGACAAAAGGCTTATGAAATGATGTCCTGTTATATTGGTTTGCTTGAACTTTACAAGGTGACGCACAATGCCGCATATTTGGATGCTGTGCAGAAAACGGTGAATGATATAGCAAATACTGAAATTAACGTAGCCGGTTCGGGGAGTGCTTTTGAATCTTGGTATAGCGGACGAAAATATCAAACTTCCCCTACGTATCATACGATGGAAACCTGTGTTACGTTTACTTGGATACAATTGTGTGACAAATTGCTGGCGCTGACCGGAAATCCTTTTTATGCGGACCAGATTGAGAAAAGCCTTTATAATGCATTAATGGCTGCCCTGAAGGATGATGCTTCTCAAATTGCAAAGTACAGTCCCATGGAAGGGCATCGTTGCGAAGGAGAAGAACAGTGTGGTATGCATATTAATTGTTGTAATGCCAATGGTCCGAGAGCTTTTGCACTGATACCCGATTTTGCAGTAAAAAAAATGGGAAATGAAGTTTATGTAAACTATTATGGAGACATGTCCGCTTCTTTGGAAAATGGACATAATAAGGTTCTTGTCAAACAACATACTACATATCCTGTGTCAAATGTGATAGATATTACGATAGATGTTACAAAGGAGAATGTTTTTGGTTTACACTTGCGTGTACCGGTTTGGAGTGCACAGACCGTAATTACTTTGAACGGAGAAGAATTGAAAGATATTTGTCCCGGAACTTATCATGCTATTACTCGCAAATGGAAGAAAGGAGATCATATTCAAATTATTCTGGATATGCCTGCCAGGTTATTGGAACAAAATCAGATGCAAGCTATAGTCAGGGGGCCGATTGTGTTGGCACGTGACAGTCGATTCAATGACGGTTTTGTGGATGAGACTTTAGTTGTTGACAGTGAAGACGGCATTGTGAAGGCGGAGGTGGATTCGGTTCCTGGCTTTGCATGGATGCGTTTGAAGGTGCCGGTAACCGTCGGTACAGATTTGGAAGGAGTTGGCATGTACCGCAACATTTCTTTTTGCGATTTTGCATCAGCAGGCAACACTTGGGATAAGCAAGTGAGGTATCGTGTGTGGATTCCTCGAACTTTGGATGTGAAAAAAGGACACTTAAAATAGAATATATATTATGAAACAAATAAGATTACCGAAGTTTTTATTATTATTTTTATTTTGGGGTATTTCCCTTTCGGTAAGTGGGCAAGAGACCAAAATTACGTCTTATAATATTTGGGACGGTTTTGATAAAGACTCCTTACGATATGAAAGATTTGTGGAGTGGGCTAAGGAAAATGAGGCTGATATCTTGGTGCTTACAGAATTAGTGGGATTTAAAGCTCATGATTTGGAGATTTTAGGAAATCTATGTGGTTATATGCATACAGCTTTACAGAAAGAGGATGGGTATCCGTTGGGGGTTATGTCTAAAACACCTATTGAAGTAGTATGCAGGCGTATGGAAGGATTCTGGCATGGAATGTTGCATGTACGTACAGCAGGGATTGATGTGATAGCCACTCATCTGAGTCCTTTCGACTGGAAATTTCGTCAAAAGGAGGCTAAAATGATTATTAGCTATGTGGATAGCTTGAAACTGGAAGATTATTTTGTGGCAGGAGATTTCAATGCAATATCTCCATTGGATGCTGACGAGATAATAACTCATAAAACATGGATTAGAAATATTAAACGGGGGGATGCTTCTCGACCAGCTTATAATAATTTGAATGATGGAAAATTCGACTTGTCTGTTATTTCATCATTTTTGGCTGCTGGAATGGATGATCCGATTGGACGTTTGGTACGTCCGGCTGAAAAACGGATGACACATCCTTCTGCTTTCCGTTATCGTTGGAAAGTGGAAGATGAGCGACTACCAGATTTGCGTTCGCGTTTGGACTATATTTTGGTTTCTCCCTCATTGATGCATCGGTGTATATTGGGGGTAGTCGAACGTTTGGAAGGAATTTCCGACCATTATCCAGTTAGTATTGTATTGACAAATAAATAGTTATTTTATGAGAATATTCCTCTTTATTTTTACTTTGTTGTTTGCTGAACATTTGTTTTCGAAGAATACTATAGAGATATTTCAGAAAGAGCAGAAAGAAGCATTTCAGATTATTCCCAAACCCCAAGACGTAAAATTGAAAGGTGGGAAAGGGTTGGATTATAGAGAACTAACTTATATAAAGACTGAAAATGGAGCATCTGTTCCGGTTGTGGGGACTTTATTGAATGGTTTGCCATATGCAGCTAAAGAGGGGACTCCTCTTATCCTAAGGATTTCGCTGGAAAATGTCCCAGATTCTGAGGAAGGATATTTGTTGGAAGTCTTTGCAAATAAGGTTGTTATATCTGCTAAAACAATGAAGGGGCTTTTTTATGGTTGCCAGACACTTGAACAACTAATGGAAGATAGTAGGGATTTTCGTATACCTATTCCAGAGATGACGATAACGGATTATCCGGCTATATCCTATCGTGCTGTTCATTTTGATGTCAAACATCATTTAGACCGAACGGAATATTATTATCGTGCCATTGATCGCTTGGCACGATATAAAATAAATGCTGTTATTTGGGAACTTGAGGATAAACTGAGGTATACTCGTCGACCTGAGGTGGCTGCTGGGAATGCTATCAGTAAACAAGAAATGCAGGCTATCTGCCGTTATGCTCAAGAAAGGAATGTAGAAATATCCCCTTTGGTACAAGGATTAGGACATGCAGGCTTCATCTTGAAACATCATTGGGAATTACGTGAGAATCCGTCCAGTGATTGGGAGTTTTGTCCTACTAATCCCAAAACTTATGAATTCCAATTTGATCTTTATCGTGATGCGCTAGAGGCTATGCCTTATGGACGTTTTCTACATGTCGGTGGTGACGAAACAATGGCTATCGGAATTGATGAGCGTTGTAAAGCAACTGATAAAAGTGCTTTTGAACTTCAAATGGGATGGTTGCGTAAGGTCTGTGATTTTGCTAAGAGTAATGGGCGTATTCCTATCTTTTGGGATGATATGCCTTTGAAATATGGTGGTCTGTGGGATATGGCTCATGGGGATAATGATACGGATGATCTCCACTGGGATACTCAGAAATTGGATAGTGTGATAGACCTGTTTCCTAAAGATTGCGTTTATATGCGTTGGAATTATCGTGATGCTACCAGGCCAGGACATCAACGTATATTAAAGTGGTATCATGATAAGGGGCTTCGTGTGATGGCTGCAACGGCTGCTTCTTCGGGTAACTCACCTGTATTGCCTCGTGAAGATACCAAAGCTGGCTATATTAAGGGATTTAGTCGTTTGGTAGCACAGAATCAATTAGAAGGAATTTTGGCTACAAGTTGGGATGATGGCTCTCCACATTTGGAAACTGTATGGCGTGGTTATATTGCACAAGGAGAGTTTGGCTGGAATCCAGAAGGACGTACAGTAGAAGAGTTTAAAAAGGCACATGCACAACGTGAATTTGGTTTTCGCTCTACCGATCGGCGTATGCAGTTTCTAGATGAACTGGAAGAAGCTCTTTATTTTTATGATGGGGCACTAGCCGTGGCTGGATGTCGTAACCCTGCATCGGGTGTTCCTCATACACTGATTAGTCTAATTGAACTTCCTGACAGTGGTAAACCTGGGGAGTGGAGTCGTATGTATAAGGAAAAGATTGATAAAGCATTTCAGGAGGCTAAAAGGTTTATAAGGATAGATAGAGGGGTGAAGTCTGCAAAAATATATGCTTTGCGTGGTCGTTATACACTGGATGTCTATGAACAAATCAATTATCTGCAGAATTATTCTACACGTCTGTTGCTAGCATTGCATAGATATGATACCGCCGATAGTGAAACAGACAGAAAAGCTGCCTTACAAAGAGTTTGTGATGAGTGTACTTACTTTAGAGTGATGCGCAAATGCTTGGAGGAAGTGTATTCCAAAACACGTTTTATGCAGAATCCTGATGGATATGTTTTAGATATGAACGGACATAATCATTTAGCAGCCAAAACAAACAATAGCGACTGGATGTATTATTATGAGATCCCGATGGTGGCTAAAGTGGAGAAATGGTTAAAAAAACAATAAACATCTATCTTTAATAAGAATATTTATATGCAAAGAAAACAATTGATTTTTAATATCATTGTTATGGTTTTCCTACTTGGCAGAGTAAGTTTGGTACCTCTGCAGGCGCAACCTTATAAAAATGCGAAACTTTCTCCTGAACTTAGGGCAGTCGATTTACTGCAAAGAATGAATTTGGAAGAAAAGGTAGCTCAGATACGTCATATTCATTCTGGACATATATTTGACGGACAAATGCTGAATGAGGAAAAGTTGAAAGATTTTGTTCAGGACAAGTGTTGGGGATTTGTTGAAGGTTTTCCTCTTACGGGTGAAAGCTGCCATCAGCATTTACACCGGATTCAGGAATATATGTTGAAGCATACTCGGCTCGGTATACCGATTTTCACGATAGGAGAGTCTTTACATGGCTCTGTCCATGAGGGTTCTGTGATTTATCCTCAGAATATAGCTCTGGCAGCCACCTTTAATCCTTCATTAGCTTATCAGAAGTCAGCTGGAATATCTGCTGAGTTACATTATCAAGGCATACGGCAAGTACTGGGGCCTTGCATTGATGTGGTTCGGGATATGCGTTGGGGCAGAGTGGAAGAGAGTTACGGAGAAGACCCGTTTTTGAATGCAATTTTAGCTTGTGAAGAGGTAAGGGGATATTTGGATAATGGAATTTCGCCCATGTTGAAACATTATGGTCCGCATGGCAATCCGACGGGAGGTTTGAATTTGGCTTCTGTTCATTGTGGTATAGGCGAGTTACATGATGTTTATTTGTATCCGTTCAAGCGAGTTATAACGACTTTACCGATACAAGCTGTTATGTCTACTTATAATTCTTGGAATAGAATTCCTAATTCAGCTTCTTATTATTTGCTGACGGAAGTTTTGCGTCGCCGTTGGGGATTTGGGGGGTATGTATATTCCGATTGGGGAGCTATTGATATGTTACATACTTTTCATCATACTGCATCAACTTTATCAGAAGCTGCCGTGCAAGCACTTACTGCAGGACTAGATGTGGAGGCATCCAGTGAATGCTATCCTTATCTGGTTCCTTTGATAGAACAAGGAAAAGTAGATGAGGCATTAGTCGATACGGCTGTATATAGAGTATTACTTGCAAAATTTCGGATTGGCCTTTTTGAGAATCCTTATGGAAAAGTGGTACAGGCGGACCAGTTACATGTTTCTGAAAACAGGCAATTGGCACGTCGTATTGCAGATGAATCGGTTGTGCTGTTGAAAAATGACGGGGATTTACTGCCACTTGTTCCTTCTAAGTTGAAGTCGATAGCAGTTATAGGGCCTAATGCGGACCAGGTACAGTTTGGAGATTATACATGGAGCCGTGACAATAAAGACGGGGTTACCCCTCTTGCAGGGATACGTTCATTGCTTGCAGGTACTGGTGTACAAGTTCGTTATGCCAAAGGGTGTAGCATTATGTCATTAGATACCACTAATATTGCTGCTGCAGTAGCTGCTGCACGAGCTAGCGATGTGGCAGTGTTGTTTTGTGGCAGTGCTAGTGCCTCGTTGGCTAGGAACTACAGGGAAGTGAATTGTGGTGAAGGTTTTGACTTGACCGATTTATCTCTTTCAGGAGCTCAGGAGAAATTGATTCGGGATGTTCATGCTACTGGTAAGCCTTTGATCTTGGTAATGGTTACCGGTAAGCCTTTTTCCATTCCTTGGGAAAAGAAACATGTACCAACTATTCTTGTCCAGTGGTATGCCGGAGAACAAGGAGGGAATGCTGTGGCAGATATTCTTTTTGGAAAAACAGTCCCATCAGGTCGTCTTCCCGTTTCTTTTCCTCAAAGTGCGGGTCATCTTCCAGCTCATTACAATTATCTTCCTACTGATCATGGTTACTACCGTCAACCGGGAAGTTATGAAGTGCCGGGAAGAGATTACGTTTTTTCTTCTCCAGAACCATTATGGGCTTTTGGACATGGATTGAGCTATACGGTTTTTGATTATGAGGATATGAAGATTGAGCAACGCGAAGATTCGATAATGTTGTCTGTATGTATAAGAAATATCGGCGAGAGAGCGGGACAGGTGGTTCCGCAACTTTATGTACGCGATCTTTATAGTTCTGTAGTAACTCCTGTAAAACAGTTGAAAGCTTTTGCCAAGGTTTTTCTAAAACCTAAGGAAACAATAGAGGTTTCTTTGAATGTTGCGATTCAAGATTTGGCTTTTACTAATAATCAAGGAAAAATGGTTCTAGAGTCTGGAGATTTTGAATTACAAGTGGGAGATTCTTCGGATAAAATATTCTTGAGAGATACAGTTCAGATTGGATTTCAGGATACAACTTACCAGGTCAAAGAAACGGTTTTGGATACAATGAACAGTTGCGGAGAAGCAGTTATTACTGTTAAAGGCATTGTTCGCGATACACAAGCAACTCCGATACAAGGAGTAAATATTTTCTCAACACTACAAAAGAAAATACTTGTTGTTACGGATAAAGATGGAAAATATGAAATAAAAGTTCAAAGTAATGATATACTCATTTTTCACAAAAAGAATTATTTGGAGGAGAAGATTTTTGTTAATGGTAAGCCGTCTATACAAATAACTATAAGAAACGGTATTTAATGGAAGGCTGATATGTAAAGTTTTGAAATAGATATTGCGAAAAACTCGTGGGATGTGCGACTAAAATGATCAGGTAACACAACTGTAATCTTGAAATAAAGTTGGTTTGGAATTTTGTTATTCCGAAAACTTCCTCTATCTTCGCGCTCCGAATAAGGAGAGGTGCTCGAGTGGTTGAAGAGGCACGCCTGGAAAGCGTGTATACCCCTAAAGGGTATCCGGGGTTCGAATCCCCGTCTCTCCGCAGGTTGAGAAGCCATTTTCTCATTTCTTTCTACTACTTTCCCTGATTTGCAAATTTGTCGGAATAATCACTTGTCTGACTGTTTTATCCCCTTTGATTTGATCTATAAGTAATTGACAAGCCGTTTCTCCCATTTTATAAGTCTGATGTGATACAGCTGATAATTTCGGTTCTACATAATTGGCATGTTGTTCATCTGTATATCCGATGATGGCTATATCTTCGGGGATACGAAGTCTATGTTCTTTAATAACCTCTATGGCGGCAAAAGCTAATGTATCATTCATGGCAAGGATGGCATCAGGTGGTTGCGGGAGAGATAATAAAGTTTCCGTAGCTATTTTGCCTTCCTCATAATCTATCTTCCGGCAGATTACCAGTTCTTTTTCGATAGGAATGTGATTGTCGCGCAGAGCTTCCAGATAGCCATGCTTTCGTTTGGTTACGATATCCAAATGATTGGCTCCTCCGATAAAAGCTACCCGCTTGCTGCCGGTATCCAATAAATGTTGGGTAGCCATTTGTGCGGATTGTACACCATCTGCTACTACCGACGAAAACTGGTCGGTCAGGCAAACACGGTCGAACAAGATAAGTGGCATATTAATGTCCTTTAAGGCGGCAAGATGTGAATAGTCTCTTGTTTCCTGAGATAGGCAGGCGATAATGCCTTCTACTCGCATATTTACCAGATTTTCGATATTCCTTTTCTCGTATTCGTATGCTTCATGTGAAGTGGTAATAATAACGAAATATCCGTTAGCTACTGCCATGTTTTCTATTCCGTTCAGGATGGATGCGAAGAAATGGGTAACGATATCCGGCACAACGACTCCGATGATACGCGGAGTGTTTTTTCGCAGACTCATGGCAAAAGGATTGGGACGGTAATTCATCTCTTTTGCCAGTTTTTTGACTTTAGTACGAAGTTCACTGCTGATTTCCGGACTGTCTTTTAGTGCCCTGGATACAGTGGGAATGGATACGCCCAATGCTTTGGCGAGATCTTTGAGTGAAGTATGTTTCTGGTATTCCATTTTAAAGTCTGCTATTAGATTCACTTACAAAGAAAGCATATTCCCTGATAAAAGATGGTATGAAAGGATATTTTTTTTACGTAAACCATTACGTGTTGTTTTTGTACCTTGCATGCTGTCCTGAAGTTATTCTTGCCCTATTTTTGCCCTATCTAAAAACTTTTAAATTTAATTGATATGCAATACCATGAAATCGGAAAGACAGGGATGAAAGTGTCATCTCTCAGTTTTGGAGCTTCTTCTTTGGGAGGAGTTTTCCATGATATTAAAGAGAAAGAAGGAATTGAGTCTGTATTTACTGCCATCGAAGCAGGCATGAATTTTATAGATGTTTCTCCCTATTATGGGCACTATAAAGCTGAAACTGTTTTAGGGAAAGCTTTGAAAGATGTTCCGCGTGACCGATACTATCTCTCTACTAAAGTGGGACGTTATGGAAAAGATGGGGTCAATACCTGGGATTATTCTGCAAAACGCGCAGTAGAGAGTGTGTATGAGAGTATAGAGCGTCTGAATATTGACTTTATCGATTTGATAAATGTACATGATATTGAGTTTGCCGATCTGAATCAGATTGTAAATGAAACATTACCGGCCTTAGTCGGCTTGCGCGAGAAAGGTATTGTTGGGCATGTGGGGATCACCGACTTACAACTCGAAAATCTGAAATGGGTGATTGATCATTCGCCGAGTGGTACGGTAGAATCGATCCTTAATTTCTGCCATTATTGTTTGTGCGATGATAAACTGATTGATTTTCTCGATTATTTTGAGTCGAAAGGAATAGGAGTGATCAACGCTTCTCCGCTTTCAATGGGATTATTGAGCGAGCGTGGCGTTCCTGAATGGCATCCGGCTCCTGAATCACTGGTGGAGGCTTGTCGTAAAGCAATGGAACACTGTAAGGCAAAGAACTATCCTATAGAAAAACTGGCTATGCAATTTTCTGTAAGTAATCCACGAATTGCGACCACTTTGTTCAGTACGGCTAATCCGCTGAATGTAAAGAAGAACGTATCCTTTATAGAAGAACCGATTGACTGGGAATTGGTACGTGAAGTACGGGAGATTATTGGAGAACAGCAACGTGTAAGTTGGGCTAACTCTTAAAAAAAATAGCTGTCTATATGGACTATACAATAATTGATGCGCATGCTCATTTATGGTTACGGCAAGATACAGTGGTAGATGACCTACCCATTTGTACGCTGGATAACGGACGTTCGTTGTTTATGGGAGAAATCCGTCAGATGGTTCCTCCCTTTATGGTGGACGGGGTGAACAGTGCAGAAGTTTTCCTGTCGAACATGGACTATGCGCAAGTATCTGCTGCCGTCATTACGCAAGAATTTATAGACGGTATTCAGAATGAATATCTGGCAGAGGTTGTTTCCCGTTATCCCGGTCGTTTCTTTGTTTGCGGAATGTGTGAGTTCCGTAAGCCCGGGTTTCTGGCACAGGCCAAAGAACTGATAGCAACAGGTTTTAAAGCTATTAAGATCCCGGCTCAACGTCTGTTGCTTAGAGAAGGGCGGGTGATGCTGAATAGTGAAGAAATGATGCAGATGTTCCATTATATGGAAGAACGGGATGTGATGCTTTCTATTGACTTGGCGGACGGAGCAACGCAAATTCCCGAGATGCAGGAGGTCATTCAGGAATGTCCCCGGCTGAGAATTGCTATCGGGCATTTCGGAATGGTGACGCGTCCGGATTGGAAAGAACAGATACGGTTAGCCCTTCATCCCAATGTGATGATTGAATCCGGAGGAATCACCTGGCTTTTCAATGATGAATTCTATCCCTTTAGGGGAGCAGTAAAAGCTATACGGGAAGCTGCCGGACTGGTCGGGATGGAGAAACTGATGTGGGGATCGGATTACCCGCGTACCATTACCGCAATCACTTACAAGATGTCATATGATTTTATAGTGAAATCACCCGATTTGCAGGAAGATGAGAAAAGGCTATTCCTCGGAGAGAATGCCCGGAAATTCTATGGATTTACTGATCTTCCCATATTGCCATATATCAAAAACATGTCTGAATAAGAAGATAATAATACCATGAAAAAAAATACTTATACGATACCTTTGACCCTGGTCTTCTGCCTTTTTTTCCTTTGGGCAATTAGCAGTAATCTGCTCCCTACAATGATACGGCAGTTGATGAAAACTTGTGAACTAAACACCTTTGAGGCGTCATTTACAGAAACTGCCTATTGGCTTGCTTATTTCATTTTTCCGATCCCGATAGCTATGTTCATGAAGCGTTATAGCTACAAAGCGGGCATTATTTTCGGTTTATTGTTGGCGGCATTGGGAGGTTTGCTCTTTTTTCCGGCTGCCATGCTGAAAGCCTATTGGGCCTACCTCTGCATATTCTTTATCATTGCTACCGGTATGTGTTTTCTGGAGACTGCTGCCAATCCGTATGTTACCGTTTTGGGTGCGCCCGAAACAGCACCGCGACGGCTAAACCTGGCGCAATCTTTCAACGGACTCGGAGCCTTTATTTCTGCTATGTTTCTGAGTAAACTGATTCTGAGCGGCACGCATTATACACGTGATACATTGCCTGTAGATTATCCGGGTGGCTGGCAGGCTTATATACAGGTAGAGACGGATGCCATGAAGTTTCCTTATCTGATGCTGGCTTTATTGCTGATTATCATAGCTGTGGTATTCGTATTTTCTAAATTGCCACAGATAGGAGATGAAAGTAAAACTCCTTCTTCAGGTTCAAAGAAAGAAAAGCTGATTGATTTTGGTGTGCTGAAACATTCACACTTGCGTTGGGGGGTAATTGCGCAGTTCTTTTATAATGGCGGACAGACGGCGATTAATAGTTTGTTTCTTGTCTATTGCTGTTCTTATGCAGGACTTCTGGAAGAAACCGCAACAACTTTCTTCGGACTTTATATGCTTGCTTTCCTTGTAGGACGCTGGATTGGTACAGGATTGATGGTGAAGTTCCGTCCACAGGATATGTTATTGGTTTATTCCTTAATGAATATTCTTTTGTGCGGAGTGGTAATGGTTTGGGGAGGTATGGTAGGATTATATGCTATGCTGGCTATCTCTTTCTTCATGTCTATTATGTATCCCACACAGTTCTCTCTGGCTTTGAAGGGATTGGGCGACCAGACAAAAAGTGGTTCGGCTTTTCTCGTGATGGCTATTGTCGGCAATGCATGTCTCCCTCAACTGACGGCTTATTTCATGCATGCCAATGAGCATATCTATTATGCAGCTTACTGTGTGCCGATGATTTGCTTTATTTTCTGTGCCTACTATGGCTGGAAAGGTTATAAAGTTATTGATTAAACAATTAATTTCAAATATATAAAATGAAAGCAGTTCAAATAGTCAATCCCTCTGAAATGAAGGTGGTTGAACTTGAAAAACCGGTGGTTGGTGCCGGTGAGGTGTTGGTGAGAATTAAATATGTAGGTTTTTGTGGTTCTGATTTGAACACCTTCCTGGGACGTAATCCGATGGTGAAATTACCTGTAGTGCCGGGACATGAAGTGGGCGCGATAATTGAAGAAATAGGTCCGGATGTTCCGGCTGGTTTCGAGAAAGGAATGAATGTGACTCTGAATCCATATACTAATTGTGGTAAGTGTGCTTCGTGCCGTAATGGTCGTGTCAATGCCTGCGAACATAATGAAACATTGGGAGTGCAGCGAAATGGTGTGATGTGTGAGTATGCTGTATTGCCTTGGACTAAAATAATTCCGGCAGGTGACATCTCTCCTCGTGATTGTGCTCTGATTGAGCCGATGAGTGTGGGATTTCATGCTGTCTCACGCGGTCAGGTGATTGATAATGAATATGTGATGGTCATCGGGTGTGGTATGATTGGTATAGGTGCTATTGTACGTGCTGCGCTTAGAGGTGCCGTTGTTATTGCTGTGGATCTGGATGATGAGAAGTTGGAGTTGGCTCGGAGAATGGGAGCCTCTTATACAGTAAATTCTAAGACAGAAAATATACATAGCCGGATACAAGAAATTACGGAAGGCTTTGGGGCTGATGTTGTGATTGAAGCAGTCGGTAGTCCTGTGACTTATGTAATGGCTGTCGATGAAGTAGCTTTCTCAGGCCGTGTAGTCTGCATTGGCTATGCAAAAAGTGAAGTCGCTTTTCAGACCAAGTATTTTGTTCAGAAAGAATTGGATATACGAGGCTCCAGAAATGCGTTGCCGGCCGATTTCCGCGCGGTAATTAACTATATGAAGGCAGGTACTTGTCCGGTAGAAGAATTAATAACGAAAGTTGCAGTACCCGAAAATGCATTGGAAGCAATGACGGAGTGGGTAGCTAATCCGGGAAAGGTATTCCGTATCCTGGTACAGCTATAAATGTAAAAGAGGGTACATTCCTAAAGTGGATGTACCCTCTTCGTCTTCAATAGGTCATAGTTTAGGTTGATATCTTTTCGTTTAACTTGATCTGTTATTTTTTCAAGTCCACCGTATAAGTTTGTTTTCCATCGTAAATCGTATTCACGATAATTTTTAATCCTTTCTTTCCCACCAGTTGATTGGCTATCTCTTTCAATCTGAATGATACAACTCCCCAACCCAGTGTGCGTGGCTCATCATCATAAGCATTGTGGCGGAACTCCAATGTGAGATAATCATCTTCCGAGGCAGATGCTTGCTCTGTTTGATTGATGACCAGATTCAACATGTGTTTTTTACTGCTATTATTGTTGTGGAAGAATTGATGTTCTATGTTTAGATAATTTCCTGTAATCCACAACTCGACGACATTAATATGATCATTACCAATACTGTCGGCAGTCTCCTCAGTCAGCGGAATGATATCCTTTGTCAGAATGTCTTCTATCTGAATCAGTTTTACGTTATACTTATATCCCGGAATACTTTCTTCCAATGGAAGAAAATGAATGAAGACGCGTTGGTCGTCATTTACAGTATAATTATGTATATATGTTGTATCGCTGGGATACATCTTTTCACCGTCATCTAGATTAAAATAGTATTCCTTATCTTCAATAACCTTTATGGTACCGATTGTAAAAAGAGTACCATTAGAAGTGTCATCAGCATCACTCAGACAAGACTGTAACATCGATACTGCTAAAAACGTAAGCAGAAGTATTACCGAATAAAATCTCAGCTTTTTCATCAATTGCATGTTTTTGGAGTTAATCTTATTTTTCCCATGTATTTTAAAAATGCGTGATGAGGGGAAATACTGCACGTCTGACTGTTAAAGAAACAAAAGAATTAATTTCTTGTTCGCTACGTGCAGTATTTCTATCTTTGCTGCATTTATAAGGTAAACGCGTGTCAAAGGAAAGAATGGAAGAACAGGAACTGGCAGGACGATGCAGGCAAGGGGATAACCTTGCCAGGAAAGAACTGTACGAGCGCTATGCTGGGCGAATGCTCAGCGTGTGCCTCCGTTATGCGGGCGACCGTGAAACGGCAGAAGACCTGATGCACGACGGTTTCCTGAAACTTTTCGATTCTTTTGATAAATTCACTTGGCGGGGTGATGGTTCCTTGCGGGCGTGGATGGAGCGTGTTATGGTGAATACGGCGCTGCAATACTTGCGCAAGAATGATGTAATAAACCAGTCGGAAGGATTGGATAACGTACCCGAAACGTACGAAGAACCTGATGCTTCGACAGTGGATACTATTCCTCAGAAGGTGCTGATGCAGTTTATCAGTGAATTGCCTGTTGGTTATCGCACCGTATTCAACTTGTATATATTTGAAGATAAATCTCATAGGGAAATTGCCCAGATGCTGGGAATTAATGAGAAATCATCAGCTTCGCAGCTGACGCGTGCCAAAGCTACTTTGGCTACTAAAGTGCGGGAGTGGATGAAAAACAATGCTTAAAGGAAAGGACGTATGATGAAAGATGATGAATTGTGGTTGAAAAAGATAAAGGAACGGTTGGATGATTACTCCGAGCCGCTACCTGATGCCGGCTGGGAGCGATTGGAGAAGGCGTTGCCGACTTCTGCACCCATGTCTGTTGTCGGGACAAAGAAAAAGATTCTGTTCCGCCGTTGGGCGATGACGGCTGCGGCGGTTGCGCTGGTGGCTGTGTCGTCCGTCAGTCTTTGGTTGCTGCAAAGTCCGGTAGTGGACGATGTGCGTCGTGCGGCCGAACCGGCTTTAGCAGCTATACCTGATGCGCTGCCTGCACCTGCAGAGCCGGATGTGCAGGGAGAAGAACCGGAGTTTGTTATCAGAAGGGTGATTGAGCAGGAAAGCTCTCGTCAAGCTCTTGTGGCACAACATTTGGAAACAGAAAAGAATATATCGGAAATGGGTGCACAGATACAGGAAAAGGACACTGAAGTGCTCACAGAAAAGGCGAATGGAGACGATGTCGTTCCATCAAACTCTTCTTCAACTTCTAAAGGAAAGGAGCGCGAGGTATACCGTCCTTCCAGCAGAGACAAACTGCATTTGCCGACCGAAAAGAAATCTTCTACGAAAAATAAAGGTTGGGCGATTGGTATGTCTGTTGGAAATACAGGAGCACTTGCCATGAATACAATGGGAAATGATATGCAGGCCGATCCTAGCTCCGGTCCGATGTTTAGTGATAAGTTAGACTTGCCGGATGTATCTAACGGTATTCTGAATATTCCTGACGGCCAGGAACTTGTTTTTGAAGGTGGTGTGCCTTATTTGCGGAAAAATTTGCGTCAGGTTAAGGATATCAAGCATAAGCAACCGCTCAGTTTCGGTGTATCGGTGCGGAAAGCATTGCCGAAAAACTTCTCGGTGGAAACCGGTGTGACTTATACGATGCTGTCATCTGAGATAACTTACGAAAACAGTTCGGAAAAGACAGATCAGAAACTGCACTATATCGGTATTCCGGTGCGTGCGAACTGGAGTTTCGTTAATGATAAACGTTTCACGGTGTATGTATCTGCCGGTGGTGCAATAGAGAAGTGTGTTTATGGTAAGGTAGGAAGTGAAAAGGAAACAGTGAAGCCTGTGCAACTTTCGGTAATGGGTGCGGTAGGTGCCCAATATAATATTAGTAACAGAGTGGGCATATATGTAGAGCCAGGTGTTTCCTATTTCTTTGACGATGGCTCTCCGATAGAGACTATACGAAAGGAAAATCCGACGAACTTTACGTTGCAGGCAGGTATCCGTCTGACTTACTAATCAGTATGAATAAAGAGTGGTAGGGTGATAGAGTAATAGAGTGATAAAGTAATAGGGTGATAATGCTCTGTGACATACAGCGCAGCTACTATATCACTCTATCACCTTATCACTCTTTTATTTCTCTTAGTTTACCATCACCGTTTCGAAGTATTCCTTAAATAGCTTTTCTGCACGTTCTAGTTGTTCGGGAGTGTTTTCTTTTACCTCTTTCAATTGGTAATCCCATTCCATAGCTTCGTACTTGTGCACGCCCAGACGATGATAAGGAAGAATTTCTACCCGCTGTATACTTTTATATTGGCCGAGATGTTCGCCTAAACTGCGAATGTCTTCCTCAAAATCACTATATCCCGGTACTAATACATAGCGTAGCCAGAAAGGCCGGTTCTGTTCCTCCAGCCAAGCTGCCGTATGCAAAGTTTTTGTATTGCTGCATCCGGTTAGTTTCTTATGGCGTTCGGGATTGAATTCTTTGAGGTCCAGCAGCACTAAATCCGTCAGGCTCAATAGTTCTTCTACTTTTTCATTCCAGATGCCACCATTGGTATCCAGGCAGATGTGAATGCCGTTTGCTTTCAAATCTTTGAACAAAGGTATAAGCGCTTCGGCCTGTAATGTAGGCTCACCACCCGAGAATGTGATGCCACCCTTTTTTCCGAAAAATGCTTTCTGGCTGATAGCCATTTGCAGAATTTCTTCCGGTGGGGTAGGTGTCCCCCCCTTTGCATCTATCGTATCCGGGTTGGCACAATACAAACAGCGGAACGGACAGCCTTGTAGGAAAACGACGAGCCGGAGACCCGGCCCGTCGAATGTTCCCATACTTTCGTAGGAGTGTACGTTTATCATATTACATTCTTTCGTGGAAACTACGACTAATAACCTCTAACTGATGCTCGCGGCTCAGCTTCACGAAGTTCACAGCATAGCCGGAAACACGAATTGTGAGTTGCGGATACTTCTCCGGATGCTCCATGGCATCTTCCAGCATTTCACGGTTCAGCACGTTTACGTTCAGGTGGTGTGCACCTTTAGTAAAGTAACCGTCCATCATTGTTACCAGGTTTTCAACACGGTCTTCTGGTGTCGGACCGAGAGATTTCGGAACAATAGAGAATGTATTACTAATACCGTCCTGTGAGTCGCGATAACGCAACTTGGCAACGGAACTCAGTGATGCGATGGCACCGTTCTTATCGCGTCCGTGCATCGGGTTGGCACCCGGGGCGAAAGCTACACCCTTGGCACGTCCGTCAGGAGTAGCACCTGTTTTCTTACCGTACATTACATTAGAAGTAATCGTCAGCAATGAAAGGGTAGGACGAGCATTCTTGTAAACGGGCAATTTTTTCAGTTCTTCGCTGAAATAATATACCAAGTCTACACCGAGGTGGTCCACGCGGTCGTCATTGTTTCCGAAACATGGGAATGTGCCTTCAATATCGAAACCTTCCGTCAAGCCGATATCGTTGCGACGGGCCGTAACCTTTGCATGTTTGATGGCTGACAGTGAGTCGATGGCAATGGAAAGACCTGCTACACCATAAGCCAGATTGATTCGTGGATTCGTATCGATAAATGCCATCTGAGCCTTTTCGTAATAATATTTATCGTGCATGAAGTGGATGATGTTCATTGCTTCATTGTAGACACGGGCAATTTCGGTCAGCACTTTCTTGTAGTTCGACATAACTTCCTCGAACTTCAATGTTTCGCCAGTCAATACAGGAATGCCTTTTACCATGACGGTACCGGTGTTTTCGCAACGTCCACCGTTGATGGCAAGCAACAAGGCTTTTGCTAGGTTGGCACGGGCTCCGAAGAACTGTATCTGCTTGCCGATAGCCTGATAGGATACACAACATGCGATACCATAGTCGTCGCAGTTACGTACTTCGCGCATCAGGTTATCATTTTCGTATTGGATGGAGCTGGTATCTACGGATACTTGTGCACAGAATTCCTTGAAGCCTTCAGGGAGTTCAGGTCCCCAAAGTATAGTCAGGTTCGGTTCGGGAGAAGGACCGAGGTTATACAGTGTTTGCAGGAAGCGGAAGGAAGTCTTCGTTACCTTCACACGTCCGTCGTTGAAACGTCCGCCAATGGCTTCTGTTACCCAAGTCGGGTCTCCAGCAAAGATATCGTTGTATGACTGCATACGCAGATGGCGCACCATACGGAGTTTGATAACGAACTGGTCGATCAGCTCCTGGGCAAATGTTTCATTGATTTTACCGTGTGCCAGATCATATTCAATAAAGATGTCGAGGAACGAAGAAACGTTACCCAGAGACATGGCTGCACCGTCTTGTTCTTTTACAGCGGCCAGATAAGCCATGTACACCCATTGTACGGCTTCCTGTGCGGAAGTAGCCGGACGACTGAGATCGAGTCCGTAATATTCGCCCATTATCTTAATATCTTTCAAAGCCTTGATCTGCTCGGCCACTTCTTCACGCAGGCGAATACGGTCATCAGTCATCGGACCGGTCAGATTGTGTAAATCTTCCATTTTGGCTTCGATGAGGCGATCGATGCCGTAAAGGGCCAGACGACGGTAATCACCGATGATACGTCCGCGGGCATAGTTATCGGGAAGTCCGGTGAGGAAACCCAATGAACGGAATGAGCGGATCTCTTCAGTATATACGTCGAATACACCGTCATTGTGTGTCTTGCGATAATGGGTAAAGATATCCTTTACTTTATCATCTATTTCTACACCGTTTTCGCGGCAAGCTTTAGCTACTACATTGATGCCACCAAACGGTTTGATAGCGCGTTTCAATAGCTCATCTGTCTGCAAACCAACGATAAGTTCATTCTCCTTATCTATATAGCCGGCCTGATGTGAAGTAATAGTTGATACAGTGTGAGGGTCGAGAGAACGTACTCCGTTGTTAGCTCTTTCTTCTTCGAGTGCTTTGAGGCAAAGCTCCCAAATATGTTTGGTACGTTCGGTAGGTCCTTGCAGGAAAGAAGCGTCTCCAGTATAAGGCGCGATGTTTTTACTCACGAAATCACTGACATTGATTTCTTTGCTCCAAAGCCCGTCGATAAAGGTTTTGTTCAATTCCATAATATTCATTTTGTTAGTGGGTAATGGTTGTTATCCTAATAAGGACTGCAAAATTACTATCTTTTTTCCACATAGCATTGCATGAATAGTCAGTTTTTATGTTGTACGACATAAAATAACTATTGTTAGGTATGGGAGTTACCAGTTAAGGTTGTTTTTTTGTGCTTATTATCTGCACTCTTTTACTCATTTATTGGTAAATGGCAGGTTAATAGCGGAACTAATATCATTTGCTGATTGAAAATGGAAATGTTTACAAAAATAAATGGGTTGCTATAAAACTTTGTACTGATTATCATATACTTATAAGAAGATGATTTTCTGTAGACAAGAAGTTAAGAGTTTGTTGACAGGAAATTAACTTCTTGTCAGCAGGAAGTTGATTTCTTGTTGACAGCATGTTTTATGCTTTTCTGTTATTTTACAATATATATATGGAGCATTTCAAGTATAGACTCTCCGTAAAATAAATTACGTTTATAAAATATCGTAGAAATAATATTTTTGTGCCGAAATATTTGTGATATCAAAAAAGAATAGTAATTTTGCATCGCTTTAAGAGAAAAGCACTTCTTAAAAGAGGAGTTTTGGAGAGGTGGCAGAGTGGTCGATTGCGGCGGTCTTGAAAACCGTTGTACTGCGAGGTACCCGGGGTTCGAATCCCTGTCTCTCCGCAATAAACGCTGAAAATCAGCAAATTGCAAAACAGGCACCCAATTTTACACCCAAGAATGTAAAATTGGGTGTTTTATATTATATTAACGAGGTGCATTATTCTTATTTTAGAGATTGTGTATTATTGATTAAGTTTATTCAATCGCATAACAATTGAAGTTTGGCTTCTACCCATTTTAGTGGCAATATACCTCACGCTCTTACCCTCGCTATATAGTTTCAACAGAAATTGGTCTGCACCTCTTGTCCATCTTTTATTGGCGTTGGGGTACTTTAGATAATTTTCTTCGGAAACCTTTTCAGGATGCAAAAACTCATCTACAAATACAGATGGAAAACGCTTGTCATAAAGTACGAGTGTTTTCACCTTTGCTCTTGTTATTGCCACATAAAACAATCTACGTTCTTCTCCATAGGGGTATTGGTCACTTTTAGTGAGCACATAATTAAGCACAGGGTCGTCACTCACAAGAGAAGGGAAGCCATAGGTATCCTTATTGCATTGTAAGAGTATAACATAATCAGCTTCAAGACCTTTTGACTTATGTACAGTCAAAAACTCGATTTTTCGTTCTCCTATCACATAAAAGAACTTATTGCCCTCTTTAATGGATTGGTACATAAAAGAGAGGTAATAATCATCAAAAGAATAACGTCCCAATAAAAATATTGATTTATCTGATGGAATAGAAGCCACAAGCTGCCCTATCGTATTGCAATAATCTCGTCTATCGTAAGAATAGAACTCCAACTCTGTCTTCATTTCAGAATTGAATGAGTGTATATCCTTTTGTATTTGAGATTTATTACGCTGTATGAAGTGAGAAGACAACGAAACCAAAGGCTCTCCAAATCTGTATGTGGTTTCAATCTTATTTATCTCTGTTGCTCCAAAGTATTTAGGAAATTGATTAAAAAGAGCCATGTCACTTCCCGAAAAACGATATATGGACTGCCAGTCATCGCCCACACAATACAATTTTGCTGGCGGATTTCCCACTCGCAATACTTTTAAGAAATTGTAACGGTCAACCGATATGTCCTGAAACTCATCCACAATGATATAATCATACTCAACAGGGTGTGAAGTACGGCATATCTCTGTGGCTTGAAGAATCGCATCGGTAAAATCAATTTGGTTACTATCGCTTAATGCGCTTATATAGCGTTCATATACAGGTTGAAATATGTTCTTGATAATAAAAACACTCCGCTCATCATCTACATTCTTTGCTTGTTTAAGAATCTCTTTAACTGATTTACAACTTGATTTTACCAATGTTACAAAAGTAACAACAAGTCGTATAAACGCCTTTTCCTGCTTACTACCTTTGGGCAAAACCAAATCATATAACTCTTCATCCGTTTTCTCTTGAATTGGTACACCTGCATCATCTAATAGTTTACGGAGTTTACCCCTAATATCAGAATAATGGAAATCAGCACTTGATGTTACTAAAAGTTGAGTACCAAATTTCTCGTGAACAGCTTTCTTCCAAGTTATACCATCATTATATTTTTGATTTGCTTCTTCGTATGTAATACCCTTGTCTTTTGCAAACCAAGATGGCACAAGACCGTGTTCATCAACTCCGAAATGTTCAAGATAGATGCGCTTGATTATTCCTCCCTGCTTAAAATATATTGAGAAATCTGGTCGATACTGCGAGTGCATTTCATCTGCTAATTGATGCTCGTATGGCTCTTCATATCTGAATTTTACTCCAAGTGATGATAAAACAAAGCATATCTTTTGCTCCTGTTCACTTCTCACATATATGGTTCGACCGTCCATATCGGGAAATATCGCTTTTAACTGAACATTTTTTTGTTCCGACAACTTTTCTCGCCTTTCATTCTTGCGTTGCTCCCAATCTGCTTCATTGGTTTGATAATCAATAAAGTATTCTACTACACTATTCTTAAAAGCCTTATTCCCTAATAAAGTGTGATAAATATCTACAAATAAAGAATCAGTATTATCACAAATAGATGGCTTTGTGCCTGTTGCTCTTCCAATAATATCAATGGCTAATTTATGAAAAGTATAACCCTTCAAACCATCAGTAGCCATTCTTTCCGTAAGTTCAGCTGCTGCTTTGTTCGTGTAACTAATTAGTAAGATTCTATGAGGTGCAATACCTTTTATTTCTGTTAGATATTTGACTTTTCCAATAATAGAAGAGGTCTTTCCACTACCTGCACTACTAACAACCAAGCAATTATCTTCTTCTGAAACGATTGAACGTCTTTGTTGCTTGTCTAATGGGTATTTTAGGCAATGGTCGAAGAAATCTTTATGCGTGTCAAGCAGAAATGTAATAACGCCCTCATTATGTTGTTTTACAAGTTTATTGATAGCTCCAAAATCATCAACGAATTTGGAAATAGTTTCAGATGGAGTGATATTAAAGGCTTCAAGTTTCTTCAATAGAGAATACGCTTCTTGAAAATGTGGTCTGTAATAATTGATAAAATCTTTTTCCTGCGTTGCAGAAATTATCTTGCCATAAAAACCGTTATTAAGGTCAGTAGGAATATCAATAAATATTCCGTTATTCAATGCGGACAATCTCTCTTTTGCTTGCTCATAATTCGATTGTTCGCTGTATGAAGACAACCCTTTTATCTGTTCTGATAATTCGTTAGACTTTGCTTTAAGGCGTTTTCGGATGGTTGCTATGATAATAATAGAGGCAGCAACGACACAGGCAATTATGGCAAGCAAAAGGTTCATATATCAATTCTAACACTAATTACGATGAAGTTCCTCAATTATATCTTCACGGATTTTCTGTTTGCTGTCACCTAATACAAGCAAAACGATAATTCCCCAAAGTGGAGAAATAATCCAAAAGAGTAAAACCCATCCAATGGCACTACGACCTCTTTTCTTAGCCATTTTTGCAGGGAGAAAGATGTAAAGCCACAGAATTAATATCAATGCAATGATTATCGCTATTATTGAAATGGATTCTTCGGTCATAAAATTGAATCTATTGAAGGTTACAAATCATCCATAGCTGCCGAGCGAACGGTATCAGAGTTTATTTTGTCATAATACTTTAATAAAACGAAGTATTGGCTGTATTCGCCCTTTTGTAAAGACAATTGTATATTGCCATTTTTAGTTTCAAATGTAGTGTACCAAGTACATCTATCCATATATAATTCATGCAATTTTTCATTGTTAGTATCAGGAATTACTCTTCCTTGAAATTTCTCGACAACTTCGGCAGGTTCGCCATATTTTTGGGTGAGCATTGATTTAAGGTGTTCATAGTCACGTTCAAGTGAACTCCAATCTTCACATGCAGGGAAAATAACACCAATTGTACTAACAACATTTACTGCTTTAAGTGTTGAAACTCCGACAATGCAACTCTTAAACCCTGCAAAATCACCTTGTAAAATGACGGTTCCGTCTTGTTCTCCTAAATACTTAAATCCAGCACTCTTCATTTTAGCAACATACTCACTAAGAGTTCCATCAATAGGCACACCCTTAAAAGTCAGATGTTCTGAATTGCTTTGAGCAAATGATATAACACTAATGAACAATGTTGCAAAAAACAATATAAATTTTTTCATATACATAGTATTTTTGGTGTTTATAACTCAATTAGCGGTTATTTATTATTCTTCTTGTTTACATCCAATTCAAAAGAATACACATTGCCATTTATGGGTATGTTGATGGTTAGAATATTTCCTTTCTTCCTTTTTATATTCATATACCCAACAATACCCTCATTAGGGTGGATTGTATTTTTCTTTAAATACCCCTGTTCTTTTGTAATTCTTTCGTCTGCCATCAGTTTTCCATAAGTAGCAATTTGTGCATTCGCTACTAAATTTGCTTGATATGCTGCATTAGGGTTATAATGAGTGGTCATTGTAGTATAAGCATAACCATTGGGAGAATATGTGGTAGAATATGATGTGGAGTACCCTGCACTTCCTGCATTTAATCCTGCTGAAAAACCATATAGTGCCATAGCCCAATTTTGCGTTCTCTTAACTTTCTTTTGGAATTCTTCATTGGTGTAGACCTCAAGTGAAATAGTTTCTCCTTTTTTATTTATGAGATATGCGTTTACTTCATTAGGGTTAAAGGTTACACTTTGAGTGTTTTGGTTGTTAATATATATCCGCATTTGATAATATTTACCATAATCATCCTTTGCTTCATAACAAGTTAATCCGACAACATATCCATTCATATACCGATATGCCCATAATTTCCCATCGTTATATTCAGTTGTAATAGTTGAGTCATTATCACTTATGACAAAGTTTTGAGCATAACCAATAATGGAAAAGCACGATAATATCAACACAAGTACATATCTCATAATTAGACTATATAATGTTCATACTACGAAGAAGCGTGAACCACAATGCCACACTCTTACTTGAAGGTCGTAGGAAACCTCGGATACAGATGTAACAATAGCAGCCCACGCTATAGCGTGAGAACCACTATGCCATCCTTGTATCCTAATTGAAAATTTCCTACGTTTTCAAGTACAAGATAAGCATACCGCTTCTTCTTTTTTCTTATGTCTTGGAAAGAGTTACCCCTATCCGAATGCAAAATTAGTTATTTTATTGATGTTTTGGATTATATAGAGCGGAATTATAGCTTGAATCCTCTATTTTTTCTTGGCTCTTCCGCTGACTGTCGTAAACTTTGCCGAAGTTTCTCCCATTGCTCTTTGAACCATTCGCCTATCGGTTGCCTGTTTATTGTAAGCACCAATTTATTATTATCAACCGAACTTTTCTCAATCTTGAAAATATCGTTCTTTATGTCAAACTTTCGTCTATGCTCTTCGGAATAGATTTTCCCATTGCATCTGATTGCTTCCTTTTTTGTCAAAAGACTGTTTACCATATCTTTGGTAAATCCGATGGCATAGCAGAGTTTTTCCATTCTCAACATCTCTTTGAGTAATGGGAACCAGTTGAACGCTTTTTCAAGAATGGTGTTCAATCGTGATATTTCCTTGTTTTTGGTTTCAAGCTCTTGATTATGTATTCCTTGTAGGTTACGAATCTGCTTGCCGTGCTGTTCCTGCATTTGTTGCATCTTGGCTTTTAATTCATCAATACCCTTGTCACGCTTGGCAATTTCATGACGTAAATTCTCATTGGTTTGTTCCAAATCTTTCAATTTTCCGCTTCCGAAAAGAGAACCGACACCGCTTGCTATGGCTGTGGCTGCATCGGTAGCTGCGCTTTTGAGTTTGTCGGTGCGTATTTCCGATTTTACCTGTTTGAGTTCTTGCTCAGCAAGAGTTACCTGCTGCTCCTTGTGCCTTTGGGTTTCCTCTATACGTTGCAGTTCGGCTTTCTGTTTCTTTATGATGAAATCGTTACGTTCCAGATGTTCCTTGCCTGTAACAGCTTTCGACTGTCCACGTTCCATCAGGAGAATGTCAGATGCCAAACTCTGCATTTCGGTCATATCCTCGTCATTGAGTTTACAGCTCTTTCCTGTATCGTGGTTCATCCAATCGAAAACGATATGAGCGTGATAATTCGGCTTGAACCACTTTCCATCAATTTGGAAACTCTCTCTATCTTCGGCTTCGGGTTGTCCGCTCAGCCAATGTCCTTCATCTTTGTGCAGGAAGATTTGCAGCGGAGTAATACCCCAGCGTTGTTTGCACTCCTCGCCAAATTTATGCACATCTGCCAATGTGGTGTCCGCTCTGATGAGCAACACCCCCTCACGGATAGGTGAACACCCTGCCACCTTGATGATTTTTCCGTTCTTGCCTTTGCGTTCACGTTCTTTCTCCTGCATGGCACGTCCGGTCTTTTCCTTGACCATCCGTTTGATGTTGTCGTAATGTGTTCGCAATTCGGTAGTGCCGAAGTCAGGATTTACCCACTGCTCGTTATCGGTGGAAAGTTTGGAAACTACATAGATTCTGGACTCTCCGATGTTGCGCATGTACTCAGCAGTCCTTCGGTTGTGTGCCTCGCTCGATACGATGTTGCAAGGCTTGATATGTATGCTTGATTTTGTTGCCATAGTTTTTTGTTTATATTAGATTACTTTGTTCGCTTCCGCAGTGGGGTTCTTAGGGGTACAACCCATAAGCGGTGATTGCAAAGAGAGGGTCACTCTTTGCTCGGGGTTCTCAGGGGTGAACGCCCTGAGTGGGTAATTAGGGCAAAGCCCTAATCCCCTCGGGAGAGCCCACAACTACGAAAGCGGAGCGTGTAGTTATAGTGGGCTATAACCGAAAGCCGTTCTTCTTTTTCGGTTGCCGATTGTGCGTCCCTTTTACGGATTGGACTTGCCTGTTTCTTTCAGCCTGTTCCTGTAAGTATTCGTTCAAGTCTTTGCATCCGCTGTAGGTCTGCGAAACGTCACGGATGTATAAGTCCCTATCGTATTCCTTGCGGATTTGTTGGAGGGCTTCCATGCCTGCATGGTCGTTGTCGAAAAAGCAGTGGATGCGTTCGTAATTGCCCAACGGATAGAGAGCCTTGTTTACATTCGATACGGAGTTCAATACAATGTAGTCCTGTCCGTCCAACTCCGGATAATTCGGGCAGCTCTCCTGTCTCAATGTCAGAAAGGAGAGGTAGTCCATGAATCCCTCGAACATATAACAGGTATTCCTTGTTTTCCCCGACTGTCTGATGTGGGAGATTTCCTTTGGGGCGATGCAGCCCTTGAAATAGCGGTTGCGAATTTCATATCCGCCCGATACGTTGGGAAAGGCAATGGCAAAGTACCGTTTACCGTTGTTGGTGAAATGAGCTTCTCGACATTCTCTTTTCGCCAGTTCCGTGTTTATTCCCCTTTCCTGCAAATATGAGAGCAGGGCAGGAGAAGAAAGTGGCACAATCTCCAGTTGTTGGAAACTTGGCTCGGAAGATGCCTGCTTGCCAAAAGAGAAAGATACGTGACGAATACAGGGTGTCTGTTCTTCGATTCTTTGCAGGAGATATGGCACATGGTCGGAACAGTAAAGTTCCTGCGCCAGTGCGATGATATTTCCACCCTTGCCGAGTGCAAAATCATACCATTGGTTGCGCTCGGTATTTACCTTGAACGAGGCTTCGGTTTCTTCCCTTAACGGTGATTTGTACCATAAGTTGATACCCTGTTGCTTGACGGGAGAATATCCCAAACTGTGCAGATAATCTGCTATCCTGATTTGCTTGGCTGTCTGTATATCCATAAAATGATTGTTTTAGTAGTTGGTGAATTAATTTGTTTTTCTTTTCGCCTGTACCATTTTAAGAAGTACGGTCTATATAACCACTTCACTAAATTGTCGTATATATAGAGTACGGCAATAAAGTGAAGCGGTTTATCCATTCCTTGCATCACTTCGCTTTATCCTTAATATATAGACCCACAGAATAAAGTGAAGCGATTACAAGCAACAGGCTAATAGTGGAAGTCGGGCATGAATGTGTATTTTCTGCCGTTCTCCTGCACTATCATCCGTTTGTTGCGAAGCATGGTAATGAGCGGTACCGCCTTTTGATGGTTCAGCTTTACACCTATTGACGTATAGCTTTTGATTAAGGCATCTTCCAGTTCCTTGTAACCGTATTCCTCTTTCAGCCCGAAAACGGCTTCCAATGCGATACGGTGCTGCTGTTCAGTGATATGCCTGTAAGGGTCGAACTTTTCCTCTTCCGGTCTTCCCGGTTTCTTCGCTTCGGGTTTATAGCCATCTATGAGTTCGGGCAGGGCACTATCGTTGATGCGAAAGGCAAAAGGCTCGAAATCCATTGCCCGGATGTGCATGGCTGAAACATTGCTTATATCCCCGTTGCTTTTGTCCTTTTCCACCAGCAATACGGTTTCCGCCTTATTGTTCAACTCCGTG
Source organism: Bacteroides intestinalis DSM 17393 (assembly GCF_000172175.1). Classification (NCBI taxonomy): domain Bacteria; kingdom Pseudomonadati; phylum Bacteroidota; class Bacteroidia; order Bacteroidales; family Bacteroidaceae; genus Bacteroides; species Bacteroides intestinalis. The sequence continues at coordinate 1,940,255 of NZ_ABJL02000008.1, read as the reverse complement.
CCGATATGCCCTCTCGCATTCTCATCCCCTTTGTTCTGGTGCAGTATCGTATGGATATGTATCTGCCTGTCGTCCGTCCACTGCATCAGTTTGGATATGATGCGTGTGGATTCGCCGGGGCTGTTGATGTCATATACCATGTCACGGATGCCGTCTATGATTACAAGACCAATGTCGGGCGTATTATAGATAGCCTGTTCGACAATCCTGATACGCTGTTCAGGCGTGTATTTCCTCAAAGCGAGAAATTCAAGGTTTTCGCTGTCCCTGTCATCGGGCAAGCCAGCCATCCGTAAAATGCGTTTCATGACTTTCAGGCAATGATAAGGGCTTTGCTCCGTATCAACATAAAGCACTTTCCGCTTCCCGTCGGAGAGCTCTGCCACATACCGCAACACAGTGCCATTCTTCAATGCAGCGGCTACGATAGCCGATACATTGAACGTCTTTTTACTTTTGGCTTTGCCGATGGATGCGCTGAAGTTGCCCAATGTCCCAATGACAGAACCATGCACTTTGAGGATTTCGGGTGCTTTCTCATAACTTTTCGACAGGCTCAAACGTGAGGCTTGCCAAAGGATTACGGCTTCTTCTGCCGATATGTCCTTAATCTCTTTCATATAGTCCATAGCCATACCACCCGTTATTTCCGTCCTCCGGTTTTCTTTCCTGCCAGTTCAAGGGCAAGTTCCGCATCAACGATAATCTTGCGCCCTATTTGCGTAATGGCTTTGTCTATCTTACCGCTTTTCTTTATACGGTTGGCGGTGGGCAGACTACACCCGAACAGTTTGGCAATGCCCAGTATTCCGTACACATATTTTCTTTCTGTGTCCGTAACGGGTCGTGGTTGCGCTTCCGCTTGACCGGAAGCGTGCTTGCTCAGGAATATGAACTCTTCGCCTGTCATCTGCCAGACGGGTTTTAATAATAACTCTTGAAGATTTGTCATCGTTCAATCTATTTAGCCGTTAAACAATCAGCCCTGCGCACTGGCTGTTATCTCTGTTCTCGAACGATGCAAAATTAGATAGGGGCGTGAGTGGTAAGGATGTGGTTAATGCAAATGGAATATCCTGTTATTTATCTGAATATCAAATAATAAAAATACCACTCAATAATTAATTTGAGTGGTAAAAGTGGTGATTTCGTAAAATGTCAGGGCATATCACGGATTATCGGAATATTGCGTCCATTTCTTTAGCGAACTTTTGGTTACTGTCACTTGGAAAATCCGACACCGGTTCCTTGTACTTTGACTTGTAGTAGTTCTCATCAATATCCAGTTGTTTCAGTATTTCGTTTTTCCATTTATCCCTGTCCTGTTTGGGCAGTCTTTCACTCATCAGGAATATCAGGTAACACACCCGTATTTTTTCTCGTGCCTTGATTTTTAATTCCTTTTTACAGGAGGATAGGTTCATGTTGGCATATAAGTCCTGCGTTGTAATATCTTCAAACTGTTCCCCCACACAGACTTTATGAATAAGCGAAAGTAATTCTGCATCGAAATATTCGGGCTGCTCCTTTGGCGCATCCTGCTGTTTCTCTTGCTTGCTCGTTTCATCCGGCTTGTCTTTTGCTACGGGAATATATTTTGCCAATATTTCCATAAAATGGAAACTCAGTTTATAAATATCTCCGCAACAGTTCTCAATATATTGGAGAGATTCCTTTCTTGCCTGCCTTTCCAATTCATAAAGCCTGTCCAGTTCTTCTTTTTCCTTCTCATATCCAGCCTTGCAGCGTTCATACTCCTTTTCGGCTTGCTTTTCTTCTGCTGCCGTATGTACCCTGTAGCCAATGGAATCATACCTGTTGTATGCTTCATTCAAAGGCTTGCTTAAATTTTGTGTAACTCTCAGCTGTGCTTCTATATCAGCGTCATATCTGCCAGCGAAGTTGTAGCATACACGAGAAATTATCTCATCATCAAACAATGGATGTTTTTCGTAAATCAGTATGTTTTTCTCTATCTCGGTTCTCAGGCTGTTGAGAATCAGAGTATATTGTTCCTTCGGTTTGTCAAGCACCAGTTCAAGGATGGCGGCTTCGAAAGCTTTTGTGTCATTGTATTGCTTGTAGAAGTCCGTGATGAATTTCTGCCTGTCAAAAGAGAAAGTATGGCTGATTAAAAAGTCGTTGTATATCCGGTTGAGTTCGCCATATTGGGGAATCATAATCTGTATTTCTCCTGCCATATACGCTTGGTTTATGGGTTCTTATCTTTATCAAGAAAGGAAGTCAGTTCTTCCTCCACTTCTTCTATACTTGGCAGAGCCGATTTTAAGTTTTCAGGTATAGCCTTGCTCAACTGGTAATCGCTGATGCCTATCGGCTGGTCGTAACCTGTCAATGCGTATTGCGCTACAACTTCGTCTTTCCCCTTGCACAGCAACAACCCGATAGTCTTGTTGTCATTCTCTCCCCTTAATTTGTCATCCACTACATTGATGTAGAAGTTCAGTTGTCCGGCATACTCCGGTTTGAATGGGGTCGCTTTCAATTCCACTACAATGTATGCGTGTAGGGGGATGGAATACAGAATCAAGTCTGCATAGAAATCGCTGTTACCAATTTGAAAATGCTTCTGTCGGGCAACGAAAGCAAAGCCATTGCCCATTTCCAGCAAGTAACGGGTGACATGCTTAACCAGTTGTTCTTCTATGTCCCTTTCGTCTGCCTTTTCCTTAGTTCCAGCCAAGTCAAAGATGTACGGGTCTTTCAATAGGTAATTGGCAAGGTCGCTTTGAGGTGCAGGAAGCGTGGCTGTGAAATTGTTAACCTTGTTGTTGCTGATTTGTCTGCTATATAAGTTGGTCTCAATTTGTATTTTAAGAACATTGCTGCTCCAGCCCATTTCTACGGACTGTTTCATGTACCAATAACTTACACCCAATGGAAGCGAACTGTTAAGCATAATCACATGGCTCGCCCAATTGGTTCTTGCAACAGGTGATGCCATAAATATGTTTTCTATATCCTTAATTTCCACACGGTAAATGTCGGATACGGTTTTGGCAACATTATGAATTTGTGCAAGAGGTTCTTGCGTGATTATAATTTCTTTGTTATCAATAGATTGAATTTGCGCAAGAGGCTCTTGCGTAAATTGCACATCGTTTAAGTAGCGTACTTCGTCTGCAATTTTCTCCACGCTTGGAGCTATCAGCTTTGCATCCGTTTCAATGAAATTCTGTAATGTCCTTAAAGGATATGCCTTTGCAAACTGACACATATAGGTAAGGTTGCGTTCCGAATAGCCTTTCTTTTCAGGGAAATTCAGCCGGATAGCCTTTGCCAACTGTTTGATGGTTTTGCTTCCCCATCCGTGCAGTTGCTGATGATAGAGAATATAGTTGCCCATTTTCCAGTAATGGAACAACATTTGCGCATTGGCTGCGGTAATCAGCCGGACTTGCGCCTGCTGTATTTCTGAACCGACAGCATTTATAAATGCGTCAAAGTTCGTCTTTTCTATGTTATGTCCGTTGTTGCTCATCTTATGATATTTTCAGAATACAAATATACTTCAACGATGGTAATCCATGAAACTAATTGATACTTTTATAGTTGATTAAACTTATTCATGGCATTGGCTTTAATATCATCCGCTATGTCAATGTAGGGCTTCATGGCTTTGTAATCGCTGTGTCCCGTCCATTTCATAACCACTTGTGCAGGGATTCCGAGAGCCAGCGCATTACAGATGAAAGTCCTTCTTCCGGCATGGGTGCTTAACAAAGCGTACTTGGGTGTGACTTCATCTATACGTTCATTCCCCTTGTAGTAGGTTTCCCGTACAGGTTCGTTGATTTCCGCCAGTTCACCAAGTTCTTTCAGATAATCATTCATCTTCTGATTGCTGATGACGGGCAATGCCATGTGATTCTCGAAATGAACATCCTTGTATTTTTCAAGAATGGCTTTGCTGTGGTCGTTCAGTTCGATTATCAGGCTGTCCGCAGTCTTGACTGTGGTGACTTCAATGTGGTCGGGCTTAATATCACTTCTTTTCAAGTTACGGACATCCGAATATCGTAAGCTCGTGAAGCAGCAGAACAGAAAAACATCCCTGACACGTTCCAAATACTGCTTGTCATGCGGTATCTGATAATCTTTCAGCTTGTTCAGTTCATCCCATGTCAGGAATATTACCTTTTTAGAGGTTGTTTTCAATTTGGGCTTGAAAGTGTCGTATGCAATGTTCTGATGATGCCCTTTTTTGAAGCTCCAGCGCAGGAACCATTTGAGAAACCCCATTTGTTTACCGATGGTGCTGTTTCTCATGTCTTTTTTTTCACGCAAGAAATTGACATACTCGTTTAGCCCGAAATCATTGAAGTATTCAAAGGTTACATCTTCCTTGAACTCTTTGAGGTGATTTCTCACCGCTGCAAATTTCTCGTATGTGGATGCCGTCCAATTATTCTGGTTGCCACACTCTTTTACAAACTCATCGAACACCTCCCAAAAACTTATCTGCGCTTCTTCCTGCTGTTCTTCACTGCAGTCTTTCATCCGCAGATTGAACGCATCCTTTAGCTGCTGGGTGGTGGGCATGGTTTCCTGCACCTCAAACTCCTTGAACACGTTTTGCATTTCGGCATAGTATTTCAGCAAGTCCGCATTGATTTCGGATGCGCTTTGTTTCAGCTTGTTGGTGCATCCGTTCTTTACCCGTTGTTTGTCGGCATCCCATTTGGCTACGTCAATCCGGTAGCCTGTTGTAAACTCGATGCGTTGACTTGCATATATGACACGCATACGGATAGGTACGTTCTCCACGATTGGCACACCGTTCTTCTTCCGGCTCTCCAATGCAAAAATGATGTTACGTTTGATATTCATAATTGGGTGCGTTTGAAATTCTACACCCAAATATACACCCAAAAATTAAAATAGCAAAAGGCATTTAGAAAGATTTAGATTTACTCTGCATTGTAGATAGCATATGATTATCAGTGATTTGCAATTTTGTGATATTTTCTAAAAGTATAGGTTCGAGAGCCTGTCTCTCCGCTGGAAAGAATTGCAAAATAAAAAATCCCTGTAAATTATGTTTTACAGGGATTTTTTATTTTTGATGTATAGCATAAGCATATCAAAGCATTCTTTAAAAAATGATCTTTGAGGACTTTTTCATCAATGATACGAACTCTATAATATATTGTATTAATTTAAACATTGAGTGCGTGCTCTGAAATGTATTTTTATATTTCAAGCAATGGGTGAGTGATAAAGAACCTATTGTTGTAATAAACTGTGATCAGATATTTATTACAGTGTCTAAAAAGATGCTGGTAACATCGTTCTTTATCATCGTAATAGTTGGAATCTTTTTCCGGCTATTACGATGATTCTCTTCGGTAGTTAATGCCTTTTTTGTCAGCTGCTCAACAGTTGAGTAATCAACTTTATTGACCATCAGTTTTCTGATTTTGTATTAAATTTGCTTGGACTTACATTGTAATATTTCTTAAATACTTCTCGGAAGTATTTTGCATCCGAGAATCCAACCATGTCAGCAATCTCTGTTACTGTATGTTCGCCTTGTTTTAGCAATTGTGCGGCATGTTGCAAACGTATCATCCGGATATAATCAGCTGGAGCGTAACCGGTCAATGCCTTTAATTGGTTGAAGAAACTTGTACGGCTCATGTGATGCTGACTACTGAGCATGTCTACATTGAAGTCCGAATTTCCCATGTTATTCTCTATGCATTCTTTGACAGAGGCTATGAATTTCCAATCCAAGGTATTGGTGCAATTGACTGGAAGAGTCTGTTCTCTATCTTCAATGCTGTTATAAACCTGACGGAGCAAAGTACGATTTGCAAGTATGTTTTTGACTGTTGCCTTGAGTATCCCCACACTGAAAGGTTTGGTGATGTAGGCATCCGCTCCGATTTCCAGTCCTTCAAGCATATTTTTTTCATCTCCCAGTGCAGTCAGCAAAATGACCGGAATATGAGATATTTCAAGATCACCTTTTATAACTGAGCAGAGTTCATCTCCACCCATTTCGGGCATCATTATATCGGATATGACGAGATCCGGGTCAAACTCCCGTACTATGACAAGTGCCTCCTTTCCATTCGGACAGGACTGGACATTATAACCCGTTTTGAACATATCAATAAGATAATTGCGCAAATCATCATTGTCCTCTACTATCAAGATACGTTGTAGAGAGCCGTTTACTTGGGATATTTCCATGGATAGTAACCCTGGAGTGCCACCAGATACGATAGTCTCCGAACATTCATTCGGTATCTTGGGAGAGATGAATTTTGCTTTATGTAGGTGGCTGTTCCCTTTCGGGAAAGTTACCTGCACGCAAGTGCCTTCATGCTCAGTACTTTGAATATGAATCCTGCCTTTATGTAATTTGACCAGTTTGTATACCAGCATCAGACCGATTCCGCTACCTGTCACTTTCAAGTTAATGACATTACTACCCCGGAAACAATTCCTAAACAATTTCTTCTGTTCGCATGAGGGAATGCCGATTCCGGTATCTTTCACTTCGATGCTCCAGGAGTTTCCTTCCTCACAGGCATAAATGCGTACGCTGCCACCTTCAGGTGTATACTTTAATGCATTTGACAGAATATTCTTCAGAATAGATCCCATCTTGTCACTGTCAAACCACACATTCAGATAATCAAAATTGCTTTCGTAAACAAACCTGACATGTTTCATCTCGGCATATTTGCGGAAAGTAGCACAAACATTATCCATATAGGAATTCAATTCATATTCAGAAACATAAAGGGTGGAAGAGTAGACGTCTACCCGTTCGAAATTTATCAGGTTGGTCGCCAGCTGAAGCAATGCATTCACATTTTTTAGAGCCATATTTATATGCGGCAATGCCTGTTCCTTCACCATACGGTTTTCTATGACTTCCTCCAGCGGAGCTTTTATTAATGTAAGCGGAGTACGTATATCATGGGCCGTATTAATGAAGAATCGTGTTTTTTCATCCGAAACCTTCTTCTGTCTGTGCAGTATGATGATACGGAATATGATAACCATAACCAACACCAGTAGGATTGCATATCCAGCCATGGCCCATACACTGGCCCATGCCGGAGGCGTTATGACAATCTGAATGCTCCTTGTTTCATAGGTCTTGTACTTTTCCTCATTGGATATGGCACGAATCTGTAATGTATAACTGCCGGGAGGCAGATTCCTTACAACAATTCGATTGTCCAGGCTCGGACGGCTCCACTCTTTATGAAAACCGTCAATCTTCCATGAATAAAGAATGTTGGAAGGATAATCATAATTAATGGAAACTACATCAAGAGAAAAGGAGTTTTGTCCGTAGGCCAGTTCCAGTCGGTCGGTCTCGTCAATATCCTTTTCCAACGGAGAACCGTCATCGCCCGGATAAACGGGATGATAGGCTATCATAAAATCGCGTAGTAATAGACGTGAGTAATGTGGCTCTGGTATCTGTATGTCTATCGGAAATCTGACAGCCCCGTCATTTCCACCAAAAACAAGTGTATTATTGCTATAGGTGGTAGCAGAGCCGGTATTGAAATTGACACTCATCAATCCTTGTTCCCGCGTCCAATTGCGGAAGGAGTGTTTTCTAGGTGAATAAATAGTAATTCCGTTTTCCGTACCCATAAGGAGACTCTCGTCCTGACGTGGAAGAATTGTATGGATATTGTCGGAAATCAACGCACAATTGTCTGTACGGTACTGATGGATGAACTTCTTTTTATTAATGTTATATACAAGCAGTCCAGCTCCACGGGTACCGATATATAGGATGCCGTCATCTCTCTGGAACAGAGCGCATATATAGGGAGATTCAATGGGCAGGTCAACATACTGATAAACTCCCGATTCCTTGTCAAGCTGGTAGAGCCCCATTCTTGTACCAATCCACATCTGCCGGGTGTCCTTTTCCTGAATGGTAGTGATAGAGTTTACTCCCGGATATAGACGCACACTTTTTGTCTCAAGATTGATGCGCTTTAAATGATGATATCCGCCGGACCAGATATCACCGCCCGAATCTTTCTTAATGTCAAATATATATTGGTCAGGACGTACTCCTGCAATAGCAGCAGGAGAAAGATGGCTAATCTTAAACCCTTTCCTCTTTTCTATCTTGCAAATGCCTGACATAAAACCGCCGGCCCATATCACTCCGGGAGAGGCTTCACATAGTGCCAAAAAGATGTGATTCTCATCATCCGGTACCGGATCAAAGGAACTGAGGAACGAGTGCCATTCTTTTGTATCGGTCTGATAAAGACTGATACCGTTGCTGGTTGCAAACCAGAGGTCACCGTCACTATCTTCCAATACATCATGAACCTGATCGTTCACCAATGAAAGACTGTTGCCAAGGGAATGCCTTATCAGGTCGTAACTTCCATAGCGGTTGTTACGGATGGTAATACCGGTAGGATAATTGGCAAGCCAGATGCGTTCCTCCTCATCCACATAAATATCATTGATATTGTTTCCGTTCATCCCGTTATAACTATTATAATCAGCAGTTATATAGGGTTCACTCATGCATGTATTCATATCTAGTTTATATACACCTTTTCCACCTGTGGCTACTAGAAGTTCATGGGCATTCAAAGCAACGATCCGGTTTATCTCTACATTGTTGGGTGATTGACAAGGGATGATTTTTCCTGTTTTTCCTACGTCATATATAAGTATTCCCTCTTTATAGTTTCCCACAAACAGTTGTTTTGAAACAGCATGGTAGTAGAGTTCATGTACTGATGTGCCGATACCTTCTACCATTTTATCAGGCATTATATTTAGTTTCCCCTTTTCTATCCCGGCATGAAACAGGCCATTTCCTGTACCGATAAAGAAATGGTTGCTATCCGTCTGTTCAATGGCAGTTATTTCACCGTTGACTGGTGTAGGCATATGCAAAGTCGTTCCGGTACGGATATCATACCAGGTAATACTATCTTTATAACATAGCCATATGCGGTCGTTCTTGTCCAGATAACCGTAATTTAGAAATGCCTGTGGCTTATTTCTGATCAGTTCCGGATGTATGTAGGCCAGTTTGAATTTATCATGCTGTGAATCATATCTGAAAATACGACCTTTCTGACCGATTACCCATAATATATTCCCGCTGTCCATATAGAGCCAGTTCAAAGCAATTCGTGAGTCTAGCTTTATACTATCGTCTGAAAAATTGTAATGCTTGATATATTTTCCGTCATAGCGGTCTACCCCTTCCTGGGTTAGAAACCACATATATCCCCTTCGGTCTTTTTGGATATAATATATTTTCTGGTTGCTCAAGCCGTTTTCCAGTCCTATGTACTTATAAACTTGGCACCTGCTTACGGAACTACTGATGAAAAGAACAGTAAAAAGAAAAATTTGTCTAATGTTTAAAGATATTTTCATATTTCTCGCAGAAGATTCAAAAATACATCTGCAAAATTATAAAATATTGGTTAAATATACACCAAAATGAATGAACTTTATTTCATGAGCAGGCTAATAACATTTGCGTTTCGGAAAGTTTAATAGCAAAAAATGATGAAGGAAAAAATCATATAAATAGCTGGATGTTGAAAGATGGTTAATAGAAGGTTATTTAATATGTTTTCATTAGAGGAACTTATACTGTAGATCTTGCTCTATATTTCGTTCTAAACTATAAGTGACATAAAGGAGTGGTGCAATAACATAACAATCATATTTTGAGATAATGAGAATACTCAAAGATGTTCCAAGGATATTCTTAAATTTATTTTTGTTGTAAAGCTATGGCAGCTAATGGTATTTGTAATTAGATAAATTGCAGATTAAAGTACCATTTTTAAGGCATGAAACAAGCGATTCGTCTATTTCTATTCTTTTATCTGAATAAAAATCTTATATTTGTCATTACAAACAGGCAATATCATTACCCAAACAGGGATATAAAAACTTATTTCAAATATTTTTTTATCGAAACTGATTATGAAAACAATTCATCTTGTGGTGGGAATCGTATTGACATTGATGTGTATCTTTTTTATGGGATTCCGGGAGATAGGCCGTTATCCGGATAAAATCTGGCTGGATATAAAGAATCTGACCCTTGAGAATAGAATAACGGCACTTTCAAGTTTGAATAAGTTAATGGAATATTTTCAGATAAAGAAAGAACGGTTGATTATAGAAGGACAAAATTGGAAAGCTTTGGAAGTCTTTACTCAAAATGGTTACTATACTTCATATTATATACCTTATGATGATCCGGATAATTTAAGCAGAAAAGAACAGAAGTGCTTTATTAAGGGCTTGCAGGAAATTGTAGATAGAAAGGTTGTGAGTGCTCTGTCCTTTCCCGGATGTTGGTATACTGAGATAAAAGAAAGTCTGAACCGTTCCATAGATCTATTGACTTGGGAACATCGTAGCAGTCAGTTACAACTTTTGTTGTCTTCCGTAGGACGCGAGATGCTCTTCGATCCGCAGTTAAAGGTGATACTGGTAAAAGATAAAGGAAAATATCACCGATAATTCATATTATGCTTATGGCTTTCCCGGAAGACTAATAAACAATCGACAAAGGGAAACTGTTTATTTAGTATGATTCTAAATTAAAAACGAATATATTATGAGTAAAACAGTTGATTTGTTGGGACAACAGGCAGAATATTACCTGAACCATACGTGTAAGACAATAGATAAGAAATTAATTCATGTTCCTGGACCTGATGCGATTGATAAAATCTGGGTGGACTCTGACAGAAATGTACGTACCCTCAATAGCTTGCAGGCTTTGTACGGGCATGGACGCTTGGCGAATACCGGGTATGTATCCATTCTGCCGGTCGACCAGGATATAGAACATACAGCCGGAGCATCATTTGCTCCTAATCCGATCTATTTTGATCCTGAAAATATAGTGAAACTGGCAATCGAAGGAGGTTGTAATGCAGTTGCATCCACATTTGGTATATTAGGGGCTGTTGCCCGTAAATATGCCCATAAGATACCTTTCGTTGTAAAACTGAACCATAATGAACTGCTTACTTATCCAAACTCTTATGATCAGGTGATGTTTGGAACCGTAAAAGAAGCATGGAATATGGGTGCGGTAGCTGTTGGTGCTACTATCTATTTCGGTTCGGAGCAAAGTCGTCGTCAGATTATTGAGATATCACAAGCTTTTGAATATGCTCATGAGTTAGGTATGGCAACCATTCTCTGGTGTTATCTCAGAAACAATGATTTTAAGAAAGATGGCACTGATTATCATGCGGCAGCCGACCTTACCGGACAGGCTAACCACATTGGAGTGACCATCAAGGCTGATATTGTAAAGCAAAAACTTCCTTCCAATAATGGTGGATTCACGGCTATCCATTTTGGTAAAACGGATGAAAGAATGTATTCTGAACTCGCAACTTCACATCCTATCGATCTTTGTCGCTACCAGGTTGCTAATGGTTATATGGGGCGTGTCGGTTTGATTAATTCCGGTGGTGAATCTCATGGAGAATCGGATTTGCGTGATGCTGTTGTTACAGCGGTTATCAATAAACGTGCCGGTGGAATGGGATTGATCAGTGGACGGAAAGCATTCCAAAAGCCAATGGAAGAGGGTGTTCAATTATTGAATACCATTCAGGATGTTTATTTGGATTCTTCAATAACGATTGCATAAAATTTTTAATCAGTATAGAAGATAAAGGTCTTCTATACTGATTATTTAAATGTAAAAGTGAATTTCTGAACTGTTGTCAGAGCAGGAGTTTATCTCCAGTTAACCTTGAGTATATTTTCCATCCATGGTAACCGTACAAGTTTGTATGACCAGGGAATGCTATCCAATAATATATCGAATGCACGTTCTTCTACAGTTAGAACCCATTCCCTTTCAGTCTTTTCTATAAATCCTGCTCTTCTCAAAAAAGCTTCTTGAAAACCTCTCATTGAGGTATTCCTCATTTTTTCCCAGTTTGTCTTTGCTGCTTCCAATAGAGAATCTATTGTGTTAAGTTCATCTTGATTTAGTTCCATTCTTTTAGGGAGTGGCTCGTTGAAGGGATAATTTATTAACAAACGGTTGAGGAACAGATCTTTTTCATCATACTCCCTGTCTTCACTTGCCATGAGGTGTTGTAAAATGAATATAGCTCGTACTTTTGATTCGTTACTATTGAAACCCCTGCGATCTTGGCTTAACATATTAAGTCTCATAAAAAGCATTGGTAGAAATGGGAAGAGAATGACCAATCCTGCATTGGATATAGGTATGTGTTTCAAATCTCTATATTGTTCTGTACCTAAATGAGAACCATATACACGCACTCCGGGAGCTATTGCATTCTTATCTACTTTTACACTGCCACAAGTTCCTTCATCGCCCGGACCAATATCCCAGTTTCCTTTGTCGCATTTAGCCATGATTTTTCCTCCTGTAATAGTTATGTTTCCACATTTGCTTTTTCGACCTGCATATTGACCGGCACCGCCTATTCCTGCAGATCCCGCGCGCCAGGAAGTCTCGTGCTGATAACCCGCATAGGCTTCTATCGTTCCACTTTCGATAATAATGTCACCACATTCGGTAGCATATCCGCATCCTATACCAGCTGCACCTTCTCCACCGTACGCAATTAATTTCCCATCACCTTTAATAATCAGGATGGAATTCTTTCTTGATTGGATTGCAGCCATTTCACGGCCACTGTGTAGCATATTGTTTCCTTCAAGAATCACCGTGATATGACAGTCTTCCGCAATATGGAATGCAACACCCATGTTTTCCAGATCACATAAGTTAGCATCTTGTAGAACAATTGTTGCACGTACTCCGGCAGATACTGTTATTCCATGTCTTGAATTGGTACCTGTAATAATATACATTCCTTCTTGGGAGACACGGAAAGTACCCGTTTCCCTACTCATGTCTATTTTTTCATTTTTCATAAGAATAAAAATTAATATTGTATTTGTTGATTATTGTATATTGATTTTCAGTTTGTTTTTAGCTGTTTTATAAAATGGCTAATGCAACCATTCCTTCATAACAATTATCCGGAAATATCCGTTGGTTTATATTATTGTTCCCTCAGATGAACACAGGCAAAAATAGCTGGAAGTTGGGAAATCTAAATGCTAAAATCAGTAAACTAAAATAATAATTTTAAGTGGCTGAAATTCAGAATATTTATTCAGAATAAATCTTTCTGTTTTTACGATTTCAACCTTTTTTTGATGATATGAAGTGTGTGCTAAACAAGATTTATCCATATGTTTTGCGGTAAAAGCTTCAACAGTGATTAGAAAACAAACAAGGGATCATTTGTCTCTTGCCCTGTGTGTGTTGAGTTTTCCAATAAGTCTTATTGGGGGATGACCTTGGCTGACAAGCCTATCAACCAAGGTTAATCGGCTCGTCAACCAAGGTTGATAGGCTTGTTAACCTAGGTCAACACTCGACTGTTCCTAAGGATAAAGAGATATATCTCTGGTCTTCAGTAGAATAATTCCTAATGTGAAATAAATAAATGCATCGTTCTGATACGGATTGACTGCGATTCAACTTTTAAGTGAGACATCTTCTTCTCCATTCCGAGGGAGAGCAACCATATCGGTTTTTAAAAGCTTTGTGAAATGCAGAAGGGCTGTTGAAACCTGTATTATAACAGATGTCTTCTATTTCTGCATTCGAATCTCTTAGCAGCATTTCTGCTTTTTCGATGCGAAGTGACGTAAGGTATTGAAGGAAACTACATCCATATTCTTGATTGAAATATCTATTTAAATAGGTGGAATTGACTGCCACTCTTTGAGCAAACTGCTCCAATTTTATTTTTTGATCATAAATGAATTCCGGTGTTTGTAATAGTTGGTTTATTTCATCGATCTTTTGAGGAGTCAAGTATACTTTGGAGTTCTTCTTGCCATTTATGAGCACCTCTTTTTCTACGACTTCTTTTTCTGATTTGCTTTCTAGTTGTTGATTTAGGTTATTCACAGGGAACTGGGACGATGTTTCCCGATAAATACGTAACTTGAGCTTTTGTTTTACGAATTGGTGTAAGAGAGAATTATAAAAGATATATCCACTTAATATGCCAATACAAAGGTTGTATAAAAGATTGCAGATATATGAAGAAGTGAACATATTCAGTAAGAACATGAAGAAGAACCCTGATATTAGGATGCTTTTTCTTTGAATATCGGAAGCTGATTTTAGGAATATACAGTCTGTTTCATTCATCTTTCGCAAGAGTAATACGTAAATGAAAGTCTGTGTGATCCCTGTTATTATACACGTTAAACGGAAAAGTGTCCACCAAGCCGGGAACGATGATAGAATTTCAGCCCAACTGTAAGTTAAGCGATCTGCCACCGGACTTAAAACTGACATCAATATGTAACAACACGATAAGACCATCGAAGGTAACATATGTTTCCACCATTGTGGCTTTTGGGGAAATATTCCGGTAATACGGAAGCGGATAAAGAAATAGAGTAAAGGAGGGAGAAAAGTCAGTCCCCAACAGTATAGGGTGGGTAAGAGGGATGTTCTTTGAAGCAGGAAGAAATTTTCGTATAATGTGCTATACGACGTTAACCCCCAGTATATTAGTAGGATTGGTGCTAATAATATGGCCAAATCCTTTTTATGCTTGTTTCTCCAAATCAGAGAGATAGAAGCAAGACCTAGTACAGCCCAAGTCAGCAGAAAAGTACAAATAAGTAATGTCTTTAATATGAAAAATGGCATGATATTGTTGTTCTGTTGCTTGCAAATGTACACACAAAAGTCCGAAAAGAGTGATTTTATTCTGCATTTTTTTAAAGTTTGGTAATGAAATGTTGGTAGAAAATTGTTTCCTTTGCCCCCTAATCTGAGGGTTACTATATAACGCTCGTTAGGTATGTAAATTACCATCTTGGGTTGTACAAATGAATAATTGTTACAGGGGCTATATATTAATTGCTTTTTGGGTTTGTTCGCTGGTGGTATATGGACAGACTGAAATGCAGGCTATAGATACTCTTCGCAACATCCGGTTACAGGAGGTGATTGTTACTGCTACTCAATCAAATGCTCCGGGAACACGTTCTGTCATTGGGCAGGATGCTATTCGTCATATACAGGCTACTGATCTTTCTGTTTTATCTCAATTACTACCCGGTGTTCTTGTACGCAATCCGGATCTGAATGCTCCGGCTGCCTTTACCATCCGCAGTGCAACTTCTGAAAATACGACTAATGCTTTAGGGACAGCCATAGAGGTGGATGGACTCCGCATGAATAATAATGCCAATATGCAGCAAATGGGACTTGAAGGTAGGGGCAGCCTTTTTAATAGCACGGTGTTATCCGGTTTCGACGTGCGTTCCTTGTCTCCATCTTCTGTGGAGTCGGTCGAGGTGATACGTGGTGTTCCTTCGGCACGTTATGGAGATGTGACCAGTGGGGTTGTTCTGGTCAAGTCGAAAGCCGGGATACAACCTCTTACCATCGGTATTCGTCTGACAGCTACGGAGAAACTTGCTTCTGTGGGGAAGGGCATTGCGATCAGTAATAATGGGGGAACTCTCTATTTAGGAGCAGATTATGCACTTTCAAATCAATCGCCTCAAGTCTTTGAAGAATCTTTTCAAAGATTTGGAATCCAAGCGGCTTATGCGAAGGATTTCCGGTCTGCTACTTTGCGTCTTAATATGTGTGGTTATTGGATGAAGGATAATGATAAAAGAGGGCAGAATACGGTGGATGGTGAATTTCGGAAATATCAGGATCAAAACATATCCTTTTCTGCTAATGGACAGTGGAAATTGAATCGTTCCTGGATTTCCAATCTTGAATATCAGCTAGGGTTTACGTATGGGAGCCAGAAGAATGAATCCAGTACATATTATTCGGGAACACAGCAAGTCACTACCTATACCGCGCAGGCAGGTGAACATGCCGGAGTGTTCCTGCCTCCCCATTATTTCTCTCAGTTATCCGTTGAAGGCAAGCCGTTGAGCGGAGATGTATCGTTGACTGCCAATCACAGAAAAACGATGGGTGAGAATATCAGTAACCATTTTCAACTGGGGCTTCATGCTGAGGTGGAAGGGAATCGTGGAAAAGGAATCAGTTTCGATCCTCTTTGTCCTCCCTTGGAAATGCTCAGAGTGCGGACAAGGTCTTATCGGGATATACCTTTATTATATAAGTATTCTGCTTTTGCTGAAAATCACTTTATTCTCCGTTATGGGAAGATGCGGACCGAAGTGCAGGCGGGGGTGCGTTTTACTCAGTTGCCGACTAAGCGTCTACAACGGAACTCTTCTGTTGATCCGCGTATCAATCTTTCCCAGATATTTATTGATAGGACGGATGATGTTTTTCTAAGTCGTTTCAGTGTACGTCTGGGGTGGGGATTGATGCATAAGATGCCTGTACTTACTTATTTGTATCCCGATAAATCGTATACGGATATGAATTGTTTTACGTACAATGATGCTGAGAATAATCAGCGTCTGACCGTCATGCATACATTTATAACTGACCGTAATTTTAACTCCGACTTGCGTTTGCCTGTTAATCAGAAGTTTGAAATAGGGGTGAATTTCCGGATAGGAGGTGTTACTGCGGATGTGGTATGGTTTAAGGAACATCTCAAAAATGGCTATTGTACCTCTCAACTTGCCGAACCTTTTTCCTATCGCCGCTATTCCCCTTTGATCAGTAAAGGAGAACAACCGGAATTGACGGATGAGGGTGTCATGAATGATGGTGAACTTCTTCCATATACTTTGAATACTACGTTTGCTACCTATTTATCACCCCAGAATGGTATAGAACAGGAAAAACAAGGTATTGAATATACCATTGGTCCGATTCATTCAAAGGCACTGCGTTCTTCATTTTACATAAGTGGCGGATATCTGGATGTATGCGAAAAGAATACGGCCCTTTCTGCCTTGCATCCCCAGATAGAAGTGAATGGAAAAGCTTACCCTTATGTAGGTATTTACGAAACAGGGCCTTCTGTTGCGAATACTCAAATCTGGCAGCAATTGAATAGCCGGTTTCAGTGTGTTACTCAAATTCCCAGAATCGGTTTGATCACAAGCCTAACGCTTCAGGCGGTGTGGATGGATAAACAACAGCGGGGAATGGAGAGCCGGTTTAATAATCCTGTGTACACGGATAGTAATGATCAGAAGTGCTTGAATCCGGTTTATTATATAGATGGAGAGGGAAACCAACATCCTTTCACGCCGGACATGGCGACGGATGAATGTTTTGCTGATTTAGTGATCAGAGCGAATACTACTACCGCTTTTCTGAAGGACTCGTATAAACCTTATTTCTTATTGAATCTTCGGGTTACTAAAGAGATAGGACGTCATGTTTCGGTTGCTTTTTGTGCTAATAATCTGCTGCAATCCAATCCGAAACGATATCGGCAGAGCATACAGAAATATGCAATTGTGAATCCGGATTTATATTATGGTGCGGAAATTAGTATCCGTTTTTAAAGTTGGTATTAAATTTTAGATATTGAAAGAGGATGAAATATTATGTATTGTTTTTCTTTGTGTTATTTCTCTGTGCTTGTGCCGGGGATGAGAATCGTTCTTCATGTTCAGTGAGTGTCCACCTACTTTCTCCTACGGATGAAGTGACCTTGCCTTTCGAAGAGATGGAGGTGGTATTGACAAATAAGGATCAAGGTACGGTTTATACCTCTTCATGTTCTTCTGATGGAGTAGCTTTGTTTAATGTGGAATATGGATATTATACAGTTGCCGTACATTATCAATCTGCTTCCGGAATTATTTTCAGTGGAAGATTGGAATCTTTGTCGTTATTGCCTGAACAGGGTGAAGAAGTGATGAAAGTTCAGTTGCAACTGGCGCGCTCTAAAATAAACGCATTGGTCATTAAAGAGATTTATTATGTGGGTTGTAAAGGAGAGTTGGGAGCAGATTATCAGGCAGATCAATATGTTACACTCTATAATAACTCTGATGAGACTGTATATCTGGATGGATTGTGTCTGGCTTTGGTGGATCCGATGCCAGGTATTGTATCTCCCTGGGTGAAATATACGGATATGAAACGGATTCCCGTTGCTGATATGACTTGGCAATTTCCGGGTAGCGGTAAGGAGTATCCTTTATTGCCCGGAGCAGAAACTACCATTGCAACGAATGCTGTAGATCATACCGGAGGCGAATATCAGCATGCCAATTCAGTTGATTTATCTAAAGTTGACTGGGGATTCTGGCATGTAAGTTTGAGCAAACAGAACATAGCACCCGGTGTGAAACCATTAAATCTGCTTTTAAATCTTAACTCGACTGCATGGATGTATTCATTTCCGGTAGTTGGCCCCACATTCATGATATTTGGATTTGAAGGTATTAGTGCGGAGGAATATGTAAATAATCCATTGAATAGGGAAAACAGGTCCCAAGCTTCTAATAAGACTAAATTCTATTTGATGATTCCGAAAGAGTGGGTGATTGATTGTGCGGAGTGCGTGGAAAATGAAGCCAAGCTTGCCAATAAGCGTGTGCCTGATGAACTGAACCATGAACCTGTGTATATTCCGGAAGGAGATTATTCCGGGAAATCGTTGATACGTAAAAGTGCAGCATCAACCAACGGGCGTTTCATTTATCAGGATACGAACAATGCGGCGGAGGACTTTATCGTATCCAAACCGTCTTTGAAAAAATAAGCAAGCAACTATGCGGAGTACATTATTTATTTTATGGCTTCTGTCGGCGATTCCCATATATGCGCAGTCTGATTCATTACATATCTATTCTATGCAAGAGATTTATCAGCAGAATAATTGGCTGACAGGAGCTAATCCGGTAGGAATGTCATTCAACCGTTTCCGCTCGTTCTCTGTGGCGGAAGTGGGGTATAGGTTTGAAGATGGAAACTTTGGTAATGTCAGTTTGCCCGCTTCATCCAATAAGTATGCGGTGTTTGGTGAATCCTACCAGACTATAGGTAATGTCTCTTTATATGGAAAAATAGGATATGTGAATAACCGGAAGCAAGAGGTGAACTGGAATGGGATGACCGGTGACTGCTGGCGTGGAATAAATCTTTGTGACTCAGTGAGTGGCGATCAACGTTCGGAACAATATCAACTGTCCGGTGCATTTTCATTACCCGTTTCTTTGCGTTGGCTGATTGGTTCGAGGTTCGATTATTTAGTTGACCTGAATGCCAAGGATACAGATCCCCGGAATGAAAACCAGTGGATGGAGTGGAAAATAACTCCCGGAGTTGGTTATGAGTGTGGAAGTCACCGTTTGGGTGCTTCCATATTTTATGGCAATCGTAAAGAAACGGTGGATTATCAGAATATAGGTACTCATACGACATATCCTTTCTTTGTTTCTTATCCGTTAGGGTACTTTAAAACTTTGCCTAAAGGAGAAAATATAAAATGGTATTATTCTGCACAGGAGTTCGGAGGATTCTTACAAGAAGAGGGAGTTTATGGACGCTTCCGGCTATTTCAACAGATAGGAGGGAGCCTTGTCAGACAAAATACAGTAAGTGACCGTATACAAAACAAGAAAGAAGGTGAAACAGATGGCTGGAAACTGGATTATAAAGGTGTAGGTTCATTAGTCTCTGCGTTTAATCGACACGAATGGAGTTGTAAAGTTTTGTTTGACAAGTCGGATAGTTATGATCTTTTGCAGCTGCAGGAAGAGAACATGGGTACATGGCATTCTTCGGGGAAGGTTCTCCGTTCTACTTTCCGTATTAATGAATATGGGCTGACTTATGGTTACTATCGACTTTATAATGAGTGGAATAGTCGTTATTCTATCGTGTCGGGAATTGACTTTAAGCAGACAAAAAGTCAATTGCTTTTTTATCCGGCTGAATATACGCAAACTGTACGCCGTTTTACTGCATATTCTACATTTACTCGGAATTTCTTATTATCTAATGCCCGAATTGATTTAGCTATTGGGGCAGAGTACGGTAAAGGAGGTGGAACTATGATAGCTGAAAAACAGCTGCAATCAGGACAGAATACGCCCGCAATCAAATTATGGCAGAATATGGATCGATTGGAACAGGAGTACAATTACTTAACAGAGCCCAGATGGGCATTGCATTTATCTCTAACTTATACTTATACAGCTTCTTTTACTTGGTTTGCCCGATTGACGGTGGGATATGAAAATGCTTCTAAAAATCTTTTTAATTCAAATAAGGAAAATATTTCTGTACAAATAGGATTGTTCTTCTAAATAGATTCCGTAGTTTTGAAGCGACTAACTCAAAAACAACAAAGTTATGGAAAAGAAAGAAAATTTGGATGGCCGGAATTTAGGTTCGGGACCTGTCGGTAGATGGATTATTTACATTGACAAATGTACGGGATGTGGTGAGTGTGTGGATGCTTGCAGTTTGGGACTTCTTTACATTGAAAATGAGAAGGTTAAGATGAAAGAAGAAAGATACTGTAGTGAGTGTGAAGATTGTGCTAGTGCTTGTGCATTCAGGGCTATAACCTTTAGATAGTTATACCAAGTGAAGAGTTTCTATCTATTTCTTTTTCTGTTCTTATGCAGTGCTTGTTCTAATTCAGGTAAAAGAGAAGTTTTGGATGAAGAATTATCAAAGATGCCGATATTATCAGTTTCTTTTGATTCTTTATTATCTGAGGTCAAAAAAATGTCAGATCAGGATAGAATAGCATCTATAATTAAAATATCGTATAGAAACGAAGAAGAGATAGATGGAATACAAAAACAGAAACGACTTTTAATAGAGGTTTTACCTTTAAGTTCTGGTGGAAATAGAAAGAAAATTTTACTTCAATTAGTGACGATTTATAGTAATTTGGATAGATTTGGAGTTTCAGGTGCTTATTTAGAGGGGCTTAAATGGATAGAAATGTTAGAAGCCAATCATTCACTTTCACAGAAGGAAGAATGGCAAGTGAATGAAATGAAAGCGTTATTGCTTAACGAACGGGGGAATCAAGATGAATTTCTTCCTATTTGGTATAAATTATTAAAACAGTATCGTGAGGCTGATAGACCGGAAGATGTGGGCAAGTGCCTTCTAACTATAGCGAATCATTTTATAATGTTGGAAGATTATGAAAATGCATTACCACTATACAAGGAGGCATACCAGTTGGCATTAGAACATAAATCCATAGAATTACAACAAGTCTCTGGTATTATGTTGATAAAATATTTATGTGGAGCAAGGTATTATTCGGAATCATTGGAATATTATAACAAAATAAAACCGGAAATAGCGTTTAATCCTTCAATGCAGAATGAAGTTGTAAAAAGTTATATGGAGCTTAATAAGCCTGATAGTGCACGTATTTACTTAGCTGCAAGGTTGTTATCAGAAAGAGGTGATAAGATTGTTTTAAACTGTATGATGGCTGAAACTTATATTACTGAAGAGCTGGAAGATTCTGCTTTTGTGTTTTTGGATAGGCCCATGAAATCTTATAAAGAGAGAGCGAAGAATTATCAAAAAAAGGGTAAAGAACCCATCTTGCCTAATTGTTTTTTATCTCCTTGTTACTCGTTTGCCGATTTATTGTGGAAAAAAGGTAAGATTCAACAAGCAAGTCAATATTATATGATTGTTGAACCTTTAATGAAAGAGAGGGTTAAAACGCCCGTTCGGATGGAGCTCCAAATAAAAGCTCTTACCAATTTCAGTTCTTTCTGCCGTGAAACTAAGCAATATGAAAAAGCTCTTGATTTATTAGCTCGACGAGATTCTGTTTTGCAAACGTATTTGGAATTTAAGGCAAAGAACGATAAAAAGAATTATGCAGAGCGTTTAAAGATTCAGGAATTGAAACATGAATTAAATGAGAGTGAAGATGCCAATAGAGTAAATACACATGTGGCTGCAATCTGTATTTTTCTATTAGTAATTTCTGTAGCAGCTACATTCAAGTCCATATCTATGTACCGTAAGTTGAAGAAACAAGGTGCCGTAAATTATAGACTTCAAGGAATGATTAAGAAATGCGATGAAGGGGATGCGTCTGAATCACATTCTGTATCTATGGATCAATATGAACTTTTATTCTGGCAAGCCTTACATAAAGTTCGTGATGAACAATACTTCCTTAAAAGTGACCTTACGATAGAGACATTGGCTGATGTACTGAATACGAATCGTTCTTATTTATCGGTTAGCATCAATAGATTCTGTGATAAAGGCTTCAGTGTTTGGCTGAATAATTTCCGTATTCAGCATGCCGAACAACTGATGAGAGAAAATCCTTCAATTGCCCTTAAAGATTTGCCGGAGCAGTGTGGTTATGCAACCACTGGTACTTTTGTTCGGAACTTTAAGAGGTGTCATAACATGAGTCCAAGTGAATTTATGAATAAACTTCTTATTGAACAAACACTTCCTAAAGTAGAGAAGGCTTTTCAGTAAATTGATTATCTTTGAGCACACTAAATGATTCATAACTTAATTATCCTATATCAATGAAAACAACTATTTTATTACCAGTAATCAGTCTTTTCTTATTCCTTGCATCTTGCACGAATCCCAGTGATAAGAAGGTAAATGATCAAACTTCCGAATCCTCCGAAAGTGGTGTAACCTCTACTGATTGGCAATCTCGTTACGATAAACTTGAAGCCTCCGATTTGCCCGACAATGTGATTCAGCTGATTGGTAAAGAGTGGATGCTTGTAACGGCAGGCAATGAAAACTCTTTCAATACAATGACTGCCAGTTGGGGTGGTATGGGATACATTTGGGAACGTCCTTCTACCTTTATTTTTATACGCGATACCCGCTATACTTATCAATTCCTCCAACAGCATGAGAGTTTCACCCTCAGCTTCTTTAATGAAAAATATCGCAATGCCCTGCGTATATGCGGTACAATGTCAGGAAGGAATACGGATAAGGTGAAAGAGGCCGGACTTACTTCTCTGGAAACTCCTTTAGGATTAATGAGCTTTGAAGAAGCACGAATGATTATTGAGTGCAAAAAAATGTTTGTTCAAGAGTTGGACTATGCCAACCTGACCGAACCTTATAAATCAAAAATTATGGAAGAAGCTTATAAAAACGAACCTTCCAAACATCAAATGTTTATCTCAGAAATCGTTAATATTTGGATTAAGAAATAATATTCAACGAAATTTTGGTCAATTATTCCTTTTCATTGGTAAAAGACCAAAGTGTTTTTGGCCAATTCTTGGAATTCATAGTCTTTTCTGTATATTTGCGCCCGCATTTTCTTAAGTATCACTTATATATAATTGTCCCTATAATCAGAATTTACTAAACTAGGTAGAGTTTATGGAGAAAATAAACGCAGTAATTACAGGAGTCGGAGGATATGTACCCGATTATATCCTGACCAATGATGAGATTTCCAAAATGGTCGATACCACCGATGAATGGATTATGGGACGTATAGGCATAAAGGAAAGACGTATTTTGCATGAAGAGGGACTGGGAACTTCGTATATGGCCCGCAAGGCTGCCAAACAGTTAATGCAACGTACGAATTCTCAACCGGATGAAATTGATCTGGTGATTGTAGCTACTACCACTCCTGACTATCGTTTACCTTCTACAGCCTCCATTCTGTGTGAGCGACTGGGATTGAAACGTGCTTTTGCTTTCGATGTACAGGCGGTTTGCAGCGGTTTCCTGTATGCACTGGAGACGGGAGCAAACTTTATTCGCTCGGGAAACTACAAGAAGATTATCGTAGTAGGAGCTGAGAAAATGTCTTCAATCATAAATTATACGGATCGTGCCACTTGTCCCATTTTCGGTGATGGTGCGGCAGCCTTTATGCTGGAACCTACTACGGAAGATTTAGGTGTAATGGATTCAGTGCTGAGAACAGATGGTAAGGGACTGCCTTTCCTACATATTAAAGCAGGTGGTTCTGTATGTACTCCTTCGTATTATACGCTGGAAAATCATATGCATTACATTTATCAGGAAGGGCGTACGGTTTTTAAATATGCCGTAGCCAATATGGCTAATGCTTGTGAAGCTGTCATTGAAAGAAACCATTTAAGTAAAGACGATATTGACTGGGTAATTCCACACCAGGCCAACCAGCGCATTATCACTGCTGTAACGCAACGCTTGGAGATTCCAACCGAGAAAGTGATGGTTAATATCGAGCGTTATGGTAATACGAGTGCTGCCACACTTCCGCTTTGTATCTGGGATTTTGAAGATAAGCTAAAGAAAGGCGATAACCTCATCTTTACTGCATTTGGGGCAGGGTTTGCCTGGGGTGCTATTTATGTAAAGTGGGGATATGACGGAAAAAAGGAATAGTAGCCCGGGTTACTATTCCCTATAACTTTTCTTATTATAACAACCCGGATATACAAATAGTTTATCTCATCACCTTTTGCCAAACCTTCATTCTATTTCTTTTTTTGAGTATCATATATATTGAAGTTATTATAAAATATTATCTTTGTGGGGAATCATTGCATGACAACACATTGTTAACCATACAATAACTTAAAAAACAACCAACGTATGAATCATGAACTATCGATGAGTGCCAACCAACTGGTGGCTGCTCTTCAAAAACCGGCTTCCGAATTTACGAAAGCAGACATTATTTCTTATATCAAGGAGAACGATATTCGCATGGTGAACTTCATGTATCCCGCTGCAGACGGGCGACTGAAAACATTGAATTTTGTCATTAACGACGCTGCTTATCTTGATGCCATACTGACTTGTGGTGAGCGTGTAGACGGATCAAGCCTTTTCCCATTTATTGAAGCGGGCAGTAGCGACTTGTATGTAGTGCCGCGTTTTTGCACAGCCTTTATTGATCCTTTTGCTGAAACCACAACACTTTCCATGCTTTGCTCTTACTTCAATAAAGATGGCGAACTTCTGGAAAGCTCACCGGAATATACGTTGCGTAAAGCTTGCAAAGCCTTTACTGATGTAACCGGAATGGAATTCCAGGCTATGGGCGAATTGGAATATTATGTGATATCAGAAGATAGTGGACTGTTCCCTGCCACTGATCAACGTGGCTATCATGAATCTGCTCCTTATGCCAAGTTCAATGATTTCCGTACCGACTGTATGCTGCATATTGCAAAGGCGGGCGGACAGATCAAATACGGGCATTCCGAGGTAGGTAACTTCACGCTTGACGGTAAAATCTATGAGCAAAATGAAATTGAATTCTTACCGGTACGTGCCGACCTGGCTGCCGATCAGTTGATGATTGCGAAATGGGTTATCCGTAATCTGGCCTATCAATATGGGTATGACATTACGTTTGCTCCGAAAATTACTGCTGGAAAGGCCGGTTCAGGATTGCATATCCATATGCGTATTATGAAAGACGGTCAAAACCAGATGTTGAAAGATGGCGTACTTTCTGAAACTGCCCGTAAAGCTATTGCGGGAATGATGGAGCTTGCACCTTCCATTACAGCTTTTGGTAATACGAATCCTACTTCTTATTTCCGTTTGGTGCCGCATCAGGAAGCTCCGACAAATATTTGCTGGGGTGACCGTAACCGTTCCGTATTGGTACGTGTTCCGCTTGGATGGTCGGCAAAGACAGATATGTGTATGCTGGCTAATCCATTGGAAGCTCCCAGCCACTATGATACTACACAGAAACAAACTGTGGAAATGCGCTCTCCGGACGGTTCTGCCGATTTGTACCAACTGATAGCCGGATTGGCCGTAGCATGCCGTCATGGTTTTGAAATTGAAAATGCTTTGGAGATTGCGGAAAAGACCTATGTGAATGTGAATATTCATAAGAAGGAAAATGAGGATAAACTGAAACAATTGGCTCAACTCCCTGATAGCTGTGCCGCTTCTGCCGATTGCCTGGAAAAACAGCGTGCTATTTTCGAACAGTATCATGTATTTAGTTCTGCAATGGTCGATGGAATTATCAGTAAATTGCGTTCCTATGAAGATCGTACTTTACGTAGTGAAGTACGTGACAATCAGGAGGAAATGCTGAAACTGGTTAATAAGTATTTCCATTGCGGATAAAGTAAAACTTGTATTTGTAGATAGGAGTATAGAATAGGGAGGTTCGGATGTAGAAGTCCGGATCTCCCGTTGTTTACTCAATAAATTGATTATAAAACAGGGCTTTATGACATCAAATGTGAAATCTTTAGTCTATAAGATGAATATAGTGGTTGACTGTAAAGATGCAGGAGTTTTAGCAGAGTTTTACAGTAAACTGCTGGGGTGGGAGCTGACACATCAGCGTGCGAATGGTTGGGCGGCTATCACTTCTCCATCCGGTATGGTGATGGCGTTTCAGGAGATTGAAGAGTACCAGCCACCTGTATGGCCTTGGAAAGAAGGTAAGCAGGGACAAATGCTTCATCTTGATTTCTATGTGGAAAATCTGGAGGAGGCTGTGGTTTATGCCATTCAGTTGGGAGCCCGGCAGGCAGATGAACAGTACTTCAGGACTTCACGAACGATGTTTGATCCGGCAGGACATCCTTTCTGCCTTGATACGGAAGAGGCTGAATAAATACACAAAACAGTTACTGAACAATAAAGAATATACCATGTCCGAAATTGCGAACTATTTCCTTTATAGGAATGCCGAAGGCGAAACCGGTTTATCTGCTAACAGCATTGACGACCTGAATCTGGATGACCTGTTTGCCGAAATAGATTATTGTCATTCCAGCATAGGCAGGCAGTATTTGTATTATCTTCTGCTATCGGATAAAACCTCCGGCATGGAAAAGCAGGAAGCACTTCTGTCTTCATTGGCAACTCATACGGGG
Source organism: Bacteroides intestinalis DSM 17393 (assembly GCF_000172175.1). Classification (NCBI taxonomy): domain Bacteria; kingdom Pseudomonadati; phylum Bacteroidota; class Bacteroidia; order Bacteroidales; family Bacteroidaceae; genus Bacteroides; species Bacteroides intestinalis. The sequence continues at coordinate 1,913,447 of NZ_ABJL02000008.1, read as the reverse complement.
TTGCGTACTCTTTTAAGCAATACACTGAAAGAACTGGATAAACCGGATGCTTATTCCATCGTATCCATTCTGGAAAATGATAATACAGGAATTGGTGCCAAGGAGATGGCTCTTATTAATATCTGCCGGTTTCTGCCTTTGCTGTTTCTGGCTCTGATGCTGCTCACTCATTCGGGAGTGTTTCTTACTTTATTTGTCTTTTCATTCGTGGCAAATGCAGTGTTGCACTATCGTAATAAGGCAAAAATCCAGAGATACTTTTTCTCCATACCTCACCTTCTGAAGATGATAAGACAGGCGGGAAAGCTGGCGCAGAATAAGGAATTTATCTCTGTAAATCCTTCTATCACGACTGACTTGAAAGCTGTGGAAGGTCTGAAGAAGTATATCTCTTATTTCCGTTTCAACCTCAGTCTGGATAACGACATGGCTATTATGTTTTATATGGTAGCGGAATTAATCCGGGTATTCTTTCTCCACGAGGCGTATGCGGTAGGCAGAACTTTTCATCTGTTGAAGGAGAAGGCGACGGCTATCCACAATGTTTACCGCTTCATCGGTTTTCTGGATTCTATTTTGTCTGTTGCCATCTTGAGGGAGGAGCTACCTTATTACTGTCTGCCGGGAGATAACAGGGCAGGGGAGCGATTGCGTACACAGGCAGTGTATCATCCTCTGATAGAAAACTGTATTCCGAACGATATGGTGCTTCATGAGAAATCGGCATTGATAACCGGTTCGAATATGGCAGGTAAGACCTGTTTCATGCGTACGATAGGAGTGAATCTGTTGGCAGCGAAAACACTTCATACCTGTTTCGCGGAAGTCTTTGAGATAAATACCGGAATTTCTCTTCTGTCTTCCATTCACCAGGGAGATAACCTAATGGAAAATAAGAGTTACTTTATGCAGGAAGTGACGACTATCAAAGATTTCGTAGATGAAAGCGGTCATGGGAATCATCTCTTCCTGCTCGATGAATTGTTTAGAGGAACCAATACCAAGGAGCGGATAGCGATTTCGAAAGCTGTGCTTTCCTGGCTGGTGAAAAGTGATAATCTGGTATTTGTATCTACGCACGATCTGGAACTGGCCGATATGCTGGAAAATGAATACGAATTATACTATTTCAGCGAGTCGGTGAAAGATGGTATCCTGTCTTTCGATTACAAGCTGAAACGCGGAGTTGCGACCGAGCATAATGCAATTAAGATATTGGAAATCTGCGATTATCCGGCTTCGTTGGTGAGTGAGGCCCATTCAATCACAAGTATATAATGAAAAACAGAGAGAGTGTAGGTATGATATCCCGCCTCCCTCTGTTTTGCGATAATGAACAGATTGATTACTTCTTAGCTTCATCAGCCATAGAGTGCACTTTGCCTTTGATATCATTAGCCTTTTCGGCAATGACAGATGTTTCATTGGCCACTCTGTCAGCGACTTTTTCTCCGGCATACAATGCCTTTTCTTTAGCAGATTCAATCAGGCATTCGGTATGTCCTTCAATTCTGTGCAGAGCATCGAATACTTCTGCTTTCATTTTTTTTGCTCTTGCACTGCGGGCAAAGCCATAAGCCAGTGCTCCAAAGATTGAACCTATTCCAAGGCCAATCAAAAAGTGAGAATCTTTACATGTCATAATTAAACAGGTTTAATGGTTAAAAACTAAATTAATGTTCTATTTTGGTCAGAGAACAGAGTGTACAAGGCATTAGTTCAACGGGGAGGGAAAGAATTACTACTATTTCACAATTTATGAGAATCAGGGGTTGAATTAACTCTTTCTTTTCCGTGATAAATCAAATTCAATACCTGATTCGTATAATTTATAAATATTCTCTTGCCGGATTCCTTTAGCTTTATCTTTGGCGCTCATAAACATTACTACTGCACGTACGTTCTGTGGTACAAGCAGTTTTTTGAATCATGTAATTAAAATCAATGCTTTATGAATGTAGAAAGAAAAAATGCGAAAGATGACTTACGGCTCTACATGCCGGAAGTTATCGGGATGCTGAAGCGGGAAGGAAAGTTCCCGGCAATGCATGTTTATGCTTGCACGCTGCGTTCCTATGAGAAGTTTTGTGCAGAGGAAAGATATCCGAAAAATACCACTGCTTCCCTGTCCATGCAGGAGATTTTTACCCCTGAGAGGCTGAAAGAGTATGAGGACTGGCTGGCTGGACAACAGTCCAGTCCGAACACGATCTCCACTTACATGCGTACGTTGCAGGCGGTATACAATCGCTGGATGTCACCGGGCATAGAGGGGTACAATCCGGTGCTGTTCAAGGATGTTTATACGAAAGTGGAGTCGCGTACCAAGAGGGCGCTGACGGCAGAGCAGATGGAGCAGCTCAGGAATACAGACTTTAGTGTGCTGACACTGCGTCAACAGCAAGTGCTTACCTACTTCTTGCTGATGTTCATGTTGCGTGGTATGCCGTTCATTGATCTGGCACACTTGCGGAAGTCGGATTTAAGAAATAGGCGCATCACTTACCGTCGGCACAAGACGGGGAAACTGATGGTGGTGGATGTGCCGCCCGATGCGATGAGGCTGTTGCAGAAGTACAGGGATAAGACGGATTCGGAATATCTGTTCCCGTTGCTGCATGGTGGCTTGTTCATGGAGGAACATCACCACCGTTATCAAGAAACATTACGGCATTTCAACCGGGAGTTGGCGCGGTTGATGAAACAGTTATTGCCTGGTGTTTCCGTAAGTTCGTACACCGCACGCCATACATGGGCTACACTTGCTTATCATAGTGGTGTACCTGTGGGACTGATAAGCCAGTCGTTGGGGCACTCGTCCATTCGGGTGACGATGACTTATCTGAAACCGTTTGATGCGGAGGTGATAGATAGAATAAACAGGCAAGTGATTTCCTTGGTGAAGAAAAGTAAAAAGAAGAAAGATGGCAGATTTAATATGCTGTATGGCACTTCGTTGAGGTGAAATTACTTGCATAGTAACGGCAAATAGCAGCTACAAAGTTGCGTCTTTTTTGACAGAAAAGCAAACAAACCCTAACAAAATATGAATAAATCTTATATCGGACAGCAAAAACAATATTAAAATTAGTCCCTGATACATACAGCTTTCGATTTTTTCCCCCAGCAGGCAAAAGGAATCGTGTTTCCGCTTTATCCTTTGAAAGTGGAATGCTTCTTTACGTACCTTATTATCAGGAAATCTTCTTTTTACCATAAAATGATACCGTCTGAAAACGCCTTTCCGGTCTGCATCAAATGGTAGTTTGCCGTTACTATGCAAGTAATTCCAATAAACGCATTAATTATACTGTTTATGAAGAATATAGAACTTTCCATCAAAAGAGGAGACCGTGTGTGGGTGAAGGTTTATAATGAACGAAATGGCTCATTCACTTCGCGTATGGCGGAGGTCATATCTATATTGCAAATGTATGTTTCCGGGGCAGACGTACCGTATGTAGCATTGCGTTATCTGGACGACCGCAGCTATGGATGTATTCCTTATGAACAAGTCACCGAAGTATGCGACGAGTCTTTTTCTGAATAATGACACTGTAGTTTTGTTGATACTAATAGCCCGGCTTTCTTCATCCGCCAGTATCGTCTGACAAAGAAGAAAAGCAGGGCATTCTTTTATAACCAACCCGAAAACTTTCTGATATACCAGTTCTTTACCAGTTGAGTCAGTACACAATAGGAGAGCAGAATGCCTACCAGCCACGGAAAGTAACTCAATGGAAGCGTTTGTGAACCTTAGGGCAAGCGTGTCTTTCAGGATTTCCCGTTTGGCATATCCATAACCGTCATAAGCAGCAGCGGTAACCCGGAGTTTCTCTTTTCTTACTCTTTTAATAAAGGCAACTGGTTCAGCATATTTCTGATTTTAATAGCGATACGTGGCATTGGTTCGGCTATGGTCAATCCTACCAAGTCATATTCGGAAGCAATGTCGTTAATCACGCGGACTACTTCCTCGGTCTTCATACCGTCCGGTTCTACGCCGACACCTGCTATCATGTCGGCAGGATCTATCACGTCCAGGTCAAAGTGGATGACAACCTTGGAAGCTTCGGTATTTTTCAGCCATTCCATAATGGCGGAACTGTTGTCCGCTGTTTCTTTCGGTGCCAGACCTTTTATGCTCAGTTCCTTTTGTCGTTCCTGCATGCCTTTGTCCCATGAACGCAGTCCTACGATTAATGCTTTGGAAGCGTCAAACTTACCGGGCAGTAAGTTCATAATCTCTTCGTCACCCATTCCCAAGCAGATACCGGAACTTCCACGGTTTTCTGATTGCTGTCCGGAGCCAGCAGGTTCAGTAACTGGGCACCTAAATAATAACCTCTGGAAGAGTCTTCTGCCGGAATATCCGGCATCCAGTGATCTACAATTCCGCCTTGCCATTGCGGATAAATCAGGCGGAGAGGAGTGGTTTCTTTCTTCATATCTTTACTTTTTACGGGTTGTCGTTTTAGTCGAATAGCACCTTCCAGTTTTCATCCTGATAGGCGGCGAAACACATGGCTATCTGTTCTTTGCTGTTCTTTTCTTCGGCTAACTCCGGTATCTCATCCATAGAAAAATATCTGCTTTCAGTTGTTTCTATGTTGCTTTGAAAACTCCCGCCTGTAACTTCGCAAAGAACAAAGGCTTTGCAGACATTGTATGCATAAGGAGGCACGTTGTGCAGGTTTCTATCCTGCAAAGCAATCAGGCGTACGGCCTTTACATCCAGTCCGGCTTCTTCTTTAACTTCTTTCTCTGTATTGGTTTTGATGCTTTGGTTGACGTCTACCCAGCCACCGGGCATAGACCATACACCGGCTTTTTCCTTTACCAGGAGTATTTTCCCGTCTTTAAAGATGGCGGCACGGGTATCCAGTTTAGGTGTTTGGAAACCGGTTTCATTGCAGAATAATTCTTTTACCTTCTCTATCGGCAGATCGCTTTGATGGCTCATGATCTCTGCCGATATTTCCCGGATACGTTCAAAACGCTCGATGTCGAAGGGATCGCGGGAGTAGGTCAGTCCTGCCTGAGCTATGAATTGTAATTCCTTGGCCCATTCGAGCCAGTGGGGATCAGTGTTCTTGTTCATTGGATATCTGAGTTTAAAGTATCATATACAATTTGGGATATACTGGCGATGATAGCTGCATTATCTGCATCGGTTTCCTGCGACTCCATCACGAAGACAGCTATATAATATTTCTGTCCGTTGGGCAGGATAACAAAGCCTGCATCATTATCAGCGATCTTTATCCCTTCCGGAGTCCGGTCGGAAGAACCTGTCTTATGACCTACGATTACGTCAGCGGGTAACTGGCCTTTCAGCTTATCTTTGCCGGTAGAAGTTTCCTGCATGATTGCTTGAAGGAAGTCTTTGTATTGAGTTCCAAATAAGGGTTGCTTGTCGGCTATATTCAATAATCTGACTACTTCTTCCGGAGTACTCCAGTTCAGATAAGCATCTCCGGAGGTATGCATGAGGGTTTCTGTTGCCGCAAGATTACAATCTTTTATTCCTAATGATTTCACATACTCATTTACTTGCTCTATACCGCCGACATATTCTATAAGGATATCACATGTATTGTTATCGCTTTTCGAAATGGTGTATTTTAGCAACTCTCCGAGAGAAATTGTAATATTCTGATCGGGAAATTTATCTCTTAACGGACTGTATGTGTTGGGCGTCAGTTGAGAAGACTTCACTTCAATAAGACTATCTAAAGCAATATGCCCTTTATCCATCTTATCCAGAACAGCCAGTCCCACATGAAACTTGAAGATGCTTAACAGGGGGAAATGGATTTGGTTATTATAAACGGCTACAGTCTCATCATTGGCGAGTACGGCAACGCCTACCGTAGCTTTCTTATCTTTCAGAAGGGAATCTATTTGTTGTTCTATCTTCTGTTTCGGGGTGCGGTTGGTGGTATTGCATGCACTGAACAAGATTGCCAGCGCTATACAGCTTAAAAAGAATTTTGCTTTCATAAATGTACTTTAGTGAGTTAATATTAATCCCGGTTTTACTTCTCTTATCATAACAAGTGCAATTCTTTAGCAATCCGGCAAGCTTCAATAGAATTGTTTACCTGAAGTTTCTCCAGGATATTTTGCCGGTGCCGGTTTACGGTGTTTATACTAATGGATAATGTCTGGGCAATGTCCTTACTCATTTTTCCCTTATTTATCAATTGCAGGATTTCTTTTTCCCGCTCTGACAACAGGTCGTTGCAATTCTGCTTTTCCAGTTCGAGGGTTTGCCCGTCTGCCGAGTTAAGAATGGTGCAACTTAACGATGTATCCATTGAAAAGTTGTAAAGGCATAAGGATAACCATACACTTCCGTTTGAGTGGCTCGCTATATAAAACATCCTGTGCAAGATGTGTACATACCTGCCTGAATGATCGCGCATGCGCATATTGTGTATAAGGTAGTAGTCCGGACGTTTCTTTTCCGGAACACTTTTCAGAAAGTGGAAGAAGCGGAGTTCTTGCAAATGCTTTTCTTGTAAGTCATCCGGATGGATGTGACTGAATATTTCTTCTTCCCATATCGACTGAATGGTCTTGGCGGTATTTCGTTCTGCCAGTCCCAGTTTCTCGGCTACTCCGCCGTAATAAATATAACTAATATTGGCTTTCATATCGCTCAACACCGCTATGGCATTTTCGGTTTGTGCATATATGGAAGCTATATGTTTGCACTCATTCAGGCGTTCCGTCTGTTTCTGTTCTTCGGTGAACGCTTGTTTCAGTAGCTCTTTTTTCAGTTTATTTACGATGTCCATACGGTATGGAGATGGAAAAATGGTTATTAATCAGTATTGCCGACTTATCTGTAAGCCTTTACCTTTGCAAAGGTAATGAAAACTAATGGTTATTTATTTAGGTGCAATAAATTATGGAGAGTGAAAAAGCAAAAGCGAAAGCCGGGAAATTGTATGATGCCAATAATGATATAGAGCTTGTGTCGGAGAGGGAAGCTTGCAAAGAAGTATGTTATGAACTGAATAGCTTGCGCCCTTCACAGAAGAAGGAACGGGAGAGCATTATCCGCCGACTGTTTGGTAAGACCGGAAAATCTTTCCTGATAGAACAGCCGTTTTATTGTGATTACGGATATAATATCGAAATAGGGGAGAACTTCTATTCGAATGTGAATTGCGTCATTCTGGATGGAGCTAAAGTTACATTTGGCGATAATGTTTTTGTGGCTCCGAATTGTGGTTTCTATACTGCCGGACATGCCTTGGATGCGGAACAGAGAATCCAAGGGCTTGAATATGCTTATCCTATCACTATCGGAAATAATGTGTGGATTGGTGCCCAGGTCTGTGTGTTGCCGGGAGTGACGATTGGTGATAATACGATTATTGGTGCCGGAAGTGTGGTTACAAAGAGTATTCCTGCCAATGTGCTGGCTGTCGGTAATCCTTGCCGGGTGGTTCGTCAGATATAAGAATAACGATTAATTAAAATAACACGGAAAATGAAGAAATTACTTTTTGGCCTGTTGATGGCTGTTGTGGCGCAAACTTCTTTTGCGCAGACGTTAGAGAAAATGCAATGGTTTAATGAACCCGAACAGTGGGAGATAAAAGATAAAACCCTTTCGATGTTTGTCACTCCGCAAAGCGATTACTGGCGCATCTCCCATTATGGTTTTACGGTAGATGACGCTCCTTTCTATTATTCGGTTTATGGTGGCGAGTTCGAGGCGAAGGTGAAGATAACAGGTGATTATAAAGAGCGTTTCGACCAGGCGGGACTAATGCTCCGCATCGACCATGAGAACTATATCAAAGCAGGTATAGAGTTTGTGGACGGAAAGTTTAATCTGAGTACAGTAGTCACTCATAAGACAAGTGATTGGAGTGTGATTACTCTGGATAAGCCGGTTCCATATATCTGGATTAAGGCAGTCCGTCGTCTGGATGCGGTTGAAATCTTCTATTCCTTTGATGATAAGACGTATATAATGATGCGCAATGCATGGTTACAAGACAATATTCCCGTTAAGGTGGGGGTGATGGCAGCCTGCCCGGACGGAGATGGATTTAAGGTTAAGTTTGAGAATTTTAAGGTGAAGCATCTGCCTGATATGCGCAGGGTGGATTGGTTGAAGAAGAATGCGGAATAACACGTTGTGTTTATGTCACTTCAGGTAATAGAGCATAGAGTGGCTGTCCGGTCAGGAACAGCTACTCTTTGTGTTTTCTGATGGTATACTCCTTTCAACACCTTCATTTGGCCAAATCCTCCCACATTTTATCAGACTCTTTCTCTATATCCATATCTGCGGGAAGCTCTCCTATCACCATATCCTGCACTTCTTTGGAAATAGGGCGTGTATGTCTGGGCTTGCTTTTAACCGCAGGACCGTTTATGGTCAATAGATCGCCAAGCTTTTTCTTTACCTCTGCTAACAATGAGGCGTTATCAATACTCAGTATGGCGTGTGCCAGGCGAGCTTTATTGGCTTCAAGTTCTAATGTTGTCATAATTCTACCTCCTTATTGTTTAGTATGATGCTACTTCTGCAAAGGTAACAATGTTTTTGGAAAAAGGTTACGCTGTGCGATTGAAATCGTACTTCATTAGCTATAATAAACATATTACACGAAGTTCATAGAACTTATGAAATTTGAGCTATATGAGTATGTATTTGATTGAATTCATCTATACCCGGATGAAGAGACCTATGAATTCCTGTATCACCTTTGCAACCCGGTTGCACTCCCCATCCCTTACCTTTGCACCGGACAAAATAATAAGATTAAGATTATGGAAACAAAATGTCAGTGTGGTTGTGCACATACACATACTTCTCCGCAGAGCAAAGAGAAAGAGCAATCTATGATTCGTAAGATAGGAGCTCCGGTGCTATCAGGTATATTCCTTATCACGGGTATCATCTTCCAGCATCAGGAATGGGTAGGATTCAACCATCCGGTGGTTGAATTCTGCTGGTTCCTGCTGGGCTTCCTGCCCGTGGGACTTCCTGTGATGCGCGAAGCATGGGAGGGCATCTTGCGGAAAGACTGGTTCAATGAATTCTCCCTGATGGCCTTAGCTTCCCTCGGAGCATTCTATATCGGAGAATATCCGGAAGCGCTTGCCGTGATGCTACTCTATACCCTGGGAGAGATGTTGCAGGATAAAGCCGTGAACCAGGCTACCCGCAATATCCGCGGCCTGCTCGATGTGCGCCCCGAACGGGTGGATGTATATCGTGAAAACACGCTCCGCACAGTCTCTCCCCGTGACGTCAATGTGGGAGAAACCATTGAAGTAAAACCCGGAGAACGTGTCCCTCTGGACGGAACTCTGCAAAACCCGCAGGCCGTTTTCGATACTTCGGCGCTGACCGGGGAGAGCATGCCCCGTAATGTTTCCGCAGGCGGTGATGTCCTTGCCGGTATGATTGTCAGCGGACAGGCAGTGCGCATACTGGTGACGAAACCTTACGACCACAGCACGCTGGCACGCATCCTCAACCTTGTGCAGGACGCAGCAGAGCGCAAAGCGCCTGCCGAACTGTTCATCCGGCGGTTTGCCCGCATCTATACACCGATAGTCGTGCTTCTGGCTGTCCTGATAGTAGCCCTTCCCGCACTTGTTGCGGCGGTGCATCCGGGCTTCGACTATGTGTTCAACGATTGGCTCTATCGTGGCTTGGTGTTTCTCGTAATATCCTGCCCGTGCGCACTGATTATCAGCATCCCGTTGGGCTATTTCGGAGGAATAGGGGCGGCTTCCCGTATGGGTATCCTGTTTAAGGGAAGCAATTATCTGGATGCCATCACCCGCGTGAATGCCATCGTCTTCGACAAAACAGGCACGCTGACCACCGGCAGTTTCCGCGTGACGTCCATACAGGCGGCCGGTCTGCCGGAAGATGAATTGCTGCGCCTGGTGCTGTCTGTAGAAAAGAAGAGCACCCATCCTGTGGCACAAGCCGTTGCCCGCTTCGCGGCCGAACGGGGTGTGGAACCTCTGGAAGTAACTACATTGAATGAACTGGCAGGCTATGGTCTGGAGGCCGAAGTAGGGAGCCGCAAAGTCCTTGTCGGCAACATCCGCCTGTTGAAGGACCGCAAGATATCCGTACCCGGAGAACTGATGGACTGTGTAGCCACTGTCGTAGTCTGTGCCATCGACGGGCGATATGCCGGTTGCCTGCTGCTTTCGGACACTCTGAAGGAGGATGCCACGGATGCTATAAAAAAAATAAAGGCTTTAAAAATAGATAATATTCAAATGTTATCTGGTGATAAACAGGAGATTGTTGATATCTTTGCCGCAGAATTGGGCATTGACAAGGCTTACGGTGACCTGCTTCCCGAAGATAAGGCCGTCCATCTGGAACAGCTCAATTCTGCCCCGGACGTGTCCGTAGCCTTTGTGGGCGATGGTATGAATGACGCTCCCGTACTGGCTCTCAGTGATGTGGGGATTGCGATGGGAGGGCTGGGTTCGGATGCCGCTATCGAAAGTGCAGATGTAGTTATCCAGACCGACCAACCGTCGCGGGTGGTGACAGCCATTTCCATCGGACGGGCCACAAGACGGATTGTGATGCAAAATATTATCGGTGCCATCACCGTGAAAATATTGGTTCTGATTGCGGGCGCCTTTGGCTTTGCCACGCTATGGGCGGCGGTGTTTGCCGATGTCGGAGTGGCTTTGCTGGTTGTTCTCAATTCGGTCCGCATATTAGGTAAGAAGTTCTGAGTAGTATGAAAGACGTATATCTACATAAATTGTCCCTTCGGGATATCAAACCTACAGCGATGAGGCTGTTGATTCTCCGCACTATGATGGAGATGAGGCGGGCTGTGTCCATGGCAGATTTGGAAGAGAAACTCGATACGGTTGATAAATCCACTATTTTCCGGACACTGACCCTGTTCCTTTCCCACCACCTGATACATGGTGTGGACGATGGAAGCGGTTCGTTGAAGTATGCCGTTTGCGAAGACTGCTGCATGTGTACGGTGGAAGACCAGCACATGCACTTCTATTGCGAACATTGCCACAAGACCTATTGCATCCGGAGTGTGCACGCCCCGTCAGTCACGCTTCCGGAGGGATTCATGCAGACGGGAATTAATTATGTAATCAAAGGGATTTGCGCCGACTGCGCAGTCCATAAGAGAATAGACACAGACGATTGAGCGTATGAGACATTTCTATATATGTCTCCTCTTGTTAGGCTTTCTGTCGGTATCTGCCCTGGCAAGCGGAGATAAAGGAACAAAGGATATATATACGGAACAGTATATCACGGACATCTATATGGATGAGCCGAAACGCGCGTTGCAACTGCTGGACGAAGCTGAAACAAAGCAAGCGTTGCCCATATACAAGGTTGATGATTTGCGTAGCATGGTCTACTCGTACCTGTATCAGGACAAATCGGCATTCCACTATGCCCGCCGGGCCTATGTACATGATTCTATCTCCGGGAACCACCCTGACCACTTGTTGAAGATGACCATAACCCTGGCCGACATCTCCCATACCCTGAGCGAATATAAGGAGAGCAACCGTTATGCGGTTGAAGGGCTGGAATTGGCACGCAGGCTCGACGACCGGCAGTCGGAATGTAAGTTACTCTTCTGTATGGGCGAGAACAAATGGATGCTGTCATTGAAAGAGGAAGGGTATGAGCTTTTCGATAAGGCAATCGCCCTGCTGGATGGCAGGAAAGATAAACTGAGCAAGTCGATGCTTTCCTATTTCTATGGGGTGAAGATGGGATACCTGATTAACGACAACCGGCTGGAAGACGCCTTGCAGGTAGGTTTGCAGCGTGAGAAGCTGTTGGACGGAATGAAAGGCAATCCGGAAGTGCGTGAGGCTTTCCTCGACCAGCAATACGGATATGTCTATTCCAAATTGTCCCGCATCTGCCATTTGCTGGGAGATGTGGAACGTGGGAAAGAGTACCATAAAAAATACCAGTCTACCCATGTCTATAACACTCCTGCCGGTAAGCGCGATGCCACCCCTTATCTGTTTGTCACCAAACAATATCAGGCTGTAATAGACCATTGCCGCGACTTCAAGGAGCTGATGCGTCAGCAAGATACCTTGAATACCCAGTACGTCGGTGTTCTGCAACGGGAGATAGACGCCTATCTTGCCCTGAAAGACTATGAGAAAGTCGCCGCGTTGCGTGCTTCCATCCTGTCCATAACGGACAGCATCTATCGGCGTGATAAAACCAATGCCGCATTGGAACTGGACAACCTTTACGAAGTGAATGAGAAGGAAGCCCGCATTGCGGAACAGGCTTTCCAACTAACCATACGCACCATTACATTAGTCTTCATCTTCTGTGTTTCCTTGTTATCACTGTTCTTCCTGTGGCGCATGTGGCTGCAAAACCGCAAAATCAAGTGTAAGAACCAAGTGCTGGTGCAGCGCATCAACGAGCAGATGTCCATGCAGACGGAGATGAACCGCCTGCAGGCTGATGCCGAGAGAATGTCGGAAGGCCAGCCTTTCCCGGAAACCGGGCAGACAGAACCGGAAGCATCCGATGGTAACGAAGAGGAAGCCCAGATGAATAAGATGATTTTCGGCAAACTGGATTATATTATCAAACGGGATAACCTGTATCTGTCCGCCGACATATCGAGAGAAGAACTTGCCCGGATGGTCAAGATGAACAATACCCGTTTTGCCCGGATGATAAAAGAGAATACGGACACCAATTTGAACGGATATCTCAATGACCTCCGCTTGAATTATGCCATGCATTTATTGAAGGAACATCCTGAATATACATTACGTGCCATTGCCGAAGCGTCAGGCATCAATAGTATGCCTACTTTCCACCAATTGTTTAAGGCAAGGACGGGAATGACTCCTTCCGAATTTAAGAATGCAGAGAAGGAATTGAAAAAATAATATTCTGTATATCAGTGATATATTACTTTTTTTAATATACTTGAGGACAATTCTTTATATGTATGACAAACTGTATATCAGTTATTTTTGCGATATTTTGTTCCTTTGCAAAATAATAACGACAAAAAATCTGTATATACAATGTCTATATTGTGTCTAGCCATTCAAATTGTTTTTGTTGTTTCAATTGTAGCGGCAGTCTATTATTTCCGATTGTATAAACTTCATGGCATATCAGTAAAAGAGTGGGAAGAAATGAAGGAAGACAATTTCCTGATGCGGGAGTTGCTGAATAATCTTCCTATTCCGACTACAGTGAAGGACATCAAGGATAACTGTAACTATCTCTTTTGGAACAAGAAATCTGAAGATTTATATAGTGTCTCTCAGGACGACCTGATCGGGAAAAATGCAAGTGTTCTGCCTCCCGAAATTTGTTCTGCCTTTCAACAGACAGACCGGGAAACGATACGTTCCGGCCAATCAAACACCTTTCAGCATCTGATATTGGCTGATGGGTGCGAACATGTATTGAGTATGTATAAGCAGTTGTTGTACTACAAGGGCGAGCCCCGCTGGCTGATTAGTGCGGCCGTGGACGTCACGGAAGCAACAGAAAAGCGGTGCCAGTTGGAACAACTGGATCTTCAGCATCGCTTGCTGCTGAAAGCTACCGGTATGAAACTTTGGACATGGGATTTGCGGCGTAAAGAGATCACCTGGAAAAGAGACAATGAAGGTGCAACGGATAGAGTAGTTGATGCTGACGAACATCTGCTGCTTATCCTGCCGGAATACAGGGAGAACATCTATCGGGCATTGGACAGGCTGAATCGAAAGGAAACGGACTTTTTTGATGAGGAATTTCAGCTTCGGAATGAAGACGGTACTCTTTCGTGGAGAGAAATTTACGGCGCCGTATATCAGTATGATGAAAACGGCGAACCGGTTGTCCTGGTGGGGGGAACTCTGATGATTGATAAAAGAAAGGCATTGGAGCAGGACTTACGGGAAGCGAAAGAGAAAGCGGAAGAAGCCAACAGGTTGAAGTCTGCCTTTCTTGCCAATATGAGTCACGAGATACGTACTCCGTTGAATTCTATTGTTGGTTTCTCAAGTATACTGACTATGACGGAGGATATGGAGGAGAAAAAGGAATATAACCAGTTGATACAGCATAACAATACCCTCTTGTTGAAGGTGGTGGATGATGTTCTGGAGCTTTCGAAGTTGGAGGCAGGAGACTTTAAACTGTATCCTGCATGGTTCTGCCTGTCGGACCTCGTTGTGGAAAGTGCCGCCGAGTGCAGGATGAAGGCCGACGGAAAGTTGGATGTCCGTGTGGATAAACCGGAACAGGATTATATGGTGGAACTTGACGCTCAGTATGTCAAACGGATACTGAGCAACTTCCTGTCGAACGCTCTGAAAAACACCCAAAGCGGCCATATCGATATAGCGTACAGCATGGTAGATGGGGGTGTCAAGATTAGTGTGAAAGATACAGGCTGCGGTATTCCGCAGGATAAACTTCCAGTGGTTTTCGACCGTTTCGAGAAAGTGGACTCTTTTGCGCAAGGAGTTGGGTTAGGGTTGCCCATTTGTAAGTCTATAGCAGAGAGCATGGGCGGAACCATTGGGGTGACTTCGGAAGTGGGTGCAGGCACTGCGTTTTGGGTTACATTGCCTTGTGCTACGGCACCCACTCCTCAATTACACAATGAGGCGTTAGTCGACAACCTCTATTCCTAATCCCGTCAGCAGTCCTTCCAGCCCGTAGCGGGAGAACCGGGCTTTCTTCAGGCGGTTGGCGGCAGGGTTCAGGGCATAGTTGCGGGCGGTGCTGAAATCGGCTTTTTCCAGGTTGGTGTGGTGGAAGGAGGCGTAGCAGAGGTCGCACTCGGTGAACTTGGCTTCGGGGAGTTGTGTCTCCATGAAGTCGGCATTTTGCAGGTCGCAACGTGTGAAACGGGTACCTTTCAGCTTCATCTCGGTGAAGAGGGCATAGGAGAGGAGGCAGTTGCGGAACTCTACGGACAGGCCGAAGCGGTTGCTGAGGGTGAAGTTGATGCCTGTCATCTTGCAGTCGGTGAAGAGGACGTCCAGCCAGGAGGTGTTGCTGGCTTTCACCAGTGACAGGTTGCATTCTTTGAAGGTGCATCTCTCAAAGATAACTCTGCCGATGCTTTGGCCGGAGAAGTTGCATTTGTCGAAGGTACATTCGTAGTAGTTGGGTTCCAGTTCGTCGATGGTGAAATCGGCTTTTTCAATGATTTGGTTTTCCATATGGTGGGGTTGGGAGATTGTCTTGTTTGATTTCTGTAAAGGGATTATTTCTTGCCATTGCCCGCTATTTCGTCTAAGTCTATCCATTCCAGATGTGGGTCGATGAGGGTTCGTTGGATTACTTGGCCATTTTGCTGACGGCTATATTCGGGGATAAAGCATACCTTTACATCAGTGATTTGCTGCGAACTTACTTCTTCGGGCGTGTCTACGCCCTGGCTCGATGACTGACAGGAGAGGTAGAATGTTCCTACGCCTTTCAGCCGTACCGACCGGCCTGCACTCATCAGGTTTGCCAAAACTTCACCCAGATTCACGAGCACCGCATACGTGTCTCCCGGACTTACCGTTGACATAAGCGACAGTCGTTTTGCCACATCATCCGTTGTAGCAGGATGACCTTTGGTCACTGCTCTCGGATACCACTTTCCATTCAATTTCTGTTTCTTGTAAAAAGGCATATTAAGTTCTCCTTCCTTTATGATTCAACTACCCTGAGGCCCTGACTAAACAGGGCATATCTATATCTTGGGTATACAATCATTGCCAATGATTCCTATAATCAATGCCAATGATTGCCACAATCAATGCCAATGATTCCTACAATCAATGCCAATGATTGTATGCCAAGTCGCAAAGATAGCATAACTAATCCGTAACCTGTGCATGGCAAAGGTAGTATTTCAGCCTCATACGATAAATTAATTTCTTGCTTTGAACACCGGTTCTATTTTCTGTATCTCCGACTCAAAGCCGAACCAATATCCCCGGTTTTCTTCCTCGCCGATCGGCAGGAAACAAAGCCGGAGGTTCTCCCTGTATTCCCCATACAGCACTTCCCAATGTCCGGGAGGAACCTGCCGCTTGGTCTTTACCCGTTCTGCCGGGAGCTTCTTCAGCGACATGCCCGCCTCTATCCAGGCGATGCTTGCTTCCGACTGATATTCGGGATAATGCCGCTTGCAGAACTCATACAGGATGAGGCCCCGTTTTTCCAGACTCATCGGCTGGTCTATCAATCCTATCCGTATCAGATGTTCCAGAAAATCGTGCAGGAACGTTTCGTTATCCAGAATCAGTCTTCGGGTTATACCTTGCCAGGCAGGAGCATTATAAAATCCATCCAGCAGGCGCGAAAGTTGTCGCGCGGTTTGCAGCTCGTCCACATTGATTTCGCGGGTTTGCAGTACCTCGTAGGGTGGGAACGGGGAATATTGTATGCCCAGTTCTTCCGCCCTGCGGCGCATTTCCGTGCCGGGAAGCAGTTTCAGGGACTCCAGTTGTATTTCTCCGGCGCCATATTCCGCCAATACGCGGATGTCCTCGAATATCTCCGAAAGGTGATAGAGCGGGAGCCCGGCAATCAGGTCGGCATGCGTTTCCATGTTGGGGAGGGCACACAGGAATTTCAGTCCTTCCAGCGCATCCGACAGTCGGCCCATCCGTCGGCTTTGCACAAGCACCGGCTCGCGCAGGCTTTGTATGCCGGCTTCCAGATGCAGCAACCCTTCGGGCAGACGCTTTAACTCCTCTTTCAGCTCTTCGGAAAGTAGGGCAGGGTGCATTTCCAGGTGGAAACGTATATCGGGGGCGAATTCAAGGAACAGTTCCAGCAGCTCCTTTGCCCGGCGGGTATTATAATTGAAAGTACGGTCGAGCACACGCACGTTCTTTATTCCGTGTCGGTGGATGATTTGCAGCCGTTCGCGGATTGCCTCGATAGACAGGGTGCGCACGGGTTTTTCTCCACCGCTGACGCAGAAGGCGCAGGTGTTGAAGCAGCCCCGTGTGGTTTCCAATTGCACGAAAGGTTTGCTCCAGTTGAAGAAACGGCTTTTCTCGGGTGGAATGAGGTGATGGAAGTTCAGCACGCGGGCGATGCCGTTGTCGATGTAATTTCCGTGGGAGTCGAGGTAGCAGAGTCCGGGGATATTCTTCCATTCCGACGAATTGTTGCGGTGGGTTATCCATTGCGGGAATACTTCTTCGCCTTCTCCCCTGAACACGAAACTGACAAACGGGTTGCTGCGCAGGAAGAATTCGTTGTCTCCCAGGAATTCCGGTCCGCCCAATACGATGCAGCATTGGGGCAGCAGGGCTTTTACTCTTGAAATGATGTGCAATAGTTGCTCGTGATTGAACAACCAGACGGTGGCGGCAAGCAGGTCGGGACGGCGGCGGTAGATTTCGCCCGCTACCATGCCCACGTTCTCGTTGATGGTGGCGGATACGATGTCCCATTCGATGGCGTTGTCGTCGGCTATCTGTGCATGCAGTGCGGGGAGTGCCAGTGAGGAGTGGGCGTATGAACTGTTCAGGTCGAGCCAGAGTAACTTCATTTTATATAGGGTTGGGTTTACAAAAACGATTGCAAAGATAGTGAATGTATTTCTATTTGCTCTCTTTCTGTGCCCCCAATCCTTCGTCCCACCTGTATCCGGTGTACTTCTTTTTATTCTTCTTTACCTTCCGCAATCTTTATCCTGACACATTCGCTGGGAACCAGTGTCAGCAATTCATCCAGAAATTCACGGCTGCATTCCAGCAAAGTTTCCTGCGTCATTTCTTCTTTTGAAGCGGCAAAGAAGCGGAACAGATTATCAGAGTCGGGAAGTTTCACCACTGTATAAACTATATCCGTTGACTTTTCATTGTATTGCTGTGCCAGGTCGTCGGCTCTTGCCCAGAATTGAACTGCTTTGTCACCACTAATTTCTACGACTGCGATTAGTTTTTTGTTTGTTTCCATAATCATTTATTTTAGTTATACATGTTGTCATGCTATCTTTAGAGTAACAATTGAAACGTTTTTATGGTTTCCTGCATTTACCTTTTTTTACATAAGTAGATGTTCTTGATTAGCTTGCATTATGAATGATAATTTAGCCCTCTGTTATTATGTGAACTAATATCTCCCTATAAAAAGGGAAAATGTGAACATAAACAGTCGATATATAGACAGCATCCTTTTGCACTAACCCGCTAACTTTGCTTCCAAATATCAAATAATTGTTATGAGAAGGTTACTGTTCATTTTTTCCTTTTTCTGCCTGCCCGTTGCGAGTGCAGGCGCACAAGATACCCTGGCATTGGAAGACTGTCTGAAGATAGGCATTGAGAACAACCTGTCCCTGCAAAGTAAACGGAAAGAGATACAAAAGGGAAGGTATGGCATCTCCGAGAACCGGGCACGATTGTTGCCCCAAATCAATGGTTTTGCCAATTATAATGATAACATCGATCCGCCTGTCTCCGTTACCGACGGCTCAGTTTACGGCAATCCCTACAATGTGACTCATACCCTGCAATACAGTGCCAACGCAGGATTGCAGCTCCAAATGCCACTCTATAACCAAACCCTCTACACCAGCATCTCCATTGCGCGGACGATGGACGAGATGAACCGCCTCACCTACGAAAAGGCGAGGGAAGACCTCATCCTGCAAGTCTGCAAAATGTATTACCTGGGGCAGGTCACCGCCGAGCAAATCGCACTGATAAAAGCCAATATCACCCGTCTTGAAGAATTGCAGAACATCACGCAGGCCTTCTATGACAACGGAATGGCAATGGAAGTCGATGTGAAACGGGTGAACATCAATCTCGAAAACCTGAAAGTACAGTATGACAATGCACAGGCCATGCTGGAACAACAACTGAACCTGCTGAAATACATCATCGATTATCCCGCAGAAAAGCAAATAGCCTTAGTGCCGGTGAATACCGAAACCATCACCCCCGTAGCATTGACCGGACTTTCGGAGAACTTATATGAACTCCAACTGCTGCAATCGCAACGGCAACTGGCCGAGCAGCAAAAGAAGATGATTGGTTACAGATACATCCCTTCCCTGAATCTGACGGGCAACTGGATGTTTTCCGCTTACACCGATAAGGCTTACCACTGGTTTCATTCCGGTCCTTCCGGTCATTGGTACCGTTCCTATGGCCTGGGCCTCTCGCTGCGTGTCCCCATTTTCGATGGTCTGGACAAACGCTATAAAACCCGCAAGGCCGTCATTGATATCGAAAACATCAAACTGGCACAGGAGAACACCCGCAAGAATTTGCAGACCCAATACCTGAATGCCACCAACGACCTGATGAACAACCAGCGGAATTTCAAAAAGCAGAAAGATAATTATTTGCTCGCCGAAGATGTGTATACCGTCACTATGGACCGATACCGCGAAGGCATCACCTCAATGACCGAAGTGCTGCAAGACGAAATGCGGATGAGCGAAGCCCAGAACAACTACATCAGCGCCCACTACAATTATCGGGTGACCAACCTTATGTTGCTGAAACTGACCGGGCAAATAGAATCATTAGTCAAATAACAAGTTAATCAATAACATCCGAATATGGAAACAGTAGAAAACAATAGCGCATCCAGTACGCATCAGGAGAAAGCAAAGAAGTTGAGAAAATTACGCCGTTGGCAAGTCGTAATCAGCCTGTTGGGAATAGGTGTCATGATTTGGGGAGTCATACAGGTGGTCTGTCTCTTCCTGGATTACAAGCAGACCGAAACCAGCAACGATGCCCAAATAGAACAGTATATATCTCCTGTCAACCTGCGTGCCTCGGGTTATATCAGGAAGATTTATTTTACCGAACACCAGGAAGTTCGCAAGGGAGACACCTTGCTTGTATTGGACGACCGTGAATATAAAATCCGCGTTATGGAAGCCGAAGCCGCCCTGAAGGATGCACAGGCAGGCGCCACCGTCATTGGAGCCACCTTGCAGACTACGCAAACCACCGCATCCGTTTACGATGCTTCCATTTCTGAAATAGAAATCCGCTTGGCCAAACTGGAGAAGGACCGCCAGCGTTATGAAAATCTGGTGAAACGGAACGCTGCAACTCCCATTCAGTTGGAGCAGATAGAAACAGAATATGAAGCCACACACAAGAAACTGGAAGCTGTGAAGCGTCAACGGAAGGCGGCTCTCTCGGGAGTGAACGAAGTGTCTCATCGCCGTGAGAGTACCGAGGCTGCCATCCAACGGGCAACGGCTGCCTTGGAAATGGCTAAGCTGAACCTGTCTTATACAGTGGTCGTAGCCCCTTGCGACGGAAAGTTGGGACGCCGTGCCTTGGAGGAAGGTCAATTCATCTCGGCAGGGCAGACCATCACTTACATCTTGCCCGATACGCAGAAGTGGATTGTTGCCAATTATAAAGAAACCCAGATTGAGAATCTGCATCTTGGGCAGGAGGTGGTTATCACGGTGGATGCCATCAGCGACAGAGAATTCACAGGAACTGTTACGGCTATTTCGGGGGCTACGGGTTCTAAATATTCGTTGGTTCCCACCGATAATTCTGCCGGAAACTTTGTGAAGATACAACAGCGCATACCGGTTCGTATCGATTTCACCAATCTCTCCAAAGAAGATAATGGGAAACTGGCGGCAGGTATGATGGTAGTTGTGAAAGCTAAACTCTGACGCCATGCCCTCGTACCCTAAAAACTATCCCTTCTACAACTGGGTGCCTAAACCGGTAGGCATCATCATCATGTTGTTGCTCTTTATCCCCATCCTTACGGTGGGTGGCGTTTACTCTGTCAACAGCACCGAGATGATGAGTGGACTGGGCATCATCTCCGAGCATATTCAGTTCACTAATTTCGTCACTTCTATCGGAATGGCGGCTTTCGCTCCTTTCCTGTATCGCTTGATGCGTATCCGCCGGGAGAAGATGATGTGTCTGGCGGGGTTCTCGCTCATGTATGTCTTTAGCTATATCTGTGCGGAGACGGACAGTATATTTATTCTGGCGCTTTGCAGTCTGCTCATGGGCTTCTTGCGGATGGTGTTGATGATGGTCAATCTGTTTACGCTTATCAAGTACGCTGCCGGAATGGAAGCTACCCGTAACATCACTCCGGGACTGGAACCTGATGATGATAAGGGTTGGAATAAACTGGATATTGACCGATGCGTCAGCCAACCGGGTATTTACCTGTTCTTTATGATTTTAGGGCAATTGGGCACATCGCTAACGGCATGGCTGGCTTTTGAGTATGAATGGCAGTATGTGTATTATTTTATGATGGGTACTGTGTTGCTTTCCATTTTGGTTATCTTTATCACAATGCCTTATCATAAGTTTGCTACGCGCCGTTTTCCTATCAACTTCAGGCAGTTCGGCAATGTGGCGGTGTTCTGCATTACATTGGTGTGCATCACTTATGTGCTGGTTTATGGCAAGGTCCTGGATTGGTATGATGATGCGTCCATCCGCACTGCCACATTGGTTGCGGCTGTATCTGCCTGTATCTTTTTCTATATGGAGAAGAACCGCCATTCACATTACTTCCTGTTGGATGTCTTTAAGTTACGTACCATTCGTATGGGTATTTTGCTTTATCTGTTACTGATGATATTCAATTCGAGTGCTATGTTTGTCAATGTGTTTACGGGCATCGGGATGAAACTGGATAATTACCAGAATGCGACATTGGGCAACTGGTGTATGGCAGGTTATGCGATTGGTGCTATCTCTTCTATGATATTGGGTTCCAAGGGAGTGCATTTCAAGTATCTGTTTGCAGCCGGTTTCCTGTTTCTCGGATTGTCGGCAGTATTCATGTATTTCGAAGTGCAGAGTGCCGGATTATACGAGCGGATGAAGTATCCGGTCATTATCCGTGCCACCGGCATGATGTTCCTTTATGCCTTGACTGCTGCCTATGCTACGCAACGCATGCCCTATAAGTACCTTTCTACTTGGATTTGCGTCATGCTTACCGTGCGTATGGTGTTGGGACCCGGCATCGGAGGTGCTCTTTACTCGAATATATTGCAGGAGCGTCAGCAGCATTATGTCACCCGCTATGCACAAAATGTGGATATGCTTCATCCCGAGGCTTCCGCTTCGTTTATCCAGACTGTTCAAGGCATGCAATATCAGGGAAAGAGTAAGCAGGATGCAATCAATATGGCGGCAATGTCTACCAAAGGGCGGATTCAGGTGCAGGCTACCCTGTCTGCCGTAAAGGAAATGGCGGGCTGGACTGTATACGGCTGCCTTATTTGTATGATATTTGTACTGATTATTCCTTATCCTAAGCGGAAATTATTAACTTAGCACTGTTTTTCAATATAGCTTGTGATATTATGGATACTCATCAGGAACGTTTGTCTCGTCTTAACCATGCATTGTTAAGTGGAAAGGATGTTTGTAGTTCGGAAGGTATGCTTCGTGATTTCCCTGAGTCACTGAAGAAACCGTTTCAAGTGAATGGAGTGGGGTTGGTGGTTTGCCGTCAGGGAAGTTTTATGTTTACTCTGAATCAGAAGGATTTTTCGGCCAAAGCGAATGAAACTCTTTTTATCCCCGGTGGTTCTGTCTTTCAGGTATGCCGTCAGTCGGAAGATGCGGAAGTATTTATTCTTGTCTACCAGACAGAGCCGATACGTGATATTATAGGCAATTGTGTGACTTCCATGCATCTTTATTCGCAACTTGCTACGGAGCCGTGTTACGTATGGAGCACAGGTGAAGAGAATGAAGTCCTGAAATATATGTCTCTTCTGGACAACACTTTACGGATAGAGGAAAATACATTCAATCACTATGAACAGAAGTTGTTATTGTTGGGATTGACGTATCGGCTTTGCTCCATTTATAATCGTAAACTTATCACTCAAAGAGCCTCGGTAGGACATAAGCACGATATTTTCATACGGTTGATTCAGTTGATTGAAATGCATTACATGGAGCAGCGTGGCGTGGAGTTTTATGCAGATAAACTTTGTTTGTCGCCTAAGTATCTCTCTGTACTGTCCAAGTCGATTTGTGGATATACGGTGCAGGAGCTGGTGTTCAAAGCCATTATCCGCAAAAGCATTTCATTGCTTAAGAACACGCAGAAGAGCATACAGGAAATATCTGATTACTTCAACTTTCCTAATGCTTCCTACTTCGGTACGTTTTTCAGGAAACAGACAGGGACATCTCCGCAGCAGTATCGGAGAAAATAATCCTCTAAAAAAAACTGATATATAGCAAAAAAAAGGAAAATCATTACTGAAATTCCTCTTTCTTTTGGGGTGACTGATGGGACTCGAACCCACGACATTCAGAACCACAATCTGACGCTCTAACCAACTGAACTACAGTCACCATGTTTGCGTCATTTCTCAAACGCGGTGCAAAGATAGGTATTATCTTTGATACTGCAAATATTTGGCGGAATATTTTATTGAAATCTGCATTATTTTTTATTCTCCTTAATTCCTACATTGTGCTGTTGGAGGAGCTTTCGGGAGTTTTTGACGAAGATATTCAGATGGTTACGTGCAGCTTCCGGGAGCTTTGAAACTGATGTGGAATCAGTTGGATAGATGATATAATTCTTTTCTTTGGTGAGAGTAGGACGTGCCGTCCATACTAAATTATATCCGCAATGGCGGGTGCGAATATTGGGAATAGATGGAGTAACTGTGTCTTTTTCCAACTCTAATGTAAATACGAGACCACCGTCAGTATTTACATTACTCATATTAGATATGAAATTCCCTAAAGAATAGACTATGGCATGTTGCGTTCCGGTAAGAGTATCGGTACGTAACTCCATTGGCTGTATGACATGGGGGTGTGAGCCGATGATATGCGTTACTCCTTGTTCCAATAACCAATCTGCCAACTGCCGCTGTTCCCGGCTGGGGAGTGACTGGTATTCGTTTCCCCAATGCATGCAGGCAATGATAGCATCGGGCTGCCATGTCCGCGCGGTATCAATGTCCTGTTGCATGATTTTCTTATCTATATAGTTCACTATATTGGGAGAGGTGGGCTTGACCCCGTTTGTGTCATAAGTATAATTGAGAAAGACGATACGAAATCCGTTTTTATGAATAAGCAGGGGATAGTGTTGGCGACGTTCCTCTTTATTCCGATAAGTGCCTATATATGGAATATGTAAAGAATCCAACATCAGGATAGTACGTTCCAGCCCCTTCTTTCCGCGATCCAGACAATGATTGTTTGCAGTTAATAGTATGTCGAATCCAACATCTCGAATAGCATATAAAAACTCATCTGGTGCCGAAAAAGCAGGATAGCCTGCATATGGCTTTCCGCCGAGGGTGACTTCAAGATTTCCAATAGCGATGTCTGCTCTACTTATCTGCTCTTTCACAAGAGAGAAACAAAGAGAGTAATCATGAGTCCCCTGACTTGTACGCGCAGCTTCAAGTTGTGCATTGTGTTGCATCAAGTCACCGACAAATAATAATGTGACTTTAGCAGAAGGAATGGTGTCAGATGCTCCTGATACTACTTGTTCTTGTGCCGCACTGTTGCATGACACAAGAAAGAAAAGTAGTGTGAGGGGAGATATTCTTCTCATAAATGTTTAAGGAGTTAAAAGTTCCTTTTGAAGAATACTTTCTATTTCTTCAACTGTGGGATTTATAGCAAGAATGATTCCCTCAGCATTCACAAGAAAAGTACCTCCGGCAGCATTCGGTATCCGGTATTTCGTCCATATCTGATTGGTGTCATTGAGCTCAATAAGATTTAACCAAGGATAGCCATCTTTTTTGATAGCTTCTTTCATGCGGGCATCACTTCCTTGTTCACGTGCCACACCGATGACAGTGAATCCCTTATTCTTATATTTTTCATATATGGGAATAACTTGCTTGGAGTTTATACGACATGGACCGCACCAAGATGCCCATAAATCAATTAACGCTACCTTTCCCTGAATATATTTTGATATTTGTACTTTGTTTCCATCTAGGTCAGGAGCTGAGAAATCGACATATGGTTTTCCAATTTCCGGTTGTCCGTTTTTAATGAGCATTTGCATTTGCTGACTATAAGGGTGCTCCGGATAGAGAGAGGCAAAAGTTTCCTGATAGGCATTCAGAAATGGAGTAACGTCTTCGCCTTTGCGTGCCATTTCTGTCTTACTTGTCAGAACATATAGTCCGGGTAAGGAAGGATTCTGTTTAATATGCTTTATAGTCCATTGATTCATTTCTTCGTTTAATTGCTTAATTTTTACCAAAAGAGCTTTTCCTTCTTCCGTGTATGCTTCTCCGCTCTCCTCAAGACGGTCTCTTTCTCTGTAGATATTATTTCGTTCTTCATTGTTGTCCTTAACTTGCTCGATTCTTTTCCAAAGAGTTTGCAGTGCTTCACTTTCGAAACGGTTTTCTTCGTATAATTTATTCATTTGAGCGTATAAAGAGTCAAAATTGAATTTGGCTTTTCTTTCACTCTCCAATTGTTGTAACTCACAGGTTAATGGGTTACTTGTGCTCACTAGTCCCGGTTTTCTGGTACTGGCCGGGTATAGGGTGAAAGAAACAGGACCATTTTCTGCAAAGAAGAGAGAAGGGAGCCAGCTACCGGTAAGCATATCATTCCAGATAAAGACTTCGTATACTTCTTCATGATCAGCGTAGAAATCATATTGAAATTCTCCATTGCGTATAGGTATTGATAGCCATGGGCTGCTACTGGGATTTTTATGGGCTTTCATCAATACGAGTCGGCTGGATTGCGGACTATCGATTACTTTGCCTGAAATGTGACAATGAATCTTTCCTTTCTTTTCTTGCTCGTTGAGGCTTATGCTTTTAATTTGAAAATCTCCTTTATTGGCTCCCTCTATGAAATCAATCATCTTTTCTTGGGGGGCAAGAGGAGCAAATTGAAGGCTGAAAGTTACATTTCCCGAGGCAGGCATATAGACTTCTTTGTCCAACTCGAAACCTTGTGAACGGATGATAGGATAGTTCTTTCCGGTTTGATTTCCATGGAGTGATAGACCCGAAGCCAGACGTATCCAATAGTTAGGGCGCGAATAGGCATCCATATATAAAATAGTGGCTGTATCATTACGGACGATCCGGCTGATTTCAAGTGCATCGCTATTTCTGTTTTGATAGGATGGATAGTCGATTGAAAAGTTCTGCGCAGTTCCCCGTAGGGTACAGACAAGAAAAAGGAAAACAAAAATAGTTTTTAGCTGTGTGTTCATGAGTATTATAGATTAAACAAAATACCGGAAGAAGCCTAATGGAGATAATTGTCTTCTTCCGGTATTCGAGGTTATTGGTAAATTGCTTTCTTACCAGCCAGTAATGTATTCTTCATTAAAGAAACGATAGTCATCGGTCCTACGCCGCCCGGTACGGGAGTGATGAATGAACACTTAGAAGCAACTTCGTCAAACTTTACGTCACCGGTCAGTTTAAATCCTGATTTCTTTCTGGCATCCGGTACGCGAGTAGTACCTACATCAATAACTACGGCACCTTCTTTCACCATCTTGGCTTTTACAAAATTGGGTTGCCCCAATGCAGCAATGATAATATCAGCTTCCTGACACTCTTTCACCAAGTCTTTACTGCGGCTGTGGCATACGGTTACGGTTGCGTCTCCCGGATAAGCCTTTTGCATCATGAGCGCTGCCATCGGTTTGCCGACGATATTGCTACGTCCCAATACTACGCACTTCTTTCCGGAAGTCTCTATCTGATAGCGTTTCAATAATTCTAGGATTCCGTTGGGAGTTGCCGATACATAGCAAGGCAATCCTATGGACATGCGTCCTACATTGATGGGATGGAAACCATCTACATCTTTGCGATAATCAATGGTCTCGATCACTTTCTGTTCGGAGATGTGCTTGGGTAATGGAAGCTGTACTATGAACCCGTCTATGTCTGCATCTTCGTTTAGCTCACGTACTTTAGCAAGAAGTTCTTCTTCCGTCACATCTGCCTCGTAACGGATGAGGCTGGATTTGAACCCGCAAACTTCGCATGCTTTTACTTTTGCAGCAACATACGTTTCACTACCACCATCGTGGCCTACGAGAATTGCTGCAAGATGAGGACGTTTACCACCTTTCGCCACCATTTCTGCTACTTCTGCAGCAATCTCCTGTTTTACTTGTTCCGAAATTGCTTTTCCGTCAATTAGTGTCATATCAGTATTTTTTTTATTTCATCTTAGGCATCATTTTACCCATCTTGCTACCTGTTACCATCTTCATCATCTTACGAGTTTGATCGAATTGTTTTAACAAGCGGTTTACTTCCTGAATATTCGTACCACTACCTTTAGCAATACGTTGTCTGCGTGAACCGTTCAGAAGGGCCGGATTACTACGTTCTGCAGGGGTCATAGAATAAATAATAGCTTCAATACTCTTGAAAGCATTGTCGTCAATATCGATGTCCTTTATAGCCTTACCTACACCCGGAATCATAGAAGCCAGGTCTTTCAGGTTACCCATCTTTTTGATTTGCGCTATCTGACTCAAGAAGTCGTTGAAGTCGAACTGGTTCTTAGCAATCTTCTTTTGTAGGCGTTTGGCCTCTTCCTCGTCATATTGCTCTTGGGCACGTTCCACCAATGAAACAATATCACCCATACCGAGGATACGGTCTGACATACGCGAAGGGTGGAATTGGTCGATGGCATCCAGTTTCTCACCTGTACCTACAAATTTGATCGGCTTGTTTACTACTGAACGGATAGAAAGAGCGGCACCACCCCGGGTATCACCATCCAACTTAGTCAGTACAACACCATTAAAGTCAAGACGTTCGTTAAACTCTTTTGCTGTGTTTACAGCATCCTGACCGGTCATAGAGTCTACAACGAAAAGAATCTCATTCGGATTGATTGCTTTTTTAATAGCAGCAATCTCATTCATCATCTCTTCATCCACAGCCAGACGTCCGGCGGTATCGACGATTACAACATCATATCCTTTGGCTTTTGCTTCCTGAATTGCATTTTCTGCAATTTTCACCGGATTCTTACTATCCGGTTCAGAGTACATTGGAACTCCTATTTGCTCTGCTAATACGCGCAACTGTTCGACAGCGGCAGGGCGGTATACGTCACAAGCCACCAACAACGGTTTCTTGTTCTTTTTCGTTTTTAGCATTCGTGCCAACTTACCGGAGAAAGTAGTCTTACCGGAACCTTGCAGACCAGACATTAAGATGACAGCAGGTTTTCCTTCCAAATCAATTTCTGCAGTTTCGCCACCCATTAATTGAGTTAGCTCGTCGTGCACGATCTTCACCATTAATTGGCTGGGCTTTACGGCTGTCAATACGTTTTGTCCCAATGCCTTTTCCTTAACCGTATCTGTAAAAGTTTTGGCTACTTTGTAGTTAACGTCGGCGTCTAACAGTGCTTTGCGCACATCTTTCAGGGTTTCCGCAACATTGATCTCGGTGATTTTTCCTTCACCTTTCAGAATTTTAAACGACCTTTCCAGTCTTTCGCTTAAATTATCGAACATGATGATATAATTACTATTTATAAATTACAAATTACTCTTATTGAGGCGCAAAAGTACAAAAAATCCCTGTATCTACCTTCTTTTGAGGCAAGAATATTATTCAGTTGAGGTAGCAGGATAAGTGAAAAGAATAGTCGGTCCTTCCTTACCGTCATGAATTACCTGATAAGTACCGCCGAAGTGTTTCAGTAATAAAAGGTTGACATCGTTACGCAAAGCAGAGTCCTGATTAGCATAATTGAGGTCTGCCAATGGAGAGTTCGTAACTTTGAAGCATAATATTTCTCCATTTTTATCTAAAGTGAATTGGAGATCACGTTCTTCTTTGAAAGATGGAGAGGGGCAAGTAAGAATACTGACGATGAGTTGCATCATCCGGTTTGTATCAGTATAAACAATATACTCGTCAATGTCACTGTAGAAATGAATATGCAAGGTTGGATTCTGCATTTGTGCCATTCCTACGGCATCTTTGCAAAGTTGTACAATGTCATAGTCACTTAATTGGAACCTCATCATACCAGCCTCCAAACGGGATAGATCAAGGACATTGTTTACCAGGCGCATTAATTGTTCAGTGTTTTGTTGAATGATGTCTGCATACTCTTTGCGAGTAGGTTCGTCAATTTCCACTTCGTTTGCTATGATTTGTGAGAAACCTAATACTCCGTTCAGAGGAACCCGGATGGCATGACTCATGTTGGACAAGAAACGGTTTTTCATTTCATTGGCCCGCTCTGTTTGACGAGTAGCTTTCTGGGTCTCTTTTTTTGAAATTTTCAATGCTTTTCGTATCCGGTTGATGCGAAGCATATAAGTGATACATAGCACTAGTATGATTCCAAGGCTCAGGAGAATACTGGTTTGTACACGATTCCTGAGTTTCCCGCGTTCCCATACTAGCTGATTAAGATGGTATATTTCTTTGATTTCTTCCAATTGTTTGGCTGATATGGCAGCAGTCAATGAATCTTGAATGTGATTAGATTTTTCGTATAATGGTAATGCTTCTGCATATTGACCAATTTCCAGCAGGATGTCAGCTTTGCGGGATAATTGTTTGGCGTACTCCGTTAATGCTGACTTAGATTGTTGCATATATATCAGGGCAGAATCCATGTGTACTAATGCATTTTGATAATTTTTAGTGTGGTGATAGTATTTGGCATAGGCATCATGATACATGGTTATGTAAGGGAGATAGCTTTGAGGAGTTATGAAATCTTGTGCCTTCTTTATATAATATTGTGCAGAGTCAGTTTTTCCTATACCTGTATAGTAGTAGGACTGGAATACTGTTGAAAATAGGTAGAGGTTGAAATAAGACTCATACATGTCAGGGTCCCAGGCTAACATTTCCTCTATTAGCTGCTTATTTTCATCTAAATATACTTTCAGGTTTTTATAATCATTTTGGTCATTGCTGAACATGATCAGTTGTTCCAAAACATTGATTTGCGTACTGCTTGTCTTTTGCTCGGAAGCATATTCATGGGCCTTACGTAGCGCTTCTCCTTCTTCTTTCTTGCGATTGGTTTCATGATAGGCACTTGCCAGGCATGAATATGCAGCTATGCATCCATCTACATTATCCAACTCTTCTGCTATCTTGAGCATTTCCAATGCTTCATTGATGGCATATTCATATTTTTCGCTATAAATATAGGTATATATGAGCAGTTTTTGTACGTTGAAGTACAAACGGTAGTATTTCATGCGTTCAGCAATGGGTTTTACATAATCGACCAATTTACTGACGCTGTCTATTTTTTCTTTATTATAGTAATATAGAATTTTAAAATAGGTACTGCTGCAGATGTATTTAGCATTTTTTTGACGCTGAGCTTCGTTGAACATTTCTTCTGCATATTCTATGTAATGCGGAGAATTCTGCTCCGTAAGCACAAGCTTTTCGAGTAGTTTTAGTCTGGTGGTGTCATGTGGAAGTGTTTGCAACTCTGTTATAAGACTATCGGTAACAGGTGACCGTTTGATGGGTCTGTTTGCAAATATGAAAAAGATTTGAAGTAAAAGAACTACTATAAATAAGAGACGTTTCATTCTGATACCTCCTTTCTGCTAGTTGAGACAATAGGATGGGTAAACAGGAAACGGGAACCATTCTTGTATTCGGGGTCAATCCATATTTTTCCACCGAAACGTTCCACAATCAGTTGGCAAATGGAAAGTCCCAATCCACTACCTTGTGCATTTTCATTCAGCTTTTCGAAACGATTGAATATTGCACCCTGCTTTTCTGGGGCTATGCCACAACCTGTATCTGATACAGCAAACAGAGCAACTCCTTCTGGCTGTTTTTCTAATGAAAGAGTAATACTTCCTTCTGTGGTAAATTTAGTGGCATTAATCAGTAAGTTAATTAGTAATTGTTGAAGACGTGCTTCATCTGTATAGATTTCCAAGTTCTCTAAAGAAGTTTGGAACAGTACAGAAGCGGATGTTTGTTTTATCTTTTCTACCGTATCCACTACATTCCGGCATATAGCCACAGCATTATTGTTAGCGAAAAGAAATTGCATTTTGCCGATTTCCAGACTAGAAAGATCTACGACATCATCTATGAGTTTCAACAGTAAATCTGAATTCTGCTGAATGATTTCATTGCATTGTTGCCGGGTGCTGATATCAATATTTGCATCCGTCAGAATAGTAGAGAAACCGGACAAGGCATTTAGAGGCGTGCGTATTTCATGACTCATATTCGATAGAAAAATGCTCTTGGTACGGATGGAATTTTCTGCAATTTGCCGTGCTTTTTCCAGTTTTAGCCTGGATGCTATCAGTCGTTTATTGATCTTACGGATATAGAGTACCGATGCAATGGATATGCTTAAAATAAGGATGCACCCCATGATAGAATAAAACAATAATCGGTTACGTTCATTTTGATTATCCATTTCAAGGCGGTCTACCTGATATATGGTTCGCAGCAGATTAATTTGCGAGGAGTAGTTGCGTGCATTGATAGAATCTCGTGCAGCATTGATATCTTGAAATATTTCGCATGCCTCTTTGGCTCTTCCACGTTTGGTATACAGCCGTGCCAATGAATTCTTCATTTTCAGATATCTATTGTAGACATTGGCGCTACTGGTGCTAACGGTCAGTTCATTATATAATTTTATGGCTTGCTCGTCATCTTCGACTTGCTTGGCATATTCGGCTTGGATATATTTCAAAATAGAACTGTGAAAAAAGAAAGGATAATACTCATACCATTCTTCTGCTTCCTGAATATATTCCCGGGCTTGTTCCAGGTTATTAGTATGAAGATAATAGTAGGCTTGAAAGATATTTTCTATGAAGCGGCTATGTCGATAGTCTTTTACTTGTTCTATCTGTTCCAAATAGTCTTTAGCTTCATTTAATCGTCCCAGTCTGATAAGTGTGGGGATTAATTGGATAAGTACTTTTTCCTGTAATTTTTCGGAGTCTGCAATTTTATATAGCTTCTGCATGGCTATTTCATATTCCTCGATAGCTTCATTAGTCATGTTGGCATTGAGGTAAGTATCGCCAATGGCATAGTGTGATATGGCTATTCCTATATCATATCTCATTAAGGTAGCTTGCTGTAGCATGGCATTTGCTTTTTCCAATGCTTCATTGATGTGTCCATCAGATACAAGTGCATAAGCAGCCATTTGCTGCATGAGGAACATGTGTTTATAATCCTTCTTGTTACGAAATGCGTCAACAAGCTCATCTTCCCACTGGGCGATATCATGTAATCTGACTTCTTGAGAATAGGCCAGATTGTTATCCATCAGGTACTCCATCAGGTGTATACGCTCATTTACCAAATCCAGATTTGTCGATTGGATGTAGGAAGTACTGTAAAATAGCATCAACAAAAATAGTATGATCGTTTTACTGAGCCTCACCTGATTAATTAAATGTTTATATAATGAAATCTGATTACTTGCGACAAAAATAAATAAAAAGGGCGAGATATCCGAAAATGTCCCGCCCTTTTTGTATATATAATCCTATTTATTGTTGATTTTGTCTTTTTAGCTATGGTTTTAGCTATTCATGCTCATTAGGAACTCATCGTTATCTTTGGTTTTTTCCATGCGGTCTTTCACAAAATCCATAGCTTCAATCGGATTCATGTCAGCCAGATATTTGCGGAGTATCCACATACGATCCAAAGTTTGCTTGTCTTGCAGCAAGTCGTCACGACGGGTGCTGGAAGCAACAATATTGACAGCTGGGAAGATACGTTTGTTAGACAGGTTGCGGTCGAGCTGCAATTCCATGTTACCTGTACCCTTGAATTCTTCGAAGATAACTTCATCCATCTTGGAACCTGTATCAATCAAGGCAGTAGCAAGAATAGTGAGCGAACCACCGTTTTCAATATTACGGGCAGCTCCGAAGAAACGTTTGGGCTTATGAAGTGCATTGGCGTCCACACCACCGGAAAGTACTTTACCGGAAGCCGGAGATACTGTATTGTAAGCACGTGCCAAACGTGTAATTGAATCCAGGAAGATCACTACGTCATGACCGCATTCTACCAGTCTTTTGGCTTTTTCCAGCACAATACCGGCGATTTTCACGTGGCGTTCGGCAGGTTCGTCAAAAGTGGAAGCAATGACTTCGGCATTTACGGTGCGTGCCATGTCGGTTACTTCTTCCGGGCGTTCGTCGATAAGTAACATAATCATGTAGACTTCCGGATGATTTGCTGCGATAGCATTGGCTATATCTTTCATCAAGATGGTCTTACCGGTTTTAGGTTGTGCCACGATCAATGCACGCTGGCCTTTACCGATAGGAGCAAAGAGATCTACTACACGAGCAGACATAGAGTCTGAATAGCCACCTTTGCACAATCTGAATTTTTCGTCGGGGAATAATGGTGTGAGATGTTCAAATGGTACGCGGTCACGTACGAAAGCCGGGTCACGTCCATTGATTTTTCCCACTTTTACTAATGGGAAATATTTCTCACCTTCTTTAGGAGGACGGATTACACCCTCTACAACATCACCGGTTTTCAGACCAAACAGTTTAATTTGAGATTGAGATACATAAATATCATCCGGTGAAGAAAGGTAATTATAGTCGGAAGAACGAAGGAATCCGTAACCATCCTGCATGATTTCCAGTACGCCTGTACCGGTTAGGATATCGTCGAATTCGTATACTTTTTCACGTTCAACTACAGGTCTGCGTTCGGGGACAGGAGAATAATTTTCGTTGTTGGCATTCGGTTGTGCCGGACGCTGCTGTTGTATGGGACGTGGATTGTTGTTCCGGTTGTTATTATTGTTATTATTGTAAGGGGTATTATTATTGTTGTCTCGGGGACGAAGGCGTGGACGTTGATTGGTAGGAACAGATTCAACTACAGGAACTGCGGGTGTTTCAGCTTTAGTTGCTTCAAACTTACCGAGAAGTTCAGAAGGCAGTTCTACTTTTTCGGTCGGAAGGTCTTCGATAGGAATGAAGTCATCTTCGGGTTCTGACAGGATAGGGCTGTCTTCCACTACGACTTTCTTGATAACTTTAGGCGCTTCTGTTTCAAAATTCAATTCGGGCTCAGCTTTCTTAGGCTCTTCCTTCTTTGCAACAGGTACAGGTGCGGGTATGGGAGCTTTTTCTTCTACCTTAGCTTTACGCGGACGTCCCGGTTTACGCTTCGTTGAGTTAGGCGTTTCAGCTTTTTCAGGAGCTTCTGTAGCTGTTACAGCTACTTCTTTTTCCGTTACCGGCGCTTTAGGTGCCTCTGTTACCGGTGCTTTTACTGCTTCTGCTACCGGTTGTACTTTAGCGGCTGCTACTGAAGCTTCAGCTTTTGCCTTAGTGAGATCGCCATTTTTGTTGGCGGTAAAGACTTTGTCAGTACTCTCTTTTTTTACGGTTACGCGGGTACGTTTCTGTTGTCTGTCCACTTTACGCTCTTCTTTCAGCTTTTCAGCAGCAACCTTTTTGGTAGCACCTGCGATGGCTTGTTCATCAAGTATCTTGTAAACAAGTTCTTCTTTTTTTAGTGAGTCTGTCTTTTTAATACCCAGTTCTTGGGCAATAGATTGAAGTTCCGACAAATTTTTGTCGTTCAATTGAATGATATTATACATACAGTATATATGTGAATGGTTTAAAATTTCTTTTGTTATTGGACAGATATGTTCACACGGCTGCGGTTGTCGTCACAAGCAACGTGGCAAATATACCTTTATTTAATATAATGATTATGGGATATTTATTATTGAACCGGAAAACTGTTAGCTACCCGCACTTAGGAGTTTACAGAATGTTTCAACGGCGCAAAGGTAATAAATATTTTTGGTTTCATAAACAATTCGTCTTTTTTTTAATTTTAAAACTTTATCTTTGCTTGATAAACCAAGAAAAAGCGCATATATTTATGGATATAAACGAAGTTCATTTCATCTATTTTTCGCCTACTCGTACTTCTAAACAAGTTGGTGAGGCAATTGTTCGCGGAACAGGACTAACAAATGTTGTTGCTACGAATTTAACACTGCATGCTGCTGAGGTAGATATTCCGGAGAATACACTGACTCTTATTGCTGTGCCGGTGTATGGCGGCAAGGTAGCTCCTTTGGCTATGGAGCGGTTGCAGGGTATTTGTGCATCGGGATCTCCGGTTGTGCTGGTAGTAGTTTATGGTAACCGTGCATATGAAAAGGCTTTGATAGAATTGGATGCATTTGCTTCTGCCCAAGGTTTCAAAGTTATTGCCGGGGCTACTTTTGTGGGAGAACATTCGTATAGTACGGAACAAAATCCAATAGCCCTAGGGCGTCCGGATGCAAATGATTTGCAATATGCGGAGGAATTTGGTGCGAAGATACGGACGAAAATAAATGCCGCCGTTGATATGGAACACTTGTATCCGGTGGATGTGAACCGTATTCAGCGCCCGCGCCAGCCTTTTCTGCCTTTGTTCAAGTTTCTGCGCCGGGTGATAAAGTTGCGTAAAAGTGGTGCTCTTTTGCCACGTGTACCGGAAGTGAATGCGGAACTTTGCACGCATTGTGGCGTTTGCGCTGTACATTGTCCTTCGGGAGCTATCCTGAAAGGTGACGAATGTAATACGATTGCCGAAAAGTGCATAAAGTGTTGTGCATGCGTCAAAGGATGTTCGTTCAAGGCGCGGACGTATGATACTCCGTTTGCTTCATTGCTTTCAGACTGCTTTGTGCGGCAGAAAGAGGACCGGATTATTTTATAGCTTTAATCCTACATGCAATAAACTCCTTTCATTCAGAATTTCTACAGAATTCTCCGATACATTTGTGTCTGTATATATTATCAAGGCAGTACCTCAAAATTCGTCAGTAATGCTTAAAAGACAATACATATGGTATAAATGGGCGTTTTATTTTCCCAACTGGAAAAATATTTTTTCCTAACTGGAGAAAAATAGCTTAGTAATAGCTGATTGTAGCGCAACCCTTAATTCGCGTAATTTTTGTTCTATTCATAACGGAAAAAAAAGAATAAATCTATGTTTTTTATATGTAATTTTTATCTCTTTTCTTTCTTGTCTTGTCACTTTCCCCACCCTCTCTCAGATACCTTCTGGATGGGGGGGACAATGAGTCAGGGACTGAAAGGCATTCACTCAACGAGTCGGAGGAGTAGCTGAAGGAAAGGAAGAAATTTACGAGTTTTTTGTAAGTATAATTACCAACTGATGAAATATACAATGAATCATCATCTAACTCATATCGGAAAAGAAAGGAATACAAGAGTGATAAGGTGGTAAGGTGATAGGGCGATAAGGCGATAAGGTAGCTGCGCTATATACCACAGAGCGTTATCCCGCTATCACTTTATCACCCTACCACTTTATCACATTTTGTTCATAACCGTATAATTAGGAATAAACTTCAGAATAATAACTTTCTGTGTTTGGTCGTCTATTCTGAAACGGTTATCAGTACGTTCGCCTATCAACCAAATGATATGGGAATCACTGCAAAGCACCCATTGTTGTTCTTTGCGGGAAAGGGAGAATTTCCGATCAGTAAGGTAGTCACTGACCTTTTTTTGTCCGGTCATACCAAAGGGAACGAATGTGTCGCCTTGTCGGCAGCGTCTGACTGTGAGAGGTTGTTTTAGTTTGTCTGCATCGAAGCAAGCAGTGTTTCGGTCGCGGGGAATGATGAAATCATCCGTGACTTCTAATTCTTCCATTGTTAGACGGAAGGGCAGGGCAGGGTCATCCGGAGAAAAGACTGTTGAAGCATCTTCTGAATAGACCGGTTCTATCAGCAGAAGCTCCCGGTCTTTAATCACACGCCATTCTCTGCTAAGGAATATCTTTCCCGGTTGTCCGTTCAGGGAGGTGAAAATATCTTTGATCTGTGCGCTGTTAAATCCTAATGGAGATAAGATCTCAAATAATAAAGTTTCCGGTGCAGGTTCTTGGAGCAAAGCACTGATTAGGATACCTTGTTCGGTTTGCACTTTCTGCTTACCTTCTTCTATACCTTTCTTATATAAGAGAGCTGCATCATTCAGATGTTCTGAGGTGCGGAGAAGGCTTTCTTTTACGGAGGGATTGATTTCCTGCATAAGAGGCAATAGGTTGAGGCGTATCTTGTTGCGTGTATATTCGTCTTGCAGGTTGGTGCTGTCCGTTACGTAAGATTGCCCGATTTCTTGTAGGTATTCGGTTATTTCTTTCCGGTCGAGGCATAACAAAGGACGGACAATGTTTCCGTTTTTGGGGCGGATACCCAATAGCCCGTTGATGCCTGTTCCGCGGATAAGGTTGAGCAGGAGAGTTTCTACACTATCATCTTTATGATGGGCCACGGCGATAACGTCGGCCCCTTGTTGTAGACGGAGCTGTTCAAACCAGGCATAACGTAATTCCCGCGCTGCCATTTCAATGGATATGTGGCGCTTTTCCGCTTCTTCCATAGTTTGGAAATGTTGGACATGTAACGGAACTACCAGTTGCAAGCATAGTTCGCGGACAAACATTTCATCTCGAACCGACTCATCTCCCCGCAGATGGAAATTGCAATGTGCCGCCTCGCAGGTGTACCCCATATCAAGAAGTAGACGCAACAAAGCTACTGAGTCCGCTCCGCCACTCAGCGTTACCAGTATTTTGTCTTCTCGTGTGAAAAGCTTTTCCTGATCAATGTATTGCTCTATTTTCTTTTTATTCATAGTGGTGCAAAGATAATATTAACGAATTGAATTCTTTCTAATTCTTCGGAACAAAGTGGAGAATGGAGAATATTCCTCCTTATTTAAAAACAATCTAAATAATTTGTGGGCTAAATACAAATCATTTATCTTTGCATCCAAATTAAAGAAAGAGAGAAGACTATGCGTTTATCCGAATTAAAAACTGGAGAAAAAGGTGTAATCGTTAAAGTACTGGGACATGGCGGTTTCCGCAAACGAATTGTAGAAATGGGATTTATTAAAGGCAAGACTGTAGAAGTTTTGCTGAATGCCCCGCTGAAAGATCCAATAAAATACAAAGTAATGGGGTATGAAATTTCCTTGCGCCGCCAGGAGGCAGGGATGATTGAAATACTCAGCGAACATGAGGCGAAAGAGCAGGTGACAAAACCGAATTATCATCCGGGAATGAGTGAAGATATTTATCCGGGGGAAGAAGAACTGAAACGTATCGCTCTTGGTAAACGTCGTACCATTAATGTTGCATTAGTGGGTAATCCAAACTGTGGGAAAACTTCTCTGTTTAATATTGCTTCCGGTTCACACGAACACGTTGGTAACTACAGCGGGGTTACAGTGGATGCCAAGGAAGGCTACTTTAATTTTCAAGGTTATCATTT
Organism: Bacteroides intestinalis DSM 17393; assembly: GCF_000172175.1. Lineage (NCBI taxonomy): Bacteria > Pseudomonadati > Bacteroidota > Bacteroidia > Bacteroidales > Bacteroidaceae > Bacteroides > Bacteroides intestinalis. The sequence continues at coordinate 1,875,104 of NZ_ABJL02000008.1, read as the reverse complement.
CCGCATAGTCGATTTGCCCGGTACATATTCGCTATCAGCATATAGTCCTGAAGAAATGTATGTCCGTCATCATATTATTGATGAAACACCGGACATTGTTATCAATGTGGTAGATTCGTCCAATCTGGAACGTAATCTGTACCTCACTACCCAGTTGATTGACATGAATGTGCGTATGGTGATGGCTCTCAATATGTACGATGAACTGGAAGCCAGTGGTAACACGCTGGATTACATGAAACTGAGTGAACTCTTTGGTGTTCCTATGGTTCCTACTGTTTCACGTACGGGTAAAGGCATCGAAGATCTTTTTCACGTTGTTATCAGTATTTATGAAGGTGCCGACTTCCTCGATCAGAAAGGCAAAGTACGTACCGAAGTGTTGAATGACCTGCGCGAATGGCATCGCGAATATGTGCCCGGCTATACCGGTGGGGCTCATAAAGAGGAAGAAGTGCGTCATCATGGATTCTATCGTCATATTCACATTAATCACGGTCCCGAACTGGAACGTAGCATTGAAGAGGTGAAACGGGTGATTAGTGAGAATGAGGATATCCGTCATAAGTATTCTACCCGCTTTCTTGCCATCAAACTTCTGGAGAATGATCCGGATTTGGAAATGCTGATTAAAACTTTACCCAACGGCAAAGAAATCATAGATGTCCGTGATCAGGAAAGCCGCCGTATCCGAGACGTGCTGAATGAGGATTGCGATCAGGCAATTACCGATGCAAAATACGGTTTTATATCCGGTGCACTGAAAGAAACCTTTGTGGATAATCACTTGGATAAAGAACATACTACCCGTGTGATAGACTCCATTGTAACGCACCGTGTGTGGGGATTCCCCATTTTCTTCCTGTTCATGTATCTCATGTTCGAAGGTACATTCGTGCTCGGTGAATACCCGATGATGGGTATCGAATGGCTGGTAGAAACCCTCGGCAACTTTATACATGCCAATATGGCTGACGGACCGTTGAAAGATCTATTGGTAGATGGTATTGTAGGTGGTGTTGGTGGTGTGATTGTTTTCCTGCCGAACATCCTTATTCTTTATTTCTGCATATCGCTGATGGAAGACTCCGGTTACATGGCACGCGCTGCATTTATCATGGATAAGATTATGCATAAGATGGGGCTGCATGGTAAATCCTTCATTCCTTTGATTATGGGCTTCGGATGTAACGTACCTGCTATTATGGCTTCGCGCACTATTGAGAATCGTAAAAGCCGACTTATTACCATGCTCGTCAATCCGTTGATGTCATGTAGTGCCCGCCTGCCCATTTATTTGTTGCTGGTAGGTGCATTTTTTCCGAACAATGGTAGCTTGATACTGTTATTAATATATTCAATAGGTATCCTATTGGCGGTGTTGATGGCGCGTTTGTTCAGCCGTTTTTTGGTGAAGGGAGATGATACTCCGTTCGTTATGGAACTTCCACCTTACCGTTTACCGACGGCAAAAGTCATTTTCCGACATACGTGGGAGAAAGGTGCACAATATCTGCGTAAAATGGGAGGTATTATCATGATAGCTTCCATCGTGATATGGGCATTGGGATATTATCCTGACCATGATGCATATGAAACGGTTGCCGAACAGCAGGAGAATTCCTACATCGGGCAGATAGGAAAGGCTATGGAGCCGGTGATTGAACCTTTGGGGTTTGACTGGAAACTTGGTATCGGTATACTTTCAGGTGTGGGTGCTAAGGAATTAGTGGTAAGTACACTAGGCGTGCTTTATACAAATGATGCTGAAGCAGATGCCGTAAGTCTTGCCGAACGTATTCCGATTACACCGTTGGTAGCTTTCTGTTATATGGTGTTTGTATTGATTTATTTCCCATGTATAGCTACGATTGTAGCAATCAAGCAAGAATCCGGTAGCTGGAAATGGGCGTTATTTACGGCAGTGTATACCACGCTGCTCGCTTGGATAATGGCATTTGCTATTTATAGAATAGGAGGATTATTTGTATGATGAATTGGCAACAATGGGCGGTTGCAATCCTGTTACTGTTGTGTATTGTCCGGATCGGATGGGGAATTTATGCTTTTTTTCGCCGGACAAAAGAAAATGGTAATCCATGTGCAAATTGCGTAACCGGTTGTGACTTAAAGCGATTGATGGATGAGAAGCATGTAGAGTGTAGCGCCACGAAAAAAGAAAAGAAGAAAAAATGCTGCGGATAGTTGGTGTTTTCAAAAAATGTGCTACCTTTGCAACCGCAAATGAGAAAAGACTGGTTCCTTGGATGAGTGGCTTAGTCAGCGGTCTGCAAAACCGTGTACGGCGGTTCGAATCCGCCAGGAACCTCTAAATAAACAAAATGCCCTGAGTAGAAATACTCGGGGCATTTGTTGTTTATTGACCTTCAGTAATTTAGCTCCCCTGCCATTTGGATGGAAAATCGTGCAAGTGTAGACCGCATGTAGCCCGAGCTTTCTAAAACGATACGATTGTAGCACATGAAAAATATTAATTTTAGTTTTTTTCCTATCAATAATTATAGAATTCACCAGTTGTTATTATTTTCCCATATTACTTTTGTTACAAACCCAAAAAATACGCCATGAAAAAGGTTCTATTTATCCTATTTGCAGTTCAGTTTGTTTTAGCTCCCCATATAACGAAGAGCTATAGTGTTAATTTTATCGAGGATAGTTACGAATATTCGATAGTCAATCAAGAAAAGAAGACAGTCAAAAAAGACATTTTAGGCAATACGATTATTGAAGATGATAATGGTAATAAGATTACAATCAAAAAAGATATATTCGGAAATTCTACTATCGAAGACTATTAGGTAGATATTATTTTTCATTCTGTTTTTCCTTTCGGAAGAAAGTATCCATGAACCCTAATTATTCATGGATACCATTCCGTTCGCATGGCTGAATATTCCTTTATTAATCAGCAATTGTATGGTCTGTTCCGTTACCATATCTAGATTGTTTCCTTTCCTGCTAAAACCAAGAAGTTGGGAAGTCAACCGTTTCAGGTCTTCTATTGGCATGGATATCTGTTGCTCTATGGCATAACGGGCGGCACTCATAACTTCTAGGATTGGAATATCCAGAATGTCGCGTTTAGAATTGATGCGGTAAAAGTCGCACTCTTTAGCCTTCTCTTTATTCTCCCAGTAAATTATGGTATCTCCCGATAGGGGGTCTTTATATGCATCTTCAAGAAGGCTGTCTATAAATACCTGTAAACGGGTGGTAACCCTTGTTAGATTCCAAATTCGTAATATTCTTTTATATAGCAGAGTATTTGTTATGGGTTGTTCAATCTTGACTATTTGTTGAAGTTGTTTTTTAACCTGATAGGAGGAAGCCATTACGGTATCGATATCTGTACTGTAGCCTATATCGGGCAAGTCAGCAAATATATATTCTCTTTCTCGATTGTTCACTAACTCTACAACAGGTTCATTCTCTATACTGAATGTTTTCAGAACATTATTCTCTGTCGGAAGAAGAGGCTGTTTTTCTACTTTTGTATTTTTTAAATCTTCCAGCTTTTTGATGATGCGCTCCACGACGTTCTCCTTATGTTCAAACCAGTCGACGGACCATACACGCATTACATTCCAGTGGAGCATCTGCAAAACATTCGGTTGTACTATTTCACGGTCCCTTGTAGTCTTGGTTTCATAATAGTTTCTGCCGTCACACAATATCCCTAGAATATATGTATCCGGTTGCAATGGATTGACAATCGCTAAATCCACCTTAAAGTTTGACCGCCCTACCAGAGTATCCACTTTATAACCACGCTGAGTAAGTTCCTGTGCAATTAAAGTAATAAGATTACTTTGTTGCAGGTTCTGTAGTTGGATGGCCGGAATAGGTGAGGTACCGCGTTCTGCAAATTCAAGAAACCTCTTTAAGCCTTCCACACCTTTGGACTTTGTACGTTTCAAATCTATTTGTTCGGAGCGTAAGGTTGAGAAGATAATCATTTCATAACGTGCACGCGATACGGCTACATTCAGACGACGCTCGCCACCTTGATTATTCAATGGTCCGAAATTCATAGATACATAACCATTCCTGTCCGGGCCGTATCCTATAGAGAAAAGAATAATATCCCGTTCATCACCTTGCACATTTTCCAGATTCTTGATGAAAATAGGTTCATTACTTTGGAAAGCTTTTTCTTCCAATTCAGGATATTTGTTCAGCTCCTCAATGAGCATATCTTCTATCAGGTTTTGCTGTACCTGGCTGAAAGACACGACACCTATGCTTTTTTCAGGAACTTCAGATGTACGTAGCCGGTTCAGTATTTCTTTCACAATGGCTTCCGCTTCGGCATGATTGCTGCGTGTACGTCCTTTATCATACGTACCATCTACCTGAACTAAGCGTACTTTTGAAACTCTGTCATCCACAGAAGGAAAAGTATATAGCTTTCCATTGTAATACTGGGAATTACTGAAAGCAATCAGACTTTCGTGTTTGCTCCGATAGTGCCAGGTCAGGTAGCGGGATGGAATGGATAACGAGATGCAATCATCCAGAATGCTTTCCATATCGTCAAATTCAGCTTCTTCCTCATCTACTTGTGAAGAGGCGAAGAAACTTGTCGGAGGCATTTGCTTGGGATCGCCTACTACGACTAATGCGTTGCCGCGGGCTATTGCACCGACTGCCTCGCTGGTAGGCATCTGTGATGCTTCGTCGAAGATAACAAGATCGAACTTCTCTGCATCCAGATCGATATACTGAGCCACTGATATCGGACTCATTAGCATGCATGGGCATAGCTTGGGCAGCAGAGTTGGTATCTGGTCTATAATTCTCCGGATAGATGTGCCGCGTCCTCCGTTTGAAATGTTCCTTTTTAGAATTCCGATTTCGGAACTAGAGGCAGCTTCCATTGTCAGTGATGGTATTTTGGCTGCTAATCTACAGTATAGTTCCTTTTTACTCAACTCTTGAAAATCTACAGTCAACTGTTTGTATTTGCTGATCATTTCCTCAAATAGCAATCCGTTGAAAAGACGTAAAGTTTCGTCTGCATCAACGGTTTTTAGAGCTAATTGGTGATAAACGCCCTTCATATACGCATCAGAAGCTTCCGATCCGCTTTTATGCTTATCTGTTATATAGTTGATAATTACGGTTAAATGTAGGGATTCCAATTCTCTCTTACGGATGCACCATTGTCCCCAGTCTTTAATTTTATTGAAGTGAGTCAACCAAGTGTTCAGTAGAACCGGTAGTTTCATTTCAAGATTATTATCCGGCAGTTGTATGTAGCATAAACCTTTTATTTCATTGAGGACCGTATTCAATTCGTTGGATGTATCGATTAGTTGCCTGAATGTATTTTCATTAGACTGCTGGAATGCGTTCCAGTCAATACTGATTTTATTTGCAAATTGATTCAGAACTTCTGCAAATGGTTGTTGAACGATTACTGCATATTCCGATAAAGTGTTGTAAATCGTCGGAAGACTCTTAAGTATAGAATCAATATCATCCCATTTCTCTTTATTTTTCCTTCCTAAGAAGCCGAAAGAAGATGATAATTCGGAAGCTTGCTCTTGAATGATCTTATTATTCTTTTGATAAGCATTTAACTTTTCTAACAGGCTTGGTATTTGTGCTGCCTGCAAACTCGTATTGTAAAGTCTGAGCTTTTTCAGATAAGAACGTTTGGCAAAGAATTTAGGTAAGAACCATTTCAATTCGATAGCTTTCCATTCTTGCTGGAGGGCAAATGCATTTTCTTCCAGAATTTGGGGTGCATAGTCTTTACCCAGTTCAGCTTGTAACTGATCTCGCTTACGACCGGACAGGATAGTATCTTTCCATTCTTCTATCAAGTCGGTATTACCACCCATTTCCAATAACGTTTTATTCAGATATGGGATGGATAGAAGCTGGGTACACATCTTTCCCATCCAACTGATCCCATCCCAATTATCAGGTATCGAGATTCCCAGACTATTTGAAAGCAACTTTCTGTTAGCGGTAATCGAAGTGAATAAATTTATAAAGCGCCTGATTCCGGCCTGTAGTTTCTGAGAGCTTTCTATGGAAGTATCGTATGGTTCCAGTCCCTTTAACGGGTGGTCTTGCGGATGCCCTGTTATCTGAAAAACTGTATCCAGTTCCTGGATCTTTTCGCAAAAATCTGTCAGTTGATTCTTAGTGATGGAGGGTAATAGAGAAAAGTCGATGGACAATTCATCTCCCTGTATCGACAAATAATTTGTTATACAATCGTACAGAGAGAAGCCGGAAGCATGGGGATGATGCAACGCTTCCATATAATCGATTAATTTCTTTCTACGCTCGAATAATTGCTTTGAAGTACTTTCAAACTCAGCTGGAGACTGAATGTGAATGACTTCTATAGCTTTCTGAAGCTGAGCCAGAAAATGAGATTTAGTGACCTTGTTAGAATGTAGTTCCAGACAGAACGGATCTAATCCTATCTTAGTCAGACGGTTTTGTACTACAGAAAGTGCTGCCATCTTTTCTGCTACAAACAGCACACGTTTTCCTTTGTACAGGGCATTGGCTATCATATTGGTAATGGTCTGTGATTTACCGGTTCCCGGAGGACCATGCAATATGAAGCTCTTTCCTTCTCCTGATTCAATGACAGCTTCCAGCTGCGAAGAATCAACATCAACAGGAATGGCAAAATGGATAGGTTCAAGATTTCTATCTATTTCTCTGGCGTCAATCTCCGGAGTCGTATCCTGCCATTGAATACGATTTTCCATCAGACTGGCTATAATGGCGTTCTTTTTCAATTTGTCTGCATTGGTATGAATATCGTTCCACATGACAAACTTGTTGAATGAGAATAGCCCCAACATGGATTCTTCCACTACATCCCAACCTTTCATATTGCGGATGCAGGTACGAATCGTAGCGAATATCTTTTTCACGTCTACACCGCTGTCGTCTTTTGGCAACGGATTCAACCCGGAAAGATTAACACTGAACTGTTGTTTCAATAGTTCGACGAGCGTTATGTTCAATATAATTTCTTCGTCTCTGGTGCGAATGATATATCCACTTGAGCCTCCACGACGCACAATATCTACCGGTAATAGCAAGATAGGAGCAAAGCGTGGTTTTACACTCTTAGGAGACTCGTACCACTTCAAGATTCCTAAAACGAGGAACAGTGAATTGGCTCCATTTTCTTCAATGGCGGTTCGCGATGTACGGTATACAAATTTGAGTGAGTTCTGAAGTTCGCTTTCTGTCAGATAAGAACGGAGTTTTTTGTTTCTCAGCTCGCTGATTACTAATTCTTCCAAATTCTCTTTCCATAAAGAAGAATCATAGAGCCCTGTCTCACCCGGTTCTATTTTACTTTTAGCAGGACTGGATAATATCTGGTAGTTTTCTCCGGCTTGCAGATGATCTTCCAGATGATCAATTTCGAAAGATATGAATGGTATAACTCTTCTGCCAAGCCGGATGTTGATCAGATTATTGCGTAAAGAAAAGTCCAGTAGTTTTCTTTCCCAAATAATCTGCTTGGTTATTTCATCCTTGCTGTCCTCCAGCTTTATTTCATACCGGTCCAGTTGGTGTATTCTTTGGGTTACATTCTCATGTTCTATTCCACTGTTTTCTATTTGCCATTCACCGTTATGGTTTATGCGTTGCGGCAATGGGCGGATTTTATCCAGTCTGCACCTATATACATCGATAAACAGCTTGAATCTGTTTTCTTCTTTGAGCTCTTTCTGAGCCATTGCAGCAGCTTCTTCAAATGAAATATTTTGTGAAGATGCCAGTGCGGTTGTCTCTACTAATACAATGTCGCTGATACCATTTGCACTTCCTTTGAGTAGAAAGGAGGCATCATCGCCTACGGTTTGATGATAAATATCTTCTGTAAGCCATGCACCTACCAATATATGTCCTTTCAACAAGACTAAAAGAGGATGAATGCCATTGGCCTCCAGACAGGAAGCATAGAGTAAAGTCAGGTCTATACATGTACCCAGCTTACTGGTGAGTACATTATCTACCAAGCGGACACGCTGCCCCGAAGTTTCAAAGCTGGCCGGAACCGTAGAATATATTAAAGACTCAGACCGGAGAGCTTCATAAATAGCAGCTACCTGCGCACGCACTCGGTTGGGATCCTGTGTCTGATACTCGTCTAAGGCAGAGTTTCCGGTCCACTTTTCAAGGAATTGTGAGGCTTTTACACTAATTCTTGAAAGTATAGGGTGATTGGGAGTCACAAATGTCGCTAAGAGTTCGGGCATGATCCTGGAACCAGTCCACTGATCGTATGTCATCAGTTTGATGGGAAATGTTTGCTGATGGGCTATCTCACCGGAAATCGTAATAGTCAGATGAAAATTAGTTTCGATACCTTCTGTGAGTTCGATTAGCTTTTCACTTTCAGGTGATATTTCCAGATTGTTGATTTGTATGTTCTGTCCGGGTGGAATTATTTCAAGAATGCTTTCTGAGTATTTAATAAGTTCTCCGTCTATGGATACTTTGATGTTATTCCAGTCGACTTCATCACTATTCATGAGTTCGCAGAAATTGCATGAAGGCACATGATTGTGTATCATTGCATAATTAATACATGGTAGGTATTCCAGATGGACTGTTCCATTGAAGGTGCCTGTAATTGTGTTGTCGTTTCCCATTGCTGTTATAGAATTTAACTGATAAAAGGGGGGATCCCATACTATCATTTCCGGATTCAAAGTTATAAATATAATGCTAATAATCTATACTTTATTTATAATTTAGTGAGATATTTGTCGCTTATTTAGTTCAAAAAGGATTTACCCTATTGTCCATCGTGCTGATTTTTGTGATATTTGCAACGCCTTAGAACAAAAATCACTGTTGAATTGTTTAATAACTGATAAATTTTATATCTTTATGTATATTACTCTCATTATTTTATTCCTATCTGCGATATTCTTTATGAGTGGCAAAGTGCGTTCGGATTTAGTTGCGCTTTGTGCTCTGGTGTTACTAATTATATTCGGTATCCTGACCCCGGAAGAAGCATTGACAGGCTTCTCTAACTCCGTTGTTATAATGATGATAGGATTGTTCGTTGTGGGCGGTGCTATCTTTCAGACGGGATTGGCAAAGATGATAAGTAGTCGTATCCTGAAGTTGGCTGGTGACAGTGAGTTGAAACTTTTCGTTCTTATTGTATTGGTGACTGCCTTTATCGGTGCTTTTGTCAGCAATACCGGAACAGTAGCTTTGATGCTTCCCATTGTAGTCAGTATGGCTATGGGGACGCAGATCAATGTCAGCCGACTGTTGATGCCGCTTGCGTTTGCCAGTAGCATGGGAGGTATGATGACGCTTATCGGTACACCGCCGAACCTTGTAATTCAAGAAGCATTGACCTCTGCAGGATATACACCTCTTACATTTTTTTCGTTTACTCCTGTAGGATTGGTTTGTGTGGCTGTCGGATTGATAATCTTAATTCCATTGAGTAAAATTTTCCTGACTAAGAAAGGTGACAAGGATCGTAAGGGTAAAAAGAACAAATCGCTGAAAGAACTGGCGGGAGAGTACCAACTATTTCAGAATTTGTGTCGGGTGCAGGTCGAAAGTAAATCGCCTTTAACTGGAAAGACCATACAGGAATTAAGTATTCCACAACGCTATAATGTAGGTATAATGGAAGTTCGGCGTCAGTCATCCTCTTCTCGTCGTCACTTTTTTAAGACGATGAGCCAGGAAATGGCTGCTGCTGATACAGTTATTCAAGAGAATGATATTCTGTATGTATTGGGTGATTTTACGAATGTAGAACATTTTGCCGAAGAAAATACATTAAAGTTGTTGGATACCCATGCAGCGGAAGGTACGGTAGAAGCAAAAAGTGAAGAACTGGAATTTACAGAAATCGGTATTGCTGAAATAGTATTGATGCCTGCCTCCAATCTGGTAAATAAGCCGGTAAAAGATTCAGGTTTCAGGGAAAAATATGGTGTGAATATCTTGGGTATCCAACGCAAGCGCCAGTATATTCTGAAGAATCTAAAAGATGAAAAGATGCATTCGGGAGATGTGCTGTTGGTGCAGGGAACATGGGAGAATATAGCGCGTTTGAGTGAAGATCCCTCCGATTGGGTAGTACTTGGACAACCGCTTGCTGAGGCTGCTAAAGTAACATTGAATCATAAAGCACCTGTTGCTGCCATAATCATGTTGGGAATGGTGGTAATGATGATGTTCGACTTCATCCCTATTGCTCCGGTAACGGCAGTAATGATTGCAGGTCTGCTGATGGTGCTCACCGGCTGCTTCCGGAATGTAGAAGCAGCATATAAAACCATTAATTGGGAAAGTATCGTATTGATTGCCGCAATGATGCCCATGTCACTGGCATTGGAAAAGACCGGAGCATCCAATTTGGTATCTCAATCATTAGTCAACGGATTAGGTAGTTACGGACCTTATATATTGTTGGCGGGTATCTATTTCACCACTTCGCTGATGACTATGTTTATTAGTAATACGGCTACGGCGGTACTTTTGGCTCCGATTGCCCTCCAGGCCGCCATACAGTTGGATTTGAGTCCATATCCATTCCTGTTTGCCGTAACCGTGGCAGCCAGCATGTGTTTTGCTTCTCCGTTTTCTACTCCGCCCAACGCGTTGGTGATGCCTGCGGGACGTTATACATTCATGGATTATGTTAAAGTTGGTTTGCCTTTACAGATAATTATGGGAATTGTGATGATCTTTATGCTTCCGTTATTGTTCCCGTTTTAAGAATAACTTAAAAGTATAAGATTGATGAAAGTAGTAAAGAGTTTGATGTTTATCCTGTTTGTCCTTTGTGGTTTATCGGGCAAAGCGCAGGAAGTAGCTGCCGATAGCACCGGTTACATTGTAAGAGTAGGGGAGATGGCTCCCAACTTTACCATTACCCTGACAGATGGTAAGAAAGTTACCCTTTCCGAACTCCGTGGAAAAGTGGTGATGTTACAATTCACTGCCAGTTGGTGTGGCGTATGCCGCAAAGAAATGCCTTTTATAGAAAAGGATATCTGGTTGAAACACAAAGATAATTCTGCATTTGCCCTTATCGGTATAGACCGTGATGAACCGTTGGACAAAGTGATTGCATTCGGTAAGTCGACTGGCATTACTTATCCCTTGGGCTTAGATCCAGGTGCAGATATTTTTGCCAAATATGCGCTTCGCAATGCCGGAATTACCCGCAATGTACTGATTGATAAAGACGGACGCATCGTAATGCTGACCCGCCTGTACAATGAGAAGGAATTTGCTGCATTAACGAAGAAGATTGACGAAATGCTGTTAAAGAAATAATAACCAGAAAGTCCGGGTTGACCTTATTTTAAGGTCAACTTGGCTAAATAATTGTAGTGCTTTCCTTCTTTTATCAACTCCGCTTGGAAACCATTTTCGGCTGCATAAAGACTGAGTGTCTGGAAATCAATGTAAAGCCAGTCGAATGACTCTCCCAAGATATCCTTATATTGCATCTGGAAGTCTACTTCTCCATAATAGTCACCTGCCAGGTCGATCACAAAACTTCCGTCTTCTTCCTCAAACAGATAGCGCAGATCACTGGAATCCATAAAGATACAGCCACCGGGTTGTAGCAATTGCTTCATCCTTTTGAAGAAGGCAGGCAGATTTTCCAGTTTGCCGATGATTCCCGAACCGTTCATCAACATTAATATCGTGTCGTATGTCTCACGGAAATGCTCATCGAACAGATTGAGCAATGTGGCATGCCGTACGCCGCGTTGTTGCATAACTTCTACTGAAAGCGGCGAAATATCAATGGCATGTACCTCTTTGCCTGCTTCCTGCAAGGTAAGGCTGTGGCAACCGCTTCCGGCTCCCACATCCAGAATCTTTCCCGTAGCCAGTTGCAGGGCGGTACGTTCCAGAAGAGGCATCTGCTTTTCCGTACGAAAAAGTTCCTTTACCGGAATTTCATCCTCATCGAACTGTGAGGAGAAAACCCGTAGCCGTTCGGCCTTGTGTCGTTTATAATAATCGGCAATAGCAGCACCCATCGGGTCTTTATCAGCAGTAAGCAGCGTAGTGTTCATTCTATTCAATCTCTAAAAGTTGTCCGCAAAGATACGAAAAATGCAGTCTATTGGTAGAAAAAACTATCTTTGTGTCGGCTTATAAATATATATAGTAATAGAAACCGAATATGAGTATAGAAGATGCAATAATGGGCGGTATCGTCTTTAAAGGAAAAAAAGACAAGCCCAAGGAAGATGGAAAGGTAAAGACTAAAGCCAAGAAGAAATCGTATATTACCGGGAAACATGGTTCCGGTGCTGCCAAGATGAAGGCGGATATACGGAAGAAAAGGGCGAATCGTCATAAATAGAAAGTGATAAGGTGATAAGATGATAGGGGAATGTATGCTCATCACTTTATCACCCTATCACCTTATCACTCTATCATTTTATACTCTATTTTGCTGGAAGTACTTCTATCCAGTAATCGTCCGGATCATGGATGAAGTATAATCCCATAGCTGTATTTTCAAAGCATACCCAACCCATTTCTTTATGGTATTGGTGAATAGCCTCATAATCACCGGCAACACGGAAGCATAAATGGCTTTCGTTCTCTCCAAGTTCATAGGCTTGAGGATGATCTTTCAGACAAGTCAGTTCCAGAAGGAAACCTGTGCTGTTGTCTGTCAGGTAAACCAGCGTGAAAGAGCCGTTCAAGGCTTCTTTACGGTGATGTTCTTTCAATCCCAATGCTTTTTCATAGAAAGCAATACTACGTTCCAGATCGGTGACGTTGATATTAAAATGATCGAATTTAGCTTTTATTTCCACGTAATTAAGTAATTAGTTGTTATTTTACGAATGCCTTTAGAATTTCGCCTACATACATGCGTGGCTGACCTTCCATAGGAGCCTGTGAAGGCATCTTCTTACATTCCAGAACAACTGAAGGTTCTGTCTGGTTTGCCGGATAGAAGCGAACGGTGTAAGTTTCAGCAGCTTCCATCTGTTCGTAAGGTTGATCAGGTGAAAGGAAACTGAAGATAACAGGCTTACCTGAGGATTTTCCCAATGAACCACCTGCATTAGCTGTCATCATGGTCATATTGAAAGCATCTGTACCAATTACAAGTACTAATTTGCCTGCACCCATTTGGATAGCATTTGTCGGCAGTTGATCCGGAGCTACTTCTTTATAGCCGGGCATTGTACCAGAAGCAACAGGAGTGGCCGGAGTAAGCGGGGTAGCAGGTACAACGGTTACTTTGGTTGTTTCAGCCGGAGTTTTTACTTCTACTTCTGTCTTAGGAGTAATCACTATCGGACCTGAGCTAACAGCACTCTTTTCCTCTTTCTTAGCTTCCGGTTGTTCTGTTTCGGCTGCTTTCTTGGCAGTACTTGCACTAAGGGCTTTTGCTGCTCCAAGAGCGAGGTCATCTACAAAGTTGACTGTTTTTCTGCGCCATTTAGCAAGTCCGCGCACCAATTTGGTTTGAGCCTTATTCAGTGCATATTTGTCTACGATCCATTCCTCTGCTGTATACTTCTCTTTTCCTTCACGGTAATTGAAACGAATCTTTTCAACTTCCATTGTACACTTCTCGGGTGCACAAACCACGGACAGTTGGTAGAGTATCTTTGTACGGTCCAGTGAGAGTGCACTTGAGCTGAATACAATCCATTCTTCTCCCGTACCTACTATTTGCCCTTCTTCCGGGTTCGTATAGACTACGCGGCTGTTATTCTCATTCTTTTTCAGCCGTGCTTCCATCCATTTCTGCATGCGGTTGAAGATCTCTTCCTGAGACATGCCAGGAATACTGAATTCTTTGGTAAATACAACTTTTCCATCTACTTCGGGTACTGCTCCTGCCAGGTACTTGCTGTCGTCATCGTCTTTGTCCTTGTCTTTTTGAGCATGTACTGCAACAGGCAGGCAAATACATAAGAGTACAAAAAGGAGGTGTGTCAAATTTTTCATAATGCGTATGTTTTATTGATTAATATCAAAACTTTCACCCCGGTGGGTTATGGACAAGAAACGGCAACCTTTGCTTTCGGCAAACTCCCGGAAAGCATTTCCGCCTTTGTATTCCTCGCTGAAGTGCATAGGTACAAAGATAGTAGTTTTTATCCGTTCCACGAATTGTTCCGCACCTCTCATATAATCTTTTCCGATGCGGTTGTCCACTGGAAACATGGCTACATCTACCGATGGGGCGGTTTGCTGAAGGCATTTCACTTCGGCAAGGAAGTCACCTTCCGCTTTCCGGATTTCCTGCGGAGTGGATTCTTCGCTCCAATGCCAGTTATTCAAGTCTCCGGCATGGAAGAGCCGGACACCTTGCAGGTCAATGAGAAAAGAGATACCTACATCCGTGGAACCGAATGCTTCGATACGGATATTCGGGTCTTCGTACACATCCCCTTTATTTATATAGGTGGCATCCTCGCGCGTGGCACGACGATGTTTCAGGATGTCCTTGGAGAAGATATAGTGAATATCCGGGCGCTCGGCTTTCCATAAAAGAACTTCGCGATTAAAGTGGTCAGGGTGAAAATGAGAAGAGATCACATATAGTTCTCCGGGTCTTCCCAACAGATAGTCATGAACGATACCTTTATTATATTCCGTTTCAGAGGAATCTTTGTAGTAATCGATAATGACCGTCACTCCGTCCGCTTCAATTGCGAAGCCGCTATGGTAAATGTAATCAAGTTTCATGCACGGGTTAATTTATAGTGCAATATTACGAAAAACGCTACACAAACCTTTGGTTTTTGCTGTTATTTTTATCTAAAAGACTTACATCGGTACTTCCATCAGCAGAATGTGCGAGTCTTTTAGGGTTTCCAGCTCAAAGCTGTGGGTATCGTATACGCCCATGCCGTCACGGCGTGAAAGTACAGTGTCATCCACCTTCACTTCACCTTCAATCACGAAGATATACACGCCTGCGTGGGATTGGTGCATGTGATAGCCGATCTTCTTTCCCGCCTCTATTTCTCCGATGGAGAACCATGTTTGTTGCAACATCTTGGCAGGGGCATCGCCATCCGGCGAAACGATCAGTGCCAGTTCATTCTTCCGCAAGAACGGACGGATGTCGTAATCCCGATAGGCGGGCGGTGTATTCAACTTCTCCGGCATTACCCAGATTTGCAGGAATTCTACCGGTTCGGTATCGCTGCCGTTCATTTCACTGTGATAAATACCGGTACCGGCACTCATGGTTTGTATGTCTCCTATGGTGATGGTGCGGCTGTTTTTATTACTGTCACCATGTTTCAGCTTTCCTTTCAGGGGGATGGAGATAATTTCCATGTTTTTATGTGGGTGGATACCGAAGCCTTTACCTGCTTCTACACGGTCGTCGTTCAATACGCGCAATGCACCGAAATTCATGCGGCGGGGATTGTAATATGTATCGAAACTGAATGTATGGTGGCTGTCGAGCCAATCATATAGAGCACGTCCACGGCTTTCCGCTTTGTCTATTACTTTTTTCATAATTTATTCCTTTCTTTAAATGTTTGATATACATAAATAACAAACTGACTATGAAAATGTTTATAGTCGAATGTTAGCATTTATTTATTGAATATCTTTATTGCTAATTCTGAATTTTTACTTCATTCTCCGATACCTTTCCACTTTTGAAGTCTTTGATGTTCTGCAGGGTGGTGGTGGCAATGTTCTCCAGTGCTTCGCGGGTGAAGAAGGCTTGGTGCGAAGTTACAATCACGTTGTTGAAAGTGAGCAGGCGTGCCAGTACATCATCATCAATGATGCGGTCGGACTGATCTTCATAGAAATATTCGCTTTCTTCTTCGTATACATCCAGTCCGGCGGAACCGATTTTCTTGTTCTTCAGTCCTTCTATCAAAGCATTGGTATGTATCAGTTGTCCGCGTCCGGTATTGATAATCATTACGCCGTCTTTCATCTTGCTGATGGAGTAGTCGTTAATGAGGTATTTGGTTTGTTCCGTAAGCGGACAGTGCAGAGAAATGATATCCGAACTATGATAGAGTTCATCGAGTGTGGTATATACCACCTGGTGTTCGCGGGCAAAGTTATAGTCAGGATATAGGTCATATGCCAGTATGTTCATGCCGAAACCTCGCAAAATCATAATCAGTTTCTTGGCAATCTTTCCGGTACCGATAATGCCGGCTGTCTTTCCATACATGTCAAAGCCGAGCAATCCGTGGAGAGAGAAATTACCGTCACGGGTACGCCAGGTAGCACGGGGTATTTTCCGGTTCAGCGATAGCATAAGGGCAACGGTGTATTCTGCTACGGCATACGGAGAGTAGGCAGGTACGCGTACTACTGTTATGCCACATTCTGCGGCAGCTTTCAGGTCTACATTATTATATCCGGCACAACGCAGTGCCAATAGTTTAACACCATTATCAGCCATCATGCGGAGTACTTCCGCGTCTGCGGTGTCGTTTACAAATATGCAGACAGCGTCTACACCTTGTGTCAGTATCACGTTGTGTTTGTTCAGATGACCTTTATAATAACGAAGTTCAAAACCATACTCTTTGTTCTTGTCATTGAATGAAGCTTCGTCATAGGGCTTACTGCCGAAAAAAGCAATTGTATATGCCATAGTTTATGGAGTTTTTAGAATGTTCTTGATTACTTAAAAATAACATGTGTACGGCTGATAAAGTTCAAAAAGAAAGATGCTTTACGGATCTTATCCGTTGAATAGCCTTTTCTAACGTCGGAATATGACTTATACCTGTTGGCGGAATTAATTCATTCCGCTAACGGGTAACTTATATTCCCTTTGAGTATAACTCATCTATAGTGTCTTTGGGAGACAGTATATCATCAATGCCAATGATGATAGGAATCAATGGCATTGATGATAGGAATCATTGGCATTGATGATATACCCGGTTACTGACTCATCTCTATTATCTTCCGGACTGAAGGTAGATGCATCCTAAAGAAAGGAGAATTATCCCTGAATATACCCGTGAGTAGAGCAGACAAGTGGTTAAGCGTACGCTCAGTCCATCCGATTTGTCAATGGGTGAATACAGATGAAACGGCAGAATGATTATTATTTTTTTTTAGGTTCGTTTCATTAGAAACAGTTTTTGTTTTCAATTAATTGTAGAAGCAATCTGATATTTTTGCACAAAATACTTTCTGATGTGCAATATTATTGTAACTTTGCGCCCGATAACAATTAAAAAAGATTTAGATGAGAAAATTTTCGTTGATTAGCTTTATGATGCTAATCGTTTCAACTTCAACTTTTGCAGGAGGTCTTCTTACGAATACAAATCAGCATGCAGCTTTTCTTCGTATGCTATCTCGCGGTGCTACCACTGAAATAGACGGTGCGTTGTCCAACCCCGCAGGTTTAGCCTTTTTGCCGAATGACGGTTTTCATATGTCTTTGAGTATTCAGAGTGCTTTCCAAACAAGGAATATCGATGCTTCGTGCGAAGGTCTGGGGCTGAATAAGTATTATGAGGGTAAGGCATCTGCGCCTGTCATCCCCAGTTTGTTTGCTGCTTATAAGATGGGTGACTGGACGATCTCCGGCTTTTTCGGTATTACCGGTGGCGGAGGAAAGGCTTCGTTTGACGACGGTCTTCCTATGTTCGATGCTATGGTGATAGGCGGATTGGGAGCCCAAAAAATTCCAAGCAATGCCTATTCGCTGAAAAGCTACATGGATGGCAAGCAGTACATCTATTCTGTACAGTTGGGTTTGACTTATAAGATAACGGAATGGCTTTCTGCTTTTGCGGGTGGTCGGATGAACTACTTTACGGGTGGTTACCAAGGTGCATTGAAAGCCAGTGCTGCCGTAGATTTGCCTTCTCCTGCCGGAGGAACGATACCTGTTGGTACGGAGCTTATCGGCATAGACTTGGATTGTGACCAGACCGGATGGGGATTTACTCCGGTTATCGGCTTGGATGCCAAGTGGGGCAAGCTGAACATTGGTGCAAAGTATGAGTTCATGACTAACCTGAACATTGAAAATTCCACTAAAGCGAACTCGCTTCGCATGATTGGTGCCGCTGAAACTGAATTGGCGGATTACAAGCATGGTGTGAATACTCCGAATGATATCCCTTCCATGCTTTCTATAGCTGCTTCATATGAGTTTCTTCCGGTATTGCGTGCATCTGTAGAATACCACTTCTTTGATGATAAAAGTGCAGGAATGGCTGGTGGCAAGCAGGAGTTTCTGACAAAAGGAACAAACGAATATCTGGCCGGTATTGAGTGGGATGTAACCAAACATCTGACTTTGAGTTGTGGAGGTCAGATCACAGACTATGGATTGTCTGACAATTACCAGAGCGACACCAGTTTCTCTTGTGATTCTTATACTCTGGGTTTTGGTGCCAAGTTGAATTTAACTGAAAGAGCTGCCCTGAACGTTGGGTACATGTGGACTACTTATGATGATTATACTAAAAAATCTCAGAACTATAATAATACCGGATTGAGTGGTACAAATATCTACAGCCGTACAAACAAGGTGTTTGGCGCTAGTATCAACTACAGATTCTGATTTCATAATTACTTTATATATAGCAGAAGCCGTCTCGAAACATTGTTTTGAGGCGGCTTCCTTGATTTATGTATCTGATTTAGAAAGAATATTGTACCAACAAATTCATCCGGTTGGCATGGTGCGTTGAATTATTGAAATCTGTACGCCAGCCGCGAAGGTATTCAGCACCTACTTGCATATTCGGAGTAACATTCCAGAATACATTGGTTACGAGATATTGTCCGTAACGGTAACTACTGGGTTGATCGTTGGGATAACCGTTCTCCGAATACAATCTGGACATACTGTAAGTAGTGGACACAAACACTTTCGGGCAGATGTTATACTGTGCCCCGGCAAACCAGCCCAGCATAGGCAATGCCTGCATCTTTCCTTCTTTTTCGGGATTGGGAACGATGTCTACATTCAGATTGCTTATGTCATTCAGATACTGTCCGATACCTTTTCCATAAGTAGCCTGCCCGAAGATTTCCCATTTCTTACTGAGATTGAATGAGGTAGATGCCTGTATACCCCATCCGGTAACGTCGGATGCATGATCGCTGAGCGTACTGGTGTATGTCATGCTGCGAACGAGGCCACCTACACGAAGATGACTGTTGGCTCCCCAACCATATTGGGCGTAAGCGGTGAAGTCCGGCATACGTTGTTGGGCTACGCTGAGTTGATCGTTTGTAGTACCATCTACACTGGGCACCTCTATGGATGCATGGAAACGCCAGTTCTTCAGGCCTTTGTAAGTGTAAGCCAGTTGAGTGGCGCGATAGAAAGTAGCACCGTTAGGACCTTGGAAGTCGATAGTAGAAGGTAATGCTGCTAAATCCATGAAACCTCCGTAGGTATAACCTACTGTCACATTGCGGAATGACATATACGCATTTCGCAACTGGAATACTTTGTCTCCGCCACGGAAGTTACCGGCAGTGTACACTACGAAATCACCCAGTAGTTTTGTGTGTCCTACCAGTTTCAGGAAGATGGTGGAAGTACTTGCATCCATCTGGAACTGGTTCTTTACTTTACTGGCATTCGGAATGTAGGCCGGGATGAAATCCATGTTATCTACAATGCCACCGAAGTCATACTCGGCAGTGGCACGTACATATCCTCCGATACCAAGGGCGAATTTTCCTTTTTTATCCATCAACAGGAAGCGGGGGGCCTGTGGATCGTGGATGTACCTGAACTGTGATTCGTTCATGATACGGACGATCTCGTCGCCTGCTTTGTCGATGGTAACCATGACGATGCCATTAGATGCTTCGTCGTCAATAATCACTTTTTCTTGTGCTTTAGCCACAGACGGAACAAGGCCGATGGTACACAACAGAAACATTACTTTAAAGATTGTCTTCATTATTAAGTTAGGTTTTGGTGAATGCCCATTGAACAACCTAAATGAAAAAAGGTTGAGTAGAAGAATGACGGATATGTTATTTTTTGATTGATTTGTAGCGGAGGTTCTCCGTTTCTTTACCGAAATAGGCTTTTTGCAATTCATGGGCATCATACGTCTCGGCTGTATTGTAAAGTTCTGGTATATTATAAGACTTGAACGTATTCAGATAAACTTCCGGATTTTCTTGTGGAAGAAGAAACGCTTTACTTACGCTTCCATCTTGGGATACATGGGCAAAGTAAGGACGCCCATATACCCGGTCGTCTCGTTTGGAGGCGAAAGCTATCCATTGGGAATTACTGCTCCAGGAATGATAGGAATCAGAGTACCGTCCGTTTGTTTCTTCCATTTTATCAATCTTTCCGGTAGAAAGCTCCAGCATCCAAAGGTCTGTTTCCGGATGCCAGATGGGGAAAGTACCATAATCGGATACGGAGAACAGCAGGTATTTGCCGTCCGGTGAGCATTTGGGAAAACTTACGGATTTCCCTTCGGATGAAGCTCGGAAGACTTCGTGAATACTATCACCCAATTGTCCGGTTTGAGGATTAAAGGAGATGGAGTAGAGGTCATAGCGCATATGACGGGTACTGTCCGGCTGAGGGATATAGGGTGCCCGGCAGAAATAGATAGTATGGTTATTAGCAGAGAAACAAGGGAAGGTTTCCTGATATTCCGTTCCGCTGATACCGGGGTTATCGGTAACCGTTCCCTGTTCAAAATCTATCAGGATAAGATCACTACATTTATCGAAAACTTCCAGACGTTCGGTGCGATAGCTGTGCAGAATAGGGATAATTTCGGCTGTGGTGAATATGCCGAAACGCCCGTCCTGGGAAATCTCTCCATAGACAGCACCGGCTGTATGATCTGTTTTAGTATTGATTTTCCGTAATTGCCCGTCACGACTATAAATTGTACCTCCCTTACTGCCACGCATATGCATAAATGTAGTGGGATTGGCTGCACGGTTGGATGTATGGCAATTGATACAGCTATGATCTGTAATATTGTTATCGGCCAGAAGGCGGGTATCGAAATTCTCAAGGTTACGTTCGCAAACTTGCAGCATGTTCCATATCTCATAAGCCGGCTCTATCAGGCGGTAGCTGAGATATCGGTCTATGCTGTCGGGTGAGATGTACCAGTAGAAATCTTTGTAATGTATCTTTTGTTGCGAGATATGGGCATAGACAGACACAGACAGTGTATCCCCTTTTTCATCCGCAAGCATCTTTTTCCATTTCTTTATGGGGAACTGGAGCCTGTAGGACTGGCTGTCGAATTGATACTCTTTCTTTCCCTGGATAATAACGGAGAGGTTTGCCGCACCTTCCAGTTGGAAGTTCAGCGGAGCGATGTTGCAGGGTACGGTGATATCTGTATAGTCAGGAAACAGGAGCGGCTGTTCGGGACAGTCGGTGTAATCCTGAAGTAAACGTTTTCCACAGGAGAAAAGCGTCAGGGTTGCAATGAACAGGATGATAGCTCTTTTCATGGTTTCAGTTGTGCATAATAGTAATAGAACCAATATGTTTTTCCGAATAACTTTTCCAAAGCCCGCCCGTCTCCTTTGGCATCTTCGTATATGGAGAGGTATTGCAGACAGTCTTTGTAAACTTTAGCAGAGATGCGATAATGCTTCAGTTGTTCCTGCGGGTTTTCTTTCTCATTCATACATGCTATCAATGCTTCTTGATAGAGACGGGATGGAAACGAACCGAATGCCGGATAATAGTAACGGTCATAATCCTTCTTGAAAAGCTGCAGATCTTTATTCAATAGGTGGAAGCATAAGAGGTAGTCGGCAGCCATTTTGTTTTGAGGATTGCTTTCGATTAAATTAGCCAGTGAAGTACGCCATTGATTGGCGGAGAACAACGTATCTTGTTGTGGAAGCATCCGACGTTTATGAATCCAGTAAGGGATGGAATCACATTGGCCGGATTTAATAAGTTCCAATCGCTCCTTTGCCCAGCTCCGGTGCAAGGAAGTATGGGACAACATGCGTAGATACTTTTGGGCAACTGAATAATCTTCGTTGATAATGGCAATTTCCGCCAGTTTCCGTACCATGCGTGAAGAACGCTGATGCGGGGTAAATGTCATAGCAAGCATGGCAGAGTGCTGGGCTTGTGCCATGTCACCGCATTCCATGAGGGCATCGGGACTTGCCATGGCGTATATATAGCCTGTTGATTCGTTGATTTGTAGTAGAAGCCCATGGAAAGCTGGCTGATAATGTAGCATTAATTCATCGCAGAGCTTGTCTTGGCGGGCATAAGCGAGATTTGTATAGTAGGCACTGAGATAGGTCGGGTAGGAGTTATCCTTGTTGAGCCGGATTACCTTATCCCAGTGTCCGAAGTAGGCTTCGGATGAAAAGGCGAGTGTTTTTTCTTCGGAGGCGTTGTGTGCCTTGGTTATGGTAATTGTACCCAGGGTAAGGATTGTAAATAGTGCAATCCATTGCTTACACTGCCGGGAAATAAAAACCGGCAGGAGGGAGAGTAGCAGAAAAACTTCTGTCAGGAGGAATACAAAAGGCTGACGCAGCATGTATCCGCTTATCAATGGATAGAAGTATGATTGGCGGGGAGTTAAAAAATAGAAATAACTACCTCCGATAGGTATGAGGAGGGAGATGAGTAGCAGAAAGAAGGATAACTTGTAATTGTTGAAGTGCTTGCACTCATAAATTGTGGCTAAAATGACATATGCAAAGAAGTGTGCCCCTACGGCGCAATAGAGGATGATAAGCATAACTACGTGGAGTATTCCCCTCGTATGTGTTGATGTGCTCAATGTTGACAGTGAGAATGCCCAGACGCTGCACATTAGTCCAAGTGACATGGAAAGGGGATATTCTAAATGGCAGGATAACGCCCATTCGGCAACTATGGGCAGTAATGCCCAGAGGGATACATGGCTGGTGATGCCGGTTTTACGTAATGCTATCCGGAGTCCCAGCCAGGTGAACACAAAAGTGAGGGTTAATATACTGCTTCCACCACCTGTCCACAGGAAAAACTGAGTAAGATAATCGCCACAGATTTCGGTCAGGAATGCCGGTTTCTGTAAGTACGTTTGTAGAAAGTCCGGTTGGAGTACGCATAGTGTTATCTGTTCTTTATAATGCAGATGATATGGATAGAAGTAAAAGAAGAATATCCAGCAGGCTATAAAGAATAGGTAGACAAAGATACTGTTTATTTGTTTTCTCATGGTTCGGGTTTCCATTTTTCTATTCCAAGTCTTTTTAAATCATTGGCTTGCTGTTCATTGAACATGTGCTCAAGCGTCATGAATAAGTATCCTCCTAACGGATTCAGATTCTGTTTAATGAAACAGAACGTAGAGTCACCAAAACTTTCGTAGATGCTATCCCTTTGTTTCTTCAGGATTGCTGTAATGGTACTGTCTTTCTTATTTTTATTGATTTTCTGCGATAGTAAGGCTGCTTTTTCACCGGCAGATTCCATTTGTTCTTTCCAGTGTTGCAGTTGGTTATTGAGTGGAGTGCCGATACCGGAACTATTCATACCCATGTTGGCATGCAGCGTTCCTTCTTCTGCCACAACGAGCAGACGTTGTATAGGTGCATTTGCCCGCCTGCTGATAACAATATCGTAAATAGCGGAATCTGCCGGAATGGAAAAGGAGAAAGTTCCGTTTACAATATAGGCAGAATCTACTGTTTCCGGAGTGGGATGGGGGCGTGGAACCAAATATATGATTTGCCCGTTGTATTCCGAAGATACCACTCCTTCGATATTCATCAGTTTCTTTGCTATCGGCTGACAACTGCTGATGCAAAATAGTAAGATAAGATAAAAGAAATGTTTATTCATATCGGCTTGTCTTTTCTGTTATCTTTAGAAAAAGGAGGCTGCTCCATTTATATATTTTTTCACTCATGAATGAAGATCGCAAAATCATCCAGTGGGTGGAACAACCTCCTGTATCCGTGTTAAGTTAGAGTATTATAAGTTTGCTTTGGCCCATGCTGTAATCAGTTTGTTTTCATTGGAGTTCCAAGCTTCCTTATAAAGGTCGCGTACCACATCGAGCCACTTAATGCTGCGGGTCTCTTTAGAATCACTTGTTCCTACATCAACGGCGCCGCCGTATGCTTTATAATCTTCACGCAGGGTACCACAAATACGAGCATAGGTCCCGGTATATGTGTTCAGGTCATTGTTGGTTACCTTAACATCGTAGTTGAGTTGATCGTCCGTGCAACTGTAATTTCCCGGATGGGCAGGATTTTCGGTAGCCCACTTGGAACGGTCTGCTGCATACACGGTGACTCCGTCCTTGAAGAGATAAGGATAATATCCTGAGTTGTCCATGTCTTCATATACAATGCCGCATACTGGGAACTGAGCTCCCGATTGCAATTGTATATGCTTCAATACAGCTGCCATCGCATCCGTATCGGTGTCACCTTTTGCTTTCCATACGGCAGTTGCAATCCAGGTTGCAAGTTTTTCGGCTGTAGGATTGAGCATGTATACCTTGCCTTTTTTCTGAACGCCGGTTTGCACGTCCTTGCCGGTTGAATATTCGTAAAGCCTAACCGGGTATCCTTCATAATTAGGATAGGTGGTCGTTTCCTCTATCAGTGTTCCCGCCATGTATTGACCGGTGCTGATTATCTTGTCGCAACTGGTGACGAGTGTTTTGTAACCATCCGAATTGTTTATGAAGTCATGTAATTGGGCGTCTTTGTCTTCCTGCATTACGGCATTCCAGAGTGCATTGCGTAGTGTTCCCTGGTTATCATCACCATCGTAATCCCAGAACATCATACCTTTCATGCCTAATCCTAAAAGCCATGTACCTTTTGCGGCAATGCTTCGGGGATTGTCATAACCACAATAGAATACTCCGTTCTTGGTAACGTACGGAACGCTGCCCTCTTCATCCCAATTATCAATGACATAGCCTTCGCCTGCGCTTAAGTCGACAATGTCTCTGTAATTGATAGAACCACCGGAGTTGAAATGTGCTCTTCCATAGAATGGAATACCCAGGACTAATTTATTGGCAGGTACACCGGCACTCAGATATTCGTTGACTGAACGCTGGCAATCCCAAGTAGCACTTGGTTTGTTCAATGGTGATTGATGGCCGGGGGCACCTACTAAGTCGTACGTCATAATGTTGACGAAGTCCACATAGGGGTCTACAGCTTTCACATCGATATACTTCCATCCTGCTCCTTGCGGTTGCTTGTTCTTGCAATACCCGGCGTAGGTCAGTAAAGTGGAACTTGATAGTGTTTCGCGCAGATCTTTCATTAACAGAGTGAAATTCTCTACGTCAACCAACGGATCGTAGGCGTTACTGCCGAAAGTCATGCCGGGAAATTCCCAGTCGATATCAATGCCGTCTATGCCTTCCTGCTGAACGAACTTTTTGCAATCTTGTGCGAATTGTTTACGCATCTCGGGACTTTTTGCCAGGGCGGAGAAACCACCGTCTTGGGAATTACCGGTATTAGAGACACTATTTGTAAAAGAGAGTAATATCTTTAAATTGCTATTTCTTTCTTTTAACTTCTTCACTTGATTGAAACGTTCCTTGTCACCTTGCAAGTCAAACTTCTGATAGACATTGTTCTTAACATAAAGTTCGGCGAAAGCATAATTGATATGCGTCATGTAAGTGGGGTCGGGAAGCATTTTGCCATAGTAGGTCACATAACCTAATGCGACGCGTCCGTTAACTCTCTCTGCCATGTTGTTCACTTCCGGAGGCCCGAAACTGGGTACACCGGTGATGTAGTCGTCATCGTGACAGGAACTCAGTCCTAATATAATAGCTATTACAATAAATATAATCTTTTTCATAAGGCATTATTCTTTGGATTCATAATATACATACCAACCATAGTCGTCCCAGTCGCCCCCACCTGTGTATTTTTGTGGGTGATACAGAGTGATATATTCATCAGTCAATGTAAGTATCCAGAAAACATTGTCTTTTCCTTTGCTCTGGCCGAGGTCATCATAATTGCTGCCGATAACAGGAATATTGGTAGTCAGTCTGCCCTGAACCAAGTCTTCCGGTTGGTCACGGTCGAATCCGAAAGTTCCTTCATTCATCAGATTGCCGCTCTTGTCATAAGTCTTCACTTTGGTTCCCTGAATTTCGAATACTATCTTCTGATCTCCTGCCTGTGCAAGGTTTACTGATCCCCACCATGCAAAATTAGATTCCGGAGTATATCCTGAACTGGTATATTTCCATCCACCATGTGCTCCCATGTTGCAGACCGATCCCCATTTTACTTCGCGGAATCCCCATGCTTTGGTTGCATCGGCATCAGCTTTGTCTTTGGCTCCGGTAAATAGCCCCATCCATTCATCAAACACATTGGTGACTGTCACGGTAAAGATATCACTGGTTACAATTTTACCATTAGAAATAGCTTCATAATATATCTCATAAGTTCCGTTGGCACCATATATGATCGTATCATTATCGCTGCCGGTAATCTTTGTGCCGACTCCATAGTGCCAGATACCTCCCAATTCAGGACGGTTGTTTTTGAGTACTACATATTGATCTCCTTCTACAGCGTCATCTTGGTTGGGAATAGGCTGGGTGACGGATAATATGTTGTTCAGTTCTTCCTTGCTGATAGGGTCTCCGGCATTAGTAATGTATTTATCGCGTAAGGATTCATCTTCCATAGGGTCGCAGGCTGTGACTATAGCCATTGCTGCGAATAATAGTATTGCTTTTAATGTTTTCATATCATTGAGATTTTAAATGGCATTACATTTTTGTCCAATCACTGAATTGCGCATCAGGTCCCCAACCCGGATTTTGCTCGAGCACACCATTGGAACGGTCTATTTCTATTTGAGGTATAGGCCAGTAACCCTGGGTTTGCTGTAGACGTTTCTTATAATCATACTTGACCATAGGCGTAAGAGCGGCGGCATTGATAACCTCAAAGCCTGTCTGGCGGTTTAGTGCATTTCCTGCTTCTTCCAGACTTGGACCGGACCAGCGGAGCAGATCCCACCAACGGATGGATTCGAAAGCAAACTCCCAACGGCGTTCCTGTTTAAGTGCATCCAATGTGTATGAGATAGGGGCTAAGTGGGAACGTTGGCGTACTCTGTTCAAACCGGTTGCATCTCCTTTTAGTTCGGAATGCATCAGCAGTACATCGGCAAAGCGGATGTGGATAAGATCGGTAATATTCAGTAACTGCGGGGAAGTCTGGCTGGATATGCCCGGATGTAATGTTTTACCGAAAGCTTCAAGTACTCCGTTGCTATTATATGCATTGATATTGATGTATTTCTTGTTGAAATATCCGGTCTGCTCGTAATAGCGGTAAGAAACGGTATATGCGGGTTCTGAATCATCTAAACGGAAGTCTGCCAAAACATTTCCTTCATTGTTGGGGTCCATAGCCTTGTACGACCAAATAGAACCGGAAATACGCGGGTCTTCAGTGTATCCATCCAAGAATGTTTGTTGTTTAGACCACTCTTTCCAGTCCTGAACCATACTGGGAGATACCGGGCCTGCACCCCAACCAAAGTTGAATGGATAACTTTCTTCTTTCCAGTCGGCATCGTCACCGGAAGGGGAGTAGAACATTGCACATGTATTGGCAAACCATGTGTAGGTCCATGTGGAGGTCAGGTTGTGCTTGTTGGCAAAGAGTGTTTCGATAGAAGAATTGCCATCCCAAGCGAGTTTATGCTTCACTGCGTATGCGTATTGCTTCTTGGAACTGGTACTGTTAGTGGCAGAGTTTGTATAACCCCATAGATTGCGTTGATCGGAAATTAGGTTGTGTCCGGAATGATCTATGCAGTCTTCCAACCAACTGATAACTTGTTCTTTTGTGATTTCGCCTTCGGGAGTCAGAGGTAAAGTCTTCTTGTCATAACGTCCGGTATAGAATAGAAATACTCGCGCTGCAAGTGCTTCGGCTGCATACTTGGTAGCATGACCTGCCATGGCATTCCCGGCCGGATATATCTGGTTAGGCATCATCTCAATTGCATTCTTTATATCAGAAGCAATCAAGGCATATACTTCATCAACGGACGCCCGCGGGAGGTTTACAGCTTCAATCGTGGTACGAAGGGGAACGCCGCCGAATATCTTTACTAATTCATAGTAGGTCCATGCCCGGAGGAAATAAGCTTCGCCGAAGTGACGTAAACGTTCAGATTCACTTGACCAGCTTTTTACGTTATCGAGCGTGTTAATCGTATTGTTGGCACGATTTATGAGTTGATAACAACGGTCCCAGATACCAAGTCTACTGTTCAGGCTTCCTTGATAAAGCAAGAAGTTTGTGGCGCAATTGCCGGAATAAGAGAGGTTGCCGCCTAAGCAATCATCACTGGCCAATTGGGCTGTATAGTATTCTGAAGATGTTTCAGGATCTTCAAACAATAACTTGGCATAGATAGACGTCAACATTTGGTTGGCATCTTTCTCCGTTTCCGGAAAGTTCTCTGTTGTTTTATCTGTAAGTAACTCAGTGTCAAGGAAACTTTCACATGACGTGAGTATGAAAAGTGCAGATAGTATATATATTAGTTTTTTCATATTTTCATATTATTAGAATTTGACATTTAAACCAAGCATACATGTGCGGGCTTCCGGATAGTATCCTAAATCTATGCCCTGTACCCAACCAAAATCACTACCATAACCGATTTCGGGGTCCATACCTGAATATCCGGTAAAGGTGTATAAGTTCTGGACTGTAGCATAAAGTCTGAGCTGTTGCAGAGGGATTTTCTTGAAAATCTTCTTGATATCAACTCCGATCGTAATATTCTTGATTTTGAGATAATCTCCATTCTCTACATAAATATCGGAAACTTTAGACCAATTGCTTCCACCAGTGCTTGCTAGGCGTGGTAACTTGTTGGAAGTTCCTTCTCCGTGCCAACGTTCTAGGATGTCTGTGGTAAAGTTCTGCAATGGAGAACTGGCATAATCCCGGTAGCATTTAAGTATTTGCTGGCCGAAGGCTCCATAAGTAGTAACCGATAGGTCAATCATTTTCCAGCTGACATTGAAAGAGAATCCAAGTGTCATATCCGGGTGAGGATTACCAATTTCTGTACGGTCATTCGAGTCAATGATTCCATTCTTATCAATATCTGCCCAGATCACATCTCCCGGTTGTGTTTGAGCACCATTTTCTTTAGCACCTTTATATTCGTCTATTTGTTTTTGGTTCTGGAAAATACCGAGACTCTTGTAGCCATAAAAATATCCTAAAGGTTTTCCAATTTCTCCGCGTGCACACTCGTCGGATGCATTCCATAAATTGCCCGACGGTCCATGGAGGATACCATCTTCATTGGGAAGTTCGGTAATTCTGTTTTTATTGAATGCAGGAGCTAGATTGATACCATAATTCCAGTCCTTACCTATGTTATCGTTCCAGTGGAGACCGATTTCAAATCCGGTATTCCGAATAACTCCACCATTGATGGCAGCCGGACTTGAACCGAATGAATAGAGTACGGGTGGGGTAATAAGCCAGTCTTTGGTTAACCTTCTATACCAATCGAATTCGAGTGCCAGGCGACCATTGAAGAATCGTGCATCGAGACCTATGTTGAGCTGTTCCTGGGTTTCCCATGAAAGATCCGGATTAGTCAGCTTATATGCGTAGGAACCAATAGAAACCTGATCCATGGAGTCGCCGAATGAATAACCTCCATTACCGTTGTTGGCAGTGATACGTGAAATGTATTCAAAGGTGTTTACGGCGTTATTACCATTCTGTCCCCAAGATGCACGCAGTTTTAAGAAATCCAGCCAATTGAGTTCCGGCATGAAACTTTCGTTTGTAACGACCCAACCTGCCGAGAAAGACGGGAAATATCCCCATCGATGACCACGGGCAAAAATAGAAGAACCATCCGCACGCATAATGGCGGTTGCCATGTACTTTTCTTTATAGTTGTAGTTTATACGACCAAAGAAGGAAGCCATTTGCCCTGCTGCGCCGGGAGCTCCTGTTAAAGTTTTAATTTTATTTTTATCATCGTACTTTATGTTGCTCAGATATGCATGTTTAAAGTCTGAGAATTCAGAACCTTCTGCATTGGCACTCATGGAATCACCCATTCCGTATTTTTCAAGACTCTGCCCGATTACCGCGTCAAAATGATGGTCTTTAAGAGTGAAATTATAACTGGCTGTATTTTCCCAGGACCAGCGGTGGTTGAGTGACATGGACTGAGTTACCCTGTCTTCTTGTGTCGTCAGGCTTTGACTTAGCTGGCGATAACTGGGGATATATGAACGATAACTTGAAGCTGACAAGATGTATCCGAATTGTGACTTGATTCGTAAATTCTTGATTGGTTGCAGCTCTGCATAAAAACTGGATTGTAAGTAATGGCTTTTGCTTAAGGCATGACTTGTGTAGTAATCCATATAAGCTATTGGATTTGTGGTGTTTTCCCCATATCCTTCTTCTTGTGCATCATCATATAAGTAGTACTCTCCTTTGCTATTATAGGCATGCATCAATGGGGGAGTAGTTAACATATCACGTGTACCATTCCAGTAAATGCCAGTGGTGGCGAAAGAACCTGCAGTCTGCTGGTACTTGTAATTAAGAGTCTGCCCAATTTTGAGTACATCAAGGTTCCCTATCTTTTTGACAATATGATTAGAGTTGATACGTGCATTGTATCTGTCCATACTGGCAATGCGACCTGGGGCTCCCATAGTAGCTTCCTGATTGAAGTAAGTAAAACCAATAGAGAAGTTGGAACGTTCCGTACCTCCGGTGAAGTTCAATGAATGGCTTTGGATGGGAGCATCATTATTTAAGATCTCTTTTATCCAGTTGGTACCATTCCAGGTTCCTTCTTGGATAGCTTTATAATCAGCTGCCGGTAACCATTTCTCCCAGTTCAGAAGCGAAGTACCATCCATCATGTGCATTTCATCTTCTATCATCATATATTCCTTAGCATTCAGCAGGGTGGCGATTTTAGGAAGGTTCTGAATACCATAGTAACCATCGTAAGTAACCTCAAAGTTACCTGTTTTGCCTTGCTTGGTAGTGATGAGAATAACGCCATTGGCGGCACGTGAACCATAGATCGCAGCAGATGCGGCATCTTTTAATACATCGATAGATTCAACGTCGGCAGGGCTTAGACCATCTATACTGCCGTTGACCACTCCATCTACTACATATAAAGGAGAAAAATTACCATTGGTTCCGAGACCACGGATATTGACTTTAAATCCCTGTCCGAGGAAACCGCCGTTTGATGTGATATTTATACCAGGTGCCTGGCTTTGCAGACCGCCCAGAACATCTGTTGTATTTAGCTTTGCGATATCAGTACCTTTCACTTGTACGGTAGCTCCGGTAACCAATTTTTTTTTCTGAACTCCATAGCCAACTACTACTACCTCTTCCAGTAATTCGGAATCTTCTGTCAGCGTGATTTCCATCTTGGGGGTTGCTTTTACTTCCAGTGTCTTATATCCGACGAAAGAGATTACCAAAGTAGCACCTCTTTTCACGGTAAGAGAGAATTTACCATCTATATTGGTAATAATACCATTGTTTGTTCCTTTTTCCAGAACACTTGCTCCGATAACAGGTTCGCCTGTCTGATCTATTATCGTGCCATTGACGACTTGCGATTGTAGCTGTTCTGCAATTTCAGATAAACCTTCTGAATTAGTACCGATTGCTAGGGCGGTATTGCTTCCTATTAGTAAAGCTACAATGGCAATAGTGGTGAGGAATTTGTAATGTAGTGTTCCTCGTTCGCGATTTTCATTCATGATTTGATGATTTTTGTTTAAAGCTAAATTGGAATATAAAATAAACTAGATAGAAAATGAGATGGACAATAGAATGTCTGGGTGCATTGTTTCCTTTTTCATAAGCATTTGTTTTTCTTAGGTTGATATTATAAATTAAGGAGTTGCAGCATTCTGAATCAGAAGTTATTTTATGTCTTGTCTGATCTTGCTACTTCAAATATAATTCGTATTTTCGTTACTTAAAATAAATGGTGAACTATATTAATAACTGTTATATGTCGTTTTATTTACTTAAGAAATTTGCGTGAATAAAATATTGATTTAGATGCAACTTGCTTGCATATTTGAAAAATGTGTTATTTTGATATTATATGATTTATAATCATGTTGTTATGTTGGATGTTGCGCTGTTTTATGTTCGTATATTTCTTTGTTTTAGTTTTATTTTTAAAGTTCGTTAACTATTTTTGCCCTTCAAATTGAAATGAATGATGGGATGAATGGGCTATGCTTTTCTCTACTTTTAGTTAAAAAGTATAATGTCTACTCATTGGAGGAGTTAGCGGATCAGTGATTCTTTTCGCTTAATTATTAGAGGTGTTACTGTTTCATCTTAATAGTACCCGGTCTATACCAAGTCCGTACCAAGCCGTACCAACTCCGTGTCTGGTCCGTCTGTATAGATACGAAGCAAACACGGACTTGGCACGGTTCGAATATTAAAGTGAATGTATTTATTCCGGAAATAAGGAATGTTTGTCTGTTTTAGAAACTTATCGTATCTTTGCACCCGGATTAAAATGTAAGATGCCGTGAATAGCGGTCGTGTATTCTAGGACACCACGTAAAAAACAGGATTTATGAAGCAAAAAGTATCTGTACCTTTTATGCTGCTGGGTATTTTATTTAATGTTTGCCTGATTGCAGCTAATCTTCTTGAAACCAAGGTTATTCAGGTTTTTGGTATAACCGTTACAGCCGGATTATTGGTTTTCCCTATTTCTTATATTATAAACGATTGCATTGCTGAGGTGTGGGGCTTCCGTAAAGCACGTCTTATTATCTGGAGTGGTTTTGCCATGAACTTCTTTGTGGTAATGCTTGGCTTGATAGCCGTTGCACTACCGGCTGCACCGTTTTGGGAAGGAGAAGCCCATTTCAATTTTGTTTTTGGGATGGCACCGCGTATTGTTGTAGCAAGTCTGACCGCATTTTTGGTAGGTTCATTTCTCAACGCTTATGTCATGAGCCGTATGAAAGTGACAAGTGGTGGACGAAATTTTTCTGCCCGTGCTATTTGGTCGACAATAGTAGGGGAGACGGCAGATTCTATTATATTCTTCCCTGTAGCTTTTGGTGGTATTATTGCTTGGCGTGAATTGCTTGTAATGATGTGTATTCAGATCGTATTGAAATCCTTGTATGAAGTATTGATTCTTCCGGTCACTATCCGTGTGGTAGTAGCTATTAAACGGATAGACGGTAGCGATGTGTATGATGAGGATATTTCCTATAATATATTGAAAATCAAAGATATTTAAAATAGCGTGAATAGAGAAGTTGCATTAGTAGTATTTAGTGGTGGACAAGATTCTACTACTTGTCTGTTTTGGGCGAAACGTAAATTCAGAGAAGTGGTTGCCCTGAGCTTTTTGTACGGACAGAAACATGAGAAGGAAGTGGAACTGGCACGGGAAATAGCTCGTGATGCCGATGTGAAGTTTGAAGTAATGGATGTATCGTTCATCGGTAAGTTGGGACATAATTCTTTGACGGACAATACCATGGTAATGGATCAGGAAAAGCCGACGGATAGTTTTCCTAATACGTTTGTACCGGGGCGCAATTTATTCTTCTTAAGTATTGCTGCCGTGTATGCTCGTGAACATGGCATCAATCATATTGTGACGGGAGTGTCACAAACAGACTTTAGTGGATATCCCGATTGCCGGGATGCCTTTATCAAATCGCTCAATGTGACCTTGAATCTGGCTATGGATGAACAGTTTGTAATTCATACTCCGCTGATGTGGATCGATAAAGCTGAAACCTGGGCTTTGGCAGACGAATTGGGAGTACTTGACTTGATACGCAATAAGACCCTGACTTGTTATAATGGTATTCCGGGGGATGGCTGCGGGCATTGTCCGGCATGTAAGTTACGCCGTGAAGGATTAGAGAAGTATTTAAGTCGTAAATGCTAAAACTTTATATTATGAGTGAATTGAAAGACCAATTATCCCTTTTGGGAAGAAAGACTGAATATAAACAGGATTATGCACCTGAAGTATTGGAAGCTTTTGAAAATAAGCATCCGGGAAATGATTACTGGGTACGTTTCAATTGCCCGGAGTTTACCAGCTTGTGTCCCATAACAGGGCAGCCGGATTTTGCGGAGATCCGTATTAGCTATATTCCTGATATTAAGATGGTGGAAAGCAAGAGTCTGAAGCTTTACCTTTTCAGCTTTCGCAATCATGGTGCTTTCCACGAAGATTGTGTGAATATTATAATGAAAGACTTGATTCGACTAATGGCTCCTAAATATATTGAGGTTACAGGTGTTTTTACCCCACGCGGTGGTATTTCTATTTATCCTTATGCTAATTATGGGCGTCCGGATACGAAGTATGAACACATGGCGGAACATCGGTTGATGAATAGAGAATAAAACAGCAATGGGGGTGATAAGAAACACTCCCATTGCCGTTTATTGAATTATTTTTTGATGATTGTCAGTTCAGCAGCTTTTAAGATTTCTTTTCCTTCCATCTTTTCTTTGATACAAACCACTTCTACACTGTCTTCCAATAGTACCCCGCATACTTTATCTCTATTGGCATCCATTGTACTGATATTGACAGTGTCTCCTTTGCCGGTTATCAGAGTAATATTATTCATAGTAGCATCGTATACTATTCCATTGATAATTTGGAATTTAGATTCTTGTTTACAGGCGACAATGCTTCCTATTGCAAGTGAGCAAACAAATAAATAGGTTAACCTTTTCATAATATATAATTTTGTGATTATTATTGAATACAAATATAAATGTTTTTCTTACATGAATTTGATTTCCTAAGGAAAAAATTGCCATTTTTGAACAAAAGCGATTCTTGACTTGTTAATCTAAAAGACTAATTGCGAAATCATGAGAATACTTCTGCATATAAAGTGTCTTTTGTGTATTTTCTTATTATATTTCTCTTCTTCGGTATCGGCTGAAGCCAAGAAGGTAAGTTCCGGTACGGATTTGCTGATTATCAGCAGTTATGTATCAGGTGCTCCGTGGAGTCAGACTATCATTTCGCATATCATGCAAAAGGAATATGACCGGAAAGATGTGAGCATGAATGTAGAGTATATGAATATTCTGACGATAGAGACTCCTGAAATACTGAATCAATATAAAAATAATCTTTTTTCAACTTATGGAAACAATCCTCCTAAAGCTGTGTTGATGCTGGGTAATGCTCCTCTGATATTGCGGGATGAAATGCGTGAACATTGGGGGGATATACCTTTGATAGTATGTGCTGAGAGTAGCTATATAGGACCTGATTCCACCTATATGTACAATCAGGTTGTTCCACAAAAGGATCGTATCTATCTGAATGATCTGCGTGACGAGTACAATATGACTTTTCTGAATGCACGTGCTTTTATCCCCGAGAGTGTTCAACTGATGCGCCGTATGATTCCGAAGATGAAAAGTCTGTTGCTGATTGGTGACCAGACTGACCGCGATATCGATTATGATCAGCAATTTTCTGAATTGATCAAGATGGAGCATTCAGATCTTACTTATAAATACCTGTCAGCTAGTACTTGGAGTCCGGACCAGTTGTTAGATACATTGCGGCAGGTAGTTCCGGAGGAAACCGGTATTTTGTTTGCTTCATGGTTTCATAAACGAATGTTTGCCGGTAATATGCTTATGATGGCCAATTCTTATAAAGTGATTGCTAACTCCACATTGCCTTGCCCGTTCTTTGCGTTATCTTCTTCCATTTCAAGTATTGAAGAAGATGGGACTATTATTGGTGGGTGCGTATATGACATGAATCTGTATTGTGAGGAAATCGTGAAAACTATTAATGCAATAGCTGATGGTAAACAGGCACGGAGTATCCTACCTTATAATCCGGACCCCATTGTTCTTTTTAACTATCCTTATATGGTGGATTTTGGTTTATCTCCTAAAAATTGTCCTCCGGGAACAGTTTATTTAAATGCTCCTCCTACTTTCCTTGAAAAATATCAGTCTGCCTTGGTAGTAGGCAGCATTGTCTTACTGTTGGTAATCCTCTTTTTTCAGCTTCGCAGGAATAAGATACTGGAACGTCTTCAGTTGGTGGAACAGAATCAGCGCTTCACCCATTCTAAAATGGCAATGGCATTAGAAGTCGTTGATTTGCTTCCCTGGCAATGGGATATACGTACGGATGAAATCACGTATAGTTCTTACAAGCCAATAGAACAAGGCAAAAAGGAAGTCTCAGAAATGACTTATGCTACCCATGTAAACAACTACCTCACCTTTGTCAGTGAGGAGGATAGGGAGCGTATCCGGCAAGTCTTTAAGGATGTGCGTGCCAATAAAGTCGATAAAATTAAAGAAGAATATCGGGTTCATCGTCCGGGTAAACCAGACGATTCGGAAGACTGGATGGAGGCTCGTGCTTTCGTGGAACAATATGATGAAAAAGGAAATCCTTTAATCGTGGTGGGCTCATCGCTGTTTATTACAGAACGTAAAGTGGCGGAACGTGAACTCATTGCCGCCAAAGAACGTGCGGAAGAGTCCAACCGTTTGAAATCTGCCTTCCTTGCTAATATCAGCCATGAAATCCGTACTCCGTTGAATGCTATTATTGGCTTTTCCAGCATATTGACCATGACTGAAGATGAAGAAGAAAAGAAAGAGTATGTCAGCATCATAGAGAAAAATAACGGAATTTTGTTGCAGCTTATCAATGATGTTCTTGATTTGTCTAAGATAGAAGCCGGAGTTCTTGATTTGTATTACTCGGAATTTGCACTAAATGGAGTACTAATGACTTTGAAAGGAGTTGTTGAGTCACGTTTACAGAGTAGTGTTGAGCTGATTTTTGAGCCTGGAATGCCAGATTATTATGTTGTTTGTTCAGAGAAAAACAGACTTCAGCAACTGGTTTTGAATTTCCTGACCAATGCCTGTAAATTCACTTCAACCGGGAGTATTCGTTATGGATATGAAGTTCGTGAGAAAGAGATTTATTATTATGTGACCGATACAGGGACAGGTATTCCGGAAGATAAGCTCCATCTTATATTCGAACGTTTCATCAAGTTGGATAGTTTCAAGCAAGGCACTGGTTTAGGGCTGCCTATTTGCCAACTTATTATTCAGAATATGGGAGGAGAGATTGGAGTAAATTCAAAATTGGGAGAAGGATCTACATTTTGGTTTACGCTTCCCCTCAAACCGAAGCAGTAAGCGGGGAAAGCGTTGTTCCTATATGACAGCTTTATCTTCAATCAAGTTCTTCAATCGAATCAGGGCTTCGATATAATAATAGTCTGCATAAATGATGGCAGCATCTATTTCTGAATTGTTCGGTAAGTGTCCGGTGGAGTGGAGGAGGAATGCCGGTTTGCTTTTGCCGCATTGATATTTGTCTGAACTCAAACTTGTTAACATTCTTATGGCGGCATTCTTATATTCATCTCCTTTCTTATCCGGTAGGTATGTAGATAGTTCCAGTAAAGCGGATGCGGTTACACTTGCAGCAGAGGCGTCACGTGGCGCATTCGGAATACTGGGGTCATCAAAGTCCCAGTAAGGTATATAGTCTTCCGGCAGTCTTTCCAGATATACATCGGCTACTTTCTGTACGAAATCCAGATAGCGGGGATCTAACGTTTCCCGATAAACTACCGTATAACCATAGATAGCCCATGCCTGTCCACGTGCCCACATAGTGTTGTCGGCATATCCCTGATGTGTAACTCCTTTTATGAAGTCGCCCGTCAAAGTATCATAAACAGCGACGTGATAGGAAGTGTAGTCGGGCCGGAACTGATATTTCATAGTCTTGTCGGCATGCGACACGGCTATATCTGCCAGATATGGGTTTCCTCCATTCTTGGCAGCCCAGAAAAGCATTTCCAAGTTTATCATATTATCCATGATCGTATTGTGTCCACCGAACATTTCTATATTACGTGGCCATGAAAGTATGGTACCTACACGAGGTCTGAACAAAGTTGCCAGTGAATCTGCTGTATCTAGAATCACTTGTTTGTATTCCGGATTATGCGTCAACCGATATCCATTGCCGTAGCTGCAAAAGATCAGAAAACCCAGATCATGGTCGTATGCCGGAATTTGTGACAGGAACTTCAACGGTTCGGTGAATTTCTCTGCTTCTTCCTTTATGGTTGTTTTACCGGTATATTCGTAATCATACCATAAAACTCCTGGCCAGAAACCACTGCACCATTCATCCTTTGTCGCTTTTCGGCAATGCCAAGTGTTGAGGCTGTCCATGATGTTACGGGGCATCATCGAGTAGTCGATAGTACCTTCTGCAGCTTTTAATTCTGTTAAAGTGCGTTGTACTTGGGCGTCACAGTAATCCAGCGCCTCATATACATCCACATCCATTCCTTTCTCGGGCATGTTGCAAGCCGTAAACATGCACAGGCATGCACCGAACAGTAGTTCTTTTGTTTTCATATAATCAGTCTTTTTATTTATCTATGTGAAACCAGTCGGCATCTACCCATCCCCGTTCCTTACCATAAGGAGTGGTACTGAATAGCCCTACTTTGGCACCTATCCATTTTCCCTGACGGGCTGTGAAAGGTATACCTATTGCTTTATATTTTTTACCATCCAGGCTGTAATAGAAGTGGCAGATACCGCCTTTCTCTATTTTTACCCGTAGATAGATATCTCTTTCGTAGTTGGGAAACAAACCGGCTTCGTACTTTCTGCTGGCAGGTAATTCTGCCAGGCGATTGACTGTTTCGGGTGTCTTTTGCTCTGCATCCTTGCAGGTCACTTGTTTCAATATAAATTTATCACCTTCTTTCTCTACTCCGAGGTAACAATAGTCCCAGCCCATTACAATCAATCCGGATTGCTGTCCGTCCATTTTGGCGGAAACTTTTAGTTTGGTAGTTGCTGTGAACTCTTCTGCCATGAATTTCTGCAATAAAAGGTTCGGTACTTCCCAGAAATTTACAAAGTTCTCGGAGAGAATATGTCCGTAAATACGGATGAATCCCAAGTCAGAAGTATATCCGAATGTATCCTGATAATTGGCATGCCATTCCCACTGCATTCCCAATTGACGGGTATTGAACTCGTCACTGTCCGCAGGTGTTTCTACCGGGTAATTCTTGCCTATATTGGGCTTTTTATAACGGGTTACTGGTTCGCCACAACCATCGCCGTCCTTATCTTTTCCAATTACAGGCCAGTCGTTTACCCACTTCATCGGGTTCAGGTGAACGACACGCCCATACATGGCTTTATCCTGAAAGTGAACGAACCAGGATTCCCCTGTCTGCGTGTCAACCCATGCGCCTTGGTGGGGACCATTGATGTCGGTAGAACCTTGCGCCATGACAATCTTCTTTTCATAAGGACCGTATATATTCCGCGAACGCAATACTAACTGCCATCCGGTTGCTACTCCGCCTGCCGGGGCAAAAATATAGTAGTAGCCATTCCGCTTATAGAGTTTGGGGCCTTCAATTGTATGGTTGATTCCATCATTACCATCAAAGACCAGTACCGGATCACTGATCACTTTTGTTCCTTCTGCATTCATCTCACAAATTGTGATAACACTGTTCAGTGCGGCACGACTTCCTGCCCATGCGTGTACCAGATATACTTTTCCATCTTCATCCCATAATGGAGCAGGGTCTATCATGCCACGACCGGCTTTTACCAATATCGGTTTCTCCCATTCTCCGGCCGGGTCTTTGGTCTTTACCATGAAGATGCCATGATCCGGATCTCCCCAATAGATATAAAACTCTCCATTATGATGGCGGATGGATGGTGCCCAAACACCTTTTCCATGCTGGGGAGCATTGAAGAACTCGATGGGTTCTATCTGTTTCAGCGCATAGCCTGCATATTTCCAGTTAACCAGATCTTTGGAATGGAGAATGGGCAAACCGGGAGCACATCCGAAGCTGGAAGCCGTCATATAAAAATCTTCTCCTACCGCACAGACATCCGGATCGGAATAATCGGCATACAGCACCGGATTGATGTATGTGCCATCCTTCTGGTCAGATACCCAGGCTTTGGATACATATTGGGCTTCCGCCTGCCAACAGGCAGTGCATAGCAATGTAGTAAGCAGAAATATCTTTTTCATCTTTTTATTTACCTTTAAAAATATCCTGAAAACAAAGATTTTACCTAAACAAACTCTTACCTTTATCTACTGAAAATAACCTTAATGTGTTATTTGCCTATTAATACGAGCGAATCTGTTTATTCACTCAATGGCATATCATATTTTATAATCTTTCTCCTTTGTACTTTTTATATTTCTTCATTTTCTGCCTGTCTATAGGTACCAGTCTTATGGCAGCTCCACCACTGGGTTTCAGCTGGAACTTCATAGTTTGTGAAGCGTTGACAAGCAGATAAGTACATTTCACCTGTGTACTTGTTTTTATCTTTTCTCCCCCATCCGTATAGATGCAGGCGAGGTAATTCTTTTCTTTATCGAGGAACGTGAGAGGTATTTCTTCTTCAGAACCTTCATTGTTGGTCATTGCTGCAACAAACCATTCCTGACCTTTTCGGCGTGCCATTGTTATGTTTTTGCCGGGAGCACCATCCAATACTTTCGTATCGTCGAATACAGTTTGCAAGTTCTCAAACCATTCCATTTCCGGTTCTCCGTGATAGAACGATGGTTTGTCATACCAGAAGATAGTTTGCAGAGGGCTGTAGAACACGAGTGATGCTGCCAGTTGGTGAGCATGAGTCGTTTTCAGCCGTTTGTCGAAATAACAGATCGTATAGTCGGCTGCACCGTTTATCATACGAGTGAAGGGGAGCGTGACATTATGAGTTGCATCGGGAAATTCTTCGTTTCCACAAATGCCTTCCTGAGTTAATAAATTCGGATAAGTACGGCTGAAGCCTGAGGGGCGATATTCATCATGGATATTCATCAGCAGATGATTCTCTGCCGCCAAGCGAACCATGTCGTGCATCCAAGTTGCCCAGCGATGGCTGGCGTATTGTACGAAACCGGATTTCACTCCGACAATTCCCCATTCGCGGAGCAATGGGAAAAGTTCACGCATTTGCTTCATGAGTGCATGCTGGTTTACGTACACCCAGATACCAACTCCTTTTTCCTTACCATAAGCTATAACACGGGGCATATCCAGTTTGGCAACCACTTTTGTGGCATCCCCGTCATGTGAAGTACAGGGCATATACCATTGCCAGTCGAAAAGCATATACGGGATATTATGTGTTGCACAGAAGTCGATGGTTGCAATAGCTCCTTCGGTTGTGATAGTTGTTTCGCGCATAATCTTGCCTAGTTTCACCCATGCGGCGGCATCGGCAATTTCACACGGCGGATTCAGATTCTGGATGATATCATTGTGTTCCAGCAATTCACCCGGTTTGTCGGCTGCCATGACTATCTTCCAGGGAGTGGCATAATAAGTCACTACATCCACGGGGCTATACATTACAGAAGTCAGTGTATTCTTCTTGTCTGTGGAGGCAAGGTATTTGGTCAGACACCAGTCGTCTACATCAGCATCTGCCAATGCCGCCCATTTACCATTCGGGAGTTCCAGCGTAAGGGCACGTTCTACCGGATGTTTGATATCATCAATGTTCAGGTACTCAAAGAAAGCCTGTGCCCATTGTTCGGTCCATGCTTTTGTACCTGCCGGTAAGGCGTATTCTGTGAGATCACCTACTACTTTATGAAAGATAGCCTTTGGGTGTTCCGGGAAGAAATAGCGGAAAGCTACTCCTTCATTATAGGCACGCACCTCAATGTTGAGCCGGTAGCCGGAGTTATCTTTCTTGGAGAGATAAAGGGTGCCGGCCCGGTAATGATCGCGTACACTGCTACGTTCACCGTAAAGTGGCTGCCAGGTGATGTCTGTTTCGGGTTGGTAAGTCACGGAGTCCACTTCCAGATTGTCCATCCAGCAGGCAGGTTGTTTCAAGTTTCGTGCTCCCAGAGCCATTTCCCATATCCGGTTGTCCAGTTCCAGTCCGGCACGCGATTCATTGACTACAGGTTGTGATTTGTAATCTACCCGATAACAAAGTTCGTTTACCGCAGGTGAAACCTGCTTCTGGTAAAATGCTATTTCATGTGTTCCGTCAGGAGATGCCAGCTTCAGTTCCCTGCTATTGTCCGCAAAGAGGGAAGGAACGAGAGCTAACATAATAATTGTTGAGCCGATAGTCTTCATATCTTCGTATTTATTGTTTTTATATAAATACGATTTGAGATATGAGGATACTCAATGTGTTCTATCTTTTTTGGGAAATAATGTTCGAGACAGTTTGTGAAATGACAGGACTTCCAAAAAATGACGAGAAGCCATCTTCCTTTTGTGAACTTCCCTGTACATGGGCTATGAAGAATCCATATACCCGGTCCTGTTTATTGATCCATGGATAGGCGCCGGCTCAACCCGGTGAACTGATCTGATAGGCTTCTCCTGTTGCTTTTCTTCAAATACGCCATTGTGGTAGATCATATCAAGAAAACGCATGTAGTCGTGCAAAGTGGTACAGAGACCTCCACCCAACATGGGAGCGTGTCCGCCATCTGTATTCACGGGCGTGAAGTGGGAGTTTTTCATTCTTAAAGGTCGGGCTATTAATTCCTGGAATAATTCCTCGAATTCTTTATTCATTGCTTTTTCTGCCATCCGGCCGGCTATCTGCATGGCAAGTCCACCATATTCAAAGCGGGTACCGGGAGTGAAAACCGTGTCAAGCGGAAGAATCTCCATGACTGCAGAATCCAGATGATTGTAATTGTCTACGCGTGGTTCCGGCAGATAAGGGCGGACGCCCGATGTGTGCGAAAGCAACTGACGTAAAGTAATCATTCCTTTTATGTCGTTTTTAAATTCAGGAATCCATTTCTTTACACTGTCATTCCAGTCCAGTTCGGTGCAGTCTACCACTGCTCCGATTACTGCGGCGGCTACCCATTTTCCGGCAGAGGCTACATAGACTTTGGTGTCAGGGGTAAAGTTTTTGTAGTTTTTCTGAAAGATAACGCTATCGTCTCTGACTACACAGATTGAGGCTCCCGGATAGTATCCTTTATTCATCCATGAGGTGACAATGGAGTCAAGTGGCGTAAAATCATAAGCCGCCTGCCGGTTATCAGCAGGACGGCATGATGTGAATGACAGATCCCAGTATACAACGTAACGTTGGTGATGTAAGTCATACAGTGGCCTTAAAACATTGCCCTGTGATGTCTTAAATATCAGTTCCTCGCCTGTACGCTGTAAACTGTGTCCGGGGTGTTTCCGGTCTATTTGTAAGGTGGTATTCAGCTCAGCCGGAATATGATAATTGTAAGTATAGTAATCATTATATAATGCCGGATCAGAGAATGGTGCCGGAGATTGCATACCTTCTGTTCCCGATTCACCGGCCAATACCAGCGGTCCGTATAGCAGGGCTCCCTTTTGTGGATTGTCCGGCGTTGTTTCCAGTTGCAGGCTCATCGGATAATTGGCTTCAATGCGATCACCGTCTTTCCATTGGCGGGTTACGGGAATGTATGATCCCGGTTTCTGTTTTACCGATACTTTTTTCCCGTTGACGTTTACTTTCACATTTTTACTCCATGATGGATAGCGCAGATAAATCGTAGTGGTGACAGGTTTGTCCGTTTGGATGGTCAATGCAGTGTTCTCTTCTGCGGGGAAAGCTGTTTCCTGGCGCAGAGTTATTCCTTTCGCTTTCCAGTTTACCTCTGACGGGATAAAGAGGTTTACGTAGATTCCCTGGTCATTGTGATAATAGATAGCTTCTCCATATTTAGCATGGTTTTCGAAGCCGCTGCCTACGCAGCACCAGAAGGAATTCTCCCGGGTACTATAAACTTTGTGCGAGCCGGAGAGCAAAGGCAAGAAATAGGATACCATTCCCGTTTCAGGGTCTTGTTGCCCGAGGATATGATTATAGAGTGCACGTTCGTAGTAGTCGGCAACTTTGGCATCTCCTGTCCAGCAAAACAGGTGGCGACTGAGTTTCAGCATATTGTATGTACAACAAGTCTCACCGGTATATCCGGTCAGATGTTTGGATAATTGTTGTGGATCAAAATAATGCTCTTTATCACTGCTGCATCCCGGTGCAAAGGTATGATGGTCTATCATGGTATGCCAGAAAAAATCAGTCAGTTTCCGACTGTCATTATCCTGCGTCAGCTCGTAGTTGCGTGCTTCGGTAAGAACTTTTGGGATAAAGGTATTCGTGTGCTTGGTTCCTAAATCATCGCGTTGTTCTTTCAGCGGATCGATAACGTCATTGTGATAGAAGAACTCTGCGAGCCATTGATAACGTTCGTCACCGGTGATGGCGTAGAGATTATAGAAAGATTCGTTCACACCACCGAATTCATTCCGTATCATTCTTTTCCGGGTGGATTCATCCAGTGGTTTAAGTTTATTATAAGTCCAGTTGCCCATGCGGGTAACGACTTCCAATGCCTGTTTGTTATCTGCATAGAGGTATTGGTAGATCAATCCGGAGAAGAGTTTGTGCAATGTATACCAGGGTGCCTATACACTTGTCCCACGTATGTTCCGGTTGATCAATTCTTCCGGATATGCACTGAGATACCCGTTTCCCAAAGCTGCCTGTACTTCTGCCAGACCTGTAACAAGGCTGTCACCTTTCAGCTTGAATATTTCGCTTCCGGTAGATGCGTACATGAGCGCATAGGCTGATAGTAAATGCCCTGTTGTATGTCCGCGCAGTTCGCAGTCTAGTGATTCCCAGCCGCCCAGTTTCTTTACGGTCATATCCCCACCTTCACGTCCGGCAAATACTCCGGCGTTGTCGCGGAAACTGTGTAGCAAACGATT
Organism: Bacteroides intestinalis DSM 17393; assembly: GCF_000172175.1. NCBI lineage: Bacteria > Pseudomonadati > Bacteroidota > Bacteroidia > Bacteroidales > Bacteroidaceae > Bacteroides > Bacteroides intestinalis. The sequence goes on along the minus strand of NZ_ABJL02000008.1, from coordinate 1,830,198 downwards.
GGTTGCTATGGAAGTCATCCAAACAGAATCACGCATCATATTGTCGCGAAAGCGGCTTGGTAATAAACGCACGTCTTTTAAGTCGAAACTCTCTACCTGTATCGGCGCTGTTGTCACTTTTTTCATTTTTCCGGCATGCTGTCCGGGATAAATGGATTGAGCGGAAAGATCGGTTGATAGAACTGCACAGATTGTCATTAGGATCAAACTCTTATTTCTCATAATTCTTTTGTTAGTTCTTTCTTTATATATACGAAGTAGAGGGATATATTACTCAAATATCTTCCAGCTTTTCAAATGAGCGGATCCATTCCACAATTACCGGTTCATTGCCGATATTCCCAAAATTGAGAATAAGAGTAATGTTTGTTGGCCTTTCTGTGAAGTGCGTTCCATTATTTGACAGATAGTCTGTAATCTTGAATACAGCTGTCTATTACAATCCCCTGCAATATATGTATTGGTATGACAAACTTTCGGATTCGCAGGACGAACCGGAATTAAAGTTCTTTGATGATGTGTACACCACCTGGGATGATACGAAGGTTTTATAAGGTGAAGTCGGTGAGTTTATTACTGTGGCTCGCCGGAAAGGAGAGGAATGGTTCATAGGTTCAATTACAAATAATGATGCACGGACATTACCGGTTGATTTGAGTTTTCTGCCTGCTGGAAAAGATTATGTAGCTGAAATTTATACGGATGGCGACAAATCTATTCCTACACGAACGAAAGTCAGAGTCTCAAAATTCCGTGTCAATGCTAAGACTGTATTGCATTTTAATCTGAGGGCTTCGGGAGGTTCGCCATTCGTTTAGTGCCCGAACTGACTAAGGATAAATCTTTGAAAACCTATAAACAACAGAAGTTGTGATGAAATATGTAAAAGTGACAGATAGAATAAAAGTTACTTGGTAGTTGCTGTTATTTCAGGATATAAAAACTACGTTCCACCGGTTCGGCCGTCTGTACTTTACCAGCAATACCATATTGCCAGGCAACTACCGTTACTTTTACCGGAAATTTACTGCGGGGTGGGATAGGAGTGAATACAATTTGGTCTCCTTCTATTTCAGCCGGACCTTCTTTGATATAGTAAGAGACGGGCAGTTCGCAATCACTTGTGGCTTTTAAAGATAAAGAACCGCTTTCCGCTTTCACATCGGGCAATCCTGGAAATAATATATACTGCCTTTGCCCTTCCGTATTCCGGTAAGGGATGCGGATACTGACTTCCTGAACAGCACTTTTATACTTCTGGTCTCCTGTTTGGCTTGCCAACAGACATATATCACCGGTACGGCGCAGATTATTCATACCCATCCGATAGAAAGATACCATAAATGTGGTGTCATTTACCTTTTTTACTGGTCCACAGATGCGACTGATTATCGGTGTCGCATCTGTATGTTCATCAGATAGTTTGGTTCTCAGGGAATCCGTACATACGGCTTTCAGGTGGAAAGTGATTCCATCGGCTTCCGGATTGAAGCGGGGCTGTACACGTACATGATGTTTCTTGTCGTATGTCAGTAAACTGTCGTTTTGCTCAAAACCCAGATACTGTTCTTTCTTTCCGCGGCTTTGCGTATACCGTACTTCAGTCGCTTCCGCTATTTCACGGTCAAAATACCAGAAAGCATCATGAGGATCACCTTTATATTGTGAATAGGGGGCGGCTTTGACTCGCTTCTTCTGATCGGGATGCCAGCGTTCTGCCAGCCAGCCTTTGGTTGGGTTTACCGGATTCAGTTTTACTTTACCGTCTTTCGTTACTTCATCCGTCAGCCGTTGATTGATAGCTTTTTCCAGAAATAGAGCAATGTATGCGGCTGTTTCGTCTGCCACATCGAAATGTCCCCGTCCTGCGTCACACAGAAATGAGATACAACTTTCAGGATACATCATGCGGAAGGCCAGTGCCGGATTTACCCGGGCTTCCCACCATTCATATTCTCCTTCAATCATCAGTCCGGGTATTCCATCGATATTACGGGTACGTCCCCATTCCAGATTCTCACGCCCGTAGCCGGTAAGATTCGTACGCGGAGCATCGCCATGTAGGGAAATGATAGCCAAAGTACGTTCCGGATTCCATGCGGCAAAATTCCAGGGATAAGTAGCCATAGCCGAATGGCCTATGGGAACGATGGGGACATTTTTCAGTTCACTATATCCGCTGACGTCTGCCAGGGAGAACATCATTTTCTCAAATATCTGTTGTGTGCCTTTCGATACATCCCATTGCTGATCGATACCGGGAGTTATCCATACAAAGCCGATTCCCAGCTTCTGCATCTTTTCGCGGAAAAGGGGATTATCAAAAAGAGTTTCTTCGCTCATATTGTGTTGTCCTACAATAATTGCTTTTACCTGCATACAGTCAGCGGGTATCCACAAGAAAGCTGTAGGATTCCGGTTCGTTTCATTAGAGACAAACCCATCAAGAGTCACAGACCATTGCCATTCCCCTGCCCGCAAACAGGGAGAGAGGAATAGCAAGAGGATAATTGAAAAAAGCAGTCTATATCTATTCATGGTTCTTTGTTTTTATATAATTAATACGAACGAAGAATAGAGTTTACTCAAAGATAAGGGAACCTGTTTTTGCTGTATTTCGATGAGTCTTAGCATTCGTTAATAATCGTTCATTTAGAGGCTTCTTTCAGTTGTTCCATCAGCTTATCCATATTTTCCGGGCTGGCTGCCGATGGGAATTGCAGCGTTCCTTCTTTATTGACAATGGCATAATGCGGGATTGACAGTATGCCGTTCCGCCCGAACTTCTCATAAATTTCCATTTTGAAAGCCTCGTTGATGATGACATGCTCTCCTTTTAAGTTATAGTGCCCTGTCATCTTTTTCCAGAGTTCAGCTTTCTGGGGAGTATCGATGGAAACATACAATAACACGATATCATTTTCAGCAGCATATTTCTGCAAAGGTTTGATGTGTGCAAACGAAGCACGGCAAGGACCGCACCAGGTAGCCCATACGTCGATGAAGATCACTTTACCCGGGTATAAGTCAGTAATTTCCTTAAAGGTGCGTACACTGTCCGTATTCAATATATGAATGTCTTTCGGAAGTTCGGTTTCATTGAACGCTTTGTTCTTCTGTATCGCTGTTTCTAATTTCGGCATTAGCACGCTTTGGGGATATAATGTCTTGAATTCCTCATACAATGAAGGAATACCGGTTGCAAAATACTCACGGCTTTCGTCTTCCAGAATGAGAAGTCCCATTGCAGCCTCCTGTACCCGGCCTTGCAGATTTGTTTTATACCAATAGAATAACAGCTGATTGCGTTCATTGTCATCATTCGTGCGCCTTTCATGTTGCATGAAAATATCTATGCCTGCCATATTCGATATGACATCTGCAAATGCAGGAGAGAACACGCTTTCAGCCTGACCGACGTTTGCAAAATCCAACATCTGGGCGTAAGCGTCGTCCCATTCCTTCTTGACCGTTTCGGAACCTCTCCGGTAGTTACCGAAATATTGATTCATATATGCCATCAAAGCCTGTAAGCGTATATCCTGTATGGCTCTCTGCCTGAACTGATCGTCCACCCCTGCCACTTCTTTTTCTAATGTAGTGGCGTAGTCTGTCAGCTTCTGATATACGGATGAGGCAACCGTATCCTTACCGACGTTAAAGATATCTCCCCGGCGTGCACGCAGATTAAATACGTTTTCATTCAGATCAGCCAACTTCTTGAGGATTTCATTTTCTTTCGTCAAACCGTCAACCGGGTTTAGTTCATTAAATTTGGAAGCATCGATATCAAGCGTCTGTTTTCCCGGAGCAAGATAGATACTACCTAAGTTTCGCTCACCATATAGAAAAAGAGACAGCTTTTCGTTACCGTTTACAGGTAAGGTAATCTGATACGTACTGTCTGCATTTAAACGTAAAGTATCAATCTTGTTCGGTAAGTAAATGCCATCAGTAGTGATGTTATATACAATGGGAGCGCCGGATGTATTCGTTACTTTGCCTTCTAAAGTAATGCTCTTCTGGGTACATCCGCTCAAGAGCATAGTGGTTACTATGCCGCCAAGGCATAAAGTTTTGATAAATTTCATTATTTGTTTTTCATTTGGTTCATAATCTGAGACGCTAAAATAGTGATAAGGTTACACCGGGACAATTATTTCCTGCTATTTCTCCGTGATTGTTCATTTTATCCTAATCCCTTTTATAAAATCATTGGTTACTACTCTTTTCAGGTCTTTCATCCGTTCTCCATTGATTACTACATTTTCAAATGTCACGTTTTTACGGTTCGTTCTTTGTCCAGTCCTTCGATGACAGAGGGATTTTCGCCGATTCCCGTATAAGTGATGTTGCGGAAGGTTATTCCGTCGATGCTGTTACCCGGTACTTTGTCGTACTTCCCGTTGAAACGCACTTTCACCTAGAACAGTCGTCCTTTCTGAATGCTTTCTACCCGGATGTTCTCAAACAGAATGTTGCGAACGTGGTTCTTGTCACCGCAGTCTATCGCCATGCAACCTTGGTAGGGAGGGGCGTCTTCATCGTGTTCCAGAATATCTATGTTACGGAAAATCAGGTTCTCAATCACCTCTCCCGTAGGAGAGTCCGGGTCGCCATGACCACCTACGTTGATAGGATGCGCTACATCTGCCCAAAGTATGGAGTTCTGCACAGTGATGTCGCCCGAGCCGCCCCACCAGTTCCAGCGGTGGTTATAAAGGGCTATGCAGTCATCCGAGTTACGCATAAAGAAGTACATTGCGGCAACACATCAGATCGATACCATCACTCCAACCCTTGCAACTGAAAGATTTCAGGTTCCTGATTGTTATGCCTGTAGCTCCACCGCCGAAAACGGTGTAATGGTCAGGATTAACTACCGTGATACTGTCTATCAATACATTCCGGAAATCTGTAATCTCGATACCGCGGATGGGGTGATCTAATATTCCCTGCCCGATGATGCGGACGCGAACTATGTAATCGTCATTGTGTGGCATGCCCGGGCGCAGGCTTGCGGGGAAGGTGACTAATTGGGCATGTGTTACACTCGTTGCAGCAAATAATAATGCTACGGCTATTTTCAATATCTGTTTCATAAATCTTTGATTTTCTGACTTTATATCATACGAATGAAAAGCGAAGTCTACTCAATCCTTCCTTAGTATCTGTTGTGAGAATGATAGTTATCAGGAAAACAACAACGGTTACCCTATACATAGAATAACCGTTGTCTGTTCCATCACAAGCAAGTCGAAACCTACTTCTTCAGTGTAATAACCGTATACGAATATTTAGGGAATACATACTTGGCATTCTTGCGGGCAATAGAAGCCTTTGAAGACTTAAACACTACATTGTCCTTATTCTCATACGTATTATACTCCGTCAGTTCACAATTACCGATGGTCTGCACCTCTGCGCGGCTACCGAAACGGAAGTTCTCAATATTCAGGATTGCTGCCTGAGGTTGGTCGGACATATTGGCTACATAGATGGTCATTTCCGTCTTTGCATCATTTATCTTAGCTGTTACGTCCAGGCTTTGGTCGCTGCTCGATGATTGTACCACATTTGGTTTCCAGGTCTTCATCATCATCTCATCGATGTGAGCGGAAGGTTGGAACCATATAGCATCGGGCGTGTAATGAATGCGTCCCTGATCCCACATATATTGTAGTCCGTGTGGTTGGAAGGTATTTGCGGTACCCAGCATCTGGAAGCAATCTCCGTAACGTTGCAGGGTATTCCAGTTGTGCGCATGTGCCAATCCGCGATCCCAGTCACAACGGCTGCCGTTCTCTTCCATCGGATGCAGGTTTAGCTTGAAACCGGGATAATCCTTAGCCAGTTCCCGTTGCAGGTTGATACCCATTTCATTCAGGAAGGCATCTCCTCTGTCGGCAAACTCGCGAGCTCCCGAGTAGTGAGGGTCCCAAGCCAGCTTGTCGCCTTTACCTTGAGCAACGAACCATCCTGCCAATTCGGAAGAAAGCTCGTATTGTCTACCCAGGTTCTCTTCCTGCTGACGAATCTGTTGTTGTATCCGGCGTATTTCTCTCTCTTTACCTGAAGGTGCCTGTTCGAGTTCAGTCAATTGTGTACGTAGGCGTGCAATCTCCTGCTTCTGCTGCTCCGTGCCACCTCGCTTATATCCATTGCCTCCAATATTCAGCGAAGTCATAATCGACATATTGGGATCAGCTTCCCACGCAGCCTTTGCAAACTTCTTCATGCACTCTACATACCCTCTGGAGATGCCACGTTCATTATCTACCTGAATATATTTAAGACTATAGGGCTGAGGGTGTCCGTCTGCTGCACGCAAGGCTCCCCACTTCGAGCTTATCGGTCCGTTGACATACTCTACGAAGTCGCGGATATCCTCGTAACTCTCGTTCATGCTCATACCGATGATGGCTGTTGCATTAATGACTTCGGCTGCCTGAAGCATCTCAATGAACCCAAAGCTATGGGTAGCATAAGGATTAAAACCACTACGGAAGGTAATCCGGCGTTCGTCTATCGGTCCACGCATCAGTTTCCAACGATAGAGATAGGTGTCCGCACCAACGTCTACCATAGAGCCATTATAGCGGAAGGCGGTGATGCCTTGCTTCTTCAGTGCATCAGTGAATTTAGTTTGAATAGGCCATCCACCTTCAATGCGTCCCCATGTGCCCGGTTGCAAGAAGGCAAATCCGAGGTCAACGGTGCCGGGAGCTTTGAGTGAGATGCCGAAGCTGCCATTAATAGTAGCCCCGTTCGGTGTCAGTTCATAAACAACCTTTTCATAAGAACCGTCACCTTTCAATTGATAAGGCTTTTCAGCTAGGATATTGTTGTTCTCATCACGAAGGGATACATAGATGGTAGTCGGTTTATCAGCTTTTATCCGCAGGATGCCATCATAAGACTTCCCGTTTTCGAACATAATCCCCGAGCGATAAAGGCCATGATTGGTAATACCGACCTCACCGTTTCCGGCGGCGAAAGAGATGCGTTGTGTCTGGCGTCCCATATAAGCCTTTCCGTCACGTATCAATTCGTATTTATATTGAGGATTTCCGGAAGTCAGCTTCGACCAGTATTTTGAAACCTGTTCGTTGCCATTGATCCGTGTCATCATAATCTTCTGAATGTTTTCGGGAAGAGAATCATAGACCAGAAAACGACCGGGGAACATCCATCCCGAAAGATTCTCAGGTGCGCCATATCTTCCGGCAGAATAAATGTCATTAGAGTTGAAATCATATTTCTCACCAAGATTATTCCAGTTGATCCTACTGTACACATTAGATTGATTCAAGAGATGCGGAATACGTCTTTCATCCAGCACGACGTAGATTTTAGAATAGTCTTTCCGCTCGAGGTTTAGGAAATCCACATCAATGTTTTCTTCAAAAGCTTCCCCATGAATCAGCTGGCTGAACATTCCTCCATTAGTCTGATTGTTGAGGTCTTCGATATTAGTACCGTTAAAACGTTTGGTAACGGTTGCGATCTGCTTTCCTGCATTGATGTCAATGCGAATAGGAGTCTCTGGTTGGGCAGATAAATTGCCTGCTGCCAACAAGGCCATTAAAGCGATAAATGTGTGTCTCATATGGTATAATTATTAGTGGGATAAAGTCAATCCTCAGTGTATCAAATAGATTTCGCCTCTAAATATACGATTATTGTTTGAAATACACTCAATAAATTGGTGGAATTGTTTGTTAATCTTCGCAATTGAAGTCAGATTTAGTATTACTTGCTTTGGATTTGGTCCCCAAAAATCATTTTTTCCTTTGGCTCTGGTTTAAAAAATACTTGTTTTTGTTTTGAACTTTTTTGTTGTATTCGTACTGATTATTAATGGCTTAGCGATGTTTCTTATTTGTTTCTGAATATATAAGGATTTTTTTCTATTCTTGGAAAAGAGGCATGAAAAGCGTCTCTTTCCTTTGGATAAGTGGCGTAATTATTGTAGTTTTGTTTCTACAACTTCATAGATAATCCTGAAGCCGTAGAAGTCTTTAGAGGTGCAAGGGGGGTGCGGATATACACCCTATTATTATAACAATAAGAAGCGAGGTGAATTAGAGTTTGTCGTCATAAATAGGCATAGTGAGAAAATAAATGTATTGATATGGTAGAATTACGTAAAATTGAACATGTGTCACCTCATATAATATGTGAATTAGCAAATAGCTATAAAGATGTTTTAGGTATCTATGCTGAAAATGAGTTTGTCGGTTGTTGTAGTTTAATCCCTCAAAGTGATGTTTATAGAATTGATGCAGAAATAGGATACTGGATTGGCGAACAATATTGGAGAAATGGATATGCAACAGAAGCTGTTAAACAATTAGTTGCTATAGCTTTTAATCAATGAGGCATCAATAGAGTATATATAAATATTTTTGAATATAATGTCGCATCAATGAGGGTATTAGAGAAAATTGGATTTGAGAAAGAGGCAATTATTAAATTGTCCGTCATAAAAGAAGGACGAATATTTAATGAATACATATATAGCATTATGAATATATGAAAGATGAAGCAATAAAACATATAATTAGCAGGTGTAATCTAAATGAAATAGTTGATATACTGTCCGATAAATTGAGTGGTTCAGAGTTAAACTCTTTGCTATTAGAGGTGTTTGACAGGCGTATCACAAAAGAAACACCATCTTCCTTATTGAGTAAATACAGTAAAAACAAATTGGCTAAACCTGCACAATTAGATTTTCTGGAATTTAAAGAGGAAGAATTGGAATGCTGTAAAATAATTGCGAATAATAACTATGAATTAATTGAGTTATCCCCTGTTGCTCAATTAGGTACAAGCAGTGTAATGGCAACAGTAAATCAAAAAAAAGTTCTTACAGCACTAAGAAACACGGAAGTTCAGTCCGACCCGACAAATGCAATAGCTTTGCATTATGCTTCATTAAAGAAAAGTAATGAACTGTCTGAGAAAACATATAATTTTGGTAATGTATCAAGAGTTATAAGAACTCAGGTTTTCTCAAACCCCAATTTTACGCCTCATTTTCCTCTTTTGTGCCTAATCTCGTGCGGTATGGATACGGGTAGTTTTGAATTTGAAAGAACTGAATTACATAAACATTTAGCCATAACACAGAAGGTCTGCAAAGAAGTCTTTGGGTTTGAAAATATATTCTTTGAAATTATACCCTGCAAAGGATATGATGAAAAAAGTCAATTGGTATCAGATACATTATTTTATATTAAAAATAGCGGTTTGGATATTCGTATTGCCAAATCAGATTCACATAATAATTATTACTACGGCATTAGAATTAAAGCTAAGATTATTATTGATGGGGTAGAACATGAAATAGGTGATGGAGGATTACTTAACTGGACTCAAAACTTATTGGCAAATAAAAAAGAACGTATGCTCACAATGGGGATAGGGATACAATTGTTGCACTTATTTAAGAAACAAAAATGCTGAAATCTAAAATCATATACGAAAGCGAAATACGAACATGTTAAAGTTATATACACCTATAAAGATACTTATCAATAATTATTAGGGGTGTAGTGGACAACTGGAAGTTTTTTTTTCAATAATAGGTTTGCATAGTTTGTCAGCACTTCAGCACAACTCCATTTAATCTATTGAAAATAAATTATTATAACTTTTCTACCCGGTATACAATGCCTTTGCAAGTTCGTTTATATTCCAGATTATTCTTCCGCAATATCCTTCCGAAGTGATTTACATTGCTTGCTGTCAGCTTTATATCCCTGTTCTTGCTCCGTAGATGTTCCAGTATTTGCATGGGAGATAAGTATTCGCCTTCTTCTCCCTCTTCCGGTGAACGAAAGTAACAGTGGAATAACTGCTCAACCGGGCTCATTTGCTCGAATTCCCGGTTTGTTTCGCGCAAAATAGCCTCATCGGCATCATCAAACCAATAACGTTCGCCCTTTACGATGGCTTCCATCGCCTGTGCATAGAGTTGGCGGTAGTTGATGGTTACGTTGGTATCGATCGGTGCAGTCACTTCTATGCAGATGAAACGGCGGCTACCGCTCGGATCGGTCAGCAAGTCTTTCTGATTGCTTGTCCCGATGAACGAGGCATAGCGCCGCATTTCCTGTATACTGCTGCCATACGGTTTGCGCAGGTTGGCAACAGGCTTTTGCAATAAATGCTTCAGAAAACCCTGTTGATTGATACTGACCTGGTCGAATTCATCGATGTTGATCAGCATAAAGCGTCCCAGGTATAGTTCTGCATCCCGTTTGCTCTTGAAGTCCAGGCTGTCGGTGTAACCGAAACGGAGTTCGGGTGGAAGGATGATGCGGCAATAGGTCGATTTCCGAAAACCCTGCGCACCCACCAATAGGGGAGATGTACTGTTGGAATGCAACTTATCGAGCCCCCTCCAATGCGCCACCATATTCAGGAACCAGCGGTAGAAAAGTTCCCTCCAATGAGGATTGTTGCAGGGCACAAGGTCGGCCAGCGCGCGGACACGGTCTTTTCCGTCCCAACGGCCCAGGTTGCAGAGATAGTCTTCCACCGGATTATAAAGCGGTACGCGATTGGAGGATAAATACCTGTTTACATCCCTGTCCCACACACGGATGCCTTCTTGCAGGGCATCCATGGCTATGCTGTTTTTTACGCGTTGGTCTACGGGTTTGAAATAAAAATGAATGGAGTCCCGTTGCCGGTATTCCAGGTCGTTCGTCAAAGCGTTGAAGCGGAATTCGTACCTGCGTTCCATAAATTCATTTAGTCGGAAAGCAGTATCTTGTTCCGGTGTCAGCGATTTTCTTTTGCCAAATCCTTTGCATTCCTGATAGAGGTTGTGGACAGTTGTCCGCACGGTTGGTTCGTCCGCCTGCTTGAAATAATGTATCATGACTTGGCGTACAGTCTCTTCCTCCGGTATGCCTGCCTTGAAACAGTGTTCTGCCAGGCACACCAGCAGTTGCTGCAAGTCGTCGCCCCGTTTCCATTCTTCCATTTCATTCAGTGCTTTGCTGAGGGTTGTTTCAAACAATAATGTGAAGGTCTGCGAGGTTTCGTAACCCGGTTTCAGTCTTGACAATGGGTTCTTTTCCGTCAGTTGGCGTTGCCGGAAAGTTTCTTCGCCGGGCATACCGAAGGGCTGCTCAAGGCAGAAAGGAATGGCTTGCCGGTTGAAGTAGGGATATGCATCAAGCGTCATGCGGCAGCTTTGCGTCATAGAAGGCTCTCGCAGCGTGATGGGAAACGGCAATATGGGCTGGTAGCATTGCACGGCCATGCGGTAGGCATGTGCGTGAAAAGACTCTATGTTTTCTTCTTTCACCGGCAAATTTCCGTCCGGCAGGGCGAATTTCACCCAGATTTTCACACTCCGTCCACTGCTTCCGGCAAAAGCCGCCCAAGTTTGCGGTAACAAAGCCGCCTGCCGTTTCACCAGTTCCACTTCGGACAATCCGGCCAAATGGTTTACTTCCAACATCACTACGCCGTTGTAGTGTTTCAGTTTTCGCCCGTTGTCTCTGCTTCTTCCGAATTCCACGGAGGGATAAATGCGCGGCAACTTGTCGATGTGTTCATAGTATCCTCCGCTGTCAGGATTCGTGTAAAGGAGCATGGAGCGCAATCTTGTGACGTGTTCCTCTTTGGTTTCTGTTTTTATCCGGTCTATCCATGCGTCAGCTTCGCAGGTGCTGAGGGTTTCTTTTCCACTCTCCCGGTCTTCTCTGATAAGAGTTATTTTCATCCGTATATGTGTTTTGAAATAATTGAGCAATAAGGGTTATTCCTTAGCGACCGCAAGGTACGCATAATATGCGCTGAAAGCAAATTATAAATGCCTTTTATGATTCTATTTATCCTTAAAGACTGTCGTCCTAAATGCATGAGAAAAATTAACGAATACTTAAGGGAAAACTTGCTTTTGCCCTATTGATTTCGTATCTTTGCTTACTCTAAAACTTCGTCCTGCAATTGCGGGCCCGACGGTTTCGATATGGGAACCGGACAGCCTGCAACTGCCCACCGGACAGCCCGCAATTGCAGGACGAAGTTTTGGAATAAGTATAAGAACATTTATCCTAAGCCAAAAGCACAAAAACGACAGACTATCTGCACATTTCTCTGCCTTGTTTTGGCTTTCAATCACTTAAGAAGAACAGTATTAACCCTTTAAACAGAAACAAAAAACAATGGCAGCACAGTATGACTTCCAAAGAAGACCTAACCCGAAGGGTGACGGCGAATTACAACCCTTGTATCCCCGCATCGTGAACAAGGGTACGATTGACACAGAGCGTTTGGTTAGTGACATTTCCCGAATGTCCAGTTTCAGCCCCGGTGATATTCATGGTTTGTTGGCGGCGATAGAGGATCGGGTTTCATATTATTTATCCGAAGGACACCACGTTCAGCTGGGCGACATGGGATATTTTTCGGCAGGCCTGCAAGGCCGTCCGGTGATGGACCCGAAAGAAATCCATGCGCAGACTATCTTCTTCAGTAAAGTACACTTTCGTGTATCGCCCGATTTCCGCAAACGGTGTGCCGGTTTTGTGGAGCGCGCCAAGTATGGTTTTCGTAAAAGTGCGGAACTTAGCGGTGCCGAACGTTACCGTCGTTTACTGGTGTTTTTGGAGACGCATCCATTCATCACTCGCAAAGATTACAGCAGTGTTACGGGACTTTTGAAAAATAAAGCACTGAATGACCTCAATTTGCTTGTGGAAAAGGGATATTTGAGCACAATTGGGCAAGGTTCGCATAAAGTATATGTACGTGCTGAACCACAGGAGGTTAAATCGGGAAATCCGTAAATATATCGAAAAAAACAGTGCTGATAAACAGTTTGTCAGCACTGGTCGCAACGGTTGCCAGCATAAGGCAACCGTTTGTTTTATTGTATATTAGCTGTCTTAGTGCTGGAGTGCTGACAACTATCGAAAAACTTTCATTGTGTAGAAATCCGGCATTAAGATTGAATCGTGCTCTATCGGGCACGTTTCCAATATAAAAGTGTCTTTTCCGATAATGATGAGATCGGATATCTGTCCGGTTGCTTGGGCTGAAAGGAGGCAACAGAAGACAGGAGGTGGAGGAGGAAAAGCTTTCGTGTCATAGTAGAAAAAGTTATATCTGCAAAAATAATTGTTTTTGTGTATAAGAAGGGATTTTTATATAAGAAATTTGTTTTCATCCCCTTGACTTGGGGAGAGAATAGTTTCTGTTTCATCTATAAAAACTTCCTCTTAGTCGATTTTCTTGCTGGCGGGATTAAACTGTTTCATGTGAGAAGAGTCATAGATACATATTGGTGAATTCAATGAAAATATAACTCACTTTTAAATGCATTAGAATTATGAAGAAGCAAATTTTAGGTTTGGCCGTTGTTCTGTTTATGGGCTCGGCAGTATGTATGGCTCAGGATAACAGAGGTGGACGTCCTGACATGTCAAAGCGTATTGAACAGATGGTGACGGATCTGGGACTGAATGAAACTCAGGCTAAAGAATTTAAGGCGGTAATGGAGGAAATGAGACCAAACAGAAATGCTTCGGGCGAAAGACCTTCACGCGAAGAAATGGAGAAAAAACGTAATGAGGCAGATGCGAAACTCAAAAAGATTCTGACGGACGAACAGTATAAAAAGTATCAGAGCATGAGACCTCAGAGAGGACAGAGAAGAGGGAAATAAGAAACTGCTTTGCAATGATAAATTAGTTGATGAGGGGAGAGGGGTAAGGCAGGGTATCTGTCATGCTGAGCGTAGTCGAAGCATCTCTTCCCTTTTTGCATGAAGAAAAGATGCTTCGACTACGCTCAGCATGATAGAATGATAGCATTATTTCCGGAATGTAACCTCTTCTGTATGTTCGCCTACAAAGATGCGTGCCATATCTCCGGTCTTATACCATTTGGGTTTATCGGGCATGTCATCATAAATCACTTCACCGTTTATTTGCAAGTTTTCAAAACGAATGTTTTTCACTTTCCGTTCTTTGTCATAACCGATAATCATGGAAACTTCTGCATTCTCTCCCGTGTAGGAGATGTCCTTGAACAATACATTCTCAATGCCTCTGCCCGGTGCTTTGCAATATTTCTCATTGTAGAAGATGCGCAAATTGACTAACTGTCCTTGTCTGAAATCTTCTATCCGGATATTCTCGAAACGCACATTGCGGATCAGATTATTATCGCCTGCATTGATGGCGAGGCAGCCTTGATAATCCAATTGCTTCTCTTTATGGTCCAGAATGTCGATATTGATATAATTCAGGTTTTCCAGAATTTCAGGGTTTTCAACGTCTCCGTGAATACCGATAAAGATGGGGTGCGCTACATCCGCCCAAAGGGTAGAGTTTTGCATGGTGATATTTTTGCAACCGCCGGTAAATCCCAGACGAGTTCCGTAGACGGTGGTGCAATCGTCGGAGTTACGGCAAAATACGCCGTCGAACAATACATTGTTACTGGCAAATACATTCATGCCGTCGCCCCAACCGTAAGAACTGATGGATTTTACATTGCGTATCGTTATGCTGTCCGATCCTCCTGTGGGGCATTGGGTAGTGATAACTCCTTCTACTAATACATTTTTGGAATTGACGATACGTAGCCCTGCCCAGCGTTCGGGAATAACGATACCTCTTCCCAGAATCTTCACATTCTGAGCATTTACCACCTGGATGCATCCTTTTACGAGAGCTCCTCCCGCTATATAAACCGTCTTTCCGGACGGAACATTCAGTGTGTCTCCGGGAAAAGTGTGTATGCCCGGACCGAAGTAAATCAGATTCTTATCCTTCAGTTTTTTGGGTTTCTTCTCATCTATCGGATTGGCAAAAAGATGAAGATTATGGAAAATATCTCCGTTTACTTCTACCGACAAGTTACGCGGACGGTCCAGCTTGAAAGTCATGGTGTTGCCGTCTATGTAAGGAGTTATTCCGTAAGATAGCGGGCGGACGCGACCTGTCCGGACAGTTCCATGATTGAAGGTTACCGATACCTCCACTTCGCCCGAGAAGTCGAAATAACTCATGGAGGCTTTTTTCACATTATGCTTGGTATTCTGCACTTCATCTACTTTGACCATGTAAGTATCTACAGGTCTCCAATCTTTTCCGGCTTCCCTCACCTGGACGGTGAAGTCGCTCATCAATTCTGCCCCTTCCGGTGCAGGGTAGGTAACTAACTGGTTCTGTGAATTGGCACTGTGAGTAACGCCTAATATTGTACCTACAATTAATAGTATACTTTTTAATTTCATTTTATGATATTATATATATGTGACTTATATAATACGAGTAATGGAAGATATTTACTCAAAAAAAGAAGTCCGCAATTCATTGCTTTGGTAACAAACTGCGGACTCTTGAAACTTTGCAATTCTACCACGCTTTATATTTCTGCAAAGAACAATTATTCATCTTTCTTTGCAGAAATATTATTCAGCAGTATCAGGTAGCATTTCTTATTGGTTGTTGCACCTGCAGGACGGTAATCCGTTTTCATGCCTGTACCGCCAAAAACGACATCTGTTACATTCCCTAAGGCTTTTACTTTGTCCTGATCTACCTTGCGGTCTACCATGAAGATGCAGGTTTCATAATTAAGCGTATCGGCTTTTACATATTCATCCAATACATACATGCCGGATGCATCGTCTAAAGAAACGCGTGCTGTACGGTTGCTGACTGTTACAAAATCCTGAGGACTAACATTGGGATTACCCACTTCATCATCGTCGCAAGATGCCAGAAACGGCAACATAAGCATTAATGCCAGAATATATTTTAAAATTTTCATAAAGCTATTCTTTTTAATAAATATACTATTCAAGTTTAATTCACACTATCACCACCCCGGGTTCTGCTTCAGATTTGTATTCAGACGCATCTGATCCAGAGGAAGAGGGGTTAGATAATCACGCTGTATAAAGTTCAAAGTAGTCGGGTCATTGGCTATTGAACGACCATAATCAGGGTCATTTTTACCGGTTCCTTCGTAAATACCATATCTCAAAGGATATTTCTCGGGATAGTAGCAAGGCTCACCGAAATATTGAGCGCTATTAGCTTTTTCTGTTTCGTAAGCGGTGCCTAATACATAATGTCCCAGTTTCTGACCAACCAGATTGATATGCGCAATACCCCAACGCTTCAAGTCGTCCATACGATGACCTTCACCGAAGAGTTCGCAAGCACGTTCGCGGCGGATCTCGTCCAACATATTCATCTTTTTGCAGACTGTCTTATTCTGTTCGTAATCCCAATAGCCTGCATCCCATACATTGGCAATCAAGGCATTGGTCAACGGTGCTACACGGGCACGGGCGCGATTCTTGTTGATAGAGAAATCCAAATCTTCATCGGAAATATTTCCTCCGTTCAGTTCGCAAGTAGCTTCGGCATAGATGCAATGTACTTCGGCCAGACGGAGATTGGGGTAGTCGGCAGACTCTGTATTACTTGGACGGTTGGCACCTTCGATTAAATATTTACGGCTGCCATAGCCGCTGGCGGTACTGTTATTGCGAAGAGTCGGCTTAAAAACACCGCAAGAACTACTGTAAGCAGGATCCCCCGGATTATAAACTTCATCATTTTGGGGAAAGACCGGATCCGGATAAGGTTTTCCGGTAGCGGTTAATTGACGCCCGTCTTCTACACGACTACTCCAGAAAGTGCGGTCGGGTATATAGGTGCAGCTTATAAAACGGTAATCACGATTGCGGTATTCTCCAACAAAGGTTTTGTAACCTTCAAACTGCGGATTGTTTTGCGCGTTTGCCATGTTACCGGTATAGCAGATGCGGATAGGCAAACCGTTACGGCATAAGAAGGATTCGCCAAACTGCTGGCTGATGGACGTTGCCAAACCAACAATGACAGTATGCGATATGTTCTTATTGGGCTTAGCAATGTTGAAATCGTACTTTCTATAAATGATGAATTCCTTGTTGGTGGCTTTTCCTTTGCCCTTAAAGTTAGGAATATTACCTTCTGCATCATCAATATTGAAGAGGTAGTAGTAACTCAACGAATCGCATTCATTCCAGAGCTTAAAAGTTCCGGTTTCAGCTTCGGTAATGACGTCTTTGGACATTGTTTTCGCCAATGTCAACAGTTCTGTTACCGAAGGGTAACCTTCCGGTTTTGCAGTACCGGCTCCCGAATTTGTGCCATCGCCATCCAAGTCATACCCTATGCTTGGAACATATTTCTCCCATGTTCCTTCATAAAGAGCTACTCGTGCCAGGAAAGATTGGGCGGCTTCTTTACTTATCTTGCCTTTATCGGCATCCGGAATATCTTTTTCTTTCGTAAGCAGCTTTACTGCTTCCTTTAAGTCGTTGATAATAAAATTGGCAACTTCATAGCGACTGTTGCGTGGAGCCTGCAATGTGGGATCGGTCAAATCCAATGAATGGTCTGCAATAGGTACTCCGCCGTAAGTTTTTAAAAGTTTGAAATACTGCCAGGCGCGGAAGAAGTGGGCGGTTCCTACAGCGTGGGATATTGCATTCTTATCTCCCGCATATTCTTCAGCCTTTTCCAGCAGGATGTTGCAATCGCGGATTTGCCCATAAGGGCCACCCCAGCTACCGCTACTTTCGGGAGCAGTACCACCACCGTTGCTTCCCAGACCGGAAATATCAAGATTGCGGTCCATTGCATTGTAGTCCCATCCATACAGATCGTACAAGTAGTAGGCAGCCTGTTCAAAATGCTCGGGAGTTTTGAAGACAATCGCCTCCGTGCCTTGTGACAAAGGTTCTTTATTAAGAAAGTCACTGCAAGCCGACAAAGAAAAAGTCAATGCCGATGCTATAAATATTCTGTTTATTATACTTTTCATTTCTTTCGTATTTAAAGGTTAATTTAGAATGTTACGTCTACGCCAAATGAAAGCAAACGGCTGAATGGGAAAGAGTTATTGGTTTCTTCGCCAAACTCAGGATCGTATCCGTCTTTCACCTTGGTCCATTCCCACAAATCGTCTCCTGAGAAATAGAGCCTCACTTTGTTCAGTCCGGCCTTTGCCGTCCATTGTTTTGGAAGTGTATAACCTACTACCAACGATTTCAGACGGATGTATCTGTTCTTCTGCAAGCTGACGTCTTTATATTGATAATTCCAAGCGTTGAAATTTTGATCACGTGAGGCAATGGTATATTCAGCACCCGTATTCTCCGGTGTCCACGTTTTACCCATATAGGTCTTGTTTTGCATCACATAGTTTGTTCTCCAAAGGTACGGTATCTGGCCCTGACGTAAAACTACCTGATTTCCCACTCCTTGGAAGAAGGCACTGACATCAATTCCTTTCCATTCCAATCCGGCTTTGATGGTGAACGTAAGATGCGGGTCTCTGTCGCCGGCATAATAGATATCATCCTTTGTAATGACACCGTCACCATCCAAATCGACTACCTTACGAGCGCCCGGACGAAGGCGGCCGGTACCTGAGTCAGCCGGAGCAGGAATGATGTTACCTGCCTTTGGTGCGGTGTGGTCTGCATTCCAATAATACATTTCATAATATGCATCTACTTCTTCCTGGGTTTGGAAAATACCGTCTGTCTGGAAGACGTAGACCGGCGAAAGCGATTTGCCTACCAGATAGTAATTCTTAGCGTTGCCATTCCAATTTTCAATACGGTCACCGCGACCCAAATTTCCCGGGAATGGGACGTTGGTCATATCCGTAAATTGCAATACCTTTGATTTGTAATCTGCCAGAGAGAAACCTAAATTGTACTTTACACCACCAATTTGATCTCTCCAGTTCACTGTTGCTTCCCAACCTTTCGTCCGGAATTTACCATCGTTACTTTTCGGTGCACCGGCTCCCAAGATAGAAGGATAGGTAACTCCAATAAACATACCTGTATTGGTCTTCACAAAGTAATCGAATGAGCCGTTCAGTCTATGGTCCAGAAAAGCGATATCTATACCGGCATTGTGGCTCTCAATCGTTTCCCAGCTACGCTCGCCCGAACGCATACCATCCAGCTTGAATGAAGTATGGGAAGAAGGACTGACTCCCAGTACAGTACCTCCGGTTTTAATCAGTGCATAGGATTCATAGTTACCGATACCGTTTACACTACCCATCTTACCATAGTTGTAGCGCAACTTCAAATTACTTAACCAAGTAAAACTTTTCATGAAATCCTCATTAGAGATAATCCAACCACCGGAAACCGAATAGAAATTTTTCCAACGTTGTTCTTTTACCAATTTGGACGAACCGTCACGACGCCCCAAAAATTCTACCAGATATTTGCCGGCATAGTCATAATTCAAACGGGTAAGATAAGATACAAAGCCCCATGAATATTGTCCGCCATAAGCCTCATTGTTAGTACCGCTAATCCAGACATCCAGGTCAACCAAGTCGGAACCGGGATAAAGAGGCCCCATGCTGCGTTTCGCTCCGATCTGCTTATAGGTTTCTTGCTCAGCAGTCATACCCAACATAGCTTTTACATGGTGAACATTCATAAACATACGGTCATAATTAGCAAATGCTCCTAAAGTAACATTCTCCCATTTCTTGTTTTGTTCTTTTAGCGAACCGGGGCCTTGCTTGTTTCCGGTTTCTGTTCCTGCCCAGTCATAATATTGTACTTTGTTTATCTGCTCCGTATAGTCTTCACGAACCATTTTATAGGCGCCGGTAGCCGAAAGGTCGAATCCTTTTACCCACTTATTTAAATCGAGCGTCACTTTCCCTGTGGCACGGAAAGTAGTAAGTGAAGTTGTGTTTTGACCGCCTTGCAGCAAGCCTCCGTATGGATTACGGTTTCCACTGAAAGTATCATAGGCATCACCATTTTCATTCAAAAGGGCCCAGAACCAAGGATCAAAATATCCTCCACCCACATCTGTGCTGGGTGTTCTTTTGTCTTTTTTCTCATAAGACATGCCGGTTTCAAATTTCAAGATATCAATAGGCTGATAGTCTGCATTCAAGCGGGCTCCATATTTCCTTTCACCGTCTTCGGCTACTTTCAGTTGTGAATTGGCATCACTGTAGCTCAAAGAAGCTCTATATGCAAATTTTTCATCAGCTCCTGAGATACTGACTGAGTGTTTCTGTGATGTTGCCTGTCCATAAAATGCATCTAACATGTAGTTTGAAGGCATCCAACTTTCAATCTTATTCCCATTCTGTGCAAAGATGGATCTTCCTGCCCGCAAAGCATTGAACAGTTTGTCACCTTTATACATCATAGGAGCACCGGTATCCGGATCAATATCCTTGTAGTTCGGTGCCCATTTACCTTTACTATTTTTTGCTACTGATTGTCCACCAAAACTATTGAATATCCACCAATTTAAATTCTGATAAATTTCCCGTGGGTCCGTCAGCTTCGGATTACTGGCAGCCGTATCATAGTATTGTGCCTCAAAGAACATGTCCAGCCACTCCTGATTGTTTGTAAGAGGTGCCTGAATACCATCAATGGTACGGCTGATTGTGCCGCTGTAAGATACTTGAGCCTTACCTTTCCTACCGCGTTTGGTAGTCACCAAGATGACACCCGATGCTGAACGTGCGCCATAAATTGCAGCCGAAGCATCTTTCAGAACAGAAATATTTTCAATATCGTTACCATCCATAGAGTTCAACTCACTCAGTGAACCGGCAACCCCATCAATTATAATTAGCGGATCATTGCCATTCATGGAAACATCACCACGAATCTTAATCGCTGCTCCTTCGCTACCCGGGCGGGTAGAACTGCGTGTTACTACCAATCCCGGAACCTCGCCTTGTAAAGCCAGAGTAGTATTGGCAATACCTCTGTTCTTGAACACGTCATCACCCTTAACTTGGGAAATGGCACTGGTCAAGGAAGCCTTTTTGGCCACACCATAACCGGTTACCACAACTTCGCTCAGCAGTTCGGAGTCTTCCACTAGCTTTACGTTGAAGTTCGTCTTGTCACCGATGGGGAGTTCAACTGTTTTATAACCGATGTAAGAGATAACCAATGTGCCTTTTGCATTATTCAGGACGAAATTACCGTCTATATCCGTAATCACACCGTTAGTTGTACCTTTCACCATGACATTAGCGCCTATAACCGGTTCTCCGTTGTTGTCAACAACCTTACCTCGAATGGTTCGGGCTTGTTGCACTTCCTGAGCCACTTCCGTTGCAGCATTTGCGTTATATGCAGGATAGATTACCGTCAGGCATAAAGCCGCTGCGAATATTATTCTTTTTCTCATGATATAAACTATTTGCTTAAATTATAGTATTAGATTTTTTATTCAGCGCCATAAACATTCAGGTCTGCAAGCATTGCCTGGCCTCCTGTACCTTTATGTTCTGTTCCGAAGTAGACTTTGATATATCTGGCTCTCGGGGTCGTTGATAAACCGAAGGATTGCGGAGCATTATTGTTGGGATCGAAAGCAAATGAACCATGATCTATCCAACTCCAACTATTCGGATTGCCGGGATCTGCTGCACCGGCTTCGGTACAAGTGTAAATCTTCTGTCCTTTTTGGCCTCTGGCATCACCTTGGCGACGGGTCAGTTCAACGCTTGCTACAGTGATTTCCTTACCCATATCAAGGATGAACCAATGTGGATAACTTGTAGAAGGAGTTTTCCAAGAAGCATGCCAGTAAGTTTTCAGGCTGCTATCTATCATAGAAGTTACACGGCCATTTTTCAAACCGTCCTGGTTTCCTTCGCCTATAGCTTCTTGCGAGCTGTAACCTATAGTGCCGTCACTGGAATTTTCATTATATCCCGGGAAAGTCCAGTTGCTGCGGTCTATCTTCATAGCTGGGATGGGAGTAGCTTTTAGTGCTTTAGGCTCCGAAGCGTTTTCATATTCGTCTTCAGCACTGACATTAACGATGCATTCGCCTGCGAGAAATTCGTTGTTGGCATCGGTAAGCATCACAAGTTGAGGTCCTTTGGATTTAGCGGGAGCTTGAAATTTAGCTGAACCTGCTTTGTTTGGGTCACTTGCTGCATGAAAATCTAATGCTATTACAACCGTCGTGTTGTAGTTATTTTCATAATCTACAAGCACTCCACCCAGTACCGGTGCAAGAGTGACGGTCTTGACAACTTCCAGAAACGCGGGGGAGTCCGGTGCTTGTGAGACATCAACGGCTCCGGAGTTATTCCCTCTTACAGAGCAGGCAAACAATGAAAAAGACTGGACATCAGTGTTTGCAAAACCTTTGATTGTGGCCGTTGAACCTCTTTCTTTGGAAATCAATTCATATTTCTTTTCACCTTTTGCATTCGTGTACTCAATCTTTGTGTACATGAAACTGGAACTGGCAGGGTTGGTCCAACTTAACGTAACTTCACCCGGCCCCGCTTTAGTCGTTACATTGGTAACCTTTTCCGGTGCCGCATCATTAACTGAAATTCTGCCTTCTTCTTCTCCGCAGGAGCTGATTATGGCAGATAGAGAACACAAAATCACCGTAGAGAGAAGAACTCTCTTTAACGGGAACTTTAGCAAATCTTTCTTCATAAACTATAAATTTAAAATTAACACTATTATTTAATCTAATTAGATGCATTGTTTGATGAACTCCCGTATCTCTTTACGGCTGGCGAACAAATGGTTCTCAACCGTACGATGGGAGATATTCAGACTCATGGAAATTTCTGAGACGGATTTATCTTGAAAGCGATTCAGTACATAGACTTTTCTGCGTTGGTCGGAAAGCATTTGTAGTTTACGCTTTTCTAAGGATAGTAAATCCTTTGCAATAATCTGACTTTCGGTTTCATTCGTGTAGGTTACTGCATGCTCATACATATAAGAGGTTATTTCCTGTTTCTTATAGTGGCGGCGTAAGTAGTCGTTCACCAGGTTGCGGGCTATGGTGTGAATGAAATATTTCACGGTGTCCGGACGAAGCATTTTCTTGTAGTCCATCAGACGCAGAAATACGTCTTGAGATAAATCTTCGGCTTCCTCTTTACTATTTATTCTATAATAGATATAGAGATAAACAGAGCGATGATAACTCGCGTAAGAGTCAGCTACTAATTGAGTGGATGTCATCGTTGGGTTTTCCATGTTTCAGACTTTGATTACGTTTTACATTAGCGTTACGATTGCAAATATAAAAGGTAAAAAATGGAAAACATTTCCTTAGAGTGCTTAACAAATCTCACTTCATTAAGTTGGACTAAAAATAAATTAAGTCACTAATAAATAGCAACTTAATAATTTGAGACTCATAGTATCAACTAATAATTTGAGACTCTTTGAAGAGTATTAACTGAAAACTTTCACATTATTATTCTATTATCAAACTTTTAATGATTCTTTTTCTATATTCCTTCCATTTACTGTAATAAAAACCGCAATAATCTTTCAATATACAGTAAGATTATTGCGGAAAATAATAGAATATGCTTTAATACTATATAGATTACTCGTTATTCTTTCCGATGTTCCGGATATATTCATTGGGAGTGATACCGGTAGCTTTCTTGAAGTAGCGGAAGAAAGAGGCGCGTGAACTGAAACCGCAAAGTTCGGCAAGCGCTCCCAGCGTATATTTGGAATACTCATCTTCATTGATAAGACGTTTGAATTCTTCAATGCGGTAATCATTGATATAATCGTAATAATTACGATTCAAATGTTGATTGAATAGATAAGATAGGGTATGGGCCGATCTGCCGAGCATAGTTGCCAGGTCAGCTATTTTCAAATCGGGGTTGGTGTAGGGCTTATCACGGTGCATCAGGGCCTCTAGTTTCTCTGTCAGGTGCTGACATTCCTCTACACTTATCTTGTTGGTTTTGTATTTTACTTCAGCTGTCTTTTCTTGCTTCTCAGCTTCCTGTATTCCTTCCGATAACTGAGGTTGAATGACTTTGATTTGCTTCGTTTTTCTCTTTCGCTGATAATATATGTAGCCGATAAAAGCTAAAGCTATGGAAACGGCAATAATGCTCCATGTTTCTACAGGATAGGCAATGTGGACGGCTGTACATACTTCAGAATCAGTGTTCCCGATATAACGTAACTTGAAGAGATAGTTTCCGGATGACAAATCATAATAAGTAATATCGGACTTTCCGGTCAATATCTGCCAGTCCTCATCTTCACCTTCCAATTTATATTCATAAGTCATATAAGCCGGTTCGGTATAGGTAAAGCCGGAGAAATGAAAAGTCAGGTTGTTTTGGGAAGATTCAAGTTGTATTTCAGGAACTTTTCCACTTTCAATAACAGGATGAAGCGATTTCTTTCCGTTGACGTAAATATCTGTAATAGTCAGCGGATAAGTGTATCTTTTCATCTGATTATTTTCCTTGAAATTCATATAAATCAGACCTTTGGAATTTCCCATCCATATATTTCCCTGCTGGTCCTGTATGGGAGGGCACAATGTGAAAATAGAACTGGGAATACCATCTATGAAATTATAGGGAATAAAAGTTTCTTTCTTGTCGTAGCGGTAGAGTCCGTTATTGGTTCCTATCCAGAGCCATTTTTCGTCATCTTCCAATATAAACATACCATCTTTTCCTTCCAGTTGTGTATCAGGTTGCAACCTTCTGAAACGGCTCATGGAGAGATCGGATATACACATACTGCCTTTGTCCGGCAGGAAATAAAGATTATGGTCGGAGTCTTCATATACAACTCTGATCTTTTCTTTATGAATAAAGTTTTCCGGGAAGATGTCGGTTTTTAGACTTTCGGAAGAGGGGTCCCAGATACACATGCCATTTTCCGTACAAATCCATCCTTTATGGGTGGAGTCGAAATAGATTTCATAAACATTCCCTTCAGGTAGTTTGGAGTTGGCACTGGTGTAGTGCTTGATTCTTTTTCCATCCTTATAGCAATAGAGCCCCATTGAGGTACCTATCCACAATTGGTCTTTGGCATCCGCTTTTATACTGAAAATCTGTCCCCGCATGAAAGGTTGTGGTTCATTGGGTTCGAAGTCGTGGATAGTAAGATCAGCAGGATTGAATATGTACATGCCGCCGCCGTATGTTCCGATATAGTATTTATCCTGAAATTTGTAGATACAGAAGATCATACTGGAACGCAATTCGGGAGATTTAAAGTTTTTGAAACGCCGTTGCTCTTCGTTTATGTAGAATAAACCGTCGCGGGAGCCGACTAACTTTTCATGTTCAGTGATTGCGATACTACGGACGGGCATATCTTTGGAGTCAAAATACGGGAGATAACTGTAAGTAGAGAAAAGTCCGCTCTGGTATAAGCTGTAGTCTAGTCCCAGCTGATAGAAGCCTATCCAGATGAGGCCGTCACGATCTACCAAAAGTGAGTACACGGAGTTGGAACGGATACTTTCTTCTTTTCCCGGTTCATGGCGGAAAGAGCGTAGAAGTTTCATTTGTTGGGTCGAAATGAAATGAACCCCGTTTCCATCGGTACCCACATACAACATATCTTTACCATCACTGGATAAGGAAGATATCACATTACAGCCTACGTCGACAAAATGCTTAAACTTATGCGTCTGTATGTCGAAACAGATGATGCCTTGCCCCATTGTACCCAGGTAAATTACGTTGCCAATGCGGGTGATGTTATTGTAAGAGCAAAAATGTTTGTCCTCTACTATATTATGATACGGAGTAATTTTCTTGTCAGCCAATGTTAGGGAATAAAGTCCGTCGTTGGTGGATATCCAGAGAAGACCTTCTTCACCCAGAGTGAGTCCGGTGATGACATTAGAGACCGAAAGGACATTGGGGTCTATAAGTATCTGGTCCAGATTCCCGTTTTTATAGATAAACAGACCAGCTTCGCTACCTATATATAAAGTACCTTTCCCATCAGGTAGAAGTGTGCGGACACCGTAGTGTAATGTTTCGGCGGCAATCGGTTCGAGAATATCTTTTTCGGTATTCACCCGCCAAAGTCCCATGCCGTTTCCCATCCATATCTGGTTGCCTTCCATTTCGGCAATGGCATTGACTCGCTTGATCTTTTCATTTGCTCCCGAAATCAAAAAATGTTTCAGGCGTGTGCCGTCAAAACGCTCCAGAGAATTGCCGGTACCTATCCAAACATAACCAATGGAATCTTTATAAAGTGCATTCACTACTAAGTCGGAAAGCCCTTCGGTGACGGACAATCCCCGGAATACAGAGGGGAGGGAATAGCCCGGCAAGAAGCTAAACAGTAGGAATAATAGGATGATATATTTTGATATGTTTTTCACAATATATTATATTTCGTTTCTATGTATTATGTTTCTGCAAGCAAATATAAGGAAAAAGAACGAAAACGTTTAGGTTTAGAATGATAATTCAGAGGACGGGAATCCTCTGCTGATCTGTTGGTTTATGACCAAGTCCATACCAAGTCCGTACCAACTCCCTGTTAAGTCCGTACCTTCTCCTTGGCTATAGACACGGAGATGATACGGACTTGACAAGGTTTCGATAGGAAGTTGATATAACCTTGATACTTTTGCTATTTCTTTTTCTAATTATATAATACAATCAATTAATCATTAAATAAAATTCTACTTCAATGTCTTTTCCTCCGTATTGGCTTTTAGCTTGTACGTTTTCTTTTGAATACTGACAGTGCAATCAGTCGATGCAGTGTAGTACCATGTCCCTTTTTTGAATTCCAGTAATACATCTGCGGGAGTTTCCGCCTTGATAACTACATTTGGGGTGCTTAGCAAAGTGCCATATCCTAAAAAGAAGGTACAATCATCGCCCTTTTTATTTCCCCATAAAGCATAGGTGGCTTGTGCACTCATTTTTCCACTGGTGCAGATATCCGTGGGGTTATCAGATGACAGAATATAATCTGTGCGTCCATTTTTCTGTACCACACAGATACCGGTGGCACTGTTTTCCGTTTTGCTTTTTACTTCGGGGAAGCTTACTTCGGTAATGCAGCCGGGTTCTTTTACGGATGAGGGTTCATAGATAGCGACGAACGGCCGGTTCCAGGCTTCTCCTTTCTGGCGGGCTACAAATGTCAGGGTAGGCTGTTCTTTTATATTATATGGCATCCCCGGGGTACGGCTTAAACCTTCCGTCATGGGAGACAGGGCGGTGAAAACTTCCCGGTCCGTTTCTCCTTTCATCCACAAGTTCATTGAAATGTCATCCTTGTCGGGCATGGCAATGGTAAATGTAGCTTTTATGTCTTTGTCGGTAGTAGCCGACTTCTTATCATAGATATAAGAATAAGCATAAAGGTGAGCACCGGCAAAGGCCAGTTCTTCGGTAGGTTGCAAATTCAGGTCTGCACCGTCTGTGCCTGTCAGTGTTAGGGTTTGCCCCAGGTTATGGTAGAAATAATCATGCATTTTATCACCACCGCGTTCTTTCCGGCTGCGGAAGATATCTACATAGTAACCGGTTTCCGGACCGGTAGTGACGATACTCATCATACGGGTCTGGTCGGCACGGCTTTCCGGTTCACGGAAAGAAACATCGCTATAGGTTACGGAAGTGAAAGCTTTTCCCGGTTCGGAAGAAACTGGAAAACTGGATTTAAGATCGAAGGAGTGATTACTTTTCATAACCGGATAACTGGAAATGCCATCTACGCAAACCGTGTTATGACTGGGAAATTGAGAGTAATATTCCAGATAGTCCAGTCCGCTGTATAAGTAAAGGCCGATTCCGGCATCGGGAGCCAAAACATATCCCTTACCATAAAGCTCCATGGATATGCCATTGGCATGCATGTGGTTTCCTTCACTGGCATTCAGGGATATCATGAGGCTGTTACGGGGATTCATGCCGTTTCGTTGTACCAGCCAGGAAACGTTCGGTGCATAGAAGAGGGGAGAGACATATTGCTCTATTTTTCCGGCTTCGATATTTGGATTCAGTTCCAATGGCTTTTCATCAAAGAAAGAATTGATAGAGACGAGGACGCTTTTTTTATTGTCTTTGGTTTTTCCCGCATCAGGATGGAAGCATTTCAGCATGGCAGTGAAATATTCTTCCTGCTCTTTCTTGCCGTTGTGTTGTGCATTTCGTATCATGCGGGATATAGGATGGGTGTTCAGATATCCTGGGTGGGTGTCGCCGAAACCACAGATCATCCGGTTGGGGAACAAATATTGCGGAGTAGCGGCTACCGCTTTAGAGAGAACCGGCATTGCTTCCACCAGGTCATAATTCAGATTCCGGTCGAAGAGGGTAGTAAAGCTGGTGTAGTCATTCAGTACTACATTGCTGTATCCGGGACATTCGGCCCAGATACCTGTCTTCGGATCGAAGCCATAATCGGCTAATTTATTCAGACTCCATTGGCGGATACTGGAACGGTTGAGTACATAATCAATGTAATATTCGCGCCCTTTACCGTCGGCATATTGCTTATTGTTTTCCAGTATCATACCAATATTCATGACATAGCGAGCCTGCATCAGGTTCCAGTTGTTGTGAGGAACACCGTTTGCAATGATATTGTCCGCCCATTTCTTGAAAGCTCCTGCGTATATATCCATTTTGTCGGTATGCCAGGCATTCAGATAGTCATACAGGAAATCGTAAAGGGGAACGATGTCATAAAGAATATCTTCGTGAATAACCTCAAAAGAACTCATGCCTACCAGAGTTTGCTGATGACCGTGGTTGAGGTCGATGGGAACATTCCGATAATAGATACCTGTCATATAGGTATCGAATACTCCGGCAGCGAGTTTTGCATATCTTTCTTCTCCGGTAAGCCAGTAAAGGAAGGCGGCATCACGGGCGATACCCATGATTTCACGGTTCAGGCTCTCGATGTTGCGTCCGGTTTTAGAAGGATGTACACTCTCCATAGGGCAGCCGGGCAAGGCGTTGTTACAGAAAGTCACATTTCCTTCCACATCGTCATCGTATGGCACTACGTCTTCCAGACGGGGGCGTCCGTGGGTGGCAAATGTGCCGCGCGTACCGGTATAGCGAACGGTGGGTACCGATGCTTTTTCGCCTCCGGCATGGTCGAAGGTTTCGCCTTTTATATATACATCCGTAGCATGAGACTTCCAATACATGGCAAGGCGTGAAAGTAACCAGTCCGGTTGGGCATCTGTCAGGTTAGCATAAAGATCGGTACGCCTTTTCAGTTTCTCAAATACGTCTTTTGCCCAATCTTCTTTTTCTATCAGATTCAGGGTTTCACTCTTACCGTTGCTGTTTGTCAGATAACGCGGATGGCTGTCCGGCAACTGCTGCCGGAAGGCGATTTCTACCTCTTGGGCTTGTAATATCCCTGAAAAGAGAAGGCATATCAATAAACTAAGTGCTTTCATATTCTATCAATAACATTAGGTGTTTAAAGAATATACGGATGAGGGCGGATAATTACTCAACGGAACACGACAAAGATAGCGCAAGACTATGCAAAATATGTAATCATTATTACACTTTTTTAAAAATAAAGCCCCTACTTTTGTGAAAAATACTATTTCCTATGAAGAAATTGTCATTTATAAACAGGTTTTTACCTTCGTACAAATGGAAAGTGGCTGCGATAGTTATCTGCGGTATCGTTGTGGGCGGGGGAGGCTTGTTCATGTACTTGCTGCGGGCGCATACCTACTTGGGGGATGAGCCGTCGGCATGCGTGAACTGTCATATTATGGCACCTTACTACGCTACATGGTTTCACAGTTCACATAGTCGGGATGCCACTTGTAATGATTGTCATGTTCCTCATGAGAATGCCGTAAAGAAATGGACATTCAAGGGGATGGACGGTATGAAACATGTGGCTGCTTTCCTGACAAAGAGCGAGCCGCAGGTTATCAGGGCGCATGAAGCCAGTTCAGAGGTGATTATGAACAACTGTATCCGTTGCCATACGCAGTTGAATACGGAGTTTGTGAAAACCGGGAAAATAGATTATATGATGTCTCAGGTAGGTGAGGGTAAGGCTTGTTGGGATTGTCACCGGGATGTGCCGCATGGCGGAAGCAACTCGTTGTCATCCACTCCCAATGCACTGGTACCTTATCCCGAATCGCCCGTTCCGGGCTGGCTGCAAAAGATGCTTAAGAAATAATGAAATAAAATCAATATACTTATGGAAAAGAAATTGAAATCATGGCAAGGCTGGCTGCTGTTCGGTGGTTCGATGGTAGTTGTGTTTGTATTAGGATTATGTGTTTCCGCGCTGATGGAGAGGCGGGCGGAATTAGAAAGCGTGTTCAATAACCGCAGGACTGTCATTACAGGCATTGAAGCCCGTAATGAAGTGTTCAAAAGTGATTTCCCCCGTGAATATCAGACCTGGACGGAAACAGCGAAGACGGATTTCCAGAGTGAGTTCAACGGAAATATTGCGGTCGATGTATTGGAACAACGTCCCGAAATGGTGGTTCTGTGGGCAGGATATGCTTTCTCAAAGGACTATTCGACTCCACGTGGGCACATGCATGCGATAGAGGATATTACGGCAAGCCTTCGTACGGGGGCGCCTGCTACTCCCGAAGATGGTCCGCAACCGTCTACCTGTTGGACTTGTAAGAGCCCGGATGTTCCCCGTATGATGGAGGCTATCGGTGTGGATGCGTTCTATAATAATAAGTGGGGAGCAATGGGTGATGAGATTGTAAATCCTATCGGATGCGCCGATTGCCACGAACCGGAAAATATGAATCTGCACATCAGCCGTCCGGCTTTGATCGAGGCTTTTGCACGCCAGGGCAGAGATATAACAAAAGCTACTCCGCAGGAAATGCGTTCGCTGGTTTGTGCGCAGTGCCACGTGGAATATTACTTCAAGGGTGATGGCAAGTACCTGACTTTCCCTTGGGATAAAGGCTTTACTGTGGAAGATATGGAGGCTTATTATGATAATGAAGGTTTCTATGATTATATTCATAAACTGAGCCGTGCTCCGATATTGAAAGCGCAGCATCCTGATTATGAAATCTGTCAGATGGGTATTCACGGTCAGAGAGGTGTGTCATGTGCAGATTGCCACATGCCTTATAAGAGCGAAGGTGGTGTGAAATTCAGCGATCATCATATTCAAAGCCCGCTGGCGATGATAGACCGCACTTGTCAGACTTGCCACCGCGAAAGTGAAGAAACATTGCGTAACAATGTGTACGAACGCCAACGTAAGGCTAACGAAATACGTAACCGTTTGGAACAGGAACTTGCCAAGGCTCATATCGAGGCTAAGTTTGCATGGGACAAGGGGGCTACGGAAGATCAGATGAAAAACGTACTTGCCCTGATCCGTCAGGCGCAGTGGCGTTGGGATTTCGGTGTGGCTTCTCACGGTGGTTCTTTCCATGCTCCGCAGGAAATCCAACGTATCCTTTCACATGGATTGGACAAGGCTATGCAGGCTCGTCTGGCTGTATCAAGAGTATTGGCTAAGCATGGCTTTACAGATGATGTGCCGATGCCGGATATTTCAACCAAAGAGAAAGCACAACAATACATTGGTCTCGACATGGATGCGGAAAGAGCTGCTAAAGAGAAATTCTTGAAAACAACTGTACCTGCGTGGCTGGAAAAAGCGAAAGCTAACGGTCGTCTGGCTCAGAAATAAAACAAAAATATGTGGATCAGACCGTGGGGATTTAAAGAAGGATGCCTGATAGGCGCAGGACTGTTGGTGACAGGATGGCTGCTACAGATTACAATCGGTGAAATAGATTGGAGTCTGTTTGCCTGTCCGGTGAACATCATAGTTCTGGTTTTATATATAGCCGGAATAGTTGCCATGCATTGCCTGCGCAAGCGTGTTTATATCTTTGGTTGGATGAGTCATTATACATCGGCTGTCTCTTCTCTTTTATGGGTGGCGGGCATTACGGTGGTGATGGGACTTATCCGTCAGGTCCCTTCCGGTCATCCGGCAGATATGCTTGGCTTTTCACGAATGCTTTCGGCATGGCCTTTTGTATTGCTTTATATCTGGATGATGACTGTACTGGGGTTGACTACGCTTCGTGCCGGATTTCCATTCAGATGGAAGAAGCTTGCTTTCCTTTTGAACCATGCCGGGCTGTTCATTGCCCTGATTACGGCAACTTTGGGAAATGCCGATATGCAGCGGCTGAAAATGACCACCCGGATAGATAATGCCGAATGGCGTGCAATGAATGAGCACGGTAAATTGATAGAACTTTCGCTGGCCATTGAACTGAAAGACTTCACGATTGACGAGTATCCTCCGAAACTGATGTTGATTGATAATGAAACTGGACGTACATTGCCAGAGAAAGCACCGGAACATTTGTTGCTGGAAGAAGGTGTTACGGATGGACGACTGGTCGATTGGTTGGTGACTATCCGGCAAACGATTCCCTGGGCGGCTTCTGTGGCTACGGAAGATACGGTGAAGTTTACCGAATTCCATTCGATGGGAGCCACGTACGCCGTTTATTTGCAGGCTATCAATCAAAAGACGAAAACTGCAAAGGAGGGGTGGGTAAGTTGCGGTAGTTTTATTTTCCCATATAAAGCATTGCGTCTGGATTCGTTGACAAGCCTTATTATGCCGGAACGCGAACCGCAGCGTTTTGCATCTACAGTGAAAGTTTACACGGAAGACGGCAAACAGGTGGAAGATACGATTGCAGTGAACCATCCCCTGAATGTGGCGGGATGGAATATTTATCAATTGAGTTATGATGATACGAAAGGGCGTTGGAGCGATATCAGTGTGTTCGAACTGGTACGTGATCCGTGGCTGCCTGCTGTCTATACAGGTATTATCATGATGGTTCTGGGAGCTATCTGTCTGTTTGTTAATGCACAAAAAAGAAAAGAGGAGGACGCTGAATGACGTGGGATTATTTTGTACCGTTTTCAATTGCCGCCCTGCACTTCTGGGGATTCGGTGCCTTTGCCGCTTGGCGCGGAAGAAAACCGTATGTTGTTGGTGGGCTTACCTTGATAGGGCTTGCTATCTTCTTCTGCTTTATTGTGGGAATATGGATTTCCCTGGAACGTCCGCCTATGCGGACGATGGGAGAGACGCGCCTGTGGTACTCTTTCTTTCTTCCACTGGCAGGACTCATCACATACAGTCGTTGGAGGTATAAGTGGATACTCAGTTTCAGTTTTATCCTGTCACTGGTATTTATCTGTATCAATATCTTCAAACCGGAAATACATAACAAAACTTTGATGCCGGCTTTGCAAAGTCCGTGGTTTACGCCGCATGTCATCGTATATATGTTTGCCTATGCTATGCTGGGTGCGGCTACCGTGATGGCTATTTACCTGCTCTGGTTCAAGAAGAAGCCGATTGACAGCCGGGAGATGGACCTATGCGATAATCTGACTTATGTAGG
Organism: Bacteroides intestinalis DSM 17393; assembly: GCF_000172175.1. Classification (NCBI taxonomy): domain Bacteria; kingdom Pseudomonadati; phylum Bacteroidota; class Bacteroidia; order Bacteroidales; family Bacteroidaceae; genus Bacteroides; species Bacteroides intestinalis. The sequence goes on along the minus strand of NZ_ABJL02000008.1, from coordinate 1,796,911 downwards.
ATTGGCATTCATGACATTAGGCATGCTTTCGGGGGCTGTATGGGCAAAAGAGGCGTGGGGACATTACTGGTCGTGGGACCCGAAAGAGACATGGGCGGCAGCTACGTGGTTTTCCTATCTGATTTATATACATTTCCGTCTTGGAAAACCTATGTTATACCGTAAGGCCTTAATTTTACTTCTGATATCATTTGTTTTGCTGCAAATGTGTTGGTATGGCATCAACTATCTGCCTTCTGCACAGGGAGTCAGCATTCATACGTATAATTTAAACTGATAATCATTATGAAAACTACTTATTGGGCAATGCTTCTCATGCTTTTGCCAAGCATGGCGTATACGCAAACTACAGAAAAAGAGAATGAATTTACAATGTCCATCCAGATCAGACCTCGTGCGGAATACCGTAACGGTGCTCTGATGCCCCGTAATGAAGGAGAGGAACCTGCGGGATTCATCAATAGCCGTGCACGCCTTTCTATGGAGTACAAGCGTTCTGATTTGCAAATGAAAATCTCGGCTCAGCATGTGGGGGTATGGGGACAAGATCCGCAGATTGACAAGAACGGCCGTTTCATCATGAATGAGGCATGGGCTAAACTGAATTTCGGTAAAAACTTCTTTGCACAATTAGGCCGTCAGACCCTTTCGTATGATGACGAACGCATTCTGGGCGGACTGGATTGGAATGTAGCCGGACGCTACCATGATGCATTGAAACTGGGTTATGCCGACCCCAACAACCAACTGCATCTGATTCTTGCTTTCAACCAGAATGACGAGACTAAGATAGGCGGTACCTATTACGTGCAGGCCGGAGCGCAGCCTTACAAGAATATGCAGACTCTCTGGTATCACTATAAATCCGATTATACTCCCTTTGATGCATCCTTACTGTTCATGAATCTGGGATTGGAAACCGGAGATGCGGCAACTAAAGAGTCTCACACCCGTTATCTGCAAACAATGGGAACTTATATCACCTACAGGGAAAATGGGTGGAATGTAGACGGTGCCTTCTATTATCAGACGGGCAAGAACCAAAATGTGCAGAAGGTATCTGCTTTCATGGCCAGCCTGCAAGTGGCTTATGCTTTCCCATACAACCTTAAACCTACTTGGACGATAGTGGCAAGCGCCGATTATCTAAGTGGAGACAGCGGTGACAGTGACAAGTACAAGGCATTCAATGTTCTATATGGTACACATCATAAGTTTTACGGAGCTATGGATTATTTTTATGCGTCCGACTTTAAACCCGGATATGCTCCCGGCTTGTTTGACAAACGTCTGGGTTTACGTTTCCGTGCTTCCGATAAGGTGGATATGGATTTGAACTATCATCATTTCTCAACTGCGGTGAAGTTGTCGGGATTGAAAAAGGCATTAGGTTCGGAAGTCGATTATCAAATAAACTGGTCGGTGATGAAGGATGTGAAACTCTCCGCCGGATACTCCATTATGCGCGGAACGGAGACGATGGACGTTGTGAAAGGCGGCAATCATAAAAGCTGGCAAGACTGGGGATGGGTGTCTGTCAATATCAATCCCAGAGTGCTGTTTGTGAAGTGGTAAAACTGTAAGTAAGAGAGAACATAAATGAAGGTACGTATCAGGAGAAAGCTCCTATACGTACCTTTCTAATATAGTTTCATTGAGTATCTGCACTGTCTTTCCGTCCATATCGATAATACCTTCCTTTATCATCTTATTAATCTCTTTCGATAGTGCAGGGCGGGTTACATTCAGATATTCGGCAAGGGTTGCCTGATTGTGGATGATGTTGACTATTGGAGAATTCTTTTTCTTGTGTTCCAGCAAGTAGACAACGAAACGTTCGCGCACTGTTTTCCGTGATAGGGTTTTCAGGCGGGATACTGTGCAGACATTGCAATTGCCCGTAATGCAAAGAAAGTTGTGTAATATTTTAGGTTCCTCGCTGATAAGCTTAAACATGGACTCTTTGCTGGCGGTGAGTAGGGTACTGTCTTCCATGGCGGTAAAGGTTGCCGGCAGTACTCCGTCTGAACTGAATAAATGAGGAGTGGCGAATGCACGTGCCGCAACGATATATTCTATCATGACTTCATTTCCCAATCCGTCGATAATATCTACCCGTAGTTTTCCTTCCAATAATACATATAATTTCTTGCAGAGTGTTCCCTGGGTGGCAATGATATCTTTTTTGTCGACCGAGTACAGGGAGATATCTAACCTGTTGAGCAACGAATGCTTGATGTTAAGGGGAAGGTCACGAAACAGCGGAATCTGGAAAAGTAATTCCTGATGTTTGTCGGTTAATGTTATTTTCCTCATTATATTAGGTAGTTGGTTGTACAAAGATACGATGAAAAAGTAGAATTAAAAGTATTTCTTCGAATTCTCCTCGTCAATAAACATTTCTTTTCCTTCTATTTGTATGCAGCCCTCATTGCTCAGTTCAGATATGGCACGTGCCAGTGACGGACGGGCCACTCCAAGTATATGTGCCACTTCCTGTTGGGAACCGATGCTTCCATGCATCTTTACATAATTGAGCAATCTGGATTTCAGGCTTTGTAAAGCAAACTCGTTCAGTTTCTTGGATAGAAACAAGCTCCGGTCGGAAATCAACTTCAGGAAATTCTGCATGACGACCGGGTACTGGTGCATGAATTCCAGAAAAGCATCCTTATTCAGAATCAATACTTCCGAGGTTTCCAGGGTTTCGATATTCACCGGGAAACGGTTTTCGGAAGCGAAGATGAAAGCCGGTGCAAGGAGTTTCGGAGCACGGAGGGTCTCTATGGTGAGTTGTTTTCCTTCTGCACTGACCATTTGCGTACGCACTGTTCCATTGCACAGAATATATAGAGAACGGTAAATGTCTCCCTGCATGGCGATAAACTCTCCCGGTTTATAAGATTTAAGGGTATGTTGGTGCAACAGAACGAACTTTAACAGCACTTCTTCTGTTATGCCTTGAAATAATGGCATCTGTAATAATATATGTGGTTCCATTCTTTTTTAAGTTTTTTGTGATTAGGTGTAACATACGTGACAATTTACTTGCCATAAACTCTCCATCTTTGCACAAAGATAATGCAAATCGAATGCAGAACTTTCATGCTTGCATGAAAAAGTTATGCTGAGATGCAGCTTGTCTTCTTTAAAGAGAAGGAATATATATTTTATAACTAAATAAAAAGAATAAGATGATGGAAGCTAAAATGTTTTGTTATCAGTGCCAGGAGACAATGAAAGGCACCGGTTGTATCTTGAAAGGTGTGTGTGGAAAAGAAAGTCATACGGCAAAGGCAATGGATTTGCTGATGTTCGTGGTACGTGGAATATCAGTCGTTACTGATGAATTCCGTAACGCCGGACATTCTGTAGCTGCCGAAGTGAACCGTTTTGTTGTGGATGCCTTATTCTGTACCATTACAAATGCCAATTTCGATGATGAAAGCATTCTGAACAGGGTGGATAAAGGTATGGCATTGCGTAACCGTTTGATAGAAGAAGCCAAAGAAAAAGGTATTTCCCTGCCTGAAATCGACGAATTGCAATGGCAGGGCGGACGTGATGAGTATGCTGCCAAGGCGGAAAGCGTGGGTGTCTTGCGTGAGTCCGACACAGACCTGCGTTCCCTGAAAGAATTGATGACCTATGGTCTGAAGGGTATGGCGGCATATCTGGAACATGCCATGCGTCTGGGATATGACGATGCTTCTATCCATACTTTTATGCAACATGCTTTGGCTGCCACTGCCACAAAATCACTTCCGGCAGGCGAGTGGGTGAAGATGGTACTCCAGACCGGAGAATACGGTGTGAAGACTATGGCTTTACTGGATAAAGCGAATACCGAACGCTATGGCAATCCGGAAATGACAAAAGTAAATATCGGAGTAGGGAAGCGTCCGGGTATCTTGATAAGCGGCCACGACCTGAAAGATATGGAAGAACTATTGAAGCAAACCGAAGGTACGGGAGTCGACGTGTACACACATAGCGAAATGCTTCCTGCTCACTATTATCCTGCTTTCAAGAAGTATTCCCACTTCGTAGGCAACTATGGAAATGCCTGGTGGAAGCAGCGTGAAGAGTTCACCACCTTCAATGGACCTATCCTGTTTACAACAAACTGTATCGTCCCCCCGTTGGCAAATGCTGAATATAAGGAACGTATGTTTACAACAAATTCCACCGGATATCCCGGTTGCAAGTACATTCAGGCAGATGCCGAAGGCAGAAAAGACTTCTCCGAAATTATTGAGATAGCCAAGCAATGCCAGCCGCCTACGGAAATAGAACGTGGAGAAATCATCGGTGGTTTTGCCCATAATCAGGTGTTGCAACTGGCAGATAAAGTAGTGGATGCCGTGAAGAGCGGTGCTATTCGTCGCTTTGTAGTTATGGCAGGTTGCGACGGACGTATGAAGGGACGTGATTATTATACCGAGTTTGCCAAGGCATTGCCTAAAGATACAGTCATCCTGACAGCAGGTTGTGCCAAGTATCGTTACAATAAGTTGCCTCTGGGAGATATCAACGGCATTCCACGTGTACTGGATGCAGGACAGTGCAACGACAGCTATTCACTGGCAGTCATTGCAATGAAACTGAAAGAAGTGTTCGAGCTGAATGATATCAACGAACTCCCGATTGTGTATAACATTGCCTGGTACGAGCAGAAAGCCGTTATCGTACTGCTGGCCTTGTTGAGTCTGGGTGTGAAGAAAATCCATTTAGGGCCTACGCTGCCTGCCTTCCTGTCGCCCAATGTGGCAAAGGTCTTGGTAGATACTTTCCAGATAGATACCATCAGTGATGTGGAAGATGACTTGAAGATGTTCCAATTATCATAAGACTGAAAAAACTCCGGTAATAGCTACTGCTGTGCCGGAGTTTTTATTATTAATAAATAGTGAGATTTATGAAAACAAAAGATGTAGAAACGGATGTGGGAAGTACGGATTTGGCTTCCTACATACTTGCTGTGACCGAACAGCTGAAACGTGAACGAAAGTTTGCGGCGGCGCATGGTTATGTGTCTGTGCTGCATTCCTTCCAAGATTTTGCGGGTGGTAGGGGCATACCACTGCCTATGGATGAAGTGTTCACCCCTATGCGGTTGAAAGCCTATGAGGAGTGGCTGATGCAGACGAAAAAGAGACCCTTGAAGATGAACAGCGTGACCAGTTACATGAGCTCACTGCGGGCTGTGTACAACCGCTGGATGCCCGTAGGCACACCGGGATACAACCCACAGCTGTTTGTCGGTGTACATACACGGGTGGTGTCTCAAACCAAACGTGCACTGCGTGGATGGCAGATGGAAAAGTTGTTGAGAGCAGAGAACGATGACCTGACCAGAGAAGAAAGAAGGGCTTTGGCATATTTCCGCCTGATGTTTCTGTGCAGGGGTATACCGTTTATCGACCTTGCCCATCTGCGCAGGCAGGATTTGCAGGGGGAATATCTGGTCTATCTCCGTCATAAGACTCAGAAACCGATGCGGGTGAAACTGTCTCCCGAAGCCTTGCGCCTACTACGAGGGCTCGGACAGAAGACTACCCCCTCATCTCCTTACCTGTTGCCAATCCTGGATGCAGAGATACAGGACGGTTGGGAACAATATCTTTCTTACCAGATTGCTTTACGTAACTTCAACCGGACATTAAAGCAAGCCGTAAAACGGATGCTTCCAGGCGTGCCGGTAAGTTCCTACACTGCCCGGCATACTTGGGCTACGCTGGCTTACCACATGGGGCAGTCCATTGGTATTATCAGCCAATCACTGGGACACTCGTCCATCCGGGTAACGGAAACTTACCTCAAACCTTTTGAAAATGAACGTATCGATGAAGTAAACAGACAACTCATCGCAGCTGTGAAAAAAGGTAAATGGAAGGGGAGTATGCTTTACAGTATATTGTAAGACACGAAGTTGAGACTAAATTACTTACCAAGTAACGGCACTAATCGCTTGCAAATATTCACATATTTTCACAAATAAGCAAGGGGATATTAATAAAACTTTAAATATAATTCTTTCAAGACAGAATCACAATGATCTAAAATAGAAAAAACACATATTATCTTCTTATTTCTACTACGGCAGGTATACGAATTGCGCCCTCCACTTTCAGCTTAGAAGCGGAACCATCAACTATTTTACTTTTAGCTCAGAAAAGTCTTTTTTTCATCCTAAGCGATGCGCTTGGAAATCGCTTTTTCCGCATGCATCGGATAGTAGTTTGAAATTACTTGGTAAGTAATTTCAGAAACCCAGTTTTTTTATTCCGATAAATGATAATTAATGAATGTATATATAGTGTAGCGCGCTTTAGTCAATATGTTGTTGTGCTGTTTGTGGGATTACGGTGTTAGGTTGTAGCGACAGCTATAACACCGTAATTTACAAAACGGAGCGAATGGTTCTAAATCATTTGTGACTCGTCACCCATATAGTTTATCATACATATATTAACCCTAAAATAAAAGAGATTATGTCAGAAGAAATCAGGTATCAAATCAACGGTCAACTGGCGGATAACACCGTGACTGTGGACAACAAAGAGGATATGATCCTCGTCCCCGTCTCCAACGGCAGTGCCGACGAGGAACGTATCATTGCCGAAATGAAAGCGGAAGACTCCGGCCTGCGGGAAGAAACCATCCGCCACGTCTTCGACCTGGAGAAGCGCGTGATCAAACGTTTGCTGATGAGTGGCGTCAGTGTGAACACAGGCTTATATTATGCCTCGGTCAATTTTCATGGTGTCATCGAGAACTCTGCTTGGAATCCGGCAAAGAACTCTATCGTGGTAAACTTCAACGTGGGTGCCGACCTTCGCGAAGCCATCAAAAATACGGTGGTGAACATTATCGGTGCAAAGGGCAGTGCCATGTACATTGCAGGCGTTCAGGATACATCCACCCGTGCGCTGGATTCCAGTGCCACAGCCGGACGTGCTTTCACCCTGAAGGGTGCAATGCTGAAAGTGACCGGTACTGACGACTCTGTAGGCATCATCTTGACTGACTCAAAAGGTACGATAACAAAAATCACCGAAGACTTGTGGGTATTGAACGAACCTTCGCGTCTCAGTTTCATCATCCCCAGCGGATTGGATAAAGGTACGTATGAATTGAAGGTGACGACACAATACGGTCAAGGCCATCTGCTGAAAACACCTCGCAGTGTCATAAAAACGATATATATCGGCATGGCACCTACCGGCGGTGGAAGTGGAGGTGACGGAGGGATAGAGGATGATCCGCTCGGTTAATTAGGAGACACAACTGGCAATGCTACCTTGCCCGACCGAGCAACGGTGTCTTGCCTGACCGAGCAATGGTACTTTGTCTGAGCAGGCAACGGTGCTTTGCCGGATTTACATCTCAATCAATTGTGATAATGATTACTTAGGAGAGAGAACATACATTTTACACATCATAATAAAAAACGAACGCAACATGAAAAGAAAATTGATTTTCATCTTGTCTTTATTGCTGGGCACGTTAGCCTTTACATCATGCGAGAAAAGTGTGTATGATGCAGACAAACAACCGCAAAAAGAAAAAACTGGCAAGGGCGGATAACGCAAACTGAGGAAGTGGCAGTATCAACTATCCCAAAAATGGATGGGGAACTGTCATGTTCGAAGATATGTTTCCGAGTTTAGGGGATTACGATTTCAATGATTTTGTTCTTGGTTACAGGGTACAAATTCCATTTCGTTCCGGTAGAAGAGGTAAGAGCGTGATTGATGAGGCCATACAGTTCGGTATTGAGTTGAGAGCTATGGGAGGCTCTTTTCCTTATGCTCCATGCGTAAGATTGAAGGACCTTAAGGCAGCAGACGTTGATGAGATTGAAGTCGTTCAGCGCTTTAATACATCCGTTGAAACTGTAGTTTGGTCCGTCGGTCCTGATGGCGAAGTTATTATGGACTTCCGTAATTTGGTTGCGGCAACTTCAAAGCCTTCCGGTAGCACCTTCTTTAATACGGACAAAGAATATCTTGTTACGGAACTTCCGCAATTGAATATCGCCATTTACATGAACAAGGAGGTAAATGTAAATTCAGTTGATTTTGAAAGCTTCGACTTCTATTTGGCAAAGGCCGATCATGGCCCCGAAATCCATTTAGGAGGATACAAACCGGTATACGATACATATCCCAGTGACAATTCCGGTTTGGGATGGGATTATTATTATAACAAAAAAGGACTGATTTGGGGCTTGAATGTCCCGGTTCCTATGGCTCATGTAATTGAGAAAGGAAATTTCCTCGATGCTTATAAAGACTTTGCGGCTTGGGCAATGAGTGGTGGCCAGGATAAAGCATATTGGTATAACGGAGAGAAGAATAACGAACTCTTAATAAAAGCTCAATAAAATTAGAACCAGTTTTTAGATTTAGAACGGCACATATCCTGTATGGTAACTGAGGGATATGTGCCGTTCGTTAATTCGTAGTTACAACTTTCCCTTTCTTCTTTTGTTCATTCGAAAGGAATAGACTACATTTGCATGGAGTCCCCGTTTATGAATTCAAATATGCGAGTGATATGGAAGCAGTGAAAAGAATACCTTATGGAGTATCAGACTTCGTGGCAGTGGTGGAGCAAAACCAGTACTACGTGGATAAAACGATGTATCTTCCTTTGTTAGAGCAGCAGCCCAGCAATTTATTTCTCATCCGTCCCCGCCGTTTCGGAAAGAGTATTTTCCTGAACATGCTTCGTGCTTATTATGACAGTTCACAGAAAGCGAAATTTGAAAAACGTTTTGGGAACCTTTGGATTGGGCAGAATCCTACACCGCTGCAAGGGCGCTATCAGGTACTTTTCCTTGATTTCTCTAAAGCGGGCGTCGGGATAGAGAATTTGGAAGCTAACTTTAACCTTTATTGTCGTCGTCAGTTGGATGGATTTATGGCGACTTATGAGGATGCTTATCCAGAGCGTACGGTCGAAGAATTCTATGCTTCGACCTCGGCTGCCGATAAACTGAGTATGATTGAAGTGGAAGCCCAGCGTCACGGCTATCCGCTCTATCTCATTATCGATGAGTACGACAATTTCACTAACGTGGTGCTTAATGAGCAGGGCAATGATATATATCATGCCATTACTCATGCCAGTGGTTTTTATCGGGAGATATTCAAGAAGTTCAAGGGCATGTTCGAGCGTATTTTTATGATGGGGGTAAGTCCTGTTACATTGGATGACTTGACCAGTGGCTTCAATATAGGTTGGAATATCAGCACCGATTATCAATTCAATATGATGCTGGGTTTCAGCGAAAGTGATGTCCGTGAGATGTTTCAGTATTATAAGGATGCCGGACAACTAAAGGGAGATGTCGAGGCGATGATAACTGAGATGAAGCCGTGGTATGACAATTATTGTTTTGCAAAAGAGAGCTTGACGCGTGATCCGAAGATGTTCAACTGTGATATGGTGTTTTATTATTTGCGTAACTATATGAATCTGGATAAAGTACCCGAACAGATGATTGACCCTAATACCCGTACCGATTACAACAAGATGAAGAAGCTCATTCAGTTGGATCATCTGGATGGTGACCGTAAAGGGGTACTCCGGAAGATTACTGAAGAGGGGGAAATTGTAACGACCTTGGCTACTACTTTTCCAGCCAGCCAGATTACTGACCCGGAACTTTTTCCCAGTCTGCTGTTCTATTATGGAATGTTGACCATAACCGCTACACGGGGGAATTATCTGGTACTGAGTATTCCTAATAATAATGTGCGTAAACAATATTACGAATATCTGCTGGAGGAATATCAACGTCAAAATAAGAAGTATATCAATCTGAATGATTTAGGATTGATGTTCTATGACATGTCTTATGACGGTAAATGGCGCGAAGCCCTTGAATTCATTGCTCATGCCTACAAGGACAATTCTTCTGTACGCAGTATGATTGAGGGCGAACGAAATATACAAGGCTTCTTTACTGCCTATCTTAGTGTGAGTGCCTATTATCTGGTTGCTCCTGAAGTGGAATTGAACCATGGCTTTTGCGATATGTTTTTGATGCCCGACCTGCAACGCTATAGCGGGGTGGCGCACAGTTATATTCTGGAACTGAAATATCTGCCATCGAAAGAGTATGAAACAAAAGCTCCTGCCCAGTGGCAGGAAGCTGTTGATCAGATACATCGTTATGCTGAGGCCCCGAGGGTACAACAACTCATTCAAGGCACAAGATTGCATTGCATAGTAATGCAATTCAGCGGATGGGAACTGGCAAGGATGGAGGAGGTATAGAAAAAATATTCAGATTCATTCAAAAAAAGAGAGAGCTTATATTTTCATAAGTTCTCTCCAACCAGTTACTTCGAATGTGATGTATTCTGTGACTATCTGTTCCAAATCTTCTATCCCGACTCGGTGCATGATTAATTCCTCAAACATGGTGAACATCCATGCCGTGTGCAGGTGGATAGAAAAGTCGGTTACATTGATATTCATTTGCGGATGTTTCTCTTTCATATCTCTGAAGTACTCTTTCACGAGTGATGTGGAGCGTTCGGTGAAGTTCTCTTTGAAGTTTTCCAGTGAAGAACCCTGTGCATGGAAAAATAGCAGTACCAACAATTTGCGATGCTTTTGTATCAATGTCATGTACTCTTCTATCACATATCTTAGGTATTCTGTGGAATACATTTCCATGATATCTGCTCCATAACGACCGTGATGTTCGTGCAGCATTCTTTCGAATGCACTGATTACAGGCCGTACCACCGTACAGAAAATATCATCCTTACTTTTGAAATAGTTATAGATATTGCTCAACCCTACCTGTGCTTCTTGCGCAATTTCGCGCATGGAAGCCTTCGGAAAGCCGTTTTCAAGGAATACCTTTTCGGCAGCTTTCAAAATTTCTTTTTGTATGTCATCTTTAGGGTATTGCATAAGTTTTATTTCTCGACTGCAAAGTAGGGAAGAATCCCCGTTTCCTGAAATACCCATTAATGATGGTTTTTTGTTAGATTTTTATAAAAATCACAATTATTGGGTATTGCTAAGGTCACTGAAAGCATGCAACTTTGCGCGTATTATCTAACTATAAACTACTATATGGTGAAACTGACGAATTATAAAAAGGCAATTGACAGACCTTTAAGTTGTAAGAGATGGGGAATAATAGCTATTATTATTCTTTTTGCAGGTAGCTTATCTTTTTTACTGTACTCTTACTTTTCGCATGATGCTGATAATCCTCAGTGTAACTGTTTGCTATGCATGCTTAATCATGTTCCTGAAGAAGGAGAATACATTTATAACCGCTATTTGATATTTATTAGTTTTATCTGGATTGCTGTGATCTTTGCAGCTGTCTTTTTAGTGAATTACTGCTTTGTAAAAAAGAACAAAAAGAAATAATGTTCATTTAAGTACCTATTTGTTCTTATTTTTAATAACACAATACTCATATTTGGGTATTGCCCGCCTTTTCAACTTCCTCTACCTTTGCGCCAATAAAATTTAAGATAAAAGATGAGAAAATTAACTTGCTTATTCGCCTTAGGTTTCTTGCTTTTTAACAATACTTTACGGGCTAATGAACCTGAAAAAGTAACCTCAACAGAAGAGGTATCTGAAACTGCGGCAAAGAAAGAGAGAATAAAACAGGTAACAAAAGATGACGACTACGAAAAGTTCCGTTTTGGTGGATACGGAGAAATGGTAGCAAAGTTTATGAACTACGGAACGAATCGTTTCTATGGTGGGGTCGATAACAGTGATCATCGCAATACCATTGCAATTCCTCGTTTTGTGTTGGCTTTTGACTACAAGTTTAATTCCAAGTGGATACTGGGTGCTGAAATAGAGTTTGAAGCAGGAGGTGTAGGTATTGAAACAGAACTTGAGAATTCAGAAAACGGTGAGTATGAAACAGAAATGGAAAAGGGGGGAGAAGTTGCTCTTGAGCAGTTTCACATTACCCGTCTGATACATTCGGCTTTCAATGTTCGTGCCGGTCATTTGATTGTACCTATGGGATTGACCAATGCGCACCATGAGCCTATCAACTTCTTTGGAACATCTCGTCCTGAGGGTGAAACCACAATTATTCCTTCTACCTGGCATGAGACAGGATTGGAATTCTTCGGCTCTTTGGGTAAAGGATATGCGCGCTTTGATTATCAGGCAATGATTGTTGCCGGCTTGAATGCTGATGGCTTCGGTCGCGATAATTGGGTTGCCGGTGGTAAGCAGGGACTCTTTGAACAAGATAACTTTACTTCGCCTGCTTATGTAGTACGTCTGGACTATAAAGGGGTACCGGGACTGCGTGTAGGTGCTGCTTTTTACTATTGTAATGACGTGACGGCCAATGCAGATAAGAATTATAAGTATAGTAGCGTAGGCCGCTCATCAGTGAAAATCTACTCTGCCGATGCACAGTATAAAAATAAATATGTTACCGCTCGTGGTAATATCATTTATGGTGATTTAGAGAATTCTTCCAAGATCAGCAAGGTTACTCTTTCCAATAACTCCAATTATTATCATGGTGCTATGCGTAATGTAGCTAAGAATGCCCTGTGCTATGGCTTGGAGGCTGGTCTCAACCTGAGTGCTTTCTTCTCGCAGAAGAAATGTCCGGTTATTTATCCTTATGCCCGTTATGAATACTACAACCCGCAGGAAAAGGCAGAAGGCTCAGCTACAATGGAGAAACGCTGTCAGGTAAGCAAATGGACGGCAGGAGTTAACTGGTTTGCATTGCCGAATCTGGTTGTGAAGGCCGATTATACTACCCGTCATATTGGTACGAACAAGGTATTTGGATCGACTAAATATAACAATGAAAATGAATTTGCTATCGGTATAGCTTATGTCGGTTGGTTTACCAAGAGATAGTTCAAATAGGTATTTATAATTAATTTAATGTTTAAGTAATATGAAAAAGTTTTTTTATTTGTCGGCTCTTTCATTGGGCATGATGTGTTCCATTACGGCTTGTAGTGATGATGACACTACGACTATAGACGCTAAAAATCTTGACTATACGGCAGAGAATGCAAGTAGTTGGGGAAATTACATGCGAGTAGTTGCACAATTGTTGGTGAATGATGCTACTGCTCTTTATGATGACTGGGCGGTTAAATACAATGAAGGTGGAAGCTATGCAGATTTCTTTAAGAATCAAGATGCTTTGACGAGTGTTGAGCAGTTGATTGACGGCTGTGTAGACATTGCCAATGAAGTAGGTACTGCCAAAATTGGTGACCCTTACGATCTTTTCATACATAATAATGAAGAAAAGGCTTTGTATGCTGTAGAGTCATGGTATAGCTGGCATTCTCGTGAAGACTATCGTAACAATATCTATTCTATTCGCAATGCTTATTACGGAACACGTACAGGGGCTATTAGCGAGTCATCCCTCTCAAAAGCAGTAGCTGCAGTAAATGCTAATCTTGATACTGAAGTGAAAAAGGCGATTGATGATGCTGCAGCAGCAATTTGGGCTATCCCGAGTCCTTTCCGCAACAATATCAATAGTCCGGAAGCAGTAAGTGCTATGGAAGCATGTGCCACTTTAGAGGGAGTACTCAAGGGAAGTTTGAAGAATTGTATCGAAAGTATTGATAAAACAGTGTTGGCTGAAGTCGTAAAAAATTATGTGGATGTAGTTGTATTACCTACTTACTCTGATTTGAAAGCGGGAAATCAGGCTCTTTTCGATGCTGTTGAGACATTCCGTACTTCTCCCAGCAATGCTAACTTCAAGGCTTGCGCCACAGCATGGCTTGCTGCTCGTACACCGTGGGAAACCAGTGAGGCATTCCTTTTTGGTCCGGTTGCCGACAAAGGTCTTGACCCCAATATGGATAGCTGGCCACTCGATCAGGATGGTATCGTACAGATCCTGACTTCCGGTAACTATTCAGACTTGAACTGGGATGGTGACTATGATGAAGAAGATGATAAAATTGCCGGTGCACAAGCTTTGCGTGGTTACCACACTTTGGAATATTTGATCTTCAAAGATGGCGAAGCCCGTACCATTCAGTAAGATTTTTACTTGTTAGAAATCAGATTTTGCGGAAACAGCGGGATAATGAATATTCTGTTGTTTCCGCAACATCTGCGTTAAAAAGATAAATGTTAGTTACGTATTTTGCAATAATAATTCAATAACGAATGAATGGTTTATTAAAATACTCATTTCCAATCTGTTTTTCGCTTCTGGCATTGTTTGCTTGCGAAAATGATGGAATTGATGTGGATAATATAGAAGTACCTGCCGGCTTTGCCCTCTCTGCCGGTACTGCTACCAACTTCCTGACTTCTTCTTATGCTTATGACAGGTCTGCTGACTGGATAACAGGGGCATACGATAAACGTTTCACCCGTGGTGACAAATTGTATGATGATATCCGCACCAGTAGTAATGGAATAGGTGGAGGACTGGGACCGGTTTATGCCGGTTATTCTTGTGGTAGCTGTCACCGAAATGCCGGACGTACGCAACCTACTTTGTGGAGCGAAGGTGGTTCCGGTAGCTCCGGCTTTTCGTCTATGTTGGTTTATATTAGTCGTAAGAATGGAGCTTTCTTTCAGGATTATGGACGTGTGCTTCATGATCAGGCTATTTATGGTGTGAAGCCCGAGGGAAAACTGAAAGTGGAATATACCTATGAGACTTTCCAGTTCCCTGATGGTGAGACGTATGAACTCTGCAAACCCAATTATTCTATTTATGAATGGTATGCGGACAGCATCAAACCCGAAGACCTGTTCTGTACGGTGCGTATTCCTCTGCGCCACGTAGGTATGGGACAAATGATGGCGCTCGATCCCACTGAAATTGAAGCTTTGGCTGCTAAAAGCAATTATCCGGAATATGGTATCAGTGGCCGTTGCAACTATATCTCTGAGAGAGGAGTGAGAAGTTTAGGCTTGTCCGGTAATAAAGCACAGCATGCCGACCTGACAGTGGAACTTGGTTTCTCCAGCGATATGGGAGTTACGAACAGCCGCTATCCCGAAGAAATCTGTGAAGGACAGGCACAAGTAAATCAAGGCAGTATGATGGGACTTTCTTATGCCCAGTTGGATGTATCTACGGAAGAAATGGAGAATGTAGATCTCTACATGCAGAGCCTTAGTGTTCCGGCACGTCGCAATGTGAATAATGAACAAGTGATCAAGGGTGAGCAGAATTTTTATAAGGCGAAGTGCCATCTCTGCCATGTAACCACCTTGCACACAAAACCACGTGGCTCTGTACTATTGAACGGAACCCGCCTTCCCTGGCTGGGTAGTCAGACAATTCATCCATATTCGGACTTCCTGCTTCATGACATGGGCTCTGAAATTATGGGCGTAGGACTGAATGATAACTATGTAAGCGGTTTGGCCCGCGGTAACGAATGGCGTACGACTCCGCTTTGGGGTATCGGATTGCAGGAAACTGTGAATGGCCATACTTACTTCCTGCACGATGGACGCGCCCGCAACTATGTTGAGGCTATCATGTGGCACGGTGGTGAAGGTGAAGCATCGAAGAATCTCTTCAAAAAGATGAGTAAAGAAGATCGTGATGCTTTGGTCGCATTCCTGAAATCATTATAAGACAAATAACGAACAATAAAACCAATAAGTATTATACAGGCAATTATGAAGAAATTAATTTTAATGGTTGTAATGGCTGCCCTTTCGTTGGCTGCTATGGCACAGCATGAAGAAGATACAGAAAACGGTGTAGTGTCACTTGCCGGAAGAGAGGGATTTACGATAGAAACCAAGAAGGGAGACTTTGTATTCAAGCCCTATCTGTTGGTACAGACTTGTGCAAATTTCAATTGGTATGATGATGAAGGCCTGGATAAGGCATACAATCAGGATAATGTAGCTAATTCCGGTTTCTCAATTCCCTATGCTGTATTGGGCTTCACTGGTAAAGCTTTTGGTAAAGTAGCCTTTAATCTTTCTATCAATGCGGCTGCCAGTGGGGGAGCATTGCTTCAACAAGCATGGTTCGATGTACAACTTAAAAAACAGTTTGCCGTGCGTGTCGGTAAATTCAAAACACCTTTCTCACATGCTTATCTGACGACGTTGGGCGAAACATTGTTGCCGCAGTTGCCAGTATCATTGACTTCCGCCGTCATTCTGCCTTATTCCTTGAATGCGGTAACGCCTAACATCGGTACCGGTTTTGACCTCGGTGTTGAAATTCACGGATTGTTAGCTGATAAATTTGGCTATGAAGTAGGTTTATTCAATGGTACCGGTTCTTCTGTAAATACAGCTACAAAAACTCTGAGTGATGATTGGCATATCCCTTCTTTACTGTATGCGGGGCGCTTTACTTATATGCCTAAAGGTGTGATGCCGTCCACTCAAGGTAATCCTAACCGTTTGAATGAAGATAAGATCATGTTCGGTGTATCGGCTTCAATCAATGTGGAAAGTGAGAATGAAAGTACCAATGATACCCGTGTGGGAGTGGAATTTGCCATGTTAAAGAATAAACTGTATCTGGGCGCCGAAGCATACTATATGAATGTGGGCTTCACCGATCGTCAGAAAATAAATGAGACATACAATTACCTGGGTGGTTATGTACAGGGCGGTTACTTTGTCGCTCCCCGTTTGCAGGCTGCCTTGCGTTATGACTTCTTTAACCGTAATGGTACCGGTGATGACGGATTTCTGAATATGCCGGCTGTGGGTGTGAATTATTTCTTTAAGGGTTGTAACCTAAAACTTCAGGCTATGTACCAGTATATTGCCCGTACGGGTCACGATACACAGCTCGACCGAGATAATGATAATTTAGGTCTGGCCACTCATTCTGCAACAGTAATGCTGCAATATACTTTCTAAAAAACAAAGAGAGTAGTTATGAAGAAATGTATATTATTCTTTGCTGCTATCTGGATGACACTCTGCTTCTGTTCATGTGATGATGGAAGAATCTATGAGAAGGAGATAGAGGTGCAGCGTGGCGGCCGCGTCCTAAAGTTGACAGGTCGTTTCAGTGGTATCAGCAATTGGACGGATGATTATAGTGTCGTTGTGGCAGGCTTCAATGATAAAAGTGAATACGCCGTTATAACGAAATCACTGCCAGTCAATGTAACCGACGGAACAGATATCGTTATGACACTGGGAGGTATCAGTGATGATGTGAAATCACTCAAATTGTGTGTGATCAGTCGTTTGCGCGAATGCATTGTCGAATTTAAGACGATGGAAGATGAAGAACTCGCAGCTATTACAGATACTATATTAATGGATGTGGGAACACTGGACGTGGGTATGTTCAGTTCCATCCAGTCACAGGTTTTCGATAAAAGATGTGTAGCGTGCCATGGGCAGACCGGTTCTGCATCGGGTAATTTATTTCTGACGGAGGGTAAGAGCTATCATGCGTTGGTCAACCAGCCGGCGCATAAGAATAGTGATATACTATTGGTGAAGCCCGGCAGTGCAGAAGAGAGTTTTCTACATTTGGTCTTGAACAGGGCTGGTGATACGAGTATGAACCATACCGATATGCTGTCAGAAGATGAGCAACCCTTATTGAAACTGATAGATAATTGGATAAACGAAGGTGTTTTTTTGAATAACGAGTAAACGATATTGGTAATGAACAACAAAAAACAACAAACCAACCAATCAGAGAATACATTAACCGAGATTTTTAAATATGAAGTAAAAGAAGGCGTTTCAGAGTTTCATGTAATGATTCACTCTACCCGGCCGGAAGATACTTATGAGGAACAGTTAAATGCGGTAGCCAATGCCTACAACGATTTGCTTGCAGGTGAATTGAAAGGTGCCATGGCTGTGTTTAAACGTTATTTCCTGAGTGATACCGCCAATCAGGCTGACCTCCTGCTGGCTATCACTACCGAAAGTTCCGACTGTGCTCTTTCCGTGGTAGAGCAGCCCCCTTTGGATGGGACGAAAATAGCTTTGTGGGCTTATTTACAGACCAATGTGCAGACACAAGTGCTGCACAACGGACTGTTTGAAGTAAAACACAATGCGTACCGCCATCTGTGGGGAGGCAGTGTTTTCAATCGTGCTGCAAATTCTGAATACCAGACCCGTTTGTTACTGAATGACTACGTGATGCAGCTTATGGAACAAGGATGTAAATTGGCGGATAACTGTATCCGTACCTGGTTCTTCGTACAGAATGTAGATGTGAATTATGCCGGTGTGGTAAAGGCACGTAATGAGGTGTTTGTTACTCAGAATCTGACGGAAAAGACACACTATATTGCCAGTACGGGTATCGGCGGACGTCATGCTGATCCTAAAGTATTGGTGCAAATGGATACCTATGCTGTGGTAGGCTTAAAGCCGGAACAGATACATTTTCTTTATGCTCCTACGCATCTGAATCCTACTTATGAGTATGGTGTCAGCTTTGAACGCGGAACGTATGTCGATTACGGTGACCGGCGTCAAGTGTTTATTTCGGGTACGGCAAGTATCAACAATAAAGGGGAAGTGGTATACCCCGGCGACATTCGCAGGCAGACGGAACGGATGTGGGAAAATGTAGAGGCCTTGCTGAAAGAGGCTGGGTGTACATTTGATGATTTGGGCCATATGATTGTTTATCTGCGTGATATTGCAGACTATGCAGTTGTGAAGAGTATGTATGACAAGCGTTTCCCGGATACTCCTAAAGTATTTGTACATGCGCCTGTATGCCGTCCCGGATGGTTGATCGAAATGGAATGTATGGGAGTTAAGGCTTTGAAGAATAAGGAATATGCACCTTTTTAATTTGAAGAAAAGTCTCGTCTTCTTATATATCTGTCTGGTGGCTTTGCTCGCTGTGGCGACCTTTGTGGAGCATGTACGCGGAACAGAGTTTGTAGAAAAGTATGTTTATCATACAGTTTGGTTTTGTTGTTTGTGGGGAGTACTTGCCGCATTGGCAGTTGTCGTGTTGATTGAGCGGCAGTTGTGGCGGCATCTCCCGGCATTGTTGTTGCATGGCTCCTTCCTCGTTATCTTGGTGGGAGCCATGATTACATTTTCATGCAGCAAAAAAGGATATATGCATCTCACTGTAGGCACTGAGGTGGGAACTTTCATAGACCAAGACAGTAAGCGGGTGATCGAATTACCGTTCACCCTATGTTTAGACAGTTTTCGGGTGGAGTATTATCCGGGGACGGAAGCTCCGGCAGATTATGTCAGCTATATCCGTGGTGCGGAACCTGTTTCCATGAATCGTATCCTCTCTCGTCAGGGGTATCGTTTTTACCAGTCTTCTTTTGATGATGATAAGGAGGGGAGCTGGTTGTCGGTGAATTATGATCCGTGGGGAATAGGAATTACGTATGCAGGATATATTTTGCTGGGTATTTCCATGTTGTGGATGCTTGTCAGTCATAGTGGGGAATTCCGTAGATTGCTCAGGCATCCGTTGCTTCGAAAAGGGGGAATGTTTGTGTGGTTGCTCATGGCTACGGGAATGGTGGTGCAAGCAGAAAACAGAAGTCTTCCGGCACTTGCACTCAGACAGGCGGATAGTCTGGCTTCCAAACAAGTGATTTATCATGATCGCGTAGTACCTTTTAATACACTTGCACGGGACTTTGTATTGAAACTGACCGGGAAACCTTCTTATGGTGGCATGACACCCGAACAGGTTGTCGGAGGTTGGTTACTCCGTCCGGAGGTTTGGCAGAATGAACCGATGATTTATATAAAGAGTGCGGAACTTCGTCATTTACTCCGATTACCTTCTTCCTATGCCCGTCTTACTGATTTGTTTGATGGACAAAACTATCGCTTGCAGGAGTTTTGGAAGGTCGGACAAAAGCCACACATGAAAATGACTTCGTTGGAAAAGGCTATTATGGAAACGGATGAAAAGGTAGGATTGATACTGATGCTACGGAGTGGAATGCTTATCCGTACTTTACCGGAAGATGGGAGTATAAAACCACTGTCTGACGTAAAG
Source organism: Bacteroides intestinalis DSM 17393 (assembly GCF_000172175.1). NCBI lineage: Bacteria > Pseudomonadati > Bacteroidota > Bacteroidia > Bacteroidales > Bacteroidaceae > Bacteroides > Bacteroides intestinalis. The sequence goes on along the minus strand of NZ_ABJL02000008.1, from coordinate 1,776,930 downwards.
GTACAGGCTGAAATATTGTACAATCGCATTCCATTCAGCAAACTGTTGTTCATGTTCAATCTAACTGTAGGGATGCTGGCATTTTTTTATTTACTTTATTGCAGCATGCATCGTTCGGCAGGTAAGGCATGGAGAGTTTTTACAGTTGCACTTTATGCAGCATTTCTTTTTCAACTTTTTGGTTACTGTTTGCGGTGGTATATTGGCGGGCGTATTCCGCTGAGCAATGGATATGAAACCATGCAGTTTATGGCACTGTGTACACTTCTGCTTGCGTGCATATTCCGGCATCGCTTCTCTTTTACTTTACCTTTTGGGTTGATTATTTCGGGTTTTGCCTTGTTGGTAGCTTATCTTGGGCAGAACAATCCTCAGATCACTCCTCTGATGCCTGTGTTGCTGTCTCCTTGGTTAAGTATCCATGTTTCTCTGATTATGGTATCTTATGCATTGTTTGCCTTTATGATGCTAAATGGATTACTGGCATTCTGCATAGGAGGCTGGCGAAAAAAGGTAATCGATTCGGAGATTCAGGAACAGTGTAAGGTTCGTGTAGAGCAATTGATGCTTTTCAGTCGGTTGATGCTCTATCCGGCAGTATTTTGTCTGGGGGCGGGAATTTTTATTGGTGCTGTGTGGGCAAATGTTTCATGGGGGCGCTATTGGGCCTGGGACCCGAAAGAAGTCTGGGCTTTAATCACCTTTTTAATCTATGATGCGGCATTCCATGGGCAATCTCTTGCCGTCTTCCGGCAACCCCGGTTTTTCCATGCTTATATGGTGTTGGCTTTCCTTACGGTGCTGATGACTTACTTCGGAGTAAATTATCTACTGGGCGGTATGCATAGCTATGCCTGATTATCTTTCTATTTTCGGATGATATAATAAAAATGCCTACGGAATCCGCAGGCATTTTTTACAAAAACAACTAACTAAACACATGCAAAATTAATCAAGCGCATCGGACTTTTCTTTCACAGTACCGTTCGCATTGCGCACATATATCATAATCTAACATTGCCCCGAGTATAAAATCTTCTCTTTCAATTCTACCGGGTTAATGTCAGATATTGTCATAAGGCTATGGAATAAGAGAAAATTATGCCAAGTGATTTTTTATGTCGTTCACCCAAGCGTCGATACGTTCTTCCGTCTTATCACTTTCGTTGATGTCATCAAGAGCAAGTCCGACAAACATACCGTCGATAACAGCAATAGAGGAGGAGAAAGAATAATCTTCTGCAGATACTTTACCGATGATGGTGCAGCCGGAATCCTTGATGTCTTCGTATATGATACCCATGCCATCGCAGAATGTATCGCAATAAGATTCGGAATCACCACAACCGAACAGAGCAATTGTTTTTTCTTTCAAGTCTGATTCCTTCAACACTTTAACGCCATTATACCAGTCATCCTGCAGTTCACCGTCACCCCAGGTAGAAGTTCCTAAGAGAAGAGCTTCATATTCCTTTACTATGTCGGCATTCATTTTGCTGACATCGATTACATCGGATGCGGGGACACCTAGTTTAGAAGCAATTGTTTCGGCAATGCCTTGTGTAGTTCCGGTTGAGGAACCATAAAATATTCCTATTTTCTTCATGCTATAAAATGGTTTAATTTGTACGGTTGCAAAGTAACGGCATCAGAGGGGGTTATGAAATACCCACAAATAATGAAATGTTTCTTTGTGCCTAGCCACTTATAGGTATGATGGGTGGGAAGTTACTGAATGATTACCGGTTCTCCCAGAAACTTCGGATTTTTGCCGGTCCACAAGTCCAGAAAGAGCTTAACTCTGGCAAACTTCTCCCGGAGTTGTGTTTTGAAACCACTGTAGGCATTCACGTCTTCGGCATTGTATCCTACGACCTGTAATCCTTTGGCATGCGCAATGTAAATGGCACGCTGGTTATGAAATTTCTGCGATATGATTGTGAAGCTTTTCTGTCCGAAAATCTTTTCCATGCGAACTACGGAATCCAAAGTGCGGAATCCTGCATAATCCAGATAAATCTTATCTTCAGGAATACCGCGTAACATCAGCTCCGACTTCATATCTTCCGGTTCATTATAACCTTTTCGACTATTGTCACCACTGATTACAACCACTTCTATTTTACCGGCTTTATATAAGTCTACCGTTGCCTGTATTCTATTCTGGAAGTATTGGTTGGGAAGTCCGGAACGTAATAGTTTTGAGGTTCCAAGCAGAAGACCTGCTTTATTCTGGGGAATAGAATCGATATTCTGATATATAAACGCTTTTGCTGTATGGCGTACTGCGTAATTAGCGCAAACTATTACTGCAAAGATGAGGATTGTGCCGGTCAGGATAGACCATTTGATCCGTCTTGCCCATTTGGATGATTTTATAAGTTTCTTCATACTAATCAGGTATTTGCTTACGGTTTTTCTTCAGATCAGGCAAAAACCAGGTAACCAATCCGAGTAACGGCATATAAGCGCAGACATTATAAACAGCTTCGATGCCGAACTTATCCGCCATATTTCCCAATACAGCCGAAGCAATACCTGCCACTCCGAAAGCAAATCCGAAAAATAATCCGGAAATCAGTCCCAGTTTACTGGGTAATAGCTCCTGCGCATATAACAGGATGGCGGGGAAAGCAGATGAAAGAACCAGGCCGACACAGAAACTCATAATAATTGTGGCAAGCAAGCCAACATGAGGCATCAGCATACTGAAAGGTGCGGCACCGAGGATGGAACCCCAGATGACATACTTTCTTCCGATACGATCTCCGATAGGACCACCCATTAGTGTACCGATGGCTGTAGCCACAAGAAACACAAAGAGGTAAAGTTGGGAGTCCTGTACACTTACTCCGAATTTATCAATCAGATAGAAAGTGTAATAGCTGCTTAAGCTTGCCATATAAATATATTTGGAGAAGATAAGTATCAGCAGGATAGAAATGGAAAGAACCGTTTTTTCCATAGGCAAAGGCATCTGCATATGAGGTTGTAGGGCAATATGGTCACGTTTCATCCGGGTAATGTATCTTTTGTACCATTTGCCGACAGGTATCATTACCATGATTGCTATCACTGATAAAATTGCGAATAATGCGATGTTGTGTCTGCCATAAGGCGCTACAATTAAAGCTACCAGTAACGGACCCAATGATCCTCCCAGGTTGCCACCCACCTGAAACAGGGATTGTGCCAGGCCTCTTCTGCCTCCGGAGGCGAGCGAAGTGATGCGCGATGCTTCCGGGTGAAGTACGGAAGAACCTATATCTATGATGAACACTGAGAACAATACCCAATAAAGATTTGTGGAAAAGGCCAGATTCAACAATCCGGTCATAGTGAACAACATCCCCATCGGTAGTGTCCAGGCAAACGGGCGCTTATCAAAAAATAATCCGAATACGGGTTGGAACACCGATGCGGACATCTGATAAACCAGCGTAATCAATCCGATTTGTGCAAAACTCAACGTTAAGTCCTCTTTGAAAAGCGGATATGTGGCGGTTATGACGGATTGCAATAAGTCGTTCAGACAATGAGAAATACTTAATGCGATCAATATCGGATAAGCTATCGAACTTACCGGTCGTTGTGTATTCTGTTGCATGATGGTTGCGTCTCTAATATAAATCGGGCGCAAAGGTACAAAATAAAATGATTAATACGGATGAGTAAACCAAAAGCATGAACCTTCTCCTTCAGTTGATTCCACTCCGATTTTTCCTCCCATCTGAGATACTAAACTTTTGCAGATGGAAAGTCCAAGACCGGTGCCCTGTACAAAAGTATTGAGTTTCACAAACCGTTCGAATATGCTATCAATTTTCTCTTTGGGAATCCCGACACCTGTATCACGTACATAGAATTTTATTTCGTGGGGTGCCGTCTGTTCATATCCCAAAGCTATAGTGCCTTGCTTCGTAAACTTCAATGCATTGTTTATGAAATTGGTTATGACTTGCATGAATCGGTTTTTGTCTGTATAAATATGACAATCGGGCATATACTTCTCAAAGACCAGGTCTACAGTTTCCGGTACTTTCATCTCCAGCGACTTGATGATTTTCATGCAGCTTTCGTTTACATCCAGATCGGAGCGTACGAAATCGAATGTTCCGGACTCTATCTTCGAAAGATCGAGAATATCAGAAACCAGTTGCAGAAGCAATTCATTGTTTGTTTCTACTATTTTGATATATTCCTGGCGTTCTTCCCTGTCGTCTGTTTCTGCCAGCAGACTGGAAAAACCAACGATAGAGTTGAGCGGAGTACGTATTTCATGACTCATATTAGCAAGGAAAGCAGATTTCAAACGATCCAGTTCTTCGGCTTTGTCACGGGCAATGATCAGCTTCTGTTCTGTCTCTTTCAAGGGAGTGATATCATAGTTGATACACAGCATTTCAATAACTCCATCCTGAGGACGATAATCCCTAACCATTACGTTTATACTGGTCCACGAATATTTTCCGTTACCTCTGTTAACGCGTACTTCTTTACTTAAACTTGTGGCTTTCCCTTCTTTAACCTGATCTACAAATAGTTTCAGGACAGCGCAATCTTCCGGGTGCACATGTGAATATACTCCGATAACCTGGGGCATGGGAGTGTTTTCTTTTTCACCTAAATTCCGATACCATGTATCCTGGGCATACCCGTCTCTCGTCATTACATTAAAATGGGCAAAACCTACTTTGGCATAGTCACCTATTAAGAGGAACAGATGTTCAAACTCTTGTATTTTGGTGTATGCACTGGTGGTTTCTGTTGTATCTATATTGATAAACAGGTAATTGCTGAATTGATTTTGTGAATCGTAAAGCAGAGCCACCTTGGTTTGAAGATTGATAATATCTTTTCTTCGACTTGTGACGTATCGGTCGATCTTTGAGAAATCATAATTGATCGAGAAGTCCACATTTTCTCTGGCACGCAATTTTTCTTTCACGTCTTCGGGGATATTGGGATTCTCAAACAGTGATACCCCCAGTGCTTCCTTCATATCCGCCAAGCCGAATATTTCAAGTTCTTTATCATTCATATCTACCAGATACCCGTCTTTGTCGTAAAGCTCGATACCTACTGGCAGATTCTTATAAATATTGCGAAGAATTTTTTCACTGTGATCCAATGCGCGGCGATCCTCTTTAGCCTGAAGTTCCGCTTTACGTAATTGGAGGCAAATGCTGATGATGTTTCCTAAAGACGAAAACCATTGATGGTCGATGTTACTCCAGCTGCGGTGCGTTCTGACCATATCGATGCCCATATACCCCCATACCTTATCTTTCGATAGGAGAGGAACCACCATTACTGATTTAATATCTTGCACCTCCAAGGTATCACGGTAAACTTTTGCCTCAGGTGGCATATCGTCCAATGTATTCAGAATGATTGATTTCTTTTCTGAGATTTGGCGATCCCACCAGAGAGAATCATCCCAAGGTACATTCTGTAAGAAATCCAGTTCCTGGGATATTCCTTCGGCTGTTGCTTCATAAAGGCAACTTTGCACTTTATGTTCTCTGTTTATCTCAAATATATAGGTGCGGTCTCCTTTGGTCTGTTTGAGGAGATCTGCCAATATTTTATTGATAATCTGTGTAATATCATCCGATTGTAGAAAAGCGAGCAATGAATAGGAAATACTGTTTTGTTGATAAAGTAAACTATTTACCTGAAGGAAATCAATGTTCTCATTCATCTCTCCAGTACGGTTATCTATGCATTGCAGATATCCTATCATATTTCTATAACCTTCTTCATCCGGTTGTTTGAAACTTATTTTAGAATATACCCATATATCTCCATCTTTTGCCTGGATGGGGAACATTTGCTCATAGGTTTCTATGTTTGTGAGCGAAAAGTATTCATTTCTGAGCCGTTCCCGATGGTCTTCCCGTATTCTTCCGTGGAAATCTTCGAAACTGATCCGGTTGCTTTCAAGTCCGAGTAAGTCAATGATAAAGTCTGAACAAATATATTGGCGATTTTTCAGGTCCGATTCCCACCAACCCATTTTAGCCATTTGCGCAATCTGGCGATATTTCTCACAGTCAATATTTGGCTTCTCTTTCATATATCTTTTTGCTCCTGTTTTCTATTCCTCATTAAAATCTCAGTGGGCAAATATAGAGATAACTTTTATATTTTGAGTAATTTGTTGTCAAAAGAATGCTTATTGCTGCTTGAACCGGTAAGTTATGCCATTTATTTTTCTCTATATAGTGAATGAGGAATACTTTCATTAGTTTAACCCCTAAACCTTGATAGAATCAAACAATTTCTCTTTAAGCTTGTTCTTTACTCCTCGTAAAGTTATCTTTGCGGGGAATTTTTATGTCATGGAAGTGGCGGAATATGTAATAAAAGCACTATGTATACAAATAAAGTAAAGAAAATAGCAGCGGTTCATGACCTTTCAGGTATGGGACGCGTATCCCTTACAGTGGTAATTCCTATTTTGTCTTCGATGGGCTTTCAGGTTTGTCCTTTACCTACGGCTGTACTTTCCAGTCATACACAATATCCGGAGTTTTCCATTCTCGACTTGACGGATGAAATGCCCAGGATCATTGCTGAATGGAAAAAGCTGGATATACAGTTTGATGCTTTTTATACAGGTTATTTAGGCTCTCCCCGACAAATACAGATCGTTTCGGATTTTATAGATGATTTTCGCCAGCCGGACGGCTTGGTAGTGGTTGACCCGGTATTGGGAGATAACGGGCGGCTATATACTAATTTTGATGAATCGATGATCCGGGAGATGCGTCATCTGGCAGCAAAAGCCGATGTGATAACCCCGAATCTGACCGAACTTTTTTATTTGATGGATAAACCTTATAAAGCTGCTAATACGGATGAAGAACTGAAATCCTATCTTCGGCTTTTGTCCGATGCCGGACCTCAGGTAGTTATTATTACAAGCGTTCCTGTCCATGGAGAAAGCCATAAGACTTCGGTATATGCCTACAATCGGGTAGGAGATCGTTATTGGAAAATAACCTGTCCCTATCTGCCCGCCCACTATCCGGGAACGGGGGATACCTTTACGAGCGTCATCACCGGAGCCTTATTGCAAGGTGACAGCCTTCCTATTGCCCTGGACCGTGCCACGCAATTTATCCTTCAGGGTATCCGTGCTACTTTTGGCTATGAGTACGATAACCGGGAGGGAATTCTGCTTGAAAAGGTACTGCACAATCTGGATATGCCTATCCAGAGCGCCAGTTATGAGTTAATTTAAAATGGATAAGGGGCTGAATCTGGTTTCGGAGCAAGCCCTTATGTAGTTATGTTATTTGTTTGGAAGTGAATCATTTTAATGAGATGGGGACTTCTGTCGGTTCTTTTGCATGAAAAACGATCTTTAGACTATGAATATTCTTGTTTTTTTGTTAATTTTTCATATTAATATCATGTTCTGGTGCTTCTACGACTGCATTGGGAGATGAAAAGAACATGTTGGAAGGGTTGAAAATCGGCGCGGATGACTATAGGGCAAAATCTTTCAGTATCAATCTTCTGAGGGCGAGTATCAACTGGCTGATTGCCGCCCGGATATTGAAAGAAAGCGAGCATTCCATTACGGAAATTGCGGATATGACCGGGTTTTGCGATGCGAAATGTTTCAGGGAAGTATTCCGGAAACATTTCGGGGTCAGTCTGAGTGAATATAGAGGAAAAGGAATGGCGTAAAAAGAAAACTTCGATTAAGGTAAGAAAACGAATGCGAATGTGGCAAAACTGAATAAAAAAATAGGGTGTGAGTCTAAATTAAGATTAGAACACAAATTATACGAATTACACAAATATTTTTTTATGCTTCTGGTAATCAGAACTTATCTGATTTGTTATTTGCGTAATTCGTGTAATTTGCATTCTTTTATTCAGTTTTGACACTCTTTCTTAAGTAAGATTCTTTCAATCGGTCAAAAGGTGAGGAGCAGACCCTTTTTTTGGCTGAGGGCGTCTTCATAGAGGCTGCAAAGGTCGTCGTAGGCTTCCATCCATTCCTCCGGTTCAGCTTCATATAGCAGGTCTTCGGGTTCAGCACTTTCCGCTTCATCCCTGTTTTCCTTCAACCTTTCCAAAATCTCCGCCACCTCGTCGCCGTCTATAATGCCCAAGCCTTCCATGCCGGGGTCTACGATGACACTGTTGATTTCAACCTGGTAGCCTAGGACAGGAACCTCACCATATTCAAACACATCGAGACTTTTGATTACCTCGTTCACTGCATCCCACATTTCGCCCAGACCGCGATTGTCTTCCACATCGTAGCAGGTGGTAAGGAGAATGTCGAAATAGGTCTGAAGTGTAAGTTCGCCGAACTCCTCTTCCCAATCTTCACCCAACTCATCGCCCATGTAAGGTGATTGCAACTCGTCAAGATGTTCGCAAATATACCGGTGTGCCACCTCGGCATTCTTAATGCTGTCTTTCATGACAGGCTCTATCTCGGCGTGAAATTTCTCGGTGTCAAACACAAACGCCTTATGTTCCATACTCATAATTCTTCTTTCGTTATGTTAAAATGTTTTAGTGCTTTTCTTGTAGACTCTTCTGGCAATCCTTGCGTGTAATGTTTTTTATAACCTCGCTATGTGTTTATTCTGCTGCAATGTTTTGTTTAATTGTACTATGGAGTTTCTCTTTCAGGATATGCGCGTCGACCGGTTTGGGCACATAACCGTTAAATCCGTTCTCCATCACCTTTTCTTTGTCAGAGGAGAAGGAATATGCCGTAACGGCAATGATGGGTATTGTTTTTGAGAATTTTCGTATCTCCCTTGCCGCTTCGTATCCGTCCATTTTAGGCATATTGATATCCATGATGATGACGTGCGGCTGGAATTTCCGATATAACTCTATAGCTTCTTCACCATTCCAGGCATGCACCAGGTTGTAATCTTTGTTAAGAATGGAATTGAATAGCAAGTAGTTGCTCTCATTGTCTTCTGCCACTAGGATGATAGGCTTTTGCCTGGCTGCTTTGGGGGCAAGGCTGACAGGTTGCTGTTTCTTCTGTTCTACAACTGCTCCCGGCTGATACGGCACTGTGAACCAGAATGTGCTTCCTTTGCCTTTACCCTCGGATTCTACTCCGATCCTGCCTTTCATCTTTTCGATAATGTTTTTGCAGATGGAAAGGCCCAGTCCCGTTCCCTGAGTGAAAGTGTCCACTTTGGTGAAACGTTCGAATATTTTGTTCTGATCCTCTTGTGAGATGCCCATGCCGGTGTCCTTTACGTAAAAATATAGTTCTTTTCCACGTATTTCATAACCGAATGTGATGCTACCTGTTTGAGTAAATTTAGTTGCATTGACCAACAGGTTGATAAGTACCTGTGAGAGCCGGTTCTTTTCGGTTTGCACATGGCACTGGGCAGCTCCAGGAATGAATTCCAGAACAACGTTCGGTTTCAGCCTGCGGCGTACGGTACTTTCCACGTCTTTTGCCAGTCCGTTCAGGTCAACGTCTCGGTAATTGAACTCAAGCGTATTTGCCTCTATTTTCGACAAGTCCAGAATGTCGCTGACGAGTTGCAAGAGCAGCTGGTTATTGTTCTCTATGATACTGATGAATTCTTCCCGTTCCTGTTCATCCTCAGTGGCAGTCAGCAAGCTGGAGAAACCTACGATAGCATTCAATGGTGTGCGTATTTCGTGGCTCATGTTAGCCAGAAATGCAGACTTTAGCCGTTCGGATTCCAAAGCTTTTTCCCTGGCTGCTATCAGTGCCTTTTCTTGTCTCTTACGTTCTGTTATTAGTAGCAGTGAGCCTACCAGTGATATTGGACTGCCCTGCTCATCGTATTGATCTACTATTGCATTCGTTTCAAGCCAGTCTATAAATTTTCGTCCTTCCACTTCGGTAATGATGCGGAACTCTTCTTTGGCATGTTGTAATTTTCCGGATATAAGGTTTTTGTGTACCTGCTGCATACGTTCCAGATCTTCCGGGTGCATTTTCCGGAAATATTCGGAGGCTTTTATAATATGCGCCTGAGGAGTGGAACCTTCTTCTTTGGTAAAATTCATGTGGGCCAATATCTGTTCGGATTCGCAGGTAATCATATCGTTTTTCAGGTCCCAGCGCCAAGGAATGATTCGAGCTACACTCAAGGTCATTTCCAGTTTCTTGTTGATTTCCCGCAACGCATTTTCCGCTTCATTGCGTGCTGTAATATCAACTCCAAAAATATCGATAGTATACTTTTCGGATGACCGGCAGATAATGAATTCATAAAAAGAGTGGGTCTGCTTGAAAAAGTGTGTGAAGGTAATCGCCTGTTTTTCTCTGAATATCATTTTTATAAATCGGGGAAGACATTCAATCTGTGAAAGCGAATTCTTATTCGTATCATTATCCTCATTTGCCGTAAACAAACTGTTGAACAAACTGTTTCCGGCTTGGTATTTTATATTTGTTACCTCTCCTTTTTCATTAAGATCCACTATTGCCTGGGTATATGATATCGGCATGTTGCATACAAGTGTGTTGTGAGCACTGAACAGGGCTATTTTCTTTTGCTGGAACCAGTATATGATAAGTGCGATGACCACAAGTGAAAGTAATAGAATCGTTCCGCTAATGATCCACCATTTATATTTTTGCCAGAATGTGAGTGGTTTATTCAGGAATATTGTATTTGACGGACAAAGCTCTGCATCAAGTTCATCCAATTCCAGTTGTGCATAATTGACAAGCGGGTATGACTTTTTACTATATACGAATGGAATGTCACGCATCTCTTTCCCTTGGAGCATTTGTCCGATAATGTTGGTTAATGATTGCTCTAGTTCTGCTTGGTCATAGAAGTGTCCGCCGATGAATCCTGCCTTATTGATATACGCACCTCTCAGGGCAAATACCGGTTGAGGTGAAGATGCTACCAGCTGGAAGTCGCCGCTGATAAGTGTAGGCGATCCAAACAAGTTTTTACGTTCATAAAACCAAGTAGAAAATAAGATACTTGTAGTCGGATCATCTGCCAATAAGTATTCTTGTAGTCGTCTGCTGTTTTCTTCTTTGCCCACCAGGCGTTCGTATTCAATATTCGGATATTCTGATGTGATGTATGAGTGTATAAGCTGGTCCAACCGCTGGTTCTGATAAAGTTCGTCTGCCGCAAATACGAGCTTCTTCATTGGGGGTAACATCCGTACCATCATGTCAATGGTTTCTTTATACATATCCGGGGCTTCAATAAACGTGAAGTTATATTGTTCTCTGATGTCATTCAGAGGTGCGACTGTATTGTCCTCCATATTTTTAGAGCGTCCCGTGAAATAATATTCCCGGGGGGCATAAGTATCTTCATTGGCAATCAAAACCATTGGAATATCCCCCCATTCTTTCTGAATACGATCTCTCAAAGTAAAAGCTATACTCCCTATGAGCACTAGATAATCCGGCTTATTTCTTTCATAACGTTGGAAGATTCCTTCTTCCATTTGGTTGTACAATGAATCATTACGGATAAATGTTCCGTTTATATGCACTAAGTCGGCGTTGACATCCTCTATTGAAGAAGTTTGAAGCATAATAGGGGTTATCAGTGTTTGACTCCATGGGGCCCCTTCATTGTATGAGTTAATAATAAGTAGTCGATGCTGTTTGGGAACTACAGTTGCATGGGCAAGGGATGAACTTAAATATACTAAAACACAACAGAGGCTGATTATATGTTTCCAAGATAAAAAAAGTCTCATAACCAATTTTTTAAGTATTCTTTTATATTGAATTAATATTAGATATTGATGCAAAAATACAAAAGTGAGATTTCTTATAATTGCTTTTTTATATCATATTAACCAAAATTGGTAATTTACATTTCTGCTATTGGTGTGAATTATAGTTTCATCATACATTATTATGCTAAACCATTCTGAGTTTCTGATGTGCAAACTTTGTTTTATAGTAGATAAGGCTGTTTCAACTGAAGTGCATCCCCAAGGGTGTCTTTTTATAGGTATTTACTGGATGATTTTTCTGTGTATATAATCTGCGATCTGCTGTTTAATCATATGATTAGAGGTAACAAATTAGTAACCCTTTTGCTATTTCTTAATGTGGAGGATTTAATTTTTGATATTCAACAAAGCATTTTTGTAGTAGAAAGAAAGCCTGTATCTTGTAGATACTGATGTCGTTATTGACGTGTTAAGTGAGTCACTATCCAATGAAAAAGGAGAGGTTCAGAAGTAATAGGTCTTTATTTATATCATAGTAAAAGGGAGGGACAGAAATTTATTTATTCATAATCTGTTTCCTCCCTTTTTGCTTTTATTTACTATTTATATCTTTTTTACATCGGTAAATTGGCAATTATGTCTTTTGAACATATTGGTAATTTACCCTCTTGCCCCATGTTTACGAATACTGTGGCGCAGAGTACTGTCCATTGGTCGCCATAAGTCATGGTACTGCTATGGTTGTAACCTAAACAATGCCCGTATTCGTGGAACATAGCTTGTCGGGGATAGTTATGAGGATTGGATCCCAGTGGTGTTGCATCAAAATAGACTCCGGTATAACAGTAGTCCGCTAATCCGTAAGTGTTGCCGCCTCCCAGACCGCCGACGCCTGATACGCAACCCAATACGAGTCCTCCATGACTGCGGATTCTCTGGCGTAATGCATTCAGATTGATGGCATTTCCTCCGTTATCCTTCAGTTTGCCTTCATATTTGTTCATTTCTGTGTTAAACTCTTCGGAAGAGAACATGAAAGCCATATTGATAGCCAATGCTACCCCGTGACGACATAATAATGGATTCATGTGCCGCCAGTAAGCGTGTCCGTTGTCGGCTGAATAAGCAGAGAAACGTATGAACCACCGACTGTCTATCTGTTCTATCTTCTTCATATACGGATCTTCCGTTCGGATAATAAGTGTGACATCGTCACCGGAAAGTTCTGGTTGTGCAGGTATCACTATCTTTCTGCCGCTGCTGGTGGTGAATGTGCGGTCAGAACCTACAACTGGCAATGGGAAAGCGGCTTCCATGAAAGGATGGATCACATCGAAATGTGCCAATTCAAGGAACTCAGTACTGATATTATTGAATCGACATAAAATCGTCACATCATGGATAGTAACCGGTGAGAAGAATTTAACCAGTAATTGATGTTCATCCGAGATAGATACTTGTAACGGTGCGTTTGCATAAAAGGAACGGTGCTTGCTGTCATAGAAGATATCTCGTGGCTCGTTGGCTAAAAACATAGTGTCAGTCTGGAAGCGGGAGAAATCTTCTTCACGGATATAAAGCAATCCGTCCAGGCTTTCCGGATGCCGGTAATCAATGCTGATGTGGGATATACGGCCTGCCTCGATTTTGCAATTGCTGAAGCGGTATTTGTGTACAAACGATGTGCCGTCACTTCGGTCTGACTCGATCGTTACAACTCCAGAAAGTGCCTCTTTACTGGGCAATGAGTAAAATGAATAGCTCTCCGCGATGTCATAAGATTCAATACCTTCCGTACCGGAGTATTCGCCATTTGCACTGAGACTGGTATATACAGTATCATCAAATGTGATGTCAATTTTGCGGATAAAACGCCACATATAATCGGACGAGACATTCAAGTCTATATCAACTCTACCTACACATCGCTCCAATGTCACCGTCTGCGATTCCGCAGCTTGTTCCTTGCCGATGTGTAACTCTATTTTTTTATAAAAGTAGACATCGTCGAGAGGGGCTTTTGCCGACTTATTCAGCAGCCAGACGTCTGACAATCGCTTAGGTTCGTTGATCGTCGCATTTGATTCCGCGCTCGTGGTAGCTAGGAATACAACCGTATAGTCACCATATTCCAATCCTTCAATGGTCAGTTTGGAGAAGTCTGCTTCCAGCTTTTGATACAGCGGTTTGAGTATTTCTCCCCGGTCATTGGCAATGGCATACCACATGCGGGCAATCTGTTCCGGTTCACCGTTGCGTGTCCGTATGGCAGAAGTGTCATCTTCGTGCAATCCAAGAAGAAATGTTACCTGGCCGGAGGCAGGCGGTATGAGACCGTATTCCTGCTCAAGTTCGTTTGAGCAGCTTGCCAGCAACAATGCCAGAAATAATAGTATTATTTTTGTAATCTTCATAGAATTCCTCCTTTATTTTTTTACACAACGTAAGGATGCGAACGCTTCCATCTGCAATTGTCTTTCGGTGATGGCAGTGGTTTCCTTGCCTTCAAACGGCAACCAGTAAGCCCATGCATAACCACCCGGACAGCCGTTACGTTCGCTTGTCCATAATACGGCTCTTTTTCCGAAGGCAGGATTATTGGTGGTAGACTTGTCACCTTTTCCGCCTGCCAAGGGGATGATAAGGTAACGTCCGGTATCTTCTGAAGTAAATTTCACATAGTGTTGCGTTCCTGTTACACCGGTCGGGGTAGTCAAGGTTCCTTCGCCAACGTGGAGTGTAGCGGTTATTTTTTCTCCGTTTCCTGCTGTGTAAGTGCTGGGAATTTCCTGCCCTTTGGGGAGAAGAGAGTTCAGTTCGCTGCGGGTTGGCACACGGTAACCTTCCGGACAAGGCATATGGGTATCGTTTTGCCAGGGTGCGTCGGCAGTCTGGTTACCCAGATTGTTTGAGGGGCTATATCCTTGCCAGGGGATATACATATATTTTCGTCCATACTGGAACAAACCACCGATACTGCTGATCCAACCATTATGGTACATCTTCTCAACAGTAGCACCATCTAAAGGATATACCTGGTCTTCCAGATCCCGGCTGCGTGCATTGAACGCCATCCATATGCTACCGCCCATTTCAACTGTTTCAATCTGCTTGTCGCTCGGAGCCACACGAATTTCTACATAATCATAAGAGCCGGTCAGCAAAGCATTTTTTAAATGTACCAGAATTGTATAGCCCAGTCGGCCATTGCCTTGTGCGGCCACCGATACATTGAATGCCGACACTATGCCTTCTGTTTCTTCAGATACCGACATTTCACTGAGATTCACGCCACTGCCAGTACCTTCAGTAGCTGATATGTCAATCCGGGTGTCGGAAACAAATGCCAGTTTCATGTCACTGACTCCTGTGGCGGGTACCTCTACTATATTATTTTCATAATCTACTGTTACTCCTTCCGGTATTTTAGATTGGGAAGCATTAAGCAGGATACGATGCTCCGTATCAGGTTTCCCGATAATCGTTTCGCCTTTTTCCCAAGGCTTGATTTCGAAGATTCCTTCTACTGTGGCACCTACATTGAGTACTGACAGTTCGTAAACTTTATTGCGTTCTATATTTGGTAATTGCATCTTTAGCCTGATGGGGATTTTATCGTATGTACCCCGCAGGGTGATATTTACAGGACGCGCACTCTCGAAAATGCGGAATATTCCCTGTTGTTCTCCACCGAAAGCGGGATCAAATTTCTTTAAGTAACTTACTGTTTTATCTGATGCGGAAGTGTTTTCGATGAACGGATATGTTTCAGCCGGAGCATCCTCTACGATTACTTCTTTGATTAATGTTTTGCTGTCTGCTGTGGTATTCAGGTCTATACGGGCTACACCGCGTTTCATACCGACGTTGATTTCCTGACTACTGCGTGTTTGGGGACTACTTTCTAATTCAACAACTGCAGCCATAAAGTCAGGAGCTGAATTATTGTGCAGTCCTTCGCCGATGGTCATATTGCGGAATTCTTCTTCGGTAATGTTTCCTTCCTGAACCGGAACTGTCACTCCGGTGAGGAAGTATAGCCGTGCTCCGTTGAGTGCGGAAATGCTGGACTGGCCATTGGATTCGGGAGTCAATTGTTGCGTTTTGTACAGGTTACCATCGCTGAACTGGAAAACTGACACATCCCGTAGCTCCTCAGAAGAGTCTGAACCGGAAGTCGTAATACCTTTTACCACTAATGAATAAGTTTGCTGTTTGCCTTCTCCCTCAGACGGTGCATCGTCTGAGCAGGCGCCTAAAAACAACGTTCCGAGCAAGGCAGAAACGATGATCTTTTTGTAAGGGTGATTCATGTTTTTTGTAAAATGTTATATTGAATATTGATACTTCTTTCAGACCTTTTTCCGAAAGCGGGTGCAAAAATATATAATTTTTCAATATGAGGAATTCTCCCTCCTATAATCTTTATTACTTTCCTTTTGTAATCTCAACACTTTTTGTATCTTTGTTCTCAACCCCAAATCTATTACAAAATGAAAGTACTAACTATCCATGATCTGAAAATTATCAAGAAAAGGGCAGAAGGCACGCTTTTGCTACGCGAAGAAAGCAACGAGGCGGTTACGGAGCAATGCTGTGGGTTGGCATTGGGAACCGAGCATCTGCAAATCCTGATCTGTGGTGGCACAGGTTGCAAAGCATCCGACAGCCACATCATTGCTGAACGTCTTCAGCAAGCACTTGAGAGAAATAATATTGCCAACAAGGTGGACGTTATCACTACCGGTTGTTTCGGCTTTTGTGAAAAGGGACCTATCGTAAAGATTATCCCTGATAATACTTTCTATACCCAGGTGGTTCCTGATGATGCCGACGAGGTAGTCAGAGAGCATATTATTGGGGGACGGAAGATAAAACGGCTACTCTACATCGATCCGAAGACAGAGAAGACCGTTAGTGACTCCAAGCACATGGATTTCTATCGAAAGCAGATGCGCATTGCTTTGCGTAACTGTGGTTTCATCGATCCCGAAAACATTGAGGAATATATTGCTCTGGATGGCTATATGGCGTTGGCGGATAGTTTGCTCCATAAGAAGCCGGAGGAAGTGATTGACGTGATAAAACGTTCCGGACTTCGCGGACGCGGTGGTGGTGGTTTCCCTACAGGGAAGAAGTGGGAGTTTGCCCATAAGCAACAGGCTGATATGAAATATGTGGTGTGTAATGCCGATGAAGGAGACCCTGGTGCCTTTATGGACCGCTCCATTATGGAAGGTGATCCGCACTCCATTGTTGAGGCTATGGCAGTTTGCGGTTATTCCATTGGTTCTCCGAAAGGATTGGTATATATCCGGGCAGAATATCCGCTGGCCATACAAAGATTGAAAATAGCTATTGCCCAGGCACGTGAATACGGGCTGCTGGGAAAGAATATATTCGGTACGGATTTCAGTTTTGATATTGAGATACGTTACGGCGCGGGAGCATTCGTATGCGGTGAGGAAACTGCCCTGATCCACTCTATGGAAGGGAAGCGCGGTGAACCTACTTTGAAACCTCCTTTTCCTGCCGAAGCCGGTTATCTGGGCAAGCCGACCAATGTGAACAATGTGGAGACGCTTGCCAATATTCCTATCATTCTGACGAAAGGTGTGGAATGGTTCGCGTCTATCGGTACGGAACGTTCGAAAGGGACAAAAGTATTTGCCCTGGCCGGTAAGATTAATAATGTCGGCTTGATAGAAGTGCCGATGGGTACGACACTGCGTGAGGTGATTTATGAAATTGGCGGTGGCATTAAGGGAGGAAAGAAATTCAAGGCTGTGCAGACGGGTGGACCTTCGGGAGGATGCCTGACAGAAAAGCACCTGGACACACCGATTGACTTTGACAACTTGCTGGCGGAAGGCTCGATGATGGGCTCCGGTGGTATGATTGTAATGGATGAAGATGATTGTATGGTTTCTGTGTCACGCTTCTATCTTGATTTTACGGTGGAAGAATCATGCGGAAAATGTACGCCCTGCCGTATTGGTAACAAGCGTCTGCTGGAACTGCTGAACAAGATAACCGAAGGACGAGGCACGATGAAAGATCTGGATGCACTCTCTACATTGGGAAAGGTGATAAAAGATACTGCCTTGTGCGGGTTGGGACAGACTTCACCCAATCCGGTACTGTCTACGCTCAATAACTTTTATGATGAATACGTGGAGCATGTGAGGGATAAAACTTGCCGGGCGAAGCAGTGCAAATCATTACTGACTTATACCATTAATCCGGAATTGTGCATTGGTTGCCATCTTTGCTTTAAACATTGTCCGGCGGATGCCATTCTGGGTGATGTGCGCAAACCGCATGTCATCAATCCGGACAAGTGCATCAAGTGCGGCATGTGCATGGCACGCTGTAAATTCAAAGCAATCAATGTAGTTTAAGGGAACTAAACTGAAAGAAAATGGAAGAAAAACAAATAACCCTGCAAATAGACCGCCATTATATTACCGTGCCCGAAGGTTCGACTATCCTGGAAGCCGCACGGAAAATCGGTATAGATATACCTACCCTTTGTCATATTGATTTGAAGGGTACTTGCGTTAAGAATAATCCGGCTTCGTGCCGTATCTGTGTCGTGGAGGTGGAAGGACGTCGTAATCTGGCTCCCGCCTGTGCTACCCGTTGTACAGAAGGAATGGTGGTGCGCACCAGTACCCTGCGCGTGATGAATGCCCGCAAGGTAGTAGCTGAACTGATACTTTCGGATCATCCGAATGATTGCCTTACCTGTCCGAAGTGCGGTAACTGTGAGTTGCAGACTTTGGCGCTGCGTTTCAATATCCGGCGGATGCCTTATAATGGTGGGGAGCTTTCGCCTCGTAAGCGTGAAGTAACTTCGTCCATTGTGCGGAATATGGATAAGTGTATATTCTGCCGCCGTTGCGAGAGTGTATGCAATGAAGTACAGACAGTAGGTGCCTTGGGAGCTATTCGCCGTGGTTTCAATACTACGATTGCTCCGGCTTTCGATAAGATGATGAGTGACAGTGAATGTACTTATTGCGGACAATGTGTAGCTGTTTGTCCGGTAGGGGCATTGACGGAACGCGATCATACCAACCGCCTGTTGCTGGATTTGGAAAATCCGGATAAGGTAGTCATTGTACAGACAGCTCCGGCCGTTCGTGCGGCTCTGGGAGAAGAATTCGGGCTGCCTGCAGGGACATTGGTAACGGGAAAGATGGTGTACGCCCTTCGTGAATTGGGTTTTGATTATGTATTTGATACAGACTTTGCCGCCGACCTTACCATCATGGAAGAAGGTGCCGAGATATTGAATCGCCTGACGCGTTATATGAATGGAGATAAGTCTGTTCGCCTGCCTATCCTGACTTCCTGTTGTCCGGCATGGGTGAATTTCTTTGAACATCATTTCCCCGATATGCTTGATATACCTTCTACGGCACGTTCGCCACAGCAGATGTTCGGTAGCATTGCCAAGACATTCTGGGCGGAGAAGATGGGCATTCCGCGTGAAAAGCTGGTAGTGGTATCTATTATGCCTTGTCTGGCGAAGAAGTATGAGTGCGACCGTAATGAATTTAAGACAGATGGCAGTCCGGATGTGGATTATTCTATTTCCACTCGTGAGTTGGCACGACTTATCAGACGAGCTAACGTCGGTTTTACACTACTAACGGATAAGGAGTTTGATCATCCGATGGGAGCTTCAACAGGTGCCGGTGTCATCTTCGGAACGACCGGTGGTGTGATGGAAGCAGCATTGCGTTCGGTTTATGAGATTTATACCGGGCGGACATTGGAGAATGTGAACTTCGAACAGGTGCGTGGTCTGGCCGGTGTGCGCCGTGCGACGATTGATCTGGATGGTTTTGAACTGAAGGTGGGTATTGCTCATGGTCTGGGTAATGCGCGTCAATTGTTGGAAGATATTCGCCATGGGCGGAATGAGTATCATGTGATTGAGATTATGGCATGTCCGGGTGGCTGTATCGGTGGTGGCGGACAACCGTTGCATCATGGCAACTCGGAAGTGCTGTATGCACGTGCCAATGCACTGTATCGGGAAGATGCACAGAAGCCTTTGCGCAAGTCGCATGAGAATCCGTACATCAAGACGTTGTACGAGGAATATCTGGGCAAACCGCTGAGTGAGACTGCAGAACGGTTGCTGCATACGCATTATTTCAATAAGGCGATTGATTAACTTATTAAAACGGAGAAACTATGTCAGATATCAAATTAGCCTGTGACGTTGCCGAACAAGTGCGTGCTATTTGTGACAAGCATGGCAACCAGCCGGGCGAACTTATCAATATACTTCATGAAGCGCAGCATCTGCACGGCTATCTGCCGGAAGAGATGCAGCGCCTGATTGCTGCAAAGCTGAATGTTCCGGTGTCGCGTGTGTATGGTGTGGTAACATTCTATACTTTCTTTACGATGACTCCTAAAGGTAAACATCCTATTTCGGTGTGTATGGGAACGGCGTGCTACGTACGTGGTTCGGAGAAATTGCTTGAGGAATTCAAGCGTGTGCTGGGCATCGAAGTCGGAGAAACGACACCGGACGGGAAGTTTTCACTCGATTGTCTGCGTTGCGTAGGAGCGTGTGGACTGGCGCCCGTAGTGATGATTGGAGAGAAGGTGTACGGGAGGCTTCAGGCGGTGGATGTGAAGAAAGTGCTGGAGGAACTGGAGTAGAGTGGCTCATTATTTTTCTATTTTGTCTAGTATTCCACTGATGTAGGCAATTGCTACCCCATAATTTGTCATGGGAACTTTTTGCATCCGTGCCTGTTCAATGCGACTCAGTACATACTTTCTATTGAACATACAGGCGCCACAGTGGATAATCAAATTGTATGGGGATAAATCTTCTGGAAAATCATTTCCGGAGACAATATCTATCTGCAATCCTTCACCTGTTCGCTTACGCAGCAGGTGGGGGATTTTTACTCTGCCTATATCTTCTGTCAGTGGAGCATGGGTACAGGCCTCGGCTATCAATACGCGGGATTGTTCCGTTAGTCGGTCGATGGCGAATGCACTTTCTACACAATAGTGTATATCTCCCTTGTATCCGGCAAAGAGCACGGAGAAAGAAGTGAGCCGGCTTTCAGCCGGTTTTTGTTCGTATACGGTGTGGAATACTTGCGAATCTGTGATAATTAATTTGGGGGGATTAGCAAGTGCGCACAATGTGTCTTTCAGCTTATCTGTGGTACAACTCATGATCAGGCATTTCTTGTCCAGAAGTTCGCGGATTGTCTGTACTTGGGGAAGGATAAGTCGTCCTTTAGGTGCCTGAAGGTCCTGGGGCATGACTAACACTACTACATCACCTTCTGCTACGAGGTTCCCGGTGATGGTTTGTTCTCCGAAATCGGCAGGTAACTTTTCCAGAATGGCGCGGTGGATGGCTTCGATACCTGTGCCGTCTTTGGCACTGATGATGATGGGAGGCTGTCCGCAACTTGCTTTTATCTGTTCTGCCAGCTCTGTCGTATTGGGGCGTGCGTCAGCTTTGTTCAGAAGCAATATGACAGGGATGCCTCGTTCCTTCAATCGTTGAAGCCATTCCTGTTCCTGTGCGTCTCCGGTTTCACAAAGCAACAGGGCGATATCGGTTTTTCCGATTATTTTCAAGGTGCATTCTACGCGCATTTCTCCCAGCTCGCCTTCGTCATCGAAGCCCGGAGTGTCAATAAGCAGACACGGACCGAGTGGATGAATTTCCATTGCTTTTGTCACAGGATCAGTAGTAGTGCCGGGAGTGGGGGAGACTATAACGGTATCTTGCCCTGTCAAGGCATTGACAAGGCTGGATTTTCCACTGTTTCGCCGTCCGAAGAGGGCGATGTGCAGGCGGTTTGCATTAGGAGTCTGATTCATTAGTCTCAATATTAAGGGGTTAATAAATTATCATTTTCTTCTTAAAATCTGAAATCTCTTTTCCCTTCCTCTATCTCATGCAGGTTTCGCAGAGCTATTTCCCGGATTTTCGGATTCGGGATGCGTTCCATCTCTTCATGAATGAGGCGGATACCTTTCTCCCGGGTTTCGGGTGAAGCGTAATCTTCCAGATATTCTTTCAGAGTCATCAAGGCATTGGGCTGACAGCAATTTGCTATCTGTCCCCGCTTGACAAGAGACATGAAACGGTCACCCGTCCGACCTTCACGATAACAAGCCGTACAGAAACTGGGGATATGTCCCAGATCGAGCAGCCAGTTTACTACTTCATCCAGTGTGCGGCGGTCGCTGATATCGAATTGGGCCGAGTTCTCTTCTTTCGTTTCTGGTACGGCATATCCGCCTACGCTGGTGCGTGAACCGCCACTGATTTGTGAAATACCTAATTCCAATACCTTACGTCGTACAGCTTCCGATTCACGGGTGGAAATGATCATTCCGGTGTAAGGCACTGCAATGCGGATTACCGCAACGAGGCGGCAGAACATTTCATCAGAAATGGCATTGGGGAAATCTTTTGTTTCAATATCATCCGCTGGGCAGATACGGGGTACACTGATCGTATGCGGTCCGACACCGAATGCAGCTTCCAGATGTTCGGCATGCATCAATAATCCTACGAAATCGTATCGATAGGTATTCAACCCGAATAATACACCTATACCTACATCGTCGATACCACCTTCCATGGCACGGTCCATAGCTTCGGTGTGATAGGAATACTTGCTTTTAGGACCTGTGGGGTGCAGGGTCTCGTAATTCCCCTTGTGATAGGTTTCCTGGAAAAGAATGTAAGTACCGATACCTGCATCTCTCAGCCGACGATAGTTCTCTACCGTTGTAGCGGCAATATTCACGTTTACCCGCCGGATAGCACCATTCTTATGATGAATACCATAGATGGTCTGAATAGATTCCAGAATATAATCGATGGGGTTGCGTAGCGGGTCTTCGCCGGCTTCCAGTGCCAGACGTTTGTGTCCCATATCCTGCAAGGTAATCACTTCCCGGCGTATTTCTTCTTGTGATAATTTCTTGCGAGCGATAGTGCGGTTCTTTGCATGATAGGGGCAGTAAACGCATCCGTTCACACAATAATTGGAAAGGTATAACGGGGCGAACATTACGATGCGGTTGCCATATAGTTTTTGCTTAATTTCCCGTGCCAGATGGAAGATGCGTTCCGTCAGGTCGGGCTGGTTGCATTCTAACAGTAGAGCGGCTTCACGATGGGACAAACCTTTGCATGAGGCTGCCTTTTCGAGCAGACTCTCAATGAGGGCACGGTTGTCTTTATTGGTACGGGCATAGTCCAGCGTATCCAGTATCTCCGGGTGATCGATGAACTCTTCTGCCTGTTTTGAACTTACATTATACACGTTTTTTAGTGATTAGGGGTGAGTGATTAGTGATTAGTAGTCTCCTCTTTCTTTCGATATCCGGTATCCGATAACCGTCAGTTTCTCTTCTAATTGTTGTAAGCCTTCTGCGGCTTCGGCTCCCAAAGAGGCTTTGTTATCATAAAGTGAGTATTTGTTCCGTTGTTCCGGGGGAGAAAGGTTCGGCATTACTACGTTGGCTCCTGCCAGTATTCCGCGTTCCCGTCCATCCGGTGCAAGCGTTGCTAATGCTGTGGTAGAGGGTAATAATACCTTCGGATGCATTAACCGGAAGATGGAAAGAAGTTTCAGGGTCATCTCCATGCTTCCCGGCGGGCATGCTGCAAACGGGGTATCGTGGTGAGGAATAAAAGGACCGATTCCTATCATTTCAGGATGAAATCGCTCTATAAAAAGGAGGTCTTCCACCAGATGATCGGTGTTTTGTCCCGGACTCCCTACCATAATACCTGTTCCTGTCTGATATCCTATTTCTTTCAGCCATGCCAAACATTGCAGGCGTTGTCTGATAGACATCTTATCGGGGTGCAGATGATGGTAATGCTCTTCATTATGCGTTTCGTGGCGAAGCAAATATCGATTGGCACCCGCCCGGAAGAAATGCTCGTAAGTCTCATGGGACTTTTCGCCTAATGATAGTGTGATGGCGCAATCCGGAAACTCACGATGTATAGCAGTAACAGTTTCAAGGATAAAATCATCTTTTACGGAGGATGTTTCACCACCTTGCAAGACGAAAGTCCGGAAACCGAGGGTATACCCTTCACGACAACATTCCAGAATATCTTCCCGTGTCAACTCATAACGGAGAACAGATTGATTTCCTTTCCGTATACCGCAATAATAGCAATTGTTACGGCAATGGTTGGTAATCTCGATCAGCCCACGAATAAATACCCGATTGCCAAACTGCTCAAGTGACACCTCCCGTGCCTGCTCCTGCAGATACTTTAAAGTATCAGCGTCTTGGCAAAGGAGTAGTGCTTTATATTCTTCAGCACTTAGACTTCGTTCACTATGCAATCGGTCAATCAGATTCTTCATGTTGTTTTATTAATGGATACCCGGACGACACGGACTAAACGGACGAGCGCGGATTTTTATTTTTCGTCCGCAGATGACGCACGATAACGCGGATTTAGTTATCAATAAGCGTAGCCTTTTAAATCCGTGTTCGTCCGTTTAGTCCGCGTTGTCCGCGTACCTATTCATCAATTTTAATACGTCTTTTCCTGTTTAGCTAATTCTTGTACAAACTGACGTTTACCTGCGGCAATCTCATTGTGCGTACAAGGTCCGGTGATACAGCCACCTTCACATGCCATCACTTCTATAAATTGCCCCGGTGCTTTGCCTGATTTGGCATACGCCCGCAATGAACCGATGGTTTTCTTATCCAGATTAGCTACTTGGATGGCATTGATTTTGTCAGCTTCTTCTTTCAGATAGGCTTTTACTGCTCCCATTACGCCACCAGCCTGGGCAAATCCATGTGCCTCGCGCACGGATGCGAACGACATGGTATAAGGTTGCGATTGCTCTAACTGAATATCCAGTCCGTCCAATACAGACGCCACTTCTTCGAAAGTCATAACAAAATCTACAGCTTCATCACGCTGGGCCTCTTTACGTTTGGCTACACACGGGCCGATGAAAACGACTTTGGCATCCGGATATTTCTCCTTAGCAATTCGTGCGGCATAATACATGGGTGAACCTGTGCTTGAAACATAGGGCTTCATGCCCGGAATATGTTTATTTACGAGTTCTATGTAGGAAGGACAGCAGGAAGTAGTCATAAACTTCTGTCCTTCTTCCAACTTCTCTATCAATTCATGTGCTTCGTTGCTGACCGTATCCATAGCTCCCTGAGCCACTTCGATGACATCAGTGAATCCTACAGCTTTGAGTGCGCCATATACCTGCTCAATAGTAGTCTTGAATTGTCCCAGGATAGACGGTGCCACAATGGCCACTATTTTTTCTCCTTTGCGTATCTTGTGCAGGATATCGAATACCTGTGACACTTCGAAAATTGCTCCGAACGGACAAGCGTTGAGACACTTTCCGCAATAGATACATTTGCTTTCGTCGATGTGTTCGATACCTTTCTTATCCTTGCTGATAGCTTTCACCGGACAAGCCTCTTCGCAAGGTACTGGGATATAGACGATAGCATGATAGGGACAGCTCTTGTGGCAAATACCACAACTGATGCATTCATCATGGTCTATCCATGCCTGTCCGCTTTCCTTTACATGGACAGCTTTCTTCGGACAGTTGGTCTGGCAGCTACGGGCGGTACATCCGCGGCAAAGGTTGGTGATTTCGTAATTGATTTGTACGCAGGCGGAACATGCTTCGTCAATCACACACATGATGTTATCTTTCGGCGTTCCGTTTTCTGCACGGTCCAGTGCATGTACTGCATACTCTGATAATGGGGTTAATTCATCTTTTTCATCTTCCATATCCAGTCCCAGCAACGGCAGTGATTTGTATTTCCACACGGCGCGTTCTTTATGTACGCAGCAGCGTCCTGCATGTTTTGACCTTCTCGGACTCAATTCAATGGGAAGACGGTCTATTTTCTCTACAAGTTCGTTATCCCTCCACAGTTTTACCAGCTCTGTCAGCAATCTGTGGCGGACAATCATAATGTTGTTGGTAAATGCCATAATATTTATTATCGGATTAGTTAGTCGGTAATTACGGTGCAAAGATAATGAAAAGTTATAGTTTCTATGAACCTTTCTACCCTCAATATGCTTATCTTTGTATCAGAATAAAAAAACGAAATTGACGATGAAAGACTTTATTTACTATGCACCCACACAGGTTGTGTTTGGAGCATTATCGGAAGATAAAACAGGGAAATTGGTGAAGCAATATAGCGGCACTAAAGTCCTAGTACATTATGGCGGACAGAGTGCGGAGCGTTCCGGTTTGCTGGATAAAATATGCCGGGCATTGGAGGCGGAAGGCATTGCTTACGTAAAACTGGGCGGGGTGGTTCCTAATCCACGTTTGTCGAAAGTACACGAGGGTATTGAACTGTGTCGGAAAGAAAAGGTTGATTTCATTCTTGCCGTAGGTGGCGGTAGTGTGATTGATTCTGCGAAGGCGATTGCTTTCGGTGTACCTTATGAGGGTGAAGTCTGGGATTTTTATATGGGACGAGCCCATGCGGAAGCTTGTCTGCCGGTTGCTACCGTACTGACAATTCCTGCTGCGGGGAGTGAAATGAGTAACAGTACCGTGATAACCAATGAGGACGGTGATTTGAAAAAAGGTTATTCCAATAATCTGTGCCGTTGCAAATTTGCTGTGATGAATCCGGAACGGACTTATACATTGCCCAACTATCAGACAGCTTGCGGTGTAACGGACATTATGATGCATACCATGGAACGTTATTTCTCTCATGATGACGATATGACGGTGACTGATGCCATTGCTGAAAGTATTCTCCGTACGGTAAAAGATAGCGTTTTTGAAGTACTGAAAGAACCGGAGAATTATGTACATCGTGCCCAAATTATGTGGGCAGGTAGCTTGGCACACAATGATTTGACGGGATGTGGAACAACCGGTGACTGGGCAACACACCAGCTTGAACATGAACTGAGTGCACTATTCGATGTAGCACATGGTGCAGGTCTGGCAGCTCTTTGGGGAAGCTGGGCACGGTATGTTTACAAAGAAAATGTAACCCGTTTCGCTCAGTTTGCCGTGAATGTGATGGGTGTAACAAATGATTTTAAATCACCCGGACATACTGCTTTGGCAGGTATTGAAGCCATGGAAGATTTCTATCGCGCAATTGGAATGCCGGTTAGTATTTGCGAGCTGATAGGACGGCAGGCCACTGACGAAGAAATCAAACTCATGGCAGATAAATGCAGTTCCGGTGGTAGTACAACAACCGGAAAATTGAAGGTTTTACATCGCGATGATATGGAAAATATCTATCACATGGCGAATAGATAACGGATTTTTTATTGTTTTTCTGGCAAATTCTCGTTATCTTTAGGGGCATATATCAAATTGGGGGGTAGTAAAAAAGTCCTGACCCACAGGCAAAGAATATGAGAATACATTTTGAGATTAGAGAAAAACTACCTGAAATTATCGAAGAGATCCTGAATTGTGAGAGATGGACAACTTTAGTAAAAGAGGATATTTCAGGCAGAAAGTTGGTTGTCATTCGTGATCCGAATTACAATTCGGAGGCAACAGTAGAAATCTATGCCCGCGAGATTACCATCAAGACGGCATGGTCAAACTACACGTATCGCTTGTTTGTTTTGGGCGATAATGTTTGGTGTGAGTACAATGGTGCTTATCGCGGACTGCTGGAACAAAATCTATTGCCTACCATCACTCCCAGGGAAGGTTTGTTGGAGTCCGAGGTGTTGGATAGCTCTTTGTACGGAAGTGAAAAGAGGAAACTCAGAGAGTATGCTGAAGACAATTTGAAACTGAAAAAATTCCGACGCGAGAACTTTAATGAAGATCGTACAGGTGTGGCTCATTTTGACCACCCCAAGAGGGTATATGACGAATTCATTAAAGAAGATTACGTGGTTCCATCTTCCGACGAATAGCGAGGTAGGAAGATGATCATCAGTGCCAGTCGCAGGACGGATATACCTGCTTTTTATTCGGAGTGGTTTCTCAACCGGATAAAAGAAAGGTATGTTCTGGTACCTAATCCGTATAATCCTAATATGATCAGCAGGGTCAACCTGGACCCTGCTGTTATTGATTGCGTTGTCTTTTGGACGAAGAATCCTGCACCGATGATTGATAAACTGGACAGATTGCAGGACTATAAATACTATTTCCAGTTTACACTGAATCCGTACGGAACGGAACTTGAAAGTAAACTGCCACCACTTCAAAAGCGTATAGATACATTCAAACGCCTTTCTGATAAGATAGGAAGGGAGAAAGTGGTGTGGCGATATGATCCTATTCTTACGAATGAACAATACACAGTTGCTTTTCATCAAGACAAATTTGCTGAAATGGCATTTGCTTTGCATGATTATACTGAAAAGTGTATGCTGGGTTTTATTGATCATTATCCGCATGTGCGTGCCTCTCTCCGTGAGTTTCATATCAAGCCGTTGATAAAGGAAGATATCGATTCAATGGCCATTTCATTTAAGAAGGTTGCGGATGAATGTTCTATGGAGTTAGATACTTGTACAACAAAGGTCGACTTATCTCATTTGGGTATTTCGGGTGGAGTGTGCGTTGACAATAGGTTGATTGAACGAATTATCGGATATCCTATTACTGCCCGTAAAGACAAGAATCAGCGGGACATTTGCCGTTGTGTGGAAAGTATTGACATCGGCACTTATGAAAGTTGCCTTAATGGCTGCATTTATTGCTATGCTATTAAAGATAATTATAATACGGCAAAATTTAACCGGAGTAAACACGATAAGGATTCTCCGATGCTAATCGGAGAAGTAGATAAGGATGTGGTGATTAAAGAACGGGAAATGAAGAGTCTGCGTACCGATCAGCTTTCTATGTTTTATTAAAAAATCATTCTGACCGGAAACAATTATTGCTTGGATTGTTGTACCTGATAAATAACTTATAATTTAGTGTATCCTTAAAATAAAGAGCATGGAGAAAGAGACTGAACAAGAATTGATAAAAAGGATGATTGGCTTTCAGAAAGAGGAAATAACATCGAGTATTATATACCAGAAGTTAGCGGCAAAGGAAAAGAATCCCCATAACCGGGAGATATTGCAACGTATTGCAGAGGATGAACGTAGGCATTACGCCACACTGCGAGGCTATACTCATCAGGATGTCAGTCCTAATCGTTTTGAAATCTGCTTTTATGTATGGTTAGTGCGTCTACTGGGTGCTACGTTTGCCGTTCGTCGTCTGGAACTGGGAGAGAAAGAAACGAGTGGGGTATATTCCCAATACCCGAGTATGGAACACTTTGCCGAGATGGCGCGGGATGAGCAGCACCATGAAGAAAAGCTTATTGAAATGATAGATGAGGAGCGCTTGCAATATATGGGTTCGGTGGTCCTAGGGCTGAATGATGCCTTGGTGGAGTTTACCGGAGCATTGGCAGGTTTCACGCTGGCGCTGAATGATACGAAACTGATTGCGCTGACCGGCAGCATTACAGGGATTGCAGCGGCACTTTCTATGGCTTCTTCCGAATACCTTTCCACTAAATCAGAAAAGACTCATAATAAGCGTCCGGTTAAGGCAGCTATTTATACGGGGATAGCTTATATCATAACCGTAGTGGCTTTGGTAGGTCCGTTTATCTTATTGTCAAGTCCTGTTCTGGCTTTATGCATCATGCTGGTGATGGCGTTGCTGATTATTGCTTTTTTCAACTATTATTATGCCATTGCCCGTAATGAAAGCTTTAAACGACGTTTCACAGAGATGGCAGTGTTGAGCTTCTCCGTGGCCGGAATCAGTTTTCTGATAGGTTATTTGCTGAAGACAGTGACGGGAGTAGGGGGATAGGGATATCCGGATACTACACTCCCTTTAGATATCCTCAGTGTACAACTGACTACCCGAACGAAATTTACTTTTCATGAAACGTACCAGTGATACCGGATGATGGATACTCTTGAAGCCTATGAGGCTTACACCTATGAATGGGCTATGAATAATGCTGCAATAAGTAAACTGTTAATAGGAGAATGATTTAAAAAGCTCTGAAGTTTCGCACTTCAGGGCTTTTATATTTTGTCAATCGATGAAAAATCAACTGAATTATATTTTGGAACTATGCAGTTTTTTATAGAGTTCTACACGTTCGGCTATTTCAGCTTGAGATAGATTGGCCGGAAGTTCAATTGTTGTTCGTGGAGTAATTGCTACAAGAATAACTTCTCCAACTTTTTTCTTATGCTCTTTAAGAGCGTTTTCTGCTAACTGACTGGTCTCTGGTCGGACAATACTCTTTTTCATCATATTGAATTGTTTTTAAGTTTTCATTTTCGCTGGGGCTAATTGGCAGGTTGCTAAAAGAAACTCATTGTTCAATGTAGTTATCACTTCTTTTACACTGCGTATTTTTTCAGAGAGAAAAGCATTACTACCTGCAAATGCATATCCTCTTTTCATATTTCCTTTGGCCGCATTATACAGTGCTTTGATGATGCAGTAAGGACTCTTCTGATAGTCACACGTCTTGATGCAATGGAATGAGCAACATTTGGGCTTTTCCTGTCCTTTCTCTACATTACGGATAAATTCCCCATCAATGGCTCGTCCGGGCATTCCTACGGGACTTTCGATAATGAGAACGTCTTCGGGCTTAGAGTGGATATAAACCTCTTTGAAGGTTTGTGAAGCATCGCACTCTTGGGTTGTTACGAAAATGCTTCCCATTTGTACGGCTGAAGCTCCCAATTGCATGAATCGTGCAATATCTTCGCCTGTAGAGATTCCACCTGCGGCAATTACAGGAATATCTTTTCTTTCCTTATAGTTCATTGCAATTGCTACAACTTCGGGTATCAAGGATTCCAAAGCGTATTTCTCATCTTGTATCTGTTCTTTCTTAAAGCCCAAATGTCCTCCGGCTTTAGGGCCTTCTACTACTATGGCATCGGGTAAATAATCAAAGTTCTTCTGCCATTTGTCACATATAATCTTGGCCGCTCTTGAAGAAGATACAATGGGCACCAACTTCGTTTTGCTTTCCGGTGTCAGGTATAGGGGGAGGTCGAGCGGAAGTCCTGCACCGGCAAAGACTACGTCGATTTTTTCGCTTATGGCAGTGCGTACCATCTCTGCATAATTGGAAAGGGCCACCATGATATTCACTCCGATGATTCCTTTTGTTTTTTGGCGGGCTTTTCTGATTTCCTCTTTGAGTCCGCAAATGCACTTTTCGGTATAGTCGCCTTTGCCTTTAGGGTATAGCAGGCCTAAACCTGCACATGAAATAACACCAATGCCGCCTTCGTTGGCTACGGCTGATGCCAGGCCGGACAATGAAATTCCGACTCCCATTCCACCTTGTATGATAGGTGTTTTTATCTCTATATTTCCAATAAAAAATGGCTTCATAAAACTGATATTGTAATAAGACTGTAAGCGGATAAATATACTTCCGGGTATTCTATTCGTTTAGCGATGTTCTTTTCTTTGTATTGCTGTTTTAGTTGAAAAAAGCAAGAACAGAAGATCTGATCTCTTGTTCTTGTTGTAGGGTAGACATTAATAACGTCTGGAATTATAACCGTTGTTACGAGGTCTTTCTTCACGAGGACGTGCAACGCTTACTGAAATAGTTTTCTGATCGTATTCTGCTCCGTTA
The DNA here is from genome assembly GCF_000172175.1 of Bacteroides intestinalis DSM 17393. Classification (NCBI taxonomy): domain Bacteria; kingdom Pseudomonadati; phylum Bacteroidota; class Bacteroidia; order Bacteroidales; family Bacteroidaceae; genus Bacteroides; species Bacteroides intestinalis. The sequence continues at coordinate 1,745,535 of NZ_ABJL02000008.1, read as the reverse complement.
AGTTCATTAATTGCCTTTTGTCCATCTGTATCGCTTGTCATTTCGACGAAACCAAATCCTCTGGATCTTCCCGATTCTCTGTCCATAATAACTTTAGCTGAAGAGGTCTCTCCATACGCTGAGAATAATTCGTTCAAGTCAGCATCATTTATGCCATAGCTTAAACCTGAAATGTAAATGTTCATTTGAAATTTTAATTAAATAAATATTAAGTAAGAGTGAGGGGGATAATTAAAGGAGAGGTCTGCTTAATAAAATATAAAAAGGAGAACTATACGATAACGATTCGTAACTCAAACCGCGACAAAGGTAATACAATAGTTGGGAATGGCAACTTTTAATTCGTAATTTGTTAATAAAAAAGTAATAATTGTTTTTTATTAGCATTTAGAAAGACTATGGTATATTGCACTTTTCTTTAAAGGTGAAAATCCTTTCTTTTTCAGGGCTACACCCTTTCCCCCGGATGGCTACACCTTTTGGGGTAAAGGGTGTAGCCATCCGGGATAAAAGGTGTAGCCCTTTTTAATGTGCCTTACAGGTACTCGTGGACGGTATATTGACTATCTATTTATCAAGGAGATCTTATACAGTACATGTCTGCATAAAGGATGGTCGGGACTGACCAATGGATGATCAAACTCTTTGCTTTTTACCATACCTATTTTTTGCATCACGCGTTCCGAACGTTTGTTTGGGAGTGAGGTGAAAGAATATAATTCTTTCAGTCCCAATGTCTTTTTTGCATATTCCAGACAGGCTGAAGCCGCTTCGGTAGCATATCCCTGATTCCATACTTCGGGAATCAGGCGCCAACCTATCTCTACGGCCGGGGCAAAATCTACGTCGAACGTAATATCATGCAACCCTACATAACCTATAAACGCATGGTTTTCTTTCTTTTCTACTGCATACAACCCGTATCCTCTGGATGCGAATTCCTTCCGGATGCGATTATAGAAGTCGAATGTTTCCTGATAAGATAGCTGTTTGAGAAAGAATTTCATTACCTGATCGTTGCTATTTAATCCGGCAAAGACGGGGATGTCTTCTTCTTTCCAATCACGTAGGATCAGGCGTGGGGTTTCCATGTATGTATTCATCTTGTTCTTAATTTATTCGATTTGTTTTTCTCGTTTTTTACGGTTCATATATTCACGTAATAGGGTTGGGGTAGCACAGAAGATGAGTTGTGCCCGATTCCATTTATAGCATTTTTGAAAGACAACCATGGCGATGGTTATGAATAGGGCGGCTCCGATAGAAGCCTCCAAAGGTAACCAAGCCAGCCCCTCTTGGGGTAATAGCATAGGAATGAATGCCAATGCTCCGGAAGGGGCAAAGTATTTCCCTGTCCACTCGAAGATGAGGAACAGGATAGCTGCAATGGTTAAAGCAACGATACTTTCCGGTAGATGAAGATGGTGGTGACCGACAATTTGAAGTACAGTACCCAGAGTGGCTACGGTAGTCAGAAAGAGAAATACTTGTGTAGGGCGATTTCTGAATCCTGCTTTGGAGTTTACCATTTCTACAAAGGTCACCATGAGTGGGGGTAGGATGATTTGTACAAGCACTACTGACACTGACATTGAAAAGACTGCTATCGGATAAACGATACTTTCTGTATGAAGCAAAACGGGCAATACGCAAGCTGATATCAAAGGAATCAGTGTAGCGCGACTGATTAAAAGGGAAGCACCTGCAAAAGCAAATGCGGCGCATAGATTGACCACATAGGGCAGGGGTGAATAACGAACAATGCAGATACCGACTGCTGCTCCAAGAGTCATAAGTAGGATGATTTGCCAACGTTTTACATTCCATACCCGCTTATCGATAATTAACAGGCCGATGATCAGTGCTGTCATTTCTGGAAACAGAATCTCCTTTTCATCGGTCCATTCGGCTAAACCTACCATTATCAGGATCATTATCAGCGATATCAGATATCTTGTCAGTTTTCTGTGTTCCATTATATAATTTTGAATTTGGGGCACAAAGTTAAGGGAAACTGCCGTATTATGAAATTTCTTGGCTATCTTTGCGCGCTGAAAACCTTGAGTGGCTTTCTTTATAAAAGAGTTCTGTATGCAAAATTTGGTAAAGAAGGAGTATAAGATTCCTTTTATTCTGGTAACTTCCCTATTCTTCTTATGGGGATTTGCACATGCGATATTAGATGTGCTGAACAAACACTTTCAAGATGTGCTGGTTATTACACGTGCCCATTCGGCATGGGTACAGGTTATGTTTTACCTGGGTTATTTCGTGATGGCTATTCCTGCTGGACTGTTTATCAATAAATACGGTTACCGGAAAGGAGTGGTTTTCGGTCTGTTGCTTTATGGCATAGGCTCCCTGTTTTTCATTCCCGGGGAATATTGGATGTCTTTCAATTTTTTTCTGTTCTCCCTGTTTGTCATAGCCTGTGGCTTGGTTTTTCTGGAAACAGCGGCTAATCCTTACATGACGGAATTAGGCGACCGGGAAACGGCTGCCAGCCGCCTGAATCTGGCGCAGTCGTTCAATGGATTGGGATGTATTTGCGGTCCGCTTATCGGGGGATTGTTATTATTCTCGGAAGGGGGCGAAAGCAATATATCATTGCCTTACACACTGATGGGGATCATTGTATTGGGAGTTGCTCTGGTATTCTATAAGATACGCCTGCCGGAGATTGTTCATGAAGCTGATGAAGAAGAAGTCGGAGAAAACGGTGCACGCGGGCTTTGGTCGCACAAGCTGTTTATTTTTGGCATTATCAGTCTGTTTTGTTACGAGATAGCTGAAATCTCAATCAACAGTTTCTTTATCAATTATGTGGTGGATGACGGCTGGATGAATGCCCGCGATGCATCTGTAGTACTTTCGTTCGGTGGCTTGGGACTGTTTATGTGCGGACGTTTTGCCGGTAGCTGGATTATGCGGTATATCCGGGCAGAAAAAGTGCTGTTCGTTTGTGCAATAGGAACGGTGGTCAGTACGTCTTTGGTAGTTCTTAATCTGGGCATTTTGTCATTGATAGCCCTGTTCTTGGGATATGCGTTCGAAGCTATTATGTTCCCCACGATTTTCGCTCTCTCATTGAGGGGATTGGGTAACTATACGAAGCGTGCATCTTCTTATCTGATGATGTCCCCCATCGGGGGAGCGGTAGGACCGCTCATGATGGGGTATGTGGCTGATCAGACCAATATGTCTTTCTCGTTCATCATTCCGTTGCTTTCGTTTATCGTGGTGTTGCTTTATGCTTGGAAAGTAAAGCAACGTTCGTTTTGCTAATATCCGAACTTTTCCGCAGCCTTTTCCATCTGTTCGATGATGCCTACTCCAAAGGGACAGTTCGTTTCACATTGTCCGCACTGAATGCATTCCGAGGCATGATGCGAGAGCGTCTTGTAGTGTTCATGTACTGTCTCGGGTATTTCATTCTGGGCAATGGTTAGGTTATAGTACTTGTTTACACTCGCTATATCAATTCCTACCGAGCAAGGAGCGCAATGTCCGCAATACATGCAATGCCCCTGCCAGCTAAACTTTTCCATACCTGCCATAACCGAGGTGTAATCTTTTTCTTCTTTAGTAGCATTGCACCAGTTGATGGCAGCTTGCATCTCATCGCAACTTTTGCAACCGACCATTACGGAAGCAACAGCCGGACGGGTTAGCGCATACTCAATACACTGCACCGGTGTCATAGCTTTGCCAAAGGGAGAGTTCGTTTCACTCAGTAAGTCTCCGCCGCCATAGACTTTCATTACATCCAGACCTATACCTTTCTGCTCACAGAGTTCATAAAGCTTTTCACGTTCCGGATCTATATTTTCAAGGGAATGGGCATAACTTTCGTCAGCCCATAAATCATCTACATTTTCGCTGGGCGGTTGCAAATCGTAACAGGGATTGATGGAGAACATCAGTACTTCAATCAATCCACTTTCTACAGCCAACCTTGCCACAGTAGGGTTGTGGCTGCTTAGTCCGATATGGCGAATTTTACCTTCTTCTTTCAGACGCAGGGCCAGCCGAATGATAGGACCATTGAATACTTCATGGAAATCTTCTTCGCTATCTACATAGTGAATCATACCAATATCAAGGTAATCCGTATGAAGACGTGTCAACTGGTCTTCAAAAGAAGCAATTGTTTTTTCTACATCACGGGTGCGCAGATACTGATCATTTTCCCAAGTAGTACATAAATGCCCCTGAATGATAAACAGTTGCCGGCGTCCGGTCAATGCCTTGCCGATATTACTGCGCAGATCGGGATTTGAGGTATACATATCGATAAAGTTGATTCCTTTACTGATGGCGAAGTCCATTTCCGAATGTACCTGTTCTTCCGTTTTTCCCATAAAACCTTCACAACCCAGTGCGATGACACTAACGGATAGTCCTGTATTTCCTAATATTCTGTATTCCATGATATTTCAAATTCTTAGTATGTTTTTGCGAAGTTACTAATATTGAAGAAAACGTTCCCGTTTTAATCCGAATAAATTTGCACTGATTAAGAAAGTTATCCGAAGGCATGTTTCAGCTTCTTCAAACCTTTAGCCAACTGTTGCTGCGGACAGGCAATATTGATACGGATAAAATTGTCTCCGTCTTCTCCGTACATACAGCCCTCATTGACCCAGACCTTTTCTTTTTCCAGTAGAGCCGTCACGATTTCTTCCGATGACTTATTCAACACTGAACAGTCTACCCATACCAGATAAGTACCTTCTAATTTAAGTACGGGGAAATCCGGTAGATGTTCATTGAAATAGTTTCTCAGATACTGATAATTGGCAAACAGATAACTTTTTAGTTCTTCCAGCCATTCTTCCCCTTCATTATAGGCGGCTATCAATGCCTCCACACCGAATGGGTTCACATCACAAACCTCATTGATATTAATGGCTTTATCTATTTTTCTGCGTATGTCTGCATCAGCGGAAATGATGTTTGCAATCTGAAGTCCGGCCAGGTTAAAAGCTTTGCTGGGTGATGTGCAAGTGACGGAGTGCATCCGGAACTCTTCTGAAAGAGATGCAAAAGGTGTATAAGTATATCCCGGAAAGACCAGCTCACAATGTATTTCATCTGATACCACCCATACATCATTCCGGAGGCAAATCTCACCAATACGTATTAATTCCTGTTTGCTCCAGACTCTTCCGGCCGGATTATGCGGATTACACAATAACAGTAATTTTACTTTTGGGTCTGCCGCTTTCTTCTCCAGATCGTCAAAATCAATCCGATAGGTGCTATCCTCATAGATCAATGGATTGGAAATCATCTCGCAACCATTATTACGGATGGAAGAAAAGAAGCAATTATACACCGGAGTTTGCACCAGAACTCTATCACTAGGATTCGTCAGGGATTTTATTACTGCTGATAAAGCCGGTACTACTCCAGTTGTATAGATTATCCATTCTCTCTCTATTTTCCAATAATGACGTCTGCCGAACCAGTGGATTACCGTATGATAATAGCTGTCAGGCACGCGGACATAACCGAAGATACCATGTTCTACTCGCTTTTTCAGCGCTTCTGTCACGGCTGGGGCTGTACGGAAATCCATATCGGCTACCCACATTGGCAATATGTCGGCATCATTGGCAGAATCCCATTTATAAGAGTTCGTACCCCGACGTGGAATGATTTCATCAAAATTGTATTTCATACCTAATCAGTCAAAACAGGTTTGGTCGTCCCATAATTTCAATTCACAGTTGCCCGGTGCTTTTATATTCTCATCTAGGATTATAGCTCCGAAACTTTCGGCAGTGATACTTCCTGTATGTGGATTTTTTACACTGTGAACCGGACTATGGATAGTGGCCTGCACACTACTATATTCAAAAGCGAGGTCTGCATCTTCTGTCATCGTGCAGTTTTCCATAATCAGATCGTGGGCATAGCAAAGTGGCTGTGTACCTGAAATCTTGCAGTTCACCAGACGCAGATTTCTGGAATGCCAGCCTAAATATTCCCCATTCAATACAGAGTCGTAAACCGTCACGTTTTCCGTATTCCAGAAAGCATCTTTTGAATTGATTACCGCATTACGGATTTCTACGTTTTTGCAGTATTGGAAAGAGTAGTTACCATTCATCTCAAAGTCATCAATCCTGATATTTTCACCGTGTACAAACAGGTAATCACCTTTGTCTACTTTTACATTCTTCAACTCTACATTCCGGCAAAACCAGAGGGTTTCCAGTGCATAGGGCAGTTGTACGTTTTCCAGCCGGATACCATCCATTTCACGGAACATCTTTGGTGCTTCTACCAAAGTGTCTGTCATTTGCAGATTATTGGAATACCAGAGGGCGGCACGTGCTCCTTCCGTAAACAGGCAGTTTTTCACAACGAAACCATCGTTATGCCAGAAAGGATATTTTCCCTCAAAGCGGCAATTTACAGCTTCGATATTACTACATTCTTTCAGGGCAGATTCGCCGGTATGGATCGTTACGTTTTCCAGATGAAGATTGTGAGTGGCGAACAAAGGGCGTTCACCTTCGTAATGAGTGTCTTTAATTAGTTCCATTATTCAAGTTTTTTTGTTTGTTGTTTATTAAATGATTGATTACCTTTTTTCTATATTGCAAAAATACGGCGGAAATGGGATACTCCTTGTAGACAGATTACGGACATAATAACCCGGATTACAGATTCTGTTTATCGGGTACAAAAGAGGCTACATCGGAAGATAATTTCATGTTTCTCATTATCGTTCAGAACATGAAATTAACCCGGATGCAGCCTCGTACAATAACTGGCTTTATGAATTAATGAAACGATTTGCGGTAAATCTCCACGCAATCCTCATGCTTCAATTCGTAAGGGTTGGCAAGGAATAATTTGCCCATTGTTTCCTTGGCATTGGTGGCAAGGGTATCAAATTCATCGGGCGTAAATCCATAATCACTCATCTTCAGGTTTGCCACTCCACAAGCTTCCTGTAGTTTTACCAGCATGGTGATAAAGTCTTCCGGTTTATCAGCATCCGGCATACCCATTGCTTGTGCCATTTTGATGAATCGTTCATCACAGGCATGCTTCTCTATAAAGAATTCATAGAATGCTTTGGAGATCATAATCAATCCGGCACCATGTGGCAGCTCCTGATGATAAGCGCTCATTGCGTGTTCTAAAGAGTGTTCGGCAGTAGTGCTGCAAAAGGTCATTACCGCACCGGACAGATTATTGGCGAATGCGACTCTTTCACGAGCCTCCATATCAGCTCCGTTAGCAACTGCACGTGGTAGATATTTAGCTACATTTTCAATAGCGGTCAATGCGTACATATCGCTCATCAGACTGGCAGTTTTAGAGATATAACATTCTGTAGAGTGGAACAACGCATCAAATCCCTGATAGGCCGTGAACTTAGGCGGAACAGATTTCATCAACTCCGGATCGACAATAGACAGTACCGGGAAGAGTTCATCATAACCGCCAAAGCCTATTTTCTCATTGGTTTCATCATTGGTGATAACGCCCCATTGATCTGCTTCGGAACCTGTTCCAGCAGTGGTGGTAACGCAAACCAGGGGTAGGGGCTTGTTTACCATCGTTTGTCCTTTTCCGGTTCCATCACTGATGTAATCCCATACATCACCGGGATTCGTGGCCATGAATGCCATTGCTTTGGAGGCGTCCATTACGCTTCCACCACCCAAGGCAACTAAAAAGTCGCAATTGTTTTCCTTGGCAAAAGCGGCTCCTGCCATTACGGTCGATTTTAACGGATTGGCTTCTACCCGGTCAAATACGGCAGTTTCAACACCTGCTTGCTGGAGTTCGGCTTCTACTGTATTCAGATATCCGTTATCCTTGGTAGAGCGACCGTTTGAAATAACAATCATTGCTTTCTTTCCGGGTAATTGCTGATTGTGAAGTTCCTTCACCATACCGGCACCAAACAAGGTGCGGGTAGGAATGTAAATTCTAAAATGACTCATTATTCTTCTTTTTTAAATCCTATAAATTATTCTATTTCTTTTCCCATTTCATAAGCTTCCCGTAGGGCTGGTTTATCTTTTATTTCACCCACATGCCAAACTCCGGTTCCATACACAACTCCTTTGATGGTTGGATTTTCCAGGCAATTCAGAAATCCCTGGAAAGTGTCCACGGTACGTTCCATCAGTTTCCGATCATCTTCGGCAGCGGTGACAATGAAATAAAATTCCTTATTCTTCATCTTCGTATAGAGGCCACAGCAACGGTCTATCAACGTTTTCATCTGTGCACTCATCGTGTAGAAATAAACGGGTGTAGCCATAACTATTACATTGGTTGCCACCATCTTCTCTATAATCTCTGCCGCATCGTCTTTCTGCGGGCAAGGTTTTCCGTGCAGGCTACATGTGCTGCACCCTGTGCAATAATGGATTGTCTTGTCACGCAGGAAAACCTTTTCTGCTTCGTTACCACTTTCAATTGCTCCTCGCACAAATTCGTCGCAAAGGGTGTCGGAGTTTCCGCCACGACGAGGGCTGGATGATAAAATCAATACTTTCTTAGTCATAATCATTTTATATTATAAAGTTAAAACTACTTCTTATTTCTTATGCAGCCATTTCCATTCTGATTTGTCTTTCGGATTGTGTAGCACGTATTCTTAATACGACGAATACAATGCTTAAAACAAGAAATATCAAAGAGCCGATGACGGAATAACGCGTATTAAAGAAGGTGATAAACAATCCGCAGACGGCTGCACCTACTGTAGTACCGAGATTGGCAGACAATAAATACAGTCCGTTGGCAAAATCCGGTGCTTCGGGAGCGGCATGCGTTATCATGTATTGCATGGTGTTCTGTCCGTATCCCGCCAAAATCCCTAGGATCAGAATGATTACTGCCATTACCATCAGCCATTCCCCCAAAGCGAATACTCCTATATAAAAAGTCAGTAGTGCCAAAGGAATCATTATCATACTACGTACCGGATTGACCGCCAGTTGCTTTCCGGCTATTACATTTCCTATTATATTGGCCAGTCCATAAATCAGTAGCATTGTACTGATTACGGTATACGAAACCCCGGTGATTGTCTTCAAGTAATCAGACATATAGCTGAAGAATCCGAATAAGGCTCCGTTAATCAGCGTGATAGCAAGAATGGAGTACCAGACTACTTTCTTTTTTAATACACCGAGTTGTGTACCGTAGGACAGTTTCTCTTTGACCGGCATAGAAGGTACAAACAGGATGGTTGCAACCAGTACCAATGCATTTACAACGGTGAAGAATAACATGCCCATTGAATACGAAACTTCGCTTGCAATGTAACTCGTCACCGGTACCCCCAGCACCATACCTGCTGATACGCCGATGAATACTTTTGCTACCGCCTTTGGTGCCTTCTCCTTACTGAGAGATGCTGCTGCTACCGTGAAAGCCATAGATACATATACCGGATGAAGGAATGCCGGAAGTGCACGGGATATCAGCAACACCGTAAAATTAGTGGTCATCATGGAGATGATATTACTTAATGTAAATAATCCCAGTGCCAGTATCATCACCTTTTTCCGGTTGATACCCGAAAACAGTAAGGGGGTGATGGGAGCGGATATTGCTACTACCAGCGCAAATATGCTGACCGTCCAACCTGCTTCCGGAACAGTTACTTGAAAGTTCCCGGCTATCAGGGGCAAAATTCCAATCACACCCATTTCGGTATTGATTATTCCGAATACACCGGTTGTGAGGATGAATACAAGTAGGGTACTTGAATTGAGTTTGAATTTATTCTTCATATATTTCTTTTTTTGTACTGCAAAGGTCGGGGAAACGTAGCATTTCCTTTGTAGATAAATTACGGATATGATAACCCCAATTACAGATGCCTGATTTCTCAATTGAAATAATTTCTATCTTTGTTGCAGTTCAAATACTTATGAATATGGATAGAGTTATAAAATTAGATAATGTAGATCACTATAACAGTCTCTACGGATTGGAAACCCTGCATCCTCTGGTGAGTGTGGTGGATCTTACCAAAGCAACCAAATCAGTCAATCATATCCAAATGACTTATGGCTTTTATGCACTCTTTCTGAAAGGAGCTAAGAACTGTGATATCAAGTATGGTCGCCAGCATTATGACTATCAGGAAGGAACCATCGTTTGCTTTGCTCCCGGTCAGACTACCGGAGTAGAGATGCTGAATGATGTAGTGCAGCAAGAAGTGTATGGTGTCCTCTTTCATTCTGACCTGATTCGCGGAACCTCCCTCGGAAAGACAATAAAGGATTATACTTTCTTCTCTTATTCAGTAAGCGAGGCTTTGCACCTGTCCGATCAGGAAAAAGAAACTGTGATGGATTGCCTGAAAAAGATCAGTATCGAGCTGGAGCATCCTATCGATAAGCATAGTAAAGCATTGATTGCTATGAATATCGAGCTTCTGCTCAATTACTGTATGCGGTTCTATGAACGCCAGTTCATCACCCGGAGCGGCGCCAATAAAGACTCTCTTACCAAGTTTGAGCAACTTCTGGATGAATATTTCAGAAGTAATCTTCCTGTGCAGGATGGCTTGCCGTCCGTGAAATACTTTGCGGATAAAATCTATCTCTCGCCCAATTATTTCGGTGACATGATTAAGAAAGAAACTGGTATGACGCCTCAGGAGCATATTCAGATGAAAGTGATCGAACTGGCTAAAGAACATATCGTTGAAACGGACGAGACAATCAGTGAAATTGCTTACACCTTGGGATTTCAATATCCGCAACATCTCAGCCGCCTGTTCAAAAAACGTGTCGGCTGTACGCCCAATGAATATAGACTGCAAAATGTACAGTTTTGAAAAAGGATATATTGAACATAGAGACTGTACACCAGTGCAATTGCTGTTTGGGAAATAAGACCTTACACCCGTTAGTGAGCGCCATTGACTTATCTAAAGCTAATGTGATGCAGCGTACTATCAAGTTCGATTTCTACACCATCTTACTGTTGGAATGCGAAGGTGAAGATTTCATCTACGGGCGTAAGTATTACGACTATTCCAATGCAACAATGATTTTCCTGACTCCGGGACAATCCATCAATATCAACGAAGGAAAGGCATTTCCCCGAAAGGGCTGGTTGTTGGCTTTTCATCCCGACTTGCTTTGCAGCACTTCATTGGGGCGGAACATTAAGAATTACTCTTTCTTTTCTTATCATCTGAATGAAGCGTTGCACCTTTCCTTGCGCGAAAAGGATAAAGCAATTGAATGTATGTACAATATTGAGAAGGAACTGCAACATGCAATAGACTGTCATAGCAAGACCTTGATTTCAAGATATATAGAACTCCTGTTGGATTATTGTTCCCGTTTCTATGACCGTCAGTTTATCACTCGGAATGAAGTCAATAAGGCGATATTGAACAAGATGGATATTGCGTTGGATGACTATATCCAGTCCGGACGATTGAAAAATGGTGTATTACCCTCTACAAAATACTGCGCAGATATACTTCATTTATCTTCCCGTTATTTCAGTGATTTATTGAAGTTTGAAACGGGGAAGAATCTGGATGAATACTTCCAGTTGAAAAGGCTGGAAGTCGCTAAAGAGATGCTATTAGGTAAAGGTTATACGGTAAGTTCGGTTGCTGAAAAATTGGGCTATCCAAGCGTACAATATTTCAGCAACCTGTTTAGAAAACTGGTAGGGATATCTCCCAGCGAATATAGATTGTCACAAAACTAATCAACTCAAATCATTAAAGTTAGTACGGATTCTGTAACTTTGCGGCAACAGGTATCACATACCTGCGAGTAATATATAAAACCGACTTGTATGGATTTTGAAACTTGCATAGCCTCTCATTCTTCAGTTCTGATGGAAGGGGCATTGGGAGAACGATTGAAGCGTGAGTATGGCCTCACCATCAATGGCAGTGTAGCTATGGCTGATTTGATTTATAGTCAACAGGGGCGGGTGGCATTGGAAACTCTTTGGCGGGGCTACATGGGGATTGCTGGAAAATACAATCTACCGTTTTTAGCTACCACTCCGACCAGACGGGCCAATAAGCAGCAAGTTATTCAGGCCGGATATGATGAGGCTATTATTGAGGATAATGTCAGGTTCCTCCGTAAGATAAAGGAAACATCAAATATTGAAATGTATATTGGCGGTCTGATGGGGTGTAAAGGAGATGCTTATACAGGTGTCGGTGCTCTAAATATTGAGGAAGCTTACGACTTTCATCATTGGCAGTCGCAACTATTTAAACTTGCGAAAGCAGATTTCCTGTATACAGGAATTATGCCTGTGCTGACTGAAGCAGCGGGTATGGCGAGGGCCATGTCCGATACCGGAATCCCCTATATCATTAGTTTTACCATCCAAAAAGACGGGAAACTTATTGATGGGCATACCATCGACTATGCTATCCGGTTTATTGACGATAATGTATCTCGCAAACCGGCGTGCTATATGACAAACTGTGTACATCCCTGCATCGTCTATGAAGCTCTTGCACACAACTTCAACCAAACCGATACTGTCCGAACACGGTTCATCGGTATTCAGGCCAACACTTCCGCATTGTCTTATAGTGAACTGGACGGTTCCGCTGATCTGCAATCTTCTTCTCCTGCCGACTTGGCTGAAGGTATGATGAAATTGAAATCAGAATATGATTTTAGGATATTTGGCGGCTGTTGCGGAACGGATGATACACATATGGAAGAAATCGCTAAGTCTATATCTTGCGGAGCATTGTCCTGATGCTTTCGGTCTTTTCCGAAAAGAGTGAATTTGAATGAGTTAATTTTGACTATATCTTAAATTATATTATTATGCTTACTTGGTTCTTGAATTTACTTGGTTTAAAAAAAAATATTGGTAAAGGTATTTCTGAAGATTATGAGCCTATTACTCAAGAGTTGATAGATGCAACTCCTGAAGATGAGCTATATACTAAAATTATGTGGAGCTTGCTTAGCGATGAAGTTTGGTTTAGCGATTCACGAAAGGCTTTCTCTCTTATTTATGAATTGGATGGAGAAGTTTGTAACGGAGGATTTAATCAATACTATTTCAATCCGTCGGGTGAGGATCGGTATGAAGTTGAAAAGGCTTTGGAATTGATTGGAGCTATTGACTTCTCCAGTCTTATGAGACGAGCTAATGCTTGTTACGAGACAATAAAACCAGAATTAGAAAAGTTTGATGACGGTACATCGGAAAATTTTAGTAAAAGTTATGAGGATAATCCTCTGACAGAATTTGATAATGAATATTATGAGTTGAATAATGGAGGCCGTCTTTTTGTATTGATGTCACAATTTGTTAAGAAACATCCACAGGATTTTATTAGTAAGTAATTTAAAGCCTATCTAAAAGAGAATACTATAATACTTAAAAAATGAAAATTCATTCCTTTTTTGTATATTTGCCTCTTAACTTTTAAAATACCACAGTTATGAGAAAAGTACAACTATTGTTAGTTTGTTTAGTGCTTTCAGTGGCTGCTTCTGCTGCTGATAAGGTAGTTAAGTTACCAAAGCCCAATTTGAATCGTGCCGGTACGGTAATGAAAGCATTGTCTGAGCGTCAGTCTACACGTGAATATGCTTCGAAAGCATTGAGCCTTGCTGACTTGTCGGATTTATTGTGGGCTGCTAACGGAATCAATCGTCCGGAGTCTAGAAAGCGGACAGCTCCATCGGCTTTGAATAAGCAGGATGTAGATGTATACGTGATATTACCCGAAGGGAGCTATGTGTACGATGCGAAAAATCATCAGTTAAATCTGGTTTCTGAAGGAGATCACCGCGATGCTGTTGCAGGTGGTCAGACTTTTGTAAAAGCGGCTCCGGCATCTTTGGTACTGGTCAGTGATGTTTCCCTCTTTGGCGATGCTCAGAAACCACAAAATCAGGTGGTTGGAGCTATAGATGTTGGTATCGTTTCGCAGAATATCTCTTTATTCTGTGCTAATGCCAAATTGGCTACAGTGCCGCGAGGTTCGATGGATGCCACTCAGTTGAAGAAAGTATTGAAACTGAAAGATAGTCAGATTCCTATGTTGAATCATCCTGTAGGATACTTTAAATAATGGAATAAAAAAATGGCCTACCTATGCTTAAGCACAAGTAGGCCATTTTTAATTTTGTTTATTTGGCATCTTCAATAATAGAACAGATACTAACCCGGTTCCAATCCGGTTCTGTGAACATGTCACCCACTCCCTGACCTTCGGCAGTAATACGTGACGGGTTGATTTTATACTTATTCACCAAGATTGTCTTTACTGCTTCAGCACGCGCTTTAGCTATTCTTGCGTTGACTTCGGCACTACCTTCCGGTGAAGCGTATCCCTTAATCACTACTGTTGTATTTGCGTGTTTCTTCATGTAAGAAGCCACACGTTCCACATTTGGCAACTGAGAGGCATCGACTGTAGATTTACCTTGCCTGAAAGTAACAATGGATTCCGGAATACGGCTGGTTTCCACTATTGTTTCAACAGGAACTGCCCGGTTCTGTAAATTGTTGACTTCTTGTTGCAATGCGCTGATCTTCTGTGCGTCGACATTGATCTGACCGTTTTTCTCGTTCACTTGTGAGCGAAGATTATTGATAGAATTGTTCAGGTCGCTTATCTCGGCTGGATCATAGAGTTTAGCCAAAGTAAAGTGATGGCTTCCGTTGCTACCACCAAAGTGGTAAGCTACACCTGCTGTTAGTTCAAAGGCGGCATTGTTCACATTGAATCGGCTACGGTTGTAGTCGCCTTGCATATCATATACCAATGCCGGTTTGACTCCTATCGTCCAAGCTTTAGCTTCTCCGAGGTTGAAGTTGAAATTCATTCCGAAACGACTGGACCAGGAGTTCATATCTCCGGAACCATTCATATAGTAGTGCAGCCATCCTGCACCGGCTACGGCTTCTACTTCAAATATCCGGGGAGTACCTGTATAGCCTGCGAACAGGTTCATCAGGTTGACTTTACCCAATAAGCTAAGGTCTGAAGCATCAAAAGCTGTCTTACTGTTCGAGGTGTTTATATATCCCATGCCTTGAACTCCCAGTCCGAAAACGGGGGTCAGTTGCTTCGTAAACTCAATTCCCAAAGCCGGGCGGGCATTCTTGAAGAAAGCGCTGTGGCTTACAGGAGTTATAATACCGGTTTTTAGTTCTATAGACCAATTGTCTGTGAATTTGCTGCCTTGTACGGTAGTCTGGGCATTTGCAGTCAATGCTGCTAAAACAAATGCTGATAAAATAATTGATTTTTTCATAATTGAAATGCATTAATAGTTGATACAATAAAATATAATATGCCCTGAAGTAGTTTATTTGTTTGCTCTTTTCAGGAATAAAGCGGGAGGGTTAGGTTGCAGATTTCTTGTTTGCTTTGATCTTTGTTAAGTTTAAAGTTAGTTTAATCATATAATCTACTCTTTCTCGAATCCCGTTCATTAACATAACAGCGATTCTTTCTTTAAAAATTTAATTTTCTTCTTCATAATTCATTATTTTAAATTCATAATTAAGGTTGCTGTTCATTTATAACAACATAATCTTTGAAACATGGTTCGATGTATGAAAGGGTAATTAACAATAATTTAATGATTGCTCAGATTTCAATAAAAAGTTGGTTCAGGTTACTCTCACTACCCTCACTGTTAAAATATCTTATTGATAATTAGGGTATTAAGTGTGGGTGAGAGTAAAAATCCGGCGTGAGGGTAAACCGCTTACTCTCACGCCGGATTTTTACATTTTTACATCATAACTTCTTCTGTTATACCGTAATACCCCACATTTGGCGCATATATCGGTTGGTTCTGTAATCCGATGTTTTTTAGCTTTCCTTCCCCGCGTAAACGGCGGATATGCCCCATTGCAGTCGATTTCATCATGCCGCATACCCTTTGGAAATCACTTCTTGTCATCATGTGGTGCTGACTGAAGTAGACGGTCAGTCGGCGGTCTATTTCTTCGTCCGATAATTTGTTGGAGTGTCCATTGTGTTTTATATTCTTCAGTTTCACATTTCCGATTTCACTCCTCAGATCCTGATCCGCCCGGAATTTGATGCCTTTCAGCCTTACTTTCGTATTCTTCCGTTTTGTATCTTCTTTTATTTCTTCCGTGCAGGTGAGGGTAGGGTGGAAGTAACCGATACCATCCAGATGTACCTGCCTGCCCTCTGCCAGTTCTTCACCCATTGCATGAGACAGGGCGTCGAGCACGGCGGACACATCTGTTTCCGTCAGTGAACAACGTTCCTGGATTTTGCGTCGTAACCTGTCGGTTCCTGTTTTTCCATTCAGCGTGATGCGTGCATGAAGTTTCGTTTCTTCTTGTGGCTGGTTGGGAGCCACCGGGTTTTCGTACCATTCAAATAAGATTGCCATAGTTGCTTGTTTTAATTATAAGGTATTAATTTGTTTTACATTAGGGACTATTCTGTTTCCTCCTAAGGAACATCCCGTTTACTCTTAGGTATGATTGGATGTCAACCTTGGTTAACAGGTCTGTCAACGTTGGTTGATCGGCTTGTTAGCCAAGGTTGACAAGCCTGTTAACCAAGGTTAACACCCAATAGGACTTACTACAAAGATACAAAATAAGCAGGGAAAAGTCAAGTGATTCCCTGTTTATTTCTCAATTATTATTGAAGCTTTTGCTGTCAAATGGATGGGCTGAACTTTTTTGAAATAAATGCAGAATAATATGCTCAAATACTTGACTTTCGCTTTTAGGAACAGTATCTTTGTAACTCCTTAAAGGAATTATACTATATAAATAAAATTCATAACAGATAATGATATGAAAATCACTTCAATAAGACATGACAAAGATACAGGCAGAGAGATGATGACCATTTATGATGCCGATGTGCTGATGGAGAAGATGAAAACGGAAAACAGAGATGGGTACGTAACCGGGTTACGAACTGTTATGCCTCAGTTGGAAGGTACTGGTTCCACATTTGCCTATATTGACAAACTTCCACGTATCTATCCTGCCGTGGAGTATGCCCGCACTAAAGACAGAGGGCGAAGAATGAAACAATACAATGGTCTGGTTCAGCTTGAAGTGAAGAAGCTAGCTGGATTGGCGGAAGCTGAACTGGTGAAACGTCAGGCGATGCTGCTTCCTCAAACGTTTGCTGCTTTTTGCGGTTCCAGTGGAAGGAGTGTGAAGATATGGGTATGTTTCGCCTTACCGGATGGAAGCTTACCGAAGCGTGAACAGGAAGCCGCATTGTTTCATGCCCATGCCTATCGCTTGGCGGTGAGTTGTTATCAGCCGTTGTTCCCGTTTCCCATTGCCTTGAAAGAGCCTTCACTGATGCAAAGCTGCCGGATGACGCTTGATGAACATCCCGGATACAATCCTCATGCGGTACCTTTCTGTCTGGAACAGCCATTCTCCATGCCCGGCGAACAGACCTTCCGGCAACGGCAGTTGGCTGAGAAAAATCCGTTGCTGAGGCTGGAACCTGGGTTTGAAACGTCGCAGACCTTCACCATGCTTTTTGAAACTGCCCTCGATAAGGCGCTCCGGGATATGGAGAACTGGCGACGGGGAGATAATCTCCAACCGTTGCTTGTCCGCCTTGCGGAGTATTGCTATAAGGCGGGCATACCGGAAGAGGAAGTTGTGAGGCAGACGATCATTCATTATTATGCACAGGCAGAGGAGCAAACGGTACGTACCATGGTTCATAATATTTACCAAGAGTCTAAGGACTTTGGCTCTAAAACTATTTTGACTCCGGAGCAGGATACCGCTCTGCGTCTGGAAGAGTTTATGGAACGGCGCTATGAGTTTCGTTATAACACGGTGTTGAACGATTTGGAATATCGTCAGCGTGATTCCATTCATTTCTATTTCAGACCGGTGGATCGGAGGGTACGCAATACGGTGGCGATTAATGCCCTGAAAGAGGGGATTCGTGCCTGGGACCGTGACGTGGAGCGTTATTTGACATCAGAGTATGTGTCTTTGTACAATCCTGTTGAAGAATACCTTTGTAATGTGGGGCATTGGGACGGAAAAGACCGCATCCGGGCACTTGCCAATCTTGTGCCATGCAATAATCCGCATTGGAGGGAGCTGTTCTACCGCTGGTTTCTCAGTATGGTGGCACATTGGCGTGGGCTTGATCGCCAGCACGGAAACAGTACGTCGCCATTATTGGTCGGTGCGCAGGGGTATCGTAAATCTACCTATTGTCGCATTATTTTGCCACCTGAACTGCGTTTCGGATATACGGATAGTCTTGATTTTAAGAGCAAACAGGATGCGGAGCGTTATCTGGGACGTTTTCTGTTGGTGAATCTGGATGAGTTTGATCAGATTAGCTCCAATCAGCAGGGCTTTCTGAAACATCTTTTGCAGAAACCTGTGGCAAATTTGCGGAAACCCTACGGTTCTACCATTCAGGAGGTGCGCCGTTATGCTTCGTTTATCGGTACCAGTAATCAGATGGAACTGCTTACCGATCCCAGTGGTAGCCGCCGTTTTATCTGTATCGAAGTGACTGCACCTATTGATACGAATGTCACCATCAACTACAAGCAATTGTATGCTCAAGCCATGGATGCCATTTATAAAGGTGAGCGCTACTGGTTGAATGATGAGGACGAAGCTATCCTGAAAGAAACCAACCGGGATTTTGAACAGATCAGTCCGCTCGAACAGCTTTTCCACTGCTATTTCCGGGTGGCGGAAGAAGAACGGGAAGGGGAATGGCTGACCGCAATGGAGATATTCAATTATCTACAGCAGAAAACCCGCGATAAACTGTCGGTCAGCAAAATAGGGCACTTCGGCCGTTCGCTGAAGAAATTGGATATTCCTTGTAAAAAGTCAAATAGGGGGACGGTGTATCATTTGGTGAGATTATGAAAAATATATTGTATGTTTTGTTGCTTATGGGTGTTGGATTCATTTCTTGTATTCCACGTCCGACAAATAGTCAGGATAAAATTTTGGCTTATGCAGACACATTGATTAGAAAATCATATTATGATAGTGCTTTGCAGATTCTTGGTTCTGTTTCACCGGAATCTTTATATACACCGGCTTCACAAGCCAGATATGCTTTGTTATTAACTCAGGCCTACGATAAAAATTACATTCGTCATACTGATGATTCATTGATACGTATAGCTGTGAAATATTACGATAATTCAAAGGATGAATCGATGTGTGCGAAAGCACATTATTACTGGGGACGTGTGTATCAGGATAATAAAGATGTAATTGGAACTGTGCGCGAATTTATGAAAGCATTGCCCATAGCAAACAAAACGCAAGATTATGATTTATTGTGCTTATTACATTCTAATTTGGGACACTTATTGTATACACATGGATTGCTTGAAGAAGCCGATTCCGTATATCAACAAGCAGAACGAATGGCGAGTGAACATAAAGATTCGTTGAGATGGGTAGTAAGCCTCATCAAAAGAGCAGATATTTGTATGGAAAGAGGAGAAGGTTTCTATTTGGAGGCAGAACGGAAACTGTTGAAAGCTCAAACAATATTGTCTTCTGGCGGTAACACTCCTTTGGCAAAGAAAATGCTATATTCTCTAGCGTC
Organism: Bacteroides intestinalis DSM 17393; assembly: GCF_000172175.1. Classification (NCBI taxonomy): domain Bacteria; kingdom Pseudomonadati; phylum Bacteroidota; class Bacteroidia; order Bacteroidales; family Bacteroidaceae; genus Bacteroides; species Bacteroides intestinalis. The sequence continues at coordinate 1,725,941 of NZ_ABJL02000008.1, read as the reverse complement.
ATTATATCAATATATGGGAAGGACGGAAGAAGCGATAGAAACTGTACACAATTTTTTTATCATAGAATCCGATACAGCGAAGTACTTCGCTTCTTTTTTGATAGTCGGAAGTAGCTTTTATAAAGAAGGACAATATGATTCTGCCACTTATTATTTAAAAAGAGCGGTACAATCCAAATCTTATTATACAAAATATGGAGCTTATATGAGATTGGCTGATGTGGCTAGAATACAAGGAAGATATTCAGAGGCATTGCAATATGAAGATGCATACATAGCTTATAAAGATTCTGCAATGAAGGAAGAATATCCTGCTAAGGTTATTGCAACATTAAAAGATATGTTCTATCATCAGTCCGTATATCAATATGAGACTTTCATGTCTCGTTATAGATTGTATATACTATTGTTATCCATAGTTTTATTGATTACGATCAGCAGCATTGTTTGGCGGCACTTTACAGGACAACACAAAGTTAAATTATCATTGCTAAATCAACAAGATATCCAGACAAAAACAGGTGTACTTGAACAGCTTTTGCAGGAAAAACGTGATGAAATTAGTCTTTTGGAACAATCATGCGCAGAAAGTGAAGGTGATAGAATTAAACAACTACAAATAAATAGTTGCTTAAATGGACTTTTGGAAGAGGAAAGGCGTATTGTTAGTGACTTGAAAGCGCTATTAGAGCAAAAGGAAGAAGAAATAAAACAGCTGAAAGGTATTAAGTTTAAGAGATTAATAGAAGACACTTCTATCTATCAACGATTACTGTATATAAAAGATGAAAATGCTAAAAACTCTACCGGTAAAATGAATTTGGAAGAGGAAGATTGGGAGGAACTATTATCAGAAATAGATTTGGTATCTTTCGATTTCACCACACGTTTAGTAGATCGATATGATGCTTTAGTAGATAATGATATTAGATTTTGCTGTCTCATAAAACTTGGATTCAAATTCTCTGAAATAGCACTAATCCTTGGTTGCAGTGTAGATGCTGTATATAAAAAAGAGAAGTCTATATTGCGCAGAATGGATATGGAACATACAATTAGACTCAAAGAAATATTGAGAAATATTTGACGGAAAAAGTGGAATAATCATCAGAAGTAATTTGATAGTTTATTGATTATTAAGCGGTTATATCCTATACTCTTATGCATTAACATATCACTCTAATATTTTTATAATGAATTTTGCTCGAACTTTGCGACAAATTAAAAAAATAAGATATGAAAAATGCAATTCTATTTTTTATCATTCTTGCAACTTTATGTTGTAATACAGAGATCTATTCTCAAACTTCTCCCGTTGATGACTTTTCAAAGTTTTCTAAACAAGATATACCATTAAAAGGAGATGATACTGATTTTGATGAGGGCATTGCGCGTACTCCTGCACGACAATCTGCTGCTACTGCTTTTCTTTATGGAAATTGTGTGTATGTTAATTTTGCATGTCCTGTCAATGATGTTAAAATTGCTATCATTGATAAAAGTACTGGCAAATACATATATGCTGAGAATCATAATCAACCTGATATAATAATTGATATAAACACGAAAAATAAAGGGGAATATCAGATTATGATAAATTCTATATATTTCTTTTTATGGGGAGAATTTAGTATAGACCAATAATATTCTGAAATAAATTTCCATATCATGAAATTAATACGTTTATGGGGCATATTGTTATTTGTCCTAACATCTTGTAATTTCCGTTCGTCAGATTTGGAAGAAGCACTGGTATTAGCAGGCAATAACCGTTCTGAACTTGAAGCTGTTCTTGATCATTTTAAAGACCGAGGTAAAGTGGCTTATGAATCAGCATGTTTTCTAATAACCAATATGCAATACCACGAAAGTAAAGATGAAATTGTATTAGACAGTTTGTATAATAGCTATTTTATACATACAGATTCTCTTTATAGAGGTATTTTTAGCAAAATACCTCTAAACGAACAGAAAGAATATAAGGGACGAGAATATGATTCTTTGCGTTTGACTTTAGGTGATATTTTTAATACATTGCCAGCTCCACAAATTAAGTCAGGTGTTCACCTTTCTGATTTGCAAACTGTTAAGTCGGACTTTTTAATAGATAATATTGAGGAGGCGATTAAAATTTGGGAGGCAAATGAATATGACTATCGAAAAGATTTTGATTTTTTTAAAGAATTCATTCTTCCGTATCGAACAACGAATGAGTATCTAGTGCATAAACGTAGTGAAATACGTAAAATGTACGAGAGTTTATTAGTGGACACTGCTTCTATCCGTACACAAATTGAACACTATAAAATTTATGTAGATAAATGTAGATGGATAAATCATCATACAAAACCTAAAGGACATTTAGGTATCTATGATCTGTTTGTGCCAAAATTTAAAATGGATTGTCATAATATGACAAATTGGAGTTGTAATGTGCTTCGTGCTTGCGGCATTCCAACGATATACGAATTTACCCCTAAATGGACCGATCGGGATAATCGACATTTTTGGTGTGTTTCTCCTGACTCCATTGGCATATTACAACCTTATACCGCACCAGATAATAATATCAGAGAAGATTGGGAAAGTGATATTAAATATGCAGGAAAGGTATACCGTAAGACCTATGGAGCACAAAAAAATACTCCTTACTTTTGGGCTGATGAAGATGAATTTATTCCAGAAAGTTTTAAGACTCCACTACTTAGTGATCAAACATTCAGATATCATCAGACAATAACTTTACGATTACCCTTTAAGGTAGATAGCCATAATAACATAGCTTATTTAGCGATGTTTACTGTCGATAATAAATTAGTTCCGGTAGGTTGGGGGAAAATAGATCATTCAAAACATGAGATTATCTTCGAACAAGTTCCTTTAAATACTCTGTTTTTTCCGGTTTGTTATGATGCAGACAATATGCTGCCTATAGCTGAACCATTTATCATTTATTCATCCTCAAAATTAAAAGATATACCTGAACCTTTAACAACGAATGAATTACCCCGGAATGTAGTAGATGTGTCTGTAGTTGATGGAAAACTATCATTTGACAAACAGACAAAATGGTCCGATTTAAAGTATTTGACATTGAATTGTGATACTTCTCAAAAAATCAGGATGCATTTGCTACGCAAGTATCCACAAAAAAGAAGAATGAAAACTTTTTATGAAAAATTGAATGGTGCTTGCCTACTGGGAGGTAATCAAGAGCGAGGGGAATATGATACACTTTGCACCATAAAGGAGATGCCTGTACCTTATTTACAAGAAATTGCTTTTGAGAATTGTAAGCAATATCGCTATTATCGCTTTTGCACTTCCAATAGTGAACCTGTAAATATTGCACATATGGAATTTCTTGGAAATTATTCTCCAAATCATAATTGTGCAATTCCTACGGCTTTGCCTGTTTTCTCAGAAGAAGAATTGGTACGGCAAAAATCGTGTCAACTCTATCGTATAAATGGAGTTCCGATACGGACAGGCAGTAAACCCGAATATGCTTTTGATAATAATTATAATACGTATGTCGGCGCAGCAAGTATTGGCATGGATTTTAAAACACCTGTACAAATAACAAGTATCCGTTTTGTGCCTCGCAATGCCAATAATATGATTGTTCCCGGTAATAGTTATATGCTTCTTTATTACGATGGTGAATGGAAAGAACATAAAGTATTACGGGCAGAACATCAATATTTGGATTTTGAAAATGTTCCTGTAGCTACCTTGTATTGGCTGCGGAATTTGACAGAAGGCAAAGAGGAACTTCCTTTCTTCTATATTGATGGAAAACAATATTTTTTGCATATCGATACTGTATTATTGTAGTTAATATAAAATGAAAAGCAAAATAAATTACTTAATCTCATTGTTGTTAGGTTTACTGATAATTATGTCTGTAGCCGGTATACCAGTCGAGGTATTCAATCATCCCAAAACATTTGCAGTTTTTGGAATGGCTGGAATTTCTCTTATAATAAGTTTTTTATGTTTTATTGCACCTCAAAAAGATATCAAATTTTCTAGATTAAATATATTTTGCTTCCTGTTTTTGTTACTTTATGTAATAGACTTTTTACATCTGAATACTATATGGAACATAGGATATTTATGTTTATTGTCTTTATTTATTGCTAGTCATTTGCTGCAGCAAATACATTATATTATTATCTTTAAAAGTTTGCTGGGTGCTGCTGTTTTACTTACGATATGGGGATATTTGCAATATTTTGAATATATCCCTTCTAATAGTGAATATTTTCTCATAACAGGCCCGTTTCATAATCCGGCAGTATTTGCTATTATGCTAAGCCTGTTGTTGAGTATAGCTCTAAACAGTATTATACTGTTTTATAGATCACTGATGAATCATAAATTCTTTCTGGTATTCATAATTACAGTTGTTCTATTTTGTATCCCTCTTTTAATATTAACCTATGCTCGTGCTGCCTATTTGGCACTGCTTGCATCTGTCTTATATTGTTTGTATCTAAAATTGAGGAATAATGGGAAGGGAAGAAAGATAAAGCTATACTATTCAGCAGGGGTATTACTTGTAATTTTGATTTCTATCGGAATGCTATATAAACTAAAGCCACAGTCGGCTAATGGACGCTTTCTGGTATGGAAGATAAGTTGTAGAATGATACATGATAAACCCTTAACAGGATTTGGAAAAGGTGGTTTTGCTGCAAATTATCTATATTACCAAGCGGACTATATGAAATCATTTGCGTCTCCTGAAGAACGAAGACTGGCAGGAAGTACTCATCTTGCTTTTAATGAGTCATTGCGTATAACTGTAGAATATGGGCTTATTGGATTAATTATCTATTCCTCTTTTATTATTTGGATACTTTTTTTATCTACCAACCGGACTACTGTTTGTGTTTTGTTAAAAGCTTTTCTTGCAGGAATAGTAGTCTGGGGTATGTTTGGATATCCAGATCAAGTATTTTCTATACAAGCTTTATGGATTATTGCTATAGCTTGCTATTTAAATAAAAACTCTGGAACTACATATGAGTTCTCGGGTACAAATAGGCTACTTTCTAAAATTGTAATAATAGTAATATGTGGTACAAATTGTTTTTTAGGCATGAAGCTTTGGAATAAACGGACTTCCTATCATGAATTATACACTTGCTTGGACTCTCAAAATTTTCTATCTATTTCTCAAGATTCTAACATTTTTGTTCGGTTACAAGAAGAAATGATTGACGATATTAATTTCGCTTATCTATATTGGCAATTAACAAAAATGAGACATCAAGAGATTGAATTTTTGCGCATATCAGATTATTTGGAAAAGAGCTTTCCTACACCGGGATTATTACTTATGAAAGGGGATTATTTGAAAAAAAAGAGCTGCTGGAAAGAAGCTGAAGAAGCTTATAAATTAGCATCGGATATGATGCCTTCCCTACAACTGCCTCGTGGAAAATTGGCTTTTTTATACAATGAAACTGGTAGAAAAGAAGAAGCAGTAGCAATAGCCCACGAGATACTTACTGAAGATGTAAAAGTTTACAGCTTTAGTACCTTCGATTTACATCGTGATTTAAGAAGAATCTTCGAAGATGAACTAAAATAATTGTTTAATGAAAAAAGAAAAAGCATGAAAAACATTGGAAAATGTAAAAAATGGCGTATTTTAGCATGTATAGGAATACTTTGCATGCTATTTGCCTGCGCTGATCACATGTTGCAGGATGATGAAAGGTCCACAACAAGACGTTCGAAAAACAAAAATAGAGAACTCACATCATCAGCAGCTAAAGAGTGGTTTGAAAGTAATTATGCTCCGGTTGTAACGACACGTACTTCAGGTGGAGAAGGAAAAGAACTGGCTATAAAACCATATTGGGATAAAGCCAAAGAAAGTAATAGGGGACGTTTTGAAGTTGTTGAAACTCCTACTCTAAGCAAGGGAATGCATATAATCCTTGATGAGGAAACTACAAAGCATTGGCAACCAGGTATGAAAGCTGATTATATCCGTAATACAACAAAAATGGTTGTATTGAAGGATTTGGTAACTAATAAAACTCGAAGTTTCATTATGGTATTTGTAGGATCGTATGATTATTTGACGCGTAGTCGGAATATGGGAAGAAACAGCTATCTCTATAGAGAACCCGATTATGATGGAATGGTACTGTATTACGCGATAAATGGTACCTTTATCAATGGTTGGAGATACTCTAATGGAAAACTTGTGGGCTATATTTCACCTTCATATAATGAACAAGGTGAATCTTCGGCCCAGACTCGTGGTTATTATGATTGTCATGATGTATATACAACAGAATATAGACAAGATTGTCATGATGAATATGAGCTCGTTGGAGGTGATATGGAAACTGGCTTAATATATGATATTGTGAACTATTGTGATTATATACCTTATACAACATCTTATCAAGATTGTCATTATGTTGAAGATAGTACAAGTGATAATGATGATGATGACAACTGGTGGAATAATCCTTATCCTCCTGGAGGAGCAGGCAATGAAACTAATCCGGTTAAACCCGGCAGCAACAACAGTCCAAAAGCTAAAAAGATCTTCCGCAATTCCAACATGACTGAGGCTAACTGGAAAGTTTTGGAGAAAATGCTTGATAAGATTTTAGCTGACTGCATGGGGGAAGCATTGTATAATGGCTTGGCAAATTTTCTTAATGGTCAGACTTTGACTATTCAGTTTAGTAATGGGTCAGACGGCTTATTTAGCGGGAATGGGGCAACGGCGGGTATTACCCTTGGTAGCCAAATGGAAAGTAACCAGCTATTCCATGAAATGATGCATGCTTACAGGGCTTATCAGGAGACACTTTCTTCCTATAAAGGTTCTAACATGAACGGAGAAATAGAAGCATGGTATGCACAGTATCTTTATACAAGTAGATTACCGGAATATCCAGGAAGCAAATGGGAAGAAAGGGATAATACTGATCCGCGGCGTGTTGCAATCAAAAATCTAACAAATATAATTGATAATAAAGGGAATATACGTTCTGGAGCAAGTGTTGGAGAGTTGGAACTTGAAATTGCAAATACGGTAGTACCTACTTTTCATGAGAACTATTATCCAGCGGATAAATATCCCTTTGATTATGATAGACCAGGATTGGAGAATTTTACAAATTTAAAGAAACTAACAATAAATTGCTAATGAAAACTTTAATTATTTTTATCAGTATACTGTTCAGTGCTACATATATGTATGCACAGACAAATTATTATGCCACAACTAAAACTTTCAATCAAGATGGCTATATTTATCAGTGTGATGTACGAGCCTCTGGGTTTGTTACACTTTATAATAAAAGTAATAAATTAATTAATGTTTATCCTGTTTATAAGAATACTGGTGAATCTTTTGTGCAAACAGATGCGGGTATTAAATTGCTTGAGAGTGATACTTGGACACGCTCAAAACGTTTTTCTATTGTTAATGCTGCATTTTCTGATAGTGAAAAACAAAGAATAAAGGGATATGATTTTAATATAAAGATGTATATAAATTCAAGTACAGGTAGGGTTGATGAAGTAAGTTTTGAGTTTCATAGGTCCGGTCCTTTTGCAACAATTCCTGTTTCCGTTTATCGCAAAATAGAAACAGAAATAAAGAAAGAGCTTTGGTTTACTCTTACTGCCGAGGGAAAAATGCTGAGTTATATTTTTTATTGGTGGGCACAAGAGCCTAAATAAGTAAATCGCTTAAATAATAATGTCTGTGCGTGTAAAAATGAAAACTTTAATTCTTGCTATTAGTACATTGTTTTGTGTTGCATATTTGCATGCACAGACAAATTATTATGCCACAACTAAAACTTTTAACCAAGATGGCTATATTTATCAGTGTGATGTACGAGCCTCTGGGTTTGTTAGACTTTATAATAAAAGCAATAAATGGATTAAAGTTTATCCTGTTTATAAAAGTACAGGTGAATCTTTTGCACAAACAGATGCAGGCATTGAACTGTTTGAAGATGATAATTGGACTAGTTCTAAATGTAAATCTATTGTAAATGCTGCATTCTCTGATAGTGAAAAACAGAAGGTAAAAGGACATGATTTTAATATAATTATGTATATAAATTCGAGTACAGGTAGGGTTGATGAAGTGAGTTTCGAGTTTCATAAGTCTGATCCTTTTGCAGCAATTCCTATTTCTGTTTATCGTAAGATTGAAATAGAACTTAAGAAAGACATATGGTTCACTCTTACTGCCGAGGGGAAAATGCTGAGTTATATTTTTTATTGGTGGGCACAAGAGCCTCAGTAAATCACTTAATTTAAATCATAAAAATCGTTTCACGTAAAAGACTATGAATATGAGAACATTACTACTTACATTGTCGCTGTTTCTTTCATTAGTTAGCCAAGCTCAAATAGCTTATAAATTATCTTATGATAAGCAGACTAAAATTGTAAATTTGAATTTAACCAATCAGTTTGATGAATTGGCTATCATTGAACCTCGTATGGATGATGCTCCTGGATCGGGAACATACTATAAGATAAACTATAAAGATATAGAAGGAAAGATATTAAGCTCATCCTCTAACTATGTTTTTAAAATGCGTAGTAATGAAATCTTTATAGGATCTAAAAAAAATAAGGATTATAAAATTAATTTACGTGAACAGTTTAAGGGAAATACTGTAAATGATATTTATACTGTAGAACTGTAAATACATATTCAGGCTCGAGAATTTAAACATACAGTGAGCGAAGAGTATCGATGGGAATAAATAAGTGTTTTTTCCGTATGATTCAATATATTTGCATGCAGTAATGTAATCCTAAAAGTAAGAAGCCTTTCAATGAAAAACTCAATTCCCCGGTATACTTTCTATAAGACTAAGTACGGAAGCGAACTTTTAGTGGATGTCGTAGAGCTGAAGTACGTAAAAAGGTTCTTGACCAAGGGCACTGTGCACACATTGACTTACTATGATATTACTTTCGTTACAGAGGGAGAAGGAAACTTTTCTATCGATAATCAAACGCATAAGGCAGTTCCCTGTGATGTCTTGTTTTCCAAGCCCGGAGAGATACGGAATTGGGATACCGGCCACATTGTAAATGGCTATGCTTTGATCTTCGAAGATGAGTTTCTGTCTTCCTTCTTTAAAGATCCGTTGTTTGTGCAGCATCTTTCTTTTTTCAACGTGGGGAGTAAATCTGTCGGACTGCATTTGTCGAATGAGCTTTATGTACGTATGCTTCAATTGTTGAGTGATATTAAGACAGAGATCGATTCGTATAAACAAAACGACGTACATGTATTGAGGGCATTGCTTTATGAAGCTCTCATGCTTCTGGACCGGGCATATCAAAAGATGTTGTCTGACGGCAGTATCCATAAAGAGGCAAATAGTACCCATCTAAGCAAGTTTATGGAATGGGTAGGGACCGACTTGAGGGAACATCACTCTGTCCGTTACTATGCGGACAAACTGTGTATCACTCCCAATTATTTGAATGAGATTGTAAGTTCGGCTCTGGGGATTAGCGCGAAACAATACATTCAGAATAAGGTTATGGAAGAAGCTAAAAGACTACTTGTTTATACGGATTTTCCTATCTCGGAAATTGCATTTGAACTTCATTTCTCTACTGTCTCCTATTTTGTACGCTGTTTTCGCCAATCTACGGGTGAAACTCCTTTGGCTTATCGGAGTATATATAAACCGTGAAAAGTGTTATTTCTTCCTTGTTTTTTGTTATACTACTTTTCCGTTATGCCCCTATCTTTGCCTCATTCAATAACCCAATAAAATAATTGAATTATGAGAGATGTAGAAAAAACAGTAGGGAATATGATTGATAAATTGAAAACGGTCTTTATCGGTTCGATAGATGCCGAAGGTTTTCCGAATATCAAAGCTATGCTGCAGCCCAGGAAAAGGGAAGGAATAAAAGTTATCTATCTGACCACAAATACTTCATCAATGCGTGTTGCGCAATATCGAAAGAACAATCATGCAAGTATTTACTTTTGTGATACAAGGTTCTTTAGGGGAGTGATGTTGCGCGGCACAATGGAAGTGCTGACGGATGATGCCAGCAAGGAGATGATATGGCAGGAAGGAGATACGATGTATTATCCGGAAGGCGTGACCGATCCCGACTATTGTGTCCTGAAATTTACGGCAATTTCCGGTAGATTTTATAGTAACTTTAAGTCGGAAAGTTTTGTAGTTGACTAATAATCAGATGGCTTTATCTTCCTAATGCTAAACTTGTCTTTTTTGTGTTACTCTTTGTCCATTTTGTGGCTATTGTCTTGGTTGATATAGCCTAATTTTGCACATAATTTGTGTTGACTATGTAATCTTAAGAATGTATTTATGAGACAAAAGTACTTAAAAGGTATTATGATTGTGGCTGTCACAATCGTATTCGGCAGCTTGGTGACAGGATGCATGGAAAAAGACGTGTATAATCCGGATGCAGGAAAACAGCCTTTACCTGATCCTGATGAATATTTCGGTTTTGAAACACGTGGTGATGTAAAACTTCTGGTGAACTATGACGTTCCGGGTTTTACTGCTCTTGTAGAGGTATATGACGAAGACCCGATGGAAACAGTGGAAGGTACACCGGTGAAAAAGGAAGGAGTAGAGGCTATATTCAAAACTTATACGGACAATAATGGAAAGTATGAAGGAGAGATGCATATACCTACTTCCGTGAAAACAGTATATTTGTATACTGCGGCATGGGGATTACCCAGATGCGTGCAACTGAATGTAGAGAATAATGCTGTAAACTTTGACATGAGTGTAAAAAAACAGAAGTCTTCTACTCGTTCTTATCTTTTCAATGGTCAGGTTCCATATACTATTAATGGGCGGAATCATCTCTATTCGTTGTGTAAGTGGGGAGAGGCAGGCTCTCTTGATGGTACATATCTGAAGTCGGTTGATAAGATTGGTGACGAGACTCCCTTAGAAGTAGCAGAACGCTTGATGAAATTTTTTAATCCTAATGGAATGTCGGGAGTAAATAATTCATATCTATATAAAGGACCCAGGGTTACCAATATAAAGATAACAGTAGAAACGATGTTGGATGTTATATTCCTTAAACGTGATGCATCTTATGATAATACATTCGGATATTATTATTATAAGACAGATGAGGAACCTCAGATGATATCTTCTGTTGATAAATATATTGTATTTCCAAATGTTAAATTATTTGCGTATGAGGGCAAGTATTTACCAATCTTGAAGTGTGGAAACAAAGCACGTTTGCTTTATTTTGATGAAGATGGTAAAGCAAGTGAGAAATTTCCGGCAGGGTATACGGTAGGCTGGTTTATATATGCTGATGGATTCAATGGGTACTACCATGATTATGATGTTAAAGAGAATGAAATTAGGACAAAAGAACTTCGTACTTCTAATGAGGCTTTTGGGAATTTGAATGGATTCGTTTCTGTGAAAGATGAGAAGAGCGGAAAAACGATTATAGGTGTTGAAGATGGGGCGAATCAAAGTTACTGTGACCTCTTATTCTATGTAGACGCCACTCCGGAAGGAAGTATTGATGATCCCGATAGACCTATTATTAAACCTGATGACGGTAAAGACGATCCGGAACCGGATCCGGTGGAACCTCTGAAAGGTACATTAGCCTTTGAGGATATCTGGCCTTCGGGCGGTGATTATGACATGAATGATGTAATAGTAGAATACAGGCGTGAAGTTACTTTTAATACCAAGAACATGGTAACGAAGATAACTGATATATTTACTCCGGTACACGATGGCGCTACATTCTCAAATGCGTTCGCTTATCAGATAGATCCCGGACAATTTGGTAAAGTGACCTCGAACTCAACGGGTGTAAAAGTAGAAAGTGAAACGTCGTCCATTATAGTGACTCCTAATGCTAAGGGAAGTATCGGCAAGACGTATACAATAACCAGGGAATTTAACGCTTCATTTAAGAAAGATGATTTGAAGGGGTATAATCCATATATCATTGTGAAATATGCTGAGGGACAAAAGGATAGGACAGAGGTGCATTTGCCTAAGTCTAAAGCTACATCCTTAGCGAATCAGTCACTTATCGGCACTAATCAGGATGCTTATTACATTGATCGTGAAGGGGAATATCCGTTTGCCATTGATATTCCTGTATTGGGCTTCAAGCCGGTGACAGAATCTCACCGTATTGACAGTGAATATCTTGATTTCTCGAAATGGGCAGAGTCAAAGGGTACTAAATATACAGACTGGTATAATAATTATTCCGGTCCAAAAAAATAATCTAATTGATGGGGATGGAGCAAACGGACAGCCTATGGCTGAATAGTTTGCTCCATTTTTTTTGTTTTAATGCTCTCAGTATACCTCTTTATTGAATTAAATTATTACCTTCGCTTTAATCAATGCCTGAATAGGCCTTATATATGAAAGGATTTCTGATTATAAAGAATATTATTCTTAGCAAGCAAACACTTCTTTTGGTTTATATTTTAGTTTGGGGTATGCAGGCGTATAGCTCTGATATTCTGTCTTCTGCTTTTCCGTATAATTATCGGTATAAAAGTTTTAAGAATATATATTTCCCAATAGAGTCTAATGTTGTAAATGTAGTCTTTCAAGATGATACAGGATTGGTGTGGGTCGGTACTCAAAGCGGTCTATTCTCTTATAATGGATATCAGATTTATAAATTGGCAAGAGAAACCGATATAGAGTATGCCAATATCACTGCGATTGTACAAGTAAGTAAAGAATACCTTTGTATCGGGACTAACAAGGGACTGCGATTTCTTAATCTGTTTACTGAACAGTTTGAGAATCTGTATCCGGTAACTCAAATGGTCAAGTCTGTCCGCTCTTTGGCTGTTTGGGATAATAAACTTTGGATAGGAACTAATGATGAAGGATTACTGTACTATGATTTTCAGGATGAATTCATAGTACATTTGCCATTAGATCCCGGAAAAAGTAAATCAATCGTTTATTCATTTGAACCGGCCGATGGTAGGCTTTATATAGGTTCTTATGATGGATTAAGCTGCTATGACCCGGTAAAACAAGTAAGAGAGACAGTCATATTGCCTGAAAAGTTCCGGAAGTTAATGGTGAATTCATTGCTGTGGGATGAACAACAGAATTGCCTATGGATTGGGACAGAAGGATATCTACTCAGGTATTGCCTTAATGACTCTCGTGTAGAACCGTCTCTTGCATTACCATCAAATACTTTTAAAACATTGGCTTTTGATAACAAGAATAACATTGTGATAGGTACGGATAATGGCCTGTATATTTATAGCCGAAGTTTTGGAAAAGTGAATCATATACTTCATGATTTGCGAAACGAGCAGTCCTTGTGTAATAATGTAATCTCTTGTAGCTATATTGACAGAAATAATAATGTTTGGTTAGGGACTGACTATGGTATATCGTTGATTGTTGATGATTCTGCTTTTCAGTTTATTCATATTTCTGAATTGACGGATGAGAGGAATGGTAATGATTTTACCCATATATACAAGGATAGCAAAGGAGGGTATTGGTTAGGAGGAACAAACGGACTTTTACTGTTTGACAAGAATGGTAAAGTGAAATGCTTTAATATTGAGAATCCGAAGAACTTGCTTCGGCATAACAAAATCAGATGTATATATGAAGATCGTGATCATATTGTATGGATTGCTACGGATGCCGGAGTGGCAAGATATGATAGGGAGAGGGAGAAGTTTGTACATTATAACATAGTAGACAGGCTGAATCGGAAGAAAGCAAATTGGGCGTATGATGTTTATGAGGATGAATATGGCAGCCTATGGATTGCGACTTATCTGGGCGGAATATTTATCGTTAACAAGCGGGAATTGCTTGCACACGATGATCGAGTTTTGTTTCGGGCGGAATGGAACTTGTCTGATTCATTGATTTCAACCAAGGTAAGTGAAATTGCTTATCAGATAGAAACTGATAAATATGGTTTCATCTGGGTCAATACTCAAAAAGGTTTAGCCCGGATAGACTGCAAAGCCCGTAAAATACATATATTAGACGTTTATCCGAATCGGATGATTTATGATGGAATTCAATCTATCTGGTATTCATCAAACAACGAGATTTATAAACTTAATGTCCTGACTTATACCAGTGAGAAAATAGGTGAATTATCCAGGGGAAGTCAGGTACACTCATTTGTGTTGGAAAATACCAATATTTGGGTTTCGTGTACGGAAGGAGTCATGGCATGGGATATTGTCTCATCGCAGAGAACCGGTATGGCATTTTCAGGAAGATATTACCAAGCCGGATTCTATGACAGGCAACATGATGTCATCTTGTGGGGAGGATATGATGGAATATCTTATGTATCCACTCATGCCATAAAGAGTGAAAAGGGAGCTGTCCCGGTTATTGTAACAGCTGTCCGGAGCAATGATAGGCAACTATTGCCTATGGTGGATTATGCAGGGAGTAGTATCCGATATCAGAATAAGATAGAATTGCCACATACGGAAAAGAATCTGACATTTGAGTTTTCCACATTAGCTTATTCTTCAGAATCTGAATTTTATTATCGTTTGGGAAACAGTAAACAATGGAGTAAATTAGAACCGGGACAGAATCGTATTTCTTTTGCCAATTTACATTCCGGCAGGTATAGGTTGTTCATGCGGAATGGGAACTCCGATGATCCTCAACTATCCCCGGTTACAGAGTTTGGTTTTACCATTCTTCCGCCATGGTATGCTTCAGTAATAGCCTATGTTATATATGCACTTGCATTGGCAGTGATCGTTTTTGTTATTATAAAATATATCCGAAGGAATCTTAGATTGAAATATGAGCGTAAAGAGAAAGAAAAGACGTTGGAGCTTTCAAATCTGAAATTAGACTTCTTCATTCATATTTCACATGAGATCAAGGCTCCTTTAAGCCTGATCATAGCTCCTTTAAGCACGTTGATTAAAGAAACTAAGAAGCCGGAACATAAAAGCCGACTGGAGTTTATATATAAACATGCACTGAAATTAAATTTGCTGATTCATGAAGTGCTTGATTTCAAGCAGATGGATTATACGAGTGAGGATACTTTGATCCGATCTAATATTGAATTATGTTCTTTTATAAGGAATATTCTGGATGCTTTTTCTACAATCTTTGTAGATAAAAATATCCGGTCGGCCTTTGTGTCCAATGGTGAACAGATGTGGATGAATTTGGATATAGTAAAGATGGAATCTGTAATCTCGAATATAATCACTAATGCTATTAAATTCATTCCTGATGAAGGAGGACAAATTGAGGTCTCCATAATTCAGGAAGAACAAACGGTAGCTATACAAATCTCGGATACCGGTAGCGGCATAAGGCGTGAAGATCTTCCTTATGTGTTTATCCGGTACTTTCAGAGTAAAAACAAAGAGAGGCGTAAAGATGGAAGTGGCATTGGTCTGTATATAGTTCGGAAGTTTATAGAATTGCATGGCGGACATGTTAGTATTCATAGTGCCGGTGATGATTGTGGAACTTTGGTCACCATCACTTTGCCTTTATCCGGTGATAATTGTGTGGTTTCCATGCAAAATCACTCTCAGGCGGACTCACAATTAACTCCGCTTGCAGGGAAACCTGTATTATTGATTGTTGATGATAATGTTGAAATGGCAACTTATCTGGCGGAGGCTTTTTCTGAAGAATACTGTTGTCTTCATGCCTTAAATGGTAAAGATGGGATAACTATTGCCTCTGAACACTACCCGGACATTATTCTTGCAGACCAGATTATGCCGGAAATGGATGGTATTGAGTTTTGTAGGGAGATACGGAAGATGTCACAAACGGCCTTAGTGCCTATTATTATGTTAACAGCGAGAGATGATAAGGAGACGGAACTTAAAAGTATGAAGGCAGGTGTGGATGTGTTTATGTCTAAGCCATTTGACGTCGATAAACTAAGGTCGAGGTTAGAACAATTACTTCAAACCCGGCGTGAAATAGAGAAGAAATTATGCGTTGAAACAACTGTACATTCTCAGATAAAAGAGAAAGAAACGGATACAGGGGAGGCTTTTATAACCGAGCTTGTTTCCATAATGGAAGAGAATATGGAAAACACTGAATTCAATGTTTCTATGCTTTGCCAGTTAGTGGGGATGGATAACAAACAACTATATCGGAAGGTTAAGCAGTTGGCAGGAGTGACTCCTGTAGATCTCATTCGCCGGATAAGGATGAAGAAAGCAGCCGTGTTACTATCGCAACATAGATTTTCCGTATCAGAAGTCATGTATATGGTCGGATATTCTAATCCGTCTTATTTCTCTAAATGCTTCGTAGCTGAATATAAAATTTCTCCAAGTCAATACGCGTCTAAATTACAGTCAGAAAGAAAATGATTAAAGATACCTATTGGGGATAGTCATATTTGGAATATGCATCGTATATTTGTGCCATGGATCAAACAGTGGATAAACAGTACTGTCGCTGTATCTCAATGCGCCGGATGAAACGTCGGTTGAAGGATTGCTGACGGGGATTTATATTCCTATTGATAAATAATTAAATGATATAAGTATGTTAGAATTGCCAGAAGTACTTACACTGAGTAAGCAAGCCAATGATGTTTTAAGTGGTAAAACGATTACGCAAGTGTTCAATGCTACCAAGCCTCATAAGTTCACGTTTTACAGTGGCGATCCACTGGAGTATGGAAAGTTGCTCG
The DNA here is from genome assembly GCF_000172175.1 of Bacteroides intestinalis DSM 17393. Taxonomy (NCBI): domain Bacteria; kingdom Pseudomonadati; phylum Bacteroidota; class Bacteroidia; order Bacteroidales; family Bacteroidaceae; genus Bacteroides; species Bacteroides intestinalis. The sequence goes on along the minus strand of NZ_ABJL02000008.1, from coordinate 1,709,204 downwards.
TCGGAAAGACGATTTTGTCGTCTAAAGGGTATGGAATGTTTGTCGATTTCTACCTGTCGGGCAATGTGATAATGAATATTGGTGACGGGGTGAGCGCACGTTACTATAATCCGGGTGATAAAGTTCCTGCCAATTACCAGTTGCTGCTGACCTTTAAAGATGAATCGTTCCTTGTATTTACGGTTGCTATGTATGGCTTTATCAGTGCCTATCCCGATGCCGTTATCGACAATAAATATTATACGATAAGCCGTGAAAGTATTTCCCCGCTGAGTGATGCTTATACGGAAGCGGAATTTGAGAAATTATTTGCTTTCGCCAAAAAGACATTGACGGCTAAAGCTCTGCTGGCTACCGAACAACGTATTCCGGGCGTAGGAAATGGGGTAACGCAGGATATTCTGTTCAATGCCGGGATTCACCCGAAACAGAAAGTGTTTGACCTGTCGGATGGACAGAAAGGGGTACTTTTTAAATCTCTGAAGGATACCTTAATGGCTATGACTTCCGGAAGAGGCCGTGATACCCAGACGGATCTTTATGGAAATGAGGGAGGGTATAAAACGATTCTTTCTTCCAAAACATGGAAGAATCCTTGTCCGCGTTGTGGCAGCGTAATTGTCAAAGAAGCCTATCTTGGAGGATCGGTTTACTATTGTTCTGAGTGTCAGAAAATAAGGAAAACATAATAACAACTTAAATTATAGTTATGGCGAAAGGAACATGTCACAAGGGTGGTGTTCTTTTTTCTCTTCTGATAATTTGGAGGAATAAAAAGTCTGCCTATCTTTGTGGCGATATAAAAAAATGTTGGATGTTTAAAGTTAAGAAGGATTCGGTAAGTAAATAACTGTGGGCATTATGCTCTCGGTTATCCTTTAGTTCAACTCGTGCATATTCTTGCAGGAGTTATTTTTATACCTATATATCAACAATAAAATTTAAACATCATGAGTAACGAAAATAAATCTATTCACGAATTCGATTTTAGTTTAATCTGCGAATACTTTTCAAGTGTAGAACGTCAGGGACCGGGAAGTGCTGAAACAACAATCAAGGCTCTTAGCTTTGTTGAGGGGCTTACGGATAAATCTCTGATTGCTGATCTGGGTTGTGGCACAGGTGGCCAGACAATTACGCTGGCGCAACATACTCCGGGACAAATTACAGGCATTGATTTGTTTCCTGATTTTATTAACCAATTCAATAGTAATGCCGAGCACTTTAATCTTCAGGACAGAGTGAAAGGTATTATTGGATCAATGGATGAACTTCCGTTCCGGAATGAAGAATTAGATCTTATCTGGTCGGAAGGAGCCATCTATAATATTGGTTTTGAATATGGGTTGAATCTATGGCGTCCGGTTTTGAAGAAAGGCGGTTATATTGCCGTATCAGAGGTGTCATGGTTCACTGACGAACGTCCGGCTGAGATCGATGATTTCTGGATGGATGCTTATCCTGAAATAAATACGATTCCCAATAAGCTGGCACAGATGCAGAAGGCCGGATATATCCCTGTAGCCTGTTTCTGTATACCGGAAAATTGCTGGATCGAACATTTCTATATGCCGCAGGTTGAAGCCCAAGAGGACTTCCTACGAAAATATAAAGGTAACCAAGCTGCTGAAGAACTGATTGCCAATCAGCGCCATGAGCAACAATTATACTATAAGTATAAAGACTTTTATGGTTATGCATTCTACATTGGGAAGAAAATCTAAGTAACTAATGAAGGAGAATTGCCCTGAGGACAATTCTCTTTCTTTTTTATATACTTTAGAGAACAACTTTCTTTTTTTATATAAAATAAATTTGAAAAAGCCATTTGTTGTTTCTATATTTAGCCCTGAAAACGACAGCAGGTTGATTAAGTAACCTTTAAAACAAGATATTATGAGAAACTACTATTTGGTATTACTACTCTTAATGACTAATTTATTTAGTTACGCGCAACAAACCCTCATTAAGGACTCTCTAAAGTCTGAAGTCTTAGGACAGACCCGTCATTTGAATCTGGTAATATCGGATACAGTCGGTATGCAACCAGGTAAGAAATTGAATGTAGTATATGTTTTGGATGGGGATAATGCATTTGTGAATTTGGTGGCATCACAAATCTCTTTTGTAACAGATATGGAGTCTGATAAAGGAGTTCCTGCATATTTGGTAGTAGGCATTGAGTCCGAAAATACCAGAATGGATGATTTTATAGCAAAAGGAGAATATAGAGTGACAGGACGTGCTGATCTGTTTCTGGACTTCATGTCTAATGAATTGTTTCCATATATCGAAGCTCACTATAATTTAAATAACCATAGAGTTTGTGTCGGGCATTCATTGGGAGGTTCCTTATGTATGCATGTTTTGTGTAACCGGGATTCCATGTTTAATGCCTATATGCTGTTTAGTCCCAACTTGATCTATGAGAAACATCAATTGATTCGTGACTTTAAAACCAAGAATCCGGATAGTCTTCATAAATTTGTTTTCATAGCCAATGGTGATGCCGGGGAATTGGAGCAGAATTATCTTAAAGGCGTGGAGGAACTGGATTCACTCATTACTAATTCTCCTCAAATAGACAATTTCAAAATTATATTCGAATATATGTCTGATGTCAACCATTCGGAATCTGTACCTGTGTCATTTGGGAAAGCGGTGAAAGAATATTTAGGTTATTCATATGGAACTCCGAAAGAAGAAGAATGAACTGCATTATTAAGTGAAGAAGATTATGCCATAGCTGTCAAAAAGATCTATGACAATAGACGATTGTATCTGGGTTATCAATTTTATCCGGAAGTATATCCCTTGTATAATGATTGGATAACGGTGGCTGGCAAGAATGAGCAACCAGACAAAGTGATACAGCTTGCTAAATGGGCCATATCAATTTATCAGAATGATTTTAGTCATTATATCATGTATTTGGCCATGTCCGAAGCCTACATGGATAAAGATGATGTGAAAACTGCCCTAAAAGCGTGCGATGACGCAAGAAGGGCAGTTAATTTATTGCGTGAAACAGTTGATCCTCAAACTTATGAGTATGCTTTGGAAGAGATTAATACATTGGTTGACGAAATTAAACAAGCGGAAAAATAACTCTAATGTCTGCAATTCAGAAGAATCCATTCTGTCATATCTTTCAAGACTTCAGGACTGATGGTTTCTTCTAATTGCCCGTATTCCATAATTGTACAAGTCTTACAGGATTGGAACAAATGGTTCAAACCGGGATATTTCTTAGTGGTAACTTTCTTGTTCCCGTTAGACTTTACCCAATCTTCCACAGCTTTGAGATTCATGTCTGCATCTACCTGTATGTCTTTATCTCCATTGACAGCTAGTACCGGACATTTTATCTTCTTTAAATCTTGGGTCGGATCGTATTTCATGAAATGAAGATACCATGGGGAGAGCATTCCGTTCATCTCAACTTCTATTTGTTTGGCGATGTTTGGGTCTTGCAGTTGTACGGGTGGCAGTGTTGCGATAATGTTGGCATATAGTTCTTTCCGGATTTCCTCAGTGCTTTTGTCCTGTGCCAATATAGCATAACGGGTGCGTAATGTGGGTTTACTTAACTCCCACATGGCATCAGAGGTACCATTTGACTTGCTAATAGCTTCTGCTTGTTTCAACATCAGGCTGTCTCCTTTTATGGTAGCGCCGGCCATTGAAATGATGTAAGCAATATCTTTGCTACGGGCGCCCAATATAAAAGCCACGGTTCCTCCACAGCTATGACCGATGATTCCTATCTGTTTGGGATTAATTTCTTTTCTGCCTTTCAGGTAATTGATTGCTGCTTCTGCATCGCTGGCATAATCTTCGTTGGTGGCTTCTGCAAAAACGCCTGTTGAGCCTCCTACGCCTCTGTCGTCGCAGCGAAGTACGGCTATACCGTTACGGGTCAGGTAGTCTGCTATTACCAGAAATGGCTTATGTCCCATTATTTCCTCATTCCTGTTCTGTGCGCCACTACCGGTAACCAATACTACTGCCGGGAATTTTTTCCCCTGTTCGGGAAGCGTCAGAGTACCGGCAATTGTGATTCCGGCTTCTTTATTTTCAAAAGTAATATCTTCTGCTCTATAGGGGAAAGGTGGTTGTGGTTCTTGGGGACGCTTAGGCTTGGCTGCTTCTCCTTTTTCCAGATTTAGTTTGAATCTAAGTCCTTGTGTGAAGTCTCCGTATATTTTGCCGTCTTTCTCCAGCTTTCCTTTGTAAGAGGCACGAATATCAGGAATCTGAATCGTCAGAATCGAATCCTGAAAGAGTGTGGAACCTGTTGGGATGCCTTTTACATTCTGATCGGGACTATCACAAGTAGAGGTATATCCCTGCTCGGTTTGTTGCAGGTTGAAGCAAATAGTCAAGGAAGCGTTGGGGAGAGACAGCTTTCCATTCCATGTTCCGGATATGTCCTGAGCATGGGTGCAAATAGGAAAGATAAATCCTAAAAGGAATAGAATGGAGTGTTTTTTCATATCTGGTGATTTAAATGGTTTTCATATAATATTGTTATTCTTCGATATCTCATTTTGCTGACGAAGGTACGCTTTTATATCTTCATATAGCCTATCTCCTTTAAAATTCTATTCAAGCTTCTTTTGAGAAGAGAAATAAAAGGCTTTGTTTATAATAGGCTTAAAGAGATTTTGTATATCTTTGCATAATTACAAAATTAGACTTAAAGGAAACATAATGAAGACAAAACGCTTATTAGGATTATTGCTATTAATCCTGCCAATCACTGGCTTTGTTGCTTGTAGTGATGATGAACCGCAAGACAAGGTAGAAACTGTAAAAATGTTTATTTCTGACAAAACTGGTACTTATCAGCCTTGGGGGAGTGATTCTCCTATCGATTGTATGTTGGTGAAAGAAGAAAGTGAAAGTGACTACAAAACGCTGGATTTTCAAGGAATTACTGATTTCGTTTACGAAAAAGGCTATGAGTATGCTTTATGGGTTGAGAAAAGAACCTTGGTTAATCCTCCTGCTGATGGGAGTAGCATTGTCTACAAATTGATAGATGTAATATCGAAGGCAAAAGTAGAGTATGAATACACTATAAAAGTAGATGGCCCTAATCCTTTTATTCTGTCTCCCGAAGGTGGTGAATATGAAATACCTTTTACCTGTAAAGCGAAGAAATTTGCAGAGGGTAGCCTGGTTGAAGATGGATATATTTCTTTAAAAGGGTTGAGATATAATATGGGTACCAATTACGGAGGGCTGACAAGAGTCGTAAAAGATGGTGAAAAGGTTGGGTTTTATAAATTTGTAATAGAAGGCATTCCGCGCTTTAATATGAAAGCGGCTCCTGTATGGTATTGTGGTATCTACACTCCGGATGCGGATTTACTTTTCGGACCTGAGCCGGAGCCTATTTATAAACAACTGTTTGAACAACCACAGACAGAGGGTGAGGACTATTATATGAATTCGGTAATCTTTATGTCTACAGGCACATTTGCTGAATAAACTCTGAAATAATATTTAAAACATACTTGAACCGGGTCTGGGCCTGATCTGCTCCGTACCAACTCCGTACCTGGTCCGTATAAAGGTACCTTTATTGGGAGTTGATACGGAGCAGGTACGGGGTTGGTACAGGGCTGGTGTGGACTTGGTAAGGCAGCGAGCGTATATTTTATACTAAGATCTGCGTAAAATCTCTCTATCTTGCAAAATGCCTTATCTTTTTGAGTAGTACAGCGTGTTTATAAAGAAAAAAGCTCCGAAATCATTCGATTTCAGAGCTTTAAGCGGTGCGTACGGGACTCGAACCCGTGACCCCATGCGTGACAGGCATGTATTCTAACCAACTGAACTAACGCACCATAATTTCATTTCTTTAATTGCTTTCTCTCTCGATTGCGGTTGCAAAGGTAGGCATTTCTTTGAAACCTGCAATAGCTACGATGAAATTTTTTTGCTTGATTTTATCACTTTTCCTTTTATATCCTCATTTTGAGAACATTGGAATATGAAAAAAAATAAGTTCTTGCAGAGCTTTTTGCGAAAGGGGATTGGGATGGTTTTGTAATGAAAACGAAGCTTTCTGTTGCTTGATTTAAACTTCTTGCTCGAAAACTTCGTTGTTTTACAATAAATCGTTATTTTTGCAAACTCAAATCGAGAAAATTGTAATTCGAAAACGATAAAAACGATAATTTAGGATGATGAAAACGGCCAAACTGTTACTTCACTGTCCCGACAAACCGGGAATTCTGGCAGAAGTGACAGACTTTATAACGGTAAACAAGGGAAATATTATCTATCTGGACCAATATGTCGATCACGTGGAGAATATCTTTTTCATGCGTATCGAGTGGGAATTGAAGAACTTCCTGATACCGCAAGAGAAAATTGAAGATTATTTTGCTACGTTGTACGCACAGAAATATGAAATGTTTTTCCGTCTCTATTTCTCGGATACGAAACCACGCATGGCAATATTTGTATCTAAGATGTCGCATTGCTTGTTCGATTTGCTGGCACGCTATACGGCAGGAGAGTGGAATGTCGAGATTCCTCTTATTATAAGCAACCATCCCGACTTGCAACATGTAGCCGAACGTTTCGGAATACCTTTCTATCTGTTCCCTATTACAAAGGAGACTAAAGAAGAACAGGAGAAAAAAGAAATGGAATTGCTGGCAAAGCATAAGGTGAACTTCATTGTACTGGCGCGTTATATGCAGGTGATTTCAGAGCGGATGATTGATGCCTATCCCAATCGGATTATCAATATTCATCACTCTTTCCTTCCTGCATTTGTGGGAGCAAAACCTTATCATGCAGCATTTGAGCGTGGTGTGAAGATCATTGGTGCTACCAGTCATTATGTAACAACAGAACTGGATGCAGGACCGATTATTGAACAAGATGTAGTTCGTATCACTCATAAAGATACTGTAGAAGATCTTGTTAATAAGGGGAAGGACTTGGAAAAGATCGTTCTCTCGCGTGCCGTGCAGAAGCATATTGAGCGCAAGGTACTGGCATATAAGAATAAAACAGTGATATTTAGTTAAGGTATATTCATGAAAGTAGCGATTATCAAATATAATGCGGGCAATATTTATTCGGTGGATTATGCGCTGAAGCGTTTGGGCGTGGAAGCTGTGGTAACGGCGGATAAAGATGAATTGCGTACGGCGGACAAAGTGATCTTTCCAGGTGTGGGTGAGGCGGAAACCACCATGAAGTTTCTGCGTGCCAGTGGCATGGATGCATTGATTAAGGAACTTAGACAGCCTCTTTTAGGGATATGTCTGGGTATGCAAGTGATGTGTCGACATTCTGAAGAGGGAGGAGATGTAGATTGTCTGGGTATTTTTGATACGGAAGTGAAGCGTTTCGTTCCACAGAAGCATGAGGATAAAGTGCCTCACATGGGTTGGAATACGCTCACAGAGACGAACAGTGGCTTATTCAAAGGCTTTACAAAAGAAGAGTTTGTCTATTTTGTGCATAGTTTCTATGTTCCCGTCAATGAATATACGGCTGCTGTGACGGACTATATACAACCGTTTAGCGCTGCCTTGCATAAGGATAATTATTACGCTACCCAATTCCATCCGGAGAAAAGTGGAGGTGTGGGAGAGCGTATCCTGCGCAATTTTTTAGAATTATAATTAAGTAGATGAATATATGATAGAGTTTATTCCTGCAATAGATATTATCGACGGAAAGTGTGTACGCCTTTCGCAAGGTGACTATGACAGTAAGAAGGTGTATAACGAAAATCCGGTAGAAGTGGCCAAAGAAATGGAGGCACACGGTATTCGCCGGCTTCATGTGGTAGATCTGGACGGAGCGGCTTCTCATCATGTAGTCAATTATAATGTTTTGAATAGAATCACTTCACAGACTTCCCTGATAGTTGATTTCGGTGGTGGCGTGAAAAGTGATGAAGACTTGAAAATTGCTTTTGAGAATGGGGCACAGATGGTTACAGGCGGCAGTATTGCGGTGAAAAATCCTGAGCTATTCTGCCATTGGCTGGAAGTTTACGGCAGTGGGAAGATAATTCTTGGTGCGGACGTGAAAGACCGGAAGATAGCTGTGAATGGCTGGAAGGACGAAAGTGCCTGTGAATTATTTCCCTTTCTGAAAGAATATGTAGAGAAAGGCATTCAGAAAGTAATTTGCACGGATATTAGTTGTGACGGTATGTTGCAGGGGCCTTCTATTGAACTGTATAAGGCAATGCTGGAAGAACATCCTGATCTTTACCTGATAGCAAGTGGCGGTGTCAGCAGTATGGAAGATATACGTGCATTGGAGGCGGCTGGAGTACCGGCTGTAATTTTTGGTAAGGCTCTGTATGAAGGGCGTATTACTTTGAAGGAAATTGAAAGAATGATGCAGGATTATTGACGAATCATTCTCATGAATATAAATCGTTAAAACAAAACAGAAGTGTTAGCGAAAAGAATTATTCCCTGTCTCGATATCAAAGACGGACAAACAGTGAAAGGAACCAATTTCGTCAATTTGCGTCAAGCGGGCGATCCGGTGGAACTGGCGCGTGCGTATAGTGAGCAAGGTGCTGATGAATTGGTTTTTCTGGATATAACAGCTAGTTTTGAAGGTCGCAAGACATTTGCAGAGTTGGTGAAGCGCATTGCTGCCAATATCAGTATTCCGTTTACGGTAGGTGGCGGTATCAACGAATTGAGTGATGTAGATCGTCTGCTGAATGCCGGTGCAGATAAAATTTCTATCAATTCTTCTGCAATTCGCCGTCCCGAACTGATTGATGAAATAGCTAAAAACTTCGGTTCGCAGGTATGCGTGCTGGCGGTAGATGCCAAACAAACTGAAAAAGGCTGGTGGTGCTATCTGAATGGAGGCCGTGTAGAAACAGATAAGGAACTGTTTACCTGGACCAAAGAAGCCCAGGAACGTGGTGCCGGAGAAATACTTTTCACCAGCATGAATCATGATGGCGTAAAGACCGGATACGCCAATGAAGCACTTGCTGAAATGTCTGACAATCTCTCTATTCCGGTAATTGCATCGGGCGGAGCAGGAGCAAAAGAACATTTTCGTGATGTGTTTTTGCAAGGAAAAGCAGATGCAGCGTTGGCAGCCAGTGTTTTTCATTTCGGAGAAATTAAAATTCCCGATTTAAAATCGTATCTTTGCGCCCAGGGAATACCAATGCGGGTGATGTAAAAGTGATAGAGTGGCAAAGTGATAAGGCGATAAAGATGACAGAATATTACCGCATCATGCTGCATAGCAATTAATAATTTATAGCTTATAATTAATAATTACCTAAATGGATTTTGATAAAATGAACGGACTTGTTCCGGCAATCATACAAGACGCAGACACCGCTAAGGTGTTAATGTTGGGCTTCATGAATAAAGAAGCTTACGACAAAACGGTAGAAACCGGTAAAGTGACTTTTTTCAGCCGCACCAAGAACCGTCTTTGGACGAAAGGTGAGGAGAGTGGCAATTTTCTGAATGTCGTTTCTATCAAAGAAGACTGCGATCAGGATACATTGCTGATTCAGGTACACCCTGTGGGGCCTGTTTGCCATACAGGTACGGATACATGCTGGGGTGAGAAGAATGAACAGCCTGTAATGTTCCTGAAGCATCTTCAGGATTTTATTATTAAGCGCCATGAAGAGATGCCGGAAGGTTCTTATACAACCAGTCTGTTTGAGTCAGGTGTGAATAAAATGGCACAGAAAGTGGGTGAAGAAGCTGTGGAAACAGTGATCGAAGCTTGCAACGGAACTGATGAACGGTTGATCTATGAAGGAGCCGATTTGATATATCACCTCATCGTGCTGCTAACATCCAAAGGATACAGTCTGGAAGATTTGGCACGCGAGTTGCAAGAACGTCATAGCGCTTCGTGGAAGAAACACTAAACAATTGACAATTAATAATTAAATGGGAATGGCTGAACCGCTGATACGATATAAAGATGTGGAAGTACACCAACAGGACTTGTGCGTTCTGAATGAGGTAAACCTTGAGCTGCAGAAGGGAGAGTTTGTGTACCTGATCGGTAAGGTAGGTTCGGGTAAGACCAGTTTGCTAAAGACCCTCTACGGAGAACTGGATATTACTGCCGGTGAAGCAATGGTACTGGGGTATGATATGAGTCGCATTAAGCGTAAGCATATTCCGCAGTTGCGTCGTAAATTGGGCATTGTGTTTCAGGATTTCCAACTGTTGACGGACCGCACGGTGAACGATAATCTTGCTTTTGTATTGAAGGCTACGGGCTGGAAAAACAAATCGGAAATAAAAGATCGTATTGCTGAAGTGCTGATGCAGGTAGGAATGGGTAATAAAGGATATAAGTTTCCTAACGAACTTTCGGGAGGCGAACAGCAACGCATCGTTATTGCCCGTGCTATGCTCAACTCTCCGGAGATTATCCTGGCGGATGAACCGACCGGTAATCTGGATGCGGAAACGGGACGTGCTATTGTAGGACTATTACATAACATCAGCCGCACGGGTGGCTCGCTGGTATTGATGACTACGCACAATCTCCATCTGCTTCACGAGTTTCCGGGACAGGTATATCGCTGTGCAGGTCATCAGATAACAGATGTGACGTCCGAGTATTCGGGTATGATGCCGACTGTAGAAGAAACAAATAATAATATATAATCATTTAATACAGGAACGAAAATGAAAGTTTTAAAGTTTGGAGGTACTTCCGTAGGTTCTGCATCGCGGATAAAGGAAGTAGCCAAATTGATCACTGATGGTGAACAAAAGATAGTTGTACTCTCGGCTATGTCGGGCACAACTAATACATTGGTGGAAATTTCGGACTATCTGTACAAGAAAAATCCGGAGGGTGCCAACGAAATCATTAACAAGCTGGAGGCTAAATATAAACAGCATGTGAATGAGTTGTATTCCACTCCCGAGTATAAACAGAAAGGTCAGGAACTGATTAAATCTCATTTTGACTACATCCGTTCTTACACCAAAGATCTTTTCACGCTGTTTGAGGAGAAAGTGGTTCTGGCACAGGGAGAATTGATCTCTACTGCCATGATGAACTATTACCTGCAAGAGTGTGGTGTGAAGTCCATTTTGCTTCCGGCTTTGGAATATATGCGTACCGATAAGAATGCGGAGCCTGATCCTGTATATATTAAGGAGAAACTTCAGATGCAGTTGGAATTGCATCCCGGTGCTGAGATTTACATCACACAAGGATACATTTGTCGTAATGCTTACGGAGAAATAGACAATCTGCAACGTGGTGGAAGCGATTATACCGCTTCTCTGATCGGTGCAGCTATCAATGCTTCCGAAATCCAGATATGGACCGATATCGACGGTATGCACAATAATGACCCGCGTATTGTTGACAAGACTGCTCCTGTACGTCATCTTCATTTTGAAGAAGCTGCTGAGCTGGCTTATTTTGGTGCGAAGATTCTTCATCCCACTTGTATACAGCCTGCCAAGTATGCCAATATACCGGTGCGTCTGCTGAATACGATGGACCCGACTGCTCCCGGTACTATGATTTCTAATGATACCGAGAAGGGTAAAATCAAGGCAGTTGCAGCCAAAGATAACATTACAGCTATCAAGATTAAATCCAGTCGTATGTTGCTTGCCCACGGTTTCTTGCGCAAGGTCTTCGAAATCTTTGAGAGCTATCAGACTTCTATCGATATGATTTGTACTTCTGAGGTAGGAGTATCTGTATCTATTGATAATACGAAGCACCTCAACGAGATTCTGGACGACCTGAAGAAGTACGGAACCGTTACAGTAGATAAGGATATGTGTATCGTCTGCGTGGTAGGTGATTTGGAATGGGAGAATGTCGGTTTCGAAGCGAAGGCACTGGATGCCATGCGCGACATACCGGTACGAATGATTTCGTTCGGTGGTAGTAACTACAACATTTCTTTCCTCATTCGTGAGTGCGATAAGAATCAGGCATTGCAGTCGCTTAGTGATGCACTGTTCAACGAAGAATAAGAGAAATAAGAAAGTACAGATATAAAATGATATGGAGCGCAAACTACACAAATTGCACAACTCGCTGATAAAGGCTCTTGTGTAATTCGCGTAATTTGCGCTCTTTTCTTTATAAACAAAGTTTTGAAGTATGAAAGGAACATTTCCCATAGATAAATTCCGTGAACTGCGTACCCCCTTTTATTATTATGATACGAAGGTGTTGCGCGACACTCTTTCCTGCGTGCGTGCAGAAGCTGCTAAATATGGCAATTTTGAGGTGCATTATGCTGTGAAAGCAAATGCTAATTCGAAGGTGCTTTCTATTATCCGTGAGAACGGGCTGGGTGCCGATTGTGTGAGTGGAGGAGAAGTGCGTGCTGCTGTTAAGGCAGGTTTTCCTACAAATAAGATTGTTTTTGCCGGAGTGGGCAAGTCTGATTGGGAAATAAATCTGAGTCTGGACTATAATATTTTCTGTTTTAATGTAGAGTCTATTCCTGAGCTGGAGATTATCAATGAACTGGCTGCAGCTAAAGGTAAAGTGGCTAATGTCGCTTTCCGTATCAATCCGAATGTAGGAGCTCATACTCATGCCAATATCACTACCGGACTAGCGGAAAACAAGTTTGGCATTAGTATGCAAGACATGGATCATGTGATAGAAGTGGCTTTGGAGATGAAGAATGTGAAGTTTATCGGATTGCATTTTCACATTGGTTCGCAGATATTAGATATGGGTGATTTCGTTGCCCTGTGCAATCGTGTAAATGAATTGCAAGACAAGCTGGAAGCACATCGCATCCGCATCGAGCATATCAATGTAGGTGGTGGACTGGGTATTGATTATAAGCATCCCAACCGTCAGGCAATACCTGATTTCAAAGATTATTTCTCTACTTATGCCGAACATCTGAAACTGCGCTCTTATCAAACACTTCATTTTGAATTGGGACGTGCCATAACGGGGCAGTGCGGTTCACTTATCTCACAGGTGCTTTATGTAAAACAGGGAGCAAATAAGAAATTTGCCATCCTTGATGCTGGTATGACGGATTTGATTCGTCCTGCATTGTATCAGGCTTATCATAAGATAGAGAATATTACTTCCGAGGATGCAGTTGAGGCGTATGATGTGGTAGGTCCTATCTGTGAATCGTCGGATGTTTTCGGGAAAGCGATAGATTTGAATAAGGTGAAGCGTGGAGATCTGATTGCATTACGTTCTGCAGGTGCTTATGGTGAGATAATGGCTTCGAGCTATAACTGTCGTGAGTTGCCACAGGGGTACACTTCGGACGAACTGGTGTGAAAGAATTGAATATATTGTAGGAAGCGTGTAAGACTATCATTTAAGTCTTGCACGCTTTTTGTCATTTTGTATTTAATTTATTTGTATTTGAAATATGAAAATTGTTTTTTTATTTTCAATATCTATATTTGTATGATGTGATTGGAAATGGAAAAGCAATGGAGGAGTTATACGCCGGACATATATATACTAGCTTCAAATGTACTTCTGATTTTATTTATTTAAAAAATGTTATCAAATGAACAAATGTTGTGTATCATTGTTACTTTTGTAATGATTTCAATTTAATTAAAAAATACGATTATGATTACTGAAAAATTACAGAATGCAATTAACGAGCAGATTACGGCTGAAATGTGGTCGGCTAACATGTATTTGGCTATGTCTTTCTATATGGAAAAAGAAGGATTTTGTGGTATGGCACATTGGTTGAAGAAACAGTGGGCAGAAGAGAATGAACATGCTTGTTCACTGGCCGATTACGTAATTAAGCGTGGTGGTAAGGCCAAAGTCGATAAGCTGGATGTAGTTCCTAATGATTTTGGTACTCCGCTGGAAGTATTTGAACAGGTTTACAAACACGAATGTCGTGTATCCGAAATGATTGACAAGTTGGTAGATGTAGCTGCTGCTGAGAAAGATAAAGCAACGCAGGACTTCCTGTGGGGATTTGTGCGTGAACAAGTAGAAGAAGAAGCAACTGCTGCAGGCATTGTTGATATGATTAAGAAAGCCGGTGCAACGGGTATCTTCTTTGTAGACGTAAAATTGGGCGAACGTTAATAATCTTTTGATATAGAATTGATAAGTCAAAAAAAGAGCTGCTTGATTTTTTAAGCAGCTCTTTTATTTTTGCTGTTTCAGTATTTTAATCTACCTTTGTTACTCTTTTTAACACGTACTGTGAATTACTATGCGTATGGGCAAAATAAATTTTAAATTCCTCCTTTGGATAATGTTGAGTTGCCATGTCTTGAGCGCTTGTTCGGAGATGGAAAAACGGAAAGTGCTGGTGGTGCACTCTTATGAGAAAACTTATGCTGCTTATCCTGATTTTAATAAAATGATTGCCGAAACTTTCCGGAAGAGAGGGATTGATGTCGAACTCCGTACAGTGTATTTAGATTGCGAGGCTTATCGGGATAACTTAGAATCTTTGTATCTGCACTCTCTGTTGGATGAAGTTTCCGAAAACTGGGAACCGGAAATTATATTGGTTAATGATGACCAGGCAACTTATTCACTGCTGAAGTGCGGACATCCGCTGGCGAAGCAACTCCCCGTTGTTTTTGGTGGAGTGAATTACCCTAACTGGCCTCTTATAAAGCAATATCCCAACGTGACCGGATTTCGTGATAAAATAGATTTTATGGCGAATATCAAGGCTGCGAAAGAGATATTCGGGAAGGGGATGCATCTCTTCACTATTATAGACTCCACTTATCTGGATAAACAAATAAGGAAGGATGCTTGGGAACAGTTGAAAGACGAGAAGGTGGAAGGTTTCATGAACTCAAAAGAATTCAATTCCAGGGAATGGAAGGAGTTTGTAAAAGACAAGAGTTATACGTATTTTGCCGGGCTTACTGTCCGGCTTCAGAAGGATCGTTCGGATGCCGGACTACTTTGGAGTTTGAGCCAATACACAAGAGATAGGTGTTATCTTCAATTGAAAAGGGACTTTACGACTGTCAATATCGGAAATATCTGTTCCAGCCCCAGTCTGACAGCCATTAATGAAGGTTTTGGCTATGGCGAGAAACTGTTGGGGGGATATATGACGACGATCCCAATACAGGTAGGGGAAATGGTGGATGCGGCGGTCAGGATTTTGCATGGTGAGAAGCCTTTGGATATGCCCATCGCAAACAGTGCTAAAGAGTATGTGGTAGATTGGGAGGTGATGGAGCAGAGGGGGCTTTCGAAGGCGGATATTCCAGAGAAGTATTCTATTATCCATATTCCGTTCAGTGAGGCATATCCTTGGCTGTGGGGAGGAATTATTTTCTCAATTACAGTTCTATTGATTACGCTGTTTGTCTTGTTGTTTTTCCTTTATCGTCGGGAGCAGGGGAGGAAAAAGAAAGCTCTCAATGCGCTGGAGGATGAAAAAGAAACGTTGGCGCTGGCTATTGAGGGGAGTGATACGTACGCGTGGAAGTTGGAGAATGATTATTTTATATTTGAGAGTGATTTCTGGAAGTCGCAGGGAATGATGTCGAAGGTACTTACGTTTGATAAACTCATTAAGTTTATTCATCCGGAATGCCGGGATGAGGTGGAGGAAAACTGGAGGAAGATATCCTTAATCCGTAAGGTGGCGGTGCAGGTGCGTTGCGACTTTAACGGAAAAGGATATCAATGGTGGGAATTCCGGTATAAGACCATTGCATTGCCGGATGGCGGCTATAAGGCTGCCGGACTGTTGCTGAATATACAGGACATTAAAGATCATGAACATGAACTGGAAGAGGCGCGTCTGCTGGCGGAAAAAGCTGAGCTGAAACAGTCGTTCCTAGCGAATATGAGCCACGAGATACGCACTCCGCTGAATGCGATTGTCGGCTTTTCCAATATATTGGCAGCGGATGAAGAACTGGAACCAGATGAGCGCTGTGAGTATATCAAGACGATCAACAAGAATAGTGATTTGCTGCTGCTGCTGATAAATGATATCTTGGAACTTTCACGGCTTGAGTCGGGCTATATGTCCTTTGAATTTGCTCCATGCGGAGTGGAGGAATTGGTGGATGAAATCTATCAGACCCATCAGATGTTAATACCGGAACAGTTGGAATTTATTAAGGATAAGGATACAGTGCCGGTAAGGATAAATGTGGATAAAGGACGGTTGGCGCAAGTGGTCACTAATTTCCTGAATAACGCTTCTAAATTTACAGCTTCAGGGTATATCAAGCTGGGATATCGTTATTTACCTGAGACTTCGGAAGTGGAAATTTATGTGGAAGATACAGGCTGTGGCATTCCTCGCGCCGAGCAGAAGATGATTTTTAATCGGTTCTACAAGCAGAATGAATTTTCGCAAGGAACGGGCTTGGGGCTTTCTATCTGCCAGATTATTATAGAGAAATTGCAGGGAAGGATTGAACTGCACTCGGAACAGGGGAAAGGGAGCAGATTTGCGGTGATACTAAAAGCTACAAGCTACGAGTGACTTGTAGCTCGTAACTCGTAGCCTGTAACTTAGCGCACTTTAGTGCGCTAATACTCCAAGTTCTTTTCCTACCTTAATAAATGCCTCGATACATTTATCTAGATGTTCTTTCTCGTGTCCTGCCGAAATCTGTACGCGGATACGGGCTTGCTCTTTCGGTACTACGGGATAGTAGAACCCGGTTACGTAGATACCCTCTTCCTGCATGCGTGCGGCATATATCTGAGACAATTTGGCGTCATACAACATCACGGCGCAAATGGCGCTTTGAGTGGGTTTGATGTCGAAACCGGCAGCAGTCATCTTATCGCGGAAATAGCTCACATTGTTTACTAACTTGTCATGTAGCGCATTACTTTCTTTCAGCATCTTGAATACTTCGATACTTGCACCTATCACAGCCGGAGCTACTGAATTAGAGAACAGATACGGACGGCTGCGCTGACGCAACAGGTCAATGATTTCTTTCGGTCCGGTCGTGAATCCGCCCATAGCACCGCCGAAGGCTTTACCTAATGTTCCAGTATAGATATCTACGCGTCCGTAAGTTTGATACAGTTCGCTTACACCATGTCCCGTAGGACCTACTACGCCTGCAGAGTGCGATTCGTCTACCATCACTAGTGCATCGTATTTCTCAGCCAGATCGCAAATTTTGTCCATTGGGGCAACATTGCCGTCCATAGAAAATACACCGTCGGTGACTATGATGCGGAAACGCTGTGTCTGGGCTTCCTGTAGGCATTTTTCCAGTTCGGTCATATCGGCATTGGCGTAGCGGTAGCGTTTGGCTTTGCATAGGCGGACACCGTCGATGATGGAGGCATGGTTCAGAGAATCGGAGATGATGGCGTCTTCTTCCGTAAATAGCGGCTCGAATACACCACCGTTAGCATCAAAACAAGCAGCATATAGTATGGTGTCTTCCGTCTTGAAATAGTCAGAGATAGCAGCTTCCAGTTCTTTGTGAATGTCTTGTGTTCCGCAGATGAAGCGTACGGAAGACATGCCGTAGCCACGGTGATCCATCATCTTTTGGGCAGCGGCAATTAGTCGCGGATGGTTGGACAAACCCAAGTAGTTGTTGGCGCAGAAATTCAGCACTTCCTTCCCTTTTACGGTGATGGCGGCTTGTTGCGCACTCTCGATCAGGCGTTCTTCTTTATAGAGTCCGGCCTCTTTAATTTCAGCAAGTGTATTGCTGAGATGTTCTTTCATTTTCCCGTACATAGCTTTATAAATTAAAAGTTTGTCATCTTAATACTAAACGATACAAAGGACACGATTTTTCTTCAAATAAACAATAGCAAAATGATAGAATAATGAAAAAAAAGTATGTATATTTGCGCGTCTCTAAGTAAGGAGTACCTTATAAATAAGTCGTATGAAGAATATTTTGGTAATTGGAGCAACCGGACAGATAGGTTCGGAACTCACATTGGAATTGCGTAAACGTTATGGGGATGACCATGTTATCGCTGGATACATTCCGAGTGCTATGCCTAAAGGGGAATTAAAGGCATCAGGTCCTTCAGCTATTGCCGACGTGACCGACCGTCAGTCTATTGAAGTGGTGGCCCGCCAATTCAAGATTGATACGATTTATAATCTGGCAGCTTTGCTTTCGGTTGTTGCTGAAAGTCGTCCGGCCATGGCTTGGAAAATCGGTATCGACGGATTATGGAATGTACTGGAAGTAGCGCGCGAGTATGGTTGCGCAGTCTTTACCCCGAGCTCCATCAGTTCGTTCGGAGAAGCTACACCTCATGTGAAGACTCCGCAAGATACGATTCAGCGCCCCCGTACCATGTATGGTGTAACCAAAGTAACTACTGAATTATTGAGCGATTATTATTATACTAAATACGGTGTAGATACCCGTGCGGTTCGTTTTCCGGGTATTATCTCCAATGTGACCCCTCCGGGTGGAGGTACTACCGACTATGCAGTCGATATATTTTACTCCGCAGTGAAAGGTGAAAGGTTCGTATGTCCTTTGAAGCCTGGTACTTATATGGATATGATGTATATGCCTGATGCGCTGAATGCAGCTATTTCATTGATGGAGGCTGCTCCGGCACGTCTGAAGCATCGGAATGCTTTCAATATCGCTGCCATGAGCTTTGATCCGGAAGAGATCTGTCAGGCTATCAAGAAGCATGTGCCCGACTTTGAAATGGTATATGAAATTGATCCATTGAAGCAATCTATTGCAGACAGTTGGCCTGATAGTCTGGATGATACCTGTGCTCGTGAAGAGTGGGATTGGAAACCGCAGTATGATTTAGAGTCCATGACAGTGGATATGCTTGAAAAGTTAAGAGCTAAACTAAATAAGTGACCTGATGAGGTCTCGGTAAAGAATGAGAAAAATAGGATTGGGGTTCTTTCTTCTCGTTTTCTTGATGTCATGCGGCAACAAGAAAACGAAGATGGACCCTTTTGCGACAATCACCAATTTGGTGGATTCAGCTTCACATAAGGCTGATACTGTGCCGGAGGTTGAAGAGGATAACGATCCTAAGCCCATAGAAGCGGATGAATCATTTGATGATTTTATCTATAGTTATGCTTCGGATGACGCCCTGCAACGGCAGCGGACCAAATTTCCGTTGCCTTTTTACAACGTCGATACACCTTCGAAAATAGAGAAGGAGGACTGGGGACATGATTATCTGTTTACCCAGCAGAGTTATTATACATTGCTCTTTGATGATGAAGATGATCTGGAATTGGTAGGAGATACTGCACTCACTTCTGTACAGGTGGAATGGATTTTTCTGGAAAACCGCATGGTGAAGAAATACTATTTTGAACGTACTAAGGGGGTATGGATGCTGGAAGCTATCAATCTCCGCCAGATAGAACAGGGCGAAAATGAAGACTTCGTTACGTTTTACTCTCGCTTTGTAACCGACAGCATTTATCAGAGTCGACATATCCGGGAACCTTTGGAATATATCACGATAGATCCGGATGATGAGTTTTCTATTCTGGAGACTACGCTTGATTTGAACCAGTGGTATGCCTTCCGCCCTATATTGCCTGTGGATAAATTGTCCAATATCAATTATGGACAGAAGAATAGTGATAACTCAAATACGAAAATCCTGAAAGTGAACGGGATTGGAAATGGATATACCAATATCTTCTATTTCCGCAGACATCGCGGAGAGTGGGAGCTATATAAATATGAGGATACGAGCATTTAATAATTAAAAATTAATAATTAAAAATTAAATGAAGATACCGAATACATTCGGGATTGATGTGGAAGCTGCCGTGTTTCTGGAATACGGTTCGGTAGAAGAATTGGAGAAGTTGATTGCCGACGGGCGTATCACTTCTCCTTATCTGCATATTGGCGGAGGGAGCAATCTGCTGTTTACCGGAAATTATGAAGGAGTGATATTGCATTCGCACATTGGTGGCATTGAAGTAACGGCTGAAAATGAAGAAAAGGTTTCGGTGCGTGTAGGTGCTGGTGTGGTATGGGATGATTTTGTGGATTATTGCACGGAACGTGGCTGGTACGGTGCTGAGAACCTGTCTCTTATACCTGGTGAGGTAGGAGCGGCAGCTGTACAGAATATTGGTGCCTATGGTGTAGAGGTGAAAGACCTGATTTCTTCCGTGGAGACGGTGAACATACAAGGAATGAAACATGTTTACCAAGTGGATGAATGTAATTACTCATACCGGAACAGTATTTTTAAAAGTCCGGAAATGAAGCAGGTATTCGTCACGTATGTTTGTTTCTCTCTGAGTAAGAAAGAACATTATACGCTGGATTACGGCACGATTCGCCAGGAACTTGAAAAGTACCCGAAAGTGGATTTGAAAACATTACGCCGGGTAATCATTAGTATTCGTGAAAGTAAACTGCCTGATCCGAAACTGCTGGGTAATGCCGGGAGCTTTTTTATGAATCCTGTCGTTTCGCGTGAAGTCTTTGAGGCTTTGAAGAAAAAGTATCCTCAAATACCCTTTTATGAGATGGGGGCTGACCGGATAAAAATTCCAGCAGGCTGGATGATAGACCAATGTGGTTGGAAAGGTAAAGCGCTGGGGCCTGCTGCTGTGCATGATAAGCAGGCGTTGGTATTAGTAAACCGGGGTGGGGCAACGGGAGCTGAGATTGTAGCCCTTTCGGATGCCGTGCGGGCGTCAGTTCGCGAGAAGTTTGGTATTGACATTCATCCCGAAGTGAATTTTATTTGAAAGATTGATAATTAATAGGTAATAGACGTGAAACTAAGAATATTAGGGAGCGGAACATCGACAGGAGTGCCTGAAATAGGTTGTAAGTGTGAAGTTTGTACTTCTGCCGATCCGCGTGATAACCGTTTGCGTGCATCGTCTTTGTTGCATACGGATGATGCGGTGATATTGATTGATTGTGGACCGGATTTTCGGGAGCAGATGTTGCATGCAGCTTCGTTTGAAAAAATAGATGGAGTGTTGATTACCCATGAACATTATGACCATGTGGGTGGGCTGGATGATCTTCGTCCTTTCTGTCGTTTCGGTGAAATACCTATATACTCCGATGAGTATACGGCAACTCACCTGCGTGCACGGATGCCTTATTGCTTTCTGGAGCATAAATACCCGGGTGTTCCTCAAATTTTCTTGCAGGAAGTGGAAGCCGGAAAAACGTTCTTCATCAATAATACGGAGATTACCCCTTTGCAGGTGATGCACGGGCGTCTGCCTATTCTGGGGTATCGTATCGGTAAACGTATGGCTTATATTACAGATATGCTGACTATGCCCGAAGAATCCTATGAACAATTACATGACTTGGATGTTCTGGTTGTGAATGCCTTACGCGTAAAACCGCATCCTACGCATCAGAGTATTTCCGAGGCTTTGGAAACGGCGAAGCGTATTGGCGCACGGGAAACTTATTTTATCCATATGAGTCATCATGCCGGATTGCATGTCGAGCTTGAAAAACAGCTTCCGCCTGATGTACATTTGACCTTTGATGGTATGGAAATTGAGTTTTGAGGCACAGGCATTCTAAAACTTTTTTATATCTACTAAAGTTTTTGAAACATTTGTTTTGTTTTATTAGTAGAAATAATTATTTTTGCCGAAACTTGATGCCTGAAAAACCATGAAGTTACGTCTTATCATAAGAATTGCCGTGATTGTGTCCATAGTATTGCTATGTACGGGGTTCGGGGTGTATTCATTCTTCAGGTTGAATGAGGTGGAGAGTCAGAAAGATTTTAATCTTTATACTTTAGTCCCTCAAAGTGCAATGGCTGTGTTGGAGACAGATCGCATGGCTGAGCTGGTTGAGGGTATCAATCAACTGAGTTGCAGCAAAGATAATCACTTCCTTTATGCTTCCGAACTCTTTGTCTATCTGAAAAACTATCTGCATACCTTGCTCGATGATACTCCGCATGGCCTTAGTAAGCAGATGAATAAAATGCTTATCAGTTTCCATGAACCGGATAACCCATTGAATCAGGTGTTGTATTGCAGTCTGGGTTCGGGAGATTATGAGTTGGTGGAGTCGTTTATCAGGAAATATAGTTCCAGTGCATTTCCTTCTAAATTCTTTGATTACAGGGGTGAAGAGATTAGTATTTATCCTATGCCTGAGGGGCGCTTTTTGGCGGCATATTTTACCCCGGACTTCCTGGCTATTAGTTTTCAGAAACGATTGGTGGAACAAGTGATCGATGCACGACTTTCTAAGAAATCATTAATAGATATGCCCTCATTCAAACTGATGCATGCAGGAAAGAATACGAATGTGGAAGCTACGGTGTATGTGCGCATCAAGTCGGTGGATATGGGGAAAAATACGGATGGCATTCGTTCGCAAACCTATCTGGGAAGTTGGGCGGAGTTTGATTTGAAGCTGAATGAAACTGCTATTTATTGTTCAGGTATCAGTCATGGCTCGGACACTACACGTACTTTTATCAATGCTTTACGCCGTCAGCAACCGGTGGAGGGGTTTCCGGGAGAACAACTTCCACTCTCTACTTTCTTTTATGACTGTTGGGCTATTTCAGATATGGATGCCATGTGTAGTTTTACGGCAGAGCAGGAATATGCCAAAGCTACTTATTCCGATTATATCAAAGAGAGGGATGAGGAGTGGATGGACTTTCTGAAGACTTATGCGGGAGATCAGGTGATTTCTTGCCTCTTCGAGCCGAAAGATACATTAAGTGAGTATCCATGTGCAGTGATGAGTGTTCCGGTGAAGAATATGTCGCAGGCTGAACGTCGTTTGCAATCACTGCTTTATACTTCTCCCAAGGAAGTGGATGCACCTCCTGTTCCGCAGGAGCGTCCTGATTATCATCTTTATCCCAAAGCATGGGGACACCGTTATTATGTATTGCCTCGAAATACTTTACTGACCCAGTTGACAGGTATCACGGAATCGGCTCTTTATACATATGTCTGTTTTTATCGTGGACATTTGTTGATGGCGCCGGATGTGGTTAGTCTTACTGCCTATATAGATGCTATGGAGAATGGAGAGGTGCTGGATGATACGGCGCTTTACGAGGAAGGAATAGGAAGTCTTTCACCATCGTATAGCTTTGTGATGATGGTGGATATGGAAAGGATGGTAGAGCAGCCGGAAACATATGTACGCCTGATACCTAACTTTTTCTTTCGTCAGGCGAAGTTTTTTCGCCACTTTATACTTTCTATACAGTTTACTTGTGTAGAAGAGGTGGTATATCCGAATTTGGTGCTTTTATACAAAGGGTAAATGGGAGGTTCAAAATGCTTGTAATTATATAATAAAAAAGAGGAGAATTATTCTCCTCTTTTTTATTATATCTAAATTTTATATATTTTAGAACGGCAGATCGTCTTTAGCATCACCTGCCAAGAATTCTGGTGCGGCAGTCGGTGCCGGTGGCGGAACAGGTGCACCCGGTGCACCGGCAGGAGCTGCAGCGCTGACACGCTCTACTTTCCATGCACGGATACTGTTGAACCAACGGTCTTGCCATTGGCGTGCATCCACATCAAATGATACGGTCAGTTCTTCACCCATCTGGATGTTAAACTGTTCTATTTTGTCTGCTCCGAAAACATCGAAACACATTTTGCGGGGATATTGGCCGTGGTCTTCAATCACGTATTCTTGTGCTTTCCACTCATTGCCCGACTTTGCCACTCCGCCTCTTGGCTGGAGTATAGCGATAATTTTTCCTGTAAATTCCATTGCATTCTTTTTAAATGATGCGGCGAAGTTACAATATTTTAGGGAAATCCGGCGAAGTTCCGGACGTTTTTTCTTAATTTTCTTTGTTGTGGGAAGATCTTTTTTTGTAACTTTGTCCGATACTATGAAGTTATAGTACGAATAGGGAATAATATAAAACTTAAATACACAGAATATATGAAATTTATCGTTTCGAGTACTGCGCTCTCCAGCCATTTACAGGCTATCAGCCGTGTGATTAATTCGAAGAATGCGTTGCCCATTTTGGATTGTTTCCTCTTTGAACTGAAAGATGGAACATTGTCGGTTACTGTTTCTGATAGTGAAACGACGATGGTAACATCAGTTGAAGTGAATGAAAGTGATGCTGACGGACGTTTTGCCGTGGCTGCTAAAACAATTCTGGATGCTTTGAAGGAAATCCCCGAGCAACCGCTGTCGTTTGAAGTAAATACTGATTCCTTGGAAATCACAGTACAGTATCAAAACGGTAAGTATAGTCTGATGGGGCAAAATGCCGATGAATTTCCTCAATCGGCTATGCTGGGCGATAATGCCGTACGTGTAGAGATGGAAGCATCCGTATTGTTGGGTGGCATTAATCGTGCCGTATTTGCTACGGCTGATGATGAACTTCGTCCAGTGATGAATGGTATCTATTTTGATATCACCACAGAAGATATTACAATGGTGGCATCTGATGGTCACAAACTGGTACGTTGCAAAACATTAGCGGCCAAAGGTAATGAACGTGCAGCATTCATTCTGCCTAAAAAACCGGCTTCGTTGATTAAGAACTTGTTGCCTAAAGAACAAGGACAGGTTGTTATTGAGTTCGATGAGCGTAATGCTGTATTTACATTGGAGAAATATCGCATGGTATGTCGTCTGATTGAAGGACGTTATCCTAATTATAATTCGGTAATACCGCAGAATAATCCTTATAAAGTGACTGTAGACCGTATACAGTTGGTAGGTGCACTACGTCGTGTATCTATTTTCTCGTCACAGGCAAGTAGTCTTATCAAGTTGCGTATGCAGCCCAATCAGATTGTGATTTCAGCCCAGGACATTGATTTCTCTACTTCTGCTGAAGAAACATTGGCTTGCCAGTATGATGGCAATCCGATGAGTATTGGTTTTAAATCGACTTTCCTGATTGATATTTTGAATAATATTGCTGCTGATGAAGTGATAATTGAACTGGCAGACCCGTCACGTGCAGGTGTCATCATCCCCGTTGAACAAGAAGAAAATGAGGACTTGCTGATGCTGCTGATGCCGATGATGCTGAATGATTAAAAAAATAATAGAGTTAACGAGGTACGAGTTGACAAGGAGACAAGGGCTGTGCTGTTATGCCGGGAATGCCTTGTTCCCTTGTCAACTCGTTCCCTTGTCAACTGTAAAATAGAAGAATAATGAAATTAAACCTCAAAAACCCGATTGTTTTTTTTGATTTAGAGACGACCGGAACGAGTATCAATGTAGACCGTATCGTTGAAATCTGTTATCTCAAAGTACATCCCAATGGTAATGAGGAAGCAAAAACACTTCGTATTAATCCGGAAATGCATATTCCCGAAGGCGCATCTGCCGTTCATGGTATCTATGATGCGGATGTGGTAGATTGCCCTACCTTCAAAGAAGTGGCCCGTACCATTGCCAATGATATAGAAGGATGTGACCTGGCAGGATTTAATTCCAACCGTTTTGATATTCCCGTGCTGGCCGAAGAATTTCTTCGTGCCGGTGTAGATATTGACCTGAGCCGCCGCAAGTTTGTGGATGTACAGGTCATTTTCCATAAATTAGAGCAACGTACACTTTCTGCTGCTTATAAATTCTATTGTGGAAAGAATCTGGAGGATGCACATACGGCGGCAGCTGATACACAAGCTACTTACGAGGTGCTGATGGCACAGCTGGACCGTTATCCGGAATTGCAGAATGACATCGCTTTCCTGGCTGAATATTCCAGCTTTAACAAGAATGTGGATTTTGCCGGACGTATGGTTTATGATGATAATGGCGTGGAAGTATTCAACTTTGGAAAATACAAAGGGATGTCGGTGACAGATGTATTGAAGCGTGATCCGGGTTATTATAGCTGGATACTGAACAGTGACTTTACACTGAATACTAAGGCAATGTTGACTAAGATACGTCTACGTGAATTAACTAATAAGTAGTATCATGGCGAATACACTGAAAGGGAAGAAAATAGTATTAGGTATAACCGGAAGCATTGCTGCCTATAAAGCTTGTTATATAATCCGGGGATTGATAAAACAAGGTGCTGAAGTACAGGTTGTCATAACTCCTGCGGGGAAAGAATTTATAACTCCAATTACGCTTTCGGCGTTGACGAGTAAACCGGTCATCAGTGAGTTTTTTGCCCAGCGTGACGGCACATGGAATAGCCATGTGGATCTGGGTTTATGGGCGGATGCTATGCTTATAGCTCCGGCTACTGCTTCGACGATTGGCAAAATGGCCAACGGTGTGGCTGACAATATGCTGATAACGACTTATTTGTCGGCTAAAGCTCCGGTATTTGTGGCACCTGCCATGGATCTCGATATGTATGCCCACCCTTCTACACAAAAGAATCTGGATACGCTTCGTTCTTACGGAAATCATATTATAGAACCGGGCACGGGAGAACTTGCCAGCCATCTGGTAGGTAAGGGACGTATGGAAGAGCCGGAAGTCATTATTCAGCATCTGGCGAATTATTTTGCTGGGAAAGAAGGTGATTTGCGAGGTAAGACCATTATGATCACTGCCGGACCTACTTATGAAAAGATTGATCCGGTGCGTTTCATCGGAAATTATTCTTCCGGTAAAATGGGTTTTGCTATTGCTGATGAATGTGCTGCCCGTGGAGCTAAGGTTATTATGGTATCAGGTCCGGTGCAACAGCAATTGAAATATCCGGCAAATTGGTTTGCAGTGGAATCGGCAGATCAGATGTATGCTACGGCGTGTAACTTTTTTGTAGAGGCTGATGCTGCTATTCTTTCGGCTGCTGTTGCCGATTTTACACTGGAACAAGTTGCTGATGCCAAGATAAAGCGGGAAAAGGAAGGGGAAATGACGTTGCGTTTGAAACCTACGAAAGACATTGCTGCCTGTCTGGGACAGATGAAGAAAGAACGTCAGGTATTGGTAGGTTTTGCTCTGGAAACGAATGACGAACAGCATAACGCTGAAGATAAGTTGCAACGGAAGAATCTGGATTTTATCGTGTTGAATTCCCTGAATGATAAGGGGGCCGGTTTCCGGTGCGATACGAATAAAATCAGTATCATCGACCGTGAAAGTAAGACGGACTTTCCGTTGAAATCAAAGGCAGAAGTAGCTACGGATATTGTAGATCGTCTAGTGGAAGTATTGAAGAATAAGTAAATAAGCTAGTGAGGAATAAGACACTTTATATGACTCTGTTTCTGGTTGTGGTGGTGTTAAAGTCTGCTGCCCAGGAATTGAATTGTAAATTTACGGTGAATTATTCTCAGATACAAGGTACGAGTACGCAGGTTTTCACTACGCTTGAAAATGCTTTGATGGAGTTTATCAATACCCGTCGGTGGACGCAGGCGCAGTATGAAATGAATGAACGGATTCGTTGCTCTATGAACTTGACAGTGAAAGAGTATAATGAGGCGGACGGGCGTTGGAAATGTGAGTTGATAGTGCAGTCTACACGCCCTGTCTGGCAATCCGGTTATCAGACGGTAGTTTTTAGCTTTAAAGATACGGATGTTGCTTTCAACTATCGTGAGTTTGATCCGCTGGAACTGCGGGATAATGTTATTGACAGTAATCTGACGGCAGTAATTGCTTACTATGCTTATATGATTATCGGACTGGACATGGACACGATGGCTCCACAAGGTGGTACGGAGTTTTTTCGGGCGGCTGAAGATATTGTAACAGCTGCACAGAATCTTGGTGAAACCGGTTGGAAAGCGTTCGATAGCAGTCGGAATCGTTATGCGTTGGTTTCCGATTATCTGGAAGATGGTATGACGCCTTTGCGCAAATTGATGTATGGGTATCATCGTACAGGTATGGATGAACTTTCAGTGAATGCTGCCCGTGCCCGTGCTACAATAACATCTATGCTTAGCGGTCTGAAAGAGGCGCAGCAGAATAAACCTATGTCGGCATTGCCCGGTTTGTTTACTGAAATAAAAAAAGATGAATTGATTAATCTTTATTCCCGTGCTGCAATGAAGGAAAAGGAAGAGGTTTGTGAGCTGCTTTCTTCTGTCAATCCTTCGCTGACTACCGAGTGGGAAAAGATAAAACAATAATAGGAAGTGGGTAAGATTTAAAATTGTAAATAAGTCATGTTACGTTCGCTTTACATACAGAATTACGCGCTTATAGAAAAGCTTGATATTAGCTTTGGTGCAGGTTTCTCCGTTATCACGGGTGAGACGGGTGCCGGTAAGTCTATCATACTGGGTGCTATCGGCTTGTTGCTGGGTCAGCGTGCCGAAGTAAAAGCCATTCGCCAGGGTGCATCGAAGTGTGTGATTGAGGCCCGTTTTGATATTTCAGCTTATGGTATGGAGCCTTTTTTTGAAGAGAATGAACTGGAATATGAAGAAGAGTGTATCTTGCGTCGTGAGGTGTATGCATCCGGCAAAAGCCGTGCATTTATCAATGATACTCCGGCTTCGCTTGTACAAATGAAAGAACTGGGTGAACAGTTAATTGACGTGCACTCTCAGCACCAGAATCTTTTGTTGAATAAAGAAGGATTCCAGTTGAATGTACTCGATATATTGTCTCATAATGATGAACAACTTTCCGTTTATCAATCTTTGTACAGAGAATGGAAGCAGACACAACAGGATCTGGCTGATCTTATAGCCCGTGCTGAGCAGAATAAGGCAGATGAAGACTATATCCGTTTCCAGTTGGAACAGTTGGAAGAAGCGAATTTATCTGCAGGTGAACAGGAAGAACTGGAACAAGAGACGGACACATTGAGCCATGCTGAAGAAATAAAGGCCGGTTTGTTCCGTGTCGGGCAGTTGCTGACCTCTGATGAAGGCGGTTTGCTGGCTGGGTTGAAGGAAAGTCTGAATACAATGCTTGGTCTGCAAAAGGTCTATTCTCCGGCTACAGAACTTGCTGAACGTCTGGAAAGTACATATATTGAATTGAAAGATGTTTCTCAGGAGGTTTCTTCTCAGGAAGAGGATGTCGAGTTTAACCCTGAGCGTCTGGAAGAGGTGAATGATCGGTTGAATCTGATTTATACCTTACAGCAAAAGCATAGAGTAACTACCGTAGAAGAGTTGTTGGCGCTTACTGAGGAATATGCAGCAAAGTTGGCCGCCATTACTTCTTATGATGAACGTATCGGTGAGTTGACCACTCTTTGCGATACCTTATATAATAAGGTGAAAAAGCAGGCTGCTGTTCTTACCAAAGCCCGTACCGGTGCTGCCCGTGAAGTGGAGAAGCAGATGGCTTCACGTTTGGTTCCGTTGGGTATGCCTAATGTGCGTTTTCAGGTGGAAATGGGAATGAGAAAAGAACCTGGCGTACACGGTGAAGATACTGTAAATTTTCTCTTTTCTGCCAATAAGAACGGCGCATTGCAAAGCATTTCATCGGTAGCTTCCGGTGGTGAAATTGCACGTGTCATGCTGTCCATCAAGGCCATGATAGCCGGTGCGGTGAAATTGCCCACTATTGTATTCGATGAAATAGATACAGGAGTATCCGGTGAGATTGCCGATCGTATGGCGGATATTATGCAGGAAATGGGCGAACAGGATCGCCAGGTAATCAGTATTACTCATTTGCCGCAAATTGCTGCACGCGGATGTGCACATTATAAAGTATATAAGCAAGATAACGAAACCGAAACCAACAGCCACATACGCAGTCTGGCAGATGAGGAGAGGGTAGAGGAAATAGCCCATATGCTAAGTGGGGCTACTTTGACAGAAGCTGCTTTGAATAATGCAAAGGCGCTTCTTGGTATCAAAAGATAGCCTTTAATTTTAAATTATTAATTTTTAATTCTCAAAGATGGTTGATAAGAGTGAAATGATTTTCGGCGTTCGCGCTGTGATAGAAGCAATACAGGCAGGAAAGGAAATCGATAAGATTCTGGTGAAGAAAGACATTCAGAGCGATTTATCCAAAGAACTTTTTGCTGCACTAAAAGGAACTTTGATTCCGGTGCAACGTGTTCCGGTGGAACGCATTAACCGCATTACCCGTAAGAACCATCAAGGGGTGATTGCTTTTATTTCATCCGTTACGTATCAGAAGACAGAAGATTTGGTGCCCTTTCTTTTCGAAGAGGGCAAGAATCCGTTGTTCGTCATGTTGGATGGTGTGACCGATGTTCGTAACTTTGGTGCTATAGCCCGTACCTGTGAGTGTGCAGCGGTAGATGCTGTTATTATTCCTGCTAAAGGAAGTGTAACGGTGAATGCAGATGCAATGAAAACATCTGCCGGAGCCTTGCATGTGCTGCCGGTTTGTCGTGAGCAGAATCTGAAGACTACATTGCAATATCTCAAGGATAGTGGTTTCCGCATTGTGGCAGCTACGGAAAAGGGGGACTATGATTATACTAAAGCTGATTATACAGGACCGATGTGTATCATAATGGGAGCTGAGGATAAAGGCGTTTCCTATGAGAACTTGGCTCTTTGTGATGAATGGGTGAAAATCCCGATGCTGGGTACTATCGAGTCGCTCAATGTTTCTGTTGCGGCAGGTATTTTGATTTATGAAGCTGTGAAACAAAGAACCAACTAAGATATGAAAAAGAACTTGTTGTTGACACTCACCCTCTGTTTGCTGGCACAGTGGAGTGTAGCTCAGGCACCCAAATGGGTGGAAAAAGCCAAGCGTGCTGTTTTCTCGGTAGTCACATACGACGAGAGTGATAAGATACTCAATACGGGAAACGGATTTTTTGTTACCGAGGATGGAATGGCTCTGTCTGATTATAGTCTGTTTAAAGGTGCGCAACGTGCCGTAGTCATTAATTCAGAGGGCGAACAAATGCCTGTGGAAGTTATCATGGGAGCAAACGATATGTACGATGTTGTGAAGTTCCGTGTAGCGATCTCAGGGAAAAAAGTACCTGCATTAGTGGTATCTCCTACGGCTCCGACTGTAGGTACAAGTGTCTACTTGTTGCCTTATTCTACACAAAAGGACCGTTCTTATACTGCCGGACAGGTAAAAGAAGAATCTAAGGTAGAGGGACAATACCATTATTATACGCTTGATATGCATCTGAAAGACAAGATGGTAAGTTGTCCGGTAATGACTGCTGACGGACAAGTTTTCGGTCTTGCACAGAAATCTTCAGGAAAAGATACAGCTACCATTTGCTATGCGGTAGGCGCTGATTATGCTATGTCTCAGAAGATCAGTCCTCTTTCTTTTAATGATCATGCTTTATCAAGTATTGGCATTAAGAAAGCGTTACCTGATACAGAAGAACAAGCGTTGGTATATCTTTATATGGCTTCTTCACAGCAAACTCCGGAGCAATATGCCGAATTGCTGAATGATTTTATTGCCCAGTATCCTAATAGTGCCGATGGTTATTTTCGTCGTGCCAACAGTCAAATGTATTTGTCGAAAGAAATAAGTTCGATGGATAAGGTGGCTGCTGATATAGATAAAGCACTTGAGGTAGCACAAAAGAAAGATGATGCATACTTCAATCGTGCCAAATTAATTTATAATTATCAGTTGACTAAACCGGAAACCACCTATAAAGATTGGACATATGACAAAGCATTGGATGAAGTTCGTAAAGCAATAGCAATTGAGGAACTTCCGGTTTATGTTCAGTTGGAAGGTGATATTCAGTTTGCTAAAAAAGACTATGCAGCAGCTCTTGCCAGCTATGAGAAAGTAAATAAAACCAATATTGTTTCTCCTGCTACATTCTTTAGTGCTGCTAAGACAAAAGAATTGATGGAAGCAGCTCCGGAAGAAGTGTTGGCTTTGATGGATAGCTGTATAGCACATTGCCTGCAACCGTACACTGAAGATGCTGCCCCTTATCTGTTGGAACGTGCCCAAGCACGCATGAATGCCGGACAGGGGCGTAATGCAATGCTTGATTATGATGAATATTATAAAGCTGTGCGTGGTAATGTGAATGATGTGTTTTACTATTACCGTGAACAAGCCGCTTTCCAAGCAAAACAATTCCAACGTGCGTTGGATGATATGGCAAAAGCAATTGAACTTAATCCGAAAGAGTTGACTTATCGTTCGGAACTTGCTGCGGTGAATATTCGCGTGGGTAGAAATGAAGAAGCTATTAAAGTTCTGAAAGATGCCTTGACAATTGATCCTAAATATGCTGAAGCTTATCG
This sequence comes from Bacteroides intestinalis DSM 17393, assembly GCF_000172175.1. NCBI lineage: Bacteria > Pseudomonadati > Bacteroidota > Bacteroidia > Bacteroidales > Bacteroidaceae > Bacteroides > Bacteroides intestinalis. The sequence goes on along the minus strand of NZ_ABJL02000008.1, from coordinate 1,677,127 downwards.
TTTGATGGGAGTTGCACAATTGCAGTTGAAGCAGAATAAGGAGGCTTGTGCTAGTTTTGCGAAAGCAAAAGAGCTGGGTGATCCGAACGTTGATGCCTTGATTGAGAAGCATTGTAAGTAGTTGCAATACAGATGATATGTCTGTAAAAAAGGCTCTGCTTTCACAAGCCGAGCCTTTATCGGGAAACTCCCGTGTCAAAAAAGAATTAGCTAAGTCTAGGTTTTTAAAACAGGTATAAGTGAATTTTTCTTTTGTGTATAATCCTATTAGGTAAATGCATGAAGTTGCAGAATACTGCATAGAATATCTGTTTTTTTTCTTGCATAAATCGTAAATTGTTGAATATTAAAATATTATTGGAATGAAAAAAGTAATTTGCAGTCAGAAAGCACCGGGAGCTATCGGTCCTTACAGCCAGGCTATCGAAGCGAATGGAATGATATTTGTATCTGGTCAGTTGCCTATTGATGCAGCTACCGGACAGATGGCAGAAGGGGCTGAAGCACAGGCCCGCCAGTCATTGGAGAATGTTAAGCATATCCTTGGAGAAGCAGGTTTGACGATGGCAAATATTGTCAAGACTACTGTTTTCCTGCAAGATATGTCATTGTTTGCAGATATGAATAAAGTATATGCCACCTATTTTGATGGTGATTTCCCTGCTCGTTCGGCTGTTGCAGTGAAAGCTCTGCCTAAGGATGCTTTAGTGGAGATCGAGTGTATCGCGGTTCGCTAACAGGTCAGCAACAATAAAGCTACTGCCTCCTACGAAGATAAAGTCTTCCGGGAGGCTTTTTTCTTGTGCCGCCTGCACGGCGGAAGGGACATCCGGGTAACAACTTCCTTGTAATCCGGCTTCAGAGGCAAGCCGTGAAAGTTCATTTTCGGGTAATGCACGTTTGACGCTGGCTTTCGTGAAGTAATATTCAGCGTCTTTGGGCAGCAATGCCAATACCCCATGTATGTCTTTGTCATTCACCATACCTATAATGAAATGCAACTTTCGGTAAGATTGCTGTTTCAACTGCTCTGTGATATAGGTGATACCACCTACATTGTGTCCGGTATCACATATCAGAGTAGGGGCGTCCTGCAATTTCTGCCAACGTCCCATCAGTCCGGTTAGTTCACAGACATGGGCAAAACCACTACGGACAGCTTGCTCACTCAGATTGTATCCGGCTTGTTGTAGCTGTGCGATGGCTGTGAGTAAAGTATGGGTATTCTTAGTTTGGTATAATCCTTTCAGTTCACATTCCAATCCGGGGTATTCATCTTTTTGGTTTTCTTCTGCAAAGAAAATGGGCGCATCCACTTCGCGAGCCTTTTTTGTAAATACAGGTTTTGTTTCGGGAGTAGTTTCTCCGATCACAACGGGTATTCCGCTTTTGATAATACCGGCTTTTTCGCTTGCTATCTTCTCTAATGTATTACCGAGGAACTGGGTATGATCGAAACTTATATTGGTGATAATACATAAATCAGGATGTATAATATTGGTACAATCCAGTCTTCCACCCAGTCCTACTTCAATAACTGCTACATCTACATGTTCATTGGCGAAATAACGGAATGCCATGGCAGTAGTCAATTCAAAGAAAGAGGGATGTAGAGGTTCAAAGAAATTTCGTTCTTTTTCTACAAATCGGACTACATACTCTTTCGGGATGGATTGTCCATTCACCCGAATACGCTCGCGGAAGTCTACAAGGTGTGGAGAAGTGTAAAGTCCTACCCGATATCCTGCTTCCTGCAAAATGGCAGCAAGCGTGTGCGAACATGAGCCTTTTCCATTAGTTCCCCCTACATGGATGCTGTGGAAGTTCCGGTGCGGATGTCCGAAGTGTTCGTCCAGTGCCAGTGTATTCTCTAAACCTTCCTTATATGCTGAACTTCCCACCTGTTGAAACATGGGGACACTGTTATATAAGTATAATAAAGTGTTCTGATAATCCATCTTTTAAAATATTTAACGAGAAAGCAAGCCATTCTCTCTTTTTAATTCCTATCTTAGAAGCTGCAAAGATAATGCAAACTGAGAGCAGAATAAAATGAACTTGTTCATTTTTTATGTCGATGTGTAGCTTATCTTCGCTTGGAGGCAAATATATCAACAATTTAAATCTAAAAGAGTATGGGAACAAAGAAAAATTTTGTGATTGATACGAATGTAATCCTTCACGACTATAACTGTCTTAAGAATTTCCAAGAGAACGACATTTATCTTCCCATCGTAGTTCTTGAAGAATTGGACAAATTCAAGAAAGGGAATGAACAGATTAACTTCAATGCCCGTGAATTTCTCCGTGAACTCGATTTAGTTACCGATGACAATCTTTTCAATAAAGGTGCCTCTCTGGGCGAAGGTCTGGGAAGTTTATTTGTGATAGCCGGTTCGGTGGATGCTCCGGATGTGTTCGATTCATTCCCCGAGCGTATTCCCGATCATAAGATTCTGGCTGTAGTGGACTGGCTGACGCGCCAGAAGAAGGACATGAAAACCATCCTGGTGACTAAGGATGTGAACCTCCGGATGAAAGCACGTTCCATAGGTCTGCTTTGTGAAGATTATATCAACGACAAGGTGATAAATGTGGATATATTTGAAAAGTCAAATGAGGTATTCGAAGGAATTGATCCTGCTTTAATAGACCGAATTTATTCTTCCAGAGAAGGACTGGATATCAGTGAGTTTGATTTCAAAGATATTATTCACCCGAATGAATGTTTTATCCTGAAGAGTGACAGGAATAGTGTTCTTGCACGTTACAATCCTTTTACACATACAATCTGCCGGGTAAATAAAACAAAGAATTATGGTATTGAACCCAGAAATGCTGAACAAAGTTTTGCTTTCGAAGTGTTGACTGATCCTAATATTAAGTTGGTTGCTCTGACGGGTAAAGCTGGTACAGGAAAGACTCTGCTAGCTTTAGCAGCTGCCCTTAGTCAGATGAATGATTATAAACAGATTCTGCTGGCACGTCCGATTGTTGCTCTATCCAATAAAGACATTGGCTTCCTACCGGGTGATGCAAAAGAGAAAGTGGCACCTTACATGCAGCCCTTGTTCGATAATCTGAATGTCATTAAGCGTCAGTTTGCTTCTAATTCTACTGAAGTAAAACGTTTGGAAGATATGCAGAAAAGCGAGCAGCTGGTAATCGAGGCGTTAGCTTTCATTCGCGGACGTAGTTTGAGTGAAACTTATTGCATCATTGATGAAGCACAAAACTTGACTCCACATGAAATAAAAACTATTATCACCCGTGCTGGCGAAGGAACCAAAATGGTGTTTACCGGTGATATTCAGCAGATAGACCAACCGTATCTGGACAGTCAGTCCAATGGCTTGGTTTACATGATTGATCGTATGAAAGATCAGAACCTTTTTGCTCATGTGAATTTGTTAAAAGGAGAGCGTAGTCAACTAAGTGAATTAGCTAGTAATTTGATGTAACAGAGCTTTATAGGCAATAAATATGGCGGCAAGGTTATATACGTAACTTTGCCGCCATTTAATTTTATCACACATTTTTATCTTTTTCTTCCCATATTTGATAAAAAATAATGTATCTTTGCCTCGCCTAAAACAAAACTGTCAAACGAAATGAAACATAAATTTTTTCATCGATACCTCTCAGCAAAGGTATTGCCGATTTGGACTATTCTGTTGATCGATGTATTGATAATCGTTGTATCCAGCCTGTTGGCTTATGCACTTCGATATGATTTCCGGAGTATTTTCCTGGAATCCTCTACCATTGACAAAACGATTGTATGTACAGTTATTGTCAACTTGGTATTCTTTCGGATATTCCGCACATATTCCAATGTGTTGCGCTTTTCTTCGTTTATAGATATTATGCGCATCTTCGTTTCATTAACAGTGTCTTATGCGCTGCTGATGATTTCGAGTGTGCTTTTATCAAGCTACATGGATGTTCGCCTGGCACCTGTGAGCGTATTCTTCATGGCATATATTATTAGTTTTGCCATGATGTCTTGTTCGCGCATTGTTGTGAAGATGTTTTATGAACTGCTGAATTTCGATGGAAGTCATAGTGCCAATGTCTTTATTTATGGTGCTAAGGAGGCAGGAGTCAATATTGCTAAAGCATTGCGTGTAAATTTGCGTAATCACTATCGTCTGCGTGGTTTCATTGCCGATGAGCCGGAGCTGATAAATAAGGTGATGATGGGAGTGAAAGTATTTCCCAATGACGAGACGCTGATTGATGTACTGAACGATCGTGATGTGCATACCATTATTATTTCGCCTGCCAAGATGGAGGAACTGAAAAGATCAGATATGGCTGACCGTCTTTTGGCTCATAATATCAAATTAATGACTGCGCCTCCTTTGAGTGAATGGAGTGGGCAGACTTTGAACCGTACCCAACTGAAAGAAATACAGATTGAAGACCTCTTGCAACGTAACCCTATTGAAATCGATATCCATAAGGTAGCTTCTCATCTGGAAGGAAAACGGGTGATGATAACTGGTGCTGCCGGTTCTATCGGTAGTGAAATTATGCGTCAGGTAGCCTCTTTCAATCCTTATAAGTTGATTCTGGTAGATCAGGCAGAAACTCCGTTGCATGATATTCGTCTGGAGTTACAGGACCGTTGGCGTGATATTGATGCGGAAACGATTATTGCAGATATTTCCAATGCTACGCGTATGGAAGAAATCTTTAAAGAATATAAACCTCAGTATATTTTTCATGCGGCTGCTTACAAGCATGTGCCGATGATGGAGGACAATGTTTCAGAGTCTATTCAGATTAATGTGTATGGAACCCGTACTATTGCTGATTTGGCTGTGAAATATGGAGCTGAGAAGTTTGTAATGATTTCTACCGATAAAGCTGTAAACCCCACAAATGTGATGGGATGTTCTAAACGTATTTGTGAGATTTATGTACAGTCTTTGGCGAAGAAGCTGCAACAGAAAGGTGGGCATGTAACCCAATTCATTACGACACGTTTCGGCAATGTATTAGGCTCCAACGGTTCTGTAATTCCCCGCTTCCGCGATCAGATACAACGTGGTGGTCCGGTGACTGTTACTCATCCTGAAATTATCCGTTATTTCATGACGATTCCTGAAGCTTGCCGCTTGGTACTCGAAGCCGGTAGTATGGGAAATGGGGGTGAGATTTATATCTTTGATATGGGTAAGCCGGTGAAGATTGTAGATCTTGCCAAACGTATGATCAGTCTTTCAGGACGTACGGATGTGAAGATTGAGTTTACAGGACTACGCCATGGAGAAAAACTTTATGAAGAGTTGCTGAATGTAAAAGAGTTGACCAAACCGACTTACCATGAGAAGATCATGATTGCAACAGTCCGTGAATATGATTATGACGAAGTAAAAGAGCGTATCCAAAAACTGATAGATGTTAGTTATACTTATGATCAGATGAAGATTGTGTCAGCTATGAAGGATATTGTTCCTGAATTTATCAGTAAGAATTCATGTTTTGAAGCATTGGACAAGAAACCGGATTAAGTCATCCTGTAAGGAAATAGTAATAAATAAATGTAATGTCCCGTAACAATATACGTTAGATACACTAACAATATATGTTAAGGGGCATTACGTATAATGATATGTTGTGTGGTTCCTGCTATTTTCTACTGGAGAAATATTTCATGAACTGAGTACGTTCGAAGGTATTCACACCATTCAAATCGCTAACATTCAACATTCCTTTGAATTGAGAGATTGTTTCCATTCCTTTACGATCCATCCATAAATTCAGGAAACGGGTATATTCTGCTACAAGTGCATAACTGTTTTGATAGAATGCGCTACAGATTTCTACGGCTGAAGCTCCTGCAAGAATTGCTTTTACGATTCCTTCGGGAGAATGAATACCGCCTGATGCTGCGTAATCCAGCTTGTTTACTGCTGCTGAGGCAATACCTATCCAGCGTAAAGATTTAACCAGATCAGCTCCTGTACTGAATACATTTCCTGAGATTTGCTTCATTTTCTCGATATCGATATCCGGCTGATAGAAACGATTGAACAATACAACAGCGGCAGCTCCATTGGCATATAGCTGGTCTATCAAAGCTATCGGATTAGTAAGGTTGTCGCCCAATTTCATAATGATCGGGATGCGAACTGTCTTTTTGATGTGGCTGAGAATATCAATATGACGTTGTTCAAATGAACCGTAATTGTACTGAACATCTGTTTGTAACGCCAAAATATTAATTTCTATAGCATCGGCGCCTGCAGCTTCCATTTGCTGTGCAAAGCCTACCCATTCAGCATCCTGATAGCAGTTGATACTGGCAATAACAGGAATAGGGCATACTTTCTTAGTCTCTTTAATCAATTCCAGATATTCAGACAGCTTATGCTGGCGGACGTATTCTACCAAGTAATCACTGCCTTCCGGGTACATATTCGGATCTCCGAGCCAGTCAGCTTCCATCATGATCTGCTCCTCGAAAAGAGATTTCAGAACAATGGCACCGACACCGGCTTCATAGAATTTCTGATTTTTTTCAGCACTATCAGTTAAGCCTGAACTGCTGACGATAATCGGGTTTCTTAATTCTAACCCGGCAAAAGTAGTTTTTAATGTTGCCATGGTAATAATGTTTAATGAATAATGATTAATACGTTCTGTCTCCAAAGATTTTGCTTCCTACGCGTATCAGAGTACTTCCAGCTGCAATAGCTTGGTGATAATCGTGGGACATTCCCATGGACAACTCCCGAAAAGCCTCTGTGTCGGCAAACCATGAGTCTTTCACTTCTTTGAAGAAGCTACTTAATGAACAAAATTCCTTCTCTATTTGTTCATTGTCGTCTGTATTTGTCGCCATGCCCATCAAGCCGCACAATTGTATGTTACTGAGAGTTTTCCATTCACCTTCCGCTAACATATCCCGACATTCTTCAAAACTGAAACCAAATTTAGTCTCTTCCTCTGCAATGTGTAGTTGCAGCAGGCAGTTGACCACTTTCCCGGCCTTTTCGGCCTGTTTATTGACCTCAACAAGAAGCTTGTATGAATCAATGCCGTGAATCAGAGCTACGTAGGGTACAATATACTTTATTTTATTAGTTTGCAGATGCCCGATAAAATGCCATTCAATGTCTTTGGGAAGGCTTTCGTACTTGGCAGTCATTTCTTGCACCTTACTTTCACCGAACACTCGCTGCCCGGAGCGATAAGCTTCTTCTATCGCTTCATTGGGGTGAAATTTGGAAACAGCTACCAATCGCACCCCTTCAGGTAGTTCGTTCAGCACTTGTTGAAGATTATCTGCAATATTCATGATACTAATATATATATATATTAAACCTCCGGTTTATCATTGGGTTCTGCACTGTACGGATATACATCCATAAGAGGTGTTTCGGACACTAAAGCGATTTGATAATCAGCCATTGTACCCTTCATACCTTCATCCAGCTTCTTAACGGCATCACGGAGGTCGGCAGCTTGTACCAATACCTGAGTCGATGTTTTCTTTTCAGCTCCACTCTTTTCATCCAGAGTGATGAAGACCAGTTTACATTTGAACCAGCGATCTGCGGCTTCTTCTTCGCTTGGGAATAATTCGCTATAGTTAGCACGTTTGATGTCCGATACCGTAAACTCTCCTGAAATAAACGGTGTCATTTCCTCAATAATACGTGCTTCTGCTTCCGTGAAGCTGAGTGCGTCTACCAAATAGGGTTCGGTTACTTTCTTGTTCATTCCGTTTTCCATTACTTTCTCGTAACGGATTTTGCACTCAAACCATGTATGCATTGCCATAATTTCTTTGTTTTTTAATTATGAATTTATATTCTTGTTATAAAACTGACCACAAAGATAATGCAAACGAAGGGTAGAATAAAATGAATCTATTCATTTTTTATGGGAAGAGCGGAATTGAAATCTTACAGAGATGAGGTCGTTTTCTTTCATGGTAACTCTTTTTATCCCCCATGCTAATCCTGTTCGCATGTCGCGGTAAAGACCGTTACATGTCGCGGTAAAGACCGTTACATACCGTGGTAAAGGTCGTTACAATATGGGGTAAAGACCGTTACATGCTGAGGTAAATGCTTTTACATTATGATGTGAACAGTTGGTAAATACAATGCTTTCATAATTAGATGATTAACGTTTCTAGAACTTAATACTAGGACTTGTGGAAAGCTGAAAAGGAAAAATTGTCTATTATAGAAAGAAGATTTTTTCTTGTTTCTTTTTATAACCAGCTTCCGGTATGGAAATGTGTATTCCTACATAATTTGCTTTGCCATCTTCGAAATAAGTGATGTAAAATAAAAGGGGTAAAGTGCGCGAACTTGCTGTATTTCATAGCTTAATGATATTGTGATTTTTCACTGTTATTGCTGTTCTTTGGCACTGTTAAACCTATAAAAACAACAAAATTATGGTAGTAGCTTATTTAAGAGTGAGTACAGAAAAGCAGTTTCTGGCTAATCAGCGTGAAGAACTTCTGCGCTTTGCAGAGAAAAATGGATTGAAGATTGACAAGTGGTACACTGAGACAGTGAGCGGTAGTGTGAGTAGTAAGGAGCGAAAGCTGTCGGGGATGTTGAACCGGATGCAGCGGGGGGATGCGTTGATTGTAACGGAGATTTCAAGATTGAGTCGCACCTTGTTAGAAATCATGACCATTCTCAATTCGTGTATAAAGAAAGAAATTATTTTGTACAGCACGAAAGAGGGATATGTTTTTCAAAATGACATTAACAGTAAAGTATTGGGGTTTGCATTTGGATTGATGGCGGAGATAGAGCGTAATTTGATTTCCATGCGGACTAAGGAAGCGTTGGCAAGACGAAAACAGGAAGGTGTCAAGTTAGGACGTAAAAAAGGAACCTGTCCTGCAATGCGAGTACTCCGTGAGAATAAAAGACGTTTGATGCGTGAATCCAAGCGAGGTGTTTCTTGTTCGGAATTAGCTCGTCAGATGGGGGTATCCAGAACCACTATGCATCGCTTTCTGAGGTGTAACTAATGAAAAAGCGAGTTGGCGAGTTCCTGTTGCCAGGTTCTTTAGTCAACTCGTTTTTCCGGGCTGGATTGCTACTTATCCTACTGGAATTTCTTTTTCTTCATTTTTATCTCTCATACTTCTTCCTCGCTTATGAAGGTTCTTCAACTCAAAAGACAACATAATGCGGAAAAATCCGATAATAAGGAATGCAAATGAGATCATGTAGACAGCATACATGGCACCTATTGCCGGTTGCCACAGAATGAGGAGTGAACAAATCACAGCTAATATGCCGAAGGCAATATACCATCCCCAGTCTCTGGTACCATATCTTTTCAGATCCATGGCATAGCCGATGGAAGAAAAGCCGCGGAACATTAACCAGAATGCAATGATGAATGGAATTACTTCCATGCTTAACAGCGGATAAGCTATCAGATAGAAACCTAATATCATGTCGATGATACCGCCTGCCAGATACCAACCCCAGCTGGAAACATTCTTCCGGTTGCTTACGGCGAAAGAAATCTCTAACAAACCGCTGAACAGCATCGATATACTGAACAGAATACTCAAAACTGCATAACCGCTGAACGGAGCAAACATCAGACTTATAGCAACTACTACATAGAGTATACCAAGTAAGAGAGACATCCACCAGTTTTTTACTTCGCATTGAAGTTCGTCAAATAAAGTTTTCATGCAAATTTAATTTTAAATGGTTATTGTAATCATGTTTGTGAGAGTAACAATTTGCAGTTGGAAAAGTTTTGGGCGAACTTTTCCAACAGTTCGTTTGTTATATAGACATATAAAACAAGAAAACTATGGCTACAACAAAATTTAAAGGACAGCCGGTTAAGATTATCGGTGAGTTTATAAAAGTAGGGACAGTTGCTCCCGACTTCGAGTTAGTAAAAACAGATCTTTCTTCTTTCTTTTTGAAAGATTTGAAAGGTAAGAATGTAATATTGAATATCTTTCCAAGTTTGGATACCAGTGTTTGTGCAACATCTGTGCGCAAGTTCAACAAGCTGGCAGCGAGTCTGCCAGATACAGTGGTTTTGGCGATTTCCAAAGATTTGCCTTTTGCCCATGCACGGTTCTGTACTACGGAAAGTATTGAAAATGTAATTCCTTTGTCTGATTTCCGTTTCTCTGATTTTGATGAAAGTTACGGTGTGCGTATGGCAGATGGACCGTTGGGTGGCTTGCTGGCACGTGCAGTAGTTATTGTCGGTAAGGATGGAAAGGTTGCATATACTGAACTGGTACCTGAAATTACCCAGGAGCCGGATTATGACAAAGCAATAGAGGCTGTAAAGTAGTAAACCTCAGATTTTAATAAGCAATTAGAAAAGACCAGGTGTATAGTAGTCGTGAGATTATTATACACCATTTCTTTTTTATACCTGTATCTAACTATTGTATAAAATTCCAATGTGTTTTTCGGATATTTTTGATTGATTTATAGTAAGTAACTGGCTTTTTTTGTTTTACTTTGCGTCCCATAAATCAAGTATTAATGGTTAATTGATAAAGAAAAAGATGGAACGAGGTTTAAAAGACTACGCCCTACTCATGCTGAAAGGTGTGGGAATGGGAGCAGCCGATGTGGTTCCCGGTGTATCGGGGGGAACAATTGCTTTTATTGTAGGTATTTATGACGAATTGATAGATTCGATAAAAAGCATTAACGGAAAAAGTTTAAAGTTGTTTTTCACAGGAAAATGGGGAGCATTCTGGAAAGCGATTAACGGTAATTTTCTGATCTCTCTGCTGGCGGGAATTGGAATCAGCGTATTTTCATTAGCTAAAATTATCACATGGTTGCTTACGGACCATCCGGTTATGGTTTGGGCTTTCTTTTTCGGACTGGTACTGGCATCCACATGGTTTGTAGGAAAAGACATAAAGGAATGGAACAAGAAAACGATTCCGGCATTTATTATAGGTGTGGCAGTTGCATATTATATTACGGTAGCAACTCCTGCTGAAACTCCTTCCAACTTATTTTTTATATTCCTTTGTGGAGCGATTGCCATTTGTGCTATGATATTGCCGGGTATATCGGGAAGTTTTATTCTGGTACTGTTAGGTAAGTACTTCTTTATAATGGAAGCTGTCAAAACACTTGATATAACGGTTTTATTAGTGTTTTTTGTGGGTGCTTTTATTGGAATAACTTCTTTTTCACGGATTCTTTCGTATGCATTAAAGCATTTCCGCAATATAACATTGGCTGTATTGACAGGTTTCATGTTGGGTTCACTAAACAAAGTGTGGCCTTGGAAGGAAACCATAGAAACTTTTACTGATAATCATGGAGTAGTGAAGCCATTAGTTGAAAGTAATATTCTGCCCAATCAGTATGTTGTTGAGGCTGTAATATTGATGATAGTGGGTTTCTTCCTGGTATATTTTCTGGAAAAGCTTTCTACTCGTAGTGCTAAATAAGAGATAACAAACAAATATCTTGATGGTATATATAAAATAGAGAGTAAAGATTCCTTTACTCTCTATTCTTTTTTATTGCAATGCTTTTATGATGTTTTGCATATAAGCGGCCAGGTCTTCCCGGTCTTCGCTTTCCATAAGCATCTGCATCTTCTCCAATTCTTTTAAATCGAATGGGCGGGGGCATTTCTGATTATACTTTATGAAGTTCTCTTTATCATGCAGTGTCATGTAGAGTACCGTCAACTTCTCGTTGATACCATCAAAGTCCGGTTCCAATTCGCAGACACGTTCAAAAGCTATCTTGGCATAATCCAGATAACCGATTTCCATGCTATGCATACCTATTTCATTCCAAGTGTCGGCAGTAGGGGAGCAATTCAAGGCCTTTGCCCACTGCTTTATTCCTTTGTCGTAGTCCCCTTCTTCAATGTATATGCGACCCTCTATCAGAAGAGATTCCGGCTCTTCCGGTGACAGTTTATGTGCTTTTTTACAATATTGGTGTGCTTTACGTTTCTTCCCCATCTTGGAGAGGCAAAGCCCTGCATTGGCATATAAGCTGGGCAGTATTGGAGAAGCAATTTCATCTGTTTCATTTTCCAGAATTGCTTTTTCCAGGTTTTCATAGCCTTCCTTCCATTCTCCCTTGGATACCTTGCATAATCCAATGTATGTATAGATAAATTCGGGAGCAAGTCCATGAAGCTCCTCCGCTTTCTGATAATACTCCAGAGCAGCATCTTCGTTACCTAATTGGTAGAAGCAATGCCCTTTCATTACATAGGCGTCTGCAAATTCATCGTCACCCACCAATGCATAATCGCAAGCATCAATAGCTTGGTTGAAGTTCATCTCTTCGAAGTGGCATCTTGCCAATCCGAACCAGTAAGGAGCCGAATATGGATTCATGTCTATGAGGCGGTTATACAAAGGAATTGCTTCCTCGGTCATGCCTTTGCCATAAAGGCAGTCTGCAACCACGGCAATATAGGCTTCTTCATCAGAATATTCTTCCTTTACCGGATCAAGCCATGCCAAGGCTTTATCCGGATACCCCATGTCAAGATACATATAGGATACATCTACCACATTTGCCAGATCAGCTTTATCTTCAATCGTGTCGAGTAACTGTTCGGCATCATCCAGTTTACCTTCACTCAATAGCAAATGGGCACGCACCACTTTTGCTTCCGGCGAATAAGTATCGGGAAGATTTTCAATGATTTCACGTGCTTTCGCTTGCTTCCCGTTATCCAGATGCAGGTAAGCGTATTCAATCATAAGTTCAGTGCTATCGGGATGCAGCTTTAATCCATATTCTACAATCTCAAAAGCCTTATCATATCTTTTCTTTGTACCATACCAGTCGGCAAGATCAGCTAACTCATCTGCATCCTGATAGAACGGTTTGTTTTCGGACATTGCCGCTTCATATTGTTCGGCAAGTTCCTGTAACTCTTTATCCCTGCCGGACAGCAGGTTTTTATTGCTCATTAATTGTTTACTCCTATAATCCTATTTTTATTTATTTATTTTGCCCCAGGTATCTTTCAAGCCTACAGTGCGGTTGAATACCATTTTCTCAGGTGTGGAGTCTGGATCTACGTTGAAATATCCGATGCGCTGGAACTGCAAATAAGTAAGCGGTTTCATGCCGGCGGCGTATTTTTCAATGTAGCAATGAGGCAATATATTCAGTGAGTCCGGATTGATGATGTCTTTCATCGCTTCCAGTGCATCACAGTTTTTAGCTTCGCGGATAGCAGCCAGTTCGTCACGTGGATTTTCCACTTTCCAAAGGCGGTCGTAGAGGCGTACTTCTGCTTCAAGGCAATGATCACAACTTACCCAGTGCAGGGTACCTTTCACCTTACGGTTTGCTTCGGGCATACCGCTCTTGGTGTTCGGATCATATTCACAATATACTTCAACTACTTCTCCGGCTTCATTTTTTTTGCAACCGGTACATTTCACGATATAAGCACTCTTTAAGCGTACTTCCTGGCCCGGAGTCATACGGAAATATTTCTTCGGAGCATTTTCCATGAAGTCTTCGCGTTCCATCCACAGTTCGCGGCTGAACTCAATGAAATGGCTGCCTTCTTCCGGTTTTTCCGGATTATTGATTGCCTCCAGTTCTTCCACTTTTCCTTCCGGATAGTTGGTGATAACCAGTTTCACCGGATTCACTACCGCTGAGATACGCGTAGCACGGGTATTAAGGTCTTCGCGTACGGCACTTTCCAGTAGAGCGAATTCATTAAGTGCATCGTATGTGGTATATCCTATTTTATCAATAAATTTGTGGATAGACTCAGGTGAGTATCCGCGACGGCGGAAACCACAGATAGTCGGCATACGGGGATCATCCCATCCGTTCACCAGTTTTTCTTTTACCAGAATCAGCAGGTTGCGCTTGCTCATCAGGGTATAGCTGAGATTCAGCTTGTTGAATTCATACTGATGGGGGCGGTTATCATCCAGATCTTTACCCTCCTTTACCCAGTCTACAAAGAGATCGTAGAGCGGACGGTGGGGAACAAATTCCAATGTACAGAGAGAGTGCGTTACACCTTCAAAGTAGTCACTTTGTCCGTGAGCGAAGTCATACATCGGATAGGCCTTCCACGTTGTACCAGTACGGTGATGCGGATGGTTCACTACGCGATAGATGATAGGATCGCGGAAGTGCATATTCGGGTTTGCCATATCAATCTTGGCACGAAGCACCATAGCGCCTTCTGCTATTTCACCCGTATTCATTTTCTTGAACAGGGAGAGGCTTTCCTCTATCGGACGGTTACGGTAAGGGCTTTCTATACCCGGTTGGGTAGGAGTGCCTTTCTGCTGTGCTATTTGTTCCGAAGTCTGCTCGTCGATATATGCTTTACCTTCTTCAATAAGGCGGATGGCAAAGTCCCATAATTGCTGGAAGTAATCGGATGCGTAGTATTCATTACCCCACTGATAACCCAGCCATTGGATATCTTCCTTGATAGCTTCTACATATTCCACATCTTCTTTGGTCGGATTCGTATCATCGAAACGCAAATTGCAAATGCCATTGTGGTCGGCTGCAATACCAAAATCAAGGCAAATTGCCTTGGCATGTCCGATGTGGAGGTATCCGTTGGGCTCCGGCGGGAAACGTGTTTGCACTTTACCACCATTTTTACCCTCTTTCAAGTCTTTCTCAACAATTTGTTCAATGAAGTTGAGGCTCTTTTTTTCGCCTGCTTCTTCGCTCTTAATATCTGCCATAATTGGTATGTATATATTCTTATGTATATATTCTAAGGTTCTATATTATATATTCTACAATTTAGTCGCAAAAGTAAGGCTTTTTTTTCGTATATTCTTATTTCACGGGAATATATCCACTCTTTTTAATGATTTCCTGACCTGCAGGTGAAAGGATGAAATGAATGAGAGGGGTTGCTTGTTCGGAGTTTTCTGTGTTATAATAATAGTATAGAGGCCGCACAATGGGGTAACTCTTATCTGTAGCACTCTCCATAGTAGGTGGGGCAAAGTGTGTCCCGTCGTAAGATATGGACAGTGATTTGACGCGAGGGGAAAGATAAGCCAATCCTACGTATCCTATTGCTCCCTTCGTTTGGCTGACAGATTGTATAATGGCACCGGTGGCAGGCATAGAGAGGCTGCTACTCATATAATTTTTATTTTTGAGAACACTTTCTTTGAAGAATTCATAAGTACCCGAAGATGTTTCGCGAGAGTACACCACGATTTTACGGTCATCTCCACCCACTTGCTTCCAATTCGTAATCTTACCTCGGAAGATATCTTCCAGTTGTTGGCGCGTCAGTTGCTTTACGGGATTGGAGGGGTGAACCACAACGGCAAGGGCATCGTAAGCTACGATCACTTCTTCCACTTCTTTTCCGGCTGTCTTTACTTTCATCTTCTCACTGAATTTAATGGGGCGGGATGCCATGGCAATATCTGTCGTTCCGTCCAATAGAGCGGAAATACCCACTCCGGTGCCACCACCGGTTACGGTAACACGGGCGTCGGGATTGAGGGCCATAAATCTTTCGGCAGTCTGTTGTGCTACAGGTAGTACGGTGTCACTGCCTTTGATGCGTTGCGCCTGTAGGCTGCTTACAGCTAATGTCAGGAGTAGGATGATACTTATTGTTTTCATTTTATTCAAAATTGTTTTTGATTCTATTTATAATGAATTTTATTATACTTGAAATGGGGTGATAATAGAACCCAAATATTATTCTATTTGTTTATTGATTGCAAATAAAACAATTGCGCATTACAATCTAATTACAAAACTTGTGTTTTTGGAGGTTGTAACGCTTTTGTAATAGGTTTGAAACATTTCTTTCAAACCTTAGTCACACTTTCTTAACATCGACGCGGTTTCTTTGCATACGAAATTCAATAGGCATTTATGAAGAAGCTTTTTGAGAAAATAATAGAAGGAGTGTTAGCTTGTAGCGGTTTTGTAACAAGCATCACCATTGTGCTCATCATCCTGTTTCTCTTTTCCGAGGCGTTGGGACTGTTCAACAGTCGGGTCATTGAAGAAGGATATGTATTGGCACTGAATAAAGATAATAAGGTAAGTGAGCTAACCCCAGCTCAGATAAAAGATGTTTTCGATGAGGAGATAACAAACTGGAATGAAGTCGGGGGGCAGGATATGCCCATCCGGCTTTTCCGTTTGGAAGATATCACTCAGTATTATACCGAGGAAGAACTGGGGGCAGCTTATGAACATGCCGGAGTAAAGATTACCGAACTGGTGGAACGTACGCCAGGCATTATTGCTTTTGTACCGCAACAGTTTATTGTTCGTCCGGATTCCGTCCACTTATTGCAGGATAACACCATTTCGGTGAAAGATGTCTTTGCGGGGGCGGAATGGTTTCCGACGGCTACACCTGCCGCACAATTCGGTTTTCTACCCTTAATAACCGGTACACTGTGGGTGAGTTTATTTGCCATCCTGATAGCATTGCCTTTTGGGCTTTCAGTTGCTATCTATATGTCCGAAGTGGCAAATTCCAGGATACGTAATCTGCTGAAACCGATCATTGAGTTGCTGAGTGGCATTCCATCGGTGGTCTATGGTTTCTTCGGACTGATTGTGATTGTACCATTCATCCAGAAAGTATTCAATCTGCCTGTGGGTGAAAGTGGATTGGCGGGAAGCATCGTATTGGCTATAATGGCATTGCCTACGATTATAACGGTGACGGAAGATGCTATGCGCAACTGTCCCCGTGCCATGCGGGAAGCCAGCCTTGCATTGGGGGCTTCACAATGGCAGACCATATATAAGGTGGTGATACCTTATTCCGTATCAGGTATCACTTCCGGTGTGGTATTGGGAATCGGACGTGCTATCGGCGAAACAATGGCGGTACTGATGGTGACAGGTAATGCGGCAGTCATACCGCATACCATTCTGGAACCGTTGCGTACCATACCTGCAACGATTGCAGCGGAACTGGGAGAAGCACCTGCCGGGGGAGCACATTATGAAGCCTTATTTCTTTTGGGTGTAGTGCTGTTCTTTATTAGTTTGCTGATAAACTTCACGGTAGAAGCTGTGTCAGCCCGGAAAAGATAATGTCTTATAGAGAAAAGAAAAATAAGTATGATAGATAGGAAACATCTTTCGCAACGTATTGCATTCGGAACATTCCGTTTGCTGAGCCTGACAGTGGTGGGGATACTCTTTGCCATTCTCGGCTTCATTATATATAAAGGTGTGGGAGTTATTAGCTGGGAGTTCCTGACTACTGCCCCCACGGACGGCATGACGGCAGGAGGTATTTTCCCCGCCATTGTCGGAACATTCTATTTGATGATAGGCAGTGCCCTGTTTGCCTTTCCGGTAGGAGTGATGAGTGGAATCTATATGAATGAGTATGCGCCGAAAGGCTGGGTAGTCCGGTTCATCCGAATGATGACAAACAACCTGAGCGGCATACCTTCCATCGTCTTTGGTCTTTTCGGTATGGCTTTATTTGTTAACTATATGGGATTTGGCGATAGCATCCTGGCCGGTTCACTTACGTTGGGATTGCTGTGTGTACCTTTAGTTATCCGTACCACAGAGGAAGCGTTGAAAGCCATTCCCGATACTCTACGTGAGGGAAGCCGTGCGTTAGGGGCCACCAAGTTGCAGACTATCTGGCACGTTGTTCTGCCTATGGCGATGCCTAATGTGATTACGGGGCTGATTCTGGCTCTGGGACGTGTCTCCGGCGAGACTGCACCTATCCTGTTTACTTGTGCCGCCTATTTCCTTCCACAACTTCCCACAAGTATACTCGACCAGTGTATGGCATTGCCCTATCATCTGTATGTTATTTCTACCAGTGGCACAGATATGGATGCCCAGCTTCCACTGGCTTATGGCACGGCTCTGGTCTTAATCGTAATCATCCTTTTGGTAAATCTTCTGGCAAATGCTTTGCGAAAATATTTCGAGAAAAAAGTAAAGATGAACTAACAGGAATAAAACAGAAAATAAAATGATTGGTAAAATAGAAACAAATAATGTAAACTTCTGGTATGGAGATTTCCATGCTTTGAAAGGTATCAGCATGTCGATAGAAGAACGTTCGGTAGTAGCATTTATCGGACCTTCGGGATGTGGCAAATCTACTTTCCTCCGGTTGTTCAATCGCATGAACGATCTTATTCCCAATACCCGCCTGACAGGTGAGATTCATATCGATGGAGAGAATATCTATGGAAAAGATATTCAGGTAGATGAACTTCGCAAGAAGGTAGGTATGGTATTTCAGCGTCCTAATCCTTTTCCGAAAAGCATCTTTGAGAATGTGGCCTATGGACTTCGAGTGAATGGCGTGACAGACAGTAGCTTCATCCGCCAGCGTGTAGAAGAATCCTTGAAAGGGGCAGCTTTGTGGGATGAAGTAAAGGATAAACTGAAAGTTTCTGCCTATGCACTTTCCGGCGGACAGCAGCAGCGTCTTTGCATAGCTCGTGCCATGGCTGTATCTCCCTCCGTGTTACTGATGGACGAACCGGCTTCTGCACTCGATCCCATTTCTACGGCTAAGGTAGAAGAACTTATTCACGAACTGAAAGAGCAGTATACGATTGTTATCGTTACACACAATATGCAGCAGGCTGCTCGCGTTAGTGATAAAACAGCGTTCTTTTATCTGGGGCAAATGGTGGAGTTTGACGATACCAAGAAAATATTTACGAACCCTGATAAGGTGGAGACTCAGAATTACATTACGGGACGCTTCGGGTAAGCGTTTGTTTCCTGTGGAGAAACAAAAAGGAACCTCGGGCTTCTTTTAATTCATGATACAAGTAATCTTAAAATAGAAATTTATGGTAAAGTTTATCGAATCGGAACTCGTCTTGCTGAAAAAAGAAATAGACGAAATGTGGACCTTAGTATATAACCAGCTCGATAGGGCAGGGGAGGCTGTGCTGACCTTTGACCGTGAACTGGCGCAACAGGTACTGGTACGTGAACGTCGTGTGAATGCCCTAGAATTGAAGATAGACAGCGATATTGAAGATATCATTGCTTTGTATAATCCTGTAGCCATCGACCTGCGCTTTGTGCTTGCCATGCTGAAGATCAATACGAATCTGGAGCGTCTTGGTGACTTTGCCGAGGGTATTGCCCGCTTCGTTCTGAATTGCAAGGAACCGGTTCTTGATCCGGAACTTCTGAAACGATTGCGCCTGGAAGAAATGCAGAGGCAGGTACTTGCTATGCTGGAGCTTGCCAAGAAAGCTCTTCAGGAAGAAAATCAGGATTTGGCGACTTCGGTATTTGCTAAAGATAATTTATTGGATGAAATCAATGCAGAAGCTACTACTGTTTTAGCAGACTACATTGCCCAGCATCCCGAGGCTGTACTGCCCTGTTTGAACCTGGTAAGTGTGTTCCGTAAGTTGGAGCGTTCCGGCGACCACATCACTAACATTGCAGAAGAAATAGTCTTCTTTATCGATGCAAAAGTGTTAAAACATAGCGGAAAAACAGACGAACATTACCCTTTAACTAAGAAATAAGCTCTTTTTTAGATAAAATTTAGTGTTTGTTAGAAAAATGATATATATTTGTCCACTGAAAACGATTGCGGGTGTAGAAAGGCTACATAAGTGGTAATAAAACCAAAGAAATTTCAAAAAGATGTTATAAGACATGTTTTTAAATTTGGTAAGTATCTCGAAAAGCCGCTATATTTGCAGCGTTATCCTGAAAACAATCTTTTTACCTTAAAAAAAAACTAATACCTATTGAAAACTGAAAAATGGGGCTTTGTGAAAAGCTCCATTTTTTTGTACCTATGTCCCATTTATTTCGTATCTTTAGAGAAGATAAACTGCATCTCGGCAGAACTTTTTCATGCAAGCATGAAAGTTCTGCGCTCAATTTGCATTATCTTTGTACCACCAGAATGAGGAATTGTAAATCACTAAATTATAAATAGACTTATGTTTTCCGGAATAGTAGAAGAATGCGCCACCCTCGTGGCATTGGTAAAAGAACAAGAGAACGTACACTTCACGTTCAAGTGCTCATTTGTAAATGAATTGAAGATAGACCAAAGTGTGTCTCACAATGGTGTGTGCCTTACGGTAGTCAGCATGACGGAGGATTCCTATACGGTTACTGCCATGAAGGAAACATTGGAACGTTCCAATCTTGGCTTTCTGAAAGTCGGGGATGTAGTGAACGTAGAACGCAGCATGATGATGAACGGCCGTCTGGACGGGCATATTGTGCAGGGACATGTGGACCAGACTGCCACTTGCATAAATGTGGAAGATGCCGAAGGAAGTTATTACTTTACTTTCCGGTATACTTTCGATAAGGAAATGGCCAAGCGTGGATATATCACGGTAGACAAAGGTTCGGTAACTGTGAACGGGGTAAGCCTGACAGTGTGCAACCCGACAGACGATACTTTCCAGGTAGCTATTATTCCTTACACTTTCGAGCATACGAACTTCCACGATATCAAAGCAGGTAGTGTAGTGAATCTCGAATTTGATATTATCGGCAAGTATATCAGCCGGATGATACAGTTTAACTAATAGATATGGAAGATTTTCTGAAGTTAGTTGCTTCTCGGCAGAGCGACCGTGCTTATGATATGAGCCGTCCTGTTGAGCCTGAGAAGCTGGAACGGATATTGGAAGCTGCCCGTCTGGCACCTTCGGCTTGTAATGCGCAGCCGTGGAAGTTTGTTGTAATTAATGATCCGGAGTTGTCCGTCAAAGTAGGTAAGGCCACTGCCGGACTGGGAATGAATAAGTTTGCTAAAGATGCTCCTGTACACATTTTGGTGGTGGAGGAATCAATGAACGTAACTTCATTTCTGGGTGCAAAGATTAAAGACAAGTATTTCCCTTTAATAGATATTGGCATTGCCACTGCTCATATCACATTGGCTGCCGAGAGTGAAGGGTTGGGCTCTTGTATTCTCGGTTGGTTTGATGAGAAAGAAATCAAGAAGCTGACCGGTATTCCGTCTTCCAAGCGCTTGCTGTTGGTTATCACCATTGGCTATTCCGTGAAAGAGAAGCGGAAGAAAGCAAGAAAGCCGAAAGAAAAGGTGGTTTCTTACAATAAATACTGAATAAATTAAAAATTGAGAATTAAAAATTAAAGAAGCTATGCAGATGAGTGCACAGACGACTTTTAATTTTTAATTTTCAACTTTTAATTTTACAAGTCTTTCAGCAGTACATGGCTCGCACTCTTATAATACTCCTCGCGTGCTTTCATCAGCACATCCCATTGATCGCTGAATTCTTTTTCCTTATCGATCTTGAAATCTTCCGAACCGTGCGTATCCAGTCTGTCCAACAATAGTGCGACATTCAGTTTGTTGATGTCCATTGCAGGCTGATAACCGATTACCTCGTCTTTTTCATCTACCACTTCATGCAGCAGGTTGATTTCCTGTAGCTCGTATAGCACCTGATGCGTCAAGCGGATAGGAATCTGGCATTCTTCGGACATTTCTTCGGCAGTGTACGGCTTAATATTCTCTTCAAACCGCTTGGCTATAAGAGACATGATAAGAATGGAAACAAAGTCCCGGAACCTTCTGCTGATATTTTTGGTATCCTTGTCAAAGCTGAAATTCCGGATGTTTTGTCCTGCGTAGGTCAGCTCTGCGCCAAACAGGCAAATGGTCCATGATATCTGAAGCCAAAGCAGAAATAAAGGGAGTGCGGCAAAACTACCATAAATGGCATTATAGCGCGATACCCATAGCTGACCACTGATATAGAGAAACTGGAATGCCTGGTGTGCCGTTCCTGCAAGAATTCCTGAGATGAGTGCAGGCTTAAACCTTACTTTGGTATTCGGCATATAGATGTACAGTCCCGTGAACATAAACCACGTCAGTACGAAAGGTATCAGGCGTATCAGGAACTTCAGGATAGGAGCCAGCAGAACAAAGTCTTCTATGTACTTTAAGCTGGTAGACATGAAGATAGAGAGACCACCCGAAATTACAATCAATATAGGCATCAGTAAGAACATGGAGAAGTAGTCCGTGATTTTACGGTACATACTCCGCGCTTTTTTTATTTCCCAAATACGATTGAATGTGATTTCAATGCTGCTGATCAGGTTGATAACCGTCCATAACAACATGATTAAACCCACTCCGATGAATATGCCACTCTTGGTTTGCGACAGGTAAGAATTGACAAACTGCAGGATTACTTCCGTCGTTTGATTGTGTCCTCCAAATCCCATTCGTACTTGGCTTTCCATAAGATTGTCGAAGCCGAATCCGCGTGCGATGGCAAACAGGATGGCAAGAATGGGAACAATGGCGAGCAGTGTGCTGTAAGTCAGTGCAGAAGCTTTGTTTACCAGTCTGTCTTTGGTGAAACGGTTAATGCAGAGATAGATTGTTTTGATAATATTATAGAGGGAGAAGGTCGTTTTAGTGACTTCGTCCTCCGTAATACGCCAAATGTCGTATGTCAGGAATTTCCAAAGAGCAGTAATACGTTTATTCATTCTTCATTCTCAGTTCTTCATTAAAAAAAGCAGTCGGTCTGTAAGCCGGGTTCTGTTCCTTGTTTTCAGGAAGAATTCTTCATTCTTCATTCATCAAGGTGTCCATCATTTATCTGAGCCGTATGTCACCATACAAGCTTTAGCGGTCTACCCTCCGACATGGAGCGAGCAGCTCTCATAGCGTCGGTTTACATGACCTTACAACTCCCAAGACGCACAGCCCTTGTGTTGCCACAAGACTGGTAGGCTCTTACCCCACCTTCTCACCCTTACCGACGCCCGAAGACGCAGGCGGTTGTTTTCTTCTACGTTACTCTACCCTCGCGGACAGCTTTCTGTTAGGAAGTGGGATGCTCTGTGTTGCCCGGACTTTCCTCATACGCCGAGACGCAAGCGACAGACCGACCAACTGCTTTTGTCTGGCAAAGATACGACTTTTATGCCAGTGGATACAAAACCTTGCCGAGTTTTTTAACTTCTTCTGAAGAATGAGATATTTGTCTCTCTTAATATTCCTAAAAATATATAACCAAAATAGAAATTATTTCTAACTTTGCTAATACTTAATAACCCCCAAATCATTTTAGCTAATGAAAAGACTTATTCCTATCGTCTCCCTGTTCCTTTTCGCTTCGTTATGTTCGGCGGCTTCGGAAGTCGGGGACAGGACTATTCCTGCTGATGTGGCACAATTATCCGACAGTTTGAAACATCAGTATGCCCCGGACAAACGAGTGGCACTTTTTGATGTAGATTATTCCTTTGCCGGTAAAAATGTGATGTTACGTGGTGTAACCACCTCTCCTGAAGCGAAGGCAGCTCTTCTCAATGGATTGTCGAAAGCCAATTATAAGGTGATGGACTGTCTGCAGGTATTGCCGGATGAGGTTGGGCTGGAAGGAAAAACATATGGTATCATTAATGTATCAGTATCCAATCTTCGTGTAGAACCGGATTTCTCATCCGAAATGATGACGCAGGGATTGATGGGAATGCCCATCCGCGTGTTGCAACGCGACGGCTGGTATCGCATTCAGACACCGGATAATTACATTGCCTGGGTGCACCGTGTAGGTATTCATCCGGTCACTAAAGAAGAACTTCATGCCTGGAATGCGGCAGAGAAAATTGTGGTGACTTCTCATTACGGCTTCGTGTATTCCGAACCTAATCAAACTTCCCAGGCTGTTTCTGATGTGGTTGCAGGTAACCGTTTGAAGTGGGAGGGAAGCAAAGGTGCTTACTATAAAGTTGCTTATCCTGATGGACGGACGGGGTATATCTCAAAATCCATCTCTATGCCGGAAAGTAGATGGCGGGCTTCTTTGAAACAAGATGCTGCCAGTATTATCCATACGGCACACACATTAATGGGCGTTCCATATCTTTGGGCGGGTACTTCTTCCAAAGGAATTGATTGTAGCGGTTTCATGCGTACCATTCTGTTCATACATGATATTATTATTCCGCGTGATGCTTCGCAACAAGCCTATGTGGGCGAGCATATCGATATTGCTCCTGATTTTAGTAACCTGCAACCGGGGGATTTGATTTTCTTCGGCCGTAAAGCTACGGCAGATCGTAAAGAGCGTGTGGTACATGTGGGAATGTATATTGGGGATAAACGGTTCATTCATTCACAGGGAGATGTGCATGTCAGTAGTTTTGATCCTGCCGACGAACTCTTTGATGAATATAACCTCGGACGGCTGTTGTTTGCTACGCGTGTGTTACCTTATATAGATAAGGAAGAATCCCTGAATACAACGGCAACAAACCCTTATTATGAATAATCCGTAATTCTCCCATCATCATCTAATAATTAAAAAACGAATCATATGCAAAACAGAAGAGATTTCCTGAAAACAGAGGCTTTCGCTGCATTAGGTTCCAGTGTGGCTATTAACAATGTATTTGCAGGGGAAAGCACCCCGTCTCTGTTCAATATCAATAAAAGTGGTGTGAATGCCAGGATGAAATTGCGTTTCTTCCCGTATGAGTTGAAGTTGCGCCATGTATTTACGGTGGCTACTTACTCACGCACCACAACTCCTGATGTACAAGTAGAGATTGAATATGATGGAATTACCGGTTATGGCGAAGCATCCATGCCGCCCTATCTGCAGAAAGAGTTGGGTACAATGGAAAGTGTAATGGCTTTCCTGAAGAAAGTGCAGGATGTCATCGGGCAGTTTCCTGATCCTTTCCAGTTGGAAGATATTCTGGCTTATGTGGATAAACTTTCGCCGGGAGATGCTGCTGCTAAAGCGGCTGTAGATATTGCATTGCATGATCTTGTGGGAAAATTGCTGCAAGCCCCGTGGTATAAGATTTGGGGGCTGGATAAGGACAAAGCCCCTTCTACTACTTTCACTATCGGCATTGATACACCCAAGGTGGTACGTGAGAAAACGAAGGAATGTGCGGATCAGTTCAATATCCTCAAAGTAAAACTGGGACGTGAGAATGACAAGGAGATGATTGAAACCATTCGTTCCGTAACCAGTCTTCCTATTGCCGTAGATGCTAATCAGGGTTGGACGGATAAACATTATGCTATCGACATGATACATTGGCTTCATGAAAAAGGAATTGTAATGATTGAACAACCAATGCCTAAGACCCAGTTGGATGACATAGCTTGGGTGACGCAGCAAAGTCCGTTGCCTATCTTTGCCGATGAATCTTTGCAACGGCTGAGCGATGTGGCTGGTTTGAAAGGTGCATTCCATGGCATCAATATTAAGTTGATGAAATGTACAGGTATGCGCGAGGGCTGGAAGATGGTGACATTGGCGCGTGCTTTGGGTATGAAAGTGATGGTGGGATGCATGACAGAAACATCGTGTGCATGTTCCGCCGCCGCTCAATTCTCTCCTGCAGTTGATTTTGCCGATCTGGATGGCAATCTGCTTATTGCTAACGACCGTTTCAAAGGTATGGAAGTGATAAAGGGTAAGATTACATTGCCCGATTTGCCGGGTATCGGAGTTGTGAAACTATAAAGGGGTATTGTCCCATCATCATCTATAAAAATAATCATTATGAAAAAAGTATTGTATGCCGCCGCTCTATTCTTCTTGGCCACTGCTTGTACTACGAAATCCGAAAACAAGCCTTACACCTGGGAAGAAGACCTGCATCAACGTCTCCTTACCGATTTCTCTCGTACAGAAACTGAAGTGAAAGACTACATCCGCAAGTATATTCCTGATGTTACTGATGAGCAAATGCGTCAATGGGAAGCTTCCAAGGCTTTGGAATGTATGACACTGGATGGCGAGAAACGTTATTTCCGCAATGCCGGGCCTAACTTATTCCGCGTGGACTCTGCCTGCTATAAGATAAAAGCTGCGAAAGACGGTGTTTCTTTTAGTGGAAGTGAAAAGGTGAATATGGAAAATCTGCCTGAAGTTATTGCAAGTGTGAAGAAGAGTGGTAATCCGATTACAACCCCTAAACGGATGCGTGTCACCTATACTCTTACTGTAGACAGTAATGCTGTTCCTGCCGGAGAGTTGATTCGTTGCTGGCTTCCTTATCCGCGTACTGACCAGCCACGACAACAGGATGTGAAGTTTATTGCTGCCAGCGAACCGGAATATACGTTTTCTCCGCAGAATTGCCTTCACAGCACTCTTTATATGGAGAAACGTGCCGTGCAGGATGAGCCGACCGTATTCTCCGAAAGCTTTGAGTATACTGCCAATGCTGAATGGCATAATCTGAAGCCGGAAGATGTTCAGCCTTATGACACGACCTCCTCTATATATAAGGAATATACGGCCGAGCGTGAGAAGCATATCATCTTTTCACCGCGTATGCGTCAGCTTGCTGCCAAATTGACAGAGGGTGAAACCAATCCCTTCTTAAAGGCTAAACGCATCTTTCGTTGGGTGAATGATAACTTTCCCTGGGCTTCTGCACGTGAATACTCTACAATAGAGAATATCCCCGAATATGTTCTGGATAACAATAAGGGCGATTGCGGTCAGGTTAGTCTGTTGTTCATTACACTTTGTCGTATCAGTGGCATTCCTGCGCATTTCCAAAGCGGTTTCATGATGCATCCCAAAGCGTGGAATCTGCATGACTGGGCAGAGATCTATTTTGAAGGTATCGGTTGGGTACCTGTAGATCAATCATTTGGTATTCCTACTTTCGCCCGTAATGCAGATGAAGAATATTTCTTCCTGGGGGGCATCGACTCCTGGCGTATGATTGTGAATAGTGACTACGGTATGCCTTTGATGCCCGAAAAGAAATATCCCCGCAGTGAAACCGTTGACTTCCAGCGTGGTGAAGTGGAATGGGAGGGAGGCAATCTTTACTTCCCGAAATGGGATTATCACATGGATATAGAATACCTTGATAATTAAGGATGTATTTTGTTTTAACGTCTATCTGCCTTATTTTCACGTCAGTAAACGTGCATAAATGTAAAATTGTCAGGTCTTGCCGTTAACCGCTGTTAAGCCCCAAAAGTTCACTGTTAAAAGAGAACAAAAAAGAGTGACAAGCGGAATAAGTGAACGATTTTTGTCGTTATTTTAACGTCGAAATGTTAAACGAGATTTGAATATTAACAATTAAAAGAATAGAAATTAAGTATGAAACAGACAACAAAAAACATTCTTGGGGTTGCAGCTATTGTACTTCTCAGTTCAGGAGTAGCAGGTTTAACCGCCTATAAGATGCTGCAAAAAAATACGCCTGCTGATAGTACTGCTGCATTTAGTGATATGTTCCAGCAGAATCCGAACGTACGTTTGGCCTCTTATAATGCCGTTGATGCGCAACCTGTAGATTTGACGCAAGCAGCAGAAAATTCAGTTCACGCCGTGGTACATATTCGTTCTACTCAAGCTTCCAAAGTTCAGGAAGTAGAAGTTAGAGACCCGTTCTCTGATTTCTTCGGTGAATTTTTTGGTGGTCGGGGTGGTACACAAAGACGACAGGTTCAGACTCCTGAACGTACAGGTTTTGGTTCCGGTGTCATCATCTCTAAAGACGGATATATCGTAACGAATAATCACGTAATTGCCGGTGCGGATGAAATCAGTGTAACGCTGAATGACAACCGTCAGCTTAAAGGACGTATCATTGGTACGGATGAAGTCACGGACCTTGCCTTGATTAAAATAGAGGGAGATGATTTTCCTACTATTCCGGTAGGTGACTCCGATGCATTGAAAGTTGGTGAATGGGTGCTTGCTGTAGGTAATCCGTTTAATCTGACTTCTACAGTGACTGCAGGTATTGTTAGTGCTAAAGCACGCTCGTTAGGAATGGGGCAGCAGACTGGTACGGAAAGCATTGAGTCGTACATCCAGACTGATGCTGCTATTAATCAAGGTAATAGTGGGGGGGCTTTGGTAAATGCACGCGGTGAATTGGTTGGTATCAATGCTGCTCTTTTCTCTCCGACGGGATCAAATACGGGTTATGGTTTTGCCATTCCTACCAGTATCATGAAGAAAGTTGTTGCTGACTTGAAACAATTCGGTACAGTTCAACGTGTAAAACTGGGTGTTGCTGTTACTCCGCTTGTAGAAGAACCGGGTGATACTCAACGTCCGGTAGATAAGAGTGGCAAGAAATTGAGTGAATTTAAAAAGGAAGCTCGTGAAAAATCAGGTGTTGTTGATGGCCTTTTAGTAGGAGAAATCGTAGAAGGTAGTTCTGCTGCAGGTGCCGATATCAAGGTTGACGACGTTCTTATCGGTATTGACGATAAACCTATTCATAAATTTGCCGATTTACAGGAAGCTTTGGCAAAACATCGTCCCGGTGATAAGGTTAAAGTGAAATTGATACGTGATAAGAAAGAAAAGACTGTTGAAGTGACGCTGAAAAATGAACAAGGTACTACAAAAGTAGTAAAAGATGCAGGAATGGATATTCTTGGTGCAGCTTTCCGTCCTATACCTGATGAATTGAAGAAACAACTGAATCTGGGTTATGGTCTTGAAGTAACAGGTGTTAACAGTGGCAAGATGGGAGCTGCCGGTATTCGTAAAGGCTTCATTATCTTAAAAGCCAATGGCGTACAGATGAAAACTGTAGAGGACTTGGAAAAGGTCATGAAAGAAGCTACGAAGTCTCCGGATCAGGTACTCTTTATTACAGGTATGTTCCCGTCAGGTAAACGTGCTAATTATGCGGTAGATTTGACTCAAGAATAAAAGGTATGTTTTTTAGGTAAGAAGATTGTAATATTAGCTAACAAAGAAGAAAAAGAATGTCGACAACTAACTTGTCGGCATTCTTTTTGTTTATAATACTATAGTGAATAAGATAAAAAAGTTAGGGCAAGTTAGCTTATAACTAAATTAAATGTCGTAACTTTGCAACCCAAATCTGTTTTAGAAGAATGAGACAACTTAAGATTACAAAAAGTATCACTAACAGAGAGAGCGCTTCTCTTGACAAGTATTTGCAGGAAATCGGTCGCGAAGACCTCATAACTGTCGAAGAAGAGGTAGAGCTCGCTCAACGCATCCGTAAGGGTGACCGTATCGCACTGGAGAAGTTGACACGTGCCAATCTGCGTTTCGTTGTATCTGTGGCCAAGCAGTACCAGAACCAAGGTTTGAGTTTGCCCGACTTGATTAACGAGGGTAATTTAGGACTGATCAAGGCCGCTGAAAAGTTCGATGAAACACGTGGTTTCAAATTCATTAGTTATGCTGTATGGTGGATACGTCAGTCCATTTTGCAGGCTTTGGCAGAGCAGTCGCGTATTGTGCGTCTTCCGTTGAACCAGGTAGGATCGCTGAACAAGATCAGCAAAGCATTCTCCAAGTTTGAACAGGAAAATGAACGTCGCCCGTCTCCCGAAGAGTTGGCAGATGAACTAGAAATCCCTGTTGATAAAATCTCCGATACATTGAAGGTATCCGGACGCCATATTTCGGTAGACGCACCTTTCGTGGAAGGAGAAGACAACAGCTTGCTGGATGTGTTAGTAAACGACGACTCTCCTATGGCGGATCGCTCTTTGGTGAACGAGTCTCTTGCGAGGGAAATTGATAGAGCACTTTCTACGTTAACCGATAGGGAAAAAGAAATCATACAGATGTTTTTCGGTATCGGACAACAAGAAATGACATTGGAAGAAATCGGCGACAAATTCGGTTTGACCCGTGAACGTGTACGCCAGATTAAAGAAAAAGCAATTAGAAGATTAAGACAAAGTAATCGTAGTAAATTGCTCAAGTCTTATTTGGGATAATAAGAAATATCAATTTCCGACAAATAGAAAGAATTAAAAACCGGTGGTCATATTATGATCATCGGTTTTTTTGTTTTTTTACCATAAAAGTGAAGATGAGCTGCGCTTTAGCATAAAAAAATGAATGAATTCATTTTATTTTGCTCTCGGTTTGCATTATCTTTGCCACGGATAATAAAATTTTCTGTATCTGCCTGAATGACAGTTTAGAGTAGAAAAGAAGAAAGTTATTGGTAACGATTTAGCGACAATGTAACTTCAGTGAAGTTCTGTGCTTTGCATTTCGTCAAACAACTCTTTGTGCAAAGGTAACGCAAAAAATGAATATAGCAAGAGAAGTTCTGCAAAAATCTAAAGATTAAATCATTACTCTTTTTATAGGCATATTAGACCTTGTTTAAATCCGAATACCATTACCCCATAAATAGGGCAACCGTATTCAGGTTATAACATAGCCATAGAACAATCCCCTGCCAGCAGTGAACAATCACTTGCAGGCAGGGGATATTTCTTTTTCCGGCTATGCGAACTTTCTTATAGTACCATTTACTTGATGACCTCTTCAAAAGCCGTGTCCATCGCTTCGTAATGGTCACCATCGTGCAGGCTTAAGGCGGCGACAAAACTGTTTAAGGTACGAATGGCATCCAAACGATGCTCCGTGCTTTGTTCTTCAATATTACTCAATACATCTATTGCCGTAGTCAGATGTCCTTTCAATTCCTGTAATGTTGACAAATCCTGAATCGGCAATAAATAGAAAAGTTCATTACTGCCCAAAGATTTCACGATGCCTTGTAGGGCTGTTGCTTGTAGTTTCATATGGTTATTATATTAAAAATGACGTAACTCTGCCAATCCACAAACTCAAGGCATCGCCAAACGCCCAATGCAAGATGAACCGGCAGGTTACGTCAAGATATAACCTTTCCAGTCCATTTACTTCTTGCATTTTGAAATTGGCGATTTCTGAGTTTAAGTAAACGAACAAATTACCACGATGCTATTTGCATCGCTGAGTGCAAAGATAGAAAAAAGAAAAGAATATATCTTCTCCTACCATTTATTTCTCAGCGAATGATATATAAATCAATGATTTGAGGAAATACAAGTACCATAGTAGGTGGAAAATCCAGTGTAAGCTGCCCCCTAAAACCAAGCGATTCTGCCCCCTTGTGCTAAAATAATCCTACCCCCTTGATTCCAATATAAAAATACCCCTGCTTAGCAATGCCCGGCAGGGGATTTTTCGTAGATTTGATTCCCGTCTTGACCGGTGGGATAAAATCATTTCTACTATGACAACAAAGATAGCAAACATCCTCCAATGTTACGCATTGGGGATGGGGATAAAGCAGATAAGCAGGAGCTTTGAGCTTTCCCGCAACACGGTGCGCAGATATGTGCGCCTGTTTCAAGAGTGTGGTATACCGATAAAGGAGTTGGCCGCCATGCCTTCCGCTCGCATCCAGGAAATGTTCTCTGAAGGTGTTGGCCGTAACAGGGAACCGTCACAACGCCAGCTTGAGCTTGAGGCACTCCTTCCTGAGTATGCTGCCCGGCTTAGCCGCCGAGGCGTAACAGTGAAAACCCTGTACGAAGAGTACCGCGAGACCCATCCTGACGGATACAGACATGCCAGTTTCGGCAACTATCTCATGCGTTACCGTATGGTGACACATGTCGTAGGCCATGTCGAGCATTATGCCGGAGACCAGATGTATATCGACTTCGCCGGTGACAAACTGGAAGTCGTTGACAGTGAAAGCGGTGAATGTCGCAGCGTTGAAGTGTTCGTGGCCATACTTCCGTGCAGCCACTATACCTATTGTGAGGCGGTCTGGTCCCAGTCAAGGCAGGACTTGATTAAGGCGTGTGAGAACGCGCTTCATTTTTACGGCGGGGTTCCGATGGCGATCGTACCAGACAACCTCAAATCGGCGGTAACCCGCAGCGACCGTAACGAGCCGGTAATCAACGAGGAGTTTGCGGCATTTGCCGAACACTACGGATGTACCGTATACCCCACACGGGTACGTCATCCAAAGGACAAGGCCTTGGTGGAGAATGCCGTGAAGCTGCTTTACCGATCCGTCTACGCTGACATCGAGGGTCTTGTATTCCACTCGCTGGAGTCTCTGAATGCGGCCATATCCGAATCGCTCTCGGCCTTCAACGGACGCAGGATGAGCGGGCGTCCCCAGTCCAGACGGGAACAGTTCGAGCAGATTGAGTCCGACTGCCTCCGCCCGCTTCCCGCCATACGCCATCAGATGAAAGAGCGACGCTCCGCAACAGTAATGCGTAACGGCTATGTCACCTTCAGGCTTCACCATTACAGCGTACCGAAAGAGTATATAGGCAAACGTGTCGAGATTGTCTATGATGCGGACACGCTGGAAATATATCATGGCCTGCGTCTGGTGACCACACACCAGCGCGATGACACGCCATACTCCTATACGACCAAGGATGCCCACGGACTGCCCGGACGTCATGGAAGTTATGAAAAGGATCTGGAACAGATTTACGAACGGGCCGGCCAGACAGATAACGTCCTGCGGCTGTATCTGCGCAAGGTGGCGGAACTCAAGAAGTATCCTCCCGCGGCGTTCCGTTCATGCAGAGGCATCATGGCGTTGGAGAAGACCTTCGGGCTGGAACGGTTGGTGGCGGCAAGCGCATGCGCCACGCAACTGCGCCTATACGGATATCAGGAGATAAGGCGGATCCTTGAACGCGGGGATGATGCAGACTTCCTGTCAAAAGACGACATCGACGATGAGGTCCCCGTAACATCTATCCACAAAAACATCCGCGGAGCAGCCTACTTCGCACAATTAAAACATTTAAATAGAGACAACAATGGAAACAAATAATCTTACCGCACCGATAGCTGTCGAAAAAGACCGCAACACGTTGACAATCGAACTGATGAACCGTATGAAGCTGCACGGCATGGCCGCCGCCTTCACTGAAAGCCTGACCTCCACTATGGCAGAAACAATGACAATCGACTCTTTCCTGCACATGTTACTTGCCAGGGAATGGGACTACCGTGCCAATGCAGCCATCCAACGCCTTATACGCGGGGCGGCGTTCCGCTACAAGGCCTGCCTCGAGCAGATAGACTATGCAATCCCGCGTGGCCTTGACCGCAATCAGATGGAGCGGCTTGCATCGCTGGAGTTCATCCGCAAGGGACAGAACCTCTTCATCACAGGGTCATCCGGTACCGGGAAGAGCTTCCTTGCCACAGCAATGGGGTATGAAGCCTGCAAGAAGGGCATACGGACATATTATGCGAATGCTCCGAAACTTATGGGTACGCTTAAGGTGGCAAAAGTAAAAGGCACACTGGAATCGGAACTCAAGAGAATCGAACGGAGCACGCTGCTCATATTGGATGACCTCTTCCTTGTGAACCTTGATGCCAAGGAACGCCCCATCCTGCTCGATATAATAGAGGACCGACATGGGCGCAAGTCCATCATCATCACCTCGCAACTGCCAACGGACAATTGGTATGATGCAATCGGAGACCCTACAGTAGCAGATGCCATTATGGATCGTATTATACATACGGCGCACCGGATTGAGCTGACAGGAGAAAGTGTCCGTAAAATGGCTGCATACAGAGGGAAATAAACTAAAATAATAATAACCCCATCGGTCAAGACTTTTTAAGGGGGCATTGTTGAATGTTTTAAGGGGGTAGAATCGCTTGGTTTTAGGGGGCAGCTTACACTGGATTTTCCACCAATGGTAACTGCATTAAAGAAAGAAGGTATCAGACTCGGAACATGGGAACAATGTGGTGGTGGAATAAAGCTAACTCTTGCCGGAAAAAGCTATAGTGAGCAGGTGCTTGGTTACGAAAATATAGATATTGGTTTGTATCGAAAATTGATGACAAGTGAAGAGGCAAGGGTAACATACGCGAATATCCTTTGTGAGAAATATGGAGTTGCTTTTGATGAACGTCCATCTGCTGACGTGACTCTGGATCAAGCCCAATGTACTATCCGAACAGCATTCCGCCGTGCTTTACTTTGTCTGACTCATGTGGTCTTAGTAGGTAAACATATACTCTGTTTAGGTGATGATGATTTTGTTAGTCTTGCCATTGGTTTCTTATTAAAAGAACTTTACCCTACTCAAAATGTCTATCCGACAAATATCCATGTGATTGATCTGGACAGACGTTATATTGACTTTCTACAGAAACAAGCGAAACTGTATGCATTACCGATAAAGTGTGAGCAAGGTGATTTACGAATGCCTCTTCCTACACATTTGTTAGGTCGTTTTGATTGTCTATTTACTGATCCGCCATATACTCAGGAAGGAGCATCTTTATTCCTTTCACGTGCCATCAGTACATTAAAAGAAGAGCAAGGCCTAAAGATTTTCTTTTCGTTTGGGAATAAGTCGATTGACGAAGGCTACTTATTGCAGAAAAGTTTCCAATTGCACGGTTTATCAATCAAAGATATTCTCGTGCAATTCAATGAATACGAAGGAGCCTCTTCATTAGGCAACAAAGGCCAATTATTCGTACTGGAAACAACGAATCGTACCAGAGCAGTTTTTCCTGTCGAGAAGAAAGGGCGTAACGATATATACACGAGAGATAGGCATCCTAAACAAAATAGTTATCGTTGCAAGCAATGCGGACAAACATATTTAGTAGGGAGTGACAAAGATTTCCAAACTATTAAGGATTTGAAAGAACATGGTTGTCTGATGTGTAAGTGCCACATTTTTCAACGACAGCATAAAAAAAAGAATCCGATAGTTTCCAAATACCACTCTTTGGGACATCATATTCTTGCCGATTTTTATGATTGTAGCAACGAATTACTTGATGATGTAGTACAAGTGCGTATTTATATGCATGAAGCAGCTATAAAAGCCGGAGCTACAATTGTTCAAGAGAATTTTCACAAGTTTGCTCCTATGGGAGTGAGTGGTGTTATTGTTATTCAAGAATCTCATCTGACCATACACACTTGGCCAGAGTGTCGTTATGCGGCTGTCGATCTGTTTACGTGCGGAACAAATGTTAATGCATGGGCTGCTTTTGATTATTTACAAGAAAAATTAGGCTCTGGTAATGTTGAGTACAGCGACTTGGTGAGAGGATCGAAGAACTCATGAATTATCAAAATAGATACTTGTAATCTCAAAATAATCGTTCTTTATTAAAACATAGTATAGCATTTCTTGTAAATATTAAATCATCCGCCATTACTAACATATAAAGGCGAATGATTTAATAAAGTCACATATTTTACAGTTTTATACCCTTCAACTCGTTTTTATCCTTGACATGAAATCCCGGACGCCCGATGATGATATGATCTGTAATGAAATTGCCTGCGACACTTCGTTCATTTACTGGACTACGTACTTGCGGAACATCTTCGGTGCGTAGTGGATTTGTATTGTCGGCATTTGCTACCAGCTTGATCCGTTGCCCGTCATTTCCTCTTTCGATTACTTCTGGTGTAGGCGGTACGAGTTCCAATTGAATCTTCCGTTCCAACACCGCCACTTCGGATTTGAGCTTCTTCAGCTCATCCTCCTTTTTCCACGTACCGCCGGCTACTTCCCGAAGTGTGGGCAAATCCTTCTCCAATTTCTCGTTCTCCGTCCTGTACTGCTCCATCAGTTTGGGAATGCGGTCAAGCGCATTGAGGAAATTCGTTGCTGCGGCCTTGTGGTCGGACATTGCCAACTGTCCGTTATTGTAGGTGTACTTGTACGCCCCCTCAATAAAGAAGCGGTTCTGTTTCACCTCCACGCCCTCACGGATGGAGCTTTCCGTTTTCACAAGTATAGGAAAACCGTACAACTCACCGATAGGCAGGTATTCACCGCCCGTTGTGGCGTTCTTGGCAATCTCCTGTAGCCGTGTCCCGACGCTTTTCGCATCGGTAGCCGCCAGACCGTCCAACTTTACCGGGTTGCGGTAATACCCGTCCTCGTCGGTCTGTGCCCGTGAGGTGAAGGTTTCGTAGTCTGCGGTCAGCTTGGCAATGTGTTCGTTGTTCTCATCCAATTTTTTGGTATGCGATTCCAATTTCCACGTCGAGCCGCTTTTATCTTTATAGAAACTCTTGCGCTCACTTTCCAATGCGGCGACTTTCTTTTCCAGACGCGCCTTGTCCAGCAGGTCGGTGTTGCCGGAAAGGATAGCCATGTACTCCGAGAAGTTCATACCCGATTTCTCGTCCATGCTGCCCTCGTCGATGGTACGTGCGCCCATAGCACCGCTTTTAAGCTGGGAAATAAAGGTCTGCTTGCAGTGTAACAGGTTGAATTTATAACTGTCCAGCGATTTTTCAACCGCATAGATAATCACGTCCACCTTGTTGTCGGCAAAGAACTTCGCAATCTCATTGCCCTTTCTTACCGCCCGTCCGTCCCGCTGGGAAAGGTCGGACGGTCGCCACGGCGTATCGAGATGATGAAGCGCAACCGCCCGTTTCTGTGCGTTTACGCCCGTTCCGAGCATACTCGTCGAGCCGAACAATACCCGCACCTTCCCCTCGTTCATGGCATCTATCACCGCTTTGCGTGACTTCTCATTCTTGCACTCCTGAATAAAACGAATCTCGTTTGCCGGAATACCGTAATCCTCAATCAACTTACGTTTAATCTCGCTGTACACGCTCCATTTTCCCGGCTGGTATGTCCCTAAATCCGAGAAAACAAACTGTGTGCCTTTCTGTGCGTCATACTTTTTGTAATACTCCGCAATCTTGGCGGCACAGTGGCTCGCCTTGTTGTCCGGGTGGTCGTCGTATTTGTCCGGATCAATCATCCGCATATCGAGTGCCATCTTGCGGGCGTAATCGGTGGCAATCAGCATCTTCGCTTTTTCCTCCGTTTCCGACAAGGGCAACCGTCCCAATACCGTCGCATCACCCGTTTGTGCGAACTCCATCAGTTTCTTGATGAACTCTTCCTGCACGGGTGTGGGCGGTATATTGTGCAGTATCTCGTTCTTCTCCGGCCTGTCCACGCCTACATCCGCCGCCGTGCGGTAATCGGTAATCTCATTGTAGAAAGCCGCCAGTTCCGGCACTTTGATAAAATAGCGGAACCGTTCTTTCTGTATTATCTGATTCGTAACAGAAAACTCAAAGTCGGTAGTCTTCTTGGCAAAGATAGCCGCCCACGCATCGAAACAGTTGATGTTCTGCCGTTCCAGTTCCTTCGGGCGGAGATATTTGAACAGCAGGTACAGTTCTGTCAGCGAATTGCTGATAGTCGTACCCGAAAGAAACGTAGCCCCCAAATCCTTGCCCGTGCGTTCCTGAATGGTACGCAGGGCAAACAGCATATTGAGAGCCTTTTGGCTTCCTTCGCTGTTTCCCAACCCCGCCACCCGGTCGTGGCGGGTGTTGAAGGTAAGATTTTTGAACTGGTGGCTCTCATCAATAAACAGGTGGTCGATACCCATCTGCTTGAAATCCACCACATCATCCGTGCGGGATTTGATGGCGTGCTCTACCTTTTCGAGTTTGGCGAGCAAGTTGATTTTCCGTTTCTCCAATCCTTTGAGCATCCCTCTCGATACCTCTTTGCCTTGTGCCCTCAAAACGTCCAGATTCTCTTCCACCGAATCCAGCTCCTTTTGCAGAATCTCCTGCTGCACGTCGGTCGGTTGCGGTATCTTTCCGAACTGGTCGTGCGACATGATGACACAATCCCAATCATTATTTTTGATATTGTTAAAGAACTTCACCCGGTTCTGGGGTGAAAAGTCCTTTTCCGTCGCATAAAGAATCTTCGCATTCGGGTATGCCGTGCGGTAACACTCGGCTATCTCCGCGACATTGGCTTTCAGCCCGATTATCATCGGCTTGTGCGCCAATCCCAATCGCTTCATTTCTTGCGCCGCAAGGCTCATAATCAGTGTTTTACCCGTACCAACTTCGTGTCGCAAATTCCGCCGCCGTTCTGTTTCAGCATCCAGA
The DNA here is from genome assembly GCF_000172175.1 of Bacteroides intestinalis DSM 17393. NCBI lineage: Bacteria > Pseudomonadati > Bacteroidota > Bacteroidia > Bacteroidales > Bacteroidaceae > Bacteroides > Bacteroides intestinalis. Next base: position 1,639,418 of record NZ_ABJL02000008.1, on the reverse strand, counting down.
CGCAGTCTTTTTGGCTCTGGTACACCTCCTTGATTCCATACTTCTTTTCCAACGCTTTCAAGTCCAAGCCCGGAAAACTCTGGTGCGAACCGTCATAGGTCGGACGGACGAAACAGTTGAACTTGCGGTTATACATATCCGCCAGCCGCTTCTGAAATTCGGGCGACTGTTCGTTCAGCCAATCCGTAAAACCGTTACGGATTTCATCAATCTTGGCGTTGGCAAGCTGTATCGCCTCGCTGTCCCGTACCTTGATGTCATTGCCGTGTTCATCCTTGCCGATACTCTTGCTGATGTCCGGTACGGTGTTCAGAAGGGCGTTTTTCAGCAGGCTGATACCGTCATATTTCCGGTACTGCCCCTGTACGGCATACTGGTCGGTGATTTTGGCGTTCTTTTCCTTACATTTGACCGAATACTCGTCGATGCTTTCCGAATAGGCAATCGAAACATCCGTTCCGAACAGGTGCTTGACGTAGGCGGTGTAGATACCCGTCGGAATCCAGCGTTCACCGAAATTGAAGTCCAATTCGTCAAACGTAATCGGTCGGGGCATGGCATCCCTGAGTGCCGCCAGCGATTCTTCCACCTCCGGTTTACGTTCGTTTCCTTCATTGTCCGCCGCCCAACGGAAGATTTTTTCCATCTTGTCACCCACGTTTCCGGCGACGAAGCGGTCTTTAATCTCATAGTTGTCCACGAGCGGATTGAAAAAGATGCGTCCTTTCAGTAATTTCACCAATTCATCCCGGCTGTTGTCGCACAACGTTTCCATGTAATCAAGATTCACCGCCCCGTAACGGTTCAGTGAAGCGGACAAAGCCTCATGCGGTGTTTCCACGTGCGTAATGTCGTTCAGGGCGAAAGCGACGGGATGGTCGAATATGTCCGCCTTGATGAACTGCCCGTTTTCCACCCGTTCCAGCGAGAGCATATCACGCCCGGAAGTGTCCATAAGCAGGAATTTCACGTTCGCTTTGGCGTTCAGCCTGCCATAACGCTCCACGAATGTGTCGTAGGCGGTATTCAGTGCTGCACGTTCCGGCTTGTTCTCCTCGTGCATCTCCGCCTCGTAAGTATAAAGCCGCTGGTAGCTGTCGCGCACGGAAATGTAAAGCTCCGCCTTGTCCTGTTGTGCCTTGTCCAGCTCCAACGGGTGAAACGTAGCCCCGTAGCGGGTAACACCTTTCAAATAGCCCACCTGATTGCCGTCCGCCACCAACATTCCTTCTTTGTGGTGCGGTTCCAATTTCGCCATCAGCGGACGGGGCTTCATTAACTCCGCCTCCAATTTCTCCGCTTCTTCCCGTTGTTTTATTTCCTCCTGACGGCGTTGCTCTTCCTCCAATCCTCCACCAACCGGGTACACCGGCTTTTCCGCATCGGGACGGTCGGATAGAGTTTTTCCTTCCCTCAGTTCCGCCCGTTGCTTTGGGGTAAGCCCCATCATCGCCTCATAAAAGCCGTTGATAGGCGGGTTGGTGTTCCAATCCATAGCGGCATATACCTGTTCCATATCTATGCTTGGAGATACGGGAGGGGTGGATATTTCATGTACCTTACCTGTATCATCCGCCGTCGGATTGGACTTGGCAGCTTGTGGTTGGTCGAACAAACTGCGCTGTTTGGAGGAAGCGGTACGTTTGGGTTTCTTTCCGGTCGGTTTCCTCTTCAATCCCGATTGGGCGAGCCGCCGTTCCTCTTGGCTGAAATTGAACAGGTCGTACAAGTCCATCACGGGAGGGGTGATTTCCGGCTTCTCTTCTCTTTTCGCGGACGGTTGCTTTTCGGAGATAACCTCTTGCTGTTTGGTCGGTTCCGGGGAATACACTTCCCGAACCTGTTGTTTCTCTTCCTGCTTTACTTCCTGTTCGGGTTGAATTGTCTTTTTAACTGCCGGTTTCTCGGTTTCCTGCTTCACTTCCGGCGCACCTTGCCTGTACCTATTATATAGGTCGATATTCAGATTGGCGGAAATGGCTATGTCCAGATGCTCTTTCAGGTCTTCGCCCATTGCCTGCATACCACCTTGATGGATGGTAAGCAGGGCAGGTTTGCCGTATGGGTCTGTCCCGTGCTGCATCTTCGTGTTCCGGAGCGGGGCGACGCTCATCGTATATTCATTCTCGATGATACCATCCCCGATGTCCGTTGCACGGATAAACCATTTTTCCTGCTCGGACAACTCCCGGTTCTTTGTCGTGTCTTTTTGCAGGATAACGAGGTCGCTGCCCACTTCCGTCCCGGCATGGTCGGTAAACAGGTTGTTGGGCAACCGTACCACCGACACGATATTAGCGTTCTTCACGATATGCCGGCGGACAAGCTCGTTTTTCGGGGAGTTCAATACACCCTCCGAAGTGATGAATGCCACGATACCGCCTTCACGTGCCGCATCCAGACCTTTGAGGAAAAAGTAGTTGTGGATGCTCTTGGCGGCGGTACGCCGGGCGTTGTCCGGAACGCCCGTATATTCGGGATCGAATACCGCCATGTCGCCAAACGGAATATTGGATGCCACCACATCGAAAGTACCCATGAAGGGTTTCTCAATCCGCTCGAACCCCTCCGCACGCACTTTATGTTCAGGGTAAAGGTGCGAGAGTATTTTTCCCGTAAGCAGGTCTTTGTCAAAAGCCATGACCTCCGCTCCCGGAGCGTCAGCACCGAAAGCGGAGATGAACACCCCTTGTCCTGCCGACGGATCGAGCAGGCGGTCGGGGATAATACCCTGTTCATGGAGCGTACCGGCAATTGCCGATACGATTTCGGGGGGAGTGTAAAACGCTGTAAGGACGGAGCTTTTCAGGCTGTCCATATAGCGTTTGTACTCTCTATCATCTGCCGAGTTATCACGGACAAGCCTGTGTAACTCCGCTGTCATGGGAAACAACTCGCGGTCTGATTTCGTCCAATGTACGGCATCCATCAGGTTCTCGGCAGGGTTGAGGATGAACTTCAACCCGCCGAAACCGCAGTAGCGGCTAAGTATTTCCCGTTCTTCGGGAGTAGCCGCCCTGCCTTCCTTTTCCAATGTGAATACCGTCCGTATCGCCTCGATGTTGTCCCGCAGCTTCGCTTTACGGTTAAATGCCATGCTCTTCGAGGTAGATTGCGACGGTTCCCGTCAGTTCTGTATAAAGTCCGTCATATCCGGCAGTGTAGGTGAAACCGTCCGCAAGCGGGTATCGGGCGAACACCTCTTCCATTGCGGGAAGCAGTGTCAAGGCGAATGCAGGGGCATCGCCCGGCGGCACTTCATCGGCAAACTCGTTCCACAACACTTCGATAACGATGTTGTACTTGGAAAAATGCAAGTCCTGAAGCAATGCCGCCATTACCAGCTCCTGCGCACCTTCCGGTGTAGCCCCTTCCAGACGGGACTGTTCGTACACATCGGCTGCATGGTCGGCACGTTCTTCTATGAAATCCGTGTCGGAAGCACGGTCGGGATGGTTCTCTCTCAGGTATTTTAGCAGGTACAGTCCGTAATAGGAAAACTCTGCGGATTTATTCTTATCATTCATATTTCTGTGGATTTTAGTGGATTATTGTAATCAGGAAAGGTATAAACGCGAAAGGCACCCGACGTCCCCGCCGAGTGCCACCACTAAAATCCACAGTAAAATCAGTACCAACTATCAGATAGTATGAATGACTTCCTGTAAATTCAGTGGTAAATATACGCATTATTTCTTTTTTCGCTTGGAGTTACGGTTGTTTTTCACATCGGGAAACACGAACACCGTGTTAAAATCCCTGTCAAAGGCGACGGCGGCACTGAACGGCTTGCCCTCCTTGCTGTTGAAGCCTTTTATAACGCCCGTCTGCCCTTTGGTAAGCAGTTCGGTAATCTCCGCATCCGTCAGCGTTTTTCCCGCTTTCTGCCGGAATATGGGTAGCCCGCAATCGGGATTGCCGTAACGTACCACCTTGCCGTAAAATTGCATCATCCCTTTCCCGCATTTGGGACAAGTGCAGCCGCTTTCGTTGTGCGGGAACAGCTTGTCCGAACTCAGCAGCTCCGATGTAATCTGCGAGGTGTACGCCTCAATGCCCTTGCGGAACGTTTCGGCACTTATCCCGCCGTCTTCGATCTGCGAGAGAGCCGTTTCCCATTCGCCCGTCATGGTTACGTCGGCAATGCGCATCGCCCTGACTACCGAGTAAAGCGCAAGCCCCTTTTCGGTAGGGACGAGGGATTTTTTCTGCCGCACCATGTATTCACGTCTGAACAGCGTTTCGATAATGGCAGCCCTTGTTGCCGGTGTGCCGATGCCGCACTCTTTGAGGGACTGGCGCATCTGCTCGTCCTCCAGCTCCTTGCCGCAGGTCTGCATGGCGGAAAGTAAAGTCGCCTCCGTATGCAGCGGTTTCGGCTTGGTCTTCCCTTCGGTCAGCGAGCACCCTTTGACGGGTAGCGTATCGCCCTCTTTCCATTCGGGCAGCGTCACTTCTTCCGTTTCCTCGCTCTGCCGGTACACGCCACGCCAACCGGCTTGCTTAATGACAGAACCTTTGATGCTGAATGCCACGTCGCCACATTCCGCCGAAACGGTCGTCACGTCTTTTACGCATCTTTCCCCGAAGGCTTCCAGCATACGCCCGGCAATCATATCGTAGATAATCCGTTCCTCCGCACCGAGATGCTGTGCCTTTACCTCCGTAACGAGCAAGGCGTGGTGGTCGGTAATCTTCGTATCGTCCACGCTCCGGCGTGAGAGGTCGCCCATACCGGAGATATAGCCGCCCCATGCCGGGTTGTTCTTCAACGTGAGCAGCAATGTGGGTATTTCGGCGAATACGTCTTCGGAGATATGGCGGCTGCCCGTGCGGGGATAGGTAATCAGCTTCGCCTCATAGAGCTTTTGGGCGATGGAGAGTGTCTGTTCCGCCGAAAACCCGTGCTTGGTGTTCGCCTCTTTCTGCAAGGTCGTCAAATCATACAGAAGTGGAGCTTCCTGCACGGTTTCCTTGCGTTCCACATGGGTGACAGTAATCTTCCCGCACTCTTTGGCTATGCCGTAGGCGGTTTCGGCAGGCTCTTTCTCTTTCCACTTTTCTATGGAAGAGAATTTCATGACTTCACCGTCCGCCGTTCCGTCGGTCGATAAATGGAGCTGGAATACAGGTTCGGGAACGAAACGCTTGTTCTCCCAATAGCGGTCGCATATCATCGCCAATGTGGGCGTCTGCACCCGTCCGAGCGAGTATGTGCCACGTCCGGCGGCAACGGTGATGGCTTGCGTGGCGTTGATGCCCACGAGCCAGTCCGCTTCACTGCGTGCTTTGGCTGCATAATACAGCTTGTCGTACTCCGCACCGGATTTCAGGTTTTCCAATCCCTCACGGATGGCTTTGTCGGTAAGCGAACTGATCCAGAGGCGGTCAAAAGGGGTGGCACATCCGATGTACTCGTATAAAGTAGGCTCGGCACTCAGCGCCTTGCCGTCTTGCGACGGTAGGTTTCCGAGAGCCTGCCCCCGAACCGTACGTACAAGTCTCCTTGTATACGGCTCTCCGTTGGTTTTTGTCATTTTAGCGAACATCAATTTTTGCATTACAGGTTTCACATAAGGCTAAGGTCTTGCGATGTCTTTTTAACATCAGTTGCTCCCGCTCGTTATCCCCTTTTAGGTCTTTGAGGGTACGCACATGATGCATCACCGTTTTGCCTTGCGCACCGCATAACTCACACTTTTCAGCCTTTAACCTCTCAATTAGACTTGGATAGGGGCTAATGTTTGTGTTGGGAATGTTGTCACATTGGGCGTAACCTTTTGCCGTTTTTCTTTTAAAACCTTCATTATAGAATACTCTGACCTTCTTTTGCCCTTTGCCATCCACATAGTCGACAATAAAGTTTTTACCCCTGCGGAGTTTTTTAATTGTCTGTGCAAGTGTACTGTTTTGCTTTTGAGCAATCGTTTTGAACATACTGTATTCCATATTAAATCCGAATGAGTTGCCGAGATATGAAATATCGTTAGCAATAGAATAGTAGTTGTAGAATCCTCTTATTTCCGCATTATACTGCGCCATAATATCCTCCGGCTTCATGCCTATCATGTAAGAACGAGTTTTGGGCTTCCAGACTTCTTTGCCGTTGGCTTGCCCAACCGATATTGCATCGTAGTCCAGTAACTTCTTTTTAACTATCTCGTTCGCAACACGTAGAACGATTCGACCATTGAACGGTCTTCTTAAAATACCATTCCTATTATGCCTTAGTGCTTGGGACTTACGAATAGAGACTTCGTATCCGAGGAATTTAGCAGAGTTCTGTGCATGAGTGATAAGCGTCTTTTCATCTGATAATTCCAAATGGAGTTTCTCGCTCATAAACCGAGCAATGTTTGCTTTAATCTCGATACATTCCGCTTTGCTTCCGATAACTCCGATTAGGAAATCGTCAGCATACCTCACATACTTTAATCTTTTAAACGTTTCATCCATGTTTGAACCATAAGGCGTTTTAATAATTTCTCTCTCGACCTTCCGTATCTCATTAATCAGGTTTATTCTGACCGATTCATCTTCAACGGATTTAGCCTTAATTACCAGCTTGCTTCTTTTGTTTTCAAGTCTTTTGTATTCTGTACTACTTTGCCTTTCCCTGCCTTTGTCGAATGATTGAGCGTATTCCTTTACGTACTTGTCGAACCTGTCAAGATAGATGTTAGCCAAAATAGGACTAATTAAACCACCCTGCGGTGTTCCGCTGTACGTTTTATGAAATTTCCAGTCTTCAACATACCCTGCATTCAAAAATTTTCTGATTAGGCGAATGAACCTTTCATCGGTTATCCGTTCTCTCAGAGTGTTTATCAGAACTTCGTGGTTGATGTTGTCAAAGAAGCCTTTGATGTCTCCCTCAATGAACCACTTTGTCCCACTAAACGACTTCTGAATGTGAGCCAGTGCAGTATGGCAGCTTCTCTTGGGTCTGAAACCATGTGATGAGTATTCAAAATACCCTTCATAAATGGCTTCAAGAATCATTCGAACTACCTCTTGCACCAGTTTATCCTCGAAAGAGGGTATTCCAAGCGGTCGTTTCTTTCCGTTCTTCTTGGGAATGTACACCCTCCTTGCGGGATGCGGCTTGTAGGACTCATCTCTGAGACTTACAATAAGGCTTTCTATTCTTTGAACGCTCATCTGGTCGACAGTTTTACCGTCCGTGCCAGATGTCATGTTGCCTTGTTTGGCGTAAATACGCTGATAGGCGGCATAGAACATTTGTTCATTGAATAAAATTCGGTACAGCCTTTCGAACTTGTAGCCCGAAACATTGCTGTGTTCACTTAAAATGTTTAATACATTCTCTGAATTTCTCATACGTCTCACACGTTTTTTCTTTGTTTGTATTAAAATTACCAACTGCTTCCCTTCGCCATGTACAGGGCTTTCCCCTGCTCGGACTACTACGGAAGCTCCGTTGCCATATTGGGTTTTCAGAGGCTAAACCTCATAGCCTTTCGGCATCCCAACTTAGGCAATCCCCATTTAGCTTGCATAATAACTATTAGCGCGACAAACTGTCGGATGCGACGTTCGACCTTTCCTCCGCATATTGCGGTTGTGCCGTAGTCTGTTCTTTTGCTCAGTCCGTCCGACATACCGGAAGAGTACTACAGCGTGACGTTTATAATTGCCTTCCGTCACGGCTCATTTAACAGCCACTGGACTATCGTTCAACCAATTCAGGCTTCATCCTTATGTTTGTCTTTCTACCTTGTCATTCAGTCGCCACATAGCAATTTGTGGACTTATGCCTTTACCGACATGCTACACTCCCCATTGGGTTTCCCCTCCGGATAAGTCGGTTGGTAGTAGGTTGTCTCAAAGAACACGAACCTAATCTCTTGCTAAAGAGATATTTATTATGCTGCCTTATGGGCGCACTAGCGGAAGATAAGCTCTCCCTCGCGACCTGCATCGGTGGCGACAATAATCTTATCGCTTTCACGGAACAGTTGGGCGATAACTTTAATTTGTGCCACCACGCCGCTGTCGGGCTTGTAGCCTTTCTCTCCCTTGACCTGCCGGGGGACAAGGGTAAACACGGGCGGAATAATCGGCAGGTTGTCACGATGAAAACCCTTGATGCCGTACCCTTCGGGCAGGGCGGGCATGACCAGATGCCCGAAAGCCCATGTTACATAATACCCGTTACCTTTCAGGTAACCTTCCGCTCTCTCCGTTGCGCCCACGATACGGGCGATTTCCCTCGCCACGCTGGGCTTTTCCGCGATAATGCAAATTTGATTGTTCATACTGATTTAATTTATTTATTGTGGATTTTAGTGGTTGGGGCGATGCCCCGGTTGATTATTATATTTCTTCTGCTGCTACTGATTTTGCTTTTAACTTCTCTTTTTGAAGTGCCACAATCAGTTTGCGGTCATAATAGATATGGTGTCCTTCCGCCGTGTAGTACCTCTTGTTTTCCTCTTCGATGGCTTGCCAATCGGTAAGCCACCACCAGCGGGCGACTGCACAGGGCAGAATCACGACTGCCAGAATGATAAATGCTGCCATACGCCTACATTCTTACGCCTGCCGCACGGTTCTGTGTCCTTTGTTGCTGTGTATTGGCAGGAGCCGTTTGTCCCTGCTGCAAAGGTTGGTTCAGATGTCTGGTAGCCTCATTGGTATTCCCGTGTGTATTGACCGCCACCTGCGTGCGGCTTTCCGAAGCGGGGGTGATTTCCTGTGCCACGTCGGGATTGTTGCGGTAATATTTCGGTTTGCCCGCCTCGAAACTGAATTTGACGTAGGCAGTAAAGGGTTCTCCCTTTCCGTCGCGTTTCATGTCCTTGACAAGAATGGCGTTCCCGGCTGTAAAATTCTGCTGTTGCTGCTGGGTGAGCGGTATGCCGCCCATCGTTTTCGGGGCACGGATGTTCCCGTTCTCATCCAGCCATTGGAATTTATAGACTTTCGGCTTCTGTTCGCCTTCCGTCCCAGTGGCGGTTTGTCCGCCTGCCGCTTGTGCGGTCGGAACCGGTCTGGCAGGTTGTTGTGCCGTTTGTCCGGTCACCTGCCCATTGCGCTGCCTTCTGTTCTGCCCGTTCTGTTTGGGTTTGGGCACGAACTCCACGCCCCGGCGTTCCACGTTCACCTGCAACGTGGCGGTGAATTTTCGTTTCTCGGACAAGACGATTTCTTTATTGGGCAGCGCACGCCCGGCAACGAGTTCGGCTATTTCATGTTCGGTAAATTCGGTCTGCCCGATTCTCGTGGTGACGGGCACGTCTTTTACGGGAATAGCCTCTATCTCGTTGGTCTGACGGTCGATACTGATATAGGAAGGGATGATTTCGCCCGTTTCCTTGTCCACCAGCTCCACCACACGCCCCATGTTTCCCGTCTTTTTCAGGTTCTCCTTGTCTTCGGGCGTAAATTCATGCTCCATGAACTTCTCATCAAGTTTGGGTTCCTTGCGGATGGTATGGGGTACGATACCGATACTGCCGTCCGGCATTTCCTTGAATGAAAGCCGTGCCTCTATCTCGTAGCGTTCCCCGGCAATCAGGGGAGTGACCGTCACAAGTGCCGATTTGCCGTAGCCGAGCATCTTTTCCAAATCGCCCGATGCTTCCAACGCTTCGCGTTTGATGCCGTACTGTTCTTCAAGATTTGCCCAATCAATACGGCTTTCATCAATGCCGGTACCGCTTTGTCCGGCTTGCTGTTGTGCTTGCTCGCCGGTTTGTTCCTCCGCTTGTTCGCCCGTGTTTTCCGGTACAGCCGCTTGTTCCGTTTCCTGCGCCTGCGGGGTATTTTCCGGTTGTGCCTGCTGTTCGTACTTGGACGTATCCACGTGGTGCGGTTCAAGCAGGTCACGGTTCTTTTCGGGATTTTTAAGCAGGTCTTTAAGCACGTCTATCACATGCTCGATGTTCTCCGCCGCCACACGGTAGAAGCCGAAGCGTTTCGGCTCCTTGCATTGCCGGAAAAAGTTGTCCAGAAAGCTGTCCAGCGGGTTGCTATTCTTGTCGAACAGTAGAAAATCCTTCTGGTTGGCTCCCGAAGCGGCGGTCGTTTTCGGTGTGCCGTCCTTTTTCAGCCCGGCGACGACGCTGATTTCGCCCGTCTTCTCGTCCCGGACAATCAGCACGTCCTTTTGATTCTTTTTTTGTTCCATACTTTATTGCTTTTAATTAAAAATGAAATTGTTTCGCCCACGAAAGTAGCGGCTATCAACCGTCCCGCAATGGGGGAAGAACCGTGTGGCAGCTTGTGGCTTCCGTCTGGAAGTTTGTGGCTTTATGCCTTTTGCCTTTTCTCACCGTTTTTCCCTTCGGACTCCTTGAAATGGGTTCGCAGGAACTCCTGCACGTCCGATTCTTTATAGTACACCTTGTGCCAGAGCATCTGGTATTTCAGTGTCCCAGAACTGCGGTAACGTTGGATGGAGCGTTTGCTCGTATTGAGCAGCTCGCACAAGTCCTGATTGTCAAGCAGCCGTTCCCCGTCGAGGTATTTCACCTCCCTGAGCTCCTTGCCCGTAAGAGAGGCGATAAGCTGTTCGTTCCGGTCGAAGCGTTCCATGATTTGGCGCATCCACCCCTCGAAGGTATCCAAGTCCAGCGTGCTCATCCTTTTTTGCCTCCCGTGCGTAACAGGTAATTGCGCTTGAACTCTTCAACCGTCCGCGCGTCGCAGTTGTAGATGCTTTCCTTGACCAGCCGTTCCACCTCCGACACGGGATAGCGGCAAGCACCCCCGAAGATGGCGTAACTGATGCGCTTGTTGTCCCGCAGTCGTTGAAGCGTGCGGGTGCTGATACCGAGCAGCCCTTTGAGTTCCCTGCTGCTCATCCATACCTCTGCCGCATCTTTCTTCTTTGACTGTTCATTCTCCCGGACATATCCGGCTATCAAATCTATTTTCGCCGTCAGTTCCTTATAGGCGGCACTTTCCATCGTGATGATTTCCATATCGTTGCTTTTTGATTTCGGGGCAAAATTCTCTCATTTGCGTGGGACGTTTCCACAGGTAGGCAACCACCTATGGAAGATTTTCAGGCATTTCGGGGAAGATAAAAAAGACAATAGCCGCCATGCGGACGACACAAGCTGCCATCCGCAGCGGAACAGTACGGAAGTAACTCGTTACGGGTTACTTTTGCACGAAAACAGATTAAATAATGGAAATAGTAATTATTGAGAAGAAGACTTTTGAGGCGTTGCTTTCCGGTGTGGGCACGCTGACGGAGAAAGTAAACACGCTGTACCGCAGATGCGGCGACAGGAAGATAAACAAATGGCTCGACGGGGAGGAAGTATGCCGCCTGCTGCATATCAGCCCCCGAACACTGCAAACGCTTCGGGATAACCGGCTGATCGGTTTCTCACAGGTAAACCGCAAGTTCTATTACAAACCGGACGAGGTGGAACGGCTGTTACCCGCCATAGAGCAGTTCCGGACGGAAAAAGATACCCCGTAGCCATACGTCAAACCACTAAAATCCATAATAACAGATGAACGACAATGTAATGACAGCGGATGATGAACACATCGCTGAAGCCCTGCACGCTTTGCGCAGAGGAACAAAAGAAGTGAGCCGTTTGGCAGAGAATTACCGTCCGTCGCTCGGCGGAGAACGGTATATGACGGACAAGGAGGTAGCCCAGAGGCTGAAAGTAAGCCGCCGCACCTTGCAGGAGTACCGCAATGACCGGAAAATACCCTTTATTATTTTCGGTGGGAAAGTCCTGTACCGAGAAACAGACATCGAAAGGATACTGGAAGAGAATTACAGGAAGGCAATCCGGTAAAAACAGACAAGGGGCAAACCACACGTTGCGGTTTGCCCCTTGTCTGTTTTTCTACTTAACACAAAAAGCCGTCTTTCAATTGGATAACGATAGGTGAATGTGTGCGTTGGGGTAATACTGCCTTTCGCACTATCCATTCCCGAAAGACCTTTGCAGGCTGACTGTTCAGTTGGAACGCGAGGGCGGTTATCATCTCCATATTATACGCATCCGCACGGTTACCGTTTTCAAGACGAATATACCGGTATGTGTCATTTTCCGACAATACTCCGCTTTTGTAGATGGATTTGATACGGCTGTTTACTGCCGGAAGGGTTACGCTGAAAAGTTCGGCGATTTCAAAATCGGTCATCCAGACGTTACCCGTTATGGTAACGCCATTCCTGTTAATTGTCATTATTCCTCTTTCCATAACTTTATCCGTTTTTTAGTTAGATAGCCTGACATATAAAACTCTCCATCTGTGCGATTTGCTTCGACAGCTTTTCCATATCGCGGCTGACCTTCTCCGCCGTAATTTTGGCGTAAATCTGTGTCGTGCGAATGCTCCTGTGTCCGAGCATTTTCGACAGCGTTTCAATAGGTACATCGTTTGATAAACAGACTGTTGTCGCATAGGTGTGGCGGCTCATGTGCCACGTGACGTTTTTCTCGATGCCGCATTTTTTCGCTATAACCTTGATACTGTTTTTGCAATTGACGTAGCACGGCACGGGTAGCAACTTGTTGTCATCGGTCATTCCGTCGTATTTTTCGATGATATGCTTGGCAACATCCAGCAAGCGGATATTACTTTCCGTTCCCGTTTTCTGGCGGTTTGTCTTGATCCACAAATGACCGTCAAACGAGGTTTGCAGGTTCTCTTTCGTAAGGTTCGCCATATCCGTCCAGCTCAATCCCGTAAAGGTACAAAAGATGAACAAATCACGTATCAGTGTATAGCTCGGCTTTTTGAACGTGCCTTTGATTAGGAGGTTGATTTCCTCCTTTGACAGAAAGCCGCGTTTGGTTTCCTCCTTTGTGATACTGTACGCGTAGAACGGGTCACGCTGTAACCAGCCGTTATTGATAGCCATGAAAATAATGCTTCTGAACGGCATCATATACGACCATACCGTATTGTTGCAGTGGTTCTTCTCCGTGCGCAGGAACAGTTCAAAATCCGTGATGAAAGCGGGCGCAAGCTCTTTCAACGCTATATCACTGACCTTATAGCGTTGCTTGATGAACTCTTCCAGATGCTTGTACACGATGCAGTATTTCCAATAGCTCCGCAGGCTCTTTATCTTGCCTACCTGCTTTTCGTAATCCTCATTGTGCTGACGGAATACTGCCAGCAGTGTTTCATGATTCATTCCCATACCTAAGAAAACGTTGCGTACTTTTTCGGCGGTAACATAATTGTCCTTATCGCAAATGTCCTGATAGGCTTTGTTGATACCCACGCGAATCTTGTCCAGCATACGGTTGGTTTCCTGCGCAACGGTGCTTCTGCCCGATACTCTGCCAAGCTCGATGTTCCATGTTTTTTCCTCTACATCCAGCTTGCAACTGAATTGGGAAATCTTGCCGTTTACCGTGATGCGGCACATTACCGGAATAAGCCCGTTTTTCTTCGGGGCGTTGCGCTTCAAATAAAATAATACTTTAAAAGTCGATCTCATACTCTACAATTTTTAATGGTTACAAAATTATTTCATGTAGAGTTGTCTGTAGATATGCAAAACGCAGTCAATCAGTGCAATCGCACCCGAAAAACAACTTTTTTCGCACTAACGGAACCGAAATCCGAATTTTCCACGACATTTGCCGCCGGAATCTCCCGGATTGGACTTGTTATTCAGCACTTTAAAAAGCTCCTAAAACCAACCTCGTTATTAGAAACAAAGTAACGGGATAGTAACGCAACTCCGGTTTAACTTGGCTTTTTTGCGGTTTCCGTTGGCTTTCACTTACTGACTGTTTTTCTCCTAAACCCTTTGTTTACAACCTTCTTGCGCTTATCTGCTCTCATTCTCATTTTTTATCCTTATCTTTGTCGCCAACATATAACAAAAAACAGATTATGAAATACGTTCGTATACTTTTTGCCGTAGCGTTGGTTTTTATGGTATGCTCGGCATTCTCATTCAAAAAAGGAAAAGAAGGCAAGGAAAAGGCTGTGTATGCATTTGGTGTTGCTGCCTCTTTCAATGACACGGTAGTGTATTTTACTGATATCCAAGTGTTGGATAGTGTCAAGCTGGATAAAGGTGGTTTCCTGCCTAAACGTGATCTTTATACGTATCAGTTAAAGAATTACTTGGAATTTGATTTGAAATGTCCTGATTATACTTGCATGATTTATTTCTCTGAGAATAAAAAGAAGTTGGAGAAAGAGTCAGCAAAAGTAAAAGGTAAATATAAGAAGAATAAATCGATAGTGTTGATGCCTATCGACCCTGATGCATTCCGCTTCAAGAAGCCGGAAGAATAGTCGGCTTCACTTCCTTGCTGAAACAAGGAGCTATCCATTATTACTTGTAACCATGAGAACTAAACTTGATTTTCTTCTGTGGATTTGTTTTTTTGTATTGTTTGTGGCCTGTGAAGATCATCCACAGGAGCCGGATATCGTTGCTGTAACAAGCGTTACATTGAATGAGAGCGCCCTTTCGTTAAAAGAGGGGAGGAATGTGACTTTGTCTGCTACCATTACTCCGGATGATGCTACCAATCAGAATGTAATATGGAAATCAAGTGATCCGGATATTGCTACGGTTGATACCAATGGTAAGATTAGAGCTCTAAAACCGGGAACTGCTACGATTACTGTCATTACTGAGGATGGCGGGAAAACTGCTACTTGTACGGTAACGGTTGAACCGGGTGATCCACTTAAGAGTAGTCGCACGGTGCTAGTATATGTTGCTGCAGATAACACCCTTTCTGGATTTGCTTTACCGGACTTTGAGGAAATGAAGGTAGGTATGGCAAAAGTGGAAGATGTTGATGTGAATTTCCTGGTTTATATAGATAAAGGTGGATCTCCTCAGCTGCTTGAATTGAAAAATGAAAATGGGACAGTTGTAGAAAAGGTAGTAAAGACTTACTCTAGTCGTAATTCGGTAGGTGTATCTGAAACGCAGGAAGTCTTTGCAGCTGTTTTCTCAAATACTCAATATCAGGCTGATAGTTATGGACTGGTTTACTGGTCGCATGGTGACGGCTGGCTTCCTTATCCGTTAGGCGCTAATACCCGCTGGGTGGGGCAAGATATAGGTAACGGTGATAAGAGAATGAATATTTCTGAATTTGTCGAGATCTTGGAGACTGCTCCTCATTTTGATTTTATCCTGTTTGATGCTTGTTTTATGCAATCGGTAGAGGTCGCTTATGAATTGCGTGACTACACGGATTATTGTATTGGCTCTCCAACAGAGATACCGGGGCCTGGCGCTTCGTATGATGAATTAGTACCTGCTATGTTTTTTTCAGAAGATGCGGCAGTAGATATAGCCAAGGCTTATTATGAACCTTATGCAGCTAAATATGATGAGGGTAATGGAATTTCGAATACTAATTGGACCGGTGGTGCTTCTGTATGTGCTTTGAGAACCGAGCCATTAGTTGATTTGGCTGTCTTTACAAAGCAAATTTTACCCGGAACGGTTGATAATGCATCACTTCGTAAATCAGTATTTGATTATGATAAACGTCGTGGTTCTGATGGATATCAGGATGGACATGTAGGGTATTATGATCTGGTGGGCATGATGCGAATGATTACTGATGATAATGCTTATGAAGCATGGAAACAGATTTTTAATTCAGCTGTAGCATATTGGGTTACTACTCCTATGAACTTTTCTGGTTTTTCCCAGAGTATGTTCTCTATGGAAGGAACTAACGGTGTATCCTGTTATATTCCTTCGACTTCTAATACTGCCACTGATAAGGCATACCGTTCTACTGAGTGGTATACATCTGCCGGTTTCGAAAAACTCGGTTGGTAATTCTCGATTTTTAGGGTTGTTATATGATCTTTCGAGGCATAAATATGCCTTGAAACAAATGTTTGTGTACTTTCCTGTTAACTTATATCTTGCATTTATGAACTTTCTTCTTCTCTTTATGTTCCATGTTTTATGATAGTAATTATCTTGGTCATTGTACTGTTTTGCTGTGTTTTAACATTGTTTTCCATCGGAAACTATTTTATTTAAGAAAATATTATTTCCTTTGCACCATCAAAACTAAAATAAAGAAGTATGAAGTATATAATTATTGGAGGTGTTGCCGGGGGAGCTACAGCGGCGGCACGATTGAGAAGGGTAGATGAAAAGTCTGATATCCTTCTATTAGAGAAGGGAAAGTATATATCGTATGCAAATTGCGGTCTACCTTATTATATTGGTGGCGTGATTGACGAACGTGAGAAGTTACTGGTGCAGACGCCGGCTTCTTTCGGTCAGCGCTTCAGAGTGGATGTGCGTGTAGAGAATGAAGTGATTGCCATTCATCCGCAGAATAAAACCATTACGGTTCGTACGGTTGACGGAGGCGAATATGAAGAAACTTATGATAAGCTTTTGTTGTCACCGGGAGCTACTCCGGTCAGGCCACCGTTAGAAGGCATTGATTCAGAGGGAATCTTTACCCTTCGTAATGTTGAAGATACCGACTGTATTAAATCTTATCTCACAGAACATGCTGTAAAACGTGCAGTCGTAGTTGGTGCAGGGTTTATCGGCTTGGAAATGGCGGAAAATCTGCATCATGCAGGAGTCTCTGTATCTGTAGTGGAAATGGGCAATCAGGTAATGGCACCTATTGACTTCTCTATGGCTGCTCCTGTTCATCAGCATCTGGTTCAGAAGGGTGTTTCACTTTATTTGGAAGAAGGAGTAACCCATTTTCAGCGCACAGAGCAAGGTATTACAGTTTTCTTGAAAAGTGGGAAGACAATTCCGGCAGATATGGTATTGCTTTCTATCGGTGTACGTCCGGCAACTGCTTTGGCCAAAGATGCCGGATTAAAAATAGGAGAAGCCGGAGGTATCTGGGTGAATGAGTATCTGGAAACTTCTGAGAAAGATATCTATGCCGTAGGGGATGCAATTGAATATCCGCATCCGCTGACCGGAAAACCATGGCTTAATTATCTGGCTAATCCAGCCAATCGTCAAGGACGTATTGTGGCTGATAATATGGTATTTGGCAATAAAGTTTCTTATGAAGGTGCTATTGGTACTTCTATTGCCAAGGTCTTTGATATGACTGTTGCCTCTACAGGACTTGCTGCTAAGCGCTTGAAGCAATGGGAGATGGAATATCAGAGTTCTGTAACCCATTCTGCTTCTCATGCGGGCTATTATCCGGATGCATTGCCACTGACTTTAAAATTAACTTTCCATCCTGTTACGGGAAAATTATATGGTGCACAGTGCATTGGTTATGAAGGAGTGGACAAACGTATCGACCAGATTGCCGGACTTATTAAGCGAGGCGGGACGGTTTACGATCTGATGGAAACAGAGCACACTTATGCACCTCCGTTCTCTTCGGCTAAAGATCCTATTGCCATTGCAGGATATGTGGCTTCTAATATAATAAGCGGTGCAATGCCCATTATTACCTGGCGCGAACTGGTACAGCAGAAGAATGAAGTCATGTTGATAGATACCCGTACTCCCGAGGAATTTTCTTTCGGTTCTATTCCGGGAGCAATTAATATACCCTTGGATGATTTAAGAGATCGTATGTCGGAAGTTCCTGCAAGCAAGCCGGTTGTCTTGTTTTGTGCGGTAGGGTTGCGTGGATATCTGGCACAACGCATCCTGATGGGAAATGGGTATCGGAATGTGCGTAACCTCTCAGGAGGATATAAACTCTATTCTGCTGCAGTAGCGCCTGTACCTGTACCCGATAAAGTTGCCATACCGCAGGTTAATTCAATAGAATCTACGGTGAGTTCTTCTAAAGAGCCATTGAAAATTAATGCCTGTGGCCTGCAATGTCCGGGGCCTATCATGCAAGTTAAAAAGGCAATGGATACTCTTGCTCCGGGAGAACAAGTGGAGATTGTGGCAACTGATGCCGGATTTGCACGTGATGCTTCGGCATGGTGTGATACGACGGGAAACCGTCTGATAGGAAGTCATGAAGAAAAAGGTCGTTATACAGTAACTATAGAGAAAGGTGATCCGGCTGCTGTTTGTCCATCGTCTGCCGGAGCAATAGCGGGTAGGGGAAAAACTTTGATCCTTTTCAGTGATGATTTAGACAAAGCTTTGGCTACCTTTGTATTGGCAAATGGTGCTGTGGCAACAGGACAGAAGGTTACGGTCTTTTTCACTTTCTGGGGATTGAATGTTCTGAAGAAAGTGCAGAAGCCGAAAGTTAAGAAAGATATTTTTGGTAAGATGTTTGGCATGATGCTTCCTTCCAGTTCTTTGAAATTGAAGTTATCCAAAATGAATATGTTTGGCATGGGTAGCCGGATGATGCGTTTCCTTATGAAACAAAAAGGTGTGGATTCTTTGGAATCACTTCGTTCTCAGGCTCTCGCACAGGGTGTAGAATTTATAGCTTGCCAGATGTCAATGGATATGATGGGAATCAGTCGTGAAGAACTGTTGGATGAGGTAACTATCGGTGGTGTTGCTACTTACATGGAGCGGGCAGATAAAGCCAATGTCAACCTTTTCATCTAGTAATTTGTTATTTAACAAATAAAAAAGAGAATATATGGAGGATTTATGTAAAATTCGTGATGTTTATCGGGCGATAGCCGAGTTTGAAACCCAATTTATCCAGCAATACAACCTCTCGTTGAATGAGGGGATGTTGCTCTGTGCACTTCTGGATAATCCCCGGCTCACTTCCGGAGAAATAGCAGAAGCATTAGGACTTACTCATTCTAATACTTCCAAGCTAATACGCTCTGTGGAGGAGAAGAAGTTGATTGCCCGCATTATCGGTAAAGTCGATAAACGCCAAATGTATTTCTCACTGACTGCGGAAGGAAAAGAGCAGATTCATACGATTAAGAATTCCAACCATGAAATGCCTGCATTATTACAGCAAGTAGTAGATATGCTGGAAAAATAGAAAAAGGGTTAACTTCCTGTTGACAAACTCTTAACTTCTTGTCAACGGGAAGTCTACTTTTTGTATTTCATGGAAAAGCTTCTACTCGGAACTGCTTTTTCTTTATCGTAATATTTTGTATTCTCATTGTTACGCTTTAACTTTGCGTCCGTTGGATGAACGATTAAGTCTGCATTATTGTGGCTAATTTATTAGTTCATACATAGTAAAAGTCTAAATGCTATATAAAAAATCCTATTGTGAATACAAGCTCCGCCGATCTGAATTGGTATCCCCTGCGTATTACTTATAGCCGCGAGTTGGCCTTGAAAAATTATCTGGACAGCAAGCAAATAGAGAATTTTATTCCAATGCGTTATGAGTATATTGTGAGGAATGAATGTAAAATCCGCAAGCTTGTTCCTGCTATTCATAATCTGGTCTTTGTTCGCTCCACCCGAAAGCAACTTGAAGAGATAAAAGAGGCTAAAGGAGCTATTCTTCCAATTCGCTACATCATGGATTGCGAAACTCAACAACCTATTACGATTCCGGATGTACAAATGCGGAGTTTCATAGCTGTTGCGGGTAATTGCGATCAGCAGGTTGTCTACTTAGACCCCACTACTATTAATCTGAAGAGAGGACAGCGTGTTCGCATTACCGGTGGCGTTTTTGAAGGTGTAGAAGGTGAATTTGTTCGTATAAAAGATGATCGTCGTGTGGTTGTTGTTATTCAGGGTCTTATGGCTGTGGCCACGGCTTTTATCCATCCTTCTTTAATTGAACAGATATAGGAGAATCTTTGTATAGGCTTTACACTTAAGTTTCGCTTCTATTTTCTTCGTGCGAGGATATTTCTATCTTCATCTTCAAAATCATTAAAATTTTTCGTGGATTTTGCTTAAGATTGCTTTAATTTGCAGCTAATATATTAAGCATTATAGCAATCGGATATGCAAAAATTATTATCCTTGCCGCCTAATCTTGTGTCGGCATTCTATGAACTGGAAAATGTAGATCGTACGGAATGGTTTTGTACTTCTGATCCTGTAGGGATGAAACTGGGATCGGGTGGGGGAACAACCTGGCTCTTGCGCGAATGGTATAGAAACCAACAAACAGAACACTCAACAGAGAAACGTATCCTGTTGCATGCCGGTGGACAAAGCCGCCGCCTGCCGGGATATGCTCCCTCCGGAAAGATATTAACCCCAATACCGGTATTTCGCTGGGCACGCGGGCAGAAGCTGGGGCAAAACTTATTATCCTTGCAAGTTCCACTTTATGAGAAAATCATGGAGCGGGCACCGGAAAAGTTGCGTACACTGATTGCGAGTGGTGATGTCTATATTCGTGCCGAGAAACCTTTGCAGGATATACCGGATGCAGATGTGGTATGTTATGGACTCTGGGTAGATCCGGTATTAGCAACACATCATGGGGTGTTTGTTTCTGACCGCAAACAGCCGGAAGCGTTGGATTTTATGTTGCAGAAGCCTTCATTGCAAGAGTTGGAAAATCTTTCCAAGACTCATCTCTTTCTGATGGATATAGGTATCTGGTTGCTGAGCGATCGGGCGGTGGAATTATTGATGAAACGTTCGCAGAAAGATGCTTCGTATTCTGATTTGAAGTACTATGATTTATATTCAGACTTCGGTTTGTCTCTGGGTAACCACCCGTGCATTATTGATGATGAGTTGAATAAGCTGTCTGTGGCTATTTTGCCCTTACCGGGTGGTGAATTCTACCATTATGGAACGAGCCGTGAATTACTTTCCTCAACTGTCACTTTACAGAATAAAGTGTACGATCAACGTCGGATTATGCACCGGAAAGTAAAACCCAATCCTGCAATCTTTGTGCAGAATGCAGAAATAGGGGTAACTCTTTCTTCTAATAATGATAATCTTTGGATTGAAAACAGCTTTGTTGGTGCATCGTGGAAGATTGGTTCCCGGCAAATTATCACAGGCGTACCGAGAAATGACTGGACGTTGGCACTGCCGGATGGAGTGTGTGTAGACATTGTGCCTCTTGCGGAGAAGCGTTGGGTGGTTCGTCCGTATGGCTTTGATGATGTATCTAAAGGAGATATCCAGGATGAAAAGACTTTGTTCCTGGGAATGCCCTTCATTGGTTGGTTGGCGAAACGTGGATTGACTCCGGATGATGTAATCGGAAGGAAAGACGACTTACAGGCTGCCGGAATCTTTCCAGTAGTAGAAGATATAGAACAGATGGGCAAGGTACTTTGCTGGATGACTTCGGAACTGGAATTGGCGGAAGGTAAGAAAATCTGGTTGAACAGTCAACGTCTCTCTGCCGATGAAATTTCAGCGAAAGCAGATTTACGTCAATTATATGCACAGCGCGAGAGTTTCCGGAAAGGCAATTGGGAATTGCTGGCACGCAATTATGAGAAGAGTGTCTTCTATCAATTGGATTTGGCTGATGTTGCCGAAGATTTTCATTGTTTGAAGATAGATAAACCGGATGTGTTACCGGATGATGCACCTCAGATGCAGCGTATCCATAACCGGATGCTTCGGGCGCAGATAGACAAGCTGAATGGAAAAGACTTTCAGAATGATGAAAGAGAGGCTTTCGGACTGCTGCGCGAAGGACTCCTTTCTGATTTGTATGAGAAGAAAAGCCGTCCTCACCTCAATGTATATAGCGATCAGATTGTTTGGGGACGTAGCCCTGTGCGTATTGATGTTGCGGGTGGCTGGACAGATACTCCGCCATATTCTCTTTTTGCGGGTGGAAATGTAGTGAATCTGGCCATTGAATTGAATGGGCAACCTCCTTTGCAAGTTTATGTGAAGCCTTGTAAAGAGTATCGCATTGTTTTGCGCTCTATTGATATGGGAGCGATGGAAGTTGTGAATACTTTCGGGGAATTGCAGGATTACTGTAAGATTGGGTCTCCTTTCTCTATTCCGAAAGCGGCGCTGACGTTGGCAGGTTTTGGCCCGGCGTTTTCAGAAGTGGGTTATCCCTCGTTGGAGAAACAGTTGCAGGCATTCGGTACAGGTATAGAGATTACTTTATTATCTGCTATTCCGGCAGGCTCAGGTCTGGGAACTAGTTCTATACTGGCTTCTACGGTTTTAG
The DNA here is from genome assembly GCF_000172175.1 of Bacteroides intestinalis DSM 17393. Classification (NCBI taxonomy): domain Bacteria; kingdom Pseudomonadati; phylum Bacteroidota; class Bacteroidia; order Bacteroidales; family Bacteroidaceae; genus Bacteroides; species Bacteroides intestinalis. The sequence goes on along the minus strand of NZ_ABJL02000008.1, from coordinate 1,617,435 downwards.
GCTCTTTAAGTGATTTCTGCGGCTTGATGTGGGATAAGAATGAAATATGCCGTCGTACACTTGCTCTGGAACAGTTGTTGACAACGGGTGGTGGTTGGCAAGATCAGTATGGTGGAGTGTTACAAGGCATCAAACTGTTGCAAACAGAACCCGGGTTTGTACAGAATCCGTTAATACACTGGTTGCCTGAACATCTCTTTACGCATCCTGAATATCGTGATTGCCACCTATTATATTATACGGGAATTACACGTACTGCTAAAGGTATCCTGGCAGAGATTGTGCGTTCCATGTTCCTTAATTCATCTATCCATTTGGCAATATTGGAAGATATGAAGGCGCATGCATTGGATATGGCAGAAGCTATTCAGAGGAACGACTTTGAGGCCTATGGTGCATTGGTTGGCAAAACGTGGATGCAGAATAAAGCTCTGGATTGCGGTACTAACCCTCCGGCAGTGGAAAAAATTATCAATAAGATTAAGGACTATGCACTGGGGTATAAGTTGCCGGGTGCAGGTGGGGGAGGCTACTTGTATATGGTGGCGAAAGATCCACAGGCAGCATTGCGCATCCGGGAGATACTGACGCAGGATGTATCGAACCCTCGCGCACGATTTGTAGAGATGGCGTTATCAGGAACAGGGTTCCAAATTTCAAGGTCTTGAAGAGACAGTTATTCGTGGTGATAAGGGCCGCCGTTGAGTATATTCATGGCCCGGTACAACTGTTCCACGAAAATCAACCGCACCATCTGATGCGAGAACGTCATTTTAGAAAGGGACATTTTCTCATGTGCCGCCTGATATACTTTTTGTGAGAAACCATACGGTCCGCCGATGACAAATACAAGCCGTTTATTTACGGTGTTCATCTTGCGCTTCATATAGTCTGCAAACTCTATGGAGCGCATTTCTTTTCCCCCTTCATCCAGCAATACAATCACATCACCTGGCTGGAATGTCTTACATATCAATTCACCCTCTTTTTCTTTCTGCACTTCCATGGAAAGGCTCTTGGTATTCTTCAATTCCGGGATGACTTCCATATCGAAAGACAGGTAGCGTTTGGTACGCTGCACATAGTCATTGATGGCAGTTATAAAGTGTTGTTCTACGGTTCTCCCTACGACGAGCAAAGTTGTTTTCATGTTGCTTACATTCTGATTCGTGCACAAAATTAGTGCTTTTTTATTGTATTTTACAATAAATGCTTACCTTTGCGTATCATTAATACTTGTGATTATGAAAAAACGAGTAGTTTTATTGTTGACCAGCCTCTTCTTATGGGTATCCTCGATCTTTGCTCAGGACGTACCTGTGGGGGTGGTTACGGCCTTCAAAAAGGGAAACTCTCAGGAGCTAAACGGGTATCTGGGTGATAAGGTGGATCTGATTATCCACAATCGTACGACCAATGCTGACAAGCGAACTGCAGAAAGAGCAATGGCTAATTTTTTTGCCGAGAACAAAGTCAGTAGCTTCAATGTGAATCACGAAGGAAAGAGGGATGAATCAAGTTTCATCATCGGTACTTTGGGGACCGCTAATGGAAACTTTCGGGTGAATTGTTTCTTCAGAAAGGTACAGAACAAATATGTGATACATCAAATAAGAATAGATAAAGCGAATGAATAAGGAAGAAGAATTGATTGACAGGTTGATAGACCTCGCCTTCGCAGAAGATATAGGTGACGGAGACCATACAACCCTTTCGTGCATCCCCGCTACGGCGATGGGTAAATCCAAACTTTTGATTAAAGAGCCGGGCATTCTGGCTGGTATCGAAGTTGCCAAAGAAGTGTTTCGTCGTTTCGACCCTACTATGAAGGTAGAAGTCTTCATCAATGATGGGGCTGAGGTGAAGCCGGGCGATATAGCAATGATAGTGGAAGGCAAGGTGCAATCTTTGTTGCAGACAGAACGCCTGATGCTGAACATTATGCAACGCATGAGTGGTATTGCTACCATGACGCATAAATATGCAGAGAAACTGAAAGGTACGAATACACGTGTGCTCGATACCCGTAAGACTACTCCCGGTATGCGTATCCTTGAGAAAATGGCTGTGAAGATTGGCGGTGGTGTAAATCATCGTATCGGATTGTTCGACATGATTTTGCTGAAAGACAATCACGTGGATTTTGCCGGAGGCATCGACAAGGCTATCAATCGTGCTAAAGAATATTGCAAGGAAAAAGGTAAAGACCTCAAGATAGAGATTGAAGTACGTAACTTCGATGAGTTGCAACAAGTGCTTGATCTTGGTGGCATAGACCGTATCATGTTTGATAACTTCACGCCTGAAATGACAAAGAAGGCTGTGGATATGGTAGGCGGTCGTTATGAAACCGAGTCTTCGGGTGGTATCACTTTTGATACGCTGCGCGATTATGCCGAATGTGGTGTAGACTTTATCTCTGTAGGTGCTCTGACCCATTCTGTAAAAGGATTGGATATGAGTTTTAAAGCATGTTGACAAAGGCGGAAGGTCGTATTAGGGAATAAAAAGGGAAGCCTCTCATAAGTTTGCCATCATATTGCAATCTTTATGAGAGGCTTTTCTATTAATAATCAGTATATTACGGAACACTAAGAAACAGACGGTCTGTTAGGGGTGAACGCATGGTCTGTTGAGGTCAAACAGATGATGCGTTTTGAGTGAATAGATGATGCATTTGGAAGATATGGAAAAGATAGATTGGAAAAGAGTAAAAACGATAGTCAAAGGATGGAAGCTGGGAGACTACGTGCGACAAATATCCATTGTCGTGATTGGTGTGCTGATTACCTTTATGGGCAGTGATTTGGTAACCCGAAATTCGGAGAAGGAGGATATCCGGGCCACCATGTTGCTGATTAAGGAAGAACTGAAAAGTAACCGGGAGAAATATGAAGATATTGTGGCTGAGTTTCAGGAAGACGAACGTCTTTCTGCCTTATTGGCAGAGCACGACTTGAAGATTCGTATCATACCTGAAGATTCGTTGAGGCAGTTTGCCCTTCTAATGGGGCATATACGTAGTTTCACTTATACCCAGAATGCACTGGATATACTTAAAAGTTCCATGTTGATGCAGAAAATTTCGGATAAAGAATTGCTGTTGCAGTTGACTGAGATTTATGAAGTATTGGATGGGTTTAAGGCGACTATGAACGGCTATTATGATATGAAAGACCAGGTTATGACACCTTTCAATCTTACACTGACCGATGAACAGATGCATTGTTTGTATGAGGGGGGATATGAGGCATGGGACATCTACCTTTCGAATATATCGGTGCGAAACTTTGTTAGGGTTGCTCATAGATATTTTACTCCCGACTATATAGAGCGTGTAGGGAAAAGAATTGATAGGGCAATACAGGCTATTGAAGAAAAATATCATTTAGAATAATCAGAGTTATGGGACAGAACGGTTGGGATAAGATAAAGAACGTGCTCAAAAGCTGGGAACTGGGAGACTATTTTCGTCAGTTCAGCATTGTGGCGGCAGGTATCATTGTTACTTTCTGGGGAAGTGACAAGATAGCGGAGCACAGTAGGCAGAAAGAAGTGCGAGCGACGATGCAACTGGTAGCGGAAGAACTGGAGTACAATAAGGAGGAATTGCGTAAAATAAAGCGGTTGCTGGATATTGATGTACACATGAGCACTGTGTTGTCGAACCACAATATGGATGTATCTAAGATACCTGGAGATACTTTATGGAAGTATGGCAAGCTTTTTAATAATTTTGATGAGTTCTCTTATAGAACCGATGCATTGGACGTGTTGAAAGGTTCCTCATTAATGCAGTATATCCCTGAGAAACGTATGTTGCAGGATGTGATGCAGGTCTATTTTGAGTTGGGAAGGAAAAAGAAAGATGTGGGTGATTATTATAAGATAAAGACCGATGTGCTGATGGGGCTTGCCTTGTCTGCGGGAAGAAAGAATATCTTGAGTGATGACCGCACTTTTAAGGATGAAGTCTCCTATCTTTTGGAACATGATAATTTTATTAACTTCGTCGTTATGGTTCCCGGTATCTTAGATTGGAGTGAGTTTGATGCACTGGATGAAATGCTTGACAAGCAGATACAGACTTTGAAAGCAAAATATAAATAATCTCCGTTCTTTAACTTCTTTTTAGATATTACATTGCAGCATTCTACGGAAAGCTGCGTCTAACTAACAAACGACGCGAAGAGGCGTCCGTAAAAAATAGCACTGACATTGGAAAATGAAATAGAACTGATAGAGGGCTGCCGGGCAGGAAAGGATTCCGCACGTAAGGAGCTGTATACCCTTTATTCCAAGCAGATGCTTGCGGTATGCTACCGCTATACGGGCGATGAAGATGCCGCTCATGACGTATTGCACGATGGGTTCATCAAGATCTTTACCCATTTCACTTTCCGGGGCGAATGTGCGTTGGCAACGTGGGTAACAAGAGTAATGGTGACACAGGCAATAGATTATCTGCGAAAGCAGAAGCGTATCACCCAACTGGTGGTAAACGAAGAACAATTGCCTGACATACCCGACGAAGCAAGTATAGCAGATAGCGGTAGCCGCCTCTCTGAACAGCAGTTGATGGCATTTGTGGCAGAATTACCTGATGGATGCCGAACCGTTTTCAACTTGTATGTGTTTGAAGAGAAATCACACAAGGAAATAGCGGAAATGCTTGGGATTAAGGTACATTCATCCACTTCGCAACTGCATCGCGCCAAGAATTTGTTAGCAAAAAGAATTAAAGAATATACAGAGTATGAAAGGAAATGATGAAATAACCGGTTTGTTCCGTAATCGCCTCTCTGGTGCAGAGATGACGGTGCGGGATGGCTTTTGGGAGGAGCTGAAAAGCGACCTGTCAAGAGTTGAAACCGATGCAACCAATACTTCTGCAGCTGTTGCTTTCGGACAGAAGCAGAAACGTTCCGTCCTTACTCCACGCTTCTACCGGGTGGCTGCGGCTGCTTCTGTAGTATTAGTGCTTGGAGCTGCTTCCGCTGCATTCTGGTATTTCTCTCCGAAAGATGAGATTCAGGAAGCATTCACCAAGGTGGCTACGCTGACACCGGAAGGTAACCTGAACGGAGATGTGGTACAGGAAAAATTCCCCTCTATTCATGAGCCTAAACCTACAGCGCAGACTCCGGGACATAAACATCTGGCACCAGCGTCATCCGGTACCATACTTGTTGCGAATGGTGATGATGAAGAGACTGTATCTGTTACTGTTTCCATTACAATTTCCCAACGCGTATATGGCAATCACCACCAAGGTAATGGAATGTATGGTCAAACAGCTTCAGCTTCATCAAGGAATGAAAATAATCATCGTGCCACAACTACTGATCCTACTGCTACAAATTCCAATACAGAATTTGGCTCAGATTCCGATAAAGTACTCCCCGTTACCAATGCGGGTGGTTCTGCTAAAAAATGGGCTTTCAAAGCAGGCATAGGTACATCGTTGCCAAAGGGAGATTTCGGAATGCCGTTCACCGCAGGAGTTTCTGCCGAGCGTCGTTTGAGCAAACATTTTTCTCTGGAGGCAGGTTTGCAATACAACCGTCTTGACGGAGATCATACGATACATACACTGGCTGTTCCGGTGAAACTGAATGCAATACTGGCAAGCAACTCTAGAGTAGATTTTTACGCTACATTGGGTGGTGCTGCCGAGAAATGCATATCCGGAGCCAGGGACAATGGTTTTGAAGCAGAGCCTGTACAACTTTCCGTTGCGGCAGGTCTGGGAGTCCGTTATAAGTTGAACGACCGGATTGCTCTGTTTGCAGAGCCTACGGTATCTCATCATTTTGATACGGATTCGCAAACAAAAACGCTGCGAACGGAACGTCCAACGAACCTTAATCTACTTTGCGGTGTTCGTATGACATATTAACCTTAATACAATGCAACAATGAAAGCAATTTCTAATATACGTGCCGTAATGGCCATTTTGATATTCTTCTTTTCTCTTTCTTTTGTGTCATGCACGGAAGAGACGTTGGACTACAATAATCCTGACGTGGATTTATTCGTTAAGCAACTGAAGGCCGGAAAATATTCTGTTGAAAGTCCGGAAGGGCTGAACACTATCCCTCGGTTTACTGTTGATGACATAGGGGACTTGTTGAAGTATGCCGAAGATTTGACGGTAATTCCTTCTTTTCCGCTGGCTCCGGTTTCTTATTCCGCAGGTGGTAAGCTTCGTTTAGGTGAATGTATCTTGTGGACAGTAGAAACAATCCGTCTGGGGCAGAATGCTTCGATGGGATGCAAAATGGTACATGCGGATGCAGAGAATTATGAAGGCATTTACTTCTTGTCGGATGATGAAGTTTTGGATGCTTCTGCCCGTTATCGCCGCTGGTGGGAAAACCGCAAATACCCTCGTACGATGTGGACCATAGATCCTTGTTATGATGAACCGCTTTGTGGAAGCGGATATATGTGGTGGTAAGAAAATAAATAAATGAGAATATATTGCACTATAATCGGACTGCTTTTAGTAGTAGTCCTTCCCGTTTGCGCCCAGAACTGGACACCTCAGGACTCTCTGCGATTGCGCCGTCTATTGGACGGAGAAGGAGAGATTAAGCTGAATCCGGAAGTACTGAAAGAAATGGGAGTACAGGAGCCTCTGGGCAAACAACAGATGTCGCTGGAAAGACAATGGCTGGATTTCAATACAACACTTCCCGAAATACCAAATACACCGAAGAAGAAAGTTATTCTTACCTTGCGTCCATATACAGCAAATACGAAGTATAACTGGGATCCGGTGTATCAGAAGAAAATTAAAATAGATAAGAACACGTGGAGAGGAGATCCTTTTTACGAACTTAAAATGCTTCGTATTTATTCTGATTGGGCGAAGACTCCTTTAGAAAAGGGTATCCGTAAAAGCATAGATGAGATAGAAGCAACCGGATTGCGTTATCGAGTGACGGAACGTGCAAATAATATGGCCGTGGGTAGCTGGCAGGGTGCCAGTGGCGGTTCGGGATTCTCCGGTGATTTTATGACACCTTTTACAAAAGAATTCTGGAATGTCAAAGGACGTAAGCGCCGTGCCCGTACTCTGGAAGTGCTCCGTGCATACGGGGACTCGACTACAGTGTTGATTAAAGAGCCTGTCAAGGCGATTAAAAATTAGGATTTGTATAATTTGTACATCTGGCGATACCTATGTTGTAGATTCATATTTTTGGCTGTGTTTTTTATTACAATTCGTCTTTTCTTCCGAACCTTTCATACATTTTTCTTGTTTCTTCCTAATAATCCCTAAACGGAAAAACTATGAACAGAATTACTTCCCTTTTCGGAATTCAATATCCAATAATCCAAGGTGGTATGGTTTGGTGCAGTGGCTGGCGCTTGGCGTCGGCAGTAAGTAATGCGGGTGGATTGGGCTTGCTTGGAGCAGGTTCTATGCATCCTGAAATGTTACGTGAGCATATCAGTAAATGCCATGCTGCTACACATAATCCTTTTGGAGTCAATATTCCATTGATGTATCCGCAGATTGAAGAAATCATGCAGATAGTGGTAGAGGAAGGAGTCAATATAGTTTTCACTTCCGCCGGAAGCCCTGCCAAATGGACGGGATGGCTGAAAGAGCGGGGAGTGACAGTGGTGCATGTGGTCAGTTCTTCCCGCTTTGCGATGAAAGCCGAAGAGGCGGGTGTGGATGCTGTTGTTGCTGAAGGCTTCGAGGCCGGCGGGCATAACGGAAGGGAAGAGACTACCACTTTGTGCCTGATACCTGCCGTGCGTGCCGCTACTACCTTACCATTGATTGCTGCTGGAGGAATTGCTACGGGTGAGGCTATGCTTGCTGCACGGGTGTTGGGAGCAGAAGGAGTACAAATAGGTACGCGTTTTGCATTGACTCAGGAAAGTTCAGCTCATGAATATTTCAAGGAATATTGTTTGCGTTTGCAGGAGGGGGATACCCGGCTACTGTTGAAGAAGCTTGCTCCGGTACGTTTGGTGCGGAATAATTTCCGTGACGCTGTAGAGGCAGCCGAAGCCGTGGGGGCTACACAAGATGAACTTCGTATTCTTCTGGCTCATGGACGTGCCAAGAAAGGGATTTTCTATGGAGACCTGGAAGAGGGAGAACTGGAGATTGGCCAGGCCTCTGCACTGCTTTACGGTAAACAGATAGAGACGGTTGCTGAGGTGATGCAGGAACTGACGGAAGGATATAGAAGAGCGTGGGATGCGCTAAAGGAATAAGAATTTAGCTATATGAGACGACGAAATGCGTCCCAAACAAACCACTTTCTTACCGTCCAAAATAAAAAATGGGGCTGTACGTCAATCTGTACAGTCCCATTTTTATGTTTTCCGATTACGCCCCTATGATTTAGGTGTACCGGAATTATTTGTTGTACTAGTTGGATTTACGGTAGGATTTGCAGTTGGTGTTGCCGTAGCTGTGCTTGTTGTGCTTGCTGCAACTTTTGGTTGTTCTTCCCAATGGAAGGGCTCAAAGTTAGTGTTCGGATCAACCCAAGTCGGTTTCTTGCAAGCGTAAATGATGAACGGAGCTGCCACTACAACAATGGCACCGATAATCAATACGGAGAACCAAACTGTATTGCTACCCGTTGAAATCTGACTGGGCGGGATAAAACTCAGGATGAATGCCAACAGAGAACCACAGAAACCGAGTCCGCCGATGAACCACATCAAACCGTTACCACCCTTACCGATACGGAACGGACGGTTCAACTTCTTCATCTTGTAACGCAATACGATAGCTCCTGTAAACATCAACATATACATGATAAGGTAAAGAACTACTGTCAACTGTGACAGGATCTGATAGAAACTCTGTACGGAAGGCATTACTACGAACAAGAGGCTCAATACTGTTACAGCACCACCTTGTACGAACAGGATGTTCTTCTGTACACCCAGTTTGTTTGTCTTCTGGAAGAACGGGGGCATGTAACCTGCCTTACCTACGGCAAAAATACCTTTGGACGGACCGGCAACCCAAGTCAATACACCTGCCAGCACACCGAATGCAAGAGCGATAGCGATGATCGGTGATAACCAGGAAGCATGGATGTACTTGAAGTAATTGTCGAAACCAACCAGCAAGCTTTGTGTCAGACTGATGTCTTTGGCCGGAATGATAACACCCAGTGCGAAAGTACCCAGCACGAAAATGATAACTGTGATAGCTGCACCGATAAATACTGCTTTCGGATAATTCTTGAGGGATTTTCTATATCCTTAACGTGGATACCGCCCATTTCCATACCGGCATAAAAGAGGAAGATACTTGCGGCGAGTACGACGTTGTCGAAGTTCGTCAGATCGGGGAAGAAGCTGCTGTGAAAGTCCAAATTGGAGTGTCCGCCTGTAGCCAGATAAATGATACCTAGGATAATCAGCAAGGCTGCCGGGATAATGGTACCAACCATACCACCGACTTTGGCAACTTTACCTACCCATCCCATACCTTTCAATGAGATGAAAGTGGCGAGCCAATAGATGATGAGCACTACGGCGAGTGTGTAGTACTTGTTACTTGCCAACGACATATCGTGCGCGTCGTTCATTCCGATGAAGGCGATGGATACGGCACCGAATGTCAATACGGTGGGGTACCAGATGGTACTTTCAATCCATTGCACCCAGATGGCAAGGAAACCGAGCCGCTTACCGTAGGCTTCGCCTACCCAGCGGAACACACCACCTTGTTTGTCCTGGAACATCGCAGCCAATTCCGCAGCGACAAGTGATGTCGGTATAAGGAATACGATAGCTGCAAATAAATAGTAAAAGGCCGAACTCATTCCGTACACGGCCTCGGCAGGTAGTCCACGTAGGGATACTACTGCTGTTACATTCATGATTGCGAGGGTGAACACACCCAGCTTCACTGTTTGTTTAATATTTGCCATAAGTTAAGGTTTTAGGTGAAAAATATGTTTTAAAATCAGTCTCTATAACAACGACCCGGTAGAGTTGTTTTCGGGGATAAAGTGAAAGTTGGTAAATTAACACTTAAACAAATGTCTTGTGCAAGACGTTTTAGGGCAATCAGACAGAAATCAGTAATATATTAAATCAGAATAAATAATAGGTATTATTATGAAAATGGCTCTTTCAGAATTTGCATTACGAGAGAAGGGAATTTATGGTGTCTTACACATTGTGATTCTGTTACTTTCGTTGTTTTTAGTGGTTAGTATTTCAGTAGATACATTCAAGGGTATTCCTTTCTATACTCAGACGGTATTTATGAAGGTTCAGTTTGCGGTGTGCGTATTGTTTTTGCTGGACTTCATTTTGGAGTGGTTTTTAGCAAAGCATAAAGTACGTTATTTTGCCACTCACTTTGTTTTCCTTCTGGTAGCCATCCCTTACCAGAGTATTATTTCTTGGGCCGGATGGACGTTTTCCGAAGAAATCACTTACTTATTGCGTTTTATTCCTTTAGTGCGCGGCGGTTATGCATTGGCCATTGTGGTGGGGTGGTTGACGTATAACAAGGCATCCGGTCTGTTTGTTACCTATTTGACGACTTTGCTTGCTACGGTTTATTTCTCCAGTCTGGCTTTTTATGTTATGGAGCATGGGGTGAATACATTGGTTACAGGCTATGGGGATGCCTTGTGGTGGGCGTTTATGGATGTAACGACAGTTGGTTCCAATATTATTGCTGTGACGGTGACGGGGCGTGTACTGTCAGTTCTGCTGGCAGCATTGGGGATGATGATGTTTCCGATATTTACGGTGTATGTGACGAGTCTGGTGCAGAGGAGGAACCAGAAGAAACAAGAGTATTATAAGGAGTTGCAGGGAGGGGATATAAAGTAATGTTGTGTGTGTGTACTTTTTCTTTCGGCTTGTCCCGAAAGAAAAAGATACCAAAAAGAAAGGGACCCCGGCTACGTCTCCGGTGCTACTCCGACACTGCCATTCGCAGACGGGGCTCGAACTCGCTTCGCTCAAACAGATCGCCCCTTACCTGCGCCTGACAGTGCCTACGCTTACGCACCTGCGCCTATGCCGGAGGGCTGCGCGGTGGTAGGAGTTTGTGTTTGTACGGAAATGAGATAGATTACTGATGAGGTTTTGTTAGTTTGTTGATAATCAACAGATAATATTTACCGATTGTTTACTGCCTAATGTAAAAGCATTTACTGCCGTATGTAACGACCTTTACCACTTATTGTAACGCTCTTTACCTCGGTATGTAACGACCTTTACCTCGGCATGTAAATGGAGTTACTGTGTGGGGTTAACAAAGTTACCATTTGGGGTAAACAGAATTTCCATAATAGGAAGTGACTTACTTTACGCCGCATGGTCTCCCGACCTCACTGTAGGTGCGTAGGCGTAGGTGCTGTCAGACGCAGGTAAGGGGCGATCTGTTTGAGCGAAGCGAGTTCGAGCCCCGTCTGCGGATGGCAGTACCGGAGTAGCACCGGAAGTGCAGCCTTGAGTTTTTCTTTTGGTATCTTTTCTTTTGTCTCAAGACAAAAGAAAAGTACAAGCGCCGCCTATCCTCTCCGGACTGACGACGCCTTTTATTTATGAAAAAGAGAGATTGTCTTATTCTACAATAGTCACACGGTCACCATTGAACACGCCCAAACCCAATTTGTTCATGATATACTTGATGGCGAGTTGTGATTTAACAGAATTCCCTGCTTCGTCCAAAGGAGGTGCGAATGCAGCTGCGCCGAATACACCGGGCAGTACAGACATAACTCCACCACCTACACCGCTCTTGGCAGGTATGCCGGCAGTGTACATCCAGTCACCTGAATGTTCGTAGAAACCTACGGTAGAAATCATGGAAGTAATTTTCGGAGCTAATGAAGCTTCAAACACTTCTTTCTTGGTGACAGGGTTTACACCACTGTTGGCGATGGTTCCGGCAGCAATCGCCAGTTGTCCAGCAGTGATACCTAATGAACATTGACGAGTGTACAGGTCGAGTGCCATATCCGGATTATCGTAGATACGGTTGTAGTTCTTCAGTAACCATGCAATAGAGCGGTTGTTGAAGTTCGTAGCCGTTTCCGACTTATACAGCTCATCAATCAATTGTGGAGCTGAACCGCACAAATCAGTAATATTCTGAACGATAGCTTCCCATTTCTTATCCGAATTGCCCACAGGCTCAACCATGGAACATGCTGAGATGGCACCCGCATTTACCAATGGGGTAGAAGGGTGATCATTCTCCAGCAAAATGGCGATGATTGAGTTGAAAGGTAATCCTGTAGCATCTGCACCAATCATATCCAGCACCTTCTGTGCTCCGTATTGACGGAGGATAAGGATGGCTGTGTGTACTTTGGAAACAGATTCTATACCGAAGCGGTAGTCAGTGTCACCTATATTAATGATTTGTCCGTTCATCAGACAGATGCTGATGCCGAACAGATTCTTGTCGATGTTGGCAAGGTAGGGGATGTAATCGGCATTTTTTCCCCCGGTGTTACCCTTTACCTGTTCATAGGCTTCCTGGGCAACCTCTTTTAGTTGAGAGATTGAAATCTTTTTATCCATAAGTTTTCTTTTTAGAATTGACAAGGGGACGAGTTGGCTTGTCCCCTTGTTGATTGGTTCCCTTAATTATTTCGCTGCTTTGTGAGCTTTACAACCGTGATTGAACACTTTAGCTTCTACCGGCAAGTTCTTTTCCTGAGCCATGCGGGTAGGAGTAGGATAATCCAATTTCTCCAGTTCAGTGATAGCATTCTTGATGTCGCCCAGCAACATGTCTGCCATGTCGCGGCTGAAGCCCTGGCGTACTACCACACGCATTACGACGTAGTCGTCCAGTTTAGAAGGCAGGGTATAAGCCGGTACCATCCAACCATGTTGCGACAGTTTATCCTGAAGGTCGTACAACGTCCATTTAGCATTCTTGGCGTACTCCGGTTTCATGTACCAGATGAACAACGGGTTCACCACTTCTTCTGAATAGTTGACGAACGGTTCCATCTTGGCGATTTCATCATGGATATACTTCGCAATGGTCAGCGAATTATACTGCACTTCTTTATATCCCTGGAATCCTAAGCGAATGAATTGGTAGTACTGACCCAGGATTTGAGCAGCAGGACGGGAGAAGTTCAAGCCGACCTGAGTAATGTTTGCACCGAGGTAGTTTACGCTGAATGACATTTCTTCGGGCAGATATTCTTTGCCTTTCCAGCAAACCCAACCCAGACCCGGATAAACGAGACCGAACTTATGTCCGCTGACACTGATAGAAAGAACCCACTTCAAACGGAAGTCCCATTTCGTTTCAGGATAGAGGAACGGCAGGATGAAACCACCACTGGCAGCATCTACATGGATAGGAATATCGTAACCGGTCTTGGCGTTGTAAGCATCGAGAGCTTTGTCCAGTGCTTCTACGTCATCGTTCAGTCCGGTCCATGTCACACCCTGAATAGGTACGATACAAATGGTGTTTTCATCACACATCTTCAAGGCTTCTTCCGGATCAAGAGTAGTCTTGTCAAGGGTCAAAGGCACTTCACGCATTTCAATCTGCCAGAGCTGGGCGAACTTTTCCCATACTACCTGGAAACCGGTTGAGATAACGAAATTAGGTTTATCGAACGGTTTGCCCTGAGTCTGGCGTTTCTTGCGCCAACGCAGCCAAGCTGCCACGCCACCCAACATACATGCTTCACTTGAACCAATGGCCAGCGCACCTGTTTTCCAAGTATCCTTTTCAGGAGAGTTCCACAAGTTTGCTACGATGTTGATACATTTTCCGTTCATCACGGCGATACGGGGATATTCCGTTTCGTCAATGTAGTTAATGTTGATCGCCTCGTTCATCAGCTTGGTGGCATAGTCGTCCATATAAGTGGTAACGAATGTAGCCAGATTCAGACGGGGTTGAGTTTGAGCGAAAGTTTCGTCTTTTACCATCTGATAAGCAATCTCGGGAGTAGTAGGTCCGTCAGGGATCTTCTCTACCGGAGAGGGTTGCAACATTCTGTTTGATCCAAACACTTCTGTTTTGGCATCACCTTTTCTGAAATTTACATCTTCCATTTTACTAATATTTTAGTTTAGGTTTAGGCGGCGAGGATTTTCCCCGTCGAATTTCCCAGAACAACGGCGTTTGCAGAGGAAAGTTCCGGGGTTTTACATATTTTGGCGTTTATTAAACAGTTACGGGCTACGAGCTATTTGAACTTTCTATAACCATAATTGTTTCTCTTGCACTATTTCAAACCCTATAATATATATGTGTATATGAAAATCAATACCGGCCGGGGAACCATTCCTCTTATTACATTGATCGGCATCTGGTCTATTTCTGCATTGACCTCTTTGCCGGGATTGGCTGTTTCTCCTATTTTGGGACAGCTTTCCACTATTTTTCCGGATGCTTCGGAACTGGATATTCAGATGCTTAGTTCTTTGCCGTCGTTATTGATTATACCTTTTATTTTGTTGGCGGGCAAGTTGGCTGAGAAACGCGACTTTGTCCGTCTGTTACGCGCGGGGCTCTGGATGTTCGCCGCGAGCGGGGTGCTGTACCTGTTTTCCACAAAAATGTGGCAATTAATAGCTGTCAGCGCCCTGCTGGGAATTGGTGCGGGACTGATTATTCCGCTTTCTACCGGATTGATATCCCGTTATTTTACAGGAACCTATCGGGTAAAGCAGTTTGGATACAGTTCCGCCATTACAAATGTTACGCTGGTGGTGGCAACCGCTGTTACCGGCTATCTGGCAGAAGTGAATTGGCATCTGCCTTTCCTGGTCTATTTACTACCTTTGGTAGCCATCATACTCACTATCCATCTGAAAGACGAAAATATGGGTGGTGAAGCACAAGTCACGTCATCGGATAAATCTCCTGCCGATACTTCTTCATCGGTAGAAACGGCTGCTCCCGCTATCCCCGGTAAGTATGGTATTCATGTCCGTCATCTGCTACAACTGATGCTTTTCTACGGGCTTACCACTTATATCGTATTGATCGTGACGTTCAACCTTCCGTTCCTGATGGAGGCACATCACTTTTCCAGTGGGAACTCGGGGATGATGATTTCCCTCTTCTTCCTTGCTATCATGGCACCCGGTTTCTTTCTGGGGCATGTTGTAAAGTATCTGAAGGAAAAGACGAAGTTTTACAGCCTGCTGTGTATTGCACTGGGGTTGGCACTGATATGGATTTCTCCCAAAGAATGGCTGATCATACCGGGCTGCATACTGGTGGGATTGGGCTATGGGGTTATCCAACCGTTGATTTATGATAAAACGGTGGATACGGCTGTTCCCCAGAAAACCACGCTGGCACTGGCTTTTGTGATGGCAATGAACTACCTGGCTGTGCTGCTTTGTCCGTTTATTGTAGATTTCTTCCAATCATTGTTTCATGTACGTTCGCAGGAGTTTCCATTTATCTTTAACCTTTGTATTACGATACTTGCATTGATATGGGCATATAGGAGGAAGAAAGATTTTCTGTTTGGGGATAAGCTGTAAATCGCTAGTTTCACTTCAATGACTGATATCGACGGTTGAATAGCTAAAATAGCCGGTTCAGCATATAGTCACTCTGTGTATAATTCGGATAGTTTACTTTTGTGGAAAAACCAAAAGTATAAAACATGTTCGACGCTATCCTTCGATTCTCAGTAAAGAAGAAGCTTTTTGTGGGGCTTACCACTTTGTTTCTTTTGATTGGTGGAATTTATTCCATGTTGACACTTCCTATAGATGCTGTTCCGGATATTACAAATAATCAGGTACAGATTGTAACCGTGTCACCAACTTTGGCTCCACAAGAGGTGGAGCAACTTATCACAATGCCCGTGGAAATCGCCATGAGCAATATCATGAATGTCACTGAAATCCGTTCCGTCTCCCGTTTCGGGCTGTCGGTGGTGACGGTAGTCTTTAAAGAGAGTGTACCTACTCTGGATGCCCGCCAGCTGGTGAACGAGCAAATACAGAGTGTGGCTGGTGAAATTCCTTCCGAATTGGGTATGCCCGAAATGATGCCTATCACCACCGGGCTGGGTGAGATATACCAATATGTATTGAAAGTGGAGCCGGATTATGAAGATAAATATGATGCTATGGAGCTTCGTACCATTCAGGATTGGATTGTGAAACGGCAATTGTCAGGTATTCCAGGAATTGTTGAGATAAACAGTTTCGGAGGCTATCTGAAACAATATGAAGTAGCGGTTGATCCGGATGTACTTTTCTCTCTCAATATCACCATCGGAGAGGTGTTCGAAGCTTTAAATAAGAATAATCAGAATACGGGTGGCAGCTATATCGAGAAAGTAAATCGTGCTTATTATATTCGTTCCGAAGGAATGATAAGCCGCATTAAAGATGTGGAACAGATAGTAGTAGCTAATCGTAATGGTATTCCTATCCGTATCAGTGACATTGGTACAGTACGCTTCGGAGCACCCAAACGTTTCGGAGCCATGACAATGGACGGTAAGGGCGAATGTGTGGGTGGCATTGCTATGATGCTGAAAGGAGCCAATGCCAATGTCGTAACCGGAGAACTGGAGAAAAGGGTGGAAAAGATACAGAAGATATTGCCGGAAGGTGTTACTATCGAGCCTTATCTGAACCGCTCTGAATTAGTGAACCGCAACATTTCTACTGTTATCTACAATCTGATAGAAGGCGCGATCATCGTATTTCTGGTATTGATTGTTTTTCTGGGCAATGTACGTGCCGGACTGATTGTGGCTTCCGTCATTCCATTAGCAATGTTGTTTGCATTCATTCTGATGCGTATCTTTAATGTTTCTGCCAACCTTATGAGCTTGGGGGCGATAGATTTCGGTATTGTTGTCGATGGCTCCATTGTTATATTGGAAGGTATATTGGCGCATATTTACAGTAAGAAGTTTAAAGGACGTACTTTATCGGCAAAAGAAATGGATGCGGAAGTAGAGAAAGGTGCTTCAAGTGTGGTACGGTCTGCGACATTTGCTGTATTCATCATTCTGATCGTCTTTTTCCCTATACTGACGTTGACAGGAATAGAGGGGAAGTATTTCACGCCGATGGCTAAAACCCTGGTATTTTGCATTATCGGCGCTCTGTTCTTATCATTGACTTACGTTCCGATGATGGCTTCCCTGTTCCTGAAACATCATATTGTGACAAAACCGACTTTTGCTGATAAATTCTTTGAAGCACTGAATAAACTCTATGCCCGTGCCTTGTCATTTTGCTTGCGCTTTAAGTGGCAAACTGTTGCAACTGCGTTTGTGGCTCTGGTTATTTCTCTCTTTCTTTTCACCCGTCTGGGAGCGGAGTTTATTCCTACGTTGGATGAAGGGGATTTTGCCATGCAGATGACGCTTCCGGCCGGCAGTTCGTTGAGCGAAAGCATCGAAGTATCCAATGAAGCGGAGAAACTCCTGATGGATAAACTCCCGGAAATAAAACATGTGGTAGCCAAAATAGGTACGGCGGAAGTTCCGACAGACCCGATGGCAGTGGAAGATGCCGACGTAATGATTGTCATGAAGCCTTTCAAGGAGTGGACCAGTGCTGCCAGTCGTGCCGAAATGGTAGAGAAGATGAAAGAGGCTCTTGAACCGTTAGCTAACCGTGCGGAGTTTAATTTCTCCCAACCTATCCAACTTCGTTTTAATGAGTTGATGACTGGAGCCAAAGCAGATATTGCCATTAAACTTTATGGAGAAGACACACATGAACTCTATCAGAAGGCAAAAGAAGCTGCTGCTTTTGTAGAAAAGGTATCTGGGGCATCGGATGTGATTGTAGAACAGACAATGGGGTTACCTCAGTTGGTAGTAAAGTATAATCGTGGAAAGATTGCCCGCTATGGTATCAATATAGAAGAATTGAATACTATTATTCGTACAGCCTATGCCGGAGAGGCTAGTGGAGTAGTCTTTGAAAATGAGCGTCGCTTTGACTTGGTGGTTCGCCTGGATCAGGATAAAGTGGCTGATTTGAATCTGGATAAACTCTTTGTCCGTTCCAATGAAGGCATTCAGATACCGGTCAGTGAGGTAGCTACCATTGATTTGGTGAATGGTCCGTTACAGATTAACCGGGATGCAACCAAACGTCGTATTGTAATCGGGGTCAATGTGCGTGGAGCGGATATTCAGCAGGTGGTGCAGGATATACAGAAGACGCTGGACAAGAATATTCAATTGAAGCCCGGATATTATTTCGAATATGGCGGACAATTTGAGAATTTGCAGAATGCCATCAACACTTTGCTGGTTGTTGTACCGGTAGCTCTGATGCTGATTCTGTTACTATTGTTTTTCGCTTTCAAGAATGTTACTTATACATTGGTGGTGTTCTCTACCGTGCCTCTTTCATTGATTGGCGGTATTCTGGCACTATGGCTACGCGGTCTTCCATTCAGCATTTCGGCGGGAGTAGGCTTTATTGCCCTCTTCGGCGTAGCGGTTCTCAATGGTATTTTAATGATTAATCACTTTAATGATATAAGAAAAGAAACTATGTATGCTCTTTCCACCAGACGGGTGATTGCCCGTGGAACCGCTCATCTGTTGCGGCCTGTTTTCTTGACAGGACTGGTTGCTTCCTTGGGATTTGTTCCTATGGCCATTGCCACCTCGGCCGGCGCCGAAGTGCAGCGTCCGTTGGCTACTGTAGTTATTGGCGGGCTGATTGTATCTACTGTATTGACACTGCTTATTATTCCTGTTTTCTATCAGATTGTAAGCTATACAGTGGTATGGAAACGCCGTTTCTCTGCCAAAAAGTTCTTGTTCTTCTTTCTGTTGTTGGCTGTTATGTTGCCCTTTACGGCGAAAGCTCAGGAGAAAGTGACGATGGAGCTGGCTATAGAGCTGGCAAAGCAGAACCATCCCCGTTTGAAAATAGCTTCTGCGGCAATCCGCCAGGTAAAGGCGGGCAGGGGAGAAGTTTTGGAATTGTCTCCTACCGAGATGAACTATTCATGGGGACAACTGAATGGTGAACTTAGAAAAGACAAGCAGTGGGAAGTAACCCAAGGCTTAGGCTCTTTGTTGACTCCTTTTTATAAGAATGCTTTGGTGAACAGGCAGGTTGAAACGGGGACTTTCTACCGGCAGATCGCTGAAAAAGAAGTGGTGGCGGAAGTGAAGCGTGCATGGGCATATTATCTGTATGCTTGCAATCTTCGTGCCTTATATAGTGACCAGAACAAATTGGCCGGGCAATTACAGCGTATGGGTGAGTTGCGTTATCAGCAGGGAGAAATAACTTTGCTGGAGAAAAACATGACCACCAGTATGGCTGTGGATATGAAGAATTGCCTTTTTCAGGCACAAGAAGAGGAAAAATTGGCTTTGTCACGCCTGAATTGGGTCTGTTATGCAGACCGGCCATTGATTCCGGCAGATACGGCATTGGTACTATTTCCGGTAGATTATCAGGTGCCGTCTTTTTCGGAAGTCCATCTGAATTATTTTCAGAGTCAGGCTAATGAGGCTAAAGCACAATTGAATGTGGAGCGAAGCCGATTTTTCCCTGAACTTTCCTTCGGTTACGTACGTCAGGATATACTTCCACTGAAAGGATTGAATTCGTGGATGGTTGGAGTTTCCTTTCCGGTTTATTTCTTGCCGTGGCATAGCAAGATAAAGCAAGCGAAAGTGGCTGCCGTCATAGCAAGAACTGAAGCTGAGGCTAATACACAGAATCTATATAACAAAGTTTCGGAAGCTGTTGCCAGTTTGCGCCGCCAGTCTGAAAGTCTGCGCTATTATACAACATCGGCATTGAAAGAAGCGGATGAACTGTTGAAGGTGGCCAACCTGCAGTTGCAACATAGCGAAACTAATATAACTGAATTTATACAAGCCGTTAATGTGGCGCGTGACATTCGTCGCGGATACCTCGAAACGGTATATCAATACAATATAGCAGCCCTTGAATACGAACTTTTTAAATAGAATAATGACGATGAAAAAGATAACTTTCCCCTTAATTCTGCTGGTGCTGACAGCATGCGGCGAGAACAAAGAAGTACAACCGGCAGAAGAGGCTACTGCTGTTGCCGTAGCAGAAAACGTGACAGATAGCATTCAGGTAGATGCTATCACTTCAGCTACTTCTAAACCCAATCAGGTATCATTTAACGGTACAATGGTTATTCCTCCACAACGGATGGCGACGGTTTCGCTTACGATGGGTGGGGTTATTAAAAGTACTTCTTTGTTGCCCGGTGAACCTGTACGGCAAGGGAGTGTATTGGCTACTCTGGAAAATCCCGACTTTATAACTTTACAACAGACATATCTGGACAGTCATGCACAGACTGAATTTCTGGAAGCGGAATACCTTCGCCAGCAAGCTCTTTCTGCCGAACAAGCAGCCTCCCAAAAGAAACTTCAGCAAAGCAAGGCAGATTACCTTTCAATGAAAAGCCGTGTGGAGGCGGCAGCTGCACAGTTGAAATTACTGGAAGTGGAACCTGAAGTCTTGCTGAAGGAGGGTATTCAACCTTTTTTGCAGATTAAAGCTCCGATCAATGGCTATGTGGCAGATGTGAAAATGAATGTCGGTAAATATATGAATGTAGGAGATGCCCTTTGTGAAATAGTAGATAAAAGTCGGACTTTACTCAGATTGACAACCTATGAAAAGGATCTGGCAGATATGAAAGTGGGAAATCCGGTACAATTTCGTGTAAACGGAATGGGAAAAACAGTATTTAAGGCTACTTTGATATCTATCGGGCAGAAAGTGGATGAAGATACACGCTCTGTTGAAGTCTATGCCAGGGTAGATACTGTGGACAATCAATTCCGTCCTGGTATGTATGTCACAGCAAGGATTATGAAAGAGCAGGCTTCGGCTGAACAATAAGGTTCCTTATCTTTGAAAAAATAAGGATGTGATGGAATAAAATGTATCTTTGTATGTAAAATACTGCAAGCATGAAAAATCGGTATACTCTGTTCATACTCATCGTTTCCATTTCCGTGGCAACATTGATTCATTTTCCGGAATTGGTTTCTCTCTTTGATGTCTTCGAGAGCCAGACACTGTTTCCGGGCATGAGGCCTGCTGATGTGGCAAGTGAAGTGTTTTTCACTTTCATCTCTCTTGTGATTCTGTTTGAGGTGAACATTTTGCTGTTCCACTTTAACCAGCCGGCTGTAAAAATTACCTGGCAGAAGATGATATTGTCATTGATACTGACTTGGATTTTAAGCAGTTTGTTAGGGAAATGTTTTGTATTCCTGCATCACACTTTCGATATTCCGGCCATTGATGCCATGGTACATCATTATCTGCATCCTCTGCGTGATTTTATAATAACCTGTACCGTATCGGGAAGTTGCTATATATCCTACCTTATCCGGCGCCAGCAGGAAGTCGTTATAGAAAACCAACAATTGCAGGCCGAGAACATCCTGAACCAGTATGAGGCTTTGAAGAATCAATTGAATCCGCACATGCTTTTTAACTCTCTGAATACTCTCCGGTCACTGGTACGCGAAGACAAGGATAAAGCACAGGAATACATTCAGGAACTTTCCCGTGTTTTGCGCTACACCTTGCAGGGAAATGATTCGAAAAGTGTGTGTGTGAAGGATGAAATAGAATTTGTGTCGGCTTATATCTTTTTGTTGAAGATGCGTTTTGAAGATAATCTCTCTTTTGATATTTGTATTGATAATAAATATGCCAATTATTATTTGCCTCCTATGGCAGTCCAGATGCTGATAGAGAATGCAGTGAAACATAATGAAATAAGCGACAGGCATCCATTGAATATCCGTATTTATACCGAAGGGGAAGAATTAATCGTTACCAATCCGGTGCAGCCTAAACTGACTGTTACTACCGGAACTGGCATAGGACTGGCAAATCTTGCAAAACGCTATTATTTGCTTTACAAGCGGGAGATACAAATCAGCGAGAACGAGCAGTTTACCATACGTATTCCTTTAATACCGAGTGTTTCATGAAAGTAATTATTATAGAAGATGAGAAAGCGGCAGTTCGCAACCTGAAAGCTTTGTTACAGGAAGTGAAGCCGGAAGTGGAAGTAGAGGCTGTTTTGGACAGTATTGCAGCTGTGTTGGATTGGTTTGCCGTACATTCTATGCCGGATATGCTCTTTATGGATATTCATTTAGCTGACGGATCAGCCTTTGAAATCTTCGATCATGTAGATATTACCTGCCCTATTGTTTTCACTACGGCCTATGATGAATATGCTCTTCGTGCGTTCAAAGTGAACAGTGTGGATTATTTGTTGAAGCCTATTGGAAAGAGTGATATTGAGAAGGCTTTCCATAAGTTGGAGCAGTTGCATGGTTCGGAACAAGGGAAATCCCCTGACAATGCTTTGTTGCAATTAATTCATTCGCTGAAAAAGCAGGAAAGTTATAAAACGCATTTTCTCATTCCGGTGAAGGGTGACAAGTTGCTACCGGTTTCGGTGGATATGATTCTGCTGTTTTATATTCAGGACTGCAAAGTGAAGGTGGTTCTTGCCGATGGTAAGGAATATACATTTCCACAAACACTGGATGAAATAACAGAGTGTATCGATCCATCCCTGTTCTTCCGTGTCAACCGGCAATTTCTGATTTCCCGTGAGGCTATCAAGGATATTGATTTATGGTTCAACAACCGTCTGTCTATTAATCTTCGTTGTAAGGTATCGGATGAAAAAGTGCTGGTAAGCAAGGCACGTGTGCAGGAGTTTAAGGATTGGTTTTCCAAAACACATTGAGCATGTCGTGAAGAATTACAGGGAGAAAAAGGACATAAAATAATGTGCCAATCAATTCAACCGACGTTACATGAGCTACAAGCTACAAGTTACAAGTACTTTGCAGCGTGATAGCGCAGCCACTCGTAGTTCGTAACTTGTAGCTCCTATCTATTACCACTCTATCGGTTCATATTCCAGTCCGAATACATCCGCTACAGCTTTATAAGTAACTTTACCTTCTACTACGTTCAGTCCTAGTGCCAGAGCGGGATCGCCTTTACATGCTTTTTGCCAGCCTTTGTCTGCCAATGCCACGGTATAAGGTAGTGTGGAGTTCGTCAGTGCCATAGTTGAAGTGAATGGCACTGCTCCCGGAATATTAGCTACCGCATAGTGTACGATGCCATCCACTACATACGTTGGTTCACTGTGGGTGGTAGGATGAGAGGTTTCAAAGCATCCGCCCTGATCTATGGCAACATCCACGAGAACGGTTCCCGGTTTCATCAGCTTCAGCATATCTTTGGTAATCAGATGTGGAGCTTTATCTCCCGGAATCAGTACGGAACCAATCACGAGGTCTATGTTAGGCAGTTCCATCCTGATGTTATGCATAGAAGAATATAGAGTTTTTACATTCTTTGGTAACACTTCGCTAAGGTAGCGCAGGCGTGTCAGATTAATATCGGTGATCAGTACTTCCGCACCCATTCCGGCAGCCATCTGTGCAGCATTGGTTCCTACTACACCGCCCCCCAGAATTAATACACGTGCAGGACGAACGCCGGGTACACCACCCAGTAATTTCCCTTTTCCGCCTTGCGGCTTTTCCAGGAAACGGGCACCTTCCTGTGTAGCCATACGTCCGGCTACTTCACTCATGGGAGTGAGCAATGGGAGAGAGTGGTCTTCCTTCTCTACGGTTTCGTAAGCGATGCAGATGCCACCGCTCTCTATCATGGCTTCGGTAAGTATCTTATCGGCGGCGAAGTGGAAATAGGTAAATACCACTTGCCCCTTTTTAATCAGTTTGTACTCGGGGGCGATAGGTTCTTTCACCTTTACAATCATTTCAGCTGCGGCATACGTAGCTTCGATGGTTGGCAGCATTTTCGCACCCACTGCAGTGTACTCTTCATCAGGAAAACCGCTGTTTGTACCGGCAGACGCCTGTACATACACTGTATGACCTCTTTTCACCAACTCGGCTACTCCGGCAGGGGTCATTCCTACACGGTTCTCGTTGTTTTTGATTTCCTTAGGTACTCCGATAATCATAACCTTACAATTTTAATTGGGGGTTAAACATGTCGCAATGTAGCGATTTCCGTGTTTCGATGTACTTTGAGAGTAGGTGTTTTACAACAGTATTTTTATACAGGTTTTAATCTGAAATAATCGGATGCCCGCTGAGTTTCAATATTTTGCTCAGGAGGTTGTTCATGTATGAATATGAAATGATTAGTGCCTGTACCAGTCATATTTTTTTTCCTGGTCATCTGTTTTATTCTCTTTTTGCAGTTGCTTTTGTGCCTTGTGTAAACGACGTATGGTGATAATCATTATTATAAAGCCTATGGCAATAAGTATTGCTAAAACAAGGCATGTGTAGGTGAAAGTTGTATGGGTCATTGATGTTTATATAAGTGCTTATTATATAGTTTGCGTTGCAAAGATATGTCTTTTGGGGAATTATGCAAGTACAATTATGATATTTATTGCGGCAAAGATGGGGATATTTTTTATCTTTGCCTGCGTTTAAAAACAAAGATTACACCTATGAATAGATATACCAAATCTACTATATATTTATCTTTTTTATTTTTGTTCGGTGGGGTGCAGATTCCTGCCGCTGTTCATGCACAGGATGCTACCTTTACTCCGCCTTTCGATTTCCCCATTACTTTTTCCGGGAACTTCGGTGAAATACGTGCCAATCACTTTCATGGCGGACTGGATTTTAAAACAGGAGGCACTATCGGTAAGCCGGTGCATGCCTTGGCCGAAGGATATATTTCGCGTATCCGTGTCACACATGGTTCGGGTTATGTGCTTGATGTAGCCTATAATAACGGATATAAAACCATCAACCGACACCTTAGTACTTTTGTGGGCGATGTAGCCCGTAGGGTAGAAGACTTGCAATATGAAAAGGAGTCATGGGAAGTGGAGATTACACCCGAACCGGGTGAATATCCTGTAAAGGCAGGGCAAGTTATCGCTCTGAGTGGTAACACCGGTTATTCTTTCGGTCCACACCTGCACTTGGATGTGTTTGAGGCGGATACGGACGATTATATCGACCCGTTGCCCTTCTTTAAGAAGAAAGTGAAAGACAATACGGCTCCTCGTGCCGAAGGCATTATGCTCTTTCCACAGCCGGGCAGGGGAGTAGTGGGAGGAAATCAGAGGCATCAGGCTTTTCCACTTAATCCCAAACAGCCGATTACTGCCTGGGGACTGATAGGATCAGCTATTCGTGCCTATGATTATATGGACGGAGTGAGCAATCGTTATGGAGTACATACTGTCATTCTGGAAGTAGATAGTGTGGAAGTATTCCGTAGTGTGGTAGACCGTTTCTCGGAAAACGAAAACCGGATGATAAATTCGTGGACGTACGGGCAGTATATGAAGTCTTTCATCGAGCCTGGAAATACATTGCGTATGCTGCATGCTCCCAATGGTAACCGGGGATTGATTGAGATCAATGAAGAACGTCCCTATCACTTTGTTTATACGCTGAAAGATGCATTGGGAAACACTTCAAGAGTGCGTTTCACCGTACATGGAAAGCGTACGGAAATAAAACCTGTGGAATACCGGGAGAAATATGTTTTTCGCTGGGATAAGGTGAATATTCTGCAAGAACCTGGCTTGAATCTGATCATCCCCCGAGGTATGCTCTATGACGACGCATACCTGAATTATACTGTACGGGCTGATAGTGGGGATATCGCTTTCACCTATCAGTTGAATGATACACGCATACCTCTGCATGGCCGTTGCGAATTGAGTATCGGACTGCGTCATCGTCCGTTAGAAGATACGACGAAATATTACGTGGCAGGTGTGAGCAGCCGTGGCAAGAAGTATAATATCGGTGGCAGATATGAAGATGGTTTTATGAAAACCACTATCCGTGAATTGGGTACTTACACTGTTGCCATTGATACCATACCGCCTAAAATTACTCCGCTTAATCCGAAACAATGGGGAAGTACAGGGCGTATCGTATTCAAAGCAAAAGATGAAGAGACTGGTATCAGCAGTTACCGCGGAACCATAGATGGCAAGTATGCCTTGTTTGGTAAACCCAATTCTATCAGTGGGAATCTGGTGTGTAAGCTCGACCCGAATCATGTAAAAAAGGGAGGCAAGCATGTTGTGGAAATGACTGTAACGGATGGATGCGGGAATCAGACAACAGAAAAGTTTGAGTTTGTCTGGTAAATAACCCTGTGTCTGAACTTTGTCATCTCCGTACCATCTCCGTGTCTATAACTACGGACTTGACACGGAGTTGGTACGGAGTTGATACGGACTTGGTAGGTAGCTGCTTGTATGCGACATTTGATTTAATAATTAATATAACTGAAGTATGAAAAGTAAAAGACTGACTCTTTCCGTCTTAGGTATGGTAGTAGCCGTGGCAAATGCATTGGCTTGTACCAATCTTATTGTAGGTAAAAATGCCTCTACAGACGGTTCTACCATCGTTTCTTATTCTGCCGACTCCTACGGGTTGTTCGGTGAGTTATATCATTATCCTGCCGGTGTACATAAGAAAGGCACTCTGATGGATGTGCATGAGTGGGATACCGGCAAATATCTGGGCCGGATAGAGCAAGCTCGCCAGACTTACAATGTTATTGGTAACATCAACGAATTCCAGCTTACCATTGCCGAGACTACTTTTGGAGGTCGTCCGGAATTGGTGGATACTACTGGTATTATTGATTACGGTAGTCTGATTTACCTGGGATTGCAACGTGCCCGTACTGCCCGTGAAGCCATTAAGGTGATGACCGATCTTGTACAGGAATACGGCTATTACAGCAGTGGTGAGTCTTTCACTATTGCCGATCCTAATGAGGTCTGGATTATGGAAATGATAGGTAAAGGCCCTGGTGTGCGTGGTGCCGTATGGGTAGCTGTACGTATCCCGGATGATTGCATCTCTGCTCATGCCAACCAGTCCCGTATCCATCAGTTCGATATGAACGACAAGAATAATTGCCTTTATTCTTCCGATGTGATTTCTTTTGCCCGCGAAAAAGGTTACTTTACCGGCGTGAATAAGGATTTCAGTTTTGCAGATGCATACGCTCCTCTGGATTTCGGTGCACGTCGCTACTGTGAAGCCCGTGTATGGAGCTATTTCAATATGTTTACCGACCGTGGAGAAGAATTTCTTCCGTATATAGAAGGTAAAACCGATCAGCCAATGCCGCTTTATCTGAAAGCAAACCGCAAAATCTCCGTACAGGATGTGAAGAATGCCATGCGCGACCATTATGAAGGTACTCCGCTGGATATTAGCAAGGATTTCGGTGCAGGCCCTTACCACACACCTTATCGTCTTTCTCCACTTTCTTTCAAGGTGAACGACCAGGAATATTTTAATGAACGTCCTATTTCTACCCAGCAATCCGGTTTTGTTTTTGTATCTCAGATGCGTTCTTCTATGCCCGACGCTATCGGTGGTGTACTTTGGTTCGGTACGGATGATGCCAATATGACGGTGTTCACACCTGTATATTGCTGCACGGATAAAGTGCCTGTATGCTACTCACGCGTAGATGGCGCCGACTATATCACTTTCTCCTGGAATTCTTCTTTCTGGATTTTCAATTGGGTGGCGAATATGGTTTATCCTCGCTATGATCTGATGATTGAGGATGTACGTGCAAGCCAGTCGGAGATGGAAACGACTTTCAATGATGCGCAGGAAGGTATTGAATCAGCGGCATCCAAACTATATGCCAAAGATCCTGCCCAAGCAAAAGCATTCCTGACTAACTATACAAATATGACTGCACAAAGCACTCTTGATACCTGGAAACGTTTGGGCGAATTCCTTATCGTAAAATACAATGATGGTGTAGTGAAGCGTATGAAAGATGGTAAGTTCGAACGTAATTCCATCGGTCAGCCGGCAGGTGTGATACGTCCCGGATACCCGAAAGAATTCCTGGAAGAGTATGTTAAACAAACCGGTGACCGCTATAAAATGCCGGAATAATGCCCTGTTGCAGATTTCACAGGAACTTCATTTCTCCTGTGAAATCTGTACAATACAGTGTAAATCTTTCATGAAAATGTAGGATATTTGAACTTATTCGCCTACATTTGTGTCTTACAAATAACAGATATATTTTAACCTCTAAAATAACAATAATTATATGGAGAATCAGGAACTTATCAAACAGGTAACTGAGAAAGCCCAGAGATGGCTCACCCCGGCATACGATGCCGAAACTCAGGCGGAAGTGAAACGCATGTTGGAGAACGAAGATAAAACCGAACTGATAGATTGCTTTTATAAGGATTTGGAATTCGGAACGGGTGGTTTGCGCGGCATCATGGGCGCAGGAACCAATCGTATGAATATTTACACGGTAGGTGCTGCTACACAGGGACTTTCTAACTATCTGAACAAGTGCTTCAAGGATAAAGAGCAGATTTCTGTGGTGGTAGGTTATGACTGCCGCAACAACAGCGACAAGTTTGCTCAGATTTCTGCAGATATCTTCTCGGCAAACGGTATCAAAGTATATCTCTTCGATGATTTGCGTCCTACACCGGAAGTTTCTTTTGCTATCCGTCACTTCGGTTGCCAAAGTGGTATTAATATCACTGCAAGCCACAATCCGAGAGAGTACAACGGTTATAAGGCTTATTGGGATGATGGTGCACAGGTACTTGCTCCGCACGATACCGCTATCATCGATGAAGTAAATAAGGTGACTGTTGCCGACATTAAGTTTAAAGGTAACAAAGACCTGATTCAGACTATCGGTGCTGATGTGGATAAGATCTATCTGGATATGGTTCATTCCATTTCTATTGATCCGGAAGTGATCAAGCGTCAGAAAGATCTCAGCATTGTTTATACTCCGCTGCATGGTGCAGGTCGTGTTTTGATTCCTGCCTCTCTGAAAGAATGGGGATTTGAAAATGTAAATTGTGTACCTGAGCAGATGGTGAAGGATGGTAATTTCCCGACAGTGGTATCTCCAAATCCGGAAAATGCTGAGGCACTTTCTATGGCTATCGCTTTGGCGAAGAAGATCGATGCTGATATCGTAATGGCCAGCGACCCCGATGCTGACCGTGTAGGTATGGCTTGTAAAGATGATAAGGGTGAGTGGGTACTTATCAATGGTAACCAGACTTGTCTGATCTTCCTGTATTATATCATCAAGAACCGTATTGCAATGGGTAAGATGCAGCCGAATGACTTCATTGTGAAGACCATTGTAACTACTGAACTGATTAAGGCTGTAGCTGATAAGAATAAGATTGAAATGCGTGATTGCTACACTGGTTTTAAGTGGATCGCACGTGAAATCCGTTTGAGCGAAGGTAAGCAGCAATACATTGGTGGTGGTGAAGAGAGCTATGGTTTCCTGGCAGAAGACTTTGTTCGTGATAAAGATGCCGTTTCTGCTTGTTCACTGCTGGCTGAGATCTGTGCATGGGCTAAGGACCAGGGCAAGACATTGTATGACGTACTGATGGATATCTACGTAGAGTATGGTTTCTCTAAAGAAACGACTGTAAACGTAGTGAAACCCGGTAAGAGCGGTGCAGATGAAATCAAAGCCATAATGGATAATTTCCGTGCCAATCCGCCGAAGGAAATCGGAGGTTCACCTGTTAAACTGATTAAGGATTATAAGACGTTGAAGATTACTGATGCCGAGGGAAAGGTTAGTGAACTGGATATGCCGGAAGCTTCAAATGTGCTGCAATACTTCACAGAAGACGGTACAAAGATTTCTGTTCGTCCGTCGGGTACTGAACCGAAAATTAAGTTCTATATTGAGGTGAAGGGTGAAATGGGTTGCCCGAAATGCTATGCCAGTGCTGATGCGGAAGCAGAAGAGAAGGTGGTAGCAGTACGCAAGTCACTCGGTATTTGAGAAAGATAAACTGCTGATAGGCAGAAGGGAAGGTGTAATCCTGCGAAGGGTTGCACCTTTTCTGTTTTTTATCCGTTAGCGTGGACATTCTTTCCGCTTTAAGGTTCTTTTGCTTTCTTTAAGTCAACTCTGAAATCATTCTCTGTTAAATGCCGTTTTATATGCAACGTATGAACCTAACCTAAACCTTAGTTAATAGCCATCAGGATGGTAAAAGGGGATTTTGGCAATTAGTGGCGTAAGAACGTTTTCAATAGTGAAAGCACCAGTTGATATAAATTGCCATTATCCTCTTTTGTTTCTGATGGATATATTTAGAATGATTTGATGAAGGTCGGATGACCGGGAGATGAGAAGATATACAGATTGCGGTTGCATGCTAATTGGTTGATGTGAATGAGAGTCGTTTCATTCGTAGTTGTTCGTTTGTTGAATGCATGTCCTCCGCAATCTGTTTTTATTTGAATGTTTTTTGTCTTTTAATTATTGCTTAGCCACCAGTCTATCATCTTTCGTGCTATGCTCAATTTCCGTGGAATTTCCGGCATATTTTCTTTCGAATAGAATGCTCCGGCACTGAGTTCGTCTTTTTGCAACTTGATTTCTCCACTTTCATAATCGGCAATAAAACCTACCATTAGCCCGCTGGGATAGGGCCAGGGCTGGTTGCCGAAATAAGTGATATTCTTCACTCGCAATCCGGTTTCTTCCATTACTTCACGTTGTACACATTGTTCCAGAGTTTCCCCTACCTCAAGAAAACCGGCTACCAAGCC
Source organism: Bacteroides intestinalis DSM 17393 (assembly GCF_000172175.1). Classification (NCBI taxonomy): domain Bacteria; kingdom Pseudomonadati; phylum Bacteroidota; class Bacteroidia; order Bacteroidales; family Bacteroidaceae; genus Bacteroides; species Bacteroides intestinalis. Next base: position 1,586,788 of record NZ_ABJL02000008.1, on the reverse strand, counting down.
ATAGAATGTTCCGCGGAAGTTATGGGCATGTACCAGTAAGATTTCTTCTCCGCGACGTATCAATACGATGATAGCTGTAGAAATAGGCGGATATATTTCATAGGCACACGAAGGGCACTTCTTCATGATAGGTGTCTTGTGTTCCGTAGGCATACCACATGCAGGACAAAAACGGCTGTGTTGGTCCCAATACAATATCTGATATGCTTTTCCGGCAGCTTTATATTCATCCAAGGTGATATATTCATAGGAACCCCGGAGATTGACCATAACCCATTCTTCCGTTTCCACAACGAGTTGTTCGATGGCGAATGTGCGTACCATTTCATCCGTAGGTAGAAATACTTCGTGAATCGTACTACCTGTACCGGGATTCAACGGTAGTTCTGTACCGTAAGGTACTCTGTATTTTATTTCTCCTTTTTCTGTTTTTTCCTTTTTCAGCAGCAGTTGGTCTTTAAAAAAGACGAACCACTGCGTAGGTTCTTGTTTCTCCGTATCTTCCATTATTCTATGATTTTTCTGTTTTTTGATTATTTATTCTGTGTATAACAGATTTATGTGAAAGCAATTATTGTTCAGACTATCTTTTGATATGCGATTCTTGCTGTACCATTAGATACATACACGATTCCACAGCGGATAAAGCCATTTCTTGTGAGCAGATTTTGCATGATAATATTGTCTTTATGTGTGTCCGCACGTAAATTAGGATGTTGCTTGGCGCACCAGTTTAAACAGATATCGCCGATACCTTTGTAACTTCCGTCGGAGGCGATGCGGTGAATCACATAATAGGAATCATCATTCAACCAGGCTCCGTCTTCGATAATGGCATAAAAGGGATCGGGACTCGGAACAAAACAGAATGTGCCGACGATTTTTCCGTGCTTATCTTCACATGCATAGCAATGTCCGTCGGTGATTTCTTTGGCAATCAGCTCACGTTGTGGGTAGCCATTGATCCACTGATTTCCATTTCCTACAGATGCCATAAATTTGCGGGCATGATCGAATATCTCCATCAGGCGGTCTAAATCTGAAAGCTGGCTGGGGCGAATTTGTATCATATCTGTAAACCTGTTAAGTTGCTTATTCCGGAATACAAAAGTACGTGATTATTTTGAAAAATGATAATTTACACTCTATCACCTCACCACTTTATCACTCTTTTCTTTTTCCTTTCATTAGAAATTCTTCAAAGAATGTATCGCGGTAGCTGTTACCTATGGCAATCTCATAATTACCTATGTAAATGTCATTGTTATCAAATGAATCGATGTGACGGGTATTGACGATATAGGACTTGTTTACCCGTAGGAACAGATCCTGGGGCAGGAGCTCGGAGATGCCTTTCATATTCATGCGGGTAATGATGCGCTGCTCCGGGAGTTGAAGAATTACATAGTCTTTCAATCCTTCGATGAAGAGAATATCAGTGTAGTTTACTTTGAAGTATTTCCGTTCGGATTTCACGAAGAAATACTCGGAAGAAACATTGGTTTCAATGGCCTCTTTCTCCTCTTTCATCAATAATGAATGATAGGAGAGGGCTTTCTGTACTGCCTTTTGGAAGCGTTCCGGTTCTATAGGCTTCACCAGATAATCGATAGCATCGACTTCATAGCTGTCCAATGCATATTCCGTATAGGCGGTCGTAAAGATGATGAGGGTTCGTTTGGAGACGGTATGTGCGAACTCTATGCCGGTGATACCCGGCATCTGAATATCCAGAAAGATAAGGTCGACAGAATGTTCTTCCATAAACTGTGTGGCGGATACGGCATTATTGAACATGCCCAGTAAGCAAAGCTCTTTATTTTCTTGCACCAGCATTTCCATGGCTTCGCGTGCTAGTGGTTCATCATCTATTATAATACAATTCATAAATCCAGTTTTAAAATTACTACATACTTATTTTCTGTCTCGGCTACTTCCAGTAAATAGCGACCGAGGTATAGGAGCTCAAGCCGGCGTCGGATATTAGTTAGTCCGATTCCCCCCACATGGCTTTTGCCTGTTGCTACGGCAGGCTTGGAGTTCTCACACTGGAATTCCAATTGATTATCCTCGACCTTAAAGAAAAGGTGAACGTATGACGGATGTTCGCTGTCGAAATTATGTTTCACCGCATTCTCTACAAAGGGAATGAATAGCAAAGCCGGTAATTGTATGGCATCGATATTACCTTCCTCTGTGATATTGTAATCAAAGTGATCGCGCCGTACCTTTTCCAGATTCAGATAGTCGTTCAGGAAATGGATATCGGAGCGGAGAGGTACATGTTCGCGGAAGTTATCATTCATCTGGTAACGCAATAAATCTTCCAGTTTGAATAAGACTTTGGATGCCTCCGCGGGATTTTTCCGAATGAGTACATTGGCATTATTCAGCATATTGAACAGAAAGTGCGGATTTATCTGATTTTTGAGAAATCTCAACTCAGAATGCAAGGTAGTAGATTGAATTTCATCTACCCGCTGATTATAGAGCATCCAGTGACGAAGCAGGAGTATGGCGGGCATCCCGGCTACGGTAAATCCCATGGCCAATACTCCCGATATGGCATTTACCACGATAGGCAACAGATTGTTATCGGATGCGGGCACTGAAATGTCGATGGTGAAAATTTGGAATATAGCTACAGCTATAATGACTATCAGACTTACTCCGGACACACCGAGCGCATATATCAACAGGCGGTTTTTCAGCAGGAAGCGAGGGAATAGCCAGTAAAGATTGATATAGAAAACTGCATCAATGGAAATGAAATAGATGGTCCATCCCAATAACCTTTGAGGGAAACTGAGGGGACGCATGGGGACATTCCAGAGTATGTTCACTGTAATCATAAACACTACGAATTGCAGAAACAAATGTCTTGCCGTACGGTAACGTGGAGCAAGCAGGAAACTGGTAAAACGGTTATTAATCATTTTCCACCTCCTTTCAATTCAAGCTGGATGTTCTGGCCGGTTAATTCCAACCGGTAATTCTCACCGTATTGCAAATCGAGGCGTTGCCGGATTTTATTCAATTCCTGCTCCGGTTCCAGGCAAGGCATGGATACCTGACAGTTGAACAGAATGGTCTCATCTTCCGCTTGCAAATGAATTTCAATGGATGCGGATTGTTCTTCCTGAATTTCTATTTGCTTTACTGTGTACTGGATAAAAGGTATAAAGAGCAATGGGAATACAAATGTACGCCCTGTCTCTCCCGAGGCACTCATGTGGAAATCAAATTTATTCGAAACAAGTTGTTCCAGTTCCAGATAATTGGAAAGGAATTTGATTTCCGTATTTAGCAGCACTTTCTCCCGGTTACAGTCATACAACTGATAACGGAGTATCTGGCTCAGTTTCATTAACATTTCCGACGCTTTTCCCGGATTTACCAGTGCCTGTTCTCCTGAATAGTGGAGTACCCGGAATAACATGGAGGGGCTAATTTGTTCTTTCAGATGTTCTATTTCGGACTGTAACCTGATTTTTTCTAGTTGCATCACCCGTTGGTTTTCCAGTATCCAGAGCCGCAACAAGACAGTCATACCGCCGCCCATGATGCTGAGAAGGGTTAATGGGAAAGAGGAAAGATAATCCATAACAAATGCCACCTTAGAATATCCCACGTAAATATTAGGTACAGAGAAGATATCGGATACAATATACTCCTGTGTAGCTTGAAAAATAAAAACTATGATTAAAGCACCTGATAGGGAAAGAATATACGTCAGATATCTTTGTTTGAGCAAGTAACGGGGCACCAGATAGAGCAAATTGAAATAAAAAATGCCACCGTAGAGCAGAAACATGTTGAAGATGAGAAGATAGATCCACTTTCCCAACATCTCTATATAACCCTGACAGCTGAATAATACCAGATTACAGGCTATGACAAACAGTGCCACGACGACAGTGGTATGTCTGGCTACCCGGAAGCGTGAGCTGACGAGGAAGCGGTATAGAAAAGAATCATCATTGCCTATAATTGGTATTACTTTCATGGGAGTATCTCTCATTTGAGGTGACGAAGATAGAATAAATTCATATAAAACACTGGATTATCCTGAATTAAAACTCTATTTTGTAGCTGATATTGGTCAGACCGGTTTTCTGTTCACTTGCCTCTATCTTTCCTGTTTTTATGTTATAGAGGTGCTGAATGAACTCTTTGCTGCCTGTAAAGTTGAGGCCTTTCACGGAGAATTCATGAGATACACGGCGTTTATTGATGCGGTAGCTTACCGTATAATTGCCAATCAGCATCGGAGAGCGTTGAATGGAATATGCCCGCGTTTCATCATACTGCACTTCTTTGTCGGGGTGGGCCATCGTTGCTTCCACATCTATCGGAGCATAGCGTTCTCCACTTTGCAGGGTAAGCTTCAGGTTGACACTGAGAATGTTTTGTTTGTTGCGTCCCAGCATCCACTCTTTACCGATCAGTCCGTTCAATACATATTTCCGGTTGAAGCGTGTGTTGTGCCAGATACCATCGCCACCGCAATAACGGGAATCGAACAGGGAAGCGGTTATCATATAATAGAGTCCTTTGTTCAGTGCCCGTTCCCAAGTGAAGTCTACACCGAAGTTGCGTCCTCGTCCTTTGTTCACTAAAGCGTTTTCCACGAAGAATTCATCTCGGTTAAGTACCGAAAAGGAGCTGTCGCGCATGACGGGTACATCGTATAGAAACTGAATGTAAGGTTCCACTTTCAAGCTTATATTTTCTGAAACCTTATAGGCGAATGAAAGCATCAGATGGTGTGCTTTGGTAAAATCGAGGTTTTTGTTTACTGACCGGTCACCGGTGCTTTGCGTCTTTACGAAGTAAACGTCCATCTTTTCCATACGGCTGTACATACCGTAAGCCAAAGCAAAGGAAGTTCGGGCATTGGTTTGCCATTTCAGGCTGGTGCGGGGTTCAAGGGTCCAGCGGTTATTTAGCGTGAGCAGTTGGCCGTGCAATCCGAAGTTCAGGCTTAGTTTGTCGTTTATTCCCCATGCAGAGCTGTTGTAGGCTGAAATCAGGCTGGTGTTTCCATCTCCTTTTGAGATTGTTTCCAACGGTTGATCGATGAATGGAGCAAGCTCGAAATTCATATTGTAGAACATTTGTGTAAAGGTGAATCCGGTTTTGTTGGTAAAACGGTTGCTTACTTTCCGGTTCAGTGACGAAGTCAGTATCAGGTTCGTGTTACTGCTGTTCTGTTCGATGTAAGGTGAAGAATTAAATTCTCTGTCGTAAGTGGTTTGAATGGCCTCTTGGTCGGAATAAGTTCCGGCAAGTGTGGTTTTCAGTAAGGTGTTTTCATTAAAGAAGTAGCGATGGGTAACACCTCCGGCTGCCATGTACTGGGTGGAACGCCCCTGTCCGGCATCTTCCAGGTAATCCCATTTATCCGGATTCTCTTCGAGTGAACTTTTGTATTTGTCAAGCAATGCAGTACCCCATACGGCAAAGGTACCTGCATGGCGGGTGGGGAAGTTTAGTTTGAAGTTCAGGTCCTGATAGTCCATCTTTCCACCTAAGTCAACGTTCAGTAGTCCCGTAGTGGAGTAGCGGTAATTGAAGATATATGAGGCTTTATGTTTCTTGCTTAACGGACCTTCGGAAGCGAAATCTATTCCCATGATGCCTACCTGGAATGTATTTTCATTTCGTTGGTTGTTCCCGTTGCGTAGCTTCATGTCGAAGACACCGGAAACGGCATTGCCGTATTCTGCCGGAAAAGCACCCGTGAAGAAGTCGGAGTTTCCTAAAACCTGTGCACTGAGTGAGGACAGAATTCCACCTCCCAAAGTGGCGATATCTGCGAAATGGTTTGGGTTTGGAATTTCCACATCTTCCAGTCGCCACTGCAATAAATGCGGTGCATTGCCGTGGATGGATATACCATTATTGGAAACGCTTGGCGTTACTCCGGCAAATGAGGCAACCAGTCGGGCCGGATCATCAAATCCGCCTGCATAGCGGCTTGCTTCCTCTACACTGAGCATACGTGCTCCTGCGACAGCCATTTTATTCATTGCTTCGTTCCGGTTGTGTGCATGCACCACTACTTCGCTCAGTTCGTTTACGCTTTCCTGCAAAGCTATTTCCAGATAAACTTCTTTAGCGGAAGTCACCAGAATCTCCCGTACGGTTGCCGGCTCGTATCCCATAAACGAAGCCTGCACGGAATGGCGGCCTACCGGAACTTTGGGAAGTGCGAAACGTCCGAGACTATCGCACATCATCCCTAAACCCGGAATGTCCGTCAACTGTATCGTTGCATAAGGGATAGGATGCCCCGACGCCCGGTCATTAACCACTCCTCGTAGTGTTTGTACAGGGCGCCCACTACTTTGTGGGATATTCTCATCATCGACTGATGCTTGTCCGGGGATATTAGATATTTCCTTTCCGAAAGAGCAAATTGAAATTAGTAATGCGGCTATTACTAATACTTTAGTTTTATCCATCTTTATCGTTTTTTGTTTAATGCGACAAAGATAGGTCTCTGCTATGCGTTACTTTTTTATTTGAGACGAACCGGATGGGTTTGTAGACGAAACTCGGAAATAGCAGCTAAAGCTTGCTCTGCTTTTTCTATACTTACTATCTTTCTAACTTAACCCATGATTTACAGTTTATTTCTTTCAGGAATTCCTTATCATGTGATATGGCAATCACCGTTCCTGTATAGTCCCGGATGGTTGCCGTAATAATCTCGATGCTTTCAATATCCAGATTATTGGTCGGTTCGTCCAGTATGAAAACATCCGGGGTATTATCTGCAATCATCAGACAACAAAAGGAGAGACGCATCTTTTCTCCACCACTAAGCAATTTGCAAGGCTTGTTCCATGTAGCTACTGGAAAAAGGTAACGGTTCAATATCGTTTTCAGTTCATGCTCCGGTAGATGACGACGGTTGAAATGGTCCGCCTGTTCCAGAATGCTATATTCATTATGGATAAGAGAGTATTCCTGATCCAGATAAACAGTGCTGAAATCAATGCGGTCGAGTGTTCCGTTGACGGCAGCGAGTTCGCCGCAAATCAGCTTTAGCAATGTAGTTTTACCACTGCCGTTATTGCCTTCAATATAGAAGCGGTCGCCACTCCGTAACTGAAAGCTTAACGGTGTTGTCCACATGGGGTGGGGAACATCCGGATATTGAAAGTTCATTTCTTTTGCAGTAGCCAATATTTTACCTTCGTGCAGAGTGGAGGCATTGAAGTTTGTTTTTAGTTTCTCTGCAAGGGGAAGAGTACTTTTTATGTTTTGCATATCCTGCTGTAGCTTTTCTGCTTTCTCGGTATGTACACTTTTTAGTTTATTGGTACTTACTTCTGCTCTGTTTTTCATGGCACCCATCATAATGCGGGGGATGCCTTTTTTGATGGCGGCCTTTTCGCCCCGTACATTCTGTTTTGCCTTTTGTTCCGCCAATTCACGGGCAGTTTTCCGGGCAAGCCGCAGGGCTTTTTGTTTTTCTTCCAGTTGCTCTTGCAGGGCATTCAGTTGGATTCCCTTTTGCTCCTTAAAGAAATCGTAATTGCCGCCATAGAAAGTTAGTCCGTTAGAGGATAATTCACAAATGGCAGGTAACCGGTTTAGTAAGGCGCGGTCATGGCTGATGACGAGTACAATGGCCGGAGTGCGCCGTACAAAGTCATATAACCGTTGCCGCCCCATTGCGTCCAGATGGTTTGTTGGCTCATCCAGCAGAATAGCGACAGGTGAATGTAATTCCATGCCGGCGAGGAAGATACGCGTTTTTTCTCCCCCGCTTAATCCGTCCATCAGACGGGAGAGGGGAATGTCATTCATTCCCCAGGCCGACAGGGCAGCTTGGGCACGTTCTTCAATATTCCAGTCATCATTCAGTGTGGCAAAATGCTTTTCGGATACATCTCCGTTCAGGATGGCATGCAAGGCTTCCAGTTTGCCATCTATTCTTAAAGCCTGTGCAATGGTTCGGTCATCATATTGCCCGAAATGTTGAGGCACATAATAGAGATGTTCCGGGTGGCTGACCGTTCCGGTTGTAGCAGATAAATCACCTGCAATAATCCGCATTAAAGTGGATTTTCCGCAACCGTTGTTTCCGGTTAGCGCCATTTTATCTCCCGGGTTGATAACAAGGTTCAAATGTTGGAATAAGACTTCTTTGTCGGAATGGACATAACTAAGATCTCTGATAATAATACTCATGGTAAATACTGTGTTTAAAGAGGTGAATACACTGTACCAAAAAGTGCTTTGGATACAATAAAATCTCGATTGTGGAGGGAATAGACAAACACAGTATTGGCTAAACATTCACGTTTGTGATGCTCAGCGTTCTGAATTATAAAGCATGTAAAAAGTGATGTTTACCGAAATGTTTGTCTTTACTTGGAAATTCTCATCGTAGTAATTATTAGTTAGTGGGTGCAAAGATAGGTATTTCTTTTGGATATTGCAATATTACTATCAAAAGGGGGATATTCTGAGTGCTTCGATAAGCTTTCGATTATTAGCCTTTTAGGTAAAATACCGTTTTTAAGAAGATTTTCTTAAATTGTAGAATAAAACCATATATTTGCCAAATAAAACTATATATTTGCAAAATATAAGGTGTATCTCGGCAGAGAACAATTAATCATTATATTTAATTTATCTCAATAAATCTCGTATGAAATCTACTGATTCCGAACAAGAAGGAGTCGGCATGGAACTGGAACAGTACCGTAACCGGCTCGAACAAATGGTCGAAGAAAAATCTAAGGACCTGATTGCCATTCAAGAGAATCTGGAAGCAACCAACCGGCGGCAGGCATTATTCATAAAAGTGTTGCAAATATTACAACTGGAACCGGATATACCTACAGCCATGAATATGGCACTTGCTGAAATAGGCCGTTATACCGGTGTTGACCGATTGGCAACATGGGAAAACCATCTTGACGGGGTCACATACGGATGCACCAACGAATGGTGCAACGATGGTATTGAGCCGGCCATAGATTACCTGCGGAGTATGACCATTGAAGCGGGAAAGCCGTGGTTTGATATGCTCGAAAAGAATCATATCATCTGTACGTCCGATATCTATTCGCTCGATCCCTTTATTACCCAGATGCTCGAAGTACAGGGTGTAAAAGCCATTGCCGTTTTTCCTCTGTCGCAGTTAGGGGTGCATTTCGGTTTCCTGTCATTTAACTTCTGCTGGAATAAGCAGTGGGATGAAAAGGACGTGGAGTTAATGAGTCAAATATCGCAAATTGTATCCACTGCTACAAAACGCTGGCAGGTAGAAACGTCTCTGCAATTGTCTCAACGAACTATGCAAAAGGTATTGGATAACATCAATGCCAATATTTTTGTTTGCGATTATGATACACAGAAGGTACTCTTTGCAAACAAACCTTTCCGCGAAGAAGCCGGACAGGTTTCGGAAAATGCAGAATGCTGGAAAATGCTGAATGCAGGACTGAATGGTTTGTGTGCGCATTGCCCGAAACCACAGTTACTCGATGCCAACCGTAAGTTCACAGGTGTTCATTTCTGGGAAGACTACAATCCCGTTACCGAACGCTGGTATACCATTCAGAGTATGGCGATAAAGTGGCTCGACGGACGATGGGCAATCATGGAATTGGCTACTGATATCACTACCCGTAAGCAGGTAGAATTGGAGTTGATTCAGGCTAAGGAAAAAGCAGAAGAATCAGATAGGCTAAAATCGGCATTCCTTGCTAATATGAGCCACGAAATACGTACTCCTCTGAATGCTATTGTGGGCTTCTCGAGCTTGCTTGCCGAAGCCGATGATGATGAGCGTGAATCGTATATGTCTTTAGTAGAGGAGAACAACGAACTGTTGCTCAACCTTATTTCTGACATTTTGGATATTTCTAAAATAGAGGCCGGTACGGTGGAACTCACTATAACAAGGGTGGATTTACCCCGACTTTGCCGTGAGGTAATTTCCACTTGTTCACACAAAAAACATGAGGAAGCGGTAGTACTGTGTTTTGACGAAAGCTCACCACAGATAATGGTTGATGCCGACAAGAACCGAATCATGCAGGTACTTTCTAATTTCGTAACGAATGCCTTGAAATTTACGACCAAGGGATCGGTTACTCTTTCCTATAGATTGGAAAATGACACTCAGGTGCGTTTCTGTGTGACGGATACCGGTAAGGGTATTCCTGCTGAACAGCAGCATGAGATTTTCAATCGTTTTGTAAAACTCGACTCATTTTCGCAAGGTGCTGGTCTTGGATTGTCTATATGCCAGAGTTTGGTAGAGCGAATGGGAGGAGAGATTGGAGTAGAATCCCGTGAAGGAGAAGGTTCGTGTTTCTGGTTCACACATCCATATACACTTGATGCCTCATTGGACTCGGATACTGTAATAAAGGGTGGTGACCAGGTTATAAAGATCATCTCAAGAAATTATAAACCTCTGATTCTGGTGGCCGAGGATATAGACAGCAACTATTTATTGATCGAGGCACTTCTCAGAAAGGATTATCGTTTGCTGAGAGCACATGATGGTAATGAGGCTATAGAGCTTTTCAATACTCAATCTCCTGATCTTATATTTATGGATATGAAGATGCCGGGTATGAACGGAATAGATACAGTCGTTATGTTAAGGGAAGGCGGTGCCCGGGTACCCATCATTGCACTTACGGCATTTGCTTATGACGATGATAGGGCATTGGCACTCAATGTGGGTTGCAATGACTTTTTGACCAAACCTGTTTCGCCACTTGAGTTACGCAGGATGGTCAGTAAATGGATAGAGAAAGAAACTAAATAAATCAGAAGGATTACTCCATGGAAGATGCGTCGAATGATAGAGGTAACAAAGCACCTACATTCTTCATTTCATAGATACCTTTTTTCCCGAAAAGTAAAATGCGCATGGGATGCTTGAATCGTTTTTCCGTTTCAAGCATTACCTGGCGGCATGCACCACAGGGAGGAATCGGATCATCCAGGAAATCCCGTTCATTGCATGCGGCAATGGCAAGAGTTTCTACTGCCTGGTCAGGATATTGGGAGTTTGCATAAAATAAAGTGGTACGTTCGGCACAAAGTCCTGACGGGTAAGCTGCATTCTCCTGATTGGTACCTGTGACAACTGTACCGTCTGCCAACCGTGCAGCGGCGCCTACTGAAAAGTGTGAATAGGGGGCATAGCTACGCCGGGTAGCCTCGCGCGCTGAATCTATGAGTTGGCGGTCGGCATCATTTAATTCACTATAATCGTATATTTTAATGTCAATTTGTAAGGTCAAATCTTTCATAAGGCAGTGATGTATATTGTAATTAATGTTACAAAGTTAGAAAAGAGATTGGTAATTCCAATTCTTTTTAAGATTTTTGTACCTCAACTTATATTGCTATGAATAGAATGAACGCTATCAGACTCACTGCAATCCTGGCACTTCTGGTTTGTACCGTTGCCGCTCAGGCGCAGCGCAAGAATGCCCGTTACGTGGAATATATAGAGAAGTATGCTCCGCTTGCCGTACAACAAATGAAGGAACACAAGATACCTGCCAGTATTACTCTGGCTCAGGGACTTCTTGAAAGTGGTGCCGGACAAAGTGCATTGGCACGCAAAAGTAATAACCATTTCGGTATTAAGTGCGGTAGTAACTGGCGTGGACGCACAGTGCGTCATGATGACGATGCCCGCAATGAATGTTTTCGGGCTTACAGTAATCCCAGAGATTCTTATGAAGATCATTCTGCTTTTCTGAAGCGGGGTGCACGTTATGCATTCCTGTTCGATTTGAAGGTTACGGACTATAAAGGTTGGGCACGTGGTTTGAAGAAAGCCGGATATGCTACTGATCCCTCTTATGCGAACCGTCTGATAACGATTATAGAGGATTATGAACTTTATAAGTATGACAGTCGCGGTATGAGTAATCGTGAAAACCGTAATTGGGAGAAAGAACTGAAGAAGAAACCCTGGCTGGCTAATCCGCATCAGGTATATATAGCTAATGATATAGCCTATATCGTAGCTCGTGACGGTGATACTTTCCGCTTATTGGGCAAGGAGTTCGATATCAGTTGGAAGAAGCTTGTGAAGTACAATGACCTGCATAAGGATTATACGTTGGAGGCGGGTGATATCATCTATCTGAAAGGTAAGAAAAAGAAAGCTTCTAAGCGGCATACTGTTTACATCGTGAAAGATGGCGACTCCATGCATACCATCTCGCAAAAGTACGGTATACGGTTGAAGAACCTGTATAAGATGAACCGGAAAGATGATGAATATATTCCTGAAGTGGGAGATAGGTTGAGGCTGAGATAACAGGCATTTCTGATTGGCATAAAAGGGGAATAGAATCTACTTGCTACGGATTAGATTCTATTCCACTAATTATTAATCTCCGTACCGCATCCAACTAATAATTAATTTCCTAATTATTATTCTTACAATATCTGTTGTAAGAAACTTATATAATTATTGTATGATACTTTTATATCTGTTGTAAGAAAGAAAAATATTTGTGGTAAGAATAGTTTTTAGTATCCGTGATATTAGTTTGTAGGCACTCCGATATTAGTTTCTAGTATCTTCGAAATTAGCTTTTAGTATCTTTGAAATTAGCTTGCTTCGTTGCCATTCAAAGGCTTATTGATTTATCCGAAAATGTACAGGGTGTTCGATATCGGACACCATTCTTTTTTCTCTATCTTCTTGTTTTCAGCTATTTACGTTTTTGGCACGCATTTAGTATATATAAATAATGTGAATAATATGCCTGTTCGTTTTTGAAAGCGGGCGAAGGCTGAAAACTTATAAAATAATAAATAACTCAATATTCAACATGGACAGAGAAATACCAAAAGCAGTGCGTAACAAAGAACGCAACAAGAAAATTATCCGTTACGGAGGCATCGGCGTGGCAAGTATAGTCGTTATCAGCGTACTCATTTCATTGATGCGTACGGGAGTGAAAGCAAAAGACCTGGTACTTTCCACAGTAGATAAAGGCACGATTGAAGTCAGTGTAAGTGCATCCGGAAAAGTGGTACCGGCTTTCGAGGAGATTATCAACTCTCCTATCAATACCCGTATCGTCGAGATATATAAGAAAGGTGGCGATAGTGTGGATGTAGGTACGCCGATCTTGAAACTTGACTTGCAAAGTGTAGAGACAGACTATAAAAAATTGTTAGACGAAGAGCAGATGCGCAGCTACAAATTGGATCAGTTGCGCGTGAACAACCAGACCAAACTGAACGACCTGTCTATGAAGATTAAGGTTTCCGCCATGCAGTTGAATCGCAAGAAAGTGGAGTTGCGTAATGAGCAATATCTTGATAGCCTGGGTTCGGGAACTACGGATAAAGTGCGCCAAGCAGAACTTAGCTATAACGTAGCCCAGTTGGAATACGAACAGCTGAAACAACAATATGATAATGAGAAAGAAGTGCTTGCTGCCGAATATAAAGTTCAGGAGTTGGATTTCAGCATCTTCCGCAAAGGTCTTGCCGAGATGAAGCGAACGCTGGATGATGCACAGGTTCGTTCTCCGCGCAAAGCTATCCTTACCTATATTAATAACCAGATCGGTGCACAGGTTTCTCAGGGAAGCCAGCTTGCCGTGATTTCTGATCTTAGCCATTTCAAGGTGGAAGGTGAAATAGCAGATACGTATGGTGACCGTGTGGCTGCCGGTGGCAAAGCGATTGTGAAGATTGGCAGTGAGAAACTGGAAGGTACGGTCAGCAGTGTGACGCCGTTGTCAAAAAACGGAGTGATTTCTTTCACTGTACAACTGAATGAGGATAATAACCGTCGTTTGCGTTCGGGATTGAAGACGGATGTATATGTGATGAATGCCGTGAAAGAAGATGTGATGCGTATCGCCAATGCTTCTTATTATGTAGGACGTGGCGAGTATGATCTCTTTGTGTGTGACTCTGATAAAGAAATCGTGAAACGTAAAGTGCAACTGGGTGATAGCAACTTTGAGTTTGTTGAAGTTATCAGTGGCTTGCAGCCGGGTGACCAGGTGGTGGTGAGCGACATGAGCCAGTATAAAAATAAGAATAAACTGAAGTTGAATTAGCTACAAGCTACGAGTTACAAGTACCTTTTGGGGTGAGGGTTGCAGCAACTCGTGGCTTGTAACTTATAGCTTGAAAATAAGAAAGATATGTTGAGGATATATTTGAAGCAAGCGTGGAGTCTGCTGAAAGAAAATCCGTTGGTTAGCGGACTTTCTATTGCCGGAACAGCATTGGCTATAACTGCTGTAATGATGATTATTCTTGTGATACAGGTGCGCCTGGCAGAGTATGCACCGGAGACAGAGCGTAGTCGTATGTTGCACATAATTGCAACCCGTTCTTTCATGAAAAGTAATGATGGGAACTGGAATAATGGAGGAATGGGAAAACGTGTGGTACGTGAGCTTTTCTATAATCTGAAAACTCCGCAGGAGGTGAGTGGCTATACCCGTAACACGGTATCCGTTAGTTCCGTTGCCAAACGTACCTTTACAAAATACCGGGCTACCTATACAGACGAACGTTTTTGGAAAATATTCGATTACACATTTCTGAATGGCGCTCCTTTTACATGCGAAGACAATGAAAGTGGCATTCGTAAGGCAGTTATCAGTGAGAAACTGGCACGCCGCCTCTTCGGTAAGACGGAGGTAAAGGGACAGAGATTACTTGTTAATCGGACAGAATACACGGTATGTGGTGTGGTGAAAGATGTACCTCGTACTGCCCGTTACGCCTATTCGGATGTATGGTTGCCCTATAATTCGAGTGCTGCTATGGAGACGGCTGCCAATGTGTATGAGGGGCTGGTAGGTCCTTTTAATGTTGTGATGCTGGCACATGACACCGATGATTTTACCGCTATCCGTGCAGAGGTGGATAAGGTTACCAAACAACTGAATACGAATACGTCGGAATATGCTGTCAGTTTCTTTAACGGACCGATGACTAATCTGGATCTGTTGGTTACCAATAATAGCGGTTTTGTTAATGAAATTCCCTATAGCAATTGGGTTTTGCAACAAGGCAGTTTCATGTTTTTCCTATTGCTGCTTCCGGCGCTCAATATGATTGGCATTACACTGGCTAACTTTCGTAAACGGCGTGCAGAGATAGGTGTTCGTAAAGCGTTTGGAGCGAGTGCAGGTAATGTTTTCCGTCAGGTCCTCGATGAGAATCTCATAATTACTTTCATCGGTGGTATATTCGGACTGATGTTCTCCATCGGTGTCTTGTTACTGACACGTGATATCTTCTTTCCGTCAGGTACGGAATTCAACGCGGAGATGCTGATACGTCCGGAAACATTTCTGGTGACTTTGCTTTTCATCTTCCTGCTGAACCTGCTATGTGCCGGCATTCCTGCCTGGCGTGCCGGAAAGTATAACATTGTCAAATCGTTGAACAATCAAGAATAAACCATGATACGTCATCTTATCACTCTGATATGGAACCAGCGCAAACAGAATGGCTGGATATTTGCCGAACTGGCATTGGTTTTACTGGCTGTCTTTATGATTACGGATGGCGGGTATAGTAAATACACTCTTTATAATGAGCCTTTAGGTTATAACATCGATCGTTGCTGGCGGCTTCATCTGGAGGAAATGGAATCTGATAACGAAGATTATACAGGCGAGGACGAGCGTGGAGCCAAATGTTGGGAACGTATCACGGAATTGACTCGACGACTGATGAATACCGGTGAGGTGGAGGCTGTGGGATGCAGCTTTTACAGTTGCCCCTACAGTCAGGGAAATTCGTGGACGAGCGTTGAACCGGCAGGTGCGGATAGCGTCAATGCTTATTCGGAATCTTTGCACCGCCAACTGGGTGATGTCGGTTTCTTTGAAGTTTTCGGCATTCATGACGTGAATGGAAAACATATCCGCGAACTGGAAAATCCGGCAAAAGATGAGGTTATCCTGACGGAGAAGGTAGCGCAGAAATTTTTCGGTGGGAAGGAACCGCGCGGGCGGTTGGTAAATACCGGCGAATTGGACGGGACGCCTGTACTGGCTGTTGCCCCTACTATTCGTGAGAATGATTTTGAACCGGCTACTCCCACGTTTTATATCAAAGCTTCCGGTTCTACGATGGAGGAGCTTTTCGAGTGGTATCGTCCTTCTTCATTGGAATATTCGCTACGCATGAAGCGTGACATGACACAGACTGAGATGGAAGAATGGCTTGCTTCTTTGGGTGAACGGTTGACGTCCGGCAATATCTATGTAAATGCTGTAACAGGTTTTAAAGAAATGCGTGCCGATCGTATAGATTATGTGATAACGGATTGGCAAATGGTACAACTCATTGTCGCCTTCTTGTTGCTGAATGTGTTTTTCGGCGTTACCGGGACTTTCTGGATGCGTACACAGGCACGCCGTTCGGAAACGGGATTGCGTATGGCTGTCGGTGCGTCGAAGGGGCGGGTTGTATTCTGGCTCAATACGGAGGGATTATTAATTCTGTTACTGGCGTTGATTCCTATCATTATTATCGTGTTCAATTTCCATCACATGGATTTATTGAGTACTAAAGTTCCTTATACGGCAGGTCGCTGGATTGTAGATTTTGCTATTTCATTGGGAACTCTCGCAATGATGATTGTATTGGGCATTGCGGTGCCGGCACGCTGGATTATGAAAGAGCAACCGGCGGAAGCATTGCATCACGAGTAGACAAATAACTTAATATATTCAGGGATGGTAAAAATCTATTTGAAGCAAGCATGGGTCTTGTTGAAGCAGAATCCGCTTTTCAGTACCCTTTATATAGTCGGTACAGGGCTGGCTATTGCTATGACCATGATTGTTGCTGTGATTTACTACGTTAAAGTAGCTCCGGTTTATCCGGAGGTGAATCGCATGCAAACGCTTTATCTGACTTCTGCAAGCTTTCAAAAAGGAACGGAGCAGAATAAACAGACTTTTCAATGGGCCGTTTCTTATCAGGCATTACAAGAGTGGTTTTATCCGTTGAAGAATGCTGAGGTTGTTTCGGGGTTCATGAATAACAGGTCAGATGACAATTATATTCAACCGGTCGACCGCAGTGGGGATTTTACAGTAAGTTTAAAGTTGGTTGACCCGAATTTCTTTCGCATCTATCCATTTAATTTCTCGGAAGGTAAGCCTTTTACTACGTCCGACCTTGAAAGCGGTATCTGTACGGCTGTCATAACAGAAGAACTGGCTCGTCGTCTGTTTGACACGGCCGAAGGTGTGGTGGGACGCTCATTCAGTTTGGATTATGTCAATTATCGCGTTTGTGGTGTTGTGCGTAGTGCAAGTTATCTGACTTCGGATTCATACGCTCAAGTCTATATTCCTTATAGTGTAATTCCTAAATATCGTGACTCCAATTATGGAATACCTTATTTAGGTGCATTTGGTGTTACTTTTCTTGTAAAGGACGATGCGCAAGCCGAAGCGTTGCGTGCCGAAATTCAGGAAATTGTCCGTAAGGAAAATCTGTTGCATGCGGATGAATGGCAGGTGAATCTTTGGGAGCAACCTACTTCCCATTTGCAGCGATTGTTTAAACCTTATCCTAGTATGACAACCGGTGCATGGGCACAGATACGTTATCTCCTTTTAATATTGCTGGTGCTCCTGCTGGTTCCTGCCTTGAATTTGAGCGGAATGATAGCGAGCCGTATGGAAAGCCGCTTGTCGGAGATGGGAGTGCGTAAGTCATTCGGTGCCGACCGTGGCGGATTACTTTCACAAGTGATGTGGGAGAACCTCTTATTGACATTGTTGGGTGGTGTATTGGGATTATTGTTGGCGTGGTTCGCCCTGTATACTTGTCGTGAGTGGGTATTTATGATATTGGAAGACTGGGCCGAACCGGTTCCGGAAGGAGTGAATGTGCTGGTTTCCGGTGAGGTGCTGTTTGCCCCGGCGGTATTTGTTGTTGCTCTTTTGTTCTGTATCTTGCTGAATTTATTATCAGCATTGATTCCGGCATGGTATGCACTGCGGAAGCCGATTGTGTATTCATTGAATGAAAAAAGATAAAGAATATGCTGAAACTTATATTAAAGAACCTGTGGGCACGCCGTCGCCGTAATGGCTGGTTACTGGCGGAATTGATTCTGGTCAGTATTGTTACGTGGATTATCCTTGACCCGGTTATCGTGACGACGTATGACCGCAGTATTCCTTTAGGCTATGACACCGACCGCCTTTGTCTTGTTACTCTCAGTACCTTGCAGCCACAAGCGCCCGGTTATGATGAAGAGGCTGAGGATTCGGCCATGATTATGAAATCTTACTTCAATCTGACGCGACTGGTTAAGGACTATCCCGGCGTAGAATCGGCTACTCCGGTATTGGGTTTCGCTTATCCCAATTCTACGGGGAATGCCAATACATCTATTCGTGCGGAAGGTGACACATTGGATTTGCCGGTAATGATTATGGAATTTATACCTCATACGAATTTCTTCGAAACTTATGGTTTTCGTTCCGGACGAGGCAGGACACCGGCCGAATTATCGGACTATGACTATACGGAAAATGACATCGTAATAACTGAAAATACGGCTGAACATTTGTTCCACACTAAAAATGCGGGTAATAAGCGTTGTTGGTCCAGAGAGGGGAATGATACAATTTATTCGCCGGTTATTGGTGTAGTGGGAAACTTTAAGGCAACCAGTGACTCCCGTCCGGCTCCTGTCATTTTTCGTCCTTTGATATCTATCGATATGGAAGATGCTTACGATGATATGCGGATATTGCTTTGTCTGAAAGAGAATGTGAGTATGAAGCGTTTCTTGCATGATTTTCAACCGTGGATGGTGAAAGAGTTGCGGGCCGGTAATCTTTTTGCCCGTAACGTCCGGTCTTATGAAGCATTGATAACGAAAAATGAGTCTTATGATGTTACGCCGATGTATCGGCGTAATCTGGCAATGGCGGCATTCTTTTTAATTAATCTTTGCTTGGGTGTTATCGGTACTTTTTGGTTACAGACACGTACTCGCCGCGAAGAAGTGGGAGTGATGCTTTCCTTTGGCGGTACGCCGGGATATATTGTCCGCTTGTTGATGGGTGAAGGAGCGGTGTTGACGTTTGTAGCTGCACTGACGGGCTGCTTGCTTTATTTGCAATATGCTGTCAAAGAAGGACTGGAGAGGGGGAACAATTGGAGGCAGATTATTAATGAATGTTGGGTTACGGATTTCACGCAGCATTTTCTTATCGTGTCGTTCATTGTTTTCTTTATCCTGTTGGCGGTGATATTGATCGGGATCTATATTCCTGCTCGTAAGATTAGTCGTATTCCACCGACAGAAGCATTACGTGATGAATAAATAAAACACAATATTATGATTAAACTTTATCTGAAACAAGCTTGGACGCTGATAAAGCAGCATCGTCTCTTTACCGGCATCTATGTGGTGGGTACAGGGCTTTCAATAGCTCTTGTCATGACAATGTTCATCATCTTTTATGTGAAGTTTGCGCCTATATATCCCGAATATAATCGCAATCGGATGATCGTATTGAAAATGATGAAATCTTATCCTAAGGATGATGATAAGAGTTGGAATTGCTCCAGCGTCAGTTACGATGTGGTGAAAATGTTACAAGAATTGCCGCACTTGGACGCTATCGGTGCCGCATCAGGCAGCTATCGAGAATATTACGTGGAAGTTCCTGACAATAATGAGCCTATTGGCATTACTCCGCTTTATGCCGATGCAGGATTTTGGCAGGTCTTTACCTTTCGTTTTCTGTATGGAAAGCCTTTCACACAAGCGGATATCGATGCGAAACGCAGGGAAGTGGTAGTTCCGGTAAGTCTGGCAAGGAGGCTGTTTGCTGCAGATGATGTGGTGGGCAGACGCTTTAAGATGGATGCGCAGGAATACCGGGTTTGCGGTGTGGTAGAGGATGTTTCTGCTGCTACGCCTTCTACCGTGGGAGATTTATGGATGCCAATAACGCTTAACTCTTGGATTAAGTCGGACAATTCCGAAAAGTTGGTTGGTAGTGCGGATATATATATGACGGCTCCCACTGCTACCGACAAAGAAGCTTTGAAGGAAGAAGTGCGTGAGGTTTTTCGGAAATTTAATCTTGCTGCTCCTAAATATATGAATGACCTTATGGGACAACCCGATGACTACTGGGCCAGCACATTCCGTGTAAATTCTTGCGGAGCCCCTGACCTGGCATCCGAGTTGAGGGGATATCTTTATATGTTGCTTGCTCTGCTTTTCATCCCTGCCATGAACCTGAGCGGCATGATGTCTTCGCGCATGGACGAACGCCTTTCCGAGTTGGGAGTACGCAAAACATACGGTGCTACCAACGGAAGCCTCATAAGGCAAGTGTTGTGGGAGAATCTTCTGCTCACCTGTATCGGTGGTTTGCTTGGCTTGCTAATTTCTTATCTGATAGTGCTGACGGCAAGCGATTGGATACTGACCCTGTTCGACAGTTATACGGATGCTGGGAAGACTCCTTTCCTCTCGTTTGAGATGCTATTTAATCCGATGGTTTTCTGTACGGCATTCGGACTTTGTGTGCTGTTGAACCTCATTTCTGCACTTATTCCTGCAATATGGGCATTGCGCCGCAACATTATTCAATCGTTGAACTCTAAACGTTAAGATGCTATGATAAAGATAATAAGACACCAGTTATGGAATCAGCGCCGGCAAAATGGGTGGATATTTGTGGAATTAGTCATCGTGAGCTTTTTCCTCTGGACGGTAATTGATCCTATCTATGTGCTGACTTCCAATCTTGCCCTTGACCCCGGTTATGATGAAGAACGGGCATACGCGCTTTATATGGATTATTATGATGAACTGCATGGTAAGTTTGACAAGGCACAAGATAGTGTTGCCATCAGGCAGGAAAATCTTTATCGCATTACCCGCTTGGTAAAGAATTGTCCCGAAGTGGAAAGTTTTGCCTTGGTGACTAATGCTAGTTTCCCAAATTGTAATTCGTGGAATGGCGGACAATACTTCAATGACACACTGAAGGTGCATTCGCAGTATTACCAGTTTGTGCAGGCAGAGGGTGGCGATGTATTCCGTACATTCGGCATGAAAGATGCCAAGAGTGGGCAGATCATGTCTTTGCCCGAAGACTGTGCTGCCCGTGAGGGAGTGTTTGTATCCGAACGTATGGCAAAGGAGCTTTTTGGCACTGCAGATGCAGTGGGCAAGAGGGTGCGATATGGCGACAGTACTTTCCATGAGGTGATGGGGGTGTTGCAGGACTATAAACATCGGATTAATGAACAGCCGGGTAACCTGTTGATACAAGTGAATGGCAAGATTCCAAACCATAACTGGATTCAACGGATGTATATGGTCACTTTTCGGTTAAAGCAGAATGTGGATGTTGCTGTTTTTGAGAAGCGCTTCAAGGCGGAAGTGGTTCCACAACTCAATGTCGGTAATTTCTATTTCACGAAGTTGGGACGCTTCGCTGATATTCGTCGTCAATATGAAAATGAGAGTGGGGTGACGAATACTTTACGTCTGCAATATTCATTGGCGGGATTTGCCTTGCTGTGCGTGTTTCTCGGTATGGTGGGCACGTTCTGGATACGTTGCAATGCACGGAGGCAAGACATCGGGCTGATGCGAAGTATGGGAGCTACCCGGAAAGGAATCTGCAATCAGTTCCTCACGGAGGCATGGCTGCTGGTGACGGTGGCATTTGTTGTTTCCCTGCCATTGACAATACACCGTGTCTATGCATCCGGTTTTGCCAATCCTACTATGGATGGAAACCCCGATTACTGGCAAAATCAGCCGTATACGCATTTCTTTATTGTCAGCCTGCTGACTTATGTGGTATTGCTCATAATTGCTTTATTGGGTACTTATGCACCCGTCACCCGGGCAGCGAAGATATTGCCTGCTGAGGCTTTGCGTGATGAATAGGACAGAAGCGGACAATTGAAAACGAACAGGGTGTTCATTTTCGGACACATGCTTGTGAACTTAATTGGCTGATAATGAGTATATGTCTTTTTTGGCATATCATTTGATTAATATATGTGAAGAACAAATAAATAGGAATTGAATCAATTAATAACAATTAAATACTTACCATTATGATTAAATTGACTGAGATAAACAAGATTTATCGTACGAATGAGATTGAAACCGTGGCATTGGAAAATGTAAACCTCGAAGTAGAGAAAGGTGAGTTCCTCAGTATTATGGGACCTTCCGGTTGCGGAAAATCTACGTTGCTGAATATTATAGGCTTGCTGGATGCCCCTACAAGTGGTATTATTGAGATCGACGGTACCCGTACGGATGGTATGAAGGATAAGGAACTGGCCGCTTTCCGTAACAAGAAGTTGGGTTTTGTATTCCAGTCTTTCCACTTGATTAACTCATTGAATGTGCTCGATAATGTAGAACTTCCTTTATTATATAGAAAGGTGTCCGCAAAAGAACGCCGCCGTTTGGCAGAAGAGGTATTGGCAAAGGTGGGTTTGAGTCATCGTATGCGCCACATGCCGACACAGCTTTCCGGTGGTCAGTGCCAGCGTGTGGCTGTGGCCCGTGCCATCATTGGTAATCCTGAGATAATCCTCGCCGATGAGCCGACCGGTAACCTGGACTCTAAGATGGGTGCTGAAGTAATGGAACTACTGCATCAGTTGAATAAGGAGGACGGACGTACCATCGTGATGGTAACCCACAATGAAGAACAGGCAAAACAGACAAGTCGCACGGTACGCTTCTTCGATGGTCGCCAGGTGGAATGACGGGGCAAATGAAAGAGTGAAAAGTGAAAGAATGAAATAGTGAAACAATGAAACTATGAAAGGAAGGATATAATGATGCAAACGATTCGTCAGGCTTTTACGATTCTGAAGCAGAATCCGTTATTGAGCACTATATCCATACTGGGTACGGCTTTCGCCATTACCATGATTATGGCTATCGTGATTACCTGGCAAACGAAATATGCTGATCTGGAACCGGAAGTGAACCGGAGCCGTTGTCTTTATTTCTCTGCTATGCATGTACAGGGAAAGGAGAATAAGGATTGGAACAACTTTGGCAAGCCTTCGGCTGCATTTATGAAGGAGTGTATACAACCGCTTCCGGAAGTAGAAGCCTGTACGGCTTTCAGTACAGCAGATGTGGCGCTGGTATCTCTGACTGATGGGAACAACCGTTTGAAAGTGGATGCCATGAGTACTGATCCCGATTTCTGGAAAATCTTCAAACTGCAGTTTCTTGATGGAAAAAGTTTCACGGAGGCGGAACGGGGAGGAGATATGCAGTCAGTGGTTATTTCCGCTTCTGTTGCCCGTAAGCTATTTGGAACGACGGAGGCGGCGGGACGGCAGATGTTGTTGAACAGGGAGGTGGTACGGATCATTGGAGTTGTGAAAGATGTTTCGGTTACGGCTAAGGACGCTTATGCACAAGTATGGAGCATGTACCATTCCAATGAATTGAACGTGACCGGTTGGTGGAGCTATAATGGAAATAGGACTATTGCCGTATTGGCGCGTACTCCTGATGATTTCCCTGCTATCAAACAAGGAGTCGAGAAACGGGTGAAAGACGTCAATGCCGGTTTGGAACAGAGGCAGATAGATATTATGGAACAACCCGATAACATTGTAGCACACGTAAACCACGTATGGTCTAATATAGGACCCAACTTGCCGATGCTTTATCTGCAATATGGAATTGCCTTGTTCATTATCCTGCTGGTACCCTCGCTCAATCTGTGCGGGCTGAGTAATAGCCGCATGCAACAACGTGTCAGTGAGTTGGGTGTGCGCAAAGCTTTTGGAGCTACGGATGGTACACTTGTCCGTCAGATATTGAATGAAAATCTGGTATTGACATTGATAGGAGGTGTGGTAGGTTTGATATTCAGCTACCTTGCTGTTTACGCCATGCGTACGTGGTTGTTTACCAACAGCGATAACATTGGTACGGCGGGCGATTTCAGTCTGAGTATGGGTGCATTGTTCAGTCCGGCGGTGTTTGTGCTGGCCTTTGTCTTTTGCCTGTTGATAAATCTGCTGAGTGCAGGACTGCCTGCCTGGCTTGCCACTCGCCGCACGATTGTGGACTCATTGAACGATAAATAAGAAAAGGAGATCTTATGAAATTTATATTACATAATTTACACATGATTTGGTCGCGCCTGCGCAGTAATGGATGGGTGTTGGCTGAACTCTTCCTGGTATTCATCGTGATGTGGTTCCTTTGCGATTCTCTGGGCTGTCTCAAGTATACTTTCTACCGCCCTTTGGGCTATAGCATAGACCACGTTTACCAGCTAAACACAATTATAGGAGGTGCCACCAGTGACACCACCTTGACGAATGCCGACAGATACCTGCGTGCATTGCGGAAATTGGAGCAGGAACCCAGCGTTGAGGCGGCTGCCCTGTGTTATTGGAGCCTGCCGATGAGCGGAAACAACAGCGACAACTCACTGGCCGCGCAGGACACCATCGGAGTGAATGCACGCATTATCCTGACTACCGGCGGATATATTGACGTCTTCCGCATGAGTGACGACCCGCAACGCCCCTTTGCCAAGACTCCTGCGGGGGAGAACAACGTGATGCTGAGCCAGGCAGCTGTGGACCGTTTCAAGAAGAGAATGCCGACCTTCTCACTGGATACACCGCTGAGTTACTATGGCGATACCACGTCGGTCGTTACGCAAGGCGGAAAGATAGAAGCCTTCCGTAGCTATCGTTACGGAAGCGATGCCTCGTGGTTTTTCTTTCGTCTGGACGAAAACCTGATTAAAACGCGGTTTGCCGACAATTGGGCGCAAATCGTTTTTCGTGTGAAAGCTGTTGCCGATGGCTCGGACTACCGTGCGAAGTTTATCCGTGAGATTGCACCACGGCTGGATGTAGACGATTTGTTTGTGGCTGATGCCGTGCCTTATACCGAACAGCAGTTACAATTTGAAGTCATGAATGGAGATACGGACAAGGTGAACAGTCAGGCAATTGTAGTGCTTTTCCTGTTGGTAAATGTATTCCTGGGATTGATCGGAACGTTTTGGTTCCGTACCCGTCGCCGCCGTGGTGAGATAGCTTTGCGCTTGGCTATGGGTAGCACAAAGAATCAGGTATTCCGCCTCCTGACAGGCGAGGGACTGTTGCTGCTTGCACTGGTGACGTTGCCCGCAATGATTATTTGCTATAATATAGGTATAGCGGAGTTTACCGTCGGACGGTCGGAACTGATTTCCACATGGCCTGTAGAGTGGAGTTTTCTGCGCTTTCTGTTTGGTTCTTTTGGGGCATGGCTGCTGGTAGCTTTGATGGTAACGATTGGAATTTGGTTTCCGGCACGGCAGGCGATGAAGATACAGCCGGCCGAGGCATTACATGAAGAATAAGAAATAAATTGGTATTAATCATTAATATGAGAAAGATTATGAAGGCTTTATTTATAACCCTGAGTTTATTATTTGCCGCAGTAGCCGGTACAGTTTATGCAGCTAACGAAAAGGACCCGCAGGTTAGTGAAATTCGTAAAGTGGAGGCTTTCTCTTCTGTTGAGGTGACGTCTGTAGCAACAGTGTACTTCACGCAGGGCAATAACTATTCTCTGAAAATAGAAGGAAGGGAAGAATATGTCACCACCACGACTACGGAAGTGAAGAATGACTGTCTCATCATCGGTTTCAAAAATAAAAAGGATGGTAACAACAACCGTAATAAAGGCGTGAATATCTACCTGACTGCTCCCGACCTAAAAAGTGTGAAATTCAGTGGTGTCGGTTCATTCAACTGCAATGAAGCTCTGAAACTGGATGATGTGAAGTTTGAGATAGAAGGCGTAGGCAAGGTAAATGTGGAAGATCTGACGTGCAATTCACTTGTAGTAAAAATGGAAGGTGTAGGCAAGGCTGATATTCACGTGAATTGTGACCGTCTGCGTGCCAGTATGGAAGGTGTAGGCAGCGTTACGTTGAGCGGACGCGCCGGACAAGCCGATATTTCAAAAGGCGGTATCGGTGGTGTGAATACACGTAACCTGAAAGTAGGAGAGTGACAATGGTCATTGTAAACTGTAAGCAAATAATATGATTAAACAATATTTTACGCAAGCATGGGCGCAGCTACGGCAACAGCCGATAATCAGTGCTGTCAGCATAGCCGGTACGGCACTTGCCATCTTTCTCATCATGTTGGTGGTGATGATGCAACAAGTCAAAGTGGCACCTTTTGCACCGGAAAGCAACCGCGACCGCTTCCTGCACGCCCATTATATGAGCATTACAAACCAAAATTGGGGGGGCGGAAGCAGCAACGGTCCTATGAGTGCGAAGACTGCACGCGAGTGCTTTCAGATATTGAAAACTCCCGAAGCAGTAACTATTTATACTTGTATGGTAATCTCCACTCCGGTCAACCTTCCGGGACAACCTTCCATAGGTATCGACCTGTTGCAGACGGATGATATTTTCTGGCGTGTGTTCGATTTCTCGTTTATCGGCGGGAAGCCTTATGATAAGGCAACGTTCGATGCTGGGCTGCCGGTGGCGGTTATTACGGAAAGTGTGGCAAAGAAACTGTTTCAAAGTACGGATGTTGAAGGACGTGAGTTTCTGTTGAACCATGCACCTTATAAGGTAATAGGAGTAGTGAAGGATGTTTCTACCTTGGCTACAACCGCATACGGACAAGTATGGGTACCTTATACCTCGACAGAGATAACGAAAGATACGTGGAGTGATGAGCATATGGGCATGATGAGTTGTACCATCCTAGCACGTGATCGCGACGACTTTGATGCCATCCGTGAGGAAGCGGAACGGCGCAGACAGGAGTATAATGTGTTGATTGGTGCCGATGGTTACGAGTTGATTTACCGTAATCGCCCCTACGACCAGGAGAAAAGTGCAATAGCCTTTGCTGCCAATCTGGAACCGGACGTGGATCAGGCACGCAGGCAGAGACTGATAATCTTTGTTATCCTGCTGATAGTGCCTGCTATCAATCTGAGTAGTATGACGCAGAGCCGCCTTCGTCAGCGTGTGGCCGAAATAGGCGTGCGACGTGCATTCGGCAGTACACGGTTGGAACTGATGGGACAAATCATTGCCGAGAATTTTGTAGTGACCCTGATGGCTGGTGTACTGGGACTATTGTTCAGTGTGGCATTTGCTTATTTAGGTAATACATTATTGTTTGCACAGGAGTTCAGTCAGACTCTAAGCCCTCCGGCAGTGAATACTAGCATATTGTTGCATGCTTCTACCTTTGGCTGGGCATTGTTGTTCTGCTTCATATTGAATTTATTGAGTTCCGGTATTCCGGCATGGCGTGCATCGAGAGTAGGAATTGTAAATGCATTGGGCGGACGTCTGCATTAATCACTTATCACTAAACATTAATTACTGAAAGAAATGACTAAGAAACTTCTTACACAGATAAAGAATGAATGGCTCTCAAACCTATGGTTGGCGTTGGAGTTGCTGGTGGTGAGCGTAGTGATGTGGTATGTGGTGGACTACCTCTATACCCGTGCTGCCACTTACCTGGAACCGCGAGGCTTCAACATAGAGCACTGCTATCTCATTGAATTGGGAGAACTGACACCCAAGAGTCCAGATTATATGCCTGATAAGAGTAGGGACGACACACATGCGGATATTGCTGAATTGGTAGAGCGCTTACGTCGCCGTCCGGAGGTGGAGGCTGTCAGCCTTTCGCAAAATTCGTATCCTTATAATGGAAGCAATAGTAGCGGGGAGGTGCGTTATGATACGCTTCAGTCACCCGAATGGACTATCCGTAGAATGGTTACTCCGGACTTTGTGCGTGTCTTCCGCTATCAGGGTACACGGGGGGAAACGCCCGAACAATTGGCGGAGATGCTGGAACGCGGTGAATTTCTGGCTTCTGATAATCTTTATAGAAAGTACGACCATAAGTTGACGGAGTTTGTAGGCAAACGTTTCCAACTTTTCGGTGACACGACCAAGACGTATCAACTGGGAGCAGCCTTGCAGAATGTACGCTATCATGACTACGACCAGGCTCGTTCTTCGTATTGTTTCCTGGCCAAACAATCTTTCTATTATGTAGGTCTGGAACTCTGTGTCCGCGTCCGCGAAGGGCAGGATAATAATTTTATTACAAAATTGAAGGAGGACAGTGAAAGCCAGTTCCGTATAGGCAACCTCTTTATCTCGGAGATTCGCTCGTTCCACGATATACGCCGCAACTTCCAGCAGGCATGGACCAATGATATCCGTAACTATGTGATGGGTATGGGATTTCTGCTGCTGAATATCTTCCTTGGACTGCTTGGAACATTCTGGTTCCGTACGCAGCAACGCCGTTCGGAGATTGCATTGCATAAAGCACATGGGGCAACAGACGGTGCTATTTTCCGCCGATTACTCAGTGAAGGCTTGTTGCTGCTGGCGGTTGTTACACCTATTGCACTGGTCATTGACTGGAACCTGGCGCATCTGGAACTGAATTCATGGCGTAACGGTACAACGCTGGAATGGGATAGATTATTACTCTGTGCGGGTATTAGTTTTGTATTGATGGCGTTGATGATTGCCATTGGTATCGGTATTCCGGCACGTAAGGCAATGAAGGTACAGCCGGCTGAAGCCTTGCATGACGAATAAGTTTTTAAGATAAAACGAAATATTATGATACGACTCTACTTTCTTCAGGCATTTTACCATTTGCGCGAGAACCCAATCATTACCTGGGTGTCCATATTAGGTACGGCAATGGCAATCTGCATGATTATGGTGCTTGTTATTACTTTCCAAGTGCGACTCGTGGATTGTGAACCTGAAGTGAATCGCTCGCGTACACTTTATGTCCCTTATATGTCTGTAAAGCAAAAAGGAAATTCAGACAATGAGTCCGCCAATGCTTCCATGTCCGTGCGTACTGGGAGAGAGTGTTTCCGTGCATTGAGTATGCCCGAAGCTGTAACGTTAGCCAGTGGTGTCTATAGAGTTCGTGCTTCTGTTCCTTCCAGATCGAAAGCGACGGCGGATATGGTGCAAACCGACGAAGCATTCTGGACAATTTTCAGTTTTCATTTTCTGAGTGGCGAGGCATTTACCAAGGCTGACTGTGATGCCGGATTAACGCGTGCGGTGCTGGATGCTACTACAGCCCGCAGGCTGTTTGGCACTACGGATGCTGTGGGACATACAGTGCAACTGGATTATGTTGATTATACCGTTGCCGGAGTGGTTGCTGATGTCTCTATGCTTGCTACGGCTGCTTATGCACAGATATGGGTGCCTTATACTGCTGCGGGCGCAGAAGCTATGTCCTGGCAGAATGACACGATGGGGCCTATGCATGCTATTATCCTTGCACGCTCGTCTGCGGACTTCGATGCCATTCGTGAGGAAACTGAGCTGCTCCGCAAAAAGTATAATGACGGGTTGCAGGATGTAGAAGTCTTTTATCGCGGTCAGCCCGATACGCAACTGGCTTATCTTTATCGCCGCTGGTATGCAGAACCTGATGTCCCGGGAGTGATGTTGCGCTATGCTATTGTTGTCATCATATTACTTCTTGTTCCGGCGGTTAACCTGTCCGGCATGACCCTTTCGCGTATGCGTCGCCGTATGGCTGAAATTGGGGTACGCAAGGCTTTCGGTGCTACGGGCGGTGAATTGATGCGGCAAGTCTTTTTCGAGAATCTGGTGTTGACGTTGCTGGCAGGTATCGTTGGTTTGGCTTTAAGCTACGTTGCTGCTTTTGCGCTGAACGGTTTTCTTTTCAGCAATTCGATGAATGCTTCTCTGAGTGGTGAGACTGCATTGACACCGGGAATGTTGCTGTCACCGTGGGCATTTATTGCAGCATTTGCATTCTGTCTCCTGATGAACATACTTTCCGCAGGTATTCCTGCATGGCGTGCTTCCCGGATGAATATTACTGATGCTATTAATCAAAGATAGATATGAAGAACCTGCTAACACAAATAAAGAATGAATGGCGGAGCAACCTTTTCCTGCTTGTGGAGTTATTGTTGGTTTTCGCTGTGTTGTGGTATATCGTTGACTGGGTTACGGTTACTGCACGTGTTTATCATACTCCGATGGGGTTCGATACAGAGCATTGCTACAATTTGTCTTTTAATAGCCTGCCTCCCAAATCTGCATTATATAATCCGGCTTTTACAGCCGAAGACGATGTGGATGCCCTGCTTGAGATTGCTGAACGTTTACGTCACCGTCCCGGCGTGGAGGGGGTTACTGTTTCACAGAATTGTTACCCATATAATGAGGGGAGTAGTGGAGCATTTTTTTATTTACAGGATACTATCTGTGTCACTGCTCATCAGATTTGGTCCGATCCGGATTTCTATCGCGTTTTTCGTTACCACACTGTTGATGGTGGTGGTCCGGATAAACTCGCTGCTGCTATTTCCGACCAAACTTTAGTTGTTACTTCCAATGTCACCGACAGGTATCCCCAACTGAATATGTCCGATGCCCGTTCTTTGCTGAACAAGGAAGTTTCTTTGACTTATCCCGACCGTGGTTATCATCGGCGTATTGCCGCCATTGCCGCCCCTGTGCGCAGTTCTCATTTTGAAACATCAAATGAGTGGGGTGGAGCATTTATCGGTCATAATCTAAATAGGGATGCCCTTATCAATGATTTGGGCAATGTGCGTTATGCCCAGGTCAGCCTGCGCGTTTCACCCGATGCGGACCATGACTTTGTGGATGCGCTTATGGAGGATGTGGACCGTCTTTATCGGGTAGGCAATGTTTACTTGCTTGATGCGCTTCCTTTCAGTGACATTCGCTACGTCCGGGAACTTGAAGATGTGAATGAGGTGAAGACACAACTTTGCATCCTCTTCTTCCTGATGCTGAATATATTTCTGGGGGTTATCGGTACTTTCTGGTTTCGTACACAGCACCGGTGCCGTGAAGTGGCGTTGCGTATGGCAATGGGATCCAGTCGTCGAGGTGTGTTCTTACGCCTGATGGGTGAGGGGTTGTTGCTATTATCGGTCGCTGCCGTTCCTGCTCTGCTGATTGCTTTCAATGTGGGTATTGCCGAGTTGGTAGACATCAGCAAGATACAGTTTACATTTGAGCGCTTCTTGATTGCGGCTGTGTTTACGTGGTTGCTTATGGCATTGATGATTGTTGTCGGCATTTGGTATCCGGCTTACAAGGCCATGCGGTTACAACCTGCTGAGGCACTTCATGACGAATAGTATTGTTTTATCAGAAAAAATAGAACTATGATAATCAGACAGGCATTTACACTTTTGCGACAAAATCCGTTTTTCAGCGTCGTTTCCATTATCGGTACGGCGGTAAGTATTGCTTTTGCTATGGTAGTCTACATGGTTTATGACATTCAGACTGCCAATATTCGTCCCGAATCGCATCGTGATCGGATGGTTTATTCTTCTTATGGCTATAGTTATCGTAAGGCAGATCATAGTAATGCGAACACGGGTATGTCTTATCAGGCTGCCAGCCGTGTTTTTGAAAATTTGCCTGGTGCGGAACTTGTTACTTATACCAGTTATTTCACCATGGAGTATTGTGGGGTTTCACCGGAGAAAGGTAGTCGCCGCCAGAAGCGTCGTGTCGATCTGAACTTCTGGCGTCTTTATGATATTCGTTTCGTAGCAGGTCGTTCGTTCGATCAACAAGAGTTTGATGCTTGTGCAGATGTTGTAGTCATTGCCGAGCGGTTGGCACGCGAAGCTTTCGGTTCGGCTGAAGAAGCTATTGGCAAGAGTTATTTTGTTGATTTTCGTCCCAAACGTGTAGTAGGGGTTACGGAAGATGTAAGTTCTCTTTTCACCTTTGCTTATGGCGAGGTGTGGGTGCCTTACTATACTAAAGACCCTGCATGGGGGAGTGAAGGATTACGTGGTGGTTTTGAAGCGATGGTGTTGTGTAAACCAGATGTCAGTCCCAATGAAATGAAACAACAGATAGAGAGTTCGCTGGATAGTCTGAATGCATCACTTACCGAATATGAATTGGTACTTCCTGATTTGAGCACCTATGCTGAGCGCCAGTTCTTCCGTGATGATTTCCTTAACCCTATGGCTACCTGTATCATTTTGGGGCTTATCCTACTCATTGTGCCGGCAATCAATGTTAGTGGACTTATCTCCTCTCAAATGTCTCGTCGTCTGTCGGAACTTGCGGTGCGTAAAGCTTATGGTGCAAGTCGTCTGACCTTGATGACACAGCTGCTAATTGAGAACTTGCTGATGGCATTCATTGGTGCATTGCTGGGATTTCTGCTTTCATGCCTGCTGTTATGGTTGGGGAAAGATTGGATGCTCGCAGGTGGATATACCGATACGAACTTCGAGGTAAGTATCTGGCTTTTCCTACGACCCACCGTATTTCTGACGGTATTGGGCGTATGCCTGCTTTTTAATTTTCTGTCCGTATTTATTCCGGCATGGAATGCTACTCGCCGTCCGATAGCAGAAGTTATCAGTGGAGAATAATTGTTTAAAAACTAAAGAGAAACCATTATGATAAAGTCTATCCTGACCCAAATCTGGAACCAGCGCCGTTCGAACAGTTGGCTCTTTGCAGAACTTCTGATTGTTTTCGTATTGTTATGGTATTGTCTTGATATGCTCTATGCTTTTGCTTATGCAGAACGTCAGCCTAAAGGGTATGATTTGGAACATGTATATAAAGTCAGTATTTCCACGAACCCCATGCAGTTGGTACTTTGTTCTTCCGAAGATAGTTTGCAAAATTTCTGGTTTAAGCCTATGGAGGAAGTATTCCGCCGGATCAAACAAAATCCGGATGTGGAGAGTGCCAGTATCTGGCTTGGTTCTGATGCTTATACTCGAAACACTGTATTTCAGGGATACACCACAGATAGCATAAGTGTGAAGGATGCTAATATTCGTTATGTATCTCCTGAATACTTTGATGTAATGCGTATTCCAATACAAGAAGGCACAGGAATGTTTTCTGCTGATATGAATGCCTTTGAAAGTACTTCCGGCTCTTCGCTGTCATTTGCTTCAGCCGAGTGGAATCCTG
This sequence comes from Bacteroides intestinalis DSM 17393, assembly GCF_000172175.1. Taxonomy (NCBI): domain Bacteria; kingdom Pseudomonadati; phylum Bacteroidota; class Bacteroidia; order Bacteroidales; family Bacteroidaceae; genus Bacteroides; species Bacteroides intestinalis. The sequence continues at coordinate 1,553,711 of NZ_ABJL02000008.1, read as the reverse complement.
CTGTCACTCCATTGCCAGCTGTCATTACATTAGAGCTGGCTGACAGCCTTTTTCACGCTCATAACGGAGTATTGGGGAAGGAATTTTTCGATTATTATACAGGTAGCAGTCTCCGTTACCGGGTGACTGCCGTATGCGACCATCAGAAGACAGATGATTATGCCCGCTATGAATCTTTCATTTTAACCCCTCTTCCGAATTGGTTTTACAGAATGCAAGCTATTCCTTTTATTTCCATTCGCGTGCGCCCCGAAGCTGATACGAATGATTTTGCTACCCGCTTCTCCCGTGAAATGACTTCACGGTTGCAGGTTGCACCGTTCTATCTGTTTGAAGTCCGTAGCTATGATGAACAGAAAGCGGAGCGTGATGCATCCGAAGGGATTACTCCGTATATTCGCAGTGCACGGCTTATTGCTATATTCTTTAGCTTCAATGTTTTTATCGGGTTGATGGGGACTTTCTGGTTCCGTACCCGCCATCGCCGTAGTGAAATTGCTTTGCGTATGGCGATGGGAAGCAGTCGTTCCAGGATACGTTCCCAATTGTTGGGAGAAGGTTTGTTATTGTTGATACTGGCAGCTATTCCGGCTTTGATTATTTGTGGTAATCTGGTTATGGCGGAAGCTGTAATGACGGAACAGGCTGACGCTACCGGACTTCGCTTTGTGTTAGTCTCATTATTCACTTTCTTTCTTATGACCTTGATGGTAATTGCCGGTATCTGGTTCCCTGCTGCACAGGCGATGCGGGTGAAACCGGCGGATGCCTTACACAACGAATAGTCAGTTTTTCTTCTATATGTGCACCTTTTCTTTTGCATAAGGTAAAAGAAAAGGTGCATTCTATTCTGTATTTCAATATAATCCGTATATTTGCGAGGAAAATTCTTAGCACATTTATTCAAAAACAGAAGAAATCGAGATATGAAGAGACGCATTCTCCTCGTGATGCTGATAGGCCTGTTTCCTTGCATTGTATTTGCCGGACACCTTTATGCTGCAGAACGTACATACAACGTGCTTTTCATCCAGTCATATACTCATCGTACTCCCTGGAATGAACGTTTGACGGAAGGAGTGCGTGATGGTCTGTCACGTGGAGGTATAAAAGCGAAAGTTACAACAGAATATCTGGATGCCGATTACTGGACTTTCGCATCTGAGTGTGTCATTATGCGGCGTATTTGTGAACGGGCACGTCAGAAAAACACGGATATTATTATAACAAGCAGTGACGAGGCTTTCTATACATTGATGCATTGTGGGGATTCTCTGCCTTATAAATTACCGGTTGTAGTATCGGGTATTAAATATCCTAATGAAAAACTGATGTCGAAGTTACCCAATGTCTGTGGGTATACATCTAAGATCGATTTCATACATTTGCTTGAAAATGCACGTCGTGTATTCCCTAATCGTACAGAAGTAGTTTGTGTTTCAGATAGCAGTCTTTTAGGACTTAGAGGAGTTGCTGAATTAGAACGTGCGTGGCCTGATTATCAGCAGCTTCATCCTGAATATAAGTTGAAAGTAATGAATGTGCAGGCACAGGCTCCCAATCCTGTTATTGCTTCCATCTGTTATGATTATAACGCATATAACCGTATTGTCATTGCTCCCAAATGGACTCCTTTTCTCTCTTTTATCGGAAAAAACTCTAAGGCACCGGTTTTTGCCGGACAGAGTCTGGCTTTGACAAATGGAGTATTCTGTGTGCACGATATGGAGCCTTATGAAGGGGCCAGTGCAGCAGGTAAATGTGCTGCGCAAGTTTTGCAAGGTGCCACACCTTCTGTGGTTGGAGTTACGGATCTTCCAGGCAAATTGCTTTACGACTTTAAGCAGTTGGAATATTTCAGAGTAAATGCGGATAAAGTGAGTGATAGTGGTGTTATCATGAATGCACCTTTGATGGAACGTTACCGCATCTGGTTCGTGTTGTTCTACTCTATTGTTGTAGGTGCATTAGTTTTCCTCGTAATCTGGCTTTATCGTTTGAATCGTCATGAATCACGCCGTCGTATGCATGCTCAAACACGTTTACTGATACAGAATCGTTTGGTGGAGCAACGTGATGAATTTGATAATATTTTCTGCTCTATTCGCGACGGGTTGATTACGTATGATACGGATTTCCGTATACATTTTGTTAATCGTGCTTTGATGTTGATGCTCGAACTGGATCCTGATACTCATACGGCACGTTATTACGAAGGTCAGATGGCTGGTTCCATTTTCCATATCTATTCGAATGGGGAGGATATTCTACAGGCTTTACTGAAACAGGTGAGAGCTGAGCGTCGTGTAATACCTATTCCGGAGAAGGCTTTTATGCAGGAAGTTCATAAAGGAACTTATTTCCCTGTTTCTGGTGAGATTGTACCGATTTATTCCAAGAATAAGATGACGGGTATGGCTATTTGTTGCCGCAATATTTCGGAGGAAGAAATGCATAAGCGTTTCTTCAATCTGGCTGTGGATGCAAGTTCCGTATATCCCTGGCAATATGACATACGTACGCATAGTTTCCATTTTTCAGGTGCTTTGCTTGATTACTTCGGTCTTCCCGGCAAGCAGACTATCTTGCGGAAAGAATTGGAGCTTTTTATCCATGCGGATGATTTGGAAGAGGCTCACCGACATTTCACGGCCATTTTCAAAGGTGAGGAAATGGATACCCGTATGAGTTTCCGTATGCGTAGCGGAGAAGGTAAATATGAATGGTGGGAATTCCGTAGTGCCTCTTATAACGGTCTGGATTCTGAGGCGCCTTATATGGTATTGGGTGTTTGTCAAAGTATACAGCGCTATAAAACTACCGAAGAAGAATTGATTGCAGCCCGTGACAAAGCTTTGCAGGCTGATACTCTGAAATCGGCTTTCTTGGCCAATATGAGTCATGAAATTCGTACTCCATTGAATTCTATTGTCGGTTTCTCCGATTTACTGAAAGATATTGATGCATTCAGTCCTGAAGAAGTAAAACAGTTTGTAGATACAATCAATACGAACTGTACTTTATTGTTGGCATTGATTAATGACATTCTTGATCTGTCTCGCATTGAGTCCGGTTCAATGGACTTCCGTTTTGCCGGATACAACCTTATGTTTGTAATGCAGCAGATCTATGATTCTCAGCGTCTGAGTATGCCTCCGGGTGTAGAGCTGGTCATGAAATTGCCCGAAGAAAGTAAATCCATAGTAACGGATTCTATCCGCCTGAAACAGGTAATCAATAACTTCATTAACAATGCCAAGAAGTTCACGACTCAGGGTTCTATCACTTTCGGTTTCCAGACAGAAGACCCAGGCTACACCGTTTTCTTTGTAGAAGATACCGGAAGCGGTATTTCGGAAGAAAACCAGCGACGCATATTTGAGCGTTTCTATAAAGTGGATAGCTTTACGCAGGGTGCTGGTCTGGGACTAAGTATCTGCCAAACCATTGTAGAGCGTTTCAGAGGGGAGATAAACGTATCTTCTGAATTAGGAAAAGGTACACGCTTTACAGTACGTGTACCCGATTTTAATGAATAATGCGAATCAGTAGTTGAAACTGATTCGCATGAATAGTATTATTCAACTCTTTTGCATCCGTTAGCTTGCAGGAATTCATCCAGCAGTATTTCGTAATTCCCCTGTATTAAGATGTGGTGGTTTCCCAATGGATTTTTGAGAAAGTACTCTGCAGGTGTATCCATTTTTATGCGTACTTGTGTGCGGCACATGTTGATGTAGTTAGTGTTTTCGGTTAGTGTACCTGTACTCAGGTAATACTCGTCCAGACATTCTCCGCCACATTTTACCAAAGTTACGTGTCCTGTAGGCAGGATTCCCTGAATACCGATACCCGTCTCTGTTTCAAAGTGGTTGCGGATAATGTATTGTTCGGTTTGTGCAATACCCACGGTGCAGTGTGCAAGTACGATTTCGTTGGTGCGTGCATTGATCATCGAAGGGTTTGCCATGAAAGAAGCTTTGCCAGTCAGCACTTTTACGGCAAGCTGGGTAAAGACAGATTGCAGGTCACCTTCGCAGCCGGCAATGATACCATCATCGTTCAATAGGGAGAGAGCGAGGCATCCGGTGGTTCCGGTTTGTTCTATCAGCTTGAAGCAGCTCAGAGTGAGTGCGCTCAGTTTTTCTTCTTCCACAATCCGCTTTATGGCACGATACAGACGCATTGCCTTTATCAGATCTTCCGGACTTGCTTCTCGGCAGGCAAGTGCTTTACCTGCAAAGGTTGCACAGGCTTCGCCTACTTCATCATCCGTTATTTGATTGTAGTACTTATAAACACGATCCAGTGATATGTCAGTGTATTCAATTCCCCAACGTCGTTTGGAGAGGAGGTAATCTACATTGCTGGAAACGAGCCAGGAAGAAGGAGCACCTATTACGCCGATACGCGATCCTGAGAGTGCTCGTTGAGCTTTGAAGTTGCTGTATAGTACAAAGATACGCTTGATGATTTCGGGTAGCTCTCCGTGCAGAATTTCGCTTTTCATACCCCGGCCACGTAACCAGGACGAAATTTCGAGGGCAGCGGCAAGCGAGTTTTGCATACCATCCGCCAGTAAGATAACAGGGCGGGGTAGAGACTCGAAGTGTTGGATAACCAACCGTTCTACACCGCCGGTAGCAATGAAAAGCAGGCTGAAATCGTCTTTTGTGAGTTTGTTGATGTTTTGATATTCTACAATATTTACAGTGAAATATTTCTCCAGTTCGTTTAAGATAAGTTCGTGGGAGCCGAGAATGGATGCTTGCTTATGAAGCAAAGATGCAAATGTTATCAGGTTTAATACCATGGCATTGTATACGATTTACGATTTGAGAATAATCAAAGGTACAATTTCTTTTGATACAATCACTATCTTTTAAGTCATAGCTAGTGTTTTTAAACTTTTTTGCCAATGCTTTCCTGTCATTTCAAATAAAGTGTTACTTTTGCACCTTTGATTGCATATATATGAAAGTGTATCGCCAATCGTTAACATTTATTTGTCAAATTGTAAATACTTAGACATGCCAGCAATATCTATTCGCGGAACGGAGATGCCCGCGTCTCCTATCAGAAAACTGGCTCCTCTGGCTGATGCAGCCAAGCAAAGGGGAGTGCACGTATTCCATCTGAACATCGGACAACCCGACCTGCCCACACCGCAAGTCGCGATTGATGCTATACGCAATATCGACCGGAAAGTTCTGGAATATAGCCCCAGTGCCGGATATCGTAGTTACCGTGAAAAACTGGTGGGCTATTATGATAAGTTCAACATCAAACTGACGGCAGATGATATCATCATTACGTCCGGTGGTTCGGAGGCGGTATTGTTCTCCTTTCTGGCGTGCCTCAATCCGGGTGACGAGATTATTGTTCCCGAACCGGCTTACGCTAACTATATGGCGTTTGCCATTTCTGCCGGTGCTAAGATACGCACCATTGCCACTACGATAGAAGAAGGTTTCTCACTTCCTAAAGTAGAAAAGTTTGAAGAACTGATTAATGAGCGCACCAGAGCTATCCTGATCTGTAATCCTAATAATCCGACTGGTTACCTGTATACCCGTCGCGAAATGAATCAGATACGTGACCTTGTGAAGAAGTATGATTTGTTCCTCTTCTCCGATGAGGTGTATCGTGAATTCATTTATACAGGTTCTCCTTATATTTCTGCCTGCCATCTGGAAGGTATCGAAGATAACGTAGTATTAATAGACTCCGTATCCAAACGTTACTCGGAGTGTGGTATCCGTATCGGAGCTTTGATTACGAAGAATGCGGAAATTCGTAGTGCTGTAATGAAGTTCTGTCAGGCACGTCTCAGTCCTCCGTTGATTGGCCAGATTGCTGCTGAAGCTTCTTTGGATGCTGATGAAGATTACTTGCGTGATACGTATGATGAATATGTAGAGCGCCGTAAATGCCTGATAGACGGACTAAATCGCATTCCCGGTGTGTATTCGCCTATTCCTATGGGGGCATTCTATACAGTAGCCAAACTTCCGGTAGATGATTCCGATAAGTTCTGTGCCTGGTGTCTTTCCGACTTTGAGTATGAAGGGCAGACCGTATTCATGGCACCCGCTTCCGGCTTCTATACTACTCTCGGTTCTGGTCGGAATGAAGTGCGTATAGCTTATGTACTGAAGAAGGAAGACCTGACCCGTGCGCTCTTTGTGCTTTCAAAGGCATTGGAGGCATATCCGGGAAGAACGGAATAAAGTGATAAGGTGATAGGGTGGTAAAGTAATAAAGTTATATCACTTTACCATCTTATCACTCTATCGCTCTACCACCCTTATTACTCTATCGCTTTATTATTTAATTAATTAACCCTATGAGCCTGCCGTTGTTTTTGGCCCGACGTATTTACCGCGACAGAGATGCTGGAAAGCAAGTTTCACGTCCTGCCGTGCTCATTGCCCTGATAGGTGTTGCTATCGGTCTGGCGGTGATGATTATTACGGTGTCGGTGATTGTGGGGTTCAAGAGCGAAGTGCGTGGTAAAGTCATAGGTTTCGGTTCGGACATTCAGATTACGAATTCGGATGCTGCACGTTCCTATGAAACGCGTCCTGTGGTGGTGAATGATAGCGTTATCTCCATTCTTTCCGAATATCCTGAGGTAAAGCATGTACAACGTTATTCCACTAAACCGGGCATGGTGAAGACTGCCGACGATTTTCAGGGTATGGTTCTGAAAGGGGTAGGACCAGAGTTTGATCCTGCCTTTTTCCGTGAACATCTGGTGGAAGGAGAGTTACCACAGTTCAGTGATACAGTTTCTTCCAATCGGGTCGTCATTTCTAAGGCACTTGCCACAAAGTTAAGATTGAAACTCGGAGATAAGATAGATACCTATTATATACAGGATGATATCCGTGCCCGCCGGTTGCAGGTTGTGGGAATCTATCAGACTAATTTTTCGGAATACGACAACCTCTTTCTTCTTACAGATTTATATCTTGTAAATCGTCTTAATAACTGGGAGCCGGGGCAGGTGAGCGGTGCAGAACTACAGGTACGCGATTATGATCGTCTTGAGGAAACTACCTATCAGATTGCTGCCGACCTGAACGGAATAGAGGATAAGTACGGAGAAGACTATTGTGTGCGCAATGTGGAGGAACTGAATCCCCAGATATTTTCTTGGCTCAGTATTTTGGATGTGAATATTTGGGTAATATTGATATTGATGGCTGGCGTAGCAGGTTTTACCATGGTATCCGGTTTATTGATTATCATCATTGAGCGTACTTCCATGATTGGTGTGCTGAAGTCTCTTGGCGCTAACAATACCACCATACGCAAAGTATTCCTTTGGTTTTCAGTTTTTCTTATCGGAAAAGGTATGCTATGGGGCAATGCTATCGGATTGGCATTTTATTTCCTGCAAAAGTGGTTTGGAATCTTCAAGCTTGATCCTGAAACGTATTATATGGATACTGTTCCTGTATCTTTCAGTATCCTGTTGTTCTTATTACTGAATATTGGCACTTTACTGGCATCCGTTCTGATGCTTTTAGGACCTTCTTTCCTGATTACACGTATCCATCCTGCCAATTCTATGAGATACGAATAGAAATGCCGCATTTCATCGTCCTAAATGCCACACCTCAACAAGTGAAATGCCACACTTCGTGGGTGATAAAGTGTGGCATTTGTTCTATTGAGTTGTGGCATTTAGGACGATGAGGTGTGGCATTTGAAATGCTAACCTTGTGGCATTGGAAAATAGTCATCTTCTTAGGAAATCACTTCTTTTTCTGAACTGGCAATATAGCTTCCAGCGGAGTGATTGCATCGGCTGTAAAATATCGAATACCGGAAGGGTAAAGAAGTAACGCCGTTCTTCTCCGAGGTCCTTTGCCGTCTTATTGATAATCAAAGCTTGCATAGTGTATCGCAGGGCGAACATCAGAAATGCAATGCCGGCTGTCAGCCAGTGAAAATTCAGTATTCCAATCACCAGGGCTGCTATCCATGCTGCATGGAATAATAACCGTGTTGTAGTTTCAAAGCCCGATAAATAGCGTTGGATACCCTGGTAGAAGTGTGCTGTACCCATATAGCTGATTTTCTCTTCCCGCCAGTCTTTGGCGCGGTAAACGGGTTGTACGCGTACCACTGCGTTGGCATCGGTCTCTATCCTCGTATTTTCGGCTGTAGCTGTCCTGTTGATGAATAAATCGTCATCTCCGCGTTGCAGGTTCAAGTGTGCTGAGAACCCTTTTTGGGCATAGAATAACTCTTTCCGGTATGCCATGTTGCGTCCGATACCCATATAAGGCTTTCCTGCCAGTGCATAGCCCAGATAGCGCATGGAAGTGAACAGATTATCAAAAGACACCCGTTTGTGCAGCCAGCCTTTTCCACGTTCGTATCCGCTGTATCCTAGTACGATTTGTGCACGGGAGGTAAAGTTACGTGCCATGGTGCGCAGCCATTGGTTGCTTTCGGGCAGACAGTTTGCGTCGGTAAACACAAGCCAGTCATATTTACTTGCCTTTATTCCGAGAGTGATGGCCAGCTTCTTACGGCTGATGTAGCGTGAAGAACTTGGAACGAAGCTATGATACAGGTTCGGGTACTTTTCCCCTTGCAGGGTCAGGTAGTCTTCGCTTTCGTCCGTGTTGCCATCGTTGATGACGATCACTTCGAATTGCGGGTAATCTTGCTCCAGCACAGCAGGCAGATTGCGGCGCAGGTTTTCCACTTCCTCACGGGCATAGATGATGACCGATAAAGGTGGCAACTCCTGTGAAAAATGTATGTCACTTCGCTTTACGGCACGGCTACGGGTATGTATACGATTATAAAGACAAAAGTAATAAAGGAGTTGGATCAGGAAAAGGATACCGACAGCGGCAAGTAATGCTTGTTCTGTAGTATTGAATGTTAATGTTTCCATGTGGTCGTATGACGTTTTTTGTGTTGCAAATGTACACAAAAAATATGATTATACGACAGGTACCACCACAAACTTGCTTTCCGGGAAATACTTATTCAGATACCGGCGGATATACAGCATCGTATCTTCTTGTATTGTAGTATCTTCTACGGTAGGATAGAGATTATACAGCACCGTATCCAGCTGTATTCCTCTGCTTCGGATTGCCTCGAAACTGAGCAATGTATGGTTGATACTTCCCAGCTTGCCGGAAGTCACGAATATCAGTGGATATTGTTTTTCTGCAATGTAATCAATCGTCAGGTAATCTTCGGTAAGCGGAACCATTAGTCCGCCTGCACCTTCCACAAGCACTACATCGTAGCGTCGGGCAAGTTCTTGCGTGGCACGTTCTATCTTTCCGAAGTCAATCGGGCGGTTGTCGATGCGTGCAGCCAAATGAGGGGAGCAGGGATAAGAGAATATCTCAGGCATGGTCAATCCCTCACGATCCTCCTCTGTTATACCAATACCCATGAGGCGGCGGTGCAGGTCTATATCCTCGGAATGCCCGACGTTACCTGTCTGGATGAATTTTTGCGTGATAACACGTTTACCGCTGCCAATCAGTTGGCAGGCATAATAAGCTGTACAATAAGATTTTCCGGCATCCGTGTCAATACCACTGATAAAATAGACATTGTTTTCCATTGCTTTATTTGTTTTTCTTTCGTGTGACAATATAAATAGGATGGTACGTCAGAGTGACGTTGCCATCTTCTCGGCTGAACTGCTCGGTATATCCGTTGCAGAAGGTCTGTAACCGTCCTCGTGTCCATACTTTCTTTTCCGTTCCTGTTACTCCGGTTTCTTTCAGATGTTGCAATACCTGAAGTGGAGTATTAAAGGGGAGAGAAACTATTTCCTCTTCTGCGTATACAGTCTCAAAATGAGGAGCAAGCAGTTCTTTTAAGGTTTCTATCGACAGATACTCAAGTCCATGGCCTGTGAGTGTGTGGATTTCGCGCATATTTTCAGCGCCAAAGGTACTAAAAGCCAGATAACCCTCTTCCGACAGGAAACGATGACAACGGGCGAAGAACGCCTCTGGATCATTGAACCATTGCAAGGTAGAACAGGAAGTGATTAAATCCGTTCCTTCGGGAAAGTCCAAGGCTTCGGCATCCCCGGGAATGAATTGCACCATATTTTGTGGAAGCAAATCAGTAAGACATTCTCTCATTTCCGGACATAAATCATTCAGCAGCAAACTTTCCGGTTGTAGCTTGTCCAACAATAACCTGGAATAACTGCCTGTACCACATCCAAATTCTACGATACGATGAAAGAGGGAAGTATGCTCTGTCAGTAACCGTAACATTTTTTCGGCTACTTGTTGCTGTACCCGTGCTTCGCGTGAGTAGGTATCCCGTGCACGGGCAAATCGTTCTGCAATCAATCTTTTGTCCATATATCCTGCAAATAGTATCGGAACAGTTCAACTTGATAATGAGCATCTTCCGTATAATGTACCCGTATCTTTTTCCGGTTATTCTCTTCTTCTTTACGCCAGGCATTCAGTTGATTATCGGGTGGAATGATACGGTCGTTACTTCCCACTACTACTTGTTGCCAATGGAATGAAGTGGTAGGTTGTGCGAGATACATGCGTTCTATTTCAGCCAGTTCTTCTTTCAATTCTTCCAATGGTCGTCTGGGAGTAATATTCAGAAACTCTTTGAATGCCTCTCCGTTGAAGCACATCCTTCTTAGAAACTTATTCAGGGAAGGACCTGTCAACCCTTCCAGGGTTCCGTGATAAATAACGGATGGAATGCCACACGTATCATCAATAGGATAGGGAGTGCCGTTAATGGCTATACTATTTTTGATTATGAGAGATGTATCTGTTTCCTGTAATTTATCCATTACCCGAGATGCAGCCCATACACCCATTGACCAACCGATGACATTAATCTTCTTATATCCTTTCAGCAATGAAGCATCAAAATCCAGTGTCCGGTAATCGTAACAGAGCATATAATCACTGTCCGCAGGTTGATAATCTTTGAATGGCGTTTCATCGGCTCCCCAACCGGCAAAAAATAGCAATAGCCGGGGATGCCTGTCTTTTATTATATAAACTTGTTTCATAATCCTGTATGCTTTTTAAGGTATGCGGACGATGCGGATGAAAAATCAAAACCTGTGTTCGTCCGCTTCATTCGCGTATCTATATAATTATCTTAATCAGTTTCCTGATTTCTTCTTCCCTTATCTCCGCTGTCAATGAAAAACGAATGCGTGATGTTCCTTCCGGAACCGTAGGAGGCCGTACCGGCAAGGCATAAAACCCATGCCGTTGTAACTCTTCCGCCTTTAGAATCGTGTCTGAGCTTTTCCCTACAATCATCGGTACTATATAACTGTTACTCGGACAAGTATATCCTTTTTCTTTTAAAGCTTCGCGAAGAATATTGCTGATATTTTTTAAATGTATTCTTCGCTCTCTGAATTCAGCCAATCGCCGCACAATAAACAAAGTCCATGCGATATTTACCGGAGGAAGAGCTGTTGTAAAAATAAGTGTCCGCATCCTATTCACCAGATACTCCCGGATGGTGCGCCGGCAAACGATATATGCTCCGTCTGATGCGGCTGCTTTGCCAAAAGTCCCTACCAGAAAATCAATCTCCCGAATACATCCGGCTTCTTCTGCACACCCCAGTCCTTGTTCACCCCGCGCTCCGAAAGCGTGTGCTTCATCCACGTAGAGTAACACATTCTCATACATACGTTTCAGTCGTACCAGTTCTTTCAGATCGGCTATATCTCCGTCCATACTGAAAATGCTTTCGGTGACAATAATCACCTGTCTGTATAACGCATGATTTTCAGCTAATAATCGTTTCAGTTGTTTCAGATCATTGTGCCGGTAACGGATACATTTTGCTGTCGAAAGTCGAATGCCGTCAATCAGGCTTGCGTGTACCAGTTTATCTGCCAGTATCAGGGTCTGTGCGTCGCTCACGGCAGGTAGAATACCTGTATTAGCGTGATAACCACTGTTGAATACCAGTGCTGCTTCAGTTCCAAAGAGTTCTGCGAGCGTCTGTTCCAGTTCCTCATAGATGGTGAAGTTACCTGTTAATAGACGTGATGAGGAAGATGTTGGCAAAAAACTGTCGGCTGTCAGTTCTTTCAGAAACTCCTCCCGCAAGGTCCGGTCTGTAGCCAGTCCCAGATAATCATTAGAGGAAAGATTTAGCATTCGCTGTCCGTTTGCGATGACATCCCGTCCTTCATGGATCAGGTCGGGTAATGTCCGCAGATTACTGCTCTCTTTCAGTTCTTGCAGCTCCTGCTGCATTTGCTCTATTATACTCATTCCATTTCTCCTATAATCTTCAACAATCCGCTTGTCAGCTTCGTCAATTGCTCCGGTTCTATGATAAACGGTGGCATGATGTATACCAGTTTTCCAAAGGGGCGTACCCAAATGCCTTCTTCCACAAATCGTTTCTGCATCCAGGCCATGTCTACCGGATCTTGTACTTCAATTACTCCGATGGCACCCAATACACGGACATCTGCTACCTGCGGAAGTAGTAGTGCTGGTTCCAGTTCACGCCACAACTGTTCTTCAATGCGGCTCACTTTTCCTTGCCAGTCATATTCGGGGGAAGTCAGCAAGCGTATGGAGGCGCATGCCACTGCACATGCCAGTGGGTTTCCCATAAATGTGGGGCCATGCATGAAAGCACCCGGTGCGTGATTGGAAATCGCATCCGCTACTTTATTTGTGGTCAGTACTGCAGACAGGGTCATGTATCCTCCTGTCAATGCCTTGCCTATGCACATAATGTCTGGTTCCACGCCTGCATATTCCCAAGCAAACATCTTGCCCGTACGCCCGAATCCAGTGGCTATTTCATCAAAGATCAGTAATATATTATATTCCTTGCATATTCTGGCAGCTTCCCGCAAGAATTGCGGATGATAGAACCACATGCCGCCTGCACCCTGAACGATGGGTTCCAGGATCAGTGCTGCCAGTTCCTCATGATGTTTTTCTATAATATCCAGCAGTTCCAGTGCATCATCCGCATCCCAGTCGCCATCGAACCGTGATTGCGGACGGGATGAAAAGTACCGTACCGGCAATGCCGAACCGAATAGGGAATGCATTCCAGTTATGGGATCGCATACGGACATTGCATTCCAGGTATCTCCGTGATAACCGCGTCGAATGGTTACAAAATTACTTTTTTTAGCCAGATGTGCCCAATCCGGTGCCGACTGACTCATGGCATACCAATACTGTACAGCCATCTTCATAGCTACCTCTACAGCTACCGAACCAGAGTCTGCATAAAATATCTTTTGCATGGATGGCGGTACAAGTGGTAACAGTAACTTACCCAGTTCTATGGCCGGGTCATGTGTCAGTCCACCGAACATGACGTGCGACATTTTTTCCGTTTGCTCCCGGAGAGCCTGATTCAGTACTGGGTTATTGTATCCGTGTACCATGCACCACCAGGAAGACATGCCTTCTATGAGCACCTGTCCGTTTTCCAGTGTAATGGTTGCCCCGTCTCCACGTCTCACTTTATATACAGGAAGTGGGTTGGTGGTCGATGTATAAGGATGCCATAAATGCTCCTTGTCGAATTGTGAGTCGCTGAAACGATATCCCGCATCTTCTATCAGCGCTTTGTCTTCCGAAACTTTAGATCCGAGAGTAGTTAGCAAATCTCCCACGATGGCGGAGTTTACACCTATGTACAAGGATTTTTTCACAGCTTCTTTTGTTAACTGAGAACGTCCGCCGGCAAATCGCAGATAAGCTGTCGGATTGATGAAACGGAACAAAGCAATGGTGGTCAGCACTTCTTCTTCTGTCAGTTGAGTTTGGTTTTCCAGCGGTGTTCCCGGGATGGGTTGCAACAGATTCAGGGGAATGGAAGGTACTTCCAAATCTCTCAATGTAAAGGCAAATTCAATTCGTTGTTCAGCTGTCTCTCCCATACCGATGATACCACCGCAACAGATATCCATTCCTACGCGGCGGGCGGCTGTCAATGTCTGTAGTTTTTCTTCCTGCGTATGTGTGCTGCACAGGGTAGAGAAGTGGCTTGGGGCAGTTTCCAAATTACAATGGTAGCGCGTCACGCCTGCTGTATACAAAGCACGTAGTTCGTCTTCGTTCAGTAATCCCAGTGAAGCACAGAGTTGAATGGAGCTTTTTTGCCTCATATAGCGTGCTGCTTCACATAGTTTCTCCATATTCTTTCCTGAAGGTTTCCGTCCACTGGTTACCAATGAGAAGCGTGCCACGCCTTGTGATTCGTTGTGTAGTGCATGACGCAGGCATTCCTCCTTATCCACCAGATCGTAAACATCCGCTTTCGTCTTATAGTGTGATGATTGGGCGCACCATTTGCAATTCTCTGGGCAGCGGCCGGATTTTGCATTGATGATAGAACACATATCAAATTCCTGTGATGCCCGTGCGGTCGTAATCTCGTGTGCCGCTTCATAAAGGCTTTCCTTATCCGGCTGTGTAGCCAACCATTCTGCTTCTGCCTGTGTGATGGGTACATCTTGCAGTACTTTGTTTTTCAATTCTTCTACTGTCATATTCTTACGTTGGTTTTAGGAGAATACAAAACACAAATGACGCGGGGCGTGCAAATCTGAAAACAGCATTTGCATGATCCGCGTCATTTGTATTCCACTCTTATTTATAATAGTGTTTATATCTTTCTTCCCGTCAGGACTGATGGTAGTCGGACACAATATAGGCAGCAATCTTTTGAAACCGAAGATTTCAAGCATTGTTCCCAATCCGTTTTCACATCCCAATGGTATGCCTATATCTGTTTCCTGTCCTTTACCGTTATCTGTATCTTCCAGGTTTTGTCCGCCGCTTTTGCAGCCGGCCGATGTCCCGGAATTTTGTTTGGAAAGAGAACAATCTGCCACATTTTTTGGCAGACAACCAATAGTGACACAACGCCCCAGACTGGCAAATGCAGCATAGGCTTTCCGACTCCATTTCCGGAAGCGTATAGTCATTCTATAAAGTTGTCTTTTCCTCATGATATTGGGCTATCGGTATTGAACCGATAGCCGGTATTATTTTTGTTAATCGGCTGCAAATGTAACAAAAATATTTTCGTTTGTGCGACTTCTCGCAGATTACTCTGTTTTATTTAGTCATCGATATCAATTACCCGCATCTTCGAATCGAACTTGATTTCCCAACGGTTAGACAGCTTCACTTCATATTCTTTTTTATCTTTCTCTATCTGTACGATCTTAGTATCCGGATAGTTAGTCTTTACATAAGTGCGGATAGCTTCCGGGATGATTTGTGCAGGAACTTCACTCTGCTGGCATTTAACTTCTGTCCATTCTCCCGCCTTATCGAATTCAACTTTTTCTCCATTAGTGAAGACTACATCGTAACTCTTATAGAACAATTCCGTTTCCTGTTTCGCCAATGCTACTTTGTGATCTTTAAAATAAGTGTTGAGGAAGGTCTGAGCCTTTGCTGGAAGTTGATTGACCTGGATGGGTTTATCATTATCTGCCATAACCATTGTGTGCATTGTGAACATACATACTAATAACAAGACTAACTTTTTCATATTCTTCTATTTTTAATAATTAATACTTTGGTTTATTATGATATTGCAAATATAGAAGGAGAATCTGGACAGAAACTGGAATAAATTTCTTTTTTTAAAGTTTAAAAGCAGGAACGAATTCACTTAGTTTCCCATTGTAAGTCAGTGTCAATTTATGCATTGCCCTTGTTACGGCTACATAGAGCATACTTTTATCAATAGCTGAGTTATAGTTTTTGTCATTGACATAAGGAATGATAACTTCATCAAATTCCAATCCTTTTGCCATGTGAGATGAGGTAACGATGATACCCTTCACAAAAGCGGAGCTTTGATTGGATAGAAAATAAACTTCAGCAGTATATGTCTGTAGACTTTCTGCCAGTTCTTTCGCTTGTGCTTCAGTTTTACATACTATTCCGAGTGACTTATAACCGGATTTCTTGAAGGATGAAATCAGGTCGATAATACCGGAGTTTTCTTTTTCTGTATTCTCAAATTGTAGGACTGAAGGGAATTCACCATGTCGCATGACGGGTTCTAACTCATTATTCGTTTGAATTTTTTGTGCAAAATCCGTAATCTCAAATGTAGAACGGTAACTTTTGCAGAGCTTCATTACTTCGCCCATAATGAATGCTTTTCTGATCATTCCGGCAGTTGACGAACTATAAGGATTGACAGACTGGAAGGCATCTCCAAGAATTGTTTTCCGGCAGGGATAAAGTTTCTGGATAACTTTGTACTGAATCGGAGAGTAATCCTGCATCTCGTCTATCAAAAGATGCTTGACACGGCATTGGGTAATATTCCCATCTAAAGCCAGATGTAAATAGGTTAAAGGGGCCAGGTCAGTATATTCCAGTATTCTGTTTTTCCGTAATTTGAATAATTCGGGTTTCCCAATCCATTCAAAGAACTCTTTATAAACCTGAAGATCATTGTTACCTGCAAACATTTTCTTTATTTCTTTCTTCAACAGATTCCTGTCGGCGGTGGTAACCGTAAAGTAGTATTGTACTTTCATCATTTCCAGGATATAATCCGTCATTGCCTCGAATCGTTGACGCATGGGATAACGGTTGAAGCGTCTGAATTGCTCTTCAATATATTCAGCCGGAATAGTGATGTGCTTGGTGAGTTTTACATCTGTAGCTTTGAAACAGTTATTTTCCATATAGAGAATAAACTTGTCAAGCTGTGAAATGAACTCGAAAGAGGATTTATATTTTATCCGTTCTATAAAACTCTGAGTTGTTTTCCCTAGTAATTCCGTTACCTGTTCAAAGAAGCTCTGGTATTTGTATTTGTTTTCAAGAACTCCCGAAAGAATCTGTTCCATACTGGTTTCAGGCACACTTTCTTCTCCTAACTCGGGAAGGACATTCGAGATGTAATCGCCAAAAACCTTATTAGGCGAGATTATCAGTATGTCTTTTGAAGATATATTCCCTTTCAGTGTATAGAGCAGGTAAGCGATGCGATGTAAAGCAATAGACGTTTTGCCCGATCCGGCAACTCCTTGGATAATCAATATATGGGCTTCCTCATTGCGAATAATCCGGTTCTGCTCCCGCTGGATGGTGGTAACAATATTCCTCATTTTATCGTTTGCATTACTACTGAGTTCTTTTTGGAGAATTTCATCATGAACCGTCAACGAACTTTCTATCATGTACTCCATTTTTCCTTTGCGGATGCGATACTGACGTTTGAGCGAAACATCTCCACTGATTTCACCGGCGGGAGAGGTGTAAGTTGCTTCTCCCAGTTCATAATCGTAGAACATACTGGAGATGGGAGCACGCCAGTCGTATATCAGATTCATCTTGTTTTGAGAATCGTAAAATGTGTGTATACCTATATAAATAGGTAGAATGTTGGCACCGTTTTTCTTTTCTTTAAAATCTATCCTTCCGAAATAAGGAATGTCCAGTATCCTGCCCAGCCGCCTGCGTTTATCAATCACACTTTCACCCAGTGCAAAATGATTGAGGATACTCTCGCGCATAGAACGGATTTCATGAGGATCGATATCTTTGTTCGACCAGATATAATCTTTATATTCCTGTAAGGTTTCTACATGTTCTTTGACCGAAGTATCAGTGTTATGAATCGTATCATTTATGATACTGATGAGTTGTTGCAAGTGTACTTTTTCTTGTTGCTCTGTTTGATAAAATGTCATAGTTCTTTTAATTTTTTAGCTGAAAAGTTTAGAAAGGGTGGCAAAGTTAGTCCAAATTGTCAGATTATTAAATAGCTATTTATAGCTATATATCCATCCTTTTTTCTACATTTGCAAGTCATTTCAAAAGAAAAAATATGGATATCCTTGATCTTGCCAGGCGAAATCAGCAGAAAGCTTGGAAAATAATAGAAGACACAAAAATCATCCCGGCTTGGGAAAGTGTGGGTGCCAGAGTGAATCTCGTAGGTTCTTTGAATACGGGGTTATTGATGAAACACTTGGATATTGATTTTCATATTTATACCCCACAGTTTAGTTTGTCTGACAGTTTTCAGGCAATGGTAAAATTGACAGAGAATAAATCTTTTATGAAGATGAAACATAAGAATCTGTTGGATACTGAGGCGGAATGTGTGGAGTGGCATGCCTGGTATCGGGATGCGGATAATGAGCTTTGGCAGATTGATATGATCCATATTCTGGAAGGTTCCCGGTATGATGGCTATTTTGAAAAGTTTGCTGAACGGCTTTCTGCTGTTCTGACTGAGGAAACAAAGTATGCTATTTTAAAACTGAAATATGAGACTCCTGAGTCGGAAAAGATTATGGGAGTGGAATACTACGTAGCTGTTATTCGGGATGGCATACGCAGTTATGAGGAATTCATGGAATGGAGAATCCAACATCCGGTTACAGGCGTTATGACCTGGATGCCGTAAATAAGGTATTTCTTCCGGGTTAGCTTAGTACCCCCAATTCCAATCCTGCATTGATAGCCTCTATCGAATTTTGTACTCCTAATTTATGCAGAAGGTTTTGTCGGTGAATATGAACCGTATGAATACTTATGCGGAGATTATAAGCTATTTCTTTACTCAACAGCCCTTTTTGGATAAGCTGTAAAATCTCCAGTTCACGCTGTGTCAAATGGATTCGTGGATTCGTAAGTAAGGTAGGGGAGAAAGTCTGTCCATTCTTTAGATTTAATACAGTACAATCTACCTGATCCGAATCTTTTTGATTCGGTGCGATATCCATGCTCCCGAGTATGAGCCATGCTTTCCCGGTACTGTCTTTTTCTAAAACTTGTAGCCTGCTGATAACCCGTACATACTGCTGCCTGGTATTTCGTACCCGGTAACTGTAGATATTGGAATAATCATTCCTCTGCTCCGGAGGCAGACTATAAATGAATTGACTTAACCGAATCTGCAAGGTTTGTAATTGTTGTTGGTCATCGGGGTGGATGCGAGACTCCAGATAATCTCCCTGCCTCTCCAATGTAGCTATCTTATGGCTGTCATACCCCAGTAAGTCCACAAAGTTAGAGGAGGCAAAGGCATATCTGAACTTATATACATCCACCACAAAGGTACAGCTCTGGTTAAGGCAAGACATCTGGTGGAGCATTAATTTATCACGCTCCCAGATGCTATAGTCAATATCGGCAGCAGATAAATTCTGTCTGGCCCACATTTCCTCTCTTGTAATGTCGGTTGGTTTCATACAGGATAGTTCTTTGATTGCAAAAGTATAACAAGTAACTGTTTATCCTTGCATGTCTATCCTGTTTTTTTGTTATTTTCCCTATATTTAAAGGTTATATGTAATTATTCATTACTTTGATATTCAAAGAAGTCAGTCTTCACTGACGGAATTAGGACGTACATTAATAATCAGCTTGCCATTTTCTAGTTGATACCATTTTTCAAAAGGTGTTCGTAGAAAGTTCCAACAGAAACGCAATGAATCCTCATCAAATTCGTCTCTTACTGGTTCTTTCTTAAATACTACAGGGGTTAATCCGGTAGCTTTTTCAGTAGCAAGTACACGTCCTACTGTTTGAATGCTTCAATCTGTCTTTCATTTGTAGTTGGGAAGGACGATTTAATACATATCCTATTTGCTGCCAATACATCAGGTCTTTACTGTGAAAGACAGGAATTCCGGGGAACCATTCGAAGCTGGAAGCTACCAAGTAATAGTCGTTTCCTACCCGGCAGATACTGGGATCGGGATGAAGTCCGGAGACGATAGGATTCTTAAAAGTGGCTGTTTCATGATTCTGTCCTTTCATCGATATTGGCCATCCGGTAAGTGATCCGATAAAAATAAGAAGAGAAAGATTTTTTTATATTGTCATTATGTATTATTTAATCTGAAAGCAAATGTAAGGGGAAATTTGGGAAATGGAATAGTAGTCATTTGTCTAAAAATAGCTCTATTTGATTATTTTTGCTATATTTGGCGTGTGAAATTCAAATAAAACGATTGTTCAACTTATGAAGCACCAACTCTGTATATAGCTACGCTCCACGAATAGCACCTTCCAATAAAAGCTATTCTGCTATTTGACGGATTTCTGTAGTTCGTCACAGAGTTTTCATACCTGATTTATTTATATCGAGTGGCATGCGGCTATGTATATAGTTGTGTGGCATGCGCTTATTCTAGTGGAATAATGAATTATACCTATAAACAAATATGGCTCATCAATTTTCCTGTAATGATGAGCATGCTGATGGAGCAATTAATCAATATTACTGATGCTATTTTTCTGGGACATGTGGGCGAAGTGGAGTTAGGAGCTTCTGCACTTGCAAGTGTTTATTATCTGGCCATTTATATGCTGGGATTTGGTTTCAGTCTCGGTTTACAGGTCATGATTGCCCGCAGGAACGGGGAGCAAAGATACAAAGAAACGGAAAAAAACTTTTTCCAAGGTCTATTCTTTTTGAGCGGGTTGGCCGTATTCTTAAGTTTTACTTCCTATGTGTTGTCACCTGTTATCTTGAAGTTTTTTATTCATTCTCCAGAGATTTATAAAACTGTGGTCGACTATCTGGAGTGGAGATGTTTCGGCCTGTTATTCTCTTTTCCGTTTCTTGCATTTCGCGCTTTCTTTGTTGGGATTACGAAAACGAGAGTATTGTCGTGGGCAGCTACTCTCGCAGTTCTTATCAACATCCCATGTGATTACTTGTTTATTTTCAGTTTTAATTGGGGGATTTCAGGGGCGGCAATAGCTTCTTTACTGGCTGAAGCCAGTTCTTTATTGATATTGGTTATCTACGTCTTCTTGCAAATGAACAAAGAGAATTGGGGGTTAAGACTTGTTTACGATGGGAAACTATTAAAGTCACTTTTTCATTTATCTGTATGGAGCATGATGCATGCTTTCATTAGTGTTATTCCGTGGTTTCTCTTTTTTGTGGCTATTGCACGGTTGGGGGAAGTACAATTGGCTGTATCCAATATAATCAGAAGTATTTCTACTGTTTTCTTTGTGATAGTCAATTCTTTTGCAGCCACTACCGGTTCGCTGGTCAGTAACCTGATTGGTGCGGGAGAGGGGAAAAGCATGTTCCGGCTTTGTGGTAAAATCCTCAGATTAGGATATGTAGTTGGCTTTCCCCTAATAATTATTGCTCTGTTATTAAATAAGCAAGTTGTCGGATTTTATACAGATAATCCTGCATTGATAGAGTTTGCTTATTATCCGTTTATTGTAATGTTACTGAATTATACATTTGCTCTGCCCGGTTATGTTTTTATGCATGCAGTAACAGGTACAGGCAATACCCGGATTGCATTTATTTTTCAGATATCCACTATAGCTTTCTATCTGGTTTACCTATATCTGTTGAGTTATAGTTTCATTGCTACCCTTCCGGTATATCTGATGGCTGAGTATCTGTTTGTGATTCTCTTGGGTGTACAATCTTACATATACCTGAAAATGAAGCAGCATCGATAAAGATCAATATCTCTATTTGATGGGTAGAGTAACAATCATTCGTGTACCTTCCTTATATGCAGGATATATTTTTATCTCTCCAGCAAGCCGTTTTGTGATGAGCCGGCAGAGATACAATCCCAGTCTATTGCCGGGCATAAAAGTGTCAAACTTGGAGAAGCGATTGAATACTTTTAATATCAAAAAGATGTGTGCAAAAATGCTAAAAGCAAGAAAAGAGGGCATTACTGTTGCTAAATCTATGTGTATTGGACTATTTATACCCCGGTACAATTGGAAAATAACAACTTGTTACCAAATCAATGAGAAAAAAGTCGCATAGGCAAAAGAAAAGATAACAGGACTATAAACTATAAAAAAAGAGGAGATGTGTCAAAACTAAGGCACATCTCCTTTTTTTATATTTAAATGTTTTTTTTCTCTATGCGACTCTTTTTTCACTAATTTGGTAATACGCGGTGGAAAATCCAGTGTAAGCTGCCCCCTAAAACCAAGCGATTCTGCCCCCTTGTGCTAAAATAATCCTACCCCCTTGATTCCAATATAAAAATACCCCTGCTTAGCAATGCCCGGCAGGGGATTTTTCGTAGATTTGATTCCCGTCTTGACCGGTGGGATAAAATCATTTCTACTATGACAACAAAGATAGCAAACATCCTCCAATGTTACGCATTGGGGATGGGGATAAAGCAGATAAGCAGGAGCTTTGAGCTTTCCCGCAACACGGTGCGCAGATATGTGCGCCTGTTTCAAGAGTGTGGTATACCGATAAAGGAGTTGGCCGCCATGCCTTCCGCTCGCATCCAGGAAATGTTCTCTGAAGGTGTTGGCCGTAACAGGGAACCGTCACAACGCCAGCTTGAGCTTGAGGCACTCCTTCCTGAGTATGCTGCCCGGCTTAGCCGCCGAGGCGTAACAGTGAAAACCCTGTACGAAGAGTACCGCGAGACCCATCCTGACGGATACAGACATGCCAGTTTCGGCAACTATCTCATGCGTTACCGTATGGTGACACATGTCGTAGGCCATGTCGAGCATTATGCCGGAGACCAGATGTATATCGACTTCGCCGGTGACAAACTGGAAGTCGTTGACAGTGAAAGCGGTGAATGTCGCAGCGTTGAAGTGTTCGTGGCCATACTTCCGTGCAGCCACTATACCTATTGTGAGGCGGTCTGGTCCCAGTCAAGGCAGGACTTGATTAAGGCGTGTGAGAACGCGCTTCATTTTTACGGCGGGGTTCCGATGGCGATCGTACCAGACAACCTCAAATCGGCGGTAACCCGCAGCGACCGTAACGAGCCGGTAATCAACGAGGAGTTTGCGGCATTTGCCGAACACTACGGATGTACCGTATACCCCACACGGGTACGTCATCCAAAGGACAAGGCCTTGGTGGAGAATGCCGTGAAGCTGCTTTACCGATCCGTCTACGCTGACATCGAGGGTCTTGTATTCCACTCGCTGGAGTCTCTGAATGCGGCCATATCCGAATCGCTCTCGGCCTTCAACGGACGCAGGATGAGCGGGCGTCCCCAGTCCAGACGGGAACAGTTCGAGCAGATTGAGTCCGACTGCCTCCGCCCGCTTCCCGCCATACGCCATCAGATGAAAGAGCGACGCTCCGCAACAGTAATGCGTAACGGCTATGTCACCTTCAGGCTTCACCATTACAGCGTACCGAAAGAGTATATAGGCAAACGTGTCGAGATTGTCTATGATGCGGACACGCTGGAAATATATCATGGCCTGCGTCTGGTGACCACACACCAGCGCGATGACACGCCATACTCCTATACGACCAAGGATGCCCACGGACTGCCCGGACGTCATGGAAGTTATGAAAAGGATCTGGAACAGATTTACGAACGGGCCGGCCAGACAGATAACGTCCTGCGGCTGTATCTGCGCAAGGTGGCGGAACTCAAGAAGTATCCTCCCGCGGCGTTCCGTTCATGCAGAGGCATCATGGCGTTGGAGAAGACCTTCGGGCTGGAACGGTTGGTGGCGGCAAGCGCATGCGCCACGCAACTGCGCCTATACGGATATCAGGAGATAAGGCGGATCCTTGAACGCGGGGATGATGCAGACTTCCTGTCAAAAGACGACATCGACGATGAGGTCCCCGTAACATCTATCCACAAAAACATCCGCGGAGCAGCCTACTTCGCACAATTAAAACATTTAAATAGAGACAACAATGGAAACAAATAATCTTACCGCACCGATAGCTGTCGAAAAAGACCGCAACACGTTGACAATCGAACTGATGAACCGTATGAAGCTG
This sequence comes from Bacteroides intestinalis DSM 17393, assembly GCF_000172175.1. Lineage (NCBI taxonomy): Bacteria > Pseudomonadati > Bacteroidota > Bacteroidia > Bacteroidales > Bacteroidaceae > Bacteroides > Bacteroides intestinalis. The sequence continues at coordinate 1,529,942 of NZ_ABJL02000008.1, read as the reverse complement.
CACGGCATGGCCGCCGCCTTCACTGAAAGCCTGACCTCCACTATGGCAGAAACAATGACAATCGACTCTTTCCTGCACATGTTACTTGCCAGGGAATGGGACTACCGTGCCAATGCAGCCATCCAACGCCTTATACGCGGGGCGGCGTTCCGCTACAAGGCCTGCCTCGAGCAGATAGACTATGCAATCCCGCGTGGCCTTGACCGCAATCAGATGGAGCGGCTTGCATCGCTGGAGTTCATCCGCAAGGGACAGAACCTCTTCATCACAGGGTCATCCGGTACCGGGAAGAGCTTCCTTGCCACAGCAATGGGGTATGAAGCCTGCAAGAAGGGCATACGGACATATTATGCGAATGCTCCGAAACTTATGGGTACGCTTAAGGTGGCAAAAGTAAAAGGCACACTGGAATCGGAACTCAAGAGAATCGAACGGAGCACGCTGCTCATATTGGATGACCTCTTCCTTGTGAACCTTGATGCCAAGGAACGCCCCATCCTGCTCGATATAATAGAGGACCGACATGGGCGCAAGTCCATCATCATCACCTCGCAACTGCCAACGGACAATTGGTATGATGCAATCGGAGACCCTACAGTAGCAGATGCCATTATGGATCGTATTATACATACGGCGCACCGGATTGAGCTGACAGGAGAAAGTGTCCGTAAAATGGCTGCATACAGAGGGAAATAAACTAAAATAATAATAACCCCATCGGTCAAGACTTTTTAAGGGGGCATTGTTGAATGTTTTAAGGGGGTAGAATCGCTTGGTTTTAGGGGGCAGCTTACACTGGATTTTCCAGGGAATAAACACATTTTTGAATGTGGTACAGGTAAAAATCCAGATAAAGATTGTGGTGGAAGAATATGTATTAATGGATACGCAAGATCTAAAGGTTATTGGCTGCAAACAAAATCATCGGATTCTACTTTCCCTATAGTTAAGGATAAGTTGATTAAAGGAATAATCAATGCGTGTAGATTAAGAGCAGAAAGCGATGCCAATACTGAAGAACCAATGTATTGTAGAAATCCATATACAAATGTAGATGTTCTTGTTGGTAGATTAATTGGAAAAATGACCATTTGCTATGACACTCCATATAATTATAATGAACATGGTAGCAATTGGTCTGTACAATTAAGTAATGATGGCTTGCGTATAACGAATCATAAGGAAGGACGGGAATTATTTAGAAAAGGAATGTTTTCAATATATGATTGGGAGAATAATACAAAAAAAGATTTGATTGAAAAGCCATTGTTGTTAGACAATAACTGTACAGAAGTAATACCGTGTGAACTTATGCCAAATGAAGTTGTAGTGATAGGAGCAGTCCCAAACAAAGAGATATTGCTACTACCTAAATTTGAATTTTAGAGATTTAATTCTTTATTTCTGCGAATTTATCGCAAAATTTACACATTAAATCTACAAATAAAGAATTAAGCAAATATTTATCTACATCAGAAAAGCCAACTTAAACTCCATTTTTTTGAAGTGTAAGTTGGCTCTACTATTGAGTAAAATGGTGCTAATAGAAAAACCTTTTTATAAAAAGACTTTTCTATTAGCCTATGTGTGTATAGTCCACCCGTGAATAGGATTCAGCAATACAGCAAACGATTGGTCGGGCTGTCCGTGATAGAGCAATCCTCCGACAATACCCGTTCTGCCATCGGGATATACCTGTCGGAATCCGAATGAGTGAGGCGCAGAGTCATAGTAGAGTTCAATCTCACACGGGCAGTTTGGATTTTCTTCCCATTGTTTCAAACGGTCAATACATTTCTGCAATGTTTCATTCTTGATTTCCTTTGCGTAGGCAACAGCCTTTTCATAACGCTCTTGACATAAAATCTTCATACTCGATATTTTTTAAGGTTTATAATAAATCTTCATATACTCCGAAGCTGTAGCAGTCGGCAATGTAAAAGTCCTCACTGCCGATTTCTGCAAGTGACTTCATATCTTCCAGCGTATCGCAATAGAAGAAAATGTCATCATCCTTTTCGGTATCGGAATCCATTCCGATGGCGATACGCACTTCAACTGTATCGTAGTTGTCCTTATAGCGGATAAGACAATCGGCATAATGAGGCTCGATGCCTCGCTCTGTAAAGAACTTCAAGCATTGACGGCTGATTTCCTTCTTGACAGCATCGGGTTTCTTCCAATCGGAGTCATCAATAATCTCAAGGCTCATGCCTTCGATAACCAAGCAGGTAGCACCATCAATGTTTGTCATTAGTGTACGCTTTCCCATATACTTCTCTCGTTCTTCTTCCCAGTTGGGAATATCCCATCTTTCGGTAGTCCATTCTCCGCGATAATCCTTTGGTTTGCGGAGATACTCTGACAATGTCATTCTAATCATATCTATAATGTATTAAAGGTTACTTTATAAGTTGCACAAGGCTTCCCAAATGCCGGAAATGGATTGAACTCTCTTCGAGACTCCCAATCTACGGTCATAATGCAGCCACTTGGAAAATTCTCTTCAAGGAACTTTATAATCATCTCCTCTTCATCTGCTTCCAATATAGGGTCTTCCTCTATGCCATATTCAAGAGCATAGATAGCCCATGACGGGATATTATCCCATACTTTCAATTTGCTCTTCGTTTCAGCCATACCTATTATCATTTAAGTTATACATTACAGGCGAAGCACTGTATTCTATTTCTTTACCGCCTTGACTGTTCCGTGCAGGATTGTGCAAGGTTGGCGGGAAAAATACCGCAAGCCCCGTGGGGCGAGGATGATTTTTCCACGACACCCACAGGGCTTGACCTTGCTCAATCCGAAAGGCACGGAACAACCTTTGCGGTAAGAAATAGGATACAGATTCTAATCGTTATCCTCTTCGTCCTTCTCGTCTGGTAACAATCGTTTACGCAATTCAGGATCAGCCTTTATACGCTCCATTTCATCTTGAACTATCTGTTCGACTTCATCTTTGATACGGGAATAGTTACGCTCTATCTGCTCCTGCATGATGTCGTTGCCGTTCTCGTCCTTGAACTCATTGACGATAGGAATCTTCTTGTATGCCTTCATCTCAGCATTGACCTTTGCACTATCCACGATGATGCGTGAGTGGAAAATCTTCTGGTCAATCTCCTCACCGAAGTTATCCGCCACGCTACCTACGAATGTACCTTGCGAGAGGTTGGAAATCTTCGATGCAGGGATAAGGAAATCCAGCTGCGTATTGATAGAGGTAGATGTGTCCTGACGGTTGATAGATACCGACTGACGCTGCTGGAGTATTTTGCCAAAACGCTCAGAGAGGTTCTTGGCTGTTTCGCCAACCACCTGTCCGCTGAAGATGTTTCCAACCGTATTTTGGATAACCTTTGCCTCCTTGTCGCCATAGTCACGAGCCAACTGCGAGTAGTCCTGAAAACCGAGACAAACTGCTACCTTATTGCTTCGTGCAGTGGCAATGAGGTTGTCGATACCACGAAAATAGATTGTCGGCAACTCGTCAATGATGATGGAACTCTTCAACTGACCTTTCTTGTTCACCAACTTCACGATACGGCTGTTGTATAGTCCGAGTGCTGCCGAGTAGATATTCTGGCGGTCGGGATTGTTGCCAACGCAGAGTATCTTCGGCTCATTGGGATTGTTCAAATCGAGGGTAAAATCATCGCCCGTCATCACCCAATAGAGCTGCGGAGAAATCATTCTCGACAGAGGAATTTTGGCACTTGCTATCTGGCCTTGGAGCTGATCTTGAGCTCCACCTTTCCATGCGTCCATAAATGGAGATAGGTAGTTTTCCAACGAAGGATAAGAGGTCAGAATCGTAAAGATATCCGCATACGGTTTGTTCAAGAATTCAATCGTATGTGGGAAGGTACAATACTTACCGTCCTTGTAGATTCTCAGGTACCAGATAATCGCAGCCAAAAGGATAATCGGAGATTCCACAAAGAAGTCGCCCTGCTTCTGAATCCATGTTTTATTCAAGTTAAGCATAATAGTATATGCTGATTCATAGGCATCGCTGATATCAACCATAAACTTCGGGTTGATGGGATTACAGCGGTGTGAGCGTCGTGGGTCGTCAAAGTTGATGACATAGAAACTCGGCTTTACCTTGTACTTGTCGATATTCTTCAGCAGCTCGTTATAGGCAATTACAGAGAGGTCATCAAACTTGTAGTCGTAGATGTATGTGGCAAATCCTTTGGCTATGGTCTGCTTGATGTAGTTGTTCACTACGGCATACGACTTACCGCTACCCGGTGTTCCCAATACAATGGTTGCTCGGAACGGATTCACGACATTTATCCAACCGTCCCATTCCTTGCCTTGATAGACAAACTTCGTAGGCAGATTTACCGAATACTCATTCTCCATCAGTCGTGTCTCCTGCATGAAACTCTCGTTGGCCACATTGAAGACATCTTCCATAAGGTTATGCTTGAACATACGGCTAATCCATACTCCAGACATAAGAAGGAGGATATATCCGACAGTCATAGTAACCGTATAGATTGCCATATTCACGATTGGCGAGAATGGCAAATCGAGCAACCACCAGTTCATAAAGAAGAGAACAAGACCTCCGAGGAAGGTCGCATAAATCTTCTGCCAGGTCATCTTCTGATTCTTCACGCCCTTAGTACCGAGGCACGACAGAGCCAAGAATATGATGGCGAAGACCTTTGTCACAAGCAGGTTGCTGAACAGCCCTGCCGTATTCTGAAAGTTGAGTAGTATCTTATCTACCACTCCGATGTTGATACCCATATCCACGATGGCCTGATAGCAGAACCAGTAGATATGTACTACAATAAATATAATGGATATGGCACGCATAAACTCCATGACCTTTGCCAATCCTCTCAAATCATCTTCCTGTTGCATAATAAATTCGTTTTAATGGTTAGTGAAATTGGTTTACGATATGCCGCGTGAACGGCGTTTTTTCTTCTTCCTTTTCTTCTGGTACTGCTTGGCGAGCATCTCCTCCTGCGGATCATTTGCAGGAGCGTCAAACGAGAAGATTCCGAAGGCTTGCTCCAGTCCCGATTCAAGGTCTGCCGATGAGAGGCTTTGGCTCTCGGAGAAACCTTGCGGCATATCGGCCCAAGGAATGTCGCCTTGCGAGTTGAATAGCTTCTCGAAGTTGTTTGCCGAGAACTCCTTGCCCAGACGGGAACCGTTATATGCCTCACGATTGTGGTGGTCGATGAATGTGACACCGTAGATACGCCCTGCATCGTTCTCGCGGAACACCACATCAATGCCCTTGCTGCCAAGCAGACGCACGAACTCCTCGCGGTTGCCACGACAGCCGTGCATTGCCAAAGCCACATCATTGCGGATTTTAGGTTGCCACCTCTTCGCTCGGAACTCCTGAGCATTGTAGGCGATACGCTTCTCCACACCCTCGAAGCCGAAACGCTTGCCGATAAGCGAGGACTTGATTGGCGTACAGATAGGCTTGCCGTTGTCATTGGTCATCGTGTAGATGATACCCGAATAGGGCTTGCCATCGAACTCGCCTTTGACCTGCTTTGCCTCGATGTTGAAGCACGAGAGCATGGCACTATACTCGCCGAAGGATTGGAAACGATACGAGGTAAAGACACTCTTGAGAATGTTGGATACCTGCTGCTTAATATCGCCACGGGTGTAGTCCGCCTTTTTCAGATAAGGTTCCAATAGTTCCCTGCGTTTGTCGGCAATCTGTTTTAGTCCGAACATTTGCTCCAATTCTCGGCAAGCCTTCATCGAGCGGTTCCACTCGTAGGCATCATCTATCTTCTCGCCATTCTCATTCACGCAGGTAGATACAATATGTATATGTCTGCGGTCAATGTCCTCGTGGAGATAGACAATGTAGGGCTGGTTGCCGTAGCCCATCTTCTGCATATAGGCTCTTGCCAAATCCGCAAACTGACTATCGGTAAGATTGTCGTCCAGTGTCGGGTTGAGCGATATATGCAGAATAGGCTTCTCGGTGTTTCTGTTGGCTGCGAGATAGCTCTCAAAGGCGAACATCGTCTGAGAGACAATCCTGTCAGGGTCGTAGAGTGAATCGGTAATCATACGGTTGCCCGCTATGATGCGACCTGTCGCCTCATTTACCTTCTGCTGGTTGTAGATGACTGCTCCGTAGAGCGAAGCTCCTCTGTTGATCTTAGCTACCATATCAACCTCCGCTTTTACGGTTCAAGTGCCTCTCCTCAAACTCGCGTGTGAGGGCGATAATCTGTTTGCTCAATACTACCAACTCCAGTGTGGCTTTCTCCAATTTGGCGACAAGGGCAAATGCCCGCTTATCCCCGAAGTTGGCTTTTACGGCTCGCACCGTCTGATTGTAGTTGTTGCCGATGGCTTGGAACTGATGGTAGAAATTCGTGAGGCGTATGTAATAATCCATCGCCGCCTTGTCGAGTTTTACCACCTTTACTTCACGCTCGAAGATTAGAGCCTTTAGAAATTTCGACCTCTCCTTGAATCCCGATTTTTGGAATTGGATGTCGAAGTGTCCGTTCTCTTCCGATGTCAATCGGACCACATAGCGATGTATAGCTGGATCTAATTTGGGTTTCCGGCCTACACCTTTTCTTTGGTTTTTCCTGTTGTTCGTCTGCATACTTTTACATTTTATTGGTTACTAACTTCCGCTATGGATTCACGACTTTGGAGTGAATCCCTCCCCGAGCCGCAGGCGAGTGGCAAGTTTGTTTTGAGTGCCCGAAAACATTTCGGGTGCCTCAAAACACAACTTGCTATGTTCGCTTGAACATGAATTTTCCTTCGTAAAATTGGCTGTCGCCGTTCCCCTCAGAGAGAAGCATCCGAAAACTCCGTTCGTCGTGCGTCCATAGACCTTTCGGGTGCAAAGTTAGACAGGTGTATTCTATTGATAAATAGCGAGTTATATGCAATGTGATGACATATGATGACATGTGTAGTCAGAGGCTTGACGACATTGTGATTATTCCAATTTTTCGCTATTTCTTTGCGTCAGAAATGGTGCAACAAACCAATAATTGATTGCTTGATTAAGTGATTAAGGATTGGTGAAATTGTGAGAGTAAGCAAGCAAATAATTATTGCATTATTGGGGCGTTGCAACAAACAAAGGTTGACTTATTGGTTGGTGAGCACAATGTCACCATATCACCAAGTAACCAACAAACCAACAAACCAAGTAATAGACAAATAATGTAATAAGTAATTAACCATTAAAAAATTTACAGTTATGAAAAAAAAACCAGTATTTGTTGCAGTAAGCAACCAGAAAGGTGGAGTTGGTAAAAGTACAATGTTGGTAGCCCTTGCCAGCCTCCTGAACTATACGATGGATAAGAGTGTAGCCATCGTGGATTGTGATGCTACCCAGCGTAGCCTTTATAATCTCCGTGAACGAGACAAGGAGATGGTGGAGAAAAACAAGAGGTATATGACGCTTCTTGAAGAGCAAAGACTCCGTGGATGTAAGATTTATCCTATCAAAAGGGTAAGGCCCGAAGAGGCCCGCGCCACAGCGGGAGAGTTTGCTGAAACTGGAGAGTATGACATCATTTTTATTGACCTCCCAGGCTCTATGGATGTCCCCGGAGTTTTACAGACCATTTTCAATGTGGATTATGTATTGACTCCCATTGCTGCCGACAACTTTGTAATGGATAGCAGTTTCAGCTTCGCAAGCAGTGTGGTGAGATTCTTGGCAGAAAAGAAAGGCATTCCGCTTAAGGATATCTATATGTTCTGGACGAAGGTAAAGCGAAGGAGCAATGTGGAGGTACTCAAGAACTATTCGGAGTTGATGGAGAAGACAGGATTAAAAGTACTGAAATCAAGTATCCCAGAACTTTGTCGATACGAGAAGGAGTTGTCGATGTCATCTCGTACCTATTTCCGATGTTCGCTGTTGCCTCCTCCTGCGGGGCAACTCAAAGGAAGCGGATTACAGGAACTTGCCAATGAACTTCTTGAAATACTTAAACTGAAATAACTATGGCAAAGAAGAGCGTAAAAGTCGATGAGGATCTTATAAGGGGGTATATGGCAGGGCGGGAACCTGATAATGTTTCTAAGAATGAAACTTCTGTACAGGAGATTCTGAATGAAGCCATAACCACCGAGGAAGAACCTGTTGAAGAGGTGGTGCAAGAAAAGCCCAAGCCTCGCAAAAAAAAGGAAGAGAGCAACTATAGACAGAAGTATTTGATGAATACACCTATGTCGGGGCGTGTTCAAGTGTATCTGAACCGTCAGCTATACGAGCAAATCAAGAACTTTTTGCCCGTGATTGCTCCAGAGACCAGCATTGCAAGCTATCTCAGTAACATTATAGCAGAGCATATAGAACTTAACATTGAGGAGATAACTCAACTTTATAAAGAACGATTTTCACCACCTAAAATTTAACAACTATGACAACAACCATTTTTTATTTATCAGTTAAGGCTGTATCAGCAACCTATATATTATACAAAGTATGGAATATGATTTTCAGTCAGCGAATGTATGACTTCTGGAATATGTTACACAATTGGGCTCGTATTGCCCGTATCAGATTGTGGAAGTATCGAAAGAAACGGATGGAAGAGAAAGCGAGGAAGGACAGGCGAAAAGCCAGAATGCAAAGACCTATGTTGCAGAAGGTACAGTCTGAAGAGCAAGCATTTCAACCTTCATCTTATTCTGATTTGGAAGCTCAAGCAATAGTAGAGGAACTTGCCAAGAGATTTGAAGACACTTCACAAGATGAAACATTGAAGTCACCCGTAGAAGAAAAGCCCAAGCCCAAGCCTAAAATCAAACCTGTGGTTTTTGATGACCCGAATGAGGTTATGGGAAAGTCCAATATCATCTATTATGAAGACCCTGAAGTCGCTCGCAAGACTCCGACACGCTCAATAGAGTTGAAGCAGGTTGAGTTACCTGTTGATGAGGATGTCAATCCGGAAGATGTAGAGGATAATTTTGTACCGCAGAAAAGATTGTCGCAAGAGGATATGAAGGAATTGATGTCTTCCGAGTCTATTCCTGATCCGGAATTTTCGGGAGCCTGTACTTTTGAAGAGTTGGGTAATGTGGCAGATGTCTTATTGAATAGGACTACAGATAAGAAAAAGATTATGGATGCCGCAGAGACCTTATATAAACTTCAAGATTCCGACATCTATCATTTTTACACTACATCTATCAGTACGGAAAAGCAAGTGGATAGATTGCTAAGAGATAATCTTGATGGTGCAGGTCGTCGGCAGAATGGTAAGCAATCAGAGCGTATTGCGGTTGATTGGAATAAATTTATGTAATAAACATTCTTTTTTTCATTGTTTATATATTTGGTTAACTAGGCTGGCACTCCGATGTGAATCGGGGTGTCAGTGTTTATATGTGTATTCAGCTACTCCAATTAACAAGTAAGGCAAGTATCGTAATGCCTTGTGCATTATGATTCTTGCCTTGCTATTAGTAAATTAAATAAGATTTATTTGTTAAGTAACCACTCTGTAGCAGGAACAACATTTATGGTGTAACCATCCTCCTCAATTGTTTCTTGTTCTTCAAAGGTTACAAGCGTAAGATTATTGCACTTTAGTTTCTTGGCTGCATTCTTCAAACCTCTAATCTCTCTATTGCGTGTCTTTTCAGTAGAGATATCGTATGATACCTGTATCAACTCTTGTACATTGCCATCTTTTGCTATAACAAAATCAACTTGCGAAGATGTTTCCTTATAGTAGAAAACATCACAAAAGAGTGGCTTATAGCGACGCATCAGCTCAATGCATACAATATTCTCCAACTTCCAGCCAAGATTTTCCAGTGAGAAATTATCCTCGCGTTCAGTGACAAATGCAGTATCCACTACATAAACCTTTTCGTTTCTTACACGATCTTTACTTTTATATGAGAAGCGATTTACTCCTACCAATAGAAATGCCTCTTTAAGGTAGGAATAATAGTTCTCAGCCGTATGATTTGATACTCCGAATAATTCACCTACCGTTTTGGCGACAAATTCCTGACAATAATTATCGGCAAGATAAGCTGCGATTCTTCGTAATGCTTCCACATTGCGAACCTTGAAGCGTTTTGCTATATCATTCTTGATGATGGCATCCAATAATCCGTTAATATAACCTTTACGATTACTCTCATTGAACAATTCTGGGAATCCACCTTGTAGAAGATATTCATGTAGGGTACTTTTGCGAATACCCTTTGCTTTTGTTGATAGCGAAGTGGTATCTATCTTTTTCATTGCACAATACTCGGAGTATGAGAAAGGATAGAGTTCCACCTTATTATTTCTTCCTGTCAGATGTGTACTTAATTCCTTACTGAGTAATTTAGAATTAGAACCCGTAATAAATAGATGCATTTTCTGGCGAAGCAATCGATTGACAAACAATGGCCAGCCTTCTATATTCTGTATCTCATCAAGGAACAGATATTTGAACTCTCCATAGGTCATATATAATGCTTCAAGCAAATGGTCTAAATCACTTGCCTTCATATCCTCCATTCGGTCATCATCAAAGTTTACATAGGCAAAGTCAATCCCCTTTTGCTTAAGGAACATTTCGCATAATGTTGATTTTCCACATCGTCTGACACCTATCACAACCTGAGCTCGATTGCTCTTTAAGTCAAGTTGTGATTCTTCAGGACGTGGGCACAACTCCGAGTAATCATTCGCTAGCAACTCCTCACGCTGGTCTGCTACTATTGATAGTAATGTCTGAGTATTCATAATTCATATTATTTTACTGCAAAAATAATTCTATTTCCATAAAACAGCAAATTTTCCGTAATCTATTTCCATAAATAATGCGATTTGTTTATTTCTATTTCCATAAATAGTACAAATCATCATTTTCTATTTCCATAAATTCACTCTTCGGTACAAAATCTATTTCAAATTTGGCACATCATTTATAACTCCTCACGACCTCTTTTCACCCCAAAATCCACCCTTCAAAATGCCCCAACTATGACATCTGACGACACGTTATGACGTGTATAGACCGATTTGAAAATCAATGAATTAAGTGCTATATATTCGCAGTCGAAATCACTTTTTGTATAACTAAAAAACATTTCGACGTATGAAGAAAAAAGTATTATTCGCAGCAGCATTTATGCTTGCAACAGTGAGTGCATTTGCACAGGGTAACGGTATCGCAGGTATCACCGAGGCTACCAACATGGTAACATCGTATTTCGATCCGGGTACCAAGTTGATTTACGCAGTGGGAGCCGTAGTCGGTCTTATCGGCGGCGTGAAGGTCTATTCGAAGTTCTCTTCTGGCGACCCCGACACCTCGAAGACCGCAGCCTCTTGGTTCGGTGCCTGTATCTTCCTGATTGTAGCCGCCACCATCTTACGTTCATTCTTCCTCTAATATGGCGGTCTATCAAATCAACAAAGGGATTGGTCGTAGCCCCGAGTTCAAGGGGCTACGCAGCCAATACCTCTTCATCTTCGCCGGCGGTCTGCTCGCCATACTCATTGCCTTTATGGTGCTGTATATGGCAGGCGTGAACCAATGGATATGTATCGCACTGGGAATCATCTCCGCTTCGGTACTTGTCTGGGCGACATTCCACCTGAATGCCAAGTATGGCGAGTGGGGCTTGATGAAGATACAGGCTGCAAAGAACCATCCCCGCTACATCATCAGCCGCAAGCGATTCTTGCGATTGATTATTCCTAACCTCAAAAACAGAAAGTCATGAGAAATGTAATGAAAGCAGCTACCCTCGAAAGCAAGTTCCCGATTCTGTCGGTTGAGCACGACTGCATCATCAGCAAGGATGCCGACATCACGGTCTGCTATCGTGTGGAGCTTCCCGAACTCTTCACTGTCACACAGGCGGAGTATGAGGCGATACACTCGGCATGGGTCAAGGCGGTCAAGGTCTTGCCGAACTACAGTATCGTGCATAAGCAGGACTTCTTCATTGAGGAGAGCTACACCCCCGAGTTGCAGAAGGAAGACCTCAGTTTCCTTTCTCGTTCCTTTGAGCGACACTTCAACGAGCGTCCTTACCTGAAGCACACTTGTTATCTGTTCCTCACCAAGACCACCAAGGAGCATAGCCGCACAACCAGCAGCTTCAATGCCCTTACCCGCGGCTTCATCATCCCGAAGGAGATGCAGGACAAGGAGGCGGTAAGCCGATTCCTGGAGTGCTGCGAGCAGTTCGAGCGTATCATCAACGACAGCGGATTCATCACGCTCACCCGTCTTACGGGCGATGAGATTACAGGCACAGAGTCAAGTGCGGGCATCATCGAGAAATACTTCTCGCTCTCGCAGGAGGATACCACCTGCTTGCAGGATATCACCCTCGGAGCTGGCGAGATGAAGATTGGCGACAACTACCTCTGCCTGCATACGCTCTCCGATCCCGAAGACCTGCCGACAAGCGTGGCTACCGACAGCCGTTACGAGCGTCTCTCAACAGACCGTAGCGATTGCCGCCTCTCGTTTGCCGCACCTATCGGGGTGTTGCTCACCTGCAACCACATCGTGAACCAGTACCTCTTCATCGATGACTCTGCGGAGATGCTGCGTAAGTTCGAGCAGACAGCACGCAATATGCACTCGCTATCGCGTTACAGTCGCTCCAACCAGATTAACCGCGAGTGGATTGAGGAGTACCTGAACGAGGCACACAGCCAGGGGCTGACGGCTATCCGTGCCCATTGCAATGTCTTCGCGTGGAGCGATGACAGGGAAAAACTGAAGCGTGTGAAGAACGATGTAGGCAGTCAGCTCGCCTTGATGGAGGCCAAGCCCCGACACAATACGGTGGATACACCGACACTATTCTGGGCTGCTATCCCCGGCAATGCAGGCGATTTTCCTGCCGAGGAGTCCTTCTACACCTTTATCGAGCAGGCACTATGCCTCTTCATTGAGGAGACCACAGGACAGGATTCACTCTCTCCGTTCGGTATGCGTATGGTGGACCGCTTGACGGGCAAGCCTATCCATCTGGATATTTCGGATTTGCCTATGAAGCGTGGTGTCATCACCAACCGCAACAAGTTCATCCTCGGTCCTTCGGGCAGTGGAAAGTCCTTCTTCACCAACCATATGGTAAGGCAGTATTACGAGCAAGGTACGCATGTGTTGCTTGTCGATACGGGTAACTCTTATCAGGGGTTGTGTAACCTTATCAATGCACGCACGCATGGCGAGGACGGCATTTACTTCACCTATGAGGAGAGTGATCCGATAGCCTTTAATCCTTTCTATGTCGAGGATGGTGTGTTCGACATTGAGAAGAAGGAGTCCATCAAGACACTTATCCTCACGCTGTGGAAAAGGGATGATGAGCCACCGACGAGAGCCGAGGAGGTGGCACTCTCCAATGCCGTGAACCTCTTCTTGGAGCGTATCCGCACTGACAAGAGCATCAAGCCATCGTTCAACACCTTCTATGAGTTTATCCGTGACGAGTATCAGGATATTCTCAAGGAGAAGCGTACACGCGAGAAGGACTTCGATGTGTGGGGATTCCTCAATGTCTTGGAGCCATACTACAAGGGTGGCGAGTATGATTTCCTCCTGAACTCCGACAAGCAGCTGGACTTGCTCAACAAGCGGTTTATCGTCTTCGAGTTGGATAACATCAAGGACAATAAGGTACTCTTCCCGATAGTGACCATCATCATTATGGAGACCTTCATCAACAAGATGCGTAGACTGAAGGGCATCCGCAAGATGATTCTCTTGGAGGAGGCTTGGAAAGCCATCAGCAAGGAGGGCATGGCCGAGTATCTGAAGTACCTCTTCAAGACCGTGCGTAAGTTCTTCGGCGAAGCAGTTGTGGTAACGCAGGAGGTCGAGGACATCATCTCTTCCTCTATCGTCAAGGGTACCATCATCAACAACAGCGACTGCAAGATTCTTCTTGACCAGCGTAAGTATGTGAACAAGTTCGATGAGATACAGGCTTTGCTCGGACTCACCGACAAGGAGCGTGCACAGATTCTCTCCATCAACCTCTCCAATGCTCCCGGCAGGAAATACAAGGAGGTGTGGATAGGTCTTGGCGGAGCACAGTCGGCGGTCTATGCCACAGAGGTATCTTCCGAAGAGTACTACTGCTACACTACCGAGGAGACCGAGAAACTGGAGTTGCAGCAGCTCACCGAGAAGTTGGACGGCAACATCGAGCTCGCCATCAAGCAGCTTGCCGAGAGCAAGCGAAACAAGTAACCCATTTATTCACCATTTAATTCGTAACAGTATGAGATTTAAAATTTTTATGCTCTGTCTGGTGGCTCTCTTTGTCAGCCAGACATCGAGGGCGCAGTGGGTGGTGACAGACCCCGGCAACCTCGCACAAGGCATCATCAATGCCACGAAGAACATCGTGCATACATCCTCTACGGCAAGTACGATGATTCAGAACTTCCAGGAGACAGTAAAGATCTATAAGCAGGGCAAGGAGTACTACGATGCTCTGAAGAAGGTGAAGAACCTTGTCCGCGATGCACGCAAGGTACAGCAGACCATCCTGCTTGTAGGCGACATCACCGACATCTATGTGAACAGCTTTGAGCGTATGCTCAACGACCCCTACTTCACGGTGGAGGAACTCAGTGCCATTGCTCTGGGATATACAAAACTGCTCGAAGAGAGTGCCCACCTCTTGAATGACCTTAAATCGGTGGTCAATGAGAACGGGCTCTCGATGAGCGACAAGGATAGAATGGATATCATCGACAAGTGTTATAGCGAGATGCTCCAGTACCGTGGGCTTGTGCAGTACTACACCAACAAGAATATCGGAGTGTCCTACCTCAGAGCGAAGAAGCAGAACGATGTTGACCGTGTGATGTCCCTCTACGGCTCGCCGAGTGAACGCTATTGGTAAACCTGAAACCCTACGACTATGGTACTATTAGCAGTAAACTTTGACAATCTGCATCAGATACTCCAGAGTCTGTATGTGGATATGATGCCCCTCTGCTCGCAGATGACGGGTGTCGCCAAAGGACTTGCCGGATTGGGTGCTCTCTTTTACGTCGCCTATCGTGTCTGGCAGTCGTTGGCAAGAGCCGAGCCTATAGATGTCTTTCCGCTCCTGCGTCCCTTTGCTCTCGGACTGTGTATCATGTTCTTCCCGACATTGGTGTTGGGCACGCTCAACAGCGTGATGTCGCCCATCGTGACGGGAACACACAGAATCCTTGAAACACAGACCTTCGATATGAACGAGTATCGCAAGCAGAAGGATAAACTGGAATTTGAGGCGATGAAACGCAATCCCGAAACAGCCTACCTTGTGGATAAGGAGTCCTTTGACAACAAGCTCGATGAGTTGGGAGCGTTGGATGCGATTGAGGCTTGCGGAATGTATGTGGATCGTGCGATGTACAATATGAAAAAGGCTGTTCAGAACTTCTTCCGTGAACTGTTGGAACTGATGTTCAATGCCGCAGCACTTGTCATAGACACGCTGAGAACATTCTTCCTCATTGTCCTCTCGATACTCGGGCCCATATCCTTTGCGATAGCCTGTTGGGACGGCTTCCATGCCTCACTCACGCAGTGGTTTGTCCGATATATCAGCATCTATCTATGGCTCCCCGTGAGCGACCTTTTCAGCAGCGTGCTTGCACGCATACAGGTACTGATGCTACAGAAGGACATCGAGCAGTTGTCCGATCCCAATTTCATCCCTGACGGGTCGAATGCGGTCTATATCACCTTCCTCATTATCGGCATCATCGGATATTTCACCATTCCGACAGTGGCCAACTGGATAATCCAGGCAGGCGGCGGTGCAGGTAACTACGGCAGGAACGTGGCACAGACAGCGAGCCGCACGGGATCGATAGCAGCAGGTGCGACAGGTGCCGCCATCGGCAACATCGCAGGAAGATTACTTAAACGATAACCTATTAAACAGTATTCAAATGGAATTCAAATCACTTAAAAACATCGAAACCGGCTTCAGACAGATACGCTTCTTCGGCATTGCCTACCTCTTTGTCTGTGCTTCACTTGTGGGCTTCTCGCTTTGGAAGGCATACAGCTTTGCCGAGGCACAACGACAGAAGATTTATGTCCTTGACGAGGGCAAGTCGCTGATGCTGGCTCTATCTCAGGACCTGGAGCAGAACCGTCCTGTGGAGGCAAGGGAACATGTGAAGCGTTTCCACGAACTCTTCTTCACGCTTGCACCCGACAAGAGCGCCATCGAGGGTAACATCCAGAGGGCAATGTTTCTGAGCGACCGCTCGGCATACGAGCACTACAGCGACCTTGCAGAGCAGGGATATTACAACCGTATCATCTCAGGCAATGTAACACAGCGTATCGAAGTGGATAGCATAAGCTGCAACTTCAACCACTATCCCTACGAGGTGGTGACATACGCAAGGCTATCCATCATCCGCGAGAAGAGTATCACCGAGCGCAGCCTAGTGACCAAAGGGCGACTGCTTAACTCCACACGCAGCGATAACAACCCTCATGGATTCATCTTCGAGGCGTTCCGTGTGGTGGAGAACAAGGACCTGAGAGTCTATGACAGATAACCTAATTATTCACCATTAACATTTACAGCGATGAAAAAGTACATTCAAAAAATCAAGGATTCAATCAACAAGTCTTGGAACAACAAG
This sequence comes from Bacteroides intestinalis DSM 17393, assembly GCF_000172175.1. NCBI lineage: Bacteria > Pseudomonadati > Bacteroidota > Bacteroidia > Bacteroidales > Bacteroidaceae > Bacteroides > Bacteroides intestinalis. The sequence continues at coordinate 1,513,294 of NZ_ABJL02000008.1, read as the reverse complement.
ACATCAAAGACCAAACGCCTTATCATCTACGGCCTCTTGCTGGCATATATGGGATTTGCCCTCTATGTAATCTTTATGCCTGCTCCCGATTACAGGTATAAGGAGTATGTCAGAAGTGAGCCGCCTGCCACCAACCTGATTATCGAGGAGGAGGCAGCTCCTGCCGACAGCCTCTCGGATAAGAAGATACGGGAGATGGAAGAGTTCTTTAACCAATTTAATTCAGAGAACTATGAGTAACGATGCAAACGCTCTGAAAAGAAAGGAGCAAATCAAGAAGTGGCTTATATATGCCGGAATGGGACTTTTATTCCTCGTTTCCATGTACTTCATCTTCAAACCATCGAAGGAGCAGGTACAGGCGGAACAGCAGAAGGTAGGCTTCAATGCCGAACTTCCCGATCCGCGAGGTGCAGGCATCGAAGCGGACAAGATTGCCGCCTATGAGCTGGAGGATATGCGTGTCAAGCAGGAGCAGAAGATGCGTACCCTTGAGGACTTCACCGCAATGACCGCCGATGACGAGGAGGAAGAGGTGGTCGGGATACCCGAAGAGCCGAGATACACAGGTGGTAGCAGTTCATCCTATCGAAGTGGCAGCAGTAGTCGTAGCAACTCGTTCTCCACATCCACATCTGCCTACAATGACATCAATGCCACACTCGGCAGTTTCTACGAAGAGCCGCGTGAGGATCCCGAAAAGGAGGCTCTGAAAGCGGAGCTTGAGGAGTTGAAGCAGTCGATGGCACAACAGCAGAACAGCCAACCGACATATGCCGACCAGGTGGCACTCTTGGAGAAGTCATACGAGCTTGCAGCGAAGTATATGCCCGGAGGCACAACAACCACCTCCGAGAGCAAAGCCGAGGAGGTGGAGACCACGACACGAAGCGGCAAGGCGAAGGCTCAGCCCGTAGGTCAGGTAACGACACCCGTAGTGTCGGCACTCGCTCAGCCTGTGAGCGACTCGGCGATGATAGCAAGGCTGTCGCAATCCATAGGCGGAGGTTTTCATACCGCAGTGGGTGAAGCACCTGCCGAGACCGCACGAAACACCATCAAGGCGTGCGTGCATGGCGACCAGACCATCACAAGCGGTCAGAGTGTGCGACTGCGACTTTTGGAGGCAATGCGTGTCGGAAAGTATGTACTGCCACGAAACATCCTCATCACGGGCGAAGGAAGCATAAAAGGTGAAAGGCTCGACATAGAGATTCTTCAGGTGGAGTATGACGGCACAATCATCCCCGTAGAGCTAACGGTCCACGACAATGACGGACAGGCGGGAATCTTCATCCCCGGCTCGATGGAAGCGAGTGCGGCGAAGGAGATGGCGGCAAATCTGGGGCAGAACCTCGGAACAAGTATCTCCATCACCAACCAGTCTGCCGGAGACCAACTGCTATCTGAAGTAGGTCGTGGTGCCATACAGGGCGTGTCTCAGTACATCTCCAAAAAGATGCGTGAAGAGAAGGTACACCTCAAATCAGGATATACCCTGATGCTATATCAAAACAATTAATAACCCATTAAAACATTAAAGTCATGAAAAAGTTTTTTGTAATGCTTGCCCTCACTTTGGGCGTTGTAAGTGCCAATGCACAGTCGGTTGATTCAACCGCAGTAACCAACACGGTAGCCGGTGATGTAACCCTCACTACGGACATCTATCCGCAGCAGGAGGATGGTGACATCTATCACGGTCTGACAAAGAAACTGACCTTTGACCGTATGATACCGCCTTACGGCTTGGAGGTGACATACGACAAGACAACACACATCATCTTCCCTGCGGCGGTACGCTATGTGGATCTCGGTTCGCCTAACCTTATCGCAGGCAAGGCCGACGGCTCGGAGAATGTGATTCGTGTGAAGGCTACCGTAAAGAACTTCCGCGATGAGACCAATATGTCGGTGATTACTGAGAGTGGCAGTTTCTACACATTCAATGTGAAGTACTCCGATGAGCCTCTATTACTCAATATCGAGATGAAGGACTTCATTCACGATGGCAGTGAGGTGAACCGCCCGAACAATGCTCTCGACATCTACTTGCAGGAGTTGGGCAGCGAGTCGCCGAAGTTGGTACACCTTATCAGCAAGGCTATCCACAAGGACAACAAACGCCACATCAAGCACATCGGTAGCAAGGCTTTCGGCATCCAGTATCTGTTGCGTGGTCTATACACCCACAATGGTTTGCTCTACTTCCATACGCAGGTGAAGAACACATCGAATGTACCATACGAGGTGGACTTTGTGACCTTCAAGATTGTGGATAAGCAGGTGATGAAGCGTACAGCCATTCAGGAGCAGGTCATCTTCCCTCTGCGTGCATACGATTATGCCACAACCGTTGCTGGCAACAAGGATGAGCGTACCGTATTCGTGTTCGACAAGTTCACTATCCCTGCCGACAAGGTGCTTGTGGTGGAGATGCACGAGAAGAGCGGTGGCAGACACCAGACCTTTACCGTGGAGAGTGAGGACATCGTAAGAGCAAAAGTAATCAACGAACTTAAAGTTAAGTAACTATGAAGAAGTATCTGTTTCTATTTGTTGCAGTCGTATCGCTTGCCCTGTCATCGGGGCAGGCATACGCCCAGCGTTATCTCCCGAAGATGATGGGTGTGGAACTCAGAGGCGGCTTTGTAAACGGCTCTAAATCTCCGCTCAACTACTACACGGGAATAGCGATGTCGGGATATACCAAGAAGGCAAACCGCTGGGTGGTGGGTGCAGAGTATCTGCTCAAGAACTACGACTATCGCGGCACATCTATTCCGCGTGCCCAGTTCACAGCCGAGGGCGGTTACTACCTGAAGTTCTTGTCCGATCCTACAAAGACCTTCTTCCTCTCCATCGGCGGTTCTGCATTGGCAGGCTACGAAACGGTGAATTGGGGTGACAAGATGCTCTATGACGGCTCTACGCTGCTTGCCAAGGATGCCTTCATCTATGGCGGTGCCATTACCCTTGAATTGGAGAGTTATATAACAGACCGTATTGTACTGCTTGCAAATGTGCGTGAGCGTGTCCTTTGGGGAGGCTCACTCGGCAAGTTCAGCACTCAGTTCGGTTTAGGTGTCAAGTTTATTATCAATTAAAATTAAAAGCGTTATGAAAAAGTTATTTTCCTATATGATGGTTTGTGGTGCCATGATGACCGCTGTATTGGGTTTCACATCTTGCGAGGATGACCTCGATGTTCAGCAAGCCTATCCTTTTATGGTTGAGACAATGCCTGTACCCAAGCGATTGGTACAGGGCGAGACAGCAGAGATACGCTGTGAGATTGTTCGTGAAGGGTATTTCTCCGATACACGCTACACAATCCGTTATTTCCAGCCCGATGGCGAGGGAACATTGAGAATGGATGATGGTATGGTGCTGTTGCCGAATGACCGCTATCCGCTTGACAGAGATGTGTTCCGTCTGTACTACACCTCGGAGTGTGAGGATCAGCAGACGATAGATGTCTATTTCGAGGACAATCACGATCAGCTCTATCAGCTTACATTCACTTTCAATAACGAGGTGAAGGAGGAAGAGGATACCACAGAAGGTAACACGATTACTCCCATAGGAACTATCGTCTCTCCAATCAACATCAATCCTTAACCAACGGAGGCAGGCACTCGCTTGTCGGGTGTCTGCCGCCATAACCAATCACAAAAGAGAATCTATGAGAATAAAGTTGATGATTATATGTCTGACTCTGCTTTGCGGATATGCCAAGGCACAGACACGAGGCGGCGACTCTTCGCCACCGATGCCAAAGGAGATTTCTGCGGAACTGTTCGATAAGGCGGTAGCACTCATCAAGGAGTTTGAGGGGTGGCACGACCCAAAGACCACACCGGGCTATGTGGGCTATGGTCACCAGCTACAGAAGGGAGAGCGTTTCCCGAAAACACTGACACGTCAGCGTGCAGATTTGCTGTTACGGACAGACCTCCTCCGGCACCTGCGCCTATATGCCCGTTATGGCAGGGATGCTTATCTGCTTGCCACCCTCTCGTACCAGATTGGACCAGCCAAGTTGTTAGGCAATGGACGATACCCGAAAGCGTCCCTGCTCACCCGATTGGAACGTGGCGACAGGGACATCCTGCCACTCTATCTGAGCTATTGCAAATGGAGGGGAAAAGCAGTGGCATCCATTAGGAAACGGAGGTGGGTGGAATATCAGCTGTTGTATGCCGAGCGGTGAGGCACCATCCCTCCTATACCTGTTTGTCTGTCACTTATATTATATATAAAGGTAATAATTGCAATTTCAATGTTAAAGTCAGAGCATTATGGCATCCATCAAATTAAAGTTCAGAACATCATCTGTTCAAGAGAAAGAGGGTCGCCTGTATTATCAGGTGATACACAATCGTGTGGCACGTCAGATCCATACAGAGTACAGAATCTATTCCTCAGAGTGGGATGCGGACCATTCAAACATCATTTTGCCAACTTCCGTCACTCCACAACGTCAAGCCTATCTTCTTTCCTTGAAAGATACATTGGATGCTGACAGGAAGAAACTGCTGTTGGTCATTGCACGGTTGGACAAGGAAGGGCAGTCATATACAGCAGACACCGTCGTTGACAACTTCCATGAGGGAAAAGAATTACATGGCATTATCGGCTATACGCTGGAGTTGAACGAAAAACTGAGACGCATCGGCAAGAAGCGGATGGTAGCAAGGTACAAAACCACCCTCAACAGCCTCCAGCGTTACCTGAAAGGAGGCGATGTGCCATTGGAGGAAGTCGATGGGACAACGATACAAGGCTATGAACAGTGGCTGAAAGACAGCGGACTGTGCCGCAACACCACCTCTTTCTACATCCGCAACCTGCGCACCATCTACAATCATGCCGTAGATGACGGACTGGTCATCTCTTCCTCACCGTTCAAGCATGTATATACCGGCATCGACAAGACCGTCAAGCGGGCACTCCCCTTGGAAATCATCAAGCAACTGAAAGAGCTGGACTTGAGTCTGAACCCCCGTTTGGAGCTTGCAAGGGATATGTTCCTGTTCAGTTTCTATACCCGTGGGATGTCGTTCATCGATATGGCACAACTTACACCAAGCAATCTGCATGGCAGTACGCTCATTTACCGCCGTCAGAAGACCTCACAACAGTTGCACATCAAATGGGAACCTGCCATGCAGGAGATAGTGGCGAAGTACAAAACAGATGATTCTCCCTACCTGCTCCCTATAGCAAAAGGAGAGGGAGCCATATTCTGGAGACAGTACAAGAATGCCTATAGCCGTATCACCAAGCAGTTGAAGAAAATCGGAGAAATGATAGGCCTGTCCGTACCCCTGACCACCTACGTAGCCCGCCACTCCTGGGCAAGCATAGCCAAGAGCAAGAACGTGCCCGTATCTACTATCAGCGAGGCATTGGGGCATGACTCCGAGAAAACCACACAGATATACCTCTCCTCATTGGACACCTCTGTCGTTGACAACGCCAACAATCTCATCATCAATTCTCTTTAGGAGGTGCAGCGTCTCACTGCACCTTTATTTCAATATTTATAACTATTGTATTGCGGTGTGATACCGCAACTATAATAAAAAAGTCGGGGATTGTTGAGCAAAAAGGTGTTTCTCTCTTTAAGAGAAACTCTTCGGGATGCAAAAATATGAAAATAACTCCAATTCACCAAATTATATAGCGACTTTTTTACAAAAATGCTAAAATTTGTTGATTTCCGTCAAGCAATTGTTGAGCAAATATGTCTTTTACGATAAAATGATACCTCAATATCAACTGTTTAGCAAAACGATATTTCTCTTAAAGAGAGAAACATCTTTTGCATACCTTTTCCGACCGAATTTTTATGTCGTAAAGAGGGGCTTTGCAGGGGGTGGACTCAGAAAGATGAGAATAGATGACTATTGTAGTTGAAACACATAGAAAGTTGCTGATATACAGACCGATACGCATATCGGGATGAACCATGAGTACGTTCTTTTCTCAAAAAACACATGTCAAAACAGTATGGTGAATGTATTGGACAAGGATAAGATACTGTGGTATGTCATGCGGGTCTACAAGAACGAGAATACTGCCGAAGATCGGCTCTCTAATGAAACGTATGGCTTAGAGTATTTCATACCCAAGCAGAAAGTCCTTCGCACTGTCAAGGGCAAGAAAGTCTTTTTCATGGTACCCGTCATCCATAGTCTGGTGTTTGTGCATGCAAGTCATCAGAAGATTGTTGATTTCAAACACAATTATTATTACGACCTACAGTTTGTCACATGGAAAAGTGGCGGAGAACTTGTCTATCTGACTGTACCTGATGAAGACATGACCAACTTCATCAAGGTGTGCAAGCAGGCAGATGAAGAGGTACACTTCTACAAAATCAGCGAAATCAACAAGGAAAAAGATAAACCTCAAATCCGCAACCTATAGGGTTTCGTGGGAATTAAGGTTGATAATCTTGAAATTCTAACATCCGAAGCAGGGTTAGAGGAATTAATGAATAAATATTCGAAAAGAGATGAAATAAATTAAGGAGGGGTTATAATGAACAAAGTAAATATAAAAGATAGTCAAAATTTTATTACTTCAAAATATCACATAGAAAAAATAATGAATTGCATAAGTTTAGATGAAAAAGATAACATCTTTGAAATAGGTGCAGGGAAAGGTCATTTTACTGCTGAATTGGTAAAGAGATGTAATTTTGTTACGGCGATAGAAATTGATTCTAAATTATGTGAGGTAACTCGTAATAAGCTCTTAAATTATCCTAACTATCAAATAGTAAATGATGATATACTAAAATTTACATTTCCTAGCCACAATCCATATAAAATATTTGGCAACATACCTTACAACATAAGCACAAATATAATTCGAAAAATTGTTTTTGAAAGTTCAGCCACAATAAGTTATTTAATAGTGGAATATGGTTTTGCTAAAAGTTTATTAGATACAAACAGATCACTAGCATTGCTGTTAATGGCAGAGGTAGATATTTCTATATTAGCAAAAATTCCCAGGTATTATTTCCATCCAAAACCTAAAGTGGATAGCGTATTAATTGTATTAAAAAGAAAGCCAGCAAAAATGGCATTTAAAGAGAGAAAAAAATATGAAACTTTTGTAATGAAATGGGTTAACAAAGAGTATGAAAAACTGTTTACAAAAAATCAATTTAATAAAGCTTTAAAATATGCGAGAATATATGATATAAACAATATTAGTTTCGAACAATTTGTATCGCTATTTAATAGTTATAAAATATTTAACGGCTAAAAACAATAGGCCACATGCAACTGTAAATGTTTAGTTATAGGTAGGGTAGCATAAGTTAAAATGCTATTCTGCCTTTTAAAAGTATGGTATACATTCCAGAGAGAGATTGGATATGTTCCCGCCTACCGATAGTGCCAAAAACGTAGTGGATATGTTTCCGAGAACGGATACGCTCAAATGACATTCATTCTGTCCTCTCGAGCCATGTTGAGAGCGTGGTTCTGTTGACTAAAGTACATAATTGATAGTGTGAAAATGCTTGAAATATAAGGCTTATCCGAGGATTTGGACGTAAATCCAGGTCCTCGGATTTTCCGCGTTTTAGAGGCTGCAAAGAGATGAATTTTTATAGTTGGATAGACAGAAGTGTTGATTTGGGGTTGGATAGACAAAAATATTGACATAAGACCATTGCCATAACCTAAGAGAAGAAGAACGGAGAGAAATAACTTTTTAAACGAGGGGGAATTCAGATGAAAGAAAACAAATATGATGATAATATATTTTTTCAAAAATACAGTCAAATGAGTCGCTCACAGCAGGGACTAGCCGGTGCAGGAGAATGGGAAACATTGAGAAAGCTGCTGCCGGATTTTAAAGATAAGCGTGTGCTTGATTTAGGATGCGGCTATGGATGGCACTGTATTTATGCGATGGAACACGGAGCGTCTTCTGTTGTAGGTGTTGATATTTCTCATAAAATGCTCGAGGTAGCCAAAGAAAAAACACATTTTCCACAGGTTGAATATAAATGCTGTGCTATAGAAGATGTGGAATTCCCAGAGGAGAGTTTTGATGTAATATTAAGTTCACTTGCGTTTCACTATGTAGCAGATTATGAGATTTTAGTAAAAAAGATATATAGAATACTGAAGTCTGGTGGTAATCTAGTTTTTACGGTTGAACATCCTGTTTTTACTGCCTATGGAACACAAGACTGGCATTATAACGAAAAAGGAGAAATACTGCATTTTCCGGTGGATAATTATTATTATGAGGGCAAACGGACAGCTGTGTTTTTGGGAGAAAAGGTTACAAAATATCATAGAACACTGACCACATATCTAAATACACTGCTTTCAAATGGTTTTATAATAAATCATATTGTGGAGCCGCAGCCGCCGGAAAACATGATGGATATTCCGGGGATGCAGGATGAAATGCGCCGTCCCATGATGCTGATTGTATCGGCGAACAAAAAAGTGTATAGATAGAACTAAAACACCTATAAGATATAAATGGAGGTAATTTATGTTTAAAGAAAAAATTATTATAGAGATGAAAGAAGTATTCAAAGAAATTCCTTTTGGCATAGAGCATACTTTCAAAGTTTTGAAAAATGCAGAAGATATAATGAAAGGAGAAAATATCGGAGAGGAAGAAAAAGAATTCATCAGTATTATTGCTATACTACATGATATTGGTGCGGTTGAAGCACAAAAAAAATACGGTTCTATTGATGGTGTCTATCAAGAAAAGGAAGGACCAGAAGTAGCGAAAGAAATATTAAAAAAGGTAGGCTATAACAAAAATATTGATAGAATATGCTTTATAATAGGCAACCATCATACTCCATCTAAAATTGATGGACTTGATTTTCAAATACAATGGGAAGCTGATTTGCTTGAAAATTTAACGGTTATGGATAAAGAAAAAGAACAGGAAAAGATAAAAAAGTGTATAGATGAAAACTTTAAAACAAACACAGGAAAAAGGATAGCTTATAATCGCTTTATTTTAGATTAGTAGTAGATTATTACAGTTATGTATTTTACTCAAGTTTCGGATTTAGGTTTTATGCAGTCTGAGCGATCAGTTGCATGGCCTTGAACCTGCGGTTATCCCGTATAATTTGCTCCATCAATTCGTTCTCGTCAATGGTAAAAATCTCAGCCACGATTGCTATTACATCAATAATGATTGACCAGATCTTTTCCACGACGGTGAGCTCGTGTACGCCTTCATATATATCGGCGAACAATCCTCCAATGGTCTCTTCACCATGCTCTTCAGGCGCTCAAGCTTGGATACGAAATACTCTTCCTTGCGTTTTTCGGTCTGGCAGTCTCTGTCACGCTTGCGGTTGTAGCGCCTCTCGCGCTGCCGGGCCGTAAGACCTTGTTCCTTGCCATCGACCTTCCCTCTCTCGCCGTGAATCGAGAAGTCCACGACAAATTGAGAGCGGCCGTCGCTCCAGCACAGGGCCAGCAGCTTGTAGCCGAGAATGCACCGCTGAAACACGTGCGAGAATATCTTGCCAATACACTCCATCCTCAATCCGGTCTTCGGCAGGTCGGAATCATCCACAATAAGCACTGCCGGAAGATGGCTCTTTTGATAGTCTTTCCTTATGGTCACGGCCTTGATGAGATGACAGGCGATGTGCCAGATGATGTTGCTAGTCTATATTGTCCTTGGCCATAAACGAATAGAGTAGGTCCTTCTTACCCCCGAACAGTTTCGAGATTGACGATCCGGCATAATGAGAAAAACCCGGGACGGCCATAAACGGCAGAATCAATATGATCTGGAAAAGTTGAAGGTTGGTAAGCTGACAGTTCTCACGTTTTTTCCCTCCGAGATCTTTGTCTGAAATCCTCATCCCCTCAAGGAGGGTCATAAACTTGGAAAATGCGGGATTGATTCGTTTTCCCGTGAAAAAGTTGCGGATCTCCGATGGAATTTTTGTAATTTTGCTCATGGCTTTGAGTGATTGTAATTAGTTGTTTGGGCACCTCTAAATTACTAAATTTCCGTGACATACGGAAATCCTCAAAGCCTTTTTTATGCCCAAATCTATCCTCTCAACCTAAATCCGAAACTTGAGTAAATTATAATTATGAGATGCTACGTGCTTTTGTTCAATATACCCTAAACGTCGATTTAAATGCGCCTGTGATAAAGGATTTAGTTGAAAAGTATAAGGATATAGAACAATTTAATAGGAGCATAACAGATAAATACGTTGCAATATGTAAACGCTTTTAATATTTGAATTTAGCCGTTTATGTAGAATGAAGGTGTGCAAACAAACAGACCCTGAAAAGGGTCTCACCCCCGTTAACCGCAATGTCAAAGACTTGCGGATGGCCAGATGACTCCTATACATCCGACCCCAACGGGGTCGAACCATATAATCTGTAGAAAGGTTCGACCTCCGTTGGGGTCGTGGATTGGGAAGGCACTTCGACCCGCACATTGTATCATGTGCGGTTACTTGAAGTTCGACTCCCGTTGGGGTCGATGGCTCGTCGTTATTCTGAATCTTAGCAAATCCTCTCTTTTTTAATGAACTGTGTGCTTGATCACTGAAAATAATCCTTATTTTTGCCACGAGAGTTTTACGAAAGATAAATAGATAAAGTATTGGAAAAGAAACATAACTGTCAGCAGTGCCCACTGAGGCGGCGATACGACCGTTCACCCAAGTCATTGTTGGGTCGTTTTTGGCGATGGCACATCAATTTCTGTCCGGGATGGAAAGCCTATTTCCTGTCGCTGAGCGAAGAGGAACGGCATGTATTGAGAAAGCAATACGCTTTTCATAAGCCTCAAATCCGCAACTAAGTCCTTCATCGTCCTATTTACGTGTACACGTTCTCTCATTACTGAATTATTAGATAAATTGAGGCTGAAATACCCACTTCTGCCTACAATACCCCCTTACCCCACAATGCGACTTGAGACAATACGCAGTATCATACCCATAAGTTGTAGTCGTCATCCAAAATCAGTCTGGAATACATCTGCGTAAGCATTATTACAGGTATAGATATTCAGCACATACCACCTTGATGTTCTGATCCATTTGGCTGGTACAGAGACAAATCTGAAGACAAACGCTTTTATGCGACTTGTTTTATTGGGTCCGAACCTCTTTACGTCAAGTCTTTGGATAATGACCTTGTAGAAGTTACGGATAAGTGCTGTAAGAAGAAGGAACACTGTGTTCTCTGCCATGAAGGATTTGGGCAATCTGGACCATCCGAAACCATTGTTCATGTCATCGAAGATGCGCTCCTTTCCTCCGCGGAGGTTATAGAACTCGACAATCTCTCTTACGGAAGGCTCGTAGTCGTTGGTCAGGATGCAGCGGTATGTGTATTCTCCTTCCCAGAGGTCAAGCTCACCGTCCATCCGTTTCCGCCTTTGAATCACAAGCCGGTATGTCTTGCCTTTCCACTTCTCTACAAGAATGGAATTCAGCTCAAACTCAATGCCGTTGATTTCTCCCCTCTTCCAGCCTCTGAGAGCGAAGAGGTCATTGTAGAGCGAACTACAGCGGTTGGCACGGATATAGAAGGTCTTGCAGTGGGTGGCAACCTCTTCCACGATCTCTTCAGAGCACGAGCCGCAATCAGCTCTGAAACGATTGATAACAAGATTGTTCTGTTCAAACCTTTCGAAGAATCTCTTCAGCGTGTCCTTCTGATGGAAACGGACGTTTGTGTTGCCGTCGCTGTTCTCAATGCCGACAATCAAATCTCCAATAACCGCCACACCTGGTCGATAACCAAGGAACTTCTTGTATGTATGCTTTGCATCATATTTCTCTGTTTCTATGAACTGGTGGTCGAAATCAACATCATACATCTCACCCTCTTTCAGCTGACCAGCTGCACACATACAATTGAGCAGTAAGGTATTGAGGGTGTCAGCCGTATTGAAATCGTAGTTCTTACCCGTATCTGACGTGTATGAAATGTTCTCCTGCGTCAGTTCCTTTATCGCTCTGAGGATAGTGTCAGAGCTGCAGGTACGAAGTGTCGGATGAAGCGAGAGATGGGGCATCAAATGAGTTGTGACATCCTCAATACATGAGCCGCCACAGAAGTAGATGCTCATGAGAGAACGGATGATTTCGCTGTATTGATAACCATACAGCCTGCATCTTAGACCGAGGGTTGTGTCAATTACATATGACAATGTGGAGTCAAATTGCTCCATCATTGCAAATATTCCTCCAAAAGGAGTGAGTTTCTCAGATTTTATTGCTTTCTTTGCCATGTCTGTCGGGTTTGATACATATTTTGATTTGCAACACTAAGATAGGTGAAAAATCTGACATGACAAAATCCTGAGCAACTTTTTGTTGCTCAGGTACTTAAAAAGTTATATTTATAATAGTGTTGCGGAATTAAGGATAGAAAAACAAAATCCTAATGAAGGAAAGAACTGTGAAGAATGGCAGAAACTTACTTCTGAAACGATTCCATTAGAGGATATATATCAAGTCGTATACAAAATGGATTTAGAAAGTTTTGAAGCTTTATATGACAATAGAGGAGATAGTCATGAAAACAAATTTATTGAATGGATTACCCAAAAGGATACCGCAATCCTTGATTTTCTACTTCTAGCAAAGACTAATGAATACATACGTCTAAAACGTAATTCTCGTTGGTATTATCCGTCAATGAAAATCGGAGCTAGAATGACATTGGAAGAAATAGCAGATAGTGCTATATCAATAAAAGATTCTAGACTGAGAGACAGATATTTATTACAAGGAGTAAGGGCTTTGTTCTCCTTGTCTAAATATGAAAGGTGTATTGAGTTGTGGGAAAACGAAATATCTCATTGGTCTGACGAAAACCTTATGAGACAGCTTATCCAACCATATATAGCAGGAGCAGAATTTCATATAAAGCGTTCTGAAAAAGCCATTGAATACTTTGCTCAGTTAGGAGATATTCAATCTATGTTGTTTTGTCTTGGACGTTCAGGTGAAAAACTTTCCATTATAGATGCTTTAGAGTTTATATGTGAATATGCACCCAATAGTAGATTTATAGAGGAAACATTGCAGAAGTATATCAGAGAAATCGAGCCTCTAGGTGAATTCTATTGGGAAGATGAACTGGAAAAAACGCCAGAATTGGACAAATTGTATAATCTATGTTTAAAAATGGCTCGCTGTGGTAAAAGCAATAATCCTGCAATGTGGTATTATACTGCTGCATTTCTTGAGGATTTATATGGCAATACTGCCAGTGCGTCACGATTATTAAGTTTGGCTGAAAAAAGTAGGTCTTCGGAGTATATAAAAGAATCAATTAAAATCTTTAGAATATATTTAGACGCTAAGCTGTTACCATACGATTCTTATTATGAAAACCGTTTATTTGGTCAGCTAAAGTGGCTAGATTCAAAAATTCAATCTAATATAGATGATAAAGTCCGCAATGAGACTGCTCGTGGTTATATGCTATTCAATTGTGAAAGTTACTACTATTGGAATGATATGATGCGTAGAATCCTATTAGCTGAAGTTTGTCCTCGCATGATAAAATCAGGTAAAACTACCCGTGCATTACAACTTGCTAATATGGCAGATAACAGATTACTTAATATAGTAAACAGGCATGAAATATGTGATTGGATGGATGATAAAGTTGTACATTCTTACACAATGTCAAGTTATCGATATTCAACAAATTTTAATCCACACGATTATAGCAATAGTTTTTTTGAAATGATAGATAGCCTTGGAGTAAATGAAGCTATAAGATATGTTGAACGAGTAGATAAACCACAGAATGAATTTGATAGATTTCTGAATAATTGTGGTTATATCGGAAGTGATTATTTGAATGATATTGTAGGTACACAGTGTCTTCGTTATATGCGGTATCAAGAAGCTTTAGAATATCTAGGAAAAGTTAGTGAATCATATAAAACCCATCATAACGTATATATGGCATATGATCCATTTAGTGCTGAACCGAAAGCAATTAAAATGAAGACGGATTTCAGGTATGACTTTGCAAGGGAAATGCACTCATTGGAACGAGGAATCAATCTCACAACAGAGCCAAATCGGAAAGCATTGCTGATGGTTAAATATGCTATCGGTATAAGGAATTCCTTTGATTGGTGTTGGGGGTTGACACAATATTATCGAGGAACAAGTTATTGGGGACAAGTGTGTGAAAAGCGTGATTGGGAAAACGATGAAAATACCAAAGCTGCTATAGGGAAAGTAGAAGAGTTGATAAATCTTGCATGTGATATTGTAACAGATGATGAAACTGGGGCAAATATTCAGTATATGCTTTGTAATTTTAAGACTGTAGCTCGTAATTATCCAAATACAGAGAAAGGACAGTTTGTTAGAGGTAAATGTGATAATCTCTATGACTACCATGCCGATCAATCATATAGAAGTCGATAAGACTTCTATATGATTTTTAGGTCTATCCTATTTGTACCTGCTTCGCTTGCCATGCCTGATGAGCATTAATTACATCCTGACGCTCCTTTTCGAGTAGGGCTTCCGTTTCGGGAGTATAGCCGAGAAACTCGATGCAGCCGCCATTGTTGCCCGTGAGTTTACAGCGGATACCTGCTTTCTCCAATTTATCCATTCGCTTTTGTGCGGTCTTGGCACTGGAGTATGATAGTGGCCAGAAGTATTTGTCGCCACTATGTCCGTAGGAATCTTCACCGAGTACCATCTTGCCTTGCAGTCGTTGGCTATTGTGGAAACTGAAATAGGCACCTCCTAATGCTTGGCGTATTGCCTTGTGTGCAGCACCTTCGGGGTGCTTGAAGACATCGGGCTTCTTGCCCTTGCAATCCAATTTCGGCAGTTCTACCTTGTATGGTTTCTTGTAGGTGCCTACACCTAATGTAAGGTAGAAGTTGGTGCAGAAGTAGTCGGTCATCGGATCGCTGTCATCGAAGTTGTACGACATCACAAAGTCGCAGACATTCTTCATCACCTCTTTGGCTCTGTCGGTTAGGGTGTCATCGTTGTCAATGTGGTAGTGGTTCACATCGTGGTGGAACACAACACCTTTATTCTTCTTGAATGCCCCGAAATCTGCTTTGACGAGGTAGATATGGATAGAGTTATAGTGGTGTCTTGATACGGAGAACTTATACTTGGGATAGGTTTCCTTCATCCAGTTACGCACCAGCTCCACAATCTCAGGAGTGTGTTGTCCTTGATAGTTGCGACCTTTCCAACGATACTCGTTATATACGAAGTCGGCATACTCCTTTGCCGATGCTCCTGCGTAGTCATTCTCATAACCTGAAGCATTAGCCGATACGGTGGTGTCGTTCTTCCATATCTCGTGGAGCCGTTCAAACTCCACATTTATTTGTTGCATCACTTCGGTACTGCCACCTTTGTCGGGGTGGTTCTCCAATGCCAATCGGCGATACTCCTTCTTGAGTTCCGCCAGTGAGTGTATATTCTTAAAATAAGCCATAGTAGTAGATGTTAGTAGGTTAATGCCATTGTGAAATACTCTATACATTCGGACTCGATGCCGAGACCACTGCAAGAGAGTTCAATGTCGCTCTCTTGCAGGTCGTTTACCTCTTGCAGCTCTCTGAGGTGGCGTATCTCATCATTCAGATACTCCTTTGCGGTCGCTTCATCGCAGTTACACGAGCCGCATATTCTTTCGATAATATCATTCTCAGCCATAGCAGTAAGTATTAAGATTGTGATTTGAAATAGAGTTCTCGTTGGGTATCGTAGTCTTGACCATTCCACCAATCGTTACAGGCATCTACAAAGGATTGTGAACCATCTTCCGATGAGTAGTTAGTCTCGTGCAATCCTGTTATGCTTTCCATCGTAATGAAGTCAAGGTCTTTCCACCAATCTTGCATCTTCTGTTTGTAATCGCTCAATGTGCAGAAATTCTGACTCTGTTCACAGTCTGCACACCATTTGCAGTCCGTATCGTCATCATCTACATCACTTAGATATTCTGCGTTGTTGGCATCTACCCAAGCTTGAATCTCAATTTTTCTTGAACCGCAAGCATCACAGACATATACATCATCATCGTGAGGTTCTTCTCTTGTAGCCTTGCCGTCATAGAGTGCCACAGCACGATTGACAAGCAGTTCACGGTTGTTGTCCGAGAGTTCGGCATAGAATCGTTCTGCCGCTCCGAGGATAGATTTACTTGCAAGGGAGTTCCACTTCTCCCAGAAGTGCTTATAAGCACATCCGAAGGTAATCTTGCACTCTTCCTCGCTCCAAGCGTTCCACATATAGTAGTGGAAGCTCGATACTGCATTTACAGGGTCTAATTTCATAGTCGTAATCTTTAAGCGTTGTTATCTTCGTTCTCTTCCAATTGCTGCCATACGGCATCGTATATCTCATATAGCCAGTCGATGTTCTTTGCTCCGAGTTCAAAGGGTGTGGAGCAAGTCACCTCATCATTGCAAATCTTGTCATGAGCAATTACCGTCATGCTATTGTCCGTTACCTTGACACCCATTACTTTGCACTCGTATGGGTCTCCGTCCCAATTGAACCATATTACCCATACAGGATCATACTGCTCTTCGGGAAAGGTTATCTCTGTCAACCCGTGCGAGTAGAGCAACTGCCGTATGGCATCTATGATGTCCTTACGGAGTGTCTCTATCCTGTCGGAGAAGTCCATCTTCAGACGCTTTGTTTCGTTCTCTTTCTCTGTGTAGGATAGAATCTGCATATCGGGGTGAACATCGAACTTCCAATCCACCTCGTCATCATCGAGTGTGGTGTGGATGTTTCCACCCAGAACCAGTCCGCAATCTCTTGTTACCATTGTGCGTGCTTCATTGCGGTCATCTGCCGCTACGGTGTAAGTACCCTCGAAGAGGTATCTTACCTTTACTTCAATCTTCTTCATACATTTATATTTTTATTGTTAATACTGATTAGTTTGCCGGAACGATGCTTACCTGCTTGCCAAAGAAGCAGTCACATACGCCATAGACATGCTTGATGGAGCAGTCATACTTGGAGCGTTCATTGTCAAGTCGCAGGCGGAAACCATAGCCGTCCTTGCGTGCCTTATCCAGTCGGATTCTGATATCGTTTTTAAGTTCCATCTCTATCAGACTGCCACCGCCATACATCGAGCTGAACAGCCCGCAGGTGTTACCTTTTGGGATAATGACCTCTTTTATTTTGAAGTCGGCATCGTAGAGGTCGCGGAGGTTTACAAGCCCGATATAGGTAAGCAGATTGGCTCCGCAGCAGGAGTTCTCCAACTCCTGGCAGAAGTCCTCGTAAGACACCTGCTCCTTGCCGTCACGATACTTCTTGTTCGGAAATCTGCCATATACGGTATAGCCTTTCTCCGTCAATGCCTTCTTCACCTTTGCAGGGTTGAGGCGAAGGGTATCAATCATATCCCCGAAGTAACTCTCTTTGTAGCGGAAGCCACCTTGTGACTCTAACCAGCAGGAGTTGATGCAGTCGTAGTTGGATAGCATCTCCACTCGTACAGGTATGTCGTTGGTATTCTTGATGAGGTCGTTTACCGTGGTTGAGTCGTCTCGCTCGCGTATCTCGTCCCTTATCTCATCATCGTGTTCCTCGAAGAAGGCTTCAACTTCGTCCTCTTCAAAGTCGTGGAAGTCTATGCAGTGGCTCTTCAGCCCCTTGATTATCTCCTGTGTCGCCTGCTCCTCGGCATCCTCATACCATTCCTCGACCTTTGACCACAGATCTTCGCAGCCTTGTTTTTCAAGGCATTTCTGTAATAAGTCTCGGTTCTCATCAAAACTTTCCCGATAGTCCACCCATACGAGGGTGTATTTCTCATCCATTATGCTTTCTATGAACTCCATTGTGAGTGTTTTCTTTGTTTCGTTCATTTGTCGTTACCTGTGTACGGCAGGATTCGGTTTCCCGTACATATGTCTATAAATGCGAAGAGCGACCTTGTGGCCGCCCTTCGGTTACTCTTTACCGTTGAATATCTCTTCGTATCTCTCTTTCTCCATCTCCGTTTCACCCTTGAAACTGAAATGTGCCGTATATCGGTATCCTGTTCTGGGATTGCCACCGAACTTTTGGATAGCCATATCTATCTCCCAATCCACTTCACCTATGCCGATCGATATGCGGTCATAGTGCAGCAGGTGGTGAGCCAGTCGCAGTGCAGAGTCACTCTTTCTTTCGTGCCTCAGATGGTCGAAGGCTCGTATCGCTATCTCTCTGTTGGATACCTTGATTGTCGTTCCCATATTCTTTGATGGTTAGTTGAATACTCTCTCATCGTTCTCTTTATCCTTTGCTGCAAGCATACAGAACGGCATATCCAATATGCGATGTGAGAAGCACATATCGGAGTTGTAGTCCGTGCGTTGCCACAGCGTGAACCTGTCGTTGGCGAACGACCATCGGAAATATCCCGACAGTGAGCCGAACTGAGGGTTTACATTCCTTGCTATGAGATACCTGTTCACATCCATAATGTGCTTTGCAATGAGTATGATGTTGAGTATCTCCACAAATGCCAACTGCGAGTACGGGTCAATAGGCATTACCGGTCCTTTGAAACTGATTTCCATATATCCTTTATTTTAGTTATAGTTATCATCGAATATCTCATACTGAAGAGGAAGCATGTCGCAGAAGTTGCCCGATATGCCTGTATATACCAAAGCATCATCGGCTATGTCGGCAAGTTCCTCTTCGGTTTCCTGTATGGTGTTACCGTATATATCCTGATAGTGCGACACCATCATATGCGGATCATCGGTTGTGATGTCATATCCGAAGTGTTCGCTCCAAGTGACGAAATACTCCCTTTCGTTCTCATCGAGCCTTTCCATGGCATCGCGTATCTCGAAGAAGTTGGGACATATCCACTCTCGGTTTATCAGCCTGTCGGGTATGTTCTCCCACTTGGTATATCTGTACTCGGGTTCCTCTTCTTCGGGAAAGAGGTCGGAACAGGCACAGAGAAATTCTCCCATATCGCTGTAGTCGGACATTTGCACCCAGTAGTCCTTGTACTCTTTCCCGTCCAGGATGTGCTGTGTGGTTACGGCAACCTCGGCATTGCTTAAATCCATATTTTCCATAGACTTTCTGTTTAACTTGTTACTCGCTGGCTTCCCCAGCTGATATGTATCTTACCTTCGCTGTCCGTTGAGCGTATCAGCAGGCTGTCGATGACCGACATTGTGATATCGAACTCCTCGAAGATTTCCGACTGCTCTTTCACTTCACCTGTCTTGATGAACTCGTTGAGACGCTCTTTGGTGAGTACCAATGCCATGAGGTTCTGCTCAACGGAGTCCTCGTAGGTGACATAATGCACATCTTTCATCTCCTTGGAGTCGAGGCGTATGAAACGGAAGTAGAACTGCTCCATCTTGGGTATGTTCCATTGCAGTGACTCCAGTATCACATCGTTGCAGGTGGGTATGTTTACCGAACTGCTCAAGCTCTGCTGTGTGCATATCAGTATGCCGTTGATGGTGGAGTCGAACTCCGTCACTATGCTCTGACGCTTCTTGAACGCTACATCTCCCTTTACGACATATATCGGTCTGTCGGGAAAGCGTTCACGGATATAGCTCTCATAGAGGTCAAAGGCGGCAAGGGTGGTACAGCCGATGGCTACCTTGCCAGGTATCTTGCGTATCAATGATTCTATGTATCGTGTCTTGCTCGGGTAGTCATCGCCATAGTATCCCGATATGAGGTGTGGTACCGAACAAGCCTTGATAAGCAACTTTATCTGTCGCATAAGCCTCAGTCCTGCATCCTTCTTCGTGTCACCCGTGCTGTTGTAGTAGAGCTCACAGATACGGCAGAACTCCTCGATGATGACACGATAGACCTCGTGCTCGCCCTCTGAGGGGCTTACAGTATGTGTCCGTATCTTGTATTTCTCACCTGCAAAGTCTCGGAACTTACGGGTGATGATGGTTTTGCCTATGAGGTCGAAGAGTTCATCCTTGTTATAGACATCCTGATTCTGCTTCTCAATGCCGAATACCGTAGCCTTACCCGGACAGTGGCAGGCTCGGAACAGCACATGACCTCTGAACGCTGGGAATGGCTCACCGCAGTGGAGGTTCCTTTCACATTCTATCTCCTTATCTCTGTTCTCGTGGTAGATACTGCTGCACCAACAAGTCATATTGACCGAGTTGTTGTATAGCAACTCAAACTGGCTGTATAGCTCTGCGATATTGTTACGGGTGGTTGTTCCCGTATCGAGAATCTTGTATTTGAGCCTGCGGAAGACTGCCAGAATATGCTTTGTGCGTTGTGATGATGGGTTGGTAATCTCGTCCGATTCATCGAATACAAGGCATAGCTTCCTTGACGATAGTTTCACAAACCGCATAAGGTCGCGTTTGAGCTTGCCGACCATAGAGGTGGATAGCAGCAGGAAGATACCTCTCGGCACATATTCAAGGTCCTTGTATGTGCGTATCACTCTGTATCGCTCCTTGTTTATGGCGAGGAACGGAGTCCATGTCATATTGGTGGCAATGGCAGGGGCAAGTATCACCACATTGCGTACCTTGCCATATTTGAGCAGGTATTTGGCTCTGTGATATACCGCTGCGGTCTTGCCTGAGCCTTGCTGCCAGTTAAGCAGAGCATACCGCTTCTGAAGTACAAGGTTCAGATCGTGTTTCTGCAACTGTGTAAACTCGCATACCTCACCATCTTTATTTACGAAGGTGGCATTGTCGAGATACTCGGCAAGGGCATCGTCCGTTTCCATATCGGAGAATGGTTGAATCTGTATATCATAGAGCCAACGCTTACGGCGGATAAGCCTCTTGGCGATGCGTATCTGTCGTAGATTCTCTTCGGTTGCTATCTCCGGCATAGGCAGTACGGTACTATCCAATATGAGGTCGTTGATGCTTGCCGCTTTATGCTCCACCTTGTCAAGCAGTCGTGGTACATACTGCTTGAGCTTGAAGCCGTAGGAGGTCTTTACCAATGCGACCTCCTTGCGTGGTACGACATTCTGCGAGGTGATATACTTGCGTATGGTGGCCAGCACTTTGGCAGTGGTCAGCTTCTTGCGTTCCCACTCCTTCATCTGCTCGTTGGTGGCATTCTCTGGAGGCTTCTGGTTACGGAACTTGGTAACAAGAGCCACAGCCTTGTCGATATGCTTGTTGAGTTTCTTGTGAGCCTTCAACTCATACATATACTTGGCGAGCTTGTACTCGAAGTGCTCCAACTCCTCCTTGTCTATGCGGTTGGTCTCACGCATAAGGTCAAGACGCAAGCAGTGCTTCATCTCACGGGCTTTCTTTACTCTCTCCTTGAGTTCTGCCATAGAGACGAACTCATCGGCATTGTAGGGATTCATCTCGATATGCTGTGAACGACGCAAGAAGACCATTATCTTGGTGTTGAAGTTATCTACACCTACCGATGTAAAGGCTTGTGGTGATAGTCTTGTCTGTCCGATGAAGGAGAAGTCCTCGTTCACTCTTCCTACACGGCTCTTCTCCCAGAACTCATTCTGCATAAAGGAGGCTGGAACGATGATCATCAGGAAGCCCGCGGGATTGAGCAGATGGTATGCTTTGTCTATGTAATACTCCTGTGAGAGTCGAAAATCGAACTTCAGATTGAACGGAGGATTACCGATTATGGCATCGAAGCGTTGCTCGGAGTGGTACTGCTGTATGTCGCACTTCTCGATATGTGCATCGGGATAGAGATACCTTGCCACTGCCACAGCCTTGCTGTCTATGTCAAAGCCGTAGGCGTTGTGTTGGTTTGGCAGATGGTTGAAGAAGTTACCCATACCGCAACACATATCGAGTATCATCTCTGACGATGTGGGAGAGAGTACATCTACCATATCCCGACATACCTCGTGCGGTGTGAAGAACTGTCCCATCTCGAACTCCTTCTTTGCCTCGGCATACTCGTGGTAGCTGGCGAAGTCCGACTGCTTGAGGTTGTGCAGTCCTCCGATACCTGTATAGCAGTTGTATATACTCTCCGCAGGAATCATATCCTTACCGGAATTGATGGCAAAGAGAATCTTCTCGTTGATCTCCGCACGCTTGCCTTGCGGTATCTGTTGTGGTATGATGGCATACATGGCTGTAATGATTGAAGTGGATAAAAACGAAAGACACCCCGCAGGCAGTACCTACGGAGTGTCATACATATCGTGTGGTCATCAGTTCTCGTCTCTTAGTTTGATTTCATTTAGTCGCAGTCGCTTAAAACAGTTCTCTGCCGCAGCACTGTCCTTGAACTTGACATCAATGCGGGTGTTTCCGTAAAATTTGAGACTTACGGCGTTGGTCGTTGTCAGGTCATACCATCGGGAGATATCTACATTACGGGTATCAAGCCCCATAATCATCTCGATACTTCCGCAGAGTACATCATCTGCACCGAAGGCAATACCTTCGCAGAAGCGGCTGACCTTACGGTCTGTTTCGTATGAGAACTTATAATCCTTATAATATTCGTAATGGAAGGAATCCCAAGTTACAATATCTGGGAAGATGATTTTGTCCTTCTTTAGTTCAGGCTTTACCTTGCTCCAGTTAGATGGTCTGACCGTTTCAAGGAATCGTTTGATTAACTCCTCCTCGGCAGTATCTCGGAAACTCTTGCCTCCAAGATGTTCGATAACCACATCTACATAGGTGTTATATACAGGGCGGAAGTCTATCGGCAGAGTCTTCTCGTCAATCTTTGGAGCTTCAACAGAGACGCTGTATGTGTTGTTGAAATAGCCGATGATACGACTGATGAAGTTCCTGATAGCGTTATGACGACTATCCACCAACTCATTGATGTTCTTGAAAGGAGTAAACTCGTGATGGGTATAATCCTTCTCGTCATTATTGTACCGATAGTGGAGGTCATAGCTGTTTGTGGTAATCTTACCGTTCGGCTCATGCTTGAGTTTGATTTTACCCTCATACTTCTCGGCTTCTCTCTTGAAGATGTTGTACCACCAGGCAATCTGGTCGAGCGTCTTGTAAAGCTCGTCCTGCTGATTCTGGCAATAGATACGGTCTTGCTCCGTAATCTTCTCCTCGTTTCTCACTTGTACCTTCAAGATACCTGATAGCAGGTCGGTATGACCTGTTGCTTGACTGTTGTTTAATACTGCTTGTGACATAACATTATATATTTCTTGTTAGTCCGGCTATTCGGGGCCGGAGTTCCCAAACTACAGGCTCTAAAAGGTCGTGTTCTCGTCAGGCAAGGTTGTGTGGAAAAATACAGAAAGCCCCACGGGGCGAGGATGATTTTTCCACGACACCCGCAGGGCTTGACCTTGCTTGGACGAAAAGAACACGAGTTACCTTTGCCTGTGGTTTGGTGAACTCGGCTTCGAATCTATTTATTATAATAATATCTGAACCTTTTCCATATCACTCATAATGGTTTGATCCAACACCCTTGCATAGTGTTGAGTCATACGGGTAGATGCGTGCCCCATCATCTTTGCAACATTCTCCAACGAAACTTTATTAGCCAAAGTTATGGTCGTGGCAAATGTATGACGGGCCACATGTGTGGTCAGATTCTTGTCAATATTGCAAAGCGTAGCAATTTGTTTCAGGTATGAGTTCATCGTCTGATTGCAGAACAAAGGTAAACAGACATCCTTTTCAATACAGGTTGGATGATCCTCATATTTCTCAAGTATTTCTATGGCAGGAGTGATAAGAGGTACATTGCTGATACATCTTGCCTTCTCCTTTTTCATCTTGTGACGACCTTTTCTAATCCACATCTTGCCATTGTTGTCCTTAATGATTTCAGTGCGTTTCAACTCCTTTGCATCTATAAATGCAAGACCTGTAAAACAACTGAACAGGAACATATCCCTAACAATATTTAGTCGAGCTACAGGAAATTCCATACCTGCTATTGTCTTGACTTCTTCAAGAGTCAGGAATGTAGGATCATTTTCCTGCTGGCGATATTGTATGCCGGCGAATGGATTGATTCTCATCCAACCCATATTAAGTCCCATATTGACGAATTTCTTGAAACACTTCATATATCTCACCAATGTATTTTGGCAAAGACGCTTTTCAAGACGCATATGTCGCTCGACATAGATAATAAAGTCACGAGAAAGTTCAGGAAAGACAATATCCTCCTTTTCATAGAAAGATTGAACACAAGCCTTCAAGCAACGGTAGCAGTTCCAATATCGGTTGATGGTTATCTTTTCATACTCGATACCGATAAGTGCTTCCATTGCTTTAATCTCCTTTTCCATTGTATTGAGGAAGGTTCGCTTATCACCTTTATTAAATAAGCGTTTCAATAGGTGGGAAGGAGTGATGAGTGCGTCTTCAAGCAACAACTCTTTGTGAAGGTTGTGAATCTTGGTTTTGAGAGATTCGATGTAATCGTTCAATTCGATTGAAACCCTGTCTCTGCCTTTACAGCAGCCACGGGCTTGGTTCCACAAACGAGGCAATACGCTACGCTGTATGCGTACCTCGTCAGACACTCCGTTGATAGTAACACGGACTACGATAGGTGCTTCGCCGTTCTTCAGCAAGCTGCTCTTCTTGATAACGAAGAGGATTTTCATTGTTTCATGCTTCATCTTACATACATTTTTTGTGGTACAAAAGTGCTAATGTTTGATGAAACGCACGCTATGCAAATAAGTGAATATCTGTGCTTTACATATCAAATCGTGGCTTTTTTCAGTGGCTCAAAAAAAAGCCACGAATTTGGCACGATTGAAATTCCTAAATCTGCATGTTTTGCACAGTTGAAACAAAAAGAAAACCTCTGAATTCGTTGAAATTCAGAGGTTTTCATCTTTTTGCTGTGATTCTTCGTGGTGCCACCAGGAATCGAACCGGGGACACAAGGATTTTCAGTCCTTTGCTCTACCAACTGAGCTATGGCACCATTGTTTCTCTTTTGCGGTTGCAAAGGTAGTGAAACTTTTGGACTGTGCAAGGGCTTTGGGGATAAAAAACGCTGATAATTGCCTATGTGGCTAAGTATCAGCGTTTATAATTTAATAAAAAAGTGTTTTTTTATTCTTCTCCCTTTTATTCTTCTGCATTTTCGGTCGTTTCGTCTTTCAGTGGGTTCCATCCTTGGGCTTTTAACTCAAATTCCTGGCCGTCGCGAGTAATTAAAACACAACCCAGTTCCGGTTTCGTGATATGACCGATCAGTTTCACACCCTCCATTTCAGAAATCCTTTCGTGGTCAGAGATGGGGACGGTGAATAGCAATTCATAATCCTCGCCACCGTTCAGTGCACATGTAGTCAGGTTCATGTTGAACTCCTCTGCCATGACAGCTGTCTGGTAGTCAATAGGAATATGCTCTTCGTAAACACGGCAACCTACTTTACTTTGCGTACAGATATGCAGCAATTCAGAAGATAAACCGTCCGAGATATCCATCATGGAAGTGGGCTGAATCCCTTCTTCCGCTAATTTCTTGATGATATCGCGACGTGCCTCCGGTTTTAGCTGACGTTCCAGAAGATACTCTTTTCCAGAGAAATCAGGCTGCACATCAGTCTTCCCTTTTAATGCCACCTTCTCTCGTTCCAATAGCTGTAAACCCATATATGCCGCACCCAAGTCACCGGTCACACAAACTAGATCAGTCTCTTTGGCACCATTCCGGTAGATAACCTTATCCTTATCTGCCTCACCAATACAAGTGATGCTGATTGCCAGTCCTGTAAGCGAGGAAGAAGTGTCACCACCTACGATATCCACATCGTACTCCTCACATGCCAGGCGGATACCTGCATATAGCTCCTCCATATCTTCTACGGAGAAGCGTTTGGAAAGAGCCAGGGAAACGGTTATCTGCTTCGGGGTACCGTTCATGGCATAGATGTCGGAGAAGTTCACGACAGCCGCCTTATAGCCTAAATGTTTCAGTGGGACATAAATCAAATCGAAATGCACACCTTCCATCAGCAAGTCGGTAGTAATCAAAACCTGCTTTTCGGTAGGATAGGAGAGTACGGCGGCATCGTCGCCTACACCGTACTTGCTCGATTCATTCTTCAGTTCAATGCCTTCGGTAAGGCGGCGGATAAGACCGAACTCACCGAGGCTTGATATTTCTGTTCTCATGATTACGCTCTGTTTATCAATTCTCTCATAATTTCCGTCATCTTTGGTTGTGCAGCATCGGCAGCTTTCTGTACTTCCTCGTGCGTTACTTCCACAATCTTGCCTTCCACACCGAGGTCGGTAATCACGGAGATACCGAACACTTTGATGCCACAATGATTGGCAACAATCACTTCCGGCACTGTAGACATACCTACTGCATCTGCACCGAGGATATGGAACAATTTATATTCGGACGGTGTCTCAAACGTCGGGCCTTGCGTACCGACATATACGCCGTGTTGCACCTTAATTCCTTTTTCTGCTGCAATAGCATTCGCCTTACGGATCAGCTCTTTGTCATACGCCTCACTCATATCCGGGAAACGCGGGCCATACGGAATGTTCTTGCCACGCAACGGATGTTCCGGGAAGTAATTGATATGATCCGTAATAATCATCAGGTCGCCGATTTCAAAATCAGGATTCGTACCACCGCTGGCATTTGAAACGAACAGGGTTTTGATTCCCAGTTCACGCATCACACGTACGGGGAATGTTACTTCTTTCATAGAGTAACCCTCATAGTAATGGAAGCGTCCCTGCATTGCCATGATATCTTTGTTGGCTAACTTTCCGAATATCAGTTTTCCGCTGTGTCCTTCTACCGTCGATACAGGGAAGTTCGGGATTTCCTCATATTTTATTTCATACTTCTCAGTGATTTCGGTGGCGAGACTGCCTAAACCGGTTCCGAGGATAATTGCTGTCTCTGGTTGTGTGTGCATTTTACCTTTTAGGTAAGCTGCTGTTTCTTGAATGAGCTCTAACATAGCCAATAATATTTTGGTTAAATATATGTTGTTGATTTTGTAAAAATTCTATCTCAATAGGCAAAACGTATAGATACGGTTTCAATGCTTCGGCCAATGCCGGATGATGTTGCAGCCTTGTCGCATCCTTTTCTGTTGTGATTATCAGCTTCTTATTTCCTTCCATACGCTCGAAGCGTTCCTTGATCATTTGCAGATCCTTGCTACTGAAATCATGGTGATCGTCAAACTGGCATATGTTCACATGCGGTGTATATGCTTCCAGTTTTTCCACCAAGGGTGCGGGCGAAGCGATTCCTGTAACTAGCAACACCTGTTCGTCTTTTTCCAGTGATGTGAGTGTTCTCCGCTTCTTGCCGAAAAGCGGTGTCAGTGCTCCGTATCGGAATGAGGAGAAATAAAGTTGTTGGTATGGGTACAGTTTTAGCCTTTTCGTGATGATATTGAAATCTATTGGTTTGATATCCTCCGGGCATTTGGTTACGATTACGATATGCGCCCGGTTTTTACCGTCTTCCGGTTCACGCAATCGTCCTGCCGGAAGCAGGGTGTCATCTGAGAACAACCTGTGAAAATCAGTCAGCAGGATATTCAGTCCGGCCTTTACATGCCGGTGCTGGTAAGCGTCGTCCAGTAACACCACATCCACTTTGGGATTGTCCAACTTCATCAGTTGTTCGATGCCATGACAACGATTCTCGTCTACAGCCACCCGGATACCCGGGAATTTGATTTTTATCTGATATGGTTCGTCACCGATGCGCTTTACGTCTGTTTTCTCCGTAGCTAGCACATATCCCTTGCTTTTCCGTTTATAACCGCGGCTCAGCATGGCAACGTTCGCTCCTGTCTGTTGCAACAGCTTGATAAGATACTCCGTGTGTGGCGTCTTGCCTGTTCCGCCTACAGCGAGGTTTCCAACGCATACTACAGGTACGTCAAAACTCTTTGACTGGTAATATCCCCAATCAAAGAGTTTATTTCTCAGGTATACTCCCATCCCGTAAATCCACGAGACGGGGTATAGCCAATAGTGTATCTTAACCAGCGGTTCTTCCATCCACTCCTTTCTTTAATTGATGTTCAACTCGAACGGAACGCGTGCTTGAATCTTATCGTAATTCTCAAAGTTATTCAGCCAATCGAACTGATTGTAAAGTTCACCTACTTTGCCTTTCAGCATACGAGATTGGATATATCTACCCGGATTCGTATCCATCAGCGTTTCGAAGAAACTCTTCTTGCCGGGGTAAGACATTACGGTGTAAGCATCCAGTCCGGCCTTTGCGATAGCCATTTCCAATGCTTTGTCCAGTCCGCCCAGTTCGTCTACCAAGCCCAGTTCTTTGGCTTTGGCACCTGTCCACACACGACCTTCGGCAATCTTCTTGATTTCGTCTGTAGTCATGCCGCGACCTTCTGCGCAACGTTTCACGAACAGTTCATAACCCTCGTTCACCATATTTTGCATCAAAGCCTTTTCACCATCATTCAGTGCACGTCCCATCATTCCGAAGTCAGAATATGTATTTGTCTTCACAACGTCAAATGAAAGACCGATCTTGTCTGTCAATCCCTTCACGTTGGGGAACATACCGAAGATACCGATGGAACCCGTCAGCGTGGTCGGGTCAGCTACGATGCTGTCTGCGTTACAAGAAATATAGTATCCGCCTGATGCAGCATAGTCACCCATAGATACAATTACCGGTTTTTCTTTCTTCAACTCGGTCACTGCATACCATATTTGTTCCGAACCGAAAGCGCTACCACCCGGAGAGTTCACACGCAGCACTACCGCTTTCACGTCTTCATTTTCTTTCAGTTTGCGCAAGTCGCGGATCACCTTTTCAGAGTTGATTCCATTTTCGCTATCAGCATATGAACTTCCGCTATCAATGGCACCATACGCATAGTACACGGCAACAATGTTTCCACTCTTATCCTTCGGAACGTTTTTCTTTACGTTTACCATATCTTTCAGAGTCAGTACCGGCATACGGTCATCTTCATCTATGCCTATCAGAGTTTTCAGATAGTTGCGTACATCATTCTTATATATTAAGGTGTCTGCAAGTCCATATTCCACGCAGTCTTCTGCAGGGTAGAACATCAGCATCTTGTCGGCAGCCTCGTTCAGTTTCTCTTTGCTTACGCCTCTTGATTCGGAGATGTCACCCAACATTTGTCCCCAGATGCCATCCAGGAATACAGTTACCTGTTCGCGGTTGGCCGGGCTCATTTCGGTAGAGATAAACGGTTCTACAGCCGATTTGTAAGTACCTACCTTGAATACCTGCATTTCCACACCAATCTTAGACAACAAATCCTTGTAGAAAACCGGAGTAGAAGCCAGACCATACCAGCCGATTGAACCTTGTGGATTCAGAATCACCTTGTCGGCTACACTTGCCAAGTAATACAGACGCTGTGAATATTGGTCGCCGTAAGCTACTACGAATTTACCGCTGGTCTTGAAGTCAGCCAGTGCTTTGCGTATTTCTTCTATGGAAGCAAAACCTGCACCCATTGAACCGGCCTGCAGATAAATACCTTTGATGTTTTCGTTATCCTTAGCCTTCTGGATAGACGACAGAATGTCATCCAAACCATAAGTGGTTTCATCTTCACTCAGGAACATGTCGAATGGGTTGTCCTGACTGCGTTCAGAGAGCATGCCTCTCATGTCGAGCATCATCACAGAGTTCTTGCGTACTTGTGTTTCAGACTCCGACGAAGACAGCATACTAAACAGTATCAGGATGCTGACGAAAAACAACACAACGCATGACACGATAATACCTGTGATGGTGGCAAGCGTAAATTTAAAAAAATCTTTCATTGTAGTTATTGTTTTTTGTATGCTAACTTATAAAAGCTAACAAAGATAAATAATTGAATTGATATTTACCCTATCTGTCGCAAGGTTTTTCATTTTGTCACACTGTCTATCACAAAACATTATTATCTTTGTGTCGTTTAACGTTAAAAGGAGAACAAATCATGGGTAATAAAATCTATCCGATCGGCATACAAAGTTTTGAGAAGATTCGTAAAAACGGTTACTTTTATGTTGATAAGACGGCACTGATCTACAGATTAGTGTAGACTGGTAGCTATTACTTTTTGAGTCGGCCGCGACGTTTTGGCAAGAGTCTGCTTTTGTCTACTTTAGAGGCTTACTTCTCGGGTGCACGCGAACTTTTTGAAGGACTTGCTTTGGAACAGTTGGAGAAAGAATGGAAAAAACATCCGATTTTGCATCTGGACCTCAATATCGGGAAATATGATGCGCCCCACAGCCTTGACGATATTCTGAATAAGGCATTGTTAGAGTGGGAAGCCATTTATGGTACCGGTGTCGGTGAGGTAACTCTTGCTCTGCGCTTTGCAGGTGTAGTGGAGCGGGCTTACAAGCAAACCGGCGAAGGTGTTGTTATCCTTGTTGACGAGTATGACAAGCCTATGTTGCAGGCTATTGGAGACAAAGAGCTTCAGACCGAATTTCGTAATACCCTGAAACCTTTTTATGGTGTACTCAAGACGATGGACAGATGTATCCGGTTTGCTCTGTTGACGGGAGTTACTAAATTTGGTAAAATCAGTGTCTTTAGTGACTTGAATAATCTGAATGACATCTCTATGGATGAGCCGTTCGTTTCTATTTGCGGATTAACGGAGAAAGAAGTACATAATAATCTGGAAGAAGATTTGCATGAACTGGCAACGGTACAAAAGATGACGTATGAATAAGTTTGTGCCGAGTTGAAGGAGTGTTACGATGGCTACCATTTTGTAGAAGATTCTGAAGGGATCTACAACCCTTTCAGTGTACTGAATACCTTTTATAAGATGAAGTTTGGTAGTTATTGGTTTGAGACCGGGACACCTACTTATCTCGTAGAATTGCTGAAGCATAATCATTATGATCTGGAGCAGATGACTCACGAAGAAACCAGTGTGGATGTCTTGAATAGTATCTATGATGATGATAGTCCCATACCTGTGATTTATCAAAGCGGATATTTGACGATTAAGGGATACAATTCTCGTTTCGGCACCTACTGTTTGGGGTTCCCGAATAGAGAAGTAGAAGAAGGGTTTATGAGGTTTTTAATGCCATTCTATGCTCGGGTTAACAAAGCGGAAGCTCCGTTTGAGATACAAAAGTTTGTTCGTGAAGTAGAGAGTGGGCAACCCGATGCTTTCTTCCGTCGTTTGCAAAGTTTCTTTGCCGATACTCCTTATGAGCTTGTCAGTGATCTGGAACTTCATTATCAGAATGTGGTGTTTATAATCTTCAAGTTGGTAGGCTTCTATACGGAAGCAGAGTATCATACATCTGAGGGACGTATAGACTTGGTGCTGAAAACAGATAAGTATATCTATGTTATGGAATTCAAGCTCGAAGGTACTGCCGAAGAAGCATTGCGGCAAATAGAAGAAAAACGATATGCTCTACCTTTTGAATCCGATTCCCGTAAGTTATTTAAAATTGGGGTGAACTTTAGTAATCGTACCAGGAACATAGAACAATGGATCATAAAATAACATTTTAAGAGAAAATCATAAGAATCGACAGATAAATCCTATCATTTTAAACATAGCACTGCACGACATTGTTCGTGTGGTGTTTTTTATTTTTAATACAATTGATTATGAAACAAAACAGTTTAACCGACTTCATAAATGAAGTCATTGTAGAGTTGCAGCAGGAGGGGCGTTTCGCCACTGCTAATATCTACAAGTATGCCCTGCGGGCATTTACCCAATCCGTGGGAGGTGGTGAAATCTTCTGGGGAGGTCTGAACAGGGGAGCTTTGCATCGCTTCCAGACTTATCTGGAAGATTTGCAGAAGAGTTACAACACTATCTCTACTTATATCCGTGCGCTGCGTGCGGTTTACAATAGAGCAGTGGACCGTGGATTGGTGGCGGGTGAATTCCGTCTGTTTGCAAACCTGAAGACAGGAGTGGTTTCGGAAAAAAAGCTGGCAGTTACAGCTTCACAGATGCAGAAGCTGGTGCATACGCCCCGAAACCGACAGCTACCGCTGAAGGTTCGTCAAGCGCAAGACGTTCTTTCATTGATGGTACTGTTGCAAGGGATGCCTTATACTGACTTGGCGCATCTGCATAAAGCGGACCTGAATGATACTTTGCTGACTTGCCATCGCCAGAAGACGGGTACGGAACTATGTGAAAAGTATCAGTCTTACCACTGGCACGGGCACAGCCGTTTTCCGTGCTGCAAATGCAGCTGGCACCTTGGCACTGAATGACGGTACGATCACTCTTGCCACAACAGCCACCATCACTTTTACCGCAACCGCAGGAACTTCCCAACTTCCGGGTAATATCGGTGCCCCGAAACCGGTAGCTTACGGATTGGTTGCCCCGAAAGCTAAAGACGAAACCAGTACCAACCCGATATCCCTGAACCTCGTATTGGGGCAAAAGTCTGCATCAACCAACGACCGCACCCTGACCGCTGCCAACGCCGCCCTGTTCAACGGTGAGTGGAAGAAAGGACATCGTTACACCTACAACCTGCAACTCGACAAGAATGATATCACCCTGAAAAGTGTTGAAATAAAAGCTTGGACAGAAAAGGATGGAGGCTCGCAGGACGTGCCGCCCATTATAGAATAAACCGACGAAAGGAGAAACGAAGCAATGAAGAAACAGATTTTAAATATACTGCCTTATATCGCTTCCGGCTTCCTGTTACTGGCATCCGGTTGCACCGACGAGCAATCGGGTATTCCGGTAGCGTCAGGCACTCCACTCACCATTACTGCCGAGATCGGCACTTCCGCTTCCCCTTCATCTACAGATAGGCTGGGGGATGCTGCACCTGCCAATGACTACGATCTGAGTAAATTCAGAATCGGCGCCCAGATCAATGTAACCTGTACACGTAACTCCGTCCTGCTGGCATCCTCCGGATATACCCTGAATGCAACCGGTAATTAGAAAGCATCCGCAGGTAGTGAATTGGGTTTTCTTCCTGCCGTGATGTATCGTGCTTCTTTCCCGGTCGGTTACGATGGCATCCAGGCAAGCCAGGAGAAGAAAGCAGATTTCCTGAAAAGTAACTACCTCCGTACACCCGAAGTCCCTGTTTCGGGTGCTGAAGTGAAATTTACAGGCGACAATGCTTTCAATCATGAAAATGCGAAACGGACACTGAAGTTCACCGGTGTGAATACATTGCCTGTTTTCAGCCGGATGACCATACAGGCAATCGGATTGAGGACGGGCAGCAGTACGGCTATTGAAAGTATCAATATGCTGCGCCCTGTCGATTCCGAATACATCTGGTGCACGGTGATTTATCCGCGGGCCAAGAATACGGAGATTTCAATAACAATAACAGATGCGTATGGCCTCACCTATAAGGCTATTGTCAAATGTGCCATGGCAAAAGGAACCAGCTATACATATACACTGAAATTGCAGAATAATATTCTCGTCCCGGTAGGTCAGGCCGAAATAAAGGACTGGACGGTATCAAGCAGGCATAATGGGGACTTTGATCCCTCTATTTAAAAGTAAGCATGATGAATAAGACTCATATATATACTAACTACACGGGTATCCGGTCGCAATTCCGGTTACTACTGTTATTGATGGCAGGTGTATTCGCATCGTGTACACAGGACGGTGCAGGCGTCGCTACGCCGTTGGAAATATCTGCCGAAATCGGCAATCCCCAGACGCGTGCGGACGACCCGCATCTATCGGACTATGATAAAAAGAAATTTGTGACCGATGATGTGATTAAAATATCAAAAACAGGATCAACAGACGTCAATTATAAACGGACGGCAGCCGGAAATTGGACCCCGTCTGTGTCCACTACTCCGATGACTACAACGGGCAGCGGGGAGACTTTTACAGCCACTTTTCCCAATGATTTTTCAAGTATATTGGCGAATCAAAGCACGCCTACTAATTTCTGGAAAAGCAATCGGCTGACTGCTACCGCCGCTGCCACCGGAAACCGTGTCAGTTTCAGTTTTGCACTGGCTACCTGTAAAATTACGATTATTGTAAGTTTTCAGGTTGATAATAGTAGTGGAAGTGCTAAGGTTACCGGAAAGGGACTCTGTAGTGGAAACGCTACCGAGGAAACCATCACCTTATTGAAAACCTCCGAAGCCGTGAGACGCCATACCTATTCAGGTATCTTTTCACCCAAAGCTGCCACTTCCTATACCATTTCGGTGACGGCAAGCCCCTTTGGGACCCGTACTTATCAGGAGAAAGGCAGTGGCTTGACCTTTCATGCGGGATACGAATATCAATACACGTTTACCGGAACGAATGAGTTGAACCTTACTAGTGTGGTCGTGACGGAGTTTCTTCCGGGTTTCAGTGGTACTGATGGTGAAGAAGATGTCGGCAATGCAACCTGACCGGTGTAACAAAGTAGAACGAGAAAAAATGATGAAAATGAAATATACAGATATCTTGTTGGCTTCCGTAGCAGCTCTCGTATTCTTGGGCTGTGATGGAGATGGTGTACCGGAACCGGACACTGAGGGAAATGCTTTGCAGTTACGTTCGGTGGAGTTGTCCGATCCTTCGGTCACTCGTGCGCTGGGAGCCACCCAGTTGACTAAAATCGGTGTATATGTCACCGATAACGCGCATGCAGCACTGTCAAAGAATGCCAAATCCGTGTACGAATTGGCGAATGGAACATGGAGTTCAACTACTCCTCCCGATATAACGGTGACGAATACGAGTACTCCCAATCGTTTGTATGCCTTTGCTCCGTCGGATCTATCGGTCACAAATTCTTCTGTCGGTAATCATTCCGTACCTGTTCAGGTGGTAGCGGACAATTTCAACGCTTCCCAGCAGGTGGATTACCTCCGTGCCACCCCGCTGGCAGCTACGGCTGCTTCCCGTGCGGTTACCTTCACCATGAATCATGCTCTAGCAAAGGTTAGTTTCCGGGTGTCAAAGTCTGCCAATGTACAGGAAACGCTGACTTTGACAAAGATAGAACTGCTAAGTAGCACCAGCCGTTTGCAAATGGGGTCGAGTGATACTATGAATCTGAGTACTGGAACCCTGAACGGTCTGGCATCTACCAATTCCATCGCTTTGGAAGGATCGACAGTGCTGAGCACCTTGCAAAAAGACCCTAATGTCAGTTCTTTGGTAGCCCCTATGAGTGCTGCCGAAACGCGCCTTTCATTTCGCCTTACGGTGAATGTCACCGAAGCTGACGGCAATGTCACTCCCCGTTCTTTTGAAACGGCGGTTGTGAGTGCGGTGCAATGGAAAGCAGGCTATCATTATGTCTACGCCATTACGGTAGACAAGATGGGCGGCAGTCTGACCAATGTAAAGATTGACGTATGGAAGAGTGATGCAAATCAGAATACGGGAATTGGAATATAAGTGACTTATGAAATACAAATCTTTAAATTTAGCCTCCCGCTTTCCGGTATTTTCCGGCCTTGTTTTGGGAATATTGCTGGCAGGATGTAGTGCCGGTGATGCAGTACTGCCGGATGCTGACCCCGATCCGGAGCCGGGGGAACCTGTGACATTGACGTTCGATATGTATAGTGCCTCGGTGACGCGTGCCGATGCTGCTTCTACATCAGAAGATATGGCAATCGGTAAGATATTCCGCATCTACGCCTTCCCGGCAGGAAGCACGAATCTGGGAACTCCGCTGGATAGTAAAAACTACACTGTTCAACCTGATGAAGCGACTCCTTCAAAACCCGGCAAGCTACAGGCAGTCTGACCCTGTATCGTGGAACGTACGACCTCTATCTGGTATCTTACAATTCTTCTACCGAAGTGCCGGAGTTGGATAGCAGCGGAGCATTCACCGTAAGTAACGGAAAGGACTTCATGTACACGAAGTTGGAAGGCATTGTGGTGCAACCGGATAAAACAGGAGACAATGCCATGCTGGTGTCTCTGCCCAAACCTTTTACTCGTATGGGGGCGCAGGTGATAACCACTGTGAAGGCAAGAAACTCCATGCAGCCGGTACTTCCTACGGCGTTAGTCGTAAATTTCATCAAGGTGAGCGGCCTCTATGGAAGTTTGGCTTATAAACTGAATAATACTTCCTGGGAGACGCCGACTACTGCTGCCGATGCATCCTATTCTTTTGAAAAGTTCGATGCAAATAATACGTTGGATTATAATCCTCAAGCTCCACGTACCAGCGATCTCGCTGTACTATTGCCTGTAGGTGGAACACAAAAGATGAAGTTTGATGTGAATCTGACAGTGCAATATAAATCCGGCAGTGAGACGAAAACTTCTACCGATTCCTATTTTGCCACTATTGAAAAAGCCTTGTTGCCGGGAATGACGTATCAGTTCGATTTCTCATTGACATTTTACGGTGCGATTGTTCCTTCCGATCTTACGCTTGCCATCCGTGAATGGACAACCACCAATCTGACCGGTGAGGATTTGGGAAAAGATTGATTAAAATACAGTGTATGCTTATGAATAAGATAATAACCCTTCTTTGTGTTGCTGCTACCTTCCTGTTTGTGGCTTGCGAATCTTCGGAACCAGTTGAGAATGAGAGTGGGGGACTCAGTATTTATTTGAATCTGCCTCCGGCCTTGTCGGTAGATACCCGTGCCGGATCTATCGGTGACGTTAGTTTCAGCGATGTATGGGTGGTGCAGTTCGGTGCAGATGATAAGAAGATAAAGGCTGTATGTTATAGTGGTGATGCAATTAAGAATGTTAAAATTCAGATGGTAGTGAGAATAAAGCACTTGTAGAAGTAACTACAAGCGGTTTCTCAAATCTTAAAGGAACTTTTCGTATTCTTGTGAATTTTGGTGTTGATAATTCTAAGTTGACTGCATTCTCTAACAATTCTAATGCTACAAAATCAGATTTGGAAGGCATTATAATCGACTATACAGATTATAAGAATCAGCCGAATTATCTGGTATCGGATGCAATAGAATTTGCTGGTGTGTATGATACTACGCAGGACAAAGTTGTTCTTCTGGCAGGTTTGAGCTATGCCTATAGCTGGATAGATGTGAAATGGACGAATAAAGTCAGCTCCCCTGCACGATTCACTCTCCAATCCATAACTGCTTGCAATCTACCTAAATCATTAGCAATTGAAAGCCGTGCCGGAACAACTGCTGGTGTTTATCCGCCGGTAACAACGGAAATAACCGGAACTTGTAGTGTTGGCTCTAATTCTGCCGATGCTGGTCTTAATTCAAACAGTACCTATACTTTCTATATGCCCGAAAATCTTCGCGGAGTAGGTTGCGGCAAATCTTTCCAAGAGAAAAACCTCAATGCCTACGGTCCTAAAGCCGATGGCAAGGCACCCGCATTGGGTGGTGACGGCAAACCTGAATCGGGTGGTGACTTGTCGAAATGTACCTATATTGATCTGGTCGGGTCGTATTGGTACAATTATAGTACTTCCGCTCTGGATGCCACGAACCCTATCTCTGTTCGTTATCGTTTGTATCTGGGCGGCAATCTGGTGAATGATTACAATGTTCGCCGCGGCTACCACTATACAATTACTGTGCAGATCAGCGGTGCCAACAGTGGTGATGTGCGGGTAACCATTACGAATGGTAATGTGGTGGTGTTCGATAAGGTGGAGACGATTGATAAAGTGGTGGATTTTTAAAACCTGAATGAATGGTTACTAAATATATACATATAGCTTGTGGGCATTCACCGAGTCCCGGTTTTGGTTTCTCTGTTCGTTGTGTACAGGAATAATATTCAAAAGAAGCCTTGGGTTTCTTTTATGATTCGCTCTTTGACATGCTGGAATAACGGAAAATAATTAGTACCTTTGTAAGACAATGTGTATATTATCTATTTAATCAGTAGAATGTTGATTAACAAAAGAATAACTATAATGAATGAATCCGAGAATATAATATTGGAGAACAGTGCGTCCAATCCTCTTGCCACAGAGATAAAACAACTTATAGCAAGGAGTCGGCGGCAGGTGGCTACTCAGGTAAATAGTGCTATTACATTGCTTTACTGGAATATAGGGAAGCGTATAAAGCAAGAAGTTCTGAAAGATCAACGTGCTGAATACGGTAAACAGATATTATCCAATCTGAGTAAAGAGTTGACAGTGGCTTTTGGGAAAGGATGGGGTGAACAACAGTTAAGGCATTGCATACGTTGTGCCGAAGTTTTTGTTGATGGGGAGATTTTATACACACTGTGTATAGAATTGAGTTGGTCGCATATTCGTACACTAATGTTTATTGATGAGCCTTTGAAACGGGATTTTTATATTGAAATGTGCAAAATGGAACATTGGAGTGTGCGTCAGTTGAATAAACGCATTGATTCTATGTTGTATGAACGTACCGCTATCAGTAAGAAACCGGAGCAAACCATAGCTCATGATATCGAATTACTGCGTAAAGAGAAGCAACTGACTCCTGAAATGGCATTTCGGGATCCTGTTATATTGGATTTTTTAGGTTTGAATGATACTTATTCGGAAAAAGACCTTGAATCTGCAATTTTGGCTCATTTACAAAATTTCATCATGGAACTTGGAAGCGACTTTGCGTTTCTTGCTCGCCAAAAACGGATAACTATTGATAATGTGGATTATTATATTGACTTATTGTTCTATCATAGAAAGCTGAAACGACTCATTGCTATCGAGTTGAAGTTAGGTAAATTCAAGGTAGAGCATAAGAGCCAGATTGAATTATATCTACGCTGGCTGGATAAACATGAAAGAGCAGAAGGTGAAAACTCTCCTATGGGAATTTTGCTTTGCGCTGAGAAAAGTGATAGTCTGGTAGAACTGTTGGAGTTGGGTAACTCAGGAATACATATCGCCCAGTATTTGACGGAATTACCTGATAAGAAGGTTTTAGAGGTTCAATTGAAGAAATCAATAAAGTTAGCAAAAGAAAGGTTGTAGTAAATCTGATGAAATAACATTGTTTTCCGTCCCGCCCCGTGTGCCGCAAGGTCCGCGAGGTGGGACGGTTTGTTTTCCGGCGTTCCGGCTTTGAATAGATAATTAAAACAAAGAATATATGAAACGGATATTTAAAAGAAATATTTATTTGCTTTTTGGGCTTACAGCCCTGTGTAGCGGTATTATCGGGTGTGATGACCGGATAGATGATTCGGTGTCTCCGGTATCAGGACAAGAGTTGGTCACAGTACCTTTGAGTTTCGGCTTCGCCGAAGAATCATTTGGTGAGTTATACCGCAACGGCTCGCGTTGAAGGCGGTTCTACCGCCTTCAACGCGAGCCTGTTGCCCGGTGTGATAACGCGTGCTTCGACTGAGTTCCGGATCAGCTTTACAACCTGGAAATCCGTCAGTACGACATCAACGGAAACCACCTGACGGGAAATGATTACGGTACCGTCAACATCGGCACAAGTCTGGACGTCACTTTGCAGGCGTCTGACAACTGCCAGTTAGTATTGGTAGCCCGTGGTAACGGTCCTGCAGTGACGGCTTTAGGAACAAAAACATTAGAACAAGTACAAAGTATGATAGTAAATTCTTCCGTGATAAATGCGATTGACCCCTCGGCTACGGGGAGTATGAACGCTATGCCTTACGTGCTTCATTTGAAGCATGTAAAGGTAGCCGTTGTCAATGGTAAAGCTATCATTCAGAGTCCGGACGGCAGCTACGACATGCGCCTGATGCTGAAACGTCTGGCTACGCGTCTGACTGTAACATGGGATTATAGTGTTACAGATTATAAATTGAAACAACTCCTGATTCAGAGTGTACCGTTGAACTATACCATCGTGGATAGACCGGAGACTGACGACACCTATCCCTCCATCGTTTCGCAGTTCACCATGCTTGAAATACCTGTTGCGGATGCCAATGCCGCACATGGTTCTTATTCCTGCTGGATGCCCGCCAATGTGCGTGGCGAAAGTGCTGCCGCTACCACGGAAACGCAGCGCACGAAAGCGAATGCTCCTGTAGGCAGTACCTTTTTCAATTTCGTAGCCGTGAACACGACTGACGGAAAGAAGAAGCTCGACTACCGTGTTTATATCGGTTCCGGTTCTTCTACGGATTTTAATATGTATCGCAATAAGGATTACTCTTATACCGTGAACTTTGCGCACGTCGGCATCCCTACGGGTGATAATCGTGTGACCTATATCGCCCCTATTCCTGCTTCGGAAAATAACGATAATCTGGTGCCCACCGCCAATTGCTTTATGGTGGAGCCGGGCGGTTCATTCTGCTTCGACCCTTTCGCATTCCAGCAAAACGGAACAGAGATCACCAATTCACAAATGACGGGCTGGTATGGTACTGCCAGTACAGGCATCAAGTCGGTAAAGCTGCTTTGGCAAACCCGTGAAAACGGTGATGTGGGTGATCCTGTAATGGGAATTGCTAATAGTGATGATGACCATACCAATATTGTAGACATAAAACGAACGATAGATAATAGTGATATCAATACGGTGCCAGCCAATGATAAAGGGCAATGCCGCATCTATTGCCGTGTAGCTGCCAACACCACCGGAGGTAACGGAGTGATTGCTGCATACGACGGTCCGGATGGTACGGGAAACATTGTCTGGAGCTGGCATGTTTGGGTGACGGATTATAAGCCGGATACCCGTGGAGGTGAACAAGTCTTGGAGCTGGTTAATAAGCGGAAGCTGCTCTTTTCGCTGAACAATGCAAGTGTACTTCCGATGATGGACCGTAATTTGGGAGCAATGGCGGGATATGTAGATGAAGCTCCGACTTCATTTGTCGAAATGTCCAAGACCAATGGTTTCCATTATCAGTGGGGGCGCAAAGACCCGTTCCCAAGTAGCTATACGACTAAAAAGATCTGCGTAATTAATAATAAGAATTCATCTACGCCTCCCGAAGGTATGTTGAACCGCTATGCAGCGGATGGGATTACATACGTGGTGAATGGAGGACAATCAGTTACCAGACATCTTGCCGGTAGCCGCTTGTATTTTATGCAGCCAGTAGCAAAGGTCCTGCCTAGACAAATATCGTAGCAGCGTCATTCAAAGGGTGGGATGAAACGGATAAACCTGTTTGGGACCCATGTCCTGCCGGGTGGAGAGTTATATCCCGGGTTGATCTGGCTGCTGTGAATCAGAATGGAAGCAGTCTGCCTAACAATAATATAAAGAATTATAATACGAGAAATGACGATGGCGGCTATCTGCTTTATTTCGAACAGTTGAATGGCGGGCATGCCTCTTATTTCCGGTTTACAGGTTATGGCAGATACATGGATACATTCGAGTTTATTGGAGACTTGTGTACGATATGGACCCGAAATAAGGGAACTGATAATGGCTATAATTCCTATGCAGGATGGTTTAATTCAGGAGGAACCTCCAGTGAATTGTTTACTATCATAACTAAGTACCAGTCTGACGCCCATCCGCTTCGTTGCGTGCAGGAAAAGGCTGATTAACGATAAGGAATGATTCAA
The DNA here is from genome assembly GCF_000172175.1 of Bacteroides intestinalis DSM 17393. Lineage (NCBI taxonomy): Bacteria > Pseudomonadati > Bacteroidota > Bacteroidia > Bacteroidales > Bacteroidaceae > Bacteroides > Bacteroides intestinalis. Next base: position 1,471,855 of record NZ_ABJL02000008.1, on the reverse strand, counting down.
AGTAATTTGAATACATTCGCTCTTTGACATGCTGGAATAACGGAAAACAATTGCTATCTTTGCTGTACGTAAACAATGTAAAAAGCAATGTGTATGAGCAGCAAGATTTATCCTATTGGTATTCAGAATTTCGAAAGTCTTCGTAGAGATAACTATTTCTATATAGATAAAACGGCCTTGATTTATCAAATGGTGAAGACGGGACGTTATTATTTCCTGAGCCGTCCGCGCCGTTTCGGAAAGAGTTTGCTGGTTTCTACCCTCGAAGCCTATTTCCTGGGGAAGAAGGAACTGTTCACCGGGTTGGCGATGGAGAAGCAGGAAAAGGACTGGATAAATTATCCAGTGCTACATCTTGATCTGAATGCCCGTAACTATGAAGATGCCGATTCTCTGCTTGAGGAACTGAATAAAAATCTTGAAATCTGGGAGCGGACCTATAGCAGCCCCTATTCCGATCGTGCGCCTGAAGAACGGTTTTACCATGTCATTCGTTTGGCTTATGAACAAACGGGACAGCGTGTCGTAATCCTTGTGGACGAGTATGATAAACCTATGTTGCAAGCCATCGGCAATGAAGCCTTGCAACGTGAGTTCCGCAACATGCTGAAACCCTTTTACGGGGTATTGAAGACTTTGGACGGCTGCATCAAGTTCGCTTTGCTGACGGGAGTTACGAAGTTTGGTAAGATAAGTGTGTTTAGTGACTTGAATAATCTGAATGATATTTCTATGTACGAACCGTTTGTCTCTATCTGTGGAATGACGGAGCGGGAAATACATGAGAATCTGAAAGCCGAATTGCATGAGCTGGCCGCCGCGCAAAAGATGACTTACGAGCAAACCGCCGCCGAACTGAAAGAGTGCTACGATGGCTATCATTTCGTTGAGAATACGGAAGGCATCTATAATCCTTTCAGCGTGCTGAACACTTTCTATAAGATGAAGTTCGGCAGCTACTGGTTTGAGACAGGTACGCCTACCTATCTCGTGGAATTGTTAAAGCGTAGCCATTACGATTTAGAACGTATGGCACACGTACAGACTGATGCCGATGTTCTGAATAGTATCTATGGTGACGAAGACCCCATTCCTGTGATTTTTCAGAGTGGGTATCTCACCATAAAAGGGTACGACAAGGAATTCGGCCTCTATCGTCTCGGTTTCCCGAATAGGGAGGTAGAAGAGGGGTTCATTAAGTTTTTGGTACCTTTCTATACCCGGCTCAGTAAAGTGGAGGCTCCTTTTGAGATACAAAAGTTCGTGATGGAATTGCGTGCCGGAGACGTTGATGCTTTCTTCAAGCGTCTTCGTAGTTTCTTTGCAGATACCCCTTACGAGTTGGTGAGCGATCTTGAACTTCATTATCAGAATGTGCTTTTCATCATTGACAAGCTCCTGGGTTTCTATGTCAATGCAGAACGTCACACCTCGGACGGACGCATTGACCTGGTGTTGCAGACGGACCGTTTCATCTATGTGATGGAATTCAAGCTGAACGGTACCGCCGAGGAGGCCATGGCGCAAATTAACGAGAAAGGTTATGCACAGCCTTTCGAGAAGGACGGCCGGCAACTGTTCAAGATTGGCGTGAACTTCAGTAACAAGACGCGAAACATTGAGAAGTGGATTGTAGAGAAGCAAAGTTGATTTAGGAGGATATATCCGAAAAAAGATATTTGTCATTAAGTTTTCCGTCCCGCTTTATGCAGTGAATGCTGCATGAGGCGGGATGGTTTGTTTTCTGATATTCCGGATCGCCTGCGCTGTATGCAGGAATGAAGAATAAAAACAGATGGTCTGTTTATGCAGAACAGACTATCTGTAACAGTGAAACGGATGGTCTGTTTGTCGTGAATAGACCGTCTGTTTTGGAGATAATGAACTATTTTATAAAATTAATATAAATATGAAACGAATGAAATTTGGAAGTATTTTTACTATGTTTTTAGGGCTGGTTGCACTTATGAGTGGGCTGGCAGGATGTGAGGATAAGATAACCGAGGGGGAAATCCCGGTGGATAATGAGAAACTGGTGACGGTGCCGCTGGCATTCGATTTCGCTCCCGAAACCGACGGATATGAAATAGCCTCGGGCTCGCGCTGAAGGCGGTATAACCGCCTTCAGCGCGAGCCTGTGCCCCAAGTATTAACCCGTGATGTTACCGAACTCACTCCGGATGCCTTATATAACCTGGAGATCAGGCAGTACAACTCCGCAGGCACACACTTGGCAGGTACGACTTTTGCGCAAGCCACCATCGGCACAGCCCTGGATGTAACACTGCAGGTAAGTGACGACTGCCAACTGGTGATTGTGACACGCGGAGACGGTAAAACAGTTAAAACTGAATTGGGAACCAGAACCTTACAGAAAGTGCAGGAAAATATAACTGCTGACTCGACAGTGATTAGCCGGATAAATCCGACGGACCAGTCAAGCATGAACAAGATGCCTTATGTACTTCACCTGAAACATGTGAAAGTGGTACAGGAATCAGGCAAGTACATCATCTAGAGTATTGACGGAGCTTATGACGTCCGTTTCCGACTGAAACGTCTGGCAACCCGTCTCACAGTGAAATGGACCTATACCGTCAGTGATTTTCATATGAAGCAGATTTTGATTCAGAGCGTACCTTTGGGATATACCGTGGTAGATGCACTGGATGAAAACGACGGTACTTATCCGTTTCTTATCCAGCAATTCACTACGATTGAAGTTCCTTCGGTGGGCAACAGTGGCACTTATTCTTGCTGGATTCCTGCCAATGCGCGTGGCAATTCTGCTGCTGCTACTTCGGAGATACTACGCACGAAAGCTAATGCACCCTAGGGAAGTGCTTTTGTGAATTTTGTGGCAGTGAACAAAACAGATATGAAGAAGAAATTGGACTATCGTGTTTATCTGGGTGGCAGGGAAGCATCGGATTTCAATGTTTTTGGTAACACCAATTACAATTATACCGTGAATTTCAATCATACAGGTATTCCTGCAAATGACGGACGCGTAACGTATATCGACCCTATACCGGCCTCCCAAAATAACAATAATCTTATCCCCACTGCCAATTGCTTCATGGTTACACCGGGTGCTGCGTTCTGCTTCGATCCGTTTTCGTTTCATCAGGGTGGGAACTCTATAACGAATGACAAACTGGTGGAGTGGTGCAGTAGTTCCGGGATAAAATCCGTGAAATTACTTTGGCAGACTAAGGAAAACGGTGATGTGGGCGATCCTGTGATGGGCATTGCCAACAGTGACGACGACCATACCAACATTGTGGATATAAAGCGTACGGACGGTTCATCCATAACACTGGTTCCCGCCAATGGAGTGGGGCAGTGCCTTATTTACTGTCGCGCAGCAGCCAACACATCTGGCGGAAGTGGTGTGATTGCCGCTTATGACGGAGAAAATGGTACGGGAAATATCCTTTGGAGCTGGCATGTGTGGGTGACGGATTATCATCCCGATGCCTCGGGAACCGAAACGGTGCTGACACCGGAGACGAAGCGGAAGTTGAAACTGGTACCGGCCAGTTCTTCTGACGGTACTACTGCCACTATTATAATGGATCGAAATCTGGGAGCATACGAGGCAGCGGTCAATGCCATTCCGAAAGATATGCTGACGATGTCCCGCAATAACGGACAACCCTCTTCCTTTATGGGGTACTACCAAGACTATTCATGATCCATGTCCTGCTGGATGGCGGGTTCCTCAGAAAAGCGAGCTTACTGTTCTGGTAAATCGTAATGCAACTGCGATTCCTACAAGTGCGCAAAATGATGGTGGAATATTGCTTAAATATGATGATACGGGCAATAAGTTTTATATACGGTTCACCGGATATCCACCTGCGATATATCAATTGAACAATGTGGGAGTAGTGGGGTATATCTCTGCAGTAGAGAGCATGTCGGTGTTCAGAGCAGATGGAGGCAGTGGTAGTTCTAAACCGGAAATAAGTGGTTTACGAGATTATGACGCCCATACTACCCGTTGTGTACAGGAAAAAAATGGAATAAGATTCCGCTTCAGCGGTGATTGAACTGCCTGATGTAAATCAGGGTGCGGAAGACGCAGAAGTACAGATAAATACATGATAAATTGTATTCATTTACACTCTCTCTGCGTCTTCTGTGTTTTAAAATACAAATTAATAACTAATAAAAAGAAAAGTATGAATTTAATGACAAAAACACTATTGGAAGAACGGCTTGAACGTACCAAACAACGCTATGTCCACCAACAGGAACGGATGGAAATTTGTTGTGTAGTATGCAGAATAATGCAGAGAATATCAGACAAATAGAATACGTGTTGGTCATGATGGAACATGTCAGGAAACAACGTCGCCGGCATCGCATTGTTTCACGTACAGAAGTGAAAGAATTCTTTATGTATGCTTTTCGTGTTTACGATCGTATTCAGCACCGTATGCATATACAACACCTCAATTATACCTATGTCTGTTATGTCATCTGTTCTCGCTATTTGTTTGAAAGTTGTTTGCATATTCCGAACCGCCGCTTTGTCAGTCCGGCTACAGTGAATTCTTATTTTAAGAAAGAACGGGGAAGGCGATACTCAACTTGTGAGTATCGTATTTTTTGACTTTTTATTTCTTTGTAATTTTGCGCCCGATATTTTTAAAAGACGGATGCATAGTCCGTACTAATTAATTTTTTAATTATAATGAAAGAAAGAAATTTTGACTGGCTGCTTCAGGGCTGTCATCCTCTGTCCGAAGTGGCACAGGCGTATTATCCGTGTGAGTACAACAGTTCGTCCATCCGTTCGTTTCGAAAACATATTAAGGGGATACCGCAACTATATGCAGACTTGCTGGAGGCGGAGTACACTGATAAGGTCACCACATTGACCCCACTACAGATTGCGATAGTGATCCGGCATCTGGACGTTCCCAATCAGGCGAAAGAGGAACTCGAAAAGCAGCCGTTTAGTTGAGAAGGAGACTGGTCTCAATCTCCGGAAATGCGAAGGATATATTTTAATATATCCTTCTTTTAGTTTCTTATATTATTTATTTATGTACGGTTAATTGTACGGATGTCTGTTTGCCGGAATGGGTAGGTGTCTAATAATCAGGCTACTATATTAACCGCAAACCTACTCAAAATAAGTTTGCTGTTTTTGTCCGAATATATTCACTTCTGGCGGGTTATGAGCTAAATTGATACGCGGACAAGGCGGACGAACGCGGATTTTATAAGGCTGAAAGCCTGAGATTACATAGCGTAGGGCATCGCCCTACGTGATTATGTATATCTATTTAAGCCCTGAAAGGGCGCAATCAAGCATACACGCTTTATCTCGCCCTTTCAGGGCTCAGAAATGGGGATGTATATTACGTAGGGTGATGCCCTACGCTATATAATGCAAGCCTTTCAGGCTTAAAATTCAGTCCGCTAACTTATCATTTAGCTTATTATTTTCCGTTATAAATAGACTTTCTCTAACGAAACTTATTAGACTAATACGAACCTGTATCGGATGATTGCAACCAACCGAAACAAGCGGGAGACGGAAAATAGATTTCTTGTCATACTTTTGTGCTCGCTAACAAAAACAATGATAAAAAATGGATAGAAATTTAGGAACAACAGGTTATGTTATGATACCACGAGCTTTACTTTTGAAAGCATTTGACGAACACCATGAAGCAAGTGGAGATATGGAAGCCTTTTTGAGGATACTGACATATGTCAATTATGCAGAAGCAGTAGTGAGGCGTGTGAATACGAATGTGGTTTGTGCACGTGGAGAGTCAGTTATTTCCTATAGCCATTGGGCGGAAATTTTAGGATGGAGCCTTGGACGAACCCGGCACTACTTCATGAGACTCGTTGCCGAAGGTAACATTGAACAAGTGAAAGGTGACTGTGCCAGTCATATCCGCATACCGGGCTACGACGTGTGGACAGGTAAAAGTCAGACCGGAAAAAAGGGTGATTCTGCCGTGGAAGAAAGCTTCGGCCAGTTCTGGAATGAATATCATGAAACCACCCGTATGGCTCGGCAGAATAGGGAAAGTGCTCTCAGGGAGTGGAAGAAATTATCGCAGAACGAACGGAAACAGGCTTTGGAACATATTGACGAGTACCTCTTTCATTTGCGCGATACGAAGTTTTGCAGGCAGGCGGCGAAGTATCTGGCAGATAAGTTGTTTCTTGCTGTCATTCAGGCCATATTTCGTGCCGGGAAACAGATTGACATACTTACAGTGAAGTATGAACTGGCTTCGTGTGGTAATCTGGAGAAGGTGGGCGGTCCTTATACGTTGGTGCGGCTTGCTTCACGCGTAGCATCGGGGGCACATCTGGAATATCATGCGTGCATACTGCGTGAGATGTATGTCCGCCGTGAAGTGATTCTGGGTTCGTACAAACTACTGGCTGCGGCTTCCGACGAGTCCGTGGATATAGCAGATGTGCTGGCAGGCATACACGATTTGCTCGACCACCTTGAAGGAGAGATGGGAACTGCCGACCATCTCCGCACAATGGGCCAGTTGATGGAAGATACTATGGTACAGGTAGAAGCACGTGTGGAAGGGAACCGGAATGGTATTACTGGTATCCCTACCGATTTTACGGATCTGGACAAGTTGACGGCGGGGTGGCATCGGGGAGATCTGGATGTCATTGCTGCCACCCCGCCCGGCAGCAGGAAAAACGGCCTTTGCATTGCATCTGGCCAGGGCAGCGGCAATAGCGGGATATTCGGTAGTGGTTTTCAGTCTGGAAATGCAGGGAGAGCGTTTGGGAGACCGTTGGCTGGTTGTTGCCGCTGAAGATGTAGATGCTTCACACTTGCGCAGAGGGCAACTCGGCACAAGCGAATTGCGCCAGGTGCGTGAGGCTTCCTACCAGCTTTCCCAGCTTCCCATCCGGGTGGAAGATAGTCCGGTGATTAGTATGGATCATGTACGCTCGGTGGCTCGTATGCTGAAAAGTAAAGGAGGATGCGATAGGGTCATCGTGGATTACTTGCAACTTTGTGATATGAAGTCTGATCAGAACAATCGCAATCGTGAGCAGGAAGTGACGCAAGCCACCCGTAAGGCCAAACTAATGGCTAAAGAACTGGATGTACCAGTATTGTTGCTCAGTCAGTTGAACCGTATGAGTGAAGGACGTCCCGATTGCCGGCCTCTTCTGAGTGACCTGCGCGAAAGTGGTGCCATCGAGCAGGATGCGGATATGGTAATGTTGCTGTATCGTCCTGCCCTGCATGGTTTGAAAACGGAACATAAGAGTAGATATCCTTCTGACGGGCTTGGTGTGGTGATCGTTGCGAAACATAGGAATGATGAAACGGGTGATGTTTATTTCGGACATAACCCCAGTCTGACAAAAATGGGGGATTATATCCCGCCTGATGAATGGCTGATGAAGCATGCGAAGTGATATGGTTCTAATCGGTTAAAAACGGTCATTATTTGTTTAGAAATATTTAGTAATAAGCTTGACTTCCGCCCTCTGATGTTGTATCTTTGTATCATACTTGAAAGAGTAATAATAACTTAAATCTTAACTTAATTTGTTTTACTTATGGATGTAACCGTAGAGCGCTATATGCGCAGAAAAATCGTGACTGATTCGGCGTCTCCCCAATTTTTCTATCTCCGTCAGAAACCCGGTACGTGCAAGACTGTGGATGTGGATACCCTTGCCGCCGCCATACAAAAAAGTTGTGCGATGACGAAAGGAGATGTGAAACATGTGATCGAAGCTCTCGTAGAGGAGGTTCAGGAGAATCTGGTTAATGGGAACAAGGTGAAGTTGAACCTGTTTGGTACGTTTCATATGACATTTTGCTGTCCGGGAGTAGCTACTTCGGCAGAGTGTACCGTGAAGAATATCAAACGGGTGAATATCCGTTTTGTTCCGGACAAGGAGCTGAAGTTGGTAAATAACAGCCATGCCGTCACCAGAAGCCCTGCAAATGTAACATTCGCATTGGAAAAACCGAAAGACGAAGATGGCAGTTCTTCCGGTGGCAACTCCGGCGGTGGTGATTCCGGCGGCGACGGCGGGATTGAGGATGATCCGCTGGGATAGGGTCTAAATCCGGAGGCTTTGGAAATTAAAAATTAAAGGCTGCGCCGCCTGCTTATCATTTATCACTAATCGCTAATCACTAAAAAACTCTCTTATGAAGAAAAGGACCTGGGACAAGATTTTGAAAATTGTAATTGCTGTAGCTTCTGCTCTATTGGGTGCGCTGAGTGCGCATGCGATGACAGTATAATCTTTTATCTATGAGAAAAATTGATATAATCGTGATTCATTGCAGCGCCACCCGCGCTGACCGTTGTTATACGGAATATGATTTAACCACAGACCACCTGCGCCGGGGCTTCTCCGGCGCAGGTTATCATTATTATATAAGGAAGAACGGGGATATCAAAAGTCTTCGTCCGGTAAAAACGCCCGGTGCACATGCGAAAGGTTACAATGCTCACTCAATAGGTGTATGCTATGAAGGCGGGTTGGATACGAACGGCCGCGCTTCCGATACGAGAACCGATTTCCAGAAACATTCCCTCCGTGTATTGGTCATGTTGCTATTGCGGGATTATCCCGGTAGTAGGTTAGTGGGACATCGTGATCTTAGCCCCGACCTGAACCATAACGGTGAAATAGAACCGGAAGAATGGATAAAAGAGTGTCCTTGCTTTCATGCTTTCACTATTTTGCAAGATCCCCCGCCTCAGAATCCTGCTTATTTATAATAATACTATCTCAATTCTCTCTTTCTCGCGTGCACGTATATATATAATGTATATCCTTCCGTGCCCGCCCACACCTCCTTTTAAAAATATGTTCTACAACATCCTTATCAATCAACGAGTTACAAATTAGTTTCAAAAAACTTGTGAAAAAATGATAGATATATTTGGATTGAATGGATATATGCGCTACTTTTGCACCCGCTTTCCAAGAGACGGAAAGCCTTGCAATTGACATTCTGACAGAAGCGGCGTAAGAACTCTGACGTTTTTCTTTCCTTTTGCCTTAATTCCAACCAAGAATGCGGCAGTCGAAAAGAAATTTGAAAAAAAACTTCCGAAAACATTTGGAAGATATGTGATAAAGTTCTTACCTTTGCACCCGCTTTCCGAAAAGGAATGCAATCGCTGATTGATTTACTGATTAAGAAACCGGTGTTGTTAAGAACTTCTTTTTCTTTCCTCTTTATCTCCCTTTCGCAAAGAGAGACGACGAGAAAAAGAAAAAAGAAAAAAAACTTCCGAAATTATTTGGAGTATATGCTTAAAAGTTCTTACCTTTGCATCCGCTTTCTGAAAAGAAAATCAGTTTAAAAAAGAAGCGATCTTTGAAGAATTTACATAAACAATACAAGTAGTACAAGAGCAAGGTTACTGCATTTTTGGAGTAATCTTGGGTATAAAAAAAGAACCGTCAAGTAACTTATATATATAGGTAATTTGAAAACTTTTAATAGACCGAGCGTCCTGAACAGAGCAAGAATCGGTAGCAATACCGACTAACAATACTTTTACAATGAAGAGTTTGATCCTGGCTCAGGATGAACGCTAGCTACAGGCTTAACACATGCAAGTCGAGGGGCAGCATGACCTAGCAATAGGTTGATGGCGACCGGCGCACGGGTGAGTAACACGTATCCAACCTGCCGATTATTCCGGGATAGCCTTTCGAAAGAAAGATTAATACTGGATAGCATAACGAGAAGGCATCTTCTTGTTATTAAAGAATTTCGATAATCGATGGGGATGCGTTCCATTAGTTTGTTGGCGGGGTAACGGCCCACCAAGACATCGATGGATAGGGGTTCTGAGAGGAAGGTCCCCCACATTGGAACTGAGACACGGTCCAAACTCCTACGGGAGGCAGCAGTGAGGAATATTGGTCAATGGACGAGAGTCTGAACCAGCCAAGTAGCGTGAAGGATGACTGCCCTATGGGTTGTAAACTTCTTTTATATGGGAATAAAGTGAGCCACGTGTGGCTTTTTGTATGTACCATACGAATAAGGATCGGCTAACTCCGTGCCAGCAGCCGCGGTAATACGGAGGATCCGAGCGTTATCCGGATTTATTGGGTTTAAAGGGAGCGTAGGCGGATTATTAAGTCAGTTGTGAAAGTTTGCGGCTCAACCGTAAAATTGCAGTTGATACTGGTAGTCTTGAGTGCAGCAGAGGTAGGCGGAATTCGTGGTGTAGCGGTGAAATGCTTAGATATCACGAAGAACTCCGATTGCGAAGGCAGCTTACTGGACTGTAACTGACGCTGATGCTCGAAAGTGTGGGTATCAAACAGGATTAGATACCCTGGTAGTCCACACAGTAAACGATGAATACTCGCTGTTTGCGATATACAGCAAGCGGCCAAGCGAAAGCATTAAGTATTCCACCTGGGGAGTACGCCGGCAACGGTGAAACTCAAAGGAATTGACGGGGGCCCGCACAAGCGGAGGAACATGTGGTTTAATTCGATGATACGCGAGGAACCTTACCCGGGCTTAAATTGCAACTGACGGATTTGGAAACAGATCTTCCTTCGGGCAGTTGTGAAGGTGCTGCATGGTTGTCGTCAGCTCGTGCCGTGAGGTGTCGGCTTAAGTGCCATAACGAGCGCAACCCTTATCTTTAGTTACTAACAGGTCATGCTGAGGACTCTAGAGAGACTGCCGTCGTAAGATGTGAGGAAGGTGGGGATGACGTCAAATCAGCACGGCCCTTACGTCCGGGGCTACACACGTGTTACAATGGGGGGTACAGAAGGCAGCTACACAGCGATGTGATGCTAATCCCAAAAGCCTCTCTCAGTTCGGATTGGAGTCTGCAACCCGACTCCATGAAGCTGGATTCGCTAGTAATCGCGCATCAGCCACGGCGCGGTGAATACGTTCCCGGGCCTTGTACACACCGCCCGTCAAGCCATGAAAGCCGGGGGTACCTGAAGTACGTAACCGCAAGGAGCGTCCTAGGGTAAAACTGGTAATTGGGGCTAAGTCGTAACAAGGTAGCCGTACCGGAAGGTGCGGCTGGAACACCTCCTTTCTGGAGCGACGCTCAGAGTATAATGAGGCGCAAGCCAAGTATTATATTAAAAAGTTGGTTCTTTAAGTCATGCTACCATAAGAACCTCTTGGACTACGAGTAATTGTTTATTTAAACATATAAATGAGAAAGAAGAAGCCGAGCCGCAAGGCGAGGTTGAACTCGACAGTCCTATAGCTCAGTTGGTTAGAGCGCTACACTGATAATGTAGAGGTCGGCAGTTCAACTCTGCCTGGGACTACGCAGTTGGCAATCTGTTGGTTGCTTACTTCGGGGGATTAGCTCAGCTGGCTAGAGCACCTGCTTTGCACGCAGGGGGTCAACGGTTCGAATCCGTTATTCTCCACTCTACCTTTTAGAGGTAAACGTTCTTTGACATGATGTACAAAAAAAGTAAAGTTATAACAAGCTGAAAGTATATATCGAGCCATACGGCTAGGTAAGACTAAAAGTAAGCAAGGGCGCATGGCGGATGCCTTGGCTCTCGGAGGCGATGAAGGACGTGATAAGCTGCGATAAGCCGCGGGTAGGTGCAAATGACCTTTGATCCGCGGATTTCCGAATGGGACAACCCAATATCTTGAAGAGGTATTATCCTACTAAGTAGGAGGCAAACGCAGGGAACTGAAACATCTTAGTACCTGTAGGAAGAGAAAATAAATAATGATTCCCCTAGTAGTGGCGAGCGAACGGGGAACAGCCCAAACCATATGTGTTACGGCATGTATGGGGTTGTAGGACCACGTCGTGGGACGACAGTTAGTGAGTAGAATGATCTGGAAAGTTCAGTCATAGACGGTGATAACCCGGTATACGAAGCTAACTTAACCCTAGTGGTATCCTGAGTAGCGCGGGACACGAGAAATCTTGCGTGAATCTGCCGGGACCATCCGGTAAGGCTAAATACTCCCGAGAGACCGATAGCGAACCAGTACTGTGAAGGAAAGGTGAAAAGCACTTCGAACAGAAGAGTGAAATAGTCCCTGAAACCATGCGCCTACAAGCGGTCGGAGCAGCTTTATGCTGTGACGGCGTGCCTTTTGCATAATGAACCTACGAGTTACTTTTTCCGGCAAGGTTAAGGATCTTGAGATCCGCAGCCGAAGCGAAAGCGAGTCTGAACAGGGCGGATAGTCGGAAGGAGTAGACGCGAAACCAAGTGATCTACCCTTGGCCAGGTTGAAGGACAGGTAACACTGTCTGGAGGACCGAACCGATAAGCGTTGAAAAGCTTCCGGATGAGCTGAGGGTGGGGGTGAAAGGCTAATCAAACTTGGAGATAGCTCGTACTCCCCGAAATGCATTTAGGTGCAGCCTTGATTTATACTAATATGAGGTAGAGCGACTGATAAGATGCGAGGGCTTCGCCGCCTATCAAGTCTTGACAAACTCCGAATGCGTATTAGTTCTATATCAGGAGTGAGGGCATGGGTGCTAAGGTCCATGTCCTAAAGGAGAACAATCCGGACCATCAGCTAAGGTCCCGAAATAACCACTAAGTTGATCTAACGAAGTCAGATTGCTAAGACAGCTAGGATGTTGGCTTGGAAGCAGCCATTCATTTAAAGAGTGCGTAACAGCTCACTAGTCGAGGAGTTTGGCGTGGATAATAATCGGGCATAAGTGGTTTACCGAAGCTATGGGATGTTTAATACATCGGTAGGGGAGCATTCCACTCCGCGTCGAAGGTGAAGCGTGAGCTTTGCTGGAGCGTGTGGAAAAGCAAATGTAGGTATAAGTAACGATAAAGGGGGTGAGAAACCCCCTCGCCGAAAGACTAAGGTTTCCTGATCAACGCTAATCGGATCAGGGTTAGTCGGGTCCTAAGGCTCAGCCGAACGGTGAGGCCGATGGCAGAACAGGTTAATATTCCTGTACTACCTTAAAGAGTGACGTGGAGACGGAGGCGTGACAGTGCCGCGGACTGACGGAATAGTCCGTTGAAGGGTGTAGATGTTGATCGGGGTAGGCAAATCCGCTCCGAGAGTCGAACCTGATAGTATGGAGCGTTCTTCGGAACAATCCAATAGCGCATGTAATCATACTCCCAAGAAAATCCGCTAAACTTAATCTTTAAGGTACCCGTACCGTAAACGGACACACGTAGTCGGGTTGAATATACTAAGGCGCTTGAGTGATTCACGGTTAAGGAACTAGGCAAATTGACCCTGTAACTTCGGGATAAAGGGTCCCCACTGTAAGGTGGGGCGCAGAGAATCGGTCCAGGCAACTGTTTAACAAAAACACAGGGCTGTGCAAAATTGAAAGATGAAGTATACAGCCTGACACCTGCCCGGTGCTGGAAGGTTAAGAGGAGATGTCATCGCAAGAGAAGCATTGAATTGAAGCCCCAGTAAACGGCGGCCGTAACTATAACGGTCCTAAGGTAGCGAAATTCCTTGTCGGGTAAGTTCCGACCTGCACGAATGGTGTAATGATCTGGACACTGTCTCAACCGTGAGCTCAGTGAAATTGTAGTATCGGTGAAGATGCCGATTACCCGCGATGGGACGAAAAGACCCCGTGAACCTTTACTATAGCTTAACATTGAATTTGGGTAATTGATGTGTAGGATAGGCCGGAGGCTTTGAAGCAGGTACGCCAGTATTTGTGGAGCCGCTGTTGAAATACGGCCCTTTGGTTATTTGAGTTCTAACTCGTGATACGAGGACACTGTTTGGTGGGTAGTTTGACTGGGGTGGTCGCCTCCAAAAACGTAACGGAGGCTTCTAAAGGTGCCCTCACGACGATTGGTAACCGTCGGCAGAGTGTAATGGCATAAGGGCGCTTGACTGGGAGACTTACAAGTCGATCAGGTAGGAAACTAGAGCATAGTGATCCGGTGTTTCTGTATGGAAAGGACATCGCTCAAAGGATAAAAGGTACTCCGGGGATAACAGGCTGATCCCTCCCAAGAGCTCATATCGACGGAGGGGTTTGGCACCTCGATGTCGGCTCGTCACATCCTGGGGCTGGAGAAGGTCCCAAGGGTTGGGCTGTTCGCCCATTAAAGTGGCACGCGAGCTGGGTTCAGAACGTCGTGAGACAGTTCGGTCTCTATCTATCGTGGGCGTATGAAATTTGCGTGGCTCTGACACTAGTACGAGAGGACCGTGTTGGACTGACCTCTGGTTTACCAGTTGTGCCGCCAGGTGCATTGCTGGGTATCTAAGTCGGGATTGGATAAGTGCTGAAAGCATCTAAGTACGAAGCCAGCCACAAGATTAGATTTCTTAGGGTCGTCAAAGACGATGACGTTGATAGGATGCAGGTGTACAGGTGGTAACATCATAGCCGAGCATTACTAATTGCCCGTTCACTTTTGGTCCTTGCCTTGTATGGCGGATATATACGTTCAGTTTTCTGACTTTACTTTTTACATCGTGTCTGACTTATTCAGGTGACTATAGCATCAGGGTTCCACCTCTTCCCATTCCGAACAGAGAAGTTAAGCCTGATCACGCCGATGGTACTGCGTCAAGTGGGAGAGTAGGTAGTTGCCGTTTTTCAGGAAAGCCTCCATATCGAAAGATATGGGGGCTTTTTGTATTTGTATAATTCTAATTTTTTGCTTATATTTGCGCCGCACTATTTATTATTAATGTTTAAAGCAAAATTAGAGATGAAGACAAAGTTATTTTTGGCAGCTGTTGCAGTTGCATTTTCTTTCGCCGTGACTTCTTGTGGTAACAAAAAGGCAGCTAATACTGAAGTAGAAGCTACTGAAGTTGAAGTTGTAGAAGAAGTACAGGCATGTGATTCAACAAAAGCTTGCTGCAAGGCAGATTCTGCTGCTTGCGATAGCACAAAAGCTTGCTGCAAAGAGAAAAAAGAATGTGATAAAGCTTGCGACAAGAAGTAATTCTTATCACATAGGATCATATAAAAAAGGGGCATACGTTCAAGTATGTCCCTTTTTTGTTATACTTTATAGAGTTATTTGATAGCAAACTTATAAAATGATGTTTTTTTAGAGAAAAAAGTTACGAATTTGTTTGTATGCTACAAAATTATCTATACCTTTGCACCGTCATAATAAAAACAAGAAGATAAAAATGATACAGAACTTTACATATATTCTACTGTGTGGTATTATTATTCTACTGGCAAGGTTTAGTGGAAGTGAGTGCTGTGCGTGAATATATGTAACGATTAGGATATTCGAAAGCCTTTCTCACTTCCAAGTGCGAAAGGCTTTTTTTAATGGCAATAAATTATAAAAACTATAAGAAATGAGTGACAAGTTATTTATTTTCGACACAACGCTCCGCGATGGCGAGCAGGTCCCGGGATGCCAATTGAACACAGTGGAAAAGATTCAAGTAGCAAAGGCACTGGAACTGCTAGGCGTGGATGTAATTGAAGCCGGATTCCCGATTTCCAGTCCGGGAGATTTCAACTCTGTTATTGAAATATCCAAAGCGGTGACATGGCCTACTATTTGCGCATTGACCCGTGCAGTACAAAAAGATATAGATGTAGCTGCAGATGCTCTGAAGTTTGCTAAGCATAAACGTATTCATACCGGTATCGGCACATCGGATTCGCATATCAAGTATAAATTCAATTCCAATCGTGAGGAAATCATCGAGCGTGCAGTAGCTGCCGTGAAGTATGCTCGTCGTTACGTGGATGATGTGGAGTTCTATGCAGAAGATGCAGGTCGTACGGACAATGAATATTTGGCTCGTGTGGTGGAAGCTGTAATTAAGGCAGGTGCTACAGTAGTGAACATTCCGGATACGACCGGCTATTGTTTGCCGGACGAATATGGAGCGAAGATCAAATATTTGATGGAGCATGTGAGTGGTATTGAAAAAGCGATTCTTTCTACGCACTGTCATAATGACTTGGGAATGGCTACTGCAAATACGATGGCTGGTGTACTGAATGGTGCCCGCCAGGTAGAGGTTACTATCAATGGTATCGGTGAACGCGCAGGTAATACTTCGCTTGAGGAAGTGGCTATGATTATCAAATGCCATAAAGATATTGAAATTGAAACGAACATCAATACACAGAAGATTTATCCGACAAGCCGCATGGTTTCAAGCTTGATGAACATGCCGGTGCAGCCTAACAAGGCTATCGTAGGTCGTAATGCCTTTGCACACTCATCGGGTATCCATCAAGATGGTGTGTTGAAGAATGTGCAGACTTACGAAATTATCGACCCGCACGATGTGGGTATCGACGATAATTCTATCGTATTGACTGCCCGTAGCGGACGTGCTGCTTTGAAGAATCGTTTGCAGGTATTAGGCGTGGATCTTGAACAGGAACAACTGGATAAGGTATATGAAGCTTTCCTGAAATTGGCGGATAAGAAGAAAGATATTAATGATGATGATATCTTGGTGCTTGCCGGTGCAGATCGTACTCAGAATCACCGCGTGAAATTGGAATATCTGCAAGTGACCAGTGGAGTAGGTGTGCGTTCGGTTGCTAGTCTGGGACTGAATATCTCCGGTGAAAAGTTTGAAGCGGCTGCTAGTGGAAACGGTCCGGTAGATGCAGCGATAAAGGCTTTAAAGAAGATCATTGACCGCCATATGACACTGAAGGAATTTACGATCCAGGCTATCAGCAAGGGTAGTGACGATATGGGTAAGGTACACATGCAGGTGGAATATGACAATCATATCTATTATGGTTTCGGTGCGAATACGGATATTATTGCCGCATCGGTAGAAGCTTATATCGATTGTATCAATAAGTTCAAATCATAAGACTAACCTCAATTATAAATTGTAAAATCGTAATAAATCTGATGAATACATTATTTGATAAAATCTGGGATGCCCACGTGGTTCAGCAAGTGGAAGATGGTCCCACACAGTTATATATAGATCGCCTTTATTGTCATGAAGTAACCAGTCCGCAGGCTTTTGCGGGAATGCGCGCACGCGGTATCCAATGTTTCCGTCCGGAAAAGATTGTTTGTATGCCCGACCATAATACGCCGACCCACGATCAGGACAAGCCGATTGAAGATCCGATCTCGAAAACACAGGTGGATACACTGGCCAAGAATGCGGAAGATTTTGGATTGACACATTTCGGCATGTTGCATAAGAAGAATGGTATCATCCATGTGGTAGGTCCGGAAAGAGGCTTGACATTGCCAGGAATGACGATTGTGTGTGGTGACTCGCATACTTCAACGCACGGTGCGATGGGAGCAGTAGCTTTTGGTATCGGTACAAGTGAGGTCGAAATGGTAATGGCTTCACAATGTATCTTGCAGACACGCCCCAAGACAATGCGCATCACAGTGGACGGAAAATTGGGTAAAGGTGTGACGGCAAAAGATATTGCTCTTTATATGATGTCTAAAATGACAACGAGCGGTGCAACTGGTTATTTTGTGGAATATGCCGGAGAAGCAGTGCGCAGTCTGACTATGGAAGGACGCCTGACACTGTGCAACCTGAGTATAGAAATGGGTGCACGTGGTGGTATGGTGGCACCAGATGAAGTGACATTTGAATATATTAAAGGTCGCGAATATGCTCCGGCAGGTGAGGAATGGGAGAAAGCATTGGCATACTGGAAGACGCTGAAGAGCGATGAGAATGCTACGTTTGATAAAGAAGTGCATTTTGATGCGGCAGATATCGAACCGATGATTACATACGGAACAAATCCGGGTATGGGTATGGGCATCACGCAGCACATTCCTACGACTGACGGAATGGGAGAGGCTGCAAAAGCTTCATTCCTGAAATCAATGAATTATATGGGCTTCCAACCCGGTGAGGGAGTATTGGGCAAGAAGATAGATTATGTGTTTTTGGGTGCTTGTACGAATGGACGTATTGAAGATTTCCGTGCTTTCGCCTCGTTAGTGAAAGGCCGTAAGAAGGCGGAACATGTGGTTGCCTGGTTGGTGCCCGGTTCGTGGATGGTAGATGCACAGATTCGTGAAGAAGGCTTGGATAAAGTATTAGAGGAAGCAGGTTTTGCTATCCGCCAGCCGGGATGTTCGGCTTGTCTGGCAATGAATGATGATAAGGTGCCTGCCGGAATGTATGCGGTTTCTACAAGTAACCGTAACTTTGAAGGTCGTCAGGGACCGGGGTCACGCACATTGCTTGCCAGTCCGCTGGTGGCAGCTGCGGCAGCAGTGACAGGAGTGATTACGGACCCGAGAGAACTGATGTAATACCAGTCCTCCTGGCAGAAGCCATTAATAATAAGTATTTCAAAATCAAAGATAAGAAACAATGAAACAGAAATTCAATATCATCACCAGTACTTGTGTGCCTCTCCCGTTGGAGAATGTAGATACAGACCAGATCATTCCTGCACGTTTTCTGAAAGCTACGACTAAAGAAGGCTTCGGCGAGAATCTGTTCCGCGACTGGCGGTATGACAAGCAAGGAAACAAAATCGACTCTTTCGTTCTGAACGATCCGACCTATAGCGGACAGGTGCTTGTAGCCGGAAAGAACTTCGGTTCGGGCAGTAGCCGCGAGCATGCGGCATGGGCCATTGCAGATTATGGTTTCCGCGTGGTGGTCAGCAGTTTCTTTGCAGATATCCACAAGAATAATGAACTGAATAATTTCGTATTGCCTGTAGTGGTGAGCGAACCGTTCCTGAAAGAATTGTTTGATTCCATTGCCGCCGATCCGAAAACGGAGGTAGTGGTGAACCTGCCGGAACAGACAATCACCAACAAGGCAACAGGTAAAAGTGAGACTTTCGAAATCAATGCTTACAAGAAACATTGCCTGATGAATGGCCTGGATGACATCGATTTCCTGGTAGAGAATAAAGATAAAATAGAAGCGTGGGAAAATAAAAAATGAAGTATAGACAGCCCCAAATAGAAATCATGGACACTACGCTCCGCGACGGTGAGCAAACCAGCGGTGTGTCGTTCGTCCCCCATGAAAAGCTGATGATAGCCCGTCTGCTACTGGAAGAACTGAAAGTAGACAGGGTGGAAGTAGCTTCGGCACGGGTTTCGGACGGTGAGTTCGACGCAGTCAAGATGATATGTGACTGGGCGGCGCGGCGTAATTTATTGCCCCGGGTGGAGGTGTTGGGCTTCGTAGACGGGTATACGTCGGTAGACTGGATACACGCTACCGGCTGCCGCGTCATTAATCTTCTGTGCAAAGGTTCGCTGAAGCATTGCACATGTCAGTTGAGAAAGACCCCTGAAGAACATATCGAGGATATTATTGGCGTAGTGAATTATGCCAATGAGCAGGATATGGAGGTGAATATTTACCTGGAAGACTGGAGCAACGGGATGAAAGATTCTCCAGAGTATGTCTTCCAGATGGTGGATGCACTGATGCACACGAATATCAAACGGTATATGTTGCCTGATACATTGGGTGTGCTGAATCCTTTGCAGGTCATCGAATATATGCGGAAGATGGTGAAGCGCTATCCGCATGCTCACTTCGATTTCCATCCGCATAATGACTACGACCTGGCAGTGAGCAATGTGCTGGCTGCCGTGCTGAGTGGTGCGAAGGGACTTCATACCACGATCAACGGTCTGGGCGAACGTGCCGGTAATGCACCGTTGTCCAGTGTGCAGGCTATTCTGAAAGATCATTTCAATGCTATCACTAACATTGACGAAGGTCGTTTGAATGAAGTCAGCCGGGTGGTTGAATCTTATTCCGGTATTGCCATACCCGCCAATAAACCGATTGTAGGTGAAAATGTGTTCACGCAGGTAGCGGGGGTACATGCCGATGGAGACAATAAGAGTAACCTTTATTGCAACGACCTGTTACCCGAGCGTTTCGGACGTAAGCGGGAGTATGCACTGGGTAAGAACAGTGGTAAGGCGAACATCCGTAAGAATCTGGAAGATCTGGGACTGACGCTGGATGAGGATTCCATGCGTAAGGTGACGGAACGGATTATCGAGTTGGGTGACAAGAAAGAACTGGTTACCCAAGAAGATTTGCCTTATATCGTTTCGGATGTACTAAAGCACGGAGTGATGAATGAGAAAGTGAAGCTGAAGACATACATCGTGAACCTTGCTTACGGTCTGAAGCCGATGGCTACGCTGAAGATTGAAATCAACGGACAGGAGTTTGAAGAAAGTTCCAGCGGTGACGGTCAGTATGATGCTTTTGTACGTGCTCTGCGTAAGATTTATAAGGTGACGTTGGGACGCAAATTCCCCATGCTGACGAACTATGCCGTAACCATCCCTCCCGGTGGGCGTACCGATGCTTTTGTGCAGACCGTGATTACCTGGAGCTATGACGGCACAGTGTTCCGTACACGCGGATTGGATGCTGACCAGACGGAGGCAGCGATTAAGGCGACGATGAAGATGCTGAATATCATTGAGGATGATTATGAACTTAAAAAATCAGAATGATGAGTTCTATTGAGGAAAAGAAAATAGAAGAATACCTAAAAAATAAAGAAAACAATGGATTTTAAAATTGCAGTATTAGCCGGTGACGGCATTGGCCCGGAGATTTCCACCGTAGGTGTGGACGTAATGACCGCCGTATGTGAGAAGTTCGGACATAAAGTAAACTACGAATATGCCATCTGCGGTGCAGATGCTATCGACAAAGTGGGTGATCCGTTCCCTGAAGCTACTTATGAAGTTTGTAAAAACGCGGATGCTGTTTTGTTCTCGGCTGTAGGCGACCCGAAATTCGACAATGATCCTACTGCCAAAGTACGTCCCGAACAGGGTCTGCTGGCTATGCGTAAGAAACTGGGATTGTTTGCCAATATCCGTCCGGTACAAACTTTCAAATGTCTGCTCCATAAATCACCGCTTCGTGCAGAACTGGTGGATGGCGCAGATTTTCTTTGTATCCGCGAACTGACCGGCGGGATGTATTTCGGTGAGAAGTATCAGGACAACGATAAAGCGTATGATACCAATATGTACACTCGTCCGGAGATTGAACGTATTCTGAAAGTTGGTTTTGAATATGCCATGAAACGCAATAAACACCTCACAGTGGTAGATAAAGCCAATGTGCTCGCATCTTCACGCCTTTGGAGACAGATTGCCCAGGAGATGGCTCCGCAATATCCCGAAGTGACTACGGACTATATGTTTGTGGACAACGCTGCCATGAAGATGATTCAGGAGCCTAAATTCTTTGATGTAATGGTTACCGAGAATACCTTCGGTGATATCCTTACGGATGAAGGTTCTGTAATCAGTGGCTCTATGGGACTGCTTCCTTCGGCTTCTACAGGCGAAAGCACTCCTGTATTCGAACCAATCCACGGTTCATGGCCACAGGCTAAAGGTTTGAACATCGCTAATCCGTTGGCGCAAATCCTTTCGGCTGCCATGTTATTCGAATATTTCAATCTGCTGGAAGAAGGCGCATTGATCCGCAAAGCCGTAGATGCTTCTTTGGATGCTAACGTCCGTACACCGGAAATTCAGGTAGAAGGTGGTGCGAAGTATGGTACCAAAGAAGTAGGAGCATGGGTGGTAGATTATATCAAACGTAGCTAATCTTTATTAAGGAAATAAAGGAACAACAAGATTTTTTCTACCTTTGTGAGGCTGTATCAGAGATTTTGATACAGCCTCTTAATTTTTATGATTATGGCAAAAATAGCAAAGAACCTGACGGAATTAATAGGGCATACGCCTTTAATGGAATTAGCGGAATACAGTCGTAAATATGGACTGAAACAGAATATTATCGCAAAGTTGGAAGCGTTCAATCCGGCTGGTAGTGTGAAGGATCGTGTGGCGCTTGCCATGATTGAAGATGCAGAAGCGAGCGGAGCACTGAAGCCCGGTGCGACGATTATAGAGCCTACCAGTGGAAATACCGGTGTGGGACTGGCGATGGTTGCTACAATCAAAGGGTATCACCTGATGCTCACAATGCCCGAAACTATGAGTATAGAGCGTCGTAATCTGCTGAAAGCACTGGGTGCTGAAATTGTGCTGACAGATGGATTGGCCGGTATGGCAGGATCCATTGCGAAAGCGCAGGAGTTAAGGGCATCTATTCCCGGTTCGGTCATTCTTCAACAATTTGAAAATCCTTCTAACGCACAGATTCATACGCTTACTACAGGTGAAGAAATCTGGACGGATACAGACGGAAAGGTAGATGTGTTTGTTGCCGGAGTGGGAACAGGCGGAACAATCTGTGGGGTGGCACGTGCCTTGAAAAAACATAATCCGGATGTGTATATTGTTGCTGTAGAACCGGAATCGTCTCCTGTTTTGGAAGGTGGAGTGGCAGGACCGCATCGTATTCAGGGAATCGGAGCCAATTTTGTTCCTGCTATTTATGATGCCTCTGTTGTAGATGAAGTGCTTCCTGTGCCCGATGATGAAGCAATTCGTGGCGGACGTGAGTTGGCGTCTACCGAAGGATTACTGGCGGGTATATCTTCAGGTGCGGCTGTATATGCAGCGCGTTTGCTGGCACAACGTCCGGAGTTTGCGGATAAGAAGATTGTAGTTCTTTTGCCTGATACGGGAGAGCGTTATCTGTCGACGGAACTGTTTGCATTCGATACTTATCCGCTGGATTAAGTACCAACTGTTTTTAGTATAAGTCACATCATTACAGTTCCCATTAAAGGAAACGGGCGTTCCCATGAGGGGAAACTGTAGTTCCCATTAGAGGAAACGAGCGTTCCCATGAGGAGAAACAACAGTTCCCATTAAGAGAAACGGCCGTTTATCTGTAAGTAACAAAATCTTTAATAGCATTATGAAAAAGTTTATTCTTTCTTTCCTTATATATATAATAGGTGTAACCTCTGTGTTTTCCCAAACTTATCAGGAACTGAGCGACCGTGCCATCGTCTGTACCGAACAAGACAGTCTGGCACAAGCGGAAAATTATATCCGTCAAGCCTTGAAACTGGAACCTGCTAATCCGCATAATGCTTTGTTGTTTTCTAATCTCGGTACTATCCAGCGGCGGCAACGGGATTATGATCAGGCTTTGGAATCATACACGTATGCTTTGAACATTGCTCCACGGGCTGTTCCCATTCTCTTGAATCGTGCGGCGCTGAATCTTGAAATGGGGCGGAATGAGCAGGCACGTGTGGATTATTCTTTAGTGCTGGATTTGGAAAAGGATAATCGGGAAGCACTTCTGATGCGTGCTTATATTTATGTGACCCAGCGTGATCTCAAGTTTGCCCGGGCGGATTATGAAAGATTACTGAAGCTCGATCCTCAGAATTATAACGCCCGTTTAGGACTCGCTACCTTGGAGCAAAAAGATGGAAACTTACAAAAAGCTCTGGAGATATTGAATAAGATGCTGGTAGAAGATCCGCAGGATGCAGCCTTATACGTAGCACGTGCGGGAATAGAACAGGATATGCAGCATGTAGATCTGGCGATGATTGATCTGGAAGAAGCTCTGAAACTGAATCCTTCGCAGACGGAAGCCTATCTGATGCGCGGACAAATCTATCTGTCCCAGAAGAAGAAAAACCTGGCAAAGCAGGATTTTGAGAAAGCAATGTCTCTTGGAGTGCCGCAGGCGGATCTTAGGGGATTGTTACAGCAATGCAAGTAAAAGTGTGCCAAAACAGAATAAAAGAATACAAATTGCACAAATAATAAATCAGATAAACTCTGATTATCAGAAGTATAAAGAAACATTATTTGCGTAATTTGTGTTCTAATCTTTATTTTGACCCATCTTCATTAAACGTATTTCCTGATTAATTCGACGAAATCCTTTCCGTATTTCTTTTTTTTATATTCGCCGATGCCGCTGATATTACCGAATGCTTCCATTGTAGTAGGGCGGGCTGTACTGAGTAAATGCAATACCTTATCGGACAGTACAATATAAGCCGGTAGTGCTTCTTGGTCTGCGAGCCGTTTCCGCAACGCGCGTAAGGCTTCGAAAAGTTCTTCACTTTCTGTGTTCGGTAACCCCAATGGCAATTCTCTGACTGGAATAGTCGGTTTCTTCTTTCGTCCTTTGGCGGGTGCGGACTCTTCACGCCGGATTACTGCCAATCGTGCTTGTGACCGTCCAAAGAGAACGTCGCTACCACTGTTCGTTATTTTCAGATGATTGTTCTCATTGTACGCTATTTCAAAATACCCCAGTTGTAGCATTTGCAACAAATAGTCTTGCCAATCACGGGCAGGAACTTCACGTCCGGCACCGAAAGTTTTCAGTTGCTGATATCCTTTCTCCGATACATCCGGTGTGTTATTTCCGCGCAAGATATCTACAAGAATACTCGTGCCGATCTGCTGTTCCGTACGGACGATAGCGCTTAAAGCTTTTTGTACAATAACAGTTCCGTCGAAACGCTGGGGAGGATTTTTGCAGACATCGCAGTTTCCGCAATCCTCTGTTGTAGCTTCTCCGAAATAACTCAACAGGATGCGACGCCGGCAAACATCAGCTTCAGCATACTGTTGCATACGTTGTAGCTTCTCCAGATTGATGCCTTGCTGACCGCTTTCCGTCGCAAACTTGGTTAATAGAATAAGGTCGGCCAGAGAATAAAACAAGAGGGTGTCGCTTGGTAGTCCATCCCGTCCTGCACGCCCAATCTCCTGGTAAAAACTTTCTATACTTTTAGGAAGATTGTAATGGATAACCCAGCGCACGTTACTTTTGTCGATTCCCATACCGAAAGCAATCGTGGCACAAACTATTTGTACACGGTCGTTGATGAAATCGTCCTGTGCTTCATCTCTCCGTACGGAGGATAATCCGGCATGATAGACTGCCACACGTAACCCTTGCTTTTGCAGCATCTGTGCCACTGTCTCCGTTTTACTGCGACTCATACAATAGATGATACCGCTTTCACCACGATGGCGACCTATGAAATCCAGGATAGCTTTGCTTTTTTCTTTTTGTTGGTATCCCCGTTTTACGGTAAGGCTCAGGTTGGGACGGTCGAAAGAAGAGATAAAAACCTTCGGCTGGTTGAGGTGTAACTGCCGTACAATATCCTCACGTGTAATTTTATCTGCTGTAGCTGTAAGAGCTATGACCGGAATATTGGGAAACATCTCGCGTATGAATCCCATTTGTGCATATTCCGGACGAAAATCATGTCCCCATTGTGAAATGCAATGTGCTTCATCGATGGCAAATAATGAGATATGCATATCTCTTAAAAGATAGTTGGCTTCGGCTATTAATTTCTCAGGCGAAATGTAGAGTAATTTCAGGCTCCCTTCCATACAGGCACGACGTAGAACGGCATTTTCAGTCTCGTCATTACTGCTGTTCAGAGCACCCGCGGCGACACCGTTGGCACAAAGTGATTCCACCTGATCTTTCATCAGGGAAATCAAAGGGGAAACTACTACGGCAGTTCCTTCGCATAACAGGGCCGGAAGCTGGTAACAAATGGACTTTCCACCTCCGGTAGGCATCAATACCAGTGAATCTCTTCCATCCAGTACTGTGCGGATAATCTCTTCCTGTAAAGGTCGGAAACTATCGTAACCAAAATATCGTTTAAGCGTTTGTATCATTTTAGCTGATAAAGTTTTATCCTGCAAAGGTACATTAATTATTGTATATAAAACAAGCTGATAAACGTATTCATTTTATATCATAAGCCCTTTTGTAAAGGTTAAAGTTTCTTATTAAATCGGCTCAAATACTACTTTTCAACCTTTTTCGTTGTTTATAGGTCAAAAATATGTACGATAAAAGTTGCGTATTAGAAAAAAATGTCAGACTTTTGTAAAGTCTAAAGGAAAATCCTTCGGGCTTTCATGTTTTAACAAACCCTAACCAGTTAATTCAAATGAGTGATTTAGAAAACAAGAATCAGGAAGCGGCTACTAAGAAGCGCCCTTATAACCTGAGAGAGAAAAAAGAGAAGAATGCTGCTTACCGCTCGTTGATTCGTCCGGAATTGGCAGATGAGTTGTATGACAAGATATTGAATATCGTAGTTGTGCAGAAGAAGTACAAAGATCCCGATTACTCGGCTAAAGATTTGGCGAAAGAGTTGAAAACCAACACTCGCTATTTGTCCGCTGTAGTAAATTCTCGTTTTGGTATGAACTATTCATGCCTGTTGAATGAGTACAGAGTAAAAGATGCAAAACATTTATTGACGGATAAGAGATATGCCGACAAGAATGTAGAAGAAATCAGCACGATGGTAGGTTTTGCCAACCGTCAGTCTTTTTACGCTGCATTTTATAAAAATGTAGGTGAAACTCCTAATGGATATCGTAAAAAACACGCAGATAAAAAACAGTAATTCTGCGTAGAACAATGTATAAAAAGGAAATATTCCGGAGCAACTGTTTCGGAATACTTCCTTTTCGTCTTTTCTAAATACCAACTCACATATCTCCCGACACATGAAGAAACAACTAATAGCATGTGCCGCTTTTGCATTGCTGACAGCTTGTAGCGGCTCAAAAACAACAACTGCCGAGGCAGATAAATTTGATTATACAGTGGAACAATTTGCAGACTTACAAATATTACGTTACCGGGTTCCCGGTTTCGAGAACTTGTCGCTCCAACAGAAAGAGCTGGTGTATTACCTTACGGAAGCTGCTTTGCAGGGCCGTGATATTCTCTTCGATCAGAATGGAAAATATAACTTGCGCATTCGTAGGACGTTAGAAGCAGTTTATACAGGATATAAAGGAGACAAAAATACGCCTGATTTTAAGGCGATGGAAGTGTACCTTAAACGTGTGTGGTTCTCTAATGGCATTCACCACCATTATGGCTCTGAGAAGTTCGTGCCTGGTTTTGTACCCGAATTTTTCAAAGAGGCTGTGCTGAGTGTAGATGCCTCTACATTGCCGCTGGCTGAAGGACAAACCGCAGAACAATTATGCGATGAGCTGTCTCCGGTTATTTTCGATCCGACTGTAATGCCGAAGCGCGTGAACCAGGCGGCAGGAGAGGACTTAGTGTTGACTTCTGCTTGCAATTATTATGACGGTGTGACGCAGAAAGAAGCTGAAGACTTCTATAATGCAATGAAAGACCCGAAAGATGAAACGCCTGTTTCTTACGGTTTGAATAGTCGTTTGGTGAAGGAAAACGGCAAGATTCAGGAAAAGGTCTGGAAAGTGGGTGGTCTGTACGGACAGGTTATCGATAAGATCGTATACTGGCTGAAGAAAGCAGAAGGCGTAGCTGAAAACCCGGAACAGAAGGCTGTGATTGCCGAACTGATAAAGTTTTATGAGACCGGTGATCTGAAGACTTTTGATGAATATGCTATCCTTTGGGTGAAAGATTTGAATTCCCTTGTGGACTTTGTAAATGGATTTACTGAAAGCTATGGTGATCCGTTGGGTATGAAGGCAAGCTGGGAATCATTGGTGAACTTTAAGGATATGGAAGCTACGCATCGTACTGAGATTATCAGTGGCAATGCGCAATGGTTTGAAGATCACTCTCCGGTAGATAAACTATTCAAGAAAGATGAAGTGAAAGGTGTTTCCGCCAAGGTGATTACTGCTGCGATTTTGGCCGGTGACCTTTATCCAGCAACGGCTATCGGTATCAATCTGCCCAACTCCAACTGGATACGCAGCCATCATGGTTCTAAATCCGTGACTATCGGTAATATTACGGATGCATATAATAAGGCGGCTCATGGCAACGGATTCAATGAAGAGTTTGTATATAGCGATACCGAATTGCAGTTGATAGATAAATATGCCGATCTGACGGGCGAACTCCATACGGACTTGCATGAATGTTTGGGACATGGTTCCGGAAAGTTGCTTCCGGGAGTTGATCCGGATGCTTTGAAAGCCTATGGCTCTACGATCGAGGAAGCGCGTGCGGACTTATTCGGTTTGTATTATGTAGCTGATCCTAAGTTGGTAGAATTGGGACTGACACCTAATGCGGATGCTTACAAAGCAGAATATTATACTTATCTGATGAACGGCCTGATGACACAACTCGTTCGCATAGAACCGGGTAACGATGTGGAAGAAGCCCACATGCGTAATCGTCAGCTCATTGCCCGCTGGGTGTTTGAGAAAGGTGCGGCGGATAAAGTAGTAGAACTGGTGAGGAGAGATGGTAAGACTTATGTAGTAGTGAACGATTACGGAAAGTTGCGTACACTCTTCGGTGAATTACTGTCCGAGATCCAACGTATCAAATCAACAGGCGACTATCAGGGTGCGCATGATTTGGTAGAAAACTATGCAGTGAAGGTAGATCCGGTTTTGCATGCCGAAGTTCTGGAACGTTATAAGAAACTGAATCTGGCTCCGTACAAGGGATTTGTAAATCCGAAATATGAAGCAGTGGTAGATGCAGCCGGTAAGATAACCGACGTAAAGGTGACTTATGACGAAGGTTATGCGGAACAAATGTTGCGTTACAGTAAGGATTATTCTAATCTGCCTTCTATTAATAATTAACTATAAATCATTGTTTGGTGGATCTACATGAACAACTGAAAGAAATAAAGACACAGCTCCGCCTCTCTATGAACGGGGCTGTGTCTCAAAGTATGCGTGAAAAGGGGCTGGTTTATAAATTGAATTTCGGTGTAGAACTTCCCCGTATCAAGGCGATTGCCGAAACGTATGAAAAAGACCACTCATTGGCGCAAGCTTTGTGGAAAGAAGATATCCGCGAATGTAAGATTATGGCGGGGCTGTTACAACCGGTAGACAGCTTCTTTCCGGAAATTGCAGATATTTGGGTGGAAAATATTCAGAACATTGAAATAGCGGAATTTACTTCTATGAATTTGTTCCAGCATCTTCCTTATGCTCCTGCGAAATCTTTTCAATGGATTGCGGATGAGCGGGAGTATATACAGACGTGCGGCTTTCTCACCATTGCCCGCTTGCTGATGAAGAAAGGTGATATGAATGAACGGGCTGTGAACGAATTTCTCGACCAGGCAGTTTGTGCTTTCATTTCCGGTTCCTACCACGTGCGCAATGCAGCTATGGCGGCCATTCGCCGTTTCATGCAGCATAGTGAAGAACATGCTTTCCAAGTATGTCGCCGGGTGGAAGAGATGGAACATTCCGAATCGGAGGCCGAACAGTTGCTATATAATCTTGTAAGAGAAGAAGTAGAATAAAGTGATAGGGTGATTACTCTATCACTCTTTTTTTGTTTTTTTTCCTCTTTCTCATTTGCTTTCCGCAAAAAAGGCTTAACTTTGTTGGCTGTAAAAAACTGTGCCGCCAAAATGGAAAGTCAGAATGTGAAAGATACGGTAAAGCAGATATTCACTGAATATCTCAACGCGAACGGGCATCGCAAGACTCCCGAGCGCTATGCCATACTCGATACTATCTATTCCATTGATGGGCATTTTGACATCGATACACTTTATTCGCTGATGGCTGACCAGGAAAATTTCCGTGTAAGCCGCGCGACTCTTTACAATACTATTATCCTTCTCATCAATGCAAGACTGGTTATTAAACACCAGTTTGGAAATTCCTCCCAATACGAAAAAAGTTATAACCGTGATACGCATCACCATCAGATCTGCACGCAGTGTGGTAAAGTAACTGAGTTTCAGAACGAAGAATTACAGCAGGCGATTGGGAATACTAAATTGAGTCGGTTCAGTCTGTCGCATTATTCGCTTTATCTGTATGGATTGTGCAGTAAGTGCGACCGAGCTAACAAACGTAAGAAGAAAAGTAATAACTATAAGAAAGAAAAATGAAAGTAGATGTTCTATTAGGATTACAATGGGGCGACGAAGGCAAAGGCAAAGTCGTTGACGTATTAACTCCGAGATACGATGTCGTGGCTCGCTTCCAAGGCGGACCGAATGCCGGACATACACTCGAGTTCGAAGGGCAGAAGTATGTGCTCCGTTCTATTCCCTCGGGAATTTTCCAAGGTGACAAGGTGAATATCATTGGTAATGGCGTAGTGCTTGATCCGGCTCTCTTTAAGGCAGAGGCTGAAGCATTGGAAGCATCCGGTCATAACCTGAAAGCGCGCTTGCATATCTCTAAGAAAGCGCATCTCATCTTGCCGACCCACCGCATATTGGACGCCGCTTACGAAGCTGCGAAAGGTGATGCTAAAGTAGGCACGACGGGTAAAGGTATCGGCCCGACTTATACTGATAAGATTAGCCGTAACGGTGTGCGTGTAGGTGATATCCTGCATAACTTCGAACAGAAATATGCTGAAGCCAAAGCACGTCATGAGCAAATTCTGAAAGGTTTGAACTATGAATATGACCTGACAGAAATTGAAAAGGCCTGGATGGAAGGCATTGAGTACCTGAAGCAATTCCCGTTGGTAGACAGCGAGCATGAAATCAATAACCTGCTGAACGATAATAAGTCAGTACTTTGTGAAGGTGCTCAAGGTACGATGTTGGATATCGACTTTGGTTCTTATCCGTTCGTTACTTCTTCCAATACTATTTGTGCAGGTGCATGTACCGGTTTGGGTGTGGCTCCTAATAAGATTGGTGAAGTCTATGGTATCTTCAAAGCATATTGTACACGTGTAGGTGCAGGTCCGTTCCCGACGGAACTGTTTGATAAGACAGGTGACCAGATTTGTACACTGGGACATGAGTTCGGTTCGGTAACAGGTCGTAAACGTCGTTGCGGTTGGATTGACTTGGTGGCGTTAAAGTATGCCATTATGGTAGACGGTGTTACCAAATTGATCATGATGAAGAGCGATGTACTTGATTCATTCGAAACAATCAAAGCCTGTGTAGCTTATAAAGTAAACGGTGAAGAAATTGATTATTTCCCGTATGACATCAGCGAAGGTCTTGAGCCGGTTTATGTTGAGTTACCCGGTTGGGAGACTGACATGACGAGAATGCAGAGCGAAGACGAATTCCCTGAAGAATTTAATGCTTACCTGACATTCCTGGAAGAACAGTTTGGTGTGCCCATTAAGATCGTTTCCGTAGGTCCTGACCGTGGACAGACGATTGAACGTTATACAGAAGAGTAAGTCTAATTATATTATAATGAGATTACATCAGTATATGTGCTGATGTAATCTCATTTTTTTATTAACCCATCCGCATACTTATGATGAAAACACAACTTCTTTTATTCCTTTTGTTTGCAGCATCCTTTTTACCTGCAAAGGCGCAGACTTATCAACCGTCTGCCGAGAACCTGAAAGCCCGTCAGGAGTTTCAAGACAATAAGTTTGGAATATTTCTACACTGGGGGCTATACTGTATGTTGGCTACCGGTGAATGGACAATGACCAATAAAGATTTGAATTATAAAGAATATGCCAAACTAGCCGGAGGTTTCTATCCCTCCAAGTTTAGTGCGGCTGAATGGGTAAGTGCTATTAAGGCATCCGGAGCCAAGTATATCTGCTTTACAAGTCGTCATCATGAGGGCTTTTCTATGTTCCATACTAAATATTCTGATTATAATATTGTGGATGCCACTCCTTTCAAACGGGATATTGTGAAAGAACTGGCAGATGAATGTCATAAGCAGGGGGTTCGGTTACATTTTTATTATTCCCATATCGACTGGTATCGTGAAGATGCACCGTGGGGAC
This sequence comes from Bacteroides intestinalis DSM 17393, assembly GCF_000172175.1. Taxonomy (NCBI): domain Bacteria; kingdom Pseudomonadati; phylum Bacteroidota; class Bacteroidia; order Bacteroidales; family Bacteroidaceae; genus Bacteroides; species Bacteroides intestinalis. The sequence goes on along the minus strand of NZ_ABJL02000008.1, from coordinate 1,440,297 downwards.
GCACAGGGCGTGGAACCGGACGCCCTAATCCGAAGGGAGACTGGAAAAGCTATTATACTTTTATGAACAACCAGTTGACGGAGTTGCTGACGAACTATGGTCCGATAGGTGCTATCTGGTTCGATGGCTGGTGGGATCAGGATGCTAATCCTGATTTCGACTGGCAGTTACCGGAACAGTATGCGTTGATACATGGCCTGCAACCTGCTTGCTTGGTGGGTAACAATCATCACCAGATGCCTTTCCCTGGAGAGGATATACAGATTTTCGAGCGTGATCTGCCGGGCGAGAACAGTGCAGGGCTTTCCGGACAAGATGTCAGTCGACTGCCTTTGGAAACTTGTGAAACCATGAATGGAATGTGGGGATATAAAATAACCGACCAAGAGTATAAGTCAACGAAAACTTTGATCCATTATCTGGTGAAGGCTGCCGGAAAGAATGCGAACTTGTTGATGAATATAGGCCCTCAGCCCGACGGATGTCTACCGGAAGTGGCAGTTCAGCGGTTGAAAGAAGTAGGAGAGTGGATGAAAGTTTACGGTGAAACGATTTACGGCACGCGTGGTGGTATGGTTGCTCCGCATGACTGGGGTGTGACAACGCAAAAGGGAAACCGGCTCTTTGTTCATATTCTGAACTTGACGGATAATGCACTGTATCTTCCATTGGATGGAAAAATGGTGAAGAAAGGCTTTCTGTTTAAAGATCAATCTCCGGTACGGATCACTCGTGCCGGACAGGGAGTGGTGTTGCAGTTACCGGAAGTTCCTTCAGATACGGATTACGTGATAGAGTTACAACTTGTTGGGCAGTAGTGGGTTTTCGCTAATTCTTCCTAAAAGATAAGGGAAACTGTAGTAAAGCTCACGGTTTCCCTTTATTTTTGGCAAACAATTTGTATTATATATAACAAACGACACATTTTTAATTACTAAAAACAGAAAAAAATTATGGAAGGAATGATAGGAATACAATGGATTATCTTTATTGGTATAGCTGTAGTCAGCTGGCTGGTGCAAATGAACTTGCAGAACAAGTTCAAGAAGTACTCCAAAATCCCTACCGGTAATGGAATGACGGGCCGTGATGTTGCCCTTCAGATGCTACATGACAATGGAATTTATGATGTTCAGGTGACACATACGCCGGGACAACTGACAGACCACTATAATCCTGCCAATAAGACAGTAAACCTGAGTGAAGGTGTATATGAAAGTAATAGTATCATGGCTGCTGCCGTTGCTGCTCACGAGTGCGGTCACGCAGTACAGCACGCACGGGCTTATGCTCCGCTGACTATGCGTAGCAAGCTTGTACCGGTGGTATCGTTTGCTTCACAGTGGATGACCTGGTTGCTGCTGGGTGGTATCTTGCTGCTGAATACATTCCCGCAATTGTTGCTGGCAGGTATTATTTTGTTTGCTATGACAACGCTGTTCAGTTTCGTCACTTTGCCGGTGGAAATAGATGCAAGTAAGCGTGCATTGGTATGGTTGAGTCGTTCGGGCATTACGAACTCTTACAATCATAAACAGGCTGAAGATGCACTTCGTTCTGCTGCTTATACCTATGTAGTGGCTGCATTGGGCTCATTGGCAACGCTGATTTATTATATTATGATATTTATGGGTCGCAGAGACTAATCTTGTCCAATATATAAAACGATAAAAACAGACCATCTATTCACTGCGAATAGGTGGTCTGTTTGCTTAAGATAGATGGTCTGTTTTTATTTCTGATATGGTGATTGCCAGAACCAGTCGGCATCATAAGTGATGTAGGAACCTTTTTCCATGTCATTATAATAACCAGTCGGCATAAGGGCAACATAGTCTGCAGGGTTATACTTTTTGTCTTCTGTACCGAATTCGCTACGGAATGTACAGTTAATATAATACAAATTCTTAGCCATGTAGGAGTCCAGATACTCTTCTTTAGTGGTTTTTTGTTTATTATTCCAGTTGGCTTCTTTATTCAATACCAGTGGCAGACCTGTACGCATTCGTTCGCGTACTTCCGGTATGCTGAGCATGGTACCATTTTCGTCCATGACCCAAGCATTTTGTGTAGGGTCTACCCATACCCATTTATCCAGAGTTTTAGAATAAACAGCATTAATAACGTGACAATCACTGATGTATTTTTTAGGCATACAGGTTATAAAACGTGATTTGAAACCCATTGCGAGGTAACATTCATTCAATACAGTGGCCAGTCCACGGCAGTTCAAACCACGGGAACCGTCTTTACAGGCTTCCGCCAAGGCAATGGAATTTAGATGCTCAGGGTTGTTATGTTGTCCGTCATGTTTGATTCTATTATGTATAAAGGTCAGTATGTTCTTTATCTTCGAGAGTTCATCCCCTGTGCCAGCTACGCTATCTAATTTAAAATATTCCTTCACGGCTATCAGATTACTATCGCTCGGCTCCATATATGTGAAATGGGGAGGAGTACTGGTATACTCGGCTGCTTTTTGCAGAATATAAAGATAATCTCCTTCTTCTCTGATTTTAACCAGTGTCTCCTGGAATTTCTTTTCGTTGCGTATGTTATCCAAATCTGTATCTTTTTGTATATGAGCATAATTGACATATCCATTCTGAAAGGCCAGATCAAAATGTTTCAAAGCATCTTCTGTCTTTTTTTGCAGAGATTGGTAACAGGCAATATCATAATAATGGTATCCATAGTTTAATCCAATTCTTTTCTGTACTGTTTCCGGAAGTTTCTTGTAATTATCGATAATATTCCAGATGCACTGTTCCACCTTTGCATAATCTTTCTTATCTAAAGCTTGTTTTTTCTCTTGATTCAATGAGTTGAGTGTCTTGTAAAACTCATCTTTCATTTTAGACTCTTCCTGGGTTTGTGCCCAGCCGATAGTAGAGCAACATAGGAATGCTGCGAATAATAAACTGATTTGTTTTTTCATAATATTCTTCTTTTAATGTTTTGGGTAACACATATAGCAAATAATATGCCGAAAGGATAAGGTGTTGATATCTAATAGGATGTATGTATTGGATATTGTTCAAAAGCGGACATGTTCTCCATATACGAACACATGGCTATGTACATATTCATTCAAAATCTCCTGTCTTTCTTTCAGCTAATTCAATAATTTGCCGTAAATTTGCATTCCAAACTAAATAATATAGAATAATTATGGCAGCAAAACCAGGTATTCCCAAAGGAACCCGTGACTTTTCGCCAGTAGAGATGGCGAAGCGTAACTATATATTCAATACCATTCGCGATGTATACCACCTCTATGGTTTTCAGCAGATTGAAACACCTGCAATGGAAATGCTTTCTACACTGATGGGGAAGTATGGCGAAGAAGGTGATAAACTCTTGTTCAAGATACAGAACTCAGGTGACTACTTTTCCGGGCTGACTGATGAGGAACTACTGAGTCGTAATGCTGCTAAACTTGCCAGTAAATTCTGTGAGAAAGGTTTGCGTTATGATCTCACTGTGCCGTTTGCCCGCTATGTGGTAATGCATCGTGATGAAATAATTTTCCCTTTCAAACGTTATCAGATACAACCCGTTTGGCGCGCAGATCGTCCACAGAAGGGACGTTATCGTGAATTTTATCAATGTGACGCTGATGTAGTGGGTAGTGACTCTTTACTGAATGAAGTAGAGTTGATGCAGATTGTTGATACGGTCTTTACCCGTTTTGGTATCCGGGTTTGTATTAAGATTAATAACCGTAAGATTCTGACCGGTATCGCTGAGATTATTGGTGAGGCTGATAAAATAGTGGATATCACAGTAGCCATTGATAAACTGGATAAAATAGGTTTGGACAATGTGAATGCAGAACTGAAGGAAAAAGGTATCAGTGATGAAGCTATTGCCAAATTGCAACCTATTATTCTGCTGAATGGTACGAATGAAGAAAAACTGGCTACTTTGAAAGAAGTGCTTGCGGGTAGTGAGATCGGTCAAAAGGGTGTGGAAGAAAGCGAGTTTATCTTGAAAACTCTGTCTGTTTTCGGTTTGAAAAATGAACTGGAACTGGATCTGACGCTTGCCCGCGGATTGAACTACTACACTGGCGCTATCTTTGAAGTGAAAGCCTTGGATGTGCAGATCGGAAGTATCACAGGTGGCGGTCGCTATGACAATCTGACCGGTGTGTTCGGTATGGCTGGTGTTTCCGGTGTAGGTATCTCTTTTGGAGCCGATCGTATCTTCGATGTATTGAATCAGCTTGACCTTTATCCGAAGGAAGCTGTGAACAGTACACAACTTCTTTTTATTAACTTTGGTGAGAAAGAAGCTGCTTACTCTCTGAATATACTTGCTAAGGTACGGGCCGAAGGTATTCGTGCAGAAATCTTTCCGGATTCTTCAAAGATGAAAAAACAGATGAGCTATGCTAATGCCAAGAACATTCCATTTGTAGCCCTTGTGGGAGAGAATGAAATGAATGAGAATAAGGTGACGCTGAAGAATATGGAGACTGGTGAACAGAGCTTGGTTTCGGCCGAAGAATTGATACAAACTTTAAAGAAATAAAAACTTCATAAAAGAGTAAACTCTTTGTAGTCCATCTTGGTTATCTTTGTAGTACTAACCTAACAAAGATAACTATTATGGATGTTTTAGAACCGAAGTATTACGCAGCCATCGGTATGGTGATGACGTTAATAGCCGTAATATTCCTTTTCTTGATGGGGAGTGCTTTAGTACATTCTACCAAGAGCTTCTGGCAGGGATATTCGACAGAATTGAGTTGTGATACGGATCTGGATATTGACTAAACTGGCTAAGTTTATCATTTTTTCAGTCGCCAATTTCTTGTTGACAAGAACTTAACTCCCTGTTGACAAGAAGTTAACTTCTTGCATGCAAGGTCTTAACTTCTTGTAGAGGGGAATTTTAGTGTAATTTTCACTGTTTATCATCTTCTCTTTACTATTCCCACATATACTAATAAGATAATATTCATCATCAGTGCATAAATAATGGCTGGTATAGCAATTACATCATTATTGAATATAAACGGGCTACTTGCAATGGCAATACTTTGAGCTGCATTCTGCATTCCTATTTCAATGATAAGTGTGCGTTGCTCTTTTCTGTTCAATTTCATTAGCCAAGAGATTATATATCCTCCACCCATAGCCAGCAAAATCATCATTGTGATGCACGATCCTAATCGTCCGATCTGTGCAGCTATCGTTTCGTGATGTTGCATGAAGAAGACAGAGGCCAATAATATCAAGGCGGGAAAAGCTACTTTAGATAATATTTTGTGTATCCGTTCGGCCGCTTTAGGGCAGAAACGTTTTGTTAAAATGCCTGTTGCAATGGGGAGCAACATAAGTAGTAAATTCTGGATGATGAGGCTACCGACAGGTAAGTGTATGATCATTCCACTATTGTCTCCTGCAACTTGTGTGGCAAACTCCATAATGACAGGAATAGTGAATAGGGTGATAATACTGCTGAATGCAGTCAACGATACGGAAAGTGCTACATCGCCTTTGGCAATCATAGAGAATATATTGGAAGAACTTCCTCCCGGAGAACAGGCTATGAGTACCAATCCAATAAAAAATAAAGGCTCCAGATGAAACAGATATCCCAGCGCAAAAGCTAATACAGGTAAAAGAATTATTTGTCCTATCAAACCTGCAATTATAGGATAGGGACGTTGACGAAATAATTTAAAATCTTTAATTTCAAGTGTCAATCCCAGTTCAAACATTAATAATGTGAGAATGGGCAAAACAATCCAGACTGCATTCATGTTCTAAAAACGTTTTTTGAGGGGGCAAAGATAATGCAAATCATGAAAAAGTTATGCTGAGATGCCGCTTATCTTCTCTAAAGATAATGGAATATTGTCTTATTCTTTGCCAATTTGGCAGTTTTATACTGACAGAAATTTAGCTTTGCTGTTTGGCACGCTTTTCGCAATTTATTTTGCGTCTCACCAATAACGAGGCAAGACATTACTATAATAAATGTATAACATATAAAAAACAAAAGAACTATGAACATTAAACCATTGGCAGACAGAGTGCTGATACTCCCTGCACCTGCAGAAGAGAAAACAATTGGCGGTATCATTATTCCGGATACAGCAAAAGAAAAACCTTTGAAAGGTGAAGTTGTGGCAGTTGGTCACGGTACGAAAGATGAAGAGATGGTATTGAAGGTGGGCGACAACGTTTTGTATGGCAAGTATGCTGGTACTGAACTGGAGGTTGAAGGCACTAAATATCTGATTATGCGTCAAAGTGACGTACTCGCTGTGTTAGGTTAATATAGTAATTATAAAATATTTAAATTGTAAATATCATTATGGCAAAAGAAATATTATTCAATATCGATGCCCGCGACCAATTGAAAAAAGGTATCGATACACTGGCAAATGCTGTGAAAGTAACTCTCGGCCCTAAAGGTCGTAATGTGATTATCGAAAAGAAATTCGGTGCTCCTCACATCACGAAAGACGGCGTAACTGTAGCTAAGGAAGTGGAACTGTCTGATGCATACCAAAATACGGGTGCACAGTTGGTGAAAGAAGTTGCTTCTAAGACTGGTGACGATGCTGGTGACGGTACTACTACTGCTACTGTATTGGCACAGGCTATTGTTGCTGAAGGCTTGAAGAACGTAACTGCCGGTGCAAGTCCTATGGATATCAAACGTGGTATTGACAAGGCTGTTGCCAAAGTGGTTGACTCAATTAAGTCACAAGCTGAAAAAGTAGGTGACAACTACGATAAGATTGAACAGGTTGCTTCTGTATCTGCAAACAATGATCCGGTTATCGGTAAGTTGATTGCTGATGCTATGCGTAAAGTTTCTAAAGACGGTGTAATTACTATCGAAGAAGCTAAGGGTACTGATACTACTATTGGTGTGGTAGAAGGTATGCAGTTCGATCGTGGTTACCTTTCCGCTTACTTCGTTACTAATACGGAGAAGATGGAGTGTGAAATGGAAAAACCATACATCCTGATCTACGACAAGAAGATTTCTAACCTGAAAGATTTCTTGCCTATCTTGGAACCTGCTGTACAAACCGGACGTCCTCTGTTGGTAATCGCAGAAGATGTGGATAGTGAAGCTTTGACTACGTTGGTTGTAAACCGTCTGCGTTCTCAATTGAAGATTTGTGCTGTGAAAGCTCCGGGCTTCGGTGACCGTCGTAAAGAAATGCTGGAAGATATCGCCGTATTGACTGGCGGTGTAGTGATCAGTGAGGAAAAGGGTCTGAAACTGGAACAAGCTACCATCGAGATGTTAGGTACTGCTGATAAGATCACAGTTTCTAAAGATAACACTACCATCGTAAATGGTGCCGGTGACAAACAAAATATCAAGGAACGTTGCGAACAGATTAAAGCTCAGATTGCTGCTACTAAATCTGATTATGACAAAGAAAAATTGCAGGAACGTCTGGCTAAATTGTCTGGTGGTGTTGCTGTTCTTTACGTAGGTGCTGCTTCTGAAGTTGAAATGAAGGAAAAGAAAGACCGTGTAGACGATGCTTTGCGTGCAACACGTGCTGCTATTGAAGAAGGTATTGTACCGGGTGGCGGTGTAGCTTACATCCGTGCACTCGATGCATTGGAAGGTTTCAAAGGTGATAACATCGATGAAACTACCGGTGTTGACATTATCAAGCGTGCTATTGAAGAACCGTTGCGTCAGATCGTTGCCAATGCTGGTAAAGAAGGTGCTGTAGTTGTACAGAAAGTACGTGAAGGTAAAGGTGACTACGGTTACAATGCTCGTACTGATGTATATGAAAACTTGCATGCTGCCGGTGTAGTTGATCCTGCAAAGGTTGCTCGTGTAGCTTTGGAAAATGCTGCTTCTATTGCAGGTATGTTCCTGACTACTGAATGTGTAATCGTTGAAAAAAAGGAAGACAAACCTGAAATGCCAATGGGTGCTCCCGGTATGGGCGGCATGGGTGGCATGATGTAATACCCGTTTTTCCCTGAACTCATAATTATAATAAATGACCACAGTATCTCTATGAAGGTACTGTGGTCTTTTTTTTCTCTTTTCTAGTCTTTTTCTACTCATATTACCTGTATATTATTACGAAACTGTTACAATTTTGATTAAAAAAGATATCTTTTGTTCGTTTTTTATGTTTTATAAATAAAAAGTGATACCTTTAGGGTGATAAATTAGGATAACCTAAACAAAAACCAATCAATTATTTAACCTTTTTAATGACGAGAAGAGATGAACAAAAGCGACATCGGCCTGAACGCAGGCAAGATTTGGAGGTTGCTTAGCAATTACGCCAAATGGGACTATGGGACTTTGAAGAGAAAGTCCGGGCTGAAGGACAAAGAACTGGGAGCCGCCTTGGGATGGTTAGCTTGTGAAGACAAGATTGTATTGCACCAAGAGAACGAAGAACTCTACATTTTTTTGGGCGTGAATGTTTATATCGGCTAAAGAATGAAAAACCGATTGAAAACCTAAACGAAAGCGTGGATTTTTAAAATCCACGCTTCTTTTTTTCTGCTAACGAATATATTTTGTTCCTTTGCATGCTCTTAGTAGTAAATGATAATTCGGGTGCTAAGATAATTTATTGATAAAATGAATATAACTATGAGAAGTTTTGCTTCAGACAACAATTCCGGTGTACATCCATTGGTGATGGAAGCACTAAACCGGGCAAACCAAAATCATGCAGTAGGTTACGGTGACGATCCTTGGACGGAGGAAGCCGTCCGTAAAATCAAGGAGACATTTACAGCTGATTGTGAACCGCTTTTTGTTTTTAATGGAACAGGTAGCAATGCAGTAGCTTTACAGTTGGCTACGCGTCCTTATAATTTGATTCTTTGTGCGGAGACAGCACATATTTATGTGGATGAATGTGGTGCTCCTGCACGTATGACAGGTTGCCAGATCCGTCCGATTGTAACACCGGATGGTAAACTCACCCCAGAGTTGGTACAGCCTTATCTAAAGAATTTTGGTGAACAACATCATTCCCAGCCGGGTGCTATTTATATTTCCCAATGTTCGGAATTGGGTACTGTTTATACTCCGGAGGAATTGAAGGCATTAACAGCTTTAGCGCATAAACATGGTATGTATGTACACATGGATGGTGCACGCCTGGCGAATGCTTGTGTAGCTTTGAATCTTAGTTTCAAGGAACTTACGGTTGATTGTGGTATTGATATACTTAGTTTTGGTGGAACAAAGAATGGTTTGATGCTTGGGGAAAGCGTAGTCATTTTTAATCCAGAGCTCAAAAAAGAGGCACTTTATGTGCGGAAGCAATCGGCCCAGTTAGCTTCTAAATTACGTTATCTTTCTTGTCAGTTCACAGCTTACCTTACAGATGATTTGTGGAAAAAGAATGCTATGCATGCCAATGCAATGGCACAAAAACTGTATGATGGTTTGAAGGTATTCCCGGGTGTACATTTTACACAGAAGATGGAGAGTAACCAGTTATTCCTGACTATGCCTCGTTCGGTTATTGATAAGCTGATGAAGTCTTACTTCTTCTATTTCTGGAACGAAGCTGAAAATGAAATTCGTTTTGTGACTTCTTTTGATACAACAGAGGAAGATATACAAACCTTGTTACAGGCTGTAAAAGATAGTTTTTAATTTTCCTTATTGTGCACTTATCTGCATCACCCCACACACTTATTTGCATCGGGTTGAAGACTTATCTGTGTAGGGCGATGCACTTATCTGCATAGGCTGATGCACTTATCTGCATCAAAATCTTCTTCATCATATTATAAAAATGACAGAAAAAAGCTCCGGACCTTCTCAGGCATGGAGCTTTGGTTTGAAACTTTTTCCCTTGGGGGTGGGAAAAAGCCTACTGAAAACAAACCGATTGAATATTACCTTAAATACCTTTGCATGATAACCTTTAACTAACCTTTTTATGATAATCGTATGGACTACATTCCTATTGCTTCGAGTACGGGTACAAAAGTATAGCCTTTCCGTTTCAATGTTTTAATCATTTTATCCAGATAGCCATTATAGAATTTATCCGTACGGCGGTCGTCCGTACCGAAGTGTATCAACATCAAATGTCCGTTTAAACCTTCTTTTTTCTCTATTTCCATGATTTTATCATAGATGAACTTACTGCTGCGATATTTCTGTCCCATATCCGGGGTAGTGTAATCTGCATTACTCATTGTACCGGGCGTATAGTTAATAAGTTGGATGCCCATATTTTTTGCCCATGCAGCTATTTCTTTATTATAATATTCATAAGGCGGGATATATACCGGAGCATCTTTGTATTCGATACCTGCCTCGCGCATACCTGCATAGCTTTTTAACATATCCTGTTCAAACTGCTCACGGGTTACTAATAGTGAATCGCGATTTTCCCACGGCATATACAGTAAGTGTCCATAACTGTGGCTACCTACCAGATGTCCTTCGGTACGCAGACGTTTGACTACTTCAGGGTAGAGTTCGTAGAATTCACCGGTGAAGAAAAATCCACCTTTGATGCCGTACTTTTTCAGTGTGCTGATGATAGCATCGGCACCGTCTGCCTTATCAGCTGCAGTAAAGACAAGTGTAATTTGTTTTTTTGATGGATCAGTGCGAATGATGCCACCATTTACATATATATTCTTATCGCCTTGAATATTGGCTTGCTTCATGCCCTCTTTTTGCATGGCAGAGAGGTAATAAGTGAGACATGCAGTTCCATCCATAGTCGGTTCATTGGTCGAATAGTCATGAATGGCATCATGATATACCATCAAGTCCGGCTGAAAGCGTTCATAATCTTGTCCGGGAGTACCGGGAATACCAGTCATATTTACTCCACGCAGACTTTCAAAAATAGTGCGGTAAACTGGTCCGTCTACCAATCCGCCTGTAGTGTTGCCTACTCCTGCATTTAGTAATGAAGAGTGGGGTTGTGAAGGATAATCTCCATATAGGGGAAGTTCTACGACCATACTGGTTCCCCATGGGTTACAACCGAACAACCAGTCGAGCATGGCGGCTTCCATTTCTTTGTATGTTTCATCACCTGTTGCTTCACGATACAGGCGGCACTGTGTCAACATGGCAGTTGTTAAGTTGTTAGAACACCAAGTGTAGGGAATGCCATGCATGAATGGGCTTTCGACTGCTTTCTCGTAGGTACGTACAATACCGGTATGCATGTTTCGGATGAATTCTTTGCTGAGGCGGTCATTGTTTACTTTTGCTAAGTGGTAATGTCCCATATTCATGAACGGATACCACTGGTAGTGGCGTGCACTGTCAGCACCCATCCATGGGGTAACAGGTTCACGTCGTCCATACTCAACGGCTTGCTGCAGATATGTCAGGTCTCCGGTACTTTTAAACAGTTCCATGGCTCCCAACTCCATATCGTCTACCCAGTTATCTTCTTCATAGATATACGGGGACAAGACGGATGCCGTCTGGCAAGCCCCTGGCTTCTTTACACCTTGCTGATAGGCTGCATCGGCCTTTGCCTCTATTTCGGCTGCAAATTCCGGATAGAAATTCTTCAGGAGACGTGCACCGAGAGCGAAGCAGGAAGCATATTTGCCTGCCGTGCTGGCTACACCTGTAGTTGCGTTCATAAACTGGCCACGTACCTGAGGTTCACCGCTACAGAAATAAACAGGACGTCCGTTACCCGGGCCATATCCGTAATCTACTTTATCTTTGTTGGGCAGACGCATACCAGCATGGTCACGGTCGTCAGCAATCTGGTTGTATAGTTCACCGGGAGCGGGATTCATGCGATTTAACCAGTCCAGTCCCCATTTTATTTCGTCTACAATGTCAGGGATACCGTTAGCACCGGGAAGTCCGGCAGCATCATAGAAATCACCGAAAGATTCCGGGTTTTCCTGATAGGCGAACATCATCTGATAAATAGCATTGGCGGAAGTTGTGGTATATTGCAGATAATCCGTTGCATCGTGCCAGCCACCACGGACATCAATGTGTTGTCCCGTCTTAGTGGGATGATACAAGATGTAGCCATCGTGCACATGACAACTGTCTTTTAGGAAAGGATTATAACCGCAGCGCTGCTGACGCATATAGTTCAATAAGAAATCTGCAGTTCCATTGTATACATGGTTATTGATGGGAAAATGGGGAGAGACAGCTTTACCTGCTTTCAGGTAATAGGTTCCCGGTTGATTGAAATCGCTAAAATTCAAACGATAGGTACTCTTCATTAGGCCCATCTTTCCGGTTGATTTGATAGAATTGAAAGTGCTAACTGTTTGTCCGGTGAAGGCATCTACAAGTGCATACTCTTGTATGTCAGTGGGTTCTTCACTCATGAATACTGCTACTTTTACAGACTGCGGCAAGTAGCCAAGTTGGTTAATACGTATCCATGCATCTGCTTTGGTTTGCAGGACGATGAAAGTGAGTGCTACCGTAAGTAGCCAATGGTTACTTTTCATAATAAGTCAATATATTAAGGTTGGGGGAATTATGCTTTCTGTAAATGCATTATTTTATATACAAATAAAGTGTTTTCTGTTTATTTTAGGAAGTTTTAGCATGAATAATTAATTGACGTTACGAGTCGTTTACATTGTTTTAGAATTAAAAAGACGTTAATGAATCTTTCTGTAAATGGATATTTTGTTGATTATCTATGGTTTATGCTTTTTGATACTCCTTTTTAGTTTTCGTTTATGTATTTTAATATTCAAAACACCCACTTGGTGCGTTATTTGTAATAGGGTATATAAGAATAATAAAATTTATAGACTATGGCTTATATAGATTATTATCAAGTCCTTGGGGTAGATAAGACGGCAAGCCAGGATGATATAAAGAAAGCATTCCGTAAATTGGCACGCAAATATCATCCTGATCTGAATCCGAACGATTCTTCTGCCAAGGATAAATTTCAGGCAATTAATGAAGCAAATGAAGTGCTGAGTGATCCTGAAAAGCGTAAAAAATACGATGAGTATGGTGAGCACTGGAAGCATGCTGATGAATTTGAGGCACAAAAGCGTGCCCGTCAGGAGGCGAGTGCCGGTGGATTTGGAGGCTTTGGCGGCGGCTCGGGTGCAGGATATGGTACGGATGGTGGCTCTTACTGGTATTCATCCGATGGACAGGAATTTTCCGGTCATGGTGGCGGCTTCTCCGATTTCTTTGAATCTATGTTCGGAAACCGGGGGCGTGGAGGTGCTAATGCAGGCTTCCGTGGACAGGATTACCATGCAGATTTAAACCTCTCGCTTCGTGATGCAGCCCAGACTCATAAACAAGTGCTGACTGTAAACGGTAAGAATGTGCGCATTACTATTCCTGCGGGAGTAGCAAACGGGCAAGTAATTAAATTGAAAGGTTATGGTGGCGAAGGTGTTAACGGTGGACCTGCCGGAGACTTGTACATAACGTTTGTGATTGCGGATGATTTGGTATTCAAGCGTTTAGGGGATGACTTGTATGTGGATGTGCCTATTGATCTTTATACCGCTATCCTGGGTGGTGACCAATTGGTGGACACTTTGGATGGAAAGGTGAAACTGAAAGTGAAACCCGAAACACAGAACGGTACGAAGGCTCGTTTGAAAGGTAAGGGATTCCCTGTATATAAGAAAGAAGGACAGTTCGGTGACCTCATTGTGACTTATTCCGTGAAACTGCCGACGAACTTGACGGAAGAGCAGAAAGAGTTGTTCCGTAAACTTCAAAGTATGAACTAAAAGGAGGTAGCACTATGCAGAATGAATTAATCATAGTCAGCGAGTATTGTCGCAAATGCCACATTGAACCGTCGTTTATCGATTTGTTACAGGAAGGTGGCCTGATAGAAGTAATGACCGAGGGTGGGGAACGCTATCTGACGTTTACTCAATTACCGGACATAGAACGTTACAGCCGTATGTATTATGACTTATCCATCAACATTGAAGGAATTGATGCCATCCATCACCTGTTGCAGCGTATGGAAGAGATGCAGAATGAACTTCATGAGTTACGCAGTCAGTTGAGACTGTTCCGGTAAGGAGCTTTATTCCTAAAAAAGAAGGCTGTCTCATTGATTTGAGGCAGCCTTCTTTAAATATAGTAATCGGTTAATTACTTGCGATAGCTTTCCAATTCTTCAGCCTTGAACTTACGGATGAAATTGAAGTGCTTTTCTACTTCAGCTTCAGCATAGTTCAGATAAACAACAGCTGATTTCGCGAACAACTCAGGAGCTTTGGTTGCATCCTGGATGAGAAGATGAGACATCACGCATACAGCCGCCATTTCGTAAAGGCGACGGGCTACGAAATCCAACAGTTCTTGGTTGGCAGCTTCTTTCGTTGCATTGGTGACAGCCTCAAACTTATTTGTCATTTCTTTCAGGCGATCCATCAGAGGTTGCATTTCTTCACTGCAAGGAATTGTTTCATAATCACGGAGTGTAGCAGCATACGAACCATTTGTTACGTAACGGATAGCGGCTACGGTCTGTAATTGAGTAGTACCTTCATAGATGCTGGTGATACGTGCATCACGATAAATGCGTTGGCAAGCATACTCCAACATGAAACCGGAACCGCCGTGAATCTGGATACAATCATAAGCATTCTGATTTGCATATTCTGAGTTCATACCTTTAGCCAGCGGAGTGAAAGCATCAGCAAGCTTAGAATATTTCTTCTGTTCCTGGCGTTCTTCCGGAGTCAGCTTACGTTCGCGGGAAATATCATCCAAAGCTTTATAAACATCTACGTAACGAGACGTTTGGTATAACAATGCACGTCCGGCATCCAGTTTTGCTTTCATGATAGCCAGCATGTCATATACAGCCGGGAATTCAATAATAGCTTTATTGAACTGTTTACGATCTTTCGCATAAGCTAAGCCTTCGTTGTAGGCAGCTTGCGACAGACCTACCGACTGTGCGGCAATACCCAAACGTGCACCGTTCATCAATGCCATTACATACTTGATCAAACCGAGTTTACGATCACCGCAAAGTTCAGCCTTTGCATTCTTATAAACAAGTTCACAAGTTGGAGAACCGTGAATACCTAATTTATTTTCGATACGGCGTACATCTACGCCACCTTCGCGCTTATCATAGATAAACATGGACAATCCACGACCATCTCTGGTTCCTTCTTCCGAACGGGCCAGTACGAGGTGTAAGTCTGCATCACCATTCGTGATGAAACGCTTTACACCATTCAGACGCCAGCAATTTTCTTTTTCGTCGAAAGTGGCTTTCAACATTACACTCTGCAAATCGGAACCGGCATCGGGTTCTGTCAAGTCCATAGACATAGTTTCACCGGCACAGATACGTGGAATGAAACGGCTGTGCTGATCTTCGTTACCGAATTCATACAGTGTTTCGATACAGTCTTGCAGAGACCAGATATTGCCGAAACCGGCATCGGCTGCTGCTACGATCTCGGCACACATGGTGTACGGAGTGATGGGGAAGTTCAAACCACCGAAACGGCGTGGCATAGTCATACCATTCAGTCCGGCTTTCACCATTGCATCCAGGTTCTGTCTTGTACCGCTGGCATATTCCACACGACCGTTAGCACAGTGAGGACCTTCTTCATCTACACCTTCGGCGTTCGGGTTGATAATCTCTCCGGTGATTTCTCCGGTGATTTCAAGAACCTTATCATAAGAGTCCATTGCGTCCGCATAATCTTGTGGGGCATAGTCAAATTTGTCTTTATCTTGGTATCCGCGCTCTTTCAGTTCGCAGATACGTTCCATCATCGGGTTGTTCAGCTGGAACTTCAATTCAGGAACTTCGGTATAAAAATTTGCCATAATCTTTTTATTGTTTTTAGTTATAAACGAAAATTGACGGGAATGGTGAAGTGCATGTTAGCCGGTTGTCCTTCTATCTTCCCGGGAGTGAATTTGTAAGTCATCGTCAGGAAACCTACTACTCTCATCGCTTCCTTGTCCAGTTCGGGGCAAACGCTCTTCACAACTTCTGCCATCTTAGGATTGCCTTCCTTGTCTATCGAGCATTTTATGAGGACCAATCCTTGCTTTTTGTCTTTTATGGCCTGCCGAGGATACTTGGTATATTGGGCTATCAGCTTTGATAGCTCGGCATTGCCTCCTGGAAACTGAGGCAGCTCTATATAAGGAATGAAGTCCAGTTCTTTACCGTCAATATCATACAGATGCCCTTCGGAAGAATCGCCGTTCATGACTTCTTCACGCTTCAAGGCTCCGTTTTCATAATACTGCTTCAAGTTCAGCTTGCGCCCATTCTTGTAGGTTGATATTAACCGTATTTGCCCATTGGGATAATATTCTGTCCGTTGTCCTACCAATCTTCCGTTTTTATAGAAGCATACTATGCTGTCATTTCCGTTGGCATATGAATAGACATGCTTGCCGTTTTTCGGAAGTTTGTTCTGGGCATTCAGCATTCCGCACGTACAGAATAGACATAGAGCAATGATGACTCCCTTCATTTCGTTTATAAATTTATTTACTGTTTTCTTTATAGTATTTAATCATCTTCGGAATGACTTCTTCTACCGTACCGTTAATTACATAATCGGCAATGGTGTTAATAGGAGCATTCTCATCATTATTGATAGAGATGATAATACCACTTTCTTGCATACCGGCAATGTGCTGGATTTGTCCCGAGATACCGCAAGCGATATACAGTTTGGGGCGAACTGTTACACCTGTCTGTCCAATTTGGCGGTCGTGATCGCAGAAACCTGCATCAACGGCTGCGCGGCTGCCGCCTACTTCGGCATGCAGTTCCTTGGCCAGTTCAAACAGCATATTGAAACCTTCGCGGCTCCCCATACCGTAACCACCGGCTACGACAATCGGAGCGCCTTTCAGGTTGTGCTTTGCTTTCTCTACATGGCGGTCGATAACCTTCACTACATAGTCCGTAGTAGGCACATATTTGGCAACGTCGTGGTTGATGACTTCGCCCTGATAGTTGGTGTCGAGAATTTCCTTCTTCATCACGCCTTCGCGAACAGTAGCCATCTGCGGGCGGTGTTCGGGGTTGACGATGGTTGCCACGATGTTACCGCCGAATGCGGGACGAATCTGGTACAGCAAGTTTTCGTATACTTTGCCTTCTTTCTTATCTTCATGCTCGCCGATTTCCAGTGAAGTACAGTCGGCGGTCAGTCCGCTGGTTAGCGCAGAAGAAACACGTGGCCCAAGGTCACGACCGATAACGGTGGCGCCCATCAGGCAGATTTGCGGCTTTTCTTCTTTAAACAGATTGATGAGTACGGAAGAGTGGGGCAGTGAAGTATAAGGGAACAAGCCCGGAGCATCGAAGATGTGCAGACGGTCGACACCGAAGGGCAATACTTGTTTTTCGATTCCTGCAAGGTTAGTACCGGCAACAACGGCTTCCAGTTGGCAGCCCAGTTGGTTAGCTAACTTGCGTCCTTTGGTAAGGAGTTCGAGACTTACTTCGGCAACTACAGTGCCTTCAAGCTCACAATATACAAATACGTTATTCATATTTTTTAGTTTTTAGCTACTAGCTACAGGTTACAAGTGCTGTTTAGGATAATGGTGCAGCAACTTGTAGCTTGTCGCTTGTTGCTCGTAGCTTAGCCAATCGTATGATTGGCGAGTAGTTCAACAATAAGATCTTCTACATCCTGGTCGCTTCCGGTCAGCGTACGGCTTTCCTTGGCTTGGAAGGAGATGTTCTGAATGGCTTTCACTTTGGTAGGCGAGCCACTGAGGCCGCATTGTTTCAAATCACCGTTGACATCGGCCACACTCCATTCGGTGATGTTCAGATAAGGGTACTTCTCGTAGAGGTCGGCATAAGGCAGAATAGCACCTTCCTTGGTGATAGCAGCTTTTTCCTGTGCACCGAGAGCACGTTTGTACTTCTGTACCAACTTAGCGTTGCGTGGGCGGCAGGGGGCTGCACTTCCATTCACAGTGATCACGATAGGTAGAGGACCTTCTACTGTTTCCACACCACCGTCGATATGACGTTTCACTACAACACGTCCGGTCGTTTTCTCCACGTTCAGAATTTCTTCGGCATAAGTAATTTGTGTCAGACCGAGCTTTTCAGCAACTTGCGGACCCACTTGAGCTGTGTCACCGTCAATAGCCTGGCGTCCGCCGATGATGATGTCATACTCGCCTATCTTCTTGATGGCAGTGGCAAGGGCGTACGAAGTGGCAAGGGTATCTGCACCAGCAAAAGCACGGTCAGTCAACAGATAACCATTGTCGGCACCGCGGAACAATCCTTCACGAATAATTTCGGCTGCGCGTCCCGGTCCCATTGTCAGGATGGTTACGGTAGAGCCCGGGTGTGCATCTTTCAGTCTGAGGGCTTGCTCAAGAGCGTTCAAGTCTTCGGGGTTGAAGATGGCGGGGAGTGCCGCACGGTTAATGGTTCCGTCGGCTTTCATGGCATCTTTCCCAACATTACGTGTGTCGGGAACTTGTTTAGCCAATACTACGATTTTCAAACTCATGTTATTAATTATTAGTATTAGTATTTCTCAAAGTGTCAGTGCCGGGAATAGGAGTAGGAGGTACATAGTGTGTCCAGCTACTGAAATTGTCCGGTTAACTAATTATCAGCGTGCAAAATTAGTCAAACTGTTCGTTCTGACAAGAAATGCGGGCAAAAAATGCACATTGAAAAGGTTTTTGAGCAATATAGGGGCTTTAGAAAGGGAATTAGTTATGAGTTACAGGCTACAAGCTACAAGTGCCTTTTCAGAATATAGCGCAGCAACTTGTAGCCTGTAACTCATAACTAATTTATAATCGTACAGGAGAGAATTATAAAGATCTGTTTACGGAATATATAAATAGTGGATGATGAAATAGTGGTGAGTGATCACTTATCACTCACCACTAATAACTTTATTTAATCCCCAGCTTTTTCAACAGCGCCTTAGGCACTGCATCTTTGTGTACCAGTATATTGATAGTCTTGTAAGCTACGAAAGGTTTAGAAGCATACCAGGTACCTTTGTATTTGTTGTTTGTACCCCATGAATTCTTCACCATATAGTATTCCTTGCCATTTTGATCTTTAGCGATACCATAGATAAGCATGCCATGGTCGTCGGTTGTTTCCCAATTGTCGAATGCTGTTTGACGCATTTCCTGAGTTACAGTGATTTCCGGCAATGGACGTGAAGTCAGTTCTTTACGTTTGTCGGCAGCAGTAAGACCTGTCCAGCGTGCCATATCCGAACCGGTGAGTTCAGCACCACGATCTGCGTCGGGCATCACTGCAATACCGTCACGAGTAAAACCTGTTTCGCTTACGTCGCTACCCCAGGCTACAGTATAACCGTTATTAACAGCATTGTCAATAACAGACATGAATTCCATCAAAGGCAAGTTGTAAGAAAGTCCATTACGCCAGTTATCTTGGATTTCAATGTTCATCTGAGTATAGAACGGATGGTGAGTGAATGAAGTCAGTGATACATAATCATCCGGATTGATGCCGAGAGATTCTGCAAATGTCTTCGGAGTATATTCTTTTCCTTGATAAGTGAACGTTTCGGGACATTTACCCAGGTAAGTATCGTAAATAGCAGATAATCCCTGTTTCCAAACCGGAGTCAGTTTCGTCAGTTTGCCTTTAGCTATTGCATTCATGTAAGCACCGGCTACGGCATCCAATTCATTGTGTACAGGCAGTGTATCGCCATACATAATTCCCGGCATAGCTTCTTGCGGAACGAGACCGTAGTTTTTCAGGCAATACATAATGTCATAAAAGCTTCCGCCCGGTGAGAAAGAACTGTCGCCGTGGTAACGTGCATAATTCACGCCACGGTCTACCATTGTGTGGTGTACTACAAACATTTCGGATAAATCATACTCTCCTTTGCCCATACGCAGCAACTCACTTTCAAGGAAACCCAAAGCCGAAAAACTCCAGCATGTACTTGAACGATTTTGATTTTTAACAGAAGTAATAGGATTCTCTTTAACGGTTGTGAAGATGAAACCTTCGTCTGATTTCGGAGTGTCTTGTGCTGACACATTGAAACTCAATAAGCCCAAAGTGGCAATAAGTATTGACTTTTTCATCATAATTAAATTGATATTAAATGATTGTTACTGCCACAAAGATAGGGAGATTTCGGAAACAAAAGCTATCTTTGGAGCGTTAATTCAGATAATTATGGAGAAAAAGATACATATCAAACCCCAAACAGGATTGGTTCTTGAAGGCGGTGGCATGCGCGGAGTCTTTACTTGTGGCGTGCTGGACAGCTTTATGGACCGTGGCATCCGCTTCCCCTATACTATCGGAGTAAGCGCCGGAGCCTGTAACGGACTTTCTTACATGTCCGGTCAGCGCGGCCGCGCCAAGTACAGTAATATTGATTTGCTGGAGAAGTACCAGTATATCGGTCTGAAATATTTGTTGAAGAAACGTAATATCATGGACTTCGACCTGCTGTTTCAGGAGTTTCCCGAGCATATTCTGCCTTATGACTACGAGTCCTATTTCAGTTCTCCGGAACGTTATGAAATGGTCACTACGAACTGTGTGACGGGCGAGGCGAACTATTTTGAGGAAAAGCAGGATAAAGGCCGGGTGATTGACATTGTGCGTGCTTCAAGCAGCCTTCCGTTTGTATGCCCCATTGCTTATGTGGACGATGTGCCGATGCTCGACGGGGGCATTGTGGACAGCATCCCCCTGATGCGTGCCCGGAATGAGGGTTTCACGCATAATGTAGTGGTGCTTACCCGCAATCATGGGTATCGCAAGGAAGCAAAGGATATACACATCCCGTCTTTTCTCTACCGGAAATATCCGAAGATGCGTGAGGCATTGAGCCGCCGTTGTCGTGTGTACAACGAGCAGTTGGAGATGGTAGAACGCATGGAAGAAGCGGGAGAAATTACTGTAATCCGTCCGCAGAAACCTGTAATGGTAGACCGCATCGAACGGGATATACGGAAGCTGACTGATTTGTATGAGGAAGGCTATGCGTGTGCGGCGAAGTATGATTTTCAGTGATTAATCCTCTTTATTCTTAATCTTTGTCGGACTACAAACTTTAGGAGGTCTGATATCATTTGTAGAAAATAATGAATATCCTTTTTCTGAAAACTCTTGGAGCTACATGTGGTATGGAAATGATAGAAGATGCCATCAACTACATTGTTAACTTCACGGCAGATACTTATGCCGAATTACTATATCAACTGCCCGAAAAACAGAAACAGGTGCTGATTGCCATCAATCGGGAAGGACAGGCACGCAATGTAGTTTCCGGTGCCATTAATTGATAAGCGTACGAAAATTACACAAAACATAAAACTTCTCCGGCATTCGTTAGTTCAGTGCCGGATTGAATGGGATTCAGTATACGACTGAATAGGGTTCAGTCGTATACTCATCCCTATTCAGTCGTATACTGATTATTCCCCCTCTCAGAATATATTCCAGACGGTCTTCGGGGAAATATATAACGAAGGTAAAAATTAGCTACGTTTCTCCGCTTAGTAGTGGCTGACCTTCACGTTGCTGACTTCCACACTTCCCGAATAGCTGTTGATAGACCACAGATTCTTCTGTATCCCGTAAATGCGATTCGTATAAGCCACATTGTCATTGATATAAACCACGCAGACAGAGTTATCCGTACAGATCGTTACATTATAAGTATTATCAGCAGGTCTGTCGAACAGATAACCGTCTATTCCGTCAATGAATCCTTTACCATCTTCACCTTCTTCTTCGAAGTTTATCTTCCGCTTATTGTTGTTGTCTTCCGGGTTTACGACGATGGTATAGTACTTCTTGGAGTCCGTGCCGCGTACCAGAGAGATACCGAATCTATCTGCATCACCTGCCGTCTTTACGGTGAATGAAATCTTGTTATTTACATTTAAGCGATTGAATAGGATATAATCGTTATCCGTCAGAGTATAGTTACCGTTGCTTTCTGATACTCCGTTACTTTTTTCCATCACTTTTACGGCAGAGGCAGTGGCATATTTCTGGCTGATACCTTCTACTAAGCCTAAAGTCAAAGTACCATCCGCATGCTGGATGACTTTGTGAGCAACCAGGCTTCCTGCCCATTCCGGTTCGTTCGGAGAAGCTCCTACGGCAGTATTGTCATTACCCGAGCGAGTAGGGCACCATCCCCAAATGTAGCGGTTAGTTCCGTCCGAAGCCGTCTTGCCTGCATAGAAACCGCGGGAGTCAAGGAAACCTTCGTGGCTGTCGGGCCAGATGCCGGTATCATTGGCGGTAGTTGCTTTCAGCTCTTCCAATGTACGCCCCTTGAAATATTGAACTTTGCGTATGGCTGCATGCATCTCCGAGTAGACCAGATACCACCAGTCTCCCATCTTGAAGACATCGGGACATTCGTAAAAGCGATCCCACATCATGGTCATGAACACACCTGCATGTTCCCAGCTTTTCATATCCGTAGAAGTATATTCGGCCAGCACACCTTTACCACTTTTGGTAGTGGAAATAAGCATGTGGTATTTTCCATCTTCACCTTCAAAAACGAAGGGATCGCGGAAATCATTCTTGCTGTATCCGTCAGTGTCACCTTTCAGATAGAAAGTGCGATTCTTGGTCCAGGTCTTGAAGTCAGGTGAAGTAGCATACATCACTACCTGACCGTTCTCGGAAGAAGTAGGTTGATATTTGTTACCTGTGTAGAAAGTATAGTACAATTTATCCGAAGGATTATAAATAGTACTACCCGTTCCGATAGCAGCATCCTGTTCCGCCAGTCCGCCGCAGGAAATCAGTTCACCCATAGAGGTATATGAGGCGGCATCTTGGGTACTTACCGCCCATATCGGGTGGTAAGTGCCTGCCTGGTTCGGACGGTATTCCTGTAGATACATAATCTTGAAATCTTTAGCCTGCGGATCATAGAAAGGCATCGGATCGCCTACATAACCAACAGATGGCTTGTAGTAAGTATCAAACTTCATGGCATCTGCCGAAGCAAAATAAGTGGTGGTTCCGTCCCAGTCCTTCTGAGTTAAAACCGGATCATTGTCATCGCTACAGCTGCTGAAAGAAGTGATCATCAGAGCAGCCAGTGTGAGTGAATATATCATTGTTTTCATATATTAGTTTTATTTACCAGTTAAATAGTCAATTGCATTCTCTGTCAGTTTGGCCACATTGCCGTGGTATTTGTCCGCTGAAGCGTCTATGCCATAGGCATACCAGTCGTAGCATCCTGAGCCGATACATACGATGCCTCCGCGAGAACCTTCAGACAGATATTCCCATGCTACGATAGCACCATCACCACCATAACCCAGATCAACACCGCCATGATTGGTACGCCATACTTCATTTGTGGCGTAACCGCCCCAGTCGGAACCGATGTGCCATTGTGCTGTACTGTTGGTGGTCCGGTAACCGGTATCGAAAGTATAAACCTTGTCTGTTTCACCGCTGTTCATCACCAGGTTCTGGTAGAGAGCATGCGACTCGTGTCCCTGGATAAAGAAGTTCCATGCACCACCTACTATTTCACCGGATTCTTCCGATTGTCCCCAACAGTTGTTCGGGTTGTTGCCGTCCAAGGTAGCCCCCAGCTTGGCGGCATAATAAGTGGCATAGCGGGTAAGTAACAGGTTCATACCATTGTTATAAAGTTCTTTCATCTTCACCAATGCACTGATTGCCGCAGGCGCTGCCTTTTCAAACTTATCCATGCTGTCGATGCCGCCGTCTATGTGCAGATGCCACCACATGATTTCACATTCGCTCAGGTCTACTCTTCCTGCCTGCACATCTTCGAATGAGATATATTGTGAATTGGCAACATTGTTCAGCATCCAGGTTGCTGCTTCTTTTTCTTCCGGATTTAGTTCATTCAGTGTAGCTGCCAGACCTACATATACGGCACTCGGTGCATCGGTCGGGATAACCGTTACCGTATAAACGGCGGATGCAGTGTTGTATGAAACAGTGAATTCTACAGGATTACTGAAGTCAATAGCTTGGCCGGATGCCGGCATTACGATGGCTCCTGCCGAAGTTGTGATGATCGAAACCATATTTTTGATATTGACTGAGCTTGGCACACGTACGGTGATGGTACGTTTAGACTGGTCGATAACTCCGGCATAAGCGTCATTCAGTTTGAAGGAGAGTATCCGCGCTTCATCATGCTTGATATTGACTGTATAATCCAGGAATACGTTTCCATTAGTCACTTTTATCACTTGGGGGAATGAGAAGTTCAGCACATCGCCTGCTTTAACAGAAGCCTCGGCACCTTCGGATACTTCGATACCGGTGACTTTCATTGCATCAGTATCGTATATTTCGGGCACTGCAACGGTCACGGTCTTATTGGTCCGGTCTATCACTCCCATATAGGCGTTATTCAGTTCAAAGGCGGTAAGCCATGTGTCTCCGTCCAGTTTCAGTTCGGATGTATTATCATCGCTGCATCCCGGGAATGCTAACAGCAGGACGATTCCCAGTACAAGCAGATTTAGTTTATTCAGTATTGATTTCATAATGCTCTTTTTTTTATAAGGTTACCAGTTACCACAATTCTGCGTATAATTCCCGTTGCTGGCACTCATCTGTGCAAACGGAATAGGAAGATATTCGTTTTTATTTTTAGTGAACGAGGCATTCGTGTAGATGGTGCAGTCGGCAGCTTCCTCGGCATAAAACTTATTCAGTACCTCGGCGGCTTCACCCCATCTTACCAGGTCAAAGAAGCGTTCTGATTCCAGAGCCAGTTCTACACGGCGTTCAAACTTCAGCAATTTCAAGGCATCTGCCTGTGAGTAGCTTCCTGTATAAGGCTGAATGTTGAAACGTACGCCATATTCCATTTCGTAGTCGGCAATCATGGCTGTGCTTTGTTTGGCGCGGTTACGCACTTCGTTAATCAGGCTGATAGCTTCGGCGATGCGTCCGTCGTTCAGTTGGATCAGTGCTTCGGCACGCATCAGCAATACATCCGAGTAGCGCAGTACGATACGGTTCATCGGAGAACCCCACCAGGCACCCTTTATCAGGTAATCGCCATCCGGGTCTACATTGTGTTTCAGGGTTACGTAGTATCCGTAAAGTCCGTTGCTGCGACTCCAGGTAGTCGACTGATCCATCATATAGTTCTTATTGAATTCATAAGGGAATCCCGGCATACCTACCGTCAGGAAGAGGCGTGGGTCAGCATAATCGGATTGTGAATTGTAATCGGTACTGTTAAAGGAATCCAGCAGTGGGTGTCCGTTGGCATCTGTCCTGAATGCATTCACCAGATTCTGGCTCGGTTTGTAGAAGTCGCAACCACCATCAGTAATTCCCGGAATGTTGGGAACAATCAGACCGTAAGACCAGTTACAATTACCGTTATTAGTTCCGTCATTCATGGAGTATTGCATGGCCCACAGGGATTCTACGCCATTTTCATATTGAGGTTCCGGACGGAAGTTGTTGTGGAAATCCGATTCCAGCCCGTAGCCGCCTGCCGACATGATGGCATTGTCCGTGTATTGCACTACTTTTACCAAGTCTTCCGTGCTGAGGCTTGTCACTTCGTGGCTGTCTGCATTATCCTGATGATAAGCTTTGTACAGATAAGTCTTTGCCAGATAGGCAGCTGCTGCGGCTTTGGCGGGACGACCTTTGTCTGCCTGCTTCACGGGAAGGTTATCATAAGCAAACAGGAAATCGTCTGCAATTTGTTGCCAGCCTTCGTCATTGTTGTAAGTAGTGTTGGAGAGATAGTTGTATTCTTCCGGTGACAAGTTGGCATCGTTGGCAAACGGGATCTTCTTGTACAGGCGTTTCAGCAAGAAATGACCATGTGCACGGAGGAATCTCATTTCGGCAATGCGTTGCTGCTTCAGTGAATAGGTGTGTTCATCCACTTGTTCCAACAGTTGCAAAGCTGTATTGACACGTGAGATACAGTTGTAGAGACGCTGCCACATATCGCTGATGTTCCATGCCGTAGTCATGATACCTTGCGAGATGTCCAGTGAGTGGAATACATCACCGTCTTCCGTACCGTTTCCGCCTTTATAAGCGTCATCCGAACGTACGTCATAATTCCACATGGAGAAGGAAGAGTTGATATCTTCGGCGGTAATCCATACTGCATAAGCAGAGATCACCAGGTTGTCGATGTATGCCGGGTTCTTCAGCTGTTCGTCGCTGATGGTTCCCTGGGGGAGCTGATCTTCCAGAAAGTCGGTACAACTGCCGCACATCAGTGAAAGACCTAAGATTGCTGTATATATTAACTTTTTCATAAGTAACTGATTTTATTGTTAAAAGCCTACATTAATACCGAAAGTTATATTCATCGGGATGGGGTAGCCATAGTTGGCATTTTCAGGATCTACTCCGGTGAATTCCTTACTCTTGATGGTGAATACGTTCTGTGCACTCAGGTAGAAGCGCAGGCGCTCCATCTTCATCTTCTGGGCAAAGGTTTTCGGAACGTTGTAGCCCAACTGTATATTGCGTAACTTCAAGAATGAACCATTCTCAACGAAATAAGTGGAAACACGCTTCTCATTGTTTGTATCGCTGCGCGACAATGCAGGAATGGTAGAGTTCGGGTTGGTGGGCGACCATGCATTGAGTACTCGCTTACCTTTGTTCAGGAAACCAATGTTGAGTCCACTCCAAAGGTCTGTCTCTTTCTTCAGGTCGCTGATAACGTCTACTCCCTGAACTCCTTGCCAGAACATGGTGAGGTCGAAATTCTTGTATTCAAGGTAGATGTTCAGACCATAGCTGAAGTCTGGTGTCGGATCATAAATCCATTGTTGGTCTTTCTCGTTGATGATGCCGTTGTGATCCAGGTCGCGCCAGCGGATACGGCCTATTCCGGCACCTTCCTGAGTGGCGTGGTTATCAATCTCTTCCTGTGATTTGAAGATGCCGTCGGCTACATAACCAACTTGTGAACCATTGGCATGTCCGATTACGCTTTGTACACCGTTACCTCCGAAAGTACCATTGGCTGCTACTGTAGTAGGCAGTTTTGTAATTTCATTCCGGTAAGTGGCTATGTTGGCATTCAGGTCATACTTCAATCCGAATGCAGTTTGATTACGATAACCGAGATTCAGTTCAACGCCCACGTTCTTCATTTCTCCAGCATTGATCCATTGGCTGCTTCCTTCGCCCATAGCGGCGATACCAGCCATCTGTACCAGGATATCCGTTGTCTTTTTGTAGAACCAGTCGAATGAGCCGTAAAGAGATTGTTTGAGAATTGAGAAATCAAGGCCCAGGTTGATCTGTGTGGTTGTTTCCCATTTGATGTTATCGTTACCAATTTGGTTACGTTTGAATCCGGACTGAAGGATACTGCCGCCATTGGTTCCGGCAATGTCATAGGAAGTACCGTAGCTTTGACCGCCTGATTCTGTCACACCGTAGTTGGGAACGTAAATAGTATAGCGGGCAATGTTCGAGATTTCCTGGTTACCGGTCTGGCCCCATGAGCCGCGGACTTTCAGGTCGTCAATCCAACTGAGGCTCTGCATGAACTTTTCACGGTTCAGGCGCCATCCCAGTGAGAAGGAAGGGAATGTGGCATAGCGGTTATTCTTACCGAAACGTGAAGAACCGTCACGGCGTACTGTCATAGAGAGCAGATATTTATCATTATACGTATAATTCAGTTTTCCGAAGAAAGAAACCAGTGAATAACCTTCACCCGAGCCATAAGCTTGAGCCGTACCGGAACCGGCATTCGGCCACATATAGTCAGGCGTCAGGATGGAATAGTCTTCTTTATAACCCGAAAAATTGATATCGTCTTCGCGGTTCAACTCCATACCGACCATGGCGTCACCACGGTGTTTGCCAATTTCCAGATTGTAGGTAGCGATGGCATTCCACATCCATTTCGTCCAGTGTTCTTGCTTGGCTTCTACGGCATTCTTATCATTTGTCACATTACCTTCGGTGATGGGATAGGTGAAGATGCGTTGTGATTTTTGTGCATAATCCAATCCGAAGGTGGAGCGTACATTGAATCCTTTGAAGGGATTGAGATTAATGTAGGCATCACCAAACATACGCCAGTAAGTATAGCGATTATCGGAGTTACGATCCAGTCTTGCCACGGGGTTTTCGCGGTCAGGGTATCCACCTACCGGACCGGCATATTCTCCATTGATATCATAAACCGGCAGTGAAGGATTGAATTGCAATACATTCTGCAGGAATCCGCCCGGTGCCTGTACTTCCGAAGTACGGTTCAGGGTGAAATGTTCTCCTATGGTCAGGAATTTACCAATCAGGTTGTAATCAGAGTTCATACGGGCAGAGAAACGTTCAAAGTCGCTGTCTTTAATGATACCTATATTCTTATAATAACCCAGTGAGAAGAAAGAAGATCCCTTTTCCGAACCGTTGCTTACTGATACATTGTACTGCTGGATAATACCTGTACGGGTGGTTTCGTCAAACCAGTCAGTATCGGCAGCCGGCACAGTGTTGGCGGAATCCAGATATTTGGACATGCTGATGTTGTTCAGTTGAGGATAACCGTTTGCATCGTAACCCCAACTATACTTATAACCCAGTGCATTGGTATTGGGGTCCTGCCCTTCGTTTACGTAAGCCTGCCACATGGCACGACCATATTCTTCTGCATTTAGTACTTCCATCTTATTGGTATACATGGAAGCGGCGATAGAAGCATCGAAGTTAATCTTTATCTGCCCTTCTTTACCTTTCTTCGTAGTGATGATGATAACACCGTTTGCAGCACGCGAACCATAGATAGAAGCAGAAGCTGCGTCCTTCAATACCTGAATGGATTCAATGTCATTACCGTTCAGTTCGTGCATACCCGATTTGGTAGGGACACCATCAATAATATAAAGAGGGTCATTGTTGTTCAGAGTTCCAATACCGCGGATACGTACTGTGGCATTTCCACTGGGATTACCGTCGGCTGTGATGTTCATACCCGGTACACGTCCTTGCAATGCTTTAATTGGATTATTTTCATTTTGCTTGGCAATTTCATCCATGCTAACTACGGATATCGCTCCGGTCAGGTCAGCTTTGCGTTGAGTGGTATAGCCTGTGACTACAATTTCCTGTAGTAATTCGGATTCTTCTTCCAGGGTAATGTCTAGTGTAGCTTGTGCTTCCACATTCACTGTTTTGAAGCCGATATACGAAATAGTCAGTTCTGCACCTTGTGGTACAGATAGTGTAAAGTCACCGTCAATATTAGTTATGGTACCGTTGCCTGTCTGGTTAGTCTCTATGACGGTTGCGCCAATAATAGGCTCTCCGTCAGTCTTGGAAACCACTTTTCCTTGTACAGTCAGGCGTTGGGCCTGAACCATTGTACATATAATAAGAAAGAGTGCAAATAGAAGCGATCTTTTTATGCCTTCCATGTTTTTAGATTTTAATTAATATGCTTTTCATTTTGTAATCGCTGTGGATTACCTCTCAAAACATGCTTTCCCGAGTGATGTTTTGATGTTGCAAATAAAAGGAATTCTATGATAAGAGGCTGTAATTTATGTTTCATATGCTGACATATTTGTAACAAAATAAAAGGTAGGTATCAAAATTACCAGCTTATGAAACATAAATAGCAGGCTGTTTCTTTTTTATTGGCTTCCTTTGCAAAGTGCTTTCCCGAGTAACCCATTATTAATTAAATGTAATACCCAAAAACATCATGAATTTAAAAAACAATTTGTTGACCGTGCGATGGACCCTTACCTTTATAATAGGTACAATTTGGTCGGTCTTTTCGTGCCAAGCTATTAACCCTCCTTTCGTGATTAAACATTTAGGTGACGGACAGAGCATTGTCCAGATTGAAAATCAAAAGAAATTCCTGTTGCTTCCCGTAGAGGAGGCTTCTCCGGAAGCAAAACTGTATATGATAGCAGACAATGATGTAGTACGCAACATGAATGTTCGTCTGGCTATAAATAAGGTAGACTACTTTGTTCCAGTAGATCTCTCCGGATTTGATAATAAATCACTTTCCTTTAACTTCCAGTTGATTCCTGATACGGCTATTTGCTGGGATGAAATGAAGCTTTCTGATGAGTTTGATACGACAAACCGTGAGAACTTCCGTCCGCTTTATCACTTTACTCCCCAATATGGCTGGATGAATGATCCGAATGGCATGGTGTATAAAGATGGTGTTTACCATCTGTTCTATCAATACAATCCTTATGGTTCAATGTGGGGAAATATGCATTGGGGACATGCCACTAGTACAGACCTTGTAAGTTGGGAACATCAGCCGGTAGCCATTGCACCTGATGCATTGGGAACCATATTCAGTGGCTCATGTGTGGTTGATAAAGATAATACGGCAGGCTTTGGTGCCGGTGCAATCGTAGCTTTCTATACTTCGGCCAGCGATCGTCAGGTGCAGAGCATGGCTTATAGTCTGGATAATGGTAGGACATTCAAGAAGTATGCACGTAATCCGATCTTGACCTCCACCCAGCGTGACTTCCGCGATCCGAAAGTATTCTGGCACGATGCTACCGATAAATGGATTATGATTCTTGCTGTGGGGCAGGAAATGCAAATCTATTCTTCTGCTAATCTGAAAGACTGGTCTTATGAAAGTAGTTTCGGTGAAGGTCAGGGTGCTCATGGCGGCGTATGGGAATGTCCTGATCTGATTGAATTGCCTATTGAAGGTACCGAATTGAAGAAATGGATATTAATCTGTAATATTAATCCTGGCGGACCTTTTGGTGGTAGTGCTACTCAATATTTTGTAGGTACTTTTGATGGAAAGAGGTTTGTAAATGAATCACCCGAAGCTACTAAATGGATGGACTGGGGAAAGGATCATTATGCTACCGTGACCTGGAACAATACACCCGAAGGACGCCATATTGCATTGGCGTGGATGAGCAACTGGCAATATGCCAACAATGTACCTACGACTCAATATCGCAGTGGCAACTCTGTTCCCCGTGATTTGAGTCTCTATACCTCGGCCGGTGAAACATATCTGAAGTCATCTCCTTCCAGAGAATTGCTGGAACTGCGTGGAAAAGAAGAAAAGAAATGTTCCTTCAAAGTGGACCGCACCTATAATCTGGATAAGTTGCTTTCCGATAATACGGGTACATATGAAATTGAAATGACAATTAAGAACCGGAATGCTGAGATTGTAGGTTTCCAACTATTCAATTCAAAAGGAGAAGAAGTGGATATCTATTATAATCTGGTTGAGAAGAAATTTGCGATGGACCGTAGTAAGAGTGGAATCGTATCATTCAGTCCGGATTTTCCGATAGTGACTTTTGCTCCAATAGAGGATAATTCGGAAATGACATTACGTCTTTTTATTGATAAATCGAGTATTGAAGCATTTGGAGATGACGGACGTTTTGCAATGACAAACCTGGTATTTCCATCGGAACCTTATAACCGCATCAGTTTCTATGCTAAAGGTGGAAGCTATACGGTAAGTTCGTTCAAGGTTTATAAATTGAAGTAAAATTAGTCTGTTTTACCTCTTTTACCATCCCTAACCTACACCAAAGCCGTACCAACTCCGTATTTGCTCCGTACCTAAGCGTTTGGACCAGACACGGGGTTGGTACGGCTTTGATACGGAGTTGGTATGGATATGATAGGCCGATTGGTCTATTTCTCTTTTATTCCTCTATTTCAATAGTGTATTTTCCTCTGAATATTTCTTCGGGCTGCAGATGCTGCATCCAATCCTTTTCTTTATATTCTCCTGTATAGTGTGCTCTGTCACAACGACCATACCACGGTTCTATACAGACGAATGGAGCATTCTTGGAAGGAGGTGACCACAAACCGACTACAGGTGCATTGAAATGCAGGCTGAGGTAGGGTTGTTTATCCTTATTATATAGAGTAACCTGCCGTACCTGACTGTTTTCCAATATCAGTGCATCTTTATCAAAGGTATGTATATCTAAAGGTAACAGTCCATCAGTTAATTTCAACGGATATTTGGTGTCCGGATCAGCGCAGCCTTTTTCGGAAATGAGGATATATTTCAGGCTGTTCTTTTTTCCAAAGCCAAAGAAACCCCGCTCTTCTTTAGCTGCATCGAAATCCGGATAACAGAATGCCGGGTGTGCCCCAATTTGGAAATGCATTTCTTTTTCTCCGGTATTCTTTACTTCCCATGTTACGTCGATTTTCTTGCCATAGATGCGATAACCAATTTCAAGACAAAATGGAAAGGGATATTTCTTGAGTGTTTCTTCGTTGCTGACAAGTTGATAACGCACTTCGTCGTCATGCTCTAATATGAGCGTAAATTCCATGTCGCGGGCAAATCCATGCTGTGTAAGGGCATAGGTTGTACCTTCATTGCGATATTCATTTTCCCACACACTTCCTACGATAGGAAAGAGCACCGGTGAATGACGTTTCCAAAATGCGGGGTCTGCTTGCCACAGATATTCTTTTCCATTAGAGAAAATACTGCACAATTCGGCTCCATGTGCAGAGACCTCGATACTAAGTTTTCCGTTAAAGAGTATTTCCATAATGATTTATTTATGAGTTTGCTGTATATACTTATACAAAAGTAGCTAAAATGGATGATAATAGGGCTCAAATACGGCTAAAAAACAGTCCTGTATCATAATTGATATTCTTTGTAACAAAATTGTTATCCCGTTGTCGTGGTATTCGCTTCCTTTGCAACGTGCTTTCCCGAGCAAGAAATACTTAAATTAATACCATACAACCATGAAATCAAATTCTTCGTTATCCAAGCTCTTCCCGGTGATGCTTTGTTTCTTCGCCATGGGATTTGTTGATCTGGTAGGCATTGCCTCCAATTATGTAAAAGCTGATTTAGGTCTGACGGATTCTCAGGCTAACATCTTTCCCTCGCTGGTTTTCTTCTGGTTTTTGATCTTTTCCGTGCCGACAGGTATGTTGATGAGTCGTATCGGACAGAAAAAGACGGTACTGCTTAGTTTGCTGGTGACCTTTGCTTCTTTATTATTACCGGTTTTCGGTGATAGTTATACGCTTATGCTGATTTCTTTCTCTTTATTAGGTATCGGCAACGCGCTTATGCAGACTTCACTGAATCCGTTACTTCCCAATATTGTCAGAGGTGATCGTCTGGCAAGTAGTCTAACCTTTGGACAGTTTGTGAAAGCGATAGCCTCGTTTCTTGCACCTTACATTGCCATGTGGGGAGCTACGCAAGCTATTCCATCCTTTGGTCTGGGCTGGCGGGTGCTATTCCCTATTTATATGGTCATTGCTGTAATCGCTGTTTTACTATTAGGGCAGACACAGATCGCTGAAGAAAAAGAAGAAGGCAAACCTTCTACATTTGGTCAGTGTTTAGCTCTATTGGGCAAACCGTTTATTCTGCTATCTTTTATCGGCATTATGTGTCATGTAGGAATTGATGTGGGCACGAATACTACCGCACCTAAGATTTTAATGGAACGCTTGGGTATGGGATTGGATGATGCTGCGTTTGCTACCAGCCTTTATTTTATATTCCGTACGGCAGGTTGCTTTACAGGGTCTTTCATTTTGAGAAAGATGAATGCCAAATCGTTCTTTGCTATCAGTAGTTTTATGATGTTATTGGCAATGATAGGGCTTTTTGTTTTTCATTCAAAAACATCTATTTATATTTGCATTGCATTGATAGGTTATGGTAACTCAAATATATTCTCGATTGTCTTTTCGCAGGCATTGCTGTATATGCCGGGCAAGAAGAACGAAGTTTCCGGTCTGATGATTATGGGCCTTTTTGGTGGAACGGTGTTTCCGTTGGCAATGGGATTGGCTAGTGATGCGGTAGGACAAAGCGGTGCAGTAGCGGTAATGACAGTCGGTGTGCTTTACCTGCTGTATTATACTCTGAAGATAAAGAAATAACTTTAAAGGAAAATTGCAGTATGAAGTTAATCTTAAGACTATTATTGACCGGCGCATTTTTACTTTCGTGTAATTGGGCGTTTTCTGGTGACATTGAATTGAAAATCAACAAAAAGTATCTGAATTTTCCTGTTTCTCATAAACAGGAAAGGGCGAAAATGACTTTTAAATCGGAAGGTAAGCCCGATTTGTCGGTAGTGATCCGTCTGGCATCCGGCGAAGCTGATTATTGGGTGTTTAAAGATGTTTCCGATCTTAAAGGTAAAACAATAAGGATAAGTTATGAGGGAGATGAAAAGGGGTTAAGTAAAATATACCAGGATGATTTTATAGCCGGACATGACAGCCTTTATCGGGAAACGAACCGTCCGCAATTCCATTTTACTACTCGCCGTGGCTGGATAAATGACCCTAACGGGCTGATATACCATGATGGAGAGTATCATTTGTTTTATCAGCATAATCCCTATGAACGCGACTGGGAAAATATGCACTGGGGACATGCTGTAAGCAAAGACTTAATTCATTGGGAAGAACTACCGGATGCTCTTTATCCAGATCATTTAGGTACAATGTATTCAGGATCAGCAGTGACAGATTATGAAAATACTGCAGGGTATAATAGAGATAATGTTCCTGCCATGATAGTGGCTTATACAGCTGCCAGCCCGGATAAGCAAGTGCAATGTATAGCATATAGTCTTGACAATGGGCGTACTTTTACCAAATATCCGGAGAATCCTGTGATTGATTCGAAGCATATCTGGAATAGTATAGATACGCGTGATCCGAAAGTATTCTGGTATAAACCCGGTAAGCACTGGGTTATGGTGCTGAATGAACGTGATGGACACTCTATTTACATTTCTTCCAATTTGAAAGAGTGGACTTATCAAAGCCATATAACCGGATTTTGGGAATGTCCTGAGTTGTTTGAATTGCCTATTGATGGAGATCCGAATAATACGAAGTGGGTGATGTATGGTGCCACAGGCACCTATATGCTTGGTTCGTTCAATGGGAAAGTTTTTAAACCGGAAATGGGAAAATATCAATATACAACAGGCTCTATATATGCTGCGCAGACATTTACCAATATGCCCGACGGACGACGTATTCAAATAGGGTGGGGGCGAATCAGTCATCCGGGAATGCCTTTTAATGGTATGATGTGTTTGCCAACGGAGCTTACCCTTCGGACTACTAAAGATGGACCAAGATTATTTAATGTCCCGATTAAGGAATCCGAGCAGTTGTTTACGCCTCTCCGTCAATGGAATTCTCTCAAGGCAAATGAAGCCAATGAGTTGCTGAAAGAATTTGAAAATGCAGATTACCTTAGAATTAAAACCACATTCAAGTTGTCTCATGCAACTAGTGCCGGATTTAATTTGTTTGGCCAGCAAATGCTTACTTACGATCTTAATCCGAATACAATAAATGGCGTGTTCTACTCTCCTGATGATATGACAAGTATGGAAATAACTGCCGATATATATATAGACAGAACTTCTATTGAAGTGTTTGTCGATAACGGAGCATATTCATTTTCAATGGTTAGAAAGCCGGATAAGAATAATAAGGAAGGATTTCATTTCTGGGGGAATAATATTGATATTAAGGATCTACAAGTATTTGGGGGTAAATCAATATGGGACAAATAATTTATTAATGGTTTAAATCAATCTCTTTTCGGAGAGTAACAACTTATTTATATATGAATACAATCGTTGGAATGGGTGAAGCACTTTGGGATGTGCTGCCCGAAGGAAAGAAAATAGGTGGTGCACCTGCCAATTTCGCTTATCATGTATCACAGTTTGGTTTTGACAGTCGTGTCGTAAGTGCTGTAGGGCGTGATGCTGATGGACGGGAAATATTGGATGTTTTTGCTCAAAAGAAGCTGACTTGCCAGATAGAACAGGTGGATTACCCTACGGGTACGGTACAGGTTACTCTTGATGCTGTCGGTGTACCTTGTTATGAAATTAAAGAGGGGGTAGCTTGGGATAATATTCCTTTTACGGACGATTTGAAACGGCTGGCTCTTTCTACCCGTGCTGTTTGTTTCGGTTCTCTGGCTCAACGCAGTCCTGTGAGTCGGGCTACTATCCAGCGCTTTTTGGATACAATGCCTGACGGAGAAGATCAGATTAAGATTTTCGATATTAATCTTCGCCAGGGATTTTATACGAAGGAGATTCTTTGCGAATCTATGCGTCGTTGCAATATCCTTAAAATCAATGATGAGGAATTGGTGACAATCAGTCGCATCTTTGGTTATCCGGGTATCGATTTACAGGATAAATGCTGGATACTTCTGGCTAAATACAATCTGAAGATGCTGATTCTGACTTGTGGAACCAATGGCAGCTATGTATTTACTCCTGGTGTAGTATCTTATCAGGACACACCGACAGTTCCTGTTGCCGATACTGTGGGAGCGGGTGATTCATTTACTGCTGCTTTCACATCTGCCATACTTAGTGGAAAACCTGTTCCTGAAGCACATAAACTGGCCGTAGAAGTTTCTGCTTATGTTTGTACACAGAGTGGGGCTATGCCGGAATTACCTTATGCTTTTAAGAGTCGGTTGGAGTAACTACCTGAAAGGTTACAATTAGATTGTTTTCTCCTTTATCATTACTATTCTGATATGGTAATGATAAAGGAGATTCATTTATATGGCAACTAATTTGGTATTATAAGGGCATTGTGTAGCATACAATACCTGTTTTCTTCCAACTTCCTGCTATTCCATATTCCTGTTTGTCTTCTGTAGTGTAACAATAATCATTTTCATTTGCTGCTTCGTATAGAGGAATGGCTCCGTCTACAGGTGAAGTATATACATATCCCAGTTCTTTTTCCAGTTGCCATCCGGCGTCTGCTTGTAATGGCTCTACGGATAAACGTTGTTTTTGTCCGTTGCTATATAAATACAGAGGCACGGTATGTGTTCTTTGCTGTTTGTAGATGGAACAAACGGCTCCTTCATATTTTCTGTTGGAGTGCACTGCAATATCTAAATAAGATGTATCGTATGTGTGATTTTTGCCATTCCAAGCCTGAAGTAACGGAGTTGTGGAAACAGATGATAACTTTTGGTTGGAAATATATTTTTCTATGGCATCTTTCACTTGTTTTCTTTTGGTGGCATCCGCTATCAGTTCATAAATAGGAAGAACTTTGTCTTGAGTGATTTTAGTCAAGGTATAATTTTCTTCATTGAAGGACTTCCACCAGGCATTGAAGCCATCGGTTATCGGCTGTGAAGTCAATAGGCTTGTATTTCCTCCATAGAATTCCAGTATAAGCTGGCCTCCTATGCTTTGTGCCACTTCTTCTTCCCACCCGCCGACACCGCTTCCGGTAAAGAGACCTTGCTGGCCTATTTTTGTCAAAGCGCTGAGTAAGGTGATTCTTGCACTGCTGGCAGCCGATGTCGCTGTAGGCACTGCTGTCCGGAAAAGTCCTCTGAATCGTGCCCCTATGCCGACGTCCACTAAAAGGTGTGTGCCATATTTATTTATGATATCTTCTGCTGTCAGACTGGCAACATCATTTTCAAACTCCTGCGTAAGGTATCTGTATTTATATTTCTCTGAGTTATAGAAGAACGAAAAGTACCAGCGTTCCGCCGTAAATAGCTGTTCACTGGAAGCAAAAGAATATTGTGAAGAATGGTTGTAGTCAGATTCGAACTCTTTGTGCTTGAGAATGGTACCGATCGATAGAGCATTCCTGGAATTTATGTCTCCCAGTATTAGGTTATTGGTCATGTCGGTCAGGAACGTTGTTGCATTTTCTCCAGCGTAGTCTCTGGGTTCGGAAGCATTTGCCCGCATACGATAGATATTATCTTCATCGTTGTTTTCTAACTTCTCCAAATCTATTATGGGAGCTTTTATGGCTTCGGGACTTAAGTAATCAGCGGTAACATCGTAGCCCGCACCAAGAATTTGCTTCATATTTGCCGGGTAGGTTTTGAAAATGACTTCCTTGTCAGGAATAGCTTTGAGTTCATAGACATCAGAAGGAGTTTCATCTTCCGGGGTGAAATCTGAATCTGAGGAACATGCATATGAAATACATGCCAGAATGACAAAATAGAATAGCTTTTTCATAAAATAATAGTTTTCTAGTAGTTATATTGTATTTGTAGGCAAAAGTAACAGAAGTATTTGAAGGGGCAATGTGTACACGTCCTTTTTTACAGAAAAAGTGTCTTGTTTTATATTATCGACGATTTTACATTACTGCACAAAGTTCCTCCACCTGCTTTTCAAAACTATCTCTCATCTTAGCCTTATTTTTTACTACGCTCCGATGATTGTAAATAGTTTGTGGCGAATAGAACAGGAGGGTGGCTATCTTAGAGCTATCTTTAATCCCCATACGTATCAATGCAAATATACGGAGCTCCGTATTCAATATCTCTCCTCTTTTAGGAATGATTTCTTCACCTTCTCGTAATAATGCATTAAATTCTTCTATAAATTTGGGGTATAAGTTCAGAAATGCAGTATCGAAGTTTACAAAGAATTCTTTCGCATCGGTGTCTGATAGTTTAGTGGTATTGACTAACTTCAAAAGATCATCCGTTTGTTTTGCTTTCACTTTGCGTTTTACCAAATCCTGGTATTTATTCAGTTTATCTATATAGGCAGCACACAGATCCATGAACAGGCTTACATATTCTTCACGTGTATGATTGGTCTCTACTAATGCTTTATTCAGATGCTGTAATGCCTGATTCATATCCGCCAGTATCTCTCTGCGTTTATGAAGTTGGTGCATTTGCCGGTAAATATAGATCAGGGAAATAACTAGTCCGATAGATAATATACTGATACATATCAGTGACCATTGTAGTCGTTTACTTTTAATAAGGTTCTGTTCCTGATAAGACAGTACGATAGAAGGGAATTTCTTCGCTATCTCGAGCATGCGGAGACGATTGTTATAAAACTGTGCGTCTTCCATGGAATAATTCAGGTAGCGGTTAGCACGCGATACTTCTCCACTTTTATTTTTAAAGATATATAAGGCAAGTTCCTGCAGAGCCAGGTTTTCCTTAAGCGGGCATACCTGATCCGAAATAGCAGCTTTGATCAGATAATGCTCGTATTCGTCCCAATTCCCTAATTTAGAATGTACTAATGCCAGACCGTAAGTAACCATAGCATAAAGACGAACATTTACGGGAACTCCTTCCAGTGCTTTTTGGTAGTATTCTTTCGCTTCGGGATATCTTTGGTGACGATAGAGATTTTCTCCTTTCCAGTAGTCGTGTAATGACGAACCGACGGGCAGTACGCTGATTAGAGAATCCTGATAGAGCATCTCTTTTTCATAATAGCGGGGGGCATATACTTTATCATTGGAGTATTCGGCCCACATACTGTAAGCCCATTCACAGGCGACATAGTATTCTATCTTTGACGGAGCATCTAAAGTGCGTGAGTCTATTTGTGCCAGATTCTGAATGGATTCGCTGAAATAGCCTGAAGTGGAAAGAAGTACTGAACGGTGAATGATGCTCAGATTGCGATAAGTAGGATTTGAAAGTTGCATGGCCACTTGTTCTTCCCTGTCTACATAGAGCATGGCCGAATCGAAACGATATGTATAGTACTCTTCATAAATGGCATTGTATAATCGGAAGCGTTCATTTTTATCCATTGCCGGATATAGCAAATGTTTTAGGCTGTCAATCCGGGTTTCCTTTTGGAGCGAGTATTGGTTGCGCTGTTTTAAAGCTGATTCCAATTCATTGGATAAGTCCGTTTTATTCGCTGCACGAAAAGGTACAAGCATAAATAGTAGAAATAATCCTGATAACAAGTATCTTTTCATAGGGTATATTCATTTAAAGTAGACAAATACAAAGATATTAAAAGTTTTTAGCAAACGGATACATCTACCTGCTTTTATAAAATGAATACCTGTAATATGTTTATAATCAGTGTGATAATGACGTGTGCTACTTCACTTCAATCTACCTGACGACTACTTGTGGCAACAGTGCATAATAATACCTTCTAACTTTGCCCTCGTTGAAAGATAAAGGATGTATTTCCATCCGATCCTTTGGCAAAGAGTTTAATTTTAAATCCTATTAATATTATGAAAGTAAGTCTCTTTTCTTATGTTGTATTGGCAGCTTTGTTATTCGCTACTACTGCGATAGCAAATAGTCCGGTGGAGAATGACACCATCAGTAGTAAGAAGACGGAAGGAAGCGAACGCAATGTGATGCTGAATGCTTCGGATGCTAACAAGCCTCGTGAAATCCAGATCGGACTTCCCAGTGAAGATGTGAATGTGTATGAGAACGGATTGCCCGCCGTATATTCTTCGGCTGTGCACAAGTTGGCTACTCACTGGCGCAGCGATGCCAGCCTGGGTGAAGTCGGATTAATGACACCGTCCGAATCTGCTATTGCTACCGGAAATATTGCTTATTCCGTAAATTCTTTCTCTAAATTGGGACAGAAGGAGTTTAAGGGAGTCTTGAATTATCATACCAATCACTTCGGATGGCAGAATGTGGACATGAATGTGTCCGGTGGCATCGGAGATCGTTGGCTGTATACAGCGAGCATTTATCAGAATTTCGATCCGGGTAGTTTCGCCCCTAAGTTTGAAAACTTCAGTGACCGCACCCAATTGTATCATGCCGGGCTGACCCGCCTTTTCAATAACAATCGTGGAAAATTCTCCGTTATTTATAAATTCTCGAAAAGTAATGCACTCGGTTCGATGATTAATGCTGCTCCGTTCATTTATGTGGGAGATGGCAGCGTAAAAGAAATTTCGGGGTTCAAGTTGGGGACTTCTTCATATGCTCCCGAAGGTGGACGCTTTCAATATATGGACGTAATGGATGGAAAGATGAAGAGCGGGCGCTTCGGTGACTTCACGGGGAATAGAGCGCATGAAGTAGCTATGCTGTTTGATTATACTTTCCATAATAATCTGAATTGGATATTCAATGCCAAGTTTATGAATGCTCCTGAAGCAAATTATGTAGATTTCGGCGGTAGTAATATCAGTGAAGCAACTGAGGAAGATGGTCTTTTTCTGGATGGTTCGAAAGATGCCTATACCGGATTGGTGGAAGGTAGACGTACCTGGTTGCACCTTGGAAAGGTGAAGAATGTATTGCTAACCTCTGAGTTGAAAAAGAAAGTCGGTAACCATGATGTACGTCTGGGGTTGAATGAATGGTTTTATCACTTGAATTATCAATCTTCTTCTTTTCAATGGACGGGAACCGTCACCGAATATCCGCAGATACTGAACCGGGTGGAAGCTGACGGAAGTACCAGTAAATTCAGAGGATTCAATGAACTGAGCCCTGAGTACACGAAAGGGACTGAGAATAAACTGGCTGCTTACTTTACGGACAATTGGCAGGTAAGCCCGAAATTCACAGTCTACTACGGGGCTCGCCTGGAATATTATCGTATGTCTGCCGACCAGATTCCTTACAGCCGTTATTCTGGTTTCCATATTGGTGATACCCATGAATATACGGACAATGAAGGGAATGTGCTTTCTACTGAAAAGATACAGCCGCATAAAGTGGTAAAAGATAAGTTGAATTATGCTGCAACGGCACAATTTACTTACAAACTGACCAGGAACTTCGGGCTTACTGCTGATGGAACTATTGCTACCCGTTTTCCGCGCATTAATGAATATGCAGGAACCGGCCCAACTGAGGAACAGTATAAGCGTGTGACCATCCCCTTGTTGCGTGGTGGATTATTCTATCAGAATGACTGGATAAACCTGACTTCTATGATTACCTATATCTCTAAGTCGAATAACATAGACCAGCAGAATGTAACCAAGCCGGGAACAACGCAATCCAAGACCACTTTGTTGATTTACGATATCAAGACATTGGGCTGGACTACTTCTGCTGAAATCAATCCCTTCAAAGGTTTTCATTTGCATGCCCTGTTCACTTACCAGAAGCCCACTTATAATAACTACTTCATTAAATCTCCATTTGAAGGAGTGTCCGATCTGAATGCCAACGGTAATATTGTGAAGGAAATTCCCCAGGTATTGGCTGAAATAGATCCCAGTTATAACATAACGCCCGATTTACGTCTGTGGCTTAGCTTCAGTTACTTTGGTAAGACATATGCCAATCTGATCAATGTCCTCTATTTCAATGGCCGCTGGGAAACTTTCGGTGGAATTAACTGGAAAGTGAATAAACATCTCTCACTGGGTGCAACGGTAGTGAACTTCCTGAATCAGAAAGGTGCCAGCGGCACGATTAATGGTGCAGAACTGTTGGGTAAGGAAGAAGCAGGCAAGTTTAAAGACCATTATATGAGTGGTAACTATTTGCGTCCGTTTACGCTGGAATTCAGTGCAAGTCTTTCATTCTAATTTAAATTAATATATTTTTGTAACTAAATTGATTGTATACCATGAAAAATTTACTTGTAACCCTTTTTGCATGCGCTACTTTATCGTATACTCATGCAGCGGAAAACAAAACGATCCGCATTTCTACGGACAACACTGACCTGGTGCTTCAGGTAGGCGATAATGGTCGTCTGTATCAAACTTATTTAGGTGAGAGACTACTGCATGAACAGGATTTGAATAATTTCAGCTGGAGTATCCATGCAGGTGCCGATGGTAGTGTAAGCCGGCGTGGTTGGGAAGTATATAGTGGTTCGGGTAATGAAGATTACTTTGAACCGGCCATTGCTATTACTCATAACGATGGCAATCCGTCCACTATCCTGTATTATGTTTCTTCTTCCTCTAAGGCGGTTGAAGGCGGTATGGAGACTGTGATTAATCTGCGTGACGACAAGTATCCGGTAGATGTCACTCTGCATTATGTGGCTTATCCGAAGGAAAACGTTATCAAAACTTGGAGCGAAATCATACATCAGGAGAAGAAGCCTGTAATGCTTTCGACCTATGCCTCTACCATGCTTTATTTCAATAATTCAGCTTATTACCTGACTGAGTTTAGTAGTGACTGGGCGAAGGAAGCACAAATGAGCAGCCAACAGCTACAGTTCGGTAAGAAAGTGATCGATACGAAGTTGGGGAGTCGTGCCGCCATGCATACGCATCCTTTCTTTGAAGTAGGACTGGATCAACCGGTCAGCGAACATCAGGGAAGCGTATTGATGGGTACATTGGGCTGGACCGGTAATTTCCGTTTCACTTTTGAGGTAGACAATGTAGGAAACCTTCGCGTAATCCCTGGCATCAATCCTTATGCTTCGAACTATGAGTTGAAACCGAATGAAGTGTTTACTACCCCTGAATTTATCTTCACTTTAAGCAATGACGGCGCTGGGAAAGGTAGCCGGAATCTCCATGAGTGGGCACGTAACTATAGTTTGAAAGATGGTAAAGGCAGTCGTCTGACTCTTCTGAATAACTGGGAAAATACAGGCTTTAACTTTAATCAGGAGATACTGGCTGAATTAATGAAGGAAGCCAAACATCTGGGTGTAGATATGTTCTTATTGGACGACGGGTGGTTTGCGAACAAATATCCCCGTAAAAATGATCATGCGGGTTTGGGAGACTGGGATGTGAATCATAATAAATTGCCCGGCGGTATTCCGGCTCTGGTGAAAGCTGCCAAAGATGCAGATGTGAAGTTCGGTATCTGGATTGAGCCTGAAATGGTGAATCCCAAGAGTGAACTCTTCGAGAAACATCCGGATTGGGCGATCATGCTGCCTAATCGCGATACGTATTATTATCGTAACCAGTTGGTGCTTGACCTTAGCAATCCGAAAGTGCAGGACTATGTGTATAGTGTTGTAGAGAATATAATGAAAGAGAACCCGGAAGTTGCTTTTTTCAAATGGGATTGCAACAGCCCTATTACCAATATCTATTCCCCGTATCTGAAGAATAAACAGGGGCAGTTGTATATTGACCATGT
Organism: Bacteroides intestinalis DSM 17393; assembly: GCF_000172175.1. Lineage (NCBI taxonomy): Bacteria > Pseudomonadati > Bacteroidota > Bacteroidia > Bacteroidales > Bacteroidaceae > Bacteroides > Bacteroides intestinalis. Next base: position 1,396,468 of record NZ_ABJL02000008.1, on the reverse strand, counting down.
CCGTGGTATTTATAATGTTCTGAAACGTGTGAAGGAGAATTATCCTGATGTCCCGATGATGCTTTGCTCCGGTGGTGGTGCCCGTTGCGATTATGAAGCACTGAAATATTTTACCGAGTTCTGGTGCAGCGATAATACGGATCCTGTAGAACGTATCTATATCCAGTGGGGCTTCTCTCAATTCTTCCCGGCAAAAGCTATGGATGCTCATGTGACCAGTTGGAACAAGGCGACTTCCGTGAAATTTCGTACCGATGTGGCCTCTATGTGTAAACTTGGTTTCGATATCGGTCTGAAAGAACTTACTGCTGACGAACTGGCTTATTCCCAGACAGCCGTTGCCAATTGGAAACGCCTGCAGAATGCTATTATGGATGGTGACCAGTATCGTTTAGTTTCTCCTTATGAGGGAAATCATATGGCATTGAACTATGTGAGTAAAGATACCAACAAAGCAGTACTGTTTGCTTACGATATCCATCCCCGCTTTCAGGAGAAACTGATGGCAGTGAAATTACAAGGTCTGGATCCGAATAAGCAGTATAAAGTAGAAGAAATCAATCTGATGCCTTCGGTTACTTCAAAGTTAGGGTCTAACGGAAAAGTTTTTTCCGGTGATTATCTGATGAAAGTCGGTTTGAATGTATTCGGTTTGGCTACGACTCAGAGTCACGTGATTGAGTTTACTGCTCAATAAGTAGATTGCCGATAAAGATATTTTTATAATAAGTGCGCCCACTAAAACTTTATTTTAGTGGGCGTATCTGTTTTTATGTACCTTCATATCATCAAAAAAAGTATGAAATCGTAAAATTAAGGATGCCTTTTAATCTTTAATATTCTAAATATCAGTGCTATAAAATTATTTATTTTAGTTTATTGATTTTAGAATTTAGATTCCTCCATTTCCCATTATTTTTGTTCTCGTCCATTGAGTCTAATACAAATGAATCATATAAAGAGGATGAAATAGTCCGATTTAATAACCTGAACGGTTACAGGAATGTGCCTGACAGCACAAAGATCTTGCTTCCGTTATTAAAAAATAATTAAGATTATGAGTGAATCGCCTTCTGTAAACAAAGACCGCGTACTGACCTGTTCCGTTTATTGTAACGGAAACAAACTGGGAAATGAGTACACCTTGGTTGCTGCTACGGTGCATTTGGAACTGAACCGCATCGGTAAAGCAACATTGAAATTTAATGCCGGAAATATGAATAAGCAGACCTTCGACGAGAGTGATGCCGACCTTTTCAAGCCGGGTAATGCTATCCGTCTGGAAGTAGGCGATATTGAAAAGGAAAATATACTGTTCGATGGTATGATTATCGGGTTACGCATCATTACTGATAAGGACTTTCATTCCTATATGTTAGTGGAGTGCCGTGACCATGCCTATTCTGCCACGCAAGGACGTAAGAATCGCATCTTTGAAAAGAAGAAGGACTGTGACATCATTAAAGAAGTATTGTCAGCTTACGGTAGTGTGGAAGTAGACTCCACACCCTATCAGTACCCCACGCTGGTACAGTATTATTGTTCCGATTGGGATTTTGCCCTTTCGCGTGCCGATGCCAATGGCCTGTTTATCTTTACTGATGGTGGTAAGATAAAGGTGAAGAAGCCCGATGTGAGTACGTCGCCTGTACTGACTGTAACTTATGGTGTCGACTTGACTACTTTTGACCTTGAACTGTCCGCTGATGACCAGTTTACGCAATATGAAGCGATGTCTTGGGATCCGGCCACACAGAAAGCTGTGAAAGTGTCTGCTAGTTCCCCCTCGCTCAATAAGCAAGGGGACTTGCAGCCGAAGAACATTGCCATAGGCGATAGCTTTTTGTTGCAAACCGATGCTCCTACAGACGAAAAAGCGTTGAAGCAATGGGCGGATGGCATGGCGTTGAAAGCTGGATTGGCACGTTATCAAGGATCGTGCAGGTTTTGTGGTTCCGCCAAAGTGGTGCCCGGCTGCATCATTGAACTGAAAGGTTTGGGCAAGCGATTCAATGGCAATCTGTTTGTCGGCTTAGTGACGCATACCATCGAGAACAACGAATGGACGACCGAAGCGGGTGCAGGCGTTTCATCCCTGAACATTACTGATGAAACGGATGTGGTATCGCCTTCCGCTTCCGGCTTTTTGCCCGGTTTGCAGGGACTTCATGCGGCAGTGGTGAGGAAACTGGACGGCGATCCGTTGAAAGAATACCGTATTCAGATAGAATTGCCATGGATGGAAAGAACAAGCTGCTTTGGGCAAGACTCTCCACTGTGTACGCCACAAACGCATCAGGTAACTTCTTCCTGCCCGAACCGGATGATGAAGTGGTGGTGGGCTTTATGAATGAAGACCCCGGGCATCCCATCATATTGGGCGGGGTGTATGGTGAGAGGCACAAACCGCCTTATGAATACGAGGCGAAGAATAATACGAAAGCCATCGTCACCCGTGAGAAGATGCGGATAGAATTCAATGAGGAAAAGAAGATGGTAAAGATTTCTACTCCTGGAAAAAACACAGTGGAAATCAGTGACGACGACAAGCATATCAAGCTGACCGACCAGAACAAGAACGAGATTGTGATGAACAGTAGCGGTATTTCCTTTTCGTCGGCAAAAGATATCACACTGAAAGCGAAAGGTGCCATCACAATGGATGCCACTTCAAAATTCAGCGCCACGGCCAAGCAGGATGTCAGTCTGGAAGGACTGAACGTGAACATGCAGGCTAAAGTGAGTGCAGCTGTTAAAGGCAACGCCAAGGCGGAACTTTCAGCTTCGGGCCAAACTACTGTTAAAGGCGGAATGGTCATGATAAACTAATGGACAATTAGGAAATGGATTTTTAATTTATAACTTTTAATTTGAAAATTATGCCTCCAGCAGCAAGAATAACTGATATGCACACCTGCCCCATGCAGACCCCGGCGTTTCCCTCGCCGATACCGCATGTGGGCGGACCGATAGTCGGTCCCAGTGTGCCGAATGTTTTAATAGGGAAAATGCCAGCAGCCGTCGTAGGTGACATGTGCGTCTGCGTGGGACCGCCGGATACAATAATAAAAGGTTCATCCACTGTAATGATAGGTGGCAGACCTGCAGCCCGTATGGGTGATAGCACCGCACATGGTGGCACGATAGCTGCCGGATGTCCGACGGTGATGATAGGCGGATAAAGGGTATAAGCACACATTAGACAATGATGCTTTTCCGGGCAAAGGCTGAAACTTTCTACCTATACTGGCAGAAACGTTGCAAATAAGGTACTTTATGAGCAGGACATTCAGCGAAGTCTGGATGTCCTGTTTGGTATGTCTTCCGGCGAACGGGTGAATTGTTATGATTATGGAGTCCGTTCCGCGAGTATATTTCCGAAGTGATGAATACGGAAATTGTAGTAGAGATAGTTGTCGCATTTGAGGTAAATACTTACTTTTGTAAACATATGATAGAGAGGTTGATTCATATAGTAATATATAAATGGTGAGTATATGGAAATGATTCAGGTTCAGTATTATCAATCTCCCTATGGTGAGTTGATATTTGGTTCCTTCGAGGGTAAACTTTGTATGTGTGACTGGGTGAATGAAAAACGCCGGGAGGTAATCGACAAACGACTGCAAAAGGCACTGCATGCCGATTACTGCACGCAAGGTTCTGAAGTAATTGCAAAAGCAATTCTTCAGTTGGAAGAGTATTTCGCCCGCAAAAGGAAGGCATTCGACATCCCATTACTCTTTATAGGAACGGATTTTCAGAAATCAGTATGGCAGGAATTGCTGAATATCCCTTACGGTAAAACCGTATCTTATGGTGAGTTGTCACAAAAACTGGGAAATTCAAAGGCAGTTCGCGCAGTGGCAACTGCCAATGGAGCGAATGCTATTTCAATATTTGTTCCTTGTCATCGTGTCATTGGCAGCAACCATAAGCTGGTCGGATATGCCGGCGGATTGGAAGCTAAGAAGGGATTGTTAGACTTGGAAATTAATCTTTATGATAGATTCATGAACCATTAGTGAAAGCTAAGGAGATTTTCTGGTAAAGGGTTAAAGACTAAGATAACGAAGGTTAATTTGTCCCCTTATAAGGGGACGTAATGTTCTCCATGGTGGAGAGCATTAGCCTCCGTAGGCAGAGATACTAATTTCTCCTATTGCCCTATTAAGGTATCCTTGCTTTATGTCTTGAAGGTATTTAATAGTATGAACACAAGCTTATTTACTCTTTAATTCCGCAACAGGCATTCATGTTATAATTTAGTAGAGTGGAGCTTTTTTTAAGAAACAGGTAAAGATTCCTATGATAATATTTTTATATTTGCGTTACTAATACCAGAAAAGATGAGAAGATATACTTTCCAATTGTTGCTTATTCCAATGCTCTCCCTCTTTTGGCTGACTGCTTCGTGTACGCATCGCGACGTGCATTTCCGTATCGGCGTTTCCCAATGCAGTGACGATGAATGGCGGCATCAGATGAACAATGAAATGCTGCGCGAGGCACTTTTTTATGATGGAGTGGAAGTGGATATCCGCACCGTGAAAGACGATAATGCACAACAGATAGAAGATATTCGCCATTTCATTCAGGAAGGGGTAGACTTGCTTGTTGTTGCCCCCAATGAAGCTGCTCCCATTACTCCGGTGGTAGAGGAAGCATTTGATCGTGGGATTCCTGTCATAGTCTTCGACCGGAAGATACTTTCTGATAAATATACTGCTTATATAGGTGCGGATAATTATGAGTTGGGAAAAGCTATAGGTAATTATGTAGCCAATATGCTTCATGGGCGGGGTAATATTGTAGAGATTGCTGGGTTGACCGGCTCTACGTCTGCCATGGATCGCCATCAAGGATTTGTTTCTGCGATATCTCCTTATCCCGGTATTCAACTTCTGGCTCGTGAAGATGCCGGTTGGTTACGTTCGGAAGCGGGAGAAAGGATGGACACTCTTTTGAAGCGTTTTCCGGAAATAGATGTGGTGTATGCCCAGAATGACCGTATGGCTGCAGGTGCTTATGCCGTTGCTAAACAACAGGGCAGGGCGGAAGAAATGCGTTTTATTGGTACGGATGCTTTGCCTGGTGAAGGATATGGTGTGGAGCAGGTGTTGAACGGGCAATTGGATGCCACGTTTATTTATCCTACAGGTGGTGACCGTGTGATACAGATTGCAATGGACATTCTGAATAAACGTGATTATCCTCGTGAGACTGTATTGGGAACTTCTGTCGTAGATGCTACCAATGCCCAGATTATGCAGATGCAGACCTCACATATAGCTACTCTTGATGAGAAAATAGAAACCATGAACGGGAAGATGAGTCAGTTCTTCGACCGTTATGCTACGCAGCAAGTTGTGCTATATGGTAGTCTGTTGGTACTTTTATTGGTAGTAGGCTTATTGGTTGCCGTGTATCTGTCTTTGCGTACTAAAAATCGCTTGAACCGGAAACTGTCTCGTCAGAAGGAGAAGTTGGAAGAACAGAAACTGCAACTGACACAACAGAAAGAACAGCTCATTCAGCAGAAAGAACAATTGGAACAACTTTCCCGTGAATTGGAAGAGGCAACTCATGCCAAACTGGTCTTTTTTACCAATGTCTCACATGATTTTCGCACCCCATTGACGTTGATTGCAGATCCTGTTAATCAACTTCTTGCCGATAAATCTCTTGGAGAACGTCCACATCAGTTACTGGAACTGATGAAGAAGAATGTCAATATTCTCCTTCGTCTTGTTAATCAAATCCTTGATTTCCGTAAAGTGGAGAACGGACGAATGGAACTCCATCTGGAGCCGTTCGATCTTTTGAGCAGTTTTCGTGGCTGGAACGATTCTTTCCGCATGGCGTTGTTGAAAAAGCATATATCCTTCTTTTTTGAGGTTACCCCTGATATGGATTTCCGTATGATGGCAGATAGTGAGAAAATGGAGCGTATCTACTTCAATTTGTTATCCAATGCTGTGAAGTATACACCCGAGAATGGAAAGATTATAGTTCGATTGGAAGCAGAAGCTACTAATTTCCGCTTTTCAGTATTTAATTCCGGTAGCCATATTTCTCCCAAAGAAGTTGACGCTATCTTTGAACGTTTTTATCAGATAGACGGGCATCAGGCTGGCACAGGGATTGGTTTGGCACTTGTTCGTGCTTTTGTTGAGATGCATGGCGGTCAGATCACTGCCCATAGTGATGAAAAAGGAGCGACTTTTACTGTTCTTTTTCCGGCGCAGAGTGTTTCTCAGTATCACCCGACGGTGGTTACTCTTCCAAGTGAAGAAGCAGAAGTTTCTACCACATTAGTCGAAACCGATTTTCCTATGGGTGAGGAAGAAACGAGAGATGCGGATCGCCCGGCAGTTCTGGTTATCGATGATAATGCTGACATCCGCAATTATGTGAAAACATTGCTTGCCGAAGAATATCATGTGTTGGATGCACCGGAAGCTGCTACGGGAATTCGTCTTGCAATGAAATATGTTCCCGATGTGATTGTGTCCGATGTTATGATGCCCGGTATGGACGGGGTAGAGTGTTGCCGGAGACTGAAGACAGAGTTGCAGACTTGTCATGTCCCCGTTATCCTTCTTACGGCTTGTTCGCTTGATGAACAACGCATACAGGGATATAATGGCGGTGCAGACTCTTATATATCTAAGCCTTTTAATTCCCAATTGTTATTGTCCCGTATCCGGAACCTGATAGACTCCCGTCGCCAGCTTCGGCAGTTCTTCGGTGATAATCAGACATTGGCAAAAGAGAATATATGTGATATCGATAAAGATTTCGTTTCCCGCTTTAAATCTCTGGTGGAGGAGAAAATGAGAGATCCGGAACTGAATGTGGAAGACTTAGGCAAAGATATGGGGCTGAGTCGTGTACAGCTTTATCGTAAATTGAAATCGCTTACGAATTATGCTCCCAATGAATTGCTGCGCCAGGCACGTCTTAAGAAGGCAACTTCCTTGTTGGCTTCTTCCGAGATGACAGTTGCGGAAATTGCCTATGAAGTAGGTTTTTCTTCTCCTTCTTATTTCACAAAGTGTTATAAAGAACAATTTGGCGAAAGTCCGACGGATTTCTTGAAGCGGAAGAATTTATAGTATAACAGGGGTAAGAAATGATAATAATTGCCTACTTTTGCAATATCAAAAAGGAATTGAATATTTTATGAAATACGATCTTTGTTGCATTGGATATATTACTTTGGATAAAGTAGTTACTCCGCAGAAAACAGTGCACATGCCTGGAGGAACCTCTTTCTATTTTGCGCATGCCATTAAACACCTGAATACTGAAGGATTCCAACTTGTTACTGCTTTGGCTGATAGCGAGATGTCGGTGGTGAATGATTTGAGAAGAGACGGCATTGAAGTGAAAGTACTTCCCAGCACTCATTCCATTTGCTTTGAGAATATTTATGGAGAAGACACTAATGAAAGAAAGCAGCGGGTCACAGCTAAGGCTGATCCTTTCACAATTGAAGGTTTGCAGGATGTAGATTCCCGGATTTATCATCTGGGCAGTCTATTGGCGGATGATTTTTCATTAGATGTCATTAAACATCTTGCCGGGAAAGGGCTATTGTCTCTTGATGTACAGGGTTATTTGCGCGAAGTACAGAATGAAGAAGTATTGGCGGTGGACTGGCTTGAAAAAGAAGAAGCCTTGAAGTATATCCATATTCTGAAAGCGAATGAACATGAAATGGAGGTACTTACGCAGTGCACGGATCCTTATGATGCTGCTGTGAAATTGGCAGAATGGGGAGTGAAGGAAGTCTTGCTTACCTTGGGAGATAAAGGTTCACTCATCTATGTTGATAAGCGATTCTATGAAATACCTGCCTATCCGGTAGAAAATGTAGCTGATGCCACAGGCTGTGGAGATACATATATGGCAGGCTATCTATATATGCGTAAAAGAGGAGCATCCTATCAGGAAGCCGGTTGCTTTGCCGCTGCCATGTGTTCTGTAAAGTTGCAGAGCTATGGTCCGTTCGGTGGAACGGAAGAAGAAGTTCATAGCATAATAAAAAAAGAAAATGCCGTAATTTAATACGGCATTTTCTTTTATATACAGATAGACTTGTCTATTTCAACATCTGTGGCAGATTATCTCTTCCCCAGAAATAATAAAAGATCAGTCCGATCCAGCTAGTGAGCAAAACAAGGATGGCGACTAATAGTTTTTTCACTCCATCTACCTTCCATTTCATAATTTCCAATACGGCCTTGATTGCAAGTATCAAGCCAATAATCCAAATAATAAATCCAATCATAATGTTTGTTGTTTATTAATTTAAAAACAAATAAAGGCTACATCCGGTTCACGGGTGCAGCCTTCATTTTTCAGAGTCTATTATTCCCTATTTCAATAATTATCGAAATTATTCGGCATCAGCACCCCAGTTTTCTTTAGACAGACGCTTGTAGCTGTTATAACGCCACTTAGCATTGTCTTCAGCTGCTTGGAACAGTTCGGCAGCTTCTGAAGGATATTGTTTCATTACAGAAGAGTAACGAACCTCACTCTTCAGGAAGTCCTGGAATCCAGCCCAATCGGGTTCTTTGCTATCCAACTGGAACGGGTTCTTGCCTTCAGCTTCCAAAGCCGGATTGTAACGCCACAAGTGCCAGTAACCACACTTAACAGCCTTTTCTTCCTCAGCCTGGCTTTTACCCATACCTGCCTTCAAACCGTGGTTGATACACGGAGCGTAAGCGATGATGAGTGACGGTCCGGGATAAGCTTCAGCTTCACGGATTGCCTTCAAAGTCTGAGCCTGGTCAGCACCCATAGCAATCTGAGCTACGTAAACGTAACCGTAAGTAGTAGCCATCAGACCGAGGTCTTTCTTGCGTACACGCTTACCGGCAGCAGCAAACTTAGCGATAGCACCCACCGGAGTAGCCTTAGAAGATTGACCACCTGTGTTAGAGTAAACCTCAGTATCCAGAACCAGGATGTTAACGTCCTTACCGCTGGCGATTACATGGTCGAGACCACCGTAACCGATATCGTAAGAAGCACCGTCACCACCGATGATCCACTGGCTGCGTTTTACCAAATATTGAGTCAAGCCTTTCAGTTCCTTGCTAATCGGGCAGCCGGCAGCGATGCCTTGCTCGATGATAGCCTCGATCTGAGGTGCAAGTTCTTTAGTCTTGTCTGCATCGTACATGTTTTCAATCCATGCTTTCAATACTTCCTTAACTTCAGCAGGAGCATTTTCGCCTTCAAGGATCTGGTTGAACAGTTTCACAATACGGTCACGCATCTTTTCGTTAGCGAGTTCCATACCCAAACCGAATTCACAGAAGTCTTCGAACAAAGAGTTTGCCCAAGCAGGACCTTGACCCTTTTCATTCTTAGTATAAGGAGTAGAAGGAACTGAACCGGAGTAGATAGAAGAACATCCTGTTGCATTAGCTACCATTTCGCGGTCACCGAATAACTGAGTGATCAACTTCACATACGGAGTTTCACCACAACCAGAGCAAGCACCTGAGAATTCAAACAACGGAGTAGCGAACTGAGAGTTCTTTACGTTAGCTTTAACGTCAACCAAATGTTGCTTGCTTGCTACCTTTTCAGCGCAGTAATCCCAGTTAGGAACTTGGTTCAACTGGCTTTCCAGATGTTTCATAGTCAAAGCCTTGCCACCCTTCTTCGGATTACCCGGACAGATGTCGGCACAGTTACCGCAACCCAGACAGTCGAGAACGTCAACCTGGATACGGAATGTCATACCATCGAATACTTTACCTACCGCTTTCAGCATCTCGAAGTTTGCACCTTTCTGCTCTTCAGCATCCAGAACGAACGGACGGATAGAAGCGTGAGGACAAACGTATGCACACTTGTTACACTGGATACAGTTTTCAGCATTCCATTCGGGTACGAAAGCAGCTACACCACGTTTTTCGTATTTAGCTGTACCTTGATACCAAGTACCGTCTTCGATGCCTTTGAATGCAGATACCGGCAACAAGTCACCATCCTGTGCATTGATCGGACGAACTACTTCGTTGATGAATGCAGGATCGTTGTTTTCAGCCTTAGCGTCGTCAGCCAAGTTAACCCAAGCAGGATCAACAGTCAATTGTTTGTATTCACCACCACGGTCAACGGCAGCATAGTTCTTGTTTACGATATCTTCACCCTTCTTACCGTAAGACTTCTGGATGAATTTCTTCATCTGTTCTACAGCCAGGTCAACAGGAATTACGCCTGTGATACGGAAGAATGCAGATTGCAGGATTGTATTGGTACGGTTGCCCAAACCGATTTCTTGTGCAATCTGAGTTGCATTGATATAGTATACAGAGATATTGTTTTTAGCGAAATACTTCTTCACGCGGGTAGGCAGATTCTTAGCCAGTTCTTCGCCTTCCCAGATTGTGTTCAGAAGGAATGTACCATTCTTACGCAAACCGCGGGTTACATCGTACATGTGCAGGTAAGCCTGAACGTGGCAAGCCACAAAGTTCGGAGTGTTTACCAAGTATGTAGAGCGGATCGGAGTATCACCGAAACGCAAGTGAGAACAAGTGAAACCACCTGACTTCTTAGAGTCATAAGAGAAGTAAGCTTGGCAGTGTTTATCAGTGTTGTCACCGATGATTTTTACAGAGTTCTTGTTAGCACCTACTGTACCGTCAGCGCCCAGTCCGTAGAATTTAGCTTCGAACATGCCTTCGCCACCCAATGCGATTTCTTCTTCCTGAGGAAGTGAAGTGAAGGTTACGTCGTCTACGATACCGATAGTAAAGTGGTTCTTCGGCATCGGCATAGCCAGATTCTTGAATACGGCAATGATCTGAGCAGGAGTAGTGTCCTTAGAACCCAAACCGTAACGACCGCCTACGATTACCGGAGCATTAGCAGTACCATAATAGCAGTCTTTTACATCGAGGTACAACGGTTCGCCGTTAGCACCCGGTTCCTTTGTACGGTCAAGAACTGCAATAGTCTTAGCAGTCTTAGGCACAGCAGCCAGGAAGTGCTTAGCAGAGAACGGACGATACAAGTGTACGGCAACCATACCTACCTTTTCGCCATTAGCTACCAAGTGGTCGATAGCTTCGCGGGCAGCTTCAGTTACAGAACCCATAGCGATGATAACGCGTTCTGCGTCTTCGGCACCATAGTAATCGAACAAGCCGTATTTACGTCCTGTGATTTTAGAAATTTCATTCATGTATTCTTCTACAATAGCAGGAACTGCTTCGTAGTAGTTGTTGCATGATTCACGGTGCTGGAAGAAATGGTCGGGGTTTTCAGCCATACCACGGGCAACCGGATTCATCGGATTCAATGCGCGAGCACGGAATTCAGCCAAAGCTTCCTGGTCAATCAGGGGAGCGAGATCATCGTTTTCCAACATCTCGATCTTCTGGATTTCATGAGAAGTACGGAAGCCGTCGAAGAAATTAACAAACGGTACACGAGCTTTGATAGTTGACAAGTGAGCAACACCGGAGAGGTCCATAACTTCCTGTACAGAACCTTCGGCCAGCATAGCAAAACCGGTCATACGGGTTGACATAACGTCTTGGTGGTCACCGAAGATACACAGAGCGTGAGAAGCCAGTGTACGAGCTGATACGTGGAATACGCAAGGCAGGAATTCACCGGCAATCTTGTACATATTCGGGATCATCAGCAACAGACCTTGAGATGCAGTGTACGTTGAAGTCAACGCACCGGCTTGCAATGAACCGTGAACGGCTCCGGCAGCACCGGCTTCTGATTGCATTTCCTGTACCAATACTGTTTCGCCGAAGATGTTTTTGCGTCCTGCGGCAGCCCATTCGTCTACGTACTCAGCCATCGTAGAAGAGGGAGTGATGGGATAGATAGCAGCTACTTCAGAGAACATATACGAGATATGCGCAGCAGCCTGGTTACCATCACAAGTAATGAATTTCTTCTGTTTAGTCATAACTAAATTGAATTATTATTAAGTGAATAAATCTCAATATAAAAAGCCGAACATCCAGAGTGGAATCTGATTCCCTCTTCCTATTTCTGCTTTGTGCAGGGCGTAGGTGACGCCGGGATTGTTCTTAATCTTCATTCCTTCCGGACAAATCTTGAAAGGCATCACATCGTCCACCAGGAACGACATATTTTTGTCGCCTTTGTTCACCTTGTGATCTTTCCACAAGGAATTTGCGAAGAAAGTGTCCAGTACATCCAGTTCTTCCACTTTCACGGGATAGATGGAGTACATCAGGTTGGAGTTGTGCATCATGATCTTTGATGGTTTCTTAGGGAATTCTTCTCCCTTCGGATATACCATATTGATAAGACGTGCATCTGCCAGATATTTGATGTAGTTCATTACCGTAGCGCGGGATGTCTGTATATCGTTTGCCAGCTGGCTTACGTTCGGGGCTTTCGGACCGTCTACTGCCAGCATATAGAGCAATTTCTTAATTTTTGAAAGATATTTCAGTTCAATCTGTTTAATGAGCAGGATATCCACTTCCACCATCATATTCATGGTCTTCAGTAGATTTTCCGAGAAATTGCGTTTTTCCAGAAAGAACGGATAAAAACCGTGGTGCAGATAATCCTGCAGGTAATCTAACGGGCGCACTTTCGAAAGGATACCTTTGGCAATCTGTTCGTGATTGCTCAAAATCTCTTCCAGTGTGTAAGCACGGAACTTCATGCCGGTCTGCAGGTTCAGATACTCACGGAAAGAGAAGCCACGCAGATTATAGCTCTTCACAATGTCACGCAATTCCAGATTTTCCTCTTTCAGTCGCATTACGGACGAACCGGTGAATACGATTTTGAGGTTCGGGAAACGATCGTAGCACATTCTCAGTTCTCTGCTCCAGTCAGGGTGTTTAAACACTTGGTCTATCAATAATACTTTTCCGCCGCGACGTTGAAATTCGTAAGCGAAATCAACGATACTGAAGTTGGAAAAATAGAAATTGTTCATATTGATAAAGAGACAGGAACGGTCAGTGCCGAATTTCTCTTTAGCGTATTGCAACAAGAACGTGGTTTTACCGACACCACGCGTTCCTTTAATACCGATAAGGCGGTCGTTCCAGTTGATCTCATCCATGAGGTCACGGCGAACAGGGGCATTGGTATGCTCAACAAGATAGGCGTGTGTGCGGTAGAATGCTTCCATGCTGTTAAATTCGGTTTATCGGGCGACAAATATACGCCTTTTTTGTAGAATTGCAAAGTAGAGATGGCAAAATATCTTTTTTGTTAGTGAAGTTTATATATTTGTTTTGCCTTGTTTTTCTCTGTAATTTTGCGGCCTTAAATAATAAAGAACTGTAATTGTATGAAACTCTACGTATTTAACCCAGACACAGACATGGCGCTTGCTAACAATGAAGAAAATTATATAGCTCCCGCTTCTGCTCGCCGAATGGCTCAGGACCTTGCTTTATTACCCATCTGGTATGCCCAGCCTGGCAGTGCCGTACTCGCTCCATCAGCTTATAATGCAGATTATCTGCAAATAATGAAGCGTATGTTTCCCCTTTCCGTACAGTTGGTTACCGAACCTGAACTGCCTGATTATGCCGAATCTCAGATTATACCATGGGGTTGGAATCTTGCTTTTCGTAAACGCATGTTGAAAGGGGGAATTGCAAAACACAAACTTCCTACGTTGGAGGAATTAAAAAGACTTCGTGCCTTTTCTTCTCGAGAGTTGGCTATGGTAGTGCTTGACGGCTTGCATGGCATTGAGAATTGTTGTGGTTTGGCCAACTATTTGAATGACCTCCCTGCTTGTCAGGAATTTGTAGAGAAGTATAAACGTACAGTGTTGAAGGCGCCTTGGTCAAGTAGTGGTAAAGGACTGAACTGGTGTAGAGGTATATTTACCGATTCTATTGCTGGTTGGTGCCAGCATGTTTTGGATGAACAAGAGGGGGTAATCGGGCAACCTGTATATAATAAAATAGAAGATTTTGCTCTTGAATTTTATTCTGATGGACATGGCAGGGTACTTTTTACCGGTTATTCTCTTTTCCTGACCAATGAAAAAGGAGCCTATCTTGGTAATCTACTGGTAACACCTGAATGGGTGGAAAACTGGATAACTGAATACGTACCATTGGTAACTTTGGTGCAGGTACACGAAAGGTTGCAGGAGTTATTAACCGTTGTATTTGGAGAATCTTATACGGGTTATCTGGGTGTAGACATGATGATTTGTCGTGATGAGGAAACGCAGAGTTACCGTATTCATCCTTGTGTGGAAATTAACGTGCGTATGAATATGGGAGTGGCGGCACATCTGTTTCGCGAGAATTTTGTAGCTCCGGGTACGGTCGGTAATTTTAATATTGATTACTATCCAACGAACGATGCCTTGCAGGAAGAGCACAAGCAGGCGATGGAGCAGTATCCTGTTGTTATAGAAAACGGACGTTTAGTCTCCGGTTACCTTCCGTTAGTTCCGGTAACACCGAAGAGCCGATATCGCGCCTATGTTCTATGTTATAAGAGTAGGGTGAATGATACGAATGATTAGTGTAAGACCTGTTTGCATGCTTCGCTCTCATTTCCACAACGATCTACAGCTGTAACGGCAAAGTATTTCTTTGCCGTCCACAGACGGATGGGGGCATATGTATATTCTGTTTCCTGTACACGCTGGGCTATGATATTTTCCGGGTTAGAGGTATCTACGGGATAAGTATCCGAACCATAGATGACATAAGTCGGCACATTGCGTTTATCATTGTCCGTGGCGGGAAGCCAGCTCAAGTGTATGTAACCGTCGCACTGCTGGGTAACGATTAAATTGCCGGGAGTTGTAGGTGGCACGTTGTCTATCCATGGCATGGCAGGCTGCAAGGCAGGAGCGGTATAGAAATCTTCTTCCAATGCATCATACAATCCCTGAGTGTTATCCATCAGATATTTTACACGATAATGAGCCTGGCCTGCCAGTTTATGTTTGCGGATAAAGTACATTTGACGTTCCACTTCGTCCAAGGTCCAATTGCCTTCGCTGGGGTCAAGGAAATAAATGCCCAGTCCTGGAATAATCTGTCGTCCGTTACTTTGTTCCTGCCAATCGAGGGCAAAAGGGTAGAAGTGATTACCACGGAAATAAATCATGGGATATATCTGATCTTGTATCCCTTCGCCCAGCCAACCTTGTGCATCCTGATAGACGGTATGGAAAGCATTCCAGCCGCGAGAAGGATAGCGGGAAGTGTCACGGTATTTACCTACGGGGCAGGTACTGACCTTTACCCAGGGTTTCAGAGCTTTTACACCTTTATAGAGATGACGGACGATTTCTGTGATATTATCCCTGCGCCATTGGGAAAGGTCGCGTCCTTTACCGTACTTCCGGAAATCGTAGGTGTCGGGAAAACGGAGAGCATTCTCCGGATAACGCAGATAATCGAAATGGACGCCATCTACGTCATATTTTTCCACAACCTCACGTACAAGACTCATCAGATATTCTTTGGTTTGCGGATTTCCGGGATTGAGGAAATATTCCCGCTTGTAAGGTACACAAATGGCGGATTTCTGTTTGGTGACAGAGGTATTACCCAGATTGGCAACATGTTTGCGGTTACCCAATGGAATGGCTACCATCCAGGCATGGCATTCCATACCGCGTTTATGACATTCCTCTACGGCAAAAGCCAGTGGGTCATATCCCGGGTCGCCACCTGTTTTCCCGGTTAGTATAGAATTGAAAGGTTCTATTTTAGAGCGATAGAGTACATCACCGCGTGTCCGTGTCTGGAAGAGTACGGTGTTGAAGTTCGCATCTTTCAGTCGGTCCAGTATTTCGATAAGTTCTGCCTTTTGTTTCCGGATACTTTCGGGCGTGGTGGCACGGGTACGTGGCCAATCCAAACCATAGACAGCGGTAATCCAGGCGGCACGTACTTCGTACTTGGGAGGACGATTTGTCGTCTCACCGATGGATTGTGCAGTGAGGGGCAAAGCTAATATGCTAAATACGATGGCGAGCAGTAACTGTTTCATGATAGGGCTGGATTCTCTTTTACTTCTTTATTTCTGTCATTTTTCGCGGCGAAGATAAGTAAAACACTCGAGAAAGTTGTGCAGTTTCCCAAGAAACTGTTACATTTGCGTGCATTAAAAGTAATGAATAACAACGCACCATGATTACATTTACACTTTGCTTACTGGCATTGATAGTGGGCTATTTTCTTTACGGGCGTTTCATTGAACGCATTTTTGGCCCTGACGATCGTAAAACACCTGCCCTGACCAAGACCGACGGGGTGGACTATATTCCTTTGCCCACCTGGAAAATATTCATGATACAGTTTCTTAATATTGCCGGTTTAGGACCCATCTTCGGCGCTATTATGGGGGCTAAATTCGGGGTGTCATCTTATTTGTGGATTGTGTTTGGCAGTATCTTTGCCGGTGCTGTACACGATTATTTGGCGGGTATGCTTTCTTTGCGTAATGGCGGTGAAAGTTTGCCGGAAATCATCGGTCGATATCTGGGTACGACTACCAAGCAAGTGATGCGTGGTTTTACCGTACTTCTGATGATATTGGTGGGGGCTGTGTTTGTAGCCGGTCCTGCCGGGCTGTTGGCAAAGCTTACGCCGGAGTCGCTGGATGTAACGTTCTGGATAGTGGTTGTATTTATCTATTATATTTTTGCGACTCTGTTGCCGGTCGATAAGATAATCGGTAAGATTTATCCACTGTTTGCTGTTGCACTGCTCTTTATGGCTGTGGGTATATTGGTGATGCTCTACGTGAAACACCCTGTTTTGCCGGAGTTCTGGGACGGATTGCAAAATACGAATCCGAATGCTACCGAATTACCTATTTTCCCGATTATGTTTGTAAGTATAGCTTGTGGCGCTATCAGTGGCTTCCATGCAACACAAAGCCCGTTGATGGCCCGTTGTATGACGAGTGAACGTCATGGCCGGCCTGTGTTCTATGGTGCTATGATTACCGAAGGCATCGTTGCTTTGATATGGGCTGCTGCTGCCACTTACTTCTTCCATGAAAATGGAATGGGCGAAAATAATGCGGCTGTAGTGGTGGATGCCATCACTAAAGACTGGCTTGGCGTGGTGGGAGGTTTCCTTGCCATATTGGGGGTGATTGCTGCACCTATCACCAGTGGTGACACTGCTTTCCGTTCTGCCCGTCTCATTGTGGCTGACTTTCTTGGAATGGAACAAAAGACCATGCGACGCCGTTTATATATATGCATTCCGATGTTCCTCGTTGCTATTGGTTTGTTGCTTTACAGTCTGCGTGACAAAGAAGGTTTTGATATGATTTGGCGTTACTTCGCATGGACCAACCAGACGCTTTCTGTTTTCACTCTTTGGGCGATAACCGTTTATCTGGTGCGTGAGAAGAAGGGGCATTACTTTTATGTAACTTATTTCCCGGCTATATTCATGACGGCTGTTTGCACGACCTATATCTGCATAGCCCCCGAAGGTTTTGGATTAGGACCTCAGATGGCGCTTACTATTGCTATTCTTTCTGTGGTGGTAGCCGCATTCTGGTTCAATATCTGGTATTTCAAAACGACTAAAAAACTTTGGTAATGAAGAAATTCAAAAAATCTACAAGTATTACAATTGCCCTGCTTATTTATGTGAGTGCTACGGCAGCCTATTTCCTGCCACGTAACACTGTCATCAGTGATACGGAGAAATACGTCACGGTTGCAGCGTCCTATGTCATTGTGTTTATCCTTTGGCTGGTTCTGCGCAAAAAGGAAGAATTGCAGCGGAAACGTAAAGAAGAAGATGAAAAGTATAATAACACCAAAAACTATAAGTAACAATGAAAAAATTAGTATTATTCGTTTGTCTGCTTGTGGCCACAGTGGCTGCCCAGGCACAGTTTGAAAAAGGAAAGTGGATTGTAAATCCGTCAATTTCCGGGTTAGGTTTGTCGCATAATACGGATACGGATAAGACCTCTTTTGGCATCGAAGCCAAGGGTGGTGCATTCTTGTTGGATAATGTGGCGTTGTTGGTACATGCAGGGGCTGCCTGGAACAATGGTGGTTCGGATACGGATGTCTATACTCTCGGTGTAGGTGGTCGTTATTATTTCAGTAATATTGGTATATATCTGGGTGCTGATGTCAATGTGGACCGTTGGGATTGGGGTACAAGTGATGATACCAAGTTTTCTTTTGGAGCGGAGGCTGGCTATGCTTTCTTTTTGACAAGGACGGTGACGCTTGAGCCGGCTGTGTACTGGAACGTAAATAGTGACCGTTCTGTATTTGGCCTGAAGGTAGGTTTCGGCTTCTATTTCTAAGAGTTTTCTTCCGCTTGGCGGATTTTATAAACCGTCCCATGAGATCATATTAATAGTCTTGTGGGACGATTTTTTTTATCTCATGGGACGGATATTTTCATCTTACGAGACAAAATAAATCGTCTCATGAGATGATTTTCTTTCTATTATTTCATGTGTAATTTCTCTTGCAGGAATTGACCCGTATAGCTTTCTGCACATCGCGCTACTTCCTCCGGTGTACCTGCCGCCACCAGATTTCCACCTTTATTACCGCCTTCCGGTCCGAGGTCTATCACGTAGTCGGCACATTTGATAACATCCATGTTGTGTTCAATGATTACAATGGAGTGTCCACGTAATATCAATGCATCGAATGCTTCCAGCAGTTTACGGATGTCATGGAAGTGCAATCCCGTGGTCGGTTCATCAAAGATAAACAGGGTGGGATCTGCTTTCTCCTGACTGAGGTAGTAAGCCAGTTTCACACGTTGATTTTCACCACCTGAAAGGGTGGAGGAAGATTGTCCCAGTTTGATGTATCCCAATCCCACATCTTGCAGTGGAGCAAGTTTCTTCACAATCTTCTTTTGTCCGTGTTTGTTGAAAAACTCCACGGCCTGGTTTACGGTCATTTCCAGTACATCATATATATTGGCATCATGGAACTTTACTTCCAATGTATCTGCTTTGAAGCGTTTGCCGTGGCAGGTTTCACATTCCAGAACCAAGTCGGCCATGAATTGCATTTCTACTGTGATGGTTCCGTCACCTTTACACTCTTCGCAACGTCCGCCTTCACTGTTGAATGAGAAGTAACCAGCGGTGTATCCCATTTGCTTGGCAAGCGGTTGTTCTGCCCATAATTTACGAATTTCATCGTAAGCTTTGATATATGTCACGGGATTCGAACGACTGGATTTACCAATGGGGTTCTGGTCTACAAATTCTACGTTCCGTAGATTTTGCAGGTCACCACCGATAGAAGCGAATTCACCCGGGCGTTCACTGCATTCGTCCAGTTCGCGCTTCAGGGCACGGAAGAAAATGTCACGTACCAGAGTACTCTTACCGGAACCGCTGACTCCAGTTACTACGGTCATCACGTTTAGCGGGAAACGTACGTTTACTCCTTTCAGGTTATTCTCGCGGGCTCCGGTCAGTTCTATGTAATTATTCCATGGACGACGGTGTTCCGGAACGGGAATTTCTTCTTCTCCCAGCAGATAACGTACTGTGTAACTATCACTATTCGGTTGCAAATCTTTCATATCTCCCTGGTAGACAACTTGTCCGCCCAGACGTCCGGCTTTTGGTCCGATATCTATAATGTAATCTGCTGCACGGATAATTTCCTCGTCATGCTCCACGATGACAACCGTATTACCCAATTGTTGTAATTGACGTAATACATGGATCAGCTTATCTGTATCGCGGCTATGCAACCCGATACTTGGTTCATCAAGAATGTAGAGTGAGCCAACCAGGCTACTGCCTAATGAAGTGGCGAGATTGATGCGTTGACTTTCACCACCGGAAAGCGAATTGCTGAGGCGGTTTAATGTCAGATATCCCAATCCTACATCGAGAAGGAAGCGGATGCGACTGTTGATTTCCGTTAGGATACGGGTGGCAACATCCGTATCATGCTTATCCAGTTGAAGGTTATCGAAGAAAGTTTTCAGTTCCGTAATCGGCAAGTCCACAAGTTCGGAGATATTTCGTCCGCCTACCCGTACATAGCTGGCTTCGGGCTTCAGACGGGTACCGTGGCACTTTGGACAAAGCGTTTTGCCACGATAGCGTGCCAACATCACGCGGTATTGTATTTTGTACTGATTTTCCTGTACCATCTTGAAGAAAGCATTGATTCCTTGGAAGTAAGGGGTGCCTTCCCATAACATGCGGCGCTGTTCGTTTGTAAGTTCAAAGTAGGGGGTGAAGATCGGGAAACCGACTTTTTCGGCACCGCGTATCACCATGTCTTTCCATTCGCCCATCACTTCACCGCGCCAACATACCACGGCACCGTCGTATACGGATAATGAGCGGTTGGGTATTACCAAGTGTTCATCAATGCCGATTACTTTGCCGAAGCCCTCACACTCAGGACATGCACCAATAGGGGAATTGAAAGAAAACATCTGGTCGCTGGGCTCCTCAAAAGTAATGCCGTCTGCCTCGAATTTAGTGCTGAAGCGGTATAGGCTGGTTGTTCCGTCAGGTTGATAGAATCGCAGCAGGCAAGCACCGTCACCTTCGTACATGGCTGTCTCGGCAGAATCTGTTAACCGGCTGATTGCATCTTTCTCTTTAGATGCTACCATACGGTCTATCAATAAGAAAACAGTATCTTCTTTTTTAGGTTCGTATTCGTCGATACGAACCATTTCTCCGTTTACTTCCAGACGGTTGAAACCTTGTTTCATATCGATATCTAATTGTTGCTTCATCGTTCGGTCTTCTCGAAGTAATATCGGAGCCAGTACGGTGTATCTTGTTCCCTCCGGATATCCCAACATACAGTTTACGATATCTTCTGTGGAATGTTTTTTTACTTCCTCTCCGCTGATGGGACTGAATGTCCGTCCGATGCGTGCATACAGTAAACGCAGGTATTCGTAAATTTCGGTAGAGGTACCGACGGTAGATCGTGGGTTGCGACTACTCACCTTCTGTTCTATGGCAATAGCTGGCGGAATTCCTTTAATAAAGTCACATTCCGGCTTGCTCATACGTCCCAGGAACTGGCGGGCATAACTGCTCAGGCTTTCTACATAACGACGTTGTCCTTCTGCATATAGCGTGTCGAATGCCAGGGATGATTTACCGGAACCGGATAGTCCGGTGATAACGACAAGTTTGTTTCTGGGTATTTCTACGTCTATATTTTTCAGGTTGTTGACGCGTGCGCCTTTGATAAGTATGGAGTTGTTTTTTATCATAATCAGAGTCACTATAGTGAATATCAGTTTGCAAAGATAATCACTGCGGTTCAAATATGTATAATGATTGGCAGGTTAAGATTTGTTATACTTTTAAATAGTTGCTGATATACCAGCAGGAAAAGAGCTATTTTTATGCGCATTTTTAAACGAATCATCCCTATGCGATACCCTCGGATATGCTTGTGTGCCATTTTGGTATGCTTGTTCTCTTGTGTCGAGACAATTACAGGACAAGAGACTGTTGATCTGAAATCACTTGCCGATAGTGTGCGGAAAGCTAGTGGCAAGCCGAATTTTCTACCTTTGGGCATGCACTTTCTGGAACTGGCAAAAGCACGGAAAGATACGGCAAATATCAGTGATGCTTATGCCATCATTACAAATCATTATTATGAGTTGGGTGATACGGATAGCCTGCGTCTGATGACTTATGAATATATGGATTGGGCGGACCGTTGTCATCGCAATACGGATCGCTACCAGGCATGGAGGCAATATATTCAGCGGATGACTGAAAAGGGCATGCAGGAAGAGGCGATGAAAGAGACAGAATTGCTATGTAAAGATGCTGAACAGAGGAAAGATAAATATGGCATGGCATCTGGGGAGATGTGTATAGGCTATAACCACCGTGTGTTTGGGCAGAATATAAAGCTCTGTATTGAATATTATGATAATGCCTTAAAACATTTTGAGGAAGGAAAATACTACCGTGACGCTTACGTCGTTTCTCTTAATATCATTCAAACTCATCTGGCACGTCAGTCGTATAATGAGGCTTTGCCTTATTTGGATCGTTTGGAACAGTTGGAAAAAACAATAGAAGAGAAAAAAATATCTATAGGAGAAGCGCTATACATGCGTTTTTATCAGTTTCGTGTTATCGCTGTCTTAGGGGTGAAAGGAGCGAAGGCAGCGGAACCTTACGTTCGTGAGACGAATGCTTATTATTTCAAACATAAAGGAGATATTTCACAAGAAGGATGGTTTGGTTACAAAATAATGTGCAACCAGATCCTGGGAGATATAAGTAATGCTGTGGTTTATATGGATTCTTTAATTGATTACCAATGTTCGATCGGTAATTATTACCCTGGAAATTATAGGCAGAAAGCCATTATGCTGGAACAAGTAGGTCACTATAAGGAGGCATGCCGTGCTTTTGCAGAATACTCTCAATTGAATGATTCTGTACGTACGGCAGAAATGGATGAACAACTGAACAAATACACTGCCCAGTTTGAAGTGGACCGCCTGAAGATGGAAAAATTGGAATTGAGTGAAAGAATGAGTCGTGAACGGCTTATTACGGTATCTATTGCCGGTTGCCTGATATTTATATTACTTCTGCTGGTTACTTACCTCTATGTTCGCACTTTATCTATGAACCGGAAATTGGATGTTGCCCGTAAGGAATTGCAGAAGATGAGCCGTATCAAGAGTTCATTCATCCAGCATGTTACGCATGAGTTGCGTACACCGCTTAATTCTGTAGTAGGCTTTTCTGCTTTGCTTGCTGAGGAAGGACTGGATGTGGAAGATGCTCGTGAATACTCTGGTCAGGTGGAGAAGAATAGTGCTTATTTGCTGGGATTGATTGATAATATTATTGACATAGCTGACATGGACTCTCAGACGGCAGATATGCCTAAAGAAGTTGTGGATGTCAACGCTTGTTGTCTTGAATGTATAGATGAATTTGGAGGCAAACAAAATGACGGTGTGGAATTGCAGTGGGTTCCATCTCCTGATGATCCTGTAATCCTGACTGTGCGTACCTGGATGAAGCGTGTCCTGGCTTTGTTGTTGGACAATGCCGAGAAGTTTACCGAGCAAGGAGTCATTCGTCTACTGTGTGAGGAAGATAAAGCGAATAGTATCATTCGTTTTGTTATAGAGGATACGGGTATAGGTATTGACCCGCAATATCAGGATACTATTTTCGAACGTTTCTTTAAAATAGATACTTTTAGGCCTGGTACAGGATTGGGACTTTCCATAGCCCGCCAGGTAATGGACATTGTTGATGGCAAAATCTATCTGGATACATCTTACACAGGCGGTACCCGTATGGTAGTAGAATGGCCTGCATAATTAATAAACAACCCTTAATCAGATTTATAAAGAATGAAAGTAAAAACTCTTTTGTGCATATGCGCCCTGCTCTTTTCTTTAGCAGTGGCGGCACAATCTCCGCAACCCGAAAGATATCCCAAACGTGAATTTCGCGCAGCCTGGATTCAGGCTGTCAACGGACAGTTTCGTGGAATTCCTACCGAGAAGTTGAAACAAACCTTGCTTGACCAGTTGAATTCTTTGCAAGGGGCAGGTATCAATGCAATCATTTTTCAGGTACGTCCTGAGGCTGATGCTCTTTATGCTTCCAAGCTGGAACCGTGGAGTCGTTTTCTGACAGGTGTACAGGGAAAAGCTCCTAATCCTTACTGGGATCCTATGGAGTTTATGATTGAAGAATGCCATAAGCGAGGCATGGAATTTCATGCGTGGATCAACCCCTATCGCGTGAAGACCTCGCTAAAGAATGAATTGGCTCCGAATCATGTTTATAATATCCATCCCGAGTGGTTTGTGACCTATGGTGACCAATTGTATTTTGATCCGGCATTACCGGAAAGCCGTCGTCATATCTGTATGGTGGTAATGGATATTGTTTCCCGCTATGATGTGGATGCTATCCATATGGATGATTATTTCTATCCTTATCCTAAACCGGGAGTGGACTTTCCGGATGATGCCAGCTTTGCCCGTTACGGTGGTGGCTTTTCTAATAAAGCAGACTGGCGGCGCAGCAATGTCAATGTGTTGATAAAGAAAATACATGAGACGGTACGCGAGGTGAAACCCTGGGTTAAATTTGGTGTATCTCCTTTCGGTATCTATCGTAATGAGAAGAGTGATCCGCTGGGTAGCAAGACCAATGGATTACAGAACTATGATGACCTTTATGCCGATGTGCTTCTTTGGGCTCGTGAAGGCTGGGTGGACTATAACATTCCGCAAATATATTGGCATATTGGCCATCCGGCAGCTGATTATGAAACATTGGTGAAATGGTGGGCAAAGCATACGGAGAACCGTCCTTTGTTTATCGGGCAATCAGTGATGAATACAGTACAGAATGCTGATCCGCAAAACCCCTCTATGAACCAACTTCCCCGCAAGATGGCATTGCAGCGTGCTTATCAGACAATTGGCGGAAGCTGTCAGTGGCCTGCCAGCGCAGTGGTGGAAAATGCGGGGAAATATCGCGATGCTTTGATTGCTGAATATCATAAATATCCTGCTTTACCGCCGGTATTCGATTTCATGGATAATGAAGCACCTGACAAAGTGCGTAAGGTAAAACCAGTGTGGACAGCAGATGGGTATCTTTTGTTCTGGACAGCCCCGAAGTACAAAGATGAAATGAACCGTGCTGTTCAATATGTGATTTACCGCTTCGGTGCAAAAGAGAAAGTGGATATCAGTGATCCTTCCCATATCGTAGCTATTACGCGCGATAATTTTTATAAATTGCCGTATGAGAATGGGAAAACAAAATATCGTTATGTGGTGACGGCACTCGACCGACTGCATAATGAATCGAAAACAGTTGCAAAAAAGGTGAAGCTATAAGCTTCACCTTTTTTATTGATATAATATAAGCCCTGCTATTCCGCAAGCTACAATCATTAGTATAGGATTGATTTTATATTTCCTGGTTCCTACAAAGGCTACTAGGAAAATGAGGCAGCTAATAATAAACGAGTACATATCTTCTTTAGGTGAACTGAAGTTTTCTGCGTTCATCAAGACCAATGCTGCTGATGCCAGCAATCCGACCACTGCTGGACGCAATCCACTGAATACGGCTTCTACAACCGGATGTTTCTGATATTTCAGGAAGAATTTACTGATGGCTAACATCAATATGAATGAGGGAAGCACCACTGCAAGAGTAGCAATGATAGAGCCCCATACACTTCCGGTAGCTGTGAAACCTACATACGTTGCCGAATTGATTCCGATAGGTCCGGGCGTCATTTGACTGATAGCCACAATATCCGTAAATTCTTGTGATGTCAACCAGCCATAGCGGGTGACCACTTCACCCTGTATCATAGAAAGCATGGCATATCCGCCACCAAAGCCAAACAAACCGATTTTGAAGAATGTATAGAATAACTGTAAATAAAGCATGGGAGAATTATGATTTATAATTTATGATTTATGATACGCAGCCAACTTTCAACTTTCAACTTTCGGACGACGCAATTGTCCGTACAAGTATCCTCCCACACCGGCAATGATAATTACCCAAATAGGGGAGAAGTTCAGTAACCAGATGACCAATGCTGACACGACGGGTATCCAGATATTGTATCGGTTTACCTTGGCTGATTTTGCCATACTGAATGTAGGAGCGGCGATCAATGCAACCACTGCCGGACGAATACCTTTAAAGATACGTTCAACAATGACATTGTCTTTGAAGTTATGGAAGAATAACGCAATGGCAAGAATTATGAAGAATGACGGTAATATAGTACCTAAAGTGGTAACTATACTTCCGCGAATTCCCCTTAGCTTATATCCGATGAAAATAGAAATGTTGACTGCAAGAATGCCGGGGGTTGATTGGGAAATAGCAAGTAAGTCAATGAAATCGTCTTTGGCAATCCATTTCCGTTTATCTACAATCTCTTCTTCTATCAATGGCACCATAGCATAGCCGCCTCCTATAGTAAAGAGTCCTATCTTAGAAAAGAGGCCGAATGCCTCGAAGTAAATATTCATGTTATTATATCATCTTACCATTATTATCTTCTTCTTTCTGTTTCGCATATTGGCTTGGGCTGACGTTAAAATGCTTTTTAAATACTTCACGGAAGTACTTTGCATCACTAAATCCCGTCATTTCGGCAACCTCAGTTATACTGTGTTGTTGCTCTTTCAGTAACTGGGCGGCACGTTTCAGGCGTATCAGTCGGATATAATCTGCCGGGGCTTGGTCAGTCAGAGCTTTTATTTTGTTATAAAAGCTGGTGCGACTCATATTCAGTAAGTTACAGAGTACGTCAACTGTAAAGGAACTATTATCCATATTGTCTTCCACACTCTTCTTGACAGTAGAAATAAATTTCCAGTCAATATCGGTGGAACAGTTGATGCAAGCTGTGTCACTCTCTTCATCGTTCAGTTCCAGATTGGCATATTTATGGCGTAATAAGGAACGGTTAGTAAGGATATTAGCTATCGTAGCACGAAGAATTCCAATATTAAATGGTTTCACGATGTATTCGTCTGCTCCTGTCTTCAATCCTTCAATGATATTTCTATCATTATTCAGTGCTGTAAGTAATATGATAGGGATATGTGATGTTTCAATATCATTCTTCAACTTGTGACACAATTCATCTCCACGCATTTCGGGCATCATGATATCCGAAATGATCATATTAGGCATGTATTCTTTAACGATGTCAAGTGCCTGCTTACCGTCACTGCATACTTGTATGGTATAATCATCCGACAGTGTATTGCGCAAATACTCTCTCAGTTCGTCATTATCCTCTACGATTAAGATTTTAGGGAGATCGTCGTTCTGTTGTTGTCTCTGTCTGGCAGTATCGTAAACCGTACTTAAAGAAATATTCTTAGGTACACCTGATTCTGCATAAACCACTTTCTCACTTCCCGGTTTCGGACTGTGAACGGCTTTGCGATAATATTTTTCTTTTTTCGGGAATATAACCTTAATGCAGGAACCTTTACCCTCCGTACTGCTGAAGTTAATTTTACCTTTATGCAGACGGACGAGCTTCCATACTAATAGCAGGCCGATACCACTGCCTGTAACCTTTGAGTTTATGGCATTACTACCCCGAAAATGCATTCTGAAGAGCTTTTTTTGTTCGGAAGCCGGAATGCCGATACCCGTATCCTTTACTTCAACGCTCCAGTTATCTTCAGTTTCAGCTGTAAAAATATGTACGCTACCACCTTCCGGTGTATATTTCAAAGCATTGGAAATCAAATTCTTCAGAATAGAGTCCATTTTATCTTTGTCGAGCCAGACATTCATATAGCGGAAGTTGCTTTCGTATGTCAGGCTGACACGTTTGACATCTGCATAAGCCCGGAAAGCATTGATCATTTCTTCCATATATGTACTCAGTTCGTATTCTGATACATACAAAGCACTGGAATAAGTATCTGCACGTTCAAAGTTGATTAGGTTAGTCGTAAGACGCAGCAGGGCATTCACATTTCGTATGGCAGTATTCATATTACTACGTCCGCCTGGTGTCAGATCTTCCTTTTCGCTGAGTTCTTCCAAAGGAGCTTTGATCAATGTTAACGGAGTACGGATATCGTGCGCTGTATTGATAAAGAAGCGTATCTTTTCATCCGAAGTTTTTCGTTGTTTACGTAAGATGATGACACGTAAAGTTATAGTAACAATTGCTGCAATAACAAGAGCATAAAGTAATAAAGCCCAGATGCTGAGCCATATTGGTTGTTCTATCATAATATCCATGTCACGTTCTTCAAGAACGATTCGCCTGTCTTCACTGGAAATGGCACGTACCCGTAGTGTATACTTTCCGGGATTTAGGTTAGTGAATCGGATCAAACAGTCTTTTTCAGGACGGCTCCATCCGTCATAAAAGCCTTCCAATTTCCAGGAATACAAAATCAGAGACGGGTAATCATAGTTAATGGAAGATATTCGCAAAGAGAATATATTCTGATTATATTTTAGTTTCAATACTTTGGTTTCATCTATGTCAACCTCCAGCGGTGAGCCTTCGTCACCAGGGTAAACGGTCTGATAGAATACACGTAAATCGCTGAATATCATTTGAAATTTGTAATTTCGTGGAATCATCATGTCTTTATGAAATTCTATAGCTCCGTCCGTACTTCCGAGAATGAAGTTTCCATTCTTCCGCAATACACCTGATGCAGAATTGAAATGGTCACTTTTCAATCCTTGCTCCTTAGTCCAGTTATGGAATACTTTTTCACTTGGATAGTAACTTGTCAGACTGTTTTCGGTACTCAACAGAATACTTTGGTCTTCATCTGAAAGAATCGTATATATATTGTTGGAAATCAAAGGGCAATTATCTTTATGAAAGTGCTCGAACGATTTGTTCTCATAATCATAAATGAGTAGTCCAGAATTACTGGTTCCTATATATAGCAAACCGTTGTCCGATTGGTAAAGTGCATTGATATAAAAAGATTCTATCGGCATTGATATATATTGAAATTCACCGCTCTCTTTATCTAATAAATACAGACCTGTGGCAGTACCTATCCACATATGTTTCTCGTCCTTTTCTATAATGTCCGTAATGCCGTTCAGTCCCGGATATGCACGTATGTTCTTACGTGAAATATCAATTTGTTTTAGATTGTAATAGCCGCCGGACCAGATGTTGCCGGCAGAATCTTTCATAATAGAACGTATATATTTGTCTGGGCGGATATCACTGTCACTAAATGTAGAAGGAGTGAAGAATTCCGCTTTCATTTGTTTTTTGTTGATTTGATAAATGCCTGAACTGTATCCGCCTGCCCAAATAATACCCGGTGAAACCTCACATAAAGAAATAAAAACATGATTCTTAGTAACATTCCCATTATCGAATACGCTGAGGAACGAGTACCATTGCTTGGTTTGAGTGGAGTACAGGCTGATACCGTTGTTGGTAGCGAACCATAAGTCACCCTCGTGATCTTCAATGATCGCATTTACCTGATCATTAACAAGTGATTGCCTATTGCCAATAGAATGTTTAATCCATTGATAACTGGCGTATTGATTATTGCGTACCGTGATGCCGATAGGATAATTAGCCATCCAGATACGGTCACCATCAACATAGAGATCATAGATACTGTTGCCGTTCATGGCGTTATAACTGTTATAGTCCGCTACAATGTAAGGATCGCACTTGTAGCTATCCACATTCATTTTATATACGCCTGCACCATCAGTGGCTATCAATATTTCCTTATCGTTGAAAGCTTTTATACGGGTAATACTGACATCTTCCAAACCGGCATTGAGCTTGATAGCTTGATGGATGTTCATGTCGTACAAATAAAGACCTTTTTGGAAGGTACCGATAAAGAGTTTACGACTTTCTTTATGAAAATATAGTTCGTTGACTTGCATTTTCAGGTTATCCAGCCAATGACAAGGAGAAAGATTGAGAACGTTGTCTTTTAATTCGGCATGATGTATACCGACATCCGTACCGATGAAGTAATGTTCAGAATCAATCTGTTCGATATCCGTGATACTTTCACCAATATGATTTTTGATAACGCTGGTTTTGCCGGTGTCGACATCATAGAGGTATAGCGCTTCTTCATTGCAGAGCCATACAATGTTATTACTGTCGATAAAGCCGTAACTTACAGGAGTCGGATTTCCTTTTACCACTTCATCCGGTAATTTGTATACTAACTGGAAGCGGTCATGTTTGGCATCATAGCGGAATACTCTTCCTTTCTTACCTATTTCCCAAAGTGTTCCATCCGTGCCAACATAGAGCCAACTCAGATTTAACATAGAATTGACCTCTATTTCACTGTCTATAAGCCGGTATTGCTTGAAGTTTTTTCCGTCATAGCGGTCGATGCCATTATGCGTAAGAAACCACATATAACCTTTTGGCCCTTTCTGGATGGCGTATACCCTACGGTTACTTAAGCCATCTTCTACGCCGAGATATTTATATGTTTGGGCGATGCATAGGGCAGAAAAATATGTGAATACAAAGAAAAGGACGAGTTTTCTCATAACAGTTACGGTCGTTTGTTGTTGGAAGCTTTTGTGAAATTAACGCAAAAATATGCATTTTGTTTGATAAAAGCAAAACGAATGTAGAAGAATAGTGTCCGATACCTCGTATTGTTTAGACGAAAACAGGCGCAAGTTGTATATTATAACCTGCGCCTGTACATCACTTATAAATTGTAGTCAGAACTACTTTGTCTTTTCTTCTACCCATTTACGTGCATTGACGAAGGCTTCCATCCATGGAGTAATTTGATCACTGTGCAGGCGGTCGGCAGGATAACAACCGTTCTGCCATGGGAATATGGAACGCTCCAAGTGAGGCATGATAGCCAAATGACGTCCGTCGGAACTTGCTATTGCAGCAATGGAGTAGTCCGAACCATTCGGATTGGCAGGATATTCATCATAACTATATTTAGCCACTACGTTGTATTTATCTTCATCGTAAGGCAAAGAGAATTTACCTTCTCCATGGGCTACCCAGATACCGAGTTTGCTTCCGCTTAGCGAACCGAACATTACACTGCGGTTTGTAGGAATAGTAAGTCCCAGGAATCTGGATTCGAATTTATGAGATTCGTTGTGAAGCATCTTGCCATTCTTCTTGTGTTCCGGGTTAATGAGGTTCAGTTCCATCATCAACTGACAGCCATTACAAACACCCAGTGAAAGTGTATCTTCACGAGCGTAATATTTGTCGAGAGCTTCTTTAGCTTTCGGGTTGAAGAGGAAAGCACCTGCCCAACCTTTGGCAGAACCCAGTACGTCGGAGTTGGAGAAACCACCGCAGTAAACAATCATGTTCACATCTTCCAGTGTCTCGCGTCCGCTGATAAGGTCGGTCATTGTAACGTCTTTCACATCGAATCCTGCCAGATACAGTGAGTAGGCCATTTCGCGTTCGCCATTCGTACCCTTCTCGCGGATAATTGCTGCACGGATACCTGTCGGGGTACGACGGTCCGGATCAATACCGTATTGAGAGAGTTTACCTTTGAAATCAGGCATGAAAGCGAATTCCATAGGCTGCATCTTATAGTTTTCGAAGCGTTTTTTAGCGCAGCCGTTCATAGATTGTTTGCGGTCGAGTAGGTAAGAAGTAGAATACCATACATCACGCATATAATCGATACCGAACTGGTAAGTAGCATCATCTTTGGATACGAGGATGTGGCGTTCGTCAGTCGGCTTACCGATTTTCACATAACCCACACCGGCATCTTCCAATATCTGTTTAACCTCTTCTTTGTGCTTGTCGCTTACCTGGATCACGATACCCGGATTCTCGGAAAACAAAATTTTCACAAGATCGTGTTCTTTCATTTTGTCGAGGTTGATCTCCATACCACCTTCTACATTAGCAAAACACATTTCAAGCAGAGTTGTAATCAAACCTCCGGCAGAAATATCATGTCCGGCAAGAATCAATCCTTTGTTTACCAACTCCTGAACAGCAAGGAAAGCATCGCGGAAATATTCGGCATCTTGTACGGTAGGTACTTCGTCACCTACTTTGCCCAATGACTGTGCAAAAGCCGAACCACCCAGTTTCAATGTATCGAAACTGAAATCAATATGATAAATGGTTGTCTTTTCGTTGTTTACCAGTACAGGAGAAACAACTTTCTTCACGTCGGATACTTCACCGCCTGCCGAAACAATAACGGTTCCCGGAGCAATCACCTTGCTACCGTCGGGATATTTCTGAGTCATGGAGAGAGAGTCTTTTCCGGTAGGCACGTTGATTTGCAGTGCACAGCAGAAATCACTTAATGCCTTTACAGCGGTGTAGAGGCGTGCATCTTCACCCTCTTGTGAGCGGCAAGGCCACATCCAGTTGGCAGAGAGGGAAATGCTGTCCATTCCTTCAGCCATAGGAGCCCATACAAGGTTGGTCAACGCTTCGCTTACAGAAAGTACCGAACCGGCTGCCGGATCTGCCAATGCAGCTTGTGGCGCATGTCCCAATGAGGTAGCGATACCTTTTTCGCCACGATAGTCGAGGGCAACCACACCGCAGTCACTCAGCGGTAACTGCAATTCGCCTTGGCATTGCTGGCGGGCAATCTTACCTGTTACGGAACGGTCTACTTTGTTAGTCAACCAGTCTTTGCAGGCAACGGCTTCCAATTGCAATACATTCGTCAGGTATTCATGCAACTTGGACTGTTCGTATTTTGGCATTTCGTAGTGACGCTCTACGGTTTTGTCTATCATGTAAGTCTTGGGAGACGAACCGAACATCTGTTCCACGGCAAGGTCGAACGGACGTACACCGTCAGCTTGTTGGAAGGCAAAACGATGGTCGCCGGTAGTTTCACCTACCACATACATCGGAGCACGTTCGCGTTCAGCTACTTTACGTACATGCTCGATGGCTTCTTCTTCAATCAGCAATCCCATGCGCTCCTGGCTTTCGTTGGCGATGATTTCTTTAGCTGACAAAGTTTGGTCACCTACGGGTAACTTGCTCATGTCGATCAAACCACCACATTCTTCCACCAATTCGGAGAGACAGTTCACGTGTCCTGCCGAACCGTGGTCGTGGATGGACACCACCGGGTTAGTTTCTTCTTCGCAGAGGGCACGTACTACGTTGTAGGCACGTTTCTGCATTTCGGCGTTGGCACGTTGTACGGCGTTCAGTTCAATACCACTGCTGTAACGTCCGGTATCTACTGAAGATACGGAGCCGCCTCCCAAACCGATACGATAATTGTCACCACCGATCACGACGACTTTGTTTCCGGCTTCGGGAGCACCCTTCAAGCAGTCACGTTTTGTACCGTAACCTACACCACCGGCGAGCATGATTACTTTATCGTAACCATAAACTTCGTCGTTCTCTTTATGTTCAAAAGTAAGTACCGAACCGCAAATCAATGGTTGGCCAAACTTATTACCGAAGTCGCTGGCACCATTGGATGCCTTGATCAGAATCTGTTCCGGAGTCTGGTACAGCCATTGGCGTACCGGCAATATTTCTTCCCAAGGACGTCCTTCGTCCGTGCGGGGATAAGAAGTCATATAGACAGCAGTTCCGGCAATCGGCCAGGAACCTTTACCACCGCCCATACGGTCACGGATCTCACCACCTGTACCAGTAGAAGCACCGTTGAACGGTTCCACAGTGGTAGGGAAGTTATGTGTTTCAGCTTTCAGTGAGATAACACTCTGTATATCTTTCACCTGGAAGAAATCAGGCTTGGAGTGATCTGCCGGAGCAAACTGCTCAACTACCGGACCTTCTGCAAAAGCTACGTTGTCTTTGTAGGCTGAAATAATCTTATTCGGATTTTCCTGAGTGGTCTTTTTAATCATCTGGAAGAGGGAAGACTCTTGTTCCACACCGTCGATGATGAACGTTCCACCGAAGATTTTGTGACGGCAGTGCTCGGAGTTGATTTGAGCGAAACCAAACACTTCGGAGTCTGTCAACTTACGTCCGAGGTCTTGCTCTACTTTCTTAAGGTAGTCCATCTCTTCTTTAGAGAGTGCCAGACCTTCTTTCTCATTGTAAGCTTCCAGGTCTTCGATATGGACGATCGGTTCCGGCTTACGGTTTGTGGTGAATACATCCTGATCTAAACCTTTGTACATGCGTTGCAGCATCGGGTCACGGTCGGTGTTTTCGTCCTTTACGGGGAAATACTCTTCAATACGGGTAATGCCATTCAATCCCATGTTCTGGGTGATTTCTACGGCATTCGTACTCCAAGGAGTAATCATTTCGCGGCGCGGACCAACGAAATGTCCTTTCAGGTTGTCTTCACTTTCGGGGGTGGCTTCTCCAAAAAGCCAGCAGAGTTTGTCGCTTTCTGCCTGGGTGAGTGCGTGGTCACATTCTACGGCTATCACGCTCTTGGATGGGGTCTTGAAAAAAAGAATCATACTGAATATTTATGATTTATAATTTATGATTTATGCTTGAGGTACTCCGAAAAAGGCAAGGAAGCACTTACGGGAGATACCGGCTTTTTTTCTTTGGCGCAAAGATACATAAAATCGTTGGGGGAGAGAAAGAAATGGAAATAAAAAACGCATGCAGATTTGCTTGCATGCGTTTTTATCGGGAATCCTTTATTGTTTTACTTTGTCAGGGAAAGGATGGTTGTACCAATCGTAATCCGGATTGGCAATCCATAGCTCGAAATTCTCAAAAGATTGGCGGAGATTGTTGCCCTCTAGTGGGAAGCTGAATTCACCGGGGATTATCATGACCCAGCAGAAATTACCCTTTGCCCTGAATGGGGTATTGGGGGATGCAACCACTCCGCCAATGGCGGATGTGTCGAACAAGTCGGTTGCTTTTCCATTGATCTGGTGGATTTCCATACGTTTGCCTTGTGTTGCATTGCAAGTGATGAAGAAGTTCAATTTGTTTAAAGCCAATTTGGATTCTTCCACACTGTTCTCTTTGAAATGAATGGTTACGGTGAATTCTTTAGGATTGAATTCAGCGTCCTTATAGGTACCTACGATGGGAGTGCCGTTATAACCTGCAAAAGCATGCGCATGGTCGAACAGAGGTATAACTGCTAAAGTTTGTCCTTGTTCAGTGCCGTTGGCATTGGTTTTGAACATATTTTCTGTGAAGTTATTACTTGTATCATATTGAATACTGCTAATATCGCCGGCAGTGAGTTCGTCCAACTGTACTCCTGCGGAAATGCGTTTGCTTGCTCCGATGGCGGCAAGTTTACACTTCAGTGTGGCTTGGGTTACGTAGTTAGCTGTAGCTTTTAGTGTAACTTTGGTAACCAGTACAATATCATTCATGTCGTAATCGCCAAAGTTGGGCCACAGATCTTCAAAGGCGTAGGTATACTGCCCTAAAGTATATTCTTTATCATTACCGGGTTCTTCCGGGGTACCCCCTTCCTCCGGTTTGTAGGCGGGAGCACAATCGGAGCCTGTTGTTTTCACCCCTGCGTTGGCAGCAGCTTTCGTATTCCCCCATTGGGCACCGTCTTCCAAATAAATGTTTTTCGGCTTTTCCCCATTGTTGTGGTCGCATACGATGAATACTTTATTTTTAATTTGTGGGGTTTTACCGTTGTGTTCGTTTATTACTGTTGCATCCGTTAGTTTGACTACCGCCCATTTGCCATCATCATCTCCCTCTATTTCACAGTCGTTTTTTAACTCTAAAGTTTCCTCAATTTCTAAAAGAGAGTTCTTTTCCATTTCTAAAGTGGCTTTTTGCATCCACATTGTTTTGGAGAAAACGTATCCCCTTTCTTTTATTTCAAGTAATGAGTCATCCTTTCCGTTACCATCCAATTCTATTTTTTCGGCGTGAAGGCATCCATAGTTATCTATTTCACCACCATTTTCAATGGCGAGTGTTCCGTTTACTGTCATTGTACCGTAATTCTCTATTTCAAATTCATTCTTAACAGTGAAGTCGCCAAAGCATTGAAGAATCCCCGCTGCTTCTCCTTTGGACTGTTCCTTGCTTAAGATGATAAATTTGGCATCTTTATGGTTCTGAAATGCGTTCTTTGCTGAAATGTTTAATGTTCCTGCAATATAAATTTTACCGCCTTCCATAATGTTGATGTTATCATTCAAGTTAACCATGTTCCCGGTAGAAACTTTGTATTCTTCGCCCTTATTTATCTCTGTGATGTCAGTTGTTAACTCTTTTGCTTTATTCCAATCTTCCAGGTCATCATCACTACGTGTGGTTATGTTGGGAGAACGGGTGGACGAGACTGTGTTGCCGGACTCTCCCAGATGTAATGTTGCTTTCTTGTTGACTATAGGGACATTGCATTCCAATGTCATTTGGCTACCGTCTGTATAGTGTAATGTTTGGGTTACGGCCACTATCGTATCGCTGGCAGGTAGTGTGATTTCTTTGTTATATGGGTAGTTGAAACTGGCTGTGCCAATGGCTACAGGCAAACTCTCCTCGTCTGCTCCTTGTGGGTAGATGGAGATAGTATAAGTGTGGGGCGTATTATTGCCGATAGTTACGTGAACGGCAACTTGGGCAGTGGTTGACCATAGAAAATCTGAGGGAATAGTAAGATCGGTGACATTTCCATTGTCAGGTTCATTGTCTGGTTTGCTGTCAGGATTGTATACATCATTGTTCATACAACTGGCAAGTGCAAGTAGTGTAATGAATAAGAGATTCCTTAATTGATGAGCTGTTTTCATAAGCATGTCTTTTCTGTTTGTATTAATTGACGATACAAAGATAATATAAATCTTGATATAAAGCTATTGAAAGTTGTCTTTTTATTCTTTTAAGTTGGTTATTTAATAATATCTGTACTGAATTATCCTTTTGTTTGACTTCTAAAATAAAATTTATCTGAACTTTCCATATTGCTTTTATGTAAAATAATAGGATGCTAAGAGTCGCTTGTATTCTACTTTATGTACGCTCTTTTAACCGGTGCTCAAGTAACTATTCTATAATCAGCTTTTATGTTTAAATAAATCTCCGTAATAAATGCATGTTTTTTACAATGTCAAACTAAAATGTCTCTATTTTCATTCTCTGTAAAACGACTTGCAAATTCATTTTCTTATAAAAGACTTTTCACCTCTAAACATGCACAACGTGTCTGTCTAAGAATAGCCTGTTATTTGTCACTTTTTCGCTTTAGTAGTGTAAAGTATTAGGTGTTTTATGCTAATCAGTCGAAAAAACGTTAACACAATTGGTTCGTCTCACAAAAAAGTACGATATTTGCAGCCATGATTGAAATAAGGACCATATTCGATATATTATGGAAGGGCTTTATTATCGGGGTAGTTGTGTCTGCTCCGTTGGGGCCTGTCGGCGTGCTGTGCATTCAGCGTACGTTGAATAAGGGGCGTTGGTATGGTTTCATAACAGGACTGGGAGCCTCGTTGAGTGACATTGCTTACGCTCTGCTGACAGGGTACGGAATGAGTTTCGTATTCGATTACGTCAATAAAAATATCTTTTATTTGCAGTTGTTCGGAAGTATCATGTTGTTAGCTTTCGGTATTTATACGTTCCGTAGTAATCCTGTTTCGTCCATTCGCCCTGTTTCTACTAATAAAGGTTCTTATTTTCATAACTTCATAACGGCATTCGCCGTCACACTATCCAATCCACTTATTATTTTCCTGTTTATCGGACTCTTTGCACGCTTTGCCTTTGTCAGCGAAGGGGTGCTGGTGTTTGAGGCAGTCACCGGATACTTGGCTATTGCATTGGGAGCATTGGCGTGGTGGTTCGGTATTACTTTCTTTGTGAATAAAGTCCGTACACAGTTCAACCTGCGCGGCATCTGGATATTGAACCGTATCATCGGAGGCATTGTCATTGTTGTGTCTGTGTTTGGATTGGTGTTTACGCTGATGGGCGAATCACTTTACTGACAAGAAACATAAAATCATGAAGATAGCACAACAACTGAAAGCGAAGAATATCGCAGAATACCTTATATATATGTGGCAGGTGGAAGATTTGATACGTGCCAACGGTTGCGATATAGATAAAATCCGCGAAAATATTATTTCCCGTTATCCCGAAGAAGAGCGCCCTGCATTGGAGGAATGGTATGGAAATCTGATTGATATGATGCGTATCGAAGGTGTGAAGGAGAAAGGGCATCTGCAAATCAACCGTAATGTAGTGATAAACCTGACGGAGTTGCATGGCGAATTGCTATCATCACCCAAGTACCCTTATTATAGTGCGGCTTATTTCAAAGCACTGCCTTTTATTGTAGAGTTGCGTCAAAAGAGCGGGAAGAAGGATGAACCGGAATTGGAAACATGTTTCGAAGCTTTGTATGGTGTTCTGCTGTTGCGTTTGCAGAAGAAGGAAATAACACCGGGAACGGCGAAGGCAATAGAGGTTATCAGCAGTTTCATATCTTTGCTTGCCAACTATAATGAGAAGGACAAGAAGGGGGAGTTAAAGCTGGAAGAGTGATAAAGTGACAGGGTGATGAGGGATCGTAGTTTTAATCGTGAATTGTAATTAATAGAATCTAAATATAGAGATGAGAATATTAGTAACCGGAGCCAACGGACAACTTGGCAACGAGATGCAAGTTCTTGCAAAAGAGAATCCGCAACACACCTATTTTTTTACTGACGTACAGGAATTGGATATCTGTGACGAACACGCTGTACGGGCATGCATTGCCGGCAATCAGATTGATGTCGTAGTAAATTGTGCCGCTTTTACGGCGGTTGACAAGGCAGAGGATAACGAAGAACTATGCCGCAAACTGAATGAGGAGGCTCCGGGAATACTGGCACGTGCTGCACAGGCTTATGGTGCTGCAATGATACAAGTTTCTACGGACTATGTATTCGACGGTACGGCGCATATACCTTATAAAGAAGATTGCATGCCGTGTCCTAATTCAGTTTATGGCTTCACTAAACTGGGCGGAGAGAAGGAAGTCATGCAGAACTGCGAGAAGGCGATGGTGATTCGCACTGCCTGGTTATACTCTATTTATGGAAACAATTTTGTGAAAACGATGATTCGTCTGGGGCGTGAACGTGAATCTTTGGGAGTTGTTTTCGACCAGATCGGTACACCGACGTATGCAAAAGACCTGGCAGTTGCCATCTATGCAGCCATCAATCAGGGAATTGTACCTGGGATTTATCATTTCAGCGATGAGGGTGTATGTTCTTGGTATGACTTTACAGTTGCCATTCACCGCATTGCAGGCATTACGACTTGTAAGGTTAGTCCGTTGCATACGGATGAATATCCGGCAAAGGCTCCACGTCCGCATTATTCCGTATTGGATAAGACAAAGATAAAAAATACTTTCGGGATTCATATTCCACATTGGGAAGAAAGCCTGAAAGTATGTATTGATAAACTGAATGCCCAATAATAATATTATACCTATTTATATATGGCAAATAATAACGAAATAGAAAGAAGACGGACCTTTGCGATTATCGCGCATCCGGATGCCGGTAAAACGTCATTGACTGAAAAACTGTTGCTTTTCGGTGGACAGATTCAGGTGGCGGGTGCTGTAAAGAGCAATAAGATAAAGAAAACGGCTACATCCGACTGGATGGATATAGAGAAACAGCGTGGTATTTCTGTAACTACCTCCGTGATGGAGTTCGATTACAAAGATTATAAGATTAATATCCTCGACACTCCCGGTCACCAGGACTTTGCCGAAGATACTTACCGCACGCTGACTGCTGTAGATAGCGTTATCATCGTTGTGGATGGTGCAAAAGGTGTGGAAACGCAGACCCGTAAATTGATGGAAGTGTGCCGTATGCGTAATACGCCGGTTATTATATTCATCAATAAAATGGACCGTGAGGCCAAAGATCCTTTCGATTTGCTGGATGAGCTGGAGGAAGAACTTGCTATTCATGTGCGTCCGTTGACGTGGCCTATCGAAAGTGGTGTGCGTTTTAAGGGAGTTTATAACATCTATGAGCAGAATCTGAACCTTTTTCAGCCTTCCAAGCAGGTAGTGACGGAAAAGGTGGAGGTAGATATCAATACCGAAGAACTGGATAAGCAAATCGGTGCGCAACTGGCTGATAAATTACGTGGTGAGTTGGAGTTGATAGATGGAGTATATTCTGAATTTGATAAGGAAGAATACCTGAAAGGGGAAGTGGCGCCTGTATTCTTTGGTTCGGCTCTGAATAATTTCGGTGTACAGGAGCTGCTGGATTGCTTTGTGGAAATAGCCCCAAGCCCTCGTCCGGTGCAGGCGGAAGAACGTGAAGTGGAACCGGAAGAACCGAAATTTACCGGTTTTGTGTTTAAGATTACGGCAAATATTGACCCGAATCACCGTTCTTGCATTGCATTCTGCAAGATATGTTCCGGTAAATTCACACGTAATACTCCTTATCTGCATGTACGTCATGGGAAGACGATGCGTTTTTCTTCGCCCACGCAGTTCATGGCACAGCGCAAGACAACCGTTGACGAGGCTTGGGCAGGCGATATTATCGGTTTGCCGGATAACGGTACTTTTAAGATTGGTGATACGCTGACGGAAGGGGAGATGCTTCATTTCCGTGGTTTACCGAGTTTCTCACCGGAGATGTTCAAGTATATCGAGAATGCTGACCCGATGAAGCAGAAACAGCTTGCCAAGGGTATCGACCAGTTGATGGACGAGGGTGTGGCGCAGTTGTTTGTCAATCAGTTTAATGGGCGTAAGATTATCGGTACGGTAGGACAGTTGCAGTTCGAGGTTATCCAGTATCGCTTGGAGAATGAATACAGTGCGAAGTGTCGTTGGGAACCGTTGAGCTTGTATAAGGCTTGCTGGATAGAGAGTGATAATCCGGAAGAACTGGAAGCCTTTAAAAAGCGCAAGTATCAGTATATGGCAAAGGATCGTGAGGGTAGGGATGTATTCTTGGCTGATAGCGGTTATGTGTTGCAGATGGCGCAGATGGACTTTAAAAATATTAAGTTCCACTTTACAAGTGAGTTCTGATTTTTCTTGTTTTAAGATAGATAGAGGGCATAAAGTAACGAAAAACTTTGTGCCTTTTTTGTTTATTATGTAGAGAAAGCATTACCTTTGTGACACTAAGATTGATATGTGTTGATTATAAAAACTACGACAAAACATTGATTATGAAAAGCGGATATATGCTATTCTTTTTGTCCTTTCTTTTTCTTCTGGGGCTGACGGCTTGCACTGCCCCTGTCAGTAAAACCATGCTCGATTATGAACAATCCCTTGTCCGTGCCGACTCTTTAGTACAAGCCGGTGTCGCCGATAGTGCCCAAACCGCCCGTCTGCTTTCCGAACTGCATCGTGAATATAACAGGGTGAAGGAACTCTCCGACGGAAAGCGCGTCCGCCTGATGCCTGCCGATAAGCGGAAGCAATTCTTCTGGGGAGCATTTACTGCACTGATGATAGGTCTGAACGTATGGCTCTCCATAAGCAATATCAAGTTTTCGACCGACCGTAAGCATCGCCGTTACCTCATTGATTTGAGCGAGAATGAGCAACGTCTGCGCAACAATGAACTGGAAAAAAATGAATTGCAGGAGTGCCTGAGGGAAATGTCGTTGACGGATGAAGAACGGGAAGAAGTACATCGGTCATTGATGAACCTTATGGAGCATGGCAGTCACTTGTGCGATGAAAATGAGTCCCTTCGTACACGTCTTAAGGATTATGAAAATCGCCCCTTGCCCCGCGAACTGGAATTGTTGCGGAAGGAGGGGGAGCGTGCGCACGTGCTGGATGGCCAGGTACAGGCACTCACTTCTGTCTTGATAGACCGCGATGAGGTAGTGGGGCAACTGCGCAGTCATCCCAAGTTCCTCACGGACGAACAGTGGAGATACCTGCAAACACTCACGGACCGTGTGTACGAAGGGTTTACCACTCGCCTTGCCGGACGTTTCCCGAAACTTACGCCTGCCGACCTTCAGCTTTGCCTGCTCATCCGGTTGCGCTTTACCAACGCGCAGGTTGCTACGTTGACGGCCGTGTCGCCCGCTTCGGTATCTCAGCAGAAGTTCCGGTTGAAGAAGAGGCTGTTGCAGATGGACGAGGCGTTGTTTGCCAACGGTGAAACAGTGGATGCGGTGGTGGAAGGGTGCTGAATAACCGAAATATGGCAACAAAAAAATGCTTCCGAATCTCTTGTTTTGATGGAGGTACCCTCAGTCGTTATATGAGGTGCCCTCTGTCGTTATGTGAGGTATCCTCTGTCGTTATGTGAGGCATCCTCTGTCGTTATCTTTGGATACCCCGTCGAGAAGTGTTTCTGACGGGGATTTTTGTACCTGAATGGTAATTTTCGCTTTGGGGGCGTTTTTTACAGGATTGCGATAAAACTTAACTTATACCCAAGCAGAAACTATTGGCTTTAATTCCTGACAAAGTGATAACTCCTTTAAATCCTGTTATGATTAATACAGGTTATAATGTATATACAGTTTCGTCTCCGCAGATGTTACGGATTTTCATTCTCAAAGGCTTGTGGTCACAACGGATACGGGCATCCCAGAACTCATTGGTTTTTATGCCGTTTCGGATAGTGTAGCCCAGCTTGTCGATTTTTACCTCACTATTGCTGTGCCAGATAGCCTCCTTGTCGGCTGTAGAGCAGTCTAGGCTAATCCATTCGATGGTTTCGAGCCCTTCATCGCTGATGGTGATGGGGGAGTATTTCTTTTCCTTACCCTTGCCGGAGTTCTTCAGATTGAACTGCGCGACTTGCTGCTCCCCTTTGAGGTTGATGACTTCTATCTTCTTAAGCACACGGTCGCTGTGGAACTGTATGATTTCTACTTGCCATCCTTTGAACAGGTTGTCCTGTGTTTCTGTAAGTTGCCATTCGGCATAGTCTTCCACTACTACGTTGTCAAGCACCTGCTTCAGGTCGCGTAGCTCGATTTCAATGAGCGGGTTGCCTTGCTCTTTGATGAACTGCTCTATCTCTTTCCGGTCGATGATATCTATGTAATAGACGATTACGCGCTTTACATCATCAGGCAAATCGGGCATGGCTTCGCGGATGATGCGGTTCATTAGTGGTTTGTCCAACAAGCGGGTGCTGCTGTCCATCAGATTGGGCAGATAGACAGGCATCATGCCGCATTTGGTATCCATAATACTGCCTTCCCAGAATTTGTCCAAGGCATCTTCGTTGCGAAGGCCGATAATCAGGCTTTTCAGTTTCTCCATAGTCTGTACGGGGTTTCGGTAGAGGGAAACGCCGTCTTTTATTTCGAAGATGTCGAATTCGGCCTTTGCGGCTATGAGGCGGTCGCGAACGGTTTGTATGCTGTTGATGCCGATGTCACAATGAATGAACCGACGGTTATTAAGATGGGAGGCAGTTGATAGAACTCCACTACCTCCAAAAAAATCAGCTACAATATCATTTGAATTAGAACTTGCTAAAACTATTCTCTCAATGAGTGGGTATGGTTTCTCTGTTGCATATTCTACTCGTTTTATTCCATCAACAGGATATCTTGAGGCAACAGCATATTTCCACCAATCTTCTGGTATTTTCCCTTTTTCATTTAAGTCGTATGTATCAGAAATGAAGCCTGATCCAACAAGTCCTTTTTTGAAATTGTCAATAGTCTTGGCATTATGTGTCATTCGAATATCTTTATCATTAAAGATATAGTCCTGTTTATCTTTACAATACCAAAATATAGTATCATGTTTTTTATTAAAGTGTTGCATTCCCGGTGAACCAGGTCCATTATAACACCACACTATCTCGTTCACAAAGTTATCTTCTCCGAACACCTCATCCATCAACACCTTCACATAATGCCCTATATGCCAGTCCAAGTGAACGTAAATGCTTGCCGTATCGCTCATCACACTCTTGATGGCCATCAGATTCTCGTACATCCAGTTCAAATAGCGTTCCTTGTCCCAAATGTCACCGTACATCTTCTCCTCAAAGGCTTTCAGTTCTTCCACATCCAGCTCCGTTTCAGCCTGTCGCATTGCTTCCGCCACTTTGGGATTCCTCCTTATATAAACCTTCTTCGCATAATCCGCCCCGCTGGCGAACGGGGGATCGATATATACCAAATCCACACTGATGCCTTTATCTTTTAAGTAGGCGCAGGCAGAAACACACTCACCACGGATAATCAAGTTCCCGTCCGGGTTTTCACCCCTCTTTTCCTGCAACTCTGTTTCGTAGAACGGCATGCCACGCTCTATGTGTTCTATCACTTTGTCATTGTCGCGATAGCGGAGGATGCGTTTGGTACGTACAAAGTTGTCGAGCAATGCTTGGCCTTCCAGTGTATTCGGGAAATAGGGTACATATTTAATAGCCATATCTTGAATGTTTTTTAGTTGTTA
Source organism: Bacteroides intestinalis DSM 17393 (assembly GCF_000172175.1). Classification (NCBI taxonomy): domain Bacteria; kingdom Pseudomonadati; phylum Bacteroidota; class Bacteroidia; order Bacteroidales; family Bacteroidaceae; genus Bacteroides; species Bacteroides intestinalis. Next base: position 1,352,579 of record NZ_ABJL02000008.1, on the reverse strand, counting down.
AAGAATTGATTGATTGCATGCAGGGTTCGTCTTTCCTGTTCCTCTCTGCTTAATGTGTCTTCCAGATAGAGGAAGTTGAAACGTGGGTAGCCGAACTTTTCGTTGTTCTTCTTGATGAACTCGGTCTCAATAAAGTTGCGCTTATCTGCAAACTTGGCGGCAAATCCTTCACCTTTCGTCTCAATGATAATGATTTTGTGAATCTGCTTGTCGGCATTGCGGCTGATGAGAAGGAAGTCAGGGACGTATTTTCCTATGTATCTCCATTCTTTGCCTGCCTGTTTGTAACAGTCAATCTTGAATTCGGTTATGGTGTCATCACCGTTGAAGTATATTTCCAGCTCCTTGTTTTTGATTATGGGCAGGATGGATTGTGAGAAATATTCTCTCTCCAGAGGGCTGTCGAAACGGTAGGGAAGGTAATGATAGGTCTTCCTACGTTCGGGGTGTGGGTCATGCGGGTGTAGCGATGAGGTATCCATTCCTTGTGCTTCCAATATTTTCATGGCAGCCTGCACTTCAGGGGCAAGTGGAGCGTCAGCAGCGTGATTATCCCATTGGAGCACTTCTTTCACCTCTTTTTGTGAAGGGTAGAAATGGCTGTCATCGGTCACTTCAATCGGAGAAACTAATTTTTCTATTTGCAGCAGGTTAGCTTTGGCAGGCACAATCTCTTCATTGGTGCGAAAATCTCGCTTGGGGACGAATGCTTGGCGTATCAGAGAACGTATCTGCATGTGGTCAAAATAGTGATTGAAAGACAGGAACTTTCCTTCTTTGAGTGTGATCTGGCGAAAGATGCCGTTTAACTCTTTATCGTATTTTCTTAGTTCCGGAATGGAGAGTGTACCGAAGCTTTCTTTGGCAATGAGTTGTAGCCAATGATTGAAAGAAGCGATTTCATGGTTCGATTGTTTTTCTTCTTCATAGTGCCCTATGATGTGTCCTTCCATGTCTTGATGATGAATGATGGACAACTCGGCCTGTCGCAATATGCCTTTGTCTGTCAGCCGTTCTGCGGTATGCGTATCTTCGTCGATGATTAATGTCTGATACGAAACTTTTAACTGGAAGAAGTCAATGGGAGGCACCTGCATCCGCTCCATGCGCGAAAATCGTTCGATGGATTTGAAGGAATATGTTTTCTTGTCACTGAACTCCTGCAAAGTGATGTTCTGTTGTTGTTTCAACTGCTTGTTCAAGGTGTCGGCATTAAATTTGTTCAACCAGATCAAGGCAGTTTCCGCATGGTTTTTCTGCACTTGACGCAGACAGCGGCAACTTGTTTGTAGCACCATATTCGTGGGGCATACTCCTTTTTGAGGAAGGATTACGCCGGTGAGGCTCTTACAGTCCCATCCCTCTTTGCCGATTTGTACCAGCAAAACTATTCTGATTTTGGAAAAGATAGTGTCAAGTGAGGCGAACTCTGTTTCCGATCCTTCCGGCTGTGGATATTTAGAGTTTCCACCATGATATTTCAGAATACTTGTCACGGGGTCCAGTCCATAAGCAGCTGATATTTCGGCGGCGAGCGGATAAATCTGTTCTTCCAGCGTCTCTATCTGTCCGCAATAGATGGCTAGCTTGGCACGGGTCTTGTCCGGATAAATGGTTGCTTTATATTTTTCCAAAAACTCCTTAATTCCGTTGCGGACAATCATATCGGTCTCATTATCGGCATACTTCACCTCAGGTGTTTTCAAGAAATTACCGATCCCCTCAATGAGAGGGTAGTGATACACCACGTTGGCCAGGTCTGTATTTTTGATGCTGAATGTTTCTCCTAAAACTACATTCTCCGCTTTCTCCAAATAGGGGGTACCCGAAAAGCCTAATACAGCATTGAACGAGTGGGCGCGCGTCCATTCGTTCACTACTTTGCGTAGTTTTATTTCGCCATCGGCGGCATGGTGCACTTCGTCTATGTAGATGGTCAGATTGGGTAATTGTCCGATGATATTCCGCAATTCATTAGCAAGTTTCACCTTATTATATTCTTCTTCTGAGAACAGATTAATCTCTTCTTCTTGATCCACCCTGTCCAATATTACTTTTTCGGCGTTGGTAATGGCCACTAATCCCATCAAGTCCTCCAGTGGTTGGTGATTGTTTATCTTCTGCGCGTTGGGGTTTTTGATGAGATTACTCTTCTTGGCTGATTTCTGTTCGTTCAGTATCTCGAATTTGATTAGCCGCTTAAGCTGTGAAGCAGTAGGCTCAGGTATTACCCATGACGGATCAAACTCTTTGATATGCTTTAGGCTGGGGATAATGGATGATTTCAGTCCGGAAGGAGCAAATATCATGAAGTTATGTGCAAAGCAAGGATTGCTTGGCTCATTCTGTGCGAAGTAGAGATCTATATAGATGAATGCTGCCATCAGATAGGTTTTTCCGGCTCCCATGGGCAGGCTGAACAGATAATCCGTATAGGTTACGTCATAGAATATCTTTCGGAAAGCCTTTTCATAGTCTATCTCCGTAGCATGTTCTTTGATGAAGGTTTCCAATGCGGGAGCAAGCTGTCTTCCGTTCTTGTCCTTCTGCAAGGCATATTCCAACAAGGCAGCGGCGGCTTTGTTGGTTGTCAGCACATTGCGTGCCTCTACTGTGAGCGGCATTGTACTTAAGTCCATGCTATTGAATGTTCCATTAACGAACAGTTTCCACAAAGGTTGGTTTTTGCATGCTATCTTGAGAAACAGGTAGGTTTTTATGGCATCGAGCTGGGTATCGCGCATCCTTCCTTTTCGGTCGATATAGGATAGCAATTCGCGGATTGTGCAATCTGCGGAGCATAGCCATTCATCACGTTTTTGGGTTATCAGTCTATAGAACATATATTTAATTTATGGAGCAATCTTTTATTGATTAAGTATTTGGGTGCAAAGTAATGAAATTATGCGCAATTAAAAGAGGGAAAGAGAAGAAAAGTTCTTTTACCCGTATTGTAGAGACACTTTGTTTTCCTATTGTTCATTATCAGTTCTTTAGCTTCCTTCCTTGTAGAGATACTTATCGTTTGCTTCATTTTCCATACTTGCTCCTGTTGTTGTATTGTAGAGATTCACTTTTTGTAATATATTGATTAATAGTGGATTGGTGAAATAGGTTGTAGAGGCTGTTTTCTTGCTTTTCCTTCTTGTGTATCCTAACTTTGCAACATCGAATTTGAGAAAAACGAAAGGTTTAATCGTTGAGGCCTCGCGATGAAATTCTTTCTTAATTATCTCTTATTATAAGGAGATGCGGCCTCGGTCAGTCCTTAACCTGATCGGTCAAAGCAATGATGACTGGTTCATTTGCAACTATATTTATATTTACTTAATACATTATTAATTATGTTTTACAAGAAAAATCAACAGAAAATCAATGGCTTGTGGTATCCTAAATCAATTACATGGGGTAAAGCCATTACAACCGATCAGGTTGCGGATCAATTGGCATATCTTTCTACCACTACCCGTGGTGATGCCTATGCTATCGTCAAAAACTTGGGAAAAGTGCTCTCCCTTTATATGGCACAGGGACGTACGGTGAAAATAGATGGGGTTGGCACTTTTTATTATACGGCTGCTGCTAATAAGAAGGGAGTACAAACTGCTAAGGAGGTCAGTGCCTCTCAGATCGTGGGCGTGCGCGTCCGTTTCATTCCCGAGGTTGAACGCGATGTGAATAGTAAGGTTGTTACTCGCAGCATGGTGGATAATAATATCTGTTGGGAAGAGTGGGGCAAAACCGTCACTTCCGGTGGCAACACCGATAGCGGAAATACCGGCGGCGACGGTGGTATCGAGGATGATCCGTTGGGCTGATTTTCCAGGTTTCGACAAGTTGGTATCTTTTGATATCCAGTAACTTGTGACAGGTGGTTCCCGTGCAATCTTTTTAACAGAAGAGAGCACGGGAACTTTCGTTTTAGCATATTTTATCGTTCTTTTTCTATTTTAATTCATCAAAAATCCGTAATTTCGGACGATTTTTTGCAAAACAGACCGAATAACTAATAATTTATAATATGGAAAATCTCAACACAGCGCTTCTGCTGATGGTGGTAGGTATGACGACAGTGTTCGCTATCCTGCTGATTGTAATCTACTTAGGTAAAGGACTCATTCTTCTGGTAAACAAGTATGCCCCCGAAGAGGTGGTGCCGGATAAGAAAGGTGCGCAAGGTCCCGCAGCGATTCCCGGAAATATTTTGGCTGCTATCAGTGCCGCTGTAACAGTGGTGACACAAGGCAAGGGTAAAGTAGCCAAGGTCGAGAAAGTAAAATGATAATCTTTAATAAAAAACACACATCTATTTATTTAGTATGAAAAAAGAAATTAAGTTCAGCTTGGTGTTCAGGGACATGTGGCAGAGTGCCGGAAAATATGTGCCCCGCGTAGACCAGTTGGTAAAGGTTGCTCCAGCTATTGTTGAAATGGGCTGTTTTGCCCGGGTAGAAACCAATGGCGGAGGTTTTGAACAGGTAAATTTATTGTTTGGTGAAAATCCTAATAAAGCTGTACGTGCATGGACGAAACCGTTCCACGAAGCCGGTATACAAACTCACATGTTGGATCGCGCATTGAATGGTCTGCGCATGAGCCCCGTGCCTGCGGATGTACGTAGGCTGTTTTACAAAGTGAAGAAAGTACAGGGGACAGACATCACACGTACGTTCTGTGGACTGAATGATACCCGTAACATTATTCCTTCCATCACTTACGCTAAGGAAGCCGGAATGATTTCACAGTGTTCGCTCTGTATCACCCATTCGCCCATCCATACAGTAGAATACTATACGGATATGGCGTTAACGCTCATCAAGGCAGGTGCCGATGAAATCTGTATCAAGGATATGGCAGGTATCGGACGCCCGGTATCATTGGGTAAGATTGTAGCAAATATCAAGGCGGCACATCCTGAAATCCCTATCCAGTATCATAGTCATGCAGGTCCTGGTTTTAATATGGCAAGCATCCTTGAAGTTTGTGAGGCTGGTTGCGATTATATCGATGTGGGTATGGAACCGTTGTCATGGGGTACGGGACATGCTGACTTGCTGAGCGTGCAGGCAATGCTGAAAGATGCAGGTTTCCAGGTTCCTGAGGTGAATATGGAAGCATACATGAAGGTACGTGCATTGATTCAGGAATTTATGGACGATTTTCTTGGTCTGTACATCAGTCCGAAAAACCGCTTGATGAACTCCCTGCTGATCGGTCCGGGACTTCCGGGTGGTATGATGGGTAGCCTTATGGCCGACCTGGAGTCCAATCTGGAATCCATCAATAAATATAAGGCAAAACGTAACTTGCCGTTTATGACGCAGGATCAGTTGCTTATCAAGCTGTTTAACGAAGTAGCTTATGTATGGCCGCGTGTAGGTTATCCTCCGTTGGTAACTCCGTTCAGCCAGTACGTTAAGAATCTGGCGATGATGAACGTGATTGCCATGGAAAAAGGCAAGGAACGTTGGGGTATGATCGCTGATGATATCTGGGATATGCTGTTGGGCAAGGCAGGTAAACTGCCGGGTACGCTGGCTCCTGAACTCGTGGAGAAAGCGGAACGTGAAGGCCGTAAGTTCTTCACCGGAAATCCACAGGATAATTATCCGGATGCGCTCGACAAGTATCGCAAGATGATGAAAGAGAATAAATGGGATCTGGGAGAAGATGATGAAGAACTCTTCGAATATGCCATGCATCCGGCACAATACGAAGCATACAAGAGTGGCAAGGCGAAAGAAGACTTCCTGGCAGACGTGGAAAAACGGAAGGCGGAACTTAATAAGTCCCCGTTGGATGACGCTAAACCGAAGACGCTAACCGTACAGGTGGATGGACAGGCTTATCGCGTAACGGTGGCTTATGGTGATATTGACCTACCGGCAAATGCTACTGCGAAAGTGGAAGCCCCCGTAGGCGAAGGTCAGGATGTGATCGCTCCGTTGGAAGGTAAGTTCTTCCTGACGAAGAATGCACAGGAAACTCCGGTGAAGGTGGGCGACAAGGTGAAGAAAGGTGACTTGCTTTGCTACATTGAAGCCATGAAGACATACAATGCCATCCGTGCCGACTTTGACGGAACAATTACGGCTATTTGTGCCACTCCGGGGGACACTGTTTCAGAAGATGATGTATTAATGAAGATAGGATAAACAGCGATGGAAGAAATATTTGCAAAACTCTATGATATGACGGCGTTCAGCAATATCATTGCCGACCCGTCGTTTCTGGTGATGTATGCCATTGCTTTCATTCTGCTGTACTTGGGTATCAAGAAGCACTACGAACCGTTGTTGCTGGTGCCCATCGCTTTTGGTGTACTTATCGCCAACTTTCCCGGTGGTGATATGGGGGTCATTCAGGCAGATGAAAACGGAATGGTAATGGTAAATGGGGTATTGAAGAACATCTGGGAAATGCCGCTCCATGAAATAGCGCACGACCTGGGATTGATGAACTTCATCTACTATATGTTGATTAAGACGGGCTTCTTGCCGCCTATCATTTTTATGGGTGTGGGTGCTTTGACGGACTTCGGACCGATGCTTCGCAACCTGCGTCTCTCTATCTTTGGTGCTGCTGCACAGTTGGGCATCTTCACTGTGCTGCTATGTGCTGTTATGATAGGTTTCACTCCACAGGAGGCTGGTGCACTGGGCATTATCGGTGGTGCTGATGGTCCGACGGCTATCTTCACGACTATTAAGCTGGCTCCGCATCTGTTGGGTCCGATTGCTATTGCAGCCTATTCTTACATGGCGTTAGTGCCGGTGATTATTCCGTTGGTAGTGAAGCTGTTCTGCTCTAAGAAGGAATTGATGATCAATATGAAGGAACAGGAAAAGCTCTATCCTTCGAAGACGGAAATCAAGAATCTGCGTGTACTGAAAATCATTTTCCCGATAGCAGTAACTACAATTGTCGCTCTCTTTGTACCGACGGCAGTGCCTTTGATCGGTATGTTGATGTTCGGTAACCTGATTAAGGAAATCGGTGCGGATACAAGCCGTTTGTTTGATGCGGCTGCCAATAGTATCATGAATGCGGCAACTATTTTCTTAGGACTGAGTGTAGGCGCAACTATGACAAGCGAAGCATTTCTGAACTGGACAACCATTGGTATTGTTATTGGTGGTTTCCTTGCATTTGCGCTTTCTATTACGGGTGGTATCTTCTTTGTGAAGCTGTTCAACCTGTTCAGCAAGAAGAAGATAAATCCGTTGATCGGTGCAACAGGATTGAGTGCTGTGCCTATGGCAAGCCGTGTGTGCAATGAGATTGCTACGAAGTATGACCCGAAGAACCATGTGCTGAATTACTGTATGTCCAGTAATATCTCCGGTGTAATCGGTTCGGCTGTAGCGGCGGGTGTGCTGATTTCGTTCCTGGGATAAGGGGAATAGATACGAAGACGGCGCGGATTACGCGAATTACACGGATTCTTTTGTTGCAATTTGTTGCAATAAAGCTGATCTGCGTAATCCGTGTAATCCGCGCCTGATTTTTTATTCACTAATCACTTTTCTGTATTCTGCCACTGCCATTTTTTCTGCCAGATATGCATTAATCAGGTTCGTATGAGCCTGTGTCCACGACAATTGTGCGGACAAGACATCTGCCATACTGGATTTTCCTTCATTATAAGAGAAAGTCACAAGGTCCAGGTTCTCTTCGGCAAGAGCCATATTTTCCTTTGCAGTCTTTACTTGCTGCTCCGTTTCTGTCAGTTTCGTAGTGGCGGCGGAGAGCTCTTCAAGAATAGTATCAGTAATATAACTTTGTTGTAGCTTCTGGATGCCAATGAATGCTTTCTGTTGTCGGTTTGTCTTGAAACGGGCTCCCCAACGGAAGATGGGGATACTGACGTTTACTCCGGCTACAGGAGTATGGGGGATTTCCTGTCCCATATATGTGATACCTGTATCCCAACCTGTGGCAAGGAACATACTTACCTGGGGATTATACTTGCTGAGAGCGGCATGGCGTTGTGCTTCACTTCGGGCAATGTTTACTGTTGTACTGGCATAATCGGCACGGCGTGGAAGTACATCGTCAAGTCCAAGAATGTCGACGGGTTCACTGGCTATACTGATTTCACTTAGACTATCAACGGGAGTATTGGGTGCTGCTCCCATTAAAATGTTCAGTTGTTGCAGGGCAAGGGTATAATTCTGGCGGGCTTTGATATATTGCAATTCAGCTTCTTTCTGGCGGGTGGAAATCATCAGCAGGTCTGTACGGCTGATAGCGCCATCGTCGAAACGATCCTGAATAATATCGTGCTGCTTCTTTATGATATCCTGAAATGTAGCAGCAGCCTCAAGACTGGCATAAGCGGCTGAAGCATTCCAGTAAACGGCATCACTTTGATAATGAATTTGGTCGAGAGTAAGTTCGGTGGTGAGTTGGCTTAACTCTTCGTCTGCCTGTGCCATACGTTTCTGGGCTATCAGAGAACCACCGGTATAGAGGGGCTGTGCCAAAGTTGCGAGTGCCTGATAGGTGTAGGGGCGGTATTCACCCTTCGGACTGTTCCACTTATCCAGATGGTTGAGGTTGGCGGTACCTTCGGCAGTGATGTCTATTTGTGGCAGGAAGCCGGTATTTGCTATTTTTCGCGCTTCGGTGCTTGCCATGGTTTTCAGGCGCTGCTGTTTCAACACCTGGCTGTAGGCTTCTACTTTGTCACGATATGCTTCACGGCTGAGATACTGTTGGGCTCCGGCTTTCAGGCCGAAGCAACAGAGTAGTGTGACTATGAATATCTTCTTTTTCATGATTACTTGTATTTCTTCTTTTCACTTTTTAATCTTATGTATCGCACAATATGCCACTGGAAGAACGAACAGAGTTAATGCTGAAGCCACCAGCAAACCACCCATGATTGTTGCCGCCATACCACCGAACATAGCGTCGAATAGCAACGGTAACATACCCAGAATCGTGGTTCCGGATGCCATGGCTACAGGTATGATACGACTGGTTGTTGCACTGATTACCGCATTCAGTGGCGTTTTTCCGGAAGCAGTTTCTATATCGATCTGGTCTACCAATACAATTGCATTCTTGATATTCATACCAATCAATCCCAGTAGGCCAAGGACAGAGAAGAAGTCGAATGATTTACCAAGCAAGATTAATCCCAGTACGATGCCAATAAAGATAAGCGGCAACATCAATAGGATGACAATTGGCTTGCGGTAGGTTCTGAACAGGAATAACAGGGTAATGAACATCAGGAAAAAAGTTAATGGCATGTTAGCTGCCAATGCTGCATTACTTTCTGCCTGACTTTCCTGTTCACCAAAATACTTCATGGTGTATCCTTCCGGTACCTGAATTTCTTCTCGCACTTCTTTCCATATCTTATTGAATGCTGCTATGGCATTTACTCCCCGGCGTGGATCGGCTTGCGCCATCATTACCATCTGGCGGTTATAATCTTTCACATTCGAGAACTTATATTGGAAATCAAATTCACTGACTACTTGTTCCAGTGTAGTGGTCTCCTGTGTTGTACCGAATACGGGTAGCGTACGCAGATCGTTGATACGGAAAGAATCGACCGTGTTATCTTTTAGCAGGATAGGCAACACTTGGTCGCCTTCACGATATTCACCTAATGTCATACCGCTTGTGCCAATCTGAATACTCTGTGCCATGCTCTGTCGGGAGACACCTAACGGTTGGGCACGTTCCGGACTGTAAACGGGTTTCCATACAGGAATCTTATTCCCCCATGAATTTCGTACGTTAATGAGATCGTCATCCCGATGCATGATTTCCAGGACCTTATTGGTCAGCATCACCAGTGAATCGACATTATTACCGATGAAACCGATTTCAATGGCAGCATCTACCGCAGGTGATAGTTTAAACAAAGTGGTACGGGTAATGGCATTCGGATAGTTCGCCTTCATATACTGGTCGAAATTCTCTTCGTATTCCTTTGTATATTTACTGTCGGTTAGTTCAATGAGTATATTGGCAAAGTTGGGCTTGGGACCCACGGAAGTAGATGCTAGATAGTAACGTAATGGCGTACTGCCGAAAGTAGTGGATATCCGTTTCACTTCCGGTTGTTGCAGGAGGTGCGCTTCCACCTGTTTCATTTCCTTTTCCACGTCACGGATGCTGTAACCGTCCGGATAGAATATATCGGCACGGAAATAGGGCTTATCCAATGAGGGGAAGAAGTTTTGCGGCATCATTCCCATGATGATCAGTGAGATGATAAACAGGACTACCATACTACCTAGTGTGAGCGTTTTCTTTTTGATAAGTACTCCGAGGATAGATGCGAACTTGTGATAGAAAGGTTTATCATACGGATCTTTATTAGTATCGCCGGATTTGGTTTTCAAGATAAAATTGCCGAAAGTGGTGGTTTGCGTGAGTGCCAGTACCCAGCTTAATCCCAAAGAAATGGCAAGTACGACAAACAGAGGTTTTACGATTTCCGCTACGGCAGAAGGGGCGAGGTACAGCGGGAGGAATGAACAAATGGCGATGAACGTGGCGCCAAGTAAGCCCCATTGTGGTCCGGTAGCTCCATCTATCAGTGCTTTTCTACGGTCTATTCCTCGGGCAATGGCTATTTGTGCATTGTCCGTCACTACAATGGCATTATCCACCAGCATACCCATGGCAATGATGAAACCTGCCAGGGAAGTACGGTTCAGTCCTACCCCCATGAAGGACATGATGAGCAACGTGCCGCCAATGGTAAATAGCAGTGAACTTCCTATAAGTATACCAGCACGTAGCCCCATCACCAGCATGATGATAACGATTACAATGAGGAGGGATTCTATCAGGTTAATGATGAAACCATTATTTGCTTCCTGAGCTATGACATTTTCCGGATACAGACTTTCCAGCTCCAACCCTACCGGAATAAGGGGAAGAAGTTCAGCCAGTTTCTGATCTACCAGTTCTCCGGTCTTTACTACATCCTTTGTCGGGTCGGTGGAAACGCCGATACCTATGGCACGCTTCCCATTGACATGCATGATGTTGCCGGGTGGGTCCATATATCCTTTTTCGATAATGGCTATATCACCCAATTTTACTTGCCCTCCCGAAGTTGTAATCACTTGGTTCCGGATGTCATTGACGGTGGTGTAAGTTCCGTTGGCTACAATACGCAATTGTTGTTCACCGGCGTTGATTTCACCCGTGTTGATAATCTGGTTTTGCGATTGCAACAGGCTTGCCACTTGCTTCGGGTCTATCCCCATACCGGCCAGTTTATTGACGGATATAAAGATATTCACCACTTCGGTTTGCGTGCCGAACAGGGCTACTTTCATTACCCCGTCAGCAGTGATAACCTGAGTTTTGATACGCTCTGCCCAGTTGCGCATTTCTTCGTAAGAGAAACCGTCATCGCCTACCAGACCGTAATAGATGCCGAATACATCACCGAAATCGTCCGATACCGTGGGAACGGAAGCACCGGCGGGTAGTTGCGGTTGTATGTTGAGCACCTTGCGGCGAAGTTCATCCCATTTCTGCGGAATAGACTCTGCGGAAAGGGAAGGTTGAAGCTCGAATGTTATCTTGGATAGTCCGTACATGGACTCCGATTTAATTTTATATGCACCACTCATCGACTGTATCTCGCGGGAGATCGGTTCGGTGATCAGTCGTTCTACTTCTGCCGGTTCTGCCCCCGGATAGCGAGTCATAATGACCGCTGACTTGATGACGAAGGGTGCATCCTCTTTCTTTCCCAACCGGCCGAATGATAGTATACCGCCGATTAGCAACACAGCCAGGAAGAAATAAACAATCTTGGTGTTGTCTAATGCATATTTAGCTAAATTCATATGATTTATATTTGGGCGACCTCAAGGTCGCAGTAGTTGGTAGTCTAATTGATAACTTTCACCGTTTGTCCGTCCACCAGTTGGTGCACTCCGGCAATTACAATAGTTTCTCCCGGTTGTATACCAGCAGAGATAAGAGCATTGGCTTCTCCAGTGGGAGAGTATACGGTTACTTCCCGCTTGCTTACCTTATTATCTTTTACTACCCACACATAAGTTTTCTGGTTTTCGCTTTCACCGAATATGGCACTGAGCGGAATATTCACAAGCTTTTCTTCCAGGAAGGGAGCTACGTCCGATGCCAGCTTGATTTTACACGTAAATCCCGGTTTCACATCGTATAAGGAACGATTAAAAGCAGGATCTTCAATCGTAATAGTTACCGGGATACCTGTTCCGGCTGTAGAAATGTCCAGATATTCTTCCAATTGTGCGTTGAACACCATGTCCGGATAGGTGTCGAAAACCACTTTGAATGTTACATCTTTTGCACGAAGCAGATACAGATAATCATCCGGCACGGTGAATTTGATGCGGAGCTTTTGTGTATTCACCAATTGTACAATGCCTTCTCCGGAATTCACGCGCTGATAGTTTTCCACCAGACGCTTTTCGATGGAACCGTCGAAGGGAGCAGTCAGTTTGGTATCCCGCATATTATTGCTGGACAATTCATAAGCGGACTTTGCCTTTTGGTAATTGGCAACGCTGATTTCATATTCCTGCACGGAGATAGCCTGGCGTCCCAACAGGCGCTTGTTACGTTCCACCTGTGCTGCGGCAGTCTCATAAGCGGCTTTGTCGGCGGCGTATTGCAGGGAAATGTCGCGTGGATCAATGGCGGCGATCAATTGTCCTTTCTTTACCCGCTGACCTTCTACCACAGGCAGATTTATAACCTGTCCGCTGACACGGAAGGCTAGTTTCACGTATTCTACGGCTTCTACAATACCGGAGAAGTCTTTCCGGATGACCGATTGGGAGCTGGCACTAGCTGTCTTAACAGGTCGAATCAGGGTGGCATCGCCCTCTTTCTTGTGTCCGCATGATGTGACAAGCAGCATCACGCCGATGGTGAACAAATAGATTCTTTTCATACTAATATATAGTTGTTCGTTTAGATATAGAAACATAAAACCGGAAAAACAGATAATTGTTCTCCCGGTTTATTTTGTTACGCGTTGTTAATGATAAAGGCTTCTACTCCTCTATTCTGAGCAACAAATCGGTGCCCAGTTTGAGCTTATAAACGTTTTTATATACTTGTATGTTCAGTTCTTCTCCGGTAATAAGTGAAATATTTATTTCTTTGCCTACGCGCATCTGAAGTGTACGTCCCTGATAATTTATCTGGAAGGAATAACTGCTCCATTTTTCGGGAATGACTGGGAAGAAAGAGAGTATGCCCTCCAGGATCTGCATTCCGGCGAAGCCTCGTACAATGGCAAGCCAGCTGCCCGGCATACTGGTGATATGCAGTCCTTGGTGAGTTTCGTTGTTGTAGTCATCCAGGTCAAGACGGGTGGCATGCAGAAAGAGTTGGTAAGCCTTTTCCACTTCGCCAATGCGGGCGGCAAGAATGGAGTGGATGTGCGGGGAAAGTGAAGATTCATGTACCGTCATTGTTTCATAGAAATCAAAGTTACGGCGGACAGTTTCCTTGTCGAAATTGAAGTAATACAGATATAATCCCAGTAACACATCACTTTGTTTGATGTAGCACGAACGAAGAATACGATCCCAGGACCAATGCTGATTGATGGGGCGTTCTTCGGGTGGAATGGCATCGGTACTGTTCAGTTCCTTATCCAGGAAACCGTCATTTTGTACAAAGATCCCCAGTTCTTTGTCTTCCGGTAGATACATACGGTTGATGATGTCGCGCCAGCGTTCAGCCTCTTCTTGTTGGCGGAGGTTGGTGACACGGCGTACACGCGCATATTCGTCGGGGTATTCTCCGGCAATGATTTCAAGATAGTTAAGTGTCATCTGCAGGCACTGCACACACGAGTAATTGGTGTACCAGTTATTATCCACATTGTTTTCGTACTCATCCGGTCCGGTTACCCCCAGTATGACATATTTCTGTTTTGGTTTTGAGAAAGATACACGTTGGCTCCAGAAGCGGGAGACGGCAATCATTACTTCCAGTCCGTATTTGGCTATATAATCTTTGCTGCCTGTGATTGCGGCATGTTGTGCAATGGCATAGACGATGATATTGTTGCGGTGTATTTCTTCAAAAGTAATTTCCCATTCGCTGTGGCATTCCTCACCACTGTAAGTGACTTGCGGAAAGAGAGCAGCCCCCTCTTTGAATCCCAGTTTACGGGCATTCTCTATAGCTTTCGGTAGTTGGTTATAACGGTATATCAACAGATTTTTTACAATCTCCCTCGGAGTAGAAAGCAGGAAGAACGGTACACAACAAAGTTCCGTGTTCCAGTATGTGTTTCCACCGTATTTTTCACCAGTGAATCCTTTCGGGCCGATATTCAGACGCGGATCATCACCGCGGTACGTCTGGCATAGTTGGAAGATGTTGTACCGGATACCCTGTTGTGCTTCCGGGTCCCCTTCGATAACCACATCCATTTCCTTCCATATATTAGCCCAGGCTTGTTGATGATTGTTTTCCAACTTATCCCAGCCGTCTATTTTAGTCTGACGGGCTTTGGTGATGGAATGTTCTATCAATTCCTGGCGTTCATCATAGAGCGACGAACTTATAACGGTATATTTGATGAGCATTACATTGTCTCCCGGTTTCACATCTGCCCCGATGCTGAATCCGGTTTGTTTCTCTTTTTCAATGCGTATCGGGTTCGAGGAGGCTTCTTTGCCGTTCTTGAAGAACTGATAGGTCATGGCGTAGCACACTTGCGCATCTTCCCGCCGGGTTTGCGTCCATAGATAAGCACAATCCTTTGTGACGCCGGAACGGAGGATATTCCATATCTTCTCGTTCGGATCATCATCCTTATTGACTATGATTGCATCCAGAGAGGGAATCAGTGATATTCTTCCTGTATAATTGATGGAGGTGACGCTGTATTTTATTAGGCATAAATCGGGGTGGGCCATATTGTTGATATGCTCCACATGTACCCGTATTTGATGTCCTCTGGGAGATGTGATTTCGAAATCCCGGTAGGAGATACCTGCTTTCATATCAAGTCTGCGGCTGAAGCTGTTTACGTCCCATTGTGCCAGGTCCAGTTCTTCATCGATGAGACGCAGGCTGACACGACTCCAGTCCGCTGCATTGGGAATACGCGTGTAAAAAGCAGGAAAGCCGTTCTTCCACCAACCTACACGCGTTTTATCCAGAAAAGTGATACCGGCTACAAATGAACCGCGATAGGAATCGCTTGAATAAGGCTCTTCAAAATTTCCCCGTTGTCCAAAGCGTCCGTTCCCCAAGCTGAATATACTTTCGGACATTCTCAGGTTGTCGGCGTGAAAGTTATCTTCAATAATATTCCATTCATCGGTTCTAAGGTATCTTTTCATGGCGTGTATCTCAATGGTGATTATGGCGGTAAAGATAAACAAATAAACGGATAAACGGCAAGAAAGTATGACAAAAGTAGATGAAAGAGGAGTGATAAGGTGATAAAGTGGTAAGGTGATAGAGTGATAAAGTAGCTGCGTTATATATCACAGAGTGTTGTTCCACTATCACTTTGCCACTTCATCACTTTATCACTTTATCACTCTTTTTATAAGGATTATGCTTTTGTTTGTTCTCCTTTGGTCTCTTTGATTAAATATACACAAACTGCGCCGATAATCAGCATGACACCTGCCATGACCAGCATATTGATTTCGGGAGGCAACATACCTTTGGGAGTGAACAGGGCAAGAATGCTCCCGCCGAGTGAAGCCGCCACAATCTGCGGAATACAGATTGTTCCGTTGAACAAGCCCAGATAAGTTCCCATGTGTCCGCCGCTCAGTGCGTTGGTCAGGATGGTGAAAGGCAACGCCAGCATAGCAGCCCATGCGCAACCTATCAGTAGGAAGGAGATGAACAATACATATTGATTATGAACAAAATAAGTAGAGATGAAACCCAATCCACCCAGCACCAGACTGAGAGAATAGATCAGTTTGCGATCCTTGAACAACGGGATGCAGACAGCCCATAGTACAGAACCGATAGCCTGTACGGCAAACAACACGCCTACCCAGTCGGCAGCATCCTGATATTGAATACTCTTGGTGTCCAGCATAACTTTGCTGACTCCGTTCACTGCGGTTTCCACTGTAGGAGCATCGAATACATTGGCGGCTACACTACCATTGGTATACGTCCACATAAACATGAAAGCAAACCAGCAGAAGAACTGAACCAAACCTACCGTCCAGAAAGCTTTCGGCGCTTTTATCAGCAGTTTCACCATATTGATTTTTTCTTTTTCTTCCTCTTCGGTGATGCCGTGGTATTCAGCGTATTCGGCGGGTGGCATCTCCTTTACTTTCACTGTGGTATAGATTACACAAAGTATCAGGATGGCGGCTCCGATATAGAAAGAATAAATCACCGAGTCGGGTACTACGCCTTGCGGGGCTATGTTGCTGATACCGATCCATGTAAAGATGAACGGGAACAGGAAACCTACGAGGCTGCCCGCATTACACAGGAAACTCTGGATGGAGTAGGCGAGGCCTTTTTGCTTTTCGTTCACCATGTCGCCTACCATCATCTTGAATGGCTGCATCGCCATATTGATGGAGGTATCCAGGAACATCAATGATACTAATCCGAATATCATTGCCGTGCTGACTGCCATACCGAAACTACCGGCATTCGGCAGCAGGCACATTACCAATACGGCTACCAGTGAACCGACAAACAGATAAGGAATACGGCGTCCGAAGCGCGTCCACGTCTTGTCGCTTGCAGCGCCCACGATGGGTTGCACGATGATGCCTGCCAATGGTGGTAATATCCAGAAATAACTTAAACTATGCGGGTCTGCACCCAGTGTTGCAAAAATACGACTGATGTTTGCACTCTGCAAGGCGTAGGCAATCTGTACGCCAAAAAATCCGAAGCTGATGTTCCACAACTTCCAAAAGCTCAAATCGGGTTTTACTTTCATTCTTAATAAATTATTAGTTACGAGCTACGAGCTACAAGCTACGAGTTCCTTTCGGCATACTGGCAATTCCGCGTAGCCTACTCGTCACTCGTAGCTCGTAGCTTGTCACTCATTTATTTCGTTGTTCCCCTCACTACAAGATTCGTTCTCACAATCTTGTTACTACTCTTGTCATCGCCCCCTTCCAGCTTGCCTATCAGAATGCTGAAAGCACTTCTTCCGACTTCTTCTCCATGTTGTTCCACGGTGGTCAGTTTGGGATCTGTGCTTTGGGCAATGGCTCCGTCGGTAAATCCACAGATCGATACTTCATCGGGCACTTTCTTTCCAACCAGTTTACAGGCATACAGAATGCCCGAAGCTGTTTCGTCATTGATGGCGAAGAAAACATCGGGATGACCGGGACCTTCCAGTATGTCAGGGGTGATGGATATGGCGCGTTCCCTTGTATCACACAGCATAATCATGCTGTCGTCCACGGGAATTTTGTATTTCTTCATGGCATCCAGATAGCCATTCCGACGATTCTTGGTGATTTCCAGATGCGGGGCTGCTCCATAAAACAGGATACGCTTGCAACCTGTCTGTATCATATACTCCACGGCGGCAAAAGAACCGGCATAGTCGTCCACTACCACCCGTTCTGTTTTCAATCCGGTGCAGATGCGATCGTAGAACACAATGGGGATATTATTATTCAGCAGGTCCTGATAATGATCGTATTGAGAGGTATCCTTTGCCAGAGAGGCAATCACACCACAGACGCGGGCGGCAAGGAATGAGTGTACGATTTTCACTTCCTGTTCATAAGATTCATTGCTCTGGGCTACCAAAATATTGTATCCTGCTTCGGCAGCAGCCTTTTCAATGCCACTCAGCACGCACGAGAAAAAATGATGTACCAGTTGCGGGACAATTACACCGATTGTATTCGAACGGCTGGCACGAAGGTTCACTGCAAGTACGTTAGGCTTGTAATTATGCTCCCGGGCATACGCATGTATAAGGTCACGGGTCTCCTGGCTGATATCCGGATTGTCTTTCAGCGCCCTCGACACAGTGGATGGTGAGACGTTCAACGCCCGGGCAATATCCTTGATGGTTATCTGCGGTTTATTCATGGTATTTTCTAAATATTCCCAAAGATAATGCAAACCGAAAGCAGTACAAAATAAGCTTGCTTATTTTTATTGCTGAGGTGCAGCTTATCTTAATCAAAGGTTATTCAAATGAGGATAGCTGCCAAACTAAAAAAATGTAAGCCAACTATTCCGATTGCAAAAATAGCGGAATAGATGAGAATAAGCTTCTTCGTTGAGAATTATCGGATTATAGAATAGCGCAAACGTTTGCAGACATCCATTGACTTTGCATCTGAATGGGCGTTGCACGTTGCTTTCTTGCGAGACGCTTTGTTTCCAGATGAAACTGTCGGGACTGCATGGATTCTCGGAAGTAAATATAAAACGGTTGACTAAGCTTTCAGTCATTATAAATAATAACTGCGATATACCCCTTCTATAAGAACTTTTGTTGTCTTTAGATAAGATAAGCTGCATTTCGGCATAACTTTTTCATGCAAGCATGAAAGTTCTGCACTCAATTTGCATTATCTTTGTGTCGTTATCCCGTCATAAAGCGACGGATTAAATATCCCAAAAACAGCAGGAGGACATTATATGGACCCATTAGAATACTTAGTACCCGGCAGAAAGAGACTTCCCTACGGCATGATGAACTTCGCGGTCATCCGCCGTGAAGACTATTATTACGTGGACAAAACCCGCTTCATCCCCATGATAGAGCAGGCGGACCGCTTTTTCTTCTTCATCCGTCCGCGCCGTTTCGGGAAGAGCCTGACGCTGAACGTGCTGCAACATTACTACGATGTGCGTACCCGCGACAAGTTCGACGACCTCTTTGGCGACCTCTACATCGGGCAGCATCCCACACCGAGTCGTAACACTTATCTTGTGCTCTATCTCAATTTCTCCGGCATCACCGGTGCACTGAACGACTATCGCAAAGGGCTGGATGAGCACTGCCAAATCCGCTTCGACTTTTTCTGCGAAGTCTATGCCGACCTTCTGCCGGAAGGCATCAGGGATCGGCTGGACGAGAAGGACGGAGCCGTCAACCAATTAGACTATCTGATTTCGGAATGCGAACGTGCCGGACAGAAGGTGTACCTCTTTATCGACGAGTACGACCACTTCACCAACGCCATTCTCTCCGACCCCGAAAGCCTGCACCGCTATACCAACGAAACGCATGGCGAAGGTTATCTGCGCGCCTTCTTCAACAAAGTGAAAGCAGGAACCTATTCCAGCATCGAGCGCTGTTTCATTACCGGTGTAAGCCCCGTGACGATGGATGACCTCACCAGCGGCTTCAACATCGGAACCAACTATTCCCTCTCACCGGACTTCAACCAAATGATGGGTTTCACAGAAGAAGAAGTGCGCGAAATGCTGACCTACTATTCTACCACCAGCCCCTTCAATCATACCATTGACGAACTGATAGAGATAATGAAGCCGTGGTATGATAACTATTGCTTCGCGCAGGAATGTTACGGCGAAACCACGATGTATAACTCCAACATGGTGCTTTATTTCGTCAAGAACTACATCTCGCGTGGCAAAGCACCGCTAAGCATGGTGGAAGAGAACATCCGCATCGACTACGAGAAACTACGCATGCTCATCCGTAAGGACAAGGAGTTTGCCCACGAC
This sequence comes from Bacteroides intestinalis DSM 17393, assembly GCF_000172175.1. Classification (NCBI taxonomy): domain Bacteria; kingdom Pseudomonadati; phylum Bacteroidota; class Bacteroidia; order Bacteroidales; family Bacteroidaceae; genus Bacteroides; species Bacteroides intestinalis. The sequence goes on along the minus strand of NZ_ABJL02000008.1, from coordinate 1,332,902 downwards.
GCCTCAGTCATTCAAACCCTCGTGAGCCAGGGCTTCATCACCGGCGAACTGAAGAGTGGCTTCCCTGCCTCCGGTATCACTAATCCCGATAATTTCGTGAGCTTGCTCTACTATTTCGGCATGCTCACCATCAACGGCATGCACGAAGGAAAAACTAAACTGACCATCCCTAACCTGGTGGTTCAGGAACAACTTTATACCTATCTGCTGAGTACGTACAACGATGCAGACCTCAGTTTCAGTAGTTACGAAAAGAGCGAACTCTCCAGTCGCCTTGCTTACCGAGGCGATTGGAAAGCCTACTTCGACTACATTGCCGACTGCCTGAAGACCTACGCCTCGCAGCGCGACAAGCAGAAGGGCGAGTTCTTCGTGCATGGCTTCACCCTTGCCATGACCGCACAGAACCGTTTCTACCGCCCCATCTCCGAACAGGACACGCAGGCGGGCTATGTCGATATTTTCCTATGTCCGATGCTGGACATCTACTCCGACATGACGCACAGCTACATTGTAGAGTTGAAGTATGCCAAGTACAAAGACCCCGAAACCCGTGTGGAGGAACTGCGTCAGGAGGCTATCGCACAAGCCAACCGCTACGCTGATACCGATACGGTGAAGCGTGCCATCGGCAGCACCCAGCTACATAAGATTGTGGTGGTGTATAAAGGCATGGAAATGCGGGTGTGCGAAGAAATACAGTAGTCCGGACCTTTAACGTAACCCGGCGTATGCACAGACCAGTTCTTTTTCTTTTCATTCTGTTACAGATATGGCTTCCTTGCACTCTGGTGGGGCAGAAGTCCGATTACAGGCTGTTTGATAATATCAGTCTGGGGACGGAAGCATCCGTCATCAGTTGCTTCCTGCAAGACACGCAAGGACTGATATGGATAGGTTCCAACAAAGGACTGTTCAGCTACGACGGCTATTCCTCACAACCGCATTTCACTTTCGGCGAGCGCAGCAATACTCGCATTTATTGCGGTACGGTGGTGGACAGCACCTATCTTTATATAGGTGCGGACAATGGCTTACTGATTTATAACTACCGAACAGACACTTACCAAGAACCGGAAGCGGACTTCCCGACCGACATCCGCACACTGGCATTGCGTGACGGCGTGCTGTGGCTGGGGACACTAAACGGCCTCTATACCTACTCACCGGAAACCCGGCAACTCTCCGCCATCACCGAAGGACTTCCGCACCAGACCATTTATTCCATTATCCGCGCCTCGGACGATAACCTCTACATTGGTACGTACAACGGCTGTTGCCGCTACATCCCCGCCACCGGACGCTTTGAAACCATAGACCTGCCCGTCACCCGTGGCCGAAGCAATCAGTTTGTCAATTCACTCCTGGAAGATACCGCGCGTGGTTGCATCTGGATAGGCACAGAAGGATGTCTTTTCAAATACACCCCTGCCGACGGGCATACGCAGCGGATAGATGCTTTCCATGATAACTCCGTCAAGTCTCTGGCACTGGACGGGAACGGTCAATTGCTGGTAGGCACCGATAATGGTCTGTACGTCTATCAGGAGGACGAGCCCCTGTTGCACGTTGTTCATGACTCCCGAAACCTCCAGTCCCTTTCTAACAATATCATCTGGACCATCTTTGCCGACCGCGAGCATAACGTCTGGCTGGGTACGGATTACGGTATCTCCATGTTCCGCCATAACAGTGTGTTGCGTCATATCCCTATCTCGCAGATTACCGGAACAGGGGAGGGCAACCAGTTCTATTCCATGCTGCGCGATACGCACGGAACTTATTGGTTTGGCGGCACCAACGGCCTCATTCGCTTCACCGCTCTTATGGATGGGGAACAGGACGTTGCCTGGTACAAGATGGGAGACCGGAAATATCCTTTGTCCCACAACCGGGTACGCCATCTTTACGAAGACCGTGAACAACAACTTTGGGTGGCTACGGATGGCAGCATCAGTCGTTACGACCCGGCGAAACGCCAGTTTATACATTATAACATAGTGGACAGCACCCGCCGCTACAACGCCAATTGGACGTATAGCCTTTTTGAAGACCGTGACGGACAACTTTGGATAGCCACCTGTCTCGGCGGTATTTTCGTTGTAGATAAGGAAAACCTCATGCGTTCTTCCGGCGGACTCTACATGGCGGAGAAGACTTATTCCATCCACAACGGCCTGTCCGGCATGTTCATCAATCAGATGATTCCCGACCGGGAAGGGAATGTATGGGCATTGCTCTATAACAGTCACAACAGCATCGAAAAGATAAATCCCCGTACCGGCGAAGTCACCCATATTGCCGCCGATGAACTGAAAGGCGAGCGTACTCCCAACTTTATCCTTTGTGCCGAAGACGGCTACATCTGGATAGGTTTCCCCGGCGGAGTGATGCGCGTGACTCCCGAAAACGACAGTATCCGCATGTTGCCCTTTGATGCCTATAATCATTACGAAGTGCTTTCCATGGCCGAAGCCGACGGCCGCATCTGGATCTCTACCACAGATGGTTTCTGGGTAGCCGACCAACAGACTCTGGAAGTCCGCCGACTGAATATCACCGACAAGCGTTTCACCAGCATGTTCTTTGATAAGACAAGCGGAGAACTCTATCTGGGCACCGCAGACGGTTTTGCCATCTCCTCACCCGAGGCCTTGCTGGCGGAACACCTTGAACAGCCTTTGATATTGACCGCCCTTTATGTCAACAACCAACTTTACCAGTCTGGGGCGGGGCAGGCGCTTGATGCAGTGCAATCCGCACAAAGCATCCGTTACTCACAGCGTATAAATCTGGACTACGACCAGAACAATCTTGCTTTTGAACTTTCCGACCTGCCTTATTCCCTTGAAGAGAAAAGCAAACTGTTGTATCGCCTGGAAGGTGTGGACCGTGAATGGAACTTGTTGAAACCGAATACGAACCGGATTACTTACAACAATCTGAACTACGGTGACTACCGCCTGATAGTGAGTAAGCTGGATGCGCATGGCAAGCCGTCCGAAAAGACGTATGCATTGGACATCCACATCATTCCGCCCTGGTACTACACCCCGTGGGCAAAGGCCGTTTATGTCTTGCTGTGCCTTGTCCTGATACTCTGGACAATCAACTTCTTTCGTGTGAAGAACCGTCTGAAACTGGAGCGTCTGGAAAAAGAGAAAATCCTGGAGCAGTCTCAGGCTAAGATGGAGTTCTTTACGAATCTCTCCCACGACCTGAAAACTCCGTTGAGCATGATTATCGCGCCTATCAGCAAGTTGCTGCCCGGCATCAAGGATCAGCAGGAGAAGAAACAACTGGAACAGGTGCATCGCAATGCCATGAAGTTGAATTCGCTTATCCATCAGGGGCTGGACTTCAACCGGGTGGATAGTGGAAACAATACATTACTGATACTTTCTCAAATCGAACTGGTGTCTTTTGCGCGTGGCTTATTCACCTTGTATGCAGAGGAGAAGGCGAAAGAGAAGAAGCTGACTTTCCATTTCCATGCCGACCGTGAAAAGATATACATACAGATGGATGCCATAAAACTGGAATCTATCTTGGATAATCTTTTATCCAATGCCGTGAAGTATACTCCGGAAGAGGGTGAGATAACGCTTCGTTTGCAGGCTTCTGATAAAGAAGTGCATATCTCTGTATCCGATACAGGTATCGGTGTTCCCCGTCAGGATCAACCGTATGTTTTTCAGCGTTTCTTCCAGTCTCCCAAGACGGCAGGCACGAAGGAGGGAACAGGTATCGGCCTGTATTTGGTAAAGACTTATACGGAACTGCATGGTGGTAAAGTTCAGCTTTCTTCAGAAGAGAATAAAGGTACTGCCATTACGCTGACCCTTCCGGTGATTGCTATGGAACAGCCTGTCGTAGAGGTCTCTCCGGAAATTGTATCTTCTGATATCGAACCTGTCGCTGCCGGAGTTACAGTTGTGGTTCCAGATACAGATACGCCCGCTCCGGATGCTCCATTGCTTCTGATTGTGGATGATACTCCGGAGGTTTCAGAGTTTATTTATCAGATACTGCATACTAAATATCGTTGCCGTTTGGCGGAAAATGGTAAGATAGGTGTGGAACTTACCCTGGAATTAATGCCCGATCTGATTATTGCTGATGTCATGATGCCCGTAATGGATGGTCTTGAAATGGTGCGTCATATCAAGAAGCATATTCCTACATCCACTATTCCCATCATCTTGCTGACGGCGAAAAGTGATAAGGAAACGGAGCTTGAAAGTATTCAGCTGCATATAGATGCTTTCATTCCTAAACCCTTTGAACCGGATATTTTGCTTTCGCGTGTGGAGCAATTATTACATAGCCGGGAGACGCATGAGGCGAAAGCCCGCATGGAAGTTCTTTCCACCCCGAAAGAGATAGAGGCGGTTTCTTATGATGAGAAGTTCCTGGCAAATGTAATTCATCTGATTGAAGAACACATCTCAGACTCCGAACTGAATGTGAATGCCCTTTGCGAATGGACCGATATCAATAACAAGCAGATGTATCGCAAGATAAAGCAACTGACGGGCATGACACCTGTGGAATACATTAAGTCTATCCGCATGAAAAAGGCGGCTATGCTGCTGAAACAGCAGAAGTTTACTGTGGCCGAAGTGATGTATATGGTTGGTTTCTCCAATCATTCCTATTTTTCTAAATGCTTTCAGGCTGAGTTTGGGATGACGCCGAAGCAATACGTTTAGTTCAGCCTTATAATTCTTTGCCACCTTATTGGCAAGGTTTTGCCAATAAGGTGGCAGAGTCTTGCCAATAAGATGACAACAGTTTGCCAGTAAGGTGGCAAGGAATTGGCACAATTAAGTGTTCAGGAATACTTCTGCTCCTAATAGATTATTAAAGTAAGTGGCATTCCGTTCATCCTCAAGTCCTCCGTCGAGGGTGAACAGTAGTTGGTATCTAGTTTGTGTATTCGCCATTCCCACAACTACGGAAATTACTGATTGTTTTTCGGGAAATTGAACCAATGTGACTCCCTGCACCATTCCATCGGAATATTCGCTTGCTGCAAAAGCATTGTACACGGCATTGGGCACTTCGTCCATTGTTCCCCAATCAATCTGTCTCATTTCCCATTGTGCTTCAGAGTTGAACCAGACTTTTGTGTCGAACCCATTCTGTATAAAGTCCGCTACATAGTAAATCTCATCCCGTGACCAGGCAACATCCTTGGCGGCGGGATACATTTTTTTTAGTGCTGTCTGTACATTGACAGGCGCATAATCGGCCAGAGCCGGAACTGATGTCAGGAGCATCAGAAGCAGGAAAGAATACGTCAACTTTTTCATTGTTCCTTCATTTAGATTGTTATCGTTCTGAAGAAAACAACGGGTAGTGAGTTTTGTTTAGTAATTAGGATCACCGTCCAGTGGAAGTATAAACAGGAAACGTGCTCCTTTGGTGTAACTCTTATCCAGTTTCACTTCACCTTTCAGGCGCCCGGCAATGATGGAACAGATATTCAGTCCGAGTCCTGTGCCCTGTTTAAATTCATCCAGTTTGCTGAACCGGTCGAAAACATAGTCTGCCTGGTCTGCCGGAACTCCCGGACCGGTATCTGTAACGGAGAAGGTTATCTTTCCCGGATTCTCTGTGAGAGAGCAGTGGAGGTGAATTTCCCCCCGTACCGTGTGTTTCTCCGCATTGGTCAGGAAATTGATAAGTACCTGTTGCAGGCGTTCTTTATCCGTCACAAACAAGAAGTCATTCGGTGCGTCGGAAGTGAAATAGGACTTCACTTCTTTCGGATTACGATGCACAACAGAAGCCATTGCTATCTGGCATAACTCATTGCAGCGATGAGGCGCCAGATGCATGGTGTATTTACCACTTTCCAAACTGGCAAGGTCAAGGACATCATTAATTAGCGTAGTCAGTAACTCGGAATTCTGCTGGATAAGCATGCTGAACTCTGCTTTCTCTTCCTCGTCCACCTCCATATCCGGAGTGGATAAAACTTGTGAGAATCCGACTATGGCATTGAGCGGTGTACGTATCTCGTGGCTCATATTCTGTATAAAGAAACTTTTCATCCGGTCCGATTCCTCGGCATGGTCGCGTGCAACGGTGAGCTCTTCATTTTTCTCCTGTAGGATAGCCATTGTTCTACGGCGTCTGTACAGGTAGAATATCAGGAAGCAGGTGAAAAGAAACAAGAACGAAAGTACGAGACTGAGAGTTACGATGTAATGTTGAGAAGCACTTTGCTGCTCTTTTAAGATGGCTTTCTGTTTTTCCGCTTCTACATTGAGACGTGCCAGTTCCAGGTTCCGGTTCTTCAATACCAATTTGCTGTTCTCAGCATTTATCTTTTCCAGTTCAGATTGTGACTTAGTCCGCTCCAGTTCCAATTGGGTATTCCTTAAGTTGAGTGCTGCATTCTTATATTCCAAGGCCTTGGCATCCAATTTCATGCGTTCGTTGCCTATCTGTGCATTCAGTTCAGCGATGTCTGTAGATTGTACCAGACGGTTGATTGAATCTTGGTGCTTGTGAATCAACTTATTATATGTATAAGCCTTTTCATAGTCTCCTGATTTCAGATATAATACATGAAGTATCTGGTAAACCTGCAACGGGCTTCCTATCGAATCAGCTGCTATATATGCCTGATCGTATTTTTTATCCAGAACAAGTTTGCAGATACGTAAACGCAACAAAGCTGATTTGCGGATAACACCATATTGTTCGACCAGTTGCAGGCATTCTTCATAGCAAGTGTTAAAGTCATCGATTCGGTCCATACTATACAGAGTCTGGCATTTATCCATTAGGGAAGCTACACGGCTCTCATTGGTTTTAGCAGTTTTCACGGCTTTCTCATTGTATTCCAATGCTACTTCACCTTCGTCTTTCTTTCGGTAATACTCAGCAAGGTTCATATAAAGGTATGACGGATCTTGTTCGGGCAAATGCTTCAGCATGTATTCCAAGGCATTTTTGTAGTACTCGGCTGCTACCTCACTATTCTGACGCATATAGTAGATGTGTCCCAAGGTACGAATACACGAAAAGATGCCGTAGTTGTGCTGGTCTTTGAAAGCCTGTTCTTTCATTTCTTCGGCTTTGTGCAGGGCACGCAGTGAATGTCCGTTGTTAAGGAGCCAATTTATTTCGCTCGTATATGCGGAATAGTAATATTGCAGATAGTTGTTTTTGCGTGCCTCTTCCTTTAATTTAGTGGCTGCCTGTTCCAGTTTCTCATAATTGCCGGAACTATAGTAGAAACTTACCGGAATGGTAAGTGCCAAACATTGTGCTTTTTTGTCTTTCTTTTTGGTTGCTTCTGCATAAAGAGTGTCAGCGATAAGCAATCCTTGGGGATAAGTTCGTGATTTGGTGGCGCGCTGAAAAAAGGGGTATAAAGAGTCATCTATCTTATAAGGGTTGTTTTGTGCTCCGGCAGGAATAAAAAGCCCTGTGAGAAGTAGTAAAATTAGTATGTTAGTGTATCTTTTCATCTTATCTTTTACAAGAGAATGTGACAAAGATACTTTTTATGCTTAATAATTACAAGAAAATGGAGAAAAAGTAGTAGTCTTTGGATTGAGAATTCCTAATTATTATTTATAACTACTATACATATATTGCTGATAATCAGTTAATGTCCTTTTTGTTTCCTTTTATGTCCGATATCTGCTTTGATGAATAACTCCACTCCGTTACTTTTGTCAACAGAAAAACAACTTGAATTTGATGACATGCAGAGACACATTCTTATCTTGATTACTTGTTTGCTGGCAGTAGTTGCTCCGGCACAGAACAAAGTACCCAAAAGCGTTCCTACTATTTATGTAGATGCCGGCGGCGTCATGCGTTGGTCGGATACGAAGAAAGAAGCTTCTTTCTTTGGTGTGAACTATACCTTACCCTTTGCACATGCTTACCGGGCGATGGGTTATCTGGGAGTGGATCGTAAAGCTGCCATCGACCGTGATGTCTATCACATGGCACGCTTGGGATTGAATGCTTATCGTATTCACATCTGGGACGTAGAGATTTCTGATGCAGAAGGTAACTTGCTGGAAAATGAACACCTGGAACTATTGGACTACCTTATCCATAAATTACAGGAACGCGGTATCCGTACCGTTATCACGGCACAGACAAATTTTGGTAACGGTTATCCGGAACGTAATCAGCCTACCAGTGGTTTCTCTTTAAATTATGATAAATGTGCCGTTCATAGTGATGCAGATGCTATTGTTGCACAGGAAAAGTATATTGCTGCTCTTGTACGCCACGTGAATCCTTATACAGGTTATGCTTACAAAGACGATCCTTATATCGTAGGCTTTGAAATAAACAACGAGCCTTGCCATCCCGGCACTGTTGCTGAGACGCGTAATTATATAAATAAGATGCTGTCCGCCCTGAAGCGTGCAGGCAACCGCAAACCGGTGTTTTACAATGTCAGTCATAACCAGCATGTGGTAGAGGCTTACTATTCTACAGCCATACAAGGTACTACCTATCAATGGTATCCTATTGGTCTTGTATCCGGACATACCCGCAAGGGAAACTTCCTGCCTTCCGTAGACCGCTACGATATTCCTTTCTCCAATCTGAAAGGTTTCAATAAGAAGGCTCGTATGGTTTATGAATTTGATCCCGCTGATATTCTTTATTCCTATATGTATCCGGCAACTGTACGCACTTTCCGCACAGCCGGTTTCCAGTGGATTACTCAGTTTGCCTATGATCCTATCGACATGGCGGCCTACAATACCGAGTACCAGACTCATTACCTGAATGTAGCATACACTCCGAATAAAGCTATCGGATTGATGATTGCCGCAGAAGTGGCACAGAAAGTGGGCAGGGGAGAGAGTTTTGGCAGTTATCCGGCAGATACATTATTCAATGATTTCCGTGTCAGCTACGTGCAGGATTTAAGCGAACTGAATGACGGAGAGAAATTCTACTATTCCAATACGACCCAAACTCGTCCGAAAGATATTTCTCAGCTTCGCGCAATAGCCGGTTGTGGCAAATCTCCGGTGGTGAATTATGAAGGTACGGGAGTTTATTGGCTGGATCGTCTGGAAGAGGGCGTTTGGCGCTTGGAAGTAATGCCCGATGCCGTACAGGTTAGTGACCCGTTTACAAGGCCTTCTTTGGATAAAGAAGTAATGCGCATTGTTTCCGGTGCATGGGATATGACTCTGAATTTACCTGATTTAGGTAAGCAATTCCGGGTGAACGGCTTGGATAATGGAAATACGTTCAGTTCACAGGCTGCGAATGGCAAGATTTCGACTCTTCGTCCGGGTGTTTATCTGTTACAGCGTGAAGGTATATCGGCTTCCGGTAAATGGACTACTGATGCTCATTGGCAGAATATTACTCTTGGTGAATATGTATGTCCATCCATTTCTGATGATAAAGGTTTTACTGTTACTCATTCTCCTGCCAAGACAGTAGATGCCGGTAAAGATTTACAGATAGAGGCCATTGTAGCGGGTAATGAAATGCCCGATTCCGTTATTATCTACACAGATAAGATATCTTTCTGGAATGAAAAGAATCCTTATCTGAAAATGAATCATACAGGTGGTTACATTTATCGTGCTACCGTACCTGCTACAGAAATAAAAGAGGGTTGTTTTAGGTATAACATCGTCGTTTGTCAAGGCGATAAGCGACAAACGTTTCCTTCGGGAGTAGCCAGGAGTCCGCTGGATTGGGACTATACTTCGGCTACCCTGTGGGAAACCAACGTAGTTGCTCCTGAAAAACCATTGTCTCTGCTGGAAATAGGGGATGCTGATAGTAAATTGGAAACATATACTATGCCCGGATGGAGCCTCACGAACCGCCAGTTAATGCAAAATGCACCGACAGAGAAGCCGACCTTGCGCATTACCTTTGAGTCTAAAGATAAGGCGCCTGTCTTCGTTCTTCGTCGTTACATTAAGGAGGATATCGATGGACGCCCTGAGCGACTCGCTTCCTGCCGCACTTTGTGTATCCATGCAAAGAAGATTCCCGAAGGACTAAAAGCAGGCTTCATTACTTCTGACGGATATACCTATCTTGCTTCGTGTGCCGCTGCAACTGATGGTATCATTCGTGTACCCTTGCAGGATTTGGAGCAAACAAATACAGCTTTACTTCCCCACGTCTATCCGGTCTTCCTTGATAATTATTTCCGTCCGCAGACTGAAATACCTTTCAAGGTAGAGGGGATTGAAACTCTCGAACTCTCTTTTGATGGAGTTGCTGAAAAGGCTATGGAAATAGAGATAGGGAGTATCTGGCTTGAATGATTACGCTTTTATTACTTATATTTGTATCATTGATAACTATATTTGCCATGAAACACATGAAATTTTTGTCTTTCTTTTTGGGTATTGCTTTTGCTATAATAGCGTGTAGCAGTAATAACGAAACAATTCCTGCGCCGGAGGTCGATCCCGACGGTGACGATGGAACTACAGAGGTGGAATTTGCCAAAGGTGCTGACATAGGGTGGGTCACCGAATACGAATCCAAAGGCTACAACTTCTATAATGCCAAAGGTGAGCAGCGTGAGTGTACGGCTCTGATGAAGGAACTGGGGCTTGATGCCATTCGTATTCGCGTATGGGTAGATCCGAGTAAACATGGCAATTGGTGTAACACTGCCGATGTGGTGGAGAAGGCCAAAAGAGCCAAAGAGTTGGGGATGGATGTAATGATAGACTTTCATTACAGTGATTGGTGGGCTGATCCCGCCCAGCAAAACAAACCCGCGTCATGGGTAGGAAAGAATCTGGCAAACTTGAAAAGTGCCATTAAAGACCATACGGTGAGTGTGCTTCAGGCCTTGAAGGAGATAGGGGTTATTCCTAAATGGGTGCAAGTGGGGAATGAAATTCGTCCGGGCATGTTGTGGGATGAAGACGTGGCTTTGAGCGGCGCATCTTATAATGTGACGGAGAAGGATTTGAAAGATGCACCGGCAAGTGCTACCGACAAAGTGGTATATCCCATGAATTGGGCCAACCTTGGTGCTTTCGTCACTACCGGATACGATGCTGTGAAGTCGGTTTTTCCCGATGCTATTGTGATTGTTCACTTGGACAATGGATGGGACAGCGGTTTGTTCACTTGGTTCTTCGATGAATTGAAGAAGAACGGCGGCAAGTGGGATATGATAGGTATGTCGCTTTACCCTTATTGGTCGCGTGATGCCAAAGAAGGCTATTCATCTGCCGATGCCGTCATTACGGACTGCATCAGCAATATCAAGGCTTTGAGCACCAAGTACAATTGTGATGTAATGGTGGTAGAAACCGGTATGGAGTGCGCCGATGACAATGGTAAGTTGGCAAGTACCTCTGTTTTGAACGAGGGAAAGAGGCAGCTTGCCCGTATCTTGAAGGAGTGCAAGGAAAATACCAACGGTCGTTGTAAAGGAGTGTTCTATTGGGAACCGGAGTGCAGGCCGAGTCAATATAGGTTGGGAGCATTTACAGAAGGCGGTTATCCTACTGTTATAATGGATGCTTTTAAATAACATTAATTAAATACTTTGATTGAAAATGAAGAAGATACTATTCATCTCTTTCTCCTGCTGTATTCTTTTCTCTTTGATAGCAAAAGCTCAGCGTATAGAAACACTGTTGGAGAAGAACTGGAAGTTTACGAAAGGTGAAGTAGCGGAAGCCATGAAGCCTGAATTTGATGATCGTAAATGGGAAACCGTAACCGTACCTCATGACTGGGCCATCTTCGGTCCTTTCGATCGCAGCAATGACTTGCAGGAAGTAGCGGTAACGCAGAACTTCGAAAAGAAGGCTTCTGTCAAGACCGGACGTACAGGTGGACTCCCTTACGTAGGAATAGGTTGGTATCGTACTACGTTCGATGCTCCCGCTAATCAGCAGACGACACTTGTCTTTGATGGTGCAATGAGTGAAGCCCGTGTATACGTCAATGGGCAAGAAGCATGTTTCTGGCCATTCGGATATAATTCTTTCCATTGCGATGTCACCGGATTTTTGAAAAAAGACGGTAAGAACAATATCCTTGCCGTGCGTTTGGAGAATAAACCGCAATCTTCCCGTTGGTATCCCGGTGCAGGGCTTTATCGTAATGTGCGCGTAGTGAGTACTGATAAAGTGCATGTTCCAGTATGGGGTACTCAGCTGACTACTCCTCATGTTGCTGATGAGTATGCCTCGGTACGTCTGCTGACGACTATTGCTAATGATGAAGGAAAAGATATCCGTATCGTAACAGAGATTATCTCTCCTGATGGGAAAGTTGTTGCGACGAAGGATAATACCCGTAAGATTAATCATGGTCAACCTTTTGAACAAAATTTCTTGGTGAATGCTCCTTGCTTGTGGTCGCCGGAGACACCTTATCTATATAAGGCTGTTTCCAAAGTTTATGCCGATGGCAAGCAAACGGACGAATATACTACTCGTTTCGGTATCCGTAGTATAGAAATCATTGCTGACAAAGGATTCTTCCTGAATGGTAAGCACCGTAAGTTCCAGGGGGTATGTAATCATCACGATCTCGGTCCGTTAGGGGCTGCCATCAATGTTGCTGCATTACGTCGCCAACTCACACTGTTGAAAGATATGGGTTGCGATGCCATTCGTACCGCTCACAATATGCCTGCGCCGGAGTTAGTGCAACTCTGTGATGAAATGGGTTTCATGATGATGGTGGAACCTTTCGACGAATGGGACATTGCCAAATGTGAGAATGGCTATCACCGCTATTTCAACGAGTGGGCAGAACGTGATATGATAAATATGCTGCATCAGTTCCGCAACAATCCTTGTGTAGTGATGTGGAGCATCGGTAATGAAGTTCCTACCCAATGTAGTCCTGTTGGCTATAAAGTTGCTTCTTTCTTGCAGGATATCTGTCATCGTGAAGATCCGACACGTCCTGTTACTTGCGGGATGGATCAGGTTTCTTGTGTTTTGAAGAATGGTTTTGCAGCAATGATTGATGTACCCGGTTTTAATTATCGTGCACACCGTTATCTGGAAGCTTATGAACTGCTACCGCAGAATATAGTGCTTGGTTCCGAAACCTCTTCTACCGTTAGTTCCCGTGGCGTATATAAATTCCCTGTAGAGAAACGCGGGGATGCGAAATATGATGATCACCAGTCTTCCGGATATGACTTGGAGCATTGTGCCTGGTCTAATGTTCCCGATGAGGATTTTGCTTTAGCAGATGATTATGACTGGACTATCGGTCAATTTGTTTGGACAGGATTCGACTATCTGGGTGAGCCTTCTCCTTATGATACGGATGCATGGCCGAGTCATAGTTCGCTGTTTGGTATCATCGACCTTGCCAGTCTCCCTAAAGACCGTTACTATCTGTACCGTAGTCTTTGGAATAAGAATGTGAATACACTCCATGTACTTCCTCACTGGACATGGCCGGGTAGGGAAGGAGAGAATACTCCTGTTTTCGTTTACACAAACTATCCGACTGCCGAACTTTTCGTCAATGGGAAAAGTTACGGTAAACAGCATAAACTGACAGCCGAAGAAAGTAAAGCTATTCAAGGCAAAGATGCGCTTGCTCTCCAACGTCGTTACCGCTTGATGTGGATGGATGTTCCTTATGAGCCGGGTGAAGTGAAAGTCGTAGCTTATGATGCTTCAGGTAAAATAGCAGAGGAGAAAGTGGTCCGTACTGCTGGTAAACCTCATCATCTGGAAGTGGTAGCTGATCGTTTGCAACTTACTGCCGATGGCAAAGACTTAGCCTATATCACAGTTCGCGTGGTTGATAAAGATGGAAACCTTTGTCCTTCGGACAGTCGTCTTGTTAACTTTACGGTGAAAGGTGCGGGTCATTATCGTGCTGCTGCTAATGGAGATGCTACTTCACTCGATTTGTTTCACTTGCCGAAGATGCCTGCTTTCAGCGGTCAGTTGACGGCAATTGTTCAAACGGCTGAACAACCCGGAGAAATCGTTTTCGAGGCTAAGGCTAAGGGGGTGAAATCAGGTAAGGTTGTGCTGAGGTCTGTTACAGAGTAAAGAAAAGAGGGTATCACCACATTATTTGAAAGTGAAGTGATGCCCTCTTTTTTTATTATTCTACCACCCATTTTTCAATATTCCGGGTTTTCTCGCTGAAGTTTACTCCAATTTTAAGCAATTTCCGTCCATCCATCTCGAAAGGAAGCGCATAATGCTTGTCATTAATTTGCTGCAAAGCTTCTTCGGCAGTGCCTTCTAATTTGAACTCCATGATATAGATGAATTTATCAGTCCGCAATACGAGGTCGATGCGTCCGTCGTTTGTATTATATTCTACTTGGGTATAGAAACCTATCAATTTGAAAATAATGAAGAGTACATTTTCATAATGTAATTCTTGCTCGCGGATTACTTCGTAAGTGGTATCTGCAAAGAAACTTTGTAGGCGGCGGAAGAAGGAGTTATAATCTCCCGATTCTACTTCACGAACAAATTTCTGAATCGCAAATGGGGTTTCTACTTTACTGACGTTTGTATAGAAAGGCAAGAGGAAACGGATAAAGCCTTCCTCTACTTCGCGATTGGGGAATCCTAAGCGATACATACCAAAGCGTTCGTCATATCCTTTGATGGTAAGATATCCGCTTTGATAAATCACCGGAATAGGATTGGTCGATTCAGAGTCTATGCTATTCAGCACTTGGGCATCAGTCTCTTCGTGTGCCATTCGTTCGAGGTTGTAATGATGCTTCTTGAGTAACTTCACTAAGTAGGTAGGCGTTCCCGTCTCAAACCAATAGCTTCCGAATTCTTTGCGTTTGAAGGCGTTGAGCAGGCTGAAGGGATTGTACATACCAATGGAATTATGCGTAAAATGATAACCGTCATAATTCTCCTTGAGTTCGGTGCAAAGCTTATCGTACGTCACTCCCCGGGCAGCGGCAAATTCATGAAGTTCAGCTTCCAGGTTATCGTGAATCTCCCGTTCGCTGATGCCGCAGATTTCAATGTATTCATTCCACATTGATATGTCGTCCAAGTTGTTCAGGTCGCTGAATACACTGACTTTTCCGAATTTTGTCACTCCTGTCAATAAGGCAAACTTGATGCAACCATCCATTGTTTTTAGTGCTCCATAAAATGGCTTCAAAGTGTTCCTGAATTGTTTTTGCAGTTCTTCGTTACCAATGGCTTGCAACATGGGCTTGTCGTATTCGTCTACCAGGATAACAACGCGCTGCCCTGTTTGTGCATAGGCACGTTCTATAATGCCGGCAAAGCGCAGGGAGAAAGAACGTTCGGATGGTTCGGCGCCATAGAGCTTTTCCCATGCAGTCAGTGATTTCTCAAGAATATTGTCCAAACTCTGTGGCACATCATATTTTTCGATATTGAGGTCGAGGTGCAGTATCGGGTGCTCTATCCAGTCTTTCTCCAGCCTTTCCATGGCCAGTCCGCTGAACAACTCCTTCTTCCCTTGAAAGTAGGCTTCCAGCGTTGAGATGAGCAGGCTCTTGCCAAAGCGGCGCGGGCGACTCAGGAAGTAATAACTGCCGGTCTTTACCATTTGATAAATCAAGGCTGTCTTATCAATATAGAAATAACCGTCCTTACGAATCTTCTCGAAGTTCTGTATGCCTATGGGATAAATTTTATTGCTCATATTCTTCTGTTTTTGCACATCAATACACAAAAGTACTTATTTCTGTTTTATTCTCGGTATTAAAAAGGGAAATTTAATATAGACTTGTCAAAGCCGTATCCGGTCCGTATCATCTCCGTGTCTATAGGAAGCGAACTGATACGGAGATGGTACGGAGCAGATACGGAGGTGCTATGGAGATTGTATGGAGATGTTGTGGAATTGATTCTTTTCCGAAGCGTGAGGTTTCTGTGAAATATTATCTTTGCCATAACAAGATGTGGCTTTTTTGCCATTGTGACAAATTGTATTTTTAGTTGGCTGAGAATGCGCTGTTTCTATCCTGCTGCTGGTGAAAGCTGAAAGATGCAAATGAAAGTAAGTAAATGACATAGTAACTATATTACCCACCCATAAGTAGTAACCTTTTTCTGCATAAATAACTTGTATTGTGGTATGTATATGCAACAATGACGAATTTTTATTCCTTGTTTATTCATAGAATATGCTGGAATGCAGTTTTGAATTTTTGTTCGTGTTATAGAATGTATGCAAATGTAATCATTGTGAGGGTAAATTGTAAAATTAGGCTCCGTTTTGATATTTCATGACGTTTTCCCATTTGAAAATGCTTAATATATCTATCAGATCTTCTTTTGAAATATAGATTCTTTCATCTGGCTGTAGTTGTGCAATTCCGTGCAATCGTTTGCACTGCTGCTATTGCATATTTCTTATCTTTCTTATATTTTAATATTTTAATAAAGCATATTTTTGTTGCGTCGTGTTATAGATAGCTTAAAAGCAAAAAAGCAATCGAAAGATAATTTCGAATATATAATACTTAGGTAATTAATATTGTTAACTTTAATTTTTTAAATGCATGAAGCAAGTTAATCTTAGAATCTATCGAATGATTCTTCCCCTATTAGTAGGGTTATTCTTGTCTGTAGGCGTTTATGCACAGAACATTACCGTGAAAGGGCATGTAAAAGATGCCACGGGATTGGAAGTGATAGGCGCAAATGTCGTAGAGAAAGGTAATACCTCTAATGGTACAATTACTGACCTTGATGGAAACTTTACGTTGACTGTTCCCAAAGGCGCTACATTAACAATATCTTTTATTGGTTATCAGACACAAGAGGTGGCAGCCGCTTCTATGGTAATGGTGACGCTAAAAGATGATGCGGAGCTCTTGAGTGAAGTTGTGGTTGTGGGATATGGTCGTACGAAGAAAGATGACCTTACAGGTTCGGTAACGGCAATCAAACCGGATGAACTCAGTAAAGGTATCACTAACAATGCACAAGACATGTTGGTCGGAAAAGTAGCTGGTGTTGATGTTATCACTGCGGGGGGTACTCCGGGTGCAGGTGCTCAGATTCGCGTGCGTGGTGGATCTTCCCTCAATGCCTCAAATGACCCGTTGATTGTAATTGATGGTTTGACTATCGATAACAATACTCCAAAAGGAATGAGTAATCCTTTGGCTATGGTAAACCCAAATGATATTGAAACCTTTACAGTTTTGAAGGATGCTTCTGCTACTGCTATTTACGGTAGCCGCGCTTCAAATGGTGTTATCATTATCACTACTAAGAAAGGTAAGAGTGGTTCTGCTCCCAAAGTCTCTTATAATGGTGACATGACGATTTCAATGATTCAGAAAAAGTATGATGTACTTAATGGTGATGAATTCCGTGTACTTGTCAATGACATTTGGGGAGATAAAGCCGGTGAGGTAGGTATGGGTAATGCTAATACGGATTGGCAGGACCAAATATTCCGCACTGCCATCTCGCATAGCCACAATGTCTCAGTATCCGGTGGTTTGAAGAATATGCCTTATCGTTTGAGTTTGGGATATAATTCTTCTGATGGTATCGTTGAAACTTCATGGATGCGTCGTGCCAACATTGGCTTGAATCTTTCTCCTTCTTTCTTCGACAATCACCTCAATTTGAAGATCAATGCCAAGTATATGTACGAGAAAGACCGTTATGCTGATGCAGGAGGTGCGATAGGATCTGCCCTTTCGATGGATCCCACGCAGCCTGTATATTTCGATGCAGATGATGCCCGTGCTCCTTTCTTTGATGGCTATTTCCAACATACACAGTCGCCTAAAGATTTCAATGCTGAGTGGAAATATACTAATAATCCCAATGCTCCTCAGAATCCTCTGGCTCTGTTGAAACTTAAAGATGTGCAGGCTGCTGCCAATGACTTTACAGGTAACTTTGATGTGGACTATAAGGTGCATGGTTTTGAAGATTTACGTCTGCATGCCAGCTATGGTGGACAGTATACGGAAAGTAAACAGGACGATATAATCTCCAAGTATTCTTATTCTAACAACTACTTTGGCTGGAATGGAATAACGCAGACTTATAAATATAGTGTTACTGCTAATGCTTATGCTCAGTATGTGAAGGAAGTAGGCGCTCATAATTTCGATATAATGGTTGGTGCTGAAGAAAGTCATTTCCACCGCAGTGGTTACGACTATGGTCAAGGTACCGATCCTTACGATGGTACTCCTCATGATGCCAAATTAAGAGAAGAACAAGCATGGGCTACGCATAATTCTTTAGTTTCTTACTTTGGACGTCTGAACTATACGCTACTTAATAGATATATGCTTACAGCTACGTTCCGTGCCGATGGTTCTTCGCGTTTCTCAAGTGATAACAGATGGGGATATTTCCCTTCCGTGGCATTGGCATGGAAAATCAATGAAGAAGCATTTATGAAGAAGCTTACTTGGTGGAATGAGTTTAAACTCCGTTTAGGTTGGGGTATGACAGGTCAGCAGGATATTAATTCTGACTTCGGTTATGAAACTCACTATACTTCAAGTGACTCTTTCGCTCAGTATCCTTTTGGTGATACTTACTATGGCACTATGCGTCCGTCGGCTTACAATCCCGATTTGAAGTGGGAGACTACAACTACTTATAACGCCGGTTTAGATTTGGGTTTTCTGAATAACCGTATCTCAGCCAATATTGATGGTTACTATCGTGAAACCAAAGATTTGCTGAACTCTATTACTATTCCTGTAGGAATGCAGTTTGGTTCTCAATTGACAAAGAATATCGGTTCGCTGAAGAATTATGGTGTGGAATTCTCTATTAATGCTAAACCTATTGTTACTAAAGATTTTACTTGGGACGTGAGCTATAATATTGCCTGGAATCATAATGAGATTACTGACTTAGTGGATGGCGATGCCGGTTACTATGCATGGGCAGGAGATAAAATCAGTCGTGGTAACAATACTCTGATTCAGGCTAATACTGTAGGTAAAGCTACTAATTCGTTCTTTGTTTATCAACAAGTATATGATGAGAATGGCAAACCTATTGAAGGTATGTACGTAGACCGTGATGGAAACGGACGTATTGACAATGGTGACCGCTATTTTTACAAGAAGCCCTCTGCTGATGTTATTATGGGGCTTACGACTAAATTCCTTTATAAGAATTGGGATTTGAGTATGTCTTTCCGTGCTTCTATCGGTAACTATGTTTACTACGACTTCTTGTCGAATCGTGCAATGGTCAGCCAATCCGGTCTGTATTCCAATAGTGCCCTGCATAACTCTACTGCAGAGGCTGTAGCATTAGGCTTTACCGGTGTAGGAGTAGGTAACGATAACTATTTGAGCGATTATTTCGTACGTAATGCTTCTTATCTGAAGTGTTCGAACATCACTTTAGGTTACTCTTTTCCTGCATTGTTTAAGGTGGCTGGTCATGAAACATGTTCTGGCCGTGCATTCCTTACTGCTCAAAACCCTTTCATTATTTCTAAGTACAAAGGTATCGACCCTGAAGTGGCAAGCGGTATTGACTCTAATCCTTATCCGCGTCCTTTCAGTATTCAAATAGGCTTGAGCCTGAATTTCTAATCTATTAAATGCATATAAAGATGAAACATATATTTTTGAAAACAGCCCTTGCAGCCCTTCTTATGGGTGGAGTGGCAACGTCGTGTATCAACGACTTGAATATTTCGTCTATTGATCCGCAGTCCAGTTCATCGTATGGAGATATGGAGCTGCTGGCTAAAATTTACAGTACACTGGGTCTGACTGGACAAAAAGGTCCTGCCGGTAGTGGCGATATTAGTAGTGATGAAGGTGAAAGCGGCTTTTACCGTACTACATTCAATTTGCAAGAACTGTGTACCGATGAATGTCTTTGGGCTTGGCAGACTGACCCAGATATTCCTCAAATTACCAATATTGACTGGACGGCTTCATCTGTCCGCGTGCAATGGGCATTCCAGCGTCTGGCTTTTGATGTGACACTTTGTAATTTCTATCTTACTAACACAGAGGATAAAGCAGAAGATCCTGATTATAAACTTTATCGTGCCGAGGTACGTTTCCTACGTGCGCTTCATATGTGGTACTTCCTTGATCTTTGGGGAAAGGCACCTTTCAAGGCAACTTATGACATTTATGAGTTGCCGGTAGAGAAAGCTGGTAAAGAACTTTATGATTGGATTGACAAAGAATTGACTGAAATAGAGCCGGATCTTGCCGAAGTGGGTGCATTTAATAATTCTTCCAACTTTGGGCGTGCCGACAAAGGTGCTGCTTATATGCTCCATGCCCGTTTAGCTCTGAACTCTGCTGTTTATACCAAAGGTGCTGTAAAGGACTATCAGAAGGCTATTGACTATTGTGACCTGCTTGATGGAAAATACGAGCTTTCCAAGACTGAAAAGAATGGCTATACAGGTTATGAACAAGTGTTTATGGCCGACAATGACCAAAATCAGCAAGCCATGAAAGAAATTATTCTGCCTATCCGTCAGGATGGAGCTAAAACAAAAAGTTATAGTGGTGCCAACTATTTGGTAAGTTCTACTCGTATCACCGGAATGCCTTATATGGGTACTTCCAATGGTTGGAGTTGTAACTTCTCCCGTGCGGCTTTAGTTAAGAAGTTCTTCCCTACTATTGAAGATTGTCCGCTTGCTACAGAGAAAGCCCCCGATGGTGCAACGGAGGCTGAAATAATAGCACTTGATGCTGCAGCAGGGACTGCTACCAAAGATGTACAGGAAAAGGCTAACGATCATCGTGCACTCTTCTATTCCGGTTGCGGTGGTGGACTTCGTAAGTTACAGGCTGAACAGATTGCAGGCTTTAACTCCGGTCTTGCTATTGTGAAATGGAGTAATATCCGCACGGATGGTGCAGCGACTTCACACAATGAATTCCCCGATGTTGATATTCCTTTGATACGCTATGCCGAGATGTATCTGACTCGTGCAGAAGCTAAGTTCCGTCTGACAGGTGATCCGCAACAAGCACGTGCTGACATTGAAGTTTTGCGTAGCCGTGCAGGTGCTTCTACTCCTGCTACCATTACCGAACAATATATTATTGATGAATGGTGTCGTGAGTTCTATATGGAAGGTCGTCGTCGTAGTGACTTGATTCGTTTCGGGCTTTTCACTGGTGACAAATATGTTTGGGATTTCAAGGGAGGTGTAGCAGAAGGAAAAAGTGTAGAAAATTTCTTCAACGTATATCCGATTCCGGCTGATGACATCAATGGCAATAAGAACTTGACTCAAAATCCGCGTTATTAATAGAATTTATTATCGAACTACTAAAATCGAAACAATAATATGAAAAAGATACTGCTGGGAATGTTGCTACCCGTTCTTACTTTGGTGTTGGTCACCTCATGTGAGAAGGATATGGATAGCAATCCTACATTCCACGAAAATACTACAGGATTTGTATTGAATATGCCTGCCAACGCAGCCAATAATGTATTGGATTTGCTGACTACTGATGAACTCACTTTTACCACCAGCCAACCTGATTACGGTGGCATACCTTTGAGTACTAACTACGATGTGGAGATTTCTTTTGAAGATTTTACAGCAGAAGAACCTGTGTATAAAGTTGTGACAAGCTCTACTTCTGCTACCATTAAAGTATCTGGTAGTAGATTGAATGATGCTGTAATTACTATGTTTCAGGATGCTAATGAAGGCGTGACATATCCTTCTAATGAAGTGAAAGAACTCTATGTACGTCTACATGCTAACGTTAATGGTATGGACTTGGGGAATTGCTACTCTAATGTTATTAAGATTCAGGTGATAGCTACTTATCAGGCTCCGAGTATAACGTTGCCCGAAGATCTCTATGTATGCGGTTCGAGCATTGGTGCTGCTTGGACAACTTGGAGACCAATGGCACTTATTAATGGTATGGCTGGTAACTTCTTTACGATAGTTTATCTTCCTAACGACGCCGAATTCAAGTGGGGAACTTATCCTCAACAATGGTTGGGTCATGCTGATTTTAAAACTATTGATGATCAAGCAGGTGCAGATATTTCTGATAATGGTGGCAATGTGAAAGTAAAAAATGGTGGCTGGTATACGCTCTATATTAAGGGTAAGATTAATGGTGAAGCTATTGACTACACGCTGACTCTTTATCCGGCACAACTCTTTATTACTGGTGATCCTAATGGAGGATTTACTCCTGGTACTCCTTCTACTCCGATGGTTGCTCCCGCAGATAACAGTGGTCAGTGGGTATCTGCTGAATTTGTATCAGGAGGTGAGTTACGTGCTTATGCTCAAGTAGGTGAGTTTGACTGGTGGAAAACAGAGTTTACGCTTTTGGATGGCAAGGTTTTCTGGCGTGAGAATGCCAATATAGCCAGCAACTGGAACACTGATATGGGATCCGAATATAGTGTAAATGCCGGAGCAGGACAAAAGCTCTATCTTACTGTAGGTTCTACTGAAGATGGCTTAGATACGGGTGAGGTGAAATAAGCTGAATGATAATCTTATTTAAAAAGAAAAACATTATGAAGAAAAATCAAATACTCGCAGGTCTATTCCTCGCCGGAATAACCTTAGGTGCTTGTACGGATGACTATACGGATTGGGCTAACCCCCAATCCAATTCTCCCGAAGAGGCTGCTGCTAAATATGAAATTAGTTTCGCTGCAGGTGCTGATGCGGTCATAGATATGGATAAGTTTTACAGTACTATTGAAGAGGAAGCACAAAAGACTGATTCTGTGGAAATAGCTGCTCTATCTTCATCGAATTCCGAGGTGGCTTCAATCAAGGTGAACAGTATAAATATCAATGGGGTAACCATCAATGCTGCATTCAAGACAGGGAATATAGTGAAGGTGAATACTCTTGAACTTGATTCTGTGGTTCGCGATGCTTTTTTCAGCCGTGCCCATGTAGAGCGTGTGCTGGATGTGAATATGAATCTTGCCGTTAAATTGAGAAATGGTGAAGCGGTAAACATCTCGGGCACTTCTCAAGCCAAACTTACTCCGATAACTACCCCGGAAGTTTGTGCTGACGGATATGCGTTGATAGGTGATTTTGTTGAAGTGGGCGACTATTGGGATCCTGAACATCCCGTCATTATGAAGGCCGTTGAAGGTAAAGAAGGGATTTATCAAGCTACGATAGAAACTAAGGTTGCAGGTTCTAACTGGTTTAAGATCTATGAATCTTATGATATAGCTGGCGGTTGGGATGCTGCTAATGCCGGGCAGATTGGTTGCCGTGTAAATGGTGACGACAAAACTGAAAACTTTGCTGTTTGGACGGGTGATGTATATAATGTGGAAACTCCTACAATTACAGGAAAAGGGCATTTTGTCATTACATTTGATGCTGTCAACTACACTTATTCGGTTACTCCTGCTACTGCTTATCTCTATATGGCCGGTGCTGCAAACGGCTGGAAACAGATTGATGCAATGGCAAGTCCTGAATATAATAATGTCTATAAGGGCTATATGTATCTCAATCAAGAAGGTTTCAAATTCTGTTCAGAGGAGAATTGGAATGGTACTAACTATGGCGCAGACTTCAGTACTGCTGCTGATGCTGCCAATATTATGATGACCGAAGAGGCGGGTTTCTATCAAGTGGTTGTTGATCTGAATGAGAAGACTTATACCTTGACTCCCATTGCGATAGGTATCATTGGTCCTGCTACTCCCAGTGGTTGGGATGCCGATACGGATATGGAATTGGCAGAATACACAGAAGAAGGTAAAGGTACCGTACATTATTGGACTATCACTACCGAATTGAAAGCGGATGAGTTAAAATTCCGTGCCAATGATGCTTGGGATATTAGTTGGGGTGGCACTCGCGAAAATCTAACTACCAATAACGGTGCTAATTTGAAGATTGAAACGGCTGGTACGTATACCATCAACCTTTATCCTCTTTGTGAAGGTAAATCTTATTGTACGATTGAAGCTGTTAATTAACTGAGGTTGACTATAGAATATCTATAGTGATTTTAAAGATCAACGCTGTTAGGTATTTTGATAAAGACCCTCTTTCTCATAATTGAAAAAAATGGGGAAGAGGGCTTTGTTTTTCCATTGAAGTCATAAATAATGTCGTTATGAAGCATCTTAGATTAATCTTTGTTATCTCATTCTTGCTAACTTTATGTGTCGAAACTCATGCTCAACAACGTCTTTTGGGTGGTGATATTTCTTTGTTGCCAAGTTACGAGGAGGCAGGAACTGTGTATCGTGATGAGAAAGGAAGAGTTGTAAAACCTCTTGAATATTTTAAAGAACAAGGTTGAAATGCTATCCGTGTCCGTCTTTTTCAATGTGACTTCTTTGCCAGATAGCATATATGAATATACTAAGGATAGTCTTGAGCATATGGTGAAAGAAGGAGCGTTCCCTGACTTGATACAAGTGGGTAATGAGATAATCAATGGAATGTTATGGCCAGTAGCAAAAGTGGATCCGCTTGGAATGGAAAATTGGGATTTGTTTGTTAAACTTTTGGAGAGTGGCGCTAAGGCTTGTCGTGAAATTTGTCCCAAAGCAAAAATAATCATACATACAGAGAAAGCAGGTGAATGGAATAAAATTAAAACTTATTACAATCATTTGTGGCAACTTGATTACGATATCATTGGGCTTAGTTATTATTCTATGTGGCATAAGGCTGTAGGGGTACTTGCTGCTACGCTTGATTCTCTTGCTATAGAATTTCCGGACAAGGAGGTGATGATAGTTGAGGCTGCCGCCTACTATTCCTACGAGAATGATCAATGGGCAAAAAGTGCATATGAACACTCTGAATTCTATCCTATTACTGTCGAGGGGCAACGTGTATTTACTCATGAGCTGGTAGCTGAACTACGTCGTCATACCAATGTAACGGGAGTTTTTTGGTGGTTTCCCGAAGAAAATGCTTGTGGCAATACCATAACTAAGGGATGGATTAACCGTGGACTTTTTGATAATCATACAGGGAAGGTACTTCCAGCAATGAAAGAGCTTCATTTCTTTATACAACCGATTACTCGTTGATTTGAATTTTTCTTATTCCTTATTAGCGGATCATTATGTTTTGTAATAGTATCTTTAAACTTTATGTATCATGAAAATTAGAACTTTATTTTTATTTCTTGTTTTATTGTTATGTCAATCGGGATTTGCTAAACAAATAGTGTTGTCAGAAAAGATCATTGAATATCTTGAGTTTGAATCTTCTACTGTACCTTTGCATGATACCTTTGTCGGGCTTTCTGCTGGTTATTCTAACAAGAAAAGTGAGGCGATTGATAAAATAGAACCTACTTTTTGGTGGTGTGGTATGAAGAATACTCGTTTACAGTTGATGGTGTACGGATTGAATATAGCAACATATAAACCAGAAATTAATTATCCGGGAGTTGTTTTAAAGGAAGTATGTCCAATGGAAAGTCCGAACTATCTGGTTTTGTATTTAGATGTGAAAGATGCGGTGCCAGGTAAATTTCAAATAGAATTTATTAAAGGTAAACGTAAATTAAATTGTACTTATGAATTGAAAGAACGCCAGCGTAGTAGTGAAGATAAGATTGGCTTTAATTCTTCTGATGTTGTATATTTATTAATGCCGGACCGTTTTGCCAATGGTGATGAAAGCAATGACAGTATACAGATGAGGCATCCTTATGAAGTAAACCGTAAGGATGTGAATGCTCGTCATGGCGGGGATTTAGCCGGTATCATGCAACATCTTGATTATTTAGATAGTTTAGGTGTTACAGCAATCTGGACGACTCCTGTCTTGGAAAATGATATGGGTGAAGGTTCTTATCATGGTTATGCTGCAACCGATTACTATAAAATAGATCCTCGTTTGGGAACTAATGAGGATTACGTCCGTTTGGCAGAACTTATGCATCAACGTGGCATGAAACTGATAATGGATATGGTTTTTAATCATTGTGGAACCAATCATCCTTGGTTGCTCGATCCACCGATGCACAGTTGGTTTAATAATTCGCATAAATATGTTGAGACCAATCATAATAAAACTGTATTTTTTGATCCTTATGCTTCGGATATAGATAAACTGGAATTAACGGATGGGTGGTTCGTACCTACAATGCCCGATTTGAATCAGAGGAATCGTTTTGTTGCTGATTATTTGATTCAGAATTCAATTTGGTGGATTGAATATGCTGATTTGGACGGTATTCGCCAAGATACATATGTATATCCGGATCCGGATATGATGGTACGTTGGTGTAAAGAAGTTTTTGAGGAGTATCCAAATTTTAATATTGTGGGTGAAGTTATGGTTCCTAATAACCCTGTCGGTACTGCATATTGGCAGCAAAACAACATAGTAAATGGGAAAGCTAATACAAGACTGAAATCAGTGATGGATTTTCGTTTAAGGACAATAGCAGCTGACGTTTTCCATGAAGAAACATCTTGGAATACCGGTCTGCAACTTCTTTTTGAACATTTTGCTTATGATTTTTGCTATCCTGATATTAATAATGTGATGCGTCTGCTTGAGAATCATGATACGGATCGTTTTTTATTGGAAGATCCGGAAAATTTGAATGTATATAAACAGGCGGTTACCATGTTGTTGACAATTCCTGGTATTCCACAATTATATTATGGACAGGAATTATTAATGACTGGTAGTACAAAGAAAGATTTTGGATATGTACGTCCGGATATGCCGGGAGGTTGGAATGGAGATGAAATTAGTGTTTTTCAAGAAAGTGGGAGAACGGCTATGCAACAGGAAGCTTTCAATTTTATGAAAAAAATGCTGCATTGGCGTAAAGGAAATGCTGCTATATCTAAAGGCAAAATGAAGCATTTCATGCCTCGTAGCAATGTATATGTGTATGAGCGTTCTTATAATGGTAAGAGCATACTGGTTATAATGAACGGAGTTAACAAGGAAGTTGACTTGGATTTAACGTTTTATAAAGAGGTTATAGGAGATAGAACTAATTCGAAGAATGTGTTGACGGATAGTAATGTGCCATTAGGAAAAAAACTTCATTTGCAGCCAAAAGAAGTGCTTGTGCTTGAATTATGATATTGAGTAATTGAGGTTTCGTAAGTTAGTGATTTATTTAGGAACAGACAATATTAGAAATAATGGTATGTTTAATAACATTCTAAATTGTATTTGTAACAGCTTGTAAGTACATTGGTCATGGATAAATATGTAATACAATGAAAATGAAATTCCTTTTTATAGCATTTACTTTGCTGCTATGTCATTATGGTATTGCGCAGCAAACCGTTTCTTTAGGACAACTTGTAGAGTATCCTGGCTTTAACTCTTCAATTGTCACCCCGCGTGATGTCTTTGTTTGGCTACCTTCTGATTATTCTCCAAAAGAGAAGTATGATGTTCTTTATATGCATGATGGTCAAATGCTGTTTGATGCGAATACCACTTGGAATAAGCAAGAATGGGGGATTGATGAAGTTGTAGGAAAACTCCTGAATGAAAAGAAGATCAAACCCTGTATTGTTGTAGGAGTGGCAAACATCCCGGAAACGAGATATGCAGACTACTTTCCTCAAAAAGCATTGAAGAACTTACCGGATAGTATAGTTCCGGGTGATGTGGGGTTTAATGCGGATAACTATCTTCGTTTTTTGGTAGAAGAAGTTAAGCCTTTTATTGATAAAAAGTATTCCACGAATAAAAGTGTTGAGCATACCTTTGTGATGGGTTCCAGTATGGGCGGCTTAATTTCACTATATGCACTTTGTGAATATCCGGAAGTGTTTGGAGGAGCTGCTTGTATGTCAACTCATGTCCCTATGATATTAAGTAATGAACTCTCTAAAGAAAAAGCGGACCAATGGTCGGAAGCTTTTCGGAATTATCTGGATAAGAATCTCCCAAAGGCTAACAGCCGTATGATTTATATGGATAGGGGAGATGCCACTTTAGATGCTTATTATCCTCCTTATCAAGATAAACTGGATAGTCTGATGGCGAGGAAAGGTTGGAAGACCCCCATGTGGATATCTAAGGTTTTTCCGGGAGCTGGACATACGGAGGAAGATTGGAATAAGCGTTTGGATAATCCGTTGATATTTCTTTTGGGAAGTGAAAGGAAGAATGCTATTTGTGATAATCACGATAAGAACCTTTCACCTGATGATTATTTGATATCTAAATTTAAGGAAGCAGACATTGTTTTGTTGGCTGAGGATCATGGGGTGAAAGAGAATTTGGATTTTGTTCGAAACATGATACCTAAATTGTATGAGAATGGTATTTATATGTTGGGTATGGAGTTCGGGGCATACGAAGATCAACGACAATTAGATTCATTGATAAATGCACCAAAGTATGATGAACAATTGGCTCGTCAGTTGATGTTTAATTATAATACCCGATGGGCTATCGTCGAGTATATGAGTATTTATAAGGCTGCATGGGAGTGGAATCGTTCGTTACCGGAACAAGCGAGGAGGTTCCGTATTTTGAATATCAGTTATCGGTATAATTGGGAAGCGTTTGAAAAGGTGAGAACACCGGAAAATATGAAAAAAGTTTTTCCTTTGGGGAATACGGAAGATTTCAGATGTGCACTTTTAGAACGTGAAGTGCTGTCTTGCCATGAGAAAATATTGGTTTTGACAGGGACAATTCATGCATTTACATCCTATTGTTTTCCTTATTATGATTATACTTCTCCTGATTTTGTGCGCTACGAAAAGCGCTTCTTAGGAAATTTACTCTATTCAAAATATAATACGAAAGTAGTTTCTGTGGCTTTACATCAACCTTTCTTTAATTATCCAAATCATCAGCCTGCATTGGTTTCTCCAGCAGTAGGAAAATTGGAAGTGATAATGAGCAAATACAACAATAAACCTGTTGGTTTTGATTTGAAGAGGTCGCTTATAGGAGAATTACGTGATCATAGTTACTACTCAATGGGGTATACAGACTTTACTTTAGCAGATTTATTTGATGGATATATATTTCTTAAACCTATAAAGGAATTATCTTCCTGCACTATTGACTATAAATTTGTGAATGATGGAAATTGGGAAGAGGCTGTTCGTAATAGTCCTGATCCGGATTGGCATCCGCGTCCACAGAACAAAAAGCAGTATTGGGAGACAGTGACAGAATTCATGAATATTAAAAAGAGGTATGAAA
Source organism: Bacteroides intestinalis DSM 17393 (assembly GCF_000172175.1). NCBI lineage: Bacteria > Pseudomonadati > Bacteroidota > Bacteroidia > Bacteroidales > Bacteroidaceae > Bacteroides > Bacteroides intestinalis. The sequence continues at coordinate 1,303,787 of NZ_ABJL02000008.1, read as the reverse complement.
ACGTCCAATGAAGTGGAAAGTAAGAGATGTTTTTTTGTCTTATATGAATGATAAGCCTATTAAAATGGTATGTTATTGCTAATATGGATTTAGTAATTGTCCACTAAAATTGTGGACAGTGTCGTCCGGAAATATCAGACCGATCTCTTTTGCCAACAGGCTGATTTGGTGGCACGTTCTGTTTGGTCTGCCATATACCACGACAAAAGTAGGCTTTTCACTGTTCAATGTCTTAATCAGACGTTGCTGTTCCTCTATTCTATCAACAAATTCCATAGCTGCAAATATTATATGATACAAAAATAATGTTTCTACTCCATAATAACCAAACTATTACTTGATTTCTCTTTTCCGTTCCACGGCTTTTTCATTTAAGAAATATTGTTCATCGCTTGTAATTGTAGTAAAAATGCTTATATGCGTGCACAGCGATGCGGAAGCACCGCCTTAGGTGTTTCTTTTTATCGTTCATTTTTATTTTTTTTATAGGCGGAATTCAATAGGATATGATGTTGATATTGTCTTCCGCCTTTGTTTTTGCGATAGCAAAAATACGATTTATTTCGTTGGTGTAATTTTTTTACATACGATATTGCTAAAGAGAAACACCTTGACTGTCTTCGTGGCAGCATCATGACTCATTTGAGAAAATTTGTATCCTCAGTCCCTGAATACCGCAGAACAAGCAGGGGAAACTTCAAACACAAACTTGAAGATATACTTATGCTTGTAATATTGGGCAGGCTCAGTAAGTGTATTTTCTGGCTCAAAAATGAGAAAAATTCAGATTTGATGTATTTGTAACGTATTGATTACCAATAATGGTATTCTCGCCCATGCCGTACTGGCATGGGTAGGGGAATTGTACGTCCAATTCAAAGCTTAAATGAAAAAGCCGTGTTTTCATTCTCTTTCAAGGCGACCACATCAAAATGAAAATTCACAACGTCCTATGATGAGTTGACTGTAACTTATTATTTGTGTTAATAAATTTTTAATCGCATTAATAATTTAAAGCTGCATAGCTCATAGGTCGTAATAACTTGCAAACTTGCAAAACTTGCAGCCCCCCTCACACCCACACACGTACGCGCGCGAGGAAAGGATTTGAAGAGAACGGTGATAAAAATCGAAAATGAGCGGAAAGTACCGGTGAGCAGGGCAAACTCACCAAAATAAATATCCTACCCGTTGGCGGAATTAACTCTTTTCTGAGCGGTTATGAATGAAATAGGGATTTATCATGTGCAGGCTGAAAGCCTGATATTATATAGCGTAGGGCATCGCCCTACGTAATAGCATATCTCTACAGGAGCCCTGAAAGGGCGAAACCGAGTATAACACCTTTATTGCGCCCTTTCAGGGCTTAAGATAGAGAGCGTAATCAATACGTAGGGCGATGCCCTACGCTATATAATGTCAGGCTTTCAGCCTGCAGACGATAAATTATCATTTGATTCCTTTCTTTTCGGTTATGAACCAAACGACAAAGGAATATTCTTTCACAAAAAGCAGGTACCTAACCCCGGGACGCATATTTAGGGTACCTCAGTCGTATACTTAGGGTATCTCGGTATACGACTGAGGTACCTTAAGTATACGACTGAGATAGCCTCTATTTATATATACTCATAATCAAATAGTTACGTTTTGCTGCTTAGCTGGTAGAAAATTCAGACAAATGAATAGAAGCTTATCACTCCTTTTCCTCCTTTCTTCTCCGATATGAATTAATTTCGCCAACAGATTATCCCTTTTTTTGCTCAAGGAATAAAATAATCTGTGCCGCTTTGTGAAAGTCTTGCAAGCGGCATAGATTATTGATGATAGTTTTATCTTTTTCTGGAAAGTGATAGACCGAGCCAACTAAAAATCAAAATTCACCTTATTATACGCGCGCGCGTGGGTGTGAGGGGGGCTGCAAGTTTTGCAAGTTTGCAAGTTTCGCATAGCTCTGTTTTTTTCCCACTTGGGAAAAAATATTTCTCCAACTGGGAAAAAATATTTTTCCAATAAGACCGACGGAACCCACCAAATCCCATAAGTTGATTCCAGGTTTGTTATATCTTTGTCGACAGAAACCAGTTGATCAGGAATGTATGCTTTGGCTCATGCAACCGTTTGCATTATTTCTTTTCCTGCTTCTATCTCAAGAGTTTGATAGTTCGGAATAACCGGCGTACTTTTGAACCATTAACCAATAAATTGATACCGAATGAGAAGACTTTACTCCTTTTTAATTTGTTTGTTGGCAGTGGTTGCCATGCAAGCACAGATCATAACTACTACTCCGACTTTCCCAACGGAAAATGACGAAGTTGCCATTATCTTTGATGCAACGAAAGGTACGGCAGGGCTGAAAGGTTTTACCGGTGATGTATATGCACATACGGGAGTGATAACAAATCAAAGCACAGGTTCCGGAGATTGGAAGCACGCCCCAACTTGGGGAGATAACTCGGCGAAGTATAAATTGACTTCATTAGGAAATGATAAATGGCAACTGAAAATAACTCCAAATATTCGTGAATATTATGGTGTTAAAGATGGAGAAACTGTAGAGCAACTAGCTTTTGTTTTCCGTAGTGCGGATAAATCAAAAGAAGGCAAGGATACAGGTGGAAAAGATATCTTTGTTGAAGTACATACTGTTGGCTTGACCGTTCGCTTCGACCAACCTGCTGAAAAAGAAAATATACTTATCGGTACGCCTCTTACTATTAAAGCTTCTGCCTCTACGGCTTCTGCTTTGAAACTCTATGTGGATGCTGTTGAAATAGCTACGGAAGCTAATGCTACTACTATTTCCAAATCTCACACATTCTCAACTGCCGGGAGCTATACGTTGAAAGTAGAGGCTACAGCCAATGGTAAAACTGTTTCTGTTACACAGGAAGTAACAGTACTGAATGGAACAAGTACTTCGGAAACGATGCCCAAGGGAGTACGCCCCGGTATTAACTATGTCAGTGATACGGAAGTAACTTTGGTGTTGCAGGCTCCGGGTAAAAAGTATGTGTATGTGGTAGGTGACTTTAATGATTGGACGCCCAAAGCGGACTATCAACTGAAACAAGACGGTGAATATTTCTGGGTGACTCTTTCAGGACTGACTAAAGGAGAAGAATATGCTTTCCAATATTTGGTAGATGGTTCTGTTTATGTGGCAGACCCATATACAGATAAAGTTTTGGATCCTTGGAATGACCAGTATATTGAAAGTACGACATATCCGAATCTGAAACCTTATCCGACCGGAAAAGCAGAAGGTATTGTTTCCGTCCTGCAAACAGGACAGGCTGCTTATAACTGGAAAGTGAAGAACTTTGAGCGCCCTGCTTCTGAAAAGTTGGTTATTTACGAAATGCTGATTCGTGATTTTACTGAGGAACATACTTTTAATGCTGCGAAAGAGAAACTGGAATACTTGAAGAATCTGGGAGTAAATGCAATCGAACTGATGCCTATTAATGAGTTCGAAGGAAACACGAGCTGGGGGTATAATCCTTCATTCTATTTTGCCGTAGATAAGTATTACGGTACAAAAAATGATTTAAGAGCTTTTGTTGATGAATGTCATAGTCAAGGGATGGCTGTTATTATCGATCTTGTGCTGAATCATAGCTTTGACCAGTCTCCTTTCTATCTTTTGTATAAGGATGCGGATGGAAGACCCTCTGCTGATAATCCGTGGTATAATCAAGATTCAAATATAAAGAACCCGAGTCTTTCGTGGGGACGTGATTTTAATCACGAGAGTGAATATACCCGTGCTTTGGTAGATAGCGTAGCCGGCTTTTGGATGTCGGAATATAAAATTGATGGTTTCCGTTATGATTTTACAAAAGGATTCTCTAATACTCCTTATGGAACAAATGATTGGGCAAACGGACCGGATAATGCACGTATCGCCAACTTGAAGCGTATGTCGGCTGCCGTACAAAAGCGGCAACCGGGCGCTTACGTTATTTTTGAACATTTAGCAGCTAATAGTGAAGAGAAACAATTGGCGGAAGCTGGTATTTTATTGTGGCGCAATATGAATCATTCATATTGCCAGACAGCAATGGGATGGACTACGGAAAATGATTTCAGTGGTTTATGTGCGGGAACAAGTATGCCTGCTGGTAGTTTAGTGGGGTATATGGAGAGTCATGATGAAGAACGTACAGGGTTTAAAGCCTGGAAATGGGGAAATACCGGAGTAATAGCATCAACTACGAGTAAGAATGACGGAATAAGTCCTACAACAGGAAGTGATATTAATCTCTCTACCCGCACCAAACGTTTAGCCACTAATGCCGCCTTCTTCCTTACCGTACCCGGACCGAAGATGATCTGGCAATTTGGTGAGTTGGGATATGATTTCTCCATAAACAACAACAGTGACGGTTCTAAATATGATGATCAAGGTGGTTATCGTACCGACCCCAAACCGATACGCTGGGACTACTTTGAAGATGCTGACCGAAAAAGATTGTATGAAACGTATGCTACTCTTTTAGATTTTCGTCATTCATATCCTGAACTATTTGCTTCGAATACTACATTTAGCTGGAAAGTAGGTATTGCTAACTGGGACAATGGACGTACTTTGTCAGCTACTTCTACCGATGGAAAGTCTCTTGTAGTTGTTGGCAACTTTGCGCTGGCAGATAAGAACTTTTCTGTAACTTTCCCGGAAACAGGTACATGGTATGAACTCCTGAAAGATAATGAGCCATTGAGTGTGTCAGGTACCACACAGACTATTGCTGTTCCTGCTCATGAGTTCCGTCTCTTTACTAACTTTAAACCGACTCAGACAGGTATTGAGACTACTGCTCCTGATGCAGAAAAGCCCTTAATGTATTACAACAGGGGCATAGATACTTTGGTGCTGCCTGCCGGAGAAGCTAAACGCGTAGAAGTATATTCTGTGAATGGAATGCTGGTGATGACACAGGAAAAATGCACTTCTGTAGGTCTGTCTGCTTTGCCTGTTGGCTATTATATGGCAAGGGCTTATATGGAAGATGGCAGAGTGCAGGTTTGCAAAATAATGAAATAGATTTATTCGTAAATCTTATTCAGTATTCTGTTCAGCCATTCCCAACGGAAACGGAACCAGCGGCGAGTACTGCTTTGCTTGCCGCCAAAGCGCAGGACAAACTCGCGATAACCGTGCTTACGGAAGGGGAGACCGACATCCATAAATTCAAGGTGGCGGTATCCCCGCTGTTTGGCATCGGATAGAGCATGCCATACGGCAAGTATGCCCGGGTATTGAAGGGCGTACGTCTTGCGCATACCACCGGAGAACCAAAGGTAAGCACTGTCTTCGGAATAGATACAGGCACTACCGCCTATGATTTTATCTTTGTAAGTGACAATGAATATTTTGCTTTGCTCCCCTTTCATCATTTCTTCTTCCATGCGTTGGAAGAACACTCTGCTGGGGAAGTGGCGGCGTATTTTAGAAGAATAAACATGGTGCAGCATCTGAGAAAAAGCACGTACTTCCTCAGGAGTATGAGCTTCACGCACTTCTGCACCATTTTTTAATCCTTTTTTTATCTGACGGATACGTGAGGGGCTGAAACGGCTTTCTACATGCTCAATGCTATGTAATGAATTACGTACCCGTAGCCAGTTTATGGCGAAGTAATGATTTTTGCGGAAAGATTTATAACCGAACAGGGAGTTTTCCAGGTTACGGAATTCAATAAGGAATGCCTCCCGTAATGCCTCGGCCGTTAACCGTTGCAACATCTCACCAAAGACAAACTCCTTGTCAACAGTTTCATCAAAATACTCTCCTGTGCCATAGATTTCACATCTCTTGATGATAGAGGGTGGAAACAAACGAACACTCTTTCGTATTGCCGCCAATAGCTTGGCAAAGGGCCTTCCTGCCTCTGATGCAACAATGAGAAGGGGCGTATAACCCGGGGTTGCTTCGTAGATATGAAACAACTCGATGGAGTGAAATGTATTATTGCCCGGCAGTTCCGGGATGTCACTCCTGTGGTAATATGTCGTCAGTTTCAAAGGCATTGACTGCAAATTTAGAAAATAATCTTGTATCTTTGCGTTCTTAAATGGTAATTTAGCGCAATGCGCTAAATTAAGTTACAAGCTACCAGCTACGAGCTACGAGTGCCATTCGGTATAATAGCGCAGCTACTTGTAGCTCGTAGCTTGTAACTCGTAACTTAATAATATTATGATATATGGAAAATTTCAGTGAATTGCTAAAAGTTCGCCGCAGCATGCGGAAGTTTACGGATGAAGAGTTGACGCAGGAAGAGGTGGTTACTTTGATGAAAGCTGCGCTGATGTCACCCACTTCCAAGCGGACAAATGCATGGCAGTTTATTATGGTGGATGATAAAGAGTTGCTCGAAAAACTATCACATTGCAAGGCGCAGGCGTCGCAATTTATTGCTGATGCACCGTTGGCAATTGTGGTGACGGCCGATCCGTTAGCGAGTGATGTGTGGATTGAAGATGCTTCCATTGCTTCGATTATTATACAGTTACAGGCAGAAGATATGGGCTTAGGCAGTTGTTGGGTACAGGTGCGCGAACGTTTCACCGCTTCCGGTATGCCGTCCGATGAATATGTGCGCGAAGTGCTTGATATTCCCTTGCAACTGCAAGTACTCAGTGTCGTTGCTATCGGACACAAAGGCATGGAACGTAAGCCTTTCAGTGAAGAACATCTGCAATGGGAAAAAGTTCATATCAATAAATACGGAGGAAAGTAACAGTGAGCGCAGCAAAAGCAAACAATAACCGCGATACTTACAGGGCTACGGCTGTTACGTTGATTGTTTTCGGTATACTTTATCTGGTGGACAAATTGATACACTTCTCAAGTATCGGTCTGCCGTGGGTGATGAATAAGGACAATTTCCTCCTTTATACGGCAGTGATATTTCTCATCTTCAAGCGTGATAAGTCTGTAGGGCTGGTGTTGATCGGTTTATGGTTAATACTGAACTTCGGATTGATTACAGCATTACTCGGTACGATGTCTGCTTATCTGTTGCCTGTGGCGCTGTTAGTTCTCGGAATTATTTTATATTGGCTGGCTACAAGATGAAAAGAAGTGTACAAGATACGCCGATAGTCTTTATCGGTGCCGGAAACCTCGCGACTAATCTGGCTAAGGCTTTATATAAGAATGGTTTTCGTATAGTACAGGTCTATAGCCGTACAAAAGAAGCTGCATGTGCATTGGCGCAGGCGGTGGAGGCTGGATATACAACTGAACTTTCTGAAGTATCTAAGGATGCCCGGCTATATATTGTCTCTTTAAAGGATGATGCTTTCGTGACATTATTGCCTGAAATTGTTGCCGGAAAGGAAGATACTTTACTGGTACATACAGCCGGAAGTATTCCTATGAATGTCTGGGAAGGTAAAACGTCGCGTTATGGAGTGTTTTATCCTATGCAGACTTTCAGTAAGCAGCGCGAAGTTGATTTTCGCGTAGTGCCTTTTTTTATAGAGAGTAATTCGTCTGAAGATACAGAGTTGCTAAAAGCAATTGCTTCTGTTCTTTCGGAGAAAGTATACGAGGCAACTTCCGAGCAACGGAGGAGCCTGCATCTGGCTGCTGTGTTTACTTGTAATTTTACGAATCACATGTATGCCTTGGCATCTGAATTGCTGAAAAAGTATGATCTTCCGTTTAATGCCATGTTGCCTTTGATTGATGAGACAGCCCGTAAAGTGCATGAATTGGAACCGAAACAAGCGCAGACGGGGCCGGCTGTACGTTATGATGAGAATGTGATCAATAAACATCTGGAGATGCTTGCGGGTGAGCCGGAGATGCAGGAATTATATCGATTGGTTAGCGAGAGCATACATCGTTTGCATAACAAGTAATGTTCCGGTGTATAACAAGCAGTGTTTTGAGGCATAACAAGTATTGTTTTACCACATAACAAGCATTATTGTTTTTGATAAATAACCCAACTAAAAACCGAATATAGTGAGTACTATCAATTACGATTTAAAGAAGATAAAGGCCCTTGTCTTTGATGTTGACGGCGTTTTAAGTGCTAACGTTATCCCGATGAGTCAGGATGGCGAGCCTATGCGTACCGTGAACATTAAGGATGGATATGCCTTGCACCTTGCCGGTAAACAGGGGCTGCTATTGGGCATCATAACCGGTGGGCGATCTGAGGCTGTTCGCAAACGTTTCGTGGCTTTGGGAATTCCTTCTGTGGATATTTATATGTCTTCTTCTGTGAAAATCCATGATTATCATGATTTTCGTGATCGTCATAGTCTTAAAGATGAAGAGATTCTTTATGTGGGAGATGATATTCCCGATATTGAGGTGATGCGTGAATGTGGATTGCCATGTTGCCCTAAAGATGCATCAGCGGAAGTGAAGGCTGTTTCCCGCTATATATCTTATGCTAATGGTGGCTATGGTTGTGGTCGGGATGTCGTGGAACAAGTCCTGAAAGTTCAGGGACTTTGGATGGATGATAAAGCATTCGGATGGTAGGATGATGAGCAAATTAATAATTAATAATTAAAAATTGAAGAGGCGGTGTTGGACAATTTGAAAAAGTATAAGGTGATACTTGCTAGTAATTCTCCGCGAAGGAAGGAATTGCTTGCAGGTTTAGGTGTGGACTATGAAGTGCGGACTTTGCCCGATGTGGATGAATCATATCCTGAGACTTTGCAGGGTGCGGATATACCTTTGTATATCGCTAAAGAAAAGGCGGACGCTTACGTTGCCATGATGCAACCCGGTGAATTGATGATTACTGCCGATACAATTGTATGGCTGGATGGCAAGGTGCTGGGCAAACCCCGGGATAGGGAAGATGCTTTGCAGATGTTGCGCACTATGTCCGGGCGTACCCATGAGGTTTTCACCGGCGTATGCATAACCACTACCGATTGGCAGCGTAGTTTTACTGCACAAACTGAGGTGCGTTTTGCCACTTTAAGTGAAGAGGAAATAGCCTACTATGTAGATAATTTCCAACCGATGGATAAAGCTGGCGCCTATGGAGTGCAGGAGTGGATCGGTTTTATAGGAGTGGAAAATATTTCGGGTAGTTACTATAATATCATGGGGCTTCCTGTGCAGAAATTGTACAGGGAATTACTGAAAGTATAGTTTAATATTCTTTCTCGTTCGCCAGATTCCAGGCATTCAGAAAGGATGCTTTGGTTATCTCCACTATCTTCTCCCAATTCAGTTTGTCTGCATGATCAGAGGGTTGATGGTAATCCGGGTGTCCATCTGTATGATACCAGATAATAGGAACTCCCGCTTTAGCAAAAGGACCGTTATCACTACCGCCTATGGGATTATCCCATGGACGATAGTCGGGTTCCAGTTGGAGGTTGTATTTCTTTATATCTTCTTTTAGCCATTTTCCAAAAGTCGGATTGGCCTCCGTATAGAAATAAACTACATGCATGGGTTGTTGTGGCTTATTATTGCGACCTATCATGTCGAAGTTCAGATATCCTTTGATTTGCGAAATGAACGGACAGGTTTGTACAAAGTATCTGGAACCCAATAATCCTTTCTCCTCACCATCCCAGAAGGCAAAAATAATATTTCGTTCCGGTTGTTTGCCGCTGGTAATGAATGCTCTGGCTATTTGCAGAACGGCTGACACACCGGAAGCATTATCATCAGCACCATTATAAATCTGATCACCTTCAAGAGCAGGATCTATTCCCAAATGATCAAAGTGCGCACCGACAATAGCATACTCACTGGTGTTTTTACCGGGGATCATTCCCAGTATATTCGTCATAGAGAGCTTCTGATGTACTTCTCTTTTGAATAAGGTTATTGAATCGGGGTGTACCTCTAGCTTTCCCCTTTTCTGGCGTTCTCTTCTGTATGCTTCAAAAGGTTGAAAATAGCTGTCTCCCAATGGTTGTATTCCCATTGCCTGAAGCAATGAAGCAATATATTGGGCAGCTACCTTTGAACCATGGTATCCGGCTTCCCGCCCTTGTAATTCATCGTGAGCCAGAAAACCGATATATGCTTCGGCAGATGTCCGGTTTATGCTTTCCAGTCCTTTCTCTACAGGGCTTTGTGCTGCTGCCAGATAGCTAAGGCAACAGAATAGAGCCAGGATACAGTATTTCTTCATCAGCTACTTATTTATGTCTTTATTCAATAATATCCAGCATTAATGGAATCTCTTCTCCTGCAATGCCTTGTTTGAGAAGGCTGTTCCGGTCTCTGTCGAATATTTCAAGGAAAGCATCTTTACTTCCGCTTTCTGCCATGGCCTTACCATATAGCCCGACTGCTTTCTCTATGTTTCCCAGTACCCAGGCCACGTGTCCGGCATTGAGATAGTCCGTAGCAAGTGGCTTGGCGGCAAGGAGTTTATCATAATACTTCATAGCCTGTTCATGCTTACCACTGACAAATGAACACCAGCCAATGCCGCGCCATGCCTTCATACAGTCGTTTTCCAGGAAGTCTAACTTGAAGAAATATTGCAGGGCATCGTCATACCTTTTTTGTTCTGCCAGGCAACTACCGGTATAGAACAATACATTGCGATTTTCCGGTTGAATAGTTTCTACGCGATGATAGTATTCCAAAGCTGCATCGAAATTCTTCATCTGGCGGTAACAAGTAGCCAGGTGGCGAAGTGTCCACAGGTGATCGGGCTTCAGCATATCAGCTTTCTGATAAGCGTCCACAGCTTCCTGATAGCGTTTCTCCTTTTGCAGGCAGAAACCTGTCTTTTGGAAAATGTCCGCATTGGCTTGTTTTCGATCTATTAATATCCGGTAGAGCTCCAAAGCTTCTGCTGGATGCTCCTTGCTGAAGTGGAAGTCGGCAACCGCTACTAATAATTCGGGAGCACTCAACAGTTCTTTCAGTACCGGATTGCGGTGCAATGCAATCTCTTCCTGGAAGATATTATGAAACTCGAATCTGCGTTGGCTAAGTTTGAAGAAACGGTATAAATCGTGAATGTACTGGTTACTGATAACATCAGGCCGTTCAGCAAATTGTTTCAGGCTGGCATTGTTCTTTTCTTCCATAAAGTCGCTTTGATCCTGAGGAGTCATCTGACTTAGCATCATGTCACGTTGTCCCTGTGGGAGTTGTGCAATGGTGAAACAAAATGAATACTTATCACTGTTGCAGAAGAATCCCGATTGCAGGATGATGGAAAGGACAGAACTCTCACCGCTCTGGTTCAAACCTACCTGATGGATAATGCTGGAATGCATCCGGTCGAAAGGGTAGAACCAGTTATGTGGTTCGCGGAAGAAAGGATACCCTTTGAGTTGTGCGAATGTGCTCATATAGACATCTGCTCCTTCCAGTTGCAGATCGTTCATCTCGCGTATTTTATCTCCCAAACCCGATTGCTCGAAAGCTTGTTCCCAGTCGGGATTGCGGTCGTTTTCATCTGTTTCTTCAAAACCGAACTTCATGTTGCGCATGATATTCACGTTCTTCATCATTTCGGGAATGATTTCTTCCCGCATCTTTCTGTCAATCTTCTCCGTTTCCTGGCTACGAAGTAGCTGGATATAAATACGGTTCACCTGTTTGCTGAAGTTCGGGTCTTCTCTGAAAAGAGAAATACGTGCTTCCAATTCTGGATAAAGTGCAATGCGTGAAGGATAGAGATGCAAGGTAATAACAAGTCCTACCAATGCTCTCTGATTGATTTGCGGATTGGTATGGCGAAGCCCGTCGAGCAACCAATTTACTTTGCGCTCATCGAAACACTCCATTAAACTGAGTGTGACAGCACTGACAAACAGGCATAAGTCATTGGTTGGCAATGTCTCCGAACGAAGCATATCTTCTGCCTGGGCAAATTCTTCCAAAGTCCAACTGCTGTTGCTCCAAGTAGTAAGAAACATTACCTGGTGTGTCTCTTCATGTCGTCTCAGGATAGCGTCCAAGCCCTGGTAGTTTGCTAACTGTGATACAGCCATTTCATCTGCAAAGCCTTCCAGTATCTTTTGCAGGGTAGAAATGCCATAAGCTTTCGGAAGCTGCTTGGGATTCCTGCGCAGGGAGTGGTAATAGTGGGTGGATATTTCATCTAATAATGCAATACGTGTCTGGTCGGCAATCTCCCATGTATCAGCCAATAGCTGGCGATACAGTTTCTGCCGTTCAGGGTCTTTCATACCCAGTTTCATATATTGCAACATATATTGATAGGAAGTCTGGATTTGTTCCAGTCGGTTACGCAGACTCCAGTCGTTACCATTATATAAGAAAGCATCCAGTTGAACAAGAGCTTCTTTCAGCCGTTTATCTTCCAATAAATTGACTATTTGGTTATATTGTTTTTGGATGGATTGTTCATTCATATTCAGTCCTTTCTTTAATACTTTATTAATATAAGGTACAAAAATGATGCCAAAAAGTTCGGGGACTTAGAAAATACTGATAGCTGTTTTGGTAGTCAGTAATTCAAGGGCTTTCATCCCCATTACAGAGTTACCTTTAGGGTTAAGTCGCGGACTCCATACTGCTACCGCATACTTACGTGGGCAGACAGCTGCAATACCGCCACCAACACCGCTTTTCCCGGGTAACCCCACCAGATAAGAGAATTCCCCAGCTTCATCATAGAAACCGCAAGTCTGCATAATGGCATTGATACGTTTTACTTGTGAAGTCGTCAGTTCGATTCCATCAAAACTGAACGGTCTTGTATGATCAGCGAAAGGAAGGAAAGAACGTGCCAGTTCCCGGCAACTCATACCTATGGAACATTGAAGGAAATAAAAGTGAAGTACCCGCTCAATATCGTTTTCTATATTTCCATGATATTTCAGCATATTGGTAATGGCTGCATTCAGATAGCCATATTCACGTTCGGAAGTTGCCATACCTTCATTATATTGAATCTGGTTGTTGCCGCAGAGTTTTCGTACGAAAGCGAGATAATCCTTTTCCGGATCATCGAGTACTGAAAGCAGGATGTCTGCCATTACTAATGCTCCCGCATTGATGAGAGGATTGCGGGGAATCCCTTTCTCCATTTCCAGCTGGAAAATGGAGTTAAATGCGTTACCGGATGGTTCTACACCTATACGTTTCCAGAGTTCATTGCCCATCCGGCTGAAACTTATCGCAAGAGAGAATACTTTCGAAATACTTTGTATGGCAAAACGCTCGTCACTGTCTCCCTGGGCATATTCTTTTCCTTCAATAGTACGCAGGCAAATACCATAGCGATCAGGGTTGACTTTCAGCAATTCAGGAATATAGCTTGCCGGTTTACCCATTTGGGCGTATGGCTGTATCTCCTCGTATATTTCTTTCAGAATTTCGGTGTAGTCCATGGTATATAAGGTTTTTCTTTAGAAACGCACCTGCAATTGCGCTTGCAGTAGGTTACTATTATCTCCGATATGGCGGTTGCAGTATGTATACTGTGCCTGTACCCTGCATTTAGGATAGAACCAATATTGTAAACCTACTACATAATTACTTTGCTTATCATCGAGTACTTTACTCTTATTAAGATAATCATAAGATGCTATTACATCTACTTTCGGGAATACATGTGCAGATGCTGTTACATAATAACCGTCACTTTTGATACGTCCATCTTTTCCGGCCAAGTATTCCGTGCGTACATCCACCGGTTTAGTTTTAATGACTGCACCTGCCGACCAACGGTTACGGGTATAGTTTTCGCCTACCTGTATATCGGGATTGAGGCTGGATACGGCCACAGCACATCCTTTCCCTTTTACAAAAGAACCGCCTACAGACAGCCAGTCGAGTGGATGAACCATCAGGCTGCCTACAATATCCTTCTGGTTGTTTTTATCTTTCAGGTTGATACCTTGCCCATTCATTACCGCAAGATTATAGTTCACCAGTTTTCCAAACAGATCACCATAGATCAGGAGTCCCATATCACGTCCGCTACTGGAACCATACAAAGGATCACTGCCATTGATGCCAGCCAGATAATTGACAGATTGCGAGTAGCAATTAATCAGTTCCACATAGCAAGGAGACATTGGGTTTTCAATGGTATACATGGTTTTGAATTGTCCGATGCGGGCAGTCAGTTGCGGGAGGAATTTATATTCGGTATATGCTTCAAGGATTTTTCCAGTATTGGCAAAGCTGTACATGAAGTAGCACAACCAACGGTCGGTAATTTTACCTTGTGCCATGAAGATAACCCGCTTGATGTCGAACGTATTACTGCTGCCATCAGCATCATCGTAAGTATAACCCACCTGTGCATAACCGGAGAGGCTGATACGATCTTTGAGCGTATTTACTACGTCGTTCAAACATGCATCTTGTGCTGTTGCTATCAGTGCGGAAAGTAGGAAAGCAAAGGATAACAAAGTTCGTTTCATTTCTATGATAAATGTGTTAGGAAAGATAAATGATCGTTTACTATAAAAATATAAGATTAAAAAAGGCAACCCTTCTTTTCAAAGAGCTGCCTTTTGGTATGATAATGTTTATTCTTATTCGTTGATAGCAGCGATACCCGGAAGAACTTTTCCTTCGATTGCTTCAAGCAATGCACCACCACCTGTTGAAACATAAGAAACACCGCTTGCCAAGCCAAACTTGTTAACGCAAGCTACAGAGTCACCACCACCTACAAGTGAGAATGCACCGTTCTTAGTAGCCTCTACGATAGCCTCGCCTACTGCACGTGAGCCATGAGTGAAGTTTTCGAATTCGAATACACCTGTCGGACCATTCCACAAGATAGTCTTAGAGTTTTTGATAACATCTGTGAAGATTTTCTCAGTTTCAGGACCGATATCCAGACCTTCCCAACCATCAGGAATTTGGTCAACCGGACAGAACTTAGTGTTAGCATCGTTAGAGAAAGCGTCAGCAATCTTTGCATCAACAGCCAATACCAAGTTTACACCTTTTGCTTTTGCCTTTTCTATCAGTTCGAGGGCCAGATCCAGTTTGTCATCTTCGCAGATAGAGATACCGATCTTACCACCCATAGCCTTGGTGAAAGTATAAGTCATACCACCGGCAATGATCAGGTTGTCAACCTTGCTCAGCAGATTTTCGATAATTTCAATTTTAGAAGAAACTTTGGAACCACCCATGATAGCAGTGAATGGACGTTTGATGTCATTCAATACTTTATCAACAGCCTTCACTTCTTTCTCCATCAGGTAACCGAACATTTTGCTGTCTTTGTCGAAATATTTAGCGATCAAAGCTGTAGAAGCGTGTGCACGGTGAGCTGTACCGAAAGCGTCGTTTACATAGCAGTCAGCGTAAGAAGCCAATTTCTTGGTGAATTCTTTCTGGCTTTCTTTAACGGCTTTCTTAGCAGCAGCTTTTTCTTCGTCTGTAGCGTCTTCAGCCAAACCACGGGGTTTGCCTTCTTCTTCAGCGTAGAAACGAAGGTTTTCGAGCAACAATACTTCACCCGGTTGCAGAGCAGCAGCCTTAACAGCAGCTTCTTCGCCCATACAGTCGTTAGCGAATTGTACGTCAACACCCAACAACTCTGAAAGATGGTTCAGAATGTGTTTCAATGAGAATTTGTCAGCCGGACCTTTCGGACGACCGAGGTGAGAACCAATAATTATACTACCACCGTCAGCCAGAATTTTCTTTAACGTAGGAAGAGCAGCACGCATACGGTTATCATCTGTAATGTTGAAGTTTTCGTCCAGAGGCACATTGAAGTCTACACGAACGAATGCCTTTTTACCGGCAAAGTTGAATTGATCAATTGTCATAATACTCTATTTTATTTAAAAGTGTTATTAATTCGTTTTCGTGAGCGCAAAGTTAGCATTTATTTCTTTCTTTTGCTATGAAACCGTCATTTATTCTTTATCTTTCGGCTTCTCTTTGCTAACTTTATACTTCTCGCAATAATATTTGCACATCAATTGCAAACCGCACTTATCACATTGCGGTGTACGTGCCTGGCAGACGTATCTTCCATGTAAGATAAGCCAGTGATGTGCAATGGGGATATCCGCTTCCGGGATATTTTTCACCAGTTCTTTCTCTACACTGAACGGTGTGGTACATGCATCCGAAACCAGTCCGAGGCGGTGACTTACACGGAACACATGAGTATCTACTGCCATTGCAGCTTTGTTAAATACAACGGATTGGATGACGTTCGCCGTCTTGCGTCCCACACCGGGTAGTTTTACAAGCTCTTCCAGTGTATCAGGCACTTCACTGTTGAAGTCTTTCACCAACATTTGTGCCATACCCACCAGGTGTTTTGCTTTGTTATTGGGATAAGATACGCTACGGATATATTCGTATATCACTTCCGGTGTACTGGCAGCAAGAACTTCCGGGGTAGGGAAATCGCGATACAACGGTGGAACAATCATATTCACCCGCTTGTCTGTACATTGGGCGGAGAGGATGACTGCTATCAGCAGTTGGAACGGAGTTTCATAATGCAGTTCCGTTTCGGCTACAGGACGATTCTCCCGAAACCAGGCAAGAATTTTTTCGTAACGTTCTTTTTTTCTCATCGCAATTTATTTTTATGGTAATGAGGAGCCACTTTCCCATTGAAGTAGAGCATAGAGACAATGGTGAGGCAAGCCCCGAACAAATAAGCTTTATCGAAAGTGCTGACCTCCGCAATATATCCTCCTGTCAGCATACCGATACCGATGCCTACATCCCAGGATGTCAGATAGGTAGAAGTGGCAGTACCACGTTGGCTATTGGGGGCGAGGTTGACAAAAAGGGTATTGTAAGCCGGAAACATAATACCAAAACCTACTCCCAGCAACAGGGCTACGGCAAAGAAAACAACAGTACATAGCATGTTGTTCCAACTGATAAGGTATACGCATGCTGAAAGGAGGAAGAAGCTGAATACTACGAGATACAATCCGGCTGAAATGACCTGTGTTATCTTACCCCTGTCCACTATCTTTCCGGAGAAGATGCGCGATATAGCCATACCTATTGCCATGAAAGTGAAGAAGAAGCCTGTAGTGGCATTGATGCCGATCTGCTTGGCGTACATAGCCACATAGTTTGTTGTCATTCCGTATGGAATCGAAAGCAGCAACAAACTGATGCCTGCCGGAATACCTTTCAATAATATAAAGCGGTCAAGGGAAATCGGTTCTCTCTTCACAGGCGGTTTATAGGGTGTTTTGACAAGAGAGGCACAAACGAAGCCTGCTATACATGAGCCCAGTGAGCAACAGAATATAGTTGTGAAACTCATTCCTGCATCATGCAGGAACAATCCGGACATCGGACCTACCGCCATCGCAATATTATTCGAAAGTCCATAGTATCCTAATCCTTCTCCGCGTCGTGAAGAAGGCATGATGTCGATGACCACTGTATTACCGCCTACGGTCACCATTCCGAACGATACGCCCTGTATGATACGGAACAGGATGAATAACGTAAGCGAACCGGCAATGATATATCCGGCAAACATTGTCATAAAGATAAAATATGCCATCAGATACAGAGGCTTACGTGCAAAGCTGTCCAAAAAGTAACCGGAAAAGGGGCGGATACATAAAGCTGCTACTGTATAACAAGAAAGAATAATGCCGATTGTTGAATTTCCGGCACTGAATACTTCAGACAGGTAGAATGGAAGTACCGGTATCAGCAACCAGAAGCCGAAGTACAGCAGGAAGTTGGCTGCAAGAATAAAACAATAGCTGGGAGTGACAAGTCTATCTTTCATAATGGGCAGCTTGAGTAAGAACTAAGAAAATATATCCGGGCGAATGATTATGTATCGCCTACTTGTTTTGTGATATCCGGAATGGTATATCATTGTAGGAGCGGATAATCATTCGCCCGGTATATGTTGGTTGTTAATAAGCGGCTTCGAATTCCTTCAGGAATCTCGTGTCGTTTTCAGAGAACATACGAAGATCCTTTACCTGGTATTTCAGGTTTGTAATACGCTCAATACCCATACCGAGGGCATATCCGCTATATACTTTACTATCGATTCCGTTGCTTTCCAATACATTCGGATCTACCATACCGCAACCGAGGATTTCAACCCAGCCGGTATGCTTGCAGAACGGACAACCTTTTCCACCGCAAATATTACAGCTGATATCCATTTCCGCACTGGGTTCCGTGAACGGGAAATAAGACGGACGCAAACGGATTTTAGTATCTTCACCAAACATCTCTTTGGCAAAGAGTAACAAAACCTGTTTCAGGTCGGTGAAAGATACATCTTTGTCTACATACAAAGCCTCAACCTGATGGAAGAAACAGTGTGCACGGTAGCTGATGGCTTCATTGCGATATACACGTCCCGGACAAATGATACGGATAGGGGGGTGTGAAACTTCCATTACGCGGGTTTGCACGGATGAGGTGTGTGTACGCAATACAATATCAGGATGAGTTTCGATGAAGAAAGTATCCTGCATATCGCGTGCAGGGTGATCTTCGGCGAAATTCAATGCAGAGAACACATGCCAGTCATCCTCGATTTCCGGACCTTCGGCAATGCTGAATCCCAAACGGGCAAATATATCGATGATTTCGTTCTTTACGATGGTGAGCGGGTGGCGCGTACCCAATTCTACCGGATAAGCGGAACGTGTAAGGTCAATATCATCACAGCCCGTATCCTGACTTTCGAACTGTTCTTTCAAGGCAGTAATTTTTTCCTGTGCCTTGTTCTTCAGTTCATTCAGTCTCATGCCGACTTCTTTCTTCTGTTCGGCAGCCACGTTACGGAAATCCGCCATCAAGTCATTGATTGCACCTTTTTTACTAAGGAATTTGATGCGGAGCGCTTCCAGTTCCTCGGCATTGGCAGCTTTCAGTGCTTCCACTTCTTGCAGAAGCTGGTTGATTTTATCTATCATATCGTCGTTATTATTTATTTCCGAAATACATAAAACGGTGCAAAGATACAACTTTATCATGATTCCGGTTGCAATCTTTTTATAAAATTAATCGGATACAAGGAAAAAGGCTATATGTGATATGGAAATGAATTTATTCCCGGAGGTTTTGCAGGTCTGATTCTGGCTTATTTCCTATTTCATCTTTGTCTGTTCCCTACCTACTCCGTACATAGTCCGTGTCTAAGAACAAGGAGAAGGTACGGAGTTGGTACGGACTTGACACGGAGTTGGTATGTCTCAGGTATTTTCCGGCTTTTTTATATGCTTCATTATACCGACGGTGGCAGAGGTTAGTTTGCCTCTTCTTTATGCTTCTTTAGTGCTTCCTGATAAAGTTCTTCTTGCAATACACAGAATTCTGCCACCAGCTCAATAGAAACACATCCCTCATTTTCATCTTTTGCATTATTCATCAGTTGCTCGATTTCCTTAGAGAGAGAAAGATAACGTTGCACCTTTGAATCATAAGGGCTTAGTGTATTCAGTATGATTTCACTTTTCCCTGATTTTGTTTGTTTCATCTTTAGAATTAATTAGTCCGACAAAGGTAACTGTTTTTTTACTAATCTTAAGCATTCTGCCGTAAATAATCTTTTTGCTAAGCAATTTTGTCAAACAGATATTAAAAAAGCATATTTATGAATCTCTCCGATAACAACTTAACAGTTATTCAACTACCTTTAATACAGAAAATAGTGGCCACAAGTGTTTTCGTATTACTAACAACATCTGTATAATGTTCAATTTTAACAAGTAAACATTATGCGGTAACTAATTTGTAAACTATGGAAACCAAAAAAACACCCAAAGCAAACCTGGAAAACAAGAGGCCAACGTGGCTGCTTGTCGGTTATGTAACTGTACTCGCCTTCATGTTCGTTGCATTCGAATGGACTCGTGATGTCAGGGTTGATACGAGTGGTCGTATCACCGAGAATGTATTTGAGCAGGACATGGAGATCCCTCTTACAAGGCAGCCTGAAGTGACTCCTCCGCCACCACCTCAGGTAACTCCTATTAATGATGTTTTGACGATAATAGATGATGACGATACTGCAGAGGAAACTAATTTTGCCTCTTCGGAGGAAACAGGTGAAGATGTAGTGATTAAGCACATACCGGTTACAGTGGATGAAGAAGTGGTGGTAGAAGATGACATTTTTGTGATTGTGGAAGAAAATCCGCAATTTCCTGATGGGGGCACAGTCGGGCTTTTACAGTACTTGGGCAAGAATATCAAATATCCTACTATTCCACAAGAGAATGGAACTCAGGGTCGTGTAACGGTGCAGTTCGTTGTTAATAAAGACGGAAGTATTGTAGATGTGAAAGTGATAAGAGGTGTCGATCCTTATCTGGACAAAGAAGCAGTCCGTGTAATTTCTACTATGCCGAAATGGATACCTGGTAAACAGCGTGGTGTGCCTGTACGCTGCAAGTTTACAGTACCTGTGACGTTTAAACTACAGTGAAACAGTGATATAAAAAATAAAAGCTGCATTCGGTCTTGAATGCAGCTTTTATTTTTTGTGGAGAGTATCGGACTCGAACCGATCACCTCGACACTGCCAGTGTCGCGCTCTAGCCAGATGAGCTAACCCCCCTTTTTCGATCTTTCGCTAACGTTTTCGAGCTTTCTCTTGTTTTGGTGGCGCAAATATAATGCATTATTCTGAAATAATTGCTATGTTTGCGAAACAAATTGAAAGAAAAAATATGCTGATCTATAATACAACCTATCAAGTGGAAGAAGGACAGGAAGATAACTTCCTGATTTGGATAAAGGAATTCTATTTACCCGAAGTAGAGAAAACCGGTGCATTGCATACGCCGCGTATTGTCCGTGTACTGAGCCATCGTGAAGAGGGCAGCACATGCTATTCCCTTCAGTTTGAAGTGGAAAACTCCGCCATTCTGCATCGCTGGCACATGGAGCAAGGAGTGAAACTAAACGATGAGCTGGTTAAGATATTCCAGGATAAGGTGGTTGGCTTTCCTACATTGATGGAGGTGATAGAGTGATACAACCGGTCAAGGAAAAGATAATTTTAGGTATCGACCCCGGTACTACCATTATGGGATATGGAGTGCTGCGTGTGGTGGGGACAAAACCTGAGATGATTGCTATGGGTATTATTGACCTGCGCAAGTTTGGTGACCATTACCTTAAACTTCGCCATATACACGAACGGGTATTGAGCATCATTGAGAGTTATTTGCCTGATGAACTTGCTATTGAAGCTCCCTTTTTCGGTAAGAATGTACAATCTATGTTGAAGCTGGGGCGTGCTCAGGGAGTTGCTATGGCTGCTGCCCTCAGCCGTGATATCCCTATTACGGAATATGCCCCTCTTAAGATAAAAATGGCTATTACTGGAAATGGCCAGGCTTCCAAGGAGCAGGTAGCAGATATGTTGCAACGTATGCTTCACTTTGCAAAGGAAGATATGCCTACATTTATGGATGCTACGGACGGGCTGGCTGCTGCTTATTGCCATTTTTTGCAAATGGGGCGTCCCACAGTAGAGAAAGGGTATCACGGATGGAAAGACTTTATGGCCAAAAACCCGGATAAAGTGAAGAAATAAGATCTGATATTAATACTAAAACTTAAAATAACCACCATGAAACTGAATGAACTTGCCTTGATTGGAGTAGCCACAGCGACAGTTGCCAGCTGTGCTCCAACGAAGAATGAGTACGCGTCTTATGAGTTGTATCCCGTTCGTTCGGGCAGCCTGACGGAAATGGAGTATACTCCCGAAGTTACGAATTTTACATTGTGGGCGCCGACTGCCGATGAAGTACGCCTCATGCTGTTTGATGCGGGTGATGGCGGCCATGCTTATGAGACTGTTTCTATGGTATCTGATAAGGAAGGAACCTGGACGGCAAAGGTGGAAAAAGACCTGATAGGGAAATTTTATACATTTAATGTGAAGATCAAGGATAAATGGCTGGGAGATACTCCGGGCATCAATGCGAAAGCGGTAGGGGTGAATGGAAAACGTGCTGCTATCATTGATATGAAAGCTACTGATCCTGAAGGTTGGGCACAAGATAAGCGACCTGCTTTGGCTTCTCCGGCCGATGCTGTTATTTATGAAATGCATCACCGTGACTTCTCTACCGATCCTTCGTCGGGTATTCAGCATAAAGGTAAGTTCCTGGCACTGACGGAAGAAGGTACACTTAGCCCTGAGAAGCTGGCAACAGGCATCGATCATTTGAAAGAACTGGGTGTGACACATGTTCACATTCTGCCGTCTTATGACTACGCTTCGGTAGATGAGACGAAATTGGATGAAAATAAATATAATTGGGGATATGACCCACAGAACTATAATGTACCTGACGGCTCGTATTCTACCGATCCTTATAATCCTTCTATTCGTATTAAGGAATTCAAGCAAATGGTGCAGGCTTTACATAAGGCTGGCATCCGGGTAGTGCTGGATGTAGTGTATAATCATACATTTAATACCGCTGAGAGTAATTTTGAACGTACGGTACCAGGGTATTTCTATCGCCAGATGCCGGACGGTAGCTTTGCTGATGGGTCTGCCTGTGGTAATGAAACGGCGAGTAACCGTCCTATGATGCGGAAATATATGGTAGAGTCTGTGTTGCATTGGCTTAATGAATATCATCTTGATGGATTCCGCTTTGACTTGATGGGAATTCATGATATTACAACAATGAATGAAATCCGCAAGGCTGCTACGGCGGTTGATCCGAGTATCATTATTTATGGTGAAGGTTGGGCAGCTAAGGCTCCCCAAATGCCGGAAGACTCTTTGGCAATGAAGATGAATACTTATCGGATGCCCGGTATTGCCGCTTTCTCCGATGAAATGCGTGATGCTCTGCGGGGGCCGTTCAATGATAACCACAAAGGTGCTTTCCTTGCCGGACTTCCTGGTGGGGAGGAGAGTATTAAGTTTGGTATTGTAGGTGCCATCAAGCACCCGCAGGTGGACAATGATTCAGTGAATTACAGTAAGGCTTCATGGGCTGAACAGCCGACGCAAATGATCAGCTATGTATCTTGTCATGATGATATGTGTCTGGTAGACAGACTTAATGCAAGCATTCCAGGCATTACACCGCAGGAACTTGCCAAGTTGGATAAACTGGCACAGACGGCTGTATTTACTTCACAAGGCATACCGTTTATCTATGCGGGCGAAGAAGTGATGCGTGATAAGAAAGGGGTACATAACAGTTATCAGAGTCCTGATTCTATCAATGCGATTGATTGGAGACGCAAAGCTGAATATGCTGATGTATTTGCTTATTATAAAGGTTTGATACAGTTGCGTAAAAATCATCCTGCTTTCCGTATGGGAGATGCGGAACTGGTGCGCAAACATTTGGAATTCCTTCCGGTAGAGGGTAATAATCTGGTTGCATATCGCTTGAAGGAGAATGCTAATGGAGATGCTTGGGAAGATATTATCGTGGCACTGAATTCCCGTAAAGAGCCGGCAAAGCTGGTTGTGCCTGAAGGCAAATACACAGTGGTATGCAAGGATGGATTTATAAATGAAAATGGACTGGGTACACTTTATGGTTCGGAAGTGTTGGTTCCGGCACAATCTGCACTTATTATTTATAAATAAGTATCTATAAAAAATATCGCCCTTGTAAGTAACCATACTGGCAAGGGCGATATTTTTATAGATATGATGCTATATTATCAGTTTTACTTTCAGATTACTTGCTTAAAAATAGGCAATTTGCATAAACTGTCTGTTTGTTAGGGTAAGTAAAACCGGAAAACTTGGTATCTTTGCGGCATTATAAAACAAAATATGTCTCCAATGATGCAATCATATACTATATCTTTGAATGGAGGGGTGGCACGTAATCCGCTTGTGCGATTGGCTGCACCTGTTTCCATTTCTTTTCCTGCAGACGAACACATTGCTATTGTAGGGCCTAACGGTTCAGGAAAGAGCCTTTTGGTAGATATGCTTATCGGGAAATATCCATTGAAAGAAGGGACACTTACTTATGACTTTTCTCCTTCTGCATCACAAACGGTCTATGATAATGTCAAATACATTGCTTTCCGTGATACATACGGTTCGGCGGATGCTAATTATTATTATCAACAACGCTGGAATACTCATGACCATGATGATGTACCATTAGTTAAGGATATGTTGGGAGCAGTTAGGGATGAGGCCCTAAAACAAGAACTTTTTGAATTATTTTGCATCGAACCTATGCTGGATAAGCCGATGATTCTTCTTTCCAGCGGCGAGTTGCGCAAATTTCAGTTAGTGAAAGCACTGCTTACCGCTCCTCGTGTGCTTATCATGGACAATCCTTTCATTGGATTGGATGCACAAACCCGTGAGTTGCTGAATACTTTGTTGGAGGGATTGGCTAAGCGGTCTGCAGTGCAACTTATCCTGATACTTTCTATGATGGATGATATTCCCTCATATATTAATAAAGTGCTGCCGGTAGCAAATCGTACAGTAGGGCAAATGATGTCACGTGATCAATACCTTACCATATTCCGGAATGCAGATATACCTGTACCCGAAGATTTGCAACAACGCATTATCGATTTGCCTTATGATAATACCAATTATGTTTCCGATGAAGTGGTAAAACTGAATAAAGTCAGTATCCGTTATGGCGACCGCACTATTTTGAAAGAACTGGACTGGACGGTGATGCGTGGACAAAAATGGGCATTGAGTGGAGAAAACGGGGCTGGTAAATCGACTTTATTGAGTCTTGTATGTGCCGATAATCCCCAATCATATGCTTGTGATATCAGCCTGTTCGGGAGAAAACGGGGAACAGGTGAAAGTATTTGGGAAATAAAGAAACACATCGGGTATGTCAGCCCTGAAATGCACCGCGCTTATTTGAAGAATTTGCCGGCTATTGAGATTGTTGCTTCCGGCCTGCATGACAGCATTGGATTGTATAAACGTCCGAAGGCAGAACAAATGTCTGTTTGTGAATGGTGGATGGATATTTTTGGTATTGCCGCCCTTAAAGATAAACCTTTCTTGCAATTATCCAGTGGTGAGCAACGCCTAGCACTACTAGCACGAGCTTTTGTAAAAGATCCGGAATTACTGATATTGGATGAACCTTTGCATGGCTTGGATACTTATAACCGTCGCCGGGTGAAGAAAGTAATCGAGGCATTTTGCCGTCGGCAGGATAAAACGATGATTATGGTTACTCACTATGAGAGGGAGTTACCCGCCACTATTTCAGATCGTATATTCCTGAAGCGTAATCGATAATCGTTCAATACTATGAAGAAACTGCTACTCCTGCTTTTGATACTAATTGTCCTTCTTTCTTGCGGAAGAGGGGGAAAAGAATTGTATACTGCCCCTTCACGGGTAGTGCCAGATTCTTTTGCAATTGGTCTGAATCTGTTTAATAAAGGAAGAGCAGCTTCTCGTAACTCTGCCAATATGGATAGTGTATTGTTTTACATGCAATTGGCTGAAAACTTTTTTAAACGTGAGGGGGACAAAGCGCAGGTGAATCGTTTTATTGCCTTTATTTATTCGTCGAGAGGGATGTTAGATGAGGCTATGCCCTATTTTTTGAAAGCCAGTCGTATGGCAAATGAATGGCAATATAGCTCTATTTGTCAGGAAGTGGCCAAAGTTTATGCTGCTGCCGGACGTTTTCGGGAAGGAGTGTTAGTAATGGATTTAATACGGAAAAATATGAATGATAGGACAGTTGTACCCTACTATCATTTGGCAAAAGGAAATCTTTGGGCAGGTGTCAATGAATACGATTCGGCCGTTACTTATTACCGTACAGCATCTATATCATTAAATCGATGGGTTGCTGCAGAGGCATCCAGACGGTTGAAAATGTTGTATTCTTCGCAGGGAAAAGATAGCTGTTCTTTCTATGCAGCACTTGCTGCCAATGAGCATCTTGTGAATGAACTGAGGAGAGAAGAAAGTTTTGAGAATCGGACACAATACGAAAAGGCTAAGCTCGAAAATGAGTTGAATCGTCTGAAAATAGATAAGCAGAAGCGTGAAATCTGGCTTTTGAGTTTAGGGCTTTGTTTTGTAGTAGCATTTGCGGTAGGTTATATTGTTTGGCAGCGTCGTAAACGCCAGATGTATAAGCAGCTTTGGCGTGAGCAATCTCTGCGGCTGAGCCAGACAGAACAGTTATTGCAGCAATCAGAGGAGTTGAATATGCTACGTGAAAAAGAGGGTATGCTTCGCGAATCACTTTTCCGGCGAATGAAGTCATTTCATAAAATCCCTTCTTTGGAGAAAGAAGAAGAGACTTCCGAAGAAGAGAGTGACAGTCCAAATAGGCGTATAGCCTTATCTGATGAAGAGTGGGAAGACATACGTCAAACGGTGGACGGAAGTTACGATCGGTTTTCTGTGAGGTTGTTAGAAGCGTTCCCGGGATTAAGTATGAAGGATGTGTATTTCTGTTGCCTGGTGAAAATAAATGTTAGTATCAAGGATTTATCTGATATCTATTGTATTAGTCGTACTTCGATTAGCCGTAAGAAACAACGTATGAGACGGGATAAGTTGGGGCTGACGGAAAACAATGAAACTTTGGATGATTTTTTGCGCCGTTTCTGAACTTTTGTCTATACTGATTTTAAGTGTAAAAGATTTATTTCTTTTAAAATCAATGCTTTATCTATTCAGTAATCTGTCAGTTTTGTCTATAAGATAATTTGCTTCTCCTCCCCAAGGCAGCTATCTTTGTCTCATTGTTTCACATAAAAAATAAGAATATGAAAAACAAGCAATGGAAAAGTGCTGGATGGCTGGCAAGCCTAATGTTTATTGGGGGATTGAGTTCCTGTTCAAATGGAGGTCAAAGTCAGAAAAACTCAGCATTGGATACACAGCCGATAGCTGGTTCGGTGGAGGTTATAAATGGAGATTCCATATGGGTTTGTAATCTGTCGGCATTGAAAGATACTGTGGTACTTCCGTTGAGTTATTTTGCAGATGAATTGCAGATTGTGAAGTTGGACAATCGGGATGAAGCATTGGTGCCTGTACGAAATGTGATTGTTTCCGACAATTATATATTAGTGTGGGGTAAGGATCAGACTCCTTTTAAGCTTTTCGATAAAGCAGGGAAATTTCTTGCTAATGTGGGATCTTTCGGCCAAGGTCCCGGTGAGTATCAGCTGATTTATGATGCTCAGATAGATGAAACAGGTGGACGCATATACTTGCTTCCGTGGAATGCAAGATCTCTGTTGGCTTATGACTTGAAAGGACAAGCTGTACAGAGTATTCCATTGCCTGGTTTGGTGCCGAAAGGTGTCTTCAAGGCAAATACAAAGGATTCTCTTTTGTCTGTATTCCTTCTGCCTTTTGATTATTTGCCGTATGTGGCATGGACTCAGAAATTCAATGGAGAAATACAAGATACGATACGTTCACGCCATTTAGCCATAAAGCCGGACTTCAGCAATGAAGTATATAGCAATAAAAATGGTGCAGACTTTGATGTTTCTCTTTTTGTATTCTGGGAACGTCGTCCGGATAGCCTTTATCACTATGCTAACGGGCGTTTGAATCCTCGTTTCACAATGGATTTTGTTAAGAAAGAAATTCCCATTCATGATTATAAGGAATTGCCGCGTCATTTCCTGGGAAGTACATCCGTAGAGAAGCAGCTGGATGAAAATAATTTTACTACAGAAGTGCCGGCTGATTTTATTATGGATAAAGAATCTTTGAAGGGCGCTTTCTATAAAGTAGAGAATGACTATCTGGGTAATTTACCGATTCCTTGGTTCCCATACAATTGTTCAAATGGATATTATACAGCTAATATGGAGCCTGCGACTTTGAAGGAAACATTGGAAAAGTACCTGGAAAGTGCTAAAGATATTCCAGCTACCGATCGGGAACGTATGCAGAAACTGGCAGATAGTATTCATGAGAATGATAATAACTATATTCTGTACGCTAAGTTGAAATAATAAATGAAACACTTACTTTACATTATATTGCTGTCTCTATTGTTTTTCTCTGCCTGCAAGTCGCAGGCAGAGCAGAAACAGCAGGAGGCAAATGATACGATTGTTGTAGAAACTCCAAAGATAATACAAGATGCTCCTCTGGTGGCTGGAAGTGTGACGTTAAAAGATGGGGACTTCGGAGAACTAATAGAATTGGCAGCTACCCATCAAATACTGGATGAAGAAGGTCCCATTTTCAAAATGTCAGAACCGGAGATGCTGATTAAAGATGGATATTTCCTTTTGCAGAATCGTCCGGCTATGTCCTATACCCGCCGCCCGGATGGAACGGTTGAAGTAGTGAAACCGGCAGACGAAGGTCTGAACTGTTTCTTCCACTGGTATCGTTTACCGGATTTCCGTTATATCACTTCTTTCGGAATAGGAGGAAATGGACCTAATGAATTTAACTTTCCTCATTTGGTATCTTCAGGTGTGTCTGCTCCCGGTACGTATGTTTATGAAACGGGTACTATGCAACTGTTTGAAACTGATACGACGGGTGTATTGAGAGCTTTTCCTTTTACCTTTAAATCAATCAAAGGTGCTTCTTATTCAGACCGGCAGATATGTGCAGTTTCCCGGGATACTTTCTATTATGCTGATAATGTGCCGAGGGGAAAGGCGATAATTCGTACTGTTTATCAGGGAGACAGTTTGCAAACGGAGCAAATATATAATCTTGCTTTTAGTAAGAAACATCGTTCCTGGAGTCCGTATATCGGTGATTTTATAGTCTCTCCTTCCGGTAACAGGATGGTATATGCTTATAAATATTTTCGTAAAATCCTGGTAATGGATACATCTGCTCAAACTGTACGGGATATTACTTTTGATGTTGACGGTGTGGAAGCCAAGAATGATGTACTTACATTAGGCCCGGATAATGTGACTTATTATTGGGGAATATCTGCTACTGACGATTACTTCTTCCTGACTTATAGCGGACGTACTCCACTTCAGGTATCGCGTGAAAACGGTAAAGGTGACGGATATATCTTTGTGGAACAATATGATTGGGGTGGTAATCCGGTAGCGCGTTATAAACTTGACCATTGGGGCAGGGTGATATCAGATGGGAAGATATTATATCAGTTGTGTTATATGTATGACGATCCTCTCTTTTTGTATACATTGCCAGGAAAAGAATAAAATTGGTTTGCAAGATAAAGGGCCAAAATGATTCATCTCTGAAAAATACTTTTTATATTTGCAGCCGTTATGGCGAAGTATATATTTTTATTTTGCATATTGTTAAGTGTATTCCTTGTATCGGGATTCGATTCTGTATCCAATGATATGAAGGAGTACAAAGAACTTCGTGTAACAGAACTGCAACAGAGTAGACCAGAATGCAACTTATCCAATGTGAATACAGAGCAATGTAAAAAGATTGTTTATGGAGGAGAATATGCAAGTAAGGCTATTGGCAATATAGCAACATCTGTTTCACGTAGTAATATTCCTTCTTCACAAGTCCTGAGATTCAATGCATTTTCTGTTGTAGCCAAGATTGTTAAATCTATAAAAGTTTTACTTCCTGAAGAAAAGAGGTTTTATTTTCCATATCATCTTTCTCTTACTCAATATTCCAGTAGATATTATATCTATGCTTTAAGGCGTATTATTATTTAAATCTTCTTTCTCTTATAAGGCATTCTGTGCTTTATATTCTCTTTAATTATATCAATTCATATATATTTCTGTCATAAGGAGTAGCGGGAGAGCTATATTTATGTTGCGGAATATGTATATATTTTATTCCCAATAATCAATATGTAATGGAATTTATATTAGATTTTATTCTCCACATTGATCAATACATGATAGATATTGTGCAGGAATATCATACCTGGACCTATGTAATATTGTTCATAATCATTTTTTGTGAAACAGGGTTGGTGGTTACGCCTTTTCTTCCGGGAGATTCATTACTTTTTGTGGCGGGAGCTATAGCTTCGTTACCTGGAACACCGCTTGAAGTAAATATCCTTGTTCTTATCTTGTTTTTTGCTGCTGTGTTGGGAGATTCTTGTAACTATATGATAGGGCATCTCTTTGGGTGCAAGCTGTTTAATAACCCCAATTCCAGAATATTCAAGCAAAGTCATCTGGATAAGACACATGAATTTTATAAAAAATATGGTGGCAAGACTATAATCATAGCAAGGTTTGTTCCCATTGTGCGCACTTTTGCCCCATTTGTAGCTGGAATGGGGAAGATGCATTATCACTATTTCATGGTATACAATTTGATAGGGGGAGCTGCCTGGGTAGCGCTTTTCTGTTATGCCGGGTATTTCTTCGGAGACCTTCCGGTGGTGCAAGAAAATCTTAAATTGCTGATTGTAGCAATTATAGTAATTTCCATATTACCTGCCATGATAGAAGTGGTACGAGCAAAAATTAAATCAAAGAAACAGAAATAGTCGAAAACATTTAACTAAACTATCTGTTTCTAATTATATATGCCTTATAATTTGAGGTTTCATATCTTTTTATGTAACTTTATATTTTTAATCACAATAAACAGTTTATGCCATGAAATTTTTTATTGACACTGCAAATTTAGACCAGATCAAAGAAGCCTATGATATGGGCGTTCTCGATGGAGTAACCACCAACCCTTCGCTTATGGCGAAAGAGGGCATCAAAGGAGTAGATAATCAGCGGAAACATTATGTGGAAATTTGCAACATCGTACAAGGTGATGTCAGTGCCGAGGTTATTGCTACGGAGTATGAAGGTATGATTAAGGAAGGCGAAGAGCTTGCTGCACTCAACCCGCATATCGTAGTAAAAGTTCCCTGTATCGCAGATGGTATCAAGGCTATCAAATATTTCACTTCCAAAGGTATCCGTACCAATTGTACATTGGTATTTTCTGTAGGACAAGCTTTGCTGGCTGCCAAAGCGGGAGCTACTTATGTATCTCCGTTTGTGGGACGTCTGGACGATATCTGTGAGGATGGTATCGCACTGGTAGGTAAGATCGTGGAAATGTATCGGTATTACGGCTATACCACACAAGTTCTTGCGGCTTCTATTCGTCATACAGCACACATTATGCAATGTATTGAAGTAGGTGCCGATGTCGCAACTTGTCCATTGTCCGCCATTAAAGGTCTGCTTAATCATCCATTGACGGATTCCGGACTGAAAAAGTTCCTGGAAGACTATAAACGTGTAAACGGATAATAAAAATACTCTTATAAGCCTTTCTTTCACGGTTTTCTTGAACATTATTCGCGAAAAATAGAATAAAACAACTATTTTTGCGCTCAATATAAATATAAAACAAGAAAAAGCTGATGAAAGAAAGGCTTATAGGATTGATAAAGACGTACATCCTTTTCGTCTGTGTCTTTATATTGCAGAAACCGTTATTTATACTTTACTACAGTTCTTTGTATGCAGGTACTTCCTGGACAGATCCCTTTCTGGTTATCTGGAATGGTTTACCCCTTGACCTCTCACTGGCCGGATATCTGACGGCTATCCCCGGATTACTTTTTATTGCATCCGCCTGGACACTTTCCAAGACGCTCCGCAGTATCTGGAATGGTTATTATTTCTTCATTGCTATTTTACTCGCTGTCATTTTCATTGTTGATTTAGGTTTATATGAGTATTGGGGTTTCCGTCTGGATGCCACGCCGCTCTTCTATTTCTTCTCTTCTCCTAAAGATGCATTTGCAAGTATGAATATATGGCAGATGATAGGTGGAATAGTAGCCATGATCGTATATGCATCCTTACTTTACGTCATTTTCCTTTGGGTACAGAGAGGTATTTGGAAGGGGCTGAAGTTACCTTATCGCCGCCTGTCTGTATCGGGTGTCATGTTGTTACTGACTGCCCTTCTTTTTATTCCTATCCGCGGTGGATTCACCGTTTCTACAATGAATACCGGTAAAGCCTATTTCAGTTCTAACCAGCGACTGAATCATGCGGCTATCAATCCGGCGTTCAGCTTGATGGAATCTCTTTCCAAGCAAAAAGATTTCAGTAAACAATACCGTTTTATGGAAGCGGCACAGGCAGATGAATTGATGAAGAAGCTGGTAGATCCGCAGGTACTGGATAGTACTGTGGTAGTTCCTGATACTTTGCGCACAGCTTTATTCAAAACAGAACGTCCGAATGTTATTTTCGTCATACTGGAGAGTTTCTCATCCAAGTTGATGACTACTCTGGGTGGCGAGCCGGATATTGCCGTGCAGATGGACAGCCTGGCAAGTGAAGGAGTTCTCTTTACGAACTTTTTTGCCAATAGCTTCCGTACAGACCGTGGATTGGTATCCATTCTGAGCGGTTATCCAGCACAGCCTACCACCAGTATTATGAAGTACCCTCGCAAGACCCAGAATCTTCCTGCTATTGCAGGTAGCCTGCGTGATGCCGGATACCGTACCAAATATTATTATGGGGGTGATGCCGACTTTACGAATATGCGTTCTTACCTGATGTCTTCCGGTTTTGAAAGCATTGTTTCGGATCAGGATTTCTCCGTATCAGAGCGTTTAAGTAAATGGGGCGCACACGATCATCTTGTTTTCAATCGTCTGTTGGAAGATATAAAGGCTGAAGCGGCGGATACAACTATGGCAGATAATGCCCGTCCGTTCTACCGGGTATTGCAGACCTCCAGCAGTCACGAGCCTTTTGAGGTTCCCTATCGTCGTCTGGCGAATGATCGTTTGAATGCTTTTGCCTATACTGATAGTTGTGTAGGTGACTTTGTGAAGCGTTTTCGTGAATTGCCGCAGTGGAAGAATACGGTAATAGTATTTGTGCCCGATCATCTGGGAGCATATCCCGAACAATTGAATAATCAGTCGGTAGACCGCTATCAGATACCTCTGTTATTGGTTGGCGGTGCAATTAGCGAACCAAGACGTATTGATGTGTACGGTTCACAACATGATATTGCTGCTACTCTGTTGGCACAATTATCCTTGCCTCATCAGAAGTTTGTATTCAGCAAAGACATGTTGAATCCTGCTTCTCCTCATTTTGCTTTTTTTGCAGTTCCGGACCTTTTCGGTATGGTAACACCGGAAAACCTGCTGATATTTAACTGTGAAGCAGATGCTGTAGCAGTAGATGAAGGCACTGCGAAAGGAGGGAACTTGCTGCCGGGCAAGGCTTATTTACAGAAATTGTATGATGACATTGCTAAAAGATAAAACAAGATGATTCTATTAGACATTTTGAATCAGGTAGTCGATATTGATACTGATATATTCCTCTCCATCAACCGGATGCACAGTCCGTTCTTTGATTATTTTATGAGTGCATATAGTGGTAAATGGATTTGGGTGCCTATGTATGCTGCTATCTGGTATGTCATGCTTCGCAATTTCCACTGGAAAGTGACTTTGTTCTGTATGATTGGGTTAGCACTCGTCATTACCATTGCCGACCAGACAGGTGCAACGTTGATACGTCCTTATGTGGAGCGCCTTCGTCCGGCTAATCTGGAAAATCCGATATCCAATATGGTGCACATTGTAAATGGTTATCGGGGTGGGCGTTATGGCTTTCCTTCTTGCCACGCAGCCAATACTTTCGGACTGGCATTCTTTATCTGGTTCCTTTTCCGTAAGCGATGGCTCACCGTATTTATAATGGGATGGGCACTGCTGACTTGCTATTCACGCATTTACCTGGGAGTACATTTTCCGGGTGATCTTCTGGCAGGTACACTTATCGGATTGATTGCAGCATATATCGTATATCGCCTTTTCCTGAAAGTCAGCGGACATAAGACAATGGAAAAAGTTCCCCATATTTATGCTCCGATATTGGTTGGAGGATTAACAATATTGGGGATACTCATCTATTCCGCAGTAATGGTATTATAGATTAAAACTGATAATTTACCGTCGCCATGACTTCCCTCGGGCGTATATTCAGTCGCGAAGTATAACTTTGTGTGGCTGAATACGTCGTATAAGCATACTCTTTCTTGTTGAAGAGATTGTTGAGACTTGCTTCCAATCTCCATTTTTTTCTTTTATAGATAAGGGATGCATCTGCAAACACAGTATTGAGATGTGTATGTTCTCCTAAATCATTCCGGTAATGTTCGCCGGAAAGGCGCAGGTCTACTTGTCCGATGCTGAATGTGAGATGTAGCCGTTGTACAAAGTCCAGCAATGGGCTGAGGCGGGTATCGCTTCCTATCTTGCTACCGCCATACCCCAATGTCGCATGATATTCTGCTTCAAAGAGATCTGCGGGCGACCATATAATCTTAGGTTCTGCTTTCAGGTAATCATAACGGTAAGTTTGCAAAAGACTTTGTTGGTCGCTATCAGTCAGGCGCGTAAGTTGCTCCCCGTTGCTACGACTGAGCAGCAGGGTAAGAGAGGTTTTCAGATGCCAGTCGTATATGCCTTTGGACAAGGTACTGCTGAGGTTCCAGCTATCGCTGTGATTCGGCAGCTCACGTTGGGTGTAGACAATTGCATTTTCAGAAACACTTTGCTCAAAGAGGGTATTCCGATTACTGCGACTGTAGGTCAGCGAGGCTGTGACAAAGAATTCTTGCACGGTATTTTTATATTCACCATAGAGATTATAAGTCTGCGTAGTGCTCGTTGGAAAAAGGCCGTTACCGCTTCGCCAGGTACGGTAGTCGGTTTGGTAAAGTCCCGGATATAGGTCGGAGAAATCTCCTGCCGAACGTTTCAGGCTGCCATAGAGAGAGAACGTCCAATGGTAATCCAGTTTGTAACGCAAATACGTGGACGGATTGAAGAATAGGAATGATCGTTGCTGTGAGAAGTATCGTTGTGCTTTTAGGGGCAGTGAAAGTGTAGCCAGCCCTTTACCCCGTTGCAACTGGAAATAGGGGTTGAAATACAATGACAGGTTAGAGGCGTTGAAGTCATTAGGTTGTGTAGGCGGAATATACTTCATAGTAGCCCGTTCCCCTTGTATTCCTGCTTTGTATTGCTGGGTAAAGCCGTTGTACTTGCGCAGATATGCCGCACTATTATCTGTATAGAAACTGTGCTGATTGAATTTGCTTTTTCCTTCTTCAAGTAATAAAGATGCGGGCTGGTAAGCATACTGCGTTGCCGAGCGGAATTCCCAGGTACTATTTTCCCGGTTCCGGATGAGATTGAAATAATTTCCCGCACTCAGCCGGGAAGTTCGTAGAGTTTGTCTGAGTTCTTCCGAACGACCATGGTTTATTTCCCCATCCATTGTGAAGCGGTTGGATATATAGTTGCGATTGCTGTTATCTTCATAACGAAGTTCCAGATTGGCGGCATCACTTCTCAGGCGATAATGATAAGTTTCATCTATTTGTATGGTATCCGTTGGCTGATAATAGATTTGCGTATTTCCCCGTTGTTGCCGGATCACGTCATGAGTGTATCCAGCTTGCATACGTAAACTGCGATCTTCATTCCATTTGTACATCCGGTTGCCATTCAGGGTGTGCGTCTCATTAAACAATAAGCGTTTTTTATCCAACGGTGCACTGATGCCCGGCTGTGCTAGAAAACCGGAAAGTGGCACTTCCTGCCAACCGCTTCCTGTCAATATTGTCTGTTCGTTGCTGAGGTCCTTGCCATTGTTATTCGTCTTGTAATTGTAGACACTCTGCTTGCCTTTGCCCAGTTGAAGGGCATTCAGCCCGCCTTCCCATAAGAGTTTATCATTGTCATCGCTCCATCCGGCACCCAGTGTGGTGTTAGCTATCCATTGATCCCGCGCTTTCGGATCGAGTTTCAGGTTCAGTGCCACTTCTTCAGAGTTAATCTTTCCTTTCAGGGCCTTTACGGACTGATAGTTTTCCATGATTTCAGCCGTTTTCACAGCTTTGGCACTCAGGTTATTGTTGATCTGGTTGTAGCGTCCGCCTGTGACGTCCATTCCCTCTACAAAGTAGTGGTCGATGGCTTTCCCTTTGTACTTAACTTGTCCATTTTCATCGACATCCACGCCCGGAAGTTTCTTCAATACATCCTTGATATGCACATCTTTAGAGGAAGCAAACTGTGCCAGATCATATCTTACCGTATCTTTTCGGGTATTGATGCGTCCCGGACGTATCTGTACTTCTTTCAGCACAATAGCTTCCGGTTGTAGGCTGAGATTCAGGGTTCCTGCCGCATTGATATTTCGCATTTCTCTTTTATAGCCTAACAAAGAGATATTGAGTTGCAGCGTTCCGCTATGCTTCCACGGTAAAGAAAATTGCCCTTTAGCATCGGTTAGTGCATAGTCTATCATTGTGTTTCCGCGTAATACACTGATCATGACTGCCTCCAGCGGTAGATTGGTTTCTGCATCTGTTATCTTGCCCTTCAATGTCTGGGCGTGGGTAGACGACAAGAAACTAAAGAGAAACAGAAAAAATAGAATAGTAATTTTTTTATTCATACATTACAATAATTGATTATTTGCCAATCGAGGCTTGTCGTAATTTTTATACGAATACGGTGCTTTCGTAATTTGTTGATTATCAGTATGTAAAAAAGAGGTTATTTAAGTATACGACTGAATGGCATTCACTATACGACTGAATAGGGTTCAGTATACGACTGAAATGCATTCAGTATGCAACAGATTTCACGAACGATTACGGGTGTGGAGAAATATTATCGTTCCAACGGGTTATAAGGAACATTCTTCGGGTTCTTGGTTGCATTGCCATGTTCATCTTTTATAGTAACAGTGACGTTCGGCATGCTTCCGGTGATAAATCCTACCGGGTCGGCATAATAACGTTCGTGCACTTTGTTGTATGCTTTGCGGTTCATCGGTTCGTGCTTCTTTCCGTCGAAGAGTATGGGTCTGTATGTGTGGCACTGTTCCATACCGGCAGCGGTAAATGAATAATGCCCTTCACTGTCTTCGGCTTTTAGTATCAGTCCGGGTAGTCCGCAAAGCTTCCAGGGACCTTCGCTGACGGGGATTTCTGCAGTAAACCATGCCGTCCATGTCCGGCCTTTGAATTGACATTCGGCTTTGCTGCAAAGGTAGGAGAGGACACTATCGTTTTCTGCCAGTATCTTCCACTGTGGATGTTCTTCCGCTTCTTCGCAACGCAGGCGTGTCATGCCTGCCACTTCGTCGAGGGTTGTTACTTTTCCACTGGGATAGCCTTTGAAGGTACGTTCACCCAATTTGCTTTGCCCATATTGCTTCAGGTGTTCATTGATGGTTTCCTGTGAGGCTTTGTTGGCAAAATCCACTGCCAGTACGGAGTCGCATACATACTTGGTGTAACTGTAGAATTTGGAGAGATTTTTGCCTACTTCCAGCATCATGGTTTCTTCCGTAACATTTTCCGGTTTCTCCGGATTGATGATGCAGCGCGTTTCATATTGCACAAGGAGTTGTGCTTCGCCGATGGTATCATTCTGTATTTTCGTTCCATCAGAAACAATAATTTGTGCCTTTGCTTGTGATGCGCATAGCATGGCGAGACACAGATTGAGGAAAATAATTCTTGTACTCATAGTTTTTACATTTTTAGGGGTTTGACATACTGCTTCCAGCGATTATTGTACTGCAAAACTATGCGGATTTTGCTTCAGAAGAGGGCGAAAGTTATTACTGAAATATTACGCGGCGTATAATATCTGCCTCGCACGTACTTATATTTGCAAGCTAACTTCTACCTTTGCCGGTACCAAATGAAGGTCCTTTTGAAAGAGGCCTTAAAAAGAGGAACAATTATGGAACGACGGATTAAGATAGTTTGGATATTCTCCATTGTAGCGATGCTGCTCATTACATGCGGACAGGCTTACTGGCTACGTAACCAATACCAGTACATGAATGATGAACAGATCAATGATATCTATGATCGCATCTTGCAGACCACCCAACAGTATGACTCTATCCGTGCTCCCCAGCCCAAGAAGGTGCTTAGTAGTAGCAATATGTTTTTCTATCAACTGAGTAAATCTATTGATTTGGAAGCGCGGACCACTATCGACGAATTAATTTTAGGGGTTCTGAAAGGACGGGAGCTAGAGAGCGTGGGACAGGTGAATATAGAAACCCTCAAAATAGAGCAGCAGGATTCTGCCAGTACGGATGATAAAGAGAGAGAGGCAAAGCGCAGAGAATGGGCATTGGCGTTAGACACCCTTTTGCCGGAAGAACGGATTATTGTGAAGGATTCATTCAAGATCAATATGTCCGATAAAGATGCTCCTAACTTGAACTCTATTATTAATCTTTATCGTTTAGAGTTGGATATACCTTTTGCATTGCAGCAATTTGATTCCTTGCTTGCCATACGTTTGGACGAACAAATGTTTACTACGCATCTGGTCGTTTCTGAAGATTCCACTTACCAGTGGAATGCCGAACTGAAGCGGCAAGGCACTTTATTCAACCCGTACATCGAAGTAAGCTATCCCTATAATCCCCTGAAACATCAGTTGCTTCTTGTTACTGTGAAGGTTTCGCCTCATGCAGTACTTGTGCGTATGGGGTGGCAGTTATCCGGCAGTATCTGCCTGATTTTCCTATTAGGGCTTTGCTTGCTGTTTCAGATAAAAACCATCCTGAAGCAACGCCGGATCGACGAATTGCGAAAAAGCTTTGTAAACACCATGATACATGAATTGAAACGGCCTGTACAGGCTCTGAAAATGTGTATTGCTTTCCTGAATGACAAGTCTTTGCGAATGGATGAGAAAGCAATGGACGAAGTGATCCATGATTCTATGTCCGAACTGGATAATCTGTCGGCCTATCTCTCAAAGTTGCGTGATATGACGCGTGCCGATGATGAACATACACAACTTTCTGTTCGTACGTTCGATATAAAAGCGAGTCTGGAAAAGCTTGTCCGACTTTGTCATATTCCGGAGGATAAAGATGTTTCTATTGAGACACATTTCAGTACGGAGACTTTGGTGACGGCAGATCCGGTACACGTTTCCAACATCATCAGTAATCTGATAGAGAATGCTGTGAAGTATTCAGGTACTTCTGTGCACGTCGTTGTAGATTGTCTTTTGCAAGATCATCAGTTGCTGATACGGGTATCTGATGATGGTATCGGCATTCCGGTTTCCGAACAGAATCGTGTATTCGATAAATTCTACCGGGGCAGTAATCTTCCTGACCGCTCATTGCCGGGTATCGGTCTGGGTCTGAGTTATGTAAAATTGCTGGTAGAGGCACACCATGGGACTATCTCTTTAAATAGTCAGGCGGGTAAGGGAACGACAATAGAAATTAATATACCTCAATAAGATGAAACCTTTGAAGATACTTTTTGCTGACGATGATTTGAAATACTCAATGCTGCTGAAGCGCTTTCTTGAAAAAGAAGGTTACGAGGTAACTTATGCGGGGAACGGAAGCATTGCTATCGAGCAATTTCCTCTTGTGAAACCAGATTTGGTGCTACTTGATATTAATATGCCCGGTCACAATGGCTTTGAAGTTGCCGAACGTATCCGCGAGACGGATAAGCATGTACTCATATTCTTTCTTTCCGACCGTAGTGATAAGGCCGACCGTCTGCAAGGTTTCCAGCTTCGTGCGAATGATTATCTTGCTAAACCGTTTTATCCGGAAGAACTTATAGCCCGTATTCGTGAACGTTTCGCTTCACAGCTTTCCGATACGGTGGAGGAGGAGACTTATCATTTCGGCCAGTCTGTCTTCAATTACAGTACCAATGAAATACGAACGGGAAATAATAAAGTGCTTATTACTTCCCGTCAGGCAGAGATTCTCCGCTTGTTGGCGAAGAACCTTAATTTATCTGTAGACCGTGACTTGTTGTTGAATACAGTCTGGAGTAGTGCCTCTTATGCAAACTCTCTGGCGCTGAACGTGCAGATTACTTATTTGCGCAAGGCACTTCGCAACGACTCTTCGGTGAAGATAGAATCGTTGATGAAGAAAGGCTATGTATTGAAAGATAAGTAGTTTATTGTTTACTTTATTTCTTCTAACAATGTTTCTCCCTCATTTTGTATAAAGAATTTGCCTGTCCATTTTCCTGTGATTTGCAATTCTTTACCTGTATTAATTTCTGTGAAGCAGGCACGGTAAGTAGCGTTTATTTCTCGCAAACTAATGATGTGATTGTAAATAAGTCTGTGATGAGGAGGTATAGTCGATTCATGAGTTATTTCTACCGTAAGAGGAATATATTGTTCCTCCAACGAAAAGAGGGTTTTAGGACCACTATGTATATATGAAAAATGGTCTGATGGGAGGAGAGTAAAACCACCTGGGACATAAATTTCATTAGGGGTCTGGGTTAAAAGTTGAAACAACTTTGCATCATCTGTATAGAAGCATGAAGATTGTCTTACATCTGCTGTTGGCTTGACTGTTACTTTCATTTCTTCATCAGTGTTGTTATCAGTCAAGAAACCTGGTATCGTTTGCTTAATGATTTTGACTTCATCATCTTGCATAATCCATGCTACTTCTTTTAATTTGTAATCCTTTGCGAGTTCATCATCATCACTATCATCGTTACTACACGCTGAAGTGCCGCAAAGTACTATAATAACAAATAGCCCGATTCTAAGTAGTTCTTTAATTTGTGTCATATCTTTCAGTCTTTAGTTAGTCCATATTGTGAATAGAATTCCAAATATATGATAATTATTTGGAATGAAGGCTGTTATTACTGTTAAAGGTTCAGCCATAGCTTGAAAGAAGACACTTTTTCTTCGCTCACCGTTATCTTATCCTTATGAGGCGGTTTCACGTGAAGTATTATTTTCCCGTTAAAATAGGCGCTGCATGCACTCGATAACTTAATATCCAGAAACAGGATATTCGGATGAGGTTGTATCTTGAACCAAGCGATGGCATCTTCCACACTTCTGGGTAATACGGTAACCTCCCAGTCGGGACGCAGCCGTGTGATTAGTGATATACATTCGAAAAATTTCGTGTGAAGCGTACGGCATTTGCCGGATTATATTCTATTTCGGCTAGTAACAATCCCAAGATAACAAGTTTTACCAACCACACCACTAATAAAATACGTATTCCTCCTATCTGGAGAGTGAATGGATTATCAGCTCTTCCTATTAACTTGGCAGCTAACAACAACCCATAATCAACAGTAGAAACAATAGCATTACAGATGTATATACCACTATGAACTTCCACTTACAGTGCAATTTGTTGGAATATAGGCGGTTTATCCATGAACTGATACGAAGAGTATAATATCCCAATATATTGAAAGTGGCAACGACAAAAAAGAATGCACATGGTGTGTGGATTACATTTGTAACTTGCGGAGTAAGATTTGCATAATTAGCCAACAGCAGGAATGAGAAAACTCCCAATCCTGAAAAGAGTAGGCTGTATAAAAGTCAGTACCAATGTCTGTTTGACGGTGAAAGGAGCATCTTCCATCGGAACTTTTTTACTGAAGCCGGAAAACTAAAAGATGAAACCGGAAAAAGTTTCACTAAACAACCTGCCCCCTTTATCTGTTATCACTTTTATAAGCAACTAAAATCGGAGGAATATATGACGACATTAGGAGGGTGGATGAATAAAACCCTTGTAGGTTGGGGAGTAGATCCCAAATTTGCGAATACATTTGATGAGACTATCATCGCCATATTGATTATTGCTATAGCTGTAGGATTAGACTATCTATTCCAAGCAATATTAGTGGGCGGTATGAAGCATTATACAAATCGTTCACCTCACCGTTGGAATACCTTATTAATGAAGCGGAAGGTCGTTCCTCACCTGATACATACCTTGCCGGGCATTCTGATTTATTTCCTGTTGCCCCATACTTTTGTGCATGGAGTAGAGTTGTTGGGCTTGGCTCAGAAGGTGTGTGCCGTGTATATTGTAGCTGCATTAGCCTTTGCGCTGAACGGACTGTTACTGGTTTTTCTGGATTTTCATAATCAAAAAGACAATAGTAAGAATCACCCGATGAAAGGTTTTGTCCAGGTATTGCAAGTACTACTGTTCTTTGTGGCTGCTATCATTGCCATATCTATTCTTATCGATAAATCTCCCGCAACCCTTTTTGCCGGATTGGGTGCTTCGGCAGCAGTATTGATGTTGGTATTTAAAGATAGTATTTTGGGGTTTGTGGCCGGAGTGCAACTCTCTGCCAATGAAATGCTGCGTATCGGCGACTGGATTGCTTTACCCAACGGATCTGCCAATGGTATTGTGAAAGAAATTACCCTCAACACCGTGAAGATCCAGAACTGGGATAACACAATTTCTACCATTCCGCCTTATACCTTAGTGAACGGTTCTTTTCAGAACTGGCGCGGCATGCAGGAGAGTGGCGGTCGGCGTGTGGACAAGAATATCTATCTGGATATGACCACATTGAAGTTCTGTACTTCTGAAATGTTGGATACCATTCGCAAGGAAGTTCCTTTGATGGCGGACTATCAGCCGGCGGAAGGGGAGGTGCCTACCAATGCGCAACTCTACCGCATTTACATCGAACGCTATCTTTGTAGCCTACCTGTTGTAAATCAGGATCTGGACTTGATTATCAGTCAGAAGGAAATGACAACTTACGGAGTTCCTATTCAGGTCTATTTCTTTTCCCGGAACAAGGTATGGAAAGAATATGAGCGTATTCAGTCCGATATATTTGATCATTTGCTGGTAATGGTACAGAAGTTTGATTTGAAATTGTATCAGTATTCGGATTAATAAATGAGCCGGAAATCTGCCCATACAGGCAGGTGATCGCTGTAACCGTTCTGGTACTTCATTCCGTAGTAAGTGCGGAATGGCTGCACACCGCCATACTTTTTATCATCCGTCAATAGGAAAGAAGGACGAAAGATATCGGCTTTGCTTTCACTGGTGCAAAAGTCTGCATCCGGCTGGAGAAGCGTGCCGGAGACAATGATATGATCCAGTAATCCCCATTCGCCCTGATATTTATAACTGCCGAAGTCTTTTTGTGTAGCGGCCTTACGGGCAAGCAAGTGGTAGAATCTTTGTGGTTGCAAACTACTTTTGTCTTGAAGGGGAGCTTTTGCTGAAACTATTTTGCTGACCGATGCATTATCGGGATAATCGTTAAAGTCTCCCATGATAAGAATTTGCGGATGATACCGATGGAGGTAGATGCTGTCTGCCGCAGCTTTCAATTGTCGGGCGGCATGCAGACGGTAAGGTTCGCTTTCTTTAGCACCTCCTGAACGGGACGGAAGATGAACTACAAAAACATCCAGTGTATCGTGGTTTAATAACATTCCGCAGACGTGTAGTATATCTCGTGTAGGGCGAAGTTTCTTTTTACCGGATATATGAGGTATGGGGATTCCCTGATAGGAAATCAGTTTGAAACGGTCCCGTTGGTAAAGCAATGCCACATCGATTCCTCGCTGATCGGGTGAGTTGGTCATCACATAGCGATATCCAGCTTCCCGAAGAACCGAGCGCTGAGTCAGGTCGCGTAATACACTGTCATTTTCCACTTCACAGAGGGCAACAAGTGCTGGTGGAGTCCAACCGCCTGCGGCTGTGATGGTGCGGGCTATGTTATCCAGCTTCTTTTTATATTTTGTATAATTCCAGTGGCGTACTGCGTCAGGTAGGAATTCATAGTCATTTTTTAGTGTATCGTGGCGGCAGTCGAATAAGTTTTCAACATTATAACTGACAACGCGAAAAGAGAGGGTGTCCTTTTTCGTTTGTCCGCAAAGAAAGAAAAAAGGAGCGAACAGAAATGAAAAAGTAATATATAATTTAATGTTCATTGAGAGTTGTTTTTAGTATGATGCCAAGATCATAGATTCATAACATCCTGCATCCGGTGCTGCATCCTGTAGGCGGGAGTGTCCATTTCTGTCAATTGGGTAGGTGTTTGCATCTTCTTTTCTTCCCCAATTAATGGCTTTGGATTTTTCACCAAGATTAAAATTGTATTCCTGTGTACGGTTATCCATCAGCATGAAATTATCATCCTTTTCCCAAATAACATTGACTATCTTGTCATTCTCTTCTTCTATCGAGTTGATGAGGCAGTGTGAGAAGTAATAATTGAAAGCTATATTCTCATTTTTAGAGCGTCCTCCGTTAATTTCGTCTGTGCCCGAACCCGCAATAATACAATTACGGAAAATAGCCGATGAAAGCGGATATGCAGTGTCATCCTGTTCATTCCGCACTTGCAATGCCGCCCCTTTCCGTACATTCCAACTAAAGTAATTTGCCAGTGTACAGTGGGTAAATGTATAATCTCCCCCTAACAGACTGACGCAGCTTTCTCCCGCATTACTAATCTCACTGTTTCCTACCGCTACCTGACACGACGTCAACTCCAGTCCATTGCCCGATACTTGCCGTATGATAGAGGATTCCAATGTCAGTTTCCTGCGGTCTGTTATCGAAGAATCGCAACGAATGCCGAAACTACCACCGTGAATATCCGCATAGACCAGATGATTTTCATAGCTGGTTTTGTAAAAACGTAAGCCTCCCCATTGTCCCGGTAACCGGTCATAAGGAAGATAGGGGAACATCCGGTCTGTACGATCTCCCCGGAAAACAACCGGAGCGGAAAGGGTACCTTCTATTGACAGGCGTCCGTGTACCTGCATTCCTGCCTTGCCGTGGAAATACAAACGGGTGCCTGCTGCAAGTGTTAAGTGTGCATCCGGAGCAACACTGATACTGTCATAAATCAGTATCGGACGTTGGGATGTAATCAAGGTATCTTTTTCAATTACTTTTCCCCGGAAAGTAAAGGCATCTTGTGCGTATGCTTGCAATTTTACTTCTTGCCGGATGCCATTCAGTTGAAAAAGAATAGAGTCTTTTATGAATCTGATGTCGGCATTGTC
Source organism: Bacteroides intestinalis DSM 17393 (assembly GCF_000172175.1). Classification (NCBI taxonomy): domain Bacteria; kingdom Pseudomonadati; phylum Bacteroidota; class Bacteroidia; order Bacteroidales; family Bacteroidaceae; genus Bacteroides; species Bacteroides intestinalis. Next base: position 1,259,057 of record NZ_ABJL02000008.1, on the reverse strand, counting down.
TTGCTGAGGCAGGGTCGCTTCTACAAAAATATACAAGCTGTCTTCGCCTGCAATTTCTATATCGGAGAATTGATTTCCCTTTATGCCATCCACATTGATGCGAAAACCGGATTTTCCGGCATCGGCAAGGACTATGGAAGATATTAACAATGCTTTCTTATTCGGGTTGTATACTTTCAGTTGACGGGTGGATGTAGGAATACCAGTGAGAACGGTATCCATGCATAGCGTATCCTGCGAGAAACAAAGTGTATGCTTCGGGTCGGACGAATAATCGTCCATGTCGTCACAAGCGTTGAAGGACAACAGGAAGAATATAGGGAATAGATATATGAGGCGCAGGGCTTTTAATCTCATGCCGTTATCGGGTTTTTACTAAATAACGGGGGGGGAGGGTTTTTATTATATGATTTAAAATGAAATCTAAAGGAATAATTAAATAATTGCTAAGTGCTTAATATATAGATGGATATGATTGGTGGGCGATTTTTATAATATCAAAAGTTGGCTTAACTTGGAAGATTTTTGAATGCTTTTGTTTTAATAATAAACCGTTGGATAACAGTGAATTGCTTCTGTAAAATAGGGGTGGATAAAAAACGTTCGTTTAATGTGCACAAAGATAAAGGGTATTTTTGAGATGAACAAGATGTTTAATAAAAATATTTGCTTTTAAAGCTGTTTTTATAAGTATGTTATTGATTATCAGTATTGTATTATTGGTGATAAATATATTTAATATCTTTTCCTTTTTATAGTTTTTGGCATCTGAACTTTGTGTTCAACATAGTGCACATTAAACGAACGATTAAAAGACATTATAGCTCCATTAATCTCTTCGTTAATCTCTTTTTCACATAACTGTTTCACTGCTTTTTGACCGTGATGGCGAAACGCTTTGAGATAATATGAATGCAACATAAGTTCTTAAAAATAACTGCATTACATAAATTAATCGGTAAGTATTTCACTACTCCGGTGTCCCCAAAGAATATTCTGACGTGAACATCACTTCACATTCTCCGCATCTTCACTGGTTTGCAGTGCGTGTCACCTATAGCCGTGAGTTAGCTTTGAAAGCTTTTCTCGACGAGGAAAAGATTGAGAATTTCATACCCATGCGTCGCGATTATATTGTGAAAAAGGGTCGTCGCATTCGTAGGCTTGTTCCTGCCGTGCATAATCTTGTTTTCATTCGCTCTACTCGCAAGCGTATCGATGCCTTAAAGGATAAAGCCGGTATGAATATCCCCATGCGCTATATCATGGATCGCGAACAGCGTCTCCCCATTGTCATTCCCGACAGTCAGATGCGCAGCTTCATTCTTGTTGCCGGTACCTATGAGGAATCGATTGTTTATGTGGAACCAGCCGAACTTCAACTGATAAAAGGTCAGAAAGTACGTGTTATAGGCGGTGTTTTCGAAGGAACCGTGGGTGAGTTCGTTCGTATTCGTCGTGACCGTCGTGTAGTTGTGAATATTGAAGGGGTTATGGCTGTTGCCACAACGTTTATTCACTCTTCACTGGTAGAGCCTATAGCCGACTAATTTCAGTGTTATAAATCATAAATCATAATTAAATATATGAGTGATCAAGTTTCATCCTTATTTTCCCTGGCTCACAGTCTTCTCACTCTGGGGCAGGATGACCGTCCGATTTATGTCGATGATTTCACCCGTCTGAATCGTGATGTTTATGAATCGGCCCTGAACTCGTATGGAAAGCATGGCTCTACTCCTGAAGCTGAAGCCGAACTTTGTCTGGGGCTTTTAGTGGCTTTCAATGCCACTATGTACGATAATGGCCATAAACAGGAATATATTCAGAAGGTTCTGGACCGTAGTTTTGCAGTGCTTCCTATCCTAAAGCCTTCGCTTCTGAAAGTCCGTCTGCTGACTTATTGTTATGGTGAAGTATATGAAGAAAAATTGGCTGAGGAAGCACATGCCATAATTTCAACTTGGGAAACATCCCGATTGAATTTGGAGCAAGTGGAGATAATTGAGGAATTACAATATATTGAGGAGAATCCTTATCCTTTTGAGGAAGTTGATTTATTATAAAAAAATTGTTCTCTGAGAATAAAAGTCTATCTTTGTGTAAAATGAGTATTTAATTGTTATGAATCCGGTAAAGAGTGATATCTTACACTCTATAAAGAATACGTTGCAGAGCGTTCTTCCTTCAGGTGGACATGCTTTTTTGTATGGTTCACAGGCGCGGGGCGATGCACGTGTTGATTCGAATTGGGATATACTTATTCTTTTGGATAAGCCGAAGATTGAGACTAAAGATTACGATAATGTTTCTTATCCATATAGTTGAGCTGAGATGGTCATTAAATAAATGTATAAGTCCGGTACTATATACCATGCAAGACTGGTTGAAGTATCATTTTACACCATTTTTTCATAATGTAAAAGAAGAAGGGATACAATTGTAATGAGTTTTAGTTCGGAAGACATGCAAGCATTATTGCCTATAGAAAAGAAAAAGCATAACAGGTGACTATAATGATCTCTTTGATTTTGCACGTGAAGGTGTACTTCCTCTGTTAGAGCCAACACGTCAATTGTTAGTCAAGCTTGACAGATTGATAACTCAGTTCTAATCATCCTTTTTATTTTTGGCGCTGCATCATTTTATTGCAGTTGATATGTGTGCCGGCTTACTTGAAGAGTGAGTTGGTCAGAATTTTATATTCTCATTTTATATTTCCCATTCATATGATTGATATTTCGGATAAAGCAATGTGCTGCGGTTGCAACGCCTGTGGAGACGTGTGTGCTCATGATGCAATTACTTTCAAAACGGATATTGAAGGATTTTGGTATCCAGAGGTGGACAAAAGCAAGTGCACTGATTGCGGATTGTGTGAAAAGGTTTGTCCAATTATCAATATCGATACACTGAAGAAGAATAATTTGAAGCAATCAATTTGCTATGTAGCTGAGCATAAGGACATCGAAGTGGTATTTGACAGTACTTCGGGTGGATTATTTTCAGCTTTGGCTGATATAATGTATCGTAATAAGGGATATGTTGGTGGCGCTATTTTTAATGAAGATTTCTCAGTAAGACAGTATATATCACCCGATAAGAAAGATTTAATAAAACTGCGTAGTTCTAAATATTTGCAAAGCAATTTCACAGGGTTTTATAAACAGCTCCGTGGTTTGCTAAAAAAAGGAGAAAATGTATTAGTTTGTGGTTCTCCATGTCAAATGGCTGCATTAAGATCCTTTTTGCGAAAAGACTACGAAAACCTAATTATAGTGGATTTTGTATGCAGAGGTACAAACTCGCCTAAAGTTTGGCGGAAATACCTTGATACTTTTGAAGAAAGGTATGGCTCTCCAGTTGTATATTGCAAGGCCAAATCCAAGGAATATGGATGGAGAAATTTGACTCAAAAAGTAGTTTTGGCAAATGGAAAGGCTTATTACGAGCCTAAAGATTCGAATAACTACACAAAAGGATATTTACAGACTGGAGTCTTTTGTCGTCCTTCTTGCTATGAATGTAAATTCAAGGGATATCCACGCATAGCGGATATTACACTTGCGGATTTTTGGGGAGTAGAAAATGTTAAAAAGACAATGGATAAAAATTTGGGGTTATCCTTAGTTATGGTTAATTCTCAAAAAGGGGCATCATTCTTTGAGAAAGCAAAGATAAGAATAAATTCCTTTCAAGTACCTTTTGAAACGATTGAAAAGGGCAATCTTGCACTAACAAAATCATTAGATAAACCCAAAGTCAATAGAGAACAATTTTTTAAGGATTTAGATAATATGACATTTACTCAGATTGCTGACAAATACATATTATCAACTCCTAAGAGTAAGAAGTTTATTATAAAAAAATACATCAAATATCTATTTGCTGTGTGGCGAGGAACAAATCATTCTCCAAAAGCCATATATCAATTTTTTAAATACAATACATTTAATGAGATAATCCATGGAAATGTATTGATACCTGCATCTCATGTTGTTATTCAACTGGAAAAAGGTGGTAAAATAATAAAGAAAGGCATATCCTATATTGGTACAAAGCGATATCGAAAATCCAAATTAGAGACAAGACTGCTGATAGAAAAAGGGGGCGTTTTGGAACTTGGACCAAATACAAATATAATGTATGGTGCAGATATTGAAGTCTTTCATGACGCGCATCTGATATACAAAGGAGAGGGAGGTAGTAATATTGGCGCCACTGTCATTTGCGGTGAAAAAATAGAAATAGGAAAAGGCACAATGATGGGACGTAATGTTTTGATTAGAGACAATAATGGAGACCATTATATAAACCGTACGGGATACAAAAATACCCGTCCTGTTGTAATAGGAGAGAAGGCTTGGTTGTGTGAGGGTTGTACCATTATGTTAGGAGTAAATATAGGAGATGGGGCGATAGTGGGAGCCAAAGCATTTGTTACTTCTAATATTCCACCAAATACAATGGTGTCTGGCAATCCTTCGAAAGTTGTTGACGAAGATGTTCTCTGGAAATACTAAATAATAATAAAAGGAAAAGAATATGGAATTGAAAGATTTTATTTCTCAGTTTGTTGAGCAATTTGATAATTTAGATGTTTCTACAATCAACGGTGAAACATATTTTAAAGAGATGGACGTATGGACGTCTATGGCTGCATTGATGATTATTGGTATGATAGATGATGAGTATGGAGTAGAGATATCAGCAAAAGATATCAGAAGTGCAGAAACAATTGCGGATTTATTTGAACTTGTCAAAACAAGAAAAAATGTATAATCCATTTACATTAGAGTCTAAAACTATTTTAGTCACAGGAGCGTCATCGGGAATAGGGCGTTCCACTGCTATCGAATGTTCTAAATTAGGTGCGAAACTCATAATAACAGGAAGAAACGCTGAACGTTTAAAAGAAACCTTTCTGATGTTGGTGGGTGAAGGCCATCAGAACATTGCGGCGGATTTATCTGATGATGCACAGATTGATGAATTGGTAGAACAATTGCCTAACTTAAACGGATTAGTAAACAACGCTGGGCTAACTGAAACTATACTTACGCAATTTGTGAAACGAGAAAATATAGAAAAGGTTTTGGGTATAAATACGATAGCACCAATACTTTTGACGCAGAAAATATTGAAAAAAAAGAAAATTTCATGTGGCGGAAGCATCGTTTTCACATGTAGTATAAGTGGCACATGTGTTGCCGGTGGCGGCAATGTCCTATATAGTACATCTAAAGGAGCAATTCATGGTTTTGTGAAAAATGCGGCTTTGGATTTGGCCGTTAAGGGTATTAGGGTCAATGAGGTGTGTCCTGGAATGATAAATACCAGCATACTTGATAGAGGAAAGATAGGTGAAGAGGAATTGAGAATTGAAGCTTCAAAGTATCCGATGAAGAGATTTGGAAATCCAAACGAAGTATCTTATGGCATAATTTATTTGCTATCAGATGCATCTTCTTTTGTCACTGGTACAGGTATAGTCATTGATGGAGGATTTACACTGCAATAATTAATCATGAAGACGATATTAAAGAACGTTCAAATAAAAGCCGTGAATTCATGGCTTCCTTCTAATAGTTTGGAAATGTTATCCCTTGGCAGTCTTTATGGTGAATTTGAGGTGAATACAATCATGAAGGCAACAGGTGTCAATCGAGTCAGAATTGCAAATAAAGACATGACGTCAGCAGACATGTGTCGAAAGGCTGCAGAGGCATTATTTGAACAAGAGGGCATCGGTAGAGAAGAAATTGATGGTTTAGTGTTCGTTTCACAGACACCGGATTATATTCTTCCGGCAACTTCGATATTATTACAAGAAAAATTGATGTTGTCTAAAGATACCGTTTGTATTGACATTCATTATGGCTGTTCCGGTTATATTTATGGTCTGTTTCAAGCATCCCTATGGGTAAGTAGCGGAGCATGTAAGAATGTACTCGTGCTTTCCGGTGATACTACATCCAGGATGATTAACCCCAATGACAAATCACTTCGTATGGTTTTTGGAGATTGTGGTACTTCCACTTTAGTATCTAAAGGAAGTGATCTCATCGGGTTTCACATACAGTCTGATGGTAGTGGCTCTGATAGACTCATCGTTCCTGCGGGTGGATTTCGTTTGCCATGTTCTGAAGAGACATCAGTGTTAGAGTGGGATGAAGATCATAATGGACGTACCAAAAATGATTTGTTTATGGATGGAATAGCCATATTCAATTTTGCAATATCACAGGTACATAAAAACATCAATACATTGATTGAATACATGGAATGGAATAAAGCGGATGTCGGCTTTTATGCCTTGCATCAAGCCAATGATTTTATGGTAAACTATGTGCGTAAGAAGCTCAAGATCAGTGCGGATATTGCTCCTACTAACGTGAGTAATTTCGGCAATACTGGACCTGCTTCAATTCCATTGCTTTTTTCTGATTTGTGTCCGGCAGAATATAATTTGAAGAAAGTTATTATGTGTGGTTTTGGAGTTGGATTATCATGGGGTAGCGTGGCCGCAAATCTGTCAAATACACATTTTTATCAACCAATAAATAAGTAGAGAAATGAAAGAAAAAATATTAACTATTATCAACGATATCAGACTGTCAAAAGATTTACCGGTTTTGGAATCCATCTCTGAAGAAAGCAGTTTGAGAGATGATTTAGGACTTACTTCTTTTGATTTGGCAGAATTAACAGTTCATATTGAAGACGAATTTGATATTGATATATTCGAAGATGGATTAGTTAGTACTGTTGGTGAAATCTATACGAAACTTGATAAAGAATGAAACCTTTTTTGATTGATAATGATAAGGTATATACTTATCAAGATTTGTTAGATGCTATACAGACGGATGGCTTTTATTATCCATATTACAAAGTTCACGATGTGTTTTTGTATTTTGTAAATCTGGTTAAAGCGTTGGCTAATAATCAGTCATTGGTACTATTGGACTCTGATTTAAATTCTTCAGAGATTGAAAACTTAGATGAATCGTTAGTCAATCAGCCGCGAATTATAAATACGTCAAGTTTTTCTGATGTTCCAGAGGTTATAAATGCGGTAAAGAAATCGGCGGCCGAGATAACAATATTTACTTCCGGTACAACAGGTCAGCCCAAGAAAGTCCTCCATTCTATTTCATCTCTTACTCGATCAGTAAGAACAGGTGAACGGTATGCCAATCAAATATGGGGCTATGCTTACGCTCCTACTCACATGGCGGGATTGCAAGTATTCTTCCAAGCATTTGAAAATGAAAATACATTAGTAAATATATTCGGAAGGAGCCGCAATGAGGTTTACAGATGTATATCCAATCATCACATAACTCATATTTCTGCAACTCCTACTTTTTACAGGCTGTTGCTTCCTTTTGAGAAGGAATATGATACGGTAATTCGAGCTACCTTAGGAGGAGAGAAGTCCGATGAGCATCTTTATGACTCCATGCGTTGTGTTTTTCCAAATGCAAAAATTAATAACGTTTATGCATCAACAGAAGCTGGGTCATTGTTTGCGGCAAAAGGTGATTGCTTCCAGATACCGGAAGCTATCAGAGATAAATTTAGAGTTGAAGACGATGAACTTCTTATTCATAAGTCACTATTAGGTCGTTCTGATAGTTTTAAGTTTGAAGGTGATTATTATCATTCAGGAGATTTGATAGAATGGATCGACAAATCAATGGGTTTATTTAAATTCAAGAGCCGTAAAAACGAACTTATCAACGTAGGTGGCTATAAAGTAAATCCGGGAGAAGTAGAGAATGTCTTATTATCTATTGATGGTATTCAGCAGGTTTTAGTGTACGGTAAAGCAAATTCTGTGTTGGGCAATATATTATGTGCCGATATTCAATTGGAACCTAATATAGCATTAACAGAAATAGATATAAAGAAAATCTTACGTAGTAATTTGCAGGACTTTAAAATACCTCGCAGATTTAGGTTTGTAGAGGCTATGACATTAACAAGAACAGGAAAATTGAAAAGACAATGAATTATTTAGTAACGGGATGCTCGCGAGGTGTAGGTTTAGAAATATGCCGTGTGCTGCTATCAGAAGGAAATACGGTATATGGCGTGGCAAGAAGCTATACAGATGAGTTTAAAAAGCTGGAGTCGGAATATTCCGGATACTTATATTTTAAAAGTATAGATCTTTCTGATTGTGAGAATATTCATAAGAATGTATTTAAGGAGTATGTTACTAACAAAATTCAGTTGGATGGATATGTAAATAATGCAGCCATGGCATATGATGATATAGTAACGAACCTTAATATAGATAAACTGAAAGCTATGTATAATGTGAATGTCTTTACTCCAATGATGATAACGAAATACGTGCTTCGCAATATGCTTTTATCTAAAAAGAAAGGTTCTATTATACATATTTCATCTATCAGTGCCCACACCGGATACAAAGGACTGGCAATGTATGCATCAAGCAAGGGTGCATTAGAAGCTTTTTCTAAAGATACTGCAAGAGAATGGGGGCAACTGGGGATTCGCTCAAATGTAGTGGTACCAGGATTTATGGAAACAGCTATGAGTGCATCTTTAACAGAAGATCAAAAAGATAGAATCTATAAACGTACATCTTTAAAAACCGCAACCAGTGTGAGATCCGTTGCTGAAACTGTGGCGTTTTTGCTTTCTGATAAGGCTTGCAGCATAACAGGGCAGAATGTACACGTTGATAATGGAACAATATGATAACAGGATAAAAATACATAAAATGGATATTCCCAAAATAGAATTGAATAATGGCGTTAAAATACCTTGCATTGGTAATGGTCCGGGAATTGTTGGCTACTCTCCAAGGCAAGATCGTATTTCTAATTCTTTATTTAAACGGGCGTTTCGAAAGTTCATAATACGACCAAAACAGGAATATGATTATGTGGATGCTGTTGCAAATTCTTTTAAGATAGGATTTAGTCTGTTAGATTATTCATCATCTTACGGCGATGGACATCTAATAGGTAAAGCTATCAAAAGAAGTGGAGTATCACGGAATGATTTATTTATTACTACAAGAATCAGTAATCAAGCTCAACGTGAGCAAAAAGTACGTGCGTGCCTCATGTCCCAACTTCAGGGTATGGGTGTAGATTATGTAGATATGTTGATGTTTCATTGGCCTGTAACAGATCTATATATAGATACCTGGAAGGAAATGGTGCAATTGTATAAAGAAGGTTATTGCAAGTGTTTAGGCGTTGCAAATTGTCATAAACATCACATAGAAGAGCTTATGAAAGCCGCTGATGTCGTCCCGTCAATTAATCAATTTGAAGTTCATCCTTTATTTACTCAGAAAGATCTTATTGGCTATTGTTGGAGCAAGGGAATTCAAGTAGAAGCATATACTGCGATAGCAAGATTCGATGATCGTTTGATGCGATTACCATTATTGAAAAATATAGCTCAAAAATATCATAAAACCGTTGTGCAGATTATTTTAAGATGGCATGTTCAAACAGGTGTAATTCCATTGGTAAGATCTTTGAATAAAAGTAGACAATTAGAGAATGTGAGTATTTTTGATTTTGAATTGACATCTAATGAAATGAAAGCTATTGATGCTATCAATATCAATAGTCGTTTGAGATATGATCCGGATAATTGTGACTTTTCGATTCTTTAGATATGACTTTGTATAAGCGGTTACGTGATTTACAAATTTTATCGATTGTTTTATTAGGGGGATGTGCTTTACATGGAACAAGGTAATAATAGAACCATCGCAAAGAATACCGCATTTCTGTATTTCCGTATGATGTTTACAATGATAGTTTCATTGTATACTTCGCGTGTGATACTGCAAACGTTAGGAGTTGACGATTATGGTATTTATCAGTCCGTAGGTGGAATTGTAGGCTTTTTGTCTTTTATCAATAGTGCGCTCAGTACAGGTTCATCTCGTTTTTTAACTTACGAATTAGGAACAGGTAATCTTGAAAAGTTGAAGAGAACTTTCTCTACAACATTGACTATCCATATAGTAATTGCTCTCTTTGTTGTTATAGTTGCGGAAACACTTGGGATATGGTTCCTTTATAATAAATTGATGATACCGGCTGAGCGGATGGATGCGGCTGTCTATACCTTTCATATATCTATATTGACAGCCGTTTTTACATTGACGCAAGTGCCTTATAATGCAAGCATCATTGCGCATGAGAAGATGTCGGTTTTTGCATATATGAGTATTCTTGAATGTTCGGCAAAACTGGGAGTTGTTTATCTTTTATCTATTGGCGGTTATGATAAATTGAAATTGTATGCAACTTTATTGTTCATAGTTCAGGTAGGACTCATCTGTATCTATCGTTTATATTGTAGTCGGCATTTCAAGGAAACGGTTTATCGTTTTGTTTTTGATAAGGCTATATTCAAAGAAATAGCGGGATTTTCGGGATGGAGTTTATTTGCCGGTAGTTCAATCGCTCTTAATAGTCAAGGTATTCTGATTTTGTTGAATATGTTTTTTGAACCTGCTGTGGTTGCGGCACGGTCTATTTCTATTCAGGTAAATATGGCGGCCAGCCAGTTCGTCGACAATTTTCGTACTGCGGCTAATCCGCAGATAGTAAAGAAACTGGCGGCGGGCGACTTGATAGGTTCTAAAAGGCTACTGTTGGCCTCCACCAAGTATTCTTATTATATGATGTTTATAATCTGTTTTCCTGTCTGTCTTCTCGCGCATCCTTTATTAAAGATATGGTTGGGTGTTGTGCCTGATTATACGGTTATATTTCTTCAGATTATAGTTATTCAGAGTCTGTTTCAAGTTTTTGACACTTCTTTTTATACAGCTTTGTATGCTAAAGGACGGTTGAGGGAAAATGCTCTAATATCACCAACCTTAGGTTTTATTAGTTTTCCTATAATTTACTTCTTATTTAAGGCAGGATATTCTCCTGTCGCTCTTTCATGGGCTAGTTTATTGACTTATGCCGTATTGGGGGTAATAGTAAAGCCTATATTGGTAGTGAAAATAGCAAATTATTATTGGAGAGATGTCTGGAATGTTTTCAAGCCCTGTTTGTTGGTTACTATGGCTGCTTTACCTGTACCTGTTTTTTTATATCATATAATAGGCGTTGATAGTATTCCACACTCCATTTTTATAGGTTTTATAACTGTTATTATAATTATATTGTCAGTATATTGGATTGGGATTGATGTGCTGACCAAACAAAAAGTTTGGTCATATATAAAACGGAGAGTAAAAAAATGAGATATAATATTTGTTAGTATATAGCAAAAAGAGTCCCACAGTGAACTTTGGTTTTGTGGAACTCTACTATTATTAACAGGGGATCATAATTCCTGATATTCTTTTTTTGCATCAAAGCACGGACACGCCTTATGCACCAACTTACTGAGCTGATAATGCCCCAGTATTTTTGCCTTCGGATAGTCTGTTTTCAATTGTCGTAGTAGATCAAGCAACGAGCATTTCTGTGCATACGTCCTTGTATCAGCCGGTTGTCCTTCCTCATTGAGTCCGCCTTCGTAACAGATACCGATGCTTTTATCATTCCATCCTGTAGCGTGCGCACCGATTTGATGAACCGGACGACAGATATGTACTTCACCGTCACGTGTGATATAGAAATGATAACCGATGCTTGCAAAACCTCTTGCCAGATGACAACGGCGAAGAGCCTCTACGGAGAAATTCTTGTCACAGCGTGTTGCTGAACAATGAACTACCAGGAGGCGTACCTCCCGATAGTTTTGATAGAAACTGCCTGCTTTCATACCTTTATGCCATGCAGGCATTAAGGCCGAGTACTCCTGCCAGAGCAGAAGCCACGGCAATTACAACTTTGATGATAACACTCCAGGTTGATTTTGATTTTTTTTCCATGCGAATTGTTATTTAGTTATTAGTTATAAGTAATTAGTGATAAGTGATTGGCAGCGCAGCCTTTCATTATTAATTCTTTCATTTTTAATTTCTAAAGGCTGCGCCTTTATGTCCTATCCCAGCGGATCGTCTTCAATACCTCCGTCGCCATCGGTACCACCGCCGCCATCAGGTTTTCCGCCTGAGTTTGAAGAACCGGAAATATCTACGGTGGTCTGCCCTGCCTTCTGGGCTTTGAGCAATGCACGCGTTGCAGCACGTGTAGGTACGGGTGAGAAACTCATTCCGGCAAAGATGTCCTTCAGGTCCTCTCCGGGAACGAATTGGATGTTTACTCCGGTGATATTGGCAGCCGTGAATTTTTCGGCCGTGTCTGCCGCACGACTGTTGATTTGTAACCGGAATTTTCCCAAGTCTCCGAAGTCCACCTGTTTGCCGGCTCTCAGGCCTCCAATCATATTCTCCACAGTGGAGATGATTACGGCGGCTACGTCCGCTCTACTAACGGTGGTCTGGCTTGCTACCTGCTGTCCCAACTCTTTCAGAGTCAGTTCTCCGGTTATTTGTGACTTGGCATAAGCCTTGGGCTCTTCATCCTGCTTTTGAGGATTCTTGAGCATTGCAATACTGTAATTCAGTGGCATAAGCGATGAATTAAAAATTAATAATTAAAAATTAAACTTTTGTCGGGGAAGGACTTTTTCTTCTTTCCGACAAGTCAAAGATACAACCTCTGATAGGTGTGAAAATGAGTGACATTGAGCGGTGATAAACCTGCTTCAGTATGAGTGTTATCTGGTGACTTTTTAGTACTTTTATAGCATATAAAGAATCTAAAAAGTTAGCGGAAAATGAAGAAAAATGTGAGTGATCAGGAATCGGATGCTGCCATTGAAGAATGGCCGGTGCGTCCTTACTCCAAGAGTGAATTGGCGCGTGCTTATGCACCCGAAATAGGAGAGCGTTCCGCGCTCAACCGTTTGTCTCGCTGGATACGTTTTAATGAAGCGTTGTATTCTGCTTTGAAGGCAACCGGTTATAGATCGACTCAGCAGATTTTTACATCTAAGCAAGTCGGCCTGATTTTTGAATATTTGGGAAGACCTTGAAGAAGTTGGAGAAGTGGAGAGTTGAGAGTGAAGGTAGTTGTACTTGCTGCTGCGAAGGCAGACGCTTGCGGCTCTGTCAGCCAACACTTGCACAAGTGAACGGTAACGAAGCCGCAAGCATAAAACTCTCAACTCTCAACTTCTCCAAGCCAAGGATTCCGGTCTTTGGTCATGATTTTGCCTTGTGCTTCAGCCACGATCTGTTCTTCTGACTCACGTTCATCGTAGCGTCCGCAAGTCTGACGAACATACAGTACGCTTCCCGTCTGGCACAGGTCTTGGTCGCGAACTTTCAGCATATCGAGTCGGGTGTAACTCCGGTCCTGTTCTTTGATTCGGGAGATGGAAAAGATGAAATCGGCGAGATTGGCCCAGTTGGCACTTCCCGAAATGGTGTACATATCTATGTCTTCCAGTTCGTTTTTTCCGTTCTGCTTTTTCAGGCTGCGCGGATGTGCCACGATGATTACCCAAATGTTGTTGTTGCGTCCCCATGCCTGCATTTGTGTCAGCATGGCTTTTATGGCTTGCGTTTCGGTGCTGTAGCGTCCCGTTTCCATTTCCATGAAGAGGTACGGGTCGATAATCAGATATTTCAGAGGAGCTGTCCGTCGCACTCTGTCTGCCCGTGCAATGATATTGGTCGGGGTAGGAGAGACTTCGTGCAGGTCGAGGTGCACCATGTGCGTGTTCAGGAAACTGACTATGGGTTGTAACTGCTCGCGGGTGTAATTGGCAGTGTTTACTTTGCCCAACATCAACTGGATGAGATGGGCGATATGCTTGTTCTTATCAGGCACCTCAAAAGATAGATAACAGACGTAACGTCCGGTTTTGGCCATCAACCGGCAGGTGAGGTCGTTCAGGAAATCGGTCTTTCCGCTGTTGGGCTTCCCGGTGGTGATTATCAGTCCGCCTTGATCGGTGGGATGAAAAATGCGATCCGTCAATGGTCCGTATCCCACGTCGTAGCCGTGGTCGTATTCTCCATGCAGGGCGTCTAGAATTTCGTTAGTCCGTTCGCTTACGGTGATGATGTCTGAGGTGTGTTGCGCCTCTGCCGATTCGATGATTTCGCGCACCACATTGCTGCCATAGGTAGCAAGTACATCGGATATGTCCTTGCAGTCGCCTGGCAGAGTGGTGAGCAGGCTGCGGGCTCCGAAATAGTCGGTAAGGTGTTTGATAAGTGTACGTCCGGGCAGGTCCCGGTCTCCACAAATCACGATGTCACGAACCTGATCCAGCCAAGGTTCGAAGGCTTCAAAAGTTTTGGCTAAATCGCTGGCAGCCCCGTTGGGGACACTGATGGCATAGGGGTAACCGGTTTCTAGCAGAGTAAGTACATCTTTTTCGCCCTCGGTGACAATCAGTCGTGGAATATGCTCTTCGGATACCCGTAGAGGATTGATACAGTCGATATTATAAGGTGCGCAAGGTGTGGTTGGTGAGTCTTGGCTCCAGAACTTGGTATAACAGACGGGATTTTCTGTACCGACTGCGTTTCCGTCGCTTGTTGTTTTAATAGTCGACGGATCACACGAACGGTATTTGGCATTTACAGGTTGTCCGTTCACATAGTTTACGTATGCGATGCAGTGATACTGGGTTCCGGTGGCTTTTTTCTCATCGTCCTTGCCATAGCAGCGGTGTGTGAGACATCCGATATGAGCTTCGATTGCTTTTTCCAACGAAATGCCTTGGTCTGCGAGGTACCGTCTTGCTGCCAACTGATCTTGATCATTCGTTTCCAGATCATTGGTCAAGGATTTAATTCTGGAAAATACTTCGGGAGAGAGCTTTTTATAATCTTCGGGAATCATGGGTACTTCCGATGTGCTTTTTCCGCTGATTGTTGAGCTGTTGCTACATGCAGCATCATTCCCTTTACCGGTGTAGTGAGTAGTTTTGCTTGTCCTTGTATAGTTTCCGCCGGTGTTGCCGGTAAATGATGAATCGCTGTACGGCCGTTCTTCCCAGAAGTCCTTCAGCTTTCCGTTGAAGTCACATCCGGCGTAGAAGCAGTGGAAGGCTCCGGTTTTTTTAGAAATTGAAAGATGTTTTTTCCCGCATTTGGGACATTCGGCAACGAAATTCTGTCCCGCGTTCTTACGTTCGGGGAAGTCAGAAAGATAATAAAATGGTTTCATTGGGAGTTTAAGATTTATAATTTATGATTTATGCAATGGGGAGAATCCATTCTTTGCTTAGCACGTTCCAAACCGCATTTCCGGAAGGTCTTGCTTCTGCATCAGCAGGAATATTCACTGCCCCTTCATCCTTGTCGTCGTAGAATCTCATTCCCGTCTCCGGGTCTGTCCATTCAAATTCATTGACCGGATGATTGTCGCGTTGATTCTTCTTCGTTTCCAGGGCCACCTGTTTCCGCTTCTGTCTGCTGCCTCGTGCTGCATCATTCAGTAAATGTTGACCGTGCGCTGACTTCAGCAGATTACTCAACCAGCAAAGTCGTCCGGTATGGTTTGATTTCATAAACCGTGCCTGTCCTGCGAAATAGGGAATCAGCAATTCGTTGACCAGATAGACCAGATTCTCGCACGCGTGCTTTCGGGTAAGTCCTTCATGCATTTGGAACCAGTTGATGAGTGGTGTCAAAACCTGCGCTTTCTGAGTCGAATTTCCGTTGATGAGATGGAAAAACTCTTTGGCAGCAGCCAAAGATTCTTCTGTAATAATATCTTTCTTCGAAGATTTATCTTCTAAAGTTGCTTCGCTTTTAGGCGAAAGCTCTTCGTCAGAAGAGTTCCCTTTAGTATATATATTATATATATTATCCACCGCAAGAGTTTGCGCAAAAGCTTGTGGTAAATTTAGTGATGATTGGGATGTTTTGCTATCCTCTTTTGTCTCTAATTTAGAATTCTCCTCATGACAGAGTGGAGAATAAAAGGCTTTTATTTGCTTCTGCCCTTCGTTCACAATGAACTTGAAAGACTGACTTGCCTTTACAGCTTCGATGAGCGATTGAGTGGTGGAAAATCTCAGTGACATCTTGATATCGTAGAAGTTCTCTACCGGATAGATGTGTTTGTCATTCATGTAAGCAGTCAGTCCGAGGTACAGATCGAGCAATTTGGGTATAGTGGAGTCTGTTATTTTACGACTTCTCCATATCTTGATTGTTTTTTGCAGTTCCGTAATGGAAATGGTTGTTTTAAGTGATTTCATTGCTTGTTATTTTTTAATCTGCGGTGAAGTTACGTAGAAAGGGGAAAAGCATCGTACCAACATGTTGGTACGATTGATAATATAATTGTCGAATTTTAACATTAAATTTTATAGAGAGCCATGCTTGAAGAAACAGAAGAATCATGTGGTCATGAGAATTTAGGTGAGTATATCAACCAATTCCGTCTTAATTTGGGAGTAAGTATCAAACAGCTTTGTGAGGACTGTCATATCAGTCGTCGCACCTATTACGAGAGTTCGGGATGGTAAAGATATTAAGCTGAGTTTTTATGTTCGCATCTTCAATGCTTTTCATGAGTATGCTACGGAAGAGGAGTTCGGGGAGATGTGGAAAGAAGTTGCTGCGTTGCTGTTTTGAGCTGTAGAAGAGAAACATATAGGTAGAATATTTTATTTTTATATTTATGGAGATACTAATTCTTACACAACCTTTGCATACTAATTATGGTGGATTGCTTCAAGCTTACGCTTTACAGCAAATATTGAAGGGAATGGGACATGATGTTGTTACAGATCGACTTGGAGTTGTACGAAAACTGCCTTTGTGGAACAGGGCTTTACGCTTTTTATATCATGCTGTTCAATTCTGTATTCTAAAGAATTATCGTTATTATCCATATCGTTATTTATTCGTTTCATTTGATAAGGAAAGTAAGGCTAAAAGGAGCATTTCTATTAATACGGATCGTTTTGTTAATACTCATATTGATACAATTGATTTATTAACAAGAAGTAATGAAAGTGTAATCGATGCAGTGAGACAGTTTGATGCGATAGTAGTAGGTAGTGATCAGGTTTGGAGGGCTACAATGAGTGATATACCTACCTATTTCTTATCTTTTACAAAGGCTATAAATGTGAAGCGTATAGCTTATGCTGCGTCATTTGGTACAGATGATTTGAATGAGTATTCAAAAATGGATATGAAAATAGCGTCTGAGTCTATTAAATTATTTGATGCGGTTTCTGTTAGGGAAAAGTCTGGTGTACATCTTTGCCGAGATTATTTTAAGATGGATGCGGTTCATGTTTTAGATCCGACAATGCTTTTAAGTAAGGATGATTATTTGAAATTGATAGAAGAAGAGGATAAGCCCTGTTCGGAAAATATACTTCTTACTTATGTGTTGGACAGAACACAGGAGAAAAATGATATCATTCAAAGGGTAGGGGAGGCTTTACATCTGACTTCTTGTGAGAATGGGGCTGTAAAGTACTTTTCCAATGTTGTAGAAAGTAATGTATCGGAATGTATCTATCCGTCTGTATCCCGGTGGGTGGCAGGTTTTCGTGATGCTCAGTTTGTAGTGACTGATTCCTTTCATGGAACCGTGTTCTCCATTATTTTTAATAAACCGTTTGTAGCTATTTTGAATTCTAAGAGAGGATCTTCAAGATTTATTTCATTATTAAGTGTTTTGGGGTTGGAAAACCGCTTGATTTCTACTACTAATGACTTGTTAGAAGAGCACTTAAAGCCTATAGATTATACTGAGGTAAATAAAATTTTGAATGATTGGAGATATCTGTCTATTAGTTTTATGGAGAGGCATTTGAAAGAGGCTCGCTAACGGTGATAAGCATATCCTGTGAGGTACTTTATATTGGGAATTAAAATACATCCTTTCTAATTTACCTGAAAATTATTTGAAATTAGAAAAAAAACTATATATGCCAAAAGTTAGTGTGATAATACCTGTATATGGTGTGGAAAAGTATATTTCTCGTTGTGCTCGAAGTCTATTTGAACAGACCTTGGATGATATAGAGTATATATTTGTAGATGATTGTACAAAAGATAATTCAATAGGAGTTTTACAAGAAGTTTTAGAACAATATCCTCAAAGAAGAGAACAGACACGAATTGTAAAACTATTGGTAAATAGTGGACAGGCTGCCGCTCGAAAGTATGGAATGCAACTGGCTACTGGTGACTATATAATTCATTGTGATGGTGATGATTGGGTAGATGTGGAAATGTATGATAAAATGTGGAGAAGGGCGATTGAAACCAATAGTGATATTGTGTTTTGTGAATTTTACACTACTGATGGGGTTAATTATTCGCACATTCATAACAATTTAGATACTTTAAATAAGGAAAATGTTCTGTTGATAATTGTCGGTAGAATGTTATGGAGTTTATGTGGTGGATTAGTGAGGAGGAGTATTATTTCTAACAATCAGATAATTTATCCGACAGCTAATAATGGAGAGGATTTTGCGATAATGATTCAGCAAATCTATTATGCCCAGCGATTTGCTTATATTGGTGAACCATTGTATTATTATTATGTAAACTTAAACTCTATTACAAAAGAGATTGGGCTTGATAAGTATTTATTAAGAAAAGAACAGCACTGTGCTAATATAAATATCGTCGAGAAGTTCTTTGAACGTGAAAATGTACTTGAAAAGAATTTAGATGTTCTATTAATCTTGAAATTGTATTGTAGAGCAAATTTTTCAACTCAAGTACGCGATAAAAATACCCGTATGATATGGTATTCTATCTACCCAGAGCTGGATTCAAAGAATTTTCTATTTAACAATAAAGTTCCTCTACATTTGAAACTTTATTATTGGGCTGTTAAATTGCATGCACTTTCCTTGTATGTGTTGTTTTCGGATTTAAAACATAAATTTAGCAAGAATTAGTTGCGGGTTATGAATAAGGGATCTTATCTGATTAATAAGAAATGTGGATTACACTTGTTCTTTTTATTGATTTCTCTGGGGATGTACTTTGGCTCTCCTATGAAATATTCGCAAGTCTATTGTATTATTCTATTTTTACTGTTTGTTGCTAATTCATTCTTGCTGTATGTTCAAGATCGAAAAAATGAGCCGCTTGGATTCAATGTTTTGTTTACTATTAGCTTTTTTCTTGTAAGTTACATTTATCCAGTTTTCATTTATCCAATAATGCCTGATTATTCAATGTTTGCCTATAGCGGATTTAGTAGTGAGGTGATAACGCGAGCTACGGCATTAGCAAATGTTGCTTATGCTGTTTATAGCGTAGGTTATACGAGGAATTTTTTAGTTATGAATATAGGAGAGAAAGCTATTCCTATATGTTTGATTTCTACAAAGCAGAACGATAGAATAATTGCTTTGGAGATTATATTATTTGTACTAATTGTGATTGCTGGAGGACTTGAGTTTTTTTCTGATACATATTCTGGTGAGGGGGAAGCGAATACGAATGCTTTGTTTCGTTTCACCTATACATTTTTTCAACCACTTATTCTTTTTGGTTGTTTGGTAGATTGTACTATGAAAGGATTTAAAAATAGCGTAGTTATTTTCTTCATTATATTGGTACTTCTTAGTACAGGCACACGTACATTACCATTGTGTGTAATGTCTGTTTATTTATGTTATTATAGTTTACGATATCATCTGTCAATTCAAAAAGTTTTTGTAACTCTTTTTGTTGTCTTTGTATTTTTATCATTGATAGGACATTGGCGAGGTGGTGGAGAATTGTCTAGTATATCTGATAATGAATTGACATTATTCGATTATGCTAGAGACTTTATTATTTGTAATAGGAATTTGTATGCCATTTATGATCATGTAAATAATGAGTCTATTACCTATGGCATTTCTTCCTTGTCTTATATATTAGCTCCTATACCTTTTTTGCAATCATTTGTATCCTTTTTATTTGATATTCCAGCATACAATATGAGATCAGAGTCTCTTACTAGTTATTGGGTGTTAGGTGAAGGCAATCCTTTGGGATTAGGTACACATATAGTAGGAGATATATATCTTTCATTTGGTTTTATTGGGGTACTTTTTTTATTCTATTTTTTGGGGAAAATTGTAACTTCTTCAAGAATGAAAAGTAGGATGGGTAGTCAAAGCGCTTTCGTTATTTATTATATTTTGTTATCTGGAGCTATTTTTATGTGTCGTGGTTCTTTTTTTTATAGTCTTAAAAATCTGATTTGGGTATTGCTTTTTTGGAATGTATGCAATTATAAACATGTGCAAAATCAAACTTTTCATAACTCAATTTAAAACGGGAATATAATGAAAATCATTTATTGTCTCCATGGAACATACAATTCGGGTGGAATGGAACGAATCGTTATAAATAAGGCAAATTATTTGGCTAAAATTGGTCATGATGTTTCTATAGTGACAACTGAACAGAAAGGGCATAAACCTTTTTTTGATATTCATCCTAATATTACTCTTTTTGACTTGCATATTAATTATGCAAATGACAATGATAGAACTTTTTTGTGGAAAATGTTTTCGTTTCTGATAAAAAGGGCTATTCATCGAAAGAGATTGACTACTTATTTAAAGACTAGTAAAGCTGATATTGTTATTTCAACATTTGGTAATGAAGCGAGTTTTTTACCTAATATAAAAGATGGCAGTAAAAAAATTGCAGAAATTCATTTTTCAAGATTCTTTCGAATACAATTTGGTCGAAAGGGATTTTGGAGTTTAGCTGATAAGTATAGGTCAAGAAATGATTTGAAACTCGTAAAAAAATACGATAAATTTGTTTGTCTTACTTATGAAGATAAGGAATATTGGTCTTCTAACTATAATTTAGTTGTTATCCCTAACTTCATAAGTTATTATCCTTTAAAATGTGCAAGTTTAAAATCTCATACTGTTATTGCTGTAGGAAGATTATCTTATCAAAAAGGTTATGAACGGCTTGTTGATGCTTGGAAAATAGTGACTCAGTATCATCCTTTTTGGGTTTTAAAAATCTTTGGTTCGGGGGAAAAATATGATTATGTGAATAATTGTATTATAGAAAGTAATTTAGAGAAAGTAATAGAGATACATGAGCCTACATCGGACATACAGCAGGAGTATTTAAATAGTTCAATATTTGTTCTTTCATCTCGTTATGAAGGACTTCCCATGGTTCTTTTAGAAGCTATGTCATGTGGACTTCCAGTGGTTTCTTACGATTGTAAATGTGGTCCTAAGGATATTATAAAGGATGGAATAGATGGCTTTTTAGTTCGTGAAGGCGATATTGATGATTTGGCTAGGAAAATAATGTTGTTGATAGAAAGTGAAGATTTACGTAAGCAAATGGGTACGAAAGCTTATCAAAAATCTAAATTATATTCACAAGAAACTATAATGACAAAGTGGGAAGAGGTGTTTGAAAGTGTAGTACGATAGCGTAAAAGATGTTTATATATATGATGGATAATTATATAGAGAAATGTATAATGCATACACTTTTCATTAGGATTGAATATGTTGTAAAGCTAGTTCGATTTTTTTTGGAAAAAATAGGGGGAGAATTGAAAAGTTATTTGATTGATGGCGAGCTTAAGTCATGGTGATCTGATAAATGTTTTTAGAATAGGAATAGTGTTTTTGAAAAAATACAGTATTGAATCTGGTAACTTATACTGGTAATTTATGAAAATATTTCATGTTATAGAAAGATTATTTAAATATGGTGGGGCGAATGTTGCATGTGTTGACATTGCTACTAGAGAAATGCTTTTCGGTAATGATGTTGCTATTTTCTCTACAAGTTCATCGCATGATGACAATCTGGTAATTCCTTCTCAAATAACAACTTTTATATGTAAGCGGATTAATTCCTTTTTCAGATTGAGCTATGTTGAAAATTTGAATGCCGAAATGAAAAAAGCGATTGATGAATTTCATCCGGATATAATCCACGTACATGCATTATGGGATCCATTAATTCATGCTGCAATTAAATACGCCTCAATGAAAAACATTCCGATAGTACACTCTCCACATGGAATGTTGACACCATGGGCTTTATCTAATAAAAAAAATAAGAAAAGAATTGCATGGCGATTGTATCAGCATGTTGATTTAAAGAAGGTATCATTATTTCATGTTACTTGTGAAGATGAAAAGCAAGATTTACTTCGTTTGGGCTTCAAGCAACCTGTAGAAGTTATTCCATTGGGTATGGACATTCCTTCTGTTGACTTAAAAAACAAGGACGACTTAAAGTTAATTCTATTTATGTCACGCATTCACCCTAAAAAAGGGTTGTTGAATCTTGTGGAAGCTTGGAATAGGATTCGTAATCCTCAATGGCAAATAATTATTTGCGGACCAGATGATGACTCTCACCAGAAAGTTGTTGAAGATAGAATTAAAACATTAAAGTTGAATTCATTTTTCGAATTTAAAGGTTCTGTAACGGGAAAAGCAAAAGAAGATTTATTGAATAAATGTAGCTTGTTTGTACTTCCTACTTTTAGCGAGAATTTTGGAATTGTAGTTTTGGAGGCTTTAGCGCATGGTATGCCTGTGATAACAACAGTGGGAAGTCCATGGCATAGCATTGAAAAGTATGGAGCTGGTTGGTGGATAGAGATAGGAGTAGAACCATTGTATAAAGCATTAGATGAGTTTATAAAAATGGATTTTCAGGAAAGATTAAAAATGGCGTATAATGCCCAAACATTAGCAAAAGACAAGTACTCATGGGATACCATTATTTTAAATATGTTAGATGTATATAAAAAAGTTATAAGTAAATATCATGAGTAAGATTTTGATAACTGGTGCTTCTGGTTTTATTGGGGAGAATTTGTTGGAGGATCTTTTGCTTAAACAGCATATTGTTATCAACATTGATAATAACCCTCCTCGTAATACATTTCATAAGCAATTTTGGCATAATGTGAATATTAATAATTATACCAAATTTAAGCAAGTTATATCAGATTTTAATCCTGATTATATTATCCATTTAGCGGCTCGTACAGATCTAGAGGGAAGAATACTTGATGATTACTCTGCTAATATTAATGGAGTGGAAAACTTGATGCAGATTGTAAAAACACTTCCAAATCTAAAGAAAGTAATAGTAACTTCATCTATGTTAGTTTGTCACACAGGTTATTACCCAAAAGATCAATTTGATTATGCTCCTAATACATTGTATGGGGAGAGTAAGGTTGAAACGGAGAAAATAGTATGGGATAATAAGCCTCAATGTGATTGGGCAATTATTCGCCCTACTTCCATTTGGGGACCATGGTTTGGAGTTCCTTATCGGAATTTTTTTGATATGGTGATATCCCGCAAATATTTCCATATAGGCAGGAAAAGTTGTACTAAAACTTATGGTTATGTAGGTAATGCTGTATATCAGATAGAGCAAATTTTGTTTCATGAAACTTTGAATGAGGACCAAAAGGTATTTTATATTGGCGATAATCCTCCAACTAACATCGAGACATGGGCAAATGAGATAGCGGCAGAGTTGAACTCTAACATAAAAAGAGTACCATTTTGGATGTTAAAAACCGCTGCTTATTTCGGTGATCTGTTGAAGCTATTTAATATAACTTTCCCTATGACTTCATTTCGGCTTAAAAATATGACAACGGATAATATCATTGATTTATCAGAAACATATAATATAGCTCCCAATCCTCCTTATTCTCGAATTGATGGTATAAAAGCCACTTTACAATGGCTTAAAAAATAAATCAGATAATAATTTATGAAAGTCTCTCTTGTTACTGTTACATTTAATAGTGACCAAACTCTTCGTGATACTATTCAGTCGGTGCTTAATCAGACCTATTCAGATATTGAGTATATTATTATTGATGGTCTGTCTAAAGATAATACGGTTGATATTATCCGCAAATGTGAGCCGCAGTTTCAAGGGCGGTTGAAATGGATAAGTGAAAGAGATAATGGTCTTTATGATGCCATGAATAAAGGTATTCGTATGTCGACCGGTGAGATTGTCGGTATTATTAATTCAGATGATTTTTATCATCGGAGAGATATCATTTCAAGGGTTGTAGAGGCTTTTCGAAATGAGAAGACTCAAACAGTTTATGGAGATGTGCGTTTTGTGAATCCAGATAATCTGGATAAAACTGTACGTTATTATTCGTCTCGGAATTTTTCTCCTAGTCGTTTTCGGTATGGTTTTATGCCTGCTCATCCCACTTTCTTTACTTATCGGAAATATTTCGAAGAATTCGGATATTATAAGACTGATTATCATATAGCAGCGGATTATGAATTGCTGATTCGTTTTCTGTATACACATCAATTGAAGTCAAAATATCTTTCTCTGGATTTTATGAAAATGAGAACTGGTGGTGCAAGTACCGCCTCTATTAAGAGTAATATTTTACTAAATAAGGAAATCGTTCGTGCATGTAGTGAGAATGGGATTTGGACATGCATGCCATTGCTGTTTCTGAAATATTTTATAAAAGTGTTTGAATTGTTTTTAACGAAAGAATAATGAAAAAAGTAGCATTACTAACTGGAATCACTGGTCAGGATGGTTCCTTTCTTGCCGAGTTTCTAATAGAAAAAGGGTATGAAGTTCACGGTATTCTCCGTCGTTCGTCTTCATTCAATACTGGTCGTATCGAACATTTATATCTGGACGAATGGGTACGTGACATGAAGCAACGACGCTTGGTCAATCTTCATTATGGAGATATGACGGATAGCAGTTCTCTTATTCGCATTATTCAGCAGGTGCAACCAGATGAGATTTATAATCTTGCTGCTCAGAGCCATGTGAAAGTATCTTTCGATGTTCCTGAATATACGGCTGAAGCGGATGCAGTTGGAACACTTCGTATGCTGGAGGCTGTTCGTATTCTTGGTTTGGAGAAGAAGACTAAGATTTATCAGGCTTCTACATCGGAACTTTATGGTAAAGTTCAGGAAATTCCCCAGAAAGAAACTACTCCATTCTATCCTCGTAGCCCATACGGTGTAGCGAAACAATATGGCTTCTGGATAACCAAGAATTACCGTGAGAGTTATGATATGTTTGCAGTGAACGGTATTCTTTTTAACCATGAAAGTGAACGTCGTGGAGAGACTTTTGTAACCCGTAAGATTACCCTTGCTGCTGCCCGTATAGCTCAAGGCTTCCAAGATAAGCTGTATTTAGGTAATCTGGATGCCCGTCGTGACTGGGGATATGCAAAGGATTATGTGGAGTGTATGTGGCTGATTCTTCAGCATGATACTCCTGAGGATTTTGTAATCGCTACAGGTGAAATGCATACAGTTCGTGAATTTGCTACGCTTGCCTTTAAGGAAGTAGGTATTGAACTTTGTTGGAAAGGTGAAGGTGTAAATGAAAAAGGTGTTGATTCGAAGAACGATAAGGTTCTTGTTGAGGTTGATCCTAAGTATTTTCGTCCTTGTGAAGTGGAACAATTATTGGGTGATCCGACAAAAGCAAAGACTCTGCTTGGTTGGAATCCAACGAAGACCAGTTTTCCTGAATTGGTGAGAATAATGGTGGCGCATGATATGCGTTTTGTAAAGAAGTTATATCTCAAATCGCAGATAACGGAATAAATCTTTAAATTTTCCATGAATATACTTATAACAGGGATTTACGGTTTTGTGGGGTCTAATCTTATAGCGGCTTTATGTGAACATCATACCCTCTATGGGCTTGATATCATTTCTCCGGAAAAGAAGGGAGTTGTGAAGACTTTCTCGTGGAAGGATATTGAAACTACTTCTTTTCCTATGCAGCGTTTACCTCACTTTGATGCAATTATTCATCTAGCTGGTAAAGCACATGATACAAAGAACCAATCTGTTGCACAGGCATATTTTGATATCAATACAGGGCTAACACAGAAGATATTTGATTTCTTTCTGGAATCTACAGCTAAAAAGTTCATATTCTTTAGTTCAGTGAAGGCTGCTGCCGATAGTGTAGTAGGGGATGCATTGAGGGAAGATGTGATACCTACTCCAATAGGCCCTTACGGAGAGAGTAAGATAGCAGCCGAGAATTATATTCTCGATAAATTAAAAAATAAAAATGAAAAATTAAAACTACATGATGATAGGAAGCAGGTATATATCTTGAGACCCTGCATGATTCATGGCCCGGGCAATAAAGGAAACCTGAATTTGCTTTATAATGTGGTAAAGAAAGGCATTCCCTGGCCTTTGGGAGATTTTGAAAATAAGCGTTCGTTCACTTCGATTGATAACTTATGTTATGTGGTGGAAGGTTTGCTGACAAAGAATATAGCGAGTGGCATTTATCATATGGGGGATGACGAAGCTCTATCTACAAATGAATTGATTGCTCTCATGTGTGAGGCTATGGGTAAAGCACCTCATATCTGGAAGATGAACCGGAAGATGATGGAAGGTTGTGCAGGTTTAGGAACCTTACTTCATCTGCCGCTGAATACTGAGCGTTTGCGGAAACTGACAGAAAATTATGTGGTGAGCAATGAGAAGATTAAAGCTGCACTTGGCATTGAATGGATGCCTGTTCGTGCTGTTGATGGGATTATGAAAACGATAAAATCGTTTTCAAATTGATAATTAACAATTAAAGGGGCAAGTACGGTTATGTATTACCTGATTATATTAGTTTTGCTATTTCTGGCAGAACTTTTTTATTTTAAAATAGCTGATAAGTGCAATATCATCGATAAGCCCAATGAGAGAAGTTCCCATACCCGGATTACTTTGCGTGGTGGTGGAATCATCTTCTATTTTGGCGCATTAGCTTATTTCTTGACTAACCATTGGGAATATCCCTGGTTCATATTAGCTTTAACCTTGATAACGTTTATCAGTTTTGTGGATGATATTCGTTCTATTTCCCAAAGCTTAAGGTTGATGTTGCATTTTACTGCTATGGTTTTGATGTTTTATCAATGGGGATTGTTTACTCTTCCCTGGTGGTGGATTATCGTAGCGTTAATTGTTTGTACGGGCATCATTAACGCTTATAATTTCATGGATGGCATCAATGGCATTACAGGTGGTTATTCGCTGGTTATCCTTGCTGCACTGGCTTATATCAATACTGAAATAACGCAGTTTGTAGAACCTGCTCTAATCTATACGGTTCTTTGTTCTGTATTGGTCTTTTGTTTCTTCAACTTTCGTAAGAAGGCGAAATGTTTTGCCGGTGATGTAGGCTCTGTAAGTATTGCTTTTATACTTCTTTTCCTGATAGGAAAGTTAATTCTCAAGACTGAGGATTTCAGCTGGATTATCCTGTTGTCTGTTTATGGCGTTGATAGTGTTTTGACTATCGTTCACCGACTGATGCTTCATGAAAACATAGGTTTACCACATCGGAAACACATGTATCAGCTTATGGCGAATGAATTGAAGATACCTCATGTGGCGGTGTCACTGGTTTATATGTTGACGCAAGCTTTGGTCATATTGGGTTATTTCTGTTTTGTGGGATATGGTTATTGGTATTTGTTGGGGATAATTGTATTATTGAGTAGCATTTATGTGTTATTTATGAGAAAGTATTTTCATTTTTATGTGCAACAAGGAAAAAAGTGAAATTATAAAAAGTACTTTTTCTTTTGACTATTTCCATATTAAGTGGTACCTTTGTGTTTATAAAAAAAGAAAAATGGATAAACCTAAATATTACTCCGAAAAGGGAGAACAGTCGCAAAAGGTGAGTGAACCGATGGCCGTTTATAATTCTACAGTTCGTAGTGCAGAAGAGTATTTGGAAATGATTCCAGAAGAAACTATGCGAATACTAATAGATTCAGCTATAGATGACTATGAAATGGGCCGTTGTACTCCTCATTCTCAAATGGATATTTGGGTAAAAGAAAGAATGGGATGGAAATAATTTGGTCTCGTTCTGCGAAAGAAACTTTAGCTACTGTATTGGATTATATTGAAGAGTATTTTGATTCTACAGTTGCTATGAAAGTTTATAATAAAATAAACAACCATGTTGATTTGTTAGTATCTTTCCCAAGAATGGGAGTTCGTGATCCTCGTTTCTCTATAGATGAAATGGAGGTTCGTTATTTGGTTAATACTCCTAATATTATTTATTATGCGATTATTCAAGATGTTATTGTAATTATTTCTGTTTTCGATGCACGCTGCTCCCCAGATACAATTAGTACAATGGTCGTTGATTTTATGAAGCAATATAGATGAATAGAATAAAGGAATTCTTAAAATAAACTCCCGGCAGATAACTAACATTCTGCCGGGAGTTTTTTTATTTCTTTACGGGAACATTAGCCAGAATATCCAGCAAGTGTTTCCAGAATTTATCCACTGTAGGAATCAGCATCCGTTCATCGGGAGAATGAACTCCCTGTAAAGTCGGACCAAAGGATATCATATCCAGTGAAGGATACTTATCGAGGAACAGACCGCATTCCAGTCCGGCATGGATTGCTTTTACCTTCGCATCTACACCGAATAAACGTTTGTAAGATTCGACTGCAATTTCCAGTATTTCGGAGTGAGGATTGGGTTTCCAACCCGGGTAGCCGTCACCGAAACTAACTTTGGCTCCACCCATATCGAATACGGTACGTACCATATTGGCAATGTCTTGCTTGGAAGAGGCGGTAGAACTGCGCTGGCTGGTTTCGATGCGAATCACGTTGTCCGGCTTCATCTTGACAGATGCAAGATTGGTGGAAGTTTCCACCAGTCCGGGGATGTCCTGACTCATGGCATAAACTCCGTGGGGACAAGCATAGAGGCTTTGCAGCAAACGTTTGGTGGTATCTTTATCAATAGCTTTCGCGCAAGCATTTTCCGATTCTAAAACGAGTTGTAACGTCGGATCGACTACGGCATACTCTGCCTGTACTTCGGCTGCGAATATATTCAGATCGGCACGCAGATCGTGTTTATTGTCTTCCGGTATAGCGATAATGGCGTGTGCTTCGCGAGCGATGGCATTGCGCAGATTACCACCATCGATTTCGCACAGGTACATATCATACTTCTGGAAAGTCTGGCTCAGGAAGCGGTTCAGTATCTTATTGGCATTGCCAAGTCCCATGTGGATATCTCCACCGGAATGTCCGCCTCTTAAACCTTTCACTTGTACTTTGCAACAGAAATATCCGGCAGGTACATCCACCTCTTTATATATAAACTCTGCAACGGAGTCGATTCCTCCTGCACAGCCGATAAAGAGTTCACCCTCATCTTCCGAGTCGAGGTTCAGCAAAATATCCCCGTTCATGAAACCTTCTTTCAAGGCAAAAGCACCGGTCAGCCCGGTTTCTTCGTCCACTGTAAACAGGCATTCCAGAGGTCCGTGCTGAATACTGTCATCAGCAAGGATAGCAAGTTCAGTAGCTACGCCTATACCGTTGTCGGCTCCCAGCGTTGTACCTTTGGCTTTCATCCATTCACCTTCAATCACAGTCTCTATCGGGTCGGTGAGGAAATCATGCTGCATATCGTTGTTCTTTTCGCACACCATGTCGATGTGAGATTGCAGTACAACGGTTTTCCGGTTCTCCATACCCGGTGTAGCGGGCTTTTTGATGAGGACGTTGCCGGCTTCATCGACCAGCGTTTCCAACTTATGTTTCTCACCGAATGCTTTCAGATAAGCAATCATTTTCTCTTCCTTCTTTGAAGGACGCGGCACTTGGCAGATTTCATCGAAATAATGAAAAACGCCTGCCGGTTTCAGTTCATTCTTTTCCATATTAATTCCTTTATGAATGTTCGTATTTAACCTCTTATTGCTAAATATGGTTAAATCAATTGGCTATTTTATAACCGCTTCTCTTTTTTTATGGTAAAAAAAGCGGGTTAGTCCATACAAAGCCCTATATTTGCACCCACAAAAATAGAGCAAATTGAATGCAAAAGAAAATTTTATTTTCATTTTGCTGAAATGCAGTCTGTTTTCGTATTACAAAAATAGTAGAAATGCTCGATACAGTATTGATAAGTTTGTTAATAGTTGCTATTTGTATTGCATTATTAGGTGTAAAGGTCTTTTTTGTGAAAGGCGGAAAGTTCCCTAACGGGCACGTCAGCGGTAATAAAGCAATGCGGGAGAGAGGTATTGGGTGTGCCCAATCGCAAGACAGGGAAGCACAGAAGAAGCCGCGTTTTTCTATTGATGAACTGGAAAAAGCCTTAAATGATAGTATGAATTAATAATTTTAAAACTATATTTTTTACAAGTTATGAAGAGATTGAACTACCTCGTAAACGGTTTGGCTGCTCTTGCACTTATCGTTTTATTTTCTCAGTGTGCAGGTAAAGCTGAAAATCAAACGGCAACTACGTCAGGCCAAGCTTCAGGTGAACTTACTGGAATGAAGATTGCTTATGTTGAAATAGACACGCTTCTGGCACAATATAATTTCTGCATCGACCTGAATGAAGGTATGGTAAAGAAGAGTGAAAATGTACGCTTGACGCTGAATCAGAAAGCTCGTGAATTGGATAAGCAGAAACAGGATTTCCAGACGAAGTATCAGAATAATGCTTATCTGTCTCCAGAAAGAGCACAGCAGGAGTACAACCGCATCGCCAAACTGGAACAAGATTTACAGACTTTGAGCAACAAACTGCAATCAGAGTTGATGAGCGAAAACGAAAAGAATAGCCTGCAATTGCGCGATTCTATCAATGCTTTCCTGAAAGAGTATAATAAGACAAAAGGATATAGTATGATTATCAGTAATACAGGTTTCGACAATCTGTTGTACGCTGACAGCATCTATAACATTACGAAAGAAATCGTAGAAGGATTGAACGCAAGATATTCTTCTCCGGCTCCTAAGAAATAAAAAAATCGATTTAGAATAGGGTCGTCCCCTTACGTTGTAATCACAATGTAAGGGGACGATTTTTTTATATCTGCACTTCAAGTTTATAAAAACGTACCATTCTTTTGAAGTATCTTCTCAAACTACTTCCAGAGGGAAGTTACCTATTTCTGTTCATGTTTTAATCATCTATATTTGCTCTGTGATTTTTAAACTCTAATTGGAAAAACATGATGAAAAAACTTTGTGTTCTTTTGCTCTTAATGGTGTCGCTCTTTGCCAGTGCCAAAGAGTATACATTCTCACCGGGAGATGTGCAGGCAATGAAGCAGATGCTGGGTAGTGGAAACTTGCAGCCGGGGGATGCCGTCGTACTGAAAGACGGAACGTATCATAATCTGGAAGAAATACATTTTACCGGTAAGGGTGTTTCTGGTAAACCGATTGTTTGGCGGGCTGAGAATCCCGGAAAGGCTGTTATTTCCGGTAAGTTAAGGCTGAAGATATATGGAGAGTATTTGCAACTGGAAGACTTGCTCTTTTATAAGGCATGGGCCATAGGGCATGATATGATTGATTTTCAAGGAGAAAAAGGTGTGTATGCTTCTTATTGCCGGATGACTCGTTGTGTGATTGATGAGTGTAATGATCCTCAGAAAGGTGAACGACCGAATGAAGGAGATGAATATTGGGTCGGATTACGGG
The DNA here is from genome assembly GCF_000172175.1 of Bacteroides intestinalis DSM 17393. Lineage (NCBI taxonomy): Bacteria > Pseudomonadati > Bacteroidota > Bacteroidia > Bacteroidales > Bacteroidaceae > Bacteroides > Bacteroides intestinalis. Next base: position 1,227,573 of record NZ_ABJL02000008.1, on the reverse strand, counting down.
GAACCAATAACCGGATAGACCATTGTTACTTTGCTAATAAAAGAGTAGGCGGACTGGTGTTGCAGGTATGGCTGAGTGCTGATAACCACTTGAATAATCATTTGATAGATCATAATTTCTTTGGTGAACGTCAGCCTTACGGTGGCAATGGAGCAGAAATTATTCGTATCGGGCATTCCTGGTCTTCCCAATTGGAATCACGTACGATTGTCGAGGATAATGTCTTTCTCAGATGTAGTGGAGAAAATGAGATTATTTCTGTGAAATCCTGTCATAATGTATTGCGCAGGAACTTGTTTTATGAATCTGCCGGTGGATTGGTTTGTCGTCATGGGCATTATAATGTGATAGAGTCGAATACATTTATAGGGCATAATCTGCGTGGAACCGCCGGTATTCGTATTATTAACCAGGGACATACGGTTTACGATAATTATATTAAAGATGTAAGGTCATTCGGATTGTTGGTACGTGTAGGAGTCTACGAACGTCCTACGGCAGAAACGGATGTGAAACAAGAACCATTAACTTCATACCATCGGGTAGAGAATGTGGATATCGCTTATAATACCTTTCTGAATAGTTCATTGGAGTTGGGATCAGGCCGTGGAGAAAAGATGCCCCGCAATGTTCGTTTTGCCCATAATCTGTTTGCAGGACAAACTCCTGATTTGAAAATAGTGAGGGCGGATGAAGTACTTCCCGGTTTCTTGTTTCTGGATAATGAGTGGGCATTTTCTGATAAGAATTCACTTTCGAGTGTCCCTTATGAACAGGTGAGAGAAGGTTTTAAGTCGGTTGATATGCCTGACGGTTTGAATCAAGAGGAAAAAGAACGGATAGATGCCTGTATCTTTACTGCCGGTCCGACATGGTATAAGGCGTTGAAAGAGAATGTTAACCATATCGATACGAATCGTTGATTTATGAGAAATACACTATTGGATATGAGGTCTATATTATCAAAAACTTTTCTTTTGTCTCTGTTGCTGGGAGTGGCAGGAACAGGTATTCAGGCAGGGGAATTGTATCCCTGGCAACTGACGCGCGATTCTTTATTGTTGTTTGAAGGTTCTACTTATCGCTATACTGTAGATACTCCCGAAAATGAGGGCTTAAGTTCTACTTTGCCGTCAGTTGAAGCTCTGAAAGAACAGTTGGTTCATTCCGGTTCGGGCATTTATCGTCTTTTTACTTCTACCGGACAGGAGAAAACGGAAGGTCTTCCGGTTAATGGTGATTACTTACAATCAGCCTCTAAAAAGCGTTTGCTTATAGGGGTACGTAAAGGGGCGTTACCTCCTGTGATAAAGTTGGACCGTACTGCATTTACCATAAAGACTGCGGGAAATCTGACACTTGATTTTTATGCCGGACAGCGTAGCCCGATGACTACTGTCACTATTCGCGTACCGGAAGGGATTGCTGTAACATTGGACAATACAACGGTAAATGTAATAGGTCGTGGAGAAGTGATTCTTCGTGATTTGCCCAAACAGTCTATCGGAAGAACCGGAACCAACTATTCGTATAAAAAGGTTGGGGATGTGGAAATTCGTAAAGATGGGAAGAAAGGTACCCTGTTAATCTTTAAAGATTTGGATTTCCGTCCCTCTAACGGCCCTGATATCCGTCTTTGTTTCCGCGGAGTAGTAATACCGGAAAAAGGTAATTATGCATTTGAGGCTGATTATATAACCTCTCAACCGGAAGTTCTGCATAGTCCGGTTGCTACTGTAACTTTTGAAGGAGTGACGACTGTCTCCGATTTTACCCGTACTCCCTTGCAGGCATTTACATATAAAAAGAATTGGGATTTATCTTTCACTTCTTTCTACTGGACAGCTCCTCGTAATGCGGAGTCTGTGACTTTGCTATTGTCTGAGGATAAGGGAAGAACCTGGAAACCTGTAAGAACAGGGATATTGCCGGACGATGATTTCGCTGCTGCCGGCCGGTTGAATCCTAATCAATTGTATGCTTTTAAACTGCTTGTAAAAGGAGGTGATAACCAGGGAGAATCAAATATAGCCTGGTTCTATTCCGGTTTGCAGGATATTAAGACTACAGGAGTAAAAGGAGATGGAATAGCAGACGATACGGAAGCCATAAACAAAGCTATTATAGAGATGAATAAGTTGGGTGGGGGGATTCTGCGATTTACGGCAGGCACCTATAATGTGCGGACGGTTCATCTGTTGAGTAATGTCTGGTTACATCTGGATGCAGACGCTACCATTCAGGGACTTCCGGGTGGTGATGCGCCGGAAACGACCTGGTTTAGTGACCGGGCCTATCGTTCGGGACTTTCTCCTACCGATCCTCGCCCTTATGCTGATCCGGAGAACTATCTGACGAAGCAGGATGTGGGGCATACGTTCTTCCGCAATGCAATGTTCTTTGGAGAACGCATTGATAATGTGAAGATTGTGGGTACAGGCCGTATCACGGGTAATGGTAATTTGGTTACTTCTGATAAAGTCATGAATAATGCTCCCGAGAAGCGCTGTGACAAAATGTTTTCTTTAAAACTTTGTACCAATATTGAAATTGGAGGCTGGGCTATGGGTAAAGATATGTGGTATGATCCGCAAAAGGATGAACCTTACTATATAGATGCGGATGGGCAGAAGAATTATGACGTCAGCAATATGCTGCATATAGATCAGGGAGGTCATTTTGTTTTGCTGGCTACAGGTACCGATGGCATCCATGTGCACGATACTTACTTTGCCAAACATAATACCCGGAATGCCCGTGATATCTACGACTTTATGGCGTGCAATGATGTAACGGTGACGAACATTTATTCGCGTGTCAGTTCGGATGACATTGTGAAACCGGGTTCGGATTGTTCATTAGGTTTTACCCGTCCAGCACGTAACTATATGGTACGCAATATCGTTGGAGATACCAATTGTAACCTGTTCCAGATAGGTTCGGAAACAGCGGATGATATTCAGGACTTATACGTGGATAATATTTATGTACTGGGTGCCAATAAAGCAGGTTTCTCCATATCTACCAATGATGGCGGACATATAAAAAATGTCTATCTGAATAGTGGAAAGACAGGACCGATACATTCCCGTTCGGTGATGCATCGTACCCGTGCTCCGTTCTTCATATCTATATCCAATAGAGGCCGTGTGTTGGGTGCTGATGTAGCTCCTTTCACGTTCACAGAAAATGGAAATGTTCGCAAGGAACTACTGGTGACCAACTCTAATATCGGTGAAGTGGAGAATATTGTGATTTGTGGTGTAGACATTGATGAAGTATACGGAGGGAGTTCTTTCCGTGGAGGTCGCTGGAAAGCATACGATGGTTCTCAAAATACGGCAACACCCATCATTGCAGGTTTTAAACTGCCGGATACGGAAGTTGTGGAAGGAGGACTGACATTTCGTTTGCCGAATGGCCAGCATACCGGGTATATTAAGAATGTACAGTTCCATGATGTAAATTTACTTGTGAAAGGCGGACATCCGGTAGAAGATGCAGAAGCGTATCCGCCTGAAATCGGAGTAGGACGTTATAATGTAGGTGATTTGAAAATACAACCGTCTTTTGGTTTCTGGGCGCGTCATGTGAAGGACTTCCTATTAGATAATTGCAGTATCAGTGCTGAGCAGAAAGATGGTCGTTATGCAGTAGTACTGGATGATGTGATTGGCGCTGAGATCAGGAATCTGAAAGTGAAAGAAGGCATTACGGATAAAGAAAACGTAAAAGTGCTTCGTAGTGAAAAGATTATCATCAAATAAGAACAGAGAAACATGAAGAAATAATAGATAATGGTGAGAAAGTATGAAACGTATTTATTTATATTTTAAAGAAAGGACCGAGAAAGGGGAATTTACTTCCAGAGGGATACAGATACTCTTCTTTTGGGGACTCGGTCTTTTTTCTACTATCTGGTTTTTGGTACGGGTTATTCCGAAACCTTCCCGTGCCAGTTATCCATGTATGCAGACAGCGGCACCGCTGATGTCTGCATTTGTCATGTACTTACTCTCGTTCACGGGAGTCTGGGTGAGTCTGCGACAGTTGCGTGAAGCATTCCGTAACCGGAAAGTAGTGGTAGGGGTTTTTGCTTTTGCAGGTTTTTGTTTCTTCGGTGCTTTGATGTTGGTAGAAAATAGCACTGACATGCTGGCACAAACTTTTCTTCCGACTAGAGAACCGCGTATGGCATGGGGTAAGAATAATCCGGTGGGGGAGGCGAAAGGTATTTATCCGGGTCGGGTGGTATGGACTCATGCGCCGGGTGCTGCTACGTGGAAGAAAGGGGAGGGCTTTTGGTTTGAAGATCGTTGGAATAATCAGGCAGATGCCGACTGGCTTCTAAACCAGTCTCTCTTGTCCTTGACCGGAGAGAAAAAAGAAAAGGCAGCCTGGAAATCCCTTTTTATTTATTTCAATCAACAGCATGATAAGGGGCAGCGTGGATATAAGAAAGGAGAAAGAATTGCTATCAAGATTAATCAGAATAATACTTTCTCCCATGAAGATTGTGAGCAGTTGAATGCTTCTCCGCATCTGACGCTTGCCTTGCTTCGTAGTTTGGTGAATGACGGCGGAGTGCCTCAGGAGCAAATCACAGTATTTGATGCCAGCCGTTTTATTACGAAAGCTCTTTATGATAAATGTCATGCCGAATTCCCCGGTGTTGTATATCTGGATAATGAAGGAGGAAACGGGCGTACCCAATCTACCTATACGGCAGATGCAATTCCATATTCAACTGATAATGGCCGTTTGGCGCGAGGATTGGCAAACTGTGCACTTGAGGCTGATTACCTGATCAATATGGCATTGCTGAAAGGGCATGGCGGACAGGGAGTAACACTCTGTGCGAAAAACTGGTATGGAGTAACGGATATCAACCGTGACTTCCGTAAAAATCAGCATAACAATTTCAATCAGGATCGTGGGGGAAAGCCGCGCTATATGACCTTTACCGATTATATCGCACATAAGGATCTGGGACAAAAGACAATGCTCTTTCTGATAGATGGTCTGTACGGTTCGGAAAAGGTGAACGGAGTGCCTTCCGGTAAATGGAAGATGTCACCGTTTAATGGAGACTGGCCTTGCTCACTTCTGGCTTCCCAGGATCCGGTAGCCATTGATGCAGTGGGCATTGATTTTCTGAGTGCAGAGTTTCCGCGTATGGCCGATGTGGATTATTGCGATATGTATCTGGTGGAGGCAGCTCTGGCAGACCGTCCGTTATCCACTACTTTCTATGATCCGGAAAGAGATGGTACAGGAGTTGGCAGTCTCGGAGTCTTGGAACATTGGAATAATCCGGAAGAAAAGAAATATAGCCGTAATATGGGGAAAGACATTGGAATAGAGTTGCTCTATTTACATAAATAAGACACTGTCTGCTTGGTTGAGACGATTTTTCAAGTATTTGATGAAATACTGATAATCGTCTCTTTTTTATCTGCCTATTTTTGTAACCATGAAAGATAATCCTTTATATCTAATGAAATGAATACAAAAATAAAAAGATGGTTTTTTAAGACTTGTCCGAAGAGTGGACGAATCGTTGGAATCAACAAGAAAAATGTTATTTTTAAGGTTTGCTTTCCTCTGTTCGGATTAGCTGCTCTGATTTGGTTTCTGATACGGGTAGTACCCAAACCTTCCAGAATAGAATATCCTTGTCAGCAAATTGCTGCTCCTATCGCTTTCTCTTTTGTAGCTTTCATCAGTAGTACATTGGTTGGGTTTGGTACGTGGAAACGTTTCAAATTCTTGTGGCATTCCCGTCGGTTCTATATGGGGCTATCCGTATTGGCAGTCGGTATATTATTATCGGGTACATTATATATAATGTCAGTGGATAATTCTCTGATGGGGCAGGTCATTCGTAAGCAGATAGATAATGGTACTGATATGGGACGTTTTGTGCCTATTGATGCTCCCAACACTCCGATGGGAGTAGCCAGAGGAATTCATCCGGGGCGAGTGGCATGGGCACATGATCCGAAGGCGGCTGCCTGGGATGGAAAAAGAGGACTTTATTCGGATCCGGATAATAATAGTCAGACACGTGTCGATGATATGATGGAGGGAGTGATTATTGCGCTGACCCGCCAAAATACGATTGATAAGGCATGGGATGAATTGTTCAGAACCTTTAATTATAAGAAAGGTAAGGGAGCAGTAAAGTATAAGAAAGGTGAGAAGATTGCTATCAAGATTAATCTGAATGACAATGGTGGAACTAATATCATTGATGCTACTCCACAGTCAGTGTATTCTTTGCTGCATCAATTGGTGGATATAATGAAAATTCCCCAGAATTGTATTACAGTATATGATGCACAGCGTCGGGGTATTTCGGCTGTTTACGATTATGTACAACCGGTTTATCCAAATGTCAATTATCAGAATTGGGGAGGATTTGTTCCTGATGTAATTCGTTATTCCAGTGAGATTACCGATGCCGGTGCCAGAAGTTTGGCACGTGCGGCTTATGAAGCCGACTATATGATTAACATGGCATTAATGAAAAGACATTCCGAACCAACCGATAAATGGCGGGACAGTGCCGGACAGACAGCTATAACGGCTACCGGTAAGAATCAGTTCGGTTCGATAGGCAATGTGCCGCCTTTGCATCTTTCTATTCGTGACTGGTCTTCCTTCCGTGGTATGGGCACTTATAACTGCATTGTCGATCTGATGGCTCACGAACGTATAGGTGGAAACACTTTGGTGTATCTGGTGGATGCTATGTACGTAAATCCCAAGCATAACGGGAAAGCGGTACGTTTCCAACTTCCCCCGTTCAATAATGGCTGGACCTCCAGTTTCCTGGCTTCCAATGATCAGGTTGCCATCGAATCAGTGGTACTTGATTTTATTTATTCGGAACTTCCTTTATGTGCCAATGCCGACAATTTTCTTCATGAGGCGGCGAATATAGGGAATCCTCCTTCGGGAATAGCTTATATTGGAAAAGAGCAAGGTAGCCTGGGAGTACATGAGCATTGGAATAATCCAACGCACCGGATGTACAGTCGTAATCTGGGTACAGGTAAAGGGATTGAATTATACAGGGTTCCGTTGGATGAAAAGCGTCCGGCAATAGAATACTTCTACGCAGATAAAAATGCCTTGCATTATAAAACATCCCATGCAGATGAAGTGCGATTGAATGGTAAACATCTGGAAGTTGCAGAAGGCGTCATTCCTTTGTCTATTTCTAAGACGACTGAGTTTAATCTGGAGACTTTGGCAAAGGGAAAGGTAACATCTTCACAACGTGTAGTGGTACGTCGTTTGAAGAATATAGAGATATGCCAGGCTAAAGATATGGAAAGACAGGGCTCTGCATCCTTGAATGAGGATGGTTCGGTAGAATTCAAAGGCGAGAAAGGAAGTTCTGAAGGAAGTGTGAGTTGGAAAGTCAACATTCCACATAAAGGTGAATATTATTTGGTAGTATCTTATGCGGGTGGCAATCCGGTTCCTTCTTACTTATATATTAATGGAGAGAAAAGAAGTGAGAATATCGGTTATTTGGCTACATTTGGTGGGAAACGCGGAGAGTTTGTATTCCCTGTAGCGTTGGCTCAAGGTACCAATGAATTGCGTTTGGAACATCCGGGACGGCGCAGTAACAGGATCTATACAGTGAATATTGCAAAGGAAATTAAATAGTTAACTTACATATACTAACCATGAAAACGAAAAGGAATTTATTACTGTTGTTAATGTTACTTGTTCTGCCATTTACGTTGCAGGCTGAAACATTTAATGTAAAGAAGTACGGTGCTCGGGGAAACGGCAAAAAGATGGATTCACCCGCTATCCAGAAAGCAATTGATGCTTGTCATAAGGCAGGTGGTGGAACGGTACTTGTGCCTGCCGGAACCTATTTGTCGGCTACTATCGTGCTAAAAGATAATGTGACTTTGCATTTGGAGAAAGATGCTCTTATTCTGGGCACTACCGATTATAAAGCTTACGATAACCTTGATCCTTTTACCGAAGGTCTGGGCATTGATGTCGGTTGGGCATTATTGGTAGCGGTAGATGCTAAAAATGTTGCTTTGGAGGGTGAAGGTGCTATCGATGGTCAAGGCTCAGCTTTGAAAGAACGGCATATAAAAGTAGATACCCGGCCGGAAGGCCAGCGTTGGGGATTGCGCCCTTTCTTGCTTCGTTGGGTACGTTGTGAAGGTGTGCGCGTGGAAGGAGTTACTTTAAAATATGCAGGTGCCTGGACTTCCCATTATTTCCAATGTCGTAATGTGAATATCCACAATGTGACGATACGCAGTTTTGGAGTAGCTCATAATGATGGTATTAATATTGATGGTTGCCAGCATGTACGTATTAGTAATTGTGATATTGTCAGTGGCGACGATGCTCTTTGTTTTAAGACTACTGCCAGCAAAATGGGATGTGATGATATCATTGTTACGGATATGAAGTTGAAAAGTAATCAGGCGGGCATTAAGATGGGAACAGAATCCATGGCAGGATTTGAGAACATCAAGATCAGCAATTGTCATATTTATGATACCAAAAATGGAGGTATTAAGTTATTCTCTGTAGATGGGGCCCATCTGCGTAATGTGGAAATCTCTGATATCACAATGGACGAAGTACGTACTCCGATGCTGTTTCGTTTGGGTGTCCGCCTTAGTGTTTTTCGCAAAAAAGAAGACCGTCAGCAACCGATTGGAGTCTTTGAAAATGTGACGATTCGCAACGTAAAGGCAGTGGCTGCCGATAAGGCTCAACTGACACCTCCTTCCGGCATCCTGATTACAGGTATTCCCGGACACTATATCACAAACCTGACTTTGGAAAATATTCATATTCGTTTATTGGGTACAGGAACTCCTGAAGATGCCTTGTCTCAGGTGCCTGAAGCTATAGACAAATATCCTGAAGTGAAAACTTTCGGACCTAAGATTCCGGCATACGGGGTATGGGCACGCCATGTGAAAGGATTGAAACTGAAGAATGTTACGTTTGAGTTGAAGAATCCCGATGCTCGTCCTGAGATTATTTGTGAAGATGGGGATATACAGATTTACAAATAATCGGTGATTATGCGAAAAACTATTTGTGCAATATTGATGGGGTCTTGTGCCTTGGCTTATGCCAATGCACAGACACTGTTTCCGGTCACCAGTCCGGATGGCTCTATTTCTTTGGTGTTGAAACTAAAAGAAAAAGGACTTTATTATGAAGTAGAGAAAAACGGAGTGAAGGTATTGGTAGAGTCGCCTGTGCGTCTGACCATAGATGAATCGGAACTTTGTAATTCGGTCGATGTTCTGTCTTCAGATACATATAAGACGGATAATACCTATCCTATCCGGGGCAGTCATTCTTTGGCGGTAGATAGAAGCAATGGACAAATTATCAAGTTACGAAATAGTAGTTTGAAGACTGATTTCTCTTTGGAGGCGAGAGCTTATAACGATGGTGTCGCTTTTCGGATGATACTTCCCGGTAAGCAGGGAGAAATAAGAACGCCGGATGAACATACATTATTTACATTGCCGGTGGGGAGTACGGTGTGGTATCATGATATGTATTGTCACTATGAAGGTATCCACCAGAGAAAGGATATCTCTGAAATTATGCAGGGAGAATGGGCTGCTCCTCCGGTAACGGTGCAATTGCCGGGAGAATCCGGTTATCTTTGCATAACAGAATCCGCTTTGATGAATTATGCCGGTATGTCATTGCAGGCAAATGGTAAGAATGGTTTTGAAACGAAACTGGGACATGCGCAACCGGCCGGATATCCTTTTGCCCATGATTATAGTCTGGCGGAAGCCCGGCGGTTATCGAAACCGGCAGCTTTGGCAGCTACTATAATAACTCCCTGGCGTACAATCATAATAGCCGATAATCTGAATGAGTTGGTGAATTCCGATTTGATAACCAACTTGGCTCCGGCACCGGATAAACGACTATTCCCCAAAGGAATAAATACGGACTGGATTAAACCGGGACGTTCCGTATGGTGCTGGCTGGATGGTGGAGCACGGACAGTGGAGGGAATGAAAGAATTTTCTAAACTGGCCGGAGAATTAGGGTTTGAATATAATACGGTAGATGCTTTTTGGTATCGTTGGACAAATGAACAGTTAAAAGAACTAGTGGATTATTCGGCTCAGTTTGGAGTTAAAATCTGGTTATGGCGTCACGGCCGGGATATGCGTGATCCTAAAAAACGCAGAGAATTGTTTGAACGCTGTCACAGATTAGGAGTTGTCGGCTTGAAACTTGACGCGTTCTCACATGAGTCGAAAGAATTTGTCGATTTATATCAGTCATGTCTGAAAGAAGCGGCGGAATATAAACTGATGCTAAACATTCATGGCAGTAATAAACCGACGGGTGAAGTGCGTACGTGGCCGAATGAGATGAGTCGTGAAGGTATTCGTGGCTTGGAATATGGGAAAAATCAGTATGAGTGGAGCACGCATAATACAACCTTGCCTTTCACTCGTCTGGTAGCGGGAGCCGGAGATTATACACCCGTTATTTTTGGAGAACGTCGTTTGGAAACGTCATGGGTACATCAGTTAGCTACGGCACTTGTTTTCAACTCTTCTGTCATATTCTTCGGTTCACACCCGAAAGCGATGTTGGATAATCCGGCTGTGAAATTCTTGAAGCAAATACCTGCTACCTAGGATGAGACGGTGGTATTGCCATCCAGTCGGATAGGTGAGGTTGCGGCATTTGCACGAAGAAGCGGAAAGACTTGGTTTTTGGCTGTACTGAATGGACAAGAGGAATGTTCCCTGCAATTTCCTTTATCATTTTTGGGTGACGGATGGTATGAAGGAATGGTTTTGAATGATCGGCCGTCTGATGCTGCCGCTATCAAGACAGAACGTGTCTTCTGTAGAAAATCTGATGCTTTGACGGGACACATGCGTACAGGGGGTGGATATATTGTGATGTTTACTCCTCAAGAATAATTAATGATTAATGATGAATACCATGAGAAAACTATTGAGAGCAGCAATGTTGCTGTTGGCGGTATTAATGGCCGCTTGTACGGCTCCCGATACATGGGAGTTGGTGTCCAAGGACAATAATATCCGTTTCGTCCTGGCAAACAAAAAGGATAAAGGTGAAGTAAATCTTTGCTATTCCGTTTATTATAGGGATACGCTGGCAGTAGAGAAATCTCTTTTAGGGCTGGTTATGGATAATTGTGAGTATGGAAAAGACGCACAATTTGTTTCCGCTTCTGCAGTGAAAGATATTTCTAATGCTTATCAGTTAAAATCCGGTAAGAAATTGAATACTACGGATGAGTGCCGTGAGCAGATTTTTACTTTCCGTAATAAAGAGAATAAGCAGTTTAATTTGATCGCAAGGGTATATAATGACGGAGTCGCTTTCCGTTATGAACTACCCGGAGAGGCTGGACAGATGCATACTATCCAGACCGAGCATACAGAATTTGCCGTACCCGTAAATGGAAAAGCGTGGATACACCCGTATGACTGGAACGATCGTCATAAACCGAGCTATGAACAATATTGCCGGAGTGAAATAGATATCCGTTCGGAATGTGGGCATGGGCGTGGTTGGGCATTCCCTATGCTATTCAATACCAACGGAATTTGGATGATGATCACAGAAGCTCATCTGAATGGCTCATATCCTGCTACTCATATAGATAATGCCGGAACAGATAAAGCATATAAAATCCGCTTTCCGGAACCGGATGAGCCAATTGTACCGGATGCAGTAGAGCCGGTATCAGAATTACCGTGGTTCACTCCTTGGCGTGCCATTATCATAGGGGATGATCTGAATACCATATTCCAGACACAAATGGTTTCACATCTGAATCCTGCATCTGTAGTAAGCGATGAATCCTGGATAGAGGCCGGACGCGCTTCATGGAGCTGGTGGTCTAATGGCAGCACTCCCCGTGATTATAAAGCACAACTGAAATATGTGGATCTTAGTGCAGAAATGGGTTGGGAATATATGCTGATTGATGCCGGCTGGCAAAACATGGGCAACGGTGGCACTATGGAAGATGTAGTGAAATACGCACAGAAGAAAGGAGTGGGGGTCTGGTTATGGTACCATTCCGGTGCAGGGCGTGACAACGACTCTATACCGACGCATCGTCTGATGAGTGATCCTGAATTACGTCGTGCAGAAATGAAACGCATCAGTGAAATTGGAGTGAAAGGAATCAAGGTCGATTTCTTTGATACAGACAAACAACGTATTATCCAACTTTATCCGGCTTTATTGAAAGATGCCGCGGACAATCATTTGCTAATAGATCTTCATGGTGCCACTTTACCCCGTGGCTTTGAACGTACGTATCCGAATATGCTGACTACGGAAGCTATCCGGGGTGCAGAAACCCTGGGACGTCAGGAACGTTGCGACCAGGCGGCAAAACATAATGCTACTGTACCTTTCACACGCAATGTAGTCGGTTCGATGGATTACACTCCGGTGACTTTCTCTGATAAAGTACGCCAAGGGGTACCTGCTATACGTAAGACAACTATGGGGCATCAGTTGGCTCTGGCAGTAGTCTTTGAATCAGGTTTTCAATGTTTTGCTGATAAGGCGGAGTCTTATCTTTCTCTACCGGAACAACCGAAACAATTCCTGAAAGAAGTACCCGCTGCCTGGGACGAAAGTATCCTGCTGGCTGGTTATCCTGCTGATTATGCTGTTGTGGCTCGTCGTTCCGGTGATGTCTGGTATATTGGCGGTATCAGTGGTAAGGAAGAGGAACGTGAAATAGAATTTACCTTGCCTGCCGGATGTGAAGGTAAACCATTCACTATGATTATAGATGGAAAAGATAAGGATAGTTTTGACTACACGCCTGTGGAGAATATGAACGGAACGGTAAAAGTGAAGGTACTTCCGAATGGTGGCTTTGCTGGTATAATCCGATGAAATGAGAATAACACTATTATAATAAAATGAAGAGAATGAAGAAGATTTTGATTGTAGGGGCAATGGCTTTGTTGATGCTATGTCCTGCTAAAGCACAGATAGCCTGGCAGCAAGTGGAGCCTGGCGTTTGGAAAGGCGTGGTAGGTACTCCTGAAGAGTATTCATTACTGGGAGTGGCCGGTGTCACACCGCAAAAGGAAGGTTTTGCCCGCTTACCGGAGGTGACATTACCCCAATTAGCGAATGAAATTGTGGGTTCCATACAGGATGGTAAAACAAGTCTCCGTATTCCTTTGCAACGTAAGGAGCAATTGTACGGCTTTGGACTGAACTTCCAGACGGTACACCAGCGTGGCAAGATTCTGAACCTGCATGTAGACCATTACGGTGGACGTGACAACGGACGCACACATGCTCCTGTTCCCTTTTACATTTCCAGTTCCGGTTATGGGGTACTGATCAATTCGGCACGTTATCTGACGGTGTATGCTGGTAGCGGCGCGCGTAAGGATAGTCCGAATGCTCCGGTAGCCAAGGATCGTAATCTGGATAAGACCTGGACATCCGCTCCTTACTCGGATGCCGTTTCTATCTTGGTTCCTGCCTCGGGTGCAGAAATTTATCTGTTTGCCGGACCTACTCCTATGGATGTTGTCCGTCGTTATAACCTGCTCTGTGGAGGTGGTACATTGCCTCCGCGCTGGGGATTGGGCTTTACGCAACGTACAAAGAAGCTCTATACAGCTGAAGACGTGAAGAACGAAGCGGATGAGTTTGAACAACGCGGTTTCCCGTTGGACTTTATCGGACTGGAACCGGGTTGGCAAAGCAAAGCGTATCCTTGTACCTTTGAGTGGGATGCTACCCGCTATCCTGATCCCGCCGGCTTTGTGAAAGATATGTTGGCTAAAGGAGTACGCATCAACTTATGGACAAACCCATACGTATCTCCCGATTCAAAGATATATAAGGAAATGTATCCGGTAAGTGGCTCACACACCGTATGGTGTGGTATCGTGCCCGACTTGGCAGGCGAGAAAGCCCGCAAAATCTGGATGGATAAACTGGAACAGGAACATGTGAATATCGGTGTCAGCGGTTATAAAGTGGATGAAGTAGACGGATACGACCGTTATTTGTGGCCGGATGTAGCTACTTTCCCCAGTGGAATTGCTGCCGAGCAGATGCGCCAGACTTATGGTTTGTGGGTACAACGCACTACTGCGGAATTGTACAAGAAACGTAATCAACGTACCTTCGGATTGGTTCGCGCATCGAATGCCGGTGCTGCTTCCTTCCCCTATGTGATTTATAATGACTATTACAGTCATCAGGACTTTATTACTGCTTTGATTAATTCAGGTTTTAGTGGTGTATTGTGGACTCCAGAAGTACGTAGTTCCAGTTCATCGGAAGACTGGCTACGCCGTTTCCAGTCTGTAGTATTCTCACCGATGGCAATGATTAATGCTTGGGCAAGCGGAACAAAACCTTGGACTTTCCCCGAAGTAGAGAATCAGATAAAAGAGTATGCTATGCTGCGTATGCAGATGATGCCTTACTGGTATAGTGAATTTGCACGTTATCATTTTGATGGTATTCCTCCATTCCGTGCCATGAATCTGGAACCGGGTTTCATTCCTGAACAAGGAACTACAGCGAAACTGTCGGATGCAAATCTGGAAGAGAATCCTTATCTGGAAGCTGTTTCCAAGGAAATTAAGGATCAGTATATGGCTGGTGAATATCTGTTGGTGGCTCCCATGTTCAAAGGTCAGAAAGAGCGTACGGTGGTATTGCCTAAGGGAGACTGGTACGATTTCTATACGGGTAAATATGTGGGCAATGGAGAGAAGATTACTGTTACACCGGGCTTGGACCGTATTCCGGTATATGTAAAGGATGGAGCTGTCCTGCCATTTATGGAGGCCCGTCTGCATGCCCCGAAAGCAGGAGAGAAGGTGAATCTGGAAATCCGCCATTATGGAAAAGCGGATGGTTCTTACCGTCTGTATGATGATGACGGAGAAACATTCGATTATGAGAAGGGTGCCTATTCCTGGCGTGATATCACTGTGACACGCGATAAGAAAGGCAAGCTGAAGGGGGCTATATCCAAAGCAGAAAAAGGTAAGCCGAACAGTATTGCCAATGTTACCTGGAAGTTTATGACAGAAGAATGATAAGATCATGAAGAATATATTGACGACCTGTTTATTTCTCTGCCTTCTCCTCACGGTGCATGCAGCAGATAATCCGAATGTGAAGAAACTCTTTACCGTTACATCCGGTGAACTGAAACTGACCTTTATGGTGGGTATGGACAATCGCCTTTACCAATTGGGTTTTGGGGATGCTGCCCGTGAAGTAGAGCCTCCTGCTAAGATGCCCTCACGTGAATGGGAGTTTCTTCCTCCTTATGGGAACGGTGTCCTGACAGAACCGGCTATCCAGGCAACTCATGTAGATGGAAATACATCTACGGAACTTCACTACACCGGACATCGTACGGAAGCGCTGACACCGGGTATCGAACAAACCGTTATTTCACTGAAAGACCCTGCCTATCCTTTCACCGTAGATATCTATATCAAGTGCTACACAGACAATAGCATGATGGAGATATGGAATACCGTTACGCATAATGAGAAAGGTAAAGTCATTCTGCATCGTTTTGCTTCTGCTGCTCCGGTGGTAAAGGCAAAGGAATACTGGCTCACTCAATTTTCGGGTAACTATAAGCGCGAAGCAACCCTCAATGAAGAACGGCTTTCGGAAGGAGTCAAAATTCTGGATTCCAAATTAGGTATCCGTGCGCATCAGATGCGTATTCCTTCTTTTATCCTCTCTCTGAACGGACCGGCTAAAGAAAATGAAGGTGAAGTACTGGCTGCTTCTTTGCGTTGGAGCGGTAGTTTCCAGTTTGCTTTCGATGTAGACTGGAACAAGAACCTGCGTTTGCTGACCGGTATGAATCCTTTGGGCTCACAATACAATCTGGAGCGTGGCGGCACATTCACTACACCCGCCATTCTCTACACGTATAGTAAGCGGGGTAAGGGAGAAGCCAGCCGTCGTTTCCATCGTTGGGCTATGGCAAATGCCATCCGCGATGCAGAGAAAGACCGCCCTGTATTGTTGAACAACTGGGAAGCTACGCACTGCGATTTTGATGAAGACCGCCTGAAGCAACTCTTTGACGGTGCCCGCCAGGTGGGGGCTGAACTTTTCTTATTGGATGATGGCTGGTTCGGTAATGGCTCTTACTCCCGTGATGATGATAAGCATGGTCTGGGAGATTGGGACCCTTCTATCAAGAAGTTACCCAAAGGTCTGTCATATATTGCCAAAGAAGCATTGAAGCGTAAAGTTGGCTTCGGTATCTGGCTGGAACCCGAGATGGTGAATCCTCAGAGCGAACTTTATCAGAAACATCCGGATTGGATCATTACTCAACCCAAGCGTGAACCGATACTGGGTCGCCATCAGGAAATACTGGATCTTACCCGCCCCGAGGTACAGGCTTTTGAGTGGGATATTATCGACAAAACCTTGCGGCCTAACCCGGATATCACTTATGTGAAGTGGGACTGTAACCGTTACATCACCCAACCCGGATCTTCTTATTTGCAGCCTGCCGATCAGAGTCATCTCTGGATAGACTATAACTGGGCGCTTTACCGTCTGATGGATCGTTTTGCCAAAGGTTTCCCCAATGTGATGGCCATGCTTTGTGCCGGTGGATCGGGACGTGTGGATTATGGTGCAATGTCTTATTTCCATTCCTTCTGGCCCAGTGACAACACAGACCCGTTGGGACGTATCAAGATACAATGGGGCTTCTCGCATTTCTTCCCTGCAAATACGATTTCCGCTCACGTTACCCGTATGGGGAAACGTCATTTGAAGATGGCCATAGATGTGGCATTGAGTGGTGCATTCGGAATAGACCTGGCATTGGATAAGGCTACGGCTGAAGAACGTGCGCAGATTGCCGATGCTGTGAAACTATATAAAGAACGCATCCGTCCGTTGGTGATGCATGGTGAACTTTATCGCTTGGTTTCTCCCTATGAGTCTCCATTGGCTTCTTTGAGTTATGTTTCAACAGATAAGCAAAAGGCAGTTGTTTACTTCTACCAGACTAAAGATGGTAATGAACCCCGGGTAATGCTTGGTGGCTTGGATGCCCATAAGAAATATCGTGTGGAAGAAGTCAGTCTGGCCAAAGGTGTGGCTTCCCGTTTTCCTGCCAATGGTAAGGTATTTACGGGAGCAGAACTGATGGAAAAAGGTCTGGAGAATCCATTGAATACCCAGTTTGAGAGTGCAGTATTAATATTAGTAGCTAACAATTAAACACAATAACCTTATGGACTTGAGAAGAACCTTATTACTTTTCTCTTTCATCTTTACCGGTTCGCTGGCCATTGCACAACCGAAAGATCGTTGGACTATCCAGGATGGTGGAGCCATCCGCTGGAGTATCAATGATAATATTCCACATGACGATCATTTGGAAATGAGTGGACAGCAACTTTCCGTTGTCCTTCGTTACGGTGTGGATGCACAGAAGCGTTTTCATCTGAACCGCAGTCTTGTTTTTCCTATGCTTCGCATGCATCCCAACAAGACACAGAACAATCTGAAGCAACGCTTCGATGTGAATATTCCCGCTTTAGTTACAGTGGACGATCAAACTCTGCTGAATGAAGAAGTACGCGACGTTACCTTCAATGGCATTATGCGTGTGGAAAGTAGTTTCGGTTATATTTACCGGCGTAAAGAACTGAAAGATGCCGTACAGTTGACTCGTGTACTTTATCCATCCACCAACGCCGCGCACTATTGTGAGGAATATACTTTCAAAAATAGCAGTCCGAATCAGATAACGTTGCGAGTGCCTGAGTGGAATGTAACATATACTACTCCTGAGGAAGCCGGTGTATATGGTGCTTATTGCATTGAAGCCGCTCTTTCCAAAAGTGGTGTCTTTGTTTTGAAACCGGGAGAGACGCTTGAATTCTATGCAATCTTTTCCGGAAGGAAACTGGCGGATGCTTCGTCCGGACTAAACAGCACCGGCCTTTCACACATCAACATCCTTAGTGAACGTGCCGCGCGTGAAGCGCTTATCAGTCAGTGGTGGGGCAATCTGGTTTTGGAGACTCCCGATCCCGTGCTCAATCGCATGTTTGCCTTCGCCAAACTGCGTGGTGCTGAAAGTATCTACCGTACGAAAGGCGGATTGATGCATGGTCCTGGTGGTGAAGCTTATTATGCGGCTGTCTGGGCTAACGACCAGGCAGAGTATATCAATCCTTTTTTCCCTTTCTTGGGTTATGAGATTGGTAATGAGTCCGCATTGAACTCTTTCCGCCACTTTGCCCGCTATATGAATCCGGAGTATAAACCTATCCCGAGTTCCATCATCTCCGAAGGTGTCAGCTTCTGGCATGGAGCCAAAGATAGGGGAGACGGTGCGATGATTGCTTACGGTGCCGCACGCTATGCGTTGGCTCGTGGAGATAAGGCGGAAGCGCGTGAACTGTGGCCTCTGATCGAATGGTGTCTGGAGTATTGCAACCGTAAACTAACTCCCGCCGGCGTGGTTGCATCGAATTCGGATGAATTGGAGAACCGCTTCCCGGCTGGTGATGCAAACCTCTGTACCTCTACGCTTTACTACGATGCTTTGCGTTCAGCCGTTATGCTGGGGCGTGAATTGGGAATATCGGCAAAGCAGTTGAATACGTATCGTGATCAAGCGAATGCTTTAGAGAAAGCCATAGAAAAACATTTTGGTTATGAGATAGAAGGTTTCCACAGTTACCGCTATTATGAAGGTAATGATATCCTGCGTTCCTGGATTTGTATGCCTCTTGTTATGGGTATCTACACCCGTACGCAAGGTACTATAGATGCTCTCTTTTCGCCCCGTCTCTGGACGGACGACGGATTATTGACGCAAGCCGGTACCGAAACCTTCTGGGATCGTAGTACCCTCTATGCTCTACGTGGCACCATTGCTGCCGGAGAAGTGGAGAAAGGTATGAACTTCCTCAAGAAGTATTCACATCGCCGTTTGTTGGGCGATCATGTGCCTTATGCCATTGAAGCGTGGCCCGAAGGAGATCAGCGTCATCTTTCTGCTGAAAGCGGATTGTATTGCCGTATCTATACCGAAGGTCTGTTCGGCATTCGCCCCACAGGATTGCGTAGTTTCGAGATGACTCCCCGTTTGCCACAGGAGTGGGAGTATATGAATCTGAATCGTGTACGTGCTTTCAATTCGGAGTTTGATATTCGGGTACGTCGTGCAGGAAAGAAGCTGCATGTAGAAATTCTGAAAGGTGGCAAGCCCGTGTTGAAGAAGAGCGTGACGGAAGGGGCAACGATAAAGGTGAATTTATAATCTATTTGTATGAATTTATAATCAATTTTGCTTTTCGAGAATGCAGTTCTTAACTACTTGTTTATCAAGAACGTTAAGTTGACGCATAATGAGTATACGAGTGAATAGGGTTCAGTATACGACTGAACCCTATTCAGTATACGACTGAAATAGGATAAGATTACGACTGATTTGCACTATAAAATTATTCTGTAACTATTTAGTGACGCCGGACTAACCTTTCTTTTCTCCTTATATTGTTTATTTCACCTTAATATTCTATGTTATTTCCGGGCTTTTCTTATTTTTGTGTGCAAAACATATCTATACTGATGAAAACGAAAATATTGATGATCTTTCTAATTTGCTCATTTCCGGTCTTGTGTTTATGGGCTGAGCATTCTAAATATTCATTCTACTATAGCCAGAAACTGAATGAAGGAATTTCCCAACTCTCCGTGATGACCATTTGCCAGGATACCCGGGGATACCTTTGGTTGGGGACACGTAATGGACTGAATCGTTATAATGGAAGTGAGTATACCGTTTTTCGTCACCACTCGGGAGATTCTCTGAGTTTGGCAGACAATGAAGTCAATGAAATACGCGAAGATCATAGCAAGAATTTATGGATAGGTACCAGTCGCGGATTAAGCCGGATGTGCCTTCGTACCGAACGTATCCGCAACTATTTTAATGTAGATGGACTCTCCAGTGCAAGTATTCTTTCTCTTTTAGTTGATAGTTCCGGCAAAGTATGGGTGGGTACCCGCAGTGGGCTTTGTTGTTATATTCCCGAACAAGACAACTTTAAAAGGGTGGAATTTGTAGAGAACTTCAATAGTTCCGTCACTGCCTTGATGGAGGATAAGACAGGCAATTTCTGGATAGGTACGGCAGTGAATGGTGTTTACCAGTGTAACAAACAGATGCAGGTGATTAATCACTATGACCGTCATGCCGGCTTACCGGATAATAGTATTTCCACTCTTTATGAAGATTCTTATCATCGCATCTGGGTAGGTTGTCAATTTGGCGGACTGAATCGCATTGATGTCCGTAACCATAAAATAACTTCTTATACATCTGCCAATAGTGGTCTGAAGAATAATTATGTCCGTTGCCTTGCCGAATGGGATGGAGAGATATTGATTGGTACTTTCGACGGTATTTATGCTTATGCGCCGTTGAAAGACCAGATTCGTAAAGTGAGCAGTTATGACGAACCCGGACGTGGCTTGGGGCATTTTTCCATTTATTCTTTTTGCCGTGATCATACCGGTACGTTGTGGATTGGTACTTTTGCCGGTGGTGTCACTTGGTTGAGTTCTCTTACCGACCGTTTCATTCATCATACTCCAGGGAAGACGGTGAATCTGCAAACGGGAATCTACGGTACGGCTTGTGTCGATAAACAGAAAAATTTATGGATAGCTACTGAAGGGTATGGATTATTGCAATATGAAATTTCGACAGGGGAAGGGCAGTTTTATCTGATTGATAAGGATAGCTATTCTGTGCATAATTCGAATGTTATCAAAACGGTGTATGCTGAGGACGATTGTATCTGGTGTGGTACGGTATTGGGTGAGGTTTATCGTTTTGATCTTGCTACCCGGCGTTTTTCTTTATTCTATAAATATCCCATAGAACTTGCTATTTATGGTATTGTGCGTGATGCAGGCGGTAATTTATGGGTAGGAACTTCAAAAGCCGGATATGCACTGACCTGTTTTACTCCTTCCGGTGAGCGGAAGACTGAGTTTACCGGACCGGAAGGAGAGAAATTACACTTTTCTTCCGTTCGTTGCATGGAGGAAGAGAGTCCCGGTGTGCTACTGATAGGTATGCGTTCTGCCGGACTGTACCGTTTTAATACTCATACAGGTGAACTGACTGTATTTCGTACATCTCGCCCGGAACAGGAAATGCAAATTCCAAGTAACTATATATCTTCTATATTATCAACCAGATCCGGTGATGTATGGGTATCTACCTATGGAGGCGGTATTTTCCAACTGGATAAACGGGGAGGTGTGCTTCGCCGGGTAACAGAGAAAGAAGGACTGATGGGAGGGGATATTTGTAAATTGCTGGAAGGAGCGGACGGGAATCTATGGATGAGCTCGTTGCAGGGAATTTCCTCTTATTCTCCGTCCACCGGGGAGATTAAAAACTTTCCATTCAATAATGGTATTCATTTGCGTGAATTTACATATCGGGGTGGGGTAGCCATGCCGGACGGTACATTGTGTTTTACCGGTAATGATGGCTTTATCACTTTTTACACACCGGAGATGCCGATGAATCGTTTTGTGCCGCCAATCGTATTGGAAGACCTGTTGGTGAATAATCGTGTGGTGCGTGCAGATGATGGAACTGGAATCTTAAGTGGGTTGCTTAATGAAGCGGAGGTTATCAATTTACGGTACAATCAGAACAATCTGGCTATAGGATATAAAGCGTTGAATTTCATCAATCCGGAGATGAACCGGTATGCCTATAAGTTGGAAGGATATGATGAAGACTGGAATCATGTGGGAGAACGCAGCACGGCTTACTATACCAATCTGCGTCCCGGCAGCTATCTTTTTCATGTCAAAGCTTGTAATAACGATGGGGTCTGGAATGAGGAAGGGAAGACTTTGAGGATTGTTATTACCCCGCCTTTATGGGCTACTTGGTATGCTTTCCTGATTTATGGATTATTGGTGATAGGAGTGCTTTACGCGATATTCCATTATTTTAATGCCCGCCGCCGCTTGCGGGAAAGACTGCAAATGGAGCAGAAGGAGAAACTTCAACAGGAAGAATTTCATCAGGCAAAGATGCATCTGTTCACGAATTTTGCCCATGAGTTACGTACTCCCTTGACGCTGATCATCACTCCTTTTGAAGAACTGGTGAAGCGGATGGATATGACTATGGAACTGCGGGATAAACTGATGGTTATTTATAAAAATGCCCAACGGCTTCTTTTATTGGTTAATCAGCTGTTGGACTTGCAGAAAAACCAGAGTGGTACGATGGAATTGCAAGTCACGGAGAATAATGTATATGAATTTGTCACGGAGATCTATTGTGCGTTCAATCAGATAGCGCAAACCAATGAAATCACTTTTACACTGGATTGCCGGGATCGGGAGTTTCAGGCCTGGTATGATAAGGTGCTGCTTGAGAAGGTCGTATTCAATTTACTGTCCAATGCATTCAAGTATACTCCTTCCGGCAAAGACATACGTATGTTGGTAGAATGTATTCCGGCTGGAGAGTTGGAAGAATCGTATCGAAAAGAAGTAGCCCCTTCTGCCCTGTATATGATGTTGCAGGTTGTGGATGCCGGTTGTGGAATCCCACTGCAGGAACGGGATAAGGTGTTCACACCTTTCTACCGGGTACCTGAAACGGCAGGGGTAAATGTACCGGGTACAGGTATCGGGCTAAGTCTGGTGTATTCCATTGTAAAGCTACATAAGGGAGTGATACGTATTGAAGACCGGGAAGATGGGACGGAAGGAGTACGGTTCATTGTTTTGCTGCCCGTTTCCCGTGAAGCTTTCACAGAGGAAGAGACGGATGCTATGCCTGTGGAAACGATTGGTGATACGGCATTTGCACAGCCGGTGGAGAAACCGCAAACATCTCCCATTGGAGAAATTGCACCTAAAAAGCCGGTGGTTCTCTTGGTGGAAGATGACAAAGATGTACGGGATTACCTGCATAAGTCCTTGGAAAATGACTATGAAATCATTGAAGCGGCAAACGGTATAAAAGGATATGATAAGGCAGTACAGTTCTTCCCAGATTTAGTGTTGAGTGATATTATGATGCCTAAGCGGAATGGGCTTGAACTCTGTTCCATGATTAAGAATGATATCCGTATCGGACATATACCGGTGATACTGATGACTGCACGTTCCATGGTGATGCATATCAGGGAAGGTTTTGAGGCAGGGGCGGATGATTACGTGATTAAGCCTTTCAGTATGGATGTGCTTCGGATACGTATTCAAAGCCTGTTGCAGTCGAGGGAGCAATTAAAAAAACTGTATGGCAAACGCTTTTCGCCCGAAGTGGTAGGGGTAAGTACTACCTCAGCGGATGAACGTTTTTCACAGAAACTGTATGAGATTATTGAGAAGAATATATCTGATCAGAATTTGGGTATAGAAATGCTTTGTGACCAGATTGGTATCAGCCGCGCCAATCTCTACCGTAAAATCAAAGCTATATCAGAGCTTTCACCCACGGAACTGATACGTAATAAGCGCTTGGAAGTGGCCTTGCGTTATCTGAAGGAAACGAATATGAGTGTTTCGGAAGTGGCAACTTTGTTGGGATTCAACAGTCATTCCTATTTCTCCAATTCGTTTAAAGCATTCTATGGGTTCACACCTACCGAGTTCGTACAGATGAACAGTGCGAACAAAGAGAAGATGTAAGACGAAAAATAAGATTTAAGGCGGAAAGAAGTTTCCGCCTTTTTTGTCTCAAACGATTCTCACTACCGTCTCAAAATGCTTACTGCATTTGTTTTGAGACATTATTGCAAGTCAATGATACACGATTGATAACCCTCAGAACAGTGATGCCCTATCTTTGTGATGTGAAAAACAAGCTTAATTCAATCACTATGAAGTATAAAAGTCGTAGCATCGCAAAGGTTATAGTGCCTGTGTTTTTAGTGGTATCTCTATTTGCATTTACTACTCATACTACGGAGCAGCCGGAAGGAACTCCATTGTTTATAACGGGTATCACTCCTTATAAATCCGGAATGATCGTATCTCAGAAGGGCGTTCAGAAGGTTTCTATTTATTCATCAGATTATAAAGAACGTTTGCAAGAGTGGGAACTGGATGAAGTCCCTACCGGGGTTGCTACAGATGGAGATCAAATTTATGCAACGGTGGCAGGTGAACATAAGAATGGTGTTTATTTCCTGTCTGCTTCCAATCCTTCGGAGAAAGTCTTTGTGGAAACAGCTTCCGGTGCCTGTGCTCCGTTGGTAAATACGGGTAACGGCAAGTTATATATTTGCAACCAGTTTGCCGGTACGGTGTCTGAGTTGGATAAGAATGGAAAGAATGTAGTAAGAACGGTGAAAGTATTGCGTGAACCGAAATCTGCTGTTTTTGATAAAGAAGGAAAACACCTGTTTGTTACCAATTTCCTGCCTATGCAACGGGCGGATGTAGATACTGTAGCTGCTTGCGTATCAGTGATTGATATGAACAGTTTCCGAAAGATAAAGGATATTCAACTGGCTAACGGAAGTAATGCCTTGCGTGGAATGTCGCTTTCTCCGGACGGGCGTTATTTGCTGGTTACTCATAATCTGGGTCGTTTCCAGGTTCCGACATCCCAGTTGCAACAAGGCTGGATGAATACCAGTGCCATCAGTATCGTTAATCTGGCTACTCTGAACTTTGAGGGTGCCGTGTTGCTGGATGAACCGGAACGGGGTGCAGCAGGTATATGGGATGTGAAGTGTACGGATGATAAGATTGTGGTTAGCCATTCCGGTACCCATGAGGTCAGTGTGATAGATTATCCTGCATTTATTCGGAAATTTGAGCAGTATCCTCAAAAGGATGCTTTAGCGTATGACTTACGCTTTTTATACGGTATGCGTAAACGCGTAGCCTTGGTAGGTAATGGACCGCGTTGTATGATGTTGAAGGACGGAACTGCCGTTGTTCCTACTTATTTCTCTGATACATTGAATATCGTGGATTTGAATACGGCAAATGTTCAGTCGGTTGCTATGGTGAAGAATCGTACGGAAAGCAGAATACAGCGTGGTGAGAAATACTTCAATGATGCGGAACATTGTTTCCAGAACTGGCAGTCGTGCAATGGATGCCATCCGGGAGATGCGCGTATGGATGCCATGAACTGGGATTTGATGAATGATGGCATTGGTAATTCAAAAAACTGCAAGAGCCTGTTATTCTCCCATGTCACTCCACCATGCATGATTTCCGGTATTCGTGCTCATGCCGAGATAGCGGTTCGTGCAGGATATAAGCTCATTCAGTTCAGTGATCTGCCGGAAGAGTTTGCAGAGTGTGTGGATGAGTATCTAATGTCATTGAAACCGGTTCCCAGCCCTTATCTGGTGAATGGTGAGCTTTCGGAAAAGGCTAAACGGGGGCGTAAGGTTTATGAAAAGTTTAATTGTGACGAATGTCATTCCGGTCCCTATTATACGGATATGAAGATGCACCGCATCGGTGAAGATATCGAGTTTGAGAATGGGTGGGATACGCCGACGCTGCGTGAAGTCTGGCGCACAGCTCCTTATCTTTTTGATGGACGTGCTGCTACCATGGAAGAAGTATTTACGGTGCATAAGCATGGCATTGAAAAGAAAATATCAGCTAAAGAAGCGGAAGAACTTGCCGAGTATGTGAATTCACTTTAATAGGATAAGAAAGAAGACCATGATTACACACGAAAATATAGAGATTGTTCATCATTTCCTGCAAGTTGCTAAAGCTCCTTTTAAGGAAATGCTGATGCAATTATTGGCGGAATACAGGGCGGTTTATACACCGGTACGCATGGTGATATTCGATGCACCGGTGGATAATAAAGAATATGTAACCCGTTTTGCTTGCATCAAGGAGGCGGTGAAAGAGCTTTTTAAAGAAAAACAACCTTCTGTAAGCTATGTGGCACAACCTCCTCAAACTATGGGCTTGGTGATGGAAGTGCATGAAGTGCAGTTGACGGAACAAGATCATATTGAATATCGGATACTGGAAGATTTGCCTTATATCACTATCGAAAGAGAAGGATGTAAACGCTTGTTCCTGAGCGGTGTGACGGGAGATGTACTACGTCAAAACATCCGTGAACAATCTCATGGCGTATTTTCCAGGATAGCCGGAGTATTGGAAACGGAAGGTATGCCGGTTTCTTCAATCATACGTCAATGGAACTATATTGAAAAGATAACAGCTTGTGATGCAACCGGACACCAGCATTATCAGGATTTCAATGATGTACGTTCGCTATTCTATAATGGTGTGGAGTGGACCACCGGTTATCCGGCTGCTACCGGTATCGGGACTCAGTGGGGCGGCATTATGATTGATGTGGATGCCTTACTCTGTAAAGATGGAAGTGTCAGGGTTCTTGGGGTGGATAATCCTTTGCAGATTGCCGCTCATGCTTATTCACAGAATGTATTATTGGGAGAAAAGGATGCCGCTCTTCCTCAAAAGACCACTCCGAAGTTTGAACGTGCCAAGGCTGTATGGAAAGAAGATCATGGTTTCGTATATGTATCGGGCACAGCCGCTATTCGTGGTGAGCAGAGTCTGGAAGGTGTTGGTATTGAACAGCAAACACTGACTACCTTGGAGAATATAGAATATCTGGTATCTCGTGATAACCTCAATCGTTCCGGTATTCCTGCTATGGAGAATGCTACCCTTATCACCTTCCGCGTGTACGTGAAACGTTGGGAAGATATGGAAAAAGCAAAACAGGTAGTGACAGAGCGATACCCCGATTTACCTGCCATCTATACTTTAACAGATGTGTGCCGTTCGGAACTATTGATAGAGATAGAAGGAATGGGAATATTATGTTGAAACTGATTATTAACCATTAAAATAGATAAGTACATGAGATTAAAGCAAGTATTAACCTTGGCATTAATTGCCGCCTGCGGTATGGGACTCGTTTCCTGTACGGCAGAATCTAAAAAAACAGAACAAGTTATGACACAAGAAAAGGCAACGTATCAGAAGAAGTACACGAACGCTGACTTCTACAAAGACGGAAAGTTTGATCAGGAAGCTGCCAAGAAAGCATTCCTTGACATGTTTGAATTTTATGGTGTGCCTTACACTCCGCTGATGGAGAAAGATATCTGGTTTACAGATTTCGGTTTGGGTGACTTTGAGAATGTAGGTATGGGAGGCATCTTCTGGGTAAACGACCCTGAATATGGCTACTTTGCACATGCTATTTATTTGTTGCCGGGACAAATGATTCCGGAACATGCACATGTGAAAACGGCATTCCCGGCAAAACACGAGTCATGGATGGTAAATCACGGCTGGGTTTATAACTTCTCCGAGGTAGGAGAGGAGACTCCGAATGCTCCTGCGGTTCCGGCATCTCACGGTCCTATCAAGAGTAAGAATTTCGTGAAGCAGAATGTGGGTGATGTCCTTCGCCTGAAAGAACTGGGTACTTTCCATTTTATGATGGCCGGTCCTGAGGGAGCTATTGTAGATGAATGGGCATGTTACCATGATAACGATGGTCTGCGTTTCACTAATGGACAGGCTGCTTTGTAAATCATTCAATAATTAAGAATACCATGAGAAAGATTAATCATTTTGGAATACCAACCACCACACCGCAACCGGGTGAGGTATATGTGGAAGGATTAAAGGTATGGCTGACTAACTTTAATGAAAGTCCCAATAAGATAGAATATTTGCGTTTTGAAGAAGGTAGCTGGATGCCTGAACTGATTCAGAAAGTAGCACATATCGCTTACGAAGTAGATGATCTGGCGGCCGAACTGGAAGGTGCAAAAGTATTGGTTGAACCGATGCCGGGCGGAGAGAATCTGACAATTGCTTTCATTGAAGAAGAAGGTATTGCTTTGGAGTTAATGCAGTTTGATAAATAATCAATTAGTAGAAAGAAATTATGATGAATAAATTCATAAATGATCCGGATAACCTGACAGCTGAATTGCTGGAAGGATATGTAATGGCTTATAGTAACCAGGTAGCCATCGGCGGAGAAAACATTATTGTGCGTGCACATGCGAAAGCTGAAGATAAAGTAGCTGTGATCACTTTGGGTGGTTCCGGTCATGAACCCGCATTAAGCGGTTTCGTGGGCGACGGAATGTTGGACTGCTCTGTAGTCGGTGATATTTTTGCTGCTCCGGGTGCGCAACGTTTGTTCCAGGCTTTGCAGATGTTCAAACGTGAGGCTGGTATCTTGCTTGTGGTGTTGAATCACTCCGGCGATATCATGAGCGCAAACATGGCGTGCCAGTTGGCTGAACGTACGGGCATTAAGGTAAAGACTATTCTGACACACGATGATATCAGTGCAGGACTGGATGCACCGGATGAAGATCGCCGTGGTCTGGCAGGTTGTGTTCCTTTGATTAAAATCGTTGGAGCTGCCGCTGAAGAAGGTAAGTCGTTGGACGAGATTATTGAAATAGGTGAACGCTTCAATGCACGCTTGGCTACGTTGGCAGTGGCAATGAAATCCTGTACCCATCCGCAAAACGGTATGACTATCTCTGACCTTCCGGACGGTGAAATTGAAATCGGTATGGGGCAACATGGAGAAGGTGGAGGAGGTCGCAAGCAACTGGTTTCTGCCGATGAAACAGCCGAAGAAATGATCGGTTTGCTGATGAAGAAACTCCAACCGAAAGCCGGTAACAAGGCCCTGTTAATTATTAACGGTGTAGGAGCAACTACGCACATGGAGATGAATATCGTTTATCGCAAAGCTCATCAGGTGTTGGAAAATGCCGGTATCGAAGTGGCTGCTGCCCGTATCGGTGAGTTGTTGACCGTTCAGGAACAAGCAGGTTTCCAAATGATTCTTGGTTTGCTGGATGACGATCATATAGATTATCTGAATAATAAAATGTCTAATGCTCCTTATTGGACGACTATTGGTAAGTAAGAGATGGATAAACTGACTATAGATGATTTCAAGAAGATGCTCCGTAATGCGCTGGTGTGCATTACGGAGCGCTCCGACGAATTCTCAAAACTGGATGCGGTATTGGGAGATGGCGATCATGGAACAGCTATCGTTCAATCCATGTCGGCCCTTGTTGCTACGGCTGATAAGGGCACTGAATTTAAGTCGATGCTGAATGACATGAGTTTTAACCTGATGCTTGAGATCAGCGGTTCGACCAGTACATTACTGGGGGGATTTTTCCTAGGAATGAGCGACCATGCAGAAGGTACCGAACTGGACGTGGCAGGCGTAAAAGCTATGTTTGCAGGTGGACTGGAAGGTGTGAGAAAACAAACAAAAGCAAAACTGGGAGATAAAACAATGATGGATGCCCTGATACCGGCGGTGGAAGCCATTCAGGCTTGTGATTCTGCTGATGTGAAGATTATCCTGACAGCGGGTGCTAAAGCGGCTGTGAAAGGTGCTGAAGCTACCAAAGAAATGAAGGCAAACTTCGGACGTGCCCGTAATTACGGCGAACGCTCTATCGGGTACGCAGATTCCGGGGCTTCATCCTGGTCATGCATGTTTGATGCGTTCGCAAAAGCTTTATGATAAATAACTAATGAAAAGATAAGAAATGGCTGATTTAGATGATTTAAGAGAAGGCTGCAATTTCGGTTTGGGGGTAGCTGCTACTAATAATAGTTTTCATGTAAAAGGAGCGGAACATCTTCCGTGGGGTATGAAGGATCGTTTATCGCGTATTTTCAATCCGAAGACAGGCAAAACCGTGATGCTGGCATTTGACCATGGTTTTATTATGGGACCGACATCCGGTTTGGAGCGTATCGATTTGAACATTGTTCCGTTGATAGAATATGCGGACTGCCTGATGTGTACACGCGGCATTCTTCGTACGGTGATACCGCCCAGTACCAATAAACCTATTTGTCTTCGTTCGGATGCCGGCACTTCTATTCTTACAGAACTGAATGACAACGTATTGATTGACATTGAAGATGCAATACGTATGAATGTATCGGCTATGGCAGTTATGCTGTCTATCGGAGATGCGGCCCACGAAGCAAAAACGGTTGCCAACTTGTACAAGGCAGTAGATAAAGGTACCCGTTACGGAATACCGGTGATGGGAGTGACGGCTGTTGGTAAAGATATGGCACGTGATGCCCGTTATTTCGGTTTAGCTTCCCGTATCGCTGCCGAGAATGGAGCGAATATCGTGAAGACCTATTATTGTGATGGCTTTGAAAAGGTAGTGGCAGCATGTCCTGTTCCTGTGGTGATTGCAGGTGGAAAGAAACTTCCTGAACTGGAAGCGTTGGAGTTGTGCTATAAGGCAATCAGCGAGGGTGCTTCCGGTGTGGATATGGGACGTAACGTGTTCCAGTCGGAAGCTCCTGCCGCTATGATACAGGCCGTTCATGCAGTGGTACACGAAAACCTGAAACCGGAACAGGCATTCGAACTGTTCAATGCACTGAAGAATAAGTAACACTGATTACAAAAAGAATGATGAGGGTTTATATAATTATTTGGATCATTCTTTCCATGGGATTTCGGGCGGCAGCACAAGATAAACTCTTGGTTGCCGGTTCCGGAAATCCGAATATCCTGCTGCTGGATAAACAGACGGGGAAAGTGGAATGGCAGCATGCTTTGGAGAAAGGGGAAGAATGTAATGCGGTTGCTTTGACCCGGAAGGGAGAAATCTTGTATTCGTATAAGCGGGGAGCAAAACTTGTGACATGGGATCATCAGGTGGTCTGGGATTATAAAACACCGGACAAGACGGAATTACAATCAGCTACCTTGTTGCAGAACGGTGGCGTGTTATTGGGAATATGTGGTGTTCCTGCCCAATTCATAGAATTGGATAAGAAAGGTAAAGAAGTAAATAAAGTAACATTGAATCTGGAAGTGGAAAGACCCCACAGTCAGTTCAGACAGATATTCCAGCTCCGGAACAGCAATTATCTGATACCGGTAATGGCAAAACAGAAAGTGTTGGAAGTAAGCCGTAAAGGGAAGATCATCGCTGAACACCAGATTGAGGGTAAGGCATTCTCGTCTCTTGAACTTCCTGATGAAAATCTGCTGTTGCCTTGTGGCGACAATCATTGTTATATCGTGATCGACCGCAAGACAGGCGAAGAGTTGAAACGGGTAAATGCACTGGATATTGAAGGAGTTGCTTTATTGTTTGTAGGGCAAATCCTGCAATTGAAGAATGGGAATCTATTGATTTGTAACTGGTATGGACATACGAAAGATGCCACGGTGGATGAACCACAATTGATAGAGATAGATAAAAACGGTAAAGTGGTGTGGAGCTTGCATGATAAGAAGAATGTCGGTAAGATATCCGCTGCCTGCTATATAGACAATTTCCGCTTACCGAACTTAAAATAGGAGATTAACTTTAGAACAAAGTATTATGAATAAGAAATTATTAGTAATGTCTGTATGCATTGCCCTGTCGCTTCCCACTATGGCACAGCGAAGGGCGAGTGCGAAGGTGAAAGCGCCTGCTACGTGGGCGGAAAGCATTGCTGCGGCTAAGAATCAGGCCCATGCGGAAATGCAAAAGACCTGTTTGCCGGTTGCATCGAAGGTAATTAAGGCAAAAGAGGTGGCAGTGCCTTTCTCGGCGGATATAACCGGACTGGATGAAATGGTGCTTTATACCTGGGGTACTGTAGATGGTACAGGAGATGATCAGGCTGTATGGGCAAATGCTAAATTAGTAGCGGCAGATGGCTCTTCGGTTTGGCTGAACGACTTGAGAAGTACTTTCAAGAAAACAGGTAGCGGCAATCTGCGTTTTAATGAGAATGCCAAGGGACAGGATGTAGTCATGAAAGGCAAAACCTACAAACGCACGATCATGGCAAATGCCAATGCGCAAATCGTGGTTCCTCTGGATAAGAAATATACCCGCTTTGAGGCGGAGACCGGATTGGAGAACCGCTCTTCTGCGGGGACGGTGATTTTCCGTCTCCAAGGGATTACTGGTGCCGGAGCTGCTTCGGATCTCGTTGCCAAATATCCGACTGAGGCTACTTTGTTTCTGCCATTCGGTGGAAGCGATATGAAAGCGTTGGTTACGACCTATGATGCCGGTATCGAAAAACATATAGCAACGGAAGTTATTAATCTGTTGAATGATAAATCTTATTTCACTGCCCAGGTTGTACAGATTGCTTCTAAACCAACCTTGGACGATCAGGTTATCGGCTATTTGAATCTGGCACAGGAGGCTATGAAAGTATATCAGTTGCAGGAATCTCTGTGTTGGTTGAATATGCGTGCCATTGAAGAGGCTTATAATGACATGGTAAAAGATGCCGGTTATGATAAGAATACGAACCAGGCCAAGCTTGCCGAACTGAAGTTACTGACCGGAAAAGGTTTCTCCGGTATTTATAAAAATGAGGCTTCTGCCTTGGAAGCTGCCAACAAAGCTTTGCAATTGAAGCGTGATATCCTGCTGGCAAATACAGCGCTGGATATGGATAAGATCATTGTCGGCCGTTATAAGATAGGTACTTCTGCCCGTCAGGTGAATCCGCGTGCCCTGGGTACTCAGAATAACAACTGGTCCAATCAGACTTCCGCTTCACGAGGTGGCTTTAATGCTGAGATTGCGGAGTTATCCAACTTGCGTGGAGATGTTAAGACCCGTACTATCTTTAAACCTACCAACGGTTCCTCTGTGCCTGATTTGAAATTACATTGGGATGCTGACCGTTTGATGTTCTCTATGGTAGATACCGACCGTCGCTGGCAAGTATTTGAAGTGAAATTGGATGGTACCGGTTTGAAGAAACTCATAGAGACTCCGGAAAAGGATTTGGAATTCTTTGATGCTACTTATTTGCCTTCCGGTAAGCTTATCGCTGTATCCAATATCGGTTATAACGGTGTACCTTGCGTGAATGGTAATGACGAAGTAGGTAATATGTGCTTGTATGATCCGAAAGATGGTTCTTTGCGTCGTCTGACCTTTGACCAGGATGCCAACTGGGCGCCAACGGTTATGAATAATGGCCGTATCATGTACACACGTTGGGAATATACGGATTTGACCCACTATTTTTCCCGCTTCGTAATGCACATGAATCCGGACGGAACGGAACAGAAGTCTTTGTATGGTAGTGGTTCTTACTTCCCGAACAGTACGTTCGATGCCAAACCGCTGCCCGGTAGTTCGTCACAGTTTATCGGTGTGATTTCCGGTCACCATGGTGTGACACGTTCCGGCCGTTTGATGTTGTTTGATCCTTCAAAGAGCCGTAAGTCAGAGAAAGGTATGTTGCAGGAATTGCCTTTCCGCGACCGTAAGATAGAACCGATTGTAAAAGACCGATTGGTGGATGGCGTTTGGCCTCAGTTTATCAAGCCTTATCCATTGACGGATAAATATTTCCTAGTTACTGCTAAGCTGAATGAAAGCGCCCTGTGGGGAGTCTATCTGATCGACATATACGATAACCTCACGCTGATTGCCGAATTTGAAGGTGAAGGCCTTATTTGTCCGACTCCTGTAGTGCAACGTCCGGTACCTCCGGTGATTCCTGAAAAGATTAATCTGGCCAGTAAGGAGGCTACCGTATTCATTCAGGATATATACGAAGGTGAAGGTCTGGAAGGTGTGCCTCGTGGTACAGTAAAAGCATTCCGTGTGCTTGCTTATGAATATGCTTATAACAAAACTCCGTCCGACCATTGGGCGCAGGGTGTTCAGAGTGGTTGGGATATCAAGCGCTTGCTGGGTACCGTTCCTGTAGAAGAAGACGGTTCTGCGATATTTAAGATTCCTGCCAATACACCTATCTCATTGCAGCCGTTGGATTCGGAAGGACGTGCCATTCAGTGGATGCGTAGTTGGTTGACTGGTATGCCGGGAGAAACTGTTTCTTGTGTAGGTTGCCACGAAGACCAGAATCAATTGCCTATACCGAAACGTGTGAAAGCTTCGGCTATGGCACCTCACGAGATTACGAAGCCGGAAGGTGGCGTACGTTCTTTCACTTTTGATCTGGAAGTACAGCCGGTGCTGGATCGTGCTTGTATTGCCTGCCACGATGGTTCTAATAAACTGGCTGACTTTACAGGTGGAAAGATAGATAAGTTCTCTGGTTTTGGAGTCAGTTACCTGAATCTGCATCCTTATGTATATCGTCAAGGTCCCGAAGCGGAGATTGAAGTGCTCGATCCGTATGAGTATCATGCTTCCGTGAGTCCGTTGATCAAGATATTGAAGACGGGACATCATGGAGTGGAACTGACCGACAAGGAATGGCAGGCTCTGTACAACTGGATTGATTTCAATGCTCCTTATCATGGCAAGTTCAAGGCCAATGAATTTAAGGGAGTAGAGCAAATCAGTCGCCGTACGGAATTGACGGAGAAATATGCCCGCTCCGGTGTAGACTGGCAGTCAGAGATCCGTTCGTATGCCAAATACCTGGAAGGACAAGAGAAACCGGCTCCAGTGAAACCGGAAAAGAAGGAGTATAAAGACAAGGATGTAAAAGTCAAAGGCTGGCCGTTTGATAAAACTGCTGCCCAGGCTATGCTTGCCAAAGAAGGAGAAACGAAGATGAGCATTGAATTGGCTCCGGGAGTAAAGATGAATTTTGTCCGCATTCCTGCCGGTTCATTTGTGATGGGTAGCAACAGAGGCCATTCCGATTATTCTCCTGCTCATAAGCAGGTTGTGAAGAAAGGATTCTGGATGGGTGAGATTGAAGTCAGCAATGAACAGTTCCGCACAATCTTCCCGGAACATGACAGCCGCTTCATCCGCCAGTTGTGGAAAGATCATGTACACGAGGGCTATCCTGCCAATAATCCTGAACAGCCTGCCATCCGTGTGAGCTGGGAAGAAGCAATGGCATTCTGTAAGAAACTGAGTGAAAAGACAGGTAAGATCGTCACTCTGCCTACCGAGGTTCAGTGGGAGTGGGCTTGTCGTGCAGGTAGCGACGGTGAGTTTTGGTATGGTTCTTTAAACACAGACTTTGGTAAGTTTGAGAATCTGGCCGACAAGCATCTGAATCAGATGGCGGTAAGAGGAGTGAATCCGATGCCGATGCGGGAGACTGACCCTTGGTATAAGTACTACACTTATCAACCCAAGGAGAATGGTGTGGATGACGGCAATATGCTGATGGTGAAAGGCGGCGGATACCAGGCTAACGCGTGGGGACTCTATGATATGCAGGGTAATGTTGCCGAATGGACATCCTCTGATTATCTGCCTTATCCTTACAATGAAAAGACGCAAGGAATGGGTACGGAGAAAGTGGTTAGAGGCGGATCATGGAATGATCATCCGAAAGCGTCCACCACATATTACCGCAGATCGTATTTGCCTTGGCAGAAAGTGTATAATGTAGGCTTCCGTGTGATTATCGAAGATTAATATGTGATTGAATAAACCGGCGCCTGAACTCTTGACAGGAGAGATTGCGCCGGTTTTTTTATGAATTGATATGGAGAATGGAAATATGAAAACTATAAGTTTAGTGGCCGGTCCGTGTAGTGCGGAAAGTCGTACACAGATGTTGGATACAGCAAGAGGACTGAAAGAGATAGGCGTTGGCACTTTACGTGCCGGCTTGTGGAAGCCCCGTTCGCGCTGTGGAACATTTGAGGGAGTTGGCGAAGAAGGACTGGACTGGATGCGAGAGATACAACAGAAACTGGGACTTCGGGTTATGACTGAGGTGGCACTTCCCTGCCACGTGGAAGCTGTACGGAAAGCCGGTCTGGATATGATCTGGATTGGTGCACGTACTACGGTCAACCCTTTTATGATGCACGAACTGGCAGAATCCCTGCGCGGGTGCGATATGCCGGTATGGGTGAAGAATCCTGTATGTCCCGACGTAGACTTATGGATTGGTGCGGTAGAACGCCTTCAACAGGCCGGACTGAAAGACATCCGCATCATTCATCGTGGCTTCTGCACGGTAGATAGTTCTCCTTACCGCAATGCCCCCCTTTGGGAGTTGGCGGAACGTTTTCATACTCATTTTCCTGAATTGCCTTTCTACTGTGATCCGAGCCATATCGGAGGAAAACGTGAATTATTGGCGGCTATTTGCAAGAAAGCCATATCTTTGCACGCCGACGGTCTGTTTATCGAGTCGCATTGCTGTCCGCAGAAAGCTCTTTCTGATGCTGCCCAGCAACTGACGCCACCGGCACTTGCAGAATTGTTGGCTATGTTGAATGTTTCAATTGAATGATACACACATGAAAAAAGTAAGCTCCTCCCTGAAAGCGATGTTCACTTCGTGGAAGATAACATTGATATTGCTGGTGCATTATGTGATTCTGCTGGCTGCCGCAACTTTTGTCGAGAAGGCGCAAGGGACGGCGATGGCAAGGGAAATAATCTATAACAATCCGCTTTTCTATCTTCTGCAATTTCTTTTGATTCTCAATTTCTGCGCTACTGCCTGGCAAGCACGTTTGTGGAGCCAGCGCAAATATGGAGTCTTACTGTTGCATATCTCCTTCATTGTAATCCTACTGGGAGCATTGGTAACCAATATGTTCGGTTTTGAGGGCATTGTGCATATCAGGGAAGGAGAAACCGTGTCCCAAATGTGTACGACGGAAGACCAACGTCCGTTGCCTTTTTCCATCCGCCTGGATGACTTTAAGTTAGTTCGTTATCCCGGTTCTCACAGCCCTTCTTCTTTCGAGAGTTTCCTGACCATTCATACGGAAGAGGGAGAACGGAGCGAACACATCTACATGAATAAGGTGATTTACGAGCAGGGATACCGGCTCTACCAGTCCTCCTATGATGCTGATGAGCAGGGTACCATCCTGACCGTCAACAATGATACGGCAGGAACGGGTATTACGTATGCCGGATATCTGTTGCTGCTTGCCGGTATGTTACTGACCTTGGCAGATAAAAAGTCCCGTTTCCGCCAACTGGCAAAACAATTGAAACAGGTGACTCCTCTTTTGCTACTGGCTTTTCTTCCCACCCTTTCCTTTGCGCAAAAGGCTGAAACGGAACATCTGCTGAAGAACACCATCCCTGCGGAACAGGCTGAACAATGGGGACGAATGCAGATACAATGTCCTACAGGCCGTATTGAACCTGTAGATACTTATACGGACAAACTCTTGCGCAAGATCTACCGTAGCGATACTTTTGAAGGACTTAGTTCCGAACAGGTCATTATCGGTTTTCTTATGAATCCGTCTTACTGGGGAAATATTCCTTTTATCCGCCAGACTAATAAAGAATTGCCGCAAGCTTATTCTCTGCCCGAAGGTAAATATATCCGTTTCTTTGATGTATTCAGTGAAGATGGCAGCTATCTGATTTCCGATGCCGTAGACAAGGCATATTCCCGTCCGGCAGCCGAACGTTCGCGGCTTGAAAAGGACCTGTTGAAACTGGACGAAAAGATTAATATCCTGTATTCCCTGCAACAAGGAAAGATGTTTGCACTGTTCCCGTTGCCGGGAGATACAAGTGGTAAATGGTATTCTCCGGGAGATGATTTAAGCATGTATTCCGGGAAAGACTCTCTGTTCGTATCGAAAATCATGCCGTGGTATCTGGGAGAAGCCTTTGATGCCTTGCGCATCGGTACATGGGAGAGTGCGGGAGAGGTGCTTTCCATGATGAACGTGTATCAACAGAAGCAGAGCGACACACCTCTGCTGACAGAGAAGCAAGTGTCGTGGGAATTGTTTTATAATAAGGCACGGTTGTTCTTCTGGTCGGCTATGGGGTATATAGCGGTCGGACTGTTACTGTTGATATTCGTGGTAGGGCAGTTGCTGAAACCCAGACGCTGGGTTAAGACCGTTATCATTCCCTTGGTGGCGCTGGTTGTGCTGATCTTCTTGTTGCATACTTCCGGCATCGGTATTCGTTGGTACATATCCGGGCGTGCCCCTTGGGCCAATGCTTATGAATCCATGATATATGTTGCCTGGGCTACAGCGTTGGCGGGACTTTTGTTTATCAAGCGTTCCTCCATGACGTTGGCTTTGGCAGCTTTCTTTGCAGGTATCATCCTGTTTGTTGCCAACCTGAACTTCATGGACCCCGAAATCACTCCTCTGGTTCCGGTGTTGAAGTCTTATTGGCTGATGATACATGTGGCTGTAATTACGGCAAGTTATGGCTTCTTCGGTATCAGTTTTCTGCTCGGACTGCTTACTCTTGCATTCATGAGTGCCGGCAATCCGTCGAAAGTAGCCTTGTTGCAGCCCCATATCCGTGAACTCCGCATCATCAATGAAATGTCCCTGCACATAGGGCTTTATCTGCTGACGGCAGGTATCTTTCTCGGTGCTGTTTGGGCAAATGAGTCGTGGGGGCGTTATTGGGGCTGGGATCCTAAAGAGACTTGGGCATTGATTACGATGGTGGTTTATGCTTTTATCCTGCATGCACGCTTTCTTCCCGTTCTCCGTTCGGATTATGCATTCAGTGTCATGTCCGTATTGGGCCTTGCTTCGGTACTGATGACTTACTTCGGTGTGAACTACTACCTATCCGGCCTTCATTCGTATGGCGGAGGTGATACGCCGCCGGAGCTGACTGCCGTGTTCATTACGTATGCCTGCGTTTTTGCGCTGATGATTTATGCAGGGTATAGTCAGCGTAGGCAGTAAGTTTCTTATTCTTTCTCACCCCTTTGAGAATATTTGCTCAATGCGATGAGAAAGAATACTCAATACGATGAGAAAAAACTCTCGCTACGGTGAGTATTTGATCTCAATAAAGCGAGAATTTGATGATTGTGGTGAATCTGTCTGTCAATCTCTAATTCTATCGCTGAACTATCCTATCTGAGAGGCATATATACGCTATTTTGAGCGAATAGTTCAAGCATTTGGAACGATCTTTCAAACCCTTCAGACCCAAATTCCCTAATTTTGCCATAGTTATTAATCTGCTAACAATACTATGGAATGAAGACGCACAAGATTTTACTTATCCTATTTGCCGCCTTTACAGGCTGGTGTGGAACAATGAATGCTCAAGATGCTGATTTGAAGAAACGCATGAAAGATGCCGATCCGAAAGTGATAGGTACGCGCATTGTCAACAAGTTCCTGATCACCCCTCATACCCGCTTTGGAAATCCGCGGGCGGAAAAGGCTCCCAATTATGTGACTTATCCTGATGCCTGCACTTGGTTGGGTGCTTTATGGTTCAGCAAAGCCGTGAAGAATAAAGATATGCAGCAACGGCTGAAGGAACGCTTCGAACCCTTGTTTACTACAGAAAAGAATATGCTTCCCCGCATGGTGCACGTAGACTATAACGTGGTGGGTGCTGTCCCCCTTGAAATCTATATGCAGAAGTTGGGCGACCGGAAGTACTTCGACCTTGGAATGAAGTATGCTGATACCCAATGGGAAGTTCCTGTCGATGCCAAGCCGGAGGAGAAAGCGTATGCCGGGCAGGGCTATTCCTGGCAAACCCGCGTATGGATTGACGACATGTTTATGATAACCACCATACAGTCGCAAGCTTATCTGGCTACGGGTGACCGGAAGTATATAGACCGCGCCGCTGCTGAAATGGCGATGTACCTGGAGAAGATACAACGACCGAACGGCCTTTTCTATCACGCTCCCACAGCCCCTTTCTTCTGGGCACGTGGCAATGGTTGGATGGCTGCCGGAATGTCCCGTTTGCTTTCCGTACTTCCGAAGGATAATCCGAACCGCCCGGTTATTATGGAAGCCTATAAAAAGATGATGGCTACCTTACTCGAAAATCAGGACCCCGATGGAATGTGGCACCAGTTGATCGATGAACCCGCTTCGTATAAAGAGACTTCCGGCACGGCAATGTTCACCTATGCCATGCTGGTGGGTGTGAAACACGGTTGGCTCGATAAGAAAACCTATGCTCCTGTCGCAACAAAAGGATGGTTGGCATTGGTTTCATATATCAATGATGAAGACGAGGTAACAAACGTATGCGAGGGAACCAATATCAAGAATGACAAGAACCATTACATGAACCGCAAACAAATCACCGGTGACCTGCACGCTCATGCTCCATTGTTATGGTGCGCTACGGAGTTGTTGACGAAATAAGCCTATCACATTTTTTTGACCTATGAGAAAACATATTCTTTTGCTGATAACCTTGTTAGTAACCCTGGAAGTAACTGCGCAGAATAATGAGAACTTC
The DNA here is from genome assembly GCF_000172175.1 of Bacteroides intestinalis DSM 17393. Lineage (NCBI taxonomy): Bacteria > Pseudomonadati > Bacteroidota > Bacteroidia > Bacteroidales > Bacteroidaceae > Bacteroides > Bacteroides intestinalis. Next base: position 1,187,317 of record NZ_ABJL02000008.1, on the reverse strand, counting down.
TATTTCTCAAACCTGAATTTGAAAGATGGTTTGTCTCAGATATCTGTGCTCAAAATATTCCAGGATACCAAAGGTTTCATCTGGTTTGGTACGCGCAATGGATTGAATCGTTATGATGGCAGTGAGTTCGTGATCTATAAACATGATCCGAAAGACTCTCTGACCTTGAGTGATAATCATATCTGGAGTTTAGCCGAAGATAACGACCGCAATTTGTGGATTGGTACGGCACGCGGATTGAATAAACTCGACCTGAAAACCAACCGTATCAAACCGTTTGTTGACGAACGATACGGTGCTTTTGCCAAAAGTGAAGTACGTTGCCTGACGGTAGACTCCCGTAATCGCCTTTGGATAGGAACTACTAAGGGGCTGTACCTGTATGTGCCTGCAATGGATGTATTTCAGCGTATAGACCTGAACGGGAAGATCAAAGATGAATTCATCTCTGTAGTCTACGAAACGAAGCAGCATCAGATTCTGATAGGTACTTCTACGAAAGGCCTGTTTGTCTGCGATATGAACATGAAAGTGCAACGGCAGCTGACTACCCGGACGCCGGGACTTCATCTGCTTGGCAATAGTATCTCTACTATCTATGAAGATTCAAACGGAACGTTATGGGTAGGAAGCGGACTGAGCGGATTGTATCGCATAAACTTTGAGAAAGAGGAAATGGTGACCTATCATAAGGGTAACAGTATTCTAACGAGCAATAGCGTCAGAGCCATATCAGAGTTGCGCGGAATGTTGCTTATCGGTACATTCGACGGGCTATATACCATCGATCTTTCTACTAATTCTTTCTGGAAACATACGGATGCTTCCCTTGAAAAGGGGAATCTGAGTCACTTTTCCATTTATTCGTTGTTTGTAGACAGGAGCCAGACGGTATGGGTGGGGACGTATGCTGGCGGAGTGAGCTTCTCCAGCCGCTTTAACAACCGCTTTGATTTCCATGATCCTGCTACGGTGTTTGATGCATTGTTTGGGATATACGGTTGTATGGTTTCTACTCCCGGAGGTTCTTTGTATATGGCAACGGAGGGCAGAGGGCTGCTCGATTATAATCTGGAAAACAGGCAGTATGCGTATTATCCGATAGATAAGGCTTCAAAGTTGCAGTACAGTCAGAATATTATAAAAGGGCTTCTGTTGGAAGATGATATACTTTGGTGCGGAACGAATAAGGGATCTATCTATCAATTCAATACCCGTACTAAGAAATATACGTTCTATTATCAGTTACCGGGGGAAATGTCCATTTACTCCATGCTTCGTGATAAGGATAACAGTCTGTGGATTATAACTTCCGATTCGCGTATGGGAGTGATGCGCTTGTCGGATAAAAAGGAACTTCAGAAACACTTTCCTATTAATGGCGGAAAGGATAGTTGCCTGTTTGCCAGTTCGCGCTGCATACTGAAGTTGCGTGATGGGGTAATGCTGATTGGCAGCCGTAATGACGGCCTGATAAAGTACGATGTAAATAGGGAAGAGGTGGTTTACTATGATACGGATGAGAAAGAGCCTCATCGGTTGCTTAGTAATTACGTGACGGGTATTGTGCGTGATAGTTCCGGCCGTATCTGGATTGGTACGTTCGGCGGCGGTATCGCTTTGTACGATGAAGAGAAAGGAATTGTAAAGACCGTAACAAAGGAACAGGGATTGATAGAGAATGATATCTGCTCCATTGTGGAGGATAACGACAATAACCTATGGATCAGCGCGAACAATGGCATTTCGAAATACAATCTGAAGACAGAGGAGTTTACCAATTACAATTCTTTGAATGGAATCGGAGTCTATGAGTTTACTCCCCATAGTGGTTTGTTACTGCCCAATGGAGAAATTTGTTTTAGCGGTAACAATGGCTTTGTGACCTTTAGTCCGCAGGAGTTGCAATTAAATTCTTTTGTACCGCCATTGGTATTCACGAAATTGGTAGTGAATAACCAAGTGATTGAACCGGAAGACGAAACGAGAATATTGGACACCGTGCTGGACGGTATGGAAGAAATAGAGCTGAGTTATAATCAGAATAATATCTCTATCGGTTACTGCGCACTGAACTTTGTCTTTGCCCGGCAGAATCAGTATGCCACTTTCCTGAAAGGCTACGATAAAGACTGGAATTATATAGATAATCGTCGGGAAGCCTACTATACGAACTTAAGTCCGGGAACCTATGTCTTTGAAGTGAAGGCTTCTAATAATGATGGAGTCTGGAGTCAACAGACACGTAAGATACGCATCATTGTGCATCCACCCTTGTGGAAAACCTGGTATGCTTACCTGTTTTATGCCATTGCTTTTGTCTTTATAATGACACTCATCATGTATTATATATCGAAGAAGCAAAAGCTGGAGCGTGAATTGCAATTCAAACAGAAGGAGAAACTGCAACTGGAAGAGTTCCATCAGGCGAAGATACGTATGTTTACCAATTTCTCCCATGAACTCCGCACTCCGCTTACATTGATTATTGCACCTTTACAGGATCTGGTGTCTATGCCGGAATTTTCTTCCAGTGTGAAGAATAAGCTGAGCCTGATATTCAGTAATGCTCAACGCCTATTGCTGCTCGTGAATCAGTTGATGGATCTGCGCAAGAACCAGGAGGGTAAATTGAAATTGCATATTGCCAAAACGGATATGAATCTGTTCCTGCAAGAGATTTACTATGCCTTCAACCATCTTGCAGCAAAGAAATCCATAGAATTTACTTTTGAGAAGAGTGAGGAGAGAATGTCGGCATGGTTTGATAAGTCTATCGTGGAAAAGGTGGTCTTTAATCTCTTGTCCAATGCGATGAAGTTTACTCCGAATAATGGTAAAGTTGTGTTCTCATTGTCCCGGTGTACCTTTGCCGAACTTCCGTCGGAACAGCAGGCGGAATTGAATAAGATGCCTGCCGATACCCGGTTTGCCTGTCTCTCGGTTACCGATTCCGGGAAGGGTATTACGGAGGAAGATATGAAGAATATATTTGCACCTTTTTATCAGGGTGAAGATGACAATAAAGAGAATGTGGGTACGGGTATCGGTTTGAGTCTGACACGCTCTATCGTACTTCTGCATAAAGGCACTATTTCTGTATCTCATAATCAGCCTACGGGTACGATCTTCAAGGTTTATATTCCGATCAGCAATTCTGTCTACGGCAAGGAGCAATTGGTGGAGGATGATGAAGAGCAGGTAGTGGAGGACGTTATTCCGTCAGCCAAAGAAATGCATTTTGAGATAGAGAAGAAGTGGACTGTACTTCTGGCGGAAGATAATGATGAAGTAAGAGCTTACGTCAAAGAATGTCTGGATCCTTATTTCTATGTGCTGGATGTAAATAATGGTAAGGATGCACTGGAACTGAGTCTGGAGAAATATCCGGATTTGATACTGAGTGATATCATGATGCCGCAGATGGACGGACTGGAACTGTGCTCACGTGTGAAGCAGGATTTACAGCTTGGGCATATTCCGGTTGTACTGATGACGGCTAAGTCCATGGTGGTTCATATCAAGGAAGGCTTTTCGGTGGGCGCCGATGACTATATTGTGAAACCTTTCAGTATGGATGTGCTGATTTGCCGTATCAACAGTTTGCTGGAATCCCGTGAGAAACTGAAGAAACTATATGGAAAGAAGTTCTCTCCCGAAGCGATGGGTATCGAGATTGTTTCGGGGGATGATCGGTTCACGCAGAGTTTCTTTGAGATTATAGAAAAGAATATTTCTAATCCGGAGCTTGGGGTAGACTTGTTAAGTCAGGAGTTAGGGTTGAGTCGTGCCAACTTGTACCGGAAACTGAAAGCGGTAACGGAGCTTTCTCCAACAGAGTTGATACGTAATAAACGTTTGGAAATAGCTGCCAAACTCTTGTTGGAATCCAGTTATACGGTTTCTGAAATATCGGTCTACACAGGCTTCAATAGCCATGCTTATTTCACCAACTGCTTCAAGTCATTTTATGGCTATTCACCTTCAGAGTGGGTGCAAAGGCATAATGATAAGGGAGAAACTCCCAAATAGCTTATGTTTTACATATCGTTTGGAATAGAATCTCAAATGAATAAGACAATATTGAAAGTTGCGCTAAGATAAATCGCCTATCTTAGCGCAATCTTTTTATGGAGAATTTAATCTTTAAATCAATATCAACATTAGTAAGAATAACTATTATGAAATTTAAAACAGGATTAGTATCATTATTGGTCGTATGTGGAGCATGCAGCCAAGCGACAAAAGAAGCGGATGTCGTAAAAGACAGTTTTGATTTTGCCGGACAGCAGTTGAAGTATGCATTTACACAAATAGACTCTGCAAAAGCAAGTATGCCGGAGGAACAGCTGAAAAGGAAGCCGGTTTCTCCCCGCACGATAGAAGATAACGGTACCTTACGTTTGGTAGCATCAAGAGACTGGACCAGTGGTTTCTTTCCCGGTGAATTGTGGTATATGTATGAGTATACACAAGATGATTTTTGGAAGAAGCAGGCACAGGCATTTACCGCTAACATAGAAGACCAGAAAACGAATGGCGGAACGCATGACATGGGATTCAAAATGTACTGTAGCTTTGGTAACGGTTATCGCCTGACCAATGATGCAAACTACAAAAATATCCTGTTGGAATCTGCTGCTACATTGATTACCCGCTATAAGCCAACAATTGGTTGTATCCGTTCCTGGGATCACAGCCGTGACAAGTGGCAATGTCCGGTTATTATCGATAATATGATGAACCTTGAATTGCTGTACTGGGCATTTAAGGAAACCGGTGACTCTGTGTATTATAACATTGCAAATACACATGCACGTACTACAATAAAAAATCATTTCCGCGATAATTATAGCTCTTATCATGTAATCGATTATGATACAATCACCGGAGACGTGCTTCATAAGCATACGCACCAGGGATACAATCACGAATCTGCTTGGTCAAGAGGCCAGGCATGGGGCTTGTATGGCTATACCATGTGTTATCGCGAAACGAAACTTCCGGAATTCTTGTCGCAAGCTGAGCACATAGCCAATTACATCTTTACCAATCCTACCATGCCGGAAGATATGGTTACATATTGGGACTTTGATGCTCCGGGTATTCCGAACGAACCGAAAGATGCTTCTGCTGCCGCAGTGATGGCTTGTGCCATGTACGAATTGTCCATGTATAATCCGGAGAAAGCAGCATTATACAAGAAATGGGCGGATACGATTGTTGAGAGCTTAAGCAAGAACTATCGTGCGCAATTAGATGGTGACCGTGGATTCTTACTGCTGCACAGCACAGGTGCGCACAACTTTGAGAGAGATGTGCCTTTGGTTTATGCAGACTATTACTTCCTGGAAGCTTTGCTTAAGAAAGCTAAATTAGAGAAAGAAGGTACGGCTATTCTGTAAACGTGGAGAATCAATAGGTATGAGACGTATAATTGCATTGTTAGTGATGAGTTGCTTTGTTGCAGGTACCTTTGCGAAGGTACCTGTGATGGGCAATAAGATCCGGTTAACGGATAACTGGGAGTTTCTCCGTCAGGATGTGGGCAATATCTGGGAACTGGTACGCCCTATAAAGAAAGGTCAGCCGGAAGAGCAACCTATATGGACAAAAGTGACGTTGCCCCACTGCTTTAATGCGGAGGATGCTGTTGATCCGGATTTGAATTACTATCAGGGACCGGGATGGTATAAAACACGTCTGAAGCTGGATAATCCATATCCTGACGGACGGGTGGTATTGGAATTCGAAGGAGCGGGACAGAAGACGGATGTATATGTTTATATGACCAAAGTGGGTAGTCATGTTGGTGGATATGATAGTTGGAATGTAGATATAACAGATGCCGTGCGAGCTTTTCTGGCAAGCAAAGAGGCTGAACGTTTTGGAGGCGAAATTCCATTAAGTATTCGTTGTGATAATACCCGGGATGCTGAAATGATACCTTCGGATTTATCGGACTTCAATTTGTATGGCGGCATTTACCGTTATCTGAATCTGGTGTATCTTCCGGAAGTCTCCGTGGCTTCTCTCCGGATAGAACCGGCATTGGACGCTAAATTGAAAAAGGGAATGTTAAAGGTATCCGGTACATTCTATAATCCTGCGGATGTGCGTGAAGCACTGGTGGAAGTTACTGTGAAGAATGCTAAAGGTGAAGTGGTATCTGCCCGTACGTTGGATAAAATAACTCCGTTGGGGGATTTGGATATGCTGGATATTCAGATTGATAAACCACAACTTTGGGATGTAGATCATCCGGTATTATATACTTGCGAGGTTACTGTAACAGCCAATGGACAGAAAATAACAACGAGTGAACGTTTCGGTTTCCGTTCTTTTGAGTTTATAGATAAGGGCCCTTTCATGCTGAATGGAAAGCGTCTCTTGTTGAGGGGAACACACCGGCACGAGGATCATGCAGGAGTAGCTGCTGCCATGACTGAGGAACAGATGATACAGGAAATGAAAATGATGAAAGAGATGGGTGTGAATTTCATCCGTCTGGGGCATTATCAGCAATCTGAAATCATTTTGAATCTTTGTGATGAACTGGGCATTCTGGTTTGGGAAGAAATTCCCTGGTGCCGTGGTGGTGTGGGGAATGAAACTTATCGCGGACAAGCGAAACGTATGTTGACGAATATGATAACCCAGCATTATAATCACCCTTCAGTGATAATCTGGGGATTGGGTAATGAGAATGACTGGCCGAATGACTTTCCTGAATTTGAACAACGTGAGATACGGAGCCTGATGAGTGAGTTGAATACACTGGCACATCATCTTGATGCCGAACGTAAGACAGCAATTCGCCGTTGTGCATTCTGTAGCGATATTGTAGATGTATATTCTCCTTCTATCTGGGCTGGTTGGTATCGTGGGGTTTATACAGATTATCAGCAGATGTCCAAAGAAGAAATGGAGAAGATAAAACATTTTCTGCATGTAGAGTGGGGGGGGGATAGCCATGCCGGACGTCATGCGGAGGCTACTGCTCCTATACGAAAAGAAGGTGAAAGTGATGGCGATGCGGCTCTGAACGGTTCGGCTCTGGTGTTGAAGAAAGGAGACTGGTCGGAAAGTTATATCGTTAAGCTGATAGATTGGCATTTGAAGGAACAGGAGAATATGCCTTGGCTGACCGGTGCTGCTTATTGGCCGTTTAAGGACTTTTCCACACCGGTGCGTCCGGATAATCCGGTACCCTATATGAATCAGAAAGGAGTGGTGGAACGTGACTTTACGAAAAAGGAAAGCTATTACGTATTCCAATCCTATTGGACAGAAAAGCCTATGGTGCATATCTATGGGCATGGTTGGCCTGTGAGATGGGGAGATGCCGATGAAGAAAAAGAGGTTTTGGTTTACTCTAACTGTCCATCGGTGGAACTGTTTGTGAACGGACAAAGCCAGGGGATACGCAAGCGTAATAGTCAGGATTTTCCCGCAGCGGGTTTGCGCTGGAATGTGAAGCTTGCTAAGGGGCAGAATACATTGCGTGCAGTGGCTGCTGGAAAAGAAACTCTTGCTGATGAATTGAGCTTTGAATATCAGACCGAGAAGTGGGGGAAAGAACATGCATTCCGGGTAACTTCTACTTCTAATGAAGACGGAATTGTTGAAGTTGAAGCCCAGTTGGTAGATAGTAATGGTATCAGGTGTCTTGATTCCAGAGTTTTTGTTTCTTTCGATATTGCCGGTGACGGAGAACTGATACAGAATCAGGGCACAGCAACCGGTTCCCGCAAAGTACAGGCACGTAACGGGCGGGCACAAATACAGGTTCGTACGCAAGGCGGTACTTCCTGTGTAGCTGTAAAAGCTGATAAAGTCCAAACATCATTTATAACGGTGCAGTAAGATTATGAAAAAGGTAGGTATGTTATTTTTAGGGATCTGTTCTTTTCTGGCTATTTCGTGTACATCGGATAAAGACGGTAAAGATTTTGTGAAGTGCGTTTTAAAGCAGGGCATATTGGAACGTGCCGCTATGAATATAAAGGAGGAACCGGTAACGGTTACCGCCTTTATAGCGGAACGCAGTGCAGGGGATATACATGATTTTTATTCGGAGGGTGATTATTGGTGGCCGGATACTTTGAATCCTGACGGACCTTATGTGCGTCGGGATGGCGAGACCAATCCGGATAATTTTGTAGCTCATCGTCATGCTATGATACGTTTTAGTTCAATCGTAGGTAATCTGACTTCTGCTTATTTATTGACTCAGGATAAAGAATATGTGGATGCGATACTGACGCATGTGCGTGCCTGGTTTGTGAATGAGTCTACGAAAATGAATTCTAACTTGCAGTATGCGCAAGCTATTAAGGGAATTGCTACAGGACGTGGTATTGGCATCATTGATACGGTACATCTTATGGAAGTAGCCCAATCGTTATGGCAGTTAGAAAAGCTTGGAGTATTGTCTAAGGATGATATAAAGTCTACTAAACAGTGGTTTGCTGATTATTTGAAATGGATGTTCACACATCAGTATGGCATAGACGAGATGAATGCTAAGAATAATCATGGAACTTGCTGGGTGATGCAGGTTGCTGTATTTGCCCGTTATGCCGGTGATAAGGATATGATGGATTTTTGTAAGCGGCGTTATAAAGAAGTACTTTTACCTAAGCAGATGGGGGAAGACGGTAGTTTTCCGTTGGAGACAGCACGTACGAAACCTTATGGTTATTCTTTATTTAATCTGGATGCCATGGCAACAATATGCCAGACGCTTTCGGATAAGAATGATAATTTATGGACTTATACGGCAGAGGGAGGTAAGAATATGGAGAAGGGTATTAATTTTATCTATCCCTATGTCGTTGATAAAGAAAGCTGGATTTATACGAAAGATGTAATGTATTGGGATGAATGGCCGGTAGCGCATCCTTTCCTGATATTCGGTGCGCTACAGACTCATAATAAAAATTGGCAGTCAACGTGGGAGAAGTTAGAACATTTCCCTGTAACCGACGAAGTGGTGCGTAATCTGCCTGTACGTAACCCGTTGATTTGGATTTAATCAATAATGACTATGATAATAACACGGAAAATAATAGTAGGAATTTGTATCGTATGTGTAGTCGGTACAAGTCATTCTTCTATGGCTCAAAACCGGGTAGTTACTCAACATACAGCCGGTATGGTAGTGGAAGGAGAGGTTACTATGCTGGTTACTCAGGAGACTACTACCCGCTATCGGCGAACTACTTCTCAGGGAGTGCCGGAAGCTAAACTGGGATATACACCCGGAGTTACTCCGAAATATTTAGCTATACCTTTGTCGGAAACAGTGATGACGAGATATCCGGATTATCGGATGGCTTACTGGAAAGATTATACATATGTGCAGGGATACATGTTTGAGGCTATGGACCGTTTGGGACAATTAACAGGTGATAGCAGGTATCTGGAATATATAAAGAAATATATGGATCATTTCGTCGATGAAGCGGGTAATTACAAAGGAGGCGGATTAACGAATCTCGATAATTTTATGACAGGTTCGGTCTTTTGTACATTATACGGGCGTACGGGTGATGAGAAATACAAGAAAGCTGCCTTGCAAATATTGAAAGCTGTGGATCAGTATCCCAGTTCCGATGGACAGTTTTGGCATGGAAACCGGAGTCCTAATATGTGGATAGATGGTGTTTTTATGATGCAGATGTTCCTTATACGTTGTGCACAATATGTAGGAGAAGCTGATTATTGCTATGATGTGGCATGTAGGAATATTATTACTGCTGCCCGTCATTTGCAACGCTCGGATGGACTTATCCTTCATGCATGGACTACAGAGCCTGAAAAGGCTGTGTGGGCGGATAAAACTACTGGACTGTCACCGGAGGTATGGAGTGAAGGTATGGGGTGGTACACTTTGGTGGTACCTGAATTACTGGCTTTACTACCCAAAACACATCCGAATTATCAGCAGGTCCTTGATATTTATCTGAAAATGTGTAAAGGGCTGAAAGAAGTGCAGGATAAGAAGACCGGCGGTTGGTTTATGGTTGTGGATAAAGGAGATAATCCTTTAAATTTTGTAGATCCATCCGGAACTGCTATGTTTGTATACTCTATTCAGCGTGGTGTAGAATTAGGGCTCTTAAAAGCGAAGGAATATACTCCGGTTGCATATAGGGGATATCAAAGTCTCTTTCCTTTTATACAGGTGAATGACAGAGGCTTACTGGATGTGATAGGAGCATGTGATGGAGTTGTGATTAAAAAGAATTTTATAGAATATGTTACTGTTCCCAAAATATTGAATGCCAAAGAGGCTGTTGCCGGTATATTGTGGGCGGCTGTTATAATGGAAACAGAACAACTGAAAAAATAAACAGGAATGAGAATTTTGCGTAATCTGATTATAATTAGTGTATTACTTGTATCTGTTACTGTACAGGCAAGTGGTGTGGATGAGTTGGTGCGTATCAAGCAAAATTATGCCCGAATGTTGGTTCCTTCCGGTAAAGATCCGTTTGGCTTATTGTCCATCCTTTCGTCTATTCAACCGGAAACAGAGATTTCGGATCAGGTTGTGGTAGAGTTACATCAGCGATATCCTTTTGATTTAAAGAAAATAGAAACTTATCTGTCTTCTTTCACGGAAGCCGGAACATGGCCGGATATTAATTACGATGACAAAAAGCGTTCTGGCTGGGAACCTAAAATTCATGCGGAACGTATTCTGGAGCTGGTAAAGCTCTATAACTCTGATCAGACTTCCTACTATCGTTCTTCGGAGGTGGAAGCGGTTATTCATAAAGCTTTGAATTATTGGTTTACTGCTAAACCTGTATGTTTGAACTGGTGGTATAATCAAATAGGTATTCCTAAAACACTGGGTACGGTTTTTATCTTGTTTGAGAAGCAATTGACCCCTGTGGAGAAACAGAATGCTATAACTGTAATGGAGAATGCTAAATTTGGGATGACCGGACAGAATAAGGTATGGCTTGCCGGAAATGTGATGATGCGTGCATTATTACAGAATGATTATGAGTTGGTAAAGATGGCGCGTGATACCATTGCATCTGAAATAGTCACGGGTGGAGCAGAAGGTATAAAAGACGATTGGTGCTTTCACCAGCATGGTGCTCAGCAGCAGTTTGGTAATTATGGGCTTTCGTTCGTATCCGGAATGAGTTTCTTCTCTGGGTTATTTTCAGGGACGTCGTTAGCATTTGATGATAAACAGTTGAGTATTCTGAGTACACTGATTGATAAGGGCTATCGTTGGGTAATCTGGAAAGGAATGATGGATGTGAATGCTTTGGGACGTCAACTGTTTCATCATGCTCCCGTACATAAAGCACTGAGTCTTGCATTTGCAGCCTCGGAGTTAGGTGGAGGTGAATCAGATGAGTGCGTGGCTGTGGCAACAGCTTTGCTTCGTGATAATTATCCTGCGCCTGCGGTGAATGTGCTTACAGGACATAAGCATTTCTGGCAGTCGGATTATACAATTCATCGCTGTCCTTCCTGGATGGCGTCTATAAAAATGGCTTCTGACCGTATTATCGGTACGGAAATGATGAATGGCGATAATATGAAAGGGTATTATATGGCAGATGGAGCTACTTATATTTATAAAGATGGTAAGGAGTATCTGGATATTTTTCCTTTTTGGGACTGGCGGAAATTGCCGGGAGTAACAGCTTTTGAAGATAATGCGCCTATGCCTCTGATTAAAAGTTATCAGCCTCGTAATAAAGGAACTTTTGTAGGAGCTGTTTCGGATGGAAAACAAGGAATGACTGTTATGGAGTTAGATCGTTCCGGAGTGAAGGCTCATAAGGCATGGGTTTGTACGGATGACTTTATTCTTTGTTTGGGAGCTGGCATACAAGCAGATAGTAATCTTGTTGTTACCACTTCTATAGAGCAATGCCATAAAAATGGGGAACTGCTTTCTTGGGAAAATGCACGATGGAATGTTGTGAATACAAAGCAATCTGCTAAGGGAAAGGAACAGCGCTATTTTCATGATCATACAGGATATATTGTATGGGGCAATAATCATGAAGTTGTAGCTGAAACAGCAAAACGTACGGGATCATGGTATGATGTGATGCAAATGTATCACCCGGAAGAAACACATGGAGAGGTGACTGCCATCTATTTGACGCATGGTGTTGCACCTAAGCAAGGCACATATCAATATTTGATATTGCCCGAAATGGACAAGGAAAATGTGGCTGCTTTTAATTTATCGGATATACGGATACTCCGTAATGATGCTACTGTTCAGGCTGTCTATAGTGAAGGAAATACTACTTGTTGGGTGGCCGCTTATCAGCCGGTACAATTGACTGTAAGTACGGATTTGATATTGAATATTCAAACTCCCGGAATCTATATGATACGGAAAAATGAATCCGGTCGGTACGTAATAAACTATGCCGATCCGACTCAACAGAGAAATGTTGCAGAACTTGAGTTGAATCATAAAAAGGTGCGTCTTTCTCTTCCCGAAGGAAAAGAGAAAGGGAAAACAACTTCTATAGTGGGTTAATGCGTTAAAAAACGCATTTTGAGCCATTTCTCCAAACGATTGAAATAATATTGCAAGCCTTGTTGGTAAGATACGTCTATTTTTGTTTTAGATAAATGATTATAGGACTATGAATACACACAAGGCTTTTATTTTGGGCGTAGCATTGCTGAGCACTATTGGGGTGAAAGCTCAGTTTGCCATTGATAACTATAAAGCTGTCTTTACTTCATCCCCACAGCATGTTCCCACTACCAAAACTCCGGATGCTCCTTTAGCCGGTAATGGAGATATCGGTATCACAATGGGAGGTACTCCTGATAAACTCTGTTTTTATATTGGTAAAAATGATTTTTGGAGGGCTTATCCTGTTTATCCGGGAGGAATTGCGCTTCCGGGCGGACTGGATATTGAGATAAAAGAACTGCAAGGAGCTACTTACTATGCGGAACAATTGCCCGGATCTGCTGAAATCAGAACTAAATTCACAACTCCTCATTGTCAGTTGGATTTGTCTGCATGGGTTGCTGCAACGGATAATAAGATTATCATTGAATTGCAATCGGACAAAGCCGTTACTGCCCATTTGCGTCTATGGGCTGCGGAAGGTAATACTTCGACTACTGCGGGAGGCAAAGATAAAGTAATGTGGGTAAGTCGTTCATTTGAAAATACGGAATTGCTGCGTTGGCCTACTCATGTGGCATTGGCTTTAAACTCAAATTCTGATGAATTCTCCTTGATTCCCGGTAAGAAAGTACAATTGGTTATATCTGTTTATACGAATCATGATACACCGGATTGGAAAGACAAAGCTATTACAGAAGCAGAGAAAGTAACGGAAGCGGGTGTTGAGCAATTACGGAAAGAACATCATTCTTGGTGGAATCATTTTTGGAAACAGTCTCATATTAATATAGGTGATAGTTATTTTGAAAAGTATTACTATCAGTCGCAATATTTGTTTGCTTGTTCTTCCCGTGAGGGTAAGTTTGCACCTGGTATCTGGGGACCATTTGTTACGCGTGACGAAGCGGCATGGGGAGGTGATTATCATCTGAATTATAATTATCAGGCACCTTACTGGGCGTCATTTTCTTCCAATCATATTAGTCTGACGGATAATTTTGATCAACCTCTATTAGATTATATGGAGGCTGGACGGAAGCATGCGCAGGAATTGCTGAATTGCAAAGGTATCTATTATCCGGTGGGTATCGGTCCTAAAGGTTTATGTACAGCTATGTGGCCGTTAACTCCTGAAGAAATGCAGGAAAAGTATTCGACCCGTGAAAATACAATTGATGGTGGTTATAAGTTTCTGGGACAGAAAATCAATGCGGTGTTTAGTGTTGGAAATATGTTGATGCGATATTACAGTACGTATGATGAGGCGTATGCCCGTAAAGTATATCCGTATCTTCTGGCCTGTGCGGATTTTTGGGAAGATTATCTCTTTTTAGAGAATGGACGTTATGTCATTCGTATGGATCATTTCAACGAGGTGATGCCTAATAAACGCAATGGAGGTGTCTGGCGTAATCGGTTAGGTGATTTTAATTCAACTCTTTCGTTGGGTTTGGTTCGTATGCTGTTTCAGGGTGTGATGGATATGAGTGATTTCCTTTCCATTGATAAGATACGGCAATCCCGTTGGCAGGATATTTTGGAGAAACTGAGTGAATACCCATTGGGTATTACAGAAGACGGGCGTCAAAGTTTGAAGAATATGGAGAAAGGACCTCAAGATAAAGAAGTACCTCCATCGGGGCTGAATAGGGTATCTATTCATGGTTTGATTCTCCCTGCCGGTGTTGTGGGACCCATGACAGATGTGGCTTTCAATGCTATTTTGCTGGAAGATGTGGCACATTGGGCGGATAAACAACGTGATCCGAATGATTGGGGAAATACATCTAATAATGGAATTGAAACCTGCTATCCCGGAGCTGTACGTGTGGGGTATCCCTCGGATAAGATTCTATCTTATTTGAAGAAGCGGATTGAGATGGATGTATATCCCAATTCCTGGATTGTGCAAGGTGGGGGAGGTATTGAAACTTTAGCAGCTGTTCCCCTGACTATTAATGAGATGCTGCTACAAAGTTATGAAGGTATTATTCGTGTTTTCCCAAATTGGAATCGTAAGAAGGATGCATCTTTTGAAAATCTGAGAGCTTATGGTGCGTTTTTGGTTACTTCTATTTTGAAAGAAGGACTAATTCAGGGAGTAACCCTAGTTAGTGAGAAAGGACGTGTCTGTAAAATAGAGAACCCATGGAAAGGACGCCCTGTGCAAGTTATCCGGGAAAATGGAAAAGCAGACATTCTTTATGGAGAATATCTGCAAATACCGACTGTGGTGGGTGAGAAGGTTGAACTGAATTTATATACAAACTAATAATTGAGAATAGAATGAATCGTGTAAAGAAACTTGTGGGGGGGATATTGGCGGTAACACTTTGTGTAAGTGTATCTGCCCAGACCAAATTACCTCCGGGCTGGCAATCCAGCTATGTGAAAATTACTCCGAAAGGGGAGTTAACTTATTATCCCGATAAACAAGGAAATACGATACCGGATTTTAGCCGGGTTGGTTATCATCATGGTGATAAATCAATTCCTGATTATCCGGTAACAAAAACCGTATATCCTGTGGAAAAAGGGGATAGTCGTCAAAGAATTCAGGATGCAATAGATGAAGTGTCTCGTATGAAACCGGATAAAAACGGATACCGTGGAACGGTTTTGCTGAAACGGGGAGTATATCATGTTCATGGAACCATTCATATAAATACAGGTGGGGTTATTTTGACCGGAGAAGGAGATAATGTGAATGAAACCCGTTTATTGGCTATCGGTAAGCAGCGTTTTTCATTGATAGAAGTATCTGGTAATGGTAGAATGGAGGAAGTATCCGGAACAAGGGTGAAGATTACGGATGCTTTTGTACCAGTGGGAACACACTCTTTTCAGGTTTCTTCTGCTACAAATTTTAAAGTAGGTGATCGTATCATTGTTTATCGTCCGGGAACAGAGAATTGGATACATGATATTAAGATGGATCAGATCGTTGAACGCCAGGGAACCCGCCAATGGACTGCACGGGAATATAATCTTTCTTTCGAACGTGAAATTGTAAAAGTAGAAGGTAACCGTATTTATATTGATAATCCGGTAGTAATGCAAATGGAAGAGAAATATGGCGGCGGTGAAGTATTTAAGTATACATTTGACGGTCGTATCAGTGAAGTCGGGGTGACTAATATGTGTTTGGAATCTGAATTTGAACATTATGAGGATAACGAGCATGGTTGGATTGGCGTTCAATTCGATAAAGTGGAAAACTGCTGGGCGCGTAATCTGACTTGTCGCTATTTCGGGTATTCAGCGGTAAGTTGTGAACGTAATGCGAAGAATGTAACTGTGACGGATTGCCGTTGCCTGGAAACAAAATCTCTGATAACCGGTGGACTGCGATATTCTTTTAATAATTGGGGACAGCAAAATCTGTTCATGAACTGTCAGAGTACAGAGGGGCGTCATGATTATGTGACGGGTGCACGTGTATGTGGTCCTAATGTATTTTATAATTGTACGGCTTCGCAAACTTATGCAGATATAGGTCCTCACCATCGCTGGGCAGTTGGTACTCTTTATGATAATGTGATTACCGATGGAGAAATCAATGTGCAGGATCGTGGTAAAATGGGAAGTGGACATGGCTGGGCTGGAGTAACTCAGGTGCTTTGGAACTGTCGTGTGAAACGTGCTGCTGTACAGAGTCCTTGGACATCAGGACATAATTATAACTTTGGTATGAAGGGTGAAAAATATCCGGGAGTTTTTATCGATCGTCCGGATGGTGTTTGGGAAGGACAGAATGAGAAGAATGTTTTCCCCCGTTCACTTTATGTGGCACAACTGATGGCTCGTCATAGGGATATGGACTTGCGAATACTGACTAAGTAAGCCGGAATTAGCTTGTAATTTGGTGTTGTAAAATCATAGTGCTTGGTAATGTATTGTATAATAGGGTGTTATCTAATTTGTTGTTTACAGTCTATAACACTTTGAGATATAATTGATAGTATTTGATACAATCTTTAAATCTCGTTTGGGAAAATTGTTGTTTGTTTGCGATATGGAAAACAATAATGTATAACTTTAAAAATGATGTATTGATATTATGTAAAAACAATCTATTATGAACAACTCAAAAAGAATTCCAGGTGAAATCCCTTGTTAATTTAAGTCTAATTTTAAAAAGTAGTTTAATGAAAAAGAAAGAACACAAATCGAAATCGCTGTTATGGCGGTTATCTTTAGTTCTATTAGCATTGGTCTTGAGTATTAATCTTATGGCTCAAACAATTACACAGACAGGTGTTGTTGTTGACCAAAACAATGAGCCAATGATTGGCGTAACTGTACAGACGAAAGGTACAGTAACTGGTGGTATTACAGATTTAGATGGTAACTTTACCATTAAATGCAATAAAGGTGCCACATTAGTTTTCTCTTTTATGGGATACAAAACAGTTGAGCACAAAGCAAACGGTCAAAGAATGAAGATTGAAATGGCTGAAGATGCTCAGGCTCTGGATGAAGTTGTAATTGTCGGTTTTGGTTCAATGAACAAAAAACATATTACAGGTTCAATGACTTCGGTTGATTCTAAAATCTTGGAAGAAAAGAATTCAGTGAATGTTTTTGATGCATTACAAGGTGCTGCTCCCGGTATGCAAATCGTATCAAACTCCGGAGCGCCTGGTTCTTCTTCATTTGTATCTATCCGTGGTGCTTCTACTTTTAGTGATGAAGGTGTCTCTCCGCTGTATGTTGTAGACGGAGTAGTTGTTGATAACATTGACGACATTTCTGCCAATGATATTAAGCAAATTGATGTTATGAAAGATGCAGCTTCTTCGGCTATTTATGGTGCTCGTTCTGCAAATGGTGTAATACTGATTACTACTAAATCAGGTGAATCAGGAAAACCTCGTATTGATGCACGTTACCAACATTCCTTTTACACTGTTGCCCGTAAATTGCCTCAGGTTAATGCGTTTGAAAGCCGTTTAAGTATGGCAGCTTCCGATTTAAACAATCCTTCCAAAACTTTAGAGAAGTTTTCCGCACGTACAGACTCTGTAGGCATGCAGTATAGTACAAACTATTATTATCAGGATTTATTGTTCCGTACAGGTGGACGTGATGATGCCAGTGTACAAATTAGTGGTGGTTCCAAAGGGTTCAAATATCGTGCATCTTTGAACTACATTGGTGAAAAGGGTGTAATTCTAGAGTCTGGAAATGACAAATATACCGCTAATGTCAATGTTGATTATGAACCGTGGAAAAATATAAAGTTTACCACTCGTGTTCGTTTAAGCTACAATAAAACTAACAATATTAAAGAAACTGTTTTGCAAGATGCCATGCGTCGTGATCCGGATATGATTATCTGGTATCCGGATGGTGAATTAATTCCCTATTATTCTTCGGGGGGACGTCGTAATCCTATTGCTGAGCTAAAACAAAAGTTAGATGAACGCTCGACTTATAGAGGAAACTTTTATCAGGGTATAACCTGGACATTTACTCCTTGGTTAAGATTGGATGCTGACATTTCAGCTGATTATACATCTAATAGAAATTTAACATTCTCATCCAAGTATCTGGAAGGAAGTGATAATGGGAAAAATACAGGAGCAGATAAAAGCCAACAAACTTGGAAATATGCAGGCGAAGCTTATTTAAACTTCAATAAGACAATTGCCAAAGACCATTCTTTGAGTGCTATGGTTGGTAGCAGTTTTGAAGTTAGCAATCAATTGGCATATAATATAGCCGGTTCGTTTTTTCTCTCCGAAGATATTCATTATATGAATTTGGCTACTGTAAAAGATGTGAAGAATATCAATACAACCGGTTGGGATGAAGCTATGGTGGGTGTATTTGGACGTGTAGTATATAGCTGGAAGAGTCGCTATACGGTGACTGGTAATCTTCGGTTTGATGGTTCTTCTCGTTTTGGTAAGAATAACCGTTGGGGATCTTTCCCTTCTGTCTCTGCTGCATGGCGTGTTTCGGATGAACCCTTTATGCGTTGGGCTAATAACATTCTTACGGATGCCAAAATCCGTGCAAGCTATGGTATTACTGGTAATGACAAGATTGGTCGCTATGAATCGCAAACCGTTTATACAGCCGGCTCTCAATATTATAACTCAGTAGGTGGTATTGTACCTGCATCTAAATATGGTAATCCTGACTTAAAATGGGAACAGACGAAACAAACAAATATCGGTGTGGATTTGAGCTTTCTAAATGGACGTATTATGTTTGTTGCCGACTATTACATAAAGAAAACAAGTGACTTGCTTTCTGACTATAATCTTCCAAGTACTACCGGTTATGATAAAATGCGTGTAAACTTAGCTAGTATTGAAAATAAAGGTGTTGAGTTATCACTTACAGCAACACCTGTCAGAACACGTGATTTTAACTGGAGTACTACTGTAAATTGGTGGAAGAATGATAATAAGATTCTTGATTTAGCACGTGAGGATTATATAAATAGTGCTTGGCTGATTGCAGCAGGAAAACCAGCTGGTCTATTCTATGGTTATAAGAATTTGGGGGTATATGAATATGACGCAAGTAATGCCTGGACTCAAGATTATAAAACCCGTCTGACTCCTGTTTTCAAACGGGATAATGAAGGCAATGTCGTTATAGGTTTGAATGGTCAGCCAACATTGGAAAAATATCTAAACCCAGATGGTACTGAATATACAGGCAAAATAGCTCAGATGAAAGTAAATGGAGTAGTTGCTGGTGGTGGTGATGTTATATGGTATAACAAACCTAATGAAAACGGTGAGTTAGATGGTGTAATCAATTCTAACGACCAGACAGAATTAGGCAAAGCAAATCCTGATTGGTTTGGATCCTGGGGTAATACCCTTACATATAAAGACTTTTCTCTTTCATTTAACTTCTATGTTAGTTGGGGAGGACAAGTTTGGAATGACTTGAAGCGTTACTATTGTTCATGGGGAGGAAATACTCATAAACAAACTCCTGAATATATTATGCAAGGCTGGAAATATCCGGGTGAGATTACAAGTTGGTATGCATTGAACTCCAAACAGCGCAAAACAAATAATCACTCTATGAGTTTGAGTGATCAGTTCCTGGAAGATGCGACTTTTATTCGTTTACAATCTGTTCGATTAAGTTACAGTGTGGATCCCAAATTCTTAGGTAAAACTCCACTTCGCTCAGTTCAAGCATATATTTATGGTAATAATTTGCTGACTTGGACTAATTATACAGGATATGATCCGGAGTTGAGTGGCGGTGTTCTAACCCCAGGTAAAGACAGTTCTAAATATCCTCGTAAGCGTGAGTTTGGCTTTGGATTCAACATTGGATTTTAACTAAAAAGATAAGAAAAATGAAGAAATATATAATATTAGCTTTTACAAGTCTTTTGGCTTTATCAAGTTGTGAGAGTTTTTTAGACAGAACCCCTTTGTCAGATTTGTCTCCATCAAGTTACTTTAAAGATAAAGCTGAAATGAAGAACTGGAATGCAGGTATTTATGATGCGTTTCAAAGTGCACTTTCCAGGCGTCAGGTTCTTTTTGGTGATGTACGTTCAGATAATGTAACCGGCACATCCTATGAAGATTCTAAGATTTACATGAATGCCTTGATGCCCAATATCTCAGAAGCCAGTTGGGAACCTTTTTTCACTTGTATCTCCAGATGCAATATTGGTATTCAAAAATATCCGACAATTCCTAACATCCTAGAATCTGAGTATGCCCCATATATCGGACAATGCTATGCCATGCGTGCTTATATGTATTTTTGGGGAACTCGTACTTGGGGTAAAATGCCAATAATAACGGAACCATGGGATGGATCCTTAAATTCTATTGCCATTCCCCGTTCTTCATTAGAACAAGTAAAAGAACAAATATTATCTGATATAGAAAAGGCTATCAGTTACTTTAACCAATCTGATACAAGTGATAAAATTTACTTGGGCAAAGATGCAATGTACGCTTTATTAACAGAAGTTCACATGTGGTATAATGACTATCAAGATGCATTAACAGCTTCAGAACATTTTATCAACCATAAGAGTTTGTCACTATCTAATGGAGAAATTGAATGGAAAAACATCTTCACCAATCCTAGTAGTTCAAAAGAAGTAATCTTTGCTATGGCATGGGATTACGAAACAGATGGAGCTTTAAGTGGCTGGCCGCAACTTTTAGGAGCAAGTAACACGAATAATGGTTACAGAATGGCAGAACCCATTTTTAATGAGTTTATAGATCGGCTTCGTTCAGGAGAAGGTTCTGATGCACGTTTTTGGAATACAATTGACACTGTGAAAGTATACTATAAGGCCTCTCGTGTTCCTTTGACGTATGCAAGTTATACAGCTGGAGTAGAAAGCGTAAATAAATGTATCAAATACAGCAATATTGATCCTGAACGTGAGTATGATTCTTCTAATCAAGTGTATAAATCATATTTCTCAGTAATGAACACAACCGACAGCGAGTTTTCTCTGGTAATGATGCGTATGGCAAATATTATGTTACTACGTGCAGAAGCTTTAAACAAATTGAACAGAGGAGATGAAGCACTTAGCATCGTTAATGATATTCGTAGTCGTGTGGGTTACTTGAAAGATGCAAAATTAGAGGTATCTAATGTTAATAATGTAAATGAAGTAGAAAATATTATTCTACAAGAAAGGCAATTAGAACTTTATGGAGAAGGGTATCGCTGGTTTGATTTAATGCGAACAGGTCATTTAATAGAAGTAATGGACCCTATCTATTCCGCGCGTCAGGAAGCAGCAGATGTGACAGTAACTGGTTTTGGTAATGAAGGTACTAAATACTGGCCAATTCATTATGCTGAATTTGAATCAAACAAGGCACTGGTTGGAGACCAGAATCCACCTTATACTGAACGTTAAAAATAAACTATAAAAAAAGAGTTAATAATGAAACAAGAATATTATAAAAAAGCATTAGCCTTGATGGTAATTCCTTTCCTTATAGCAAGCTGTGAATTATTGGGGTTAGATTATCAAGATTCATACGATTATGATTATAATGCTGGCATGCCAAGTAATAAAATAGATATGTCTGCTTTCGAATTTATCAAATCCCGTACAGATATATTTTCTTTATTGGAAGAGGCTATTTTGTATGCAGGAGTTGAAAATGAGTTTAAACAAAGTGGAATGACCTACTTGTTACCAACGAATACAGCATTTAACTCAGAGACGAGTACTGATTTAAGTTATTTTCAGACGCATCAACTAACGTATATAGATGAGGAAACTGGAGAACTTGTTTCTTACGCACCTATAAGTATGACTGCCTATCCTAAAGAACAAGTGAAAGAATTTTTGCTTTATCACATTGTGAAGGGTAAATATACTTTCACTAATCTTCCGGCAGAACCAACTTGGTTTGAGACGGTAGCTACAGCTGATACAGCTAAAATAAACATGTATTTATTGAAAGACCGTAATCCCAACATTGTATTCAACAATTTTGATGGGCATTACAAATCTTCCATCAAGCCACGCACTTCCAATCTTTACAATGCTGACGGTTCATATATGCATGTCATGGATAGTTGGTTGGATCGCCCTACAAAAGAACAACTAAATATGAAATAACCTAAAAAGATTACGATTATGAAATATATTTATCAATTTTTCATTGTTCTACTTTGTGCTTTCTCTTTTGCAAGCTGTGGTGATGATGATTTTATCGAAATAGATTCGTTAAGTACAGATGGAGATGAATTCTACTGTAATCAGAAAGTGAAAGTATGGATGTGTGTACGCTCCAGCGATTTATGGCATACGAATTATGAATGGAGTTGTGATGCGGGTTCATTGACCCAACCTCAAGGTCTAAATGAAATGACATGGAAAGCGCCAAGCACTCCGGGTACATACACAATTACCTGTCGCGCTAGTATTGGTGGCGAATCACAAGTCCGTTCTCATAAGATGTATGTATCCAGTTATTATTTTGATAAATTTGAGAAAACTCCTCATTCTTTATCTTTACAAGGTAGTACGACTGGAACACTTAAAAAAGAATCTAACGGTAACCAATATCTGCAAGCAAAAGTGAATTCTGCCGCAGAAGTAAATCGCTATCTTCGCCGTGCTTTTGGAGATAACACGCTATATACTCCGTTTAGTACCCGCATGAAACTTGGTTTTGACTCTAATGTCCCTAATATGCAAGAAATTGTAGTTGGGAAAAAAACAGGAAAAGCAACATTGGAATATCGTTGGAATTTACGTTCCGATGCTTCCAACAATGGTTCTTATATTAACCAGATTCGTCTGATATGGTATCCGGGAAAGCTAAAAAGTGGAGAAGTGTATCCGGCTGTACCTAATGAAGAACTTACGATGGAAGGTACCACGGATTATAATGTACAGTTAATTGTTCAGTATACATCTGCTGCAGGCAAAAAAATTACGTATAACGAATATCACAACCTGAATACAATGAATACATTTACTGCCAAACTTTATCAGACGGTATCCATGTCTGTTGACGAAAGTGAAGCAATCATTGTGCATGTAGCTGGTCAGGAAGTATTAAAGAGTAATATTTTAAAAGATGCACGTACTGAAAACTCCTGTGAAGGTCGTATGTCTATCAATAACTGGGAGCTTTATATACCCAATGGCAATGCTGGTAAAAACATTCCGTTAGTATATATTGATGACGCTTACGCCTCTAATACAGGTATTTTAGAATAATATTCATTCATCAAAAAGTATCTTGGGAATTATTGTATCCTAAGATACTTTTTTTAATTCTTGTAATTATGAAAAAACGATTATTTCTTGTTTTGTACACATCACTTTTTGTTGTAACTGTCTTTGGTCAAGACTTTAAGGGAGTTATTGTAAATGCCAAACAACGTCCTTTAAAAGGGATGAAAGTTTGGAAAAAGAATACCACTGAAAGTGTAAAGACAGACAATATGGGAGTATTCTTTTTTCCCGGTTTGCAGCCCACAGATACATTGGTAGTATCTATATCTAAAAAAGAAGAAGCAATTATCCCTATTGGTAAGCTATCTCAAGCTTCTCTTAAATTGGAAAAGAAATTTTTCATCTTATTCGATGGACAGAAAGAAGAAAAAAGAGAATACACGAGGATTCTCCGTACAAGTTATAACTCAAATGTATTGACCCGTGAACAGATTCAGAAGTTATCAGCCAATAGTATTTACGATCTATTTAAGGGTGGAGCTATTCCGGGGGTAACAGTGAACGGAGACAAAATTACAATTCGCGGAGGAAGTTCATTTGATTTGGATAATGAGCCTTTATTTGTTGTCGACGGTACTTTATACGAAAGTAGCAGTGAAGTAGATGGTGTCGTATCAATCAATGACATAGACAAGGTAGAAATACAAAAAGACGGTGCAGCTTATGGCATGAAAGGAGCTAACGGTGTTATAATTATTACTACAATTAAGAAATAATATATAACTATTAAACACGCATGCACTATGAAAAACAACCGGATAAGATATTACCTGAGTTTATGGGTGATACTATTTGTTAGCATCTTTACAGGTAATGCTCAACAAACAGATACTGTTTATATGAACAATATTGTCAGTTCATTTAAACAAGTTACTAATTTGCCGCAGGAGAAAGTATATTTGCATACCGATAAACCATATTATTTTGCAGGTGATACTATCTGGTTGAAAGCATATTTGGTGAATGCCATTACCCACTTTTCCGGAAATGGCAGTCACTATGTGTATGTAGAGCTCATAAATCGCAAGAATAAAGTTCAGCAGCGTATTAAGGTTCAGCAACGCGAAGATATTTTCTCAAGTTTTATCCCTCTTCCAAAATCATTGGAGGCTGGTGACTATTATCTCCGTGCATATACCCATTGGATGTTGAACGAAAAATCCGACTATTATTTTTCCAAAAATCTAAAAGTCTTTGCTTCCCAATCTTCGTTTATGTATCCGGAAATAAGATATGAACAGAAAGGGAAAAAACGTATAGCAACTGTTACCCTCAAAAGACCCGACAATACTGTCTATGCAGGTAATTACGTACACTATATGGTTCGTACCAAGCCATACGAAAATAAGTTCCGTCAGCAACAGACTAACAAGAACGGAGAGATTCAAATAGATATACCTGAAAAAGATAAAATAGAACAATATATCTATGTTGTATTGGAAGATAAACAGTTAAAGCATAAACACACATTTTATGTTCCGGATGCTTTTGACTACCATGTCGATTTTTTTCCGGAAGGTGGTAGCTTAATTTCGGGATGTACCCAAAAAGTGGGTATAAAAGCTATAGACACAAATGGAAATTCAGTAGAAGTGACTGGTAGTATTTTAAACAGTAAAGGTGATACCATTACTCATTTTAAGAGTTCTTATGCAGGTATCGGCAGTTTTATGCTACCTATTTCAATAGGTGAAAAATATAAAGCAGTCGTTAGTTCTATTACAGGAGATATGAAGAAAGAGTTTTTACTGCCTGATCCGGAGGCCGACAAATTCTCTTTATCCATTACCGAACGTAACGGCATCATACATTACACAATATTACATTCTCCCCAAGAGAGGTTGCCGGATAATTTATACTTGATAGCCCATGTTCGTGGTTTTCTCCTATTTGTACAACCCATACAGAAAGGACAAGGAGCGGTCAGCCTGAAATCCATCCCTGAAGGGATATTAACCCTTACTTTATTGGATGGAAATTACGTTCCACACAGTGAACGCCTTGTATTCGTTCGCCAAAATCATTCAATCTGGCAATTAGCCTCTGATAAGGCATCCTATGGTTCGCGTTCACCGATATCTCTTGATATCCACCTCTCCGATCTGTCAGGGCAACCTATAACGGGTGACTTCTCTTTAAGCGTTACAGACAACTATGCCATCAGATGTGATTCTACCGCAGATAATATTCTTTCTAATTTGCTGCTGACGTCAGATATAAAAGGATACATCGAAACACCCGGATATTATTTTAAAGATAATTCTCAGCGATTGAAAGCCTGTCTGGATAATTTAATGCTGACGCAAGGATGGAATCGTTTTAATGTAGAAGACATTCTTAAAGAACAGCAAAAGAACCCCAAATACTTTATGGAAATCGGACAAACTATTTCCGGTAAGGTATTAGATATTCGTAATAAGCCACTTTCTGGAAAAACTGTGAATGTCTTTGTCAATAAGCGTCCTTATCCCTCAACACACACAGATAATGACGGAGTGTTTATTGTAGATAAGTTAAGTTTTGCAGATACAGCCAGAGTTGAAGCACAGGTAATAGAAAAAGGAAAATTCTTTCGTGCTAATATCCGGATAGACAGGGATTATTTTCCGGAAGCAGTAAACACCCATCCATACAAGGATGCAAAATATGAGCAACAGAACGAATATAGAGAAGAAATGCAATCACCTTTTGTCAGAGAAGATGGAGTCTTGATGCTACGTCTTCCAGAAGTCGTGATTAATGCCAGAAGTTTAGTAAAAGATCGTTTTTCTTCCTATAAAATGGATGATGAAGAGATGTTGGCTCAACAAGATGCGCGCACGGCACTTGATTTAGTCAAGAATGTTCCCGGATTCCGAATTATAGATAATCGTCCCTATATAAACCCCAAATACTCCCAACGTCCGGAACATCTGATGTCTAATGATGTAAATAACAGGAATGCCTTGCGTCCCAAAGAGAAAATAGATTATGGCCGTACTGCACGCTTCATGCTGGATAACAAAACGATCAGTTTCAATGCTCTTTCTCTCATCAATGCGGAAGACATAGTAGGAGTACACAAAATTGATCCGGAAGTTGATGCAGCCGTCAATATTACTCAAAATCTGAAATACTTGGAAGCAGCCTATAATGAAGCATTTGAGAGTGGTGCCACTTTAGAAGAATTGGAAGAACTGGAAGTGGACAGACAACTCCAGAAAATGAAGGATGGAACTCAAAGTATCTCCGGTGGATGTATTGTGTTAACCTCACGTACCGGCAATTTAGAGATACCGCGTACTTCCCAAGGAGACACGGCATTCCTGCTCGGCTTTAATCGGTATAAATCCTTTTATAGCCCTAAATACGTAACAGGCGAAGAACGCAAATCACTTGTACCGGATAATCGTACCACCATTTACTGGCAACCTCAACTCCGAACCGATGAAAGAGGTAATGCCAGCGTACACTTTTACACAGCTGATCGTCCCAGCTATTATACAATTATTATTGAAGGTATAACAGATAAAGGTGTACCTTGTCGCTATGAACATTTATTAAAAAGATAAGCAGCTTATTTTTTATTTTAAATTTGATATCATGAAGCGTATAAAATTATTTTTAGCACTATCTGTATTGGCTATTCTTTTATGTGGAATAAGTTCTTGTTCAAAAGAAGAGAGTGATAAACCGAATACTGAACAGCCCGACCCCGAACCAACTCCTGAGCCTACCCCGGAACCGGCTCCAGAACCGGATGACTATAAACTGCAGGGAAATATGCAAGCCGCACAACAACTGGTTGGAAAAGATTATTCGGAAATCCATAAGTATATGCGCTCTTATGGATGGGACTATTCTGAACATCCCAATTCATCTGATAAAGATCATAAAGACGGAGTGCATTGCGAAGTTATATATGACGAAACAATACAGCAATATGTTTTCAAGTTTATCAGCCATGCCAATGCTGATGCCCTTGACGGTGACCGGGGGAAACTGGAAGACCGCCAACGTAATGAAATGAAAACGCAAACGACTGCTGCCTGGTATAAATTGAATGGTAACTGGGATGAATGGCAACGCCTTGAATGGAAATTCCGTATTCCGAAAGATTTCAGACCTTCTACAAGTTTCTGTCATATTCACCAATTAAAGGCACAGGAGGGCAATAATGGTTCTCCATTGATAACCATAACTCCCCGCTGCAATAGTAATGGCAGTAATCGTCGTGTACAAGTGATCCATACTGGTGATATTAGTGCTACTACTAAAGGAACAATCATAGACAATCTGCCATTGTCTGATTTTGAAGACGAATGGATACAAGTAGAAACAGAGATGCACTTTACACACGATGGGGCATTCAGTATTAAGATGACACGTATCAGTGATAGTAAAGTATTAGTTGATAAAGCTTTTAGCAATATTGACCTATGGCGGAAGGGAGCGATAAGTATCCGAAATAAATTCGGCATTTATCGTAGCTTTGGAAGAAAGATGGAAAGTACTGATGATCGTCCTACCAATGGAATAAAAGATGAGACTTTGCAACTGGCAGATTTCAAGGTTTATGAGAAAAATACAAATCCCAAGCCTGAAAGCCACGATTAGGGTGAAGGGAGAATTTATCAGAAAACATTATGAAATATATACTGTTATCGCTAATAGGAGTTTTCATTTGTTCTCAAGAAATTGCTATACCATATCAAGAGAAGGTATATCTCCATACTGATAAGCCTTTCTATTTAGTCGGTGACACCATCTGGCTGAAAGGCTATTTGGTAAATGCGCAAACACATAAAGAAAGTGATGTGCAAAGTCGCTTTTTATACATCGAACTCATAAACCGGAAGAATAAGGTAATTCAACGTAAAAAGATAAAAGAGGAGAACGGGCATTTCTTTAACTTCATTTCTTTAGAAAAAGATATTGAAGAAGCCGATTATCAAATTCGTGCTTACACCAATTTCATGAGAAATCAAGGAGAGGAGTTCTTCTTTACCAAACAGATTCCTGTATATGCCAATACCTCTTCGTTACTCACTGCGAACATCGAATATGATTCGGAAGAAGCCGATGGGAAATATATTGTTATTACCCTGTTGCGTAAAGATGGAACTCCCTATGCAAATTCTCGTGTTGAGTACATAATTCGCACAAAAGAATATAAGAATCGCTTTCACCGTGTGAAAACAAATACCGAGGGGCAAATACGCTTTAAGTTACCCGAACGAGAGAAAGGCGTGGAACCTTACGTTTACCTTTCTCTATACGAGAAGGAATATGTACACCGTAAGCGTATCTTTCTGCCGCAGGATTATGAATATACGGTCGGTTTCTACCCTGAAGGAGGGCATTTACTGGCAGGAGTACAACAGCAAGTTGCCTTTAAAGCAGAAACATCTACCGGTGAAATCATAACCGTAGGGGGATATGTCTTAAACCAGCGAAAAGATACATTAGCTACATTCAACAGTGAGTATGCAGGTATAGGTTCCTTTGCTATTCGGACTGAAGAGAAAGATACATTGTGTGCTTTGGTAAAAGACAACTTCGGAAATGAACGGAGTTTTATTTTACCTAAAGCTTCCAGTACTCATGTTTCTCTTGCCATACGTCAGGATACTACTTTTGTACACTACCGTATACTCACTCCCTCAGAGAGAGAACTAAATGAGAATTTCGATCTGTCAGTGCATACACGCGGCAGGATTCTCTTGAATCGTGTCATATCTCATGAACAATTATCCGATAGCCTCCCTCTCGATTTATTTCCCGAAGGAATTGCTCATTTCACATTGTTCAATCGGGATACGACAGTAGTAAGCGAACGGCTTATTTTTGTCAGGAAGCCTTCTGCGGTATTTCAGTTGGCTGCTTTGGGTAGCCCGGCCGACAGCCGCCAACCTATAAGAATAGGATTACGCGTGTTGAATGAGCAGCAAATGCCAATTCAAGGAAACTTCTCTTTGAGTGTGACTGATGATTTCGCTGTAAATATAGATCCTAACGCCAATCATGTGGTCAGTGAACTATTGCTGAATTCTGATTTAAAAGGCAACGTCTTTTCGCCTGGTTACTATTTCTCTTCTCACACTCCGAACGTCAAGAAGCATTTGGATCAACTCATGCTGACACACGGCTGGCGTAGATATAATGTGAGTACAAATTTGAGAGAAGCGGAACAGAAGTATAAATATGAAGTTGAGAGGACTCAGCAAATCTGCGGATATGTTGAAAGTCATTTTGATAAGAAGAGATTGCCTCATTTTGCACTGCTTGTGAATAATCCTCAAAAAGCTTTCAAACAAATTGTTGTCTCCAATGAAAAAGGAGAGTTTTGTTTTACCCATAATTTTCAACAAGTGAAGGAACATTTGACAGGGTTCTTAATTTATGGTGCCGGGAAGAAACCCAAATGGCGATATGGTATTTATATGAATGAAATAGAATATCCCGATATCAACCATTTGCATTGGCAAGAAGAAGATATACCTTTGAAAAGCAAAGCTTTCATTAAGAGTGTGCGCGAAGATTATACTCTTGTAAATGGAGAAAAAATATACCGGCTACCGGAGGTAGAGATCACCGCTTTGCAATTACCGAATGGGTGGATCTCATATAAAGTGGTTGAACCGGAGAAGATAGAACAGATAAATGAAAAGACGGCTTTGGATTTATTAAAGAGAACTCCTAATATTGTTGTTCATTCCGGGGTTAGAAATAATACCAGTCAGATGTTTGTATTAGTTCCAAACAGAAACTTCAATGAAAAAAGCTCTTATAGTAAAATATCCGGTTCTAATGGTGATAGTCCGATATCCGGTTACTGGGAACGCTTTTGGAAAAGAGTACCCGTCATAGTGGATGGATATGAACTAAAGAATATACAAGATCTGGAAAATCTGCATGCCGGAGATGTGAAGTCTATAGATTTTGTACGGGACAAAGCAATGTATATTGCAAACAGCGAGGATCATTATACTTGGGAAAATTATGAAGAAACAGAAGCCGCAACAATAGCTAATGCACCGCAAATTGGCGATGCGCTACCTCTGATTGTTCAGCCTCAGAAAGTATACATAAGTACTTATCTCTCTAAAGGAATTATAGGTTCGTCTATTCCGAGCATTGCCCGTATCGGTTATTTATCCTATGCTAAGAATGCAGAATTCTATGCTCCTAAATACCCCACCGAGGAAAGTCGTAAAATTATCAATTCCGACAAACGTACTACTATTCATTGGGAACCCAATATCCGTTTGAATGAGAAAGGAGAAGCAGGGCTTAGTTTCTATACTGCCGACCGTCCCTCCACTTATACTGTGGTGATAGAGGGGATTACTGACGACGGGAAAGCATGTCGATACGTAAAACAGATAAGATAAATTGCTAATAAACGGAAGAGGCGGAGGTATAGTCAGATTATTTCCGTATCTCTTTTAAGGAACAATATGTTCACAGGCAAGAAATATTTGTTTCACAGTCAAGAAATGAATGTTTCTTGACTGTGAAATAAACGTTCCGCAGGGGTGGAACAACGACATAGCTTCTTCGTGGAGTCTTATTTATCGCACTTCGTTACAGAACAATCTATAAAAGAAAGCCTTATCGGACAGGGAGGCCTGCACTAGTCAGCGACGCCCAAGGCATAAACGATTGATTGGCCGTTCCTTCCGGACGGCTTTTTTGAATCATCTTACGAGTGTACGGCATATCCATTCCTTTGCGGTCGTGATAATGATGATAAGCCCGTTCCCAGGCTGGACAGATTTTCTCCCGCTGTTTGGATGAGATCTCAGGTCCATAGACCGGCTTTCCAAACCAAGTGATATACTGTACATGAGGAACTTCTTCACCGGACATGTATCGGGCCGTGTACTCAAATCCTTTGTAGAGGCGATTGTCGAACGCTCCATATAAGTCTATATCTTGATTCCAGGCTATTTCGGCGGCACAGGCAAGGAAAGCAAGCCCCATCTGTACGTGCTGCTGGTCACGTCCACTCTCCTGGCATTGCCCGCTTTCATAAAAATAGTTTTTGATAGCACCATTCGTATCACCATCGAGCAATTGCTTACAGGCAGTGTCAAAAATATCCCGCCGGTCGAGGAAGATGCCGATACACATAAGTGTTTGTCCGTTGGCAGCATCCCAATTGCCATTATAACGAGGCGTCCAGTCCTTTATCACCGGATACCAGACGTTGATGACCATATCTTCAAAAGCTTTACGATCTTTGGCATTCCAGCCCTTATAAGTATGTTTTATTATCTCGGCAGCATTGAGATATTTGATTCCCGCCGTACCCACCTTCAATTGACGGTTGTGGTTTACGACCGATTCAAGAGTCTGAGCCCAGGCATTGAATATCTCGATAGCCTTCTCCGCATAAGCTTTATCCCCTTCCACATACCATTGCAAAGCCATGGTGTAGGCTGCCGCACCATCACGTACAAACTCTTTTCCTCCATTATCGGGTTTATTATAAGGGCCGTTATCTACAACCTTAAAAGGAGTCGGTTTGTAATTGAGCGAAGCGATTTCCGATGACTTGAGCTGGTTCCATGCTTCCTTCCAAGGTTCTTCGCCTGCAAGGACTTTAGCTTTCATGAATTCAAGATCAGAGGTCGTGTGTAACATTCCGGGATGTACGAATTCCTGTCCGAAACTGACAATGCATATCAGCGCATACAGGAGTGAGAAAAAAGTTCTTTTAGCCATAATCATTAAGAAATTTATTGCTATTGATATAATACATAGTTACGTTATTTTCCAACAGTTCTTATCAGAACCTTCCGGCTATAAGCCTTCTGGCCAGTTTCTTGCACACGAACCACATAAAAATCATCGTTCAATGGCATACTCTCCATCCAATTGCCAGAAGAAGATTTGAGCATCTGCACCATGCTTCCATGAGTCGTGTAAATAGATATCCATGCATCTTTTTGCGATTTTACTCTCACACGATTTGTTTCCACAACAATATGCGGGATATCTTCTCTGCCTGCTTCAGGCATTATCCCCGTAGAGATACCTCTTGCCACCCTCTGAGCCTCATAGAGTGATGCGGGCTGCAAACCTTTACGATTCTGCCCTTCTATGTATCCATTGGTATATTCGCTCATATTGTTGCGGTATCTCCGTATTGTTTTAGCCGTGCATCCGATAGCGTAGTTTTGTCCCGTAGGCACTTTATCCAGATAAATGGCACCGTCCTGTACATCACAATTCCAGAACACGCTGTTGGTGCCTCCCCATCCGTGGCCGCTTCCCATATTGTCACGCAGATACATGCCTATTTTCCCGGCATTCGATTTTATAGTTCCCAATTCCGCCCAGTTATCAAACAAAATCCCCTGCGACCACAACCGGTGTCCCTCAGCTTGTGCAAGGGAAAGTTCCGAACGGAAATTCAATACAACAATGCCGCTGGTGGAGGCACAGCCATTAGAGATATAGTGATGACGCCCGTTACGGGCATAGCAATTTTTCAATAAGATGAGTTGTGAACGATGGTAATTCTCAAAATTATAATACGTACCTCCTGTGCAAAGTCCGGAGGGATCAATAGCATAGCAATCTTCAATTGTACTCCTCGTAGTGGAAGTCGTTTTAATGCCCGCATGAACAAAACCGGACATTGAAACACCTTTCACCCATGAATTCTCCAACGAACTCATATAGATACAATTCTGATCGACGTTAGCCGTAGAATTCTCCGGACTTCTTTCAAAAGAGATGTGCAGATTTTCAATGCCTACATTGTGGCGGATTGTTTCCGGATTTGAAATCTTGTAGATATACGCCTGTGCATACTGTACGTCGAGCGCATAAAATATGGGAGCATCCACTTCAATCATATTACCTTCCACTTTGGTGACGTAGCGATGATAGGAAATATCGATATCCTTAGTTTTCCATTTCTTGCTTTCATCTGTGTTGCGTTTCGTATTGCCACCATACCAGACTGCTTCCAACCAAGCTGTTGTGGTAGGATATTTAATACAAATCAAGTCGCCTGCCCGATAGGCGCTTGCATCTTCCACTTGAAAGGAATAGTCACCGGGCATCACCTTCTGTGTTACAATATTTACCTGAGCATCTCCTTTCCCATTTCCCCAATTGTGCGCGGAGGAATTTCCCATTAAAATAAGCCGTTTTGCCTTTTCAGCAGCATTTCTACCATAGAGAACCGTGGAGTCTTTGTCCGAGAAGCAATTACCTTCGCCACGCAGAATGACTCCGTCGTAAGTCAGATTTAACGTCCCGTCTACATTATATCGTCCGGCTTTCAGCAATACGACTCCTCTGATACCCTCTGAGTCCAAAGCATATTTTCCTACTTCGTCAATGGCTTTCTGTATATGTTGCGTATTGTCGGCCTCCTTGTCTTCCAAAGGACTGAGAGTAATGGTGCGTTCCGGCAAACTGACCACAGGAATGTCTTTTCCATTCCCGTATCCGGCCTGACTAAAATCTGGGATAACAAAACCATCATTATCTTTCTTATAAGTCAGGTTTCCGGATTCATCTTGAATAACAAGTTGCGATTGCCAACTTTCCTGGGCATTAAGGGAGTAACTGCCTACAAAACATAAGCTCCCGATACATAAAGATACAAGTTGTGATTTCATGTGTATTTATTACTTTTTTTGTGATATGTAAAGAAAGGGAGATTACTTTTCTTAGTTTTGCAGTGTTATCTCATTTCCTTGTAATATTGTATCGGTCTGTTTCAAGGTGACAAGGATTATATCATTTTACCGACACAAAGACATGCTATGGGCGATTATTCTAACAGGGTTTTGAGGAGAAAACGGTCTTTTAGCCAGACTAACCATCTGTTGTTCTCTAACAGATGGCCTATCTGACCGGAACAGACGGTCTGCTTACCCCAAACAAACCATGTATTTCCCTTTAACATACCACTTTTTCGGGCAAAACTAACATTCTTCTTCGTGATAAGGCTACACCTTATGCCCGAAAGGGTGTAGCCATGTTGCATAAAGGGTGACACCATCCCGGATATAAGGTGTAGCCCTTTACTTATCGGGTTATATTCTTTTTTGGTTATATCGGGAAAGTATTCGGAGGAAAAATATTCTTTTCACACATAAAGCGCATGAAAGATATCATTTTTTTTAAGATACAACAGCCATTGCATCCTTTTTTGTGATTCTGTCCCCTTTTCCTTTCTTTCCGCATTTCTTTAATAGGGAATGCTTGCGTTCTTTCTTTTTCCCCCACCATTGGACGGAAAGAAAGGAATCTGAGACAATAGGATTATCATTTTGTCAGCCATGACAAAATGATTTTTAAAGGTTATTTTCTGAAAAAACGATTAGTCGTGCGGCTGAGGATTCGGATTGGTATGTGCTTCATAAACTTTGAAATCAGCCAACTGCAGGCTTTCATCTTTAAGTCCGTTATCAGGTCTGTCAGATGCACTTTGCATTTTCCGCCCCAGACTGCGATAAATACCGAATTTATTCCGGATACTTGTCGCCCCCTTCCTCCATAAGTCTACATCTGCGAAAGATTGGTCGGCAAGCACTTTCCCATCGCTGATACGGGTCAGTTTGATGCGGAACGTGCCATGATGGGTATAATGCATTTCTGTCTCCACTTGTATCCATTCATCTTCAAAGTCGGCAAGCGGAAGGTTGTCTATGATAACACCCTTGCCGGAAGTCCGTGTGTCGCCAGTATGAATCACTTGTACACGCTTATTCCCTCCGTCTTTATCGCAACGGGTACTGATAGTAATGAGTGGGGCGCCATTGTTGCCTTCCTGTGCCTTTAGTTGGTGAAGATGACAGAACTTGGTGGTGGGTTGGAAACCTTTGGGTATGCGGAATTTCCATTCCAGCCGTTGCCACTCATTCCAGTTTCCGTTCAGATGATACCAGTCATGGTTGGTTTGGCTCTTCATTTCATTGCGCTGGCGGTCACTCAGCAATCTTCCCCGGTCACTGTCCAGCGCCCTGGCATTGGCATGATTGGTGAATTTGAAAACATATTGCTGCAGGGTAGCATCAAAAAGAACTTCACAATGCACACCGTCGTAATGGTCGTTTTTCGAGATATTGGGATGTTCGGAATAGTCCCAACCCAAGGCACGCATATATTCGTGTATAGCTCGGTAATCTTTTCCCGCTAACTCGCGAGAAGCTTGCATACCTCCCTGAAAAGTATAGTCGGAGCGGACAGGGGAAGGTAACTGCACGGTAGGCCCATATCCAATGGCTTGTAATGCAGATTCGCCCAAACGTTCCTTCAATTGCGCCAGATAAAGACTTTGAGGAGCAACCGGAGTATCATGCGAGTCGAAAACACCTACCGGCAACGTAGGACCGGACTGATTGAAGGGACGACGCAACGGAGTACTTTCTCCTTTACTGCCTATTACCCAGTTATAAGTGCCCGGAGGAATCTGATTTACATAACTCTTCGCCAAGCAATTCCAGGCAACAGACCAGGCTGTGCCCCAACCATGACCGGAACCCATAGAGCCGCGGTTCTTGAAATCAATACCTCCGCCCGGCAAATTACAATTGTCAAGCAATAAACCTGTACTCCAGCGTTGATGCCCTTCTATACGGCCATTCCCTTTGAAGCTACAATTAAGGAACACAATAGGCCCTGTTTGCCCGGCGCCAAGTGCCACAAACCAGATATTATCTCCTTCTACCGAACAACGGTCAATCAGAATCTGTCCTCCGTTCGGTGCAAACTCCGCCGGCTTGGAAGCTCCCTGGTGCAAAGCCCTTCTGATTACGTTAATCTGCTGCAAAGTGATGCGTCGCCCGCCTACACCTATACTCTCCATGGTTTCCAATGCATTGATGTCCTTTGCCCAACAGTCTTCTCCGTAGATTCTTAGTGCATAATATAATGCTTTCCCGTGATTGACCGCTTGTGCGGGCGACTCGATGCGCAGATTCTCCACACCGCACTGACGGAGGCGTTGTACGTTATTGGCTACCACTAATGTAGTATTGTCATCGGTAAATTTTGCATCGTAAGAGTCTACCAGCGGGACACTCAGCACAATTGTATTTCCTTCGATACCTGCAATGGTCCGTTCGGCAATCAGTTGCCGTCCTGCCTTTATCCAAGTTTGAGGTTTCCCGTCACGAACCAGATCATTCATTTTCATATATTTGATCCATTTCTCGGTTACGGGTTTGCGTATTTCTATATTGTCGCCGACGGAAAGTCCGGAAACATCAGCTACCGTCAAACGATATGAACCGGCAGGGATGTACTTGTCAGTCACCTTTATACTTTTTTCATCCGGAGCAGCTTCGCCTAAACGATTGCCTGCACGTTGGCGGATGCCATTATTCACTACGATTGCCGTATGTTTATCTCCGGTCATGACGATAACACTTCCACTCGGATCACTTCCGCTACCGCGCAATACGACGCCATCTGTCATTATCTGAAGAGAACGGTTACATACGTAACGTCCCGGTGCCAGCAGAACTGCACCCCGAAAGCCATCGGCATCTTTGGGAAGTGCGGAAACCATATCAATGGCTTTTTGAATATAATCCGTGCAATCTTCGTTTTCTCCTAAAGGATGTACGGTCAGTTTTGCCGGAACGTATGGCAAGGTTACACCACCGCCCTTATATCCGGCATGTGAAAAGTCGATAATCCGGTCACCTCTCTTAGTGGCTTTATACACTAACTTTCCGTTAGCATCCGAATAAACCCACTGGCTTTTGCCCATTGGTTCCTGCCCCATAATGGATAGGGGGAAAAGAAGGCATAGTAGATAATAAATGTTCTTCATTCTTTGTCTTATTCAATAAAGTTAATTAATGGTGTAACAAAGGAAGAGGAAAAAAATGATTTCCATTATATAGATTGTCTCAAAAGCTTGTAAAAAAAGAGCAAACTTCTACTACTGAGAGTAAAAGTTTGCTCAATATTGACTTAACTAAATACCTTAATTAAGAGATTCTGTATTTTGGTATACTATTTTAATGGATCGAAATCACCACTTTCCCAACCGATGGTCTGTTGCAGTTTCGGATTCTGTTCGAAGTGTTTACGAGCCAATCCCTGGAAGTAATAGGTGTCTTTTACATTCCATTGATAGGTTTCGTCAATTCTCCAGGTTTGAGTAGTGAAATACTTGAAATAATTCTTTGTCATCAATTCCGGATCGTTCTTTATCATAGTGATAAAATCTCTTCGTGCCATAGTAGCATATTCGCTCTTCACCTGTATTTCAATTCTGTAACGGGAATATCCTTGCATATCAGAGAATATCTTGCGACGAAGCAAATCCCAGAAACGTTTGCCCTCATAAGCCAATTCAATGCGGCGTTCATAAAGAACGGCATCAATCAATTCTTGTTGGCTCATATTTGCTTTTAAACCATAGAGCCCGTCCGCATTGGCCGTTATACCGGCTCGTTTACGAATATCTTTCAGGATAGTATAAACTTCATCAGATTTATTTCCTACTTCCGCAGCACATTCAGCAAGATTCAATAATACTTCTGCATAACGCATTTCGATCCAATCCATGTCACCGTGATCCTTAGCTTCGGTAGCTGTCTTTTCAGGGATAGAGAACTTGCATGAATAAAATCCCGTGCCAGTCGGACTATGAGTATCTTCGCCACCTTTGTAAGTGTACATGCAACCTTGGAACCAGTCCGGCATACCATTCAATGGATATTCAGCACCATTGTAAACGATGATATCATAGAAACGAGGGTCACGGTTCAACCAAAACATACCGGTAGCGTCAGTAGCAGTAGGATCAAAAGCTTCTTTCACGCCATCACCATCTACATCTACTCCCGGAGTAGTACCATCAGCCATTGGGAAAGCAAGTGCCATATCCAATGTAGGATGGTGGTTACCTGTAGCTCCTACCGAAAATTCCAACGGACGAAGCCCTGCCATGAAATTGTGTGTACGCACCGGATCGAGAAAACGGGTAGTGATTACAGTCTCAGAGGTAGTCTCTTTTGTCCATATCTCCTTATAAACAGGATGTAAAGCACGTTGTCCGTTCTCTGACAGTTCCTTTTGGGCCGCTAAGCAGGCATTGTATGCTGTCTGCCAACGGGTACGGTCATTATTCGGATTAAATTGCTTACTGGCATAAGTCAGCAACACACGTCCTTTAAAAGCCATAGCTGCTCCTTTGGTGATACGTCCAAAGTCATTTTCACCCCAAATGCTGGGTAACGAGACAGCAGCATCATCAAGATCTTTCACTATCTGGTCAATACACTCTTTTGCTGTATTCCGAGTAACATATAAATCGTCACTATGTCTGTCCTGCGGGATTAAAACCAAAGGTACACCTCCATAAATTTTTACCATCTCAAAATACTGATAAGCACGTAAGAAAAGCGCTTGTGCTTTTATACGATTCCGGATGTCCTCGGACAAGCTACCTCCATCAATACTTGTTAACAGAACATTGATAGTATATATCTTGTCATAAGGCCAGTGTTCTCCTAACGGACCTCCGGCAGTAGCTACCGCTGTCAGTCGACCATGAATAAAATCACCGCCTCCGTTGCCCTCATCACTATATTTAGAATAATCACCACTAAATGACGGTAGATTATCTTTGTAGCATTTATCCAAAAAAGCTGTAGCTAGAATTTCACTATTCCATGTTGCCTTTTCGCTGACAGCTGTCAGGTCATCTTTATCCAATACGGAAGTACAACTGGTCAAGCTTGCAAATGTCAATGCTGTAATAGCTATTATATGTTTTGATTTCATAATATTCAAGTGTTTTTTATATAATTAGATCGTTATATTCAAACCAAATGAGAAGTTTCTCATAACAGGATAGTCTGAAATACTCGTAGCTTCGGGATCCATCCATTTTACTTTATCTTGTAATAAGAAGAGGTTTGTACCATTCAAGAAAAGCCTTGCCTTATCAATGCCTATCCGCTGAACGAATGTTTTCGGCAAATCATAAGATATGGATATATTTTTGCAACGCAAGAAAGAAGCATTACGTACCCAGAAGGAAGAAGCTTCATTATTCTTATACTGTGTAGCGCCCGGCATTGAAGCGTTTGTATTCTCCGGGGTCCAGTGATCATTATAATATTTGAATGTACTTGTATGGGCATTGATACCATTACCACGGAAATCCATCAACTTCTTATGACCGGCCATACCTTGGAAGAATATATCAAGCATGAATCCTTTCCATTTACCGCCAATCGTAAAACCATAAGTGATAGGAGCTACTTTATTCTCAATAATAACAACTTTGTCATCATCTGTAATGATACCATCCGGTTCATCACTCTCAGGACCACGTACATCTTTGTATATCAACATACCTAAACCGGGTTTCTGCCCTTTAATGGTCATATTCGGATTTTCTTCCATATATTGCTGTAACTGTTCCTCGGTACGAATCATACCAATGCATTCAAATCCCCATTCACGGCTCAATGACTGACCGATTTCAGATTTGTATGCCCGGATATTTTCTGCTTCATCTTTCTTGGACCACCAGCTGTTTGCAAAACTAAAGTTACCTCTTAAATAATAGTCCAATTTACCGATTCTGTCATTGTATCCCAGTTCTACTTCGAAGCCACGGGATTTAACCTCAGAATAGTTCTCTTTTGGCAAAGATGCACCAAATGTAGTAGGTACACTCACATTCAGATTATCAAGAATATCGTATGTACGTCTGTAAAAATATTCAAAGCTGAAATCAAATTTATTTCTAAACCAACGGCTATCAAAACCGATATTGTAAGAAGTTGATTTCTCCCAAGTCAATTTAGGATTAGGAACTTCCTTAGGCTCCAATCCATAAGATAACCCATTGAATACGGCACCTGTAGTAATTCCGTAACGAGCCATCCATTGCCAACCGCCAATAGCATCATTTCCTAATGTAGCAATGGAACCGCGCAGTTTCATATAATCGATAAACTTGATATTCTCTGAGAAGAAAGGTTCACTGGAAATACGCCATCCTGCTGAAACGGAGGGGAAGAAACCCCAGCGTTGATCAGGAGCAAATTTTGTAGAACCATCGACACGGAATGCAGCTTCTAGTAGATACTTGTCTGCATAAGCATAGTTCAGACGACCTACGTAGGAAAGACGACCACTTTCACTTACAGAACCAGCCCCAACAATAGATTCAGAAGCATCACCACTTGCACCGAAAAATTCCGGCATTTCCCAAGTGATTAGTTTATTGCGCTGTGCATCAAATTTCTCACTATCACCTTCAGATTGTTCATAAACAAATAATGCACTTAAATCATGATTACCAAACTTACGGTCGTAAGTTACAAATAGGTTTAATTGATATTCCTCTGCCAACTGATTTTCTTTAAATACATAGTTACCGTCATCACGAGTTTTGGTAGATACTACTACATTACTCGGGTCAATATAATGATTGTTTGTTCCGGCAGTCTGGAAGTTATACATCTCATACGGGAAATTCACCTTTTTAATCAAACGATTATCCAATGTACGGTTATACTGTACTTTCAACTTCAACCCCTTTACAAATGGAACTCGATATTCCGCAGTCGCATTGACATTAACATTTTGCCATTTCTTAGTATGCAAACCCGATTCTTCGCTAATAAGCATTAACGGATGCCATTCAATAAAGTTACCTACTGGCATTCCATCAATCATACTTGGAATCATCTTGGTACGGAGCAATAATCCCTTGTATAAGTCATTCATACGATCACGGTCACCGTCAGACTTCCAATTGGGTTTGGTATCTTTACGATTATCTGTACTGATATTCAAACCAACTGTAAAATTCTTACTAATATCAGCATCAATACTAGCACGGAAATTATATTTAGAATACTTCAGATTATCAAATGAACCTACATTGTAGAAATAAGAACCACCGATAAAATAGCGTACTTTTTCGGTTCCACCGGTAATATTGATAGCATGACGAGTAGACCATGGAGTTTTCCATGCATCATCCAGAAAACTATAATCAGTTGTTTTGAAATGTGCCAACTCGTCATCTGTATACCAAGAAGACTTGGTAGTCGGATCTTGCTGTTCTACATTCGGATTCCAAATAGCATTGTTAAGATAACCCTGTATAGCACGGTCATTCAAATAAACAGCATGTTCATAAGCACTGAGCGTCTCTGGAATCATAGCAGCTACATCGATACCTACCGTACCAGTATAATTGATAGTTGGTTTCGCGTTTCCACCTTTCTTAGTGGTAATCAATACAACACCATTAGCAGCACGGGCACCATAAACTGCTGCCGATGCACCATCTTTTAACACCGATATATTAGCCACCTCACTAGCATCCAGTGCGTCAAACGCCATCTTATCCCTTACTACTCCATCAATAACATATAGTGGGTCAGAATTATTAGGAGTACCTTTAGCGCGTACACTAAAAGAGGCTGAAGTTCCCGGTTTACCTGTCCCTTGAGTTATATATACACCCGAAAGGCGTCCTGCTAATGCTGAAGACAGATTAGCAGATGGAAAATCTTCAATAGCTTTGGCATCAACACTAGTTACACTACCCGTTACACTTCCTTTTTTCTGCGTACCGTACCCTACTACAACTACTTCATCTAAAGCTTGTGAATCCTCAACTAATACAATTTTCAGATTACTTTCAGTAACGACTTTGGTTACATCCTTATAGCCAATGTAACTGAACTTAAGAGTCGCACCCTTAACACATTTAATAGAAAAATTACCATCAATGTCAGTAATTGCTCCGTTAGTAGTGTTCAATTCTGCAACTGTCACTCCAATTAACGGTTCACCATTCTGATCCTCTACGCTTCCTGTTACTGTTATATTCTGAGCATGTACTATAGTACCAAAAGAGAAGCTCAACAGTACCAACAAAATACGCCATAACAGCGATTTCGATTTGTGTTCTTTCCTTTTCATTAAAATTGCTTTTTTTTGATTAGACTTAAATAAACAAAGCATTTTTCCAACGCTTTCTCGTTTTATTATTAAATGATTTCTATTACATAAGCCATAGCATATGTATATAAAAAATAATATACATTGCTATAAATTTAGTATTAGAACATTCATAATGTGGTTAGACTAACAACACTACAAAGGAAGGAATGAATTTATTAACCTAATATCAGTTGCATCTCAAAAGTTTGCATTTTTATTGCAATAGATAATAATTTCCCAAAAAACAACTTCATTTTATGGGAGAATCAGTTTAAGATGTTTTTCATGACAGAAAAGTTAGTGAAGGATCATTTTATCCGTATGATAATAACACCGTTCGCTCCTTTCATACCGTATTCAGAACCATCTTTTTTAATCTCGACTTCTCGTATGTCTTCTACTGACACTGCATTATTGGCTTCTTCCAATGAATTATATTCGGTTCCGCCTACAATGAAAAGCGGTTCGGTACTGAGAGCAAAAGATGAACTTCCCCGTATTGAGGCCTTCATTTGTCCGTCTGAATAATTAATCTGCAATCCGGCAATATTACCTCGCAGCAAATCTATTAAATTGTTGACGTCTAATTGCTGGATTCTCTCATAAGTAATAATATTACTGTTATAGGTCTGTTCCGGTATTTTCTGATACATGCAGGTTATTGTTTTTTCACTCGTGGCATAGCACAATGAATTCTTCCCCAAATGTATGGTATAAGTTGGAATTCCTGACATAGGCACATAAGCCACCAACTTTCTGTTAGGATAGACCAACAGTGTATCGCCTGTTTTCACATTACCCAGTTCAAATGTACCTTTTGATGAAGTGGAAAGCATTTTCATACGCCCCTTTACCCGCATTTTTACCTTCTTGACCGGTTTACCTTTTTCATTCAGGACAACTCCTGTCACATTATCTTGTGCTATTCCTGCCAATGAAACCAGAATAACTGATAATAAAACTAGAATACGATATTTCATATCTTTATAATATTAGTAAAAAGGAGAGAATATTCAAACACAATATGTATGTCCAATATTCTCTCCTTTTTCGATGAATGAGATTGATTATTTATCTTTCACGAGGTTCGGCTGTACAGATTGTACCGTTATCAAATACAAATAGATTGTCGGCAAAAATAATGACTTTGTTGTCCAATCCGAAACCAGAGCGAGATACATAATACTGCTCCTGCACACTGGCTAATGCACTGCTCTCAAAATATTTCTTGCCATCATAGTAAACTATGAATTTCTTATTTGCATCGATTGATACTGCAATTGTTTTGAAAGCGTCCTTTTTAAATTTAAAGTTTGCCGTATCCGTACCTTCATCTATTGTAATATCTGTCGTCTCTCCTGTTGTCACATTGGTTGTGGTATAAGTTGCTTTCCATGCTCCTGTTTTGGGGTAGGTTGTAAAGCATGCCTTAGTTACATAAAACGTGGCATTATTGATACGGGCAAATTCAATACGGATCTCTGCAAAATTATTATCTGAAGGACAAGCATTTACTGC
Organism: Bacteroides intestinalis DSM 17393; assembly: GCF_000172175.1. Lineage (NCBI taxonomy): Bacteria > Pseudomonadati > Bacteroidota > Bacteroidia > Bacteroidales > Bacteroidaceae > Bacteroides > Bacteroides intestinalis. The sequence continues at coordinate 1,143,485 of NZ_ABJL02000008.1, read as the reverse complement.
ATAGTCCACTTGTGTGGAGAAAGGAACAGATACATTATTCCAGCTACGGGCAAAACGGCCGTCGGCTTTAGTGGAAGTCAGTTTAACTGCACCATTCGTTCCCTTATTAGCGTCAAATGCTACTGTCATAGATGCATTAGACCAGCCTTCATTATAATAAGGAGTTTCAAAGTTAGAATAAAACAGCTCGTCCAGTACAGTCATTTTAGAACGACGGGTTTCTTTCTTACCCCCACATTTCACCGTACACCAGATTTCATAAGTTCCGGCTTCATTCGGAGCTTTCCATACATTCTCAAATAGTCCTTGAGGATTTGTCATGCTTCCACCATCGCATCCCCATTCATAACTAACATCTGTATCATCACTGAGTTCGGCAGAAACAAACACTTTCACCACATCATTACGGCAAAACTTTGTGCCGAAAGTGTTCAATGAAACAATATTTACGCTGTCATCGTCTGAACAGGAAGTGAAGATCACACATATTAATATAGCGATATTGAATACTAGTTTTTTCATACGTTTCTATATTATTAATTTATTCTTGACCCAAAAAATATCTCGATGGGCGAGGTTGCCACCAGTCAGATACATGGATATAACCATCACGTGCATGAATGTTAGTAGTGCGGCAACTACCGGAAGATGCAGCCAGCAACCCTCTGAAGTTCCATTCAAAATTATTCAACTGAAGCGGTAGGTTACGGTCATGTCCGGCTTTGACACACATTACTGCAGTATCTCCTTGAAGCGTCTGCCCATCTTTGCTGTAGGAAAAGCTACCTTCTCCATAAGTCCCGATCCAGCGGTCCGAAGAATCTATATTAAAATATGACCATTCTCCTCTTACAATATGATAAGTTAGCAGTTCTTTTACCACTTTTTTGTCATATTGCTCCCAGGCAGTAGCAGCTGCGGCTTCCGTAGCTCCTGGAAGCATCACCGGATTTTTCTTCCAAAAACAGTTATCCCCGCTGCTAAGAGCACTATTGGTCAGTAATATATGCGTATTTCCTGCTTCTTTGTACAGATCTTCGATTCCGGCATATTGAATACCTTCAATTAAAGAACTGAATATATCAGGACGGCTCTGGATAAATTCCCAGATTGTCATATTTACCTTATTATCCGCTTTTTTTGCTTCATATTCCTCGTTACTTTGAAAATCAAGATCAAACAAGGTGCATGAACTCAGTGAAATGCAAAATAAGGCAAGGCTTATAAAATATCTAAAGATTTTCATATTCATTATTGTTTAAGACATTATTGTTATTCTTCATAAGGCTTGTTCTGTTGTCCTCTCATAGATGGGTTCTTACGGAATACATCCTGATTCAGAGGCCACAAAATTCTGCCGTAACCGCCAATCTGATTAGCTTCTTTCTCAGCACCAATAACAAAACCTTCCGGAATTCTCTGATCACCCAAGTCTTCATTCTGCAAATATGGATCTAAGTATTCTTTTACCATATCATTGCGTACCAAATCAAACCAACGTTTACCTTCTGCCCAAAGCTCAATGGTACGTTCATCAATAATCAACTTAATCAGATCTTTTTCGGTTGGGTAATCCTCTAAAACTGCAGTACTTTCCCAGCCTGCACGTTCACGTATTTGATTGACGATATTAATCGCGCCTTGATAATCTTTATGTGTACCTAATACTAAAGCTTCAGCTTTTAGCAACAATATATCTGCTAAGCGATAAATTGGCATATGGGTAGAACATGATCCGTTAGCAACATAGGAATATCCAGGCCTGCCATCATTAGCAGTCGCTCCGTATTCTGTGAATTTCGGGCATTTAATCTGGAAATTAGCGGCATTACCATAATCACCGTTCATTGCTTTCTCATACGATTCGTCTATCATCTCGTCAGGAGTAATGAAATAGCTGATAGCAAATGTATCCATAATCATAGTGACGCGGGTATCTTCTCTCTTACGGGATACCAACTCCTTATAATATGCCTTTGTCGGATGATATCGGATTGTGTTTGAACCTGACGCAAGTTCCTGAGCATATCCAAAGCCGTTGCTATCTTCTTCATAGTTCCAGAAAAGATTGAATATCATCTCTTTAGAGCTTGATGGATTTAAAAACATGCTGGAATAGGTAGATGCCGGTTCAAGACTGTATTTATAGTTTGTCAGCAAGTCATTAGCTGCTACAAGCGCTTTGTCATATTCCTTATACCACATCAATACATCTACACGCAATGCCATAATAGCTCCACGATTTAAATAGTATTTACTGGCACTGGACATATCTGTAGAAGCGCCAATATATTCTAATGCTTTCTCTATATCTTCCAGAATAAAAGCTTTTAATTCTTCTACAGAAGTTCTTCCATAATATCGTTCCTGAGAAGAGACATCTTCCATAGGTTCAGTGATTTTAGGTACACCGCCCCATACACGTATAGCATAAAAATACATCAATGCACGCATTGCATAAGCTTGACCTAAATATGGAGCAGATACAGAACTACCTATAGGACTAGTGGGAATATGCTTAATAGCTGCATTGGCACGATAAATTGTTTTATAAAGATCACTCCAACTGGAAGATCCCGACTGAGAATTTAAACCGTTGTATAGTAAATTGCGGTCGTAAGCCGTACCACGTTCTGCATACACACCGGAACGAAGTTCGCCCCAATAGAACCAGTTTGTACGTAAGGTAGATTGCAGACCGTCATACATACCTGCATTCCAGGTTTTCAAATCCTGTTCTGAAGTCCAGAAAGTTTCGCCCGATAGCGAACTTTCGGGTTGTCTGTCTAAGAAGTTCTCACAAGAAGCGAACAATAGACTGACACCGGCGATCAGTAAATATTTTAATCTTTTCATAAGTTTTTACAAGTTAAAAGTTAACATTTAGTCCGAAACCAATTTCTCTTGCGGTAGGATATCGTCCGTTATCAATACCCGGACGAAGCACATTACTGTTGGAAATACTTGACGGATCAAATCCTTTGTATTTTGTCCAGGTCAGAAGGTTGTTTCCATATACGTACAATTGAAGATCGGAGATGTGGAACCGCTTAGTAAAATTACGGTCAACCCTATAAGCTAAACGAGCATTTGTTAGACGAATATAGTCGCCATCTTCCAGAAAGAAAGAAGAAAGTTCACGCGCGTTGTTTACACCAGTTGTTGCTTTGGCACTACTATAAACTTCTGTTATTTGTCCTTGATATTTCCACAAACGATAACAGTCTCTTGCTAATGGAGTCATGTTCGATGATGAATTCTGTAACAGGTCACGGCGTTGTTTATTATAAATCTTGTTACCGAAACTTCCATAAAACGAGAAGGATAATGAAAAATTCTTATAATTCAAATAGTTAGTCCATCCCATATACCATGTAGGCATACCATTACCCAAGATACGTCTGTCCGAGTCACCTATTACACCATCATGATCCAAATCATCCCAGATTATATCACCACCTTTGCTCACTGAACCTGCGGTAGTCATTTGACCTACATCACCTGTATATTTCTGCCCTCCTTTTGTCTCATAATGTGAGAAAATGGGTTTACCGTTAGAACCATAAATATAGTTATTATAGTTATTCGGATCTCTTTGGTACACAGGAATCAAACGATCACCAAACGAACCGTCGCTATTCTTGATATATGCATTTGCTTCATCTGTGGCATAAATGCCCAAAGCTTTTTGTCCAAACCATTGTCCCAAAGGCGAACCTTCTTCAATCAAGTATTTACCGTCTTCCACAAAGCTTTTGCCTTCCGATAGCTTTAATACTTTATTTTTGTTTTTAGTATAGGTAAGAGTGGTCTGCCATGAAAAATCGCGAAGCTGAATAGGAGTTGCATTTATTGTCAGCTCAATACCTTTATTCTCAATATTACCCATATTGACGCGCATACTACTAACACCTAATTCTGAAGGGATTACTTCATCGGCCAACAAGTCTTTTGTTTTCTTGATATAATATTCCGCTACTAAAGAAACTCGTCCGTCAAGTAATGTCACATCCAAACCAATATTAGTTTGTTCTGTTGATTCCCAACTCAAATCAAGGTTGGCCAACTTATCCGTTTGGGTAACTCCGATGACACCATTATAATATGAACCAATATTATATTGGTTAATTGATTCATAGTTACCTACACGTTCATTACCATTGGTACCCCAGCTAAGTCTGAATTTAGCATCAGTCAACACAGGTTTTGCCCAATCAAAGAAGAATTCATCAGATGCACGCCATGCAATAGATGCAGATGGGAATAGCCCCCAACGGTTACCAACAAAACGTGAAGAACCATCATAACGGAGATTTGACGTAAATATATATTTTCCTTTATAACTATAGTTTACGCGTCCGAAGAAAGATGCCATAGCATGACTTTCATATGTAGTCTTAGTTTTTGTCAAATCTTTCACCTGCTGAGCGTTAGAAGTAAGAATCGACTCTGATACATAATCACTACCTTCTAAGTGGAATGTTTCATCACGCCAATCCTCGACACTGGTACCGAACATAGCACCTACTGAATGATCTTTGAAATCTCTGGCAAAGTTAATGTAAGTTTCCGCAGATAATTTGCGAGGGATTTTTGCATCATTAGAACCGGAACTGATACCTGAAGAAACCAAATCTCCACGGATCAGCTGGTCATTACGGTTGACTTTCAATTCACCCTGTACATTGGCAGACCAGATCAAGCCTTTCATAAGCTGGAATTCCGCTCCTTGATACAAAGAAACTGAATAAGAAACACTTTTATTAACACGTTCATAGGCATCAGCTATCGGATTGAACTGCCCACCATTATTATATACATAAGATCCATCAGGGAAGTAAAGCGCCATTTGTGGCGGACGACGTAATGCCTGATTAATTACACCACCGGTATTAATGTTATTCTTATCCGTATAAGCCACATTAAAGCGGCTCATTAATTTGAAACGATCCGATACTGCGAAATCAACATTAGTTCTGGAAGTTATACGATTCAAATAACTATTTAGTACAATACCTTGTTCGTTCAAATAACCAATACTTGTATAATAACTCATTTTATTCTTTGCACCGCTGATATTAATATCAACTTGGTTAGAATGAGCCATACGAGTAATCAAATCCTGATAGTCGTTATCAGCCATGAAGTTAGGATGCAAAGAGTCATTACTGGTTTTCCATAAAGAAGTTCCTGCATTACCGGCTCTTTCTTTCAAATAACGTTCAAATGCATTTGCCTGATCAATCTTATGTCCTAACTTCTTCATTGAGTGGTTGTACTTCACCGAAATTCTGGCAGGAGCACCTTCTTTACCACGTTTAGTACTGATGATAATTACACCAGCAGCCGAACGTGAACCATAAATAGCGGCTGAAGCAGCATCTTTCAAAATTTCCATGCTTTCAATGTCGGCAGGATTGATAGTAGAAATATTATCTACTGCCACACCGTCTACAATATATAACGGAGTAACACCTGATCCCATAGTAGAAGCACCACGAATCAGCATAGTACCTGTATCCCCAGGAGCACCTGAGTTATTGGAAATCTGCAGACCGGACACTTCCCCCTGTAATGCTTGAAAGATATCAGTCGGTTGGCGTTCTTCAATCGTCTTGGCATTTACAGTGGAGATAGCACCTGTCAAATCTCTCTTCTTTACTGTACCGTAACCTATGACTACAACTTCATCCAATGCCTGAGCGTCTTCCGTCAGTACTATATTCATTTTAGTACCCATCGCTACCTGTGTTGCATCCTTATAGCCAATATAGCTAAATTTCAATGTAGCACCTTTGTTACATTGAATAGAAAAGTTACCATCAATATCAGTAATTGTCCCATTATTACCTTTCATAACGGAAACCGTTACTCCAATTAGAGGTTCCCCATTTTGATCGACAACCGTACCAGTTGTTGTTATTTCCTGAGCATATAGATTAAGACTCATAGAAAATGCAAACAGAACGAGGAAAAACCGCCATAACAGCGATTTCGATTTGTGTTCTTTCTTTTTCATTAAACTACTTTTTAAAATTAGACTTAAATTAACAAGGGATTTCACCTGGAATTCTTTTTGAGTTGTTCATAATAGATTGTTTTTACATAATATCAATACATCATTTTTAACTCTGTCTACGAAAAGCAGTTATCTTTCTGATTTTATGAAAAGAAAGAAATTGAAATGGCTTTTGTCCGTCACTACGGAACATGCTATTTACATATATATATTTGTTTTATAGATCGAACCTTGTTAAGAGTATTGAATTCTTTTTCCTTTCTTCAACATCAAAACTTGCGAGATAGTTTTCTGTAATGGCTAAATTGGAATGTCCAAGACTTTCGGATATATAGGAAATATTGACGCCACTGCGTTTTAACACTGTTGCGAAGGAGTGACGTGCTGCATAGGTCGTGACGCGTGGAATGCCTGTCTTATGCGAAATCTTGTAAAGTATCTGATTACATTCGGTGACCACTTCTCTTACCAGTTTTACTCTTTCAAAAGGATTCTCTTTTCCGGTAGCAAAAGGAAAGATATAAGTTTCGGGTGACGTGGGTGGATTGCCCCACTTCTCTATTATCTTTTGCATTTCGGGCGTGATGACTGCATGGATAATCTTACTGTGTTTGGTATTTCGGGCTGTTTTTGCACGTATGAAGCAGATTTCACCATTGATGATATTGGAGTATTGCAGATATAATAAATCACGAAAATTAATACCATTACATAAATAAGAAAAAAACCACAGATCACGATAAAATTCAGTCTTTGGGGTTCCATCATTATAAGTAATAATTTTCTTGATTTCTTTCAGGGTTAATGCTAATTTGCGTCCACATCCGGTGGGTACTTCATATTTCCCTTTTCCGAAAGGATACTGACTTTCCTTAATGATACCGTCTTTACGTGCTATATTAAGAATGCATTTTAAGTTTCTGAAATAGAATCCCATACTGGAGTAACTGATTCCTGATGCGGATAAGTGATGCTCAAAACGGTTTAACCAGTTGATGGTAATTTCATGAAAAGAAATGTGTTTTCCTGCAAACTGTTCTATTTTGTTTAGTGATCCTTTATAAGACAGATAAGTATTGGCTTGTCCATTTTCCTTTAAATCCTCCAACTTTTTATGAAATAAGGCATTGACTGAAAAATCAGAGTATCTGCCTAAGCGTGCATTTAGGATGTCAAAATGAAATTCACCTTGAAAAGATAGAAATTCGACTTGCTGCCTGATTAAAGAAAAACTATTTTCGATGTTACGCCGTATTTCTGATAAGTGGCGACTTTTGGTGTATGGTAATACTTCCCAGTCTCTAATAGAAACTTCTTGTCCGGTGGAGTAATATTTCTGTTTTCTGTTGTGGATAACTTGTACTTTTACGGGGAATAATCCATTCATCTTTTGTTTTCTTTTATCTAATACTGTGAGTACGGAAACTCCATCCTTAGAATATTTGTACATGGCTTTTTAAATTTGTTGGTTATTAACTATGAATTGATATTGTTTTTAGTAACATGCAATTTGCATACAAAGTTGATAAATAAGACCCACATTAAAAGACATTTGAGACAGTATTAACAGAAACATAGATAATATTGATAACCGTCTATTTTTCTATTCCTTACTTTTGTTGGGTTAACAATTTAACAGAATAATATGAAAAACAGATTTCTTATTTTATTGAGTTTTATACTCATTGTGGGGCAAGATGTTGTTTGTGCAAATACTTCAATGGTGCGTGAGCGCATAAACATTAATCGTGATTGGCGTTATCAGATAGATGATCCGGATAGGACAGGTGCTGCATTACATTACTCTCAACTAAAGCCTTATTTATTACCTTGTGCCAATGACTTTATTATATTCGGGAAGAGGTATCAGAGACCGGAAGGCAATCCAAGAGAAAATATAGGCTATGTAAAATCTGACTTTGATGATAGTGAATGGCGACATCTGAATTTACCCCATGATTGGGCTATTGAAGGGCCTTTCAATATTGACTATAACGGTTCGACTGGAAAATTACCTTATTGGGGGATACGCTGGTATCGTAAAACGCTGGAATTATCGCAGGATGATGCCGGGAAACAAATTTATCTTGATATTGATGGGGCGATGTCATACGCTTCTGTGTGGTGTAACGGGCAATATGTGGGTGGATGGCCTTATGGCTATGCTTCTTTTCGTCTTGATCTGACACCTTATATAAAGGCAGGACAAAAGAATGTGCTGGCTATTCGATTGGATAATCCGGACGATACTTCACGTTGGTATCCGGGTAGTGGCATTTATCGGAATGTATGGTTAGTGAAAACGTCTCCTGTCCACGTGGAACAATGGGGAACTTTTGTACGAAACCAGCAGGTTGATTCAGAAATTGCTGTTATGGAAATGGGAGTGAATATTGAGAATCATGCAGGAAAAGATGTTCAGGTAAAGTTGCAGACAAGTGTATATCTGCAAGGGAAAGATGGACGTCCTGTGGGGGAAGAAGTGACTCAAAGTATGACTAAGGATATTGCGATTAAAAAAGATAGCTGGTCGAGTGTACGCTTTCAATTTAAAGTAGATAAACCGAAGTTGTGGGATATTGATACTCCGAATTGCTATGTAGCGGTCAGCCGGGTGTTCATGGATGGAAAGGAAATGGATAGTTATGAAACTTCTTTTGGAATTCGTACAATTGAATTTAACCATGACCAAGGTTTCATGCTGAATGGACAAAAGGTAGCTATTAAAGGTGTGTGTATGCATCATGATTTGGGTGCTTTGGGCGCTGCTTTTAATGAAGTGGCTGCCGAAAGGCAGTTACGTATCATGAAAGAGATGGGTGCAAATGCCATTCGTACTTCACATAACCCACCGGCACCGGAGTTGGTTGCTCTCTGTGACCGTATGGGACTAATGATGCAGCTTGAATTAGCTGATACCTGGCAAAAGGGGAAACGCAAGAATGATTATAATCTTCTTTTTGATGATTGGAGTGAAGCAGATATGCGTTCGTTGGTACGTCATTATCGTAATCATCCTTCTGTAATTATGTGGAGCATAGGTAATGAAATGCCTGATCAGACGACTGATCAGGGAGTCATAATTGCTCGTAACCTGACAGCTTACTATCATGATGAAGACCCCACACGGCCTACTTCTTTAGGGTGTAATAAGCGGGACGCCGTTTTCCGGGATATTGTGAATCAGGTGGATATATTCGGTTTGAACTATTTCCATAAAACTTATCCGATTTTCAAAGAGCAGAATCCTACTCGCTGTTATCATGCCAGTGAAACTTCGTCTGCAACGAGTTCTCGTGGGGAATATTTCTTCCCGGTAACTACTGACGTTAATGATAGTCGTTCCGGTTTCCAACTTTCATCATATGATATGACAACTATAGGATGGGGATGTGCTCCTGAGGTTCAATTTAAAATGAATGAAGAATATCCGTTCATGAGTGGTGAGTTTGTGTGGACCGGATTCGATTATTTGGGTGAGCCTACCCCTTATAATAAAGACCTGACCAATTTGTTAAACTTCAGTGATCCGAATGAATTAGAAAAGGCTCGAAAGGAATTGGAAGAGTTAGGCAAAATTAAGACACCTTCTCGCAGTTCTTATTTTGGTATTGTCGATTTATGTGGTTTTCCGAAGGATCGTTATTACAACTATAAGAGCTATTGGCGTCCTGATGTGCCCACTGTGCATATATTGCCTCATTGGAACTGGGAAGAGCGGATTGGTGAAATAACTCCCGTTCATATTTATACTTCGGGAGATGCTGTTGAACTGTTTTTGAATGGTAAGTCACTGGGACGTAGAGAGAAATCTCATTCGTATGACCGTTTGACCTGGGATGATGTACGTTATGAACCGGGAAGTTTGAAAGCCATAGCTTATAAAAACGGTCAAAAATGGGCGGAAGAGCTTGTAGAGACCACTGGAAAACCAGCCGCTTTACAGGTAACGGCAGAGAAAACAGAGCTTAAAAGTGATGGTACTGATTTATCATTTATTCGTGTAGCTGTTGTGGACTCTCAAGGTCGTGTTGTGCCTCGTTCTAAGAATCATTTGAAGTTTTCTGTAACAGGGCCTGCTGAGATTATAGCTACGGATAATGGAGATGCAACAAGCTTATTACCATTCCAATTATCAGAAAGAGATGCTTATAACGGTTTGGCATTAGTCATTTTGCGTAGCCAGTATATGAAACAGGGAAAAGTACTGCTTACAGTAGAATCTAAGGGGCTTCCGAAACAAAAGATTGCATTAAAGGTAGAATGATGTTATGAGTATAAATTGGAGAAATACGATATGAGACGGAGAGGACTTTCTTAGTACACCTGCCTGTCGGATAGTAAAAGAGGATTCTATCCAGACATCAGGTGAAATTACATTGGTGATGGACTACTAATTCATTAATTCTGTAAGAGTCTTCATTTCACTTAGCTCAACGTTGTGCCAAGAGGTTCCGCAATCCATGGGGGAAACAGCTTGGTGCCGTTGAGCTTTTATTTGCTCAATGTTGAATGTAGTAAATTGGAATCCTTTTATATTGGGTGATTCATTATTTTTGAACTGACAGAAGTTATTGATAAATGTAATGCCGGGAAATATAGTAGGATTACTGATTTTGATATTGGGAACAGTATTCGGAGAATAAATTCGGTTATGAGCAAAACGTACATTCCGTGGTTCCTTATCTCCTCGTCCATCTCCAAAGTTCAGTTCGGTACAATCAACAAAAGTATTAAAAGCAATGTCAATATCTGCTGCCCGATGATACGATTTAAGTTTTTCGTCCTCATAATCTTCGGATGTATTGGGGCGTTCATATACTCCCATGCGTAATATGAAGGCGGCACCGGAGCCTTTGCCTGTTACACTTTCCACATAATTATTGCTGACAGTATGTCCTTGATTGATGATGCGGATGCCCAAAGTAGCAGGCAGATGATTGCCAATGATTACGTTGGAATCTATAATATTGTTGTGACCGTGACGACATACTAATCCGCCACGCGATTCGTAAAACAAGTTACGGCGTACGATGTTGAAACCGGATTTTACTGAAATGATCTCATTTTCTCCGTCACAATGATAGAATATATTTTCTTCGATGATACTGTAGGAAGGCAGTTGCGATGACCAAGAGTTACCTACGCGTATGATTTCCGCACCATTGCCCCCGAAGGGTTTCCGATAACCAAATACATTATGATCTATCTGGTGGTGATTGTGATCTCCACCGTCTTCTACTGTAATTTGTATAACCAATCCACGGGCACGTTTATTGGCAAAATAACAGTGGTCTATACGATTATTGTTTCCATGTAGCCCAATCCAGTTTTCAGTTCCTCCCCCGGTTTTTCTCCTTTGGCAGGGTCATTGCAATCATCAATGGCACATCGGGTAATCCGGCAATGAGTGGCTGGGTGTTCTTTATCCAGTTGAAATTCTATCATCTCAAAATCAGATGCCCAAGCTTTATGAAAGTAGAGTCCCTCCAATTGTAGATAACTGCCTGACATACGTATTTCTGTTGTTCCAGATATGATAGCCTTTCCGGTATTCGCTGCTTTCAGTATAATTGGATAATCTGTTGTTCCATTTCCTGTAAAACTAACCTTACCAAGATGGGAATAGGTTCCATCTTGTAGAAGCAAGGTATCACCAGGTTGTAAAGATCCGTCAGACATCTTGACCTTTAAACTATCAATATCGGTTGGTGTGAAGGTGTGTGTCACCGCCAAAACCGGACAAACGAGTATTACTGCAATAATAGTGGATGCAAATGATTTCTTATTCATGATATTTATATAATTTAGAGAATACAAAAGAATAAAAAGCGGGTGTCTCACAACAACCGCTTTTCGATCAACAATCTACCTAAAATAACCTATAAAATATAATACCTATTTACCAACTAACTATGAATTTAAAAAGCCTATGATTTATTCTATATTACAAGTATGATGTGATGTTTTAATAGCAGTTCTGATGTTATCCATTGGTGTTTGAGGCAAGATTGTACAATCTGCCCCTAAAATAAATCGTTTCCCTTTCAAAGTTTTCTTTAGTTCATATATTTCTTTTGCTATTTCATCAGAACTTCCTTTTAATATAGCGCCTTTACGATATAATCCTCCCATTGCCGGGCGCTTAAATAATTGTTCGCATGCTTGTAGACTGAAAGGCTGGTCGGCTACTTCACAGGGTGCATTAATTATTTGGCCCGGATATGACACGAAACGGGTTAAATCGTCATATTTGCCTTCGTAGTCACAGATATGGAGTATATTAAACTGAGTTTGGGTATTACATTCCTGCATGACTCTTATGTCATATGGTTTAACGAAGGTCTCAAAGAATCCGGGAACTTCATAAAATTTAATTTCTCCCCCTTGTGTAGGTGTGTAAAATCCATCTACACCAATCTTTTTACATGCTTTTACATATCCGATAAGTGCTTTAGTAAAATATTCGAGTGCTTTTTTCACTCGTTCCGGTTCTGTTTTAGCATATGCTATCACAGTTTTATCTCCTACGCTTTGTATCAGCATCTGAAGTGGAGAATAAACAGTGGGTAGTATCATCGCATTAGCGCCGGCAATATCATAAATGTATTTTATAATTTCTAATGTTGGAGTAAAGAAATCTGAGGGAAGTGGTTTAATTAGTTCCCAATCTTCTGGTTTCTCAATCCGAATACGTCCATACCCTTGTTCGAATTGGATTTTTACAAAATCCATACCAGTGGAAAGAAAATAACGTAAATGTGCATCTATAGCTTTTTCTCCGGTGCGTGCATCTTTTCCGAAATGCATGAAAAATGCTGCTGGTACATACGATTCGTCCAATGTACCTGATAGAAATTGCTGCATTACTTCCCGCTTATTGGTGGGAATTTGTGCCTGAACTAATGTCGTGAAGCAAAATAATATAAATAGTACTCTTTTCATGGGATTCTGTATTTCATTGAATTCGATAGAACAAAGGTACGCATTAAGGTAATGCATGACTTAAAATATTGTTCCAATAATTATATATATTGTTTCAACCGGTATGTTTTGATGTGAGAAATATGATTTATTGTTTTGTTAGTTTGAAATTCCGGTGTGATATCTAAAAGGAAATAAAAAAGAGGAGCCAACTCTTGTTTAGCTCCTCTCACATGAAATGTTTTGCTGATTATTTTTTCACTTGAATAATATCGTAGTTTAGGTCGCTGACAGCTTCTTGCAGACTATCGTTAACCAAACGTAAAGTGGTATCGTTCACTACTACAAAGTATACGGGAGCGTCACCATCATTCGGTGTCAGTTTGTAGGCTGTCTTTTGTTTGTTGTCTACTGTTTTCTTGATGACTTGCTTCTTGCCTTTGGAAGTAAAGCTCTTATTCTTTCCTTGACCTTCCGCATCCAGATAAGTCGTAACCAAAGTATAACCACTTTCTCCGTCAGGACCTACACTGTCCACGCTCAATACGTATTGGATACCCGGACCGTCGGCAGCGGGAAGAAGACCTTCGTATACGGCTACGGCAGAAGAATCATTCCCGGCAACTGTCAACACTCCTTCATCTACGGTGGAATCATTGTTCTGGGTTCCTTTTGATTGGCAGGATACCAATGCAGCTGCGATGGCTGCAATCATCATTACTTTTTTCATTGCTTTAATGGTTTAAGTTAATATATAATACAAATTCACACTATTCTTCCTCTTCTTTTTTGATAACGAGTAGTTTATCCACTCGTCCACGATCCATGTCCACAACTTCAAACTGTAGGTTCTTGTAGCTGAACAAGTCTCCTGCTTTAGGTACCCGCCCGATGAGGAACATGGCGAGACCGCTTAGTGTGGTAAAATCCTCCACCTTCAGATCATCATAACTCAGGATGCCCATCTCTTCCATAAAATCATCTATATTCATAGAAGCTTCTACGAGCATCGAGCCATCTTGCCGGATGACAATATCTTCTTCTTCCATTTCGTTTTCTTCAAGAATGTCTCCGAAGATGCTTTCTGTCAGGTCGTGCAAGGTGATAATGCCGGCTGTATTACCATACTCGTCTACAACAACTCCGAACTTATTTTTGTTCTTCTTAAATAGCTCTAAAACTTTCTTGGCATATAAACTTTCCGGAATAAACAGGGGAGGGCGGGCAATACCACGTAAATCGAAAGGGTGATCATTACCTAACATCAGAATAATATCCTTGACGGACACTACTCCGATAATATCATCTTTTCCTTTCTCTACCAACAAATATTTGCTGAAATGTTGTTCGCGGATAATGTGTAGTACCTCATCACGTGTGTATGTGGGATATAGTACGACAAGATCGCGGCGGTAAGTCATCAATTCATTGGCACGCTTATCTGAGAAGCGGAATACATCCCGTAACATTTCTGTTTCCTCCTTATCGATAACACCCTGTTCTGAACTTTGATGCAGAATCATTTTCAATTCTTCCTGTGTCATGGGACGTTCTTCTCCATTGTTCAATCCGATTAGTTTATTCACTATTTGGGTTGAGAAACTGAGCAGGCAGACGAACGGATAAGATACTTTGGTCAGTAAAATCATGACCGGACTCAGTAGAGTTGCATATCGCTCAGGATTACTCAGTGCTATGGATTTGGGCACCAATTCACCAATGATGAGTGAGAGGTACGTAATGATTGCCACTGTTGTAATCATGGCAAGGTCTTTTGCATAGGGGGCGGCCCCAGGAATGGAGGCGAATAATGGTGCTACATTGTCGGCAATGGCTACACCACCGAAAGCACCGGATACAATACCGATGAGCGTGATGCCGATTTGGATGGTAGAAAGAAATTTCTCGGGTTCTTCTAACTGTTTCAATACTCCTTTGGCTCTTTTGTTTCCCTTTCCTGCAAGGGTTTCGAGTCGTGCTTTGCTGGATGACACCAATGCTATTTCATACATGGCAAAGATGCCGTTCAGTACTAATAAAAATAGAATAATAATAAATTCCATATAGGTTGTGAATAGTTTATATTGCAAAATTACTAATTTTTTGAATTTTATTACTAATATTGCTGCCTATTTATAGAGATTATTAAAGAATGAAAGACATGAAAAGAAAACAAATTTTATTCAGTATTCTATTACTGTTTTCGGTTGTTGCAACACAGGCTGCACGAGTAGATACTATTATGGTAAAAAGTCCTTCCATGAATAAGGAAGTACAGGTAGTGTATGTGCTTCCTGATAAAGCATTGGGAGAGAAAGCTGAGGCTTGCCCGGTCGTTTATCTGTTGCATGGTTATGGTGGGAATGCACGTACCTGGATAGGTATTAAGCCGGAGTTACCTAAGATTGCAGATGAAAAAGGAATCATTTTTGTATGTCCTGATGGTAAAAACAGTTGGTACTGGGATAGTCCTAAGAATCCGGCTTACCGCTATGAAACTTTTGTAGCTTCAGAACTGGTGAATTATACAGATAAAAACTATTCCACAATTCCGGAGAAAAAAGGAAGGGCCATTACCGGATTGAGCATGGGTGGTCATGGTGCTTTGTGGCTTGCAATCCGTCATAAAGATGTATTTGGTGCCGGAGGAAGTACCAGTGGTGGAGTGGATATCCGCCCATTCCCGAAGAATTGGGAGATGAGCAAACAACTCGGTGAATACGAGGCCGACAGCGCTTTATGGGACCAGCACACTGTCATTACCCAGATTGATAAGATTACAGATGGTGATTTGGCATTAATTATCGATTGTGGCGAAAAAGATTTCTTTCTGGAAGTAAATAAAGCATTGCATAAAGCTTTATTGGAAAAGAATATTAGTCATGACTTTATTACTCGTCCTGGTGCACATAACGGGCAATACTGGAATAACTCTATCGATTACCAAATTCTTTTCTTTGATAAATTCTTCAGGAAATAATATTTCAATTTATTCGATTGTGTACTTTATGGTACGCTCGTAGTTGTCTCCGTAACTCTTGGTCACCTCATCACAGGAAGTAACGATACCTCGTCCGTCGAATTTATATTTATAAGCCGTGGTTTCGTTACTTTCACTGTTATCTTCGGGTCTGAGGTTAGTAATCAGAGTATTGTATGCATCTCCCAAGAACTTCCCGTAAATGGCTACCGAGTGGAATGAAAGGGGATATAGATCTGTCAAGAATAGATACGGAATCTCTGACGTGTTGGCAATTTCATTATCAGCAGGTGTGCTGGCTATATACGTTTGCTCATAAACATCAATCTGCTGGGTGATGCGTAATGCTCTATAATTGTTATAATCAATATTGATTGTGGAATAAATTCGATCTCCATTCAGTGTTTCTGTTATGTTCTTAAGAAAATATTTTCCGGCTGTATTGGTGAGATAACTGAATGTGTAAGAGCGTACTTTCCCATCCATTTCCTGACGTACACAACTTACGGCATATCCTTTATCATTCAGTGTATATGTAGATACATTGTTGATTTCATCTGTAACTATTACTTTGTGATCTTCATAAACAACATCGGTAATGTTCTCTATTTCAAAGGATTCTCCTCCGGCTGCAAACTTCTGTAGAGATGTAAAGCTTGCTATCCGACCAGCTTCATAGTCATAAGTTTGAGTGAGAGTAACCGGCTGTGCGTCTCCTGTCTTAATCTCCGATAATTTTATTTGTGAGAAATTAGTTACAGGATATCCAAGGGCATTTGGTATTGCTAATTCGTCACTACAGACAAAGATATTTACGGATTCTAAATTTTCCGGTTGTTCGTTATCACTATCATTACAAGCCGTCAATCCTCCTATGAATAGCAATGCTATGAGAATATTTTTCTTCATTCTGGTTTATTTAACGATAAGACCGTTGCGGAAGGTGCGTTTTACTTTCACACTTTTCACCGCCTTCATTTGGGTTTCGGGCTCCGGTTCCGGAAGTACGATGCTGCCGTCGATAATTCCTAATGCTGCACTCAACATTTCTTCATTAGGATTACCTAAGGGCAGTACTTTTGCAAAGTCTTGTAGGGAATTGACTGCATAGTCTGCAGTAAAGCCAGTGGAATAATCAGCCTTGCCTTCGGAATTGAATACCTCGCATACAACGGGGCGAAGAATCCACTGGAACTTATCACTGGAGAAACTGGCTGTTGCTACGTTTTCTCCCTTAGTTGTGGCACCCACAAGTACTACGGTCATATAAGGCTTCAGGCAGTTGATCAGCATTTCTGCGGCGCCTGCAGTAGTACTGCTTGTCAGGATATATACTTTCGATAGATTTAAATTGTTACCTCCTTGCAAAAGCTGGTTGTCGAAAGTGAGTTCCCGGTCTTTGGACATCTGCTTTTGGCTGTATTCCAGTGAAGCGAGGGTACTGCCTAATTTATCTGCAGGTGCTAATATCGTTGCCAGAAGTTGTACACAATCCATTGCTCCACCGGCATTGTAGCGTAAGTCGAGAACGAACTCTTTCACATTGTTCTCTTTATAGTATTGGGAGAGTCGAAGCAATTCACTATTATCTTCTGCACTGAAACTATTGTATGCCAGATAACCTACACCACCGGTGAGAACATCATAGGCGGGTATCGTAACGTCTTCCACGGGGCGGGAAGCGGGTAGGTTGGCTTCACCATAGGAAGTAATGACACCTTCTGTTTCCCCTGCTTCATTTTCCTGTGTACTATATTCTCCCATTAATAACTTCCGGCTTTCACCTTCTTTCAATAATTCTTCAGTTTTCTTGGTGATAAAGTCATCGTTGACTTTCATAATCCACTCACCCCGTTTTAAACCAACTTCGGCGGCAGGAGAACCGGGTATTACATAAGTAATCAGCGCATTAAAAGCAGTGTCATTACCAACTATACTATACAGCGTATAGTCGAAACCATAACTTGGCAATGGGGTAGCATACAGCGTATCTACGCTGGAGTATCCTTTATCGAGTGGGGATATTATTTTCTTCAAAAAAGCATCTGGTTCAAGGAAGTAGTTCAGGTCCTTTGTGTTGGGGATGTCTTCAAACCACAGATATTCTTCTCTCATGACGCTGTCTATCCATAGATCACGCCCGGTCCATTTGTAATATTCCGGCCAACGGTCTACTCCACAAGAGAATAAACTTGTCATTGCGAGGACTCCCAATAGTAGGAAAAGCTGTATATTCCTTCTTCTCATCTGTATCTATCGTTTGGTTTTCGTTGCAAATTTAGCGAATAGTTTGTTTATCTACCATAAATGTGGTATAAAATTCCCTATCTTATGTCATTGCCCATATCAGGACATCCCATTATCTTTGCGCTCAATCAATTAATCCTAAAAATACAAAGACAATGGAAACAAAGAGATTGCATTTTGAGACGCTTCAACTCCACGTAGGACAAGAACAGCCCGACCTGGCTACCGATGCGCGCGCCGTGCCCATTTACCAAACTACTTCATACGTATTCCGTGACTCAGCCCATGCTGCCGCACGCTTCGGTCTGCAAGATGCGGGTAATATTTACGGTCGGCTGACAAACTCCACACAAGGCGTGTTTGAGGCTCGTGTGGCTGCACTGGAAGGTGGCGTTGCTGCATTGGCGGTTGCCTCAGGAGCTGCTGCCGTTACTTATGCTTTTGAGAATATCACCCGTGCCGGAGATCATATTGTCTCAGCCAAGACCATCTACGGAGGTACCTATAATCTGTTGGCGCATACTTTGCCGGCCTACGGAGTGACTACCACTTTTGTAGACCCTACGGAGCTTTCAAACTTTGAGAATGCGATACAGGAGAATACGAAAGCCGTATTTATCGAAACCCTGGGCAATCCCAATTCCAATATCATTGATATTGATGCCATTGCCGAAATTGCCCATCGCCACCGGATTCCATTGATTATTGATAATACGTTCGGTACTCCTTACCTGATACGTCCCATAGAGCACGGGGCGGATATCGTAGTCCACTCCGCTACGAAGTTCATCGGCGGTCATGGCACGTCATTGGGAGGTGTGATTGTGGATAGCGGTAAGTTCGACTGGGTGGCTTCCGGTAAGTTCCCCCAACTCACGGAACCGGAACCTTGTTATCATGGTGTACGGTTTACGGATGCTGCGGGGCCTGCGGCTTATGTCACACGTATCCGCGCCGTACTGCTTCGTGACACGGGGGCTACTATTAGCCCGTTCAACGCATTCATTCTGTTGCAGGGACTGGAAACGCTGTCTCTCCGTGTGGAACGCCATGTGGAAAATGCCTTGAAAGTGGTTGATTTCCTGAAGAAGCATCCTAAAGTGGCGGCGGTCAATCATCCGTCATTGCCGGAACATCCGGACCATGCTTTGTATGAGAAGTATTTCCCCAATGGTGCCGGTTCCATCTTTACCTTTGAAGTGAAGGGCGGAGTGAAAGAGGCGCATACTTTTATTGATAACTTGCAGATATTCTCGCTTCTGGCGAATGTGGCGGATGTCAAATCTCTCGTCATTCATCCCGCTACCACCACCCATTCGCAACTGAATGAGCAGGAACTGGAAGAACAAGGTATCAAGCCGGGAACTATCCGTCTGTCCATCGGCACGGAACACATTGCCGATTTGCTGGACGACTTGTCTCAGGCATTAGATAAAATTTGAAAGAACAATAACTACTCCTTAACTAAATGAATATTGCTGTTTTATTATCAGGAGGTGTCGACAGTTCTGTTGTCGTACACCTTCTTTGTGAACAAGGCTACCGTCCGTCCCTCTTTTACATTAAGATAGGAATGGACGGTGCCGAATTTATGGATTGTTCGGCCGAAGAAGATTGGGAGATGGCTTCGGCTGTTGCCCGCCGTTATGGCTTGCCTTTGGAGATGATAGATTTGCAGAATGAATATTGGGAACAGGTGGCTGCCTATGCCATTGATAAAATCCGTCGCGGCTTGACTCCCAATCCTGATGTGATGTGCAACCGGTTCATCAAATTCGGCTGTTTCGAGCAGAAGGTAGGGAAGGAATTTGACTTTACCGCTACCGGACATTATGCCACTACCGTCAGTAAAGACGGGAAGATATGGCTGGGTACAGCCGTAGACCCGGTAAAAGACCAAACCGATTTCCTCGCCCAGATTGATTACCTGCAAGTTTCCAAACTAATGTTCCCCTTGGGTGGGCTGATGAAACAGGAAGTACGGGACATTGCCCGCACGGCAGGATTGCCCACTGCCCGCCGCCGTGACAGTCAAGGCATCTGCTTTTTGGGCAAGATTAACTATAATGACTTTGTCCGCCATTTCCTTGGCGAGCGTGAAGGGGACATTGTGGAGTGGGAAAGCGGTAAGAAGATTGGTACGCATCGCGGATATTGGTTCCATACTATCGGACAGCGTAAAGGTCTGGGGCTGAGTGGCGGTCCCTGGTTTGTTATTCGGAAGGATATTGAAGAAAATGTGCTTTATGTTTCTCGCGGATATGACACACAGTGGCAATACGGTCGTGAATTCCGAATGCACGATTTCCATTTTATTACAGAAAATCCCTGGCAGGAGGCTGAAGAAGTGGATGTTACTTTTAAAATCAGGCACACGCCGGAGTTTATGAAAGGAAAATTAGTACAGGAAGGAGGGAACTACCGTATCATTTCTTCTGATAATCTGCAAGGCATAGCTCCGGGACAATTCGGTGTAGTTTATGACGAGGCTTCCCGGATATGTATCGGTAGCGGAGAAATCTGTGTCTGAAAACTCCCTTATATATAGTATTCCACCAAGTCGACAATTCCCGCTTTCATCGCATATTTTGTAGCTTCGTGGGCATTGTTCACCCCTAACTTGCGGAATATATTTTTGCGGTGGCTGTTTACGGTGTGGAAACTGAGATTTCTTTCCGCCGCAATCTCTTTGGTTGTTTTTCCTAAAGCTATTTCTTTCAGTATGCTACGTTCCGCCGGGGTCAGTAAATCATCTTTCGGCACGGGGCGGGCGGGAGCAACACTGCTGCCGGACAGCAACAGGTTACTTACATGATTGCAGATGAACCGTTCCTTCCTTGAGGCGCATTGCAGTGCAGACAGTATTTCTTCTTTTGAATTATCTTTCAATACTACCCCGAACGACATGCTGCTGAACAGCACTTGCCGCAAAAACTCTACACTTAACTCATCCGAGAAAAGCAACCAGTCGGCTTCCTTAAATCGTTCGTGCAATACAATCAGCTCGTCTGCTCCGGAAAAGTCAAACAAGGTATAGTCCAGTATAACCACTGCTTGCGGATGCAGGCGCAGTTGCTGAACCAATTCTCCTTTGTTGTCCGCTTCCAGCAACAAGGCAGTGTCTTTTTGCTTGCTAAGTAAGAACATCATACCTGCTTTGGTGATGTCCTGATTGTCGGCGATGATAAATTCTCTCATATCGGGTACAAAGATAATGCAAACAGAGGCAGAATGAAATGAACTACTCCTTTTTTTGTTCGGATGGGTTGGAAGCCGGGCTGTAATGGTCAAGGTATATGACAAAGACAGGATAAGGATATAGATTGGCATACCATCAATGGCATTGATGATAGTCATCATCGGCATTGATGGTAGTCATCATCGGCATTGATGGTAGTCATCATCCGTATTGATGATAGTCATCATCCGTATTGATGATAGTCATCATCCGTATTGATTCTATGCTTATCTATAACCTTATCCTGTCTCTCTCATATATCTTGACCATTACAGTCCGGCTTTCGTCCCTTTCCGATCCTATGGGGAGCTGTCTGCTGATTCGTATTTATCACAAAAAACTCCGCTGCAAATAATCCCTAAAAGGCACCTTTGCAGCGGAGTGGAAATATATATATTGTAAAGGGCTTTACCAGGAACGTCCTTTGAAGATACTGGATTGGTCTAACGGAACCAGATTACCGCTCAACGTCATAGTGTTGGAGTTGAAGTTCGGGCTGATGGTTACACTGGCATTGTTGCCACCGTTGGTCAGCGTAATGAAAATCTGTGCCGAAATACCGATACCCTGAATACTGAACTGGCAATTTACATTACCTTTTTTATCAGTAGTAATCTTCATATCCGAGGTTGTTCCGTCCACAGTTACACCACCGATACCGTTAGGACCGGGATATACAGTGTTGAATGCTACCTGCACGGTACCACGTCCTTGGTTCACTAATACGAAGTTGGTGTTGGAGTTTACGAAAGCCGTCTGTCCGTTGCGGAACATCACCTGGTCAGCTTCCAGTACAAACTGGTGGGCTTTCAATGCTGCCACAGCGTCATCATACGAAATGGCGTCGGCCACTTGTTCTTCAGCTTTCATGCGGGCGCGTTCTGCGTCTCTCTGAGCTTTACGGTCTGCGCGGCGTTCCGCTCTACTTTCTTGTGCATACATGGCGGTCGTTGCCGCACTCATCATTACTAATGCTACTAATGCAATAAACTTTTTCATAATTCTTTAATGTTTAGGTTTTACGATTCTTGTTCGTTTATTGCAAAACAACCTTTATTCGGGATTGTTCACGGGACGCTTCACAATTTTATATCCGATGGCTGCAACCAGGATGCTCATCAGCGGGCTGATAATGTTGAAAAAGCAATAGGGAAGGTACGTCAGCGTAGATACGTTCAATATCGTTGCCTGCGTCATTCCACAGGTGTTCCAAGGTATCAGAGGCGAAGTGACGGTGACGGCATCTTCCGTTGTGCGGCTCAGCAACCGGTTCTCATATCCTTTTTTCTCATAAATGTTGCGGAACATATTTCCGGTAAGGATGATACTGATATACTGGTCGGCAGTGGTGAGATTGAGAAACAATCCCGAACAAACGGTGGAGGCCACCACACTGACCCTGCCTTTCATGAAGCGTACGAAGACGGATGTAATGCTGCCCAGCATGCCGCTTGCCGTCATTGCGCCGCCGAAACACATGGCACAAAGTATCAGCCAGACCGTATCCATCATGCCCGCCATGCCACGGGTGGAGACAAGGTCGGTCAGCATCGTGTTTCCCGTGTCCAGGCTGGTGCTTCCGTAGAATGTCATCATTACGCCTTTAAATATATTACTCTCTCCGGCAATTTCTCGAAGCAATTCCGGCTGGAAGATGATAGCGCATATCCCTGCCAGCAGAGTAGAGAGGAACAAGGTGATGATGGACGGAGTCTTCCGCGCAATAAGTATTCCGGTCACTATGGGCACAATCAGCAGCCAGGGAGTGATGGTGAATGTATCTTTCAGCGAAACGGCAAAGTCGGCCATGTGTTCCGTAGAGTGCGTTTCGATGACGAAACCCATCACGGTGAAGATAACGAGTGTGATAATCAATGACGGCGTAGTCGTAATCAGCATATAACGTATATGCCGGAACAAAGGTACATCCGTTATGGAAGAAGCGAGTATGGTGGTTTCTGACAATGGAGAAATCTTATCACCGAAGTAGGCGCCGGAGATGATGGCTCCCGCTATCCAACCCTCATTGAAGCCCTGTGCTTTGCCGATGCCCATCAAGGCAATACCGATAGTGGCGATTGTGGTCCACGAGCTACCCGTCATCACGGAAATCAGTGCGCAGATGATGCAGGTGGATGCCAGGAAGAAATCGGGATGGATAATCTGCATACCATAATATATAAGGGTAGGGACGATGCCGCTTATCATCCATGCACCGCTCAGTGCACCGATAATCAGCAGAATGATGATGGCAGTGGCAACTCCGGCAATATTATTCGTAATGGCGAGTTCGTAATCTTTCCAGGGAACCCGGTAAAAAGCTATTCCTATAAATACGCAGAAAGCTGTAGTGGTCAGCAGGGAAATCTGGCTTCCTCCTCCCAAGGCATCGCTTCCGAATGTATGTATTGTGGCAAATAACATTCCTACCAACAGTACGATGGGCAGGAGAGATACTAAAGGAGAGGGAATTTTCTTCAATGAACTCATTCTGTTTGTTATATCAGTTAAAACTTTGCAAAGTTACAACAAATCTGATGATTCTATTTTATCCCTGCTTTTCCGCCAATAAATATTATTATATCTTTGCGTTTGCTTGGAATAAAAATACAACTTTGCAGTTTAGTTAATCTTTATTATTGACATCGTATGAACAAGAAACAAATTACCACAAATAAGAAAGTAGTCACCTTTGGTGAAGTAATGCTGAGGCTTACTGCTCCTGATTTCCTACGTTTTTCACAAACCAATCAGATGATAGCCACTTACGGTGGCAGTGAAGCAAATGTGGCCGTTTCGTTGGCTAACTTTGGTATTTCCACAGAATTCGTAACCCGCCTGCCGGACAATGCTGTGGCACGTGCCTGTATAGCTTCGCTCCGTGCTAACGGTTTAGGTACGGAAGGTATTGTTTTTGGTGGTAAGCGCATGGGGCTTTATTTCCTGGAAAGTGGTGCGGCATTCCGTAATTCTAATGTGGTTTACGACCGTGAAGGCTCTTCTTTTGCTACTTTGCGTCCGGGCATGATTGATTGGGAAAAGATATTCTCTGATGCCGGTTGGTTTCATTGGTCGGGTATTGCTGCTGCTTTGTCACAAGATGGTGCCGATGCATGTCGTGAGGCTCTTGAAATAGCTGACCGTATGGGATTGACTATCTCCTGTGACCTGAATTTCCGTAAGAAACTTTGGAACTATGGGAGTTCTGCTGCCGAAGTCATGCAACCTTTAGTACAATATAGTGATGTTATTTTCGGTGCCGAACCGGAATATAAAGAGATACTTGGCATACAGCCTGTCGGTTTCAAAGCGGTAGATGCTGCGGATACTACGTTTGAAGCAAACCTTTCTGCCTTTGAAGAGTTCGGTCGTCGGGTGGTGGAACTTGTTCCTCGTTGCCAGAAGGCATTTCTGGAACTTCGTAATTCCATTACTTCCAATCATAATTTGCTGGCTGCCGTTCTCTATTCTGATAGCACATTGAAGCATACAGGTATTTATGATATCGAATGCGAAGTGGACCGCGTGGGTGCCGGTGATGCTTTTGTCGGTGGCATGATTTATGGTCTCATAATGTATCCGGATAATGATCAGAAAGCATTGGAATATGCTCTGGCAGCCTCTGCATTAAAGAATACCGTATACGGTGATTTTAATCATGTGACGGTGGAGGAAGTAGAGAGCCTGATGCAAGGAAATACATCCGGAAGGGTATCACGATAAAAATGTTTTTCCGATTCATCAGTTTATAGGTGCATAAATTGATGAATCGGAAAAAGAATACAATTAGATAACCTCTTTTGCAAGTGCCTCGGCAGTAGAGGCGTTTATCGATTCATCCAGCACATAGATCCGATAAGAAAGACGCAATTCCTGATCGGGATGCAAAGTAAATGACTGGCGTTTGGTTGGAGAGAAGTTCCACATCAGGTCGCCTCGGGAATTATTGGCTTTATCATTCCATACCCGTATCGGTTCGGGATAGTTCAGATTGGAAGGGTAAGGAACAATCAGGATACAGGCATCGTCTTTGCCGGGTTTCTTTTGAAAGTAGCACCAACGGGCCAGTGATCCATCGGCATTGTTACGGTCGAGTCCTTCGGATGTGAGCATCTCGGTTGTCTGCCCATTCCAACTTTCGCATACACGGATACAAATGCCTCCATAGCGGTAGCTTTCCAATACTACCGGGGCAGAAGTGGCACAACGAAGCATGGTGTGATAGTCAATGTAATATCCCCGTTGTTTGGGTTTTCCCACACGGATTTTCAGTTGCTCGGTCATCGCTATTTTTTCTTTCGTGGAGTCGGGATATGCCACATGGTCGAGTACAGCGGAAAAACCATCAGGTTGCACTTCTACGAATTGCCGAAAACGAACTGTACCTTGTTTCTTATAGAGATTCCAGAAGTCAATTTCATTTTCTTCGAATGTGGTTTTTGTCCAGGCATACCACAAGCCGAAATGGTGATAATGGTCGGCTGGGGAACAATTGGTCAGTACCTCACCTTCCAATGTACGTAAAGGATGGATGAATCCGCTTCGTTTATAAACAGTATCTACACCCTGTGGAGGATAAGTTACTGCATAATTGTAAGTAAACAAGTGCTTTCCATCCATTGTGTACTCCAATGCTCTATTTGTATCTACCACAGCAAACGGAGTGTGGGTAGAAGAGCATGAGCTGAAAAGTACGAAAAAACTTAAATGGAATAGAGATAAAATGATGCTCTTTATTTCAGTGTATTTATGCATGGTTATCAATGTTTTGTTGGCAGTGCAAATTTATCAACTACAATGTTATAGAAGATTTTCTTTAGCACTGGGAGTATGCTGAAAAATAGGACTAACTATCTGGCAGTTATCCAATTCTTTACAGTCACCACAGGTGTTAAATCCTTTTTCGTTTACGCATTTGCGAATTGCGCACATATCGCTGCAATACATCGTTTTCACCCCATCTACACGACAGCCCATACAATTAATGGTATCTGCCGTAATCTCCGGTATGTTATTCAACTCACTCCACAGTTGGGCTGTTTTTTCTCTTAACTCATTGTCATCTCTGACAGTAGCTATGCGGGCATCGCAACTTTCGCAATCTAATCCGCAACAAGCAATTAATTGTTTCATCATTAGGCTATGACTGTTGATATTTGGTTGATTGCAAATATAGTAATTCTTATGCGGCTTAATCTTCATTGAATATATTTTTTCTCGATATTCTTTGTTCCTTTCATTTTTTATATTTTACTTTGCATCACAAAGTACTTTTTGTATATGGATAAGAATAAAGCAATAGAATCAGTAAATGAGATAAAAGAATTGATGGAAAGATCTTCCAAGTTCGTATCTCTCAGTGGAATGACGGCTGTCTTGGCCGGAGTGTATGCATTAGCCGGTGCTTATGTGGCCGGTCAGTTATTAAGATCAGGAGATAATAGGGAAGGACTAATAATGGTTGCTTCACTGGTTTTGACTGTTTCAGTCGTTACCGCCTGTATCTTGTCCTGGTATAAGGCCAAGAAGATGCAACAAAAGCTATTCAGTAAACTAACCTATCGCATTGCATGGAATTTTTCATTGCCGTTGTTGACGGGAGGGTTGTTCTGTATAGCCTTATTGCTACATGAACATTATGGATTGGTATCTTCTGTGATGTTACTTTTCTATGGACTTTCTTTGGTCAATGTGTCTAAGTTCACTTACTCCAATGTAGCATGGTTAGGATATGCTTTTCTTTGTCTGGGTATTGCAGACTGTTTTTTTGAAGGACATGGCTTGATGTTTTGGACAATTGGTTTTGGTGGATTCCATATTTTGTATGGCATGTTGTTTTATTTACAGTACGAAAGAAAAAAATAATAAATGATAGAAGCATTTCAAAATATAAATAAGGCATTTGAAAGTAAAGTTCGTCTGGGTATTATGGCAGTTCTCATGGTAAATGAAGATGTCGATTTCAATACTTTGAAGGAATTACTTTCACTGACGGACGGTAACCTGGCAAGCCATACAAGGGCTTTGGAAGAGTTGGGCTATATCGTTTGCCAGAAGAGCTTTGTGGGTAGGAAGCCGAAAACATCTTTCCAAGCCACTGCGGAGGGGAAAAAGGCTTTCAAAACTCACATTGAAGCATTGGAGAATTTTCTGAAATCAACGTAGATGTTTGGCTTCACACAAAACCGGACAATACTAAATATCTTACTTAATACTATTCTATTATGGACAATTTGAATGACAATTTGAATGAAGATTTCAATGTAGATTTCACAGAGAATCTGAATGAAACAAAGAAACAGGCAAGGGGCTGTCTACGCCGTTTCTCTAAATCAATTAAAGTGGTAGTTATCGCTTTTCTAATTTTATTGCTGTTGATCCCGATGTTTATGATCGAAGATATGATTAGGGAACGTGGGCAGATACAGACGGATGCTATTGAGGAAGTCGGCCAAAAGTGGAGTTTGGCACAGACTATTACAGGCCCTTATATTAACTTGCAATATCCCATTACTCAGGAAGATAATGGAGTAAAGAAGATTACTATGGGGAGTATAACATTGCTTCCTGATGAATTGTCAATAGATGGACAGTTGAGTACAGAGATTCTTCAGAGAGGAATTTATAAGGTAAATGTCTATCAATCCGAATTACTGATCAAGGGATTCTTTAGTTCGGAAGAACTCCGTAAGAGTAATGTCGACATGGATGTGCTTCAGTACAATAGAGCAGCTGTTTGCTTGAACCTAACAGATATGCGTGGTCTCAGTGAACAGGTCAGCATTACACTGAATGATTCTGTCTATACGTTTGAGCCGGGAGTGGATGGACGAGGTATTGAAAGTATGGGTGTTCATGCCATTGTCGACCTTTCCTCTCTGAAAGAAGACAGGAAATTGCCTTATGAAATGAAAATTAAATTGAAAGGTTCCCAGTCTATCTACTTTACCCCATTGGGCAAAACCACCAAAGTGAACCTGAAAGCAAATTGGAATACTCCAAGTTTTGATGGCAATTATTTGCCTGAGAAACGGGAGATTACAGAGAAAGATTTCTCAGCACAGTGGCAGGTGTTGAATCTTAATCGGAATTATCCCCAGGTACTTGTCAATTATCAGAATGCCAGCATTAAAGATATTCAAAACTCTAATTTTGGTGTCAATCTGAAAATGCCGGTAGAGCAGTATCAGCAGTCTATGCGCTCTACTAAGTATGCTATTCTGATTATTCTACTGACTTTTACAGTAATATTCTTCACAGAGATAATGGAGAAAACCCGTATTCATGCCCTGCAATATTTGTTGGTAGGATTAGCTCTTTGTCTATTCTATAGTCTGTTATTATCCATGTCCGAGCATATTGGTTTCAATATGGCTTACTTGGTGGCATCGGTGCTTACTATTACTTTGGTGGGTGGATACATGCTGGGGATTATCAAAAGAAAAAAAACGGCGTTCATTATGGTAGGTTTGCTAAGTGTTCTTTACATTTATGTTTTCATCCTTATCCAGTTAGAAACCTTTGCTTTGCTGGCCGGTAGTCTCGGACTGTTTGTGATACTGGCAATGGTGATGTATTTCTCTAAGAAGATTGATTGGTTTAATGAATAAATATCTATATATAAAAGAGAGTATCTAAGTCATAACTGGATACTCTCTTTTATATAACTTTTTCAGTCTTATCCTTTATCTTTGAGCTTTTGGAGAGTCCTTAATTTTTATACCAATCTTTATTCTTTTCACCATTACTGGTTACCCATTCATCATAACCACTATATAACAGATTTATAGCTTTTCTTTCGTTGTTTCCATCCAGTAATTTGCTTAAATCACTTTCTGTAGCCCGACTCAGAAAGAATGCAAAAGGATAGTTACCTTTACGCACATAGTAGATGCCTCGATCCGGTTTAGATGCATCATCTCCCTGACCAAAATGGGTTTTATTTATTTTGGATGTCGGTGTTTCCTGAGGAATATGTACTTCCCATCGTAAACCATCTTCTTCGTTCTTGAATATGAATGCCTGAGCTTCTGATTGCGCTGAAATGGGCTTACTATAATTAACAGTCACTTTGTATTCTGCTCCCATATTATCTTTCACATTTTCAGTCAGGAGGTATATGTTTTCCTGGGGCTCGTATGCAAATGTGGTTTCGGTGAAGTCTTTCTCACCTTCTTTACGAATGGAGCAGGTGGCAGATTTAATATTTTCTTCCGTAATGAGTCTGAATCCTAAACCATTATTATTGGTAGCAATATTCTGGAATGTTTTGAATGTGAACGATTCGGAATATATTTGATTCTTTTCATTGAAGGTGTTTCCATAGTTATATCGCACAATTACATCATTCATGTCGTAATCTCCCTGATTGGGCCATAGATCCTCGAATGCGTATATACCTTTAAGGAAATCAATACTTGTTTTATCATCATCAGGATTTGTCACGGGTATGTCAGTAATAGCGTCTACCGGATTCGATTTTAAAGCAATGACTACATCGCTGAAGTTTTCGTCAGTCATATAATCTTCAAAAGAAGTCAATATCCAGTCGCTATATCTGTAAACTGCAGTGCGTGGTTCATTAAATTTCATGCCTTTGTCGTTTAAACTTAAGCCACTTGAAGTGGCAGCACGGTATTTTTTGTATCCGGAAAAACCGTTAACATGATGATTCCAACCATTGGTGGCCAGAACAAAACCGATTCTGTAACCGGCAGGAAATACCGTGGTTGCCCCTTCTTTACTTTTGGATGCAATATTGGGATAATACATTAGTTGTACAGCGGTCAACGGATTAATACCGGCACTTTTATATGCTGTCCAATTTCTCCAAGTACCATCCTGAGTATTCGGGAACAACATAATTACATGAGCATCATTTAAGTCTTTGGGTTGTTCTCCTGCTTTATAATAGTAATATCCCAAAGAGCATGTCCAACAGGTGTTTTGCCCCAAGAATGTAACTACTACTTCAGCATCTTCGTTAACATACATATCCGAGTAGCCACGGTATTCTTGCGGGCAAGTACTATGGGTGTTTATAATACGGGTATGTGCAGCATATAAACCATCTTTTTCTGTTGCTGCCAATATACCTGTATACTTGTAGTTGATATCTCCGTTTTTATGCTTATCGTAGTCACCTAACCAGGTTTTCCACACTTCATTTCCATACTGATTGCTTACCAGATAGCTATCATACGGGGAGGAAGTTGAGTAAATTGCACGAGTAGGTATAGGTGCCGCCTTATCCGTAACTTCAATATTGCCATTTACAATATTTGCTTCCATCAGAGTTTGCGCAAAGAAAACAGGAGAATAGATATATACCTTTGTTAAGTATGAAGGTAATTCTATCTTTCCTCTATAGGTACCGTCTTCTTGGGTATAGGCAGCAAACAGGTAATTTACATCCTGACGCTTGATGTAAGTACCGTATTCACTTTCAGTAACAGGCATTTCATCATATACTTCAAAATACACATTTGATTTTACAGTACCATTTACGTAATTCACATTTAAGTTTACGCCTTTTTGTACAGTAGAAAAGGAGAAATTGTTGAATTCTTTTTCATCCTCCTTAGGCCCCTTATAAACGTCATTGTCCGTACAGCTGCTTAATACGAGTGCAGCGCATAAAGTAGTTCTTAATAATTTTTTCCACATATTATTTAGTGTTTATTGATAGTCTCGCGTTCCTTTTTCAGGTCTATGTGTGATCCTTACAAATGCAAGATAAGTCTGTGCTCGGTTGACATTTGTAGAAAATGATCATAATAAACAACTACAAAGATATTGTGTTATTATCGAATATACAACTGAATATTTGATTTTTTGTTCAAAAACTCTTATTTGTAGTCAAATTCTGCAATTTTATTGTGTACCTTTAGAAAAACTCTAGTTAAAAAATACAAGAATTTTATTCGCTTGTTATAAGTTCTTAGGGATATTATCATTTTATTCTTCTTATGTTTTGAATTATGGAGTGGGGCAGTTTATAAATATCTTGTATCTGTGTAGATGAAATAAAAATCCCCATAACCTTATCAGTTACAGGGATTTATTATTTTGATTAAGTAATTACTTACTTGCTCAAAGCCTGAGCTACGTCAACCGCACAAGCCACTGTACAACCTACCATCGGGTTGTTACCGATGCCGAGGAATCCCATCATTTCTACGTGAGCAGGAACAGATGAAGAACCAGCGAACTGAGCGTCTGAGTGCATACGTCCCATGGTGTCGGTCATACCATAAGAAGCCGGACCGGCTGCCATGTTATCCGGGTGAAGGGTACGACCTGTACCACCACCGGAAGCTACTGAGAAATAAGGCTTACCAGCAAGCATACGCTCTTTCTTGTAAGTACCTGCAACCGGGTGTTGGAAACGAGTCGGGTTAGTAGAGTTACCAGTGATAGAAACGTCTACACCTTCTTTCCACATAACAGCTACACCTTCACGAACGTCGTCGCAACCATAGCATTTTACTTTGGCACGCTCACCGTCAGAGTAAGCGATTTCGCGAACAACTTTCAGTTCAGAAGTATAGTAGTCGAATTGAGTTTGTACGTAAGTAAAGCCATTGATACGAGAGATGATCTGTGCAGCATCCTTACCCAAACCGTTCAGGATACAACGCAGAGGTTCTTTACGTACTTTGTCAGCTTTAGCAGCAATTTTGATAGCACCTTCTGCAGCAGCAAATGACTCGTGACCTGCCAGGAAAGCAAAACACTTAGTCTCTTCGCGCAGCAACATAGCTGCCAGGTTACCATGACCGATACCAACCTTACGGTCGTCGGCTACAGAACCCGGGATACAGAAAGCTTGCAGACCGATACCGATAGCTTCGGCAGCGTCAGCAGCATTCTTGCAACCTTTCTTCAATGCAATAGCTGCACCTACTACGTAAGCCCATTTTGCATTTTCAAAACAGATCGGCTGAGTTTCTTCACACGTTTTATAAGGATCAAGTCCGGCAGCTTCGCAGATTGCGTTTGCTTCCTCGATGTCTTTGATGCCGTTAGCGTTCAAGGCAGCAATGATACCTTTGATACGACGGTCTTGACTTTCAAATTTTACTTCTCTAATCATAATTTCTTTCCTCCTTATATTATTCGTGACGTGGATCAATATGTTTAACTGCTCCCTGCTCAGGTGTTACGCGACCGTAAGTACCGGTAACCTTCTTCAATGCTTCGTTAGCATCTGTACCCTTCTTGATTTCATCCATGAATTTACCCATGTGAACGAATTCGTATCCGCAGATCTCGTCATTCTTATCCAAGAAGATATTCTTGATGTAACCTTCGGCCATTTCCAGGTAACGAGGACCTTTGGCCAGAGTACCGTACAGTGTACCTACCTGGCTACGCAGACCTTTACCCAAGTCTTCCAAACCTGCACCGATAATCAAACCACCTTCAGAGAAAGCAGACTGAGTACGTCCGTAAACGATTTGCAGGAAAAGTTCGCGCATTGCTGTATTGATAGCGTCACAAACAAGGTCAGTGTTCAATGCTTCGAGTACTGTCTTGCCCGGAAGGATTTCGGCAGCCATAGCAGCTGAGTGAGTCATACCGGAGCAGCCGATTGTTTCAACCAATGCTTCCTGAATGATACCTTCTTTTACGTTCAAAGTCAGTTTACAAGCACCTTGTTGAGGAGCACACCAACCTACACCATGTGTTAAACCTGAAATATCAACTATTTCTTTTGATTTTACCCATTTGCCTTCTTCGGGTATGGGAGCCGGTCCGTGGTTAGGACCTTTCTTTACAACACACATGTGTTCCACTTCGTGTGAATAAGTCATAATTAGCTCTTTTTTTAAGTTATATAAATTAAAAAACGTAATCTACTTTCTAAAATCGCTCGCAAAGTTACTCCTTTTCTTTATTTATGCAAATCGAGTTATCTGACTTTTTTTATAAAAATAAATAATAAGAGACAGTGGTTCTGTGTATTGCAATCTCCACATTACAATAAAATTAACGAGGACTTTTGAAACTGTACTTTTTCCCTCCCGATAGGATGTTAATAATGGCAGGTTGGGTGAGGGGGTATACAGCCTGTTCGTCAGAGCTTTGATAGGAAGCCATGATTCTTCCCGATAAATCATAAATTTCGATGCGTGCCCCTGCGCAAAGTCCCTTAAGGACAATTTGCTTATCCTGCCGGAAACATTTTACCGCATCTGTTTCTTGGGCAGAAGGAGAAGAAATCCCTGTGGTAGTGCCATATAAACCGAAATCGTGGTTGCTTGGGGAATTACTGCTGTTTTCGTAACAGGCTTTCATCAAGTCGTCAACGAGGCTATTGATGTAAAGTTCCAGATAAGAGTAACCGGTAGATGGTTCTATGTCCTTATAGGTTTTGCCGACGGGAAGATACTGGGTAGCCCAAGTGTCAGGAATACCGTCCCCATTGGAATCTGCAGGCTTTTCTTCATTATTGTACAGAGGCCATCCTTCCACATCGGCTTGTGAATCAATCAGTCCGTTACTACTGCCGTTGCTACCTTCATAAGTGTAATTCCCATTCTTAACTTCAAAGATGATCCGTTCATCGACGGCGTCACGCTTCAGGCTGGCGCCTACTTGTGCCAGTACTTTTTCATAAGCCTGTGCTGCAGCATGCGTACTAACGGATGCGACTTCAAATTCTGTCTTACTTTTTATGCCGTCTTTACTTCCTCCCGGCAGTTCACCGTTACCCAGATGCGGATGAATGCCTTCCCAGTTATCTGCATTGGTTTCACTCACCAGTTTTTTCATGTCATTACTCAATTTGGAGCAAGTATCGTCAAAGTAGTTACCATCCACATAAAAGCTTCCCCATATACCTGCAGGATTGCTTTGTGTACCATCATCGGCATTGGGCTGAAAGATACGGTTGACGATACTCTTCTTTGTGGCAGTAGAGGGGCCTGGTTTATAATAATTGTTCACAAAGTTATACCGTCCGCCTTCTCCGGCATATCCTCCGTTGGTAGGGCCCCAGTTATAGAATACATTGTTGCGCAGATCGGTGAGCTCCTCTTCCCATCTTCCTATGGATCGGCTGCCATCCAGACGAGGAGTGCGGCTACTGTGATGAGCCAGCAGATTATGGTGAAAACTTGCTCCCTCACCTCCCCAAATGGCTCCATATCCGTGGTTTCCTTTGACGTGTACCGATTTGGTTAGGCTTTCACTCAAGATACACCACTGCATAGTAAAGTTCTTATTACTATAAAAAGAAGCGCATTCGTCCGTACTCCAGCTCATACTACAATGATCTATGATGATATCCGAGGTATAACGTCCCCACATGGCATCGTCTTCCGCTTTCTTTTCATCTCCCATCCGGCAGCGAATGAAGCGGATAATAATATTAGTGGCGCATTGGTCCTTTTTATCTTCTTCCTTGTATCCGGCAATGTGCAGGGTGTAGTTCTTGATACAAATCCCATCTCCCGGAGCTGTTTGTCCGGCGATAGTAAGATTCCCGTTTTTTATGACCAGCCTGCTTTTCAGTTCAATAATACCCGACACATCAAAAACAATGGTGCGGGGAACTTTCATCTCAATTCCTGCACGCAGTGATCCTTCGCCGCTGTCATTAAGGTTGGTGACGTGATATACGATACCTCCGCGCCCGCCGGTTACGGTGTAGCGGGCAAAACCTTCGGCACCGGGGAAGGCCGGAGTGGTTTGAGCTTGTGCAAAAACGGCACATAAAAGCATGATAAATAGAATCGTGTAGTTTTTCTTCATGGTCTTAAGATTAATATTCTGATGGGACAAAAGTATGGGTTTCCTGAGTGACGGATGTCGACAAATTCTTTTTCTATGTGGAAGTTTAGGTCTTACTGTGTCTTTTTTTAATATTTTTTTCTATTTTCGCAGTAGAATAGAGAAAAAAGAATGCTGGTGGTTACAGAAACTTCTCATACACTCATTAGTATTAGGCTTAATGAACGGGAGTTCCATAATGTTTTTGATAAATATTATGTGGCACTTTGTTTGTTTGCAAACCAATATACTGAAGATGAAGAAACCTCTGCTGATATTGTACAGGATTCCTTTGCAAAATTATGGCAAATTAGAGATGATTTTTTCTATTTGCATCAAGTCAAAGCTTTCCTTTATACAGCCGTGCGCAATAAGGCGTTGAATGAATTGGAGCATTCTAAGGTAGTATTTGAATATGCTCAAAAAGTTATTGAAAAGAAAAAGGATTCTTTCTTCCATGATGCAGTAGTGGAAGAAGAAACTTACCGGATTCTGGCAGAAGCTATTGACAAACTTCCTGATCAGATGCGGGCTATTATGCGATTGGCTATGGAAGGAAAAAAGAATGCTGAAATAGCTGAGCAATTAAATGTATCTGTTGAAACTGTACATACTCTTAAAAAGATTGCATACAAAAAGCTTCGTATATATCTGAAAGAGTATTACTATTTCCTTATACTCTTTTATTTATAAACGTGCAACCTGTCACTTTGATTTCTCTCTATAGCATTAGAGGAAAACAGAATTTTAGACTAATTTCTTATCACCTCCATATCCTCTCCCTGTCTGCTCCATACCAAGCCCATACCAACTCCTTCTGTATAGGTACGGAGCAAACACGGACTTGATACGGTTTTAATCATAAGGAACAGGAAAAATAGAACAAATTATCTTTTTTCCGCGAGAGTACTATGCCTCTTATTCTTTTGTGGATAATTGTAACACAACCATTTCACTTTCCGTTCCTATCCTGAAAGGAGGTCCCCAAAGAGATAATCCACTGGAAACATATATATGGCTGTTTCCCCACTGGCGATAGCCATGACTTTGTTCGTAGATGTAGTCTGTTACCAAGCTCATAGGCCATACTTGTCCTCGATGGGTATGTCCACTAAATTGCAGGTCGACACCGGCTGTTTCACTTTCAGTCAGTTTATAGGGCTGATGGTCTAACAAGATAATAGGCTTGTTTTTATCTACATTTGCCATCAGCTCTTGCAATGAACGGCGGGCAGTGTTCGATCGGTCATCGCGTCCTATCAATTGTATGCCACTGGGGAGTGTGACTATTGAATCGCGCAACAACTGTATGGGAGTGTCTTGTATAAATCGTGCACTTGCATTCATGCCACTGATATATTCGTGATTACCGGGAACCATGTAAATACCTAACGGTGCTTTTAATTCGGACAGTTCCTCCATCATGTTTTCAGCATAAAGAGGCACTACACTGTTGTCAATCAAGTCACCTCCGATCAGAATCAAATCCGGATTTTGCTCGTTAATCATCTTCACGTATCGCTTTAAAGCCGTTTTCCCGGTTCCATATCCGAGATGTAGGTCACTCACGGCGGCTATTTTAATAGGTTGCCGGTCACCGGTCAAAGGTTTGTTGAGGGCGATATTGACTATGTTCGTTTTAGGGTGGCGATAATTATAGTACCCATATCCTAATAAGATGACTGTAAATAGCAAAGAGACGACGAAGCTGTAGTTGAAAGGGATACGGCATAGTTTCAACAGATCGAATGCGAGTAGGAATAAGACCATATATAAGGTGAATATCAGCCAGCCAGTGCCTATTTCATACATTGTATGAGATAAGAAAACCGGCATTTTTATGTTACGGGTCAGCATCGTCCCCACGATGGATAGAGCTGCGAGCCAAAACAAAATAGCCAACGGGATTTTGATTCCAACAGGAAGTCCGGATAACGCTTGTGCACCTCTATAGAATATATAGGTGTTTCCGCCAAGATATATGGTGATGAGGATAATGAAGAATATCAGCATAAAATAGATGTATTAAAATTGAGTGGCAAAAGTAGTTTAATTCTTGATAAAGAAGGAATAAACTACTGATATAAACCTAAAAATTGCATAATAAGATCGGCATTTTGAATTTTCTTAGGAAAAAAATGCTTTTCGATTCACCATGATTTTAATTATGCCTGTTTTATTATAAAAGACAACGAAAAAAGTTCAATTTATGATAAAACAGGATTTTCATATATCTAATATTATTGCCAGACACTTATCGGGTGAAATCACTCCTGAAGAAAACGCTCAACTGGAGAAATGGCGAAAAGCAGATTCCGCTCACGAAGCACTCTTTCAGAAAATTTGCAGTAAAGAGAATTTGAAAAAGCATGTGGAAAGTGGTACGTCTTTCAACACTGCAACCGGTTGGATGGAGGTGCAAAAGCGCATCAGAAAGAGTAATAACTGGGAACGGATGATAAAAATCCTCAGTTATGCCGCTGCTGTTTTAGTACCGGTCTTTTTTGTTGGCATCTCACTAAAATACACTACTCACGACTATTTTTCTAACAAGTCCGTGCTGATAGCCCAACCTATATTGCCGGGAGCGGCCAAAGCAATATTGACTTTGGATAATGGAGAGACTATCAATCTGAATAAAGAAACGGCAGATGCTTTACAAACAATAGAGGGAACAAATATTCAGATAGATTCAACCACCCTGAATTATCAGTTGGCACAGAGTACATCTGTCTCTCCAAAACCTGTATATAATAAGGTGGAGATTCCCCGTGGCGGTGAGTATGCATTAGTGTTGAGTGATGGAACAAAGGTGCATTTAAATTCAATGAGTAGCCTCCGTTTTCCGGTAGCATTTACTACGGGTAAGAGAGAAGTCGAGCTACAAGGTGAAGCCTATTTTGAAGTGAGTAAAACTGGGCAGCCTTTTATTGTAAATGCCAATGGCATACAGGTTGAAGTATTAGGTACGACTTTCAATATCTCCGCTTATCCCGATGAGGAGTACCAGACCACCCTAGTAAACGGATCTGTAAAGGTCAGTGCCGAAAAGGGTGAAAGCCTTATACTGAAACCGTCGCAACAAGCTACCATCGCTTTGGGAAGTAATTCCATACAGGTGCGAACGGTAGATACTTCATTCTATACTTCATGGGTGAAGGGGAAGATCAACTTCAAAGATCAACGCTTGGAAGATATCATGAAGACACTTTCACGTTGGTATGACATGAACGTAGTTTACGAAAATGAAAAACTCAAGAATATACGTTTCGGTTGTAATCTGAATCGTTATGAAGAAATAACTCCTTTCGTCAAGTTACTGGAAAAGACAGAAGAAGTACACGTGAAAATCGAAGGTAATACAATAACATTCCATAATTAACCCAAAAAAGATTACTATGAACAAGAAAGAACACAAGAATCAAGCTGAAAGAAGTAGTAGACGTTTATGGATAACGTTACTATTTTTTTGTTTCACAGTTACCGGTTTTATGCAGGCTGCCAATGCAGTGTTTGCACAAACCACTGTCACAGCAACTTTTAAGAATGCCACTCTTAACGAAGTGCTGTGGGAAGTTCAGAGACAAACTGATTTCACCTTTGTGTATAGCACTGAAGAGGTGAAAAATGTAAAAGTAGAAAAGTTGATTGTGAATCATGAAAAGATTGCTGATGTGCTGGATAAATGCCTGAAAGGTAGTGGGCTGACTTATACGGTTCATGAAGGTGTCATCGCTATTAAGCCTGCTTCTAAGGTTGAAGCTGTAGCTGCTCCCCAGCAAGAGGTTAAAGTGAACGGAAGCGTTGTAGATGAGACGGGTGAATCTGTTATCGGAGCCAATGTACTGGTAAAAGGTACTACCAACGGTTGTACCACCGATCTGGACGGGCATTTTTCTCTTGATGTGGATCATCTGCCTGTTACTTTGATTGTTTCTTATGTAGGCTATATCCGTCAGGAAGTTAAAGTTATTTCTGCAAAGATGGTTAAAGTGGAAATG
Source organism: Bacteroides intestinalis DSM 17393 (assembly GCF_000172175.1). Taxonomy (NCBI): domain Bacteria; kingdom Pseudomonadati; phylum Bacteroidota; class Bacteroidia; order Bacteroidales; family Bacteroidaceae; genus Bacteroides; species Bacteroides intestinalis. Next base: position 1,104,300 of record NZ_ABJL02000008.1, on the reverse strand, counting down.
GTACCGGATAACAATTTGATGGATGAAGTGGTCGTTACTGGTTATGGTACCTTCAAGAAATCTGCTTATGCCGGTTCTGCTTCCAGTGTAAAAGGAGAGACACTGAAAGATGTTCCTGCTATTTCTTTCAAGGACCTGTTGCAAGGCAATGCGCCGGGTGTGCAGTTCACATCATCTTCCGGTCAGCCAGGTGCCTCTTCTTCATTGAGGATTCGTGGTATGGGGTCTTTTAACGCCAGTAATTCTCCTCTTTATGTGATAGACGGAGTACCGATGCGCTCAGGTACTATTAATACGATGAGTTCGGATGCGGGGCTTGATATCATGTCGACTATCAATAGCTCCGACATCGAGAGTGTTACAGTCATTAAAGATGCCGCTGCCGCTTCTCTTTACGGTTCGCGTGCTGCCAACGGCGTTGTATTGATTACGACAAAGAAAGGTAAGGCGGGCAAAGCCTCCATCTCATTGAAAGCTGATTGGGGTAGTTCTGATTTTGCTATGGATTATCGTCCTGTCATGGGTGGAGAGGAACGTCGCCAATATATTTATGACGGTTTGGTGGCAGGTCAGATAAAGAAAGGTAAGAGCGAAGCTGATGCAATGGCTTATGCCGACGGAAAGATTGATAACTATGCTCCGGTTCCCTGGTGTGGATATGTGGACTGGGATGATATTATGTTTCAGAAAGGAAATCATCAGTCCTATGAAGCCTCTCTTTCAGGAGGTACGGACAGATTTAAGTACTACTCTTCGCTTTCTTATTTGAAACAGGACGGTATTGCTATCAATTCCGGTCTGGAACGTATCAGTGGAAGACTGAATGTTGATTTTCGAGCTACTGACAAGCTTAAGTTAGGTGCCAATGTTCTGTTTGCCACTGTCAATCAGGATGTGTATAGCGAAGGTACTTCTTATTCTTCTCCTTTCTATACTTCGCGTAACGCCGTTGTCCCTTCCGATCCTGTTTACAATGAAGATGGTAGTTGGAACCGTGATTTTATCCGCAACAGTGACCGTAATCCGGCATTGGCGGCAACTTATGATTATCAGCGCGAATATGTGACCCGCACGTTCAATACCATCTACGGTGAATATGAGTTCATCAAGGATCTGAAGTTCAAGTCTACCTTGAGCTATGATTATGTTAACACGAAAGGCAATGACTGGAAGGACCCGCGTACCTCTAACGGCGATGACATCAATGGTGGCATGAGCAAGAAGTTCTATGAGTACAAGAAAATGGTATGGGCCAACCAGTTGAGTTATAAAATGTCTATAGCCGCGGATCATCATCTTGATGCATTGGCAGGATATGAGATTGATGACCAGTATCGCGACTACTTATCCGGTTATGCCACTAATTTTGCCACTTACGACAAAAACCAGATCAGTAATGGTATGAAGACCGAATCGGTGGGTGGCAGCGATACGCGTACCCGTATGGTATCTTATCTGTTCCGCCTGAATTACGACTATAAAAACAAATATTATCTGGGTGGCAGTTTCCGTATGGATGGCAGTTCCCGTTTTCTCAAAGATAATCGTTGGGGTAGCTTCTGGTCGATATCTGCCGCATGGCGTGTGATTGAGGAAAGCTTTATGGACTCTGTCAAGGATTGGTTGACTGACCTGAAGATACGTGCTTCTTATGGTGTGAATGGTACTCTTCCTACTGACTATTTCGGATACAGAGGACTGAGCAGTCTGACCAATGGATATTTGGAACAGCCGGGCATTATTCAGTCGCAACTTAAGAACGATGATTTGCAATGGGAAACCAACTATAACCTGAATCTGGGGTTGGATTTCAGTCTGTGGAACCGTCTGAATGTTACGTTGGAATATTATACCCGTACCACTAAAAATTTGTTGATGGACCGTCCTATCTCTATGACAACCGGGTTTGGCAGTTATCTGATGAATATCGGTAAAGTTTCGAATAAAGGAGTGGAACTGGAAATTAATTCTACTAATATCCGGACAAAAGATTTCTCATGGAACACCACATTCAATATTTCACACAATAAGAATGAGATTGTGACACTCGATGGCATGCAAACAGAAATTATTAAAGGAACTCAGATTCGCAAAGTCGGCAAATCATTCCGTACGTTCTATATGAAAGAATTTGCCGGTATCAATCCGGAAACCGGTGCTCCGCAGTTCTATACGAATGACGTGGACGAGAATGGTAACTATAAAAAAGAGATTACTGAAGTTATAGATGAGGCACATGCCATTGTGTTGGACAAGCATGCGGAGCCTAATGTGATAGGCGGCTTGTCAAATACTTTACGCTATAAATGGTTTGATTTCAACTTTATGTTCTCTTACCAGTTTGGTGGTTACTCTTATGATACTTGGGCACAAAAGACCGAACACGGAGGTAACGATCTGGAGGCTAATATTCCGACTTACTATAAGAACAGTTGGAGGAAGCCGGGAGATGTTACCAAGTATGAATTATTTTACGAAAAGCCGAATGTAGCTATGAATAAGGTGACAACGACGCGCAGACTGCACAGTACTGATTTTATCCGTCTGAAGACTTTGACATTCGGCGTGACCATCCCGAAAGAGTGGACCCGTACAATCGGTATTGAGAATGTACGCTTGTATGCATCAGCCAATAATCTTTGGACTTGGGCAGCATACGATTATTACGATCCGGAAGCCGTCAGCGGTGGTACTGCTATCTGGGGAACCCCTCCTTTAAAGACTGTGACTTTCGGCGTAAACATTAATTTCTAACCGTTAAAAAACTTGATATTATGAAGCTATTAAAATATTTATTTATCAGTTCTGTATTGTTCTTCGTAAGTTCTTGCGGAAACGATTGGTTGGATCTGGATCCTTCCACTTCGATAGATACTGAAACCAGTATTAAGATATTGTCGGATGTTGAGTTTACCTTGAATGGTATTTATAGCACGATGCAAAGCTCGGATGCCTACTCCGGTCGGCTGGTATATTATGGAGACGTGACGGGAGATGATATGCAGGCGGTTAGTTCTACCAAACGTGTGGCCGACTATTATCGTTTCAATTTTACAAAAGATAATGGCCCCACTTCTCACTGGTCTTATCTTTATTCTATCATTCAGAATTGTAATCTGATTCTGATGAACATTGACAAGCTTGTCATTGATGAAGAAGATACCGAATACAGAGATGACCTGAAAGGCGAAGCTTTGGCAATCCGTGGGCTGGCCTTATTCGACTTGACCCGTATCTTCGGCTATCCCTATACCAAAGATAACGGAGCATCATTGGGGGTGCCCATTGTGGAAGGATTGTCCACTATTGAAAGTAAACCCTCCCGAAACACCGTAGCTCAGTGCTATACGAAGGTGATTTCCGATCTTACCGAAAGCATTGGTTTGCTGAGCGGTGATTTTAATAAGGGTAAAATTAATAAATGGGGAGCAATGGCATTACTCAGCCGCGTATATCTCTACAAGAATGATAACACTAATGCACTGAAAATGGCGAAAGATGCCATTAAGGGAGCGGAAAAAGAAGGCTATGCCTTGTGGACCAATGAAGAATATCCCACAGCATGGAGTAATGATGCGTCTGCCTCCAATCCGGGTGAAGTCTTGTTCGAAATCGTGAACCTTACTACTGATAGCCCGGGTAAGGAGAGTATGGGCTATCTGAATTCTAAGGATGGTTATGATGACATGTGCATCACTTGTTCCTTCTATCAGTTCCTGAAGAAAGATCCTAAAGATATACGTCTTAAATTGTTGAGTTTCGATAAGAAATATTATGCTTATGTCTTTAAGTATCAACCGCAGCAGAATGAAAGTATCACGGATGCCAATATTCCGCTTATTCGTCTGTCCGAAGTTTATCTGATTGCGGCTGAGGCAGCTGTCAAGTTGGGCGATAATGCCACAGCGATTGAGTATCTCGATCCGATTGTGAAGCGCGCTAATCCGGAAAACACAGTAGTGGGACAGACCATTACTCTGGAAAGAGTGCTGGATGAACGCCGTAAAGAACTGGTTGCCGAAGGACACCGCATGTATGACGTTATCAGAAATGGATTGACAGTAGAGCGTAAGGATGTAAAAGACAGCAATCTGAGTAAAACCAAACATGATACGAAGTATATGACCTATGACTGGAATTTCTATATGATTGTACTTCCTGTTCCCAAGAAGGAAATGGATGCCAATCCTAATATGGAACAGAACCCTGGATATGGTGGAAGATAATAATGATATATGATGAGTAAAACAAGTTTCACGAAGTACTTTCTTATTGCATTTACTCTAATGTTCATCAGTTCCGGCCTTAGTGCCGGAACTTTTGGTTCAGACGGTAAGAAGAAAGATAAAGAGAAAAAAGAAGAGTTATCGGCTGACGGACCGTATGTGCTTTATCAGCCTGATGGTAAAACGCGTGTTATCAGTGTCGATAAGAAAGGGAAAATTATCGATACGACTTATGTTGCACTACCTGAAGATTTTATCTTGCATGTGGTAGATCATAAGGGGCAGTTTCCGTTTGATGTGAGATTGCATCCGGTGAAACGTCCCGATTGGAAATATCGGCAACCGGAAAAAGTGTTTGTTATGTCCGACCCGCATGGTAAGTTGGATTGTGTTATTAGTTTGTTGCAGGGTAATGGGATTATTGATAAAAACTACAATTGGAGCTTTGGTAATAATCATCTGATGGTTATCGGTGATATTTTCGATCGTGGAAAAGATGTACCGCAAATATTCTGGCTGTTTTATAAGTTAGAAGATGAGGCTGCAAAAGCAGGTGGAACTGTTTCTTTCCTGTTAGGGAACCATGAGCCGCTGGTGCTGGCTAATGACTTACGCTATACGAAAGATAAATATAAAGTGCTGGCACAGAAATTGAATATGAATTACCCTGAACTTTTTGGACCCGATACTGAATTGGGTAAATGGTTAGGTACCCGTAATACGATGCAGGTCATAGGTCGCGATCTTTATGTTCATGCCGGGTTAGGCAAGAATTTTTATGATCGTAATCTAAGTATCCCTACCGTGAACGAAGAAATGAGTAAAGCCCTTTTCATGAATAAGAAAGAACGCAGGGCTCTTTCTCCATTGACCGCATTTCTGTATGGTAACGACGGTCCCATCTGGTATCGTGGGCTTGTGCGTACAGATGCCAAGTATCATCCAATGGCGCAGGACAGCCTGCAAATGGTGATGGAACGCTATAAAGTCAAACACATTATCGTAGGGCATACCATCTTCAAGGATATTTCTACTTTCTATGATGGCAAGGTTATCGGTGTCAATGTAGACAATAAAGAAAATCAGAAGAAGAAACGGGGCCGTGCATTGCTGATTGATAAGAATACTTACTTCGTTGTGGGTGATAAAGGCATTCTGCGGAAATTGTAGGAACACTTTTCATTGTTTTTAGTCTTCTTGTTATACCTTTATCTTTTAATTCCATATCTTTGTCGTAATAATTAGAAAAAGACATAATAAGAAGACTATGATAGAAATTACTGATGCCGCCTTGCGCAAAGCAGCAGGCGAGGGAATGGATACTTTTATTCAGGTATTTACCGACAGATATAAAGAAGTGATAGGTGGTGAGCTGACCGCTGAGTCCATGCCGTTGCTGACAGGTGAGCAGCACACTTTGCTTGCTTACCAAATATTTCGTGACGAAGTAATGGATGGTGGCTTCTGCCAGTTGATACAGAATGGGTATGGGGGGTATATTTTTGCCAATCCGTTTGCTAAAGTGATGCGTCTGTGGGGAGCAGAAGATTTCGGTAAACTGGTATATAGAGCCAAAAAGATTTATGATGCCCATCGTGAAGATTTGGAACGGGAGCGTACAGATGATGAATTCATGGCTATGTACGAGCAATATGAAGCTTTCGATGAACTGGAAGAAGAATTCTTGGAAAAAGAGGAAGGCATAACAGCTTTGATAGCCGGTTATGTAGATGAGCATTTGGAACTGTTTGCTAAAATCGTCTGACAAGAGAGTTTATTTTGTATGGAATATCTACGAAAAAAAATATTTTGTTGTATTGCAGTTGATTATTCGATAAATGTTGAATGGAGGCTTTTCCCCCTCCCAAAGTCGTATTCTCTCCTTTTCTTTCTAAGGGGTTATTCGTAAATGACTAAGGAAAGACTTCTTTTCCCTTACTCCTAAATGTACGTACCCTTAATTTAAAACTCCATCCCACAACTGCGAGTCCGTTGGTTTCCATCTGCGGGCTCTTTGTTTTCCAATTGCGGGCTGAATAGCCTGCAATTGGAAAATAAGGATTGGAATAAGGCATAGTGATAAAAAGGTTAAGGCATAGTCGTGTTTTACCTTAACCTCGTTGTTGTTTTCATGTATGTTTCTTGTTTGTGAAATGGTGTTAAAACGTTAGTGAAAATATACTATTTTCTGTTTCTTTGTATTCATTTAGTTTAGAAAAATGAATAAATATCTGTTTCTGCTTTTTTCATTTCTTGGGGGAGGACTTGTTTCATGTATGCAGACTCATACAAATGTCGATTTACTGGAACGGGCTGAAAGGTATATAGAAGTATATCCTGACAGTGCTATGAAATTATTGAATCTGATACAGTATCCTGAAAGGCTTCATGCTAAAGAAAGTGCTGACTATGCTTTATTGTGGACACAGGTGCTGGATAAAAACAATTTGGATAGCTTGCAATCAGATTCTTTGATTAGGGTTGCTATAGATTATTACAAGGGAAAGAATGATCCTGTGAAAGCTGGAAAGGCTTACTATTATTATGGCAAAACAATGCTTGTGAAAGGTAAGGAATCCGAAACTATGGAAGCTTATTTGAAAGCATTGACATTCTTAAAAGACACAAAGGAGTATAAATTGCAGGGATTGGTATTTGAACATATCGGGTACTTAAATTTGGGACAAGGTATGTATGAACAGTCGATAGATAATTACCGGGAGTCTGTTCGATATTATGAATTGGCAGATGATAATATAGGAGAGGTGCACGGTTGTAGAAATGTTGCCCGGGGATATTTGGCAAAACAGGATTATGATAGTGCCCATTGGTATGCAAATAAAGGATTATCTCTGTTAGTGGATACTACCGATCATGTAAAGTCTTCCCTTCTTCAGTTGTTGGGACTGATAGCTAAGGATAATAAACAGTATACAGAAGCTATTAATTATTTTGTTTCTGCTATCGGATCGAGTAAAGATAGGAATGATGGATTACGTTATTATTTATCTTTGGGACGTACTTATATGGATATGGGGAAGTTTCGTTTAGCTGAAAAGTGTTTCAATCATTGTAAAAATGTGGATGATGAATTTATTTTATCAGGTGCATTTTATTATTTATGTCTTCTGAAAAGGGAGGAAGGAAATTATAAACAAGCTTTTTTGTACAAAGAAAAGTCTGATTCACTATTAGAGATTGTGCGTAATAATGAATTGAGGGAACAACTTTTGGCTTTACAAAAGAAGTATGAAGCTGATAAGCTTGTTTTTGAAAATAAACAGATAAAACTGGAAAAAGAGAAGCAAGCCTATTTTTATTTGGTTGTAGTGCTTCTGATAAGTGGAGTGAGTTTTAGTCTTATTAAAAGATATAAAAAGAAAAATTTACGGAATATAGAAGCTTTAAGAATAAATGAGAAGATTATAGAAGAATATGCTTGTAGGATAACAGAATTTAAGCAGAAAGAGGAATGGGAGCAAAAGGCAAAGAAGGAAACGATTGGAAAATTGAATAGAAAAATTCTGGAATTGACATCTGAAAATAAAAAAATACGTGATAATTCATGTGTTGAAGCATTATTCATATTAGGAGAATTGAAACAAGGTAGGTTAATTGCGGAAAATATGTCAGCAACCGAACGCCAGAATATATTCGACTTTTTGGACTTGGTTTATGCTAACTTTATTTCTCGTATAAAAGCTGATTTTGATTTAACTAAAGGTGAATTATTATTGGCAGCATTGATAAAGTTAGGCTTTTCAAATCAGCAGTTGATGATTGTTTTTGATTGTGAAATGAAGTCTGTTTATAAGAACAAGCAAAGATTAAAATCGCATTTATTGCTAAGTAAAGACGATGCTTTGGAGCAAATGATAGCGTTTTATTGAAAATAATATCTTGTTTTTGTCCACTATGTAATTTGTTACTTTGTTGATTAATAGCAGCTTAGTTGCTAATTGTGTGTCCACATATCCATTCCTGTTATTAGGTTTTATAGCACTAACTTTGTTTCTGAATTTAAAAAAGATAGGCTATGAAATTAAAATTGATTCTATGTTTATTAGGGGTATTGCTCTTTGGAAAGGTAAATGCTGGTTCTCCGGAAGGTAATGATGGAGGTTTTGAGAAGGTCCTTATTCAAATGACCGGAAATGATGTTCCTTTTGACATTCTAACAAAAGGTAATTTGGGAGATCATCGTTCTGTACAGCCATTAATTCCAATTTATGTGGTGTTAGATAGTAGTAGTTGTTCTTTGGCAGTATACTTTGAACAAGCTATAGGGGAGGTAGATATTACTATTTCTCAGGATGGTGCTGTGGTTTATTTTTCTTCTGAAAATATACAAGACTCTATGGAAAAGACTATTCAATTGAATTTTGAAGTCTCTGGTGATTTCCTGATAGAAATAGAAGGGAGAAATGGGGCTTATGTGTGTGGACACTTTGAGTTGTAATAATAGTATAATATGTTTAACTTATAATATGTGATGCTTATGAAAAAGATCAGTTTATTGTTAGTAGGGTTATTGGCTATGTTTGCTTGTGAGCAAGAAGAGCTAGAAGGTATTGTGAAAAGTGATACTGAACAAGTGCAGACGAGGGCGGCAACATCGATTGCGGATTTTAATCCATTGACGGAAGTAGCAAATATACCAGTGAATATTATAAATATGGGAAGTGCAAAATACAAATATTTAACGGCTGGCTCTACAATTGTTGGAGAACCTGTTTGGTTGGCAGAAGGGGATGATGGCAGTATGAAACAAAGATGGTATGTGAGAAATGGTAATATAGTTCTTGCTATGGGCAATGATGCTATAAATGTCACTCCTAAAACTGGCGGAGACTATCCTGTTTTAGGACTTGCTTCACCATTTATGCGGTCTCCTTTTATCAGCTATAATGGTGTCTTTTATAACATACAAGGATTCTTGCCTAAGATGGGAATCGGTTATGACTTTGTAGGATATTTGCAAGCAAAAGATGAGAATAGTAGCGATTTGAAGTATAGACCTGATAATTCTTCTGCGATATCTCGTTGGAAAATTGTTCCTGTTGGAGAATATCGAATTGTAAATATGGAGTATGTAGAAACAGCTGGTGATTTTATAAATCGGAAGGACCAGTCTATTGATGGAGCTATTGTTCCAAATACTTCAGCTACTCAAGAAATAGAACATTCTATTTCTATTTCAAAAACAGCGAGAGAGAAGAGTAGCTTTACAGAAGCAGAAGGAATTTCTACTCATGAAGGCAGTTCTTTTAATTTGAATTTGGGTTTAAAAGTTGGTATAGTTAATATAGGTGTTGGTGGAACGATTGATAATAGTACTACTAGTTCCCGTACTGTTACTTATGGTACGGAAGAAGAATATACAGTAAATGTTACTCAGACATTTAAAATTATTATTCCACCTATGACTACATACAGGATTGAAGTATTGAAGATGTCGTACGATGCATCTGTTACGTATGTTGCAACTTTGGAGAAGATGGATGGTAATGATAAAGGCCATAGATTTAAAATTAAAGGAAAATGGGACGGTATTGTGACTACTGATTTATACTATAATTTATATATAATGGATACTAATGAATTAGTCGAAACAAAGATTATAAGTTGAAATGTAAATAAATGCTAAATAGATGTTGGAGCTTGCAGTATTTAGATTAATATTTCATTTACTCTTAAAAACAATGAAAAAATGGAGAGAGTGCGGTGTTACTCGATTCTTTTATCTAAATTTGCAAACTCTAATATTTATAGAACAATGAAAATGGCTAAGTTTAAAATCTGGATGGTTGCCCTGACCTTAATAATGGGTGTTTCTTTATCTTCTTGCATGAATTCGGATAATGATACTACTAGATCTCGTGGTGCACTTGCAAAAGTATACTCTATGTATGGCATGAATTATTATTTTAAAACAGCAGATGGAATAACTATTACTCCTACTGCCACTTCTGTAGCAGAGTTGGAAGCTAGAGGATTTAAACTTTCTGAAGTAGAGGGTCAAGTAGTGCAAATTGCATATCAATGGGATTCTTCCGTATTAGAGATTCCAGATAATGCAACTAAGATAGAGGGGGTTACGCTTGCGGGTATTATAAGTTTGGACAGTCAAGTCGAAGTTGTTGATGAACCTGGCGCAGCAAATGACTCTATTAGCGATACACCTATTATTTCCTTGAAGAAGGAAGTTTCTAGTACTTTTGCTTATGAACCATATTACTTTGATACGAATACATTAATGCTTCCAATAAATTATTATATACAAACTAAACCTCACTCTTTTACTTTGGTATATTATCCCAACGAAGAAACGACTGATGGTACCATAAAGCTTTATTTGCGTCATAAAAAGAGTGGTGATAATATGACTACTGGCAGTCCGACATCTTTTGACTATGCATATAATGGTTCAACATATTTATATTATCGCTCATTCAATTTGCAGAAAATTGCATATTCTACAAGTGGATCACTTGATAAGGTTATTATTGTGGCAGAAGAAAATGCCAATTCAGTAGAATTGGATGATAATAATACTAAAACCAATGAATATACTGTAGAATACAAAGAAATTAAATAATATAATTTGGATTATAAAGCATTATTCCATATAGCAATGTTACTGATTTCCTCTCCGGCCAAGGCTTGGGAGGAAATTCGTTTGGAAGAGGATAGGCGAAAAGTATTTACTGCTTTTGTCTATCCTATGATTGGTTTATGCGGATTGTCCGTCTTTATCGGATCTTTGCTGGCGAAAGGGTGGGGCGGTCCCGAGAGTTTCCAATATGCCATGACGCAATGTTGCGCGGTGGCGGTATCCCTCTTTGGAGGGTATTTTCTGGCGGCGTATCTCATAAATGGGATGCGCGTGAAAATGTTTATGATGGACAATGACATGCCCTTGACGCAACAGTTTGCGGGCTATGCGCTGGTTGTTCTTTTCTTGCTCCGGATTATTATCGGCATATTGCCGGACTTTAATATCATCGGATTGCTGTTGCAGTTCTATATTGTGTATGTGGTGTGGGAGGGGGCTTCAACGTTGATGGAAGTAGAAGAAAAAGACCGGTTACGGTTTACGATCATTTCTTCCATCCTACTCATTGTCTGTCCTATGCTCATTCAGTTTATATTCAACAAGCTGACGATGGTGCTTAATTAACGTTTGAAATCATGAAACAAGCTCCTGTTAATATAAAAAATAAGCGCGCTACATTCGATTACGAATTGGTAGACACTTATACCGCGGGTATTGTGCTCACGGGTACGGAAATTAAATCGATCCGCATGGGTAAAGCAAGCCTTGTGGATACCTTCTGCTACTTTGCCAATGGCGAGCTGTGGGTGAAGAATATGCATATTTCTGAATATTTCTACGGTTCGTACAATAACCATTCAGCACGCAGGGAGCGTAAACTCTTACTTACCAAAAAAGAACTTGATAAACTGGCGCGTGGAGCGAAAGATCCCGGTTTTACAATGGTTCCTGTTCGTATGTTTATTAATGAAAAAGGACTTGCCAAAGTGGTGGTAGCCCTTGCCAAAGGTAAAAAGCAATACGACAAGCGCGAAGCGTTGAAAGAGAAAGATGACAAACGCGATATGGCGCGGATGTTTAAGAGATGATTGTTTAACGTGGTAATGTGATAACGTGATAATGTGATAGAGTAATATCACTTTACCACTTTATCACATTACCATTCTATCACTAAATACAAATGGTTTCTATTGAAAAGTTGGTGCGTGAGCGCATCCTTATTTTAGACGGTGCTATGGGCACCATGATACAACGGTACAACTTAACAGAGGAAGACTTCAGGGGAGAACGTTTTGCCGGTATCCCCGGGCAGATGAAAGGAAACAATGACCTGCTTTGTCTGACGCGCCCTGATGTGATACAGGATATACACCGTAAATATCTCATGGCAGGTGCCGATATCATTGAAACCAATACGTTTAGCTCTACCAGTGTCAGTATGGCCGATTATCATGTGCAGGAGTATGTACGTGAGATGAATCTGGCTGCCGTTAGACTGGCACGTGAAGTAGCTGATGAATTTTCCACACCTGATAAACCACGTTTTGTAGCCGGTTCCATCGGACCTACCAATAAGACTTGTTCCATGAGTCCCGATGTGAATAATCCGGCTATGCGTGCGCTGACTTACGATGAACTTGCCGATGCCTATCGGGAACAGATGGAAGCCTTGCTGGAAGGTGGAGTAGATGCTCTGCTGATAGAAACCATCTTCGATACATTGAACGCTAAAGCAGCTATCTTTGCCGCCGAAAAGGCGATGGAGGCTACAGGTATTCAAGTTCCTGTTATGCTGTCCGTTACTGTATCTGATACAGGTGGACGCACTCTGTCGGGACAGACTTTGGAGGCTTTTCTTGCCTCCGTTCAGCATGCCAATATCTTTTCGGTAGGTTTGAACTGTTCCTTTGGTGCTCGTCAGTTGAAACCTTTCCTAGAACAGCTTGCTGCCCGTGCTCCTTATTATATCAGTGCATACCCCAACGCGGGATTGCCCAACAGCCTGGGGCAATACGACCAGACGCCTGCCGATATGGCGCATGAAGTGAAAGAATATATCCAAGAAGGGCTGATAAACATCATTGGCGGTTGCTGTGGTACGACCGATGCGTACATTGCCGAATATCCTGCCCTGATAGCCGGTGCTGCTCCCCATGTTCCTGCTCCGAAACCCGAAAGTCTTTGGCTTTCCGGCTTGGAATTGCTGGAGGTGACTCCTGAGAAGAACTTTATCAATGTGGGAGAACGCTGCAATGTGGCCGGTTCCCGCAAGTTCCTGCGTCTGGTTAATGAAAAAAAATACGATGAAGCCCTCAGCATTGCCCGTCAGCAAGTAGAAGACGGGGCGCAGATTATCGACGTAAATATGGACGACGGTCTGCTGGATGCACAGGCTGAAATGACTACTTTCCTCAATCTGATTGCTTCCGAGCCGGAGATTGCCCGTGTTCCTGTGATGATTGACTCTTCCAAATGGGATGTAATTGTTGCCGGATTGAAGTGTTTGCAAGGAAAGTCCATTGTGAATTCAATCTCTCTGAAAGAGGGAGAGGAAAAGTTTCTGGAACATGCCCGTACAATCAGGCAATATGGTGCAGCTACTGTAGTAATGGCTTTTGATGAAAAAGGACAGGCGGATACGTACGAACGTAAGATCGAAGTGTGTGCACGTGCTTATCAGCTTTTGGTTGAGAAAGTGGGATTCAATCCTCATGATATAATTTTTGACCCCAACGTCCTTGCTGTGGCTACGGGTATGGACGAACATAATAATTATGCTGTAGACTTTATCCGGGCTACCGGTTGGATACGTAAGAACTTGCCGGGTGCTCATGTTAGTGGTGGCGTCAGCAATTTGTCATTCTCTTTCCGTGGCAACAATTATATCCGTGAAGCCATGCATGCGGTGTTCCTTTATCATGCCATCCGTGAAGGAATGGACATGGGGATCGTAAATCCGGCTACGGCTGTGCTTTATACTGATATTCCTGCCGATATACTGGAACGCATAGAGGATGTGGTTTTAAACCGTCGTCTCGATGCTGCCGAGCGTCTGATAGAAACTGCTGAACAACTGAAAGCTGCTGCCGAACAACAGAAAGGTAATGCCACTGATAAACAAGTTGCCCCTCTTTCATGGCGTAATGGAACTAGTGTGGAAGAACGCTTGAAACATGCTTTGACGAAAGGAATTGGTGACTATCTGGAGGAAGACTTGGCAGAAGCCCTGAAGCTCTATCCGAAAGCAGTGGATATCATCGAAGGTCCCTTAATGGCAGGTATGAACTATGTAGGTGAGCTCTTTGGTGCCGGAAAAATGTTTTTGCCCCAGGTGGTGAAAACTGCTCGTACCATGAAGAAAGCCGTTGCCATTCTTCAGCCTGTAATTGAAGCGGAAAAACAGGAAGGCTCCGCTTCTGCCGGAAAAGTCCTGCTTGCCACGGTGAAAGGTGATGTGCATGATATAGGTAAGAATATTGTTTCCGTGGTCATGGCCTGCAATGGTTATGAGATCATAGACCTTGGTGTGATGGTACCTGCTGAAACGATTGTTCAGCGTGCCTTGGAAGAAAAGGTGGATATGATTGGACTTAGTGGTCTGATAACTCCATCATTGGAAGAAATGGTACACGTGGCTATGGAATTGGAAAAGGCAGGTGCCGATATTCCTTTATTAATAGGTGGCGCCACTACTTCCCGACTGCATACAGCATTGAAAATAGCTCCCGTCTATCATGCTCCTGTGGTTCATCTGAAAGATGCCTCGCAGAATGCAACGGTAGCCGCCCGCTTGATGAATCCGAAAGCCAAAGAAGAATTAAAAGAAAAATTAAGTTCAGAATATCAGCAGTTGCGTGAAAAGAACGCTGCGCAAGCACCAAAGACAGTTCCGTTGGAGGAAGCGCAGAAGAATAAGCTGAATTTGTTTTAATGAAAAGGAAGATTAAGGTGGTAGAGTGATAAGGTGATAGATCTGCCATCCTATCGCTTTATCACCTTACCACCCTATCACTCTTTTATTTTCTTCTTATATGTCTCATACCTCCCCATAATATCCCTCACAAAGTTATATGTCTCTATTCCACGGAAGTATCCGTTTTTGCAGACAGGGTCGGTGAAGTATTCTTCATTACTTTTTAATAAAATGAAGTTCTCTACATTATCTTTCCAGACATATTTGTTCTTTCCATATTTTTCAGCCAGTGCCATTGCATCCAGCACATGCCCGATACCCGAATTGTAGGAAGCAAGTACAAAGTTGAGCCGTTCCTCTCTCGGTACTGAAGAGAAGCTCTTACTGGTAGCATTGATATATTTTACGGCAGCTTTCACACTCTCTTCCGGGTTCTGTTCTTTTCCTTCAGGGATTCCCATGGCGCGCGCTGTGGCAGGCATCAGTTGCATTAGTCCTTTGGCTCCGGCCCATGAAACGGCTGTTGTATCAAAGTTGGACTCTGTATAGGCCAGAGAGGCAAGCAACCGCCAATCCCAGTCTATTTCTGAAGCATACTTTTTGAACAATTCGTCGAAGTGTGAAATCTTTCCCTCACGAAGAGAAAGGATGGAAGTGTGTGGAGTTGCTTTGCTGATCTCAAAATATCTTTTCATACTGGCAGTGTAGGCGGGAGAAGTCATATTCTCTTCATGCCATTTATTAGCGGCTGCTGCCAGTTCCGGACTATCCTTGCGCACTGCCCAGGAAGCCCTTTGGTCGAAACTGATGGATAATTTAATATTCAGATTGGGGTAATACGTTGTGTTAAGCTTGGCTACGTCATTATCGGCTACCGTATAAGGAATCTTTCCCTGGGATACTTGTGTGATGAGATCTTCTACTGAAATGCTGTCATTAGTCACTTTGTGGATATGGATGCCGCCACCGAGTTCTTTATCCAGATTTACCAAACGGTCGTAATATTTCCCGGGCTTTACATATACATCCTTGCCTATCAGTTCCGTTACATCCGTCAGCGGTTTTGTTTTCCCGCCTGCGCGTTGCACAATAACTTGGTGTGTGATTACTTCTTCACCGCAATAGATCAGACTGTCTTTTAATTCCTTCGTGATGGGGACATTATAGGCAATGATGTCTCCTTCGCCTGCCAGTAACTTGTTTATAAGTCCCTGTACATTCCTTGCCACCACTACGCGCAGTTTTACCCCGAGACTTTTGGCAAACTGTTCACTCAACTCGTACTGGAAGCCCATTTCCTGACCACGATAGTTGAAGTAAGAAGTAGAACTGTATAGCGTCAGTACAACGAGTTCACCGCTATCTTTTATCTGTTGCAAATCGCCCACAGCTTCATCGGGCATGGAACCATGCCGTTTATTTCCGCACCCCGACAGGCAGCACAGACATAGCAAGAATATTAAGATACTTCTATTCATTCAAATATATAAATAACTGAGACGCCTCAGTTGTTCATTTATCAGAGATGCTTCTTTATATACATCGTCAGAATATCGATTGCCACCTGATTGTTTCCCCCTTCGGGTATGATCAGGTCCGCATATCGTTTGCACGGTTCGATGAATTGCAGGTGCATAGGCTTCAAGATACGGGTATAACGTTCCATAACAGCTTCTGCCGTACGTCCGCGCTCCACTACATCCCGTTGTATGACACGAATCAGACGTTCGTCCGGATCAGCATCCACAAAGATCTTAAGGTCCATCATGCTACGCAGTTTCTTGTCGCACAGGGCAAGAATCCCTTCAATAATCACTACTTCCCGCGGTTCGATATGAATCGTTTCGGGCTCTCGTGTACAGGTAAGATACGAGTAGGTAGGTTGTTCAATGCTTTTCCCTTCACGCAGCATGGCTACGTGTTTGGATAAAAGCCCCCAATCGAAGGCATCCGGGTGGTCAAAGTTGATGTTCTGTCGTTCTTCTACAGGTACATGGCTACTATCCTTATAGTAAGAGTCTTGCGGTAACAGTACCACTTCACCTGCCGGCAGGCTTTCAATGATTTTACGTACGACGGTGGTTTTTCCCGAGCCAGTTCCGCCTGCAATTCCTATTATTAACATCCGTTTAAGTGTATATTTAAAACAAAACGAGTATTTTTGCGGTTAATATTAATCGCTTCGGTTGACAAATATATAGATAAATCATTAAAATTGCAAAGTTATGGTCAAACACATTGTATTATTTAAATTAAAAGACGAAGCTCCGGCTGACAAAAAGCTGACAGCAATGAAAGAATTCAAGGCCGCTATCGAGGCTTTGCCTGCTAAAATATCTGTTATACGTAAGATAGAAGTTGGACTCAATATGAATCCTGGCGAAACTTGGAGCATTGCCCTCTACAGCGAATTTGATACGTTGGACGACGTGAAATTTTATGCTACTCATCCCGAACATGTGGCAGCAGGCAAGCTGATTGCTGATGTAAAGGAGAATCGCGCTTGTGTTGACTACGAAACAATTGACAATTGATAGTTGACAATTGACAATTAGTAATTAATCATTGATTATATGAAGAAAATATTATCCATTTGTCTGTTGCTGATTGCTGTCGTGGCACAAGCGCAGATACAGGAGCCCGTCAAGTTTAAGTCGGAACTGAAGACGCTTGCAGCGGGAGAGGCGGAAATTGTATTTACCGCTACTATCGATAAGGGTTGGCATGTATATTCTACCGACCTGGGCGACGGTGGTCCTATCTCGGCTACCTTCAATGTAGAGAAGATATCCGGTGCTACAGTTGTAGGAAAGTTGCAGCCGAAAGGAAAAGAAATAGCTTCTTATGATAAGTTGTTCGAGATGAACGTACGCTATTTTGAGTCTACGGCACAATTTGTTCAGAAACTAAAGCTCACAGGAGGAGATTATAAGATAGAAGGTTTTCTGGAATACGGTGCTTGTAATGATGAAAACTGTTTGCCTCCTACGCAGGTAGAGTTTGATTTCTCAGGTAAGGCAGAAGCCGCTAAAGGTACAGCAGTTGCAACTCCGGCTGAAAAGGTAACAGCTCCGGCAGAGGAAACGAAACCGGAAACTCAGCCTGCTTCACAAACTGAAACACCTGCTGATACAGCTTCTACTGGCATCATAGGTGGTGCAGATGGTCCGACGGATATAAATGTGGCAGGTAATATTGACTTGTGGAAACCTGTCATCAATGATCTGCAATCTTATGGTGAAACCACTTCACAGGACGACATGTCATGGTTCTATATCTTTATCACCGGTTTCCTCGGTGGACTGCTGGCATTGTTTACCCCTTGTGTGTGGCCTATTATCCCTATGACGGTAAGTTTCTTCCTGAAACGTTCCAAAGATAAAAAGAAGGGTATTCGTGATGCCTGGACGTATGGCGCTTCCATCGTGGTGATTTACGTAACTTTAGGTTTGGCCATTACGTTGATCTTCGGTGCCAGTGCATTGAATGCACTTTCCACGAATGCCGTGTTCAATATCCTTTTCTGTCTGATGCTGGTTGTGTTTGCAGCTTCTTTCTTCGGAGCTTTCGAACTGACGCTGCCCTCTAAATGGAGCAACGCAGTAGATAGTAAGGCAGAAGCAACAAGCGGTTTGCTCAGTATCTTCCTGATGGCATTTACGCTTTCACTGGTGTCTTTCTCTTGTACAGGTCCTATTATCGGTTTCTTGCTGGTACAGGTATCTACAACGGGTAGCGTGGTAGCTCCGGCTATCGGTATGCTCGGGTTTGCTATTGCTTTGGCATTGCCGTTCACACTGTTCGCCTTGTTCCCGTCCTGGCTGAAGTCTATGCCGAAATCAGGCGGTTGGATGAATGTCATTAAGGTTACTCTCGGTTTCCTGGAACTGGCTTTCGCTCTGAAGTTCCTCTCTGTAGCCGACTTGGCATACGGCTGGCGCATCCTCGACCGCGAAACGTTCCTGGCATTGTGGATTGTTCTGTTTGCTTTACTGGGCTTCTACCTGTTGGGCAAGATCAAGTTCCCACACGATGATGACGATATGAAAGTGGGAGTGGGCCGCTTCTTTATGGCACTTTTCTCGCTGGCATTTGCCGTATATATGGTTCCCGGTTTGTGGGGTGCTCCGTTGAAGGCAGTCAGTGCTTTTGCACCGCCTATGCAGACTCAGGACTTCAACCTCTATAATAATGAAGTGCATGCCAAGTTCGATGATTATGATCTGGGTATGGAATATGCCCGTCAGCATGGCAAACCTGTAATGCTCGACTTCACCGGTTATGGCTGTGTAAACTGCCGTAAGATGGAGCTTGCCGTATGGACAGACTCTAAGGTAAGTGATATTATCAACAACGACTACGTGCTTATTACACTTTATGTAGATAATAAAACCCTGCTGACCTCACCTGTTAAAGTGACAGAAAACGGACGAGAACGTACATTGCGTACAGTAGGTGATAAGTGGAGTTATCTCCAACGCGTTAAATTCGGTGCCAATGCACAGCCCTTCTATGTGCTGATAGATAATGAAGGTCGCCCTTTGAATAAATCTTATTCGTATGACGAGGACATTCCTAAGTATATCGAGTTCTTGCAAACAGGATTGGAAAACTATAAGAAAGGAAAATAAACGAACGAATGCCCGGCTGATATATGCGACCGGGCATTTTTCATTAATCAATAACTTTATGAGACATATTGTAGACATCGAGACCTGGGAGCGCCGGGACAATTACAATTTCTTCCGGGGCTTTGTAAATTCCTGGTATTCCATTACCACAGAGATTGATTGTACCGAAGCCAGTGCCGCAGCGAGAGCTTCGGGCCATTCCTTTTTTCTCTATTATCTGTATGCCGTAGTGCGTTCGGCGAATGAAGTTCCGGAACTTCGTTATCGTACCGACAAGAACGGACAAGTTATTTTTCATGATGAAGTGGATATCATTTCTCCGATAGCTATTCCTGGAAAGACTTTTTATACGGTTCGGATCCCTTACCACGAAGATTTCAAACGCTTTTATGCTGAAGCGTATGAGTTGATAACCAATATCCCCGAAGATGGCAATCCTTATGGTGCCGAAGAGGAGTTGGCAAAACAGGGAGATTATGATGTAGTGCATTTAAGCGCTGTCCCCAAAATGTATTTTACTGCTACTACTTATACGCTGGCCGAAGTCGGTAATGGTTGCAGTTACCCTTTGATGACTTCCGGTAAAGCGGTAACCCGTGAGGGACGTCTGGTATTTCCTTTATCCATTTATGTAAATCATGCCTTTGTAGATGGTTCGCATCTGGCGTCATTTTTTCAAAAGATAGAAGAACACCTGAAACGAATTTCACGGGAATAATTGTTATTGTCTGTTTGTTATCTGGAACTTTGTAAGTCGAAAATTTGATAATATTACATTCGTATTACAGATTTATTACAGAATCTTTCTTTAGCTTTGTATTTTCTAAGAAAATAAGTTGAAGTAAACCTTTGAGAATGATATGCTAAAGAAATATTCTGTATTGCGGGGATTTGTCGTTTTGTGTGTAGGACTGCTTGTCTTCAGTCTGCCTTCTTTGCAGGCACAGGACAGTGATTTCGTGACTTGGAACAAGATGAAAGCCCGGCACGATATATCCTCCAGAGTGGAACTTTACGGAGATGTCGAGATGCGTACCCGTGACGCATTGGATGAGATAGACCGTTGGGGCTTCGGCGTAGGTACTTCCGTTCTTCTTCTTCCGTTTTTAAAAGCTGAGGGCGGCTACGAATACCACTACCGCAACCGTGGTGAAGACGGCTGGAAATCCCGGCACCGTTATCATGCAGGTGTCTCTTTCACTCTCAAAAAACGACAATGGACGTTCACCCTACGCGAACGTTTTCAGCATACTTTCGACGGACGCGGAGCGGATGAATTCCGTCTCCGCACCCGCCTGAAAGCTGCTTATAAGGTAACTACATGGTCACCGTATATCTCTTTGGAGCAATATCACGGTCTGGGTAAAGATGAATGGTTTCATGCCTCCCGCTTCCGTGCCCGCGGTGGGGTGGAAGCTAAACTGTCGTCCTCCTGGTCGTCAGATGTTTTCTATTGCTATCAGCACGAGAGTGACTTGGACAGGCATATTCTGGGGTGGGAGTTGATTTACCGATTCTGATTGCCTTTGCTGACACTATTTCAGAGCATAGAGAGGAGCAAAAGAGATTGCGGAGATAATCAGTATCTTTATTCAGAAATGGAGATTCTTTTCTGTCGTAACGAAAAGTTGCTTTCTGCCCTAAAGTAACGTTCCCCCAGATGAAATCCCAAAAGTTGCCGGCTTGTGTGTACTCTGCCACTTCCGCATACATTTCGCCTACTTTCAGATCCGGTAACTGATGTGCAGGATTGATCAGATTGGCTATGTAATGATACCATTCAACAGGCTGTAACAATGAAGATAATGGAAGTGATGAGAATAGCTTTATCACTCCAATTCAACGATTCTTTGGCAGAGAGGGTTTCTATGAATCTCTCAAAATATCCACCATATGTTGTAATCCTGCGTTTCATATAGCAAAGATATGAATAGTTGCACAATTGTGCAACTATAACCTCTTCATTTCCATCTCCTCATCCATAAAAACCTCCCATCCATACCCCACCTTTATCAAAAATGAGTATATTTGCCCGCATCATTCTATCGTTTAACCTTAAAAACACAGTTTAAATGCAGCGTAGAGCCCCGCAAACATCTGATATTGACGATGAAACACTTTTTGCTAAAGTGGAGCGGGGAGATGTAGAGGCATTTACTGCGGTTTACAATAAATATCACAAACTGCTTTATGCATTGGCTTATCGCTATTTGATGAGTTCCGCGATGGCAGAAGACGCTGTGCAACACGTATTTACCCGTTTCTGGGAATTCCGTTCGGAGCTTCGGGTAGGCATCAGCCTGAGAAACTACCTGATAACAATGACTAAAAATCATATACTCAATGTGATACGCAATGAGAATACTGCCCTTACCAAGAATTATGAGATAGCCCAAGGCATCCCTACTTACGAAGATACCCTTGTTGACAGTCTGGAAAAGAAAGAACTGATGTCTATCTTTTATAAAGCTGTCGATATGTTGCCACCCCAAAAGCGGGAAATCTGTCTGATGAAAGTGTGTGAAGAACTCTCCAACCAGGAGATAGCCGACCGCCTGAAACTCTCTATCAATACAATCAAAACCCATTATTCCGATGCGCTGAAATTGTTGCGCGTCCATCTGGGAAAATTGCTAATTTTTGTTACGTACCTCACCTTGTTAAGGTATTTAAGTGTCTATTTAACAGTATGAGTACAGAGAATATGAATATACCTACAGAAAAACAGATACAGGAAGTGCTGACAGGTACATCTACTCCTGAAATTGCCCGGATCGTAGCGGCTTGGTTTGCTACCGATGAGGGTGCGGCCTATCTGGCTAAAAGTATGGATCGTGATGCCGTAGAGATCAAACAGGGATTCGAAGAACTCTATGTCGATCACGAAATCCCGTCCGAAGAGATGCTTGCCCATATCCGTCGCAATATCCGGCAGAAGCGCGTCCGCAGGATTGCTTTCCGTGTGGCTGCCGTACTCATTCCGTTTGTGCTGCTGATAGGACTGTTTGTTCAGGTGAATACCCGTGTCGATCTGCTGGGCGATTCTGGTTACGAAGAAATCTATGTACCCAAAGGTGAGCGTCTGCAAATGATGTTTCAGGATGGTACGCGTGCGTATATCAATTCGGATTCGCGTTTGAAGTATCCTAAAAAGTTTGCGCTGTCCAGTCGTGAAGTCTACTTGGAAGGTGAGGCTTA
Source organism: Bacteroides intestinalis DSM 17393 (assembly GCF_000172175.1). Lineage (NCBI taxonomy): Bacteria > Pseudomonadati > Bacteroidota > Bacteroidia > Bacteroidales > Bacteroidaceae > Bacteroides > Bacteroides intestinalis. The sequence goes on along the minus strand of NZ_ABJL02000008.1, from coordinate 1,081,776 downwards.
TTTTGTAGTATCGAAAAATTCCCGTCGACCTTTCATTGTCAATCTTAACGGACCTGCCGTGCATGTTCTAGGAACTTCGTTCGATGTTCAGGCCTATCCGGAGAATAAGGATATCACGGTCTGTCTGGACGAAGGTCGTGTTAATCTGACACTTGCTTCAGATAAGAAATATCCGTTGAAGCCCGGTGAGAAACTTGTCTATAACAAGGAGAGTGAACATTGCACTATTATCCGGAACATGGATGCGCAGATTTCTTCTTTGTGGAAAAAGAACGTGATCGCTTTTAAAGATGCCCCGTTGTCCGAGGTTATCAAGGTGCTGAATCGCTGGTATGATGTAGGCTTCAAGATAGAAGACGCGGCAGTTGGAGATGTATACTTTACGATTACGTCAGAGAATACGCTTCTCGAAAAAGTTCTTCAGGATTTGGAGAAGATTGCGCCGCTACGGTTTGAATATAAGGAGGCTGAAAAGGAAGTGATAGTCACAAGAAAAAAAGAGGATTCCCGTCTAATGCATTGATTATGCGGATTTGAGTTGTAGGCAATATATAAAAAAGCCTCTAATTACGCTTATGCTAATTTGCGTTTTCAAACAAACGAAAGAGGTTGTGTCAAAACTCTGGCACAACCTTTTTTATGCACAAAGCCCAGACTTTCGCAAGCCCGGGCTTTGCTATTACCCAAAGTTTTTGTATCTTTAGGCATAAAGTATTTCGTTATGGCAAAGTTACATTTTCGTCCTTACATTCCCAACCAAACCGTTCTTTTTCCTCAAAGAATTGATGAAAACATTGCGTCGAACGACCCGGTTCGCATAGTCAACACAGTTGTTGATACTCTCCATCTTGAAGGTTTCAATAAACTTTATAAAGAAACCGGCCGCTGTCCTTATCATCCTAAAATGATGCTTAAGGTAATTATCTACGCCTACATGAATAATATCTATTCGTGCCGTAAAATAGAGAAGCTTCTCTTGCGTGACATTCATTATATCTGGCTTGCCGGTAATGAGCATCCGGATTTTATCACCATCAATCGTTTTCGTAACCGTGTAAAGGAGGAGATAAATAATGTATTCACCCAGTTAGTTCTTGTCCTTGCCGACAAAGGTTTCATCAGTCTTGAGGTGGAGTATATCGACGGCACTAAGATTGAATCCAAAGCCAACAAATATACTTTTGTCTGGCGCAAGAGTGTTGAAAAGCACCGCACGAAGTTGCTGGACAAGATTCGTATCCTTCTGGAACAGGTGGACGAAGCCATTGCACAAGAGAACTCCGTAAAAGACACACCCGCCCAATTCACTCCCGCCATGCTCTCTGACATAGTGGATGAACTTAAAGAAGTCCTAGAACACCAGCCTGCGACAAAGGATAAGGAACAAAAGAAAGCCCTGCGCGAAAAGAAGAAACAGCTCAAGGAACTTGAAGGGTATCGTGACAAGCTGACGGAATACGACAATCATCTTGACACTCTTGGAGAACGTAATTCCTATTCCAAGACTGATCCTGATGCCACATTCATGCGTATGAAAGAAGACGCCATGAAGAACGGGCAGACCAAGCCCGGATATAATTTGCAAATAGGTACTGAAAACCAATTTCTCATAGACTTCCGACAGTTTCCCAACCCTACCGATACACTGACGCTCATTCCTTTCTTCCACTCCTTCCAACATCGCTATAACCGCTTACCCGCTGTCGGGGTGGCAGACTCTGGTTACGGCTCAGAAGAAAATTACCGGTTCATGCAGGAGAACGGGATAGAAGCCTTTGTCAAGTATAACTTCTTCCATAAAGAACAGCGTCCCCGTTATACTCCCAATCCGTTCCATGCGGAAAGTCTCCATTACAATACAGAAGAGGATTATTACGTTTGCCCTATGGGGCAGCGCATGAACCGTATAGGGACCAGACGTGACAAAACAGCAAGCGGATACATCACCGAAAGTGCACGTTATAAAGCACAAAATTGCGAGGGTTGTCCTTTGCGTGGCAGTTGCTTTAAAGCCCAGGGAAATCGTATTATAGAAGTCAATCACCGGTTAAACCAATACAAACGGCAGGCACGGGAAAAATTGCTCTCAGAGGAAGGTATCAAGCATAGAGGCAGGAGGTGTATAGAACCGGAAGCTGTGTTTGGACAAATGAAATACAACATGGCATACCGCCGGTTCAGACATAAAGGAGAAGACAAGGTTACGATGGACTTTGCTTTCTTTGCTATAGCTTTTAATATCAAAAAAATGTGCGCTAAACTACTAAAAACAGGAAAGGGAGGGACTGCACGCATTATATGTATTCTTATCAGAACAATTATGACGCAATATACGAGGAATATAGCCGCGTATTACCAAATTAGTGAAAAAAGAGTCGCATAGAGAAAAAAAACATTTAAATATAAAAAAAGGAGATGTGCCTTAGTTTTGACACATCTCCTTTGTTTTTACGCAGGTCGTAACTCTACGGTTAGTCCCATAGCTGCTGCAATCCGATATAGAGTAGATACTGTTGGAACTGTAAGACCTCTCTCTATTCTTGAGATATAACCTTTGTCAGCCCCTATACGCTTGGCAAGTTCTGCCTGCGTAAGTCTTGCGTTTTTACGGGCATCCAATAGGATCTGGGCATTATACTCTTCCCATGCCTTTTCGCAGCTCTTTTCACGTTCGGGAGTCCCTTCCTTTCCCAATACTTCATCAAGCAATGCACTGACATCGTAAATGTCTTTACTGATTTCTTTTAGTTGCATAATATTCCTCCTTTAACTTTATCGCTTTCTTTATCTCGCTATCAGGCGTTTTCTGTGTCTTCTTTTTGAAGGCATTGAATAAGACAACGATAGTATTTCCATCATAAATGAAAAATACACGAAATTCTGTATTTCCATAATTAGAACGAAACTCATAAACCCCATCTCTAATGAATTTAATATAGTGATGTGGTATCTTATCCTCTGTCACAAGTAGGTCTAACGCACGCAAAATTTTTTCTTTCTCTCATATGTTCTCATGGTTGGGCGTACGTGGTTTTCTATTAAAATATTTTTATTCTATTCTCAAAGACAGCGATTTTTGCCGGTATCGGCAAGAAATAGCCGCCTTTTATCTTTTCTGCTTTCTATGAACGAAGTCTCTTTATCAAATAGAACAGTTTACATTATCCTCAGATTTCTTGCACGAATATAATAAAAGTCGTAGATTTGTACAAATCATCATAGATGATTGGACATTTATGTGCAGATACATAAAATACAAGATGACGAGCTACATTTTGGACCGCTAATGACGATTCTTTGCTTTTAAGGGTCTTTTTCCTCATTTATCGAAAAAAAATCTATTTTCTCTCACCCGCTCCAAAATCTTGTGTGTCTACTTAGTATAAAGCGAATTTTTATACTAATGTTAATCTAAAATTTAAGTTATGAAACACAAGATTTTACTTGTACTTCTTTTAGGCTTTATGACTTGTTTAACGGTCTCTGCTCAGAAAGTGACTTTGCAATTCCGGCAAGTTAAGTTAACAAAAGTCTTTGATGCCATTACGCAGCAAACCGGGCTCACTGTGGCATACAGTCGTCCTACGGTTGATCCGGACAGAATGGTTACCATTGAAGCAAAAGATGAAGATCTGTCCAATGTACTTAGTAAATTGTTCACTGGTACGAATGTGGCTTTTGAAATTGGTGAGAAGAAAATCTATCTGAAAGAGAAGAAGACTTCGGATTCTCTGCAGCAAACGAGGAAAACAAAGAAGATTTCAGGTACTGTTCTTGATGAAAAAGGCGAACCTGTAATTGGTGCCAGTATTTTAGTAGATGAAACGTCTAATGGTACGATAACTAATATAGATGGTGAATATTCTTTGACAGGTGTTCCTGAGAATTCTACTCTGACTATTTCGTATGTTGGTTATAAGACTATTAAACTGAAAGCATCCGATAAAAATCTCTCCAATATAATACTTCAGGAAGATAGTGAGTTGATTGATGAAGTCGTGGTAGTTGGTTATGGTGTGCAAAGAAAAAGGGATGTAACAGGTGCTATGACTTCCGTAGATGCAACAAAAATTGCTTCTGTACCTGTTACTTCTGCTTCTGAAGCTCTGCAAGGGCGTGCTTCCGGTGTGTTGGTTTCTCAAGATAATTGGGCACCAGGTACTTCTCCATCAGTTTTAATTCGCGGTAAGCGTTCAATCAATGCAAGTAATGAACCATTGTATGTGGTTGATGGCGTTCCTATTACAGGTGGTCTTCGTGAAATTAGTCCTTCAGATATTGCATCAATGGAGGTTTTGAAAGATGCTTCTGCTACAGCTATTTATGGTTCCAGAGGTGCTAATGGGGTTGTACTGATTACGACAAAACAAGGAAAGGACGGAAAAACGCAGGTTGACTATTCCGGATACTTTGGTGTTCAGACTATGCAGAATAAACTGGATTTAATGAACGGCGCCCAATATGCCGAATATGTGCGTGAAGCTTATCGTAATACAAATAGTTCGAATAAATATCCTATGGATCACCCCGACAAAGCGGCTGATATGGCAAATCCAATGTTTAAGCAAGATGCTTATGTACTTGAATCATTGATGATGGCTTATGATGAAAATGGAAATTACGATCCGTCAAGAATACGTTCTGATAATTGGTTTGATCATGTAACGCGCGATGGTATTATAACCGATCATCAGATAAGCGTCAACGGCGGAAATGCGAAGACGAACTTTTTGGCATCTGCCACTTATAATAAGAATGAAGGTATAATGAAAGATCAAAGTTACGAACGTTATTCCATACGTTTAAACTTAAATCATGAAATTAATAAATGGTTTAAGTTTGGTCTTCAAACACAATACTCGCACTCTGTAAAGGAACGTGGCAGTGGCATGGAAAGTGATGCCTATATGTACCGTATCAGCCCTTTGGGGGCGTTGCGTAATGAAGATGGCACTCCTACGCAACTGGTTGCTTCTGATGCTCAGATGTGGAATCCTTTAATGAACCTCGAAAAAGGAGCTGTATCCGCACCAGAAAAAGTTAGCCGATATTTGGGAAGTTATTATATTGAAGTGACTTTTCCGGTAGAAGGATTAAAATTTAAGAGTAACTTAGGTCTTGACGCTCGTACCAAACAGGATTATCAGTTTTACTCTTCCAATACCAGTACCCGGCAGTTAGGTACTTCCTATGCTTACAATGGTATGAGTAAATATACGATGATGACACTTGAGAATATGCTATTCTATAACCGTGATTTTGGTAAGGATCATACTGTAGGTGTAACCCTGTTGCAATCTATTCAAGAGGATAAAACAGAATCGAATAAGATAGGTGTACAAGATATAACTTCTGATAAGCTGCTGTATAATGATTTGGCTTCTTCTTCCATTATAGATAATATCGGCAGTAATCTGACAAAATGGACTATGGCATCTTTTATGGGACGTTTGAATTATAGTTATAAAGAAAGATATCTTTTTACAGGTTCCGTACGTTATGATGGCTCTTCCCGTTTGGCAGAAGGTCATAAGTGGGTTGCTTTTCCTTCTGTGGCTTTGGCATGGCGAGTTAGTGAAGAAGCGTTTATGAAGAGGCAGAATGTAATGTCGAACTTAAAATTGAGAGCTGGTTGGGGCAAAACAGGAAATTCGGCTATAGATCCTTATATGACAAGAGGAGGACTTAGTTTGTCTAAATATGTATGGGATAATGGCGCTTCCGAAGTATTAGGATATGCACCTAGTATTATGGCTAATAGTGAATTGACTTGGGAAACAACGAAACAGTGGAATGTCGGCATTGACTTCGGTTTTTTAAATAATAGATTGAGTGGAACTGTTGATTTGTATCTTCAACATACTTCTGATCTATTATTGGAACGTCAGATACCGGTCGTTTCAGGCTTCGGAAGTGTTCTTTCCAATGTAGGAGAAACAAAGAATAAGGGTATTGAAATATCTTTATCTACCTTAAATGTGAATACAAGAGCATTCCAATGGACTACAGATGTAATGTTCTACGCTAATAAAGAATCCATTGAATCTTTGTATAATGGAAAAGTTGATGATGTGGGTAATAAATGGTTCATCGGACATCCTATAAATGTGCATTATGATTATGAAAAAATAGGAATCTGGCAGAATACTTCGGAAGACTTGGCTGAAATGTCTGAGTTCAATAAAAATGGCGCAAGCTTTAAACCGGGAGATATAAAAATATGGGATAACGGTGATAAGAAGATAACAGAAGCTGATCGAAAAATATTGGGCTCTACCAGTCCGAAGTTTATTGCAAGTATGGTCAATAACATAACCTATAAAGGTTTTGATTTTTCTATTTTCTTGTATGCCAGTGCAGGGGCCATGCTCAATAATAATATTGAATACTTAAATAAGCCGAATTGATTCTCCCCGCTTCCATATAATGAATGGCTTTCTTACTCGTTCTCCACTGGCAAAGTTGGTTTTTGGTGATCCAAATCCTTCAACAACATTTACGATGCCAGAGGAAATAGGTATTTATGAGTTTAAGTATTCTGAATTACGTTCGACATTGAATAATGAATTTAGTAAGGATAATTAAAAGAGGTGCTTATGAGAAATATAATATTAATGATGACTTTGTGCTTTTCGTCTTGTTTATGTGCTCAGGAGATTCCATTACCGCAAAAATGTTTTCCTCTGAACGGAACTGATTCAGAAGATATTATGTCTGGTCAGACTGCGGATATTCATGGAGCTGTTCATGCACTTGCCGATAGGTTTGGGACAAATGGAAAAGCCATATCTTTTGATAAAGAAGATAGTTATTTGTCTTTTCCTCTTGTTACGTCTGGTGAACAGGGACAAAGGGAGCTGACTTTGACCTACTGGTTATATGTTAGTCAAGACTCCATTTCTCAGGCTTTTTGGACAAAAGATCAAGATGGAAATTTGTTGTTTGGAATGAAAAGAAAAGGTGTACGGGCTGTGTTGGATATTTATCACACGGATAATCAGAAGAATGTATTACCGGATCAGCAATGGATGTGGGATGATTCGAATTTTAATGAAGGAAAGGGATGGTATTTTGTGGCACTCACTTATTCTGACGATGGCACTCACTTTTATTTAGTTACGCCTAAAGGAAAAATGACGGAATGTTATTCTGCTTTTATACCGGACTGGAATTTGTTTACATCAATGTGTATTGGGGCGGTAGATCATATTCCCAGTACTGGAATAGATGATTTCAAAATTTATGATACTGCATTATCTGGTGAGCAAGTTTCAATATTATATCAATTCGAATCACAGTTCAGTATGGGAAGTGAATCATTGTTTAATGTAGAAACAGGCATTCCTCTTTATTCTTCTACCTGGTATTTTCATTGCGTAGGATTTCAAGGGGCATTACAGCATACTTTGCAAAATCAAAGTGATTTGTCTTTTCTTAGTGCAGATGCCGGATATGCTTTGTCAATGACATCTGATGTGGAATCTGATAATCAGAAGTGGTCTATTTATCCAATGAAAGATACGGCGAAAGGGAGATTGTACACTATTATCAATATTGCGACTGGGATGAGTTTGTCAGATACACGTGAAGGAGTGTTTCAGCAAGTGCCGGATAATGCTGATTCTCAAAGATGGTGTATTGGGCAATGGGAAGGTAAAAAGCAGATAAAAAGTGATATAGGAGAAAGCCACGATATTCCCCTTTTATTTGAAGAAATCTATTTTGATAAAGGTGCAGGAGTCATTCGAGTTCACATTCGTTTTCCTGAAGGGGAAAATGTTAGGATTCGTCTGACCGATTCTCAGGGAATGTTGTTGAAGGAATTACTTTTTAGTAATGTACAACTCTTGGAACGAGATATCCGATTACAAATTAATGGTGTATGTTTGGTTATTGTTGAATCGGATAATTATCGGATAAATAAAAAAGTTTTTGTTAATAGTTAAAGATAGGTGATATGAAAAAAGTTATTTTGATACTTACTGTTTTAATGTGTGGTTTTAATATTCATGCACAGTCTATATATAGAATGTATTCCAACGGATCAGGCGCTGGTGAGTATATTGATAATCTTAGAAATGCGCCATTGGCGCCTGACGATGTGTGGGGGATTCGTTTTAGTGCGGGAAGTATAACCAGAGGATTTATAAATAATTCGGGACAATGGGGACTTTTGAAACCAAGTAGTGCTTATCAAATATCTCCTGCAATGTTTAATAATATTCTAAAAACAATTAGCAATCTTACTATTGGTGTAGAGGGGTGGGTTTGCGCTGAGGGCTTTTCTGTCAGAGCCTTGGATCCTTCAAATAGTAATACTTTGGATTTGCTCACAACTGGTAGCAAATCTACTATTACATCAAATGGCGATAGTGAAGGTTTGCATGTAAGGTCTGCCATCGGACATAAGATTTATTTGTACGATAAGGTTTATTTTGATGATAAATATTGGACAAGTCTGGGGCCTGGTCGTAATAATGACCCAACTATAAATAATGCTAATAATAATAAGATGATGCGTATTGGGAGTAACGGAGGTTTGGGCTTTTGGGGAACTGCAGGTGTTGAAGCAAATGATAATCCACAACTTGCAGTAAAAGCTAATGAGGTGAGTACTACTGTTCCGATGTCTCTACTTTTTGATAATCATGTTAATTTGTTTTTAGGATATGCGGTGAATCATGATGATGGGTGGATAGGCACATACTCGAATCATGGGCTTCATCTTGGAACAAATAATGGTTCTGCATTATTTATTAGTGCTGATCGTAACCTGTATGTGGATTTGTCACACGATGATGTGTCAAAAATTCGTGCGGAATTAAAAAATAAGTATCGATTATTTGTAAAAAAGGGTATTCTCTCCGAAGATTACGCTATTGCTCCTAACTCCTCTTGGTCGGATTTTGTTTTCAGCAAAGACTATAGTCTGCCAACTATCTATGAGGTGGCTGATTTTATACAAGATAATAATCATTTATCCGATGTTCCTTCTGCAGAGCAAGTTGCTGAGGAAGGTTACTCTCAACATGATATGAATAAGATACTTCTGCAAAAAATCGAAGAACTAACTCTTTATACTATTCGGCAGCAGAAAGAAATAGATTCGTTAAAAGCACAATTGCAGGAATCAAAAAAGTAGTGAGTAGATGATTTATATCTGTAGAAAAATAGAATGTTGTTTTTAAGCTAAAATAAGTATGAAGAAAATATATATATTTTTATTTCTATTGATTACTACCTTGGTCGCTTCCCAAGCAAGTGCCCATAAGCGTTTGTTTATTCTGCTCGGACAATCTAATATGTCGGGCAGGGCACCAATAGAAGATGCGGACATGGCAGTTTGCCCAATGGTAAAACTGCTGAATGCGGATGGGCATTTTGAAGTGCTCCGAAACCCATTGAATCGTTTTTCGAATATCCGCAAGGATATCGCTATGCAGAAGTTGGGCCCCGGATATACTTTTGCTGAAACATTGTCCGAGCAATTACAGGATACTATATTTTTTGTGGTCAATGCACGTGGAGGAACCGCTTTAGAGCGTTTTATGAAAAACGATACTGCCGGATATTATGAGAAAACATTGTTCCGTATCAAACAAGCTTTGCGCGAGCGCCCTGACCTGAAACCGGCAACTATCATTTGGCATCAAGGGGAGTCTAACCGGGATGATTATCAGAGCTATCTGAATCATCTGAATACATTGGTTGCTGATTTGCGTAGTGATTTGGGGATTCCGGATTTGCCATTTATTGCAGGAGAAATAGGACGCTGGAATCCGGACTATTCGCATATCGTAGAAAAAATTGCTTTGATTCCCGATAGCATACCTTATGCTGGACTTGTTTCTTCCGAAGGGTTGACTAATATTGATGAATTCCACTTTGATACACGGTCGCAAAGAGAATTAGGAAAACGGTATGCGAAGAAATATTTGGAACTGTCAGGGGAAAAGGTTTCAAGATTGGTACAGATACGTTCTAAATTATTTGAATCGAATAGTAAGGAAGTACTTGTTGCCGCTCACCGTGGCGATTGGCGCAATGCCTGCGAAAATTCATTGGAAGCCATAGAGAATGCCATTCGGATGGGAGTGGATATTGTGGAGGTGGATCTTGCCCGTACCAAAGACGGGCATCTGATTTTACTGCACGACAATACCCTCGATCGTACTACTACTGGAAAAGGAAAACCTGAAGATCATACTTTAGCCGAAATTAAAGCGTTGCGTTTGCGGAATGGGTGTCATATTAAGACCATTTACAAGGTTCCCACCTTGGAAGAAGCGTTATTGGCAGCCAAAGGAAAAGTGATGTTGAATTTGGATAAGGCTTTTGATTACTTCGACCAGGTGTATGAATTATTAGAGAAGACGGGAACTACCAACCTGGTAATCATGAAAAGTAATGCTCCGGCGGAAGATGTGAAGCGTGATTACGGGAAATATCTGGATAAGGTGGTTTTCATGCCGAAAGTTAATTTGGATGAAGAAGATGCCATTCAGAAGTTAAATGATTATCTTCGGGTATTGAAACCGGTGGCTATTGAATTTAAGTTCGCCCATGATACCAATCCGTTACCTTACGAAGTGAAGAAGATAATGACCGGGAAATCCCATATTTGGTATAATACCTTGTGGGATACACATGCGGGCGGACATGATGATGATTGTTCACTGGCCAATCGGGATAAAGGTTACGGATATCTGATAGATAATCTGGGTGCAACGATCTTGCAGACAGACCGTCCGGCATACCTGATTGATTATTTGAAACATAAATCGAAAGTAATGGATTGTAAACGCGATTGGACATACCTACAGTCAGAAAATGAATATCAGGCTCCTTCTGTTCCTCACTTTATGGTTGAGGAGTGTTTTCTGAAAGGCAAGAAGAGTCCGCAGACCAATGAGGATGGCATTATTGTTACTCCCTACTTTGCGGCGGTGATTGATGGGGCTACGGCTAAATCTACCTTCACTTATGAGGGTAAGAAAACCGGTCGCCTGGCTATGGAACTTGCTTTGGAGGCTATACACGATTTTCCGAAGGATATTGATGCTGCTGGTGCCATTAGCCGCATAACAGAGAAAATACATGATTTTTATGTGGAGCATAATTTGCTTGATGAACTGAAGGCAAAGCCGAGGAAACGTTTTACGGCTAATGGCGTGATTTATAGCTATGCCCGGAATGAAGTTTGGCAGGTGGGTGATTGTCAGTGTATCATTGGTAATCTATATTCCTCTAATGAGAAAGAGATTGATGCTATCATGGCAAATGCACGTGCGGTAGTCAATGAAGTTGCTTTGCTGGATGGGGCTACGCTGAAAGATTTGGAATCTCACGATCTGGGACGGGAGTTTATCTATCCTTTTCTGCAAAAACAGGCTGTTTTGCAGAACTGTCCGGTAAAAGGGCAACGATTTGCATTTCCTGTATTCGATGGTTTTCCCGTGCAGATGAAGCAGGTGAATATTTTCCCTGTGGGCGATGCGGAGGAGGTGGTATTGTCTTCCGACGGTTATCCTCATCTGTATTCTACTTTGCATGAGTCGGAATGTTATCTTGCAGATATTTTGGAAAAAGATCCTCTGTGTATGCGGTTGTATAAGAGTACAAAAGGGATAAAGAAAGGAAACTGCTCTTTTGATGACCGTGCTTACCTGAGGATAAAAATTAAAAAATAATATTTATGGAATTAGAAGAATTGCGCGATGAACTGAAAATTATCAGTGAACGTGAGTACACACTCGTTGAAGAGCTGCTGGTTAGTGTCGAGAAAAAAAAGTCTGCTCCGGCAGCTTCGGCAGGTAGAAAAGCATGATACACCTGCAAGGTTAGAGTATTACGGCCATCCGAAGGAGATTGCCAAAGTCATTGTAAAGTTGATAGAGCAAGGGAAGTTGCGCTACAATGGAGTAGAAAATTATACACAGATTATCCGTTCGCTGACTTCGGTGATAGATGTGGTGAGTGTGGATACGGGAAAAATTGTGAGCAGAGAGACGTTGTTGACGTATGCAAAGTGGATACGGGCAGGAGAGTTACCGGAGGATGAGTGATGGAAGGCGGAGTAATCCGCCTTTTCCCCTCAATGTTTTGTGAGTCAGATTTTTAGTCATAATTGATGTGTTCTCTATCTTTTTTATCTCTTTATTGTTAAATTAGTTTTGCTTTTATTATCTTTGCCTCGTTAGTTAATCTTGTGGAATAGTCGTGAGGGGAAAATAAATCTTGAGACAAACTGGTTTTATGGGTATAAAGGAAAAAACATTATCATTGTTTGAAGATTCCTGTAGGAATTCTGAACGGGGACTGAAAACCATCTGTGAAGCAGAAAAATATCTTCAACAAGCGTATGAAGGTCGTTACTTCTTCGAATTAATACAAAATGTGAGAGACGCCAACAAGGAGGCATCACAAGAGGGGGATATTTATATTGAACTTAAAGACAATGTACTGTCAATAGCAAACACTGGTGCTCCTTTCAGTGAGGAGGGGATTGCATCGATCACTTCCATTGGGCAGAGTCCGAAACAAAGCCTAGACTTTATTGGATTCAAAGGTATTGGTTTTAAATCGACGCTGGAAGTTTCAGATACACCTCGTATCGTTACCACTGAAGGGGCTATATATTTTGATAGAAAGCTTACGATGGAAGTGCTGAGTCAGTATAATAGTAACCTTGTTGAAAATCAATTGCCATTATTCTTTTTCCCTCATTACCGTTCAAGAGCATTGACAAGCGAAGAGCGAGAGAAAGGTATTGTCACAAAGATTGAACTTCCTCTTAAAGAAAGTTTTGCAGAAGAAAAAATTTGTGCTGATTTCGGAGAAATTAAAGCCAAGCAACTTGTGTTGTTGGGTAACATACAGAAAGTAGATTTTACAACTCCAACTCAAAGGACGATATATAATATCCAGAAGGATATCCGGAAAAATCTTATAGTTGTTGATAATGGTAAGGAAATACTGAACCGATTCAGGTATTACGTCCCAAATGAAAAAAACTTTCTTCCTGACGATATTCTGAATAGTCTTGAAGGAAAAGAAAAGGAAATATACAGTAATAGCACATCTATTGATATTCATATTGTGCTTGAACTTGATGAGAATAATTTATTTGTATCTGATGCAAATGCAAAATTGTACTTGTTTTACCCTCTCAATATTCGTTCCGGCTTTCGCTTTATGATACATAGTTATTTTTTAGTTAATCCGGAACGAACACGGCTTCGCAAGTCACCTTTGAACCGATACCTGCTTCGTAAAATAGGTGAGTATATTGGGAGTGATATGCTGAAATTATTAAAGAGGGGAAAATACAATACAAACGAAATTCTTTGTTTTAAAAGGAATGAAGACGCCGGACTGGAAGAACTTTATGATGGACTGGTTGAGACATTGAAGGGGCAAAAATTCATTTATGATCAACACTCACGGAAATATTATAAAACATCAGAAGTGATTGTTGCAGATGGATTCGATAAAGGACTTTTTCCTGATGATCGGTTTGATGGTAAACCAATTATCTATATTGGGTCGGCCCCTGTCGTTGAATGGTTGATAGCAGAGTTTGATATATATTACTTAAGTTATGAAGATATTGCCAGTGGCATCGAACAAGAGGCTAAAAAACAGGCAAAATCTAAAAATCTTGACTTTTTTCAGAACCTTTACCGATATATTGATAGGCATAAAAATTTAAATGTCTCAGGCAAGAGGATATTGTTGACCAATCACTGGAAATTGATATCCGACGATGAGGATGTTTTTTATGGAGGTCGGAGGAATCCGGTTTCACTACCTGCCAGCATCCAGAAGTATGTGCACTTTATGCATAATGGTATAAAACTCGAAATTAGAGAGACACGTATTGCGGTGAAAGAGTTTAATACTAATGAGTTGATCCGAAGGTTGCTAAAATTATTCGATGAAAAGACTGTTCCTAATGTAGATATACTGAATGCTATCTATCATCTGAATCCACAAGATGCACGATCCGAGCTGGATATAAAAGAAAAGATACAGCTTCCTGTCAAAGGCCAAAAAGATTGGATATCACCTTTTAAGCATCCGGTCTATTTTGATAAAGAAGAATTGCGGGAATTATATCCTGAGGGCTATTTTGTTGATGAAACCGTATTTAAGCAAGAGGAACCGGGAAAGGAAGAAATAGAAGCGGAAACTTGTGTTGAAGATTTCCTTAAGTTGTGTGGAGTATGGGAGATACCGGCATTTTATATCAGCAGTGATGTGCAGACCGCATCCCGTGGAAATGGTAATATCCGGGTGAAGCACATCCAGCGTAACACGCACCTTAGTGATACGCCTTTTTATATTGAGAATGACCGTATGCTGGACAAACCCGTAAAGTATACAAAATGGTTTACTGATACAATTGTAGAAAATTGGGAACTTTATAAATCCCTTATGAGCGCTACGTGGTTGCCTAAAATGAAATATTCCAATGGTTTTAGCTATAAGCACGACGCCCAATCCTCTGTAATAATGAAATTTTCATCATTTTGCGAAGAATTGTCCAAGATACGGTGGATTGTCTTGGATGACGATGAAAAAGTGTATTCACTGGCGTATATTGTAGGAATGCGTTTAGCTGATATTTCAAAAGTTCATAATAAAGTTATATCTAAATATCTCAGGCTGTTTCCAATCGATTTTGAAAATAACCGTGATTTTATAGAGTCGGTGGGGTTATGTCATCTGGATGGAAATACTGTGGATAATTTTAATCGGCTTCTCAAACATATTTATAATAGATACCATAAATATATACCTGAAGGGAAGGACTTTACAGATTTCTATAATCGCATATTAAGTAAGGTTTTCGATTTCTATGACAAGAATGAGATTTCGGATAATGAGGTGAGGACAATTTGCAATACACCTATGTTGGCCATTAATGAAACCATTGGAAGGTCAAAATGGGAGTATCCGGAAAATATCTATTATATTGACGATAAACTTAACTATGACTTGTTACCTGAATCTGTCCGAGCAGAAATACAACCGCATTTCACCAATCGGGATAGGAATACATTTGGGAAAATTGCGGCAAAAATAGGGAGACGTTTTTCTAACTCAATAACTAAAAACTTAGTTGAATCTCCTGCCTTAAAGGAATTTTTTTTAATAGAGTTTTTTACTGACTTGCCGCCAGCAATTGCATTGCTGGAATATAATTTTGATATTTCTATGTCTTCATACCTTGAAGCGCTGAAGCTTGTAGAGGTCTGGAAAAAAGAAAAAGTAGAGACCGAAATATTTGTTGGCGAACTGTCTGGTTTGATTATTGAATCTGATTATTATATTGAGAAAACCAGAAGAAATTTTATTCTCCATATTAAGAACGACAGTTTAAGGCAACCGAAACTTATTGCTGCCTGTTTGACAGAATTGTTTATGAGTATGCTGGATCGTGATTTAAAAAGATTCAATATTGATTTGTGGAAATTTATAAAATCAAAAAATAAAGCAGATTACCTTGCAGACTATGACATATCAGTTACTCGGATAGAGGAAATCCGGCAAATACTGTATGCTCCAGATTTTACCCAGCTACAGAAGTTTTGGCAAGCTGTTTTTATCACAAAAAAAACACCCAATTTTGATCGGATTATTGTGAATGATACGGTCGATATAAAAGAAATAGCTTCATTGGCGGGATTGGAACTTGAGGCTGTAAGAAAGATAAATGAAGAAGTTAATTTTGATAATATCAATCGGTACGAAAATGTTCCGCTGTTATCTTCTTTATTTCACAAACTTGGCATATCAAGAGAGCAGATTAATTTGCATATATATCCGGAAGTAGATTTCTATCCTTATTATCAGAATCTACTTAATCAGGAAAAGAATAAATTTGAAAATAAGTTTATGTTTATTCTTTACCAAAGGTTGAGTAGATTATCGCTGGAGGAACAGTCAACTTATCAAGGATGGATATATCAATATACCAGTGCCTTTCATCCTGTAGTATCTCAAGATGTTATCTGGATAGATGTAAAAGCTCATTTTATAGAATGTCTTAATAACTTTTACCCTTATATGGATTTTACTTTGACTGATCTTAGTATAAAGATACTATTCGATCTTCAATCTCTTTATCGGAAAAATTTGGATAGGTTAATTTCTTTATTATCAGGTACAGATTATTCTCAAGAGGAATTAACTCTTTTCATTGAAGATAAAAGAAGGCAAAGTTTGCTTTATTTCAATCATATCAAACTCCTTTCAAAAGAAATGAAGCAATGGCTAATAGATCAGAGAGAAAATATATCTACTAAAGAATTACAGCTTCCTCCGGAACAGGTAGCTATGAAATATGCTAATCAATGCAAGCCAGTTATTGAGAATATCAAACCTAGTCGTGTACCGGAAAAAATGCAATTAACAGGCAAGCAATATGGAACAGGCGATGGCTCTTTCAAATATGATGGGCAAAAGAATAATAGGCAGAAGCTAATTATAGGGATGGTAGCTGAAATGATCGTTTATGAGAAATTGCAGGAAGATCAGAACATAGAAAATGTTAAATGGGTATCAAGATATGCTGCCCGTGTCGAACCTGCTTATTCTGGTTACAATCCGCATGGGACTGATGGATTGGGGTATGATATCGAATATACTGACAGAACTGGAAATAAAAATTTCGTTGAGGTTAAGGGAAAAGCAGATAATCAGAATTGTTTTGAAATAACGATACCGGAGATAGAAAAAGCCAAGCAGGAGAAGAAGTTTTACCATATTATTTTTGTGACTAACACGCTAAATGAAGAACTAAGAAGAATCAAATATCTTGGAAATCTTTTTATGTTTGAAGAAGGGGAGGACCTCTTGAATAATAAACGCTTTTCAGCAGTAACTAAAAGTTATGAGATAAGGTTTAAAGAATAGGAAATCTCTATGCTCGTATACTGTAACTGTATGTATTCTCTTATTACCCATTCAACAGTTATTGAAGGATCTACCGTCACTGAAATAGAAAATCAACTTCTGTTTGATGAAGGCATTAGTGCGAAAGGTCGTTCTGTGATTGAACAACTGATGAACTTAGATCTGAAAGCAGTATACGAACAATCCTGCCGCAGTTTTGGCATAACAGTTAAAGAATTATAGAGAAAATCTCATAAGGAGGTTATAGTAAAAAGTGGCGAAAGATTTGGAAAACATGGTGGTATTTTTCAAATTTTTCGCCGCTTTTTTGAGACTTTCCGCCAACTTTTTGAACTCTGTTTCTCAGGCTTTTATTTCATCATACTTTTTGTTTATGAATAATGGTAACGATGTCTTTTTTATTGGGATGGTTAGGTAGAGATAGGTTACTTTCTAAAACTTTCGTGAGGAAGATAAAAATAGAAAGTGATTACTTACTATAGTTAAACATATTCGGGAAGTTATAGAAATAACCCACTTCGACCTAACCATTCGATGCGTTTGAAAGTGTAGAATGATTTCACTTTATGAAATATTATCTAAGATGAAATCAGCCGGTATGCCTAAGTTATCACGTAACCTTTTCACGATATTAAGATTCAATGAACGACGACCATTCAGGATATCGCTGACTCTGGATTCTGATATTCCCAGACATTTAGCTGTTTCTTTCTGCTTTAAGTTATTCGCTTCCATTTTTGCCCGAATAGCATCAATAATCAAAGTTGAAACTCTTCCGGGTAGTGGATGATAGGCAGCCTCCCATTCGCTGATGGCTTGAGAGAGGGCTATGTATTTTGTTTTGTCTTCCTCACTCAATAATTCCATATCACCTAAAGATGTACCTTTAGTGATAATGCTTTCCATTTCTGCTTGATAAGCGCGGAATTCTTTTTCTGTCTTAATCTTCATATATATGCCTCCTATATAGTTTTTATTTTATTTGCATCAATTGCATCATAATCTGAATGGGTTCCAACAAAACGAATATCGATATTTCCTGCAAAAAATACAACCAAAACAATAAGGCGATATTTATTGCCTTTGACATTGAATACATAACGATTGTTCCCTACATAGTCCGCAGACAAATAATCGTTTTTCAATTCGTTATGATTCTTCCAAGAAGCTTTTGTTACCTCTTCAACCCACTTCTCTAAAGCAGTTTGTGCATCATTGTGCTTTTTGCAGAATTTCTCAAACTTTTCAGATCCTGTAATATTCATGTTTTCTTTATTTAAGTACAAATATAGTCAATAATTCCCGAAAAGAGAAGTTGTTCTTTCTTTTTCTTCTCTTTTTGGGAATTATTTAACGGTTCATCTATGGATGTACATATCCGGTTAATGGTATATCTTTATTGATACAACTGATTATTTCTCACACTTTCCGCCTCCAGAAGTATCACCTCGTAGCGCCTCATGTTCTTGCTTGTCACATACTGGAAACCATATTTGGTGAGGATCTTTCCTATCAGAATCTTTCCGGCATGGTTGTATTGATAGCCGGTTCTGTTCCGGATTTCCTCCGCCATTTCACTTACCGTCATGTACTTGAAACTCTCGAAGCGTTCCGGTTTGCGGAAGTGCGTCAGTACCATTTCCTCTTCGGGAGTCTGGAAGAGGAAAGGCTTGTTGTTGAGTTCTATCTCATCGTTCTCATAGGCTTCGAACCAGTAGCGGTAACCACTGTCCAGCAGATGCTTGATCTGGGCATAAAGCTGTGGATAGTCGATTTCGAGGCGGTCGATTTTTTCAATTTCGTAGCAGAGGAACCGGCGGTTGCCGGTTGGGTCGTACAACACTTGCGGATAGTTGCAGGTGCCGGCAAAGGAAGCCCAGTGCGGCAGGTTCTGGGTGTGGCGGGCATAAGGCAGGCGGATGCTGATGAACTTCCGGGTGATGAGGTCCTTCAGCAGACTTAGTTCATGCCCCGTCATGCCTTCGAATTCGTCGAAGTTGATAAGCATATATTCCGACATGCGGGAGAGGTCGTCCTTGTTTCCGGCGGAGATGATGCCGGTGCTGAGATAATCGGTTCGCAACTCACGCGGCAGAATGTTGTTGATGAAAGTGGTTTTTCCCAGGTTCTGCTTGCTGCATAGCAGGAGGCAAAGGTGGTTCACTACCTCTTCTTGCGTGGCGGCGGCTACCATACCTACCAGGAAATTCCTGAAACCTTTCAGCCAGAATTCTCTCTGGGCGGGGATGGTGTGGACGCTTTCGGCAAGGCAGCCTATGTGGTCGATGCCGTCCCATGGAGGCAGATGATTCATATATTCGCGGATGGGGTGGTAGGAGAAACTGAAATCGGAGTAGATCAGGTTCTCCATGTTCTTGACGCTGCAAGGATAACCGGCTTCGTTCAGTTCCATCCAGATGCTGTTACTTACCATGTCATCCAGCATGACGAAATCATCTTCACCCTTTTTGCGGCATTCCATGCGGTGCTTCATCTGGTTGTAGCGCGTTTCGTAATGACTGTTGATATACTGTCCGATGCGGAGGAAGTTCCATTGCGAGGTTCTCAACTTGCGTGTGTTAAATTCATCCGTATGCTGATAAGCGCTGTCTGTCAGGGAGTCTATCTCTTCGGGCGGCATATCGGTGAAGTTGAGGCGCAGGAAAGGGGCGACTTCTTCTTTTGGGATGCCGTAAGCGTTGTATGTGCAGGTCAGCCGGAACAGATAGTTGTTGCGGTTGCCTTCTTCGTACTTGTTTTTGTGATCGTGGTAGTAAAGGAGGAGAGCAAGCAGGGAGCGGCTTTCGCTTTGGGGATAAGAGATGTTGTCCGAAGGCTTTTTGCACCGGGTGGTATCTGTCGTTGCTGCGGCAGCCTTTTTTCGTCCGGGAGTTTTCTTTTTCTTCTCTCTGAGCGGACGGTTGAGGTCGACAATCAGAAACTGCGGGGCGGGATTCAAGTAGGCGTTTTCATCATGGGGCAGATAGCAGATGCGTGTCATGTCTTTGCCCGATTCGTCGATGTCCGTTTGGCAAAGCTCCTCGTAGAGTGCCGCAACCTGGTCGTAAGCGTGGGCATGGTAGTTGCGCACTTCTTCGGGAGACTGCGGCAGGGTGCCGTCGGGCAGGCTGGTTTGTACGGTTAGTTTATAGCCGTTGCCTTTCGGACTGGTGAAACTGATATGGGTGAACGGACTTCTCGTGACGGCTGCTGAAATGCGTGCCAGTTCTTCGGGAGTTTTCTTGTCGAGGTCGATGGGGATTTCTCCGTTGTACTCTATGAGTTTGTCATACCGGCGCCCACCTATGAAGCGGGCGGAGAAGGTGACGGAGGGGAGTTCTCCTTTTATGAAATCAGCGGTTGCGATGTCATTGGCAGTGAGGTGCTGTCGGATGTCAAGGGTCATGTGTGCCAGTTTTTCATCATGGCGGATGATGTTGACCACTTCTTCGTCGGTTACTTCGCCGACAGGCGGTTTTTTCTTGTTTTGATAATACGAATATTTCATTGTTTATAAAAAATTTGATGCAAATTAACGAATGTGTCCGATAACGGGGAGTAACTTTTTGCTTTTCACGTAAAGTTAAGTTTAAGGTTCGCCCAGATGGTCGACTATAACTTTTACCTGTCGGGGAGTGAGAATACGGTTCCGGTCCTGATAACCCAACAGAATCAGTTCAGCATGCAGTTCGGCGTTGTGGAGTATCCAGCGGCGAAGTACTTGGGTGGCATTTTTAAGGGTCAGTTGTGGATTGTAGAGATGAGCGAGTTCCGATTTAGTGTAACTGCGCACTGTGAAAGTGCCTTTTTCTTCTTTCATTTTTTGGTATTTATTGATTGTTTATATGATGTAAATTTACTGAAAATAAACGGTCTGTAAAAGTTTTGGGATGTGTTTATTTCAATAATATTCGTAAAACTTCATTGGCGATTGAGGGGTACCTTCGATCCGGTATATTTGCAGTGTAAATAGATGGTTTACACTCACTTTAAAATTTAATCGATATGGCAACATCCATGAATTATTCGGTGGTGGCTCGTAAAAATCCTTCTAAGAAGGATGAGCCGAGTAAGTATTATGCCTTGGCGCAAGCTTCGGGCGAGTTGGACTTCGACGAAATGTGCGAGGCGATAACGGGACGTACCACGTGTACGGAAACTGATGTACGTGCTGCATTGGCGGGCATCATTTACGAAGCGAAACGTGCACTGAAAGCGGGACGCATCGTGAGGTTGGGAGATTTGGGTTCCTTGCAGATGGGACTCAGCAGTAAGGGGGTGGAAAAAGCGGAAGACTTTACTGCGTCTATGATCAAGAAGTCACGAGTGAACTTTCGCCCGGGCAAGGGATTGACGGATATTGCCAAGACGATGGCGTATACCCGTGTGCTGACCCGGAGTTTGCAGGGTTCGGCTTCGGGCGGCAATGGTTCGGAGGGAGGAGGCTCCGGCAGTGGGGACGGAGGAATTGAAGATGATCCGTTGGGATAGATTCTAACGCCAGAGGTGTTAGAAATTAAAGAATAAAAAATTCAATCACTAAAAACTGATCGTTATGAAGAAGATTACTTGGGATACGGTATTGAAAATTGTAATTGCGATGGCTTCTGCTTTGTTGGGTGCGCTGAGTGCACATGCTATGACGATATAAATGGACATACCGGTTATGAGAAAGATCGATCTGATTATTATTCACTGTTCCGCCACAAGGGCGGACAGTGATTTCAGTGCGCAGGACGTGGATACGGCACACCGTTACAGGGGCTTTTCATCGTGGGGATATCACTATTATATCCGAAAGTCGGGACAGGTGGAGTTGATGAGACCGGAAGATGTGCCCGGAGCGCATGCCCGCGGATACAATGCAAACAGTCTGGGAGTGTGTTATGAGGGCGGTTTGGATGTGAACGGACGTCCCGCCGACACGCGGACTTTGCGGCAGAAAGAGGCGATGCACAGACTGGTGGCGGACCTTTTGCAGAGTTATCCGGAGGCTCGGGTGGTGGGGCACCGGGATCTGAGCCCTGATAGAAACTACAACGGTATTGTAGATCCTTGGGAAAGGATGAAAGAGTGCCCTTGTTTTGACGTAAATGCGGAATTTTAGGTTTAGGCAACGTTTGAATGAAGGCGGGTGAGTAAAAAACTCCCCGTCTTTTTTTGTGCGTGCCGAAGTATTGTTACATTTGTGGCAACATATTGAAAAACACTATTGAATATGAGATACCGATTTATTTCTGAGAGATGTAAAATATTGGGTTTGCTTCTTCTGCTGGCAGCCGGTTCGGCTGTACTTCGCGCCCAGGATCAGCCGGGGATTAAAAACATACGTACGGTGGTGTATGAGCCGCTACTGAAGGATACTACGTGGGTGACCGGTAAGGTGGTGGATTATATCACATTCGTGAAGTATGACAGCAAAGGCCGTACGATGGTAGAGAACAGGCTGAAGCCGGATGGCAGTCCGCATGGCAAGCTGGTGTATGTGTATAACTCTGCCGGACAGGTGTCGCGCGAGATTTATGCGACTGCGGACAGGGGAGTCAGCGATTGCTGGAATTATACGTATGATGAAAAGGGGCGTTTGAATAGCATTGTCTCTATGAACGGGCAGGAAGATACGCTTCAGATTGTTTCTGCGCTGTACGATGAAGCGGGAAAGGTGTTGAAAAAGTACTCCAAAGACTATGTGAAAAATAGGTCATGGGGCAGACAAGTGCTGTACAATGCGGAGGGAATGCCGGAGAAAGTAATCCTGATAGATGGTCCGGATGGGAATATGGAACGTGTGGGAGAATACCGGGTTGAAAGTTGGGATACACTGACTCTGAAAAGAAAGGGGGTACTGCGGCTTGGGAAGATGCGGGTGGTAAAAGATAATAATCAGAAGAATCCGATTCGGAAGATAGATGAAGCGGGTAACTGGACAGAGCGTTTTGAAGGTTGCAATGAGTCTGGAGAACCGAATTTCATTATCCGCAGGGATATAGAGTATGCAGGCGGTGGAAATGACCGGGAGAAAATACCCGTGCGCGGTAAAGTGAAGAAGGTACAGCAAAGGTCGTACATTGCTATTGCCAAAGGTCCGCAGGCGGTGGATAAGGGAGAGAAGAAAGGACAGTTCTTCGTTTACGAGTTTGGTGAAAACGGACGGAAAATAAAAGAGGAACGGTTTACGGAAGCGGGAGTATGCCGGGAAAAGATTCAGTATGAATATGATGAGACTGGGAATTTGTTGAAAGAAAGCCATTATACACCGGCGGGGGTGCTGACGGTAAACAAGAATTATGGATATGACAAAGAGGGGCGTCTCAAACACTGTTCGATACTGGATGATAAGGGTGAAATTATACAACGGGATATATTTCGCTACGACATAGAAGGTAATATGGTACAGGAAGCCGGTTACTTGACGAATGGAACAAAATGTAGTGAATTCCGTTATATATATGATTCCTATGGGCAGCAAATAGAGCGGAAAGTGTTATTGCAACCCGAAGGATCTGATCCGGTTGGCTCTGTCCGGAGAGGCTATAATTTTCAGGGGCGTGTAGTGTTTGAGGAATATTTTTCACCGGATGGTACACCTCAAAGCCAGCATACGTACCGATACAATACCAAAGGGGAACTGATTTCCGGAACAGAGTGTCCGGAAGGGCAAACCGAAGAAGTGAAATATGTCTATAAATTCCATAATGACGATCAGGGGAACTGGAAAATCAGAATCAAGTATATAGACGATGTGCCTGTGGTGTACGAAGAGCGTGAATATACATATTATAATTGATAGATAAAAATCCGCGTTCGTCCGTCTTATCCGCGTCGTCCGCATACCCATTTATAATAAAAACGAAATTGTATGAAGAAGATTATTAACCCATGGAAAGATTTGGAAGGATACAATTGTTTCGGTTGTGCTCCCAATAATGAGTCCGGTGTGAAAATGGAGTTTTATGAGGATGGCGACGAGGTGGTGAGCATCTGGAAGCCGCGTCCTGAGTATCAGGGTTGGCTGAATACGTTGCATGGTGGCATTCAGTCGGTGCTGCTGGATGAAATTTGCGGATGGGTGGTAGTGCGTAAGTTGCAGACAAGCGGGGTGACTTCGAAGATGGAAACTCGTTTTCGTAAACCGGTGTCGACTACAGACTCACATGTAGTGTTGCGGGCTTCCATACGCGAGCAGAAGCGGAATATCGTGATTATCGACGCGAAACTTTATAATGAGGCGGGAGAGGTGTGCTCGGAGGCGGTATGTACTTACTTCACTTTCCCGAAGGAGAAGGCAGAGCAGGAAATGCACTTTCATCACTGCGATGTGGAGAAAGAGGAGATTTTGCCGCTGATTTAAGTTTGCTCACTCTTTTTCCTCCTTTCTTTCTCATAATAAATTGTTCTGTGCAAATCAGTGTAACTTGTAACGTAAACTAAGAAAATGATAGGAAAACGAAACTTTTTGTGATAAATCTTTGGAAGTTTCAAACGGATAGTTTACTTTTGTCGCATCAAAACAAAAGAATTGTATGAAAAATATTGTTGCACATCATCACCATCATCATTACCTGACGAATAATCGGTAGGCGTATGATTGTATGTGCATAATGAATAAACATATAAACGACGAGGCTTGCCGGATAATGGCAAGCCTCGTTTTTTGTTTTCAAGAGTTTAGTTAAGTCTAGTTTAGTTTTTGTGAGTAGTTAAATCGTAAAATTATAAATAAGATTATGTTATTAAGAATTGCAGTACAAGCTAAAGGTCGTCTTTATGACGAGACGATGTCATTTCTGGGAGAGTCGGATATCAAATTGAATGCGGTGAAACGTTCACTGCTGGTACAATCGTCTAATTTTCCTGTAGAGGTATTATTTTTGCGTGATGATGATATTCCGCAGTCAGTGGCAACAGGCGTGGCGGATATAGGTATCGTAGGCGAGAATGAATATGTGGAGAAGAATGAAAATGCGGAGATTGTAAAGCGTCTCGGATTCAGTAAGTGCCGTTTGTCACTGGCTATTCCGAAGGATGTTGAATATCCGGGTGTGCAGTGGTTTGAAGGGCGAAAGATTGCGACGTCGTATCCGGGCATCCTCAGCACATTCTTGAAAACGCAGAATGTGAATGCGGAGATACACGTGATTACAGGTTCGGTAGAGGTGGCACCGGGCATCGGGCTGGCGGATGCGATTTTTGATATTGTTAGTTCGGGTTCTACGCTGGTGAGCAACCGGTTGAAAGAAGTGGAAGTGGTGATGAAATCGGAGGCGCTGTTGATTGGTAACCGGAATCTGTGTGACGAGAAAAAGGAGATCCTGAAAGAGTTGCTTTTCCGTATGAATGCTGTGAAGACAGCGGAAGATAAGAAGTATGTGCTGATGAATGCACCGAAGGAACGTTTGGAAGAGATTATCCAGGTGCTTCCGGGTATGAAGAGCCCGACGGTGATGCCGTTGGCACAGGAGGGCTGGTGTTCGGTACATACGGTGCTGGATGAAAAGTGCTTCTGGGAGATTATCGGAAAGTTGAAGTCGCTGGGGGCAGAGGGGATTTTGGTGCTGCCGATTGAGAAAATGATATTGTGATGTACTTTTCTTTTGTCTTGAGACAAAAGAAAAGATACCAAAAGAAAAACTCAAGGCTGCACTTCCGGAGTTTGACGCTCCTACAGTGAGGCCGGGAACCATTCGGGGTGATGGTGTAGAATGAATATAAAAAATGGAATAGGGTATGAAATTAATTAATAATCCGGATAGATCACAGTGGGCGGAGATATTGAAACGTCCGGTGATGAATACTGAGAATCTGTTCGATACAGTACGGGAGATTATAGACCGCGTGAAGTCGGACGGTGACCGTGCGGTGCTGGAGATGGAGGCAAAGTTTGATAAGGCGGAGCTGACATCGCTGGCGGTGACAGAGGCGGAACTGAAAGAGGCGGAGACGCTGGTGGATGAAAAACTGAAGGCGGCTATCCGTCTGGCTAAACAGAATATAGAGACTTTTCATGCCGCACAGCGCTTTGAGGGCAAGAAGGTGGAAACCATGCCGGGCGTGACGTGTTGGCAAAAGGCGGTGGCTATTGAAAAGGTGGGATTGTATATTCCCGGAGGAACAGCTCCTCTGTTCTCTACGGTGCTGATGCTGGCTGTGCCTGCAAAGATTGCGGGTTGTAAGGAGATTGTGCTTTGTACACCGCCGGATAAAGAAGGACGGGTGCATCCAGCTATTCTTTTTGCTGCACAGGTGGCAGGGGTGAATAGGATATTCAAGGCAGGTGGCGTGCAAGCTATTGCTTCGATGGCTTACGGGACGGAAAGCGTGCCGAAGGTTTACAAGATATTCGGTCCGGGAAACCAGTATGTGACGGCAGCGAAACAGTTGGTCAGTCTGCGTGATGTGGCGATTGATATGCCTGCCGGTCCGTCGGAAGTGGAAGTGTTGGCGGATGAAACGGCGAATCCGGTATTTGTAGCTGCGGACCTGCTGAGCCAGGCTGAACACGGTGTGGATAGTCAGGCAATGCTGATTACCACTTCGGAGGCTTTGCAACAGGCTGTGAAAGAGGAGGTGGGACGTCAGCTGGAACTTCTGCCACGTAAGGAAATTGCGGAGAAATCTCTTGCCAACAGTAAGCTTATTGTGGTGAAGGATATGGAAGAGGCCATCGAACTGACGAACGAATATGCGCCCGAACACTTGATTGTGGAAACTGCGGACTATATGCAGGTGGCAGAACGTGTGGTGAATGCGGGCTCGGTTTTCTTGGGATCGCTCTCTCCGGAAAGTGCGGGAGACTATGCTTCGGGAACGAATCATACCTTGCCGACGAACGGATATGCGAAAGCTTATAGCGGTGTGAGCCTGGATAGTTTTATCCGCAAGATTACGTTCCAGGAAATCCGTCAGGAAGGAATGAAGAATATCGGCCCTGCCATTGAAGAGATGGCGGCGAACGAACATCTGGATGCGCACAAAAATGCGGTAACAGTGAGATTAAAAACAATATAGAATACAAATTACAGGGATTACACGAATAAGGGTAAAGATGAAATTTGTGTAATTCGCGTAATTAGTGTTCAATACTTTATCATATTTATAGATCATGAAAACATTGCAAGAATTGACCCGTCCGAATATCTGGAAGCTGAAACCTTACTCTTCGGCGCGTGATGAATATAAAGGTGTAACGGCATCGGTATTTCTCGATGCGAACGAGAACCCGTACAACTTGCCGCACAACCGCTATCCCGACCCGATGCAGTGGGAACTGAAAGCGGAACTTTCCAAGATAAAGAAAGTGTCTCCCGAGCATATTTTCCTGGGCAATGGTAGCGACGAAGCTATTGATCTTGTTTTCCGTGCTTTCTGTGAGCCGGGATTGGACAATGTGGTGGCTATCGATCCTACTTACGGCATGTATCAGGTGTGTGCTGATGTGAATAATGTGGAGTATCGCAAAGTCCTGCTCGACGGGCATTTTCAGTTCTCGGCAGACAAGTTGCTGGCAGCTGCGGATGAACGGACGAAACTGATATTCCTGTGTTCGCCCAATAATCCTACGGGAAACGATCTGTTGCGCAGTGAGATAGAGAAGTTGCTGCGTGAGTTTGAAGGGCTGGTGATACTGGATGAGGCGTACAGTGACTTTTCTGAATCTCCGTCGTTCTTGCTGGATTTAGATAAATATCCGAATCTTGTTGTGTTCCAGACTTTCTCTAAAGCATGGGGCTGTGCGGCTATCCGCCTGGGAATGGCGTTCGCTTCTACGGAAATCATCGGTATCCTGAGCAAGATAAAGTACCCTTACAATGTGAACCAACTGACTCAGAAACAGGCAATAGAGATGTTGCATAAGTACTATGAGATAGAGCGTTGGGTGAAGAGGCTGAAAGAGGAACGCGAGGATTTGGAGAAACGTTTTTCCGAACTGCCGTTGACGGTGGAAGTATTTCCGTCTGATGCCAATTTCTTCCTTGCACGGGTGACGGATGCGGTGAAAATTTATAATTATCTGGTAGGAGAGGGGATCATCGTCCGCAACCGTAATTCTATATCGCTTTGCGGAAACTGCTTGCGTGTGACGGTAGGAACGAGGATGGAGAATGATAAACTGATAGAAGCGTTGAAAAGCTATGAGTAAGAAAGTATTATTTATAGACCGTGACGGGACTTTGGTGATTGAACCGCCCGTAGATTACCAGTTGGATTCACTGGAAAAGTTGGAGTTTTATCCCAAAGTGATGCGTAACCTGGGCTTTATCCGTAGCAAATTGGATTTCGAATTTGCGATGGTGACCAATCAGGATGGGTTGGGCACGGCATCTTTCCCGGAAGAAACTTTCTGGCCTGCGCATAACCTGATGATGAAGACGCTGGAAGGTGAAGGGATTGCGTTTGATGAAATCTTCATCGACCGTAGTATGCCGGAAGATATGGCACCTACCCGGAAGCCACGTACAGGAATGCTGACGAAGTATCTGAATAATCCGGAGTACGATCTTGCTGGAAGTTTCGTTATCGGTGACCGTCCGACGGATGTGGAACTGGCTAAGAACTTGGGTTGCCGGGCTATTTTTTTGCAGAATGATACTGCATTGCTGAAACCGGAATCCAAAGGTGGAACTGCTGCCTGCGAAGGTCTGGAAGAGGTATGTGCCCTTGTCACGAAAGATTGGGATAAAATTGCCGAATTCCTTTTTGCCGGAGAACGGAAAGCGGAAGTACGCCGTACAACAAAGGAAACGGACATTTTCGTGTCTCTGAATCTGGATGGTAACGGTGCCTGCGACATCCATACCGGACTGGGTTTCTTCGATCACATGCTGGAACAAATAGGCAAGCATGGCGGTTTGGACCTGACGATCCATGTGAAAGGTGATTTGGAAGTGGATGAGCATCACACCATAGAAGACACTGCGATTGCATTAGGCGATTGCATCTATCAGGCATTGGGAAATAAGCGTGGTATCGAGCGTTATGGCTATGCCCTGACGATGGATGACTGCCTTTGCCAGGTTTGCCTGGACTTCGGCGGACGTCCCTGGCTGGTATGGGATGCAGAGTTCATTCGTGAAAAGATTGGTGAAATGCCGACAGAAATGTTCCTGCATTTCTTCAAATCCCTGAGCGATGCTGCCAAGATGAATCTGAATGTAAAAGCGGAAGGCCAGAACGAGCACCATAAGATAGAAGGCATTTTCAAAGCGCTGGCCCGCGCTATAAAGATGGCGGTGAAGAGGGATATCTATCACTTTGAATTGCCGAGTTCGAAGGGAGTGCTTTAATCTAAATATTAAGTATTAAGTATAGCTATGCAGAGTCACAGCGTAGCTATACTTAATACTTCATATTTCTCTCATCGTTCAGAAATGGACATCCCCACTGTCCGATAATGAACACCTATCCCTGCCCAGAAGCATCCTGGCGCTTTGGCACGCTCTTTGCTTTTCTGTTTACAACTATTTTTTGATAAACATGAAAAGGAATATTTTACTCGCAGCTTGGATGCTATTTCCGTTCGCCGCTTTTGCACAGAACGATACATTGACAAACGAACGTGAACGTCTCATCACTTTAAATGAAGCGATAGCTTTGGCACGTACCCAGTCAGTGGATGCCGCCGTAGCGCTGAATGAATTGAAGACTTCATACTGGGAATATCGTACTTTCCGTGCCGACCTGTTACCGGAAGTGAATCTGAACGGTACTTTACCCAATTACAATAAATCTTACAGTAGATATCAAAATTCGGATGGTTCCTACTCATTCGTGCGTAACAATACGCTGGGACTTTCCGGAACGCTCTCCATAGACCAGAACTTATGGTTTACGGGCGGTAAACTGTCACTGGCCTCTTCTCTTGAATATATCAAGCAATTAGGCTCCGGAGGAGATAAACGGTTTATGTCCGTCCCCGTAAGCCTGGAATTGACGCAACCTATCTTTGGAGTGAATAACTTGAAGTGGAACCGCCGTATCGAACCGGTGAGATATGCAGAAGCAAAAGCCGCTTTTATCACGGCTACGGAACAGGTGACGATGAAGACAATCACTTATTTCTTCAATCTGCTGCTGGCTAAAGAAAATCTGAAAACTGCTCACCAGAATAAAGTGAATGCCGACCGCCTCTATGAAGTGGCGATGGCAAAGCGCAAGATGGGGCAGATTTCAGAAAATGACTTGTTACAGTTGAAGTTAAATGCTTTGCAGGGCAAGGCGGACGTGACGGAAGCGGAGAGTAACCTGAATGCGAAGATGTTCCAGTTGCGTTCCTTCCTCGGTTTGTCGGAGGACGAGAATCTGAATCCGATATTGCCGAGCTCGGCACCGGATATGAAGATGGAATATAATCTTGTATTGAACAAGGCTTTGGATCGGAACTCGTTTGCACAGAATATCCGTCGCCGCCAGTTGGAAGCAGATTATGAAGTGGCTACGGCCCGTGGAAATCTGCGCAGCATAGACTTGTTTGCCAGCGTGGGGTATACGGGGCAGAATCGTGATTTTACTTCCGCTTACAAAGATCTGCTCGATAACCAGATTGTACAGGTAGGTGTGAAAGTTCCTATTTTGGACTGGGGAAAACGCCGAGGAAAAGTGCGTGTGGCAAAGAGTAACCGTGAAGTGGTGCTTTCCAGAATCCGGCAAGAACAGATGGACTTCAATCAGGATATCTTCCTGCTCGTAGCGAACTTCAATAATCAGGCACAACAATTGGGTATTGCACAGGAAGCTGACGGCATTGCCGAGAAACGTTATAAAACCAGTGTGGAAACCTTTATGATCGGACAAATCAGTACGCTGGACCTGAACGACGCACAGAAATCAAAAGATGAAGCAAGACAGAAACATATTTCCGAGCTCTATTATTATTGGTACTATTTCTATCAAATCCGCAGTCTGACACTTTGGGATTTTGAACGGAATTGCGAACTGGAGGCGGACTTTGAAGAAATTGTGAGAGACTGAGTTTGAGTTATGAGTTATGAATAATAACTTATAACTCATAACCGTTTTTCGCTTGTTATTGAAAAAAACAGTGTTATTCTGTGCTTTCTGTGTGAAATCGTTTATTTTTGCAAACCATAAAACAACGAAATCTTATGATACTGATAATCGATGATGATAGTGCCGTACGTTCTTCCCTCAGTTTTATGCTGAAACGTGCAGGATATGAGGCGCAAACTGTTCCCGGACCGCGCGAAGCAATGGATGTGGTGCGTGCCGAGGCACCTGCCCTCATTTTGATGGACATGAACTTCACCCTTTCCACAACGGGAGAAGAGGGATTGACTTTGCTGAAGCAAGTGAAAATATTCCGCCCTGATGTACCCGTTATCCTGATGACAGCATGGGGTAGTATACAACTTGCCGTGCAGGGTATGCAGGCAGGCGCGTTCGACTTTATCACGAAGCCGTGGAACAATGCTGCTTTGCTGCAACGCATCGAGACAGCCCTTGAACTGACTGCCGTCCCGAAAGATGCACCGGAAGAACAGAGTGAGACGTTGAACCGCAGCCATATCATCGGAAAATCTCAGGGATTGATGGAAGTGTTGAATACGGTGGCACGCATTGCGCGTACCAATGCTTCGGTGCTGATTACCGGTGAGAGTGGAACAGGTAAGGAATTGATTGCCGAAGCCATCCACATCAACAGCCAGCGGGTGAAACAGCCGTTTGTAAAAGTCAACCTGGGTGGTATCTCGCAGAGTCTTTTTGAAAGTGAAATGTTCGGTCATAAGAAAGGTGCTTTTACGGATGCGACAACAGACCGTGTAGGGCGCTTTGAACTTGCCAACAAGGGTACTATCTTCTTGGATGAAATTGGTGACCTTGATCCTTCCTGCCAGGTGAAACTGCTTCGTGTATTGCAGGATCAGACGTTTGAAGTGCTGGGTGACAGCCGTCCCCGCAAGACGGATATCCGTGTGGTATCCGCCACCAATGCCGACCTCCGCAAGATGGTATCGGAACGTACATTCCGCGAAGATTTGTTCTATCGTATCAATCTGATAACCGTTAAGCTGCCTGCCCTTCGCGAACGCCGTGAAGATATTCCTTTGCTGGCACGTCACTTTGCCGACCGTCAGGCAGAGATCAACGGACTACCCCGCACGGAATTTTCGGCGGATGCCTTGAACTTCCTTTCCCGTTTGCCTTATCCGGGAAATATCCGTGAATTGAAGAACCTTGTGGAGCGTACGATTCTCGTCAGCGGGAAGCCGACACTGGATGCTTCGGATTTCGATGCACAATATCTGCGTCATGATGAACCGGTGAAGGCCTCGGAATCATCGTCTCTGGCAGGCATGACGCTGGATGAAATAGAGCGTCAGACTATTTTGCAGGCACTCGATCGCCATAAGGGAAATCTCAGTCAGGTAGCTATGACACTCGGCATCAGTCGTGCCGCGCTCTATCGCCGACTGGAAAAGTTTAATATAACGGTTAATGAAAAGTGATTTAATCATTAACTCCTAATCACTACTATCGTGAGAATAAAGTTCTATTTCTCCATACTTGTCCTCTTCCTCTTGGGGTTAGGTGGTGCTCTTCTCTACTTGGCGAAGGGGATGCAGATATTGCATCTTTACATTGTAGAGGGGATCATTGCGTGTATCTTGGTGTTTCTGGTTGTCTTTTACCGTAAAATCGTGAAGCCGATGAATATTATCGGCAGCGGCATGGAATTGCTGCGCGAACAGGATTTCAGCAGCAGGCTCAGCAAAGTAGGGCAATACGAGTCGGACCGCATTGTAAATGTGTTCAACCGTATGATGGAGCAATTGAAGAACGAACGTTTGCGTCTGCGCGAGCAAAACCATTTTCTGGACTTGCTAATCCAGGCTTCGCCGATGGGAGTTGTCATTACCACACTGAACGGTGAAATATCCCAGCTTAATCCGATGGGATTGAAGATGATGGGAGTACGTCTGGAAGAGATTATGGGAAAGAAAATAGAGAATATAGACTCTCCTTTGGCTGAAGAACTGGCGAATATCTCAAAAGATCAGACGGCAGTAGTGCGTCTGAATGACTCGAATATCTATAAATGTACCCATTCCTCCTTTATCGACAGAGGTTTTCATCATCCTTTCTATCTGATAGAGAAGATGACGGACGAGGTGATGCGTGCTGAAAAGAAAGCGTATGAGAAGGTGATCCGCATGATTGCGCACGAAGTGAACAATACGACGGCGGGTATTACATCTACCCTTGATACTGTGGAACAAGCCCTTTCCACCGAAGAGGATATGGAGGATATCTGCGATGTGATGCGCATTTGTACCGAACGTTGTTTCTCCATGAGCCGCTTTATCACCCGTTTTGCCGATGTTGTGAAAATTCCTGAGCCCACCTTGGTTACGGGCAAACTGAATGAACTGGCTTCCACGTGTAAACGCTTTATGGAGGGTATGTGCAACGACCGGAATATTCTTCTCTGGCTGGAATGTGATCCGAAGCTGGAACCGGTACGCTTTGATGCGGCATTGCTGGAACAGGTATTGGTGAATATTATCAAGAATGCTGCGGAAAGTATCGAACATGCGCCCGAAGGAACGATCCAGCAGGGTAGGGTTGTAGTCCGTACAATCGCTCCTACCACGATTGAAGTGGTAGATAATGGCCCCGGTATAACAAAAGAGACTGAAGCAAAGCTCTTCAGTCCCTTCTTTTCCACTAAACCGAACGGGCAGGGAATCGGTCTGGTGTTTATTCGCGAGGTGCTTACCCGTCATGGGTGTACGTTCTCTCTACGCACGTATAGTGATGGGTTGACACGGTTCCGCATTATTTTTCCGTAGTCTTTTTCCATGCCTTTGCGTATTCGTCAAGAATCCGCTTGATGCCCTGGCCGATGACCACATAGTCCTTTTCGTTCAGGTTGGCAAGCGAGGCGCGTATGCTCCATTCCGGACCATCGAAACCACCGCCGTTCAGCAGGACGAGAGACGTTTCTTTCGCTAGGCGGAATACGACGTTCAGCGGGCTGTAGGTACGTTTCAGGTATTCTACGAAATCATCTCCATAGAATTTCTTTGCCCATACCAGCATGTCGATCTCTGTATAATACCCTACACGGAGTGGGTCTTTTATCAACGTGAATCCCGTATTATCCCACAAGGCATGCAGACGTTTTTCAATGATTTCCATCATCTTCAGTTTATATTTATTTTCCTTATCCAGCAGGGCGAAGGAAGCGAATAAACTCATTTGCATCTGTTGGGGTAATGACAGGCCGGCGGTATGGTTTAGTGCAACCTGTCGGCTGTCGGCTACCATGCGGTCGATAAACTTCATTTTTTCGGGATGCAGAGTCAGACTTGAGTAACGGCGGTTCAGCGCATTGCGTTTATCTTCCGGCAGGTGGGCGATTTGCTTGTCGTAGATGTTGTCTTCGTGCAGGGCGATGACGGCATCACGCCAACCGGTAGCTCCGAAATATTTGGAGAAGGAATAGACACAAAGCGTATTGTGCGGAAGTTCAGCCATGAATGAGCGGAAGTGCGGGCTGAATGTGCCGTATACATCATCCGTGATAACCATCAGGTTGGGGTTATCATTCTTCACGATATCGACAATGCGTGCCATCGTTTCCGGACTGAGGGCGTAACTAGGCGGATTGCTGGGATTGGTCACAAAGAGCGCTTTGATGGAGGGATCTTTCAGGCGGTCGATGTCCTTGTCATTGTATTGCCAAAGGTGGAACCCGTCGTCCGTCATACGGTCGGCATGCAGTTCTATCATGTTGAACTGGTAGCGGCTCAGTTGCGGAATTTCAATGTAGGGGGTGAAAGCGGGCACCATCAGGGCGATACCGTCACCTTTATCCAGCAGGAAGTTCTCCTGGAGGGAATCGAAGAGGTAACACATGGCGGCGGTTCCGCCTTCGGTGGCAAAGAGGTCGAATGTGCCGCGTGGAGGGCGGTTATCGCACATTTCTTGCGACAGATAATCTTGCACCAGTATTTCAGTGAAGTGCAGGATGCGGTCGGGCACAGGGTACTGGTCGCCGATGACGGCTTCTGCCCATTCATGTACCAGGGAGTCGGGGTCGGCGGCATGTTGCATTAACAGGTAGTTATAGGTTTGCTCCAGGAGTTTGGTACCGTGGGCGGCGTTGTTCTTTTTGAGGAAGGCTTCAAAACGGGAGGCAATGCCTTCTTTTTGAGGGATGCCGGCGATGCCTTCGGGGAGGTTCATGACGCGGCGACATTCCTCCAGTCCGAACTGTCCCAAGAGGAAGAAGGCTTCGCGAGGAGTGGTAGCTATCCAGTTAGGGTTACCGCGTCCGGCATTCAGCATCGTGCGGGCAGTTTTCTTCAGGCTTTCATCGGCCATATCGATCAATTGGTTTTTCAGCTCGAATGGGCTGATGGTCTCCATTTTCTTTTCAAAATTCTTAGTATCCATATTGTTAAGTTTAAGTTTGTATCTTATAAATTCTTCGGGTGCGGTAAACTGATCTTGCGGCTGCAGGAAACTAATCTCTGCGTTGCAAGAAATTATTCATACTATAATTATTATTGTTTCTTACAATAGCTGTTATACTATCTTACAATAGTTATAATACTTTCTTGCAACAATTGTTGTATGAATAATTATATGCATCTCCGGGATTAGTTTCATGCATCGCAGACATTAGTTCTCCATATCGCAGATATTAGCTCTTCATCTGATGAAGATTTATCGTTTAAACCATGAGCACAATGGCAACACCCCATATTATCAATAAGGTATTTCCTACGGCATACGTCACCGTATAACCCAGCGCAGGCGTCTCACTCTCCACTGCATCTTGTATCGCTCCCAGTGCGGCTGTTGTAGTACGTGCTCCGGCGCAGCACCCCAGGGCAATGGCGGGATGGAACTTGAAGACGTACTTTGCAAGCAACAAACCGATAATCAACGGCAGGGTAGTGGCTATGGCACCTACAATGAACAAACTGAGTCCGACATCCCGGAAGCCTTGTACGAAACTCGGTCCGGCGGCTATTCCCACTACAGCGATGAACATATTCAGCCCTACATTATTCAGTACCCACAGGGAAGCTTCGGGGATACGTCCGAACGTAGGATGCTTGCTGCGTAGCCAACCGAAGAATAATCCGGCTATCAATGCGCCTCCACTCGTACTCAGACTGATGGGAACACCACCGATGTGGATGGATAATGCACCGAACAAACCACCTATCAGAATTCCTAATCCAACGAATATCATATCCGTTTGGTGGGTAGGTCGATCCACATATCCTATTTGTACAGCGGCACTTTCCACTTCTTGCTTGGTGCCTACTACTTCGATGACGTCGCCGGCATCCAATTTGGTCTGTGCCAATACGGGTATTTCAATTCCCGCACGCTTGATGCTGCGGATGCTGACGCCATGCATGAATTTGTGCCGGCGGATATTCGCCACTGTTTTTCCGGCGAACGTTTTCTTTGTGACCGTGACAGGTAACGTCTCTGCCGGGAAATCGAGCAATTGTGCGTCCTGTATTTCATTGCCTATCCAGTCCTCTTCGCCGATAACGAATTCACGGCGTCCGCTGAGAACGACTTCGTCTCCTATATTCAATACGGTATTCGGGGATACATCTCGAACGACTCCTTGCTTGCGCAGGCGCTCTACGAACAGGCGTTTGCCATCTTTCTGGAAGTACATTTCCAAGTCTATCACCCGACGGCCTTGCTTGAACCATTCGTTTTCTATCTTGTAGGCGCGGAAGGTTACGGGACGTGCGGCGTGCATGAAGCCTGGTTCGTCTGCCTCGGAACTACCCATTTTGGCTTCCAACTCTTTGCAGGCAGCTTTAACTTTCTCCAGTCCGCCCAATAGTTTGGGACCGAGGGAGGAGAGCACCCAGGCTGAACCTGCCGTACCGAAAACGTAAGTCACAGCGTATGATACGGGGATGATATTGATATAACTTTGGCGTTGCGCTTCGTCCAGTCCCATGTTTGCCATGGTGTCTTCGGCTACTCCGATGACGGCGGAGATGGTTTGCGAACCTGCCAGTAATCCGGCGGCTTCGCCGGGATTGTAGCCCATTACGAGGGCGAGAAGCCAGGTCACTACCAATACGGATACACACATCAGTACGGCAAAGCCTACCTGGGGGAGTCCGTCTTTTTTCAGTCCGCGGAAGAATTGCGGCCCTACTTTATACCCGACGGCGAACAGAAAGAGAAGAAAGAACACGGATTTGATGGGGCCTGGCACGTCGATCTTCAACTGTCCTACCAATACGCCTACAAGCAATACGCTTGTGACCGTCCCCAAGCTGAACTTCCCGATGCGTAGCTTGCCAAGCCAGAACCCCAGGAACAGGGTGAGGAATATGGCAAGTTCGGGGCGCTCCCTGAGCTGGTTTATTATCCATTCCATAATTAAGTTGTTTAGGTTATTAATTGGTTTTCGATGCTTTTGGCGTCGTTTAAGACATATACAACAGCCTGCAATGGGAAGTGTTTCGTGCAAAAGTGGTTTTTTAGAACATTTATTCAGTAAAACTGAACTTTCTGAAAAAGTTTTCTTGCGTACCTTTGCGGGCACAAAAGAAGGATAAATGATAATTTAGCGGCGTGATTTCTGATAGTCCGTATATCAATAGGCTATATAGCCCGCTAAACTATCATTTATCTTTCAACATTATATGAATAGGTATGAGGTTTACTTTTTCAAGGATTTTATTGTTCATCAGCCTTTGCTGGATGAGCTTCCCCCTGCAAGCACAATATGTGGTACAAGGTGTTGTTACAGACTCGTTAACCCGTGAGCCTCTCCCATATACATCTGTGTATCTGAAAGGTACTACCGAAGGAGGTATGACCGATGACAAAGGACAGTTTTCTTTCAAGACCTACCGCCCCCAAGCCGTGCTGGTTATTTCTGCCATTGGATATAATGAATATACCCGTCTTATTCATCCGGCACAAGGTATCCGTCTTACCATCGCCCTTTCGCCGGTAACGTATGCCCTGAATGAAGTGGTGGTAAAGCCCAAACGGGAGCGATATAAGAAAAAAGATAATCCCGCCGTGGAATTTGTGCGACAAATGATAGAACATCGGGATGACTATTCGCCCAAAGAGTTGGACTTCTGGCAACGGGATCGTTATGAGAAGATGACCTTTGCCATTAACAACTTCGACAGCGTAAAGCAGCAGAAGTGGCTTTATCGTAAATTCAAGTTCCTGACGGACTATGTGGATACTTCCGCCGTTACGGGAAAGCCCGTGCTTGCCGTTTCTAACCGTGAGCTGCTGGCTACGGACTATTACCGCAAATCTCCCAAAAGTCAGAAACAGCGCGTACATGCCCGCCGACAGGCCGGTGTGGATGAAATGCTTTCGCAGCAAGGCATGGAGCAAGCCATCAGTGTGACGATGACGGATGTAGATATTTATGAGAACAACATCACGCTGTTCACCAATAAGTTCGTAAGTCCGCTCTCTTCCCTGGGCCCTTCATTCTATAAATATTATCTGATGGACACGCTTACGATAGCGGGCCAGCCTTGTGTGGACCTGACGTTCGTACCCTTCAATTCCGAGTCATTCGGTTTTACGGGACACTTGTACGTTACTTTGGATAGTACCTATTTCGTGCGTCGTGCCATCATGAACTTTCCACAGAAAATCAATCTGAATTTTGTGGATTATATGTCTCTTGAACAGAACTTTACCCGTGAGGCAGACGGTACGCGCCAGTTGGTTGACGAACATATCACCACCGAATTCAAGCTGGTGGACAACAGTGACGGTATCTATGCCAAGCGGGATGTATATTACAGGAACTATGTGTATGAACCTTCTGCGGATGCCCTTTCGGCCTTTAAGAAGCCGGAAAAAGTGATTGAGCCGGCCGAAGCAACGCATCGCACGGAAGCTTACTGGGACGATAACCGTCAGGTGGAAGTCAGCAAGAAGGAAACTTCCGTTGATAAAATGATGGCGCAGCTTCGCACGTATCCTGTCTATTACTGGACGGAGAAGACCTTGAAAGTGCTGTTTACCGGATATATACCCGCGCCTAAAGAGAAAGAACCCCTGTTCTATATAGGTATGATGAATACCACCATAAGCGGCAACACCCTGGAAGGTGTGCGTCTGCGTGCGGGAGGTATGACTACGGCGTGGCTCAATCCGCACCTATTCTATAAAGGATACATGGCTTACGGTTTCAAAGACCATCGGATGAAGGGAATGGCGGAAGTGGAATATTCTTTCCATAAGAAGAAGGAGTATGCCAACGAATTTCCTATCCACTCTTTGAAAGCACGATATACCTCGGATGTAAACCAATACGGACAGCATTACCTCTATACCAGTCAGGACAACGTATTTCTGAGCTTAAAGCGCCAGAAGGACGACCGGATAGGCTATCAGCGCAAGGCGGAACTGACTTATACCAATGAGTTCCATTCCGGTTTCTCCTTTCAGCTCACTTCCCGCTTCCGGCAGGATGAGTCTTCGTATCTTATCCCTTTCCTGAAGCAGGATGAGATGGCAACGCCCGTGAAGAAAATATCGAATGCCGAGTTTGAAGTAAAATTGCGTTATGCGCCGAATGAAAAATTCTTTCAGACGCAATGGAACCGTTTTCCGGTATCGCTGGATGCTCCGGTCTTCTCGCTTTCGCATACGATGGCTGCAAAAGGAGTGTTGGGTGGTGATTATACCTATCAATATACAGAGGCAGGTTTTCAGAAACGTTTCTGGTTTTCGGCCTTCGGCTATACCGACGTTATCCTGAAAGCCGGGAAAGTTTGGAATAAAGTACCTTTCCCGTTACTGATTATCCCGAACGCCAACCTCTCCTATACCATTCAGCCGGAGTCTTACTCCTTGATGAATGCCATGGAGTTTATGAACGATGAATATGCTTCGTGGGACGTTACTTATTATCTAAATGGCTTTCTGTTCAACCGCGTGCCTTTGCTGAAAAAGTTGAAATGGCGTGAAGTCCTTTCATTCCGGGGATTGTACGGGAATTTGAGCGACAAGAATAACCCGACGGTCAGCAATAATCTTTTTCGTTTTCCCGCCACAACCTCTTATATGGGGGATACTCCTTATATGGAAGTGGGTGTCGGTGTGGAGAATATTTTGAAGGTGCTCCGCTTCGATTATGTCTGGCGATTAACTTACAGAAATCTGCCCGGAATTGATAAATCCGGCCTTAGAATCAGTTTGCATATGACCTTTTAACTTAAATCTTACTAACAGAACATTAAATCGGATAAAAAGACGAGTCTCAATTGAACAAAATAGCCTAAATTTGAGCAATTTTTTAAACTTTAAAAGATACAATGGCAATGAAAGAAAACATTAAGCCGGCAACTGGTCGTTTGGGTGTACTGGTAGTCGGAGTGGGTGGCGCGGTCTCAACCACCATGATAACGGGTACATTGGCTGCTCGTAAGGGACTGGCAAAACCTATTGGGTCTATTACACAGATGGCCACAATACGCATGGAGAACAACGACGAAAAGCTGATTAAGGACGTAGTGCCTTTGGCAGACTTGAACGACATTGTTTTCGGCGGATGGGATATCTTCCCTGATAATGCATACGAAGCCGCGATGTATGCGGAAGTCCTGAAAGAAAAAGACTTAAATCTGGTAAAAGAGGAATTGCAAGCTATCAAACCGATGCCTGCTGCCTTCGACCACAACTTTGCAAAACGTCTGAATGGTACGTATATCAAGCAGGCTGCCACCCGTTGGGAAATGGTAGAGCAATTGCGTGAGGATATCCGTAACTTCAAGGCTGCCAACAACTGCGAGCGTATTGCCGTGCTGTGGGCTGCAAGTACTGAAATCTACGTTCCGTTGTGTAAAGAACATGAGTCGCTTGCTGCTTTGGAAGAAGCAATGAAGGCTAATAACACGGAAGTGGTTTCTCCGAGTATGTGCTACGCTTATGCTGCAATTGCAGAAGGTGCTCCGTTCATCATGGGTGCTCCTAACCTGTGCGTAGATACTCCGGCCATGTGGGAATTCTCTAAGAAGATGAATGTGCCCATCTCAGGTAAGGACTTCAAGAGCGGACAGACATTGATGAAAACAGTGCTTGCTCCGATGTTCAAGACTCGTATGCTGGGTGTAAGCGGTTGGTTCTCTACCAACATCCTGGGTAACCGTGATGGCGAAGTGCTCGATCAACCCGAAAACTTCAAAACAAAAGAAGTTAGCAAGTTGTCTGTTATCGATAACATCTTCGAACCTGAAAAATTCCCCGATCTCTATGGCGATGTTTACCACAAGGTTCGTATCAACTACTATCCTCCCCGTAAAGATAATAAGGAAGCATGGG
Organism: Bacteroides intestinalis DSM 17393; assembly: GCF_000172175.1. Taxonomy (NCBI): domain Bacteria; kingdom Pseudomonadati; phylum Bacteroidota; class Bacteroidia; order Bacteroidales; family Bacteroidaceae; genus Bacteroides; species Bacteroides intestinalis. Next base: position 1,040,532 of record NZ_ABJL02000008.1, on the reverse strand, counting down.
ATAACATCGACATCTTCGGATGGATGGGGTACCCGATGGAAATCAAAGTAAACTTCCTGTGCCGTGACTCTATCCTTGCAGCTCCTATTGCACTCGACCTCGTTATTTTCAGTGACCTGGCATTGCGTGCAGGTATGTCTGGAATCCAGACTTGGCTGTCATTCTTCTGCAAGAGCCCGATGCACGACTTTGAGCATGAACCGATTCATGATCTGTTCACTCAATGGAGAATGGTGAAAGAAACAATCCGTACGATGGTGGGTGAAAAATCACCGAGCTATCTGGACTAATCATAAAATAAGATGATAGGATGGTAAAATGATAGGATGGTGAGATTGTATTGAGCTATCTTATCATTTACCGTCTTATCATCTTATCATTTTTTATATCTTTTTCTATGAGGAAACCTTCCTTCTTCCCTGTCCTGATAGGCACGGGCTTCGGCTCAGGCTTTTCTCCCTTGGCTCCGGGCACGGCGGGCGCTTTACTCGCTACGCTAATCTGGTTCGGACTTTCTTTACTCATATCAGATACTTGTCTGTTGTGGACGACTGTCGCACTGATATCCCTGTTCACCGTAGCCGGTATTTGGGCTACCGACCGTCTGGAACCCTACTGGGGTGAAGATCCGTCGCGCGTGGTGGTGGATGAGATGGTAGGTGTGTGGATCACGCTCCTGGCAGCTCCGGCAGGTCATATCTGGTATGGACTGGCAGCATTTGTTTTGTTCCGCTTCTTTGATATTCTGAAGCCGCTGGGTATCCGGCGGATGGAAAAACTGCCGGGTGGAGTGGGAGTGATGATGGACGACGTATTGGCAGGAGTGTATGGTTTCATTGTTTTAATTGTGGCGAGATGGTTGATGGAGTAGAAGAACAGAGTCGGTTTGCAGGTTGGCGCAGGGAAGTGTGGCTTTTTATGAAGGCGCAGCTTTCTGCACAAATAGCTACTGTAATCGATTTTCTGATAACTATTCTTTTGGTGAAATTATTTGGTATATATTATTTGTATGCCACATTTATAGGTTCCGTGGTTGGCGGTATTGTTAATTGTGTAATCAACTATGAATGGGTATTTAAGGCGGAAGACTGCAAGAAGATACATGTGGGGCTGAAGTATTTCATAGTCTGGGGGGGGAGCATCCTGATCAATACATGGGGTACTTTTGCTTTGACGGAATGGCTGGCAGGAATGAAATGGGTGAACGGGTTGCTGGGATACTACGTCTATGATGTGTTTATCTTGTCTAAAATAACGGTTGCCCTGTTGGTTGCCTTTTTCTGGAACTACTATTTGCAACGGGTCTTCGTCTACCGGAACCACAACTTAAAAAGATTTCTGAAACAACGTTTGGAGAAAAAAATAGAATGAACATGAATTACAGAGATTGGCTGCAACAGGTGATATACAAGATTATCAATCCCGTTGTGCGCGGCATGATTAAAATTGGCATTACGCCTAACTTTATTACTACTACCGGGTTGATACTTAACATTGTGGCTGCCGGTATATTTATTTATGCAGGGTTAGTGACAGATTCGGAAGAGGATCTTTCTTTGGTGGGATGGACAGGCGGACTGATACTCTTCGCCGGGTTGTTTGACATGATGGATGGCCGTGTGGCGCGTCTTGGCAATATGTCTTCCACTTTCGGGGCATTGTACGATTCGGTGCTCGACCGTTACAGTGAACTGTTTACCTTGTTCGGTATATCCTATTATCTCATATTACAAGGTTATTTCTGGGGTTCCATTATCACTTTTCTTGCTTTGATCGGTTCGCTGATGGTAAGTTACGTACGCGCACGTGCCGAAGGGCTGGGACTGGAATGTAAAGTAGGTATTATGCAGCGTCCTGAGCGAGTAGTGCTGACCAGTCTGGGAGCTTTGTTCTGTGGCATCTTCTCCGATTGCACACTCTTCGATCCGATGTTAATCTTGATAGTTCCTCTGGCAATCATTGCCGTATTGGCTAATCTGACAGCTTTTGTCCGTCTGGCACATTGCTATAAACTTTTGAATAAATGATAAAAAGATATTTTCCTCCGGTGAGAGAAACGATGTTGGTAGTGGTTATAACGGTGGTTTTCCTGTTGCTGACGGCTACTTGTATCGGGCTCCGTCCGGAGCATTTCCTGATGGCGGGTTTGTTTTTCGTTTTGTTTTTTGCTGGGAAGACAACCCGTAAACTGGCAGTAGCGTTACTGCCTTTTATTATTTTTGGCGTTTCCTACGATTGGATGCGGGTGTATCCCAATTATCAGGTGAATCCTATTGATGTGCAGGGTTTGTATGAAGCGGAGAAATCCCTTTTCGGTATATCTGTGAATGGGACGATACTTATTCCTTGCGAATACTTTGCCATACATCACTGGTCGATTGCTGACTTCTTTGCAGGCGTGTTCTATCTTTGTTGGGTGCCTGTGCCTATTGTTTTCGGTTTGTGGCTTTATCTGAAGGGAGACCGCCGGATGTATCTGCGCTTTGCAATGGTCTTTTTGCTTGTGAATCTGATTGGTTTTGCGGGATATTACATTCATCCTGCGGCACCACCTTGGTATGCCATGAATTATGGTTTTGAGGCTATGCTTGATACTCCCGGAAATGTAGCAGGGCTGGGACGCTTCGATGAATTGATGGGATGCACTATTTTCAATTCAATCTATGGGCGTAATGCCAATGTATTTGCTGCCGTACCTTCATTGCATGCAGCGTATATGGTTGTGGCATTGGCTTATGCTATTATGAACCGCTGTAAAGGCTGGCTGATAGCATTGTTCGCGTTTATCATGGTGGGTATCTGGTGTACGGCCGTTTATTCGGGGCATCATTATCTGATTGATGTCTTATTGGGAATATTCTGTGCTCTCCTGGGTATCTTTGCCTTTGAAAAAGGATTGATGAAATGGGGAGCGTTCAAGCGCTTTTTCGAACGTTATAGTAAATATATCCGTTAATGAATAATTTCGTCTTTTACAGTCCTACCGAATTTGTATTCGGTAAAGCTACGGAAATGCAAGTCGGTGCACTGGCACGGAAGCATGGTGCGCGGAAAGTGATGATCGTGTACGGCGGCGGCTCTGTTGTACGGAGTGGCTTGTTGGATAGGGTGAAACAGTCTTTGCGGGAAGCAGGAATTGAATATTGCCTGATGGGGGGCGTGCAGCCCAATCCGGTAGATACGAAAGTGTATGAAGGCATTGAATTCTGCCGCCGTGAACAGGCTGATATGCTGTTGCCTGTGGGTGGTGGTTCTGTCATTGATACAGCCAAAGCCATAGCGGCAGGTGTGCTTTATGAAGGTGACTTCTGGGATTTCTATATCGGAAAGGCTAAAGTGACTAAAGCGCTGAAAGTAGCTGTTGTGCTGACTATTCCTGCTGCCGGAAGTGAAGGCTCCGGTAATACGGTTATAACGAAACTGGATGGTTTGCAGAAACTCAGCCTGCGTGTACCGGAAGTTTTGCGTCCGGTATTCTCTATTATGAATCCGGAACTTACTTATACTTTGCCGCCCTTTCAGACTGCCTGCGGTGTGGCCGATATGATGGCTCATATCATGGAGCGTTATTTTACGAACACTCAGGAGGTGGAAATTGGAGATCGCCTTTGTGAAGGCACTTTGATGGCTATCATCAATGAGGCTCCCAAGGCAATGAGAAATCCTGAAGATTACGGTGCGCGTGCCAACTTGATGTGGGCGGGCATGATTGCGCATAATGGTACTTGTGGTGTAGGTTGTGAAGAAGATTGGGCTTCGCACTTCCTGGAGCATGAAATCAGTGCTATTTATGGTGTTACCCACGGTGCGGGGTTATCTGTTATCTTCCCTGCTTGGATGACGTGGATGGTAGAACATAATGTGGGAAAGATAGCTCAATATGCCGTTCGTGTATGGGGTGTTCCTGAATCAGAAGATAAGAAAGCGGTTGCTTTGGAGGGTATTGGTAAGCTGAAAGCTTTCTTTAGCTCTCTTGCTCTGCCTGTGACATTTAAAGAACTGGGTATTGAAGACCCTGATATTGACCGTCTGGCAGATAGTCTGCACCGCAATAAAGGAGAGTTGGTAGGGAATTATGTGAAGCTGACGAAGCAGGATAGCAAAGAGATTTATCGCCTTGCATGTGCAGGGGAGTGAGTGATGGTTCGCTTCTATATAAAGGGTGAGTTTCTTTAAAGTATCGGCCAATGATTTTGAAAAGTTGGCGATAAAAATAAAAAATACGGCGAAGTTTCTGATTTACTTCGCCGTATTTTCTTATTTAATTTCGAATTCTTCCTTCATGTCAATCTCTTCCCCTTGCGGGTCGTAGAATACATATTCCAGGAACGCGAGTTTCTGGCTTGGAATAATCTTGATACCAAATCCGTATTTCATCTGCCATTTCCGTTTCAGGGAAACGAGTCCCTGATTGATGTAAGCAGCAATATACGGGTGGATGTGTAACGAGAATTTCTTAATCTTCAGTTTGTTGACTAAGTAATCAATTTTACTCTCTAAAGTGTCCGTAAAGAGGATAGAGGACTTGATGGTGCCTTTTCCGAAACAGGTGGGACAGATTTCTGTGGTATTGACATCCATTGCCGGGCGCACACGCTGGCGGGTAATCTGCATCAGTCCGAATTTGCTGAGCGGTAGGATGTTATGTCTTGCCCTGTCTTTCTGCATGTTGGCACACATACGTTCGTAAAGCTTTTGTCTGTTTTCGGCTTCGTTCATATCAATGAAGTCCACCACAATGATACCACCCATATCTCTCAGTCGTAGCTGGCGAGCCAGTTCGTCGGCAGCTCCCAGATTCACTTCGAGTGCGTTGGCCTCCTGCCCGTTGGCATTCTTGGTGCGGTTACCGCTGTTCACGTCTACTACGTGAAGCGCCTCAGTATGCTCAATAATCAGGTAGGCACCACTCTTGTATGAAACCGTCTTGCCAAACGAAGACTTGATCTGCTTGGTGATACCAAAATTGTCATAAATGGGGAGTTGTCCTTTATACAGTTTTACGATTCCTGCCCGGTCAGGGGCGATAAGAGTTACGTAGTCCTTGATTTCGTGGAACACGGCTTCGTCGTTGACGTGGATGTTCTCAAAAGAAGGATTGAACAAGTCGCGCAATAAGCCTACGGCACGGCTGGTTTCTTCGTAAATCAATGTCGGGAATTTGGTAGCTTTCTGTATTTTGGTGACAGCATCTTCCCAGTGTTTTAATAAAACTTTAAGCTCTCCGTCGAGCTCGGCTACGCGTTTTCCTTCGGCAACAGTGCGGACGATCACTCCGAAATTCTTCGGCTTGATACTCATCAGCAATTGTTTGAGGCGGGCGCGTTCTTCGCTCGATTTAATTTTTTGTGATACGGAAACCTTGTCGTTGAAAGGTATCAGCACCAGATATCTTCCGGCAAATGAGATTTCGGAAGTCAGGCGCGGACCTTTGGTAGAGATAGGCTCCTTGACAATTTGCACCACTACTTCTTGTCCCACCTTGAGTGTATTGGCAACGGTACCATCTTTTTCAAGATCGGGAAGTATGGTTGCTTTGGTGATTTGCGGTAGTTTCTTTTTATCGCTTAAAGTCTGCTTTACGTATTTCTCTAACGAGTTAAATTGAGGACCTAAGTCCAGATAATGAAGAAAAGCATCTTTCTCGTAACCCACGTCCACGAAGCAGGCATTCAGGCCGGGCATCAATTTCTTGATTCGTCCTAAATACATGTTGCCCACTGAGAAAGAAAGATTTCTTCCTTCGCTTTGAAGTTCCACCAGGCTCTTGTCTTCAAGAAGGGCGATGGAGACCTCTTTGGGCTGTACGTCTACAACGAGTTCGCTTGTCACAATTTTTTCTTGCTTTTAGGTTCTAAAGTCAACGAGGTTATAAGTAACCTTGTTGACTACAAATTACTACTTAAACAAAGAACAAACCCGCGAGACAAATAGCTTCACAAGTTTGTTCTTTATTTCTGTCCTCCAGACTAAAAATTACTTTTTGCTTTTATGTCTGTTCTTTCTTAGTCTTTTTTTACGCTTGTGCGTAGACATTTTATGTCTTTTTTTCTTCTTTCCGCTAGGCATAGCTTCAATAATTTAATAGGTTAATACTCTTGTTTATTATTTCTTCACGGAGATGGTGAATGTTTTTGCAGGCTTAAATGCCGGAATGTTGTGTTCCGGAATGATAATCGTAGTATTCTTGGAGATGTTACGAGCAGTTTTCTGTGCTCTTTTCTTCACTACGAAGCTACCAAACCCGCGGAGGTAAACATTTTCATCTTTCGATAAAGATGCCTTTACTGTGTCCATGAACGCTTCAACCGTAGTAAGCACTGTTACTTTGTCAATCCCGGTGTTCTTTGTAATTTCGTTTACAATATCAGCTTTAGTCATTTTTCTTTAAAAAAAATATTATTACTATAGTTTCCTAATTTTTTGGACTGCAAATATATAGCTTTTTACGCTCTCTAAAAAATATATTCTGGACAATTTTCTAAAAAAGTCTTTTGATTAAGGTTTGTTAGGGGGAAAAAGAGCTAATTTTGTGTCGTTGAAAGGGCTACACCCTTTTGTACAAAGGGTGTAGCCCTGAATGGCAAAGGGTGTAGTCATCCGGGGCGAAAGGTGTAGCCCTTTTTGTGTTTTTATAACTATCTGTAATAGAGATGAATATATTCAGTGAGAAATTGATAGTCTGGTATGCCGGAAACAAGCGTGAATTGCCTTGGAGGGATACCACCGACCCTTATATTATATGGATTTCGGAGATTATCCTGCAACAGACCCGGGTCGTGCAAGGTTATGATTATTTTTTGCGTTTTATCCATCGTTTTCCTGATGTGACAGCTTTGGCCGAAGCATCGGAAGACGAGGTGATGAAATGCTGGCAAGGACTGGGGTATTACTCCCGTGCGCGCAATCTGCATGCGGCGGCAAAAAGCATGAATGGTGTTTTTCCGACTACTTATGAAGGGGTGCGTGCGCTGAAGGGGGTAGGGGACTATACTGCTGCGGCTATCTGTTCATTTGCCTACGGTATGCCTTATGCTGTGGTGGATGGGAATGTCTATCGTGTGCTTTCGCGCTATTTCGGCATCGATACGCCGGTGGACAGTACGGAAGGTAAGAAGCTGTTTGCTGCTTTGGCAGACGAGATGATGGATAAATCGCAGCCTGCCGTTTACAATCAGGCGATAATGGATTTCGGTGCCATACAGTGTACACCGCAATCGCCGAATTGCCTGTTTTGCCCTTTGGCGGACAGTTGTTCCGCCCTGAAGGAGGGTACGATAACGAAGTTGCCCGTAAAACAGCATAAGACGAAAACCACCAATCGTTATTTTAACTATATATATGTACGTGTGGGCGCGTGTACCTATTTACATAAGCGGACAGGGGATGATATCTGGAAAAATCTTTTCGAATTTCCGCTGATAGAAACAGAAGCGCCTGTGACGGAAGAAGAGTTTCGTGAATTGCCGCAGGTACGTGCGCTTTTTACAGATGGGGAGGTTTCGGGACTGCGTTTAATCAGTGGAAATGTGAAGCATGTGCTCTCTCACAGGGTGATTTATGCCAATTTCTATGAAGTTGTTTTACCGGAAAATTCCACTTCTTTTTCTGCCTTCCAGCGGGTGAAAACAGAGGATTTGGAGCAATATGCAGTCTCTCGCCTGGTGCATGCCTTTCTGGAGAAATATCTATAAAAGTTGCGCTAACTCTTGCATTGTGTGATTATTCTGTTTAATTTTGGCAGCAAATTCAAATAAAAAGAAAAAAGGCTTATGTCAGTAAATAAAGTAATATTGATTGGAAATGTAGGTAGAGACCCTGAAGTAAGATACCTGGATTCCGGTATCGCTGTGGCTTCTTTGCCTTTGGCTACTACAGACCGTGCATACACATTGGCTAACGGTACGCAGGTACCCGAACGGACGGAATGGCACAATCTGGTACTTTGGCGCGGACTGGCAGAAACAGCCGAAAAATATGTGCATAAAGGGGATAAACTTTATGTGGAAGGCAAAATCCGTACCCGTTCATACGATGACCAGACTGGTGCAAAGCGCTATGTTACAGAAATCTTTGTGGACTCTATGGAGATGCTGAGCCCCAGAGGAACTGTTGCACCGGGTGCTGCCGCTCCGCAACCGGGGATGTCACAAGGTGCTCCCGCACAACCCATGGCACAATCGCAGGCAACCCCTGCACAAGATAATACAACGGACGATTTACCGTTCTAATTGTTTAACTAAAACCAAGATCTTTGGACCCAGACGCTTATTTATGCCAATTGGCAGATGTTTTTAATGGTATATCCGTACATAGCCCTACTATTTCGGCAATTATCGCCATTGTGTTGGCAGGTTTGCTGTTGCTCGTATCAGGCTTTGCCTCAGCTTCAGAAATAGCCTTTTTCTCTCTTTCTCCATCCGACCTGAGTGCCATTGATGAGAAGAAACACCCATCGGATGAGAAAATTAGTAAACTTTTGGAGGATACGGAAAGGTTGCTGGCAACCATTCTGATAACAAACAATTTTGTGAATGTGACTATCATCATGCTCTGCAACTTCTTCTTCATGAGTGTGTTTGAGTTTCATTCTCCTATTGCGGAATTTCTGATACTGACCGTCATCCTGACTTTCCTTCTGCTTCTTTTCGGCGAAATCATGCCGAAGATTTATTCAGCACAGAAGACGTTGGCTTTCTGTCGTTTTTCCGCTCCGGGTATATGGATGTTTCGTTCCCTCTTTTATCCGGTAGCTTCTATGCTGGTACGTTCCACTTCGTTCCTGAATAAGCATTTTGCCCGTAAAAACCATAATATTTCGGTAGACGAACTTTCCCATGCCCTTGAATTGACGGATAAGGAGGAACTGAAAGAAGAGAATAATATTCTGGAAGGTATCATTCGTTTTGGCGGTGAAACGGCGAAGGAGGTGATGACTTCCCGTCTGGACGTAGTCGATCTGGATATTCGTACGCCTTTCAAGGATGTATTGCAATGTATTATAGAAAATGCTTATTCCCGCATCCCTATTTATTCCGAGAACCGGGATAATATCAAAGGTATCTTATATATCAAGGACTTGTTGCCCCATTTGAATAAGGTAGACTTCCGTTGGCAATCGCTGATACGTCCGGCCTATTTTGTTCCGGAAACTAAGATGATTGACGATTTGCTGCGTGATTTTCAGGCCAATAAGATTCATATAGCTATTGTGGTTGATGAATTTGGCGGTACGTCGGGAATTGTGACGATGGAGGATATCATCGAGGAGATAGTCGGGGAGATTCATGACGAATATGATGACGAAGAACGTACGTATGCAGTGTTGAACGATCATACGTGGGTGTTTGAAGCCAAAACGCAGTTGACGGACTTTTATAAGATTACGAAGGTGGATGAGGAAGTCTTTGATGAGGTGGCGGGTGATTCCGATACGCTTGCAGGATTATTGCTGGAGCTGAAAGGCGAGTTTCCGGCCCTGCATGAAAAGGTTACTTACGACCACTATGAGTTTGAAGTCTTGGAGATGGATAACCGCCGTATTCTTAAAGTGAAGTTCACCATCAATACTCCTCCGTCGGATTCCGATAAGAAAGATTGATTTATAAAATAATATGCCTCTTTTCATACAACATACGTATCCTTCCTATAAGTGGGGAGTCTGGAAGATGGACGAAACGCTGGATGAACTGCTGAATATGCTTCCGCAACAGGAAACATACCTGGAAGGGTTGCAGCGTTTCTCTGCTGAACATCGCCGTTTGGAGTGGCTGTCGGTTCGTGTGTTGCTGTTCACTCTATTGGGAGAGGAAAAGGAAATTGCTTACTATCCCAGCGGGAAGCCGTATCTGGCAGATAAATCTGCATCTATCAGTATTTCTCATACGCGTGGATATGTATCGGTGATTATCGGTGAAGCCGGTAAGGAAGTGGGCATTGATATAGAGCAATACGGTGAACGGGTGCATAAGGTGGCGCATAAGTATATGCGTGCTGATGAACCTCTATCTTTATATCAGGGGACGGATACCTGGGCGTTGTTGCTCCATTGGTCGGCCAAAGAAGTGGTGTTCAAGTGTATGAATACGGCGGAGGTTGATTTCCGTGAACATCTCCGTATTTTCCCTTTTACGGTTGCTGAAAAAGGAGCTTTCTCAGCTGAAGAGTACAGAACGCCGGAGCAGCGTAAATTTGAGATCCGATATCTCCTGCATCCGGACTTTGTGCTGACCTGGCAAGTCGATTAATTTTAAAAACATGATACTATGAAACTACAACGCTATTTCTGTCTTCTTCTTTTTGGCTTGCCTCTGTTGGTTTATGCACAGTCGAATAAGACTGTTACGGTAAGTTATGAACGGTCTGCCAAGGGGGAAGTGACTTTCTATTCCGAAACTCAGTCGCATACGCCTTATACGGTATCTATGACTTTTTCCCGGTTGAGTAATACGACTTCCACCGAGGGGGAGATTTATGATGCCGTCATTCATTATGGCAAAACACGGCTGTTGACTTTGCGTCCGTCTACGGAAAATGTTCCGATTGGATTCTCCTATCGCTATACCTATAGAAAAGGAAATAACCGTTTGAAGGCAGATACTAATTTTGTATACCTTTTCCCTTTAGCGCCTGGCAAGGTGGTTCGGGTTAACCGGATGGTGTCTTTAGAGAAATTCTTTGGGAAGGAAGGAGAGAAACGCATTACGGGACTTGGTTTTTCTACTACTGCCGGTGATACCATTTTTGCTTCCCGTGGCGGACTTGTGACCGAGGTTGTTGATAATGCCGCTTCCACTTCTGAAAATACATCGTTTCATGCTACGGAAAATTATCTGGAAGTTTTCCATAAGGACGGAACTTTTGCCCGTTATAAATTATTCCAGAATGGAGGGATCTTTGTTTCTCCGGGTGAAGAGGTGATTCCGGGACAGCCGCTTGGCATCATTGGCGGAGAGAACTACAAGCAGGGTTCCCATTTGCGTTTCAGTATTTATTGTCCCGATCAGCCGGATTACTCGTATGTACCTGATTTTTGTCTTTCTCAGGAGGAAGTAGGCAAGCCTGAACCTCGTGTGATGTATAAGTCCTGGCATCCTGTCGCGATTGTTGTGCGGGAGATGAGTAAGAAGGAGAAGAAGAAATTTCTGTCAAAGGAATGAACTGTTGACAAAAAGATAGTAAAACTTTTGTTTAATCCTGTATAAATGCTTATATTCGACCCGTGGAAGATTTTCTACGGGTCTTTTTGTTAACTAAATGTCAAAATAATAAGCAAGCACTATGGAATTACCTTTTGCAGAGTCTTGGAAAATTAAAATGGTGGAACCCATTCGGAAGAGTACCCGCCAGGAACGTGAGCAGTGGCTGAAAGAAGCCCATTACAATGTGTTCCAGCTGAAATCCGAGCAAGTATATATCGATTTGATAACCGACTCCGGTACGGGAGCAATGAGCGATCGCCAATGGGCAGCGATGATGTTGGGCGACGAAAGTTATGCAGGTGCTTCCTCCTTCTTCAACCTGAAAGAAGTGATCACCCGTCTGACTGGTTTTGAATATGTCATTCCCACCCATCAGGGACGTGCAGCCGAGAATGTGCTTTTCTCTTACCTGGTACATGAGGGAGATATTGTTCCGGGTAACTCTCACTTTGATACCACCAAGGGGCATATCGAGGGCCGGAAGGCCATTGCTTTGGATTGCACCATCGATGAAGCGAAAAATACTCAGTTGGAAATACCTTTTAAAGGCAATGTCGATCCTGTGAAATTGGAAAAAGCATTGCAGGAGCATGCTGACCGTATACCGTTTATCATCGTTACCATTACGAACAACACGGCCGGCGGACAGCCCGTATCCATGCAGAACCTTCGTGAAGTCCGTGCTCTTGCGGATAAGTATCATAAACCTGTATTATTTGACTCCGCACGTTTTGCGGAAAATGCTTACTTCATCAAAATGCGTGAAGATGGCTATAGCGGTAAAACAATCAAGGAAATTACGAAAGAGATGTTCGAACTGGCAGATGGTATGACTATGAGTGCCAAGAAGGATGGTATCGTCAATATGGGAGGCTTCATTGCTACACGAAAAAAAGATTGGTACGAAGGTGCCAAAGGCTTTTGCGTGCAATATGAAGGGTATCTTACTTACGGTGGTATGAATGGTCGTGACATGAATGCACTTGCCACAGGACTGGATGAGAATACGGAATTTGATAATCTGGAAACCCGCATCCGTCAGGTAGAATATCTGGCAAAGAAGTTGGATGAATACGGTATTCCTTATCAGCGTCCAGCAGGCGGACATGCCATTTTTGTGGATGCAACGAAGGTACTGACGCATGTACCGAAGAATGAATTCCCGGCACAGACTCTAACGGTTGAATTGTATCTTGAAGCCGGTATCAGAGGATGTGAAATCGGTTATATTCTGGCAGACCGTGATCCGGTTACTCGTGAGAACCGTTTTACCGGATTGGATTTATTGCGTCTTGCTATTCCCCGCCGCGTATATACGGATAATCACATGAACGTGATAGCAGTAGCGTTGAAGAATGTTTTCGACCGTCGTGAAAGTATTACTAATGGAGTCCGTATTACTTGGGAGGCTCCCCTGATGCGTCATTTCACTGTTCAATTGGAACGTACATAACTACTTTCTTTTTCATAATACAAATGAGGTTACCCGAATTCATATATTGAAGGGGTAACCTCATTTCTTTTATTTATCTTCTTTCTCGTTATTCATTCTGTAACTTAATGCTCCTGACGGGCATTTCTTGATTTGAGCGATCAATTCTTCCGTCGTTGCATTTTCAGCCGTTATCCACGGTTTTTCTTTCGGATGATACACATTCGGAAGGGTCTTGGTACAAATGCCTGCATGTTGGCACAGGCCGGGTTGCCAGATGATGGTCACTTCCCCGTTCGTATATTCTTTCTTTATATTCATAACTATTTATTATTGAATGTGAATACCTTTCATTACAATTCTTTTCCATTCGGGATGTTTGTGAATGTATCCCGCTACAAACGGGCAGAGAGGTACTAATCTAAGTCCTTGTTTTTCTATATCTTTTAATGCTTTTTCTACTAACTGGCTGCCGATGCCTTTACCACCCAGTTGAGTGGGTACTTCGGTGTGTGTCAGGTAAATCTCCCCATTCGTTGATTTTATATACTCAATCTTTGGAGTATATTGATCGACATGGAACTCATATTGGTGACGTTCTTCATTGTCGATCAGTTTATAATCTGCTTCCATAACTCTTCGTATTGATTGTTTACTGTATGTATAACACGCGGATGATGAAATTTGTTTTGGGAAAGTTACAGAATAAAATGTCCGGGCGAAATCCCTTCGACCGGACACCATTCAAATAAACTTGGCAGAGTTTATTGTTCCTTACTTTCTTTGAAGCAGAGTGGATGAATGAAATGAGGGGACGATTTGCCCGTTTCATTTAGACTCAACGCTTTTTCCTCGAAAGCAGTGATAAAAACAGTGCATGGCAGGTCTTCTGACTTGTTTCTGTTGCCAGGCGCCTTCCCGGAAGCGGACTTCCAGTGGCTATTGGTAGTTTGCCTGCAACCTATCATGAAACTTACAGCAGCGGGACTGTTCAGGACTTGCACCTGATTCCCTTTTAATTACCGTCTCCGAACAAAGACAGTAAACCAATGCATCGCAAAGATAAGGAAAAAAGTGGTTAGTGCAAACCGTTTCTTACTTTTCCTTTGCCAGGGTGAATACGAATTCTAATCCGCCCCCTTGGTTGTTCTTGGCCGAAATGGTACCTCCATGGATGATTACCGAGTTCTTTACGATAGCCAATCCCAATCCTGTACCGCCCAGTTTGCGTGAGCGTCCTTTATCCACCCGGTAGAAGCGTTCGAATAAGCGGTTCAGATGTTCGGGAGAGACGCCCACGCCGGTATCGGCAAAACTAAAGTAGTAGAAGTTCTCGTCCTCGCGGAAACAGCTGATGTTGATGCGTATATCCGTGCCTGCATAAGCAATGGCATTGTCCATCAGGTTGCGGAAAATGGAGTATAGCAGGGAGTAATTTCCCCGTAGTTGTATCTTCGGTTTTAGGGAGTTGACTACGGTGATATGCTTTTCTTCCAGTTCCAAGGATACCTCGTTTACGATATTGCCTACCAACAGGCTGATGTCTACTTTCTCCATGTCGATCATGTTGGCGGCTTCGTCCATACGCGTTAATACGGAGATGTCGCGTAGCAGTCGGCTTAACCGGTTGCTTTGGGCATAACATCGCTCTATGAATGTCTGCATCTTCTCCCGGGAAATGTTTTCATTGTTGACGATGGTTTCCAAATATCCCTGTATGCTACTGACCGGAGTCTTCAGTTCATGTGCGATGTTTTGCGTCAACTGGCGTTTCAGGCGGATCTGCTCTTCTTCCTGAGTGATGTCATTGATGGATATCTCGAAGCTTAAATCCTGGAATATAATACATTCCACAATAAACATACGTCCATTCTTATTGATGCTGATAGACATACGCTTTTCTTCCTTGCCCGGACGCTTGGGAGCTTTGTTGATGAAATCCGTGATTTTCTGGAACTCACTGATGGAGAATATTTCCTCTGTTGTTTGCAGGTTGGAGTCTGAAATCAGATTGCTGTACTGTGTGAACAGGTTGTTGACCAGGATTTCTTTCTTGTCCTTATTGAATACGCCCAATCCTTCATGCGAGGTTTGTAAGTGGGTGATCAATTTCTCCCGTTCAATGTATAGCGCCTCTTTGGTTTCCCGCAGTCGCTTGTATATCTGGATGATATGCTGTGAAATCTCTCCCAGTTCGTTGTGCGGGAAGGCGGATTGCATATCTGTTTCCACAGGCTCATTCTTGTCAGCACGTTTGGCAAACTCACGTAGCTGATTGATGGCTGTCCCCAGTTTAGAGGTGAATTTGTAGAAGATGAAAATTAATAGTAATGATACGATGAGGGTAAACCAGATGTAGTGCTGGTCTGCTGCAAGGTGTCTTACAAGGTTCAGGTCGTAGGGGAGGGCGGAACGTATGATGTAGCCCTCATAGAGTGTGGCGGAATAGAAGTAGGGCACTCCCGTTGTTTCGGAAGTACGGCGTACATCATACCCTTTTCCTTCTGCCAGTGCTTTTTGCACTTCCGGGCGGTTGATATGATTGCCTAATTTCTGATTTTCGTAGCTGTCATATAATACGTCACCCTGTACATTAACTACCGTAATACGTAAATCCTGTTTGATGTATTTTTGTAGGTATCGTTCCAGTGTGGTGTTCCATAAGCTGTCCGGAATGCGGGCAAGCTCCTGGTGCAACCGTTCATTATAGTCCTGTAGCTGTATATCCAGCAGATCTACCTTGTATTCTTTTTCACGTTGGTATTGATACGCCAGGAAGCATCCGGCAAATACCAGAAACAGTGAAATGACCGAAAGAAATAACCTTCGGCTGAACGACAGGAAATGTGTGGTATTATTCAGCTTCGAAGCAGTATCCATATCCTAAGCGAGTTACGATGCATTTTCCATAAATACCTATTTTCTTACGCAAACGGGTGATGTTCACATCGATGGTGCGGTCCAGTACATAGACCTCGTCGCTCCATATCCGTGCCAGTATATCTTCGCGGGAGAATACGCGTCCTTTGCTCTGGAGGAGTAAAAGTAATATCTCAAATTCTTTTTTGGTGAGAGGGGCTTCCTCCCCATCGATACTAACTTTCTTTTTCACAATATCAATGACTAATGTTTTGTAGCTGATTTGCTCCGGTGCCCGTTCTTGTTCTCCTTGTTGGGTGCGGCGCAATACAGCTTTGACGCGTGCGATGACTTCACGCAGAGAGAAAGGTTTGGAGATGTAATCATCAGCTCCCAGATTGAAGCCGGTTACCGTATCATTTTCCGTATCCTTGGCAGTGATGAATATAATAGGTACCTGAGCGGTTTTCTTATCTTTCTTTAGTAGGCTGGCCATTTTGAAACCGGATATTTCTCCCATCATCACGTCCAGTAGCAACAAGCTGTAGCTACCGATATCCATTTTCAATGCCTCTTCGGCAGAGTGGGCCGTGTCCACTTCATACCCTTCATTTTCAAGGTTGAATTTCAGGATCTCGCAAAGGTCCTCTTCATCGTCTACAACTAAAATACGATAATCGTTCATTGCTTTTTCTAATTAATATGAGGTATTCAAAACAAATTCTCCTACCACAAAGTTATACTTTATTTCTTTTCAGCGACAAAGGTGCGGTGTTTTTGTTACGGGAAAGTGAAACACGTGTTACAATTCGGTTACATTTTAGTATGCGCTGAAGGTAATTCGGTAAGGCTTTGATACAGTTTTGGTAAGGTGAAGAACTGTAAACTATTACTTTTGCATTCCAGTTTTTCAGTTTTTATACTTACCTTTGTCTTAATATAAATAACATTGGTATGAAAGAGTTGACTAGTATAGATTTTCGGCGATATAAATGGCGTTTGCCTGCTCTGATAGCTTTATTGGTGGTGGTTGTGGCAGGTTCCTTTTGGCTGAATACCGCTCCGTTCCGTTCCGGTTTTGAGATAACGGATGAGTTGGGAGGCAACATCTTTCCTTCCAGTATTCTTTCTGTAGCGACGACGGATGCTCAAGTCATTGTTCCGGCTGATTCTTTATATGTGGGGAACTCTAAATCCTGCATTTCTGTTCGGATTCGTTCAGGAAAGGCGTACAGCAGGGTACGTATTGAAGTTGCCGAGACTCCGTTCTTTTCCCGTTCCGTATCTGAGTTTGTGTTGGCTAAACCACGGACGGAATATACGATTTATCCCGATATTATCTGGAATTACGAAGCGCTGAAGAATAATAATCAGGCGGAACCGGTTAGTGTGGCTGTTAAGGTAGAAATGAATGATAAGGATTTGGGACAGCGGGTTCGTACTTTTTCAGTTCGCAGCATCAATGAGTGTCTGTTGGGGTATGTCACGAACGGGACTAAGTTTCATGATACAGGAATTTTCTTTGCGGCATACGTTAATGAGGAGAATCCGATGATTGACAAATTGTTGCGTGAAGCACTGAATACCCGTATTGTCAATCGTTTCTTGGGCTATCAGGGTGGCAATGCAGAAGTGGTGGACAAGCAAGTCTATGCTCTATGGAACGTGCTTCAAAAGCGTAATTTCCGTTACAGTTCTGTTTCCAATACCAGTTTGTCCAGTAATGTGGTCTTTTCCCAGCGTGTTCGCACGTTTGATGATGCACTGGAGTCTTCGCAGATTAACTGTGTGGATGGTAGCGTGCTGTTTGCTTCCTTGCTTCGTGCCATTAATATAGAGCCCATATTGGTTCGTACTCCGGGGCACATGTTTGTGGGGTATTATACAGATGCCGGTCGTAAGAATATGAACTTCCTTGAAACTACTATGATTGGAGATGTGGATCTGGATGATTTCTTTCCGGATGAGAAGCTGGATTCAACGATGGTAGGTAAATCACAGAATCAAATGTCACGGCTAACATTCGATAAGTCTAAACAATACGCTAATAATAAGTATAAGCAAAATGAAGAAGGAATACATTCCGGGAAATTGAATTACATGTTTCTGGAGATTTCTAAGGATGTGAGAAGGAAGATACAGCCGATAGGGAAGTAGAACAGTAAAAAGCATGTGGCCTGTTCGTCTATAAAATTCCTTTGTTTATAGAATGTTATTTTAAATATCTTAAAATATTGGGAACTGATGTATTTCATTGATTATCTTTGCGCTCAAAAACAAGAATATGATTTTCATTGAAGTTTGATAAAGATTTAATAAGATATTGAAGACTATAATGGTCTTCATTCATAGATGATGATTGGGACAGTCGGTTCGTGAGAATCGGCTGTTTTTTGTTTCTGTTTGTTTGCATATCAACGGCGGTAGTGTTACTTTTGCCGGACGAGGTCAGGTGGCCTCGTTTTTAACCTCTGAATAACAATGGCACAAAGCAAGAAATTTATCTCTCCGGGGGCATGGTTTTCCATGATGTATCCCGCAGACTGGAATGAATTTGAAGATGGAGAAGGCTCTTTTCTCTTCTATAATCCTAATGAATGGACCGGAAATTTCCGTATCTCTGCATACAAAGGCAGTGCGACGTATGCCAGGGAAGTAATCCGGCAGGAACTGAAAGACAATCCTTCGGCTGTTTCCGTAAGGATAGGAAATATGGAATGTGCTTACAGTAAAGAGATGTTTGAGGAAGATGGAGCTTATTATACTTCCCACCTTTGGATTACTGGTATGGGCGATGTTGCTTTCGAATGTTCTTTTACTGTCAGTAAGGGTTCATCTGCGGCAGAAGCCGAGGCGGTTATTGCTTCATTGGAAATACGCAAAGAGGGAGTGAAATATCCGGAAGAGATTATTCCTGTCCGTTTGTCCGAAATCTATCAGATTAATGAAGCTTTTGAGTGGGTGACAACCACTGTGAAGGAGCAACTGAAAAAAGACTTCCAGGGAATGGAAGAAGATTTGGACAGCATGCAGCAGATCATCGATGGTGGAACTATCGGCCCGAAGAAGAAAGAAGCGTGGCTCTCTTTCGGTATTGCCATCTGTGTGATTCTTGCCAATGAGGTAGATGGCCTGGAGTGGATGACCCTGATAGATGGTAATCGAGAAGCTCCTGTACTGCAGAATCTTACTACCGGAGAATGGATTGACCCCATGAAATTAGTGTGGAGCAAAGTGAAGGCAGGGGAACCTTGCAATCTGTCAGAGACCTACAAAATCCTTCTTTAATTTTTAATTTATAATTTTTAATTGTGATTAGTTATCTTCAGATAGAGAATTTGACCAAATCGTTTGGTGATTTGGTATTGCTTGAGAATGTTGCTCTCGGTGTAGCAGAAGGACAACGTATCGGATTGATTGCCAAGAATGGTAGCGGTAAAACTACCTTACTGAATATCATTGCCGGAAAAGAGGGATATGACAGTGGGAATATATCTTTCCGCCGTGACCTCCGGGTGGGGTATTTGGAGCAAGACCCGCAATATCCGGAAAACCTGACTGTATTGGAAGCCTGTTTTCATCATGGCAACAGTACTGTAGAACTGATTAAGGAATACGAACGTTGCATGGAGACGGAAGGGCATCCGGGACTCGATGAAATCCTGATACGCATGGACCATGAAAAAGCATGGGACTATGAGCAGAAGGCCAAGCAAATTCTGTCTCAATTGAAGATACGTAATTTCGACCAGCAAGTAAAGTACCTTTCCGGTGGTCAACTGAAGCGTGTGGCACTTGCCAATACCCTTATCACTGAACCGGATTTTCTGATCCTGGATGAGCCTACCAACCACCTCGATCTTGATATGACTGAATGGCTGGAAGATTATTTGCGCCGCACCAACCTCAGCCTGCTTATGGTGACGCACGACCGCTATTTTCTGGATCGTGTCTGCACCGAAATCATTGAAATAGACAATCGTCAGATTTATCAATACAAAGGAAACTATAGTTATTATCTGGAGAAACGGCAGGAACGCATTGATGCAACGAATGTCGAGATCACCCGCGCCAACAACCTGTATCGTACAGAACTGGAATGGATGCGCCGTATGCCGCAAGCTCGCGGGCATAAAGCCCGCTATCGTGAAGAGGCTTTCTACGAATTGGAGAAAGTAGCCAAGCAGCGTTTCAATAACGACAATGTGAAGCTGGATGTGAAAGCGTCCTATATCGGCAGTAAGATATTCGAAGCGGACCATGTGTACAAATCATTCGGTGACCTGAAGATATTGGAAGACTTCTCTTACATCTTTGCCCGTTATGAAAAGATGGGTATTGTGGGAAATAATGGTACCGGTAAATCTACTTTTATCAAAATCCTGATGGGAGAAGTAAAGGCAGACAGTGGGACAATCGATATTGGTGAGACGGTGCGTTTCGGTTATTACTCGCAGGATGGCTTGCAGTTTGATGAACAGATGAAAGTCATTGATGTGGTGCAGGATATTGCCGAAGTCATAGAACTGGGGAATGGCAAGAAACTGACTGCTTCCCAATTCTTGCAGCATTTCCTTTTCACCCCCGAAACTCAACATAGCTATGTTTATAAATTGAGTGGTGGAGAACGCCGCCGCCTGTACTTGTGTACGGTACTGATGCGCAATCCTAACTTCCTTGTATTGGATGAGCCTACCAACGACTTGGATATTATCACTCTGAATGTGCTGGAAGAGTATTTGCAGAATTTCAAAGGCTGTGTGATTGTGGTTAGCCATGACCGTTACTTTATGGATAAAGTCGTAGACCACTTGTTGGTGTTCAATGGGCAGGCGGACATTCGTGATTTCCCCGGAAACTATACGCAGTATCGTAGCTGGAAAGAAGAAAAGGCTCGCCAAGAGAAAGAAAAAGAGAAAGAGGCTGCCAAACCGCAGGAAGACAAAACTTCTAAAGTACGTCTGAATGAAAAGCGACGGATGTCCTTTAAGGAGAAGAGAGAGTTCGAACAACTGGAACAGGAAATTGCTGCCTTGGAAGAAGAAAAGGCCAGTATTGAAACTGCTTTATGCAGTGGTACCCTGTCTGTAGACGAGCTGACAGAGAAATCCAAACGTCTGCCTGAGGTAACCGATCTGATTGATGAGAAGACCATGCGTTGGCTGGAACTTAGTGAGATAGAAGAATGAATTTAACTAACTATCATAGTCATAGTTTGTATTGTGACGGACGTGCTAATATGGAAGACTTCATCCGCTTTGCCCTGAGTGAAGGATTTACGTCTTACGGCTTTTCATCTCATGCCCCGTTGCCGTTTCCTACTGCTTGGACCATGGAGTGGGATTGCATGGATGATTACCTGGCAGAATTTCGTCGGCTGAAAGCTAAATATGCCGGACAGATAGAATTGTATATAGGTTTGGAGATCGACTATCTGAATGAAGAAAGTAATCCTTCTGTTGCTCGTTTCCGGGAATTGCCATTGGATTATCGCATTGGCTCGGTACACCTGCTTTACAATGATAAAGGAGAGGTTGTGGATGTAGATGTTACAGCGGACAAATTCCGTAAACTGGTGGACGAAGAGTTCGGAGGTGATTTGGTACGAGTGGTACATCTCTATTACGAACGCCTGATGCGTATGGTAGAATTAGGTGGATTTGACGTTGTGGGGCATGCCGATAAAATGCATTATAATGCTGCTGCTTACCGTCCCGGTCTGCTGGATGAGCCTTGGTACGATGATTTGATACAAGAATATTTGGATGCCATTGCCCGTAGGGGGTATATTGTAGAGGTCAATACGAAATCATATCTTGAATTGGGTACTTTCTATCCCAATGAACGCTACTTCCCTGTATTGCTGGAGAAGGGGATCCGCGTGCAGGTGAACAGTGATTCCCATTATCCGGAGCGTATAAACAACGGACGCTTGCAAGCCTTGGCGGCCCTGCAAACGTCCGGTTATCACACTGTCACAGAGATGTACAATAATGAGTGGAAAGATATGCCCCTCATCATTCATACATGACTCCTGTGACTTTTACTATTTCTTTTTCAATAAAAAATCTTCAATGGCTTTTTGATAGGTAGCTTTATCTGCTGCACCGCGGAAAAGCTGCGGTTCTCCTTCCATCGGAATGAAGACAAAGAGAGGAATACTGCTTGCATTGAATAATGCGGCAAGTTCGCGTTCCTTATCCACATTTACCTTGTAAATCACGATCTTGCCGGCGTATTCTTTTGCCAGTTCCTTCATGATCGGTGCTGTCATACGGCAGGGACCACACCAGTCAGCATACAAGTCAATGATGGCAGGTTTATCACCTTTATATTTCCAATCCTGAGATTTCCCATAGTCGAATACATCCTTAATGAACATATCCTTGTTCATTACGATGACCTCCCCGCTCTTAGCTTCCTTTTTTTCCGGTTCTTTTTGCTGTGCCTGAGCCTTGTCTGTGCAGGCATACGTCAGTACACTTGCAAATAGCAGAATGGCAACTGTTAAGATTTTCTTCATGTTTTTTTATTTCTTATGAATTTTGTTCGATGACAGTTTTCAGTTCGCTGCCTTTGATTACTCCGGAATGGCGCCAAACAGCTTCCCCTTTCTTGAATATAATAAAAGTAGGTACTGCCTGTATGCGATACTTGGCAGCCAGTTCTTCGTGCTGGTCAACATCGATTTTTACGATGCGGGCAGCTTCACCAATTTGACCTTTCAACTCTTCCAATACAGGATGCATAGCCTTGCATGGACCACACCAGGTAGCAAAGAAATCTACTAAAACGGGTTTTTCTGACTGTATAAGTTCTTCAAATTTTTCCATAATCTTTTCCTTTCTGTTAGTACTACAAGTTTTTTTATTACTACAAAATTAGTGTTATTGTCTGTAGTTAGAAACAGTTTCGGATATGTATTGTTCACGCCCTTTTATCCTTTATGGCCGTTTTGAGCATATTTTGGCTATTTTTTAGAATACTTGTTATAATGAAACATTTTCCTATGGAAATGATTTCTTAAAAGAAACACCCCTACAGGTACTATACAGATACTTGTAGGGGTGAATTATCGGAAGTCCGTAGGGACTTTTAGTTGCTTTTATTCCGCAATCGTCAATTCCTTAATGATGTGTGAAGCTCCGGCATACTTCTCTATGATGAATAAAGTATAGCGGATATCTACACAGGCGGCACGTTGTGATGAGGGGCGGAAAGCGATGTCTCCTGTAAGCCCTTCATAATTACGGTCGAAACCTGTACCGATCAGTTCACCTTTGGCATTGAATACCGGACTGCCGGAGTTACCACCGGTATTATCCGTGTTCACGATGAAACAGATAGGCATTTCACCGTTCGGCATGGCATAGCGACCGAAGTCTTTTGCTTGATACAACTGTTTTAGTTTTGCAGGAATCACGAATTCCCAGTTATTGGGATCTTCCTTTTCCATGGCACCTTTGAGTGTGGTGTAATAGCCATATTCCACTCCGTCCGCAGGTTCATACGGTAACACTTGTCCGTAAGTGAGACGCAGGGTAGAGTTGGCGTCCGGATAGATCGGAGTGCCTGCACTGCGTTTCATATCCATCATTCCCTTTACCCACACTTTATGTGCGGCATTATAGTTCTTGTTGGCCTCTGCCATGGCGATGGCGGTCTGCAACAAGCCATCGGTGATGGAGTGCTTGAACAACACCATCCAGTCGAAGCCCAGTTTATAAGAACCCGGCTTGCGGATAAACTTCTCGAAGTTCTCTTTATTTCCAAAAATAGAGTGGTCGAAGCAAGCGTCCACAAAAGCATCACTATTCCCCTTGAAACGCTTATCGATCACTTCAAAGATACTGATACGTTGTTCTGCGGGGATATATTGCATGTAAGTCTGCAGCATTTTTTTGGCAACAATACGTTCCACTTCGGGGAAAGGTACGGAGGCAAAATACTTGTCTGCGGCAATCTTCAAGCTATCTGTGGCAGTTTTAATCTGCGCTTTGTCTTTGTTCTTCAAAGCAGCCAGCATGGCAGAAGTATTGGGAATGCGCATGAAGTCCAATCCCGTTATCAATGCTTCCTGAATGGCTTGCTGGTGATAAAGGGCAGGGCGGCGATGCGCGACGATGTCCCGTATCTGGTTGAATGCTTTCTGATAAGAGTCGTCACCCTGTTCGCGTCCGCGGGCGAGGAGTTGCTCCTGTTGTGCCCGTTTAGTATCCAGCACTTTCAGGCGGACAAGTCCTTCGTTCATACCGATGGCATTCTTCCAATAGTTGGCAGATGAAGCATACTTGCTGGCGTAGTGAATACGTACGGCGGGGTCTTTCTGCATCTGTTCCATTAATGCTTCTTGGCGCACACCGCGTACATGATGGCGCATGAAATTCGTAGTTTCCATACGTTCTTCCACTTCGTCGGAGATCATATAACGCCAGTTGCGTCCGGGGAATCCCATAACGAACGTGAAGTCACCTTCCTTGTAGCCGGCAAGGCTGATCGTAAGGTGTTTCTTCACCTTCAAGGGTACATTATCTTTGGAGTATTCCGCAGGTTTTCCATCCTTATCGGCATAAATGCGGAACAGGGAGAAGTCACCTGTATGGCGCGGCCACATCCAGTTGTCGGTATCTGCACCAAACTTACCTATGGAAGAAGGAGGTGCACCTACCATGCGGATATCACTATACGTAGTCTTGATGAACAGATAGTAACGGTTTCCGCCATAGAAAGCTTTCAGCTCCAGTTTGCGTCCCGGAGTCAGGGCAATGCCTTGTTCGGAAGAAAAACGTTCGGCTACTTCTTTCAGGTACTTGGGAGAGAGATAATTGGTACCATTCGGGTCCGGATCTATCTTCAACTGTTCGTTGACGTAATCAGTCACATCCAGTATCTCATCAATATAAGTGATGGTAAGTCCCTTGCAGGGAAGTTCTTCTTCACGGCTCATGGCCCAGAAACCATCCGTCAGATAGTCGTGTTCCACCGTACTGTGTTGTTGGATAGCACCATAGCCACAGTGGTGGTTGGTCAATACCAATCCTTCGGCAGAGATGACTTCACCTGTACACCCCCCACCGAAGTGGATCACTGCGTCTTTCAGTGCAATGCCGTCGGGGTTATAAATCTGGTTAGCCGGGATTAGTAATCCCAGTTCTGTCATAGCCACTTCGTTCTGCTTCTGCAGGTCGGTCAGCATCCACATACCTTCGTCGGCAATACTCGGAAGGGTGAGAGCCAAAGCCAGTGTTGTTATTAGAGCTTTCTTCATATTGTAATAGGGGGAGATAGATCAGTTATTCAACAATTGTCATTTCATTGATCAGATGCTCGCATCCTCCCAGTTTTTCGAGGATGAACAGTACATAACGGATATCCAGATTGATGCAACGTTGCAAGTTGTTATCGAAATTGATGTCACCACTCAGAGACTCCCAGTTACCGTCGAAAGCACATCCGATCAATTCACCGTTTGCATTCAGTACCGGGCTACCGGAGTTACCACCGGTAATATCGTTCGTGCTCAGGAAGCAAACCGGCATGTCACCGTTCGGCAACGCATAGCGTCCAAAATCCTTTTTCTGAATCAGTTCCTTCAATTTGGCAGGAACTACGAATTCACGGTCTTCGGGATTTTCTTTTTCCAGAATACCGTCTGTAGTGGTATAGTATTTATAGTGTACGGCATCACGCGGATTGTAAGATTTTACATTTCCGTAGGTCAGACGGATTGTAAAGTTGGCATCCGGATAAGATGGAACAGGCTCTTTCATTTCGCCCAGACCACGGATATATGCTTTGTGCAGCAAGGTCAGTTCTTTGGAAGTGCTGTTCAAATCTTTTGCCAATGCCATCATCTTTTCAATCTTGGCATGTGAATATTGGGTTGCAATATCTTTTTCGATAGCTTTTACCGTAGGTTTCTTTAAGAACTTGTCGAAGTTAGCCTGATTGGCCAGGATGGAGTTGTCATACATAGCATCGATGTATGCATTGTAATCACCTTTGAATTCCTTTTCGATAGTCTGATAGAAAGCCGGACGCTGTTCTGCCGGAATGATTTCAGCATATACCGGGAAGATAGCTTTAGCCACTTTACGGTCTACTTCATGATCGTAGTCTTTGTTGTGGATATCAGCAAAAACTTCTTTCAACTGTTCTATGGATTTATTGATCAGAGAGTCATTCTTTTCTTCCAGACCTTTTTTCAGGTTGTCCATAACCATGTACGGGCTACCGAATTCAATGGCGCCGCTGAATGCTTCCATCAGATAATAATACTGAGTGGTTAATGGCATCGTTTGGTTTACAATGGCATCGATCTTCTCTACTACACCTTCGTATTCCGGCTTGCCTTTGGCAAATTCTGCGAATCTTTTCTCTTGTTCTGCTTTCGTACCCAGCACATCATTATCAATGATCGCTTTGTTCATGCCGATAGAATTTTTCCAGTAGTTGCTGCTGCCGGCATATTTGTTGGCATATTGTATGCGAGTCTTATCACTGGCAGCCATCACTTCTTTCAGTACGGCAAGACGTGCGCCACGGATGGTGATACGGGGTTGGTTCTGTGCTTCCATACGTTCTTTTACTTCCGATACGGTGAGGTAGCGGCTTGTGCTTCCGGGGAAACCCATAATCATGGCATAATCACCTTCCTCCAGCCCCTTGATTGAGATGGGCAGGTATTTCGGAGTTTTCAGGGGCACGTTTGATGCTGAATATTCTGCGGGATCACCATTAGCGTCAGCATAAATGCGGAATATGGAGAAGTCTCCCGTGTGGCGTGGCCACATCCAGTTGTCCGTCTCTCCACCGAATTTACCGATAGAGGAGGGGGGAGCAGCTACCATGCGTACGTCTGTGTATACTTTCTTGTAGAACAGGTAATATTTGTTACCGGCATAGAATGGCAATGCTTGTACTTCGATGCCCTTCTTGTCCTTCAGATCGCTTTTTTCGAATAATTCCTTAGCCAGTTTGTTGAGGAACGGGCGGGTCATTGCATTCACTTCCGTCACTTCGCCGGCAGCGATTTTCTGGTTTACGATGTCCGTGATATCTTCAATACGGTCCACGAACTGGAACTTCAATCCCGGAGTAGGCAATTCCTCGCTACGGTTTTTAGCCCAGAAACCATCTGTCAGATAGTCATGTTCCACACTACTGTGTTGTTGGATAGAAGCATAGCCACAGTGGTGGTTAGTCAGGATCAGACCTTCCGGTGAGATAATCTCACCCGTACAGCCTCCTCCGAAGATACCTACCGCATCTTTCAGTGAGACTCCGCCCGGATTGTACAAGTCGTCTGCTTCCAGTTTCAGCCCTTGCTTTTTCATTAACTCAATGGAGTTCTGCTGTTTCATCAACTGCAACAACCACATTCCTTCGTCGGCACGCATTGCAGAACCGAACGCCAGCGCAGAGAGCGCCACTAAATAGGTCTTAATTTTCATTCTTACTTGATTATTATGATTTTGTTTTTATGAAATCCATCACATTGGCAGGCGGGCGCTGATTCATCAGCTCGTTCTTCATGAAGTCCATATACGGAGCCACATGACTGAAGAAACGGTGATACCCTTTACATAGATAGTTTAATCCCGGTTCTCCGCTTGCCGTCCGTGCAAAACGGTTCTTGGGACATTCGCCGTTGCAGGCAAACAGCCACTCACATTCACGGCACTGAGTGGGTAATGATTGCTGTTTCATCTGTCCGAAAGCCTGTTGCTTTTCACTGTACATCATTTCCACCAGTGTCTTCTGGTAAATGTTTCCCAACTTATATTCGGGGAATACAAAATGGTCGCAGGAATATACATCTCCGTTGAATTCCATTACTCCGGCATGCCCGCAGGTCTTTGCCATGGTGCATACCCCCGGCTGTTCGCCTATCCAGTTGGCTAGGGTAGAGTCGAACAACTGAATGTAATATGTGCCTACATCCTTTTTCACCCATTCGTCGAAGAGAGTACAGAGGAAATTGCCCCATTGTTCCGGGCTGACGGAGAAGTCCGCCAGTTCAGCCACCTCTTCCCGGTCGGCGAGTGAGGCGAGGTGTCGTCCGTCCTGATGTCCGAATACTCGCTCTACGATGGGGGCAAACTGTATGTAGTGGCAGCCTATTTCCTTGAAGAAGTTGTAAAATTCCAGCGGATAATCGGCATTGTAGTCATTCACTACCGCCATTCCGTTCCATTCTACACCATGCTTCTTCAATAAATTGATGCCTTGCATCACCTTTACGAAAGAGGGCTTTCCCTGCTTGTTTTTTCGATATTCGTCATGAAACTCCTGCGGCCCGTCGATAGAAACTCCCACCAGCCAGTTGTTTTCACGGAAGAATTCACACCATTCATCCGTCAGCATGGTTCCGTTGGTTTGTATGCTGTTGTCTATGGTGCGTCCGCGTGCATATTTCTTTTGCAGCTCCATCGCCTTTTTGTAGAAAGACAACGGGCGCATCAGGGTTTCCCCGCCATGCCAGGTGAACATTACCTGCGGCATGGTTTGCGAATTAATATACTCTTCAATAAATTTTTCCAGCAACTCTTCGCTCATTACATGCTTGGGGTTGTTCTGGTATAGTTTGCTCTTTTCCAGGTAGTAACAGTAGTCGCATGCAAGGTTGCAAACGGCCCCTACCGGTTTCAGCATGACGTAGAGTGGCTTGGCAAAAGGAGCATAAGTTGACATAGGAGACTATCTTGTTTCAGTAATAGGGTTTACATTTTGTTACTTATCACTGCAAAAATAAGTAAACTAAATGAAATATCCTTTCTTTTCTCCCTCCTTATAAGGATTATTAATGGAAAAAAGAGAGCAAAATTTAAATATTGATAAAAAGTTTCTTTACAGCGCGAATAGGTTGTACCTTTGTATCGTATTTCTTAAAAATCGTTTCCTGCATGATTAGAATGAATGTGAACCGTATTTTGCCCTTAATGCTTTTGCTCGTGCTTTTTGCTTCGTGCAGTCGCAAGTATAAAGTGGAGGGTGTGTCATCGGTGACCAGTCTCGACGGTAAGATGTTATACCTGAAAACGCTCCGCGACGGGCAATGGATAACAATTGACTCTGCCGAAGTGGTGCACGGTTTGTTCTCAACGAGTGGCCCGTCAGACTCTGTAATGATGGTGACGCTCTACATGAATGATGAGGCTATCATGCCTCTTGTACTTGAGAACGGCAAAGTTGAAGTCTCCATATCCAACTCTCAACTCACCGCTAAAGGTACACCGCTAAACAATGCTTTGTATGAATTCATCGAAAAGCGCAATGCGCTTGAGCTGAAGATTGAAGAACTGGAAAAGAAAGAGGCACGTATGGTTCTGGATGGCGCCGCATTGGATGACATCCATGAGCAACTGACTCAGGAGGGAGAGGCCTTGATAAAAGAAATGAATGACTATATAAAGGAGTTTATTTCTGCCAATTATGAGAATGTCCTTGGTCCCAGTGTATTCATGATGATGTGCAGCACGCTGCCTTATCCCATCATGACCCCACAGATAGAGGATATCATCCGTACGGCTCCCCAGTCTTTCAAGAGTACTCCTTTGGTGAGGGAATTCCTCGATAAAGCCAAAGAGAATATGAAATTAATAGAGGAACATCAACGCATGGAGGAGAGCAATCACTGATCCTCGTTTTTCACCATTCCCTTGTATTCTTCCGGTAAAGCACTTTCTACGGCGGCGTAGGCTTCGGCCATCGTCGCCTTGATGTTTTCTATACCTTGCCCTTTGGGTGGGATAGGGTCGTGAATGGTCAGTATCATGCGATGGCGATGTATCCACTTACCGGTGCGGGGTAGGATTTGGAATGAGCCGTCGATAGTGACAGGTACTACTTCCAATTGCAATTCGTCTGCCAACTGGAAAGCGCCTTTCTTGAAGTATCCCATGTGTCCTGTAAAAGTACGTGCTCCTTCCGGGAATACCACCAATGATACGCCATCTTTCAGTGACGCCTTTGCCTGACGAATGG
Source organism: Bacteroides intestinalis DSM 17393 (assembly GCF_000172175.1). Classification (NCBI taxonomy): domain Bacteria; kingdom Pseudomonadati; phylum Bacteroidota; class Bacteroidia; order Bacteroidales; family Bacteroidaceae; genus Bacteroides; species Bacteroides intestinalis. The sequence goes on along the minus strand of NZ_ABJL02000008.1, from coordinate 1,011,054 downwards.
TTTCCAGTACTTTCTTAGGTCCAGAACGGTCTACAAAGATGTGTCCTGCGCTTTCACAGGCTTTCCCTACGAAAGGTAATTTCCGCAGGCTCTTCTTCATCATCCACTTGAAGTTGCGTCCCAGGAATCCGTAGATCAGGAAGATGTCGAATGCACCCTGATGGTTGGGCACGAATACGTACGATGTATGTTTATGTATCTTTTCCCGACCGCGCACCTTAACAGGGATCAGCAGGAAAACACAAATTAGTTGTGACCATATTTTTCCGGGATAATATCCCCAGATGTGTGCACCGCCTATCAGTGAGCCGACAATCGTGACCAAAGCCGTAAGAATAGTCAATACCAGCAGAATTGGCAATGCAAAACATATTTGGTAGATATAATAGAATATCTTCATAAGTGTTGGATTTTTGTTGCTGCAAAGATATATAATTTGATTTAGATATGCTACCCGGCAATGGCACTTTTAATGGTACATACAATGAACTAAATGCAATAGCTAACTCCGTTCTTAGGCATTCCTATGCTTTTTCCCTTCCAACGGTTAGCCTTTTCCATCCGAACGTTTATTCTTTCCACCGTGGAGTTTCTTTCTTTCCACCATGGTGGAAAGAAAGTTTCCCCGTGATGGAAAGCAACTTTCTCCATGGTGGAAAGAATAAGTACCTACTACAATTTTCCTTAACCGTCGCAGCGAAAAGGGATAAAAGTGGCGATGCAGCGGCTTAATCTCTGAAACTTAATATTATTTATGCGGATCAGGAGTTGGATTGTGTTCATATCCGCATTATCTATTGCTTTTGAATGCTATTTTTCTTGACATGGAATAGAAGCACTCCCTTCATTTGGCTAAAATACGGGGCTATAAGTGACCCTGACCCTAAATTGGCCTCTTAGTTTTTTTATTTGTAAATTTTCAATGTATTGATAATCAGTGGGTAATAGCTGTTTAAAACTCCTGTTTATTAAATAAAATGATGTATGTCTTTCAGGAAATATTAGAGTGTATTCTTTATATTTGCTGGCTGAAAAAACTTTATAATTGTAGTCTAAAAGGGGATTTTTTGAGCGCACATAAATGATGCCTGGCTATATTCAGAAGATGTTTTTAAATCTGTAGTGACTTTACGGTATAATTGCTTGATGATGGGCTTCTTTTTATGTACTTTTGTGGCATACACATTTATAAATGCCATGAAATACTATAAACAAACATTATACATATTGTGCGGATTGCTGCTGATAACCGTAGGGGTACTTGTACATTCGCTATATCTGAGCGGTGTGGAGAATCAAGAGAAAGATAAACAGACTGCCAAAATGTTATTGAAAGATGCAGCGGTGGGATGGGTTAGTCAGGAATTTGATAATTTGGGAGTACCATATTCAGCAAGTGGTGATAAAAATGAGGTAAAGAATCCTCAGCGTCGTATGATAACGGCTACAGGTACATTGGTTGTGAATGTGGATTCTGTAAAAGAGCAGAAGCGTTTGCTCTCTTCTGATTTATTGGCTTCTATGGTTTGTTACTTATTTAAACATAAAGGTTCTTCAATTGGTGGATTGAATGAGCAGTGGCAAAAAAAGTTGGATGCAAGTTTACCTCATTATTATTCTGCTCTTGAATTTATGTCTCAAATGCCCAATACTGAAAAGAGCTTTCAACGAACTATTGCTGGAAATCCTACCCTTTGTCTGCCTGAAAATAAACTCGGAGATTATTATTTGGATAATATGTATTTTCTTTCAGTGAAAGCCTATTTATCTGCACCGTCTGTGTGGTGGTGTGCAGACTGGAGGCGTATGGATATTGTCTTATATATTGGAGTGTTAATATTAGGAATATGCATCTTGGTATTTCTACTTATATATAATAGGAATAGAGTTCCAAATGATAAAGTGAATGTTCTGTCATCCGATGTTCTTGTCCGTCATGATGAATTTTTATTATCTGATACAATTTTATCATCTGATACGATTGTATCAGATGATGAGATAGTTTGTAGCCTTGGTAATGCTAAATACCAACTACGTGAGATTCTTTTTGATGAAAGGGAAATGACCATAACTTATAAAGGGCAGGTGAAACAATGTTCTAAGCAGCCGTATAAGTTGTTATGTGCTTTTATCCATGCTAAAGACCATTTTTTGTCGAATGATAGAATAACTGAAATTTGTTGTTGGAATTTGGATGATATTGGTTTGGAAAGTAAAAGAAAAACTGCATTATCCCAGCTTCGGGGATTGCTTGAAAGTGATAATTCGCGCGTGAATATTGTCCGTATGCGAAATGAAAAAGATGAAGTTGGTTTTGTTTTGTTGGTCACAAAATAAATAAATCCTTAATTTTTAATTAAAAAAGGCGTTTTAAGGGGGTAAGAATTTTCTTACCCCCTTAAGGCGTTATAAAATCAATGAAACATATATGAAATATTTGTGTAATCTTTATATTTGCCACATTGAAAAAACAATAAAAAGTATGATTTATGAAAAACAGAATTAAAAAAAATCTGGTAATTGTATTAATAGTAGTTGCTATTGTAAGTGGATATATTGTAAAAAGTCAGCCATCATTGGAGGTGTCTCCTTTATTTTTAGAAAATGTGGAAGCTTTGGCGAGAGGAGAGTCTGAAGGGGGATATTGTTTTGGTATTGGAACTGTCGATTGCCCGTTTAATCATACTAAAGTAGATACTTATTATGCTCCGTATAGCTTACTTTATTAGTATCCTCTTTTTTCTTCTTTCCTGTACTTCCCAATCAACTGTCTCTATAAATAATGGATATGTTGATTTCCCTGAAGTCCGGGAACTAAAAGCAAAGACAATACAATTGGATACAGCCTTATTCCGCTACCCCTTCCGGGTGCATGCTTGGGACAATAAAGCTGTAGTGCTGGATTTGCATGGAACGGATCATTATTTTCATGCATTCAGTTATCCGGAATTTCATTATTTGTCTTCTTTTGGAAAAAGGGGAGATGCACCCGAAGAGATGCTTTCGGCTGAAAACTTCCGATGGGGTGAAAAATGCTTGTGGACATTGGATGCAAATAAGTCGGAATTAACAGAGTTAGGGTTTGCTTTATCCGGCGACACATTACTTCGCCAAGAAGTGGTGAAGCTGGATAAAGATATCCTCCGGGCTTTAGATTTTATAATATATGAGGACTCCACTTTTATCATTCCTGACTATACAGGCGATAACCGTTTCTGTCAAGTCAGTTCAGAAGGAAAGTTGTTACGGAAGTTCGGGGCAATCCCTTCTGCCAACGAAGAAGCTTTGGCGAACTCCCGTCCTGCATTGGCACAGGCTTGGCGTAGTTTTATTGACTACAACCCTCGTAAGGGTGTGTTGGTTGCTGCTACCCAGTTGGGTGAGGTTCTGGAAATCTATAATTTGAAGGATAGCACGCATGTTGTCTGCACCGGTCCGCATGGCGAACCGGAGTTTCAGGTCGCAGAGGGCTATGGTATACCGACAGGGATTATGGGTTTTGGCGATGTACAAGTGACGGATAATGCTATTTATGCTGTTTTCCAAGGGAAAAGCTTTAAGGATATTATGGAGAGCGCCAAGCAGGGAAACAAATTACCGGATGGCGGACAATCTATTTATGTGTTTAGTCTGAGAGGGGAACCGCTTCGGAAATATGTGCTGGACCATTATGTTCATGGCATTTTTGTTGATGAACAGAGAGGGGCTATCATAGCTTTGGATGTGAATATGGATGAGCCGATATTGGAATACAGTATTAACTGTATGTTTTAATTGTGAATTGGTATGTTTTTGATTCTGTGCTAAATATAATTTTATCGGTGTATTAATGTCTGTAATCTATATTGTAGGAAAATGAATATTATGCGTAAAATGAAGCTGTTATTTACTGTAAGATAAACTCTATATCGGAATTGGTCTGAGTAGAGAATGTTTAATTTTAATATTTTATAATTATAAGAAGATTTTTTAAGTTTTTTGTGGTGGTAGTTGTTGTAGCTGTTAGTGCAAGTTTAGGTGTTTCAAAGAATGATGTTCAACATCCTGTTCTTCCATCACCTCTTGTTGAAGTAGAAGCAAGTGCAGCTTGTGAAACAAGTTCTAGTAGTTCGTTGAATTATGGACATTGTGTTTCAGACGTTAACAACAAACAAGAGTATTGTGCATCAGGGAAGGGTACGCCTGAGTGTAATGCGACGATTTAATCGTCCGATGAGAACTTTAAAGAAAGTGGTTGACATATATTTTCTTTAAAGTTCTTGTTTGGATGCAGAAACATGTAAGTTACTGAAGATTCTAAACCATTAATTTGTTTTTAGAATTTTTGCTCAGAGTCAGTCATTAGAAAATTAGAATCCTCTTTTAGCATATATTGCCAAAAGTAAGAATATGTGATATATATTGCAACTGACTTATAAAGGTTTTGTTATGGAGGACTCTAATGGCTGATTTACATTAACGGTTAATTGAATTAGAATATGCTAAAGTGTATAGTATTATGTTTAGGGTTGGGATTGTTGTATTCCTGCTCTTCTGGGAATAAGAAGCAGTTCTTAGTTCCCGATATTAATATTGAAGAAGCCGATGACATTGTTTTCGCATTGGATGATTCTACGGTGCAGAATATGGAATATTTACAATTATTCCAACGTAATGATTCTGACATATTAGCTTTTACAAATGAATATGACAATGCAATAGTCTTTTATGATTATAAGACAAGAAAATATCTAGGACGAACAGAGTTTGCTAAAGAAGGGAATAATGGGATTGGAACTATTTTTTCTTTTTATTATTTAAATCAGGATTCTATATATCTGTATAATTTTACTACTTATTCTTTATTCCTAGCGAATGCAAGGGGTGAGGTTGTGATGAAGAAGGATTTACATACAATCCCTAATTTGTCGAAGGACTCCTTATTTTTCGCTCCACAATTATTTCCGCGAACGAATTCACCATTAAGAAAAATAGGAGATGAACTACTGATTGCAGGCTTTTTTATGAATGAACAGGCTGGTGAAAATTCTGTAAACCGTCCTGTTATGGCGCATTATGATTTATCCAGAAATACTTTGAGATTTTCTGATAGTTATCCTTCCATGTATCATAAAGGAAACTGGGGAGGCGATTTTACTTATCGAAATCCCTTTTATACGTTGTCTCCAAAGAATGAGATTGTATTGGGATTTGCTGCCGACCATAACATCCGGGTACATGGGAAGGATGAAATGGAGTATCATGAATATTATGCAGGGGTAGGTGGAGACTTCGAAATTACTCCAATAGCAAAGGATATTGCGATGAATACAATAGCACGAGAAATTGTTAATCGACATTATACCAGAACTTTGAGTTATCAGGCTATAGTGTATGATAAATACCGAAAAGTTTATTATAGGTTAGCTCTTCTTCCTGATCCGGATATAGATATTAAAGTTGGACCTATCAGGAAACCTATTGAAATTGTAGTCTTAAATGAGCATTTTGAATTAATAGGGAAAAGCGCTATAAAGAGGGAGCGTTATTGGATAAATCAATGCTTTGTAAGTCCAGATGGATTTCATATTCAAATAGAGGCTGATAATGATGATGAATTACGGTTTAAAACCTTTGTTTTGGGAGATTATGAAAAATAGAATTTTTGTGTGTTTATTATTTATAATGAGTATAATACTATGCAATTGCTCTACAGAAGAGAAAGAATATGCGGAAACCGTTGTTACAACTTTGAAAAAGAATGATGTGAATCTTACAGAATATTCTCATGTAGTTGTTATTCCAAATGTAGGATGTGGAGGCTGTATTTCGGAAGCAGAACATTTTTTTCGTGAGAATAAAGCGCAAGATATATTATTTGTCTTTACTAAAATATCTTCAGAGAAAAGTCTGCGATTAAGATTGGGTAATATGATAAACCAAAAAAACGTTCTGATAGATTCAGAATGCATATATGCTTCTCAAAAGGAGGAAATAAATGTATATCCGGTTATTATTGATATAAGAAATGAGAATAAATATACATGGCGTTTTTTGGACCCTGGTGTTAGTTATGAGACAATTTTAACTTATTAATTACATGGAAAGGAGATAAATGTAATATTTGTATGATATAATGTACTCATCTCTCCCATTTATAGTTAAACTACTGTCATGAGAAAAAGTATCAATTTGATTCTACTGTTTTTATTCGTTTGTTCTTGTTCTAATCGACATAGCAAGAACATTGATGTCCTATTAATGGCATCGGTTGAGTTGAAAACCAAAAGAGTTAACCAGTCAGAAATAATAGCAAGGGGAGCTTTTCCGTTTGTTATGGTCGATTCTATGTTTTTCCTGTTTAATGGAGACCCGTCTTCCGGTGCAGTTGTTTTAAGGGAGTCGGATGCATCAGAAATTGCGCAGTTTCTGACGAAAGGAAATGGATTTGGAGAGTGTATAAATGCTGGCTATATGGGGCGCAGCAAAGATACTCTTTTCATCTACGAAGCATCAACTGTGAGGAAGATGACTTATTTGTTTTCCCTTTCAGGTGATAGCCTGAAATATGAATGTATAGAAGATGTTCGTCCCCAAAATGGTTCTGAATTTTGTTATGCTGTGCATCGTTTAGATAACGGTTTATCTGTGGGAGGCCGATTAATAGGAAAAGATCATCTGTTTGTATTGTTAGATGAAAATTTAGATACAATTACTACTTTTGGGAAAATACCTGTCGAATATACAGGCTCTAATATTACAACATTTACAGGTGATTTGCTGGTAGATGGTAATACGGTTTATTATGCGAGTAATAATTTTACTTATATGGCGGCTTATGAAATATCTAATAGAAAACCTATAGTGAAGTTTGAAAAGATGTTCGTCCCTCCCGTTCTTCTGAATTCAGGAGATAGAATATCTTTTAATAAAAACAAACATTTGGATGGTTTCCTTGCTCTAAAATCTTATAAAGATTATCTGTTTGCAACTTATTCAGGGAAACCAAAAGCAGAGTTAGATTTGAATGGATCTTCTGCTTTAGTCCCTACCACGATATTGGCATTTGATAAATCGGGCAATCCTTTAGCTAAGTTTACAACTCCATATAAAATCAGGAGTATTGCTTTTACGGATGAAAAGATGTATTTATTGGATTTGGATTGCAATATTGAATCCATTAATATGGATGAAGTGTTGAAATATTTATAGATGAAAAGTATATGTTGCATTTGCTTGATATTGAAATTCATTGCTGATAATAAACGCTGAAATTGCAAATCGTTTTAGGATTATGAAAATTTCTTTTAGTGCATACATGGTTATTCTTATTCTATTTTATCTGAAGATTAAAACCACCATGTTTTTTGATCATTTTGATTGGCATAAGGAACAGCATGCAAAGTTTATACTGACGAATACAGGAAAGGATCTTTTGATGATATATGATGTAACGACTTCATGTGGCTGTACTGAAGTGGCTTATTCAAAGGAACCTACGCGTCCGGGCACTTCTGTATCATTGAATGTCACTTATAAAGCAGAGCATCCCGAACGGTTTGATAAATCCATTACCGTATATTGTAATGCAACATCTTCACCGTTGCAACTGAGGGTAAAGGGAGAAGCTGAATAATCTTTTTTGCAAGAACCGGTAAACGAACAGAGTGAAAATGACGAAGAATAAATCCCATAAGAAAAAAAGCTTAGGTTGGTACCTGGATCTGGCACTGAATCTGATACTGCTATTCTTCGGATTAGTACTGGTCTGGATATTGCTTCAAGTGACCTGTATTGCTACATTCAAGATTCCTTCTGACTCGATGGAGCCTGCCCTACTTGACGGAGACAATATTCTGGTGAATAAATGCGTGATGGGAGGGCGTCTGTTCAATGTGTGGGATGCTTTAGGAGACAAGGAAGTAGACATATACCGTTTACCCGGATTGGGCAAGGTAAAAAGAAATGATGTATTGGTTTTTAATTTCCCCTACTTGGAGCAACGTTGGGACAGTATCGCATTCAGGGTAATGAAATATTATGTGAAGCGTTGTGTTGCTTTGCCCGGTGATACATTTGAAATAAGTAGGGGGCATTATAAGGTACATGGCTATACCTCAGAATTGGGCAATGTGGAGTCACAGGATAATTTGATGCGGATTGTTGAGCGTGGTCGGGAAGTGGACTATGGAATTGTGATGAGGGGTTATCCTTATAGTGATATTGTGGATTGGGATATAATGAATTTTGGTCCTTTATATCTCCCGGCAAAAGGCGATGTGATAGAGATGACTTCCAAACATGTTGCTTTGTATCGGAATGCAATAGAATGGGAACAGAAAAAGAAACTTTTGTTACGTGGAGATACGGTTTTGTTGAACGATAGTGTAATACACACATACCGTTTCAAGGAGAATTATTATTTTGTGGCAGGTGATAAGGTGATGAACTCTCAGGATTCCCGCTATTGGGGCTTGTTGCCCGAACCTTTTATTGTAGGGAAAGCTGTCAGGATATGGAAGTCTGTAGATAGGAATACGGATAAAATAAGGTGGAACAGGATATTTAAAAAGATAGAATGATAAAGTTGCAGATACATACAGTAAAGGATACCGTGACTGCTTGCCTGCTTTTTGTGGCAGTCTGTGCTCCATTAGGGGTAGTGCGGATTATTACACCTGAACTGCCAGCCGAGGAAGCTATAGGGCAGTGGGTATGGTTCGGAAAAGCTCTCTTACTTTCAAGTATTTGTATTCTCATTGCAAGTTTATTGCAACTGATGGGGAAAGATACCCGGAAGCATGTATTGCGTTTCTCCTATTTCTCTGTTTGCGTGTCGTGGGGATTCATGTTGTGTGGTGCTCTTGAGGCTATTGGAGGATTACGTCAGCTGTATGGTTTTGCCGCTTCCGGTCATTCGCGTTATGCGCTTACAGGCTCTTTCTTCAATCCGGGACCGTATGCGGGGTATCTGGCAATGGTATTGCCTGTTTGTCTGCATTTGTATTTATGTATTTCTAAAGATAAAACAGTTATTCATTATTTGGAAAAGGGGATGATTGCCCTAACCGGTATTCTTATCCTCTGCGTATTGCCCGCTACCATGAGCCGTTCTGCATGGATTGCTGCCGCTGTGGGATGTGGCTGGGTAACATATATGCATCGTGATAAACGCAGGTGGTATGTTTTGTGGGAAAGATATAAGAGGCGCTATGTATTATGGGGAACAGGAATTTTCTTTGTTCTGATACTGGGAGGTGTCGGGGCTTTTGTTCTGAAACCGGATTCTGCGTTAGGGCGTCTGTTTATGTGGAAAGTAACCTGTAAGGCGATAGCCAATCATCCTTGGGGGTGTGAAAAAGGTTTTGCCTTTGCTTATGGTGAGGCGCAGGAATCTTATTTTGAGCAAGGGAATTATGCTGTATGGGAAGAGCGTGTAGCGGGTAGTCCGGAGTATGCATTTAATGAATATCTGTCGCTTGCCTTGACAGAGGGGATTGCAGTTTGTGTAGTGGTTGTGGTGGTGATTGGAATGTGTCTGAGAATGGGCATGAAACGTGGCCGCTATGGCATTTGTGGTGCAATCCTGTCTTTGCTTGTTTTTTCTTTCTCCTCTTATCCCATGCATTTTCCGGCATTTGTGGTAGCCGGTGTATGCTTGCTTCTTGCTTGTGGAATAGGTGATGTCATTGGTAAACCTTTCATTCTTTGTGTATGCCTCACTTTATGGGCAGGTGGATATATGGAAAAGTGGCAACAGGAAAAGGATGCTTGTGGGAAATGGATGTATGCACGTATGCTGTATCACTCAGGCGGCTATAAGGCAGCCAATGAGGCTTACGAGAAACTTTATCCGGTATTGAGAGGTAGAGGGGCATTTCTGTTTGAGTATGGACACAGTCTGCATAAGTCCTTCCTGTATGGTGATTCCAATAAATATCTGGAAGAGGCTTGCCGATACAGTTCCGACCCGATGGTATTGAATGTCATGGGCAAAAATTATCAGGAACAACATTGTTATGAACAGGCTGAGAAGTTCTTCTATAGGGCTATCCACCGTTTGCCCGGCAGGATTTACCCCTACTATCTGTTAGCCAACCTTTATGCGGAACCGGATTTTTATAAACCCGACAAGTTGAAGGAAGCGGCAGACAGTGTACTGACTAAAGAACCTAAAGTACACTCAACTGCCATAGATGAAATGCGTAGTGAGGTCAGGGAGATATTAAAACGAAAAGACAAATGTGAAATAAAAAAATGAAATAAGCTATGGATACATATAACGATAATTGGTGTTCTTGCTTGTTGTTCAGGAATAAACAACTGACTAAAGAATTGAAGCGGTTTGAAGACTTTTCTACTCTGTCCGGTTCTTCTTCGCGTATGTTGGCTTTGAGTCAACTACTCAAGCTACATCTGACTCCTGCCTATGGAATTATAAGGAATGAATACGAATGGCAGAATTTATTTGCAGTGATTGATTTGCTTTATGGTGATGATTGGCTACCGGCTGATCTGGAGATTACCCATTTGAGCTTGCAAGAATTGAAGTTGTGCTATCTGGTGCGTGCCCGGTTAACCAATAAGGCTATTTCTCTTCTTTTCAATATTACTCCAAAGTCTGTACTGAAAGCAAAGCAGCGTATCAAGATGAAGCTGTCTTTATCGGGTACAGATAGTTTTGATGAATATATACAGCGGCATTGAGACTTTTATATCGATTGAAATCTCTATATTATTATCTAAATAATGACAGAATTATGCATAGGAACTTTTTTCTGATAGTTGTATTTTTATCTCTTTTTTCATGTATGGGTACTGTAGACCGTTTGGAATGGGCTTTGACCTTGGCCGGTGAAAATAGAACAGAGTTGGAAAAGGTACTTCAATACTATAAAGATGATAGTCTTAAGTATAAGGCAGCATGCTTTCTGATTGAGAATATGCCTTACCATTATGGTTATGAGGATGCGCGGCTGGATAGTGTGAAGGCTGTACTGGCTACTGCTCCGTTGGGAGATGGGTATATTCCGGATAGTGAGAGGAAAAGAAAGTGGAAGTCTTTTAATTATAAATCATTGCCCATATTACAGGATGTGCAGCGAATGACAGCTGCTCTTTTGATAGAGAATATAGACGTAGCCTTCGAAACTTGGAATAGGGTGTCTTGGGCTAAATACTATTCGTTTGATGATTTTTGTGAATGGATATTACCATATCGTGTGGGTGATGAACCTTTGGAAAGTTGGCGGAAGGCTTATTATGATCATTACCATCCTATACTGGATTCTCTTTATCAGGGTGAGAATATCCTCGAAGCTGCCGATGCTTTGAATAAATTCTTGAAGTATGAAACCCCTTTTTCTCCTAATTCAGATTTTGATTTACCGCATTTGGGGGCTAAATATCTGTTGAAATACAGGTTGGGCACTTGTAAGGAGACGACGGATCATACAGTATATATATTCCGGTCGTTGGGTTTTCCTGTGGGGATAGACGAATATCTGTATTCTCCTTCCAATCAGAATTCACATGTCTGGAATATACTTAAAAACACGGATGGAAAACCCCTTTCCTTTTGGTACATGGATTCCCGTGATCTGGCAGTCGGAATGACTGATGGACGTAAAAAGGGGAAGGTTTATCGTATGCAGTATGGAATTCAAGAGGAGAAATATCAGGGAGTATATAAGGATAATAGTACTCCTTCAGTGGTTCGGAATCCTTTGTTGAAAGACGTGACAGAAGAATATTTCGGGAGCAATGAGTATCCAGTTAGGATAGATGGGAAGGTTAAAAGTAAATTTGTGGCTTTAGGAATTTTTACACCTTTCGGTTATGTTCCGGTGGACGTAGCTTTGCGGGATGGTGATCAGGCTATTGTGAGGAATATTGAGCCGGGAGTCATCTACCAGCCTTTGTGCAATGAGAAAGGGCTTTTCCAGCCATGTGGTTATCCGTTTATGATAAAGGATGATACGGTACGGACTTTTGTCCCGGATATGGACAAGAATGTTTCTCTGTCTATTAAACGAAAGTATCCATTGCAGAATCATATTCTTGAGTATATGTCGTGGATGACCGGTTCTAAAATAGAAGGAAGCAATGATATAAATTTCCGCAATAAGGAAATTTTGTATTGTATTGCGGATACACCTCGGGTGAATGTAAACTTTTATCCATCCCATCCTTCACGCCCTTACCGTTATGTACGTTTTGTTCCCCGTGATGGTTGGCGTGCGGAGGTTGCAGAGTTGGCTTTTTATGAGAATATTCATGATGATGTGGCAATTTCTTCAAAGGCTATATTAGGTTGTCCTCCTGTTGATGGCAATCCTGCACATGCTATGGATAAAGCGAATGATGGTGACTGGCTTACATTTTTCTTTTCTGAGGAAGCAAATGGCACAGTAACGTTTGATTTACAAAATCCTACTTGGATCAGGAAAATATTGTTTGTTCCCCGTAATGACGATAATTTTATTACGCCCGGTAATAGCTATGAACTTTTCTATCAAGATGGTGTGATGGGCTGGAGATCACTTGGCAAACAGATAGCTACTACCTATGAATTGATTCATACGAATATACCGGAGGGAGCTTTATTGTGGTTGCGTAATCTTACTCGGGGCAAAGAAGAACAAATCTTCTATATTGAAGAAGGTAAGCAACGTTTTGTTGGGTATGAATGAAAATCTTATTACGTATTAGTTACGCAACGTCAGCACCGTAATTTCGGGCCATGCTCCAAAGCGAAATGGCAATCCGACATAGCCGATGCCTATATTGACATATAATCCCCGGTCTCCTTCTGTGTACATTCCTCTCCATTCGGGATAAATCAGTGAAGCGAGTGAATGACCGAACATAATGGCTTGCATTGCATGAGTATGTCCGGCAAGCATCAGCTCAATGTCTGTGTCTGGCAATACTTCCCGCCGCCAATGGGTAGGATTGTGGCTCAACAAAACACGAAACATGCCGTCTGTTCCTTCAGAAGCCTTCTTTAAGTCGGCAAATTGGGAAAAGGGTGGTTCTCCATCATTTTCCACACCAATAAGGGCTATACTATCTCCCTGATGGTATAATGTAGTATGTTCATTATTCAGTAGTTCCCATCCCATTGCCTTTTCCATACGCACCAGGTTGTCAATGTTATTCACCTGTTCTTTCAGGTCTTTCCAACGGTAGTAACTTCCGTAATCATGGTTACCCAAAATAGAATATACTCCATCTTTGGCATGCAGTTGTGACAGAATATTTTGAAAACCTTCCAGCTCACAGCTGCGTTGATTCACCAAGTCACCGGTGAACACAATTAAATCAGGTTTTTGCTCATTGACCAATTTTACCAATTCATGGATAGGCTTTTCATTTTCTATCCAGCTGCCGATATGTATATCAGATAACTGTACGATGCGGTATCCGTCGAATGCTTTAGGTAGGTTCGGGTGATGGAATTCTATTTCTTTTACTTCAAACTTACTGATGCCTACCAGTGTGCCATAAAGAATATTGAAGAAACTGGCTACTCCCAGCACCAATCCTACGGCTGTAAATGGCGAACGGGGCCAGCGCAGTAGATAATGGAAAGGTAATCCCACCAGTGAGCATATCATAAATATCGTTTTGGGGATGGCAAACAGGAAAATGGCAATTGCCAGTCTTCCAATGGCCTGGGCATGGTGTGCCATTGCATTTTCACCTATGCCTTGCATCAACAGAAAGTAACCTGAAATTAATAAGAGGGTAGGTATCCAGTGGATAATACGTAACCAGATGTTTTTGGTTTTCCGGATAATGTACATAAAATAGATGTACGCATCAGGGATCAGTAGAAAAAGGATAAGGAGTAAGGTTATTCTGTGCATATATCTTCTAATTCTTCTATATTCTTCTTGATATCGTTAAGATGTTTATAAGCTACTTTCTTGTATAACAGGTAAATGATGGCAACATCGCAGAGCACAAAGAATGCGATTAGGGTAGCCTGGACGCCAAAGGATGCCTTATAATATCCCATCACCCAATAATTAAGAACATTGAATATAATTACCCATACGGTAATGGCGATAATCTCATACCTTGTCCATCGGCGGAAACTGGCCATGCGCTTACTGACAATAGCTACGGGCATTTCGTCAATCCTTGTGTTCCTTATCCAGCGATAGTTTTTATGATCCCACCAGATACCTATCAGAATACTGATTCCAACAAAGATTACGAGTGTATTAATCTTAGGTTGCCATTCTTCGGTGATTTGAAAAATGGATGGCAATAACCAAATAACCAGAAGGAGAGCAAGCCCTACTACTCCGATGCCTATGGAGAAGCGCTGCCAACCCGTAAGACGCCCTATGCTTTTGCGTGCATTTGCCTTATATTCGGCAATCATGCCCGCAATCTGCTTTTCGTCGGCAATCGGCTCTTTCTTCAATTGCTCGTCCAGCGCGTTCCAAGATTTCTTCAGTTCATCCAGTTCCATATTATTCCTCCTTGTTCATTTTTCTAAGTTTGTCCTTAATCCGGCTGATTTTGGTAGCGACGTTTGTTATTGTCAGACCGGTAATTTCAGCAATTTCTTCGTAGCTTTTTTCTTCCAGGTAAAGCAGAATTATGGATTTTTCCAGTTGTCCCAATCGGTTGATCATCCGATAGAGTTGCTTTAACATGTTTTGTGTCTCGTCCAATTCTTCCATCCGGTCGGAATCTTGACTCAAGGTCACGATTTCGGGGATGTTCTTTTCTTTACGGATAAAGCTGATACAAGTATTTAAAGCGATGCGGTAAATCCATGTGGAGACTTTACACTCCCGTCGGAACTTGGGATAGGCCCTCCACAGATTGAGTACAACGTCCTGATATAAATCGTTCAGGGTAGCATTCGGCGTAGTATACAAATAGCACACTTTGTATATGACGCGTTCATACTCCCGTATTACGGACAGGAACTCTTGTTCTACATTCTCCATCGTCTTTTTCTTGCTTCTTGAATTGCTTTTGTACTGTTAGTCGCAAAGGAAGTCGGATAATCACAGGTTTGCAGCCAAAAATTTTCTGATTTCCTTTACGGACATCTTCCTGCGTCGTGCATAATCTTCCAGTTGGTCATTACCTATCTTGCCAACAGCGAAATAGCGTGCAGCCGGATGTGCCAATATCAGTCCACAGACTGTGGCATGCGGACGCATAGCTCCATTCTCAGTCAGAGTAATACCTATTTGCTCCATATGAAGCAAGTCGTTCAATAGGAAATTAACAGACTGGTCGGGCAGGGAGGGGTAGCCTACGGCAGGTCGTATGCCCTGGAACTTTTCTCTCAACAAATCCGGAATAGAAAGGTTCTCATCTTTAGCATACCCCCAGGCAACCTTGCGTACGTATTCATGCATCTTCTCTGTTGCTGCTTCGGCAAGCCGGTCGGCAAGTGTCTGCACCAACATGCGTTTGTAGGTATCGTTTTCATATAGAAGTTCCACTTCTCCGTCACACGATGCAGCAAAAATACCTACCGTATCAGGAATACCTGAAGATAGCGGACGTACAAAGTCGCTAAGACAAAGAAAGGGACTGCCATCCGGATGTGGGATCTGCTGGCGGAGTAAAGGAAAAAGCTTTCCATCCAGTATCAGATTATCTCCATCGGCATTGGCTTCACATAGACGGAAAATAATGTGGACATGATAATTTTTATCCAGTTGGTTGAGCATCTGGTTTGCTTCCTTAAACAGCTGCATGGCTTCAGCCGCTTTGGCACGTTCTTTTTCCTTGGGTTGGAAACCCCATGCATGAAAGAAATATATCCAGTTGATATATGGAGCAACCTCGTGAATGGTATACGTCAATACCTTATCCACTGAATTATTCATCGCTAAATTTTAGTATTAATAATCGAATCTCAGTTCTTCACCGCGGTAAGTATCATCTACTTGACCGTCACTATATATCAGATGTCCGTTCGCAAATGTCTTTTCTACTTTCCAACGGAAAGAATTACCTTCGAGCGGACTCCATCCGCATTTGCTGAGTATATTCTCAGTATTGACTTCCCAACGTTCGCCATGACTGACAAGTACGAGGTCGGCCTGATAGCCTTCGCGAATATAACCGCGATTGCAGATACCATATATCTGGGCAGGGGCATGACACATTTTCTCAACAATGGTTTCGATAGAAAAAATGCCTTTTTCCGCCAGTTCAAGCATACTGACCAAGGAGAATTGAATCATTGGCATACCCGACATTGCTTTCAAGGCACCACCTTCTTTCTCGCTGAGCAGGTGAGGTGCATGGTCGGTAGCAATGACATCGATAACTCCGGTGTTGACTGCATTCCGTAAGGCATCGCGGTCAGCTTGTTTCTTAATGGAAGGATTACATTTGATGCGGGTTCCCAGTTCTTTATAATCCTGTTGGCGGTATAGCAGATGTGCAATGCAGGCTTCGGCTGTAATATGTTTATCTTCCAATGGAGCATCACTGAACAGTTGCAATTCTTTTGCAGTAGAAACATGCAGCACATGCAAGCGTGCACCGGCTAGGCTTGCCATACGTATAGCAAGTTGTGATGAGGAATAACACGCTGCTACAGAACGTATGTTGGGATGTTTGCTGATTGGGATTTCCGGTGCGTTACGGAACATTTCCTTGTAATATTCAGTATTCTTTTTGATAATCTCCTGGCTCTCGCAATGAGTTGCAATCAGCATATCTGTTCCGTTGAAAATGTTCAGCAGACTGTTACTTTTGTCTACCAACATATTACCGGTGCTGGAACCCATAAAGAGTTTGATGCCGCATACACGATGTTTGTCCAGCTTACTGAACTCTGTGTAATTATTATTGGTGGCACCGAAGTAGCAGGAATGGTTGACAATACACTTCTCATTCAAAAGATCGAATTTCTGTTCAAGTGCATCAAGAGTGGTAGTCAATGGCTGTGTATTCGGCATGTCCATGATGGAAGTGACACCACCGGCGGCGGCGGCACGGCTTTCGGTAAAGATATCCGCTTTATGGGTCAGTCCCGGATCACGGAAATGTACATGGTCGTCAATGATACCCGGAAGCAGACAGCAGCCGGTAGCATCTATTGTTTCATCACAAGGGGCGGACAGTTCTTTGCCATAAGTCAACACCTCGGCAATCTTTCCGTTTTCAATTACTATGGAACCTTGCACAGAATGTCCCTCGTTAACTATTGTAGCGTTATGTATCAGAGTTCTTTTCATCTTCTGCTAAATCATTTATCGTTAATCACTAACCATTTTTCACAGCTTTCGGGTACTTGTGAAACCAACTATGTACTTTCAATTTGATAACCCCGAAGACAGCTTCTCCAAAGATACTACTGTTCATTTTTGAAGTGCCCAGTTCACGGTTGATAAAAATAACCGGGACTTCTACTATCTTGAAGCCGCATTTATAGGCAGTGAATTTCATTTCAATCTGGAAAGCATAACCTTTGAAACGGATACCATCGAGGTCGATTGTTTCCAGTACCCTACGACGGTAGCATTTGAACCCGGCTGTTGTATCTTGTACAGGGATACCCGTAATAAGACGCACATACTTGGAGGCAAAATAGGACATCAATACACGTCCCATGGGCCAATTTACCACATTGACTCCGCTGATATACCGCGAACCGATGGCAACATCGGCACCTTCTTCGGCACAAGCTTTATATAGACGGGGAAGGTCAGCCGGATTGTGGCTGAAATCAGCATCCATTTCGAAGATGTATTCATAATCATGTTCCAGAGACCATTTGAACCCGGCAATGTAGGCAGTACCTAACCCTAATTTTCCTTTCCGCTCTATCATGAATAAGCGTTCGGGAAACTCTTGCTGCAACGTTTTGACGATGCTGGCAGTGCCGTCAGGCGAGCCATCTTCAATGATAAGGATATGGAATACTTTTTCCAAGGCGAAAACGGCGCGGATAATATTCTCGATGTTTTCCCGTTCGTTGTATGTGGGAATGATAACGATGCTGTCCGATGTCTGCATATTCATAAAAGGGGGTTCTAATTGGGAACAAAGTTAAGTGTTTTCTGTCACATACGAATAAATCTAAGGATTATTTAGTAATTTCGCGCCCGTTATGATGACAATTACCGAGCTACAACAACGATATGCCACTCACTCCAATGTGGAAGCTATAAGTGGCCTGCTGAAGGATCCGTCTGTCCGCACCCTTTTTTGCGGGGGGCTGTGTGCCTCTGCCGCTTCATTGTTTTCATCCGTGCTGGTGCAACGCGGAGAGTTTCCTTTTGTTTTTATTCTGGGCGATCTGGAAGAGGCAGGATATTTTTACCATGATTTAACACAAATACTGGGAACTGAGAAAGTTTTGTTCTTTCCTTCTTCGTTTCGTAGGGCAATAAAATACGGGCAGAAAGATGCGGCCAATGAAATTCTGCGTACAGAAGTGTTGAGCCGCTTACAAAAAGGAGAGGAAGGACTTTGTGTTGTGACTTATCCCGATGCTTTGGCAGAAAAGGTGGTTTCCCGGAAGGAACTGGGAGATAAAACTCTGAAATTGCATACAGGGGAAAATGTGGATACGAATTTTATTACGGAAGTCTTGCGTAGCTATGGTTTTGAGTATGTGGACTATGTCTATGAACCGGGGCAGTATGCTGTACGTGGTAGTATCATTGATGTATTTTCTTTCTCTTCCGAATTTCCATATCGTATAGACTTTTTTGGTGATGAAGTAGAAAGTATTCGTACGTTTGAAGTAGAAACGCAACTTTCTAAAGAAAGGAAAGACAGTATTGTTATCGTGCCGGATTTGAGCCGTAGTTTGGAACAGGGGGATGCAAGCGGTATGGTTTCCTTCCTGGATTTTCTGTCGGCGAATACTGTATTGGCAATGCGTGATCTGCTTTGGCTGCGTGAACGTATTCAGACTGTACACGATGAAACACTTACCCCACAAGCGATTGCTGCCCGCGAAGCGGAAGAAAGTGGTTGTATTACTTTGGATGGAAAGCTGATTGATGGAAGTGAGTTTACGCTTCGTGCGTTGGACTTTTGCCGTATGGAGTTCGGTAACAAACCAACCGGGACACCGGATGCTACAGTGACATTCGATACGTCTGCTCAACCTATATTCCATAAAAACTTTGATATGGTGGCCGAAAGCTTCAAAGAGTATATGGAGAAAGGGTATACGCTTTACATCTGTAGTGATAGTATGAAGCAGACTGACCGTATTCGTGCCATTTTTGAAGACAGGGGAGAAGAGATTGCTTTTACAGCTGTAGAGCGCACGTTGCATGAAGGTTTTGCCGATAATGCCTTGCGGCTTTGCATTTTTACGGATCATCAGTTATTCGACCGTTTTCATAAATATAATCTCAAAAGTGATAAGGCACGTAGTGGCAAGGTCGCTCTGAGTCTGAAAGAGTTGAATCAGTTTACACCGGGAGATTATGTGGTACATACCGATCATGGTGTGGGACGCTTTTCCGGATTGGTGCGTATTCCTAACGGTGATACAACGCAGGAAGTGATGAAACTGGTTTATCAGAATGAAGATGTAGTTTTTGTTTCTATCCATTCATTACATAAAGTTTCAAAGTATAAAGGAAAAGATGGTGAGGCTCCCCGTTTGAATAAATTGGGTACGGGAGCTTGGGAGAAACTTAAAGAGCGTACTAAGACCAAAATTAAGGATATTGCCCGTGACCTCATAAAATTGTATTCTCAGCGTCGTGAGGAAAAAGGTTTTCAGTTCAGTGTGGATAGTTTCTTGCAACGGGAACTGGAAGCATCTTTTATTTACGAAGATACACCAGACCAAAGTAAAGCAACGGCGGATGTAAAAGCGGATATGGAAAGTAACCGTCCTATGGATCGTCTGGTTTGTGGAGACGTGGGGTTTGGTAAAACAGAAGTGGCAGTTCGTGCTGCTTTTAAAGCTGTGGCGGACAATAAACAGGTAGCGGTTCTGGTACCTACCACCGTGTTGGCTTACCAACATTTCCAGACGTTTAAAGAGCGTTTGAAAGATTTGCCTTGTAGGGTGGAGTACCTGAGTCGTGCCCGTACGGCAGCTCAGGCAAAAGCGGTCGTAAAAGGATTGGCGGCAGGTGATGTGAATATACTTATCGGTACACATCGGATTTTAGGTAAGGACATACAATTCAAGGACTTGGGGTTGCTGATTATTGATGAAGAACAGAAGTTCGGTGTATCCGTTAAGGAGAAGTTGCGCCAGTTGAAGGTCAATGTAGACACCTTGACCATGACGGCCACGCCTATTCCGCGTACATTGCAGTTCTCATTAATGGGGGCACGTGACCTGAGCGTTATTCAAACGCCTCCTCCAAACCGTTATCCTATTCAGACTGAGGTGCATACCTTTAATGAGGAAGTTATAGTGGATGCTATCAACTTTGAGATGAGCCGGAACGGACAGGTATTTCTTGTAAATAACCGCATTTCTAATTTGCCTGAATTAAAAGCGATGATTGAACGGCATATTCCGGATTGCCGTATAGCCATCGGGCATGGACAAATGGAGCCGACCGAATTGGAAAAGATTATTTTCGGCTTTGTCAATTATGATTATGATGTGCTGATAGCCACTACAATTATAGAGAGCGGCATTGATATTCCGAATGCCAATACCATTATCATCAATCAGGCACAGAATTTCGGACTGAGCGACTTGCATCAGATGCGTGGTCGTGTAGGACGAAGCAATAAGAAAGCATTCTGCTATTTGTTGGCTCCTCCGCTTTCTTCCCTGACTCCTGAAGCAAGGCGTCGTCTGCAAGCTATTGAGAATTTCAGTGACCTGGGTAGTGGAATTCATATAGCCATGCAGGATCTCGATATTCGTGGTGCAGGCAATATGCTTGGTGCGGAACAGAGTGGCTTTATTGCCGATCTGGGTTATGAAACCTATCAGAAGATACTATCAGAAGCTGTACATGAACTGAAGACGGATGAATTTGCAGATCTTTATGCCGAAGAACTGAAAGCAGAGGGGGGCGTCATCAGTGGAGAGCAATTTGTAGATGAATGTCAGGTAGAGAGTGATTTGGAATTGTTGCTTCCTGCCACTTATGTTACGGGTAGTAGTGAGCGTATGTTGCTTTACCGCGAATTAGATAGTTTGACGTTGGATAAAGATGTGGAGGACTTCCGTACTCGTCTTATAGACCGGTTTGGTCCTATCCCGTCAGAAACGGAAGAACTACTACGGATTGTACCTTTACGCCGCCTTGCTGCACGTCTTGGTGCAGAGAAAGTTTTTCTCAAGGGAGGACGTATGTCATTGTTCTTTGTTTCTAATCCGGATAGCCCGTATTATCAGAGCCAGGCGTTCGGTAAAGTCATTGCTTATATGATGAAATATACCCGCCGTTGCGATCTGCGTGAGCAGAATACCCGTCGTAGTATGTTGGTAAAAGATGTGAAGAATGTAGAAACGGCTGTTAGCGTTTTGCAGGAGATTGTGGCGATGCAGGTGGAGGAAGGATAATTTGCTATGATGTGCCATTCTCATTTATCTTTTGTTTATACTGATTAGGTGTCATTCCGGAAAATTCTTTAAATCGTTTTATGAAATAGCTGGTAGAACTGAATCCCAATTGCATGGCGAGTTCTGTAATAGAGATATCCGGTTGTTGTTCAATTCTTCGGTAAGCTAATTTAAGTTTAATGTTTATAATAAATTCGTTAGGTGTCATACCTGTTATTGCTTTTATTTTCGTGAAGTATTTGGTACGTCCTATACAAAGTTCTTGTGCCAGGAAATCAACACTGAATACAGGATTTTCTAGGTTATTTTCAATTAGCTCGATAGATTTATCTAATAAAACTTGATCTAATGTAGATGTGGCAATTAATTCACTGCTGGAATTGCTTTCTTTAGCATATTTTTGTTGTAATGTTCTGCGTAGATTGATTAAGTTATTACATCTGACAATCAATTGTTTAATGCTGAAAGGTTTGCATATATAGTCGTCTGCTCCAATTTTCAGACCTTCAATAATGTATTCAGAAGCTGTTTGTGATGTTAATAAAATGATGGGAATGTGAGAGGTCTTTATATTGTTTTTTAATTTCTGACATAACTCTGTTCCGGACATCTCCGGCATAACAACATCACTGATAATGATGTCGGGTATAACAGAGAGAGCTTTTTCATATCCTTTTTTACCATTTTCTGCTGTTTCGACATTGTAGAGGTCAGAAAAGACTTCTGTGAGTAGTTGCCTGAGTTCCTGGTTATCTTCTATAATTAATAGCTTATAATGCTTTTCACTATTTTCCTTTCTTTCTTCTGTTGCTCCTCCTTCCTGTGTATCTGTGGAGATGAAACCAGCTACATTAAGCTTGTAATCTTCTATGATAGGCAAATTTTCCTGAATATTGCTGGGAGGATATTGGATATCAGTAGGCAGTTGTATAGTGAAACAACTACCTTTTCCTTTAATACTTTTAACTGTGATTACTCCTTTATGGGCCTCTACTATATTTTTTGTGTAAGCCAAGCCGATTCCAGTTCCGATATTATTAGTGAAACAAGTATTATCTGTTTGGTAAAACCGGATGAATATATTTTCTAACTCTTTGGCATTAATGCCTACACCTGTATCTGAGATTTCCAATGAAACTTTCATGCTTTCATATTTTAATCGTACGAAGATATTGCCATTTTCTGGAGTAAATTTGAAAGCATTGGATAACAAATTAAATAGTGCTTTTTCAATTAACTGCTTATCAAAATAGAAAGAAATATCATCTTGTCCGGCAAGTAAAGTTAGGTTTATTTTTCTTGTTTGTGCATACTCTTTGAAAGAGTCTACCACATTATTCACTATGTCTATTAAATTATAATAGTTTACCTTTAAAGGAGTGAAACCCTGTTCTTGTTTTCTGAATTCCATCAGTTCTATGATGAGTTGATTTAATCTGGTGATGTTTCTCCAAATATTCAGTAATTTAGTATTTAGCTTTGGAGGTATATTTTTACTCTGTAATAATAGTTCGACTTGATTGGATATAAGTGTTAAAGGTGTTTTGAATTCATGAGATATGTTAGTGAAGAAACGTAGTTTGCTTTGATTGAGTTGCTCCATATTTCGCTTCTGTTCCTTTTCTATTTTTAGAGATGAACGTAAGATGATTACTTGGTATGCTTCGTATAGTAATAGAATAGTTAATAGAACATATAATATGTAGGCTAGAGGGGTTTGATAAAAAGGAGGATT
Organism: Bacteroides intestinalis DSM 17393; assembly: GCF_000172175.1. Classification (NCBI taxonomy): domain Bacteria; kingdom Pseudomonadati; phylum Bacteroidota; class Bacteroidia; order Bacteroidales; family Bacteroidaceae; genus Bacteroides; species Bacteroides intestinalis. The sequence goes on along the minus strand of NZ_ABJL02000008.1, from coordinate 987,838 downwards.
TATTATGATATCGAGTTTGCGCTCCGGAAATTCTCCATTGGCCAAGGCTACATCTCCTTGAATATATAAGATGTATTTATCTGGTGATAAATTGGTATAGTTTATTTCATTTAAACTATTGGTGCGTTTCCATTCTTTGTCAAAAGGTTCCAGTTTATATTTAATGCCACAGGTAAAAGAGGCGGCATAGTTATTGGTATATGCTCTGATTCCTATGGCATGCTGATCATAAGGCAATTCAATCCTGTTAGTGTAAAGAATGGATTGCTTAAGTGTTTTTCCGCTTGAGTCTACCTCCAAGGGAGTATCATTGACGGAGAATTCAGATATACCTACTTGATAATGCTCTGGTTTGTTGAAAATTTGCTTTAAAGGGAATGAACAGAACATATTGATTCCTCCTAAATAGACATTATTGTTTCGGTCCAGAAATAAGCAGTTGCTATTTACCTGGAAAGTAGATAAGAATCGGTTTTTATCAATATTAGTAATTTCTTCTTCATTATTTATATAAATGAGTCCTTCATTGGTAACAATAAGAATACCACCATACTTATCTTCACACATATCTATAATGTCTTTCATTAAGATGGCATCTGTGGCAAAGGGTTCTAATTCTGCTTCTCCTTTTCTTTTCCGGAATATTCCATGTCTGGAGGTTCCTATTAAGATATCCCCATTCCGATTCTCAATAATCTTGTTGACTATACAGTTCTCCGATTTGCGAATACAAATATGCTGCCATGATTTATTGAGCAGGTTGTAGCAAAGTAATTGATTCTGAACAGCAATCCATAGTTGTTTTTGGGAGTCTAATAGGATGGTTGTCACAGACATTCTCTGTAAATCTATCTGTTCTGAAGAGAGGATGGTACTTTTATTTGTATGAGTATCAAATATACTGATGCCGTTATGCGTAGCTATGATAAGGGAATCATTATAAGGGATAATTTCTCTGATGCTATTGTTGTGTAATACGTTTCTGAGAAATACCTGAGTGGATTGAGTTTGCAGATCATATTTTTTTAGTCCGCCAAGTAATGTTCCGATCCATAGGATGTTTTTGGGTTTATCCAGATATAAGGTTTGCACGTTGTCTGTGAATGGTAGCTTTTTCAAAGCTTTGGTGTGTGTATTGAAAAAATATAATCCGTCTCGTTCTGTTGCCATCCATAAATTCCCTTCATTATCTTCTACTGTTTTTCCGAAGATTGCATGTTTAGATGGGGAGGATGGCATTATATCTTTAGTGACAAAATGATAGGAGAATGTACTGTGCTCCGGGTGAAAGCAATTTATTTCACCATAAAACGAACCGCTCCAAATAGTTCCTTGTTGATCTTTCATTAAGCAATAGATAGATGCATCATTTAGGGTATAGGCATTTTCGTTAATAAACTCATATTGGAGGAACTTTCTTTCTTTTTTATCATATTTATTTAATCCATTGAAAGTGGCAATCCATAAGTTACCTGCATTGTCTTCGCATATAGATCGTACAATGTCACTTGATATGCAATTATTGCTGTTTTCTGAATAATTATAATTTTTGATATTTTCATCACTATCTATGAGGAATAATCCGTTCCTTCGGGTAGCGACCCATATCTTTTGTTCTGAATCAATGTATAATTGGCGTATCTGGTTGATATTCGCTAACATCTGTTTTGTGTCTTTATTCCTTCTGATAAGGAATATACCGTCGTCTCTGGTGCCTATGTACAGATTTCCTTTGGATGTTTCAGTGATGCAATCTATAATGCAAGATTCCTTTGGTAACTGTAAATGTAGTTTTAATATATTGTTCTTCCATTGGTAGATTGTATTTTTATACCCTATCCATAAGCAAGAGTCCGAATAGTACATGCATTGTGAATAAGGGGTTATTTTACGGAAATGATCTTGTTTTATGTTATACTCTATAATGCCTGAACGTGTCTCTATATAAATATTGCCATTTTGATCCCCCGTAATGGAACGTACCAACTCTTCTGCATCGGGAATGTCATTATAAAGTTTTTGTATGAATTTCATTTGAGTTCCATCATATCTTACTAATCCTCTTTTGGTACCAAACCATATCATTCCGAACTCATCCTGATACATGGCATGAATTGTCGACTGATGCATTCCTTTATTAATGGATATGTGCGATGCATGTAATTTTATGCTGTTATCTGCATAAAGAGATGTACTGAATATATTTCCTATTAGTATGTAAAATGTTAACAGTATGACGTTTCTCATAGTATTTTTATTACTGATTGTGGTACAAAAATAATGCTTAGCTTTTAGATTCGATAATACAATCGTTCAAATAATAGCAATATTGTCCTTTTTAGTGGAAGAGGGATTTTGTGGATGAAATGAATATATATTAGAATTTCTGTCTTATTTGAAATCTGTTTTTTTCCATAGTTTTGCAACCACAAGTTATAATCTAAAAATAAAGCTATGACACATCAACTGATTAAATTAGTATCGGCTTTTTTCTTTTCTGTTATGGCAATTTCTGCTGTACAAGGGCAAAATGCTTCCCAGAGTGATAGAGAATATTGGGTACATACGCTATTAAAGATAGCAGATCCGGTTTTGAGTAATTTGAGTAAGGACCAGTTAAGAAAGAATATTCCAGTTGGACGTTCTTCATCTGCGAAAGCTAGTAGCAGGGAGTTTGTTACACATATGGAGTCGGTGGGACGAACAATAGCAGGAATAGCACCATGGTTAGAATTGGGGCCAGATAAAACTGCAGAAGGAAAGTTGCGTGATAAATATATTAAAATGGTCTGTAAGGGGTTGAAGAATTCTGTAGATCCTCATGCTGATGATTATTTTAATAGTACAGCCACACGGCAGATCTTGGTGAATAGTGCCTTTTTGATACAAGGATTGTTACAGGCACCCACTCAGTTATGGGGAAATCTTGATGATAAGACTCAACAACGTTTAATAGAACAATGGAAATCGACACGTACAATGAAGCCGGGAAATAATAATTGGCTATTGTTTTCTGCGATGGTGGAATGTGGGTTGAAAAGTTTCGGTAATGAATGGAATTTTGAAGTAATAGAGAAGGCTATTTCATCACATGAACAATGGTATAAAGGAGACGGAGTTTATGGAGATGGGGAGAATTTTCATTTGGATTATTACAATAGTTATGTCATTCATCCTATGTTGTTACAGGTTTTAAAGGTTGTAGTGAAATATGATTCATCTTATCAGATACTTTTAGACAAAGAGTGGAAACGTTTCGTCAGATATGCGGAAATTCAGGAACGCATGATTGCACCGGATGGAAGTTATCCGGTATTGGGACGTTCAGTAAGTTATCGTTCGGCAGCTTTTCAAGTTTTGGGAGCCAGTGCATTATTCCATCAACTTCCATCAAGTTTAAAAGCAGGTCAAGTACGGGGGGCAATGACTGCTATGCTGAAGCGTTTATTTGAACAGCCGGGTACCTTTGATAAAAATGGTTGGTTAACGATTGGAGTGTGTGGTGAACAGCCGGAATTAGGGGATTCTTATTTATCAACTCCTTGTGTCTATCTCTGTTCTTTAGGTTTCCTACCTTTAGGTTTACCGGCAGATGATGTTTTCTGGACAGCTCCTCTTTCCCCGTGGACCAGCATTAAAGCCTTTTCCGGGGAAGAATTTCCCATTGATAAATTTATGAAACCATAATCAATATACTATAGAATCATGAAAAAGAATATTTTTACCTGTACATTGTTCTTATTAATAAGTTTATGTGGTTATTCACAAAATCCATCAGGTTTGGAGGATCGTACTTATTGGATTACTGTATTGACAAAAATAGCGGACCCGGTATTAGAAAATATGAGTAAGGGGGAACTGAAGAAGAATATGCCGGTAGAAACTATATCCGGTGCATTGAATCCTCCCAATACGCGTACTACTCATTTAGAAGCTTTGGGACGTTTGTTAGTTGGTATGGCTCCCTGGCTGGAACTTGGCCCTGATGAAACAGAAGAGGGAAGATTGAGAAGTAAATATATACGTCTGATGCTTCTCTCCATAGATAATGGTTTCAATCCCGAGTCTCCTGATTATTTAAATTTTGTGGTGACACGACAACCGTTGGTGGACGCTGCTTTCTTCTGTCAGGGGATATTACGTGCTCCCAAACAAATTTGGGGGAATCTTTCGGACAAGACTCGACAGAATGTATTGAATGCATTGCAGCAGATACGTAAGATAAAACCGATAGAGAGCAATTGGTTATTATTTTCAGCCATGGTAGAAGCTACTTTACTGGAATTGACAGGAGAATGTAATATGGAACCTGTTAACTATGCCATTATGCGTTTCAAGGACTGGTATAAAGGTGATGGATGGTATGGAGATGGGGTAGATTTACATATGGATTATTATAATAGCTATGTGATCCATCCTATGTTATTGGATGTGCTGGAAGTAATGCAAAAGTATGCAAAAGGTGAAGATGAATTTTATCAGTTGGAGAAAAAGCGCTTTTCCAGATATGCAGAACAACAAGAAAGAATGATTTCTCCGGATGGAGCTTATCCGGTGATAGGCCGGTCAATAGCTTATAGGTTCGGGACGTTTCATGTACTATCCCAAGCTGCATTGAAAGATTTGTTGCCGGTATCGGTTACAAAGGCACAGGTTAGATGTGCTCTGACAGCTGTTATAAAGAAACACATGTCGGTTAAAGGGAATTTTGATGCAGATGGATGGCTGACATTAGGATTTGCAGGTCATCAACCACAAATAGCTGAAAGATATATATCTACGGGAAGTCTCTATCTGTGTACAGCAGCTTTTGCGGCATTGGGGCTTTCTACTATTGATGAATTTTGGAATACTTCGTATGCCGAATGGACTGGAAAGAAGATATGGTGTGGAAATCCAGATGTGAAACTCGATAAAGCTATAAAACCATGAAAACGGAGCTTGTACATAAAGTCATTTGGGTCAGTTTATGTCTTTTGATATTCGTGTCGAAGGTGGATGCTGGTTCATTAAGAGATATAAATAATATATTATTGGCTGAACAAAATATTCGGGAAGATAATCCTCAATTAGGGCAGTTGGTAGAAACTTTTTTGAAGAACCAGAAGCGAGTAGTTGATTTTCAATCATCAGGATTAGATAATAATGAATATTTGAGATTGATAGAATGTCAGGTTCGTGCATTTGCGTCTTGTCAGGATAAAGTGACGGGAGCAATTATTGATCCGGTCTATAAAATCGAATGGCAATACTCGACTCCTTGCTATGCTCTGTCTATAGGTTTACTGGCTCAAACGGGATACTTGAAAGATGATGCTTTGGTAAAGAGTGGAATAAAGGCTTTGGATTGTTCAGTGAGTGAGATGCATGAGAACAGGTGTGCCCATCACCATGGTGAATTCTTTATTCAGCCTATTATGCTGGCGATGGATCTTTATAAAGGATTGGTTTCTGAAGCACAAATGATTGTCTGGCACGAAAAAATGGCTGAAATTGATCCGTATGTGCTATATCGGGATAACTTGAAGCGTAAGAAAATCTGTTATAATCACAATGTTGTAGCTTTAGCCGGTGAATATTTACGGTTAAAAAAAGGGATTAACGATCACAAAGATTTCTTTCATATTCATCTGGAACACCAGCAGCAATATATGTCTGAGTTTGGCTTGTATATAGATAATAAGACTAATCCGCCAATGGTGTATGATGAGTTTACGAGGCAGTTTATGGCTTCTATTTTGGCGGAAGGATATAACGGAACATTTTTTGATTTTTATTCCCGCAAATTATGTTTGGGAGCATGGACTTCTCTTTTCATGCAATCGCCTTATGGAGAGGTGCCGACAGGCGGTAGAAGTGCTCAACATATCTGGAATGAAGCAGCGGCAGCTGTGACTTATGAGATTTACGCTTCACAATATGCAGCTTTAGGAAAAAAGCAGGAAGCAGGCGCCTTTAAACGAGCTGCGCATTTAGCACTTAGGAGCATCGGAAGATGGATAAGAGAAGATGGAAGTGGATTTATTGTGAAAAACCGTTTTCCTATCGAAGTGATGCATGGATATGAAAGTTATTCAGCGCAATCACAGTATAATCTGTTGGCATGCTGGCTAATGTGCGTTGCCTATTTATATGCTGATAATTCTATTAAAGAATCTCCGTCTCCGTCTGATATCGGTGGATATGTTTTGGTTATGAAAGACGTGTTCCATAAGGTTTTTGCTAATTCTGGTGGAAACTATGTTGAGTATGAGCTCAGTGGAGATCCTCGTTATAATGCAACAGGACTCATCAGGATACATCTGAAGAATTCAAATCCACAGTTAGGTCCTTCGGATGGAATTCCCCATAAATGGGATAACAAGAAGAAGCAGGATTTAGGTGGAGAACTGTATGCAGTTGGACCTGAATGGCATGATGCTGCGGGTGGAGTATATCGCTTAGCGGAATATACTAACATATTATTTCCGGATACATCTTACTTTTCTGCATACAAAGGCAGTAAGCTTCCTGAAATAGATGTGAGGAATGTTAGACAATCTGTAGACGGAGTTGCATTTGAAGTCGTTTATACTGGTAGATTTGATGGAGTTACTCAGATTTCGCAACGTGTTTATATTGATCATACCGGAATTACTGTGCGTGATATTCTGAAGGGGAATGTGAAAAAGGTGCGGGCATGTTACCCCATGTTAATAGATGATGGTATGGAAGAAACTAAAATTGATTTTCAAGATGGGAAAGTGATATTGCAGTCTCGTGATGGTCAAATTTGCTTTCAGGCCATATCACCTCCAAATGCTACTATACAGAGGAAGCGAAAACGAATTCCCTATAGAAATGGATATGCGGATATTGCATATTTTGAATCTGACAAGAATGTGATACAGTATAAAATAACCACAGAGTTTTAGTATTAACCATTTAAATATTAATAACTATGCATGAGAAACATAAAATATTTATGAAATTGTGCCTGTTTTTTAGCTTAATCAGCTGGTCAACAGGTGTCTATGCACAAGGTTTTGTAGTTACCGGAAAAGTAACGTCCAGTGGCGAAAGCGTCATAGGAGCAACTGTGCAAGTGAAAGGGAAAATAACTGGTACTATCACTGATATTGATGGTAATTATCGGTTAACATTGGAAAATTCCAAAGAGACTCTCGTTTTTTCATTTATTGGTTATCAGTCTAAAGAGGTTACGGTTAATGGAAAGAATGTGATTAACGTGGAACTGGAAGAAGATGTCGCTCAATTGGAAGAGGTTGTTGTTGTTGGTTATGGAACGATGAGAAAAAAAGATCTCACTGGAGCAATAACCCGTATCTCTACAGAAAATACGACGCAGTCGGTAACTAGTGTAGCTGAAATGCTGCGTGGTACGGTGGCAGGATTTTCTGCAGGGTTCGGAACTTCTGCCAAAGGGGGTGGTTCTATGCTGATTCGTGGTGAGAAATCCATTAATGCCAGTAATTCTCCTCTGATTGTATTGGACGGAGTTATCTTTAATGGCGATTTGGTGGATATCAATCCCAGTGATATTGAAACGATTGATATTTTGAAAGATGGTAGTTCTGCAGCTGTTTACGGATCACGTGCGGCTTCGGGGGTGGTCGTCATATCAACAAAACAGGGTAATGAAGGAAAGTCGGTCATCAATTTTGATATGAAGATAGGTATGCAGAATTTGACTCGTAATCAGCGTCCTTTTAATGGGCAGGAATATATGGTTATGAGAAGGGATGAAAAAATCCGGAGCAATCCATCTCGTCCTTTGGGATACTTCCACAATCCGGACAATTTGCCGCAAGGAATTGATCTGAATACCTGGTTATCGTATACAGGGGCTTCGGCAGATTCAAATCTGGCAGAGATTTGGTTGAATCGTTTGGCCTTTTCTACTACAGAAATAGATAATTATCTGGCAGGTAGAGAGACGGATTGGTATGATGCTTCTTTTCAAAACGCTTTGCGTCAGGATTACAATGTAAGTATTTCTGGAAAGAATGACAGAGTTTCTTACTATTGGTCATTAGGAAGCATTAATAATCAAGGTATTGTAGTAGGAGACCAATATAAGACTATCCGTTCGCGTTTAAATTTGAAAGTAAATGTTACAGATTGGCTTCAGGTCGGCTTGCAAGCACATTATGCCACTCGTAATGAAAGTGTAGATGAAGTTGATTGGGAAGAAGCTATTCAAGCTAGTCCTTGGGGCAGCAAATATGAAGAGAATGGTTCTTTGAAGTTCTATCCTAATGACGATAACATGAGTACGAATCCTTTCGCTAATTATGAACAGCGTGATCGTTTCAATGTGACTCAGACATTCAATGCTACATTGAATGCAAAGATTACATTGCCATGGGGATTTGTTTATGAAATGAGCTATTCGGACTATAACAATTGGCAAAAGAATCATTATTTTGATCCATCTACCAGTATGGCTGGTGAAAAGTATAAGGGGCATGCCGTACGGCGTAATAATAGCGCACATTCCTGGATGCTTGACAATATTTTGAGGTGGAACCATACATTCAATAAAATTCATAAGCTTGATTTGACTCTATTGTTTAATCTTGAAAAAAATGAAACTTGGTCTGATAAAGCAGAAAATTCCAATCTTACTCCTTCTGAGGTGCTGGGCTGGCATGCTGTTGCAAATGGTACGAATCCGGTTGTAGGGAGTGATGATACAGTGGATACGGGAAATGCTATGATGGCAAGACTGAACTATAATTTAATGGATCGCTATTTGTTTACTGCTTCTTTCCGACGTGATGGTTATTCGGCTTTTGGTTCTAATAATCCATATGCTAATTTTCCTGCATTTGCATTTGGTTGGAGAATGAATGAGGAAAACTTCATGAAAGCGATTTCGTGGATTGATAATTTGAAACTTCGTTTATCTTGGGGTATCAATGGAAACCGGAGTATCGGACGTTATGCTGCTTTGGCAAATTTGGATTCGGAGAAATATCTGCATAACGGAAGTACAGTTATTGGGATTTATGCCACTCGTCTTCCCAATGAAAACCTGAAATGGGAGAAGACTGAAGCATATAATATAGGCTTTGACTTTGCAATTCTGGGTAATCGTTTGAATGGAACAGTGGAGGCTTATTATATGTCTACAAAAGATTTGCTGTTAACCCGCTCTTTGCCGGATATTATTGGTTTTTCCGGAGTAACAACTAATTTGGGAGAAGTTCGTAATAAGGGTTTTGAACTGTCCTTAAATTCAGTTAATATCGATCATAAGAATTTCAGATGGTCTTCTTCTTTCATTGCTTCTCTTAACCGGAATGAAATTGCCCATCTGTATGGTGAAATGGTAGATGTGCTGGATAAAGATGGAAATGTAATAGGACAGAGAGAAGATGATGATATTCAGAATGGATGGTATATTGGACATGCTTTAGATGAAATTTATGATTATAAAATTTTGGGAGTATGGCAAGAGAATGAACGTGAAGATGCTGCCAAGTATGGTAAAGAGCCGGGTGATTTTAAAATATGGGATGTAAATAATGACGGAGAATATCTTCCGGAAGATGATAAAGTATTTCAAGGATATAAGCGTCCTCGTTTTTCATTCGGTATTGGTAATACGATGGAGTTCTTTAAATGCGTGGACTTTTAATTCTTTATTCGCTCAGATCTTGGACATAAGTCTTCTAATAGTCATTATTCTCATCCAACAGATTATTATTATGACCGCGTAAATGCTTATAAATATGATTATTGGACTCCGGAGAATCCTACCAATGAATTTGCACGCTTAGGTTCGAATACAAAATCTCCGTCATTCAATGTTTATAAAAACCGTTCGTATGTACGTTTGCAAGAAGTTTCGTTAGCTTATAGAATACCTAATAAGATATCTTCTAAATGGAGCGTCTCTAATGCTCGTGTTTATATAAACGTTTCTAATCCTTTATTGATAACAGGATGGAATTATTGGGATCCGGAATCCTTATCTCCGGCACCGCGTACGTTTACTTTTGGTATTAATTTCTCATTATAAAAGTATAGATATGAAAACACAAATAATATTAAGGAAGGTACATTATGCATTCTCTGCATTTTTGTGTACTGCATGTTTGGTTTCTTGTAATGATTGGCTAAAGCCGGAACCTTTGTCATTCTATTCTCCTGAAAATACCTATGTGACGAAAGAAGGATTAGAGGGCGCTTTGGTGTCTTGTCGTGCAATGATACGTCCGGAGTTTATAGGCAATAATTCTTATGCCTGCACAGAGTTGATGACTTCTGATGTTGCTGTAGCTGGCAATATCGTTGCTCAAACTTTAAAAAACTTTGAAATTCAGCTAAAGCCGGGTGCTTATGGAGATTCTCAGATTGGTACTTTCTGGAGTAAAGGCTATAGTGCTATTCAGAAAGCAAATACAATAATATCTCGTGTACAGGCTGCGGATGAGATAACTGAAAATGATAAAAATACAATTCTGGCTGAAGGGTATTTTCATAGGTCTTATTGGTATTATAAACTGGTGAATCAGTTTGGAGATGTACCCTTTATTGATAAAGAAGTCACAACTCCTAAATTAGATTTCTATTCGCATACACGTAGTAGTATTTTGAAACGTTTACGAGAGGATATGATGTTTGCCACCCGCTATCTGCCGGAGAGTGCTCCTCATGGTGCTGTTTCCAAGGCAGCAGGAAATCATCTGCTAGCTAAAATATGTTTGGCATGTTGTGATTTTGACGGAGCTGTCGCTGCTACTACTGCTGTCATAGATCATAGTCAACATAAACTGATGGAAAAAAGATTCGGGGTCAATATATCGGATGCTCAATATAATATAATAAGTGATCTTTTTAATCGGGAGAATATCAATTCTTCTGAAAATCTGGAAGGCATCTTCCTGGTTGAGGATAAACGATTGACGGAAGGGGGAACCTCTACCGGGTCTTATCGGATGAGAGATCTTGTACCTTGCTGGTGGAATGCAAATACTAACAATGATCCGGATGGTAAACGTGGCACAATGGATAAAGCGGCAGGGCAACCCCAAATAGGACAAGTGGGACGCGGAATCGGTAGAATCAGGACGACTAATTATTTTAACTATGAAATTTGGGACTCCAAAGAAGATTATCGCCATACAGCTCCGAATTGGTTGAATATGGAGGATATGGTCTATAATAATCCGGCATCTAAATATTATGGTCAACCTTTACAAAAAAAGTATTGTGTAGATACTATCTATGCTTGGAGTCCGATGATGCATTACAAGACTTTTGTACCTGAAGATAATAAACCTGATACTCCTCAGGGAGGATATACAGATTGGTATGTATTCCGTTTGGCTGAGACCTATTTACTGAGAGCTGAAGCTTATTATTGGAAAGGAAATCTGGATGCAGCCATGAATGATATTAATAAAATCCGGATGCGTGCTAATGCAAAAGAGCTAACGAACTCTCAGCAAGTAACTATTGAATATATACTGGATGAGCGTGCTAGAGAATTGTTTTTTGAAGAGCCTCGGAAGACGGAATTGACTCGTGTGGCTTTTATCATGGCAGAAAAGGGATTGAATGGGTATTCACTTAGCGATATTTCAGAGAAGAATTATTACTATGACCGAATGATGAGATATAATAACTTCTTCCGTGAAAAGATCAATCATAATGGCATCAATATTTATACCATTAAGCCTTATCATATATTATGGCCTATACCGGAGAATGCGATTGCTTCTAATTCCAGAGGTCGTATAAATCAGAATTTAGGATATCCGGGAGCCGATCAGAATGTACCGGCGCTTGAAGTTGAATAATAAATTATTTAAAATCATGAAGAAAATTTTAGTTCTGTTTTTGTTTTCAGTAGGTTGTAGTTTATATGCTCAGCAGTTTTCAGCTGACATGAAGAAAACTGATATTATGAAAGTCTGCGATGCAGTAGCCAAATGGCAGATCAATCATCAAAAAGAGGTGAAACATCATCCCTTGGATTGGACAAACGGTGCATTATACCGGGGGATAACCGAATGGGGGAAGGTCTCCGGCAATGAGACATGTTATGACTTTGTACGTGAAATTGGTGAGAAATACAATTGGAATATGTGGGATCGTGTTTATCATGCAGACGATATTTGTGTGGGACAGGCATTTATTGAAATGTACCGCAAACTGGGAGATAAACGGATGTTGCAGCCGGTGATGGAGCGGGCATATTATGTGGCAACTCATCCTTCGAAAGCCCCTTTGTTGAAAACGGATGCAGTGGGAACTTTGGAACGCTGGTCTTGGGCGGATGCATTGTTCATGGCACCGCCGGTATATGCGGCTCTGTATACAATGACAGGGGATGATGTTTATTTGAATTATATGAATAGTGAATATAAAGAATGTGTAGATTCATTGTATGATGAAGAATATTCACTTTTTTATAGGGACAATAAGCGAATTCCTATGCGTGAGAAGAACGGAGCCAAACAATTTTGGGGACGTGGTAACGGTTGGGTGTTTGCCGGACTTCCTTTGATTATAGATAATCTCCCAATAGATTGTGACTCGCGTAACTACTATATTCAACTGTTTGTGAAAATGGCTGAGGCTGTACGTAAAACCCAATGCGAGGGCGGTGACTGGCGCACAAGCTTGCTGGATCCGGATTCTTACGATATGCCTGAGAATAGTTGTTCTGCTTTTATGTGCTATGGAATTGCGTGGGGACTCAGAAATGAATACCTGGCAAAACGTACTTATAAGCCTGTGCTTGAAAAAGGTTGGAAGTCATTAGTCAAAGCCGTACATACAGATGGTAAGTTGGGATATATACAACCTGTAGGGGCTGCTCCCAAGGCTGCAGGACGTGATGCTACTGATGTATATGGTGTCGGTGCTTTCCTATTGGCTGGCAGCGAATTATACAAACTGATTAAGTAGTTGATCCCCCTTCCCTGCCCATACGTTTCTCTATTAATAAAACTATATGGATGTGGAAGGGGATTTTTTTCTTATGTGTTGGCGGGAGATTCTGTTATCGTCCGAACTGTATGGCGAAACCTATATTGAAGAACGTAATATTGTTCTTGAACCAACTGTGATCTATTCCGTCATCATAATCATCCGGATTGTAAAGTCGGGCATCCGGATTGGCAAACCAGTCTGCCGTCAGAATATCGGCACGAAACACTCCGGATATTTTTTTCGAAATATAGAATTCGTAACCCATGCCGATTGACAGGCCGCAATATCCTCTATTGAAAAGAAATCCTTTCTTGGTATTTCTCTGGTATGTACGCTCCTCGTAGTTCATATAACCGATACCGAATGAAAGGAAAACACCTTGATTGCCATTACTCCATAAGTAACGGTAGGTGATGTTGGGATGTATGTAATGTAAATGCATCTTATCCGGAGAATGAGCAATTCTCAGGTAATCATACTGAAGTCCCAAAGCGAAATTCGGCATGAAGTAATAGCGTCCTTCAGTCGTTAGGTTATATCCCGCACGATTTCCGTTTTTGTTAAAGAAGTCATTACGATTTCCATCTACATACGGCAAGGTCAGTCCTCCTCCCAATGATACACTAAATTCTTGCGGTAAAAGATCTTGTGCTTGCAAGAGTGAGTTTGTGCAACTCAGGGAGACAATAAGGAAAATGATGAATTTTTTCATGCCTGATTCGTATTTATCGTTTTACATATAGTTTGTCAATCAAATCTTGCCGTCCGATGCGTCGCAATTCGTTGATGATATTCTTCCGTTCTTCCGGTTTATACCAGAAGAAGAACTGACGTTGAGCTAACTTTTCCCGTGGAGTTTTGGCACTAAATACAGGTTCCAGAGTATAAGGGTGGAAGCCGGTGTACCATGCTTCGGTGGCCACAGTCATTGGGGTAGGGGTAAAGTCTTGTACCTGTTCCAGTTGGAAGTCAAGACGTTTGGTAATGACGGCCAGTTCTGCCATATCTTCTTCCCGGCAGCCGGGATGGCTGGAGATGAAGTAAGGGATGAGCTGTTGCCGCAATCCTTCTTCGCGATTGATGCGGTCGAATATCTTTTTGAATTCCTGGAACAGGCTGAATGAGGGTTTGCGCATGATGCTCAACACTCGTTCGCTGGTATGCTCTGGAGCTACTTTCAGACGTCCACTGACGTGTCGGGCTATCAATTCACGGGTATATTCAGCAGTGCTTTTATTGGTTTCCGGATCTTTGCTCCGATGCAATAACAAGTCATAGCGTACACCACTTCCGATAAATGACTTCTTGATGCCGGGCAGTGCATCCACAGCATGGTAAATATCAAGTAATGGGCGATGACTACTGTTCAGATTCGGGCATACTTTGGGATGAATACATGACGGACGCTTGCACTTCTTACAAAGGGCTTCATCATTCCCCCTCATGTGGTACATGTTGGCCGAAGGGCCTCCAAGGTCGCTCAGGTATCCCTTAAAGTCAGGGAGTTCCATTAATGCTTTCACCTCTTTCAAGATACTCTCTTTACTACGGCTGACAATGAATTTTCCCTGATGCGCCGAGATAGTACAGAAAGCACAGCCACCGAAGCAGCCGCGGTGGATATTAACGGAAAACTTGATCATGTCATAAGCCGGAATACGTTTGCCTTTGTATTTGGGGTGAGGCAACCGAGTATAGGGCAAGTCGAAGGAGTGGTCAAGTTCTGCTTCCGTCAGCGGAGGATAAGGCGGATTGACAACGATAGTCAGGTCATCCACTTCCTGTGTAATGCGTGAGGCTGCATATTTATTGCTCTCTTCTTCAATATGGCGGAAGTTGGCAGCTTGTTTTTTCTTATCTTTCAGACACTCTTCGTGAGAGTAAAGGCGGATATCTCCTTCTTCCGGCACAAATTCCGCTGTCTTGCAAAGATAGGCTATTTGTGAGATGTCATATTGCAGGGGCAAGCCGGTATCAGCCTGCTGCTGCATTCTTTTTGCCAGTTCCACAAGTGGCTTTTCTCCCATTCCATAGATCAGTAAGTCGGCTCCACTATCTACGAGGATGCTTTTGCGTACTTTATCCTGCCAGTAATCGTAGTGCGTCAATCGGCGCATACTTGCCTCAATGCCTCCCAAAACAACCGGAATGTCGGGATAGAGTTTTTTCAGGACTTGGGTATAAACGATGGACGGATATTCCGGTCGCATATCCGGGCGGGCATCCGGTGTATAGGCATCATCACTACGAAGACGCTTGTTTGCCGTATATTTATTGACCATAGAGTCCATGCAGCCGGCACTGATACCGAAGAATAGGCGGGGACGTCCCAACTTTTTAAAGTCACGTAAATCGTCTCGCCAATTGGGTTGAGGCACAATCGCTATGCGCAAGCCTTCCGCTTCGAGGATGCGTCCCACGACGGCAGCCCCGAAAGAAGGATGGTCCACATAAGCATCTCCGCTGAACAGAATAACGTCCAGTTCGTTCCATCCGCGCAATTCCACTTCTTTTTTGGTTGTGGGCAACCAATCAGTCAGTCGATATTCTTTCATGCTGCAAAGATACGCATAAAATGAGGTTCAACCAGAAAATGTGCAATTTTTACATTTTATGTGTTATTATATTAAGTACTGTATCATAATTAAATGATAATTTAGGGGCGTGAATTGATACGCGGATTACGCGGATAAAGCAGACTAACGCGGAGTTAAGTGCTATGCTGTACAAGTCATCTGCGGATGAAAAATTAGGATTCGTGTTCGTCTGTCTATTCCGCGTAATCCGCGTATCAATTCACACCGCTAAATGCCCATTTATAGTACAAACTAATAATGAATATCTACTTAGAAAAATAAGTTGGTACATCAGATAACTTATCTTCCACCAAACATAGCGTAGCTTTAAAATCTGCTGTTTGTTCTCCATATTTACTTCCATTAGTAGAATTTATTTGTCAGTTATCGTTTTGTGCAGAGATATGAGATAATGATGTCTGGATTGAGATTTCCCCATCGTGCGGTGCTTGATGAAAAAGAATGCAAGGAATCCTTATTAGGAAAATGCAAATAGAAAGCGTATGTGGAAAATAAAAAGGATATTGCGTAGTGATGCTCTTATAAAAGATTCAAAATATCCGTTTAAGGTGCGTTTTCAATCAAATAGACTTTTCGGAAACGAACGGAATATACCGGAAAGTAGCGGATAAAACCTTTTTCAGAGGAAACTTACGCTCATATTTCGGGTAAAATAACCTTTTATCCGGTAGGGCTACACCCTTTTAGGCATATAGCTACACCCTTTGGGGTACATGGTTACACCCTTTTGGGCAAATGGTGTAGCCCTTTTTTCAGCCGCACCCCTCCTATATTTAGATCCGTTTCCGCTGCGGGGAACGGCAGTTTCCCCTCATGGAAACTCGCGTTTCCCTTAATGGGAACGCTTGTTTCTCCTGCAGGAAACGCTTGTTTTCCACCGTGTAAAAGACTATAATTGACTTGTTGAGAGAACTGGAAGGCATGTTTAAAGTGAAACTGTTCAATAACCCTTCAGTTGATTTGATCTGTGAAGCCTCCTTGCAACCTATTATCATGTATTCTGAACATCAGCGCATCATTCAGGTAATGGCAAACCTGATTCATAATGCGATTAAGTTTACCAAATCAGGTGAAATACGCTTTGGTGGCCACATGAAGGAAACGGATACCGTTCATTTTTATGTGTCCGACACCGGGATTGGAATACCGGAAGAAGAGCAACAAGAAATATTTACCAGCTTTAAGAAGTTGGATCGTGAAGTGCCGGGAACTGGTTTAGGCCTGACGCTTTCGCAAACTATCATTCGAAGCCTGGGAGGCAAGGTAGGGTTGGAATCTGAGGTAAACAAAGGGTCTACATTTTGGTTTGAAGTGCCTTTGCTTATGCGATAGGGCCTACTATTTACTTTATGCGGAAGGAATCCAAAAAATTGATAACATCCGGGTGATTAGCTTCGTCCCTGTATCGAAGTAGAACCTGAAGAATATATAATTTGCGTTTGATATAAAATGCACGGCAAAGAAATGTACGGTAATTAATCCCGTTTATTCCGGTGTAAGTAAAAGCTATGCCTTCGGGATTTCCGGATTTCATTTCTTCTTTTTTGAGTAGTTTACCTTGGGAAGTGGCATTGATAATCATGTGCATCAATTCTCTCCAGAAATACTCTTTTTGTTCGGAAGATATTTCTTCTGGCAGTTGGTCTGTATTGTAACATATTTCAGATATTTCATATACCTCTATAGGAGATACACTTACCTGAGAGATTACCTCCAGTTCTCCCATATATCCTGTTTCGGATTTCTTTGGGGCTTCGCCAGAAACTACTACATGATATTTGATTCCAGCTTCCGGAGAATCTGTTTTTTGAATCTTAGGGGTGAAGGGAAAGTTCATGGTATAGCTTAGGCTGTCGGTACTGATGCTTTTGATCTGATTATTATAAAGAGTTATCTGGAAACTGCGTATGAATTGTATCAAGTCAGCATTATATTTTTCATCTTTTTTGCATATAACTTCTAGTGTGTAAACTTTGTTCTTACCCGATCCTATGTAAAAATGAGTGTATTCTCCGGTCTTACTTTGCAGTACATAGCAATTGAATGGAATCATTCTTCCTTGCATGATATCCTTTTCTATGAGTCGCAATCCTTGACTATGAAGTTTAAGAGTTGTCAGTTCTTCTTCTTTGTATTCGGCATAAGTGCTGTCAGTCGGGTTAGAGGATTCCCACACCGTGATTTGATATAATTTATTAGGATGATCTTTTTCGTTTATAATATTTTCAAAGCTATAACACGTAGATTCTCCTTCAGTCAGAGTACTTGCTGTAGGAGTCTGATAAAAAGAAGCTATAAATCCTAATTTGTCCATCTTGACAAGATGCCGTTCGGGAATATCTTGTGCGCTTAATGGGGTGGCTACAATTATTATCAGGAGTGGAAGGAAAAAATAGAGTGTTTTCATGTTTCTGATGTATTAGCTTGAAGTATAGTCGAATAAAAAAGACGGGAAACATCACTGTAATGTATCCCGTCTGTGTTTGTATAGGGGCATTGAAATTTCTTTTATGAAAAAAGTTGCGGATTAACTATTACATCTTGAACTGCAAGATCATCCGTTCTTCGTCGTATATTTCTCGGAAACCAATGCTCTGTTCCGCGAGGTATTCCTTCAAATCCTGGAAAGCCTCAGCGTTATTCATAATAATTTCCAACCTCTCACCCGGCGCGGTTTCGCACATAGCTTTGACTGCCGGGATGAGAGGACTGTAAAGTTTTTGACCACAGGTATCGATTGTTTTCATTTCATGATTCCTCTTCTATGGGTTCCTGCTTGGAAAGCCATTCCAGATAGAGCTTGATCAACTGTTGTAATCCGAAGGCTTTCATGTTGTTGTGGTATATCACGTCGATGCAGAGGTCGAGCAGATCTTTGCTGTCCTCCTCTTGTGATGCGATGAGGGAGCGGATATTCAGTCTCAGTTTCTCCAGAACAGACTCGTCTACAATGCCGTTACTGTCAATAAGATGACGGAAAAGGCCGTATTTCTCAATAGTAGCCAGATTTTCTTCGGATATTTCTAAACTGCGGGTACCGCTGGGGTTTGCTTGTATAGTGTACATAGTTTTTTTATGTTTTAAAGGTTTATACTCTGAGAGCAAAGATAAGTTTTTCACCACAGATTATGCATACTTTCATTGATTATTCTTCCTTTTTTTATTTTTATTTGCGTGAATCTGTGGTGAGGAATTGCAGGATAGAGGCCATGATAGCATTACGATCCATTTCCTTCTCGATACTTTCAAAAGGAAATCCCATGACGAAGGTGCGGTAATTGCCCTGATAAGCAATGGCAGCACTTTGATTGCCGGAATTATACGTGAATACGGGGAAAGCACCACCTGTAGGAAGAATACATTCCGGGGCAGTTACGGGATAAGCATATTCGTTGGGCAGGCGGGGGATACTGAATGTACGTCCCAACCCACTGATATTTCCTGAATAGCTGTCGGTGATAGATTGTCCGTAGGCGTATTTCAAAAGATTCTGTGTAAACTCCCGGTCGCCTTGCGAGTTATTCATATCGCTACCGATGTAGGAACCGCTAATAAGTAGATTACCACCGGACTGACAGTATGATGTCAATGCGCGTTGCATGGGGGAAGAAAAGGTTTTATAATACGTGTTACGAGCCGGGTTACTTTGACGATCTTCTTTCTCTAGTCCAAGAATGTAATCCACAATATTATAAACCTCCAATGGGACGCGCCCGTTTTCTACAGCTTCATCGCTGCATGATACAAAGCTATAATTACCGGCTGCTTGTATTGCTTTTCCGTGTATGAAAGAGTAGTCGAAGGTATTTCCGGCAATTTTTAATCCTTCCCACTCGTCGCTGCTGCGTCCCAACTCCTTTCCCGTTTGCTTGCGGGAGAATTCGGTTTGAGCGCCGCAAAGAGAAATGTCATATAGATAAGGTACGCCCGGATCTTTTGTTAAATCAAATCCGGCTTCAATAGGAGTATCGATGACTGCTGGTCCACTGATACGGTCGAAGCCGTTGACAATCAGTATACGTCCTTTTTCCTTCTTGGCTTTATAAGCAGCAAGAATCTCGGACGGAAAACTTTCTCCCCCCCGATTGGCTGCGGTTACTTTAAAAGAGTAGACAATACCCGGTTCTATTTTGGCTGTATAAGAAGGGCTGCTGACACGTACGCCATTATCAAATCCTCCGCGTCCGATGCGGGTATAAACAATGTACTCACGTGGTTTGGCTGTAGGTTCCAGTTGATCCTCCTCACCCTTCCAGGAGAGTTCCAATGTATTCTTTTTATCGCCGAAGCGGATGGAAAAGTTGCTTACGGGAAGTGGTTGCACTACATAATCCTTGCCATGCTGATTGCAAAGGTATTGCAGAATAGCTTTATAAATGGAACGTCCTACGGTAAACTTAAAGTTGGGGTCGTGACCGAGGCGCATATCGGCAAAGTTCTGATGTGAAAGCAGTTCGATGATAGTAGAAGGCACTGCCGGAAGGCGGGTTTCACTATAATTACGGTCCCATAAGCTACGGCGTGTCCAGTCTATGGCATAGTTGGAGCGGATATCCCGCTGGAGTTGGGTGAGTATGATATCGGAAAGGTCACGCGAGGCATACCGATTGGTACCACCAGCAAGCAATCCTTTATTGAATTTGGTAGTATAGATGCCGAGTGTTCCGACAATTTTGTCTTCTTTGCTGGTACCGGCATCGCTGTGTAATGCCATTGCCATTTCGAAGGGTACTCCCAGTCCTTGCTCTTCTGGGTTGAAGATGGAACCTCCCGACAGATAATTAATCATTTTGGAACGAGAGTTTATATCATCGGACATATCATCTTTCCCTTCACGTCCACTATAAACGGGGTAGGGCATACCTGCCCATTGTGCAAAATAGCGGGAGCCTTCCAGATATCGGGGTAGTCCGCTGGTTTCTCCACCACGTGCGATATTTCCCATTCCTCCACCAAAACGTACGGCATCGGCACAGACAACGCCTTTTTCTTTGCTTTCATTACTTAGTACTACCATGCCGTAATCGTTTTTGCCTTTATCAAAAGCAAATGTTCCAAGATATACCCAGGTGCCTCCTCCGATTTGTTGGTTCACTTTGAATTCAGTGACACCTCCGTTGTGAAATACGAGATATTTGGCATCGCTTACACTGTTTGGCAGAGTTTGATAAGACACATATACGGCATATTCCCCCGTTTCAGGAATGTCAGGCACCCATTCGACAAAAGCCTTGTCCTTTTTCTTTTCGGTTTGGGCATAGCGGGCTGTCCCGGTAATGAAAGGATTTTCGTTATCTTGATATACTCTTTTCTGTTGGGCAAATCCTGGTTGGTTTGTCTGTTGCCAACGTGCTTTCCGGCTTTTGACTTCTAAATAGAGGGAGCCTTGTCCGCCATATCCATTCAGGCTTCCGTCATTGTCGACGATGACTTCCTGTTTTTGTGTATCCCGTTCACGGGGGGTGAATACATTGGCTCCGGCATTTTCCAGCATGGGTATGAGGTAGGGTAAAATGAATGATTGTGTGAACTGGTCTTCTGTTGTACAAAACAGGCGTGGACGTTGCCATCCCCATGTATTTTTGTCGTTGATATAATATTTTCCATGACTTTGCCAAAGGGCGATATGTCTTCTTTCCAATCCACGGGTAATTTCGTATGGACGTGAGATGCGGGTTACCCACGGATTGCTTTTGTATTCCAGCTTATTAAATAGACGTGTTTTGTCTTCCTTCCCTTTCCGGTAAAGATTTGGAATGAGGTCTTCAATGCTTCGTCCGTTTGCAAAAAGGGTTATTTTGAAATAACTTATCGGTCCTGGCAAGATTTGTCCCAAATGCCGATAAATGGCATCTACTGTTACTGGTCGTAAGGGCTGGTAGGCAAAGCGTTCGTTTGTATAGATGAGCAACCTCTTTTTTCGGAAGTCGATACGGAAACTGTCCAACTTGTAAGTACCTATATTTATCGTATTGGTGGTATATTCTTTAAAGAAAGCTTGTAGCCGTTCTTCTACATTTTGTTCGATTTCTTGTGCCGGAAGAAGTGTTCCATACAACAAAAGTAAGATGCTGGTTAGAATTATTTTTTTCATACTTATGGAATGTTCAAGTTTGTAATGTCTGCTTCTATGTGGCAGTAGTACATACAAAAGTACATAAAAGAAGATTGCATTGTTTATTGAATTGCTTTCTTTTTGATATATTTTGCAAATCTGTATTTCAGAAAACGTTCCCGATGATTTAGTTGTAAATTATTTGGTTTGGTAAAGATTCGGTATTTGCAATGTTGTTGAATTCATACATAATACTTATGAAAAAAATATAGCATTGCTTGGTTGAAAACGCGCAGACAGAAATGCATCCTTTTTTTTATCCTTACATTTTTTCATGAAATCGTTTCCGATGATTTATCCCTGTTTCTTTGAACAACCTGTTTCAAATCCTTAGTTTTGTCTTGCCAGCCAGTTTCCGGCTGTAATTGTATAATCACTAAATTACCAAAATTTATGCAGAAAAAGACACTACTCCCTCAATCAGTTCACAAATTAAAACGAATTTGGATATTATGTTTGATAAGTCTGTGCATTGCACCATTAAATGCGCAAACTTTATACAAAATTGAGATGCCCAATTACATCCTGCAAGCATCAGGCACAAACACAGAGACTTTGTACATCAAAAACAAGGAATCTGAAAACCTGATTCAACTCGGAAAACTAAAGTTCGGATGGACACCTGCCATCACAATGGAAAATACATGCAGTTATGAAATCATTGAAGTAAACGGATATCAGGCCATCCGCGCCACCTACACTTTTCCTTCATCTGTACCTTCTTCCATTACACTGACCGGAACCTTCATTGCACGTCCCGACCGGGTAGACGTCCAATATTCGGTTTCCGGTGTTCCTACCGGATATGTCACCAACTGGGGAGGCTCACAATTTCGCTTCATACTCTCCAACAAGGCAAATACCCAAATATTGCCAGAGGCCAAACTCGGCTTATGGCAACGGGATGTGCAAGGAGGATTGCCCATTGAAGCCGCAGATTCCAATTTCTTCCCATTCCTCGTAAAAGATAAAATAATATGTCTGGCCTATGGTCCTGAGAATAAGGCTAATTCCAGTTGGAAGGACGACTGGTACAGGCATACCGTCTTAATTGATAATAAAGACGGTTCCTATTCCACGAAGTTCTCCGTACTGGTGGCTTCTTCGGACTGGCCGTACGAAGCCATCTGTGCCCAATGGAAAGGACGTCCCTTTGCATTAACTCTCAGCACCGATAAACCTTACAATTGGTGGGAAAATGCATCCGGAACATTAAGTGTAAAAGCAAATCTGGCCAACACTTCCCAAGAGAAGAAAAATTGTACACTCAAATATTGGATCAGAGACTATGCCGGAAATTATGTTGTCAATGAAAGCCGTTCACTTACTTTAGAAGCCGGTCAGCTACAGGTCTATCCCATTGAGTTCACCCCCGAAAGCGAAAGAGAAATCTACTTTATAGAGGCTTCCATCGAGGATGAAACTGGCAAGGAGCAAGTATTTCACAGAACGAATATAGGGCTCCTCCCCCCACACGAATTCACATCTACTTCTGATGAAAACATCATGGGACTTTCCGCTTACTGGGCTATCCCCGACTCAACAGAATTGAAACGGTTACTCAACAGAATGGGGGTCAGATGGGTAAGAAACGGAATTAACAGCAGTTTCAAGAATATTGAAGCAATGTATCATAACAATATCGACTGGACAAAAAAGTGGAGTGATACAGAACGAGATAAACAAATCCGAACCTGCTTCCAAGAAATAGTGAAGAACGGAAACAAAATTTGGGAGTTCGGCA
The DNA here is from genome assembly GCF_000172175.1 of Bacteroides intestinalis DSM 17393. Lineage (NCBI taxonomy): Bacteria > Pseudomonadati > Bacteroidota > Bacteroidia > Bacteroidales > Bacteroidaceae > Bacteroides > Bacteroides intestinalis. Next base: position 964,434 of record NZ_ABJL02000008.1, on the reverse strand, counting down.
ATGAACTGAATATGAGTTCTCCTGATATAGGTGGAGCCGGTGAAGGTATCGGAAAAGCACTATTGGCCGAGTCTTATGTGAAATGGTTAAAAGCTATCCGCAAGATACAGTCGGAAAAAACGGAATGGCAAAAAATTAAAATTATATCTTTCGGTTTTGCCGGTACTGACGAAGTATTCCTGGAAAAACTCGTCACACTAGGAGGTTGGGAATTGCTGGATGGAATAGCACTTCATCCAGGAAGAGGTAACTTTACTCCCGATTATCCTGTAACAGTTCCATGGAATGAATTTGAGAAACCTTCTTCAGGATATCAATACTGGAATTACTACGGTTCCATCCGTATTCTCAAAAACTTCATCAAAGCACATGGAAATGATAAAGATTTATACCTGACGGAAATCTACGCACTTGACTTTCCGAACCATTCATGGAATGACACTTCCCGCGAATCAGCCGAGAACGTGGTCCTCTCATTTGCACTTGCCGCTGCTGAAGGAGTAAAGAATGCACTCTATTACCAGCTATTCAATTCAGTATGGAACAATCAATTAGGCGTGAGAGAAGACAACCGTGAATATTTCTTTGGTCTAATCAACCGCGATCTAAGTTTCAAGCCTTCCCTCATGGCCTACTGCAATATATCCGAAGCGTTGGATGGGGCTCGTTTCAAAGGATGGATCAAGTTTAGTGAAAATAATCCTTTCAGCAAAGGAATCATGTTCGATACGCCTAAAGGTCCTATGAGTATTATTTGGGATAGAATAGAAGGCGATATACTTCCACGTCCCAATGGGAACAGTTCTCCGGAACCTTGGATCAGTTCATGGAATATACAAACGGAACTGACTTTGCCCTGCAAAGAAGAAAGCATTACGGTATTGAATGCCATCGGACAAAAAGAATCAATCCCGGTGAAAGACCATAAAGCTACAATAACTCTAACTGGAGCTCCTGTTATTATTTACGGCATGGATGCCTCTCAGATGCAGCTTCACGGAGATGCCCCGACCAGCATAGAGAACCTTTATGTCAACGGGAAAGATCTACGAATAAGTCCCAATCCAGTAAAGGATCGATTGTTCATCAAAGCTAATTTTCATTCGGACATCGAGCAAATGCATCTCTCTATATATAATGTAATCGGGCAGCAGATTGTAAGTCAATCAATTCCTGTATCAGGTAATACCTTGGAATACAGCATAAACGTGACCGGAATCAATGCAGGAATCTATTACGCAGTCTTCGACATAAATGGTGTCGAACGTATAACCAAGAAGGTTATCAAGCAATAGAACAGTTTATATTATCCTTAAGATAGAAGTGTTACACAAAGCAATCTTTTTGCTTGGCTAACACTTCTATCTATCTTGTGGGTCATGCCCCATATGCCTCGGTGTTAGGTCACTTTCTGAACCATTTATCTGCAAACTTCACATACTGTTTCCAGTCATATTGAGTGATGTCGTGCCTGCCAGAACGAATGTGGTAGGCGATACTACCGTCTTGTAGAGGAGTATCGCTTGGAGGCATCTCTTTGGCATCTAGCCCCTTTGCTCCGAATATAAACTCATATACCGGAGTAGCATGTACTCCGGATAGGAATTCTCCTTTAGGGTCGGCCCATTGATCTTCGGTGGCGCTGGCAATATAAACTGGACGTGGGGCTAAAAGAGCTATCAACTCATGCTGGTCAAAAGGAAGCGTGTTCTCTTTGCTGTTGTATTTCCGGAAGTTGCGACAAAACCAATGGGGAAACTGTTGGTTGACGGCTTGAATGGTTTCTCCGATTGCACGTCGGGAAAGGGCGGCCCCTCCGCAACCAGAGCAATTGGAGATAATCATAGCAAAACGTTGGTCTGTGGCTCCTGCCCATAAGGCGGCTTTACCATGCCGTGAATGTCCGAACACGGCTACTTGGGATGTGTTGATATCTTTGTCTGTTTCGAAATAGTTCATCGCACAGCTCATGGCCCATGCCCACGCGGCTATGGTTCCCCATTCGTCGTTAGCCGGATGATGTTGTCCTTTTTTGTAGAATAGAGGGTGAACTCCATTTTTAAATGCATCATCAAAATCGGGGTCAATGTCTCCGCGATAGATAGTGGCAAGGGCGTATCCGTTTTCCATTAGCATCTCAATGGGCCATCGGGCAGCTGCAATGCCTCGGGGAGGCAGTCTCTTCCATAAAAATTCTTTTTGTTTTTCGGGAGTTGGATAGGATATACCGGGATCTAGGCTGATGGTATGGTTACCTTTGAAGTTTAATCCGAAGAATAGAGGAACTGCTCCTGAACGCTTGTTCGGAATATATATGAGGACTGTAAAGTAGTGTTTGTCACTTTTTGTCAGGTAAACCGAAACTTCCTTACGTGTAGCTATACCGCCTAACGCATTTTTGTCTTCTGTCAGAATTTTGAAGTGCATATCTTTCGGATGTTTAGGTGCTTTGCCGAACATTTCCGTTTCGAAGAGTCGGAGTAGTTCCGGCCTGCGTTTTTGGTTCCATTGTTTCAGGGTATTTATAGTGCTTCCGTTTTTCATTATCAATGGATTAGGTAGGTCGTAATTCGGAATGTTTTCTTCTTCATAATTTGCTTTAGAAGCAAGATATCTGAAGATAGTGTCTTTAGGAAGACTTTCAGCCAACACCGTAAGTACAAAACACTGTAAGAAGCACAATATTCCTGTAATCTTTTTTTGAGTATTCATAGTAAATAGTTTATATTATTCTTAATCTTTTAAACTTTATGGTATCCTTGATTAATGATAAAGCTGAATTCGTGATGCATCTATTCCGTATATTACGCAAGGAGCACCAGTCAATTCTATAGTTACTTGATTATCGGTAGTAGGCACTATCTGTTTTTGTCCGATGGCATTCAGTAAGGTGACCTCTGGAACATTGCTTGGCAATGTCAGTCTCTTTTTTGTTTTCCATGAGCTTACCCAAGGTTCCGGAAAAATATCTCCGTTGGGATGAGTCAGGATATTTCCTTCTGTCCTGTCCCAAAGTACAGCCATGCTTCCCCGAGGAGTATCAAATAAAATTCCTCTGCTGCACGGATGCTTTTCGTCCATCCGTATCCAGCCTTTGAATGTGGCTTTATCCAATACTTCAGCCGTGTTGCAAAAGGCCATCAAAGAAGGCTTGAAGCTTAAATCTCGGTTGATCATCCCAAAGAAATACTCCCGGTTAGTGGCATTTACTCCTAAATGGTCGAACCATACGGAGTTAAATAGCTGATAGTAAAGCGCATTCTTTACTCCCTCTGCCGCTGCAAGCGCATATGATAATAATAAATTCTCCGCCGCCTCGCGAGGGGTGTCGTTCCATGAATGATTGGGATAATCAAGCGCATATATTTCGGTGAGGTACAAATCTTTGTCGCCTCCATGCTTTTGTATGAAGTTCTTGACTACTCGGATAGAACCGTAATAATTCCAGTATTGATATCCGAAAGCGGGCTTCTTGAAATCTTCCCAAGGAGCGATTACCGGAAAATCAGGTGTAAAATTACCTCTGCCCGGATGCAATGCGATTCCGTCCAGTAAGTCCCATCCTCCTAATTCTACAATCTTTTCCAGGAAGACCTCATCTGCACCTGCTATTCCGAATGAGATAATCTGAATGTTCTGCCATTCAGTTTTTTCTTTTTGAACTTTGCGTATGGCTTTCAACCACTCTATATATGCTTCGGCCAAACTAGCCTTACCAATGCCTTCACCGGCACCGGCAATGTCCGGTGAACTCATGTTCAGTTCATTGCCAAATTCCCATATTTTGTTCCCATTCTTCACAATCTTTCGGAAAAAGGAACGTATCAATTCTTCCCGCTCTGTATCTTTCCATTTCTTCTTCCAGTCTATGTTATTGTGAAATGTGGCTTCTATGTTTTTGAAACTGCTGGTGATTCCGTTACGTACCCATCGGACTCCCATCCGGTTTAATAAACGTTTTAGATTCATGGAATCGGGAATGGCCCAATAGGCTGAAAGCCCCATAATGTTTTCATCGGGTGTGGCTTTAAACTCATGAGGAGGCAATATAGCCAGACTTGTCCTCGAGAAAATCTGTTCTTTTCCGTTTTCATCTTCAACGGAGACTTCTACAAAATAAATTTCCCGTTCTGTGTCTGCTGTAAATTCAATGGGGTGAACTTGTACTTCTCCTGTTTCTAAGAAGTATTTTTTGGAGTCATTCACTATGTAATTTCCGTCATAGTCACGAATCCAATACTTAAGTATGCATTTTTGTGGAACTGGTGACGTATTGATGATTTTAGCTTGTACGCCGATTGGAGCAGTTGCGTCCTCCCACCAGTTATAGACTTTCTCTGTGGTGAGTGTTAAGGCAAATGGACGTTTCTGCCATTTTGCACTGATAGCTTCGTAAGGCCATCCATAAGGAGGAAATAGGATTGAGAACTGAGTGAAATAGTTGCCGTCTTCTTGACGAGGTAGAATCGTATGTCTGTAGTCCTCGCTTTGCCAATTTGAGTCGACTTTGTTATCGGCTCCATAAGTAAGGCAAAGCAAGCGGTTTTTTATCAAAAACGGGAATATTTTGGCATCGGCTGTTTCTAACGGAAGTCCTCCTTTAGCATCCCGCTGCCATATCCCCAATTTGGCTTCCGGAAGTTTTTGAGTACCGGCGTTTTCGGGCAGGCAGAAACGGAACTGACATCCTTTCCAGTCAGCCTTATACTTTTCGGGAACTCCTGAAAGCAAATACTGTACGTCCACCCGGTCTTGATGCACTATGAATGTACCTGTAAGTTTCATCGAAGTCGGTACTGATGGAGGAAAAAAATAATGGATACGAATGGCACTTGCCCCATTCACCTCAGTTATTTCATATTTACAATTGTTTTTGAGTTCCAGTTGAGGCCACTGGCCAAGTTTCAGCTCGCCAAGTTGTACTAATGTCTCCGATTGTTTGTTTTGCAACAGCAACCTTCCTTTATCTTTGGATGCTATTCTTAAAATATAATTGGAAGATTCAATCTTATAGTTTGCCAGCATTTCTATGGGTGTTATACAGAAATTGATTATCAACAATAGTAACCATTTTCTTTTCCATTCGGCAAATGAAATGTTATATGAAAGCTTGTACATATCTTTATGCTTTGTAAATTATAAAATTTACCCCTACTACAAATATATGTGGCAGGGGTAATTCTTCATAAAAGTGAATATCCACGATTAATCTTTCATGAACTGACCTTCTTCGGGTACCTGCAAGGGAGTTACATTATTTTCACAACCTAAATAACCATTATTTTGATTAATGTGCCCATTGGTGTTGGCTCTGATATCTTTGTTAGGAATAGGCCATAACATGTGATGAACACTCATGGTGTATTCAGCAAATCTGTTCTTTACACCTTTGTTATAGAAATTGTTATGTTGACTGATCCAGTCGAACCAGAAATTGTATCCGGCATCTTTCAAGTTGCTGGCTCCCTTTGGACCACATAAGTTTTCCATTTTGTAGGTACGTCCGTTGAATATTTCACAAGGTTTACCTGTCAGTGCGTATGTATAAGCGATACGAACCAATGTAATGTGACGATGTTCTTCGTAATAAAGTTCACGTGCACGTTCGTTCAGAATTTCACCGATATTGATGTTTTGAGCAGTCAGCGGATCGGCGCCTGCACGGTTACGGACTACATTCAGCATATTGGCTGCTTCACTCAGATTATCTTTCCAATAATAGCATTCGGCAAGCATCAGGTAAACTTCGGCACTACGCATCAGGTAAATAGGGCTTGAACCACCTTTCCATTGACCGCTACCTGCTGTCGGATCCGGAATATAAACTTTGTAGTGCGGCCATGAAAACCAGCAGCGGATTGAATCACCGCAAGACATATTCACTGGTTTTACTGCCTTCTTTCCATACCAGGGATCATTAGCTTTCTTCAGGGCCGGGTCATTATAAATTAGGTCTTCCATACGTCTCCAGCTATCGTGGTTGTAGCGGCCACGTAAGTCATTTTTCTCTTTCTCTGTCCAGATGGTATATTGGAAGTAGTTGGTGGGGCGTACACGGGCAATGCCTCGTCCATATGTTTTGTTCACGTCTTCCACAATGCCGGCTGTAACGTCTTTGCTGTCGGGAGTGACGGCGAAACCAGTTTTACCACTCGGAGTTTTTACTACGTTATTATTCCACATAGGAACACAGTTAGCCATGATTTCTGTTTTTGCAGAACCTGTGCCACTGGCATTATTCGGTTCGGATACACCATATAATATACCTTCTGTGTTGGCCGGATCACTTTTGGCTTCTACGCTATGCAGATCAAACATCAGGTTGGGATGATTGTTTTTAGTGGAAGTAAAACGGTTGACCATCAGTGGGTGTTTAGCTACGATTTCATTTCCAACTTTGATAGCATTGTCGAATTCTCCCAATGACATATAGACTTTCATCAACAGTACGCCACAGGCCGATTTTGTGGTGTGTCCACGGTCTACTTGTTCGGGTACCCATTGGTATGCAAATTCCAGTTCTTTTTTCATACGACGCAAGATGCTCCAACGGTCACATGTATTAAAATCATACCGTGGGTATGTGACTTCGACATCAATGAAGGGGACATCCCCGAACTGGTTGATTAGTCGCCAGTATCTGTAACAACGTTGGAAGTAACCTGTACCTAATACTTTGTTCTTTTCAGCTTCATTCACGAATTTTGTATCTTTCATACGTGAAAGTACTACATTCGTATATTTTATTTGATTCCAGTTCTCATCCCAGTTATGTGATGTCAAATAGGAGTTTTCTGCATTATTAAAGTTCGCATCCGGCATTAATTGGCGATCCATATCCTGCAAGGGGCCTGCTTTATCAGTCGTTCCGCTGATGCAGAGGTCGGAGAAGATAAGTTCACAAGTATATCCACTTCCGTTTCCAAAGTATTCATGACGCATGGAACGCTCGGCTGCTGCCAGAGAAGTGAGCAGACCGTCAGCATCAACGTATGCATTTTCAGGAGTGAGGAAAGAGAGGGGTTTAGGTTCCAACCAGCTTTCGCTACATCCGGTTAGTAGTGCCGTACATAAAGCGGCACCACTGATAGTTTTGAATATTCTGTTCTTTTTCATTGTTCTTTCAAATTAGAGTGTAAAGTTAATACCGAAATTGAATGTTCTTCCCATTGGGCTGTTTGATTCAGGATCCCAGCCGTCGTAATGAGGAGCAAAGACTGCTACATTATGAATGGATGCGTTGAAGCGTAAATCTTGGATACCCACAACTTTTGTCCATTTTTGTGGCAGGCGATATGAAACTGTGATATTGTCCAAACGGATAAATGACTTGTTTACATAATGTGTTCCTAAATTCTTTGAACCGATACGTGCATAGTCATTAATCGGATTTTCCGGTGTCCAGTAAGGCTGATCGTAACTGCAACTGATAGAAGCATCTAAGTTATTGTTGGCGGCATCAGCATATGAACCATGGTGTCCCCATAAAGAGTATAACATGAATGAAACATCCAAATCGTTGAACAATTGGAAATTGTTACGTAATGTCCAGCGGAAGCGGGGAGTCGTATATTTCTGATGTCTCTTGTCATCCTGATCCAATTTCCCATTTTCATTGAGGTCCAGATATTTAAAGTCACCCGGCTGACAACCATATTTTGCAGCTTCTTCAGCTTCATCTTGTTGCCATACACCATCTCCTATATAATCCCAAATGCGGTCTGGGTCCTCACCAATAAACCATTTGTTAGTGATATCATCGTCTTCCACCTGACCGATGATATTACCGTCAGCATCAAGAATATTCTTCATGTTACCGTACAAGTGCTTAATCTTACGGCGGTTGAGTGAAAAGTTGCCTGTAGCACTCCATTCAAAGTTTTTGCGTCTCATGATGTTGGCATTCAATGTTAATTCAAAACCTGTATTCTGGAGTTGTCCCATATTACTCAATACTTTGCTAAATCCAGTGATAGGTGGAATGGCACGGTCCATTAGTAAATCATTGGTCATTTTCTTGTATACTTCGATAGAACCACTTAAAATATCTCCGAAGAGTCCGAAGTCCAAACCTATATTATATGATTTAGCACGTTCCCATTTTAACTTGCTATTTGGCATTTTTTGGTTCAATGTATAAGTTGTGGTATAAAACTTACCACTTCCATCGATCCAACAAGTCGGATTAGAAGTCAGTTCTGCGAGAGCGGCATAGATACCAATGTCTCTATTTCCATTTTCACCCCAAGAGAAGCGTAATTTACCATAACTTAGCCATGAGGAGGTTTTCTTCATGAATTTTTCTTCTGTGAATACCCATGCCAAAGCAACGGCAGGGAATGTAGCACGTGGGTTCATCATACCGAAAGCTGAGTAACCGTCACGACGAACAGAAGCAGTCAACATATATTTATTGCTAAAGGAGTAGAAAAGACGTCCCATCAAAGCATCACCAGTAGTGTATTGGTCAGTACTCAATGCAGTAGGATTGTTGCCCAAGTGGATACCATGATAGCCTAACGCGTCACTCGGATTGTATCCTTTGTTAGTACTCTTAGTCATCCAACTTTGTGATTTTTCGGCGTTGACTAGGAAAGTAGCTTCTACTTTATGTTTATCGAAGAATTCATATTTCCAGTTGAAGACATTGTCTACCTGCCAGTTGAAGGCTTTATTATGCTGGCGGAAGGAGGAACCACCTTCTCCTGCCCAAGCATCATTCTTGGCTGATTTGTGCTCAAAACTTTCGTTCCAGGCCAAGCGCGGAGTAAAGTTCATCTGGTAAGAGAAACCGAATGGTAAATTCAGGCGTCCGTAGATAGTTCCGTCCAGATTCATGTATACCTGTTTCTTATCTGTATATTTACGGTCATAGAATGGGTTGGCGATGGTGTTTGAACCATTAGGATAGTGCTGGTTAGCACTTTCTGGATTGTTAACATCATTACTACAATACGGAGAAAACCATGTCAAAGCTTTAGTATCGACAGCAATAGCACTTTCGTCACGGCTGGAGAAGTTCATATTCAATCCCACTGTGATATACTTGCTGACATTGGATTCCAGATTCAGGCGGGTAGTGAAACGGCTAAACGCATCACCATCTTTGATACCTTCATTGTCCATATAGCCAATGGACCAATAGTATTGGTAATCTTCACCTTTTTTGCTAATGCTGACGTTGTAGTTTTGTTGTACTGCATTGTTTAACATCAAATCTTGCCAATTGGTTAGTTTACCATTGAAATAATTATTGATTTCAGGGGTAGATAGGTCCAGACGTGACAACCATTTCGTTATTAGTTCTTCTTCTGATACAGACGTAACTTTATCCTTCTGGTCATAATTGTACCAGTCTACTTTATCTATTCCATTAAGCTTCCTTGGATCGGTATACATTCCCGGATATTGTTCAAGGTATTCATCCGTTTGCCTACCGATTTCGTATGCTTGACGGAAATCAAGAAATTGCTCGGCGTTTCTGAGTTTGCGGCTCTTAATAGGAGTGACTAATCCCCAACTTGTATTGACGTTAATCACAGGCTTGCTGCCTGCTATACCTTTCTGTGTAGTGATAGCAATGACTCCGTTTGCTGCTTTTGCACCATATACAGCAGCAGAACTGGCATCTTTCAGTACGTCGATTGAAATGATGTCGTTGGGGTTCAATTCGCTAAGTTCGCCATTATAAATAACTCCGTCTACAACAAGTAACGGTTGTGAACCGGCTTTTAAAGTACCTTTACCACGTATAAGGAAGTCGCCGCCACCTTTTGCTTCGTTGTTGACTGAGATGTTCAGACCGGCAGCATTAGCACGCAATAAGTCGTGCATATTACGGGGCATTTCTGCTTTTAAGTCGGTCGGACGAATGTTTGAAATAGCACCGGTTAAATCCTTCTTTTTAGCTGTACCATATCCGATAACTACAACTTCGTCAAGTGCTTGAGCGTCTTCCTGCATTGTAATGTTCAGATTGCTTTGCTGCACTTTGACTTCCACATCTTTGTATCCGATATAAGAAAGAACCAGTGTTTGGCCGTTTTTTGCGGTAATGGTAAAGTTACCATTCATATCTGTGATGACACCGTTATTGGTACCTTTTACCATGACAGTAACGCCAATAAGGATTTCTCCCTTGTTATCTACTACATGCCCTTTTATTGATATATTGCCCGTTTGTTGTTCCATAGCAACACTATGAATCTGCGTTGAAAGGGATGTCGTAATAAAGGGCTGACCAGCTTGTACTGTGCCAATGCCCAACAAAGCAGTCAGAACTACTGATTGGGCCAGACGATAGCATCGTGTGTGACCTTGCTGCCACATGCATGGATGTGATAAATTGTTTTTCATATAACTGAATAATAATTAGTATTTAGATATTTATTAGGCTTTTACTGATTGCAACTTTATGATTTTCAACCTCAAAATTGCTGGATAATAATGTTGTTTCTATTCTGCTCATTTTAGATTTGTTTTATGTTATATATTGAGTTACACATGCAAATCTCTGAAATAATATGATAACTTATGCAAAGAATGATGAAAATCATCGGGAACGATTTTGTAGGTTTTTAATGTTAATAGCTTGTTATATAGTTGATTATTCCTATATAAAAACATACTTTTGCATACCTTGCACAGAAAGATGGTTAGCTTTAGTTAAGGAAAACGTTCCCGTCGATTTTGCAGATAATGATTCTATATTATTCTATAATATTGTGATATTTGTCATGTTGTTGAACTTTTAAGTAATTAATATGATGATATATTTATTCCTTTTTTGTAAACCTCGTCTACAGCGAACAATCTTATTGTCAGTTTTAGTTTTTTATTCTTTAGTGCTGTGTGCGCAGTCTTTGGATTATGAAAGAATGAACCCTCATCCTCGTTTATTATTAACGCAAGGAGGAGAAGAAGCTGTGAAGAGGTCAATAACATGCTTCCCATCGTTATTGAAGGTTCATGAGCGTATTTTGAAAGAATCTGATGAGATACTCATTCAACAAATGGCGGAACGAGTTATGGAAGGGAAGCGGTTGCTGGGTGTTTCCCGTTTGGCATTAAAACGGATTTTCTATCTTTCATATGCCTATCGCATGACGAAGGAAGAAAAGTATGCTTATCGTGCGACACAAGAAATGCTTTCGGTAAGCCGTTTTCCAGATTGGAATCCATCTCACTTTTTGGACGTGGGAGAAATGGTGTTAGCATTATCCATAGGTTATGATTGGCTTTATGAGTATTTGGAACCGGAAATACGTTCTATAGTACGTGACGCAATTGTAGAAAAAGGTCTGGATGCCGCTGCTCCTGATGAATGGTTTTACAGAGCGGTATCTAACTGGAATTCTGTTTGTAATGGTGGTTTATTGTGTGGTGCGCTTGCAGTTTTTGAGGATGTGCCGGATAAGGCAAAAAAAATTATAGAGAAGTGCTTGTTGACTAATCCTAAAGCTTTAGTGGCTTATGGACCGGATGGAGGATATCCGGAGGGCTTTCATTATTGGGGATATGGTACCAGTTTTCAGGTGTTACTTATTGCTGCCCTTGAAAGTGCATTGGGGACAGATGCCGGGCTATCCGAATATCCCGGTTTTTTGGAATCAGCTCGCTTTATGGAATTTATGACAGCTCCAAGTGGCGAATACTTTAATTTTTCGGATGCTGTTAATGGAGTGAGATGTAATATGATGATGTTTTGGTTTGCTAAGAAAATGGGGGATTTATCTTTACTATGGTTAGAAAATCAATATTTAGAGGATCCTTCAGTTAGTTTTGCAGAAGATCGTTTATTGCCCTGTCTGTTGATTTTTTGTGCTCATCAGGATTTGAGTAATATACAACCGCCTTCCTGTCGTTTTTGGCATAATGGTGGAAAGACACCGGTTTTTATTTATCGTGGCGGATGGAATAGTAAAAAAGATAGCTATCTGGCCGTAAAAGGAGGTTCTCCCTTAACTTCTCATGCGCATATGGATGCCGGTTCGTTTATTTATGAAAGGGAGGGAATACGCTGGGGGATAGATCTCGGTATGCAAAATTATTTAAGTTTGGAGAGTAGAGGAGTAAATTTATGGGATCAGTTTCAAGAAGGCCAACGGTGGGAAGTGTTCCGTCTTGGTAATATGGCACATAATACGCTTACGATAAATAATAAGCGGCATTTAGTGAATAGTTATGCTCCCATAAGCAGAATATATAAAAGTGAAGATAGGAAAGGGGCAGAAGTAAATCTTACAAGCGTTTTTGCTGATGATATGGAAAAAGTTGTCCGCATCATTTATCTGAATGAAGAAGATGATCTGATTGTGAAAGATGAACTGGTTACGGGAGAAAAAGAGGCTTTGGTAACTTGGATTATGGTAACACCGGCTGAAGCAAAAATCATCGGTAAGAATCAAATAGAATTGGCTAAGGATGGACACCGAATGTTGCTTACCGTGGCTGCACCGGATGATGTTGAAATGAAACTTTGGTCAAATGCCCCCCTCCATGTTTTTGATGAACCTAATCCGGGAAGTATGCGTGTAGGTTTTGAAACTTATCTTCCTGCAAACCGGAAGAATTTGTTGAAAGTGACATTAAATCTTATCAGATGAATTATTTGTTAATTAAATTATAAAAAGGATTTATGAAAAAGAAATGGCTCTTATTAAGTTTAATTGGTTTCCTTGTTTCGTGTTCGAAACAGGAATCAATGGATGCATTGACGGCACGTGTATTTACCGTTGCTGAACAGCAGTATTTGACAATGGATACTCGTTTGGAAAGTACTACTTTACCGCAGTCCATAGCTCCGGACAGTACATTCAAATCTTCGACAATTTATTGGTGGTGTAGCGGGTTTTATCCCGGTTCACTCTGGTATATTTATGAGTATACTCAAAATGAAGCCGTGAAGACATTGGCCGAAAAGAATACGTTGAAACTGGATCCTATTCAATACGTAACCAATGACCATGATGTAGGTTTCCAGTTAAATTGTAGTTATGGTAATGGTTTTCGTCTCACGGGAAATGAAGATTATAAGAAAGTTCTTTATCAAGGGGCACAATCATTGGCGACCCGCTTAGTTCTGTAACTGGAGTAACCCGAAGCTGGGATTTCTTGCGCCGTGGTTGGAAATACCCTGTTATCATTGATAATATGATGAATTTGGAATTGCTGATGTTTGCATCGAAAACCTTTGATAATGATACTTTGGAATATATAGCTCGTACACATGCAAATACTACCCTTAAAAATCATTTCCGTAAAGATTATTCTTCTTATCATCTGGTAGATTATGATCCTGAAGATGGACATGTGCGTAGCCAGCAAACAGTACAGGGTTATGCCAATGAATCATCATGGGGGAGAGGGCAAGCCTGGGCACTTTATGGCTATACAATGATGTTTCGCATGACCGGAGATGAAAAGTATTTGGAACACGCAGAAAATATTGCCGATATGCTTCTTTCACGTCTTCCGGTTGATGGTATTCCTTATTGGGACTTTGATGCTCCTAACGGTAATGAATATCGCGATGCTTCAGCCGGTGCAATAATGGCCTCTGCTTTTGTAGAGCTGAGTGGTTTTGTTACAGATGAGAAAACAGGACAAAATTATCTCTCAATAGCTGAAAAACAACTTCGAACTCTAGCTTCACCTCATTATCTTGCTGAACCGGGAACTAACTGTAATTTTATTCTAAAGCATAGTGTCGGTAATCTTCCGGAAAATAGCGAAGTAGATGTACCGCTTTCTTATGCCGATTATTATTTCTTAGAAGCATTGTTGCGTTATAAAAAGGCTGTGGAATAAGCTTGTAAAATCCTTTCTCTCGAAGAGTGGGCTTGTTTAAGGTTAACGCTTCGAGAGAAAATGCATTTAACTCCTGTTCTTTTCCTAATATATATCCGCCAGATATGCACGCTTTTTGCAGGGTTATGAACACAATCCAACTCCTGATCCGCATAAATAATATTAAGTTTCAGAGGTTAAGCCGCCGCATCGCCACTTTTATCCCTTTTCGCTGCGACGGTTAAGGAAAATTGTAGTAGGTACTTATTCTTTCCACCATGGAGAAAGTTTCTTTCCATCACGGGGAAACTTTCTTTCCACCATGGTGGAAAGAAAGAAACTCCACGGTGGAAAGAATAAGCGTTCGGATGGAAAAGGCTAACCGTTGGAAGGGAAAAAGCATAGGAATGCCTAAGAAAGGAGTTAGCTATTGCATTTAGTTCATTTCTGACGGGTTATGAATCAATTTCAACTCTTGATTCGCATTAATATGAGATTATGCTGATGCACGTTTAGTATGTTGTTGTTTTAAGATGATAGCGATAGGATTTGGACGATAATGTAGCTTCTTAGCTAAAGCCTGTACAGCCTTTCTGGTGTTCAGGCTAATATCTTTTTTATTGGCTAATGCGCGTGATATGGTAGATGGTGCCAGATTGAGTTGGCGTGCCATTTCTTTGATGGTAATTTTAGGTTGTTTACTGACTTCCGTATTATTCTTATGGCATTGTTTAAGTTTCACTGCCATGATATTGGGCTTGTAGTTTAATTTGGTGGCCAATTCCATTACGATTTCTTTTGTCTGCGAATTTACATCCCACTGGTCTGCCAAAGCTCTGGATACAGTGGAAGTAGAAAGATTTAGTGCTTTAGCGATTGTTTTAAGTGTTACTTGAGATTTCATGGTATTTACTTTATTAGGGTTAATATTATTTTCTTTATTGTTGCTGCAAAGTTAGAATGCAATGAATTTTAGGACTTTACGACATGTCTCAGAAACTCCCGGATTTGTGTCATTAAGGAATAAAAGGTATATTTGCAGCATGTTTAGCCGATATATATTATTGATATTATTCTTTTTTTGTTGGTCGAGTGGAAGTGCTCAGCTTTTGACTGACAAATTGTTCTTCGAACATTTGACTACCGAGGACGGACTTTCTCATAATTATGTGCAATCCATATATCAGGATAAGGATGGTTTTATCTGGTTGGGAAGTGATAATGGTTTAAACCGTTATGACGGACAGCATATCGATATTTTCAGTACTAATACGCAACCCACTCTTGGAGGTAATAAAATACGCCGTATCATTCAGGACAGGGATAAGAATTTATGGATATTGCATGAAAACGGTTTGGACAGGATGAAATATTCTACTCAGCAAGTAAAAAGTTTCCTGTATGACAAGAACCAAAGTAGTCGTTGGGTTGGGATTGGAGTTGATAAGGGAGGGAGCTTTGTAGCCTATACGGAAAAGAAAATATTCAGATATGATATGGAGAAAGATACTCTTGTGGTTCTGCAAGACGCTCCGGAGGAATATCGATATTCTGCATTTGTGCAGGCTGGTGGGAAATATTACGTAGGCACTCGCCAACATGGCATTATTGTATATGATGAAAACTGGCAATTGCTTGAGCATATTTATCCTAGGTCTATAGAGAAAGGTCCCTTGACTGACGGATTGATAAATGTGTTGCGGGTGGATTCAGAAGGTTGTCTTTGGAGCGTGATTGTAGGTATATGTATCAACAAATATAATCCTCAGACCAAGGAAGTGAAAACTTATAAGCTTTCTTCTACATCTCTCCTTAATAAAGAGATCAGAGATATCATAGAGTTGAATAAGGACTATATGTTGATTGGTACTTTCAATGGCCTGTTTAGGCTGCATAAGGATAATATGGAGGAGGTGATAGTAGAAAAAGGGGAAATCGGAGAAGAAGGAGGTCTGAGTTATTATTCCATATATTCTTTGTTTAAGGATAGGCAAGGAATAGTGTGGGTCGGTACATATGCCGGTGGTGTGAACTACAGTCACAGCTATAATCAGCGTTTCAGATTCTTTGCTCCTTCCCATTTGGCAGGACGCTTCAGGATGGCAAAAGAAGATGCTGATAATAATATCTGGTTCGCGACAGAAGGTAACGGCTTGCTGCGTCATCGTCCGGAAACAGGTCAGGTAGAATCCTTCTGGCTGAATGAAAACAAGCACCACAATGATAATATCATTAAATCAATCTGTATATCGGGTGATACAATCATGTGCGGTAATCAACGGGGAGAAGTTTATAATTATTCTATAAAGAGGAATAAGTTTTCATTATTGCGAAAGTACGATAATACAAATATATTGTATATCTTCAAAGACTCCAGAGAGCATTGGTGGATATCTGTACAGGATCAGGGCGTTTTCTGTCTAGATATGGACTCCGTGCAATTTCCATGCTCGAATTATATTGATGAAATAGATCCCGGAATACTTGTGTTTGCCACCCAGAAGGAAGGATTGTATGTCTATGATCTGAATATAGGACAAAAGAAACAGATAAGCGCGGCAGATTTGGGAGTTCCTGCAGATAAATCGCTTAGTATAACTTCTTTTTGCCGGGATTCGGAGCATAACCTATGGATGACGACTGAGAGACAGGGGCTCTTATCTGTAGATAAACATTGGAAATTGCGAAAGCAACATTTGTCGCATACCAAGGTTCATTCGGATAAACTTTATTTTGTTGCAAAACAGAATGAAGAGAGGTTATGGGTAATTGGTGCACACAAGTTGTATTTGTTCAACTTCAAAGAAAACCAATTACATACTTTTGATAATAACAACGGTTTGCGTCTGACCGATATGGATGCTTCCAGTCTGATAGATTCAGCCAATCGTTTTTGGATATTGGGTAATACCGGATATGTAATGGTAGATAACCGGAATTTTATGTTGAATGATACGCCGGCCTCTGTGATTCTTACTACGTTGCGTATTAATAATAAATTGCAAAGACCTTGTGATGGTTCTGTGTTAGATAAATGCTTGGCTGAGACATCTGTGTTATGCTTAAAACACAATCAGACAAACATTTCGATAGCCTATGCGAGTGATAACCATATATATGGTAATAGCGACCGGTTCTTTTATAAGATGGATGGAGTAGATCCGGATTGGGTGGATGCGGGTAATCGTCGTGAAGTATTCTATAGTAATCTTGCTCCCGGTAACTACCTTTTAAGGATCAAAGCACTTAATAATGATGGAACGATAGGACCGGAAACTCATTTGAAAATTGAAGTGCTTCCCCCTTTATGGGCGCGTTGGTGGGCATTTGTTATTTATGCTGCTATTATTTTCTACATATTGCAACGCTATATTGCCTATAAGCAAAGGAAACAACGGTTAGAGCACGAACTGTATCTCAAACAAATAGAAAAGGATAAATCTGAGGAGTTTAACCGGGAATTGCAGACTTTTTTTACGCAAGTGGCGCATGAATTCAGGACTCCGTTAACTTTGATTTTGAATCCTTTGGACGAGATACAGAAAAAGATAATACATGTTTCCGGAGTAAAAGAAGACTTGCTGTTAATCCGTCGTAATGCCAAACGATTACTTACGTTGGTAAATGACCTGATGGATTTGAGGAAGATAGAGAATGGGAATGGGGAACTGGAACTATCTTCTTTTAATTTTAATGATTTTATTCAGGAGATTTACTACTCTTTTCAGGTTACTGCCCGGCAAAGAGATATAGCATTGCAGCTTTCTCTGCCAGAGACGCCTATATTAGCTACATTTGATAAGGACGCATTAGAGAAAGTGTTCTTTAATTTATTGTCCAATGCTCTGAAGTTTACTCCGGAGGGAGGAACTGTTATTTTGGCTGTTTCCTTGATTGAAGGAGAGAAGCCGAAAATACACATTGAAGTGAAAGACACTGGAGTTGGAATATCCAATGAGGATATAAACAAGATATTCAAACCTTTTGCACTGTCTCATCAGGATTTGCATGGACAGATGGGAGGTAGTGGAGTCGGTCTGACTATAGCAAGAGCTATTGTAGAAAAACATCAGGGAACTATATCGGTCAGACGTAGGGAACCGCATGGTACTTGTTTTTCTATTGATTTGCCGTGGAGATATGATAAATGTTATGAAATGGCAGTTCAAGGCACATTGGATGAGAGTGAAGATGCAGTAGACGATGCTTCTTCTTTTAAAGTTACTTCGATTTCTGAGACGATTTTGTTGGTAGATGATAATATTGAAATTCTGACTTATCTTCAGAAAGAATTGTCGAGAAACTTTAAAGTTGTTACAGCTCAGAATGGACGTGAAGCACTGGAGGTATTAGGCAAAAAAAATGTGTCATTAGTAGTGAGTGATGTCATGATGCCTGAAATGGATGGCATGGAATTATGTACGTATATTAAAGAGAACCCTTCTCTTTGCCATCTTCCTGTCATATTGCTGACTGCAAAATCCATGACGATATATGTTGAAGAAGGCTTCCAGGCCGGTGCAGATGACTATCTTGTGAAACCTTTCAAAGTCTCTACCCTGATAGTCCGTATTAATAATATTCTGAGCGGTCGGAAGAAATTGAAGGAGATTTATGGAAAACAACTCTCTTTAAAGAGTGTAGGTATTGAGTTGGAACCTGCAGATAAATCTTTTGCTGAACAATATGAAGCAGTAGTGAAAACACACCTTTCTAATCCTGAGTTGGATGTGGAAATGTTATGTAAGGAAATGGGAGTGAGCAGGGCTAAGTTATATCGTAAGGTAAAGGCTATTACTAATCTTTCTCCGGCAGAGTTGATTCGTAATATCCGTTTGGAATGTGCTGCTGAAATGCTTCGTACTTCTCAACAGACAGCAACGGAAATTGCTTATCAAACAGGATTTGGCAGTTATAATCATTTTGGTGATTATTTTAAGAGTGTTTATGGTGTTTCTCCTAAAGTATATAAGGAGAAGTATAAGAACACTTAATTTATTCGTTTACAGAGTCGATTGCAAAGATTTGGAAATGTATATTCAGGGATAACAAGATCGTCTAAATAAACTGCACCTCACAATTTTAAACTGCCCCAAAAAGTCAGATACGAAACCTTAGGAGCAGTTCTGTTAAAAAGATAATATCATTTGATTCTTTAGCGATGTGAAATAGATAATGCTTACCAATTATCTGTACGGAACAGGCAAGCCGGTAAGCCGTCCTTATTATAAAGATTTCCGTCCGGATTATTTTCCCAGTTATAGCGTACGGCAACAGGATTAGGGACTTTCGGACTCCAAATAACAATTCGGTTATCTTTGAGTTCTCCCAGCGCCCAGTGGAATTTTTTGTCTTCTCCTGCGATGGCAAAACCTTGCAGACATCCATATCGGCTACGTATTTCTAAACCGGAACCTGTATTTTTGAATGTAATTATGACTTTGTCACCATTGATTTCCATGCGTTCAAACATGGGGCTTTCACTGACAATATCTGAATACCCGTACTCGTAATGTAACGCTTGTAATGCTGCTCTCATACCTACCTCTTGTTTGTTGCGGGGATGAAGGTCATAGGGGTCTCCCAAGTCACTGGTTACGATGAGATGGGTTCCAGGAACTGCCAGAACTTTACTTTGAGCATCTCGCATTTCCGCCCAAAGTGGTTTCTTGTTGATAGAATCGAAGTTGGGAAGCTGGATGATATAAAACGGTAATTCTGAATTCCAGCGGTTACGCCAATCTCCAATCATACATGTGAGCCAATCGGTATAAGGTTCTGCATTTCCTACATTATTTTCTCCCTGATACCAGAGAACTCCCTTAATGGAGAAGGATAGCAGCGGATGGATCATTGCATTGTATACCAATGATGGATAATCATTACGCTTTGCTTCCTTATTTTTTCGTGTAAGGTATTCTGTAGGGGGGAATAGTTTCTCATTTTTGTTATATCGATCGAGTCGTTTTTGTGGCAGTGTATTGGCAGCTTCCAGACTTGTCCAGGTTTCCACGATTGTACCGCCCCATGATGAATTTATAATACCAATAGGTATGTTTGTTTCCTCATAAACCTTTTTAGCAAAGAAATAAGCAACTCCGGAGAAACGGCCTACGTTTTCAGGTGAACATACGAGCCATGTTGCGCTGATTGTATCTTTAGGGGATAATTCCATGCGGCGAGGTATGTTTAAAGTTCGGATTTGCGGATAATTGGCATTCTTTTTCTCCACTTCCGCATTAGTGACGTTATTTACTACCCATTGCATGTTAGATTGTCCGCTACATAACCATACATCTCCGATAAGAATATCCTTGATGCTTATTGGGTTTTCTTTTCCGATGATTTGTAGTTGGTAGGGGCCGCCAGTTTCCAGAGCTTTCAGATTCACTTCCCAGTATCCCTTGCTGTCGGCTTTTACTGTTTGTTTTTGCTCTGCGAATAAGATTTGTATTTTCTCCTTTGGATCAGCCTGCCCCCATATATGAATAGGTTGGTTCCTTTGTAGTACCATTCCATCAGAATAGATGGCTGGTAATGTAACTTTAGCTTGTACGCTTAAAGAAACAAATAGAAAAATAAATAATAAATGTTTCATAGTGAATTGTTTTTGTGCGAAAATAAGTGAATACTATAACATATACAATAGGTATACAGATGAAATTATTGGAAACGATTTCGTATTTCATATTTTAGATAAATATCTTATATATAGCTTTTTAATGTAATATTGAATTTGCAAACGTTCCCGATGATTTCATACATAAACACAAACCTGATTTCAGTAAATGTCTATATTTGTGACGTATTATTTAATTTAATATTAATCAAAATATCACTTAAAACCAATAAATAGATTTATGAGAAGATTTTGTCTGACACTTACATTTCTGAGTGCATTCCTGAGTTTTAGTATAGCTCAGAAACAATATCAGTTAAAGTCACCGAATGGTAAGCTTGAATTAAGTATCGAAGCCGGTGATAAAATTTGTTATTCCTTAAAACATGCAAATACTGCGATTATTGTCTCTTCGCCTATTTCTATGTCATTAAGCAATAATAAAATATTAGGCGTGAAGTCTAAAGTTAAGAATGTACGTAGGCGTGTGGTTGATGAGAATATCACTACTGCCATCTACAAACGGAGTGAGATAAGAAATCGTTGTAATGAGCTGTCTCTTACTTTCAGGGACGGATTCCAATTAGAATTCAGAGCCTATGATGAAGGAGTTGCATATCGCTTCATCG
Organism: Bacteroides intestinalis DSM 17393; assembly: GCF_000172175.1. Lineage (NCBI taxonomy): Bacteria > Pseudomonadati > Bacteroidota > Bacteroidia > Bacteroidales > Bacteroidaceae > Bacteroides > Bacteroides intestinalis. The sequence continues at coordinate 943,398 of NZ_ABJL02000008.1, read as the reverse complement.
TTACGGAAAATAAACCTTTTAATGTAATAGCTGAAGAAGCTACATTTAATTTTGACGATGATTATATGACGTATATTCCTTATGTGAGAGGAGGAAAGAATAAAAAGGTGGAAGCCCAGTTCTTCAATTCTTTTGAGAATGTCTATACACATGTCAATCTAAGTGAAATGGGTACTAATCAATTGGCTTTTACTCCGGTTGTTGTGGAATTGAAAGATGGAAAGAAGCTTTGTATTGCAGAATCAGACGTGGAGAGTTATCCCGGCATGTTTGTTCGCAATGCGAATCAGTCTAATTCTTTGAAAGGTGTTTTTGCTCCGTATCCGAAAGAAACGATACAAGGTGGACATAATAAATTGCAAAAGCTGGTTACTGCAAGAGAAGATTATATTGCGAAGTGCTCCGGCAGACGAAGTTTTCCCTGGCGCATTGCTATTGTATCTTCTGATGATAAAGAACTCCTTGATAATGATATGGTTTATAAACTGGCTGCTCCCTCCCGATTGGAAGATACTTCATGGATTAAACCTGGAAAGGTGGCTTGGGAATGGTGGAACAGTTGCGGGTTGTCCGGTGTAGATTTCAAGGCTGGTGTGAACAATGTTACCTATAAAGCATATATTGATTTTGCTTCTAAGCATGGTATTGAGTACGTGATTTTGGATGAGGGCTGGGCCGTAAATCTAAAAGCTGATTTATTTCAGGTTGTGCCGGAAATAGATTTGAAAGAGTTGGTTGCTTATGCTGATTCTAAACATGTAGGGCTGATCTTGTGGGCCGGTTACTATGCTTTTGAACGTGATTTGGAAAGAATCTGCAAGCATTATTCAGAATTGGGCATTAAGGGCTTCAAGGTAGACTTCATGGACCGTGACGACCAGGCAATGGTTGATTTTCACTATCGTGGGGCTGAGATAGCTGCAAAATACCATTTAATGTTAGATTATCATGGCACTTATAAACCGACAGGAATGAATCGTACTTATCCGAATGTGATTAATTTTGAAGGCGTACATGGCTTGGAGCAGTTGAAGTTCTCTGGCAGTGAGAAGGTGGATCAGGTTACCTATGATGTGACTATGCCTTTTATTCGTATGATAGCGGGACCTGTAGATTATACCCAGGGTGCAATGAAAAATGGCAATAAACGTAATTTTCGCGCTGTTAATGAAGAACCTATGAGTATGGGAACTCGTTGCCGCCAGCTGGCTGAATATGTAATATTTGAGGCTCCGCTATCCATGTTGTGTGATAGTCCTGTTCTCTATGAACGTGAATCTGAGTGTACCTCTTATATTTCAGATATTCCGACAGTATGGGATGAAACAAAAGCCTTGAATGGAAAAATAGGAGAATATATCTCAATGGCTCGTCGTAAAGGAGATGTTTGGTATGTGGGAGCGCTGACTAATTGGAAAAAGCGTACAATGAAATTTGATTTGTCATTTCTGGGTGAAGGGGAATGGACAATTGAACTTTATAAAGATGGTATAAATGCAGATAAGATAGCTTCTGATTATCGGAAGTCTGTTATCTTTGTTCCCCAAAATCGTAAGCTAACGGTGAATTTGGCAGAAGGGGGCGGATGTGCAATGAAAATTTATAAAAAGTAATAGAGAAATACTTATGAAGGAGAAATTTTTAGGTTGGATTTTATTTCTGATAACGATCTGTAATGGCCAGTACGTTGGTGCTCAGGAGTTACTGACGAATGTATATGGTAGACAATACACTTTTTTGAATGGGAAGTGGAATGCTATTATTGATCCTTATCAGCAAGGTCGGCGAACCTCTATCTATAAGAACAGACCTTTAAGAAATAAGGCTGATTTTAAAGAGTATGAGTTCGAAGGAGGGCTACGTTTGAATGTGCCTTCCGACTGGAATTCGCAGCTTCCAGAACTTAAATATTATGAAGGTACGGTGTGGTATGCCCGTAAATTTGAGGTGAGTAAAAATCAGGATGAGAACCTGTTTCTCTACTTTGGAGCTGTGAGTTACCGTTGCCGGGTCTATCTGAATGGAAAAGAGATAGGTAGTCATGAAGGTGGATTTACGCCGTTTCAGTTCAATATCACTGATTTGGTAAAAGCAGGAGAAAACTTTCTGGCTGTGGAAGTGAATAATACTCGGACGGTAGATGCAATTCCTGCGCTGTCATTTGACTGGTGGAATTATGGCGGCATAACGCGTGATGTGATGTTAGTACGTACTCCTAAAGTATATATCAGCAATTACTTTATACAACTGGATAAATACAAGCCAGATTATATTCATGCAACCTTACAACTGTCAGAGCAGCAAGCGGGCCAGAAAGTGAGAATTGAAATTCCTGAACTGAAAATCGCATCTGAAGTGCAGACTGACGGACAAGGAATGGCGAAAATATCTTTCCGTGCTAAGAAACTGGAACGTTGGTCGCCCCAAAAACCTAAACTTTACCAAGTCACTGTTTCCACTGCAACGGACCATGTGAAAGAGAATATAGGTTTTCGTAATCTTAGTGTGAAAGGGACGAAGATTTATTTGAATGACACTCCGGTCTTTATGAAAGGAATCAGTTTTCATGAAGAGATAGCGCAACGCCAGGGAAGAGCATTTTCAGAGCAGGATGCTGTAGCATTACTTTCTGAAGCAAAGGAGTTGGGTGCTAATTTAGTGCGTCTAGCGCATTATCCACAAAATGAATATATCGTTCGTCTAGCTGAAAAGATGGGTATTATGTTGTGGGAAGAAATTCCTATTTGGCAAGGAATTGATTTTAAAAATGCCGAGACGCGTATGAAGGCGCAAAAAATGTATACGGAAATGGTTATGCGTGACAGGAACAGGTGTGCCTTGACCTTCTGGGGAGTTGCCAATGAAACAGCTCCTTCCGAAGCCCGCAATGCCTTTCTGAAGAGTCTTGTCGAACACTGTCACGAGATGGATACTACTCGTCTGATAACAGCAGCTTTCGATTTGCCGAAGCTGAATCCTGAAACGAAGGCTTTTGAAATGAATGATTCTTTTATCGAAGAGTTGGATGTGGTGTCGATTAATAAATATATGGGGTGGTACCATGCCTGGCCGTCAGATCCTTCGGAAGTACGTTGGAATGTGGCTCTCGGTAAACCGTTGATTTTCTCTGAATTTGGTGGTGAAGCCCTTTACGGGCAATCGGGAGATTCTACTTTAACAAGTTCATGGAGCGAAGAATATCAGGAAAAGCTGTTCAGAGATAATTTGGAGATGTTCAGCCGTGTGGAAAATCTGGCTGGTATTTCTCCTTGGATACTATTTGATTTCCGTTCTCCGTATCGTTTTCATCCTACGAATCAGGAAGGTTGGAACCGGAAAGGGCTTATTTCTGATCAGGGATTCAGGAAAAAGGCTTGGTATGTGATGAAAGAATTCTATAATAATAAGTGATAATATGAAAAAGAATAGTCTTTTGTGTGCAATAATTCTAGGGATTATGGCAACTTCCTTGTCTGCTCAGACAAGGAAGAAGGATTATACCCATCAAGTAGATTCTGTACTGAATCTTATGACTTTGGAAGAAAAAGTCGGGCAAATGATTCAGTATTCCAATAATAAGCTTCTGACCGGACCTTCTCTTGACAGTCGTAATCATACGGAAGAAATCAAACGTGGTGAGGTAGGTTCTATTTTTAATATATTGACTGTAGAGCGTGCAAGGCAATATCAGGATTTGGCTATGCAGTCCCGTTTGAGGATTCCGTTGATTTTTGGTTTGGATGTTGTACATGGGATGAGGACTATTTTCCCGATACCGATGGCTGAAGCTGCCAGTTTTAATCTGGAATTGATAAAAAAAACAGCCAGTGTGGCGGCGGCGGAGACTTCTGCCCATGGGATTCACTGGACGTTTGCTCCCATGGTTGATATCTCCAGGGATGCCCGTTGGGGGCGTTCGATGGAAGGAGCCGGTGAAGACCCTTGGTATGGTAGTCAGGTGGCAAAGGCTCGTGTAGAAGGTTTTCAGGGTACCAATTATAATGATAGAAACACTGTGCTTGCTTGTGCGAAGCATTTTGCTGCTTATGGAGCGGCGGTAGCAGGTAAAGATTATGCCGAAGCTGATATCTCGGAACATACACTTCAACAAGTATATTTACCACCATTCCGGGCTGCAGTAGAAGCCGGAGTGGGCACTTTTATGAATGCTTTTAATGAGATAAACGGTATTCCTGCAACGGCCCATAAGCCTCTTTTAAGGGATGTTTTGAAGGGAGAATGGGGATTCACAGGCTTTGTAGTCAGTGACTGGGGTTCTGTTAGTGAGATTGCCAAACACCGGATGGCAAAAGACAATAAAGATGCAGGACGTCTGGCTGCTATTGCAGGTTGTGACATGGATATGCATTCTATGACTTATGCCAGGCATCTGGTAGATTTAGTGAAAGAGGGCGCTGTAGACATTACTTTGATTGATGATGCTGTAAAACGTATCTTAACGGTAAAATTCGAATTGGGCTTGTTTGATGACCCTTATCGTTATAATTATCGTGAGAAGGAAATCGGAGACAAGAAAGTGAATGCGGTTCACAGGAAAGTAGCCCGTGAAGCTGGAGCCGGTTCAATCGTCCTGCTGAAAAATCAGAATGTTCTGCCTATTGCGTCAACCGTACGTAATATAGCTTTAATCGGTCCCTTGAATAAGGCTAATAAGGATATGCTGGGGAATTGGTCTGCCATTGGCAAGGCAGAAGAGGTGATTTCTGTTTTTGATGGTTTGAAAGCTGCTTTTTCCAAGGCTAAGGTTACCTATATAGAAGGTTATGATTTGGAAACGAATGAATTGAAACCATTACCGGATCTTTCTGGTTATGATGTGCTTATTGTATCGGTAGGAGAGCGTGCCATAGATTCCGGAGAAGCGAAATCGAAAGTTGATATTAGTGTCAATGCCAATCAGCAGTTGATGGTGAAACAAATAAAGGAAAAGGCCGGGAAACCTGTTGTAACTTTGGTTATGGGTGGCCGTCCGTTGATTTTCTCCGATATGGAACCTTATACCGATGCCATTCTTGTGACTTGGTGGTTAGGTACGGAAGCTGGTAATTCTATAGCAGATGTGCTTACTGGTAGCTATAATCCGTCTGGTAAATTGCCAATGACATTTCCCCGTCATGTAGGTCAGTGTCCGATATATTACAATCATAAAAGTACAGGTCGTGCTTGGACACCAAACAATCCGTGGGTAAGCGGTTATATGGATGAGAGTGTGAAACCTGCCTATGCATTCGGATATGGTTTGAGCTATACAACTTTTGAAATTGCTGCTCCTGTGATATCAAAAAAAGAATATAGGTCAGGAGAGTCAGTGGTCGTGACTACTTTTGTTAAGAATACGGGAAAGTATACGGGCAAAGAAACCGTCCAGCTTTATTTGCAGGACGTTGCCAGTTCCGTGACCCGTCCGGTTCTTGAATTGTGTGGAATCCGGCAAATAGAATTGTTACCCGGAGAAACCCGGAAGATTGAATTTACTCTGTCAGAACAGGAACTGGGGTTCTTTAATGCAGATAGACAGTTCGTAACAGAGCCGGGTAGCTTTAAACTTTTTGTCGGGAACAGTTCGGATAATTTGAAAGTTACAGAATTTGAACTTATAGAGAAATAAATGGCATCACATATGATACGCTATGTTTTTGTACTTTTACTTTTCATTTTCATTTTTACTTTGGGATTGAAAGCCGATGATTTATCCATCATCAGGCAGAAGTATATAGAAAGTATATTGTATAAAAACAAATCAGAACAGCAGCTAATACGGCTGATGTGTCAGACTTCGCATGAAAAGATCGTCGGTGATCAGATGGTTGTAGAATTGATGGAACGTTGCCCGATAGAAGTCGGGTACGTTCGTCAATTATTATCAGACTTGAGTGAGGAGGGTAGTTGGAGTGACCTTGATTTTACTAATAGCAAGGCTGCCAGCTGGCTTCCGCGGATCCATGCAGCCCGTGTGCTTGAGCTGACTAAAGTTTATAGTAATCCGGAGCATGATTTTTATAAATCGGCTGAGGTTGCAGAGGCTATCCATAAAGCCATAGGCTATTGGTTTCGAATGAAGCCGATAGCTGCCAATTGGTGGTATAATGAAATTGGTATACCTAAAGTACTGGGAGCTGTGTTTATCTTATTTGAAGATCAATTGTCGACGGAAGAAAAGAAACACGCTATAGAAGTGATGAGTCAGGCAAAGATAGGGATGACAGCTCAAAATAAGGTTTGGTTAGCCGGCAATGTGTTGGTGAAAGGTTTGTTGCTGAATGACCTTCAACTAGTGTGGAAAGCAAGGAATGTTATAAACGATGAGATCAAGATGGCTTATGGTAAATCAGAAGGAATTAAGGTTGATTATAGTTTTCATCAACATGGACCTCAACAGCAGGTCGGGAATTATGGTGCAGCTTATTTGGCTACTATGAGTTTCTGGGCATATATTCTTGATGACACTTCGTTGGCATTGGATGAGGAGCGTTTTCAGATTATAACTAACTATACTAATGAAGGTGTACGGAGAATTCTGTGGAAAAACAAGATGGATGTAAATAATCTCGGAAGACAGCTTTACAAGCAGGCACAGCGAAACAAAGCTTTTTCGAGTTTGTTCTCTGCCAATATGTTGGCGCAGGTGAATAGTAAAGACAGTAATACCTATCAGCTCTTGATTGATGAAAACCTTGGTAATACTCCAACTTCGTTGTTAGGGCAGTATCATTTCTGGAAATCAGATATGACAATCCATCGTTGTCCCACTTGGATGGCATCTGTGAGGATGGCATCGGACAGGGTGATTGGTACAGAGTCGGGCACTGATAATGTAAAGGGGTATTATCTGGCAGACGGTGCTCTCTATACTTATGTGGATGGTGATGAGTATACGGATGTATTTCCTTGTTGGGATTGGCGTAAAGTGCCTGGTGTAACTTGCTATCAAGAAGATAAGGCTGTCCATGTGATGGGATGGCTTGAAAAGCAAAATAAAGGTTCGTTCGTAGGAAATGTGAATGATGGCGTTATTGGTCTTACCTCGATGGATTTAGTAAGGGATGGGCTTTATGCTAGAAAAACATGGATTTTTACACCGGATTATATCTTGTGTTTAGGAGCGGGCATTCGTTCGGATAGCAGTTATCAGGTGAATACTTCTGTAGAGCAGGCTGTGCTGAGAGATGATTTACTACATCTGCATAAAGGGAAGTGGGAGGTTGTGAAGGATTTGAATTTTTCTTGTGAGAATCCCCAGCGCTTCTTTCATCGTCAGACCGGATATATTTTACTGGAAGGTAAAGGGCGTATGTTTTCTGAACATCGTACGAATTTCTGGAATGATATCATGAAGATATATCCTAAAAGTGAATTGCAGACAAAAGATGTATTTACTATCTATATAGATCATGGGATTCTTCCACAAAATGATTCATATCAGTACATAATATTGCCGGCTACCACTCCTAAGCAAGTACAACGCGTTGATTTATCTTCATTCAAAATAATCAGTAATACTAGTCAATGTCAGGCTGTCCAACTGGATCAAGATACATATTTACTTGCATTGTATGAAGCCGGAAGTATTTCCTTGTCCGGTAAACTAAAGTTTGAAAGTGATAAAAAAGGGCTTTTCATTCTGCATACTTATAAGAAGGGGTGGAAAGTATATGCTTCGGACCCAACTCAGACAGAAGCATTTATGGAGGTGACATTTAATGGGGACAAGAGAAAAATCAAATTGCCCGAAGGCGAATATAAGGGAACTGTTGCCATATCCTCCAAATAACCTGTTGAATGAGTCATGGTAGTGAAGAAAATCTTGGTGAGATAGAAATCACACGAAAATGAGGCTGATGAGAATGTTAAATGGAAAAAGGTTGCAGTGTTTTATCACTGCAACCTTTTTCTCTTTATTTCTTTGTTATTGATTTACAACGGAATATATTCTACGAATGCCTCCATTGCTTCGTAAGATGCCAGACCAAGACTGTCATACAATGCAGCAGTACCACGGTTGCGGTCTTCGCTGCGTTGCCAGAACAGACGTTCATCGTTGCCCAGGAACGGTGCACTTTCCATCTGAGACTGGTGTTTCAGGATAGAGTTACGTTTGGCACGGAGTTCTTCAGGACTGATAGGCACTGCCATTTCAATGTTCTCAATTTCCCATTCAGCCCATGCACCGCGATACATCCAGATGCGGCAGTCTTTCAGCCATTTTGCACCTTCTTCTTTTTCCAGGTCGATAGCTGCAAATACGGCATCGGTGCAGACACGGTGTGTGCCGTGCGGGTCGGCAAGGTCGCCGGCAACGAATATCTGGTGAGGTTTCACTTCACGCAACAGGTTACGTACGATTTCCACATCAGCTTCAGTCAGCGGACCTTTCTGAATACGACCGGTTTCATAGAACGGCAGATCAAGGAAATGACAATGATCCAGTGGGATGTTATTGTATGTACAGGCGGTGCGTGCTTCACCACGACGTATCAAACCTTTAATGGTAAGAATATCGCGTGTGTCGATGTCACCGTCTTTTTTCTCTTTCAGGAACTTACGGATCTCTGCATACTTGTCGGTAATCACTTTGTCTTCGCTGTTATTGAAGATTTGATTGAAACCGTTGATAAAGTGCAGGAAACGGATTACTTCTTCGTCACCTACGGCAATGTTACCGGAGGTTTCGTAAGCCACGTGTACATCATGCTTTTGCTCTACCAGACGACGGATGGTACCTCCCATAGAGATAACGTCGTCATCGGGATGCGGAGAGAATACAACGACCCGTTTCGGATACGGTTTTGCGCGTTCGGGACGATAAGTATCGTCTGCATTCGGTTTGCCACCCGGCCAGCCGGTAATGGTATGTTGCAGATCGTTGAATATTTTGATATTTACATTATATGCAGAACCGAACAGAGCCAACAATTCACTTAAACCGTTTTCATTGTAATCCTTATTGGTAAGTTTCAGGATAGGCTTTCCTGTCAGTTGGCACAACCATACGATGGCACTGCGGATCAGTTTGTCGTTCCATTCACATGAAGTCACTAACCACGGACGGTGAATGCGTGTCAGGTTGCCGGCAGCAGAAAGGTCGATAATTACATGGGCATTATTGTGCGTTTGCAGGTAAGATGCCGGAATAGTATCTGTTACTGCACCTTCTACACACTCTTTTACCATTTTGGCCTTATCATCACCCCATGCCATCAAGAAGATTTTCTTGGCAGCCAGAATGGTGGATACACCCATTGTGATAGAGCTGATCGGTGTGCTTTCAATGCTTCCGAACATTTTGGATGCCTCGTTGCGTGAGTCATTGTCCAGCAAAATGAGGCGGGTAGTGGAGTTTAGACGGGAACCCGGTTCATTGAAACCGATGTTACCTACACGACCAATGCCGAGTAATACGGCATCCAGTCCGCCAAAGCTTTCGATGCGCTGCTCGTACAAACGACAATATTCGAAGATAGTATCTTTGGGGATAGTACCGTCCGGACTGAAAATATTCTGCTTGTCGATGTCTACATGATCGAGGAACATTTCTTTCAGGGCATTCAGGTTGCTGTTGATGGCATCTGCTGTGAGCGGATAATATTCGTAAAGGTTGAATATGATAACATTGCGGAAACTCAGGCCTTCTTCTTTATGCATTCGGATGAGGGCTGAATATACATTGCGGGGAGAATTACCGCCCGGCAATGCCAATACGCAAAAACGTCCGGCTTTTTGTTTGTCGCGAATCAGTTGAGCTATTTCGCAGGCAATGTGGTTTGCACCTTCCTCTGCTGATTCGTAGATGTCAGCGGGGATTTTCTCCAGTCGGGTCAATACCGACCTTTCAAATGCATTCTCAGGCCTGTAATACCTGGGGGAGACTCTGTTGAGAGTGATTTGAGAACTAAGATTGGTTTTCATAACTAAATTGGTATTAATAAATTGATTAAAGCTTGTCGCTTCTATGATTTAACAAATATACGAAAAACAAAGTTCACTCATTTAATGGTGTCGGGGCTGTTTTTCGGAACAAGGTGTTTTTTTCTGACACTGTTTCGGGATACAAATGTAGGCACTTTTTGGTAACTATGTACTCACTTCTTTTAGGTATTTTCATTAAAAAGACTAAAATGGAATCTTTTTGTACAAATACATAACCTGTTCGGAGAGGCAGAGATGGGTATGCGTGCCTATTTTTAAAGAGGGTTAATATAAAATGTAGTAGTTACTGTATTTCCTGCACTATCTACCGCTGTCAGCGAGTGTTTTCCGGGTGTGGGTTGCAAAGAAATCTTATGGAAATCCTGCGTCTGCGTCAGATAAGTATTATCAAGATGCCAAAAGATGGTGGTAGCGGGATTACCATGGGCCAGTTCGGCAGTCATATATCCTGGGCTTCCATCCATCTGTTTGGGTAATACAATCCGTGCATTCATGGGCGGGTAGATGAACTGCATTGGTTGGAGGGCATCTTCTCCGCAACCCGGCTTGAAGGGAGGAAGCGGACTGTATTCCGGATGATGTTGTCTGTAATACCATTCCCAGACGGGCGGCAAAGTGAACCAGGATTTCTGGATGGTAGGTTCCAGATTAGCACAATTCTCATAGATACGGTGAGTCTCATCGGCTGAGAGAGTGATGAGGTGATGATAAGGGCAAGCTTCCGTCTTTAATCCGGCGGGAAGAATCAATAAGGTGTCTGTTTCTTCGCAAAATCGGCCTTTCAGGTGCCCGGATTTCCGGCATACTTCAGTCTTAACAAAGACATTTCCCGGACGTTTGAACCATTGTGTAGGAGGAAGCAGGCTGAATATATCAAACAGAACCGGGCCGGCTGTCCGTGCTCCTACAAGACCGGGCTTGCCTTCTCCGGTGGCATTACCCACCCATACACCTATGGCATAGTGAGGAGTGACGCCTACAGCCCAGGCATCGCGGAATCCATGACTCGTTCCGGTCTTCCATGCGATGGGATGCATGGAAGGGATGGATTTCCAGTCTATTTCTTCGGGACGGTTCACTTCGGTTAGAGCATTGAATGTTTGCCATACGGCTCCCGGTTGAAAAATATCCGTTGTCTTTGCAGAAGTGACTGCCTCGGAATTTTCAGAATCTGAAAGCAGTAAACTACATTCCGTTTGTGGAAGTTGCAATAAACTCCGTCCCATGTATGCGTATGTATTGGTTACATCCCATAGGGTGGCTTCCGCTCCGCCTAAGATAAGTGATAAACCATAATGGGAGGCGGGGCGGTTGATTGTCTTCAAACCTATTTGCCTCAGGAAAGTGTGAAACTTGGGAGCACCATATTTTTGCAGCATCGTTACTGCCGGAATGTTTAGTGAACGAGCAAGTGCTTCTGAAGCAGGAACAGCACCTTCGAACTGCAAACTGAAGTTTTGAGGTGTAAAGCCATTAATATTAATGGGTATATCAGGCAGTAATGTATGAGGCAGCAGGCTGCCTTCCTGCAACATGGCATAATATAGAAATGGTTTCAGAATACTTCCCGTGCTTCTGGGTGCCTGAATTACATCTACCTGGTTACCGCTTTGTTTCCGTTTGAAGTTTACATTGCCGCAATAAGCTACTACCTGATTGGTCTGGATATCGATTACCAGAATAGCCAGGTTGCGTATATCACTCCGGTTAAATTCATTACTCCAACGCTCGGCTGCGTTCTCTATCTGGGTTTGAATACCTCTGTCGATGGTTGACACAGAATATTTCCCATTCCGTTCCTGATAGAAGCGACTGACTAGATGAGGGGCTATTTGAGGGAGAGGATGAGGCTCATCGGGTAATGGTTCGCTGATAGCCAGTTCGTAAGTGGAACTATCTATAATCTTTCGTCCATATAATTGTTTCAGCAGACGGTTTCTCTTATTGAGCAATGATTGTCGTGATTTGGAAAGGTGAATCATGGCGGGTGCATTTGGAAGTACCGCCAGCATAGCTGCTTCCGCCCAGGAAAGTTCTTCGGCCGAATGTCCGAAATATCGCCAGGCAGCGGCATCGAGTCCTACTACATTTCCTCCGAAAGGAGCGTGTGAAACGTACATGGACAAGATTTTCTCTTTTGAAGCACGAAATTCAAGTCGGGTGGCCAGGATCATTTCTATGAACTTTTCTCCAAAAGTACGCGATTTGTTTCTTGCCAGACGGATTGTTTGCATGGTGAGGGTACTTCCTCCACTTACAATGCGCTTATTCTTTAGGTTTTGGTAGGCGGCTCTGCCCGTGGAGACAGGATTGACTCCCCAATGGTGATAGAAATGCCTGTCTTCGAAAGTGATGAGACATTGCTTTATTTTCTCCGGAGTAGTGTTCCGGGGCGGAAAACGCCATTGACCGTCAGATGCAATGCGTGCGCCCAGTAATTCACCGTTCCGGTCAGTGACAACGGTGGAGTAGGGCACATGGAAAAGTTGCCGGGGAAGACAAAAGATATAGGCTATCACCAGAATTGTAATAAGTATGAATATTACTTTTCTGGTGATAGACAGTTGTTTGAAGTACTTTATAATCTTAGCTCCCATGAAACGAACTTAACGGCTGACAGTCGTTCTTCCCGCCTTGGTTCGTGCCTGTGCCGAACCGTCATACATGGCTTCGCACTGGATAGCCGGTAAAATGAAATTACCTGCATACGTAGCTTGCAGTCTTATGGTGAACTTTTTCAGCTCGCTGCGACGCAAGTCGAAATAGGTCAATATACGGTCGTCACGAATATCCTGGTAGGTATACTCACGGGTAGGTGTCGCTTCCGGAGTCATCAACCGGTCATTGTAAATCTCCCAACCTGACGGCAGGATATGTGTTAATGCCAGATTACTGTAAGCGGTGGTTCCACTGATATTACCTACGGTGATGACTGCCATAAAGTCTGTTCCCTGCTTGATATCATCTATGGATATCGTCGCTCCGTTCATATCCGTATATTTTACGTCCAGGCGGAGGTTATTGGATATTGCGGGTAACGTGTCATTAAGTAATTGCGTGCGTGTAATGAGGTCCACACTTAATGCACCTTTACCTTCATTCTTTATTATAATATTACCCGAAGCCGGTGAAGTGGACAGTTCCTTTGTAAATACAGCCTTGGCTGATTTTACTACGGGTTGCTGTTTCCCGTTCCAGGTCCAAGTGAAGTCCAGAGTACCTGAAAGTTTCTCAGCCAGACGTCCCATCGCCATCAATGAGAAAGCAGTGGACTGTGTACTGAACCAATTCTCTTCGGCCAAATTCTTGGATACCTTCTTCGCCTGTTGCAATGCCGCCTGGTCGCGGTTCATCAGGAGTAAAGTTTCCAGTATCATAGCTTCGTCACGATCATACGAACCGTAGATGTAGTTCTGTGAAGAATAGGGGGCAATGGTGGTTTCCGCCTTAAATACCAATTCTTCCGCCGGTTTCATCTTACCCGTCAGGGCATAAGCGGCTGCCAGTCTCCATTTGGCTTGCAGAGGCAGGTTAGCTTGTTCTTTCATCCGGTTCATGGCACCCTGCTCAGGTGCACCGGCTAATGCCAGTGTGTACAACCTGTATGCCTGTTGCACTCCCGTTTGCCAGTAACCCCAACTGTCATCTTGATCCGGCATCCGCCAGTTCTGGGCAGCAGCACGTTGGAAGCGTTTCCACTTATTCAGTACATTCGAGTTGACAGCGTAGCCTTTCTCCTGTGCCAGTATGAGGAACATGCCCGCATAAGAAGTAATCCACTCATCAGCACTGGCATTCCCCGGCCAGTATACAAAACCGCCATTCGGAATTTGGCGTGCATAGAGTTGCCGTATCGCTTCCTGTACGTTAGTTTTAATCTTTTGAGCTTCTTCCTCATCCACAGCTTTAAACTGGCTGACGAATAATAGCGGTAGAGCTTTGGAAGTCAGCTGTTCCGTGCAATGATGCTGATAATTATACAGGTAGTCGAACCTGCGGCTGATATCTACCGAAGGAATGCGTGAAACTTCCAGCAGCATACGGCTGCTTGCTGGAGAAGCACCATTCAATGCATAAGGAAGTGTTACACTTTCTCCTTTTTCCACCCATTGACTGTTACGGAAGGTCACTGCCGGATTCGGGTTCCGGACTTCGATTTCAATGGTCTCTTTCGCCTGCTGGCTGCCACCGCTGGCAGTGATATGTATCGTTGCTTTTCCTGTTTTATTTCCGGTCTTTATCTTAAAGTAAACGAGTTGGTCACCCGGTTGACTGAAAGTAATAGATTGTTTATTGGGATCGATTACCTGCACACCTCCACCTGAAGCCTGGATGGATACCGATACACTCTTCACTTCCTTCTCCATGGCGAAAACATTCACCGGAACGGTAATCTCTTCTTGTGTGCTCAGCACACGGGGTAGTGTGGACAACAACATCAATGGTGTCCGCACGAAAGAAGTCTTTTCCGCTTTTCCGTATGCTCCGTCTTGCCCCGCTACCACCATCGTACGTACAGAACCTACGTACATCGGTAGTTTCAGCGTGTGCGTCTTCTGTTTTCCTTTATCCAGATAGAACGGACCGATAAATTTCACTACCGGCTTAAAGCGGTTCGCTTTTGCATCGGCCGGTTTCAATGTCTCATCACCGCCCGTACTGAACAATGAACTGTAGCGTCCGGCAGATGCTCCGAGTACATCGTCATACATATCCCAGGTGCGGATGCCCAATGCTTCGCGGGCATAGAATTCATTCCACGGATCGGGAGTCTTGAAATTAGTCAGGTCGAGTAATCCGTCGTCTACAATGGCCAATGTGTAGGTCATCTGCTTGCCGCTTTTTTCACTGACGGTAACGGTGAAGTCCGTTTCCGGCCGCAGCACTTCCGGCATTTTAATTTGCGGTTGCAATATTGTTTGTTTATTAGTCACCAATACCGGAACCACACCGTACATACGTATCGGCAAATCGTTCACTGTCTGTGCATGAGGTTGCAACAGGCTGATGTGCAGGTAAACGTTCGGCGCCATTTCCGGAGTCACTTTGAAAGAATACTTTGTGTCTCCGTTGTTGGAAACTTCAATCCATTCACGTTGCAGAACGGTTGAACCGTTTTCCAGGGCTACCAATGCACGTCCTCCCGCAGCGGCAGGAATGATGGCTGTTGCCGTTTCACCTATTTCATACGAGTCTTTATCCAGAGAGAAAGCAAGCATTTTAATGCCGCTGGGGTCTGTCTTGCTTGAACGTCCGCGCCAATCCGGCCAGTCTATATAAACAGTTCCACCGGTGGCATGCCCACTTTCCTTATCTTTTACATAAACCAGGTAACGTCCCCAGTCCGGATAATTTACCCGGAATTTGAAGGTTGCCTTTCCGCCTGTAGTCTGTATATTGCCACTGGCTACGGGAGTGATGGAGCTACTGTTGACGTATGTTCCGAATGATTCGTCCCGGTTTTCCCACCACCAGCTCCAGGAGATGCGGTAAATCTTATATTCCAGATTGGAGCGGTTCACTACTTGTCCTTCTGCATTTACGGTGACAATGTCGAATACATGATCTTGGTCTGTCTCGATGTATTTTCCTTTCGGCTGGTTCAGATTAATACCCACATAAGATGAGAATGGAGAGAACGGAATGCTTTGCGTGTAAATACTGGCATCTCCTCCCGGTTCGAATACACGGCTGGTTAAGGTTGCATTCAGCATTCCCGGGGCATTGGTGGCAGCCGGAAGTTTCAACATAAAGTTGGCTTTTCCTTCCGCATCCAATGTTCCGTCGAATACATCGTTTTTCACAGTTGTAAATTCGGTAGCCGGATTATTGAATATGTATTGCCCGTAGTTCTTAAATTGCGTATTTACTTTTGACAGGGACATTTCCACTTTGGTTTTCAACCGTGAAGCTGTGGCGCCTGTCAGCCATGTGGAAGTAAGCATTACGGGCATCTCTTTGGTGGAGGCTTGTATCACTTTCTCCGGCAGTTTCAGATTAATTTTCAGGCGGTTTGGCTTCACTGTTTCTATGCGGAGGCTTTTGTGGAAAGCGGTTCCACCTACTTTGACGTAAGCATTCCATAATCCCGTCGGGTCTTCGGGGCGTGTCGGCAGGTCAAATGTGTAGAAACCGTTTACACCTTGCGTAGAGATCATTTTGGTATAGAATTGTCCTCTCGGATTATACAATTCCAATGCTACGGGGTGTTTATCCGGAATCCTTTTTTCACGGTCTTCCATAATAAAGCTTACATGCAGCGTATCTCCCGGTCGCCATACCCCTCTTTCGCCATAGACGAATCCCTTCAATCCTTTCTGAATGTCTTTTCCGCCTACATCGAACCGGCTGACAGATTGTTCTTCGCCATCTGCCACACGAACGTAAGCTTTCTGCTTCTCTACTTCGGTTACCACAATGAAAGGAACACCTTGCGGAGTGATTTCCGTAAATCCTTCACTATTCGTTTCACCGGTTCCGATGACTTGCAACTGGAAGTTGTAAACAGTTACTTTAGCTTTCTCCATCGGTTTGGTATCTAGGATATTGCTTACGGCAATCCATAGCTTGTTCAGTGAATTCCGTTTTACAATCATTCCTATATTGGAGGCAAATACGTTGCACGATGCTGCCCGGTCAGAGTCCATATAGTAGGAGGGATGGCAAGGATTGTTACGTTCCCGCCAGTTATACTGACTCCAGTCCATCTTTATGTTACCATTATAGTAGAAATAAGTTTCCGGGGTATCCCATTCTGCTTCATTTTCTTCGAAAGTACTATTTCCGCTGACTTTCGTCAATCCCTCTGAAACAGTATTGTCTGCAAAGCTCATCACTTGTTTTTCTGTCCCGCTGCAAGGATAAGCAGAGTATTCTTGCCGGAAAGAAAGTATGACACGGTAGATAGCACCCGGTTCCTGCCGAATCAGTCCGGCAAGGTCTATTGAATAGTCTTCCCATCGGTGTACATCTTTTGTGCTGTCCTTACTCAGCCACAATGTGTTTTGGTAAACCAATCGTCCGGAACGGCGCAGTTCACTGGCGGATGAAAGCGTATTGGTCTGCATGAACATCAGTACATTGTTTTCAAAAATACGGATCACGCTTAAATCTACCGCATAGAGATTGACTGCCCGGAACGGGATGATCAAACTTTTGGAGTCGGGCAGGATAGCGGCTGATGTAGACATACTCACTTGTGGTTTCAGATTCAGTTCGCTGAATGCGATGGAGTGTGATGTTCCGAGCGATTTATCCCGGCTGTTTTTCACTCCTTCATGTATCTTCAAAGTCAGTTTGCTCAGTTGGTTGGCTTCAAAGTAGATGTATACTTTATTATTCTCCACTTGAAATATAGAAGATGATACTTCGGGGATTTCAATCAATCCGTTCAGGTCTTGTGTGGTAGAAACAGGATCGGAGAATACTATTTCAATTCCATTTTCCGGTTCGTCAATGCGTTTGGCAGAGAGGAAACGGAAATCATTCTTGGCAGGGATCAGTACGTTTTCTGCCAGTTTGCGGTCGATTCCTGCAGGACTGCCATTAGCGGTGATTTCCAACTGATAGTCTTCTGCTTCGCGAATGACACCGGCTATTTCAAACAGGTAGCGTGTCGGATGATCTGTCGGAGTGATACTGACCGGATAGCTTTGGCCGTTTCCACCTTTGGCAGAGAGCATTTTCTCAACTGCTTCTTTGGAAGTGGCATCACTGAAACGTACTTCACCTTTCAGCGTCACCAGGTCGCCATGGCTATCTACGTCGATGGTTGTCAGCGGTTCAACATATAGTGTGAAATTGGGCTCCTGTACTCTGAAAGAGAATTTGAATTCTTTCAGGCGACTGTCCACTTCTACAAACCGACCTAATTGGAATGTACCTTCATAGAATTCTCCCGGCTTTAAAGTTCCTGGTTCAGGAACGAATTCAATCGTATTGTTGCTGACCCAATAGGCTTTACCCTTCAGAGATGGGGAGAAACTGAATGGATTTTCTTTCAGTTCATTGTTCAAATCTACCATAGGCTGATCTTGTGTCAGTTCTATGCGTATATTCGAAGTCTGCGAGATAACTCCTCCCGTATATGCATTCACAAAAGGTGCATACTCGGCAGAAGGAACAATATCCTTTTTGCTGTTTGCGCAAGAGGAAAAAACTGCGATAGTCAGTAACAGAAAGAATAGCTTGTCAGCTATACGGTGTTTAGTTCTCATTCGTTCCATAATCTAATTGAAAAAGCGTCCGCATCTTTCCATGCGGGAAATTTTTGTCTAAATTCTCTCAGTACAGAGAGGTCGAGAGTTGCGGTGGTGGTTCCTTCTTCATAGTCGGGCACGCTGGTAAGCAAATCGCCCTTTGGCGAATAAATGACACTGCCGCCACTATATGGCATTTGATTTCCATCCGTACCAATGCGATTGACACCGCAAACATAACTAATATTTTCGAGTGCACGGGCTTGCAACAAAATATCCCACACCCGACGGCGGGGAACGGGCCAGTTGGCAACGTATATCAGAAGATCATATTCATTATTTACGTTCCGGCTCCATACCGGGAAGCGAAGGTCATAGCAGACCAGCAGCAGTATATTCCACCCTCGGTAGGAGATGACAGGGCGTTGGCTACCTGCTGTAAAATGCTCCGTTTCCTGGCCCATGCGAAAAAGGTGTCGTTTATCGTAGTAATAAGCTTCTCCTTCAGGAGTCAGGAAAAAAGCACGATTGTAGCAGGGGAGGGCTTGGAGAGAGGTGCTGCTTTCATCACAGGCTATGTAACTGCCCGTAATAGCCAAATGGAATTCTGCTGCCCACTGACGCAGGGTGGAAATTGTTTCACCTGATACCGGCTCAGCCAGTCTCCGGCTATCCATACTGAAACCGGTAGAGAAAGTTTCGGGCAAGACAACAATCTCCGCTTCTCCACGGAGCTTTATCAGCTTTTCCCGGAGCAAGCGGAGATTTTCTTGTTTATCTTCCCAAACAATATCTGTTTGTAATAGAGTTACACGCATACTATAAAAATCTGTTTTAGTCCTATCCATTGAAGGAAGAGAATTCTTCCTCCTACCAAGTCCGTGTCAAGGCCGTACCAAGTCCATACCAAGTCCGTAGTTATAGATACGGAGCAAACACGGACTTGATATGGTTCGGGTCATATCCGTATAATTTGCGTAATCCTGCAGTTGAAACTTAAATGTTTCCTAAAGCAAAGTTTTTCGGGTTCTTTCCTTTGAAATCTTTATAATAGAGCTTTACCTCGCGCATATCCTTTTCGATATCTCCCGACGGCATGATCGCCTTTGTCGCAGAAATCGTTTTGGTGGTATAATCAATACCTATCATTACAATAGGCACTTGCGCTTTCAATGCAATAAAATAAAATCCTTTTTTCCAATTCGGATTTGCCTTACGGGTGCCTTCCGGTGTAATGGCAAGCTGGAATTTCTTGCTTCTGGCGAATCTTGCCGCCATCTGGTCTACTAATGATGTTTTACGTCCCCGATCCACCGGTATGCCACCCACGGCTTTGAATATTAGTCCCAGCGGAAAGAAGAACCATTCTTTTTTCATCATGAAGCAGGTTTTCCGCCCGATAGCTCCGTAAAATAGTTTGCCGATAAATAAATCCCAATTAGATGTATGAGGTGCTGCAGTTATCACACATTTATCATAATCCGGCACCGTCACGTTTGTCTTCCATCCCAAAATGCGATAGTAGATAAAGCTATATATTGCTTTTTTCATTCCCGGTGCTTACTTCAGATTACCGATAGCGTCAATAATTGCGTCTACTTCCTTATTGAAGTCTTCGCGGAATTTCTTGTAGAAACCTTTTACATTTCCCGGCTCGGTATGGCTGATGCGGCTGATAAATTCATCTTGCATACTTAGGATTTTACCCATCAGTTCGTCAGCTTTTGCTTTATCGGTTCCGGGTACGTATAAGCTATTTACCAAACACTCCATGAACAGTTCACCTGCGATATAATTGACGTTTTTCTTAAGTTCTCTTCTACTTGCCATAATCTTTACGTTTTAAGTGAATAAATTGAAATATTTCCGGTAAAGATAAGTACTTTCCACGGTATAAACCAACATTTCATATTTTTTTTGATGTGCGCTTCCTTTCATAATTCAGAAAAAAACACGAAATTTGCGACGCTTTTGAACGAAACTTTACTAACACCTTTAAATAATTAGATAAAATGACAAAAAGTGCATTGCAAATTGCAAGGGCTGCTTATCAGCCCAAACTTCCGAAAGCGCTGAAGGGTGCCGTTAAGGCGGTAGCTGGAGCAGCTACTCAATCTGTAGCCGATCAGGAAGCTATCCAAAAGTTGTTCCCTAATACGTACGGAATGCCTTTGATCAAGTTTGAGGCTACTGACGAAGTGGTTAACTTCCCTGCTATGAATGTGGGCGTTATCCTTTCCGGTGGTCAGGCTCCCGGCGGTCACAATGTGATTTCCGGTATTTTCGACGGTATCAAGAATTTGAATAAAGACAGTAAGTTATATGGTTTCATCCTTGGCCCCGGCGGTTTGGTAGATCATAACTATATGGAGCTGACTTCAGACATCATTGACGAATACCGTAACACAGGTGGTTTCGATATCATCGGTTCCGGTCGTACCAAATTGGAGAAAGAAGACCAGTTTGAAAAAGGTCTGGAAATCCTGAAGCAACTTGATATCAAAGCATTGGTTATTATCGGTGGTGACGACTCAAACACGAATGCCTGCGTACTGGCTGAATATTATGCAGCTAAGAAGTGTGGAGTACAGGTAATCGGTTGTCCGAAGACTATCGACGGTGACTTGAAGAACGAAATGATTGAAACTTCTTTCGGTTTCGACACTGCTTGTAAGGTTTACTCTGAAGTTATCGGTAACATTCAACGCGACTGTAACTCTGCTCGCAAATACTGGCACTTCATCAAGTTGATGGGACGTTCTGCTTCTCACATTGCATTGGAATGTGCTTTGCAGGTGCAACCTAACGTTTGTATCGTATCAGAAGAAGTTGAGGCAAAAGATATGTCTTTGGACGATGTCGTAACTTACATTGCACAGGTAGTAGCCAACCGCGCTGCTCAAGGCAACAACTTCGGTACAGTTTTGATTCCTGAAGGTCTGATTGAATTCATCCCGGCTATGAAACGTCTGATCGCTGAGTTGAACGACTTCCTTGCTGCCAATGCTGAGGAATTCTCTCAGATTAAGAAATCTCACCAACGTGATTATATCATCCGCAAACTGTCTCCGGAAAATTCTGCTATCTATGCCAGCCTGCCCGAAGGCGTTGCACGTCAGCTGACGCTGGATCGCGACCCGCACGGAAACGTACAGGTATCTCTGATTGAAACAGAAAAACTGTTGTCGGAAATGGTGGCTACTAAGCTCGCTGCATGGAAAGAAGAAGGTAAATTTGTTGGTAAGTTCGCTTCTCAACATCACTTCTTCGGTTATGAAGGCCGTTGCGCTGCTCCGTCTAACTACGATGCTGACTATTGCTACTCACTGGGTTATACAGCTGCTTCTCTGATTGCTAACGGCAAGACTGGTTATATGTCTTCTGTACGCAACACTACAGCTCCTGCTGACCAATGGATTGCAGGTGGTGTGCCCATCACGATGATGATGAACATGGAACGCCGTCACGGTGAAATGAAACCGGTTATCCAGAAAGCTCTGGTGAAACTGGATGGTGCTCCATTCAAGGCATTTGCTGCTCAGCGCGATCAGTGGGCTATCACTACAGACTATGTATATCCGGGACCGATTCAGTACTTCGGACCTACAGAAGTTTGTGACCAGCCGACAAAGACTTTGCAGTTAGAGCAAGCTAAATAAATCAGCAAGCTAACGAAAAGTGAATAAGAAGAACGCAAATTACATGAATTACACAAATTTGAATAATCTATTTGCGTAATTTGTGTGATTTGCGTTCTATTTTAACTAATGCATGGCAACTAAAACTAATTCTACACCTCGTCGAAAACCAACTTCCCGTTCTGCTGTACCTGCTGCACGCCGCGGTAAGAAAAAGAGCAAAGAACGTATCATGCCCACATGGTTGCGTACTATACTTGCTGTTGGGATTATTGCTGTGTTTTCTGTCGGGTTTTATTGGTTTTTCATTCGCCCGTATGCTTATCGCTGGAAGCCTTGTTATGGTCAGAAAGGATATGGTGTCTGTATGCCCTGTGACTATGAAGTGCATGGCATTGATATCTCCCATTATCAAGGTAGTATAGATTGGGTACAACTGACATCTAATAAAACAACCAAATTTCCTATCCATTTTGTCTTTATGAAAGCCACTGAGGGTGGTGACCATGCTGACGATACTTTCCCGTTCAATTTTGATCAGGCACATCGTTATGGTTTTATCCGTGGGGCTTACCATTTCTTTTCTCCCAAAACAGATCCCCATAAGCAAGCTGATTTCTTTATCCGTACGGTTCAGCTTATTCCCGGTGATCTCCCCCCTGTACTTGATGTCGAAACTATTGGTAAAAGTACGCCCCATGACCTGAAGATTGCCGTTAAAACCTGGCTCGACCGTGTAGAGTCGCATTATGGTGTGAAACCTATTCTTTATACTTCCTATAAATTTAAAAGCCGCTATCTTAATGATTCGGTATTCAATACGTATCCCTACTGGATTGCTCATTATTACGTAGATTCCGTCAAGTACGAAGGTCCCTGGCACTTCTGGCAACATACTGATGTAGGCAATGTTCCGGGCATTAAGGAAGAAGTTGACTTGAACGTATTTAATGGCTCATTGGAACAATTGCAGGCTCTCACTTTACAAAAATAATTTGGTTGAAAGTTCTCTCTTTTTATATCTGATGTTTTTTAGCCTTTTTTCCCCGTGTAAACGATAAGATTGCCATAGTTGTTTGTTTTAATCATAAGGTATTAACGGGTTTTACATAAGGTATGATTCTGTTTTCTCTTAAGGAACATCCTGTTCACTCTTAGGAATAATTGGATGTCAACCTTGCTTGAAGAGGTTGTGTCAAAACTCTGGCACAACCTTTTTTATGCACAAAGCCCAGACTTTCGCAAGCCCGGGCTTTGCTATTCCCCAAAGTTTTTGTATCTTTAGGCATAAAGTATTTCGTTATGGCAAAGTTACATTTTCGTCCTTACATTCCCAACCAAACCGTTCTTTTTCCTCAAAGAATTGATGAAAACATTGCGTCGAACGACCCGGTTCGCATAGTTAACACAGTTGTTGATACTCTCGATCTTGAAGGTTTCAATAAACTTTATAAAGAAACCGGCCGCTGTCCTTATCATCCTAAAATGATGCTTAAGGTAATTATCTACGCCTACATGAATAATATCTATTCGTGCCGTAAAATAGAGAAGCTTCTCTTGCGTGACATTCATTATATCTGGCTTGCCGGTAATGAGCATCCGGATTTTATCACCATCAATCGTTTTCGTAACCGTGTAAAGGAGGAGATAAATAATGTATTCACCCAGTTAGTTCTTGTCCTTGCCGACAAAGGTTTCATCAGTCTTGAGGTGGAGTATATCGACGGCACTAAGATTGAATCCAAAGCCAACAAATATACTTTTGTCTGGCGCAAGAGTGTTGAAAAGCACCGCACGAAGTTGCTGGACAAGATTCGTATCCTTCTGGAACAGGTGGACGAAGCCATTGCACAAGAAAACTCCGTAAAAGACACACCCGCCCAATTCACTCCCGCCATGCTCTCTGACATAGTGGATGAACTTAAAGAAGTCCTAGAACACCAGCCTGCGACAAAGGATAAGGAACAAAAGAAAGCCCTGCGCGAAAAGAAGAAACAGCTCAAGGAACTTGAAGGGTATCGTGACAAGCTGATGGAATACGACAATCATCTTGACACTCTTGGAGAACGTAATTCCTATTCCAAGACTGATCCTGATGCCACATTCATGCGTATGAAAGAAGACGCCATGAAGAACGGGCAGACCAAGCCCGGATATAATTTGCAAATAGGTACTGAAAACCAATTTCTCATAGACTTCCGACTGTTTCCCAACCCTACCGATACACTGACGCTCATTCCTTTCTTCCACTCCTTCCAACATCGCTATAACCGCTTACCCGCTGTCGGGGTGGCAGACTCCGGTTACGGCTCAGAAGAAAATTACCGGTTCATGCAGGAGAACGGGATAGAAGCCTTTGTCAAGTATAACTTCTTCCATAAAGAACAGCGTCCCCGTTATACTCCCAATCCGTTCCATGCGGAAAGTCTCCATTACAATACAGAAGAGGATTATTACGTTTGCCCTATGGGGCAGCGCATGAACCGTATAGGGACCAGACGTGACAAAACTGCAAGCGGATACATCACCGAAAGTGCACGTTATAAAGCACAAAATTGCGAGGGTTGTCCTTTGCGTGGCAGTTGCTTTAAAGCCCAGGGAAATCGTATTATAGAAGTCAATCACCGGTTAAACCAATACAAACGGCAGGCACGGGAAAAATTGCTCTCAGAGGAAGGTATCAAGCATAGAGGCAGGAGGTGTATAGAACCGGAAGCTGTGTTTGGACAAATGAAATACAACATGGCATACCGCCGGTTCAGACATAAAGGAGAAGACAAGGTTACGATGGACTTTGCTTTCTTTGCTATAGCTTTTAATATCAAAAAAATGTGCGCTAAACTACTAAAAGCAGGAAAGGGAGGGACTGCACGCATTATATGTATTCTTATCAGAACAATTATGACGCAATATACGAGGAATATAGCCGCGTATTACCAAATTAGTGAAAAAAGAGTCGCATAGAGAAAAAAACATTTAAATATAAAAAAAGGAGATGTGCCTTAGTTTTGACACATCTCCATCAAGCAAGGTTGACAGGCCTGTTGACCAAGGTTAACACCCAATAGGATTTACTATGAAGTTGTAAAAAGAGTAGGGCAAAGTCAAATGCTTCCTTGTCTGTTGTCTGATTGTGTAGATATGAATCAGACGGTGCTTCATAGTAGAACACAAATTACGCAAATTACACAAATAAAGTGCTGCGCTACTGGATGAGTAAGTGCTAAAGTTTGAACTTTACTGCTGCCCAACGATTTTTCTCCTGATGGTGTACAAATTGCAATCCATTACGTTCAGCTTCTGCCTGAATCAATGGAATGTCATCTACATAAAAACCGCTCATATACAGTTCTGAGCCCGGATGCATACAGCGCACATATTGTTTCATGTCATTTAGCAGAATATTACGGTTGATGTTGGCAATAATCACATCAAACGGACCTAGCCCATTCAGAGAAGAAGCATCCCCTTGTGATACGGAGATTTTGTCTACATGGTTCAGTTCAATATTTTCAAGGGAATTGCGTACACACCATTCATCAATATCGATAGCGGTGCAAGGTGCAGCACCACGCATGCGGGCAAGAATGGCAAGGATAGAAGTACCGCACCCCATATCGAGTAAAGACTTTCCTTGCAGGTCACTGTCCAGCAGTTCACCGATGATGAGACTGGTAGTTTCGTGGTGACCCGTACCGAAAGCCATTTGCGGATTGATTACGATGTCATATTCAGTTTGGGGAACATCGTGATGGAAAGTGCTGTGAATGACGCAACGGTCACCAATAACAATCGGTTGAAAGAAATTCTTTTCCCATTCCTCGTTCCAATCTTTGTCTTCAGCTTCTGTAAAAGTATATTCAATTTTTGTATCCGGTAGGGGGAATTCAGCAATAGCTGTTTTTACAGTTGTCTCATCATACAAATCCTTTTGTATGTAGGCAGCAATACCGTCTTCTTGTTCTACAAAACTCTCAAAACCTGCATCACCCAGAATGGCGGCAAGCACATCGTTCACTGTTTCAGTGCAAGGGGAAGTGCGGAAAGTAAATTCTAAATATTTCATTGGAATACAATATATTGTTAAATACAAAGAGGGTCCCGATGAGGTGAACCGGTTTCTTTGTATATTTGTTTATTAGGCGCAAAGATAGTGCAAATCGAATGCAGAACTTTCATGCTTGCATGAAAAAGTTATGTTGGGGTGCAGCTTATCTTCTTTAAAGATAGGGTATTTAGGGAAATCCCTATAATCATTTGGGGAAATTCTCCTGCAGACGGTAATTCCCATCGCTATCTTTGTGACGTGATAAAATAGATAAATGTAAACCAATAAACCACACCCATATGAAAAAGATTGTTTTTTTATCGCTTTTTGCCTTGTGCCTCCCTTGGATGGTTTCGGCGCAGAGCATAGATGACGACCTTTACTACACTCCTTCTAAGAGTAAGAAGGAAAAGAAACAGGAGAAGAAAAGAACATCTGCTCCGGCTGAAGAGATTGTAGTAAAGTCGAATGCACCGACTACGGTTTATACGTCGCCGGGGAATACTACGGTTGTAGTTCAGGATCGTAAAGGAAATACACGTGATGTAGATGAGTATAATCGCCGCTATGATTCACGTGAGAATGACTTCGTAATGGAGGACGATACCTTATATATCAAAGAAAAAGCTGTGCCCGATCCGGAAGGGGAATGGGTAAACGGCTTCGATGGTTCGGAAGATGATTATGAATATGCTATGCGTATCGTACGTTTCCGTAATCCTCGTTATGCAATAAGTATCAGTAGTCCATACTATTGGGATGTCGTTTACGGTCTGGATACATGGAACTGGAACGTATATACTGATGGAATGTATGCTTATGCTTTCCCTACTTTCTCTAACCGTTTGTGGTGGGATTGGCGTTATAACTCCTATGGATGGGGAGGCTATCCTTATTATGGTTGGGGAGGTTACTCACCTTATTATAGTTACGGCGGCTGGTCCTATGGTTGGGGCGGCTTCTACGGTGGCTGGAGTTGGGGATGGGGACACCATCACCATCATTACTATCCTGGAGGCGGTTGGTATCCCGGCGGTGGACACTGGGGAGGTGGCCATTGGAATAGCGGTAGCGTATATACAAACAGACGTCATGATGGAACACGTTATTCCAACGGAAATCGTGTTTCTACTGCACAAGGAACTACACGCCGGAGTTCTGTAACGAATGGTGGACAAACCGTACGTCGTTCTTCGGATGCTACTTCCGTAAGACGCAGTACCGGTACTTCAGGCAGTACAACTCGCAGGGTGGTAGGTACCCGTTCAGGAAGTGAACGTCCGGGAATGAATACCCGAAGAGATGCTGCTTCTTCACGGAGATCGACTTATACTCGTCCCAGCAGTACGCGCAATAATTCATATAATAGTAGTAATGTGGAAAGTGTTCGTAATAGTGGAGGAACTTCTACCCGTTCTTCTTCTGTAGGAACTACACGTCGTAGTAGCACTTCTACACCGACTTATAATAGAGGTAGTTCGACTAATCCTACCAGAAGCTACTCTAATGATTATAGCAGACGTTCTAATAACAATAGTAGTACTACTCGTTCTTATAACAGTAGTCGTTCTTCTTCAAACAGTAGTTACTCTTCCGGTAGTAGCTCACGTTCGAGCAGCTATTCATCCGGTAGTAGTGGAGGAGGTTCTTCCAGTCGCTCAAGTGGTGGTGGCGGTGGTTCCACTAGAAGAAGATAACCGTATGGAGTGTTTACCATAAAAGAGAAATGAGTATGAAAAAGAAATCAACGATAATGGCTTTGGCTGTGCTCGTAGCGACAAGTGTGAGCGCACAGACTGTATATGATGCAGCAAATATAATAAGTAAAGATTTGAACGGAACCGCCCGCTTTGTGGGTATGGGTGGTGCAATGGGAGCTTTGGGTGGTGATATTTCTACTATTGGAACAAATCCTGCCGGTATTGGTATCTATCGCAGTAATGATGCAATGGTTTCATTTGGCTTTTCCAGTATGGGAGTCGAGAGTAAGCTAGGAAGTAATACATTTAATAGTGATAAAAACCGTTGGAATTTTGACAATGCAGGTTTTGTATTCTCTACGAAGCTCGGGAATGTAACGACCTTGCGTTATGTCAACTTTGGATTTAACTATCATAAAGCAAAATCATTCAATCGGACAATGACGATGGGAGGGCAATATAGTTTGTCGCAGACAGACTTGATGGCAAGCCAGGCGAATCAGATGTATGGTGCGGGAATGGATCTTCACCAGTTGACAGAAAACAATATTCTTCCGTATGATCAAGATAGAGTTGGCTGGTTAGGTGCTTTAGGATGGGATGCCCGTTTATTTGAAACAGATGACGATCCTAATAATCCTTATTATAGCTTAGGTATTAGCCCTTATGCTACTTATAAGTCTGTAGAAAGAGGTGGAGTGGATCAATATGATTTTAATATTGCTTTTAACTTTAATGATCGCTTTTATTTTGGTGTTACCATCGGAGCATACGATGTAAATTATCGTAAGTCTTATTTCTATGGCGAAGATATGAAAGAAGGTAATGACTATAGTATAAGCAGTGAAAATCGTATCAATGGTGCAGGTTGGGATGCTAAGTTCGGTTTTATTCTTCGTCCTATGGAAGACTCTCCTTTGCGCCTTGGATTAGCCATCCATACGCCAACCTTTTATAAACTGACTTATACTACCAGAGCAGCTATACAATCGAATATTTGGTATGTGAATAATGAAACAGGTGAAGAGTTTCAGGAACATCTCTCATATGATACTTATTATGAATTGAATGATAAAGATATGAAGAGCGAGTTTGAATTGCGTACTCCGTGGACATATAATTTAAGTATAGGTTATACAGTGGGAAGTAATTTGGCTTTAGGCGCTGAATATGAGTATCAGGATTATTCAAAAATGGCTTTCTATTACCCGGAAGGTGATAAAATGGAGTATGAGAGTGAAGAAGCAAAAATTAATAATAAAGGAGTGAGTACTTTCCGTATTGGTGCTGAGTATAAGGTAATCCCGGAATTTGCTCTTCGTTTGGGCTACAACTATAGCTCTGCTGCATTTAAGAATGATGCGGTTAAGACACTTCCTTATAATTCATTGAATGTAGATACTGACTTTGCAAATACGAAATCACTGAGTAATTATACGTTAGGTATTGGTTATAGAGGTTCTTCATTCTATGCTGATCTGGCTTATAAGTATTCTACTCAGAAAGCTGATTTTTATCCGTTTGCTTTGCCCGGTAATAATGGTAATTATGATGTACCGGCAGTAACGAAAGTAACAAACTCTCGTAGTCAGGTGCTATTTACTTTAGGTATGCGTTTCTAAACGAACAACAATATAAAGCAAATAACCTTTCATTGCAAATACCTTGTGTATTAAACCCAAGTCCCCGGAAACGATTGCAGCGCTCCGGGGACTTCTTTTTTTAATGCTTGAAAATAGTGCTTGGCAAGGAATTAATAGGCTATTTTATCTTCCTTATCAGCCCATGCTTCAAAAGCTTTGATGGCTTCGTTGTGTAGCAGTACTTCTGAGGGGAGTTTGCGATCGGCAGGTTTTAGAGCGATCTCATCATAAATGAAAGAGTCATCAAAACCTATATTTTTGGCATCAGTCTTATTGTTTCCGTAATACATTCTCTCCAGTCGTGCCCAGTAAATAGCGCCGAGACACATGGGACAGGGTTCGCAGGAAGTATAAATTTCGCATCCGCTGAGGTTGAAAGTACCCAACTTTGTGGCTGCTGCACGAATAGCACTGACTTCAGCATGTGCCGTAGGGTCACATGAGGCTGTTACGCGGTTCGTTCCGGTAGCTATAATTTCTCCATCTTTGGCAATCACAGCACCAAAAGGGCCGCCACCATTAGCGACATTCTCCGTAGAGAGTTCGATCGCTTTTCTCATTAATTCTTCTTTGGTCATAATGAAATGATTATTTTTAGTGTTACTGACAAAGATAACAATGTTTTTTATATTCTCCAAGATTGTGAACCTGATTACAGGAGACAACTAAAATCATCTCTTGAAATGAAAAAGAACGTCCCCTGAAATGAATTTTTTCATCTCAGGGGACGGATTATTTTATCTCGTGGGACAGATTTTCTTATCTTACGGGACGATTTACCAGTACCAACCTATACCTATAGAAGCCGGATAGAGTTCAGGGCCTTTGTTCTTTTCAAACAAGGAAGTTAGTGCAAAACGGGCATTGAATCCCAGGCAACCGTAACCGGCTTGCAACAACAGGTTCATTCCAAGTGGATGGGTGTTCAGTTTATCGCTCAATGTGTGTTTCTTATTATCATATTTGGCTCTGGATTTAACCCCCATGCGCCATTCCACTTCCGGACCGACTGCGATGAAAGCACGGCTACTGCCAAATTTGGTTTGCCATTCCAAACTGACAGGTAGGCGGAAAGCCCAATAGCGCAGCCAACTCTTTTGATAATCTACATCGTTGGCTTGTCGGCAAACAGTGATGCCATCGATTTTTTCGAAACCATAGTTATCATCTAATTTGTAGACGATGCGTGCAAGTCCGAGAGTCGTAGTTAATCCCCAATGATTGTCTCGTGTAATAGCTACGCCGGTATTGAACATATTAATTCCCCATTCCCAAGACTTAGAGCCAAGTTGCGGTACTTTGGCAGAATATTGAAACTTGCTGCTCGCCAGTTTGTTGAAACCGAAGTAAATGGCAGGGTAATGCGGATCAAAGCGATAGTAGCCTTTCTTTTTCTTTACGAAAGGTACGGAAACTGTGGTGGTTCGCTCAATGCTGCGCCCGTCCAGATACACACCTTCAAATACCTGAGTATTTTCTATGGTGTCATTTTCAGCTTTCGATTCATACATTTTTACTTTGATTTTACCGTCACGTTCTTTAATAACCACCTTCCGTCCGTTGAGGTAGAGGGTTGTGTCTTGCGGGATGCTTTCTTGTGCCACGACTGTCATTGAAGTCATGATCAGAAATAAAAAGAGTATTCGTTTCATAAGTTTTATTATTTGTGATTTATAATTTTCAATCTTAGTCTTTGCTGAATATCAGTGTAACAAGGTCATCGCTGTCTATTTCTCCTTCGATATAGATAAGCGTAGCTTCGCCTTTCTTCCCGAGTCGGAACAATATGAATCGATTGGTTTGGTCTTTTACCGGAGGCAGCTGATAGTATCCCGATTGAATGCGTCCATCTGTGACTACCTCTTTGATCTTTTTGGCATATTCCCGATCGGCTTCCAGACAACGGTAAATGTCAGGTAATGCTTTTTCGGCTTTCGACAGCTTTAGGCTTTGGTAATGGGTTATGTCCCATGTTTTGGATAACATCTTCGATAATTCCACATAAGTGGCCCCTTTCTCATTACCGTATTTCTGAAATACGGAAGCTATTTGTAGCCCCTTTTGGGCGTACATACCGGTGCTGAGTAGAAACAGCAGGCAGCATAGCAGGGTACGAATGAGCTTTTTCATAATCATATCTATTGATTTTTATTATTCAAACATCAGGTCAAGTACTTCATCTTCCGTAGTCCGCATATCACGGAAAGCGGCAAGAGCTTGTTCACGTACGAGGTTCTCGTCGGTGTATTGTTTACCGTCGATGATGACATAGTTATCCGGAGTGGCATGAAGATAACGTTGTGTACCTGCAATACCGATAAGTAATAATAGTCCGGCAGCTATTCCCCCGGTCATATAAATGAAGCGTCGACGGAAAGAGAGTTTTTTAGCAGGGATGCTTTCTTTCTGGAATGCTTTTGCTTCTTGATCCAGACAGGCAAACAGGGGACGGTATACTTGTAGGGATTCTGGTATATTCTCTTGTGTGAAGAAACGGCGCAATTCGCGTTCTTCGTCACATGAGGTCTGTCCCTCGAAATAGCGATCTATTAATTCTTCTATCTTCATGCTTGTTTCCTCCTTATTTTTTCTTGTATGGTTTGCATGTAAATTTCCCTCACTTTCTTTCGTGCTCTCGACAGGTTACTTCGGATAGCCTCCGGATTACAACCTGTGATGTCGGCAATTTCTTCTGTTTCGTACTCTTCGATATCCTTCATCCGCATGATGGTGCGCTGCAAGTCGGGCAGTGAATTGATAATCTCATGCATCAGGCGAATTTCGTCTTTTATTTCAAGCAACCGTTCCGGTGTTCCGCTGGGGGTGGCATCTTGCACATATTCCAATGGTACGTTGGTTGTATGTTTAGTACGCCACATATCCATACAGAGATTATGTGTCATGGTCATGGCGAATGCTTCAATACTTCGGTACTGTTCCAGTTCAAGCCTTTTATTCCATAGCTTGAGCAGGACTTCCTGTACGGCATCTTCTGCATCGTCCGGACTTTCGGTCAACTTCCGCGCATAATTCAATAGTTTATTGCGGAGGGGTAGAACGGATATTTTAAATTGTTTGAGTTCCATTTACATAACTAAGACGAACGTGTAAAGCGAACGTGACATCAAAAATAAAAAAAAGTGTTGCGCAAAGCAATTTTTTATTTTGCTTTGGCAACACTTGCCATTTTGGGAGAATATGAATTACTTGAGTGACTCCATATCACTTCATGCAATTACAAAGTCAACCGGATAGAGGTTATGCTGTTACCAGACAACAGAACATATACACCTTCACCGGATTCCGGTATCTCAGTACTGATAACTTCCATATTTTTATTTTCATTTGTTTCAACGGCACTTGCACGCTTCGTTCCTGCCAATGGTATTTCTACACACTGGGTGGCTTCGGTGAAATTCAGCAATACAACCGTTACTTCATTTCCTGCCTCATTGATGTAGGCTGTGGCACATATCCCTGTATTATTCGTGACAGCTTTAATGCGGGTAGTACCTGTGGCATACTGTGCGTAATGGGCCATGATGTAACCATTCTTAGCTATTTCACCTTCATCCACCGGGCTGCGTTTGTCGTTATCGCCCATTAATCCATAAAAGCGCTTTAAATACCAGTATATGTATGCACTGCAATAGCCTTCCATGCACATGTGGATTTCTTTGCCAAGATGGTTGAGACAGTATTGCCACTTTTGGAATTCCCATGCTGACGGATCATCTGATTTTTCTCCGTCATTAAAGAGGTGTTCCGTCATCCACCACGTCTTTCCTTGGATGCGGGGATAGAGACCGCAGATGTAATCGTGACGATTTTTGACGTATCCATTATCCAAGTCTGTAAAACCTTGATAAAGGTGTCCGGCAATAATATCGGTCTGTGCAAATGCTCCGGCATCGTTGATTATCGGATCCGTGTATTCGGGCTGCGTACCGCATGCTTCGGGAGACATCAGTCTGACTCCGGTTTCACGGATTTTGGCGCCGTATTGCTTCACAAAATCCACTACTTCTTGGGGAGTCCAGTAAGTAAAGTCCATGTCCGGTTCATTCTGAACAGATATGGCATAAAGGTCTACTCCATTCTGCTTCATGAAATTGATATAACGGATAAGATGGTCGGCGTATGCCTCATAGTTCTCTTTTTTGAGATGTTTTACTTCTTTGCCGTTCACCTTAATTTGCTCGGAGAGAGCATCTGTACAGTCCCACGGACATGCAAAAACTATTGCTCCATTGGCCTGTGCCGCTTTAGCCGCTTCGACATCAGCATTCCAATCAGATTCGTTGGGATAAACCATCAGGCGAAGGATAGAATAGCCCAATCCGCCTTCACCATACATTTGGTTTAATTGCCGGGCAGAAATGAGGTTTCCGCCACACCAAATTTTAGGATTATACATTCCACCGAATCCTGCTATCGGCTGATATTTCACTGTAGGGTCAATATTGAGTGTAACAGACTTGAACGCCGGTTCCTGTTCTATCAGTAAATCAGCAGTCTGTTTGTTGGCTTTGTCAGTAATGTGGATAGTTTGTGTACGCTGTTTCATCGAAGTGTTAGCATTACAAATCACTTTAATTTTTGTATACTGTTTTTCTCCATCATTACTTCCACCCGACATCGGAGTTATACTTTTTACAATATCTCCCTGTTCGAAGGTTATCTCCCAGGAAGTTTTTGCCCATTCTACAACTATCTCCGTCTGATTTTCACCGGCACTCACTGTAATTGACTTTTTTAGGAAGAGCGCATATGCGCCCTTCCCGTTATCATCAGTCTCCGCATTATTATTATCAGAGCATGCCCAACATGACATTCCCATCAGAAAAATGCATAAAGTTCTAATAAGTTGTTTCATTATACTTCGGGTTATTTCAATCCTTCAACTATTCCTTCATACATTCCATTTCGATTGTATTTCGAAGTCCAGGGGCAAATCTTGTCACCGGTATTGGTTTCGGTAATACTTGAAATGGATATACCATATTGTTTGTCTGACGCAATAGTTTTCCGATATTCTTTCATGATGAAAGCCATATAGTTGGCGGCGGCACTCCGTTCATCATCAGTCAGTTTACCGGTCTGGATGAATTTACCCTCTGCATCTTCCACCATCATGCTGAGGTCGGATACACGTATCAGTTTATCGGTCTGTGCCAGCTTGCCGAACAATTCGGAAATCATCTCTTCATTGGCTTTCTGGGAAGTGGCATCTTTGGAATAAACCGCATGAAGAAGGATGTTGTATCCGTCAATACGGGTTACATCATCTGCTTCCCAGGATTTTACCAATGCAATCAATTCATCGGCTTTCTGTCCCATCTCATCAGATTGATTGAATGTATTGCTGACGAAGAGGTTGAGATCAACTTTCGCTGTGTCACGAGCTTGTTTTACGGCTGTGCGTGCATATTCTACTTCGCCCAAGTATTCACCCCAGTTGAAGGTGTTGGCATCTATGGTCTTGTCAAGTGGTTCACCTACAATATTCCATACTTTTACAGATTCACCACCGGCATTTACTATACCACCGATCCATTTATTCATCTCTTCCGTAAAGATGTCTTTTTTCTCTTCGGGAGTTTTTTCGATGATGGTATCATCGGCTTTCCAATGGAGGTTGATATTATCGATGTAAGCATGCCACTCGCCCGAGCCTGAACCTACGGCCAGCTCTATTTCGGTCAGATCCTTCATGGAATTGGGAATAGCGATCTTTCCACCTCCCGCAGTTTCACCTTCTTTCAGGAATGTGATATAAATTTTGCCTCGTCCCCATTTGTTAGCTTCACAACCGAAGTTGAACGGTCCTTGGCCACAGTTGAACTCTTGTCCATTAATTACCACTCTCATGCCGGAACCCCAGCCGCCTTTACCATCAATTAAAAACATATCGAGAGATAGTCCGGTATAATCACCCAAGGTTCTGCTCTCTTGCAATTTAATTTTGAACTTAGGATAAGTATAAGATGCCAGATTTCCTGCAGATCCTACATGTAACACTTTCCCACTTTGACCTTGAGGGTCATTCTCTACAACTGAAGAGTTGCCATTGGTCATCGGATATTCTTTGCCCAGTTCATCTTTTTCGAAGTCGATTTTAGTAACACCGGTGGCAGAGACTTCATAATTCATCACAATATTGTCAAGAAAATATTGTGCGCCTCCCGAAGCCGAACCGACAGCCAACTCAAACTCTGTAAGACTCTTCAAGCTTTCCGGCAATATGAAGCCTGGAGCTGTAGCACTATTCAAGCTGATGACTGCTCCGCGATTCCAGGAGTTGGAATTACAACCGATTCCTTGGGCATTTGTGCCTACGTTAAATTCTTGTCCGTTAATAAAGACTCTCATACCTGCACCCCATAACCCGTCTTGATTCACAATACGCATATCAATGGTCAGATTGACGTAGTCGCCCAGTTTTCGGCCTTCCGGTAACTTGACGTTGAACTTAGGATGTGAATAGGCGGCCTTGTTATCGTCGGTACCTACATGGAGGGCTTTACCGCTCTTTCCATCCGGATCATTTTCTACTACAGCCTGACTTCCTCCGGTCATACCGTAAACTGTACCGATTTCATCATTCTCGAAGTCGCAAATCACAGTTTTACCTTTTTCGGGTACGAAGGGGATAATAATAGGCTGTATCAGTTCATTATAGTAAGCGGTGCGTTGTCCTTGGTTGGAACAGAGCGTACCACCATAAAGTGTTATGTCCGTTCCTTTGATGGCATCGGACAAAAGTTGCATTCCACCAAAATCGTAGGAATTGTCTTCTTTCAATGAACTGATGGGTGTGAAAGAACCACCGACATCTATACCGTCAAAGTTGCTCAGAATGGTACTGTAAGCAATGTCTTTCTTTAAAAAGTCTGTTGAAGACATGTTTGCCGTAAGCTTAAACGGTGAACCGGCATCGCGGGTAATATACGATTTCAGCAAATCAAAGCTGGCCAAGTATTCACTATTGGCCACTTCTTCAGGTTTTTCTACCTGAAGGTTACAATTGTATTCATCGGTGCATGCCATAACCGTTATACATATCATGGCAATACCGATTATCTTATGATTAAAGTATTTCATGTTCTTTGGTTTTTAACGTTTATACCAGATAATACTTATCTTATTTCTATTTCGAATGATTTACCGCCTTGTACGGCACGGCTACTCAACACCAATGTATCCTTGGTGGCATACTGCATGTTCTTGGTCTTGAAGTCGACTGTATAGTCCAGGTAGATAGCGTCACGATCTTTGCCGCCAAGGCTATTCTTTTCACCCTTTTTTACGAATTTGCCGGTACCTGAGATAGTGAAGTCATCAGAGGTACTACCTATTGTGCAACTGCCGTCTTCTGCAAAAGTCATGCTGAGGTTGTAATTGAAAAGATTGCCCTGTGCATCTTTTGTTGATAATGATAAGATGTTATCTTTCAAACTTTCGGTTGTGATCTTTACTTTTTCATCTTTCTCTACATATTGCTGATGGCGCACTAATTGTGATGAGACTCCATTTATGATAGCTTGATCCACTCCACGACGCAGGTATTCGCCATGCCAAGGATTGACATACTTCACCGCATACAATATGAAGTTTTTGGGCTGTATGCTCCAGTCACCGCTATTCGTCAATATGGGATTTTGCACAGCGGCTTTACCCTGAAGAATGGAGTCCGCGCCTTGCACACCCGTCATCTTCAACGGAATCACATAGTAATTGCCAAGAGACCTCTTGTCAGCGAAAAATGCATCGTTGAATTGCACTTCCACACCGCCCATAACTTCACCCTTGGGAATATTGATCCGGTTGGCAGCCAATGTATAATAAGAAGATGGCATAGGAGTAACAGGAATGTCACTACCTTTGAAGTACAGGTTCTCGCAAAGTGACTCATCTACTTGGGTATCAATAATCACATTTTTACGATTAGTGTAGCCGCCACCCCAGGCAGCCTTGATGGATACTTTGTGCTGATTATCCAAAGAATTGTCAAGGAACTCATCCTCACCTAATTCAATGGTACGTAAGCCATATTGGCTGGCAAAATATACAGTTTGATAATCGAAGTCGGGAAATTCATTGTCTGAACTTTCACATGCTGTGAAAGACAAGAGTAATGAAGCCAGTCCGATATATGCTAATTTCTTTTTCATATCATTTTTATTAATAGTGTTCACAATTATTGCTTATTTCCATCCTCTATTCTGGATAAGGTTGCTGTACTTCAGTATCTCAGAGTTGGGGATAGGGCAACAGTACATATAGTCTTCATACGAACGTTCTTCTACGGTTATCTTCTGATAGCTGTTACCGCTCCAGTTGATGCCATATACCGATTCGTTCAGGTTTGCTTTCCATCGACGGAGATCCCAGAAACGAAATCCTTCGAAGCAAAGTTCCAATCGACGTTCATTGCGGATCAGTTCACGCATTTGTTCTTTGCTGGCAGCACATGCTTCCAGATAGGCATCATCGGCACCGCCTACTCCGGCACGTTTCCGGATGGCTTTGATTATATCGTAAGCGGAGAAGCCTTTTCCATTGGCATTTTTCGGTCCCCAAGCTTCATTGGCAGCCTCAGCATAAATCAGGTACATTTCTGTATAGCGGATGCGGGGAGTATAATGCGGCTGTTTGGAAATGGATGCCGGATTACAGTTCACATCCATGCGCAAGCGTTTTCTCATGTAATAACCTGTTCGAGTCGAACGGTTTTCAGTTACGTTAACACCATCCTGATTTCCTTCATTGATGTTGATTGTTATACTCTTCTCACTGATTGTACTTCCATTGTAAAAGATGTATTTGCCTAAACGGGGGTCGCGTCCCGCATAAGGATTGTTGGCATCGTATCCGCTGGCTGTTACGTCACTGATAGGGTATCCATTGCTCATAGGAAATGCATCCACCAGATTCTGTGACGGATTCATATAACCATTTCCATATAAACTTGGTGGGAAATTTTGTGATTCCTGGTCGTTATCACCACTACCTTTGTTACCTCTCCATAAGATTTCATTCGGATTGGCACCGTCCTGAATGGTATTTACAATGGTAGGAGAGTAATATTCCACTCCATCGGAGGCTAATCCTGATATGCCTCCTTTATAGTCTATCACAGCAGCGGCGGCATTGGCTGCATCTGCCCATGTGGCGGCATTGGCAGCATCCTCGAAAAGAGGACTGGCGGCCAGTATGGCTGTGCGTGCGCGGAAAGCGCGGGCTATGATTCCATTATACAACTGACGTGCTTTTGCACCCATAACAGTGTTGTATTTTCCGACATCTGTTGTGAGATTTTGGAAGTCTGTAGGAACGCTTCCCGAAACATCTTCATATTCATAAGGAAGCCTTCTTTCTGCTTCGGAAAGGTCATTGTAGATTTGTTCTACACAAGCCTGAAATGAAGCGCGAGGCTGGTTGAAGTTCGATTCTACAGTTTGAGGTTCCGTAAATATGGGTACACCAAGCAGTTCGCCGTTTGCACCGAAACCGGCATGGGCGCGAAGCAGGTAGAAATAGAACATGCCACGGAGTCCGTAGGCTTCGCCGATGAGGCGTTGTGCGAATAGTTTGTTTAATTCTTCATCATCCGACCATTTTACGCCTTCCACATTCGCCAGAAAGAGGTTGATGTACTGAATGGCACCATAAGAGTTGGTCCATTGATTCTGCGGATTATACGAACTTGAGGTCCAGGCACCGGTAGCCATTTGCAGATACACGTTACTTGGCTGATTGGTTACGGCGTCATCCGTGCCATATTCGCTGTTGTCGTAATAGCCCGGAATTAAACTGTATACATTGTGCAGTATTCCCCGTGCGTATTCGGCGTCATTATGCATGTTTTCCACGCCTTGAAAGTTTTCGATGGCCGGTGAAAATAAGTCATCACAACCAGTGAGCATCAGGGCACCTATTATAAAAGGTATAATTTTCTTTTTCATAATCTTCTTCTTTATTAATCAATAAAATCAGAATGCAGCCTTGAAACCTGCATAGAAGTTACGGCATTGGGGAGAACCGGTACTCAGCTCCAGATGTTTTCGCTCTTTAGAGATGGTAAGCAGGTTGTTGCCTCCGCAATAAACACTTAAACCACGAATAAATGTTCCTTTGAAAGTATTTTCGGGGAAGTCATATGTTAACTGCGCTTGATTCAAGCGGAAATAGTTACGCTTGTACATCCAGAAAGTGGAGTTGCGGTAGTTATTGTCTCCATTGGTTGTTGTCAGGCGCGGGTAGGTGGCCACATCTTTGGTCTCCTCAGTCCAGCGACCCCATACTATTTCTGAAAACTTGCTTGTGCCGCGGTTCCAATAGTAAGAGCTACTTTTGTAGTCTATTGCTCCAGTCTGTCCCGATCCCATGGCAAACAATGAAAAATTCTTCCATTTTACGGTTAGGTTCAATCCGAAAGAGAAAGGAGGGGCGGCCCAACCATTCTTTCCTAATTCAATTTGGTCTTTGTTATCGATTACGCCATCCTCGTTGATGTCCTTATATTTCAGGTCACCGGGTTTTACCGTACCAAATGTCTGTCGGGCATGGTTATCGATGTCTGTCTGATCTTGGAAGAACCCTTCACATACATAGCCGTAAGAGGCATCAAGTGCGCGGCCTTTACGGAACTGATAATCTTCATCATAAAGTTCATCACGTCTTAGAGCTTCAGAAGAGTATACCATACCGTTGAATCCAAGTGTTACATTAAAGTCACCGAATTTTTTGTTGGCACTCAGCGAGAAATCAAAACCACTACGTCTGTCCTCGTTGTAATTGATCCAAGGCATGAAGGAGGAGTTGCTGCCTAAAGCGAAGTATGCAGGATGAATAAAAGATGCACCTTGAGTAAGCAGTCCCTTTGTATCTTGCTTGAAGTAGTTGGCGTTCAATCTTAGCAGGCGATTGAATAATGTTGCATCAATACCAGCACGGAATTCCTTGCGTGTAATGAAGTCTAGATTAGGATTGTCACCGCGTTTGGAAACCGGAGTCCAGCCGCCAGCAGTGCCATCATGCCATTGTACATAGTAACCTTCTTTGGAGAAAGTACCTTTATACAAGTAATAATTGGAGATGTCGAGATCTTGATGCAGTTTGGCATAAGAAGCGGTAACTTTCAAGTCATTTATGAAATCCACGTTTTCCATAAACTTCTCTTTGCTGATTCTCCATCCTAAAGTGACTGCCGGGGAGAAAGCGTTGCGTTTGCCTTCGGGTAACTTGGCTGAATGGATTACAGCACCGTTAAAGTCAATGTAATACTTGTGATTATAGTTATAAGATGCGCGTAAGCCTAAGTTTACATTGCTGGTGCGGTGATAATCACTGCTTTCATGGTTTTCATCGGCAGATTTCTGAGTCTGGTAACCCCAGCCCATAAATGTAGCCGCTACGTTGTGGAATTTTTCAAAAGTACGGGCATAGTCAAACTGTGCACTGAACGTCATTGTCTGGTCGTAGGTGGACTTGCCGATATATTCGTTCGGATCTTTTTTGTCTTCATTGTGTTTTTTCAATGCGACAATCATGTCTTTTCCGTTCACTTGAGCCCAGGTAGGTTCGTAAACAGCATAGGTTTCTTTGAAAGCTTCCGAATAGTAGGAAGTATAGTCTACGCTATAGGAAGTCTTAAATGTCAGACCTTTCAAAAGAGAGCCCAGATCAGCGGCAAGGCTGACATCGAACATAAACATGCGTGCCTTTTCCTTGACATATCCGGCAGCCAGAAGATCGGCAAAAGGATTGGTCATGTCGGACGATGTTCCTCCAAGCAGATATTTGCCGTCAATCAGGTGATTACTGTTGGCGATATATTCCTGTATTTGAGAGACATTGGTATCCATCATGTCAATGGGTAATAACGGAGCAAACCAGTTGGGACGCAAAGTGGATGCGACTCCCCAAAAGTTTCCGCGACCTGCATACTGATTCGTATAGACAATTGCTGCATTCGTAGTAGCCTTTAGCCATGAAGCAAGTGTCATATCCACGTTACCGCGCACATTGAAACGCATATTGTAGGCATTCTTTGATTCACCATATTTCAGCAAGTCGTTGCTATAATCCATACCGAAGTTCAGATAATAATGTGTGCGTTCATTACCTCCATATACTTCACCGGTCATGTCGGCGTTATAGTATGCCTTTCGCAAGTAATCCGAACTATAGAAGTCAATGTTCGGATACCGATAAGGATTGGCTCCCATGGCGGTGTTATAAATATCTGATGTATTGTATTTCTCCGATAAACCGTCATTGCGGCAAGCCTCGTTGTAAAGGGTCATGTAGCAGTCCGAATCCAAATATTTTGGATAAGACTTGGGAATATTGATACCTGCATTGCCCCGCACGTCGATATGCATCGGTTCATTTTTACCTCGTTTGGTGGTGATAAGAATAACGCCTTTTGCTGCGCGGCTACCATAAAGAACTACGGCGGCGGCATCTTTCATTACCGAAATATTCTCGACTTCCGAAGCGCGTACATTGCTTGCGCTGCGAGGTACTCCATCCACTAGGATAAGCGCTTCTTGTCCCCATATGCTGCCGGTGTATCCACCTATTAGGCTTTCCAGACCAACTAAGCTGCTGGAGCTATTTACCTTTTTAGTCAGTTCGGACGTGTTGACCGTAGAAATGGCATGTGTCAAATCTTTCTGGGCAACCGTACCGAAAGCCACATTCACCAGGCTATCTTTGTTTTCTTCTTGCGCCTGAATACTCCCTGCATGGAACAGAGACATAGCGAAAACAGTACAGCCAATATATATAAACTTTCTATTCATTTTTTTGCGTCATTATTAGTTAATACGTCAAGATTACCATCCGGGATTCTGGTAGAACCCTTCATACATGCTAACATCCTTTTTAGGGAGCGGATACCAATAGTGCCTGTCGGTATATTTACGCTCAATCAATACTACTTCACGCAAGTTTTTGATAGCATTTTCTTCCGGTGCGTCATAATTATAGTTATTAGGATCGGCACGGTCGAATTCAATCTTGGTCTTCAGTGTGTAAGGATATTGGGTGAGAAGCATCCAGCGGCGAAGGTCGGTAAAACGGAAACCTTCGAAGGACAGCTCTACGGCACGTTCGCGGCGTAATTCGCTCAGGAAGTCAGCGGTGCTGCCTAGAAACTTTTCGAGTACAGGAGCTACCCCTGCACGCTCGCGAATCTTGTTCAAAGCTTCTTCGGCTGTAAGTGAGTAAGTTGCGGCTTTGCCTTTCGGACTATTGTAGCCTACAGCTGTAGCTTCGGCATACATCAAATAAACGTCTGCCAGACGCATAAGGCTGAGAATCATAATGTTGTTTTCTTTGTAACCATCAAATGTGTTCATTAATTGCGGACAAAGTTTGCTATTCATATAAGCAGTGAAACAACCTTTCTTTTCGTTCGCCTCTTCGCTCTCCCGGCCTCCGGTGAACAATTCTGCCGTTCCACCTGCACCACCGGTATTTCTCCATTTCACACCATCGAACATAATGGTCTTGTAGAAACGCGGATCACGATTTTTCCAAGGATGTGTAGGGTCATAACCCGATTCTGCATCTGCTTTTGTCATATCATTAATCGGATAACCGTTCTGCATGCCATAGTAATTCACGTAGTTGGCTGTGGGATAGCTTTTGATACCCGAAGACTCAATGGATTGTGGTCGGAAATCATTAACCATATTCCAGCGCCAGCGAAAACTATAATCCTTGATATTCTCCATAAAGATGGATTCCTTTACTCCATTCAGTTTGCCGCTGGAGTTGTGTAAAAGGAAAATATCGTTGTATTCGGAAAAGTCAGCCAGTTCATAACGGTTGGTTGATTCGGTAAGGGCAA
This sequence comes from Bacteroides intestinalis DSM 17393, assembly GCF_000172175.1. Lineage (NCBI taxonomy): Bacteria > Pseudomonadati > Bacteroidota > Bacteroidia > Bacteroidales > Bacteroidaceae > Bacteroides > Bacteroides intestinalis. The sequence continues at coordinate 900,359 of NZ_ABJL02000008.1, read as the reverse complement.
GTGCCTGTCCGAAAGCATCGGCAGCCCGTTTACACAACTCTGTGTTGTATTCCTTTGAACCTCCGGAAACCCAGTTCATCAACGGGCTTCCTGCCCAGAGTAGAGCCTTGCCTTTATAGGCCAAAGCCATAATACGATTGATGCGCATATTGTTCTTGCCTAATGTTGCTTTACCGGCGGTGGTTGCATCCCAGTCTACAGGAAGCAAGCTTGCTGCATGTTCAAAGTCAGCAACACATTTTTCCGCACACTCTTGCCAACTGAGACGAACCAATGTGGGGGTCACGTCCGAAGGTAACACTTCATCGATATAGGGCATACCACCCCACCATTCCATCAGCATAAAGTGAAACCATGCACGGAAGAAGTAAAGTTGTCCTTCTATGAGGTTGCGTTCTTCCTCGGTGGCACCTATCAGATTGTTAAGATTGGCGATGCCGATGTTGGCTTTACGGATAGCATACCAAGAGTTGGCCCATAAGTGACCTTTGTCAGTTCGGTTTCCTGAACCTGCGGCTCCTTGATTGTTCGGGTAACCATAGTAAGTAGTTGTCCAACCCCAAAAGTCACCGTTGTCTACACTGCGAGCTTGCATACGCAATTCCTGTGGTTCCCAATATTCTTCTTCACCATAGTTGAAGCAAGTATGTCCGGCATCTTTGTTATTGGAAACTACCGGGATGCAGTTATAAAGTTCTTCAGTGAAACCCTGGAAATTTTTAAAATTTTTGTAGGGGTCGTTTTCCTGATAGTCGCTTTCCGGTGCTTTGTCCAAATAGTCGGTACATGAGGTCATCCCCATTATGCCAGTCATTGTTATGGCTGACATCACAATTAGTTTGTTGATATATTTATTCATATTCATCTCTTCGTTATTATAAGGTTATATCGATACCAAGATTAAAGCGACGTACCGTTGGGTAGGCACCGTCCGAAGAGCCTGTACCGTAGTTGGCTTCACGGTCATCCGGCATGTCGGTCCACATATAGAGATTATCGCCGTTTAAGTAGAGACGGCAGGAATTGACGCCTATCTTCTTCAGCCAATTGTTCTTGAAAGTATAGGATACTTCAACATTCTTCAGGCGAAGGTAAGCACCGTCGTACCAGTAGCGTGTTCCGGTAGCGGCTGGGTCAACAGTAGTTCCCCAGCGTGGAGTGGGGAGGGTGGCATTACCTCCCGGTGTCCAGTATGCACCTTCTGCATATGCTACGTGGGCTGTGGAACGGAATGTCGGAAAATTAACTTCACGGGTCACATTGGTTACGCCATAGAATTGGGCGAAGCAACTGAATCCTTTCCATTCAAAACCGAGAGAGGCATTGTAGGTATTCTGTGGCGTGCTGGCATACTGATAAGGAGCACGGTCGTCAATATTAACTATGCCGTCGCCATTAAAGTCGATGATGTTGTAGTCACCCGGTAATTTCATATCATTTCCGGTTGTCCAAGTACTGCTGCCTATCACATCGTCCCAAGTGCCCAAATTACCATGGTCTATGTATGAATAGACTTGATTGATGGTATGTCCGACCCCTTTCTGATAAGCAGGCAGCAAAGGAGCGTCATCCCTGAACTTGATTTCATTGATGGCATGAGTCATACTGGTGTTTAACCAAGCACGCAAACCATTGTTGAAAATATGGTTCAATCGCAGTTCCAATTCGTAACCATGGCTATTGACTTTACCTAAATTAGCTTTAGGGGCTGTTGCACCGAAATAGGAAGGAATAGCACGGCTACCACCATCAACTATAATGTCTGTGCGGACATCGTTAAATATATCTACCGAACCTGCTATTAGTCCGTTGAAGAAAGCGTAATCCAAACCAATATTGCGTTTCTCTACTGTCTCCCAAGAAATATTCGGGTTACCCAGTGAAGAAGTTTTCCAGAAAGTATAAGGAGAATTGTCAGGATTGATGCTCCCCATAACAGTGTTACCTCCATTACTTAATTGATCCTTGTATAAAAAACGACCACCGACATTGTCGTCGCCAATACGTCCCCATGAACCTCGGATTTTCAACATGTCTATGAATTTAAGATTTTTCATGAATTTTTCTTCACTAATCATCCAACCGATTGAAAGAGAAGGGAAGAAAGCAAAACGATAATCCGGACCAAATTTTTCGGAACCATTATAAGCACCGTTTGCTTCAAAGAAATAACGCATGGCATAATTATAAGTCAAACGGAATACCCAGTCTTCTCGATAAATAGGGAACATACTGCCACGTGCCTCTTTTAATCGGCTGAAAAGACCGAGAGCGGTTACTTCGTGCTTCCCAAAAGTGCGGGCATAGTCTAATTGCATAGAGTAGTAAAGTTTGCGATAGGTGGATCCCATATTTGCACTACCTGATTGTTGTGACCAATAAATAGGGTTGATAACTTTGTCAAGCCCAGTACCTGTATCAGGATCAAATTTGTAAACATATTCACCAGTGTCGGAATTTACCCATAGGCGTTGTGCATCGTTATACATGTCATTGAGTCCACGGTTATTCTCTACAAATGTATAATCCATAGAAAAATTAGCCTTGAATCTAAGTCCTTTGGTCAACATAGTCAAATCTTGTTCCAGGATAAAGTCAGTAGTCATTTTAGTGGTAGTTCGTTTTTCTTTACCACCAACTGCTAAACTGTAGGCCGAGTTGGGCACATCGGCATCGCGTGGGGCATACCAACCCCACATGCCATTGGAATAGATGGGACGCATGGCATCGGGAGCGGACTTATAAGCTGAGTTCCAGAAACCGGTGTCGTTGTCTCCCATATTCCAAGGTAGCTGGCGTTGTGCATTCGATCCGAACAAGTTAGTAGAGAATTTGGTGGTTTTAGTCAAATGGAAATCCAGGTTGCTGCGCACATTGATGCGGTTATAGCCGAAGCCGGAGTTGTAGCCACGTCCGTTTTCGAAGCTTTTGAATAAGTCTCCTTCATTCACGAAATCCACAGCTGCAAAGTAATTCACTACTTTTGTACCGCCCGATACGTTGACACTGGTATTGTAGGACATGGCTACTTTTTTGAAGAGTTCCTTCTCCCAATCTACGTTGGGATAGCGATCCCACTCTTCAGCGTTGGCCGGATGACGATACTTGTCAATGATGGCTGCCGGTGTATAGTTGGCCCATCCGGCAGGATTGAGAGCAGCTTCGCGCTCAATGGAATTATTCATTAGATAAAATGTATCGTAAGCGTCATATTTTTCAGGGAGCTTCGATACTACTTTAGCCGTCATATTAGCCTTGATCTGTACATTGGCCTTTCCTTCCTTACCACGTTTGGTAGTAATGAGAATTACACCATTAGCACCTTTCACACCATAAACGGCAGTGGCTGATGCATCCTTTAATACCGAAATGTTTTCCACGGAGGAGATATCTACAGAACTCATTTCACGCTCGATACCGTCTACCAACACCAAGGGTTCACTGTTGTTCCATGAACTCTGTGTGCGGATAATGATTTTGGGGTCTTCTGCACCGGGCATACCGGTAGAACTGGAAGTGATTACACCAGGAAGATTACCCGTTAAGGCGGCTCCTAAATTATTTACTCCGGCTCGTTCAAGCGTCTTTCCGGAAGTCTGTGTGATAGCTCCCACTACCGATGCTTTTTTTTGCTGTCCATAACCTACTACGACTACTTCGTCCAGTAGCTGTGTGTCATCTTTCAGAATCACTCTGATTATTCCTTTGGTAGCCTTTACTTCCTGTGCCTCCATACCTACAAATGAAACAACAAGAACAGATTTCTCATTGGGCACAGTCAACACAAAATAGCCGTCTATATCTGAGATCGTACCTATTGAATTATTACCTTTTACAACTACCGAGGCTCCAATAATAGTCTCTCCATTGTCGTCTAAGACTGTTCCTTTCACTGTGATTCCTTGTTGTGCCGAAGCTGTCAGACAGCTGAAAAGCATCAAAAGAAACAAGTAAGGAATCCTTTGAATTTTCTTTTTTACATTTTTCATTACCATTAGTTTAAGATAGTTAATAACTATGTTTTCTCTGATGTCATAAAGTGAGGTTAACTATTGTCATACATACTTTTCATAACTTTGTTCGTTTTTAAGATTAATAAATAATGATAAGAACCTTTTTAATTTCTAAAGCAAAAGTATAAAATATAATAATAGTAATAAATATGTTGCTATTGCAGAAAGATTAACTGATGTTGCATTCTGTATTAGGGGTGTATCATGGACTTTAACTGATGTAACACAGCCTTATTCTTTTAACTCGTAATATGTATGAAAGTATCTGTAACTGTGATCTTTGGCAGGCTTTCGGAAGGTGTGTACCTTTACAGTATTATTAATCTAACCCGTTGGCGGAATTAATGGTTTATTTCCTATACCCTAATAGAGACCAAGATCGGGGTTGGACAGTACTTGGCCCGTACCAACTCCGTAGTAAATTCGGTTAGAAGTACCTCTATCCGGAGATGGTACGGAGCAAATAGGTATTTGAACCCTTTTTGGTACGGCTCTGGCAGGATGCCGGACAGCTTCTAATTCCGCAAACGGGTTAATCTAATTTATTTCTATATGATGAAAATGTCATTAAAAACATGGATTGTCTGCCTGCAATTTTGCTTCACTGTGGTTTCGACCTTGCAAGCGGCGGATAAGTTTGTCTCTTTCATTCGGGAAGAAGGTACGTTGGAGCTTGTAACATCTCAACAAAGGAGTTTCAGTATTTTATGTGCTGATGAGGAGCATAAAGGAGTATTAACGGCTGTGCATAATTTGCAGGAGGATTTTTATAACGTGGCCGATATACGTCCTGCATTAGTGACCGATACAAAACGGGAGGGAAATACGGATGGGCAAAATGTACGTATTCTTATTGGCTCTTTTGATGAATCTCCATTCATAAAACATTTGGTGAAATCAAAGAAACTGGATGCCCGCGAATTGAAAGGCAAGAATGAGAAGTTTATAATTACCACAGTGAAAGATCCGATAGAAGGATTTCCGGGTGAAGTGTTGTTGATTGCCGGTAGTGATAAGCGTGGAACTATCTATGGCATTTATGAGTTATCCCGTCAGATAGGGGTGTCTCCTTGGTATTGGTGGGCGGATGTTCCGGCGGAACGGCATGAGGAACTCTATATAAAGAAAGGTGTATATACTGATGGAGAACCGGCAGTGAAGTATCGCGGTATTTTTATTAATGATGAGTGGCCTTGCATGGGAAGTTGGACTACGGAACGTTATGGTGGCTTCAATAGTAAAATGTACGTGCATGTGTATGAGTTGCTGCTCCGTCTGAAAGCCAACTTCCTATGGCCTGCAATGTGGAGTGCTGCTTTCTATGCGGATGATCCCATGAACAGTCCATTGGCTGATGAGATGGGAATCATAATCGGTACTTCACACCATGAGCCTATGGCGCGTAACCATCAGGAGTATGCTCGCAATCGTAAAGTGTATGGAGCTTGGAATTATCAGACAAACAAAGATGGCATCGGCCGCTTTTTCCGTGAAGGCATAGAGCGTATGCGGGGTAAAGAAGAAGTGGTGACCATTGCTATGCGTGGTGATGGTGATGCGCCGATGGGAGCTGATACGGATACGAGATTGTTGGAAAATATAGTGAAAGAACAGCGCAGCATCATAGCCAAAGTCACGGGAAAACCTGCTTCTAAGACTCCACAATTATGGGCACTTTATAGTGAGGTGCTGGAATATTACGATCAAGGTATGCAGATACCGGATGATGTAATGATTCTGTTATGTGATGACAATTGGGGAGATGTTCGTCGTCTGCCCGCCCCGGGGGCTAAACGTCATCCCGGTGGTTATGGTATGTACTATCATGTGGATTTGCATGGTGCCCCGCGTGCTTACCAGTGGTTGAATATGACTCAAATCCAGCATATGTGGGAACAGCTTTATCTGACGTATGCTTATGGTGTGGATAAGATGTGGATATTGAATGTAGGTGATTTGAAACCGAATGAGTTTCCTACGGATTTCTTCTTGAAAATGGCATGGAATCCTGATGCTTTTAATGCGGGTAACCTGATGGATTATACAAGAAAATTTTGTAGCCAGCAATTTGGTAATGAATATGCTGACGAAGCAGCTCGGATTTTAAATCTTTATTGTAAGTATTGCGCCCGTGTGACGGCGGAGATGCTGGATCACGAAACCTATAATTTGCAAAGTGGTGAATTTAAAGCTGTGGCCGATGAGTTTCTGGCATTGGAAGCACATGCAGTCCGTCAGTTTGCTTTGCTGCCGGAGAATAGGCGCGATGCTTATAAGGAACTGGTATTGTTTCCTGTGCAGGCTATGGCTAATCTTTATGAAATGTACTATGCTACCGCCATGAACCGGCAGTTGGTTGCTGAAAATGATGTGCGTGCCAATGCTTGGGCGGATCGTGTGGAGTATTGCTTTCGGAGAGATGCGGAGCTATGCACCGATTATAATAATAATATTGCCGATGGCAAATGGAAACACATGATGGATCAGACCCATATAGGCTATACTTCATGGGATGAACCGAAAGGAGGAAATATAATGCCGAAAGTAACCCGTGTGGATATTTCCCGGAACGGAAGTATCGCAATGGGTGGTTATGAATATGAAGAGAACAGTGGTGTAGTGGTAATGGAAGCGGAACGTTTTGCTACATCTATGCAGGAGCCGGGTACGCAATGGACTGTTATACCGGACTTGGGACGTACACTCTCCGGACTTTCACTGATGCCATATACCAAACCGGTATCCGGTGCTTCATTGACCTATCAAATTCGATTAAAGTCTGACTTGTCCGGTGTGCGTGTACGCCTGATATTGGATAGTACCCTACCTTTTATTAAAGGAGGGCATAGTTATGCCATTCGTTTAGATGACGGTAAAGAACAAATCGTGAATTACAATTCAGACCTGACTTGGGCTAACTGTTATTCAAAAATGTATCCTGCGGGAGCGGCACGGGTGATAGAGTCAAAAGTAACTTTTCCTGATGTCACTCTGGAGGCCGGGGTACATACTCTGACCATTCGCCCTCTCAGTCCGGCGATAGTATTGCATAAGATTATAGTAGATTGCGGAGGTGATATGCCCGGTAGGCTTAACCTAACGGAAAGCCCTCGGACAAGAACTTTAAAATAGTTATGTAAAAGATGCTATCTTTTTTATCAAAAGTAGGCATTTCTTGTTGCAAAAGTTGGCATCTTTCATATCAAAAGATGCCATCTTTCGTTTTATCCTGCCCTATATGGCGTTCCATATACTCTGATGGTGACATGCCATACATTTCGCGGAATGCCGTAGCGAAGTAAGTGGGATGCGCAAAACCGGTTAATGTAGCTACTTCTGTTATATTATGACGTTTGCCGGCCAACAAGGAGGCTGCCTGCTTCAGACGTAAGTTACGAATGAGTTGTTGTGTAGTCTGATTCGTGAGTCCTTTGAGTTTGCGATGTAGATGTACACGGCTGATACCTACTTCCGTACTGATCATTTCAACGGTTAATGCCGGATTGCTTAAATTCTCATTGATAACGCGCATGACACGTTCCATAAGCCGGTCATCGGGAGATTTTACTTCTGGGATTGAGATTTGTTCCTCTTGATTCTGACGGCCGCTGAAGGCATTACGCAATTGTTCCCGGCGGCGGATGATGTTTAGGACAGTTTTTCTTAGCAATTCAATGCTGAACGGTTTCATCAGATAAGCATCAGCACCGGTATCCAACCCTTCCAGATTATCCTCCTCGCTGGTACGGGCGGTAAGCAGGATGATGGGTAGATAGTTGATGTTCACATTCTGCCGTATCTTGCGGCAGAGTGTCAGCCCATCCATTTCAGGCATCATCACGTCGCTGATTATCAGATCAGGCGTATGGTATAATATCGATGCCAATGCTTCTTTTCCGTTACAGCATTCGGTCATGTAGAAATCATTGCCCAGTTCACGGCAAATGTAGTGGCGAATCTCTTCATCGTCTTCTACTACAAGCACATGGCGGCGACTGCGGGCACGGGCTTTGTCGTTGGCTTCTTCATCGTTGTCATAAAGCAGTGGGGAAGCTATGCTGGCCGGTTCTGTAGCCGGAATATTTATTATGGCGTCGGGGGTCGTTGTCTCTTCTATTTCTTCCTTTTTCAAGTGTCCGTTTCCCAGCGGTAGCCGTATGATAAACCGGGAACCCGGTTTTCCTTCGCCATTGTCTTCCACATGAATATTTCCGTGATGCAGTTCCACTAAAGAGTGCGTGAGATGAAGTCCGATACCTGTTCCTACATTTGAGTTGTTCTGGCTGTTGCGTATCTGGTAGAATCGTTCGAATATGTGTTCCCGTTCAGTGGAAGCAATACCGATACCGCTGTCCGTAACAGTGAGTTCGACGTATCGACGCAGAGGTGCATTGGGGGGAAGGCTGGTATCCTCACCCGTGTTGAGGCTGATTTCCACTTGCCCGTTTTCAGGAGTGAATTTGCATGCATTCGACAGTAGGTTCAGGATGATCTTGTCAAAATTCTTAGGATCTATCCACATTTCTATTTCAGGAGCAGAGGTGTGGAATTTTAAATCGAGTTTCTTGATCCTTGTCTGTTGCTCAAAGGTTTCTAACAGGTTGCGGGTAAAACTAACAATTTCAGCCTTTTTAAATATGAGGGACATCTGTCCTTTGTCTATTTTTCGGATATCCATTAATTGGTTTACCAATTGCAGGATGCGTTCGGCATTCCGTTGTATAGTATTGTAGAGCTTTCTACATTCTGCATCCTTATCTTTTGCCATCAGTTGTTGCAATGGACTGATGATAAGCGACATTGGAGTTCGTATTTCGTGGGAAATATTAATGAAGAACTGTAGTTTTGCTTCGTTAATTTGTTCGGAATGAATGTGTTGCAACATCTTTTGATGCATGCGGTAACGATGGTACACTTGCATCACAATGAATCCGATGATTGATAGTGTCAATAAGACGTATATTAATTTGGCCCAACCTGATGCCCACCATACCGGATCTATCTGGATGATGATTTCTTTCTCTTCCGAGTAGGCTGTATAGTTTTTGGCTTTCATCCTGAAGTGATAAGTACCCGGTGCCAGATCACTGAAAGAAACTCTGTTGACGCCCGGTGCTAAAGCCACCCAAGTGACTCCATTCATGGAATAAAAATAGGTGATCCGTTCCGGATTATAAAATTCCATAGCTGAGAATTCGATGCTGAACGAGTTGTCTCTATGACATAAATGGAATCGGCTGGCTTCTTGTACTGCTGTTTCTATAACTTCGTGGTTACCGGAACGCGTGCCTTTCTTAACAGCTTTGTTATGGATGTAGAAGTCGGCAATTCTAACCTCGGGCTTTTTGACTTCTGTAGTGATTTCTGCTGGTCGGAAAAAGGTGATGCCATTGATACCTCCAAAGATGAGATATCCATCTTCATCTGTACAGGCAGCATTTTTGCTGAATTCATTTCCTTGTAATCCATTTCCTGCATAGTAATTGATAAAGGTACCTGTTTCCGGATCCATGTTTGTGATACCGTAATTGGTGCTTATCCATAATCCATGTTGTTTGTTGCCTTGAATGGCACAAATGGTATTGTTGGGCAATCCATCGTGTGTAGTATACGTTTTGGAGTTTCCGCTTTTCTCGTCTATATGAATGAGTCCCTTGGTGGTGCCTGCCCAAATGTCGCCTTGTTCATCTTCGAAGAGGGTCAGTATGATACTGCCACTGAATATTCTATTTTTTCCATAGGTCGAGGCGAAATTCATAGTGGGTACGTCCAGACATCCTAAGCCATCGTATGTGCCGATATATAACTTATTGTTGCGGGTATACAGTAAGGAGGCTACCCAGCGGTTGTGGAGTACATTGTAATTCTCCTGATATTCTTTTCCGCTTTCAAAAGTATCGCATCTGTTGACTTTTCCGGTTTTTAGGTCTATGTAAAACACCCCTCCGCCCATGACGGCTACCCATAATCGTTCTCCATTCTTGTCTGATGTCAGATACGATATATTTTTCACTTCATTTTGATGATGGTCCTGTAATTTATAGTATCGGCACAGGCCAGTTTTGGGATCCATCTCTGCCAGTCCTTCCAAAGGCGAAGCCAGCCACAATCTGCCGTCTGCTGTCTGGTGGATATGGTGGATTGTGGACGGCACAGAATTGGAGTTTTTTTTGTGCTCAAAGTGCAGGGAAGGTTTATTCTTTCCTTTTATACCATATATACCGTCATTTGCAGTTCCGAGCCATAAAGTTCCTTCACTGTCTTTACATATTGCTTTTATGCTGTTAGAACCGATCTTATTGGTTGTTGCAGACTTGTAGCCCATGTATTTGAATTGATTTGTTGTAGCCGGGAGAAGTATTACTCCTTTACCATTGATACCCAGCCATAAGTTGCCTGCCTTGTCTTTTGTGATGGCATGTACATCGGCTTTGCTGAAATCGAAAGTACTGAAACTGAACTCGCTTTCCTTTATCTTCTGTGTGTGTATGTCATATACTTTAATGCCGTAACCTATGGTTCCGATATAGATTTTTCCTTGTCCGGCAGCATATATTGTATTGATGGGCAGGTCGGGAAGTATCGGGCAGGAGATAGGGGTAAAAGTATCTTTCTGCTGGTTGTAGATGAATATTCCTTTATTTATGTTACTGGCATAGATATTTCCTTTTTCATCCAGACAAATAGAAGTGACAATATTCCAAGCATTCTCTTTTCCGATGAAATAGTGATGGGCTTGGCCTGATCCGTCAACACGGTATAATCCCTTGCCTTCTGTAGAAACCCATAGGTTTTCGTTGTGGTCTTCGAATAGATATGTTATGAAAAAGCTGGGAACCGGTAGTTGTGCCTCTTTGATAAGAGGTTCTGTTTCTCCTAATGTTAAAGAGTAAATGCCATGACCGGAAGTACCTATTAATAACTCTCCATTTTTTCGCTCTAGGATCGTACTGATATGTGCGCTCATGTTTATTCCTGTTTGGTATAGGATAGGGATTTCTTTAAAGAGGTCTGTTGCCGGGTCGTAAAGTTGTAGTCCGCGTTGTGTGCCTACCAGGAAGTTCCCTTTGCTGTCTTCGAAAAGTATCCGTACATTGTTATCCACTAATGAACTGTCATTTTCTTCTTTATGTTTGTACACGCTGAACTTGGCACCATCGTAGCGATTAAGTCCGTCTTCGGTGGCTATCCAGACAACTCCGTCTTTGGCTTGATATATTTGATTGATATTGCTGTTTGATAATTCACGGTCTACTGTAAATAGTTTCTCTGATTGACCGTATCCGTATGCTGCAAAGAAGAGAAATAAGATGGGTAATAGTGTTTTCATGATTACGTTGGGGTTAGCAATTGTGATACAAAAGTAATTGAAAACAGATATTCTCGCAAACATAATATGGAGGAAAAAACCTTTATAAAGGGGGATGTAACGTATAGCAAAAGATATGTTACATTTCGTGGGATAACTTGAGAGGGGATGGATTGTATTATAGCAAAAGAGGTTACCAAAATGGCAACCTCTTTCCCTAAAAATACTAAGAAGGATTATTTCTTGAAGTAACGGTTGTAAAGTCCTTCGAAACCTTTACCGTGGCGAGCTTCATCTTTAGCCATTTCATGAACAGTGTCATGGATAGCATCCAGATTCAAAGCTTTTGCGCGAGTAGCAATACGCTTCTTGTCTTCGCAAGCACCAGATTCGGCATTCATTCTCTTTTCAAGGTTAGTTTTGGTATCCCATACACAGTCGCCCAACAGTTCTGCGAATTTAGAAGCGTGTTCTGCTTCTTCCCAAGCATAACGTTTGAAAGCTTCAGCTACTTCGGGGTAACCTTCGCGGTCAGCCTGACGGCTCATAGCCAAGTACATACCAACTTCTGTACATTCGCCCATGAAGTGATTATTCAGGTCTTTGATCATTTCGTCATCACAACCTTTAGCTACACCGATTACATGTTCGTCAGCAAAAGAAAGAGGACCATCTTCTGTAGTTTCTACAACTTCTACGAATTTGCTTGCAGGAGCTTTACACAACGGGCATTTCTCAGGAGCGGCATCACCTTCATATACGTAACCGCATACAGTACATCTAAATTTTTTCATTTTCTTTTTGATTTAATTGAATTAGTTATTCGTTTGTTCTTATAATAAAACGTTAGTCTTCTTTACATTGTTTACAGATTCCTTTGTAATAATAGTGGATTTCCTGCACTTCGTGTCCATCCATATTTGTATCTACCACTTGTCTTACAGTGTCATTACACGCCAGATCATAAACTTTACCACAGCGTTTGCACAGGAAATGTGCATGTGGAGTAGTGTCGGCATCATAACATGTGTTACGCTCATCAATGGTCAGCGTCTGTGCAGCTCCTTGCTCGCTCAAAATTTTCAGCGTGTTGTAAACTGTCGTTTTTGAAAGCGTTGGTATAGTAGGAGACAGTGCTGTATAAATCTCGTCTACCGTTGGATGCGTGCGGTGCTCCATAAGATATTTCATGATGGCAATGCGCTGCACCGAAGGTTTGATATTATGCCCTTGCAATCGTTCTACTACTATTTCCATATTTTCTTAATTCAAACTTGTAATAATTACATTTTTATTTCGCTTGCAAAGATAAAGACTTCTTTGAATTTTCCAAAAGATTTCTAATCTTTTTTGTTGTCTTGTTGTTAATAGTAGTTCTATTTTTAATTAACGGGTTGGTAAGGGAACTCTATCCAGAACTCGGAACCTTTATTCACTTCAGAATGTATTCCGACAGTGGCATTCATCTTTTCTGCTATCATTTGGCAGATAGACAAGCCGAGTCCTGTGCCTTGCTTGAAGTTGTCCAGCTTTACAAAACGCTGAAAAATGGTTTGTTGTTTATCGGGGGAAATACCACAACCTGTATCCCGTACATAGAAACGGATTTTTTCGTTTTTGGGAGGATAATAACCAATGGTAATGCTTCCTTGATTGGTGTATTTGATAGCATTGGAGAAGTAATTTCCAAGTACTTGCATCAGACGGTTCTTTTCAGTATGGATATAGCATTTCTTCATACTGAATTCTGTTACACATTTCACGTTTGCCGGCATCCTGAAACGGAAAGTATCCTCAAGTTTACGGATACAGCTGTTTACGTCTACATCGGTGTAGCAGAAGTCCAGTAAACCGGCTTCTATTCTTGACAAATCGAGGATGTCGTTTATGAGTTGTAATAACAGGTAATTGTTATCTTCTATAATTCTGATGTATTCATGATTTTCCGGTGTGTCTGTTGTCTCAGCAAGAATGCTGGAAAAACCAACAATTGCATTGAGCGGAGTACGTATCTCATGACTCATGTTGGCAAGAAAAGCAGACTTTAACCGGTCGGATTCTTCGGCACGTTCCTTAGCTTGAATGAGTTCCTTTTTATGTCTTTGGGAATGGATATGGTAGAAAATATACAGAGCGATGAGTAGGGCTATGAATAAGCCTGTCATCCAGATATAAGTTTTATATTGTTGGTAGAAAGTAGGAGGCTGAAAGAAATAAACTGCATCTTTCGGATATAAGTTTTCGGGAATTTTACACCACTTCAGATCGGCGAAATTGAGATAAGTTTGTGGAATTCCACCATTTTGATAAGGAATGGAAGAGGCGGCTTCGCCTGATAAAATACGCCCGATTAAAGACATTACTGTGTTCGTGAAATCATGGATGGAGATATAATGCCCGCCTACATATAAGTTTTCTTGAAGGTTTAAATCGGCTAATGTGAATACCGGAACTTCCAGGAAGCTGGGAAGTATTTTTTTAAGGTGGTCCGATAGATAATAATTCTTATTGCTTCCATATTGTCGGAGCCAGGCATAATAGATGACCCCGGTCGTTTTTTTGTAGCTGGTAAGTGTGTCCAGTAATTCTTCAGTGCTTATTTGTTCAGAGGATAAAAGCTCCAGTTGCAGATTTGGAAAATCTTTTTGCATCACCTCTTTTATTGCCTGACGAGTAACAACGCTGATATAGCGATTATCGGAAATGAAAGCGATTCGTTTGACTTCCGGTTGAAGTTGCCGGATGAGTTCAAGAGTTTGCTTGATGTAATATGGCTGTTCCAGTACAGTGATATTGTAGTTTTTATTGAATTCCTCAATGGGAATACTGTTTTCTTCTGTGAGAGGAATCTTACTTAATAATGTTTGCAGGTCGGCTGGAACCCTTTTGCGGGAATAACAAAGAATAACAGGGATGTCTTTCCAGGGGCCATCGAAAATAGGTGCGCTGACCAACCATCCCGGGTCGCCAACAATTATGACTGCTTTTGGTGGAGTAGGATATGTCTGTAATATATTAGCTTGAGCTTGTCTGACCTCTTCTTCGCTTTTTAATACCGGGACCGTGAGAAAATAATTGTGTAGCTCTATGTTTTTATTATAGGGAAAACGTTTTTGGATTTCATTCAGAAAACCATGTATCCAAGCTTCTTCGGCATTGACGGAGCTAAGGAATAACACGTATTCTTTTTCTTTAGCAGAAACGGAAAGGCATTCGACTAATAATATTAGTGAAAGTAGCCATTTATGGAGTGAACTATGGAGCTTCATGAGTTTTGTATAACGTGCTTTAAAATGTGGCTAAAAGTACAAATAATCCGGGATATACGAAGTGAAAGAAATGATTATTTTGTGTTTGTGGATAAATAACTGTATTTTTGCCGTCAAATTTTATAAATGACATCCTTATGAATTACGGATATGTAAAGGTAGCGGCGGCTGTGCCCCGTGTGAAGGTGGCGGACTGCAAGTTCAATGCCGGAGAAATAGAAAAGGAGATAATCATAGCTGAAGGAAAAGGTGTGCAAATCATAGCCTTTCCGGAACTGTGTGTCACAGGATATACATGCGGCGATCTGTTTGCTCAGCAACTGCTGCTTGAAGAAGCAGAAATGGGGCTGATACATATTATAAGTAATACACGACAGCTGGACATAATAGCTATACTTGGTATGCCGATAGCGATGAATGGTGTATTGCTGAATGCAGCCGTCGTAATTCAGAAAGGAAAAGTGCTGGGTGTGGTACCTAAGACTTATCTTCCTAATTACAAGGAATTTTACGAGAAACGCTGGTTTACATCTGCTGTTGATGTAAGTGAGACTAGTGTACGCCTTTGCGGCCAACTGGTTCCCATGGGAGCCAATTTACTGTTTGAGATGGCAGATACGACATTCGGCATTGAAATCTGTGAAGATCTGTGGGCACCTATTCCGCCCAGTTCCTCACTGGCATTGCAAGGTGCTGAGATACTGTTTAATCTTTCTGCTGATAATGAAGGAATTGGAAAGCATAATTATTTGCGCTCTCTGATTAGTCAGCAATCGGCACGTTGTATTGCCGGTTATGTATTCTGTTCGTGTGGCTTCGGAGAATCCACTACTGACGTAGTGTTTGCCGGAAACGGTTTGATTTATGAAAATGGCAGCTTAATAGAATATAGTAAACGCTTCTCTTTTGAGGGGCAAGTTGTTATCGGTGAGATTGATGTGGAACATTTGCGTATAGAAAGGCGTGTAAACACAACGTTTGCTGCCTGTCGGGCACATTGTGCACCGGAGGAAGCAGTACGTGTTTCTACGGAATATGTGAATAGTAAAGAACTGAACCTGACGCGACGTTTCGATCCGCATCCGTTTGTACCGCAAGGAACTGCTTTGAATGAGCGTTGTGAAGAAATATTTTCGATACAGGTTTCTGGTCTGGCACAACGTCTGGTGCATACGCGCGCTAAAAGTGCGGTGGTTGGTATTTCCGGTGGATTGGATTCTACCTTGGCACTGCTGGTATGTGTAAAGACCTTTGATAAATTGGGATGGTCCCGCAAAGACATTATAGGTGTGACGATGCCGGGTTTTGGCACCACTGACCGTACGCATACAAATGCGGTGGATTTAATGAACTCTTTGGGGATTACCGTGCGTGAGGTCAGCATCAAAGAAGCTTGTATTCAGCATTTCAAAGATATAGATCACGACATCAATGTACACGATGTGGTCTATGAAAATGCCCAGGCTCGCGAGCGCACACAGATATTAATGGATATTGCCAACCAGACTTGGGGAATGGTGATAGGTACGGGTGATCTTTCAGAATTAGCGCTGGGATGGGCAACTTATAATGGCGACCATATGTCCATGTATGGTGTGAATGGAAGTGTTCCTAAGACATTGGTCAAGCATTTGGTGAAGTGGGTGGCTGAGAATGATATGGATGCAGCTTCTCGTGCAACGCTACTGGACATTGTCGATACTCCGATAAGTCCGGAACTTATTCCGGCAGATGAAAATGGGAATATCAAACAAATCACGGAAGACTTGGTTGGTCCGTATGAATTGCATGATTTTTTCTTGTACTATTTCCTGCGTTGTGGTTTCCGCCCTTCCAAGATATTTTTTCTTGCAGCGCGTACGTTTAAGGATATGTATGATGAAGAGACCATTAAGAAGTGGTTGCAAGTATTCTTCCGCCGTTTCTTCAATCAGCAATTCAAACGCTCTTGTTTGCCGGACGGACCTAAGGTAGGTAGCATTTCTATCAGTCCACGTGGTGACTGGCGTATGCCGAGTGATGCATCATCAGAAATGTGGTTGAGGGAAGTGGAAAGTTTGTAGTGATGATATAATTTATTGATTATCAATAAATAGCATTTACATGTAATTTACCCCATAATGTAAAAGCATTTACCGCAGGATGTAACGACCTTTACCGCCTATTGTAACGGCTTTTACCTCGGCATGTAACGGCCTTTACCTCGGCATGTAACGATCTTTACTTCAGCATGTAAATGGAGTTACCGTGTGGAGTATACAATAAAGGAGTTATTATCTGCTGGAAGGCTGGTAATATTTACGGTAGATCGATTGAAATTCCTTGCTGTTGCAGAAGGTTTGTAACCATGAATTAAGACTGTCTAATAAAACAGGCGACTGTTTGCTGACTCCCCAAGAATAGAATTGTGTGAAACTGATATCTGTATTGATATCTATTTGCGGAAAACTATCTGAAACGATACGGGCAATACTTTCATCGCATACGGCATAGTCAATGTCACCATGGGCTACAAGAGCTATCAATTGTTCCGAACCGTATTTGTCTATTTCCTTAATATATATGGTATCTCCAATCTCGTTTCCCAGATTATGGATACGCAGGATGGATGGTGATCCTTTCACTACGTGCAAGGTTTTTCCAGCTAAGTCCAATTGACTTTTAACGAATATGGAATCAGTGGGGGAAGTAGCTTTTCTTTGTACGAGAATCTGTTTGTTCAGCACAATCGGAGTCGTAAGTAATAAGGAATCTTTCAATTCACTGGTAGCCAGAATGCCGTAAGCAATGACATCAAACTCTCCATCTGCCAGTCCTTTGAGTCGTTTATCGAAACTCATTTCCGGAGTGATAGCAGCTTTCCAGCCATGATCACGTGCAAAAGCTTCTATTAATTCATAGTGGAAACCGGATAAGGTATCTCCATCTACGTAAAAGCTGATGGAATTATACTCCGTAGCAGCGCGGATAATTTTCTCTGTAGCTATTTCTGCATAATCACGAGGATGTCCATGCTTCTTCTCTTTCTTTAAAAAGAAAGTAGTAATACAAGCAGCTATGATCCCCATTGCTACATATTTCAGAATATTGGCTTTCGATATTTTCATAAGGAAAGAGTTTTAATCGTAGAAGTTCCACGAAACACCGATTCTGAGAAGGCTCGGATTAATGGGGTAATGTGGTACAAGGAAAGAGTTACGTGTACCCATACCCTGATTTACGTGAGAATACATAGCGAAGAGGCGGGTACGCTTCAGATGCAGGTTGGCATAGACATTCACTATCGGATAGCCGCCGATTTCTACCTGGTCATTTTCCGGTTGCAAATGGAACTGCTGAATGGAAGGCGTGTAAGCCGGTGCATTGTATTTGGTAAAGTATCGCACATCAGCACCCAGTTGCACGGTAAGTACCTTTTTAGCTAACTTGGTCAGGAGATACAAATTAGAATATACTGAAATTTGTGGCAGAGGCAGAACCGTTTCATTACTTGACTTCTGCCAGGTTACTTCATTATCTAAATGGAAAATACCTGCACGGAAATTTTGTTTCAGCGTGGCCGAAAGTATTTGTATGTTACCGCTATTCTGTTCAGGTACGGCCTTTTGGTTGAGATAGGTGTAATTCTTTACATTTTCTACTCCGGCACGAAGATTGGTTCCCCAACGGTCAATATTCAATTCGCCCTCTACGCGGGTACGGAATTCTTTCTCCATGTTGTCATTATCCCAAACGTGCAAGTTGGAGTGATAATGGCGCATATAGAAAGAAGGCAATGTGTTTTTCACGAAGCCTCGTATTATCAGGTTTACCGTATCTTTCCAAAGACGGAAATTCAAATCCATATTTCCATTTACGCGGAATTGTCCCATTGCTTTGTCCATAATACCAACTTCACCGTCTATAGAATAGTGTAGAGTTTTACCTTGTCGTTTAGCCAATTCACCACCCACATAGATTTCTTGTTCGGTGAAACGGTCTACTGTCATAGAGTCTGCATTCATCAGGTCGTAGCGACTGAATTTATGGGATATATAGCCGGTAAGTCCGGCTTTAGCATATCGATTGAAACCTTCCAGCAAGGCTATGCCAAAGACATTCTTTACGCTAAATGCTGTGGTAGAGTCACGACTGACTCCTTGTTTGTTATAGTAAGCGTTTTCGTCTGGTGTAGACACAGATTGATATTTGTGACGCGCCCGTTCTATCTTAAAGGTGTGGATGAAACTTGTGACCGGAACAAATTCTTCGACAAAGTTAGTATCTTCCGGAAGAGCATGGTTGCTATTGAGACTGTCCAAACTGAGATTATCTCCCATTGCGAGATTATTAGCCGGGAGGCTGTCGGTAGCTAAACTGTCGGTAGCTAAGCTGTCGGCAGGTGCAATACTGGAAGCAATAGATGTCGTTGGTGCTGCAGGGGAAAAACGCTGTTGGACACTGTTATTCTGGGCTTCTTCTTTCAATACTCTTCGTTTGAAACCTAATCGGTAACGTTGCGTAAGGTAGACATAGAAATCTTTATTACGGTTTGAGGTCTGTTCCATCTTCACAGGAATGGTGGTGGAACTATATTCTTTCTTACCTTCTGCCATTGTATCAGGCCGGGTGATGTAACCGTCATTTGCTATACCACCGTTTTCGTTCATTTTCATGAAGAAGTTGTTATAAACTGCCTGTATTTGATAGCGTTCACCAATGTAACTTCCGAATAAGCCGGCATTGAAATGTGAAGTGGACTGATTGGCATAATAACCACGTCCATATAGATAATCAAAATTAAAGCCGAATGCTAACCGCTTGTTTACATTGACAGAGAAATAAGACTTAAACCGTTCTTCACCATTAACCTTATTACCGGCTTTATAGTAAGTCAGATTGGTATAGGGTACATTACTATTAGTGAAAAACACTTGATCGGGACGAACAAAGAAACTGGAGTATGGTGCCATGAAGAGGGTCGGTTCGTCGTCTTGGCGATTAAAGAAAATACGGGAGAGACGAGGTGAACCCAGATTACCCAGGAAGTTATATTCTCCAGTCATACCACCTACCAGATTCGTATTTTGGAAATTCAGAGCAAGCGTATCTGCAGGAACAATGGTCCGGTTCCCTAAAGTTTCGCTTAATTTCCACATATAAAGCTTAGGCGGAATGCTTTGAACATCAGTACCGGTATCCAGGCTATCCGGCTGCGTTGATGGGTCGACCTGGTTTCCATAGCGGTCACGGTTGTCCAGCGTATTGAATGGCTGCTGTGCCTGTACTGCCAGCAATCCCAATACGAATAGAAGTATGTATGTTAGTAGAATTCGTCTCATAATTAGGCGCAAAGATACAATAAAAAATTATTCGCTTGCGGAATTCAGCCTTTTTTGCCTATTTTTACAAACATACCGTCTTATAAGCGAATCTAATTGTGAGGAGTCTTATGTCTTTGATTGTATAAAATAAGCCCTTGCAAAAAATGATTGCAAGGGCTGACTTTTATTATAAGGGTCAATGGAATTATACCTCTTTAATCAATTCCATACCTTTTTTAATCGCTTCTTCGTTCATCGGTATCAAGTGATGATGGCGTTCGGGCAAGGTCTTCTTCAAGCCTCTGAGTACACTATCCAGTGTAACCATCGGTTTCAATTTCAGCAATCCCCCCAGTACGATCATGTTGAATGCTTTGGCATTATTCATTTCATTGGCTGCATCCATTGCGTCGATACGATACACTTTGATATCCTTACGCGTCGGCGGGTTGATGATACCATATCCGTCGTAAATCAGGATACCGCCCGTCTTTACCTTACTTTCGAATTTCTCCAGTGAGGGCTGGTTCAGAATGATGGCAGCATCGTACTTGCTCAGGATAGGAGAGGAGATTTTCTCATCGCTTACGATCACCGTAACGTTAGCTGTACCACCACGTTGTTCCGGTCCGTAAGCGGGCATCCAGCTCACTTCCTTATTTTCCATCAGTCCCGAGTATGCCAAAATCTTTCCCATGGACAATACACCTTGTCCACCGAAGCCTGCTATAATGATTTCTTCTTTCATTGTTCTTAGTCTTTTAGCATGTGATTATTTATCTTTCAAGTCACCCAGCGGATAGAACGGGAACATGTGCTCTTCCATCCATTTGTTAGATTGCGCAGGTGTCTGTTTCCAGCCGGAGTTACAAGTAGAAACGATTTCTACCAGGTTGGAGCCTTTGCCTGCCAGGGAGTTCTCAAATGCTTTGCGGATGGCTTTCTTTGCTTTGCGGATAGCACCGACTGTTTGTACACTTTGGCGGGTAACGTAAGCGGTTCCTTCCAGTTGTGCGGCGATATCTGCCATTTTCAGCGGATAACCGTGCAAATGAACATCACGTCCGTAAGGGCTGGTAGAAGTCTTCATGCCGACTAGGGTAGTAGGAGCCATCTGTCCCCCTGTCATACCATAAATGGCGTTGTTGATGAAGATTATGGTGATGTTCTCACCGCGGTTCAGTGCATGGATTGTTTCTGCCGTACCGATACATGCCAGGTCACCGTCTCCCTGGTAAGTGAATACCAGTCTGTCCGGCCACAGGCGCTTGATAGCAGTGGCAAGAGCGGGTGCACGTCCGTGTGCAGCTTCCTGCCAGTCAATATCCAGATAGTTATAGATGAACACGGCACATCCCACGGGGGAGATACCTACTGCTTTGTCTTCCATGCCCATTTCTTCGATTACTTCGGCTATCAGCTTGTGTACCACACCGTGGCTGCATCCCGGACAGTAGTGCATGGGATTATCGTTCATCAGAGTCGGTTTTTTATAAACCAGATTCTCAGGCTTGATAATATCTTCTTTTGTCATAATCACTTCTCCTTATCTGTTGGTGAACCGTATAAAAAACTCCATCAGCTTAACGAATATTGCTGCGCCACAAACGTAGATGAACAGTTTGAAGTCATCCTTTGCAACGAAATATACGATGATAGCTGCCAAGGCAAGTATCATAAAGAGTATATTCAATACGCTTCTTATCTTATCAGGGTTCATTTCTCGATTAATTTTTCTTTCAGTGCACTTACAATCTCTTCCGGATCGGGTACGATACCGCCGAGACGCCCGAAGTGTTCTACTTTTACTTTACCATTCACAGCGAGGCGTACATCTTCAACCATCTGTCCCGCATTCAATTCGGTAACCAGCATGCCTTTCACTTTTTCAGCATAGGAAGCAATGGCTTTTGTGGGGAAGGGCCAAAGGGTAATGGGGCGCAGTATGCCGACTTTGATACCTTCTTCGCGTGCAAGTTCCATTGCTTTTTGTCCGATACGTGCCATAGAACCGAAGGCGATAATCAGGTAATCGGCATCTTCACAATTGATTTCTTCGAAACGTACTTCGTTTTCTTCAATCAGTTTGTATTTAGCCTGGAAGCGGATGTTATTCTTTTCCATCTCTTCTGGTTTCAGTTCCAGAGAAGTAATGATATTGGGCTTGCGTCCGTTTACTCTACCGGTAGTAGCCCACGGGCATTGCTCGATAACTTCTGCATCTGTACGGCGGGGCTTTTGCGGAGGCAATACAACCTTTTCCATCATCTGGCCGATAACACCATCAGCAAGGATAATAGCCGGGTTGCGATATTTGAAGGCAAGATCAAAGGCCAATCCAACGAAGTCAGCCATTTCCTGTACGGAAGCGGGAGCCAAAGTAATCAGACGGTAGTCACCATGACCTCCACCCTTAACAGTCTGGAAGTAGTCTGCCTGACTGGGTTGGATTGTTCCCAATCCGGGACCGCCACGCATTACATTTACAATCAAACAGGGTAATTCGGCACCTGCCAAGTAGGATATACCTTCCTGTTTCAGACTGACACCGGGGCTGGAAGATGATGTCAACACCATTTTCCCACTTCCGGCACCGCCGTACACCATATTAATAGCTGCCACTTCACTTTCTGCCTGTAGCACCACCATACCGGTAGTTTCCCAGGGTTTCAGTTCGGCAAGAGTTTCCAATACTTCCGATTGCGGAGTAATAGGATAACCGAAGTATCCGTCCGCTCCGCAACGGATAGCTGCGTGGGCGATGGCTTCGTTTCCTTTCATTAATACAACTTCTTCTGCCATATTCTACTGATTTACAGATTTATTCAACTTTTACTTTATAAACAGAGATACATCCGTCCGGGCAAACCTGGGCGCACGACGCACAGCCGTTGCAGGTATCTTCCAGTATTTGGTGGGCATAGTTATACCCTTTTACGTTCACCTCTTTGGTGAGGGCTATTACATGCAGAGGACAGGCTACCACGCATAGATTGCAGCCTTTGCACCGTTCGGTGTCCACTACGATTGCTCCTTTAATCTTTGCCATAATTTACGTTACTTTTATATGTTATTGATTGTACATATCCTTATTGAAGAAATTCAGGATATCCATTGCCATACGATAGGCTTCGCGGGCAGGGCTGTCGGGATTAAGGTCGATAGCATACTGGTAGTTGTTCAAAGCCAGCTGCCAGTTACCTTGTTTGCGATAGGCATTTCCCAGGAGATAAAAAGCTTCGTCCCGGTCGGTAGAGTCGGTGATCAGATATTCATCGAGCTGCCGGATAGCTTCTGCTACATCTCCTTGATTGATAAGCTCTTTGATAGTTTTCAGTTGCTCCATATCGTATTGAGTTCCGGATTATTGGAATACAAAGATAGTTTTTATTTAGAGACAACGAATAAGTATTCTGTGAAAAATAAGAAAAATGGGGAAATAAAAAGCCCGAAGTTGAATGAAATTCTGTCAGAATGTCACAACTTCGGGCTCGTATGATATAAAATATGGTTTTGTTACTTTACGAGTTTTCCATTTATATAGAGATTTTTGAACGTAACGTCTTTAGCTCCTTTTATGTCATTTCCATCTTTGGCAACATTATTAAAGTGGGAGTCTTCAACACTGATATTGTACACATGATCATTGTCGTCGAGACCGATAATGAGGACACCAAGCTTGCTTTTCTCGCAAGTCACATTCTTCAGATGAACGTTGCGGACAGTAGGAGTGAAACCACGGTTACAGTTCTCACGATTCTCGTATTGAAGGTTGATGCGCAGCACGGCTTCGCGACACTGTCCTACGGTGACATTACGTACGAATACATTTTCAATCAGTCCGCCACGGCAGGTGCTGGTCTTGATGCGGATAACACGGTCGAGGTCTGGACTATCCATCTTGCAGTTTTCTACATACAAGTTGCGATATCCACCGGAGATTTCGCTACCGATGACTACACCTCCATGTCCTTTCTTCATATAACAGCCGCGTACAATGATGTTTTCGCTGGGGATACCCCATTTGCGTCCATCCTGGTTACGTCCGGACTTGATAGCAATACAGTCATCTCCGGTATCGAAAGTACAGTTCTCTATCAATACATTTTTGCAGGATTCAGGGTCGCAGCCATCACCATTGGGACCGCGATTATAAACGTATACACCGCGTACAGTGAGACTTTCGCAGAATAACGGGTGAATAACCCAGAAAGGAGAATTCAATAAAGTTACATCTTCTATCAGCACTGTATTACATGAGTATAGGTTGATGAGTTGCGGACGTAATCCGTCTTCAGGTGTCATTACGCGTTTATAAATAGGAGTGGAGGTTTCACCGTACATCAACAGGCGTTCCCGTCCTCCGTTGCGTTGTGCCACCATGCCCTCTTTCCAGCCATAGCGGGGAGCGCCACACATAGGCCACCAGGTTTCGTTGGAGCCTTGTCCGTCGATAGTCCCTTTGCCGGTGATGGCGATATTTGTCTCACCGTATGCATAAATCAACGGGTGGGCATTATAGCAGTCTATTCCTTCCCAGCGGGTGATAACTCCGGGGAAGTAGAGGCTCTGATCGGTTGAAAATCTCAATACGGCTCCTTCTTCTACATGAAAGTTGACGTTACTTTTCAGTGTGATGGGACCTGTGTAGAATGTACCTTTGGGAACTACAACCGTGCCACCGCCATTCAGGCAACATGTTACGATAGCCTGGTTGATTGCCTCATGGCAGGGAGCATCCGGGGTGTCGGGTTTGGCACCGAAGTCCGTAATGAGATACGTCTGTTTTGGGAAAGATGTTTTCTTGATTTGTTTTTCAATCTTTGCACTCTCCTTGAAAGCCTTATCGAAATCTATCGAGTTGGCTGTTGCCAATGTGGTCGAGAGAAGCAGGGAAATAATTCCGAGTACTTTTTTCATGCGTTTCCAGTTTTACTTTTAATGGTTATTAGATATGTGGGCAAAAGTACGGAAAGTGACTCTATTAGAGGGAAGAGTTTTTGGCATAAAATGTGTAAAATTTGATGTGTTTATGCTTCTCAGCTCTGAAGAAGGTGTATAAACTAAAAACACTTGCAAGTATCGGTTCCCGCACCTGCAAGTGTAATTTCAAATTGGGATGATTATCTAACCGGTATCTTCTCAATACGTTTCTGATGACGTCCCCCCTCAAACTGTGTGCTGAAGAATTCTCTCATAATCATATCAGCTTCTTCGGTGCTGATGAAGCGTCCCGGCATGACGAGTACGTTGGCATCATTATGCTGGCGAGCCAGATGAGCTATTTCCGCTGTCCAGCAAAGTGCGGCACGGATGCCCTGATGTTTGTTCAGTGTCATGCTGATACCTTCACCACTTCCGCAGATAGCAATACCCGGGTAACACTCTCCGGCTTCAACGGCCAATGCCAGGGGATGAGCAAAATCTGCATAGTCGCAGCTCTCCGTTGTATAGGTTCCGAAGTCTTTGTATTCCCATCCTTTAGTTTCCAACCACCCCTTGACGTATTGTTTCAATTCAAATCCGGCGTGGTCGGAACAAATTCCAATTGTTTTCATTTTCTGTTGTAGTATGATTGATTTAGAGGCTCTATAATGGGATATCAGGTGAAAAATATTTCGCCCCTACAAGCCTGTTACAACCTGTAGGGGCGAATAGTCATTCGCCCGGTATGCACCCAGGGCTTTTTATAACATTGCTTTTACTTGCTTATAAACATTCTCAGCAGTAAAACCTAACTTCTGATCCAGTACTTTGTAAGGAGCTGAGAAACCGAAAGATTCCAATCCCCAAACTTTACCGTGAGCACCTACCAAACCTTGCAGGTTTACAGGCAGACCGGCTGTCAGACCGAAGACTTTTGCGTCAGCAGGGATGACACCTTCCTGATATCCCGGAGCCTGGCTGCGGAACAGACCTTCGGAAGGAGCAGATACGATACGTACTTTTACACCGTCTTTGCGCAATAATTCGGTTCCTGCCACCAGTGTAGATACTTCTGAACCTGAAGCTACCAATACTACATCCGGGTTTTCATCAGAACCTGCTACGATGTAAGCACCCTTAGCAGCCTGAGAATAGTCGTTTCCAGCAGGCAACATAGCGATGTCCTGACGAGAGAAGATCAAGCCGGTCGGAGTAGTAGTATTCTCCATAGCCAGTTTCCATGCAACCGTTGTTTCTTCTGCATCTGCCGGACGGAGAACCAACATAGAATTGTGTCCTTTATGGTTTTTCAGTTTTTCCATCAGGCGGATCTGAGCTTCCTGTTCTACCGGTTCATGAGTAGGACCGTCTTCACCTACACGGAATGCATCGTGTGTCCAGATGAACTTCACGGGAACTTCCATCAGTGCAGCCATACGTACGGCAGGTTTCATGTAGTCAGAGAATACGAAGAACGTTCCACAAGCCGGAATCACACCACCATGCAGTGCCATACCGATACAACAGCAAGCCATTGTCAACTCGGCAACGCCAGCCTGGAAGAATGCACCGCTGAAATCACCTTTCTTGAAAGCATGGGTCTTTTTCAGAAAGCCGTCTGTCTTATCTGAGTTTGAAAGGTCAGCGGAAGCAACGATCATGTTTTCTACTTGAGTAGCAAGAGCACCCAATACGGTAGCTGATGCAGCACGTGTAGCAGCACCTGCTTTTTGCTCGATAGCTGCCCAGTTTACTTCAGGAGCCTTACCAGAGAAGAACAGGTCAAGTTTTGCAGCCTTTTCAGGATTAGCCTTTGCCCATTCTGATTTAGCAGCATATTTCTTAGCCATAATTTCCTTCAGTTCGGCAGCACGCTTTGCGTACAGTTCCTTCACTTCGGGGAAGATTACGAATGGATTCGTCGGATCACCACCCAGGTTCTTGATGGTATTTACATAAGCATCACCACCTAGAGGAGCACCGTGAGTCGCACAGTTAGCTTCGTAACTGCTACCATCTGCCTTGCGTGCACCCTTACCCATTACAGTATGACCGATAATCAGGGTCGGACGTTCGTTTTCTGCTTTCGCTTCGTTCAAAGCGCCACGGATAGCGTCGGGATCATTACCGTTGATCTTGATCACCTTCCAGCCCCAAGCTTCGTATTTCTTGGCAGTATCTTCGATGGTTACGTCTTTGGTTTCAGTAGAAAGCTGGATGTCGTTGGCATCATAGAACATGATGAGGTTATCCAGTCCCAGTGCACCTGCGATACGGCCTGCACCCTGAGAAATTTCTTCCTGTACACCACCGTCCGAAATATAAGCGTAGATGGTTTGCTGCATCACTTCTTCGAAACGGGCTTTCATGAATTTAGCTGCGATAGCTGCACCCACTGCAAAAGTATGACCTTGACCGAGCGGGCCGGAAGTGTTTTCAATACCACGCATGATGTCGCGTTCAGGGTGTCCCGGAGTGGGGCTGTCCCATTGGCGGAATTCCTTCAGTTCATCCAGTGTGAATTTGCCTGCCAATGCCAACTGAGAGTAGAGCATCGGTGACATGTGGCCCGGGTCCAGGAAGAAGCGGTCACGACCTTCCCATGCTGGATTTTCGGGATCATACACCAGAAACTCAGAGAAGAGTACATTCACAAAATCGGCACCACCCATGGCACCGCCTGGGTGACCGGAATTAGCTTTCTCAACCATAGAAGCAGCGAGGATACGGATATTATCCGCTGCACGGTTCATAAGTTTGTTGTCGTTCATATTGATATTTATTTGATTTGAATACTATAATAAAGCAGGTTGAAGTGTCACTTGTTAATTTTAACAGCGACAAAGATAACTCTTTATGCGTAATTCGCAACATAGAAAGAGCCTCTTTTTTTGCGGTACTTCCACCTGCTTCTTGTTTAAAATACAATAAGTCTTTTCGACTGATTTACTGTAACTCTATAGTAACAATAGACTTGGCTGGTAGTTTTATCTTCAGTACGCCTTTATTGATTTTTACCTCTTTGAACGGAGCTAATTTTATATTATTAGGGTTCTCAAAAGAGTTGTAATCCGTCAGGTTGGCAGAAGTTAAGATTTCACCAACGGCTTTCTTAGCCTTTACATCTGGCAGGTTGATAGTAACTTCCTGTGCATTGTCGGCATCAATATTAGACATTGAGATATGTATCTTGCCGTCCTTGTCTTTAGAAGCTGTGGCACTTACCATAGGTACTTTGCGATTATCGCGTACATCCATGATCTCGCAGTTCAGATCGAGTGGGAGGTAAGTGGCATCCTGGTGTACATTGTACATCTTGAATACATAATAAGTGGGAGTCAGCACCATATCTTTACCTTTTGTCAGGATCATGGATTGCAATACATTTACTATCTGGGCAATATTTGCCATTTTCAGACGGTCGGTGTATTTGTGGAAGATATCGAAGCTAAGAGAGGCGACGAAAGCGTCACGCAATGTATTTTGCTGGTAAAGATGTCCTGGGATAGTGCCGGGTTCTTCATCCCACCAGGTACCCCACTCATCGAGCATGAGGGCTACGCGCTTTTTAGGATCATATTCGTCCATGATGGCGCAGTGCTTTTTGATAACGTCTTCTATCTCACGGCACTTACCCATTGTCCAGTAATAGTCGTCTTTGTCGAACTTAGTGGCTGCTCCCTTACTTCCGCTCCAGCCGGTTACGGTGTAATAATGGAGAGAGAGTCCATTCATACGTCCACCTACGCGGTCCATTAGAACTTTAGTCCAGTTATAATCGTAATCGCTGGCACCACTGGCAATCTTAAATAGATGGTTGCCGTCGTAGTTGCGGCAGTAAGTGGAGTAGCGGCGATATAAATCAGCATAATATTCAGGACGCATGCTTCCGCCGCAGCCCCAGCTTTCGTTACCTACACCGAGGTATTTCACTTTCCATGCTTTGTCACGACCGTTCTGGCGGCGAAGTCTTGCCATCGGAGAGTCTCCTTCGGAAGTCATGTATTCTACCCATTTTGCCAGTTCTTCTACAGTGCCACTACCCACGTTTCCACTGATATAAGGTTCAGTACCCAGCATTTCGCAGAGGTTGAGGAACTCATGTGTACCGAAACTGTTGTCTTCAATTGTGCCTCCCCAGTTATTGTTTACCATTTTGGGCCGGTTCTCTTTCGGACCGATACCGTCCATCCAGTGATATTCATCGGCAAAACAGCCACCCGGCCAGCGAAGTACGGGAATCTGGAGTTCTTTCAATGCATTGAATACATCGGTACGATAACCTTTGATATTGGGAATATCCGAATTTTCTCCTACCCAAAGTCCACCATAGATACAGGTACCCAGATGTTCGGCAAACTGGCCATAAATTTCTTTGGGAATAACTTGTGTGCCTTGGTCGGCATGAAGCGTGATCGTTGCACTTTTTTGTGCGGACAGCGATACGGATGCAGCTAAAAGAACGCTGCTGAATAATAGTTTGTTTCTCATAATGGTTATTAGTTATATGATGTTGGTAATGTTATTTAGTATAAATCATGGCTCCACCCATCGGTTGTATTTCGATGGTAAGGATACCTTTTTTGTTGACGGCGCCTTGTGAAAGACTGGCAGTGCGGGCTTCGTTATCATGGATGATGGATACTTGCTGATTCATCAACCACGGTAAAGACAAATTCAGTTTTATGGATTGCTCGGTGGCGTTGGTGGCGGCAATGTACCATTGATTACCGTATCGACGGGCTATAACGCAATATTTGCCGGGATAGCCGTCAATGAAGCGCGTTTCATCCCACACGGTAGGTACTTTCTTCATGAAATCGAGAATAAACTCCGGTTGTTCTGTCAGGTTGTTGGGAGTGATGCCGAAATGCTGGATACCTGACTGGTAGAGAACGGATGTAGCAATCTGGAAGGCATCGGTCGTTTTACGAAGTGTACCGTTGACTCCATCTTTGGAGAAATGTTTGTTGAAAAATACACCGCCGAAGTCCATAGCTGACACTGCATTGCGGATGAAGGGGTACAATGTGCTTCGTTGAGCTTCTTTGTCGGCGTGATATTGCCCGAATACCAAATTCTCAGATACCAATGCCGCTTCACTGCTCATGTGATTCGGATACATGCGTTCCCAGCCGCGCGGCAAGGTACAACCGTGGAATACAACAGCGATTCCATATTGGTTGGCATCGGTCAGTATGTCTTCGTAGAGTTTCATGGTGGCTTGTTTATCACCGCCAAAGAAATCTACCTTAATGCCTTTTACACCCAGGGCTTTCATCCAGGCCATTTCTTTCTGGCGGGCTGGTGCACTGTCTAAACGATGTTTTGGACCTTGCGGAGCGTCATTACAGCTTCCGTTGGAGTTGTACCAGAGAAGAACATCCACTCCCTTTGACTGGGCGTAGGCAATGAGCGAGGGCATATTCTCATAACCGATTTGTTTGTCCCATAATGCATCAATAAGGATATATTCGTATCCCATGGCAGCTGCAAGATCAATAAAAGTCTGCTGATCCTTATAATTACAACTGGCATCTTGCCAGAGTATCCAGCTCCAGGTAGAACGACCGGGTTGATATACCTGTGTCGGTTCATAGAATGGGCGTACATTGTCGTAGGCAGAGGTAGTCTCAACAATCGGTTTCAAGGTCTCACCTACGGTAATGGTTTTCCAGGATGTCAGGGAGGGGATAGATGCTGCAATGGTTGCATCACCTACACCGCCATTCTCTGCTTTTTCCGGAAAAGCAATGGTGTACAAGCCGTCTTGAGTTCCTTCGCTGAGCTTTGTTCCTGCATAATGGCTGCTTACACCAGTCTCGGAAACTAACACCCATCCATCATTACCTACATGAAAGAGAGCCGGGAATGTATAGCCCAGTTTGTAACGTGAAGGCGTACCAATAGCCTCATCCAGTGTATATTCTTCTTCATAGCTTGGTTTAGTACCCATCCATCCGTCTCCTGCAGGAGCTTGGGGAGTAATGAAAGTTGTGGTGTATGAAGGAAAATCGAATCCGGTTGTTTCTTTCTCAATGATGCAGTGTGTATGCTTGGGAGAGGAAATCCGATAGGCTTGTGCAATATCATTGTTGCTTACCCGGAAGATAACTTGTAAAGTATCCCCCTTTTCATTCAGATAGTTGCACACCAACTCATTGGCTTGGTAGTGTACACGGCTTACCTTTGCATGCGGCATTGTGTAAGTCTCATCAATCGTACGTACCTGATGCCCCAGCTGTTTCAGTCTTGCGGAGAAATCTCCGATGCTGGTTTTCAATCCCAACGGAGAAGGCTCCAGGAATATTTTATTGTTATAATGAACGGAATAAATGGGATTTCCGTCCTTTAACTCCACATTTACTTTTAATGCACCGTCCGGTCCTTGCACTTCCTGTGCTGTTAGGGCACTTGAAATTGCCAGGAGGGCGGAGAGTAAAACAATCTTCTTCATGTTCTTTTGCTTTATGATATGTTTCTGACTGAGCTTATTTTATTTGAGTAAGCGGACTTCATAAATAGCAGGTGTCCACTCTGTTCCGTCGGGGCTGAAGCGTATCGGATAGCTGCCTGCACTTAACTTTTGGGGTAAAGAATAGCAGAGCGTTATAAAACCCTCTTTATCAGGTTTGCTGATCGTAGGACTAACGGTCAGTTTTTCATTGTTAAGAAGGATGGCTACCTTGTTATGATTCTCTTTCCGTATAGTGATCATAAGCTGGGCGGCTTCCTCTTTTACTTTGAGGTTATAGCTAAACCAACCTTTGGCACGCCGGAAGTGACGGTCTTTATTGATTCCAGTTTCTGCCTGTTCATATAGAATACCATGATCCGATTCAGGCTGTTGTTCCCCGGGGAAAATGAGATCTACAGTCTGGTTGGCAAGTTCCATTGCTTTACGCTCGCTCAATGCCACTTCTTTGCGGATACTTTCTACTTCAGCTTCGGTTACCTGATGGAAATAAACGGCATAACGGGAATCGTGAAGACGGAAGAAAGGAATTAATTTCAGCGCTTCTTTCTGTGCCGGATAGACGCTACCGGTATAGGTAAATGCAACCAGGTCATCGTTTATCCTGCGGAGTGATTGAGGCAGAGATGCGGCGGAACCTATCAGCATCGGTATTTCTTGCATGGAAATCTGTTTACCATGGGCTATGTGTCCGCCACGGCTGTCATCTGCATAAAGCCCGTCCATATTCTCTGTCCCTGTGGGGCTGGCAAGTACGATGGGACCATACATGAATGCATAGAAATTCTCCCGATCCGGTATTTGTTCCAAGGCAACCTGCATGGGCATATTTAGTGTGATTTCATCTCCGGCTTTCCATTTACGGTGGATGGTCAGGTACTCTCCCGGTTGGGCATTCGTTTCCTGTACTTTACCATTGACGGATACGCTGGCTCCTTTAGCCCAGGAGGGGTAACGGAGTTTGAGGCTGAATGCTTTCTTCCTGCTCTTTTCCACGCGGAAGCGGATTTGCTCTTCGTCGGGAAAACGGGTTTCCTGTACCAGTGTTACCTTTTTCTCTTGCCAGGTCAGGCGGGAGGGGATGAAGAGGTTTACATAGAGGGTATCGTTCGTATGGGCGTAAATAAACTCTCCGTATTTTGTGTGATTCTCCAATCCGGAACCGACGCAACACCACATGGATGTTTCCGGCTGCGAATAAACGCGGTAGTGTCCCGGACGCATAGGGGTGAAGTAAACAAATCCACCCTTCTCAGGCTGTTGCGAGGCAAGAATATGGTTATATAAGGCGCGTTCGTAATAATCGGCAAAACGAATGTCGGGAGAAGTTTGGTAAAGCATCTTCGTTAGGCGAAGCATGTTGTAAGTATTGCAGGTTTCCGGACCTTGTACATCATTCAGCATGGATGTGAAGTTGTCTGCCGGATGAAAGTGCTCACGTACACTGTTGCCACCGATGCAGACGGAACGATGGTTTACCACGGTGTTCCAGAAGAAGCGGGCGGCATGATCCCATTCGGAAGCATGATTCCAGTCTTTATCATCTTGTGCAAGGTCGGCGATACGTTTGTAGCCGATAACCTTCGGTATCTGTGTGTTGGCATGCATGCCTGTCAGGCGGTCTTCATCCTTCACAAGAGGGTCCAGAATCAATTTATGGGAGAAGCGGCGTGCCAGTTCCAGGTATTTCTTGTCACCTGTGATTTCGGCAACATCAGCGAAAGTTTCGTTCAGTCCGCCATGTTCACTGCGGAGCATGTCTTGCATTTGCTGGTCGGTGAGTCCGGCGGTGATGTCTATCATCCAGTCGGTGAGGGCAATTAGCATTTCACGGGCAAGGTTGCTTCCGGCGTAAAGGTAAGCGTCGCGCAGTCCGGCATAAGTTTTGTGTATATTGTATAGGGGTACCCATTTGCCGTTTAGGTCGAAACCTCCGGCGCGGATATTACCGGCTTTAATTTCTTTCCAAAGTTGCAGGCTTCCGGGAGTTCCTCCGATGAATCCGGTGCCTACGGCTTGCTGTGCACGATGTAGTTCGGCGAGCATATAGTTCAGCCGATTGTATATGGCTGTGTCTCCGGTAGCGGCATACATCATGGAGAGTGCGGAAATGTAATGTCCGCCGATGTGTCCGTCCAGTCCGGTGTTTTCCCAGTTGGTATAACTTGGCGCTTTGGGCGTCAGTCCGGCTTCGCGCAGGAAAGGGGCGAGCAGGCGGTCGGGCTCCATGGCCATGATGTAATGCAGGTCAGTCTGTTGAGCTTGCAGGAAGGGGCTTTCCAGCAGCTTAACGTCTTGCAAAGGGAAATAGGAAACTTCTTGTTGGGTTTGAGCTTTCCCGGTCAGGAGAAAACAAAAAAGGAACAGGTAAGTAATAAGGATCGATTTCATATTATATTATATTTGAGGTATAGAGTTTATTTGCTTACTGACGACAATGTTTCGTCAGAGCTGACGATGATGCTTCGTTAGGGCGGGCAACTATGCCTTGCCTAAACGAGCAACGGTACTTTGCCTGAACGGGCAACGGTGCTTTGCCTGATTCAATGCATTGTCCGAGCTTGTAGAACGAATGTATGGGGAGTTGCTTCGGTGCCAACAGCACCCACGTGGCAGCCGAAGCTTCTCCCTCTACTATTACATTCGTTTATTCCTTGAAGTAGGAATTACTTTTTGAATTTCACTGCCGCTTCTTCGATGGGCAGTGCTGCCTTGTAGTTTTCGATGTATGCGTTAAAACCTGCTACATCCTCGGCTGTAGGCGTTATCTCAACACCTGCATCCCCACCAAACACCTGCTCGTCCAGGAAAGCGTCGAGAGGTTGCTTCTTTTCGTTGTTCACAAGGAATGATCCCAGCAACGCAATACCCCATGCACCACCTTCACCGGCCGTTTCCATTACGGAAATGGGTGAGTTCAGTGCTGCTGCAAGTACTCTCTGGCCCACATTTTTAGTCTTGAACAAACCTCCGTGTCCTGTGATTCTGTCAACTTTCACCTTTTCTTCTTTGAAAAGAATGTCATTACCAATCTTGAGGACACCGACAGAAGCGTACAAGTGCGTCCGCATGAAGTTCGCAAGGCTGAACTTGTCATTGGCCGAACGTACAAACATCGGTCTTCCATCTGCAAATCCTGTTACAGGTTCGCCTGAAATGTAATTGAATGAAATGAGACCGCCACAATCCGCATTGCCTGTCAGGGCATGGTTGTAGAGTTTTCCATATACTTCGTTCATATCTACAGGTATACCCAGCAGTTCCTGGTATTCCTTGAACAGGTTGATCCATGCATTGAGGTCGGACGTACAGTTGTTGCAATGTACCATGGCTACGGGACTTCCATCGGGAGTAGTAACCATATCGATCATTTCGTAGGGCTTTGACAGATCTTTCTCCAATACAATCATGGAGAACGAAGAGGTACCTGCCGATACGTTTCCTGTACGCTGCTTCACGGCATTGGTTGCCACCATACCGGTACCGGCATCTCCTTCGGGCGGGCAAACCGGTATTCCGGCTTTCAAATGACCGGACACGTCGAGCATCTTAGCGCCTTCCGGTGTCAGAAAACCTGCATTTTCACCGGCCGGCAATGCTTTGGGAAGAATATCCAGCAACTTCCAGCCGTATCCCTTCGGAGCGATTAACTCGTCGAACTTAGCCACCATTTCAGCGGAGTAGTTCTTGGTAACCGGATCTATAGGGAGCATACCCGATGCATCGCCGATGCCCAATACTTTTTGACCTGTTATCTGCCAATGGATAAAACCTGCAAGTGTTGTCAGATAATCGATATCTTTCACATGTTCTTCGTTGTCCAGAATAGCCTGATACAAGTGAGAAATGCTCCAACGCAGAGGAATATTATAAACGAACAGCTCTGATAAAGCAGCTGCAGCCGCACCCGTATTGGTGTTTCTCCAAGTACGGAAGGGTACGAGAATCTCTTCTTTATCATTGAATGCCATATAGCCATGCATCATGGCGCTGACACCGATTGCCGCCAAGGTTTCTATCTCTATATCATACAGGCTCTTCACGTTTGAACGAAGGTCGGCGTAACAATCTTGCAGTCCATACCAGATGGCCTCAACGCTATATGTCCAAAGTCCGTCCACCAACTGGTTCTCCCAGGTGTGACTTCCTTGAGCGATAGGCTTGTTTTCCTGGTCAATCAAAACAGCCTTGATTCGGGTGGAGCCGAATTCTATGCCAAGAATGGCTTTACCTGCTTCGATGGTTGATTTTGCGTCTGGTTTCATAATTAACAAAGCGCTTTGTTCAACATGTAATATACTTCATTCATGCGCAGTTCTTTCTTGAACTCGCTGATAGTTGTATTTTCATCGATAACTACCATTTCGATACCTGCCATTTCTGCATAATCTTCCCAATATTCTACTGTCAAGTCGTAAGAGAAGCTGGTGTGGTGAGTACCACCTGCCAGAATCCATGCAGCAGCACCTACTTCGAGGTTCGGCATCGGAATCCACAATGCGCTGGCAACGGGAAGTTTGGGCAGCGGTTTGCTCTTGATACATTCCACCTTGTTCACGATGAGGCGGAAACGGTTGCCCAAGTCAACGATAGTAGCGGCTACCCCTTCACCTTGCTTGCTGGTGAATACAAGACGTGCTGTTTCGCTATCGATACCAATGGCAAGACGGTGTACTTCCAGTTTCGGTTTTGCTTCGGCAATCAGCGGGCAAACTTCCAGCATGTGTGCCTGGAGGATAGCGCTCTTTTCACCGTCGAAGTGCAGTGTGTAATCTTCCAGGAAAGAGCATCCTTTCGGCATACCTTGGCTCATGAACCAAGTGGTACGATACAAAGCGGCAGTTTTCCAGTCACCTTCCGCACCGAAACCATACCCTTCTTCCATCAGACGTTGAGAAGCCAATCCCGGAATCTGATCAAAGTCACCGAGGTCGTTGAAGTTGGTAGTAAATGCTTTTGCACCTGTGTCTTTCAGGATACGACGGAGAGCGATTTCTGCTTTTGCAGAGTTCCAAACTTTGGTATAAGCTTCAGTTCCGGTCTTTTCCAGTTCAGGAGCATGGTCGTATTCTTTGAAGTAAGTATCTACCATTGCCTGTACATCTTTGTCTTCCACTGCATTGTAGTACTTCATCAGGTCGTTTACCGGACAGTAGTCTACGTGGTAACCCAAAACTTGTTCAGCAGATACCTTGTCACCATCAGTTACGGCAACGTTGTTCATCTGGTCACCGAAACGGATAATCAGCATATCCTGAGCGTCAGCCCATCCGGCGCAAACACGCATCCATGTTGCAATCTGGCCTTGTGCTTTTTCATCTTGCCAATGGCCTACCACTACCTTACGGTTTTTACGCATACGGGTTACAATGTGGCCGAATTCACGGTCACCATGAGCAGACTGGTTCAAGTTCATAAAGTCCATATCCATGGTATCCCAAGGAATTTCTTTGTTGAACTGAGTATGGAAGTGCAGCAACGGCTTCTTCAGTTCCTGCAAACCGTGAATCCACATCTTGGCAGGAGAGAAAGTGTGCATCCAAGTGATAACACCGATACATTTCTCATCATTGTTAGCAGCTTTGAAAGCCTCAGTAACTTCTTTAGAAGAGTTTACCGTACCTTTATAAACCACCTTTACTGGCAATTTACCGCTGGCGTTCAATCCGGCTACCATTTCATTACTGTGTGCGTCTACTGCGATAACTGCGTCACCTCCGTACAGGAGCTGTGCTCCGGTTACGAACCATACTTCATATTGATCAAATGCGTTCATAATTCTTTAATTTTTAGTTGTTAATTTTTAATTGTCGATTGTTTACTGTCCATAGTAAGCGTTAGGCCCATGCTTGCGGTTGAAATGCTTTTCTACCAACAGCGGATTCATGGTCAGTTTCGGATTGACGGCGTATGCAATGCTTGCCATCTTGGCCACTTGTTCCATTACCACTGCGTTGTGTACAGCATCGTGCGCATCTTTTCCCCAAGAGAAGGGGCCGTGATTCTTTACCAGTACTCCCGGTGTGTGTACAGGGTTCAGCCCTTCAAAGCGCTTTACAATTACATTTCCGGTTTCCATTTCATACGCTCCTTCCACTTCTTCCTTTGTCATATCTGCCGTGCAAGGTATGGCATCGTGGAAGTAATCTGCGTGTGTCGTTCCGATATTCGGAATGTCACATCCGGCTTGCGCCCAGGCAGTAGCGTAAGTAGAGTGGGTGTGTACCACACCACCGATTTCAGGGAAAGCCTTGTAGAGTACCACGTGGGTCGGAGTGTCTGAAGACGGTTTCAATCGTCCTTCTACCACTTTGCCATCGAGGTCAACCACCACCATATCTTCCGCCTTCATGTCGTCATAACTTACACCACTGGGTTTGATGACTACCAGCCCTGTTTCACGGTCGATAGCCGATACATTTCCCCAGGTGAAGATAACCAGTCCATGCTTCACCAGTTCAAGGTTAGCATGGAATACCTTTTCTTTCAGTTCTTCCAGCATAATTTATAATTTAAAATTCGGTGCCTTGCGGTATGCCTTCTCATTGAATTTATATAAGGCAGCTCCGCGTTTGGAACCTGTTTTATCAATTTTATCTGTTTTTTCAATGTAGTCCATTTCGGCTATCCGTTTACGGAAGTTACGCTTGTCTATCTGTTCACCGTAAATAGCTTCG
Source organism: Bacteroides intestinalis DSM 17393 (assembly GCF_000172175.1). Lineage (NCBI taxonomy): Bacteria > Pseudomonadati > Bacteroidota > Bacteroidia > Bacteroidales > Bacteroidaceae > Bacteroides > Bacteroides intestinalis. Next base: position 862,387 of record NZ_ABJL02000008.1, on the reverse strand, counting down.
TAGAGGCTTTGCAGTTGAGACAGCGTGAATAACTTCGGTAACAGGTTGAAGCCGATAGGCTCTGTGGATGCTTTCTGTTGCATCAATTCCCGTGCCTGTTTCACCATTTGCGGATGGTCGAAGATCAAAGGCGGTAATTCATTGATGTTTACCCAGTAGGCATTATGCTGGTGCACCAGTTCGCGGTCGTACTCGTTGATGTTGATCAGTGCATAGTAGGCAATGGAGATAACACGTTCTCCCGGGTCACGTTCAACTTCACCGAACGACCCAACTTGCTCCATATATACATTTTCCAAACCGGTGAGTTCCGCTAGTACACGTTTGGCAGCATCATCCACACTTTCACCTTGTTGTACGAATCCACCCATCAGAGACCATTCACCCATTGCCGGCTGAAAGTTTCGTTTCAGTAACAGCAGGTTCAGTTCTCCTTCGTTGAAACCGAAGATGATGCAGTCGATACCAACGTAAAAGGTCGGATTTGAACTATAATAGTTGTTTGTCATATATCTTTGAACTACGAGCTACAAGCTACAAGTGGGCTGCGCTATCATGCCGGATGGCACTCGTAGCCCGTAGCTTGTAACTATTTTACCAGAAATAGATATAGAAAGCGGCAGTGATACCCAGGATAATAATCGTATGGATAATATCCCAATGGTTCCAGCTGGCGCGTGTCTCTGCCAATTGTGCCGGAGTAGAGGTACCGAATACCAATCCCCGTATTTTTTCTTCAGTCGGTGCTTCTGTTGCCAAGCTTACTACAATCACTACAATGATGCAGAACAGGAACATCCATCCGCAGAAGAACAACCAGTTCATATCATAGAACAGATATTTGAATGTACCGCCAGCTACATCTCCTGCATTACTGTAATATACTTTTGCTCCCAGACGTGTCAAACCGATTACCATACCGGCGATCAATCCCCACATACCACCTTGTGCAGAAGTACGCTTCCAGCAGATACCCAACAGGAAGGCTGCGGCGATACCCGGTGCCAATACAGACTGTACATCTTGCAGGTAAGTATAAAGTACATCACCTACGCTACGCATGATAGGTATCCACAAAATACCCAGAATTACAATCACTACAGTTGCCATCTGGCCGATAACCACCAGTTTCTTTTCAGAAGTTTTCGGTTTGAAGCGTTTGTAGAAGTCAATTGTAAACAGCATGGCAGATGAGTTGAACAAAGATGCCAACGAACTCATCAAAGCTGCAAGGATACCGCAAACCACCAAACCTTTCACACCAGCCGGTAACAACTTGGCTACCAGTGTCGGGAAAGCTGCATCGGCATTGGCGCTACCATTGGCCAACATCGGCAAGAAACCTTCACCGCCTGCACCGAGGTACTTCTGATGAAGTGCAAAAGCAATCATACCCGGAATCAAGAACAAGAATACAGGTAACAATTTCAGATAAGCTCCAAAGATAGTACCGCGGCGTGCTTCTTTCTGGTTCTTACCTGAAAGCACACGTTGTACGATGAACTGGTCAGTACACCAGTACCAGAAACCGATGATAGCTGATCCGATTAGTGCTCCCAACCAAGGGAAGTTCGGGTCACTGTTACTACGGATTAATTCCGTCATGGTGTTGCCCTGATCATTAACTGTTACCGCACCACAAATTCTCATCATTTCATCCCATCCACCCAGTTCTTTGAAACCGAGTACAAGGATAATCAGCGACCCTAACAACAAAATCGGTGTCTGCAATACAGAAGTATAAAGTACCGACTTCATACCTCCAAAGATCGTATATAATGCAGTGATCAAAACCAGACCGATAGCTGCAATCCAGAAGAAGTCGATTCCCCAGAGTTCTTCAATGCCGAATACCTGTTGGAATACCAAACCACCGGCATATACTGTAACTGCTACCTTAGTCAATACATAACTGATCAAGGAGATTACGGATAATATAGTACGGGATTGCGGATTATAACGACGTTCCAAGAATTCCGGCATCGTATATACCATACTTCTTGAATAGAAAGGTACGAATACCCATCCTAAAATAAGAATCATCCATCCCTGAATTTCCCAGTGTGCCATAGCCATACCACTGGATGCACCGGCGCCTGCCAGTCCGATCAAGTGTTCCGAACCGATGTTTGATGCAAAAATAGATGCACCAATCGCAATCCATGTAGCGTCACGTCCACCCAGAAAATAATCCGCTGAGTCATTTTGTTTCTGTTTGACAACCCAAACAATAATACCAATCAGAGCTAAAGCAAAGGCTCCAATTACGATCCAATCTAATGCTTCCACAATTCTAATATTTAAAAGTTAACTATTATTTCTCTACTGAGAATTTGAAAATACATTCGCTGTTGTATGTCTGTCCCGGTTCCAATACCACGCTGGGCCATTCCGGCTTATTAGGACTGTCGGGATAGTGTTGTGTTTCCAAGCATACGGAAGCACGTTGGTTGTAAGTGATGCCTTTTTTACCTGTTACAGTTCCATCAAGGAAGTTACCGGTATAAACTTGTATACCCGGTTCGTTGGTATATACTTCCAGAGTAATACCGCTTTCAGGTGAAGTCAGTTTTGCTGCTAATTGAGCAATGTCTCCATTTGTGTTCAGCACCCAGTTGTGGTCATAGCCATTTCCGTTTTTCAACTGAACAAAGTCGAAGTTAGTGATGTCTTGTCCTATCGTTTTAGGAGTAGTGAAGTCCATCGGAGTATCTTTCACCGTTACAATTTCTCCGGTAGTCATGAAAGTGCTGTCCACTGGAGTGTAGTTGTCTGCATTTACATATAAGATATGATCTGTTGCAGCTTTTGAAGGATTACCGGATAAGTTGAAGTAAGAGTGGTTGGTCATGTTGATGACTGTCTTCTTATCTGTAGTAGCGCTATACTTTATATCTATAGCGTTGTCATCTGTTAGTTTGAAAAGAACTTTGGCTGTTACATTACCGGGGAAGTTTTCATCTCCGTCCGGTGAAATACGGGTCAGTTCTAGTGTAGTTTCATCAATCGGGTTGGCCTCATATACTTGGTATTGCCAGCCTTTAGGACCGCCATGCAAGCAATGTCCGAAGTTATTTTGCGGTAATTGGATAGTGTCTCCGTCCAGTACGATTCTTCCCTGGTTGATGCGGTTTGCATAACGACCGATGGAAGCGCCGAAGTCACTTGGGATGTTTACATAGTCGGCAATGCTGTCGAAACCCAGAACAACGTCCTGCATATTCCCGTTTTTGTCGGGAACCATAATAGAAACGATACGTCCTCCAAAGTTAGTGATGCATACTTCCATGCCCGACTTGTTCTTCAAGGTGTAAAGATCTGTTTTGGCATTGTTCACTTCTGTTTGAAAATTCACCGGATTCAGACCGGACAAAGTCAACTCCTGAGCTGGCTTGTTATTGCACGCAGATAACATCAATGCGGCAATTCCTGCAAGTAGAAAACTGTTTTTCATGGTTCTATTTTTAATGTAAATGAGATAATTATCCGATTTTGGGTGTAAAAGTAACACTTTATTTGAGTGTATTAGCTACACTTGTATATGTTATGTAACATAAAAGTAAAAAAACAGCCTCAAATGTCGGGTTGTTGAGGCTGTTTTTAGAGCCCAGATTTACCAATTCCCTACCAAGTCCGTATCAGCTCCTTACCAACTCCCTATCAAGTCCAAATGTATAGACACGAAGCAGATACGGACCAGATACGGTTCATATACTATCCGGATATGGACGGAATCTTATTTTATTTCTTCTTTTTACCCCAATACGTCTTGCTGTTGGTATACCCTGCATAAACAATTGTATGAGTTCTCGGGCTGGCTTCCCAATCCACTTCCCGTTGCAGACATACTTCCACTCCATTGCTGAATGTGATGCGCTGGTTGTCGGCATCATAGTTCCACGTTGCGCCTTTCCAAGAACCATCGGTTACTTTATGATCGGCAGAAAGTGTCATTGTATTGGATGTTTTCTGCTTTCCGTAAGAGTAGGAGAGGTCTATATGTTCCCAACTCCCTGTCAGTTCATCTTCTGTTATAGGCAGTTGGGGCACGGCGCCATAACGTTCCGGCATTACTACCGGCCATCCCGTACTGGTCCATTTGATGGAACGTACATGCCCCATCATCACGGCATTGCTCGCATTGATACCCGGTATATCTTTGGGCAGACGTCCTTGCGAGGCATAATACCAATTCCCATTTCCATCGTCAAAAATAGCACAGTGAGCGATACCTACCCATCCGTTGCTGTTGCTGAACTTGTAGGGGTGTGTAACGATGGGGAGCATTTCGCCGCCGAATCTGGTGAGATCTGTTCCGTCAATGCCTAAGTAAGGACCCAGAATGCTTTGAGAACGACACACGCGTGTGTTATAAGGTACATCCAATGCATCATAAGCCATGAACAGGTAATAATATCCAGTGTTTGGATTATAAATGATTTCCGGTCCTTCGGATGCCTGCCAGCGATTCCCAATTTGGCGGGTGACGAGTAGTTGCCCGTAAGGAGCTATATCTTCTTCCGTTCCCCAAGGCTTGGGCAATGTATTCAGTGGCTTTCCGGTGGCTGCATCTACTTCCAGCGCCGCTATGCCGCTATGCCATGAGCCGTAAACCAGATAGTGCTTGCCATCTTTGTCGATAATATAACTGGGGTCGATTGCATTCCATTTATAATAGCAATTTGTCCAGTCATCGGGCTTGACGTTGAAATTTAATTCTTTATCAGAGGCATTTGTGATGACGTATCCTTTGTCTTCCCAACCTCCATTATTGGCAGGGTCGGTGTTTTCCATCATGCCGATAAAGGCACGTTCGCCCCAAGTGTTCTCACCGTTGAGCAAGCCCGGGCATACGATGGAATAGTACATGCGGTAAAGCCCGTTTCTGACTTTCCGGACACAAGGTGCCCAATAACCAAAGGTATTTATGGCAGGCTGAACTTCATTCAACCCCATGGCTTTGCGTATTTCGTTCAATTTAGGAATCACCCAGCCGGGTAGTGAGTTCATGGTACCTCCCATGTATTCCCAATTCACGAGGTCTTTGGATCGACGGCAGTGAAAATGTCCGCCGTATTCATGCGCATTGCCATACGAGGCATCCGTCTGATACATATAATAATAACCGTCTTCAGCTAGTACTATACTGGGGTCATGTACATTGGCTAAATTCCATTGGCTTCTGTTGCTCCAGTCTGCAATGCTGGTATAATCATCAGGATAGGAAGGAGCTATGTATTTATCCAATTCGGAAGTAATGCTGCGGGCTGCTGTTGTGAATGAAATTTCTGTTGAATAGACTGGATTTCCATTGGCTACAGTAGCAAAAGCCTTGGCATAGTATTTAGTTTCAGGCTCAAGTTCCGTTATGGTCAGGTTGAGTGACAGACCTGCGCTGCTCATTTCAACAGTCCGGTTGGAAATGGTCGGATTAGACTGGGTATCATAACAAATACCTTTCTTTAAGATAGCGGATGGGGTATTTGTTGTGATAGTCGCAATTATAGTTGCTCTATCTTCCGTAACATTTGACACAGATGGTGCCGAAATGGAAATAGTTGTCTCGTCTATGTCAGGCTCATTGCTTTCGCTGCTGCACGCTCCTGATAAAACTGAATAACTGAAGAGTAATAGGGTCCACTTGAAGAACTTCATAAGTAAATTGTTATTGGTAAATTAGTACTATAGAGAAACAAATTACGAGTTACAATTTAAAAGCATTGCTTTTATAATTGTAACTCGTAATTAATATAGTTTTATTCAGTAGGTGTCTCTTCAGAAGGTGTTTCCGGTTCTGTTACTCCTACAGTCATTTCCACTTCAGGCGAATAAACTACTCCATTAGGGTAAAGAGTAGCAAAAGCCCGTACATAATATACAGTATTGTCTGCCAACTCAGTCAGAGTTGCTTCCATCTTTCCATTCTCAGGAAGAGTTTTCACTGTGGCACTGTAGATGGTAGGATTCTTGGAGGTATCATAGCAGAAACCATAGGCCATTACTCTGATAGTGCCTTCATCCAGATCTTTTTGACTGACCATTACATCAGAAGTTGCTATGGCAGTAGGGGCTGCAATCTCGGTCAGTACGGGAGTACCGAGTGAGAGTTCACCGTAATCGTTATCATCGTCGTCACAAGCGGTAAAACCGATTAGCAGTGAGCAACTTACCACTAGTATACTTAACCATTTATTAAGTTTCATATTTTCGGAGTTTTAATGAGTTTATTTTTTTATTGCATTTCCCAGCCGGGATTTTGTCCTAAGTTAGGCAATCTCTTGATTTCGGCATCCGGTATGGGGAAGTAGTAGTTTTTCGGACTGTTGAAAGCACGTGATTGGTGCATTTCCGCCGGACCGTAATTGAACACCGTACTTTGCCCCGGAGTTACAGCTACACCGTAAAGGTTATAAACCTGCTGGTAGTAGGGCAGATTCTTTTCGCTGGCGGCACTTTTGCTTTCGAATAACTTCCAGCGGCGCTCGTCGAAGAAACGATGGTCCTCGAAGCAAAGTTCGATGCGGCGTTCGTTGCGGATACGTTCGCGAAGCTGCGACTGGCTCATTCCACTGTAGGGTGGCATGCCTACACGGGCACGCACTTCGTTCACATATTGATAAGCATTGTCCGGACCTTCAGCTTCGTTGATGGCTTCGGCAGCATTCAGCAATACTTCGGCATAGCGGAAGATAGGACAGGCGTGTGTATAAGTAGTCGGACTCTTGAACGACATATTATTCAGGAACTTCTTAGTATAGTATCCGGTGAGTGTTCCACCGTGCAGTTCATGATAATCTTTGCCGGAACCATAAGTAACATCTACTTCACGTTCTTCATCTTGTTTTGCATCTCCCCAGATAGAACCGTGGTGCAGAATGGTTTGCTCCAAACGTGGGTCACGGTTGGCGTACGGATTCTGCGGATCGTAAGACGGATCTTTATCTATAGGAAGACCATTTTTAGTTTCATAGCTATCCACCAAGTTCTGTGTCGGATTGGTACGTCCGGTTGAGTTTACACTACCACTGAATCCGCAGGGAGCTAGGAACAGTTCAATTTCACGGGTTTGCCATTCTGAACGGCTCAAGATATACTCGTTGTTCAGGTGAGGCGTGGAAACGAAACATTCATAATAGTTCTTGTCCGTATCATTATCTGCCGTAGTATACAGTCTGTACGGATTGCTCTGGGTTCTGTTTTTCGTGATGAAGTCTGTTGCAGCCGTTGCAGCTTCCCTCCATAGGGAAGCGTCATTGTTAGGATTGTGCAAAGGTGATGCTCTGTACAACAATGCTCTTGCTTTCAATGCATACGCTGCAGCACCGTTCACACGTCCCCAGTTCAGCTCTTCCTGTGCATACCGGAAAGGCAACACGTCTTTTATCTTATCACATTCGTCAGCAATCCATTTCAGTGCATCGGCGCAATTGGTGCGTGCCATGTTCATTTGTTCCGGATTGGTGTATTCGAAAATGATGGGCTCGCCGTTCTCATCTTCACCTACGATGGGGATATCGCCGAACCAACTGGCCTGGTCGAAGTGGAAGATGGCACGGAGCAGTCGGGCTTCAGCCATGTAACGGTCGTACAAACGGTTGTCGTCACCCTCCATTTCAGTATTCTTCACAACGCTTTCGCGGGCATACTTCAGAAAGTTGTTGGCGGCACGGATGCCTTTGAAGTTCTTTGGCCAGAAATCTTCTGCAAACGAATGTTTGGTTGCGGAATAAGCGTCTGTCAATACACTGTGATAGTAATGTACACTCCAGAAAGAGAGTGCATTATCCGTCATACAGTCGCGTGATGCACCACGGAACTGGCCATCTGTATAACCTACGAACGCATCCGGTAGGTAGGTATATATATTTGCCAGATAGCCGCGGGTATTCTCAAATTTCTGGAACACCTGTTCCGCATCCAGGGTCAAGTCTACCTCTTTGTCTAAGAAGTCGCTGCAAGAGGTGAAATTTACAGCCAGCAGTGCGGCTGCCATATATTTGAATATCTTTTTCATATTTCTCTGTTTTTCATATTAGAAACCAATGTTTATACCGAATGTAAATGTCCGGGTTTTTGGATACCACCATACGTAGCTCATCGGTTTTTCCGGGTCACAACCATCGGGTACGCTGCTCCATGTGCAGAGGTTATATCCGCTGAAGTAGAGACGGCACTTGGTCAGGTTGGCCTTTGCAATCAACCGTTTGGGTAATGAATAACCTACTTCGACGTTGCGGAGTGACAAGAAGTTGCCGTTTACAATCCAAATGTCATTCTGATAAGTTCCCGTATCGCGGTCACTGTCGATGGCATTATAACTACCGTAAGTAGGACGAGGATAGGTTGCATTCACGTTGCGCGGATCAAGCGGATCGTCTGTATAGTAACCCCATGTTTTTACCACTTCGTGGGTACCTTGATTACCCCATCCTGACCAGGCAACAGCCGGAGACAAGAATACATCACGGTTCAGATAAGCGGTGAATACGGCACGGGCATCGAAACCTTTCCATTCGAAACCGAAGTTAAGGGTCGGAATCAACTCGGGGATAATGGTGTATGTATCCGGTATCATGTCGTTAGAGTCAATCTGGCGGTCGCCATTTAAATCTTTGAATACGGCTGTACCGAGTTTCTGTGTACCATTGGAGGCTGCATTATACGGATATTTTTCCGGATGGTCAATAGCATCCTGCTGGCTGGTTGCAATCAGGTTGGCGTCGCTGGCCCATTGAATGAATTTGTAACGGTTCCAACCGCCGACACCGTTGTTGAATGAACTTTCATACAAACCGGCTACAGAAGTGTAGTCATAGATACGATTGCCTGTTTTACGTTGCCATTCCACGTTAGGTTCTGTTTCGTCCATTTCAGTAATCTTATTCGTATTGTAGGTTAACATACCTTCAATATAGTAGTTGAAATCACCAATATGATGACGATGTCCGAGTGTAACTTCAAAACCTTTCGTTTCAGCTTTTCCGTATGAGTCTTTTGCTACGGAGATTCCTAAAAGAGAAGGTACACTGGTGCGAGTAACCAGAATGTTAGAACGCCATTCTTGGAAAGCATCTACCGAACCATAGATCTTTTTATTCCAGAAGTCGAAGTCCAACCCGATATTCAGCATGTCCGAGATTTCCCATTTGTTATTGGCGTTACCAGCCATTGTTTCCGCAAATCCGTTGATGTAAGAACCGGAATATCCAAAACCGTAACCGGTAGCGGAACCATACGTATTTTGATAAGCGTAACGACCTCCACCTGTGGTCGATTGTCCGGCACGACCGTAAGAAGCGCGAAGTTTCAAGAGGTTGATATTTTTATTTTTCAGCCAAGGCTCTTCGGAAGCTACCCAACCTGCGGATGCACCGTAGAAAGTTCCCCAACGTTGGTCTTCCCTGAAATTATCACAACCCATACGTGAGATGTTTCCAGAGAAGATATAACGGTTGGCGTAGTCGTAAGTTACTTGTCCGTTGTATGAAAGATAACGGTTGGAAGATGCATATCCGTTCGATTGGTTACGGTAAGCGCGAGCGAATGCGCGGGCTTCAACGGTGTGTTGACCGAATTTGTTGCTGTAACCTAAACCTCCCATTAGGTTCAGATTGTAGTAGAACTCACGCTGGTTAGGAGTCGGATCACTCAATGCGGAATACGTAGTGTACTGCGTATATTTGAATTGTGACGGATCGGTTACGTCCATATTCATATAATCATAGTTATATGAATTAACACTGTTCCTTTGAGTGGATTCGAACGTTTCATAGGAATCAAAACTAATGGTTGCATTCACTTTCAGACCTTTCAATATGGGGCTTAAGTCACCGTTGACGTTCAGTGTAGAATACAAATTACGACGACGGTTCTTTTCCTGACCCGAAGCGGCGAGGTAGCGACCTGCATTGTTAGCGGTACTGGAGGCGTAGATCTGACCATTCGGTGTGTATACCGGTTCCATAGGGTTGGCTTCAACTACTCCGAATGTAGCCAGATTGAATACACTTTCTGTGGGTTGTGTAATGTTGTCGATACGTCCACCTAAGTCAAGAGATACGTTGAGGTGCTTGGTTACATCAATGTCGATGTTCGAACGTAAGTTCCAGCGGTTCAGCGTATGGCCGGTATTATAATTCTTATTATAATTAGTCCACTTGTCATTCCACATGCCTTCCTGACGGAGGTAAGAGAATGAAACATAATAGCGGGCACGTTCGTTACCACCACTGATTTGCAGGTTAGTCTTGTACATAGGAGCTGTTTCGCGATAAAGTTCGTCGGCCCAACTGGTATTGAAGTATCTGTATTGGTCGATACCTTCCAGTGTTTCTCCGTTGCATACGCGGCGGTACATTTCAATTTGTTCGTCGGTGTACATGGGATCCTGACCATCCAAATATTTCACCCGGTTGCGTGTCAGAGCCATGTTATAGGAATTCTGGTTTTCCATCTTGTTGCTCAACATTTGGAAACCTACCTCTTGCGTGAAGTCGATATTCGTCTTTCCGGCACTACCGCGTTTGGTAGTTACCAAGATTGCACCATTGGCACCACGCATGCCGTAAATAGCAGTAGCAGCAGCATCTTTCAGGATGGTGATGTTCTCAATAGGGAACGCATCGAGGAAAGAAAGGTCACGTTCCATATTATCCACTATAACCAGCGGAGCACGTGCGCCGGTGTTCATGGTACGGATACCACGGATATACATGGCTGTTTCCGTCCATCCCGGTTCACTGGACCATTCGTAAGTTTCCATACCGGTAACGGTAGAGGTGAATGCATTCTGAAGCACTGTGATAGGATGCTTTTGCAATTCTTCACCGGTTACTACAGAGGTTGATTCGGTAACCAGCTTTTTGGCTTTACGTCCAAATGCAATAGGAGTAGTGTGGAGGTATTCGTCAAGGTCTGATTCCAGTTCAATCTTGAAACCTTCATTAAAGTCTACCGCTACTTGTGCATTCTTATATCCCACGCTGCTGATGCATATTTCATCCGACGCTCTTACATTCTTCAAACTGAAGTACCCGTTCTCGTCGGAGAGGACGATGCGGCTTTCTTCGGCTACATTCACCACGGCTCCGGCAATAGGATTGCCTTCCGTGTCCACAATACGGCCTTTCAACGTCTGTGTGTTCTGTGCCCAGACAGCGCCGGTGGCAAGGAGTAAAGTTACCAGCAGCAAGGCTTTGCCTGCTCCGGTTATTTTCTTTATGATATGATTCAAATTATACATATTCTATATTTGATTTAAGGATTACCATTCCGGATTGTTTTCAATTCCTGTTTTCCAGTATTCACCTTCAGGGATAGGATAGAGGTACATCTTCTTTTGGAACACGCGTTCTTGGGCCACTTTGCGGGTGATGGTTCCATTGGCAGCTACATCGATGCCGATGATATTGCGTCCCAATGCCTCTTCTGCTACATTCCAGCGGCGTACGTCCCATGCGCGATGTTCTTCGAATGCCAATTCTACCGTGCGTTCTTTGCGGATGAAGTTGCGCATTTTCTCTTTGGTGTTCAGATCTGCACGGTTGGCAACATTACCGGTGATGCCTGCGCGATGACGAATTAGGTCGAGTTGGTCGTATACTTCCTTACAAGGACCTTGTACTTCATTCAGCGCTTCGGCATAATTCAGTAGAATTTCCGCATAACGGATAATTGTCCAGAGGCGACGTGAATTACCGCTATGGTTTGCACTCAGGATGGTTTCCGGCATGTATTTGCGTACATAATAGCCGGTCGGGGTAGCGTTAGCATTTCCTACAGGATTATCACGTTGTCCTTTGACAACATTGATTACTCCATTTCCCCAGGATACACCATTATAAAGAATGGAAGCTGCCAGACGTCCGTCACGATTGGCCCACATATTGGCATCGCTGTAACCACTTGCGGCGTTGACGCTCGGATTAACCCCGTTATAAACCGGAGCGCCGGTTTCGTCGTACTCCTGAAAAGGAGAATTACCGTCAATCATGTCATACATGTCTATTAGGTTTTGGGACGGGCAGAGACCGCCATTACCTCCTTCACCTACCGGGACATCATAGCGAATGTTATTCCATGAGATGGTTCCATCGTTACGATAGAAGATCATTTCTTTGTTGCTTTCTTCGTATGGAGTCAACAACCAGGCATTGGTTAATGCTGTCTTTGAGTCCGTACCTTGCATCAACGAGTAGTTACCGCCGTAGGTTTCGATGAAACCTTTTGCTGCATCGGCTGCCTGTTGCCACGTGATGCTTGATTCGCTACTGTAGCGCGGGCTTGCCATATACAGCATAATACGGCTATAAAGCGCGCGAGCCATAGGTTGTCCGATACGTCCTGCAACATCTTTGTCTGAAGCATCTTCATAAACCATTAGACCTTTTTCACATTCGCTCAGTTCTTTTAGAATAAAGTCAACAACATATTCCTTTATACTTGGACGGCTTGTATAATTACTCAATAAATCACCATTAGGGTCGAGTACTTCTGTTACTATAGGAATAGGACCGTAACGTAGGAAGAGTTCCCAATAGAACCAAGCACGCAAGAAACGCGCTTCAGAGATGATATAAGTTTTGTGTTTGATATACTCATCTTCTTTCAGGTCTATACTTTTGGGGACGCTTTCTATGCGTGTAAGTATCATGTTGCATTTGCGAATACCACGGTAATAATGTTCCCAAGTACCGCTTAGTTCGGATGCTCCGCCGTTGCCGTAATAATTACCTATATTGAATGTTGTACGCACACCACCGGTCGCGTAACTGGTTTCTGCCAGGTCTGTAGCAGCATCCAGCCATGAATTATTGATGCGGCAAGCACCGTGGCGCAGAAAGTTGTAGGTATCGTAATGGAACTGTAACATTAGGTTCCAGTCGCTGAATACTTCTTCGCCCGTCAACTCATTACTGGGCTGCTTGTCGAGGAAGCCTCCAAACATATCTTCGCAGGAAGTAAGTGTGGCAGAGGCGATGCTCAGGGCAAATATGCCATATAATAATGTCTTCTTCATTTTATCAGAATTTAATGTTTACACCAAAGTTCACAGTCTTCATAATCGGATAGCGGTTGGAACCGTTACTTTCCGGGTCACACAGATCATCCAAATGATCCCAAGTGATGAGGTTGTTACCGTTTACATAGAGGCGGCAGTCACTCATGCCTACTTTTTCTATCCATTTGGTAGGCAATGTATAGCTCAACTCAATGTTCTTTAGACGCATGAAAGCACCGTTCTTCAGGAAGAAGGAGTTTTGGCGTTGGTTGTGGTCACCGTAACTATCGTAGTGCAGCAATGGATATTTGGCACTTGCCAAATTCTCGGATTCCGATTTAGTAGGATTCCAACGATCCAGATGGTGTTCTTTCACTTTACCGCCACTGACGAAGGCATACATAGCTTCTGCATCATAATAACGACTTACGTGATCAACACCTTGGAACATCACACTGAAACCAATGCCTTTGTAATTGCATCCCAAGGTAAGTGCATACGTATTTTCAGGTACATCGCTATAACCAATGAATGTTTCGTCTCGTTCGTCAATAAAACCATCATTATTCATATCGCGATATTTCAAATCGCCTACCTGTACATTACCAAAGGTTGATGTCGGGAAATTAGGATCAGCCACGTCGGCAGCAGTTACGAAGCCGTCGCATACCAGTCCGTAGTACTGACCGATAGGATGACCTTCGCGCTTGCGATAGTCTGTTTTTAGTGCTGGCTCATCCATATTCTTAATTTCATTCTTGGCATGAGAGAAAGTCAGACCAACGTTGTATTGAAACTCCTTTCCGATATGATTATTATGCTTTAACTCAATCTCGAAACCGCTGTTTACGGTTTCACCCAAGTTACCGGCAGCCATTGTTACGCCTACCCATTCAGGACGTGTCAGGTAGTTGGTTAGGATGTCGTTACGCTTTTCATGGAAAAGATCGATATTACCATTCAGTAATCCGTTCCATAATCCGAACTCTAAACCGACATTGTACTTGTGAGCACGTTCCCAAGTAACGCCATAGTTAGGGTATTGTGTTTCGTAGATGCCGGACTTACCACTGGTGCCGAACATATAGTCATTGCTGATCTGGCTCCATTTCTCTTCATAGAGGAAGCGTTGTGCCACTCCGCCTACGGTATATACATCGTTACCTACCTGACCGTAAGAAGCACGCAACTTCAGGTTGTTCAACCACTCCTTAGTGTTCTCCATGAAAGATTCATTACTGATGCGCCAACCTAAAGAGAAAGCGGGGAAGAAACCAAAACGTTTGCCTTTCATGAAGTTTTCCGAACCGTTGTAACCGAAGTTAACCTCTGCCAGATAACGATCGTCGTAGCCATAAGTGGCACGACCTACCAGACCTTGATAACGCTTGGCAAGATCAGCTCTATAGCGATAGTCATTTTGATTGTAGAGCACCATAGCTGTTACATCATGTCTGCCGAATTTGCGGGCATAGTTGATTTGCGCTTCCATGTAAAGCTTATAGATTGTGTAAGAATCTTTGCTACCTGCTAATTCGCCATCAGCATCGAAGCGATTGTAAGCATCGATATTTCCGAAATCATCGCGGTTGTTCAGCTCGTAAGTGGCGAAAGTGGCCTGGTAAAGAGTTTTGTCGTAGGAGTTATAGTCGAATGAAGCCATACCCTTTACGCTTAATCCTTCAGTCAGCCAGTCCATCTTGTAATCAAGGATAAAGTTGGTTTCATTGATGGTATTTGTAGCTTTGTAATATCCGCCTTTGGTCAGGGATGCTACGATATTTTTCTGATACTGTGAGCTACCACCATAGATAGTTTCCTGTTTTTCACCGTTTTGTACTACTGTAGATACAGGGAAAAGCCATCCGGGGGTGTGGTTCATTTCATAGAATATCTGGCTATAATCAGATCTTTCAGTCGTATTGGAACCTTTACGTTCTTCAAAACGAGTACCGAAGTTGACAGAGAAAGTCAAATCTTTCGTCAGGAACAAGTCCATATTAGCGCGGAATGCATAACGACGGAAGCTTGGGCTTGAAGAATTGCCATATTTGTCATTACTCAAATTCTTAATCAACCCTTTTTGGTCGTATAGTTCACCGGAAGCATAATAGCGCATACGTTTTGTACCGCCACGTACACTGACGTTATAACGTTGTGCGGGAGAAGAACTCTTCAATACCTCATCATACCAGTCTACATTGGGATATAGCATTGCCTCTAAGCCGCTCAATTCGCCGGCAACCGATCTGCGATACATTTCCAAGTCGTTGGCAGAGAACTGTGAAGGAAGTCCGTCGTTGGCGAGGGCTTCTTCCAGCAGGTTGACAGACTGGTAAGAGTTCAGGTAAGTATCCGTGCGCGTTGGACTTTGTATCTGCCAGTTGGCGGTCAGGCTTACTTCCGGTTTCTGTTCTCTACCACGTTTGGTCGTAATCAACATAACGCCGTTTGCGCCACGTACACCATAAACGGCTGTTGCCGAAGCATCTTTCAATACTGAAATCGTCTCAATATCGTCCGGGGCTATCTGTGAGAATTCGCGTTCCACGCCATCTACCAATACAAGTGGTTGGGCATCACCGGCAAATGTAGCACGACCACGGATATAGATTTGTGTATCATCCGAACCGGGAGCACCGGAAGTCTGTGATGTGATGACACCTGATATCTTACCGGCAATGGCTTGGGATACGTTGGCGGCAGGAGATTGGAGCAACTCCTTGGAAGATACTTGCGAGATAGCTCCCACAACACTTTCCTTTTTCTGTGCACCATAACCCACTACCACAACTTCTTCCAGCATTTCTGAGTCTTCTTTCAGTGTCACGACAAAAGAAGTCTTGCCTACTGTGTTGATTTCTTGCGTCTGATAACCGACGAAAGAGATTTGCAACACGGCTTTGTCGCCTACTGTTAATTTGAAATTTCCGTCAAAATCTGTTATAGTACCATTGGCAGTACCTTTTTCAACTACGCTGGCACCTATGACAGTTTCTCCGGTGACGTCTTTTACGACACCTGTAACTTGCTTTGACTGGGCGAACAACATTTGTCCTGCCAGTAGGAAGACGAATGCCAGCAGCATACCCGCCAAACGTGGGGCTGTTGATATTGTGATTGTTTTATTGTCCATAATATATTCTTGTTTATAGAGGTTATTACTTGAATAACGGAGTGTACAGATAGCAATTTGAATTATCCATCTTGAGATGAGCTCCATCCACAATAAGGAATGCCCGTACTGTCTGGTTTCCATCACCGCAGTCTGTCACAAAAGCTTCTTTATACACATTGCCATTTTTGCTGGTAGCTACCGCAATGGCTGTTACCGTAGTACCATTACGCTGGATGTCAATGACTACTGTGGCTCCTTCCATGTCGGCACGGAAAGCATCCCAGTCACCGTACCCCTCGCTGGTCCATGTACCCGAGGCATAACTGTCACCCCATCCGTAAAGATCGGAACGAATGACGAAGTATTCGGCATAACCATTGCCATTCCGCTCGGCATCGGTACAGAGGCAGAGATTCCAGTTGTTCCAGTTGCCGATGCCATTGGTATGGTTCTCGAATTCGAGATGCAGATTCTGTCCGACGGGGATCTGGAAATAGTCTGAGAATTCTGTCCACCAGGCAGCCGAACAGTCTTCGGCACCAATAGTAGTCTTTGTCAGTGGCACTGTGGTCAACGCTGCGGTTTCTTCAGTGTCGAATACTATGTGTGACCCATCCATTATAAAGAAGCCGCGAACTACTTGTGTACCGTCACCGCAAGTGGTGGTAAAAGTTTCTTTGTATACGTTGCCGTTGATGGCTTTGGCTATTGCCTCTACAATTGCCGTTGCTCCGTTGCGTTGGACAGTCACAGTCACTTCTGCACCTTCCATGTCAGCACGGAATGCATCCCAGTCACCGTAGCCCTCATTAGTCCATGTACCTGAGGCATAACTGTCGCCCCATCCGTAAAGGTCGGAGCGGATAACAAAGTATTCGGCATAACCATTGCCATCCCGCTCGGCATCGGTACAGAGACAGAAGCACCAGTTGTTCCAGTTGCCAGCACCGCTGGTGTAGTTGGTGAATTTGAATTTCATGTTACCGTCGGCGGGCATCCTGAAATAATTGGAGAATACTGTCCACCAAGCTGCTGAATTATCTTCTGCACCTACAGTGATGATGGGGTCACCCACAAGATATTCGAATGCTCCCTCTCCTATGTTCGGCATCTGGCATTGGCTGTCGGTAATTTGGTTGCGGTAAATTGAGATATCGTCTATCCACATCTCTTGTGTGGGAGAATCTGAACCATAACCTATATATATATAAGGTGTACCGGCCATGAACTGTACAATTTTTCCGAAGTCAAAGTTTGATTTTTGTACAGTCTTGTCAATGCGTTGTTTGCCATCCACGTGGATGCTATAACCGTCATTGCGGACAGTGATGGCCATGTAGTGCCATTCTCCGGTCGGTAACAGCAATGGATTTTTGGATACTTTGTTCGTTTCGGGGTTGTTGACCTCGTATTCACCGTCCACACCTTCATACTTCAGCCAGCCGTTGGCGGTGAGGAACATGCGCTGTGTACCGTTGCTGTTTTGGAAAGAGAAGAGGGCACCGACCAAGTCCGGCTCCAACTCTTCTTCCGTTTCTTCGTCAATGCGGAGTGCCTGCTTCACCCAGAATGTCAGTGACACGCCATTTTGTACTTCCACGCTATTCAGTGGATTGAACATACGGGCATAGCCATCAGGTAGGTGAAGTGCTTTACCGTGTACATTGTCGTCTTCAATCTCAGCTATGTCTCCACCTTCGTAGGCATAATAGTTGAGGCTTTGAGGATCAAAATCTTTATCCTCAAAAGTAATCTTCGCGACTTGCTCTAATTTGGGATTTTTCTGATTTCCTGCCGGAGGATCCATTTGCCCCCAATCTTCGCAGGCCCAAAATGAAAGGACTGTAAATGCCGCCAGAATGGGTACCGGCCATTTTCTTGTCTTCATAATACAGATATTAATGGTTTAACAATATTAGTTATACTACATTCATATTTTAAGTAGTGATGCAAAAGTAAGCTCAAAAGGTGTTTTGGAGGTGGACAAATGAATATTTGAGGTGGACAAATGAATATTAAGTGTGAAAATTACAATTATAATTCGGTTTCAGTATATATTACGATACTTCAGGCTTATTGTACTGTAAATAAAAAGAAAACAGGAGAAAACGTAGGTAAGGAAGACGCCAAAAGGGTGTAGCCCTAACCACCAAAGGGTGTAGCCATATAGGGGAAAGGGTGTAGCCATCCCGACCTTAAGGCTACACCCTTTTTAATCATGCTCACAGGTACTTCTCAATGGGATAATGGTATGTTTGACAACAAGGGTTATATATGTTTTTATTCTAATAGTGTCAATATCTTTGTCCCGTTCCGGCGGATTTGTAATCCGCCGACCTTACTCTTCTTCATTCAGCAATGCGCTTGGTGTCGTATTAAACTGCTTGCTGAAACAGCGGGCGAAATACTTGGGGTCATTAAAGCCTACTTCATACGCTATTTCAGCAATATTCATCTGTTTTGTTTCCCGGTTTTTGAGGAGTAGTTCCCGGGCGGTGTTTAATCTGTAGTTACGTATGAATTGTCCCGCAGATTGCCCGATGAGGCTTTGAAGCTTTTTATTCAGCAGACTTTTGCTGACTCCAACGGCCTCACTGAAATCACTTACTTCAAAGTAAGGGTTTTTATAGTGTTCTTTTATGGCTTCCATCACTTGGTTGATGAATTTCTTGTCACCGGATTCCTCCTCTATATTCAGTGCTTCCACATCCATGTTCGTCTTGAACTTCCGTTGGTAGCGTCTGCGATTATCTAGGATGTTTTCGATACGGGTCAGTAACAGAGTTTCATCGAAAGGTTTTAGCAGATATTCGTCTACGCCCGTGCGGTAACTTTCCAGTCGGGTTTCTGGTGAGGTCTTTGCGGTCAGCATCAGGAAGGGGATATGTGAGATGGCAAATGCTTCTTTGACCCGGCGCGATAGCTCTATACCATCCATTACGGGCATCATCAGGTCGCTGATGATAAAATCTACCGACTGGTTGTTCAATACATCAAGGGCTTCTGCCCCGTTGGTAGCTTCGAGTACATTATAATAATCACGGAGAATGGAACGGATGTATCCTCTCATGTCTGCATTATCTTCCACTACAAGAATGGTCAGGGCCAGCCGTTCTTTGGGTAATTCATTCTTTTCCGTTGTTGCTGCTGGTGGTATATTGTTATCAACGATCAGTTGGTCGCTTATGTTTTCTTCTTTTGGAAGTGGGAGTAGGATGCGGAAGGAGCAGCCGATAGTATGGTTATTACGAACGCAGATTTCTCCATCGTGCATCTTCACGATGCGTTTGCAAAGATATAACCCGATTCCTGTACCCGTTTGGCCGTATACAGGATATTTCGCTTGCTTCTTGGATTGATAGAAACGGTTGAATATTTGTTCGGTGTCTGGCTCTTGAATACCTGTTCCCGTGTCACTGACGCAGAGATAAAGTTTTTCTTCTTTATCGTCTTTAGCCGGAAGGGTGGCTATATATATGGATATGCTTCCGCCATCCGGTGTAAATTTAATGGCATTGCTTAGCAGATTGGTAATAACCTTGTGCATCGCTTCTTCATCAAAGAAGATTTCGGAACTTTTCATGTGGAAATAGTGTTTTATTGAAATATTCCGTTCTCCGGCAAATACTTCAAAAGGAGTAAGCAATGAATGTATAAAACTCACAAAGTCACCTTTTGTCGCAACGATATTAAGCTTACCGGATTCTATTTTCCGGAAATCCATCAGTTGGTTGACAAGGGATAGCAGATATTTGGAGTTACGTTCCACGAAGTTTAACTGTTCTATTACCTGCGGATTATAACTTAGTTTTAGTGCACGCTCGATAGGGCCGATAATTAAAGTTATCGGTGTCCGGAATTCATGCGTTATGTTAGTGAAGAAAGCTATCTTGTCTAATGCCAATTCTTGTACTTTGCGTGCCATACGGCTCAATTGTACTTTTTGCCGGGTGATTTTCTCGTTTTGCAGTGTCAGCATCCTGTTCTGTCGGGAGAGTTCTTCCGTCTGGTTCTCTAATAATTGTTTTTGTTGTTCCAGTTGGTAGGTGCGTTCTTCTACAGTGCGGTGCAATAACTCCCTCTGGCGTTTGAAGTTTCGTATGCGCCATTGGTAAGTTTGCCAAGTGGCAAGTAGTGCCAAAACTACAAGAAGCAATATGAACCAAGTTGTTTTATAGAAATAGGGTAGGATGGTGATTTTTAGCTCTGCCATGTTCTCTGTCCCGTCTCCTCCATCAGGTGTATATTTCACTTGTAGGGTATAGCTACCCGGACGCAAGTTGGTGTAGCTTGCAAACCGTCTGTTTCCGGGTGCCTGTATCCATTTGTCTTCAAAACCAAGTAGGCGGTAGCTATAAGTGGCTGTATTATCCGGTTCAAAATTCAAGGCGGAGAATTCCAACGAGAAGGACTTCTCTTTCTCATGGAGTTTTATTTCTTGAGTTACGGCAATGTCTTTGGGGAGATATTTATTGCCGGGCAGGATATTTTCATTTCCGATTCTCAACCGCGTGAAGCGTATGTTGGCAGGTTGAACAGTAACAACAGGCAGATTGCTATCGATGGCTGTCAGTCCTGCTACGCTGCCGAAATAGAGTGTACCGTCCGAAGAACGGTATGAGGCATTCCAATAGAATTGTGCATCCGGAAAGCCATCCTGTTTGGTGTAATTGGTGAAACGGTTCTCGTTTGGGTGGAAGCAGGAAAGTCCGTTATTAGTTCCTATCCAGATACTTCCATTGATATCTTCTTCCAGACTTCGTACATTGTTGTTGATTAAACCTTGGTCCGTATTATAAGATATGAATTTTTCTTTGCCTTGCTTATCAATTATCCGTTTATATATGCCATATCCATTACTGCCCAGCCATAATGTACCATCTTTAGCTTCGCAAAAGCAACTGATTTTCTCTATCAGTCCCGATTGGGGATTATCGAGCTTATAGTTTAAGTGACGATGCTGGAATTCTCCTTCCTTTGACTGGGGAGATCGGGTATTAAGATCTATGATGTAGACTCCTTCCGTAGAACCTACCCACAGCTTATTTTCTTTGTCGATAATGGCGCCGAGACAACCGCGGATGTTTTCTGCCATACGGTTAGCAAAAGGGGAAATGAACTTTTGAGTTGCCATATCATAGAAAAAGAGTCCTCGATTGGCGCCTATCCACATTCCATTATTGGTAGGGTCATAAACGAGTACTGCTATGAAGAATAATGGAAATCCTGTTTCCGGGTGGGTATATATCACTTGGAGGGGACGATTCGGTGCTTTAGGATTCATTATGTTGATTCCGCCACCCCAGGTACCTACCCATAGCCGGCCTTGGTTGTCGTTGACCAGACTGCTGACTGAGTTATGGCTTATCTCACCACGTTCCCATCTGTAATGGATAAACTGCTCGGTTCCTTGTTTTTTCAGATTCAGTCCTCCCTCTACTGTGCCTACCCACAAACTGCCTTCTTTATCTTCATAAATGACATTTACTGGGTTGTCGGACAAGCTTGCGGGATTTTCTTTATCATGTTG
Source organism: Bacteroides intestinalis DSM 17393 (assembly GCF_000172175.1). Lineage (NCBI taxonomy): Bacteria > Pseudomonadati > Bacteroidota > Bacteroidia > Bacteroidales > Bacteroidaceae > Bacteroides > Bacteroides intestinalis. The sequence goes on along the minus strand of NZ_ABJL02000008.1, from coordinate 840,739 downwards.
GTAATTGTGTATCACCAAGCGTTTCGGAGTCAGTTTATTGATTCCACCACTTTCAGTGCCGAACCAAATGTGTTGCCCGTCTACTCTTATACAATTAATAAAGTTGCTGTTCAATAGGCTGTTACTGGTTGAACTATGAGTAAGGCGTTCGAAGTTATCAGTGATAGGATTGTAGATGTTGGCTCCGCGTAAAGTTCCTGCAATCAACTGTTTATCATCGGTGATGGCAAGATTGGTCAGATAGTTTTGCGATAAAGAATGAGGGTCATTCTGATTATTCTCATACAGTTTTCTTGTATTGTTGCTTTTGTTGTAACGGAACAATCCTATGTGTGTAGCTATCCAGACTTCATTTTCTTTGGCTATCATGTCCTTGAAATATATGCCAGGCCAAAAAGTCAGTTGCTCTGATATAGAACTTTTTTCTAACTGTCCCTGTGGTGTCGGGGTTATTTTATAGATAGTACCATTGATACCGGTCCATATCTTGCCATCTTCGTCGATATCTTTTAATATAAGGTCCGGTTCATCCTGCTCAGGTAAATCTAATGTGGATAATGTATCTATGCCACCTTCGGCATCGAAAGTTATCCGGTGAAGTGCATTGTCGCATTGCAACCAGATGCAACCTTGCGAATCAAGAATGACGATATAGGTGGGGTGATTTATAAACCGGGGTAAAAGTCCTTTAGGGTCATTGGGTATTACAGATTGTAGAGTAGATAAATCGATAATATCTGTGCCTCCTTCGGATACGATCCAAAGACGGTGGAATCTGTCTTCATATACATTGTGGATAAAATTACTCTTGAGCTTGCTGTGAGGAGTGTTGGGATTGAAATGAATGAATTCATAGCCATCATAACGTGACAGTCCGCCTCCGGCAGTGGATATCCACAGAAAGCCACGGGTGTCTTTATAAATGTCATCGATGAAATTGTGAGGTAATCCGTCATCCATGGTGATATAAGAAACGTTGTATCGATCTGCAAAATGTTCTTGTGCCTGTAAGGATACGGACATTATAAAACAACTATATATAATAAGGTATATAAAGGAGTGGGCTTTCATATTGTTTCGTATTATTAAAACAAAGTTAGGAGATTATCCGGTTATTTTAAAATTTAGTGTGTTCTTTTAATCAGAATTGTTGGATTGTCCACCTTAAATATCCATTTGTCCACCTTCCGGTATTCAGCAGGGCGTATTTTTGCAACAGAATTTATTATTTGCTGATATTATGAGAAACTTACTACACGTAGCTGTACTGCTGATGGGCAGCCTGTTTGCTGGTTGCACCTCTTCTGTTTTTGCCCCTATTGATTCACCTAATCCGTGGGCAGATGATTACTCTCCATTATCTTCCATGGAGAATTACCAATTATGGGGAACCTACAACGTGCATGACCCGTCTTGCCATAAGATAGGCGATTATTACTATATGTATTCCACGGATGCTATCTTCCGGGAAAATCGTAAAGAAGCAAAAGAAAAGGGTGTGCCTTTGGGCTTTATTCAGATGCGCCGTTCCAAAGATCTGGTGAATTGGGAATTTCTGGGTTGGGCATTGCCCGAGATTCCGCAGGAAGCGGTAGAGTGGGTACGCTCTCATGCAGGAGGGCATGGGGCGACAAATATCTGGGCACCTTATATCATTCCTTATAATAATAAGTATAGATTGTATTACTGTGTTTCAGCGTTTGGACGAAAGACTTCCTATATCGGATTGGCAGAATCAGATTCGCCCGAAGGTCCTTGGACGTTGGCCGGGTGTGCTGCTAAGACAGATGATACGACAGCCATGAATGCTATTGATCCCACTATTACTGTAGATCCTTCAAATGGTAAGTGGTGGATGCATTACGGTTCATTCTTCGGTGGTCTGTATTGTGTGGAACTGAATCCGGAAACCGGTCTTCCTATGCTGGATGGTGACAGGGGGCATCTGGTAGCCCGTCGCGCCAATTATAAAAAGGATAATCTGGAAGCTCCGGAAATTATCTATAATCCGGATTTGAAAGAATACTATCTGTTTGTATCATACGATCCGTTAATGACAACCTACAATGTACGTGTAGGACGTTCAGACAAAGCGGAAGGACCGTTCATTGATTACTTCGGAAAAGAGCTGAAAGATACGACGAATAACTTTCCTATCCTGACAGCTCCTTACCGTTTCAAGAGCCATCCGGGTTGGGCGGGCACAGCGCATTGTGCTGTATTCACTTCAGATGACGGACAATATTTCATGGCTCATCAGGGACGCTTGTCACCGCAAAACCAGATGATGGATCTCCATGTGCGACAAGTCTTTTTTACTAAAGACGGATGGCCTGTCGTATCGCCTGAACGTTATGCTGGTAGTAATCCCCGGGAGTTCTCTGCGGCAGATTTAGTGGGCGAGTGGGAAATTATCCGTGTACAGGAACCTCTGTATGAACGCAAACTGGAAGCCGGACAGATATTGTGGGGTGAAGGTGAACTGCAAGATGAAGAATGGAACATGTCCCACCTCTTATATCTGGAGAAAGATGGAAAGTTAGGAGAAGATCAAGGAACCTGGGATTTTGCCAAAGAAGACCAATCCTTACAACTGACACTCAATGGAGAAGTGGTGAGGAACCTGATTGTGTTTGCAGGGCACGACTGGGAGAATGAAACGGAAACTGTCCTCTTTACAGGGCTGGATAGCCGTGGGCGCTCCGTATGGGGAAAAAGAACTAAATAACCAATTATAATTTTTATTTTGAAACCATGAAAAGATACACTGGATTATTAGCGGCGCTGACCCTTACCGCAGGTATGGCGCTTCAGGCACAAACCAATGAGTTTGTGATACAAACCAAGAAACTGGGCGCAGAGATTCAGTCTACTATGTATGGGTTGTTCTTTGAGGATATCAACTATGCCGCTGACGGCGGACTTTATGCCGAGTTAGTGAAGAACCGTTCGTTTGAGTTCCCACAACATCTGATGGGATGGAAAACCTTTGGTAATGTAACGCTTCAAGATGACGGTCCTTTTGAAAGGAATCCGCACTATGTCCGTTTGGCTGACCCGGGCCATCCGCATAAGCATACGGGATTGGATAATGAAGGTTTCTTCGGTATCGGTGTAAAAGCAGGAGAGGAGTATCGCTTCTCTGTTTGGGCACGTTTGCCCCAAGGCGGAACATCCGAAAAAATCCGTATTGAACTTGTAGATACTAAATCTATGGGTGAGCACCATGCTTTTGCTACTGAGACATTGACGGTTGATTCGAAAGAATGGAAAAAGTATCAGGTTATCCTAAAGCCGGGTGTAACTGATCCGAAGGCGACTCTTCGTATTTTCCTGGCATCAAAGGGTACGGTTGATTTGGAGCATGTCTCTCTTTTCCCGGTCGATACCTGGAAGGGACATGAGAATGGTTTGCGTAAAGACCTTGCGCAAGCTTTGGCTGATATCAAGCCGGGTGTGTTCCGCTTTCCCGGTGGATGTATTGTAGAAGGGACAGATTTAGCTACACGCTATGACTGGAAGAAGTCTGTAGGTCCGGTAGAGAACCGCCCGTTGAATGAGAACCGTTGGGAATATACTTTCCCGCATCGTTTCTATCCCGATTATTTCCAAAGCTACGGATTGGGATTCTTTGAATTCTTCCAGCTTTCGGAGGAAATAGGAGCAGAGCCGCTTCCTGTGTTGAGTTGTGGTCTGTCTTGCCAGTTCCAGAATTCTGATGCAGAGGCACATGTGGCTGTTTGCGATTTGGATAGCTATGTGCAGGATGCTCTTGATCTGATTGAATTTGCCAATGGTGATGTGACAACAAAGTGGGGAAAACTTCGTGCAGATATGGGACACCCTGCACCGTTCAACCTGAAGTTCATTGGTATTGGTAACGAACAATGGGGACCGGAATATCCTGAACATCTCGAACCATTTATTAAAGCTATCCGTAAAGCTTATCCCGATATCAAGATTATCGGAAGTTCGGGGCCTGATTCTGAAGGAAAGCAGTTTGAATATTTGTGGCCGGAAATGAAGCGTTTGAAAGTGGATCTGGTGGATGAACATTTCTATCGTCCTGAGAACTGGTTCCTGAATCAGGGAACACGTTATGATAACTATGACCGTAAAGGTCCGAAAGTATTCGCCGGTGAATATGCTTGTCATGGTAAAGGTAAGAAGTGGAACCATTTCAATGCTGCCTTGCTTGAAGCTGCTTTTATGACGGGATTGGAACGTAATGCCGATATTGTACACATGGCTACTTATGCTCCTCTGTTTGCTCATGTAGAAGGATGGCAATGGCGTCCAGATATGATCTGGTTTGATAATCTGAACTCGGTACGTACTGTAAGTTACTATGTTCAGCAACTCTACGGGCACCATAAAGGCACCAACGTACTTTCCCTTACTATGGATAAAAAGCCTGTAGCAGGTACTGAGGGACAGAATGGCTTGTTTGCAAGTGCTGTTTATGATAAGGATAAAAAAGAGATTATAGTGAAAGTGGCCAATACTTCCGATAAAGCTCAGCCCTTATCATTGAAGTTTGAAGGATTGAAGAAGCAAGATGTATTGTCTGACGGTCGTTGTATAAAGCTTCGTTCAACTGATTCCAATAAAGATAATACGATTGAACAGCCATCTGCTATTCAGCCCCAGGAAATTCCGGTTTCTATTGACGGACAGGTACTGGAGGTAGAGCTCGAACCCAATACATTTGCTGTCTACATTTTTAAGAAAGGATGAAATTAATGAATAAAGTAAGGTTAGATAAGGTTAGATTTTTGGTTGTTTCTTTTGTACTGGTAGCCTCACAAGGGCTATCAGCACAAAAAGACACCACTTTTGTAGCGAAAGGAAATCCGATTGTCAAGTATAAATATACGGCTGATCCGGGTGCGATGGTATATGACGGCAGAGTGTATATTTATGCCGGACACGATGAATGTCCTCCACCTGCTGAACATTATCTCCTGAATGAATGGTGTGTCTTTTCTTCATCCGACATGAAGACATGGACGGAACATCCTGTACCTTTGAAAGCTAAGGATTTCTCTTGGGCAAAAGGAGAAGCATGGGCAAGTCAGGTTATCGAACGTGATGGTAAATTCTATTGGTATGTTACCGTGGAGCATAAGGATATTCCCGGAAAGTCTATCGGCGTGGCTGTTTCAGATTCTCCGTTAGGTCCTTTTGTCGATGCACGTGGTTCTGCTCTGATTACCAATAATATGACGGTGGAACGTACTAAAATCTACTGGGATGACATTGATCCGACAATCTTTATTGATGATGACGGGCAGGCGTACCTGTATTGGGGAAATACTCAGTGCTATTATGCCAAACTGAAAAATAATATGATTGAGTTGGATGGTCCGATTGTTCATGTGGATATACCTCGTTTTACGGAGGCTCCTTGGATACATAAACGTGGTGATTGGTATTATCTCTCTTATGCGTCTGAATTTCCCGAGAAGATTTGCTATGCAATGAGCCGGAGTATCACAGGGCCTTGGGAATATAAAGGTATCCTGAATGAAATAGCTGGTAATTCCAATACCAACCATCAGGCGATTATTGAGTTTAAAGGTGACTGGTACTTTATTTATCACAATGGAGGTATTAATCCGACAGGTGGAAGCTATAGACGTTCTGTATGCATAGATCGTTTGTATTACAATGAAGATGGAACCATGAAGCGGATTCAGATGACAACAGAAGGAGTGCAATAGGTTTAGATATTAGAATATACTGAAGGTTAGATTAGTTGATTAGTTTATTTGAAAAGGCTGAAAAGAGAAGGGCGTCTCCCCGTGATGGGAAGACGCCCTTTTAAATTGAGTTGGATGTTTTTAAACTAATCTGCGAGCACCATCGCTGATGACTACATCATAAACTTTAGGGCTTCTACCGAATTTTTCTTTAAACTTATCCTTGGCATTCTGGATGAATGTATCATACAACTCCTCTTTCACCAGGTTGATAGTACAACCACCGAAGCCACCGCCCATAACGCGTGAACCTGTTACACCACAGTCGAATGCAAGATCATTCAGGAAGTCGAGTTCTTCGCAGCTAACTTCGTAAAGTTTGCTCATACCATGATGTGTCTCATACATTTTCTGACCTACCGTTTCGTAATCACCTTTTTCCAAAGCATCACAAACATCGAGTACGCGTTGGATTTCTTCGATTACATACTCTGCACGCATGAAGTCTTCTTCGCTGATTTCAGCTTTTGACTCTTCCAACATCTCCATTGTACAGTCGCGCAGGAATTCTACGTGCGGATGTTTTTTCTGGATAGCAGCAACGGCAGCTTCGCAACTCTGACGACGCTTGTTGTATGCAGAAGAAGCCAATTCGTGTTTAACTACAGAGTCTACCAATACCAAACGATAGCCTTTCGGATCGAATGGGAAGTATTGATACTCCAGTGAACGGCAGTCCAGACGGATAAGGCTGCCTTGCTTGCCAAATACGGAAGCGAACTGGTCCATAATACCACAGTTTACACCGCAATAGTTATGCTCAGTTGCCTGACCTACTTTAGCTAGTTCAAACTTGTCTATCTTGTTGTCACCGAACAGATCATTTAATGCATACGCATATGTACTTTCCAAAGCGGCAGAGGAAGACATACCTGCACCCAAAGGCACATCACCGGAGAAAGCTGTATTGAAGCCCTTTACATCAACGCCACGCTTAATCATCTCACGACATACGCCGAAGATATATCTTGCCCAGCTTGCACGGGGAGCGTCTTCTTCTTTCAAACCGAATTCCACATAATCCTTCAGATCGATGGAATAAGCTTTTACAATGTCTGTGCCATTCGGTTTAATTTCAGCAATCATGCCTTTATCGATTGCTCCGGGGAATACAAAACCACCGTTATAGTCTGTATGCTCACCAATGAGGTTGATGCGTCCCGGAGAAGCATAAACTGCTCCTGTTGTTCCGTCAAAATGCTTGATGAAACGGCTTCTTACGTGTTCTATATCCATAATCTTTTCAAATTTATGAGTGAATAAATTAATTACCTATACCTTTTAATTGCGTTAATCCTCTACTGGGATATCTTTATTTACATTTTTGCAACCTACCAAGCCGTAGAACAGCAGATAAGCAAGAGCTGCGATAATCAACCAGTAGCTGGCCATATAACCTACAGAGTCAGAGATGCTTTGTTGGATCAAAGGCAATACACCACCGCCAACAACCATCATCATAAAGATACCGGATGCTTGTGCTGTATATTTTCCTAATCCTTCTACTGCAAGGTTGAAGATACCACCCCACATTACAGAAGTACAAAGACCACAAAGTACAAGGAACAATGCGCTGACAGGTACTTGTGCCATCATAAATCCTTCACCTACAGTGTAACCGGGCATTGAAACTGTTACATCTTTCGGAGTGAAGATAGCAATCAATACAAAAACAATAGCGGTAGCAGATACAACGATTAACTGTGTACGGCTGGAAACTTTACCACTGATGGCGCTACTTGCAGTACGTCCTACAAGCATTAACAACCAGTAAATGGCAGCAATAGCACCACCGATAGCGGCACCGTTCGTCAGAATTCCGGCACCCTTATCACTTGCATCGGCAAGATAGAAGTTCAGTGTACCTGGGATACCGATTTCGATACCTACATAAATGAAGATACCAACTACACCCAGTACAGTGTGGCGGAAGCTCCATGGACTGTGAGAGAATTTTTCTTTCTTAGCTCCACCTTTCTGAAGGTGTGGTTCGGGGATAGCAACAAAAGAGATGATGATAAATGCAGCTACGAAAACACCCATGGCAACGAAGAGGAGAGGAGCAACATCGGACATGGCTGTCTTGGAAGTTACCGTACCAATCAAAGCACCAACGAAAAGAGGAGTCAATGTACCGGACAGAGAATTAAGAGCTCCGCCTGTTTGAATCAACTGGTTACCTTTGTTACCGCCACCACCAAGAAGGTTCAGCATCGGGTTCACCACTGTGTTAAGCATACAAACGCAGAAACCGCAGATGAATGCACCCAGCAGATAGATGACGAAGTTTAACTTGATGACATATTCACCAAAGGCGAATACTTCGACATTTGCTCCGAATAAACTGGAAAGGTATTGTGTGAACAAACCGAGGAATCCCACTGCCATTGCAATCAATGCAGTCTTTTTGTAACCGATCTTAACGAGCATGTTACCGGCAGGAATTCCCATAAACAGATATGCCAGGAAGTTCATCATATTTCCCATCATACCTAAAGTGTTAGAACCTGCATACTCATTTCTCCATATTGTACCGAATGGCGCAGCAAGGTTCGTAACAAAGGAAATCATCGCAAAAATAAAGAACATGGTAATGATAGCGACAAGATTACCGTTCTGTTTTTGTTGTGTCATGGTTTTTAATAAATTATTAGTTTATAAAATTAGGTTAGTTATATTCATTCTTGTACACCGAACTTGTAAATAGTTACTTGTTGGTATTCGTCGCCCGGAAGCAATACTGCCGACGGGAAATGTGGTTTGTTAGGAGTATCGGGGAAACATTGTGCTTCAAAGCAAACGGCACTTCGTGCAGGGAAAGTAGCTCCATGTGCGCCGGTAAAGCCGCCCAGCCAGTTTCCTGTGTAGAGTTGCACACCGTTTTCTGTGGTGTATACCTCCATGGTACGTCCGCTCTCCGGTTCTGTATAAGTAGCGGCAAGGCTCAATTCGCCACTCTCAGTTTTATTCAGTACATAGCAATGGTCATAACCTGCACCATTCACTAATTGCTGGAATTTGTCATCAATACGCTCACCTATTGTGTGCGGTGTGCGGAAATCCATAGGAGTACCTTCTACCTTCAGGATTTCTCCTGTCGGAATGGACACTTCGTCAATGGGAATATAATGATCAGCGTTGATAGTTATGGTGTGGTTCAGAACCGTAGGGGTGGGATTGGCAATACCTGCCAGATTGAAGAAGCCGTGGTTGGTGAGGTTGACAACAGTTGCCTTGTCTGTGGTAGCTCGGTATTCAATAACCAGTGCATTGGTTTCATCTTCCAGACGATAGGTCATTTCTACTTCCAGATTACCGGGAAAACCCTCTTCGCCATCTGCGGATGTATAGTTGAATACAACAGTCGTCGGATCCGGTTGGACTGCATCCCACACTCTGGCGTGGAAACCTGTAGGTCCACCATGTAGAGAATTCGGTCCATTGTTGATTGTCAGATTGTGCTCTTCACCATAAAGAGTGAATTTTCCTTTGGCTATACGGTTTCCGTAGCGTCCAATAGTAGTGTTGAGGAAAGGTTCGGGGCTGTTGACTACATGGTCTATACTGTCATGTCCCAGAATTACGTTAGCATACTTCCCGTTTTTGTCGGGGACCATAATGGAAAGGATAGCGCATCCGTAGTTAGTTACTGCAACTTCCATTCCCTGAGCATTTTTAAGAATAAATAAATCAGTCTTCTTGTTATTTATATCTTTTTGAAAGTCTTCCTTGTTCAAACCAGACAAGTTACTTTCCGTTGACACGGTGTTTATCATATCCATGGTATAAAATTAAATTTCTTGCAAATAAAAAGAAATTCTTCCGTACTCCCAAGGGTTTATCTTGAAATGTGAAGAACATTTTAGGAAAGTTTAGCGTTTAACATTTACGAGGCGAATTGATATTTTTTGTAAGTTTGTCGCGTTAATTTAAAAAAATGTAACATTTTTATTTAAAGCTCTAACAAAAACTACGAATGTATCCTTTGAAATTTGAGCCTATTCTGAAGCAGACGCTTTGGGGAGGCGACAAGATTATTGCTTTTAAGCAATTGAATGAAACGCTATCCGGAGTAGGCGAAAGCTGGGAAATCTCAGCTGTAGAAGACAATGAGTCTGTTGTTGCCAATGGCCCTGACAAAGGCCTTACACTCCCGGAGATGGTGGGAAAATACCGTCATGAACTTGTCGGTGAAGTGAATTATTCTCGTTTTGGCACAAAGTTTCCCTTGTTAATAAAGTTCATAGATGCCAGATTGGACTTGTCTATTCAGGTACATCCGGGAGATGAACTGGCTAGAAAACGCCATAATTCTTTTGGTAAGAATGAAATGTGGTATGTGGTGTCTGCAGATAAGGGGGCAAAGTTAATTTCCGGTTTTTCTGAGCAGATAACTCCGAAAGAATACAAGGAAAGAGTTTATAATGGAACTTTTGCTGAAGTGCTGCAAACGTGTGATGTAAAACCAGGGGATGTATTCTATGTGCCTGCCGGTCGTGTACATGGTATTGGTGCCGGTGCTTTCGTGGCTGAAATTCAGCAGACTTCGGATATCACTTATCGTATTTTCGATTATAACCGGAAAGACGCAGAAGGTAAATCTCGTGAGTTACACACTACTCAGGCTATCGAAGCCATTAATTTTTCCGATGTACAAGATGATTTCCGTACTGAATACGATCACTTGAAGAACGAACCGGTAGAATTGGTTGCCAGTCCTTACTTCACTACTTCCATCTATGATATGACGGAGGAAATTACGTGTGACTATTCTGAATTGGATTCATTTGTGATTTTCATTTGTGTAGAAGGTGCATGCCACATCACAGACGACAGCCAGAATGAAATTGCTGTTCGTGCAGGTGAAACGGTGTTACTGCCTGCTGTTGTACAGGAAGTGACAATTGTTCCGGAAGAAGGTGGCGTGAAGTTGCTTGAAACGTATCTGTAATCTTAGAATTGAATTAAAACAAAAAAGCTGCACTTTGTAAAGTGCAGCTTTTTTGTTTTAATATCTGTTTATCTTTTGGCAGAGAACATCCTCCTGGCTTTTCTCATTAGTTTTACTCCTAGCATCAATCCGTCGAAAACAGCCATGCCTGTATTAAAGGCACGCATGATAGCATTACCTTTATCAGCGGCGGGTGCAAGCGGAGCAAATAATTCTCTTGCCGTATCCGTCATGATTTCTTTCTGTGCATGTATTTTCTTCCGTAATTCTTTTTTCTGTAATGCAATACTTTCCAGAGTCATGGAAGAAGTATCAGGCATATTATTCATGATGGTATCATTTTTCATTATCATTATCAAAAAACAATCCGGCAATAAAATTCACCATCGGGTTGATGATGAGTTTTTTGCGGAAGGTAATTACTAATAAAACCAGTAGAAGATGGAAACAGGCGATGATGCTGAAGCTTACCATGAGTCCGCCTACGAGTGGATCTAAAATATAAGCCAGCGCAAACGACAAATAAAACAGTGCCACCATGCCTAAAATAATAACCACTGATAATAATATCAGGGCAGAAAGCAGGATTGAGAGTTTCTCAGTTATTTCCAGTTTAGTATATTCTTTTTGTAGGTTCAGATATTTCTTAAACTCAATGAATAACTGCTGGAGGTTGTCAATACTTCTATCGTCTGCAAACATCATAGTGGCTCTGTTTTTTTGTAGATTTTGTTTTATTCGGCTGCTTCGCCTTTAATTTCTGCTGCAATCTCGTCTACCAGATTTTCCATTTCGCTACGGTTCAGGCGAATTCCCTTTTTACGGAGGATTTCTGCAATTTTGTGACGAGTGTCTTCTCCTTTTTCGGGAGCAAATAAAATACCGACGGCTGCACCTATTGCTGCACCGCCCAGAAAAGCTACAAGTACATTTAATCCTTTCATAATGTTCTCCTTTCAATTTTAAAGAGGTTAATACTACAAAACTAACATTTTTCTTTGAATAGTTGTTCACGTAGCTTCTTTTTTTGAATATATTTTTTTCATTTATTTTTTCTTATCCAGTTTCGAAAGGGACCAACTCCGTGTCAAGTCCGTACCAACTCTGTAGCAAATTCGGTTCTATAGACACGGAGATGGTACGGACTTGGTATGTACTTGGTGCGGGGCTGACACGGTTCGGACTGGTTTCTATCGTAGGAAAAAAAGTGCGATTAGTTTAATTTAACTATAAGAGTAACGTTCAGATTGATTGTTCCGCGTACATTTGTCCTATTATTCGGAATATTAGCTACATGAAGATACGAAAAAGAAAGATATTTCTGATTATCGGGTTGGTAATGCTTGTACTGGCAGCTTGTAGTAATGTTGACGGCGATTTAGATAATAAATGGCAGTTAAGGCAGTATCAATATGCTGATGGTTCCATAAAACGGCAAGATAGTATCTTCTATAATTTTCAGAAAGGTAGTTTTTCTGCCATTTGTTTATTGAAAAATGGTAGTTATCAAACGTTTTTTGGGAATTATTCTTTGAAAGGAGATAAAATTTCTATTATTTTGCTGCCTGAAAGTGTAGAGTACGAAAGTTATGCATTCTATATGGGGTGGGAAAATGGAGAACGGACCTTCACGATAGAGGAACTCAGTTCCTCATCCCTCCGTTTGGAGCATGAAGGAGTACGATCTATATTCCGTAAATATTGAATATAGTTAAGATATTGATATAGAATTTATTAACAAAAATGATATGATTATGAAAAAATTAGCAATTTTAGGAATGGGATTGTGTATTGCATTGGCATTCTCTTCTTGCAAATCAAGTGAAAGCGCTTATAAAAAAGCATATGAAAAGGCAAAACAACAGGAACTGGCAGAACCTCAGACTGCTGAACCAGTGGAAGTAGCTCCGACAGTTACTGCTCCGGTAGAAGCAAGAGTAGTGGAAAGCACTCCGGTTGCAACTGCAGGTGTACGTCAGGAAAAAGTAGAAGTAGTATCTGGCGTAGGTGGTTTGAAAGATTACAGTGTGGTTTGTGGTAGTTTTGGTGTGAAAGCTAATGCTGAAAACCTGAAAAACTTCTTGGATAAGGAAGGTTACAATGCTGTTGTTGCTTTTAATTCAGATGCAGCTATGTATCGTGTAATTGTTAGTACTTTTAATGATAGAGCTTCTGCTGCCGATGCACGTGATGCTTTCAAGGCTAAATACTCAAACCGTAAGGATTTCCAAAGTTCTTGGTTATTGTATCGCCTTAAATAATTTGAATTCTTTTTGGTAATTAATAGAAAGGGAAACTCCTCTTTCAAAAACAGGGCAGTAGCTGTGAAGTTACTGCCTTTTTGTATCCGGTTTACGAAGTGAAATAGAGAAGTATCGACCTGATGAAAGATTCAATCAGGGTCGAGACTTCTTTTTGAGGGATTGTGTCAGTTAACTTTTATAAGGTCTGATTATTTAAGCCGGATATCGAAAGTTTGGGTTCTTCCGGCATATATATCGCTATTGCTGAAGTCGCAATTAATAGTTCCTGATCGTTTGGGAGCATCAATCTTTACAGTTATGTTGGACTGTGTCTGTGCAGGATCAGCAATATGAAGTTTTATTTTATCTTTATCAATCTTTTTGATGATTAGAGCACAGCCTTTGTCTACCTTTACTGTCATGTCTTTGTGGGTAAACTCTCCTGCATTATAAAAAATCATCTGCCAGATGTCTGTTTTCTTATTTCTGACTACCTGCACATTTTCTGTATTAGCCAGAATCTCAATATTATTTTTTTGCAGGTAACTCTTCATGTTTTCAGCTGTCCGGATACCAGGTACAACGATATAAGCATAAGTGGCCTGCTCAGGTGTAATACCATGATTAACTCCAAGTGTGAATATCTTTTTTCGGATGATATCTTTGGAAGTGGTATGGTTAATATCGTACCAGTTCCCTTCTTGTTGTTGATTGGCTACAAAGACTTGTTGCCCCTTTGGCAATATGTATCCTATCTTGTTGTGTAGAATCCATTCGGGAGAGGTGTACTCGGTAGTACCATCTTGGATATCAGAGAGCTTTCCTTTCTGGCAGATTATGGGATTCTCTGTAGAAGACAGGCATTGATTGATTGTTGTAAATACGGGATGTTGTGATGTGGAATGTATCCCCGCACCCAGGCATACGACTTCATTGTCGAAAAAGAACCATGCTTTGTGTGCGCTTGTATTGATTTCAGCATAGGAATCTGTATATGAATAAACAGATGCTCCGTATAAACTGTCTGATACACCTCCGGCAAAAGTCGAAGTTCCGGGAGTTTGCCAGTCACTGGCTGCCATGGGAATTTCATCAAGTTGTGGAGCCGTTGTACCGGGAATGCGTGCCCAGTTCCAGACAGGAAAGATTTCGGCATATTCATCTCCGTCGACTACAATGTTGGTACATCCGTCGGACATAAAGTAAGTCTTCAGGTTTTCTCCGTTTCCATATTCGCAACGTGCAGTGCGGGTAGATGCCATGCGAACGTCGAAAGCGTATGTGGGACGTATATGGAGAGTATAATCTCCCCTGAAGTAGTGAGTATGCTTAGACGTGAGTGCATGGTTGGCCGGTTGCTTTCCATCCAGACGGGCGATAATATCCTTAAATTCATTGGCATGATCCGGATCTAATTCAATCATACGTTTGGCGAATAAAGCTGTATGTATCTTCTTTGTGACGCCGGGGCGGCTTACACCTCTCCCGAGTACATCGAATAGCATATATTGCCCCCGTATGGTAGCATAATAGGTTTCGCGCATGAATTTGCTGAGCAATGCTAACTTGTCTTGTGGAATTGCATACTGGGTACCTTTGGTATACATCGCTATTTGGGTAACCCCTTTCAGGATTTCATCCCCATATCCGCCAATATAAAGTTGTCTGCCATGTTGAAAATAGCTGTTGTCGTGTTGAAATCCTTCTTTTGTAGTATATACAATAGGATTGTAGACATTCTCGAGTGCCACTTTCAGGTCAGTTTCATTTTTGGAAAGGCATGCACGATATATCCAGTGCAGGGCAATGTCCGTACGATTGGCGCCAGTCCACTCGGCAGGATCGCCTCCGTCAGTTTTGATTCTTTCCAATATTTTGTTTTCCAATTCCGTATTCAGGTGCTTTTCACCTATACGCAGTTGTATGAGTAGTACTCCCAAACGTTGAGGTTCTGCTATTTGGTTATACCACCAGTTATGACACCAGGGATTACGTTCATGCCAGTATTCCAAGCCTTTCTCTATTTTAGTGAAGAGGCTTTCATCCTTATAATATTTATTTTTAGAATTTGTATAAGCAAAGGCAAAATCGTACAGACGGTCGACGTGTTCCAGAGGAGGCCATTTTGTACGCTGAATACTACTATAATCTACATCTGTGAATGAACCGTCAGTTTCGTTGTATTTCTTTAAGGCTTCATCAATAGAGGGATTTTTAGCAAAGTCGAGCCTGATTTTCTGCATCAGTACTTCAAATTCATCCTCGTTGTCCGGAAGATTGCTATTTGTGGCTACGCTTGCTTTTACCGATATAATACTGCTTATAAAAAGCAAAATTATAAGGTGGATTTTATTTTTCATATTGTTTTTCAAGTTACTATTTTTATGTTATGATCATTCTCTATTTTACTTGGCCATTTTGTAGATTTGGTTGCCTGCTAACAGGAATGCACCTACACCATAAACCTCGGTCATTTCGCGGGTCACTTTCTTTGGATCGGCGCCGATGGGCTGTACATAGCCCAGCTTTCCATTCTTTTCTACAGCTTTTACCAAGGCTTTCCATCCTTTTTCTATGGCAGGCATAAAGGTTGCTTTATCTAATAATCCTTCATTTACACCATAAGCTAAGGCATATACGATAAAGCCGGTGGCACTTGTTTCGGGTGAAGGATATGAGTCCGGGTCCAGTAAACTGGCATGCCAATATCCATCTTTTCCTTGTAACTGGATGATACGGTCGGACAAGGTAATAAATAAATCCTGATAGAACTGGCGGTGCATATTATTTCGAGGTAAAGTCTGTAAGATTTCGCAAAGACCTCCCAGTACCCAACCGTTTCCACGACCCCAGAATACTTTTGTGCCGTTAGCTTCTTTTTGATTGAAATAACGGTGGTCTCTGTAGAATAATTTTTCTTCTTTATCAAACAAATAGTCGTAGGTAGCTTTATATTCCCGGTTCATGAATTCGATGTACTTCCAATCATCGGTCAGCATATACATTTTAGCATAGACAGGAGGTGCCATGAATAAAGCATCGCACCATGACCAACGTTCCAGGCTTGCCATATTCCTGTAATCCAGTTCCAGTGTACTGGCTGACGGATGATTGATCACAAATTCTGTACGTGCCAGTGTAGGAAGCCACATATTCCGGTCGTAATATTTCTGGTACATATCCAGGAATACCTGTCCCACAGCTATATGATCTGCATGATACATGTATTTTCCTACCTGCCAGGCGTTACGGCGGCCTATTTTCATCAACCATTCATAGTAGGAACTGTCTTTGTCTTCTTTTTCGGTTAACTCGGCCCAATCTATCATGCCCATGTACAATGCGGCATATGTCCAGTTCAAATCATCATGTTCATTCCCCTTTGCCGGATTGGCTATTTGCCAATCAGCAACACTTTTCATGATAGATTTGATATCAGTTTTGTTGAAACTGTTTTGTCCATATGAGTAAATCGCTACTATAGACAAAATGGAATAAATAATTAAACGCTTCATATTTCTTTTTTTAAGTAAGTGCTTCTTGATATTTATTAGTAGATGTTTTAGAGGATTTTATTTCCAGTTTTATGACGAAAGGCTCCTGGAAATCCTGTTTAGGTACTCCCACGTTATATTCATTGCGGGCAGTCTCTGTAACTTTCATTTTTTCTCCGTTCAGCAATACGGCATTGATAATTTGGGTTTCTTTCGGAACTTTTACTGTGAGTTGCTTGGAATAAGGACGATTGAATACTATCATATAAACGCTATTCTTTTTATGTGTATAATATCCCCAGTCCTGTTTTTCCCAACCTGCATAATCACAGGCGTATATGCATTCCCCATTTTTCTGCATCCATTTACCTATGGCTTTTGCAATCTCTTTTTCTTCGGTACGAAAATCTCCGTCAGCTTGTGGACCGAAATTTACTACCATATTTCCACCCATGGATACAGCATGGACGATTCTTTCCAGCACTTCGACTGGATTCTTTACATAGCTCAAAGACCAGTCCTTGTGATAGCCCCATTGGTTTTCAGGAAGAGTCATACACGCTTCCCAATCCCATTTGGTCACTTGCAGGTCCTTTATAGGATCGGGGAGGCGACGTTCATAAGCTGATTCGTAATCTCCCATAAGATGTCCGTTGCTGTCAAAGTGCCTTTTGCCGTAATCATCGGCACGTAGTCGGCTGTTGACTGTAACGCCAGGGATGAGTTCTTTCAACATACGTTCTGCATGTGCGGTCCACCAACCGTTCTTCTTGATACTTTCATCCCAGGTTCCGTCGAACCAGAAATCTTTGACAGTGGGATAGCGGGTGGCGAGTTCTTTTAGCTGGTTGTCGGTGAATGCCAGGAAGCGCTGAAAGGCGATCTCGTCTTCTTGGTTTTTGATACTGTAACGCCAGTCCGGGTGACTCCAGTCCATAACGGAAAAGTAGAAATGTACATCGATACCCACTTCGTTGTAGGCTTTTACTAATTCTCCCAGAATATCCTTTTTGTATGGGGTATTAGTTACGGTGTATTCTGTAAACTTACTTGGCCATAGGCAGAAACCTTCGTGGTGTTTAGTCGTAATTTTGACGTATTTCACTCCCATGTCTTTCGCCATTTTAGCCCACTTCTTTGCATCGAAGTTCTGTGGATTCCATTGTTTCATAAGTTGTAGCCATTCTTCAGCGGGGACTTTAGCCCACGACTTGAGCCATTCGGCAGCCCCGTTATATACCTGACCGTTCCATTCTCCTCCGGGAATGGCGTACAATCCCCAATGAATAAATGCTCCCAGTCGGTTTTCACGGAACTTTTGCATAGCTGCGTCATATCGCTTTCCTAAACGGTCTGCACCGTACTGTAGCCCTATCTCTTGTTCGGCAGGCAAAAGTTTTTGTGCCTGCATCGGGAATGAAAACAGAGACAGGATAGTAAAAGCGATTAAATGTAGTTTTTTCATAATACTGTTAATGATAAATGATTGAAGTGTTAGAAAATGATTTCATATATTTCTCCTTTTCGGGTATTGAATTCAAAGATATCATTACCGGAAAGTTTGATTTTAATTGGTTTGTTATACTTGTCGGTCACTTGTGCACTTGCTGCTTTGCAGTATTTTATCCGGCAAAGCTCTCCTTTATTAGATAGAATCCGGATACTCTGGATTGCACCGTTCTCCCATGTGGCTGAGACTTGAAAGTTTCCACGTGCCATTAGTCCGCTGAAGCTTCCTTTATCCCAATTATCCGGGATGGCAGGTAAGGGTTCAATATATCCCTCATGGCTTTGTAATAGCATTTCTGCTATTCCGGCAGTTGCTCCGAAATTGGCATCTATTTGAAAAGGAGGATGAGAACCCCATAAGTTTTCTAAAGTTCCGTAAGTCAGGATGTCTTGGTATAATTTATAGGCACGGTTGCCGTTCTTTGCTCGTGCCCATAGGTTTTGCCTGTGGGCCATGGCCCATCCTGTTGATTTGTCGCCTCGCTCTTTCAGAGTTACTTTGGCGGCTTCTAACCATTCCGGGGTGTCGGCATTAATAATAGTTCCGGGGTACATAGCACATAGCTGGGATATATGCCGGTGCTGGTATTGTCCGATTTCTCCATATTTATTTTCCTCACGGAATTCTTTTATTTGGCCGGATTCACCAATCAATATAGCATCTAATTTCCCGATTTGTTCTTTTACCGTTTTCAGGAACGGATCTTTATCTTTCAGAATCTCGGCAGCATGCAATAAGTCACGATATGTCTCCAGAATCATACTTTGGTCGAATATGCATCCTTTAGATCGATAATAAACCTGCTGGTGAACCTGTTCCGGTGAAAAAGACGGATCTACCAGTAATGTTCCGTCAGGTTGGGGTTTCAATGTTTTGGACAGGAATTTGGCCATGCCCATAAGTGCCGGATAGACATGATCTTTCAGTAGTTGTTTATCACGGGTGAAATCATAGTAATCCCAGAACAGTTTGGTTGTGAAACCTCCTGTTCCCGGGCCAGAATGTCCTCCAGGACCTTCTATGGCAAATGCCGTAGCTCCGGTACCGATTGTCCAGCCATTTTCTTCGGCTATCGGGTTTAGTGCCTCCGGATTGTTCTGAGTGATATAATCAACAGCTTTTTGAGTTGCAGCTTTGCGGAATGCTTCATTATAGTCAGCATATGGGATAAAGAGTTCAGTCAGATTTGTATTGAATACCGGCCAATAGTTCATTTGTACATTTACATTGTGCCAGTATCCTCCGGACCAGGGAGCGAACTCATATTGGTTCCAGGCACCTTGCAAGTTGGGGGGAAGAGAGCCTTGGCGTGAAGAAGCTATCAACAAATAGCGTCCATATTGGAAAAAGAGTTCTTCCAAGTATGCATCGCGTTTTCCGTTGCGGTACTGGTATAGTAACTTGTCAGTAGGGATAGAGGGGATATCTTCTGTCAATTGGAAATTAACTCTATTGAAAAGTTGTTGATAGTCAGCAATGTGTTCTTTGCGCAGGACTTCATACCCCTTCTCTACAGCTCTCCCTATACATTCAGAAACTTGTTTATGCGGATGGGTATTACCTTTGAATTTTTCTGCATTTGGTAAAAGAAAGACACTGTCTTTTAGTTGGTAAGAAGTAGCAGCGGATATGTATAGTATTACGCTGTCGGCTTTGCTTATATCTATAGTGCTGTTGTTCTCACCCTTGTTTGAACAGGAGAGTGTTCCCCCATAATTCACTACTTTTATTTGCCCTTCGTAAGGTAAATGGAAGTATTGGATTTCTCCTTTCAATGTTATGAGATCTTTTTCGGCATGTGCTTGTCCGCTACGTCCGGTTTGTTCATCATTAAACGAATGCAGGTACGGTAAGACCGGGCGAAGTGTAAATGACACCTTACCCGGTTGACTGGCTTTTAATTTTACAGCAATTATATTGGCAGGATAGCTGGCAAAGTATTCTCTGTCATATTCTATTTCCTCATGTTTGTAGTTTACAGTGGAAATTGCATCATTTAAGCGTAGTGCGCGCTTGTAATCTTGTGCATAGTTATGATGAATATCCAGGTAGATTTCTGCGAAGTTAGTGAATCCTCCCATACCATAGGCACCCTTGTTACCCATTGTTTTCTCTGCTAATTGGATACGTTCTACATCAGTTCGTCCGAAGATGCAGACTCCCATAGCACCATTCCCAATGGGAAGTGACCATTTCTCCCAATCTTCATCATAAGGAAATCCTCTTGCTGCGATTTGGCTAAAGTTTCCCCCACGATTGTATGCCGGGCGATTGTACCATAATGTGTATTCTTTATTTGACTCAGCACCTTGTATGCTTAACGTTGATAAAAACAATAGTATTGATAAGAAAATTCCTTTCATGGCTTTCTGTATTTTGATTTTAGGATTAGTGCAAAGGTATAGAAAATTTCAGAGTAGCTCTCTTTGATACATTTCATTTTTAGATGATTACACAATTTGTGCTACAAAAATGGACGTTATTGGCATAGCTTGAAACTATTAAAATCGAGAAAACTATAATTTTAAAAGTTTATTTGCCTTATTTGAATAATTTCTATAGTTTTGCTTTTAAGAAATTAATAATTTATATGAAAAGAACCAAATACTATGTAACACCTGTCTTATTATTATTTTGCATTAACTTGTATGGACAGTATTTCAAGAAACTGGATATGAAAGATGGACTTTCAAATCTTTCGGTTCTGGCCATCTACCAGGATACTTTGGGGCGTATGTGGTTTGGGACAAATGAGGGGGTTAATATCTATGATGGCGAACGGCTCTCTACATATAAATCTTATGAAATCATAGATAATCAACTTCGGAAGAAGAAGTTCATTAATGGAGTAGTCGATCAAATCGTAGGTGACTTTTACGGGGATGTTTTTCTGAAGACGGATGGAGCGCTAATTAAATATGATATTAGAAAAGAACGTTTTAAAGAAATATATCCTACAGGCATAAGTTCCATTGCTGTTTTTGATAATGAAGTCTGGTGTGCTGCCGGTGATTCCTTGTTTAGATATAATGCTGAGGCTGACTCCCTGTCTTTTTATCAGAAGTTGAATACTCCAACAATTTGGTGTATGGCTAAAAGTGGGGATAAAACATGGATTGGAACAGCCAAAGGATTATATGTATTGGAAGGAGAAACCGTAAAGTGCCTGTTACCGGAAATCGAGATTTTTAAATTATTTGTAAGTAGCAGAAATGAATTGTGGATTGCTTCCCGCATGAGAGGCTTATATAAGATAGGGCGTGATGGAATTCTGAAAAAAGAAATATCTGCTTCCGATCGTGTAGTAAGTGAACAGATACGTAGTTTTGTGGAGGATGACCAAAATAATGTCTGGTTCGGTACTTTTGATGGATTGCAAATGTATAGACCCAGTACGGATACTTATTGTGTATATCGTCCGAATTTTCATCCGGGTTCGTTATCACATGAATCTGTATTTTCTCTTTATAAGGACAGGCAAGGTACTATCTGGGTTGGCACTTATTATGGAGGTGTGAATTATTTCAATCTGAAAAAGGATTTATTTAAGTATTACGTCTATGCCGAGGCAAACAATAATTGTTTGAATTATCCGATTATAGGGCAAATAATAGAAGATAAGAGGCGTGACCTTTGGATATGTACGGATGGAGGAGGTGTAAATCGGTTCAACCGGAAAACGAATACTTTTACCTATTATACTACTGAGAGTGGTAAGAATTCAATTTCGCATGATAATGTGAAGACTATTACTTATGATGAAAGCCGTGACCAAATATATATAGGTACATATACGGGAGGACTTAGCCTCTATGATAGAGCAACTAATCTTTTTCATAATTATTTGGATGACTATAAACGTACCGGAAAAGGTCCTGACCATATTATTTATTATTCTCTATTTAAAGATGGCTGGTTGTATGTGACAGCCCGAAATGGCTTCTGGCGTATGCATCCGGATAAAGGGGAATTCCACTTAATCAGCAATAAAGATATTTTTCAGACATTTGAAATTGATTCCCGGGGATATGTTTGGCTGGCTGCCGATTTGGACCTGTATAAATTATCATTAAGTGATTGGGGCAAGATCGAATCTGTGCACTTTGACACATTAGAAAACCGTAAGGTACGGATTACTAAGATAATGGAAGCTAAGGATGGAACTGTTTACGTTTCGACCATAGGTAATGGAGTGTTTTCATATAACTATGATACAGGGAAGTGGGAACATTACACAGCTGAACAAAATAGTTTGTTAAGTAATTTCTGTTATAATCTGGCCGAATCTCCTCTAAATAATATACTGATAACTAATGATAAAGGAATCTCTATTTATTCACCTTTTAGCCATTCGATGTATTCGGTTGAGTTGGGAGCTATAAAAGGTATGATTTCTGCAGTTGCAGATGGAGGTGGAATTTGTGTAGCGGATGATGACATGGTTTATATCGGTGGGGTAGATGGTGTGATCTCGTTTCGTGAGAAAGATTTATATATAAATGATGAGAGTGACACTTCTGAACTTTATTTTGTGAGTCTTTTTGTCAATAATGTCAAGGTGTGTCCGGGAGATACCCAACATGTATTGGAGGAATCATTGCCATTTATACAGTATATCGATTTATCGTCTTGGCAGAATAATCTGATGGTGGACTTTTCCAGCTCCAACTATATCGAATTAGAAAAAAGTATCTGGTATCAGTATAAATTAGAAGGTTTTGATAAAGATTGGATATCAACAAACCAATTACGACTGATTTATACGAATCTTGCTCCGGGGAATTACGTATTAAAAGTACGTGAGGCAAAAAACAGATTGGGTGAGGATATGGGAGAGGAAATAGCACTTAACATTGTGATACATTATCCCTGGTATCGTAGTTTTTGGGCCTATCTGGTGTATTTTCTGATAGTAGCAGGAATTATATATGTTTTCCTAAGGGTACGAAATGCCCGTAAGGCACTGGCTCTTTCATTAGCCAAAGAAAAGGATGAAAAGGAACGAATAGAAGAAGTGAATAAAATGAAACTTCGTTTCTTTACTAATATATCCCATGAATTCCGTACTCCGTTAACTTTGATCGTTGGGCAGATAGAGATGTTGTTGCAATCAGAAAAGCTTTCACTTTCTGTTTATCGCAGATTACATAGTATTCATAAGAATGCAATGAATTTACGTTTTTTGATTACAGAACTATTGGATTTCAGAAAACAGGAGCAGGGATTCATGAAATTGAAGGTAGAGTGTGTTGATATAGTACCATTTCTGGAAGATGTTTACCGTTCATTTTGGGAACTTGCCCGGAAAAGAAATATAGTATATACGTTTGAACATCCCAATGAGAAGATGGAAGTCTGGTTTGATCCTGTGCAGATGCAGAAAGCAGTGTTTAATCTGTTATCGAATGCTTTTAAATATACATCTGATGGGAAAAGTGTTAAGGTATCAGTCAGGAAGCAGCAGCAGATAATGGAAATAACTGTATCAGATACCGGATGTGGAATTCCCCAGGATGATTTATCCAGAATTTTTGAACGTTTTTATCAAGGGAATGAAAAGCAACAGAGGGGGATTGCTGGAAGTGGCATCGGGCTGGCTCTTACTAAAGGAATAATTGAGGCTCACAGAGGTGATATTGCCGTAGAAAGTGTATTGGAAGAAGGAAGTAGCTTTAAAATACAACTGCTTCTGGGCAACAACCATTTTACTAAGGAAGAGTTGGAACATGAGAAAGTAACGGTACCTGCATTGGATTGGGAAGCTATTGTCTACGATGAGGTGGAACCATTACCGGAAGAAGAGTCTGAAGAGAGTGAGATGGATGCAGGGCAGGAGAAAGAAGAATCCGGAAAACCTCGTGTATTGTTGGTAGAAGATGATGAAGGAGTATTGGATATGTTGGAAGGTATTTTTTCATCAAGCTATATTGTATATAAAGCGTCAAACGGACAAATGGGTTTTGAACTGGCTCAACAGTTGCAGCCGGATCTGGTAGTGAGTGACGTTATGATGCCGGTGATGTCTGGTAAGGAAATGTGCTATAAAATTAAGAATTCTCTGGAATTGGCCTATATCCCTGTTGTATTGCTTACAGCACAATCTTCAATAGATTATACGATAGAAGGATATATGTTTGGAGCAGATGATTATATCACAAAACCCTTTAATGTGAAATTACTCTTGGCACGTTGTAATAATCTGCTAAGAAACAGACGATTGCTGCTGAAGAAACTGAGTAGGACAGAAGCTATGATCCCCCAGGAGGCAGGTGGCTTTACGGCTGCAGATCAGAAACTGCTGGATACGGCATCAGAAGTAATAAAACGTAATTTTGACAATCCGGACTTTGATATGAATATGTTGGCTTCCGAATTGAATATGGGGCGGAGCAAAATGTTCCTTCGCCTGAAAGAAGTTATGGGGTTAACTCCGAATGAGTTTACAATGAAGCTGAAATTAGAAGAAGCTTTAAGATTGCTGCAGGAAGAACCACAATATAATATTTCAGAAATCTCGTATCGGCTGGGCTTTACTTCTCCACGTTATTTCAGCCGTTGTTTCAAGTCTTTTTATGGAGTTGCTCCTTTGTCTTATAGAAAAGATTCTCCCCGGGAGGATTCTCAAGCAGAAGAGGATATTCAGGAATAAAACTTCTCCGACAAAGAGTGCTGTTAGTTTTGTCCGAAATGGGGCACAAATTGTCTGCAAGACAATTTGTGCCCCTCTATATGACCCAATGGTCAGGTACTTGTCTTGTAGATTTCATTCATTTGCACTGTTTTAGTAAGTGTATATGCGATACTAAAATATTGACCATGGTTATTCCTTATTTAATAATGTTATGTAAAATCACTTTTTTATGAAAAACAAATTGTGGATTTTTATTTTTGCTTTCTTGGTCATATGTCCCGGCAAGAGCTTAGGAGACGAAAAACGTTCCGAAGCTGTGGCTGTAACACAACAAGACAAGGAAAGAGTAGTAACGGGAGAGGTCTTTGATGACCAAGGCCCGATTATTGGTGCTACTGTCAGGGTGAAAGGTACCCAGAATGGTAAGATTACGGATTTAGATGGTAAGTTTACCTTAAGTGTTCCGATTGGTGCTACCATTGTGGTGTCCTTTGTGGGGTACGAAGACAAGGAAATTGTCTATAAAGGTGAGAGCAAGCTGAAGATTTCAATGGCTGAAAGTGCTACGCTGTTAGAGGAAGTACAGGTTATTGCCTATGGTACTACGAAGAAAGTAACTGTTACCGGTGCTTTATCTTCAGTGAAATCAGATGAAATTATGAAATCTCCGGTAGGAAGTATTGCCAATGCATTGAGTGGTAAGGTTCCCGGATTATCCAGTGTACAGAGTAGCGGTCAGCCGGGAGCTGATGATGCAACGCTGTATGTGCGTGGTGTAGGTTCCTTGTCTACCGGTTTGTCCGCTCCATTATGTCTGGTTGATGGAGTGGAACGTTCGTTCACCCAATTAGACCCCAATGAAGTGGAAGATATTACCGTATTGAAAGATGCTTCTGCTACAGCTGTATTTGGTGTGCGTGGTGCCAATGGTGTTATCCTGGTGACAACGAAGCGCGGACAATCCGGTAAAGCTAAAATAACTTTCTCCACCAGTGCTGGTCTTCAGATGCCTACCAATATTCCGGAGTTTGCTAACAGTTACGACTATGCTATGACATATAATGCTGCCCAACTGCGTGATGGTGTTGCTGAAGACAAACTGATGTTTACAGATGCAATGCTGGAAGGTTTCCGTACACATAGTAACCCAATTCTTTATGCCGATACGGACTGGACGGATTTACTGATTAAAAATTCCGCACTGCAGACACAACATAATATGACAATTTCCGGTGGTTCCGACCGGGTACGTTATTTTGCTTCCTTAGGTGTATTTACCCAAAAGGGACTTTTTGAGACTTTCCATGAAAATGATCGTGGCTTTAGCTATAACCGCTATAACTATCGTATCAATATGGATATAGATGTGACGAAAACTACCTCTATGAAGATCAATCTGGGAGGGCGTCTTACTGACAAGACGGAGCCTAACTATAACAACGGTACTTATACTGATATCTCTTATTTGTATGACAACATTTACAGTGCTGTACCTTTTTCAGGAGCTGGAATTGTGGATGGTAAATGGATTTCCGTCAATAAATCGGTATTTGGCAATTTCGGTGTTATTAATGATGGACTGAATACATATTACGGTAAAGGGTACACCACTACAGGCGGAAATGTGATTAACTTCGACTTTTCTCTGGAACAGAAACTTGATGTTCTCACAAAAGGCTTAAAAGCACATATTAAAGGAGCTTATAATAGTGGTGTGACTGATAAACGACGCCGTGAAGGAAAAGCCGACCAATATGAGGCCTACCTTACAGAAAGTGGCGAGACTTTGATAAGAAAGATACAGGAAGCACAGACTATGGGTTGGACACAGGAGGCTGGACAGTCCCGTGACTGGTATCTTGAAGCAGCTTTGAATTTCCAAAGAGATTTTGGATTACATCATGTCTCTGCTCTGGCTATGTACAATCAGACAATGAAATATTATCCCAGCAAAAATACAGGTATTCCCCGTAGTTATGTAGGCTTTGTGGGACGTGCCACTTATGATTACAAAACTCGTTATCTATTAGACCTTAGTATTGGTTATAATGGTTCGGAGAACTTTGCAGAAGGGAAGCGTTTCGGTACATTCCCTGCCGGTTCAGTCGGTTGGATTATCTCTGAAGAGAAGTTTATGGAGCCACTGAAACCTTATGTCAGTTACTTGAAACTACGTGCATCTTATGGCATTGTAGGTAATGATATCGTTTCTGATGGATCACGTTTCCTTTATTTGCCCGATAGTTATATCATCAGTACAGCGGGAGGTAATAATACTACAGGTATTTATAGTTTCGGTTCTACTACCAATAATTTTCTTCCGGGTGCCAAAGAGTCAAAGGTTGGAAACCCTGATGTAACTTGGGAGACTGCTGCAAAACAGAATTATGGTGTTGATTTGCATTTCTTCGATAGCCATCTGAAAACTTCTTTCGATTACTTCATCGAGCATCGTAAAGACATTTTGATTTCCCGCCAGGTAAACCCTGGTTATCTGGCAATTTCTCTACCTATTGTAAATATGGGTAAAGTGGATAATAAAGGTTTTGAGGTAACTGCGCGTTGGGAAGATGCAATCAGGGATTTTAGTTATTACATCGGTACCAGTTGGTCCTATGCCAAGAATAAAGTTATTTTCAAAGATGAAATTCCCCAGCCTTATGAATGGATGTGTGAAACCGGACGCCCGGTTGGTCAACAATTCGGCTATGTAAATGACGGCTTCTTTACGGAAGAGGATGCTGCTAATTATGAATCTTTGAAAGGAAAAGAAAATGGCATTCCCGATCATGGTTCCGGTTTCTCACCCATAGCCGGAGATGTGAAGTATAAAGACCTGAACAAGGACGGTAAGATTGATGCAAATGATATATCGGCTATTGGTTATCCTACCTATCCACTTCTAAATGGCAATATGCAGTTGGGCTTTTCTTGGAAAGGCTTTGACCTGAGTATGACGTGGGCAGGTGCATTCCAGACTTCCCGTCTTGTAAGTCGTATCTATCGTACTCCATTTGGAGAAACGGGTACAAATTCACTTCTTCAATATATGATTGATGATGCCTGGACAGCTGAAAAAGGGAATAGTGCAAAAGCTCCTGCCATTTCTTTGAGTGGTAGTAAAACCAATAACTATAAAGACTCGGATTTATGGTTGCGTGATGCTTCATATATTCGTCTGAAGAACATTGAGGTAGGTTATTCTTTCCCCAAAGCTATGTTACAGAAATTCCGTATCAGTTCTTTGCGTCTGTCTCTCTCCGGATATAATCTGTTGACATTTAGTGATCTGGACTTCTGTGACCCTGAATCTAATCCGGATGGACGCGCCTATCCGTTGATTAAAGTCGTGAATTTTGGTTTAAAAATAGGATTTTAATAAACAGTTATTATGAAAAATATAAGAAAGCATTTTCACGTTATATTATTGGCCTTAGGTCTATTTGTGACAATGGCGTGTGAGGATTTGGCTTTCGGGGATAAATTCCTGCAGAAGCCGCCCAGTACGGATGTTACGATTGACACCGTATTTTCTACGGCAGAGTATGCCCGTCGCGTATTGTCGTATAGCTATCAATATTTGCCTTATGGTTTGGAAACCAGTGGCTATTATACTACCATGTGGTTGGGAACTATTGAAGGACTCACCGATTTGAATTGCGATAATGTAGGATACTCCGGTGTTCAACGTGTTTATTATTCAGGTAGTTATAATTCCTCTGTCGAGAATACTCCCAGAGCAACTTACATGACTACTAAGATTCGTTTTAATGAAAGCGAGACTCACATGTGGTCGGCAATTCGCCATGCATGGATACTTTATAATAATGTAGACCGTGTGCCTGATATGACCCAAACTGAGAAAGAGCGTCTGAAAGCAGAAGCCAAAATGCTTGTTGCTATCTATTATGCACACATGTTGCGTCATTATGGTGGACTCCCCATAGTAGATAGGGTGATTGCAGCTGATGACGAAATGCCTAAACGTGCAACCCTGCAGGAAACTGTTGATTTTATCATAGGACTTCTGAATGATGTCATAGCTTGTCAGGACTTTCCATGGAGAATTTCGGATGAAGATATGGCACAGTGGGATGGTCGTTTGACCAAAGCTGGTGCTTACGGATTGAAAGCGAGAGTCTTATTGTTTGTGGCAAGCCCGTTGCTAAACAGCGATCAGCCTTATGCTGCCGGAGAGGCTTCGGAACAGCACATGACCTGGTTTGGTAATTACGACCGCGAACGGTGGAAAAAAGCTGTAGATGCTTGTGAGGCTTTCTTTAATGCCCTCGGCCAGAATGGCTTTTATCGTTTGGTACAAAAAAATGATGTTTCACCTAGTGAATATCGTTATGCTTTCCGCAAAGCTTACTTTGACCGTGGAACTACCGAAACACTGATTTCTGTACATCGGAATATCTATTCGGCAAGTTTAAGTGCCGGACAACTGGTGTTGTGGAATGCCATCCGTTGGGGAGGCTATTGTCCCACTAAAGAATACTTCGATATGTTCCCGATGGCTGATGGCTCAGATTTTGACTGGAACAATCCTGAACATACTGCAAACCCATTCGTGAACCGCGACCCTCGTTTAAACGAAACCTTTATATTGGATGGCGATATTTATCAGGGAAGAACTGTTGAATTGACTCAGGAGTATCCCAGTGATAAAACTAATTATCCGAAAGGGAAAGACTGGGGACAAGGAGCCATGCATAGTTTAAGTCTGAAAACCGGATTGGCTTGTCGTAAATGGGGATTGGATCGTGGTAATGAACTTAGCGGACATGTTATCCAGTGGCCACATCTGCGTATTGCTGAACTTTATCTGAGTTATGCAGAAGCTTTGAATGAATATAATGGCGGCCCTAACAGCCAGGCATATCAATGCGTAAATGAAGTACGTGCACGTGTAGGCTTGGGTGGCTTGAAAACAGGAATGACGCAAGAACAATTCCGTGAAGCAGTTCTTCGTGAGCGTGCTTGTGAGTTTGGTTACGAAGAAGTACGTTTCTTCGACCTCATCCGTTGGAAAATGGAAGATAAGTTCAATACACCTTTACATGGGCTGAATGTATATAAGAATAAAGGGGATGGCACGTATATTTGCGAACCTTTCTCTCTGGCTGAAACAGATAGAAACCGTGCTTGGTGGAATGCCGGTGGATTCTCTTCTATCTGGTACTTTAGTGCCTTCCCGCAGGACGAGGTGAATAAGGGATACGGATTGATACAGAATCCGGGTTGGGAATAATGTTTCTGGAACTTAGAAATGAAAAATATTATGAATAAAAAGATCAATATATTTTTGGCTGGCGTACTGTGTTCACTTGGCGTAATGGCTCAGGAAGACACACTGATAGTCCGTCAGAATGATGAGGTGGTAGAAATGGGACGTACTATTACCATGGATGCAAGAGAGATGACCGGTGCAGTTTCTGTTACAACGAATCTCTCACATAAGAACAGCATAAAACCATCTAACCAGTTATTTGGTACGCTTCCCGGGCTACAGGTTTTGCAAAAAGCCGGTACGGTTTGGGAGAATGGCGCAACGCTGTATATACGTGGAAATAGTTCTTTGAATTCCAATAGTCCGTTGGTGCTGGTGGATGGTTTTGAACGTTCGATTGATGAATTGAGTTCTGAAGAAATAGAATCAGTCAGCGTTTTAAAGGATGCTGTGGCTACCAGTTTGTATGGCATAAGGGGTGCAAATGGTGTTATTCTTGTGAAAACAAAACGAGGATCGGTAGGTGCACCTAAGATCACTTTCTCTTATGAATTTAATATGGCTTCTCCTAAGCGTTTGCCTAAATTTGCTGACGGGTATACGTATGCCATGGCATTGAATGAGGCGATGGAGAATGATGGCTTGGCTCCCCGCTATTCGGGTACGGAACTGGATGCATTCAAGAATCAGACTTATCCGGGTGTTTATCCGAATGTAGATTGGTTGGATGAATCTTTGAGAGACATGAGTTACGGTGATAATGTGAATTTCACAGCACAAGGAGGAAGTCAGTTTGTACGTTACTATACGATGCTGAACTTCCTGGATAATAGAGGTCTATTGAAACCGACATCAGATAACGATGGTTATTCTACGCAGTTGAAATATTCAAGACTGAACGTCCGCACAAATCTGGATATCACGGTAAGTCCAACGACTACTGTACAGTTAAATTTATTGGGTAATTTCACGGAGCATAATCGTCCGGGCGAGAGCACAGATAAGATTTTCAATGCCTTATTCCAGGTACCTTCAGGTGCATTTCCTGTAAAGACAGACAGGGGTATATGGGGTGGTACAACTAATTATTCCAATAATCCGGTCGCCCTTATTTCCGGTAGAGGATATGCGCGTTCTCAAACGCGTGCCATGTATGCGGATGTGAACATGAAGCAGGATTTGTCTGCTATACTTCCCGGTTGGTCGGCAGGTTTTAAAGTAGGTATAGATAATACCGCTTCATATTGGGACAATAATACTAAAGAATTTGGCTATGAGTCCGCATCTGTTGATTTTGCAACCGGTGAGAATATCTATACAACCCTACGTAATGAAGGAACTTTGGGTTTCTCGAAGAGTGTAGGTTCGGTTGCCACTCATTTTAACCTGGAGTTTTATACCAATTATATCAAACAATGGAATAAACATAGTTTAAATGCAACTTTGCTGTACTCTATGGATAAGGCAAAAACAAAAAGTCAGAACTCCGGACGTGCATTTATGGATATAGTGGGTAGTGCACACTATGCTTATAATAACCGTTATCTGGTTGATTTCTCATTATCGGGTTCTGCTTCCAGCATACTTGATCCGGATGATCGTTGGGGAATTTTTCCTGCGATAGGTGCAGGTTGGATTTTGTCTGAGGAGAATTTCATGAAGAGAGATTGGCTGAATCTTTTAAAGGTCAGGGCTTCTTATGGTATTTCCGGTCGTGCTGACTATGGTGTAAATCTGTTCCAGAATATTTATGGCAGTGGAAATTCTTACTATTTCCAGAATGCCACTAATGTGCCTTCTTCTTCATCCGGTATGAAGTTTACTCAGTTGGGAATTGATGGGTTGACTTATGAGAAATCCCATAAACTGAATGTCGGTATTGACTTCAGGGCTTGGAATAAGTTGACGATGACCTTAGATGCATTCTACGATCACCGTACAGATATTCTGGTGAGTAGTGGTGGTTCTGTTTCCCAGATATTCGGTATGTCTGTGCCTCAGATCAATAATGGTGTTGTCGACAATAAAGGTATTGAAGCTTCTTTGGCGTGGGATGATAATATCGGTAACTTTAAATATCATCTGGGTGGGCAGTTCACCTTTACCCGCAATAAAATTAAAAATCAGAATGAAGAATATCGCCCGTATGATTATCTCAAACGCACAGGAAGTTCTATGAACCAAATTTTCGGTTATGAAGTGATAGGGATCTATAAATCTCAGGATGAAATAGATAATCGCGGTGTGGAGCAATTGTTAGGTGATGTACGTCTGGGCGATCTGATGTTTAAGGATCAAAACGGTGACAATAAAATCGATGCCTATGACCAGGTACCTTTAGGTTATAATGCAACTTGTCCTGAAATCTATTATTCATTTGATTTAGGATTGGAGTACAAAGGTTTTGGTGTTTATGCACTGTTTCAGGGTGTAGGTAATTATAGTAAAGTATTGAATACGGCAAGTGTTTACCGTCCGATTGTCAACAACAATACAATCTCTACTTATTATTGGGAAAACCGTTGGAGTGAATCGAATCCTAACGGAACCTTGCCTCGCCTGACTTATTCCGGATCGGATAATAATTACAATACTAACTCTATGTGGGTGTCCGATGCTTCTTTTTTGAAGTTGAGAACTTTGGAGTTGTACTATAACTTCCCAACGAAGTTGTTGAAGAAGACTGGTTTCCTGGCTGGCGTGAAAGTTTTTGCTCGTGGACATGACTTATTCTGTCTGGATGGAATTGATCTTCGTGACCCGGAATCCATCGGTACAGAACATCCTACTATGACTCAATATGCATTCGGATTTAATCTATCTTTCTAAAAAAATGAATGTTATGAAACTAAAGAAATTATTTGCAATATTTATCTCTGTCAGTTTGTTGGCATCCTGTGATTTTATGGATTGCAATGAATCGGATTACTACTCTTTGAAAGAAATTCAGGGAAGCTATAATCGCGTTAAGCAATTTGTAACAGATGTTTATGGCTATCTGCCTTCGAACTTTTGTAATATCGATGGTGCCATGCTGGATGCTGCCACAGATGATGCGGTTCATATTTATGAATCATCTAATATAAAGCGTTTTGTGAATGGTACCTGGTCGCCTAATTATACGGTTGATGATCAATTTGCCAATTATTATAATGGTATCCATGACGCCAACTTCTATTTGGAAAACCTGACGGGGTTGAAATTTGAAACATGGGAAAATACCAACGATTATGATAACTGGATGATCACTTATCCTAACTTTGAATATGAAGTTCGCTTTCTGCGTGCCTATTTCTACTTTGAATTGGTCAGACGTTATCAAAATGTACCTCTGATAACTAAGGTTGTCACTCAGGCTGAAGCCAATGCGGCAGAACCTGCTTCGGCAGAACAGATCTTCGATTTTATTATTTCGGAATGCACGGAACTGTCTACACTTCTACCTGTAGATTATACCAAAATGCCTGGTAGCGAGTATGGACGTGCAACGCGAGGTGCGGCTTTGGCACTAAAGGCACGTGCCGCTTTGTACGCTGCCAGTCCGTTATTTAATTCCGGTAATAATAAAAGTAAGTGGGTGGCTGCTGCAGAAGCTGCTTATGAAATTATTGGTCAGAGTTCTGCATTAGGTTATAAGCTGGATGCCAGTTTCTCAAATCTGTTTGGTGCTACTAATACGGCAAGTAATGAAGTGATCTTGGTACGTCCTACAGGAACAAGTACCAGTTTTGAAGCAGCCAACTTTCCTATGGGTGTAACAGGTGGTAAAACAACTACCTGCCCGACGGAAAACCTGGCAAGTGCATTTGAAATGGCAACAGGTGAGGAGTTTGACTGGAATAATGAAGCTATGAGTCAGAATCCTTATACAGGCAGAGATCCCCGTTTCTATTTGACGATTGTGCATAATGGTATGACATGGCCGGCTAAGAATGCAGTGGAAATTCATGAAGGCGGTGCCAATGGTTTGCCTTTAACGAATGCTACTTCCACCGGTTATTATTTGCGTAAGTATGTAAATAACAGCATCAGTTTTGAAGCTGGTTCTTCCTCTGCTGCAACTCATCACAACTGGGTATTATTTCGCTATGCTGAAGTTCTGTTGAACTATGCAGAGGCCATGGTGAACGCTTATGGTGATATTAACTATACTACGGATAAATGTGGTATGACTGCCTTGGCAGCAGTGAATGCGGTTCGTGGCAGAACGGGTGTGAATATGCCGGCACTATCAGATATTCTATCTTTTGATGAGTTCCTGAAACGCGTGAAACATGAGCGTAGAGTAGAACTCGCCTTTGAAGGACATCGTTTTTGGGATCTCCGTCGTTGGAAAGAATTGGCTGAATCCAAAGATGTTTATGGAGTGAAAATAACAAAGAGCAATGATGAGGTAAGCTATAAGAAGTTTACGTTGGAGTCCAGAAAGATAAGTGATAAATTGTATTTCTATCCGATATCAAATACGGAGCTCTTTAAAAATAGTAATCTGAAACAGAATCCTGGCTGGGAATAATAAAGTTCATATAAGAAAGGTCATTTTGGTTCTGTAATACAGGTATTGGCCTTTCTTATATAAATTTTTATTTGATTGGATTTTATAGATTGATTAATATGCAATCATTAATTGAATATATAAAATATATAGAATGAAAGTATTTTACGTTTTGTGCATATCGGTATTAGTGTTGATAGCATGTAGTGGAGGAGAAGATACGAGTATTGTAGAACAAGGTTTTACCAGGGCGGAACAACAACTGTCCAATCAGTTGAAGGCTGTGCCTGAAGCTACCGAATATCCTCGTACGATAGGTAAAGACGGGAAACTGAAGGTAACTCGTAAAAATGATTGGACGGAAGGTTTTTATCCCGGTTGTCTGTGGTATGTATATGAATATACCAACAAAGAAGATTGGAAAAAGGCCGCAATAAAGTGGACGGAGTCGCTTGAACCCCTGAAGAAAATGACCAATCATCATGATATTGGTTTCTTGATGTATTGCAGTTTCGGGAATGCATATCGTTTAACCGGAAATGAGGCTTATAAAGATGTGTTAGTCGAATCTGCCCGTTCGTTGTGTACTCGTTTTAATGAGAAAACAGGTTGTATTAAATCATGGAATTATCGGAAATCCTGGAATGGCAAGGATGAATGGTTTTATCCGGTCATTATCGACAATATGATGAATCTGGAATTGCTGTACTTTGCTACGAAAGTGACAGGAGATTCTGTTTACGCAAAAGTGGCTAATCGTCATGCTGAGACGACAGCTAAGAACCAGTTTCGTGAAGATTACAGCAATTATCACGTTGTGAATTATGATGCCGAAACCGGTGAAGTTTTAAATCAAGCCACTTGCCAGGGCTTTTCAGATAACTCGGCTTGGGCTCGTGGACAGGCATGGGCTATCTATGGCTATACAATGGCTTATCGTGAAACTCACCGGCAAGATTTTCTCGATATGGCAGTTCATACAGCCGATTTCTGGCTGAATCACCCGAACTTGCCGGAAGATGGCATTCCTTATTGGGATTTTAATGCAGGACAAGAAGACTATGTGCCTGATTGGAATTATGACCCGGAAATCTTTAAGGTAGTACCACGTGATGCTTCGGCTGCTGCTATTGTTGCTTCTGCCTTTTTAGAATTATCAGGTTATGTAACGGACGGTAAGAAGTATAGTGCCGCTGCGGCACATATATTGAAGTCTCTTTCATCTCCTGCCTATCTGGCCGAACCTGGAACGAACTGCAATTTTATACTGATGCATAGCGTTGGAAGTATTCCACATGGTGAAGAAATAGATGTTCCCCTTATCTATGCAGATTATTACTATTTGGAAGCTTTGATGAGATACAAGAATATGTAAAAAAGATGATAAAAAGTTCTTTGTATTAAGTAAAAGATTAATTTTGTAAATAATTTGTGTAACATAATCTAATGGTATGAATAAAGGTATAGTAATTTTATTGGGAGTATGCATGTTAGGTAGCTCTGTGCTGGCAAATGCAGGTGATAATAAAATGCATACTCTTCCTTATTGGCAGGACATACAGACTGTTTCTGTGAACAGGGAGTCTCCCCGTACGGCTTTTATGACCTATGATAGCCGTCAGAGTGCATTGAGTGGGAAATATGAGAATAGTAACTTCTATAAGTTACTGAATGGGACATGGAAGTTCTATTATTCGGATTCACATCGTAATTTGCCGGTAGATGCTGTGCAGGAAGTAGCAGATATGAAAGGGTGGAATGATATTCAGGTTCCTGGCAACTGGGAAGTGCAAGGATATGGTGTACCTATTTATACCAATCACGGGTATGAATTCAAAGCGCTGAATCCACAGCCTCCGCAATTGCCGGAAGATATACCGGTAGGTATTTACCGACGGGAAATTACTGTACCGCAAGATTGGATGTCACGTGATATTTATTTGCATATTGCGGGTGCTAAGTCCGGTGTTTATGTCTATCTGAATGGACAGGAAGTTGGATATAATGAAGATTCCAAGAATCCTGCAGAGTTCTTGATAAACAAATATATAAAGAACGGTAAAAATACATTGGTTCTGAAAATATTTCGCTGGAGTACGGGGTCATATCTGGAGTGTCAGGATTTCTGGCGTCTGAGTGGTATAGAACGTGATGTATTTCTTTACTCTCAACCTAAAATTGCCGTGAAAGATTTCCGGGTAGTTTCTACATTGGATGATAGTTACACGAACGGTATTTTTAAATTGGCTGTCGATATTCGTAACAACGCCGCTACAGATAAAAACTTGCAAGTGTTGTATGAGTTGATAGATAAAGCTTCCGGAAAAGTGGTTGCTAATGCTACGGAGAGTTGTATCGTGAAAGGCGAAGATATTCAGACAGTGACATTTGGTGCAAATTTATTTGGAGTAAAGACCTGGACGTCCGAGGGCCCTAATCTCTATAAAATGCTGATATCATTGAAAGAAGAAGATAAAGTGACGGAAATCGTTCCTTTCAATGTCGGTTTTCGCCGTATCGAGATCAAACAGATTGACCAGATAGCTAAGAATGGGAAACCGTATGTGGTGTTAATGATTAACGGACAGCCCCTGAAACTGAAAGGTGTCAATATCCATGAGCATAATGAACACACCGGACATTATGTAACGGAAGAACTGATGCGTAAGGACTTTGAGTTGATGAAACAGCATAATTTGAATACGGTTCGTCTTTGCCATTATCCGCAAGACCGCCGCTTCTATGAATTATGTGATGAATATGGATTGTACGTTTACGATGAAGCCAATATAGAATCGCATGGAATGTATTATGACTTGCGTAAAGGCGGAACACTGGGTAATAATCGGGAATGGTTGAAGCCACACATGTATCGTACAATGAACATGTATGAACGCAATAAGAATTATCCTTCTGTAACATTCTGGTCTTTGGGTAATGAAGCCGGCAATGGCTACAACTTCTATCAGACTTATCTTTGGCTGAAGGATCAGGATAAAGAACTAATGGACCGCCCCGTAAATTATGAGCGTGC
This sequence comes from Bacteroides intestinalis DSM 17393, assembly GCF_000172175.1. Lineage (NCBI taxonomy): Bacteria > Pseudomonadati > Bacteroidota > Bacteroidia > Bacteroidales > Bacteroidaceae > Bacteroides > Bacteroides intestinalis. Next base: position 803,386 of record NZ_ABJL02000008.1, on the reverse strand, counting down.
ACAGTGGGAATGGAATTCGGATATGTACGTACCGCAATACCCTAGTGCAGAATGGTTGCGATATATTGGAGAAACAGGTTCTGATCGCCCTGTAGTTCCATCGGAATACTCTCATGCTATGGGTAATTCAAATGGTAATCTGTGGGATCAATGGAAAGAAATCTATAAATACCCAAATCTTCAGGGTGGATATATTTGGGACTGGGTGGATCAGGGAATATCGGAAACTGATGAGAACGGTCGTAAATACTGGACATACGGAGGAGACTATGGAGTAAATATGCCAAGCGATGGTAATTTCTGTTGTAATGGTCTGGTGGGGCCCGACCGTAAGCCGCATCCTGCTATGGCAGAAGTGAAGTATGTACATCAAAATGTAGCATTTGATGCTGTTGATGTAGCTGCCGGTAAGTATCGGGCTATAAACCGTTTCTATTTCACTAATTTGAGAAAATATACTATTCGTTATGAGCTGCGTGCCAATGGCATCCCTGTTAAAAAAGGAAGTTTGACTTTGGATGTAGCACCTCAGGAGGAAAAAGAATTCTCAATTCCGGTGAAGAATGTGAACGGAAAAGCGGGAGTTGAATACTATGTACATTTTAGTGTGGTTACCACTCAGCCTGAGCCATTGATACCGGTAGGATACGAAATTGCTTATGAACAGTTCAGATTGCCGGTAGAAGCAAATAAGATTGCATATAAAGCAGCAGGACCGGACCTGGGTTGTAAAGAAGAGGGGAGTACTTTAGTCGTTTCTTCTCCTAAAGTGTATTTTGCGTTTGACCGTACTTCCGGTATGGTTACTTCCTATAAAGTAAATGGGTTTGAATATTTTGATAAAGAGACAGGTGTGCAACCTAATTTCTGGCGTGCACCCAATGATAATGATTACGGGAACAGTAACCCGAAGCGTCTGCAAATCTGGAAAGCTTCAAGCCATAACTTTAAAGTGAGCAATGCTGCTGTGAGAATGGAGGGAAAGAATGCACTACTGAATGTGGTATATGATTTACCTGCCGGAAATCAGTATTGTGTCGATTATAAAATATATCCGGATGGAGTGGTGAATGTGGCCGTGAAGTTTACTGCTACTGACCAGGAGGCTGTGAAGACTGATGTGCCGGAGGATACTCATCTTGCGACTTATACTCCCGGTAAAAAGAAAGAAAAGAAAGACAATCTTGAAGTACCTCGTATCGGGATACGTTTTCATATACCGCAGGATATGAATATGGTAGAGTATTTCGGTCGTGGTCCGGAAGAAAACTATATAGACCGTAATGCCGGAAGCATGGTAGGGCGCTATAAGACTATTGCCGACTCAATGTATGTGGATTATGTTCGTCCGCAAGAAAACGGACATCGTACAGATACGCGTTGGGTTGTCTTGTCAGATAAGAGCGGACGTGGTTTGTTGGTACAGGCAGATAAGACTATTGGTTTTAATGCATTGAAAAATACAATTGAAGATTTTGATGCGGAAGATTCATCCCGTCCATATCAATGGCGGAACCGTTCTCCGGAAGAAATCGAAAACCATGATCTGGATGAGGCTAAAAATGCGATGCGGAAGATGACTCATGTGAATGACATTATTCCCCGGGATTTTGTAGAGGTGTCTGTTGACATGAAACAGCAAGGAGTGGCTGGTTATGATAGTTGGGGAGCAAAAGTGCAACCGGGCTATACAATACCTGCCAATCAAAATTATGAATGGGGATTCACGTTTGTGCCGATAAGGGCAAAAGCAGACGTTGATAAATCACTTCGTTATGATTATTGAGTGGATTGGTGATTTATACCTGTAAGTAGTAAATATGAACAAAAGGCAATGCTTGTGAGTTCAGTCGTATATTTAACCTGTTTCAATCGTATACTGAACCTGTTTCAATCGTATACTGAACCTGTTTCAGTCGTATACTGAATTACTGTTATTATACTATGTCTGATAATCAATGGTTTGTAAAGCTCCTATTTGGCGTTAATAAATGAAGACAATCGTTACTTTGTAATATATGCAAAATAGGCATAGGTAAAAGTTTAGTTGTTTTCTGGAAAAATAGCCGGAAAAGAAACTGTTTTTGGGATAAGGTACTTCAATATTAAGTTGAAGTACCTTTTTTGTTTTATCGATTGTGAAAAGTGCTTATAAATATATCATGTAGTTTAAAAGAAGTTATAAAACTGAGGGTGGAAACTTTTGAGGATGAAAAAGTTTTTAATTTTGCACACTATATAAGTATAGATACCATATATGGAACAACGATATATATTAAACGCGATAGATGCAGCTCTGCACGCCGGTGCGGACATTCTCTCTATCTATAATGACCCGGCATCAGATTTTGAAATTGAAAAAAAAGCGGATAACTCTCCTTTGACCATTGCCGACCGTAAAGCTCATGAAACCATTACCGGATATTTGAATGCTACCCCTTTTCCTGTTTTGAGTGAAGAAGGAAAGCATTTGCCTTATACTGAGCGCTGTGGATGGGATTCTTTATGGATTGTAGACCCGTTGGACGGAACAAAAGAGTTCATAAAGCGGAATGGTGAGTTTACTGTAAATATAGCATGGGTGAGCCATTCAGTGCCGGTAATGGGGGTGATTTATCTTCCGGTGAAGCAAGAACTCTATTTTGCAGAAGAACATATCGGTGCGTATAAGTTATCCGGCATTACTTCACGCGGAGATGTTTCATTGGAGGAATTAATGGCATCTGCTACCCGTTTGCCTGCTGAGGCTGCAAGAGATAAATTTGTAATCGTTGCTTCCCGCTCACATCTGACGCCTGAAACAGAATCCTACATTGAAGAGATGAAACGTCAGCATGCTGAGGTCGAATTAATTTCAAGTGGCAGTTCTATAAAAATTTGCCTTGTAGCAGAAGGAAAAGCAGATGTATATCCTCGTTTTGCACCTACTATGGAGTGGGATACTGCTGCCGGACATGCCGTTGCACGTGCGGCAGGAATGGAAGTCTATCAGGCGGGAAAAGAAGAACCGCTTTGTTACAATAAAGAGGATTTGCTGAACCCATGGTTTGTGGTTGAGCCTAAGCGAATGAAGTATTAACAAGATACAATGAATCTATGACATTTGAGATAATATTCGTGCTTTTGTCACTTTTGGGTATGGTTGTTGCATTAGTTTTGGACAAAATGCGTCCAGGAATGGTGTTGTTTTCCGTTGTAGTCTTGTTCTTGTGTGCAGGTATTCTGAGCCCTAAAGAAATGCTGGAGGGGTTTAGTAATAAAGGAATGATTACCGTAGCCATGTTGTTTTTGGTTAGCGAAGGTATTCGTCAGTCCGGAGCATTGGGACAAGTAATCAAAAAGCTACTTCCTGTGGGGAAAACAACTGTGTTTAAGGCCCAGTTGCGCATGCTTCCCACTATCTCTTTTATATCTGCTTTTCTTAATAATACTCCTGTTGTTGTAATCTTTGCCCCGATTATCAAACGTTGGGCAGAATCGGTAAAACTACCTGCTACCAAGTTTTTGATCCCTCTTTCGTATGTAACTATTTTGGGCGGTATCTGTACCCTAATAGGAACTTCTACTAATCTGGTAGTACATGGTATGATATTAGAGGCTGGTTATGAAGGCTTCACCATGTTTGAGTTGGGCAAAGTCGGCATCTTCATAGCTATTGCAGGTATTATTTATTTGTTTCTGTTCTCTTCCAAACTTTTGCCTGATGTTCGTACGGATGCGGTAAAATTGGATGACGACCAGGAGGAGGATAGTAGCTTGCATCGGGTTGAAGCAGTGCTTGGCCCCCGTTTTCCGGGTATCAACAAGAAATTGGGTGAATTTAATTTTAAACGTCACTATGGTGCTGCTGTTAAGGAAATCAAGCGAAGCGGACAGAGCATTACGGAGAATCTGGATAATGAAGTCCTGCGCGATGGCGATACGCTGGTGGTGATGGCAGATGATTCTTTCGTTCAGACTTGGGGAGAATCCTCAGTGTTCGTTCTGTTGGCTAATGGTAAAGACAACGAGCCGGTTCCCGGAAAAGGAAAACGTTGGTTTGCTCTTATTTTGCTGATATTAATGATTGCCGGAGCTACAGTAGGGGAGTTACCGGTTGTGAAAGAAGCATTTCCGGATATTAAGCTGGATATGTTCTTCTTTGTTTCTGTGACTACTATTATTATGGCATGGACAAAAATCTTCCCGGCGCGTAAATATACCAAATACATTTCTTGGGATATTCTGATAACCATTGCCTGTGCTTTTGCCATTAGTAAGGCGATGGTGAATTCCGGTGTGGCAGATGTGGTGGCAAGTTATATCATCGGCCTGACTGAACATTACGGACCGCAGGTGTTATTAGCTGCCGTGTTTATTATCACGAACTTATTTACTGAGTTAATCACAAATAATGCAGCAGCAGCATTGGCTTTCCCGTTGGCACTTTCCATTTCTTCGCAGATGGGCGTTAGCCCTATGCCTTTCTTTGTGGTAATTTGTATGGCTGCATCTGCCAGTTTCTCCACGCCGATCGGATACCAGACAAATCTGATCGTGCAAGGTATAGGAAACTATAAGTTTACCGATTTCGTTCGCATTGGTTTGCCATTGAATATTATAGCATTCTTGATATCCATATTCCTGATACCATTAATTTGGCCCTTTTAATTTAGATTATGACAGATAATAATATATATCCGATTTTTGATCGGATGTTGTCGAGACAAGATAAAGAAGAGCTCCTTGGACAACATAGTATGATGATATGGTTTACCGGATTGAGTGGTTCCGGTAAGAGTACAATAGCTATTGCTTTGGAACGTGAATTGCACAAACGCGGATTGCTGTGCCGTATTCTGGACGGGGACAATATCCGTAGCGGCATTAATAATAATTTGGGCTTTACCGAAGCCGACCGTGTAGAGAATATCCGTCGTATAGCGGAAGTCTCTAAACTTTTTATTGATACAGGCATTATTACTATTGCTGCGTTTATAAGTCCTAACAATGATATTCGCGAAATGGCTGCCAATATCATTGGTCGGGAAAATTTTCTTGAAGTCTATGTTAGTACTCCTCTGGCCGAGTGTGAGCGCAGGGACGTGAAAGGCTTGTATGCCAAGGCGCGCCGGGGAGAGATTCAGAATTTTACCGGTATTTCTGCTCCGTTTGAGGCTCCTGCCCACCCGGCTTTGACTTTAGACACTTCAGTGCTCAGTCTGGAAGAGTCAGTCAACAAGTTGCTTGACCTTGTTTTATCAAAGATACAGATTAAAAAGTGATTATATAAAAATGGAAGAATATAAATTAAGCCATCTGAAAGAGCTCGAAGCAGAGTCTATTCATATTATCCGTGAAGTGGCTGCGGAATTTGAAAACCCAGTGATGCTTTATAGTATCGGAAAAGACTCTTCGGTGATGGTTCGCCTTGCTGAAAAGGCCTTTTATCCTGGCAAAGTCCCTTTTCCGTTGATGCATATCGATTCAAAATGGAAATTTAAAGAAATGATTCAGTTCCGTGACGAATATGCTAAGAAGTATGGGTGGAATCTGATTGTAGAGAGCAATATGGAAGCTTTCCATGCAGGAGTGGGACCATTTACGCATGGCAGTAAGGTGCATACGGACCTGATGAAGACAAAAGCTCTGCTGAGTGCTTTGGATAAGTATAAGTTTGATGCAGCTTTTGGCGGTGCACGCCGTGATGAAGAGAAGTCACGTGCAAAGGAACGTATCTTCTCTTTCCGTGATAAGTTCCACCAGTGGGACCCAAAAAATCAACGTCCTGAATTGTGGGATATTTATAACGCCCGGGTACATAAGGGAGAAAGTATTCGTGTGTTCCCTTTGAGCAATTGGACTGAGCTGGACATCTGGCAATATATCCGTTTGGAAAATATTCCTATTGTTCCGTTGTATTATGCGAAGGAACGTCCTTGTGTTACGATTGATGGTAATCTGATTATGGCGGATGATGATCGTTTGCCTGAAAAGTATCGGGATCAGATAGAAATGAAAATGGTCCGTTTCCGTACGTTAGGCTGTTGGCCGCTGACAGGTGCAGTGGAAAGCAATGCCGATACAATTGAAACGATTGTAGAAGAGATGATGACCACTACCAAGAGCGAACGTACTACCCGTGTAATCGACTTCGATCAGGAGGCCAGCATGGAGCAGAAAAAACGCGAGGGATACTTTTAGGAATTAAAAATTAAGAATTAAAAATTAAAACCTGAGGATTGGAATCTTAAACCTGACCTTTAGAACTTTAATGCTTAGGTTTACGAAGATAAAGGTGATAATTAAAAAATAGAAGTGATGGAGAATAACTCTAAACTAAATATCAAGGAGTTTCTGGATAAAGATGAACAGAAAGACTTGCTCCGTTTTCTGACTGCCGGTTCGGTAGATGATGGAAAATCAACGCTGATCGGGCGTTTGTTGTTTGATAGTAAGAAATTGTACGAGGACCAGTTGGATGCATTGGAACGCGATAGCAAACGAATGGGAAATGCCGGCGATCATATTGACTATGCGCTGTTGCTGGATGGCCTGAAAGCAGAACGCGAACAGGGTATTACGATTGATGTGGCTTATCGTTATTTCTCTACCAACAACCGTAAATTTATCATTGCCGATACTCCGGGACATGAACAATATACACGTAATATGATTACGGGCGGTTCCACGGCTAATCTGGCTATTATTTTGGTAGATGCCCGTACAGGGGTGATTACACAAACACGTCGTCACTCTTTCCTGGTTTCTTTGTTAGGTATCAAGCATGTGGTGCTTGCTGTCAACAAGATGGACCTGGTAGATTTTTCAGAGGACCGCTTCAATGAAATAGTTAAGGAATATAAGGAATTTATTGCTCCGTTGAACATTCCGGATGTAACTTGTATTCCGCTATCAGCCTTGGATGGTGATAATGTAGTCGTTAAGTCTGAGCGTACTCCGTGGTATGCCGGTATATCCTTGCTCGATTTTCTTGAAACAGTCCATATTGATAATGATCATAATCTGGCAGACTTCCGCTTCCCGGTACAATATGTGTTGCGGCCTAACCTCGATTTTCGTGGCTTCTGTGGTAAAGTAGCTTCAGGAATTGTGCGTAAAGGTGATGAAGTAGTTGCATTGCCTTCCGGTAAGAAATCACGTATTAAGAGCATTGTTACTTATGATGGTGAACTGGATTATGCTTTTCCGCCTCAGTCTGTGACTTTGACGCTGGAAGATGAGATAGACGTATCAAGAGGAGAAATGCTGGTACATCCTGATAACTTGCCGGTTGTCGATCGTAATTTCGAGGCTATGTTGGTATGGATGGATGAAGAACCGATGGATCTTAATAAATCATTTTTTATTAAGCAAACCACTAATCTGAGCCGTTCACGTATCAGTAATATCAAGTATAAGGTAGATGTCAATACGATGGAACAACTGTCGGTCGAGAATGGACAATTAACTACTGATAGCTTGCCCATGCAGTTGAATCAGATAGCGCGTGTTGTGCTGACTACGGCAAAAGAATTATTCTTTGACCCTTATCAAAAGAATAAAGCAACAGGAGCCTTCATTCTGATTGATCCGATAACTAACAATACCAGTGCTGTCGGTATGATTATCGATAGGGTAGAGGATAAAGACATGCATATTTCGGAAGATCTTCCTGTCTTGAATTTACCGAAGCTTGGCATTGCCCCCGAACACTATGAAATCATAGAGAAAGTAGTGAAAGATTTGGAGCGTCAGGGTATTGAAGTGAAAATCATTAAATAATTTACCATTTGTATCGTAAATTGTAAAATTGTAAATGATATGGGTTTACTCGAATTTAATAAACTTCCTATAAATACATTGGTTGGAGCCGATTGGAAGACATTTAATGCTATTACGAAAGGACGTGAGATAGATGCAGCATACAAAGGCAAGTACCGCTTGACTAAAGCCGTATGCCGCTTGCTTTCTACTCTGGCTCCTTTACAGAATGGACGTTATGAGAAGCGACTGGCATCTCAACCTTTGGAACATGATCCGGTATTCATCCTTGGCCATTGGCGTAGTGGAACAACCTTTGTGCATAATGTCTTTTCATGTGATAAACATTTTGGTTATAATACTACTTATCAGACCGTATTTCCGCATTTGATGATGTGGGGGCAGCCTTTCTTTAAGAAGAATATGAGTTGGTTGATGCCCGATAAGCGTCCTACGGATAATATGGAACTTGCTGTAGACCTGCCGCAGGAGGAAGAGTTTGCACTGGCAAATATGATGCCTTATACTTATTATAATTTCTGGTTCCTTCCTAAATATCAGCAGGAATATGCAGATAAATATCTGTTGTTTAATGATATCACGGAGAAAGAACTGAAAGTGTTTGAAGAGGTATTTGTCAAGTTGATTAAGATATCATTGTGGAATACACATGGAACGCAGTTCTTGAGTAAGAACCCGCCGCATACGGGGCGTGTGAAGGAACTTGTTAAGATGTTCCCCAATGCGAAGTTTGTTTATCTGATGCGTAATCCTTATACGGTATTTGAGAGTACCCGTAGTTTCTTCACGAATACGATTCAGCCGTTAAAGTTGCAAGACATCAGTAACGAGGAACTGGAAAATAATATCCTTTCTATTTATGCTAAGTTATACCATAAATATGAGGCGGATAAATCGTGCATCCCTGCCGGGAATCTGATTGAAGTTAAATTCGAAGATTTTGAGGCTGATGCTATGGGAATGACCGAAAAGATTTATCATGATTTGTCTATTCCCGGATTTGCAGAGGCACGCGGTGACATCGAGAAGTATGTAGGTGGAAAGAAAGGATATAAGAAGAATAAATATAAATATGATGATCGTACTGTGCAATTAGTACAGGATAACTGGAATTTTGCACTGGATCAGTGGAACTATGAACTTTAATTGAAAGGCTAATGAGATGATGCAGAAGAAAATTCGTATGTATGGTATGCTATCCGCTTTTTTATATTGCGGGATGGCATCTGCACAGCAGCAACAACAACAGCATACTGTGGAGATGATTCCATTCGGCAATATGGACCAGTGGGTAGACCGCCAGATTAAAGAGTCGGGTATTATCGGTGGCGCATTGAAGAATGTGTATGCTATCGGGCCGACTGCAACTATTCGTGAGAATAAGGCTTATAAGAATATGGGTGGATCACCGTGGGCGACTTCCAATGTGATGGCACGTGTGGCTGGTATTACTAAAACAAATACCTCTGTGTTTCCCGAAAAACGTGATGAAGGTTACTGCGCACGTATGGATACCCGTATGGAGAGTGTAAAGGTATTAGGAATCGTAGATATTACGGTGCTGGCTGCAGGTTCTATGTTTTTGGGTGAAGTACATGAGCCGATTAAGGGAACGAAGAATCCGCAGAAGATGTTGAATTCCGGTATTCCTTTCACGAAGAAACCGATCGCTGTTCAGTTTGACTATAAAGTTAAGATGTCTGATAGAGAGAAGCGTATCCGCGCTACAGGTTTCAGCCGTATTACGGATGTAGACGGTAAAGACTTTCCGGAAGTGAATTTATTCCTGCAGAAACGTTGGGAAGACAAGGATGGAAATATTTTTGCGAAGCGCATAGGTACAATGGTGGTACGTTATTATAATACAACTGATGACTGGCGTAACAATGTTACTTATTCAATCATGTACGGAGATATAACAGGTGATCCTGCCTATAAACCTCATATGATGCGTTTGCAAGTAGAAGAGCGTTATGCCATCAACAGTAAGGGAGAGAGTGTTCCCGTTAAAGAAGTGGCATGGGGAACGGAAGAAGATGTTCCTACTCATCTATTACTGCAATTTACTTCCAGTCATGGAGGTGCTTATATTGGTTCTCCTGGTAATTCACTTTGGGTTGATAATGTAAAGCTGGTATATTAATACCGTATGATGTAATAAAAGTGAACAATATCTGGCCTTTTGTCAATGCCTTTTATGTATTCTGTATAAACAATCCCGAGCTTCTCTAAGGACTTTTAGAGGAAAAGCTGTATTATTTTATATTTTCTAAAAAAAAACTTTGATATTATTAAAAATGTGTCTATTTTTGCAGCATATTTTGTATCGCGTAGATGCAAAAAAGGTTGAAAATGATGAGGTGTAAAAACTCTAACATAAGGAAGTGTCTAACTACTAAAACAATAGCACAATGTGCGGCGCTCTTTTTATTCTGTTTGATTCCTTTAAGGGGATTTTGTCAAACGGGGGAAAGTACTGTAAATGTTTTAGTAGAAATGGGATTTGAAAATGTGGGGTGGACGGAAGATGACAACGAACGTGTTTATGTCTTGCAGAATTCTGCATATCGTTTGCAGGGTGTCGGTATAAGCAAAGCGGTGGATGTTATTCAAAAGATAGGATTGCCGGAACAAAAAAAATGTCGGATAATCGTTTTAGATAATAATATACCTCAAATTTCTCTTTATTATCATCCTGTAAAGGGGGATACTGTGACTCAAGTCGAACGCAATGATTGGAAAGTTACCTATGAATTGGGTGAAGCGTGGCGGGAGGCACGGAAAATAAAGGTGAAAAATAGCTCTTTGTTTAAGGTGGATGTGTTGGTGTATCCTCAGTTAGCTTTCAGGAACTTGCTTCTTACGCAGATTTACCAGGTGTTGTTTGATCTTAGTCCGGCAGTGGAAGTGTCGTTGTGGAAAGGGATGAAGCTGACAGGGCAGTTAAAGATACCTGTTTATAATGATGGGTATGGAAGTTATGAGGATAAGATTCATCCGGGGCATTTGACGATATCCCAACGTTTTCGCTTGCCATACAATGTGTTTGGTAAAGTGACAGTGGGCTATTTTAATGCCGACCGGTATGGCGTGGATGCTGAATTCTTTCGTCCCTTTGCAGATGAAAGGTTTTCTGTCATGGCGCGGATGGGATGTACAGCTATTGGCTATTGGGACGGCTTTCGGTTTCATTATGATCCGAAAATGGGATTGACTTGGACGATAGGTGGAAGTTTTTATTGGCCACAGTATAACACATCGTTCAACTTGAAGGTTGAGCAATACTTGAAAGAGGACCGGGGAGTTAAGTTTGAAATGATTCGTCATTTCCGATATTGCTCCATTGGCTTTTATGCAATGAAAGCGAAATGGGCGAAGGCTAACGGGGGGTTCCGGTTTCAAGTGGCATTGCCGCCTTACAAGTATAAACGTTACAAAAAATGGCCAAGGATAAACACTTCTGCTAATATGGGACTTGTTTATAATGCTGGTAATGAACGGTATTATTATAAGGAATATAAAGCGGAAGCCAGTGACAACATAATGGAGAAAAATAGTTTTAACCCATATTTTATTAAGTCAGAATTGTTAAATTTTTAATTTATTATTGAGATGAAAAAGATTAAATTCTTAAACGGCATTGGTAGCATGTTTGCTTTTGCCGTAGTCGCTTTAGTAGGCTCTCTTCTTTTTACGTCGTGTGAAAAGGAAGATTTGAATGCGACATTTACAACAGAACCAGCAAAAGCTACCATTAATGTGAATGTAGTAGAATTTCCAAGTGGAGCAGCTGTGTCTGGTGTAACTATTAGTGCAGATAAAGGAGAGGTAAGTGGAATGGCAGTTACATTGAAAGCCGGTGCTGATGGTAGTATCGCTGCTCAGGATGTGGTGATTAGTGCTACTGCTCCTGCCGGTTATGAGGCTATCCAGTCTGTTACGGTTCATGTTAATGCTGTGAAAGCTGGTGGTGTGGCTACATACAATGCTACGCTGGTAGCTGTGAAGACTGCTACACCGGAAGAACCAGACCAAGTTGTGATTAAAGGTGTGAGAGAAGAAGGCCCTGCTCGCGTAAGCGAATTGCTTAATCCTACTCACAATCATGCAGGTAAGTCTTGGTGGGAAAATGCAAACGATTATATTTTGATTACTAAGGTAAGCTATAAACTGTATAACCAGCAGACAGCTGCAAAAGAAGGCGAAGTGAAAGATGTTGATGTTACAGATTTCATTGAAAGTTTGAAGTACAACTATACAAAAGATTCTGTGCTTGAAATGAAGATTTCTGCATGGAGCATTTATCGTGCTTGGTTTGAGGTTTACCCGGTTACCACTACTTATACAATTTCTTATAAGAACAGCGGAGAGATCTTAGGCATAATCAAAGCTGATGCTTTGAATGGTACTGCTGCACAGTATGAAGAAATGGCTCATCCTAGCCATTCACACGCTTACCAGCATGGTCATGGACATGGTGCAAGTGAAAATGCCGGTGGTGGTATTGTTTTGCCCGATTAATAGAGTGTTGTAGGTACGTTTAAATAAGAACAATAAAAAATATATAAAAATGAAAGCTAAATTCTTAACCTTGTCCATCTTATTGGCTGGTTCTTGTGTATTGGCTAATGCGCAAGAAAAGAAAAATTATTATACGAAGAAGGCTTCAGACAACATCTTTGTGGGTGTTGGTATTGGAGGCATGTCTGTTCTGAATGGCGGCTTGAATACTCCGACCATGAACTTCAATCTCCAGATTGGTAAATACATTACTCCGACTTGGGGGGTACGTGGTGAAGTGAGCGGTTTGTGGCAGAGTCTTGACAATCAAGACAATTCCTACTTCGATAAAGGCACAAATAGTGAGTATCACAAATATTGTAAAAAGTTTGGTGAAATCAACTTGGATGCTATGCTGAACCTGACAACTCTGTTTGGTGGTTACAACCCCAATCGTGTAGTCGATTTCTATCTGTTTGCGGGTCCTACAATGAACCTTTCTTCTAAAGGCACAGAATTTACAGGCGGTATGGTAGGCGATGCTTATCAACTGGCTGCAAACGATGATGTCAAGGCTCGTTTCGGTGCTACTGCAGGTTTGGGCTTGGGCTTCAACTTGAATCAGAAGCTGGCTTTGAATGTAGAAGGTCGTTTTGGGGTGACTCCCTCTATCTTTGGCGATGCAAGCGACTGTCGTAAGGCTGAGGCCACTGCCCGCGTAAATGTAGGTTTGACTTATACATTTGGTGGTAAGAAATTTGCGAAAGTTTCTGATATTGACGAAGATGCCATCAATGCTGAAATCAACCGCTACAGAAGTGAATTGGCTCAAGCTCAGGCTGATTTGGCAAACTGCAAGAACTCATTGGCTAACATGAAACCGGAAGTTAAGGAAGTTATCAAGGAAATCCAGACAGCTGGTCCTCGTGCTATCTTCTTTAAAATCGGTAGTGCTCGTTTGGATGATTATGGTAAGGTCAATATTCAGTTGGCTGCTAAGATTCTGAAGGCTAATCCGGATAAGAAATACAAGGTTGCAGGTTACTGTGATAAGGCTACAGGTAGCGCAGCATACAACCAGAAACTTTCAGAAAAACGTGCTCAGGTTGTTTACGATGCCTTGATTGCTGAAGGTGTAGACAAAGATCAACTTGAATTCGTAGGATTTGGTGGTACTGAAAATATGTTCAGCAAGAACTATCTGAACCGCGTAGTGATTCTTGAATAATATACTCTGTTAAAAACAGAAATACTAAAGAAGGCGCCTGATTTTCCAGGCGCCTTCTTTTTAATCTCTGATTGAATTTATCTGCAATGGTGAAATTTAAGTTGTGCTTTGTTGCTCTGCTTTGTTGTTTGGCTTTTCCTGTTTCTGCTCAACTTACGTATGGCACGACAGGATTGTTGCATGCACCTTCTGCTGAAATGCAGCGTGACAAGACGCTTATGATTGGCGGTAATTTTTTGAACAAAGAATTAACTCCTCCCACTTGGTATTATCATACGTACAATTATTTTCTGAATGTTACGATATTCCCCTGGATGGAGGTGGCCTACACCTGTACGCTTTTCAAGGCGGAAGCATTGGGCTTGGCTCCTTACGGATATTCTGGGTTTACCAATCAGGACAGGTATTTCTCGCTTCGATTGAGAGCGTTGAAGGAAGGGCAGTTCTGGAAATATATGCCTGCAGTGGTGTTTGGTACTTCCGACCCCTTTACTTCCACAAACAGTCAAATGGCTTCCACGGAAGGAAACGGTTATTACAGTCGTTTTTATGTTGCAGCGACAAAACATATTCCCTTGGGAAGGGAAGAAATAGGAGTGCATCTTTCTTATCTTTACAACAAGCGTAAGGAGTATAAGTTAAACGGAATGGCAGCGGGCATTACCTACAATCCCTCTTTTCATCCTCAATTACGACTGATTGTGGAATACGACTCAAAAGATTTTGCTTTTGGCGCCACTTATTGTTTGTTTAAGTACCTGCACTTTCAAGTGGAAATGCAGAAAATGCAATATTTCAGTGGTGGATTGACAGTTAATATTCATTTGAAATGATCAGTGTATAAAAAACGTGAAAGGGATGTTTGATGTTGTCAAACATCCCTTTTTCTGTATTGTGTAATCATTTAAAAATAATAGTATAAATAGGTGTTTTGTTTTTCCAGTAGGAGAATTTTTTTCCCAATAGGAGAAAAAAAATAGTAATTGCTGATAATAAAATGGGAGAAAAATAATCATTTATGTGCCAAGTTGTTTTTTTAAGCATTACTATATATAAGATTAACGGTAGATTTCAAATTTTAATCGTAATTTTGTAGCCCATTATGAGTAGAATATTAGCTATTGATTACGGTAAAAAGCGTACGGGAATAGCTGTCAGCGATACATTACAAATGATTGCTAACGGACTGACCACTGTGCCTACGCATGAGCTGCTGGCATTCATCCTTGATTATGTAGGAAAAGAACCGGTGGAACGTATTCTTGTAGGCTTGCCTAAACAGATGAATAATGAGGCTTCGGAAAACATGAAACGTATAGAACCTTTTGTCCGTTTGTTGAAGAAAAAGTTACCGGAAATGCCTGTTGAGTATGTTGACGAGCGCTTTACCTCAGTTTTGGCACATCGCACTATGCGGGAAGCCGGGCTGAAGAAGAAAGATCGCCAGAATAAGGCTTTGGTGGATGAGATCAGTGCAACTATTATTCTGCAAAGCTATTTGGAAAATAAACGTTTTATATTATAATAAAGGTATATATACTTATATATATTGATTTAGTAATTTGTAACTTAGAGAAAGAATGATTTTACCCATTTATGTATACGGTCAGCCCGTATTGAGAAAAGTGGCGGAAGATATTGCTCCCGACTATCCAAATTTGAAAGAGTTAATTGCGAATATGTTCGAAACGATGGATAATGCCGAAGGTGTAGGGCTTGCAGCACCGCAAGTAGGATTGCCTGTTCGTGTTGTAGTCGTTGATCTGGATGTATTATCAGAAGATTATCCTGAATATAAAGGTTTCCGGAAAGCATATATCAACCCCCATATCCTGGAAGTATCAGGTGAAGAAGTGTCTATGGAAGAAGGATGCCTGAGTCTTCCGGGTATTCATGAAGCTGTGAAGCGTGGTAATAAAATCCATGTAACGTATATGGATGAGGATATGGTAGAGCATGACGAAATTGTTGAGGGCTATCTGGCACGTGTGATGCAACATGAATTTGACCATTTAGAAGGAAAGATGTTTATTGATCATTTGTCTCCCTTGCGTAAGCAAATGATTAAGGGGAAACTGAATGCGATGCTGAAAGGAAAGGCTCATTGTACGTATAAAGTCAGGACTGTGAAATAAGCTAATCTTATAATAAGGTATAAAAGGCTCAAAAAATATAAAAAGTCTTCCGTTAATCCCGCCAAGTAAATGAAAAGCATTAAATTTGTTTCGTTTACAAGCATTTATAAGACAAGATGATAAAAAAGATACTGACGGCTTTCCTGTTGCTTCCTACGTTGCTGTGTGCGCAGATCAATACGGAGCGAGTGATGACAATCGCACGCAACGCGTTGTATTTTGAAGACTATGTGCTTTCTATCCAGTATTTTAACCAGGTAATTAACGCTAAGCCTTATTTATATGAGCCTTACTTCTTTCGCGGTTTGGCAAAAATCAATTTGGATGATTTTCAAGGTGCGGAAGCGGATTGCGATGCGGCTATCGATCGTAATCCTTTTGTAGTGGGTGCCTATCAGATACGTGGATTGGCCCGTATCCGGCAGAATAATTATAACGGTGCTATTGAAGATTATCAGACAGCTCTGAAATATGATCCGGAGAATCTTGTTCTGTGGCATAATCTTTCTCTTTGCCATATGCAGAAAGAGGATTATGATGCGGCCAAAGAAGATTTGGGGAAACTATTGAAGATAGCTCCCAAGTACACGCGTGCTTATCTGATGCGTGGCGAAGTGTCGTTGAAGCAAAAGGATACAATACAGGCTCTGAATGACTTTGAAACGGCAATCGATATGGACCGTTATGATCCCGATGGATGGAGCGCACGTGCTATTGTTCGTTTGCAACAGGGCAAGTATACAGATGCCGAAAGTGACTTGGATCAGGCCATTCATCTGAGTGCGAAGAATGCCGGTAATTATATCAATCGTGCATTGGCGCGTTTCCATCAGAATAATCTGAGAGGTGCCATGAGTGATTATGACCTGGCATTGGACATCGATCCCAATAACTTCCTGGGGCATTATAACCGTGGTTTGCTTCGTGCACAGGTAGGTGACGATAACCGGGCACTTGAAGACTTTGATTTTGTCCTGAAGGTGGAACCGGATAATATGATGGCAACTTTCAACCGTGGCTTGCTGCGTGCACAGACGGGTGATTATCGTGGTGCTATCAGTGACTATTCGAAGGTGATTGGCGAATATCCTAATTTTATGGCCGGATACTATCAGCGTGCCGAAGCCCGTAAGAAGATCGGTGACCGTAAGGGTGCCGAAGAGGATGAATTCAAAATCATGAAGATGCAGATAGACAAACGTAACGGGGTTACGACAAGTGATAAGGACGTTGCAGACAATAATCAGGATAACGAGGATACGAGCAAGACGCGTAAGAAATCCGATAAGAATATGGAGAATTACCGGAAAATCGTGATTGCTGATGACTCGGAAGAAGACCAGAAATATAAGAGCGACTACCGCGGTCGTGTTCAAGACCGGAACGTAGCCGTTAAGATGGAACCGATGTATGCATTGACATATTATGAGAAATCGAGTGAAGTGAAGCGCATTGTTCATTTCCATAAATATATTGAGGAGTTGAATCATGAGAAACTGTTCCCGAAACCATTGCGTATTACTAATATGGAAGCTCCGTTGACGGAAGAACAGGTGAAATTCCATTTTGCTCTGATCGATACCCATACTTCGGATATCGTATCCAATGATAGGGATGCAAAGAAACGTTTCCTGCGCGGACTTGATTTCTATCTGGTTCAGGACTTCGCCAGTTCTATAGATGACTTTACGCAGTCTATTTTGCTGGATGATAAATTCTTCCCGGCTTACTTCATGCGTTCGTTGGTGCGTTATAAGCAATTGGAATATAAGAAGGCGGAAGCCGGTCTGACCGAAGGTGTTCCCGGAGCTGCTGTTGATAGTAAGAATCAAGCGGAAGTAACTGCCTTGGATTATGATATTGTGAGAAAAGATTTGGATCATGTCATCCAATTGGCACCTGATTTTGTTTTCGGGTATTATAATCGTGCCAATGTGCTGTCTCTGTTGAAAGATTACCGTGGAGCATTGGTAGATTATGACAAGGCAATCGAACTGAATAAAGACTTTGCCGAAGCTTATTTCAACCGTGGGCTGACTCATATCTTCCTGGGCAATAACAAGCAGGGTATTACAGACCTGAGTAAAGCAGGAGAATTGGGTATTGTTTCTGCTTACAATATTATTAAGCGGTTTACCAATACTCGTGAATAACATTTTTTTGCTAAAAAATAAAATATCAAAAAGAATTAGCTATTTTTGCGTTCTGAAAATTGAAATATACACAACATTATGATAAAGATTACATTTCCAGACGGCTCCGTACGCGAATATAATGATGGAGTAACGGGACTGCAAATTGCAGAAAGTATCAGCTCTCGCCTGGCACAGGAAGTGCTGGCATGTGGCGTGAACGGTGAGATTTATGATTTGGGGCGTCCTATCAACGAGGATGCTGAGTTTGTTCTCTATAAATGGGAAGACGAGCAAGGTAAGCATGCATTCTGGCATACCAGTGCTCACTTGCTGGCGGAAGCCTTACAGGAATTATATCCGGGCATTCAGTTCGGTATTGGTCCTGCCATTGAAAACGGTTTCTACTATGATGTGGATCCGGGTGAGGCCACTATTAAAGAATCTGACCTTCCGGCTATTGAGGCTAAAATGGCAGAACTGGTAGCAAAGAAAGAAGCTGTTGTGAGAGAAAGTATTTCAAAAGCGGATGCATTGACAAAATTCGGTGATCGTGGAGAAACTTATAAATGTGAATTGATCTCTGAATTGGAGGATGGTCACATTACTACTTATACGCAAGGTGCTTTTACGGATTTGTGCCGTGGCCCGCACTTGATGACTACTGCGCCGATTAAGGCTATCAAATTGATGTCGGTAGCCGGTGCTTACTGGCGTGGACATGAAGACCGCAAGATGATGACGCGTATTTACGGTATCACTTTCCCAAAGAAAAAGATGCTGGATGAATATCTGGTTGTTCTGGAAGAAGCCAAGAAACGTGACCATCGCAAGATCGGTAGGGAAATGGATTTGTTCATGTTCTCTGATACGGTAGGTAAAGGTTTGCCTATGTGGTTGCCGAAAGGTACTGCATTGCGTCTGCGTTTGCAAGAATTCCTGCGCCGTATTCAGGCACGTTACGATTATCAGGAGGTTATTACTCCGCCGATTGGTAACAAGCTGCTGTATATAACTTCCGGTCACTATGCTAAATATGGTAAGGATTCATTCCAGCCTATTCATACACCCGAAGAAGGAGAGGAGTACTTCCTGAAACCGATGAACTGTCCTCACCACTGTATGATTTATAAAAATTCTCCGCGTTCATATAAGGATCTGCCTTTGCGCTTGGCTGAATTCGGTACGGTTTGCCGTTATGAGCAAAGTGGTGAATTGCACGGATTGACACGTGTACGTAGCTTTACACAGGATGATGCACATATTTTCTGCCGTCCCGACCAGGTGAAAGATGAATTCCTGCGCGTGATGGACATTATTTCTATTGTGTTCCGTTCTATGGAATTTGCCAATGTGGAAGCTCAGATTTCCTTGCGTGACAAAGTGAACCGTGAGAAGTACATCGGTAGCGATGAAAACTGGGAAAGAGCTGAGCAGGCTATCATCGAGGCTTGTGAGGAAAAAGGCTTGACTGCCAGAATTGAATATGGTGAGGCTGCTTTCTATGGTCCGAAGTTGGACTTCATGGTAAAAGATGCTATCGGTCGCCGTTGGCAGTTGGGTACCATTCAGGTGGATTATAACTTGCCGGAACGATTTGATCTGGAATATACCGGTGCTGATAACCAAAAACATCGTCCGGTGATGATACACCGTGCACCATTCGGTTCAATGGAGCGTTTCGTAGCTGTGCTTATCGAGCATACGGCAGGTAAGTTCCCATTGTGGCTGACACCTGAGCAGGTGGCTATTTTGCCTATCAGTGAGAAGTTTAATGATTATGCACAGGAAGTGAAAAAGTTCCTGAAGCAATATGATATCCGTGCAATTGTGGATGAACGCAATGAGAAGATAGGACGCAAGATTCGTGATAATGAATTGAAGCGTATTCCTTACATGCTGATTGTGGGTGAAAAAGAAGCAGAAAACAGAGAAGTTTCTGTCCGCAAGCAAGGGGAAGGCGATAAAGGCACTATGAAATTTGAAGAATTTGCTAAAATTTTGAACGAAGAAGTTCAGAATATGATAAATAAATGGTAACTTTGCGCCCACTTGTGAAAGCATAGCATAAATAATGTTCTAAAGATAGCTTTTACCTAATATAAAAAATAATAATTTGGGAGTAGTAAATAAGAAACAAACTGGAAATAGAGGTTATTTAATGAAAAATGACAGCTTAAAAGGGCAATACCGGATTAATGAACAAATCCGCGCCAAAGAAGTCCGCATAGTGGGCGATGAAGTAGAACCTAACGTATATCCGATAGCCCAGGCATTGAAGCTTGCCGAAGAGCGTGAGGTGGATCTCGTGGAAATCTCTCCAAACGCACAACCCCCTGTTTGTCGTGTCATCGATTACTCTAAATTTCTTTATCAGTTAAAGAAGCGTCAGAAAGAACAGAAGGCGAAACAGGTGAAGGTAAATGTGAAGGAGATTCGTTTCGGTCCTCAGACTGATGATCACGATTACAACTTCAAGTTGAAGCATGCTAAAGGTTTTTTGGAAGAAGGTGATAAGGTAAAGGCTTATGTGTTCTTTAAAGGTCGTTCCATCTTGTTTAAGGAGCAAGGAGAAGTGTTGCTGCTTCGTTTTGCCAATGACTTGGAAGACTATGCAAAAGTAGATCAGATGCCAGTACTGGAAGGAAAGAGAATGACTATTCAGCTTTCCCCGAAGAAGAAAGAGACGCCAAAGAAGCCTGCTGCACCGAAATCTGCAGATGCTCCGAAAGCAGCTCCGGCTGAATCAGAAGAATAAAAGAAATGAGTAACGCCACAGGTATAGTGCGTTGCCATATAATTTAAATAATTTAAAAATAAGTAAGATGCCAAAGATGAAGACTAACTCCGGTTCTAAAAAGAGATTTACTCTTACCGGAACAGGTAAAATCAAAAGAAAGCACGCTTTTCACAGTCACATTTTGACTAAGAAAACTAAGAAGCAAAAAAGAAACTTGTGCCATTCAACTACAGTTGACGTGACGAACGTAAGCCAAGTTAAGGAACTCTTAGCAATGAAGTAAAAAAGCGTACAAAGTATTTTAAAGTATTAACCGAATGCATTAGCTTTAAGTCCGTTGCGTGAAGTAATGGCGCTAACATTCAAAAATTAGTAAAACTATGCCAAGATCAGTAAATCACGTTGCTTCAAGAGCAAGAAGAAAGAAAATTTTGAAATTAACCAGAGGTTACTTTGGTGCAAGAAAGAACGTATGGACCGTTGCCAAGAATACTTGGGAGAAAGGTTTGACTTATGCGTTCCGCGACCGTAAGAACAAGAAAAGAAACTTCCGCGCTTTGTGGATTCAGCGTATCAACGCTGCAGCTCGTTTGGAAGGTATGTCTTATTCTAAGCTGATGGGTGCTTTGCACAAAGCAGGTATCGAAATCAACCGTAAAGTTTTGGCTGATTTAGCGATGAACCATCCGGAAGCTTTCAAGGCTATCGTAGCTAAAGCAAAGGCTGCTTAAGTTTATTTAGCAAATAGTTTACAAAGTGCTGATTACGAAGGAGTAATCGGCACTTTTTGCTTATAATAGGGAGGATATAATATAAAATGTCCTGTATGGAGGAAACAAAATCATGTTTTTCCTTGTTTCTTTGACAGAAACTTACTACATTTGTTGTAGAAAATATAGCCGCATTGATTGGATCGGGAAACTCATCAAACTATTATGAAATACCGAGACAAGCTTCGCTTCTCGATGGCGGGCCACGCCCTTCGGGGTAACTTTGAGTCGGTGGATTACAAAGAGGACGAGCGCTCAAATCATGTCATTCGGAGTTTCATCACATCATCGGTGCGGCTTTTTTATAAAGGGGAACGGTAATCTTGGTTGGTTACCGTTCCTTTTTCTTTGTACTTTCTACAATCCAAAGATTTCCGCTTAACCTCTATTAAGCGATGTCGTAACTCAAATATTGTCAATAGCAGATTTATATAATATTAACGGAAGTAGGTTAGGAGGCTGCTTTGAGGTAGTGATATGCAATAAAAGGACTTTCGTTTCTTTTGCCAGTGTTTGTTAGGTCAAATGCTACATCTCAGTGCTCTCAATGCCACACCTTAACAGGACAAATGCCACAGGTTGCAGACAGTGAAGTGTGGAGTTAAAGATGATGGACTGTGGCATTGTGCTTGTATAAGTGTGGGTTTGCAGTTGTGCAAGTGTAAGCTGACGGTTATATAAGCGTAAGCTTTTGGAGCCTGCTGCATGAGGGGCTAAAAAAACGGAGAAGCAAAAGCTTCCCCGTTTCTATATGGTGCGAAATATAATTCAGTGAAATAGTATCTATAAATGGATAGTACAAAGATACTGTATCAAAAAGGCGATGTCAAGTATTCCACTGATTATTTTGAAAAAAGGCTATTTTTATTGGTTTTGCCGCAGATCTTTCACTCTGACGGCTTTTCCTTCGCTTTGAGGTAATGAACCTTTCTTCACGAGTTTCAATCTGGGAGTAACAAGTATTTCGTCTTTCAGTTGACGGGTAATATCTTTACGTACCTTCTCCAGTTCAATGTAATTATCAGTAGAAAGATCGCTGAGTTCTACCTCTACAATCATTTCGTCCTGGTTGTTTACGGTCTCTAAGGTAATAAGATAGTTGCTACCTAATTGTGGGAATTGTACCAATACTTTTTCAACTTGCATTGGGAAGATATTTACTCCCTTAATGATAAACATATCATCGCTGCGTCCCTTGATACGGTCGATGCGGAGGTGCGTACGTCCGCAAGGACATTCTCCGGGAAGAATACGGGTAAGGTCACGGGTACGATAGCGTATAAGCGGCATCATTTCGCGATCAAGAGTGGTTAATACCAACTCGCCGATTTCTCCATCCGGAACGGGTTCTCCTGTTTCAGGATCGATTATTTCGACGAGGTAACAATCTTCCCAGAAATGCATGCCGTTTTGTTCCTGACATTCAAAAGCAACGCCGGGGCCATTCATTTCTGTCATACCGAAGCTGTTATAGGCTTTAACACCTAACATGCGTTCGATTTTCTTGCGCTGTTCGTCTGTATGGGGTTCTGCTCCGATAACAAGTGTTTTTAAACTGGTACTTGTCGGATCAATTCCTTCTTCCTGAATAACTTCTGCCAGGCGAATGGCATAACTTGGGATGGCATGGAGTGCGGTAGTCTTGAAATCTGTGATAAACTTGATCTGGCGCTTACTGTTTCCGGCTGCTGCAGGAACAGTCAGCGCGCCCAAGCGTTCAGCACCGTATTGGAAGCCTAATCCTCCGGTAAACATGCCATAGCCCGAACTGTTCTGGAAAACATCTGTTTTGCGTATACCTACAGTGTACAAGCAGCGTGCTACCAGATTGGCCCAAGAATCCAAGTCGTGTTGCGAGTGGACGATGACGGTAGGAGTACCGGTGGTTCCGCTTGATGAATGAATACGCACACCATCTTCTTGCATATTACCTGATACCATGCCGAATGGATAGCAGGCACGCATATCGGATTTCGTGGTAAAAGGTATTTTCCGTATATCATCCAGATTTTGGATGTCGTCAGCTGTGATGTTATGTTCTTGAAATACTTTTTTATAGTACGGTGAGTTAGCCGCAATCTTTATCGTTTTTTTGAGTCGTTGAAGTTGCAATTCTTGCAACTTCTCACGACTCATGGTTTCTATTTCTTCTTCCCAGTATTTGTTATTCATGGCGGTGTATTTTTGAGGGATCTTACATTAATTTCTCAGCAATTTCCTTTCCGGCTGCGAGTGCTTTAAGATTCATTTCCACTATAGCTTCACCTTTACGTTCGAAGATTTCGCAGATACTGGTCTGTATTTTCTCATAATCGATGCCGAGGAATGGGGTGGTGGCTCCCAGTAAAACAATATTTGCTACACGGATGGAACCTATTTCTTTGGCTACTTTGTCTACATTAAGAATGATCTTGTGAGGTAGTTTATCTAATTCCGCTCTTACGTCAGCTTCTGCCGGATAGTTGGGGATATTAATAAACGGTGTTTCGTTGGTCACCAGCCAGCCCTCAGGACTTAAGAAAGGAAGATAACGTAATCCTTCCATCGGTTCAAGTGAAATAATCAGATCGCATTTACCGGAAGGAATAAGATCGGAAGCGATAGGCTGATCGCTTATGCGCAAATTGGATTGTACATCGCCGCCACGTTGGCTCATGCCATGTACTTCCGCCTGTTTCATATATAGTCCGTCTTTAAGGGCGGCTTTACCGATTACAGTGGCGATAGAGAGGATACCTTGTCCGCCTACGCCGGAAAGTATAATATCTTTTTTCATGGTTTTACTTGTTTCGTTTTTTACGTGCTAAGGTTTGAATACATTCTCTGCGTGGAATGATAACGGATACACCGCGATATTCGATTTCTTCACGGATAATCTGCTTCATCTCTTCATAATTCTTTTTCAAGGGAACTACTACACGGATATGTTCGGGGGCTACGCCAATGCCGGCACAGATAGCCTCAATACGTCCTGTTCCGGCCGAATCCTGGCCGCCTGTCATTGCAGTCGTTTCATTGTCTGAAATGACAATGGTAACATTTGCATTCTCATTGACGCAATCCAAAAGTCCTGTCATGCCGGAATGTGTGAAGGTGGAGTCGCCAATCACTGCTACTGCCGGATGAAGTCCGCCATCCGAGGCTCCTTTAGCCATGGTAATAGATGCACCCATATCTACACATGAATTGATAGCATTAAATGGTGCATTGGCTCCTAAAGTATAACAGCCGATATCGCTGAATACTTTATGTGTCGGATATTCTTCTTTCAGAACCTGGGTGAGTGTAGTGTACATATCACGATGGCCACAACCTTCACATAGTGCGGGTGGACGCATTTCTACGAGCGAAGGAATACCAAACTCTGACTTGTTTTCTTTTCCCACAGCACGTGCCACCTTATCCGGATTTAATTCACCGTCTTGTGATAATGTGCCATCTAAGCGTCCTTTTACTTTTACGCCGATACCAAGATAACCTTTAAGTTGTTTTTCTACGAAAGGTTGTCCGTCTTCCAATACCAGAATCTCATCACAGGTTTCTACCAATTGTAGGAGCTGTTTCTTAGGTAATGGGTATTGGCCAATTTTCAATACGGGGTATTCGCAACCATCAGGATAGTTTTCCATCAGATAATTGTAGCCGATTCCACACGCTATGATACCTAACTTCTTATTAGGACCATCGGTATACTTATTATAAGAAGAGTTTTCAGATGCTTCAATAAATTCGGCTTGACGTTCTAATAAAACCTTATAGCGCTTGCGGGCGTTACCTGGCAACAAGATGAACTGGCGAGGGTCTTCACTGAATGACATTTGGTTTTGGGGTTGTTGCGGTTTTTGTTCTACACCGGAACGGGAGTGTGCCAGGCGGGTGACCATACGCATCAATACCGGTTCGCCAATCTTTTCAGAAAATGCGAATCCATTGTAAACCATATCATATGCTTCCTGCTGATTGCTTGGTTCGTACATGGGGATCAATGAGAAATCACCATAAAAACGGCTATCTTGTTCGTTCTGTGAGGAGTGCATGCTGGGGTCATCCGCAGCTACTACAATTAATCCACCTTTTACACCTGTAACAGCTGAATTGATAAAACAGTCGGCAGCTACGTTCATGCCTACATGTTTCATGCAGACTAATGCTCGTTTACCGACAAATGACATACCTAGTGCAGCTTCCATGGCTGTCTTCTCATTGGAGGCCCAACGGCTATGGATATTCTGTTCAGTCGTAATAGGCGCCATTTGAATGTATTCTGTAATTTCTGTGGAAGGAGTACCGGGGTAGGCGTAAACACCTGAGAGTCCGGCATCTAATGCAGCTTGTGCAATGGCTTCATCGCCAAGTAAGAGTTGCTTGCTCATATCTGATTATTTTAATGTTAGTCATGATTATTAAAAAAGGAAATAATCTGCGTTTTTCACTCGCAAATATAGGCTTTTGCTTTTATTTTATCATGATTTTACTTGAAAATCTTTCTTTCGTTTAAAGCATTCCAATATTTTCTGGCATTTTTCATGTGATCAGCATAATTGGAAGCAAAATTGTGAGTACCTGAGAAATCTTCTTTTGCACACATGTAAATGTAGTCGTGCTTGGCATAGTTTAGTACTGCATCGATACCTATAGGTGAAGGTATACGTATGGGACCCGGAGGCAGGCCTGCATTTAAATATGTATTGTAGGGTGAGTTGACATTCAAATGTTCATTGGTTATTCTTCTTAAACCAAAGTCCTGGAGGGCAAACTTTATTGTTGGATCTGCTTGTAATGGCATACCTTTGTGTAAACGGTTAATATAGAGTCCGGCAACCATTGGTTTTTCCTCGTTGTTGTTGGTTTCCTCTTCGACAATAGAGGCCAGGGTAGAAACTTCTTCCGGTGTCATTCCGATAGATTCAGCTTTAGCCAATCGTTGCTGGTTCCAGAATTTTTCATGTTCTTTCTGCATACGCTCGAAAAATTCGTCTACACTCATATCCCAGTAAACTTGGTATGTTTCCGGAATGAATAGACTGGACATTGTTTCTTTTTTATATCCCATTCGCTTCTGGAATATAGTGTCATTCATTACAGTAGCAATTTCTGTAGAGTCGATCATTAACTGCTTACCAATACTGCGGGCAAGTCTGTCTAAAGTGCGTACGTTGCTGACAGTAAGATTGATAGGTTCCTGATATCCTCGGTATAAACGGCTGAAGACATGATACACATTTTCTCCCGGGCGGATGGCATAGCGTCCGGTGTGGATAGTCGAATCATAATTACGCCATCGGGTCATCCAGAGAAAACCTGTGAAACTTTTCGGGTGTCCCTGTATTTTTACTTTATTATATATGGAGTCTATTGTATCGTCTTTGTCGATATAAATATAAGTAGTCTTTGGGGGATGAAATTGTGGGTAGAATATATAATAATAGAATGTTCCGGCACAAGCTACGCCTATAAGGAACAGGGTTACCAATCCTCCTATGAGAATTTTTTTTGTCTTCTTTTTCATCTGTTTCTGAAGTTGTTTTAGTCTGGCAAAGGTAAGAAGAATCTATGAAATAAAAAAAGAGATGCATAAGCATCTCTCTCTTTCTGAGCCGCTAGCCAGACTTGAACTGGCGACCTACGCGTTACGAATGCGTTGCTCTACCAACTGAGCTATAGCGGCAACGTTTTTTTGTTTTTACGGGGTGCAAATTTACAGCTTTCTTCGAAACTACGAAAAGAAAAGAAGGTTTTTTTGAAAAAATCTTTCCTAAAGCTGTTTTTGAGGTCTGTTCTGTCATTTTCCTTCTAAAAAAATTGTTTTATCAATATAAAAAATACATCTTTGCAAAAGTGTATATCAACCTAAGATCTGACAATAATTATGAACCTAAAAGTTTATTATAGAAATCTTTCATCCCGCATTGCATCTAAATGGACGATTTTGGCTATTGATATCTGCTTGGTTGTGATTTCTATGCTTTTAGCATGCATACTTCAATTGGGAGTTTCTTCTATAATATATAAGGTGTCATTATATATATGGATGATTTTATTCTCGCTTTCTTGTAATCTGTGTTTCTTTTCTGTCTTCCATATCTATGTTGGAGTTATTCGTTTCTCTTCGTTTGTGGATATTTACAGAGTGTTTATATCTCTTACAATAAGCTATGGTTTATTGGGTATTGGTAATTTTTGTTGGTCGGCTTTTGGATTTGGAGAAACATTACCGAATGGGATTGTCTTTATAGCATATATTCTCAATTTTACTTTTATGGTATGTCTGCGCATTTTAGTGAAAATGCTGCATGAGGCTTTGTCTTTTGATGACCGGCACTGCGTAAATGTATTTATTTACGGCTTTCGTGGGACAGGAGTAAATATAGCTAAATCGATGCGGGTCAGTCGAAATAATCATTATCGTGTATGTGGCTTTATTTCAGATGAACCTTGGATGATAGGTAAGCATACGATGGGGTGTAGGGTTTATGCTAATAATAATAAGTTGTTTGAGCATTTGAAAAGAAAGAATGTACAAACGGTTGTCGTGGCACCGGATAAGCTGGTAGATTTGGAATCATCCGGTGTAATGGAGCGAATGTTGGCCCAAAATATTCATGTAATGACAGTACCACCCTTAAGTAACTGTTTGGATGACGGGATTATAAAAGATATTCATATAGAGGACTGGCTTCGTCGTGAGCCTATCCAGGCTGATATCCGAAAGATTGCTGCTTATATTGAAGGGCACCGGATATTGGTGACTGGTGCTGCAGGTGCTGTGGGACGTGAAATTGTTCATCAGTTGGCGGCTCTGAATCCTTATCAATTGATATTAGTTGATCAGGCTGAATCTCCTTTGTATGATGTTCAATTGGAATTATCAGATCATTGGAAGAACCTTGAAGTAAAGGTCCTGGTAGCGGATGTTGCTAATCGTAGTAGGATGGAAGCTATATTTAAACAGTATATACCACAGTTGGTCTTTCATGCAGCGGCTTATAAAAATATTTCTATGTTGGAGGATTATGCTGCTGAAGCGTTGCAGGTTAATGTTCTGGGCACTAAAAATATTGCAGATTTGGCAGTTAAATATAAGGTGTATAAATGTATGATGATTTCTACGAATCATGCTCTGTCACCAGTTCATGTAATGGGATACAGTAAGCGTTTGGCTGAAATCTATATGCGGGGACTTTCGCAAAAAATCAGGCAAGAGGAACTTACTGCTAAATTATTTGTAGTCCGTTTTGCGGATGTATATCCGGAGGCTCCCCGTAGTTTGATGACCTTACCGGAAGCTTGCCTACTGATATTGGAAGCAGGAAATCTTGGTGAAAATGGAGGTATATATGTCTTTGAGGATGAATCGGCGGAGGAAACTGAAGCTACATGTTATGACAAAGTGAGGAGAAGCAGGGAAGATATTGCAGGAGTTGATAAGGTCTGTAAACAGATTGATTCTTTAGTTGAAAAATACGAATCGGGTGAGCCTCTGACAATAATTAACGAAATGAAAAAAATAATTTCATGTATTGCTGAACATCCGGTAGAGGTCTGAGCTCTTGATAGAGACGGTTTTAAATTCTTTTTCCAAAATTTAGATGTAAAATAAATGGGCGTTATAAAATAATATGCTACCTTTGTGCCCGATTTATATTAATTGTAGGAATTCTAAAGATTAATCAAATATCTTATGCGCAGATTAATAACACTATTCTTTTTAATTTTCGTCCTTTCTGGAGTGGTTATGGCCCAGCAGATGTCGGATGATCAGGTTATTCAATACGTAAAGGAAGCAAATAAAAGTGGAAAAAGTCAGAAGCAGATAACCACTGAACTATTGCGTAGAGGGGTGACCAAAGAGCAAGTTAGCAGGATACAACAGAAATATTCGGAAAGTAATACTGTAAGTAATAAATCCAATGAAATGCCTTCTCAATTGCGTCAACGTACTTTAGTTGATGATGGGGGAGGACAGAGAAGAACTACTGATTATTCGGAAGTGGGAATGCTTGATGAGACTGTAGGGGGGAGAGTAGATAATAGGGCTGATAATACTGCTACTACAGATAATGCTTCTCAAATTTTTGGTCATGATGTATTTACAAACCGGAATTTAACGTTTGAACCGAGTATTAACCTGGCTACTCCGGTGGACTATCGTTTAGGACCTGGCGATGAGGTTATTATTGATGTTTGGGGTGCTTCGGAGAATACAATTCGCCAAAGTATTTCACCTGAAGGAACTATTCAGGTGAGTGGGTTGGGACCTGTTCAATTAAGTGGTATGACTGTAAAAGATGCCAATGCATATTTGCAACGTGAATTTTCAAAAATATACTCAGGAATATCAGGAAGTGAACCTACCTCTCAAATAAAGCTGACTTTAGGGGATATCCGGACTATACAGATTAATATAATGGGTGAAGTTGCTGTTCCTGGAACATATACATTATCCTCTTTTTCCTCTGTTTTCCATGCTTTGTATCGTGCTGGCGGTGTTAATAAAATTGGTAGTCTGCGTAGTATTAAGGTAGTTCGCAATGGTAAAACGATTGCTGATCTGGATGTTTATGATTACCTTATGAAGGGTAAGATGAAAGATGATATCCGTCTTCAGGAAGGAGATGTAATTATAGTTAACCCTTATGAATCTTTGGTGCGAATAGCTGGTAAGGTAAAGCGTCCGATGTTCTATGAAATGAAGCCAACAGAGACTGTTGCTACTATTTTGAATTATGCCGGTGGCTTTACTGGAGATGCTTACAAAAAGGCAGTTCGTATTATTCGTAAAAGTGGTCGCGAACATCAGGTATATAATGTAGACGAAATGGATTACTCTGTTTTCCGTTTGGATGACGGTGACTCCATTTCTGTAGATGCCGTATTGAAGCGTTTTGAGAATCGCGTAGAAATTCGTGGTGCTGTTTATCGCTCCGGTTTATATGAATTGAGTGGGACAGTAAATACTGTAAAGCAATTAATAAAGAAAGCTGAGGGATTAAGAGGTGATGCATTTTTGAATCGTGCACTTTTAGATCGTGAGAATGAAGATTTGTCTCATGAAGTAATTGCTGTGGATTTAGGCGGTTTGCTTAAAGGAACTGTAGCTGACATACCATTGCAGAAAAATGATATTTTATATATACCAAGCATTCATGACCTGAAAGAGGAGGAGACTATCTCTATTCATGGTGAAGTTGCAAGTCCGGGTACATTCCTCTTTTCTAAGAATATGACTATCGAAGATTTGTTGGTTCAGTCTGGTGGCTTATTGGAAGCAGCTGCAACAACAAAGGTTGATATTACCCGTCGTATTAAGGATCCGAAGAGCACTTCTTTTAGCAGTGTTTTAGGAAAGACTTATTCATTTGATATTAAAGACGGCTTAGTAGTAGGTGGAGAAGGAGATTTCCACTTGGAACCGTTTGATGAAGTATATGTTCGCAAGAGTCCTGCATATCGCAAGCAGCAGAATGTAGTTGTTGCAGGGGAAGTACTCTTCGGTGGCAATTATGCTTTAGTGAAGAAGAATGAGCGTTTGTCTGATTTGATTTCAAAAGCTGGTGGAATTACTCCGGATGCTTATGTAAAGGGGGCGCGTTTGATTCGTAAAATGACGGAAGAAGAACAACGCCGTCAGGCCGATGCTGTTCGGATGGCTCGAATGGGAGAAGGAAAAGACTCTATTTCTGTTGAGAAGCTGAACATATCAGACACTTATACTGTTGGTATTAATTTGGAGAAGGCTATCTCTAATCCAGGTAGTGATTTTGACTTGGTTTTGCGTGAAGGAGATGTTTTATTCATTCCTGAATATATTAATACGGTAAAAATTAGTGGAGCGGTTATGTATCCCAATACTGTATTGTATAAGCGTGGTGAAAGTTTACGTTATTACATCAATCAGGCAGGTGGTTATGGTAATCTGGCCAAGAAGAAAAAAGCCTATGTAGTATATATGAACGGTACGGTATCCCGTCTGAAATCTCGTGATAAAAAGGCTATAGAGCCTGGTTGTGAGATTATTGTTCCAAGCAAGGAAGAAAAGAAGCGGATGAGTACTGCTGAGATTTTAGGTATGGGTAGCACAACCGCCTCCATTGCTGCTATGATTGCAACCATGGTTAACCTCTTTAAGTAATAGAAGTTATGAGTGAAGAAAACAAACTGAATACAACTCCTCAACAGCCGGAAGAACAAGAGATCGATTTAATAGAACTTGCTCAAAAGGTGTGGGCAAGTAGGAAACTGGTTTTCAAGGCGTGTGGATATGCTGTGTTGGTGGGACTGGTTGTAGCATTCAGCATCCCGAAAGAATACTCTACAAGTGTGACGTTAGCACCAGAGACTGGTGGTAAGTCGGGTGGAGGTAGTATGGGGGCATTAGCGGCTATGGCAGGTATCAGTTTAGGTGCTTCCAGTGGTGAAGATGCTCTTTCACCGGAACTCTATCCTGATATTGTAAGTTCCACTCCCTTTCTGATTGAACTTTTTGATGTAAAGGTGAAGGATCAGAAAGATAAGATTGATACAACACTTTATGCCTATTTGGACGAGTATCAGCGTGGACCTTGGTGGGGAGCCATCACTTCAGCTCCTTTTAAAGCATTGGGTTGGGTGATATCTTTGTTTAAAGATAAAGAAGAAGAAGGTGTCGCTGCTAAAACAGATCCATTCAGATTAACCAAAGATGAAGCTGCAATTGCAACTGCCTTGAGCAAACGTATTTCTGTTTCTGTAGATAAGAAAACAGGTGTTACGACTTTGTCGGTTACTATGCAGGATCCTTTAATTTCAGCTTCATTGACAGATACGGTAATGCGTTGCCTGCAGAACTATATCACGGATTATCGGACCAATAAGGCGCGTCATGATTTAGCTTTTACAGAGAAGCTCTATAAGGAGGCTAAAGATAATTATACTGCTGCACAGTCAAAGTATGCATCTTTTGTTGATGCTAATCAAAATATAATTTTGTTAAGTTATCGTGCTGAACAAGAACGCTTGCAAAATGAAATGAATTTAGCATATAATGTGTATACTCAGGTTGCTCAACAATTACAGATGGCCAAGGCCAAGGTGCAGGAAATTACTCCGGTGTACACCGTTGTACAGCCGGCATCAGTTCCTTTGCGTCCGGCGAAACCCAATAAAGTAATGATTCTTATCGGTTTTATTTTCTTAGCTGGAGTAGGTAGTGTAGGTTGGATTTTATTTGTAAAGGATTTATTAAAAGGATGGAAAAAGCAAACAACAATATGATGATGGATGAAAATGCGCGTTGCTGGTATATTGTATATACGGCACCGAGATTGGAACGTAAATTGATGCAGCATTTAAATGTTGCAGGGTATAAGACTTTTTGTCCTATGCAAACAATATATGTAAACTGGGATGGGAAAATGAAGGAGATTATTGTTCCTTTTTTCTCAGGTTGTGTTTTTGTAGAAGGAGATTTGAAGGATATAGCTCCTGTTGTAGCATCTCAGAAAGCCGCTTTTTTAGTGGGTACTGATGGCAAAGAACTTTCTATTGTATCGGATAAAGCAAACCTTTCAAGTAAGTTTGCTCAATTGTTGAAGTAATGATAAAGCTGATTTCGGAAGAACTATTGGACGGGGTAACTCATGATGCTCAGGAGAATT
Organism: Bacteroides intestinalis DSM 17393; assembly: GCF_000172175.1. NCBI lineage: Bacteria > Pseudomonadati > Bacteroidota > Bacteroidia > Bacteroidales > Bacteroidaceae > Bacteroides > Bacteroides intestinalis. The sequence continues at coordinate 770,481 of NZ_ABJL02000008.1, read as the reverse complement.
CTCGTTTACGAATGAATTATAATTTTCATGAGTCTTTAGATGCACCTATTCACCGTCTTCTTAATGCCTTGGAGCCGGGAACTTATCTCCCTCCTCATCGTCATGTGGATAAGGAAGAAACTTATATTGTTCTGCGCGGAAGTCTGATAGCGTTTTTCTATGATGATATGGGCAATGTGACGGAAAAAGTAAATCTGAATCCATCAGCTGGAATGTATGGAGTGGAAATCCCTTCAGGTACTTGGCATAGCATTGTAGTTTTAGAGTCTGGTACTGTTATCTTTGAAATAAAGAGTGGTCCTTATAAGCCACTTCCACCAGAAGATGTTGCGCCATGGGCACCTGCACCTTCCGATGTGGAAGGAGCGACTATATTTATGAAACGAATGTTGGAGGTCTAGTTTGTACCTTCAAACATTCGACTTCGTGCCAACATGCATGCCCCAACAATACCCGCCTTGTCTTTTAACTTAGAGGTTGTAATGACTGAGTCTTTATTGACGAGGTTTAGAGAATACTTTCGTACTGCTGTTCTGATGGGTTGGGTAATGTAATCTTCAGTCAGAGATAATGTTCCTCCGATTATTACTAATTCGGGATTGAAGATATTTATAAGTCCTGCTATTTGTTTACCTAATTTTTGCCCTATCTCTTCTACAATTTCAATACATAAGAGGTCTTCTTTATTCACCGCAGCTATAATTTCATCCAGTGTTATTGGAGTTTCCATATTTACCCGGTTGGATAAAATCGAATTTTCTCCTTTTAGTATCCGTTCCAGCAGAGTACGATGTAATGCAGATCCGGAAGCTTCTGTTTCCAAACAACCTTTTTTGCCACAATGGCAAATAATCTCATTGTCAAATGTATTCACATGTCCAAACTCTCCGGAAAATCCTGACTTTCCTTTATAAATTTTTCCGTCTATAATGATTCCGATTCCTAATCCCCAACTGACATTAACGAAAATAATATCTTTCTCTCCTTTTACACATCCTTGCATATATTCTCCGTATGTCATGGCGCGTGTATCATTATCAATCGTTACAGGATAGCCGAGTCTTTCACTTAATACATCTGCGAGGGGACGTTCTTCAAAATTAAACTGACTGAAACTATATCCCGATTCAGGATTTACTCTTCCTGATACGTTTACATTAATATTCAATATCTTTTCCGTATCTATCGGGAGCTTTTTTATGAAATTGAGAATCAGATTGCAAAGTTCGTTCATTCCCTCTAAGGAGTTTTCAAAATTATAAGGTATATCCATTTTAAGTTCTACCATATCGCCTTTGAAATTTATTAATCCAATATTGATAGAGAATTTCTTAATGTCTACTCCTATGAAATAGCCTGATTTGGGGTTTAGTCCATATAAGTTAGGATGTCTTCCTCCGCTTGTTTCCAGTTTGCCATAATCGTTTATGTATCCTTCGTCATACATTTCTCCAATTAGCTTAGTAACTGTAGGAACACTTAAATCCAGTTCTTTTGAAAGATCAGGAATTGTCGAACTACCATTATATATATAATAGGTAATAATCCTTTTTTTAATGAGGGCATTTTTAGACCCCATTTCTATTTCTTTTAAAAACTGCTGATACATATATCTTGTTAATTTCATTATTTACCACAAAGATAATTAATATTTTTATTAACCTCAATCTTTTATAATGGAAAAGAAAGTATTTGTTCTTTTATGATTCAATTTATGCTTAGTATATTAAGCTTTATCCCACCTCGTTTTTTATATTTAGTTCGTATTCATTTCTCTTTTTTCTTTATTAAGGGCTAAAAATAAGGCATGATTTAATTAAATACTAATGAAAATGAGATTTTAATAATAAAATAATTTATTATCTATTGTTTATTTAATAAATATATCTATATTTGCATTGTATTATAAACAAGAAACGTTTTATAATAATAAAACTTAAACACGCATTCAATAGGTTAACATATATAATATACAGAAAGGAATACTATGAAAACAAGTAACCGCAGAGAATTTTTAAAGAAAGTCGCTTTAACAGGAGCTTCCGCTTTGGTAGCTCCTGGACTGCTGGCCACTGAAGCAATGGAGAGCACTTCATTTGCTTCAATACAGAAAAGCGATGCTGGTCGGCTTATTATTCCTAAAGAGAATGGGTTAAAGATTACCGGGACTTTTTTAGATGAAATATCACATGATATTCCTCATCAAAATTGGGGCGAAAAAGAATGGGATCAAGATTTCCGGCACATGAAAAATATAGGAATTGATACTGTTATCATGATCCGTTCCGGCTATCGTAAGTTTGTCACCTATCCTTCTAAATATTTATTGGGTAGAGGATGTTATATGCCCTCTGTTGATTTAGTAGACATGTACCTTCGCTTAGCGGAAAAATATCAGATGAAGTTTTATTTTGGTCTGTATGATTCCGGAAAATATTGGGATACGGGTGATTTGTCATGGGAGATTGAAGATAACAAGTATGTGATCGATGAAGTCTGGAATCAATATGGTGAAAAATATAAGAGTTTTGGTGGCTGGTATATAAGTGGTGAGATCAGTCGTAAAACCAAGGGGGCTATTGATGCTTTTCGTGCAATGGGAAAACAATGTAAGGATGTGTCTGGTGGTTTACCTACTTTTATTTCTCCTTGGATTGATGGAAAGAAGGCTGTGATGGGGACTGATAAGTTAACTAAGGAAGATGCTGTTTCAGTTCAGGAACACGAAAGAGAATGGAATGAAATATTTGATGGAATCCATGAAGTGGTTGATGCATGTGCTTTTCAAGATGGGCACATTGATTATGATGAATTAGATGCCTTCTTTACAGTAAATAAAAAGCTGGCAGATAAATATGGAATGAAATGCTGGACGAATGCGGAGACATTCGATCGTGATATGCCTATAAATTTCTTGCCGATCAAGTTTGATAAGCTTAGGATGAAATTGGAAGCTGCAAAGAGAGCTGGCTATGATAAAGCCATTACGTTTGAATTTTCTCACTTTATGAGTCCGCAATCTGCTTATTTGCAGGCGGGACATCTGTACAATAGATATAAAGAATACTTTAATATAAAATAGAAATGAAGTCGACAATTAATTTAGGCTATTTAGTTTTTCTTTCAGTAGTAGCGGCCTTGGGCGGTTTCTTATTTGGATATGACACTGCTGTTATCTCCGGTACTATTGCTCAAGTAACAGAACAGTTTCGACTGGATGCCTTACAACAAGGATGGTATGTAGGCTGTGCACTGGTTGGTTCTATTATCGGAGTACTTTTTGCAGGCATTTTGAGCGATAAGTTCGGACGAAAATTTACTATGATCCTTTCAGCTATTTTGTTTTCCACATCCGCCATTGGCTGTGCTGTATCTGTGGATTTTAATCAATTGGTTGTCTATCGGATTATAGGTGGTGTCGGGATAGGTGTTGTTTCTATCATCTCTCCGCTCTATATTTCGGAGCTTGCTGTGGCTCAGTATCGTGGACGCTTGGTTTCCTTGTACCAGTTAGCGGTTACGATTGGATTTTTAGGTGCTTATCTTGTGAATTATCAGCTTTTGGGATATTCCACGAGCAATCCTGATATTGTTACAGGGTGGTGGAGCCTGATATTTGTAACAGAAGTCTGGAGAGGAATGTTAGGTATGGAGATATTGCCCGCTTTATTGTTCTTTATCATCATATTCTTCATACCCGAAAGTCCGCGCTGGTTGATATTGAAAGGGAGAGAAGAAAAGGCTACTAATATTCTTGAGAGAATTTATACCTCTTCTAAGGATGCTTTATTTCAATTGGCAGAGACTAAATCTGTACTATCATCCGAGTCTAAATCTGAATGGAAGCTCTTGTTGCAACCTGGTATAAGGAAAGCTGTTATTATCGGTGTATGTATTGCTATGTTGGGACAGTTTATGGGTGTGAATGCCGTTTTATATTATGGACCTTCTATTTTTGAAAATGCAGGTTTATCCGGAGGTGATTCTTTATTCTATCAGGTTTTAGTGGGATTGGTGAATACATTGACTACTGTATTGGCTCTTGTTATTATTGATAAAATAGGACGTAAAAAGTTGGTTTATTATGGCGTATCAGGTATGGTAATTTCTTTAATACTGATTGCAACTTACTTTATTTATGGTGAGTCCTGGGGTATCTCCAGCATTTTCCTTTTAGTATTTTTCCTTTTCTATGTATTTTGTTGTGCCGTGTCTATATGTGCTGTGGTATTTGTGCTTCTTTCTGAAATGTACCCGACTCGGGTGCGTGGATTTGCCATGTCCATTGCCGGCTTTGCGTTATGGATAGGTACATACTTGATTGGGCAGTTAACCCCCTGGATGCTCCAGAATCTTACCCCCGCCGGAACATTCATTCTGTTTGCAATCATGTGTGTACCCTATATGCTGATTGTTTGGAAACTTGTTCCCGAGACCACAGGAAAGTCTTTGGAAGAGATTGAACGCCATTGGATGAAAAAATAAAAATTGACCTTAATATTATATATAATGAAGATTAGAAATTATTTATTGAGTAGCTGTCTTATAGCAGCATTGTGTTCGTGCGGTACTTCTCAAAAGGAGAACCTGAACCTCACCCTATCGAAAGACACGCTATTCGATAAGGTAAAGGGAGCTTGGGCCGGACAAATCTTAGGATGTACCTATGGTGGTCCAACAGAGTTTCAGTATTTGTCAACCATAATTCCTGATTCTGTGGTTATGCCATGGGGAAATGGGGAAATTAAGAAATGGTTTGATGGTGGAGGTGGTCTTTATGATGATGTTTACGTAGATCTGACATTTGTAGAGACCTTTGAAAGATGTGGATTGGATGCTCCTGTCGATTCTTTTGCGGCAGCATTCTTGGCTAAAGAATATCCGTTGTGTCATGCAAACCAACAGGCTCGCTATAACCTGTTGCAAGGTTTGTCCCCTCACGCCAGTGGATATTGGAAAAATAACCCTCATGCCAATTGCTTGGATTTTCAGATTGAAGCTGACTTTGCAGGTATTATGTCGCCGGGTATGGTGAATAGTGCAGTGGATTTTTGTGACCGTATCGGACATATCATGGCTTACGGTGATGGATGGTATGGTGGAGTATACGTGGCTGCCATGTATTCTTTGGCTTATGTAAGCGATGATATTGAATACATCGTTACGGAAGGTTTGAAAGCAATCCCTCAGCAAAGTCGCTTCTATGCATGCATGACTGATGTTATAAACTGGCACAAACAATATCCGGATGATTGGAAAAAGTGCTGGGAAGAGATTGAAAAAAAATGGGGGACTAATGATATTGCCTGTCCAGATGGTATTGAAGTACCTTTTAATATTGAAACCTATGTAAACGGAGCCTATATTATTTTGGGACTGCTCTACGGTCAGGGCGATTTTGAAAAAACAATTGATATTTCTACACGTGCAGGACAAGATTCCGACTGTAATCCGGCTTCTTCTGGAGGTATTTTGGGGACCATGCTTGGTTATAATCGCCTTCCGGAGAAATATAAGGCCGAAATAGTAATTGTTGAAGATATGCCTTTCAATAATACTGTGAGTTTTAATAAAGGTTCTGAGTTGAGTTACGGGCAGGCTTTACAGATGATAGAAAGAGAAGGTGGAAAAGTTGGTGAGAATGAAGTTAAGATCAACTTTCAGAAGCCAGTTCCTGCAAAATTGGAAATTAGTTTTGAAGGTTTAAAACTCGATAAGAAGGTGACTGTAGATAATTGGATTGCTAACTTTTCGACTGTGGAGTTCGACGGTATAGGGGCTGTTATTAAGGGGGAACTTAAGGGTGATAATGTTTCTGAAGATTATGTTGCAGAATTAGAGGTTTATTTTAATGATAAACTGGTGGAAATATGCAAGTTACCGTTGAAGTATAACCATCGCAAACATGAGCTCTTTTTTAATTATGAGCAGCCTTACGGAAAATATAAAGTGACTTGTAAATGGACTAATCCAGTGAAAGGAGCAGATATTTGGGTAAGAGACGTCATTACTTATACAACAGATAAATAGGTATAAATATATTGAGAGACCGGTTTATATGCATGCCGGATAAAAAACGTTTCCAGTCTCTCATCTTAAAAAAATAATAGAATTATGGATTTGAAGAAATTAACGGATCAGTACAAGGATGAACTGTTGGATAATGTTCTTCCTTTCTGGTTAGAACATTCCCAGGATCACGAATATGGTGGGTATTTTACCTGTCTGGACCGGAAAGGGAATGTTTTTGACACAGACAAATTTATTTGGTTACAGGGCCGGGAAGTATGGTTGTTTTCGATGCTTTATAATAAGGTAGAGAAACGCCAGGAATGGTTGGACTGTGCTATTCAGGGAGGTGAGTTTCTGAAAAAATATGGTCATGATGGAAATTATAACTGGTATTTTTCTCTTGATCGTACAGGACGTCCTTTGGTGGAACCTTATAACATATTCTCATATACCTTTGCTGTAATGGCATTTGGACAGCTCAGCCTGGCTACGGGAAATCAAGAGTATGCGGATATAGCGATGAAGACTTTCGATATTGTACTATCGAAGACTGGCAATCCTAAGGGAAAATGGAATAAGCTTTATCCGGGTACACGTGAGTTGAAGAATTTTGCTTTGCCGATGATCCTATGTAATTTGGCTATGGAAATAGAGCATTTGCTGGATAAGGGTTGTCTGGAAAAGACGATGGAAGTATGCATCCATGAAGTTATGGAAGTTTTCTATCGTCCGGAACTTGGAGGCATTATTGTAGAGAATGTTCTGGCAAATGGAGAACTTTCCGATTCTTTCGAAGGACGCCAGGTTACTCCGGGCCATGATATTGAGGCAATGTGGTTTATTATGGACCTAGGGAAACGTCTGAACCGTCCGGATCTGATTGAAAAGGCGAAGAATATAACTTTGACGATGCTTGATTATGGTTGGGACAAAGAATTTGGCGGTATCTACTATTTCATGGATCGTAAAGGATGTCCACCTCAACAATTAGAATGGGATCAGAAATTGTGGTGGGTTCATATTGAAACTCTGATTTCATTGCTCAAAGGTTATCAACTGACCGGAGATAAGCAATGTCTTGATTGGTTTGAAAAGGTACATGAATATACATGGAGCCATTTCAAAGATAATGAATATCCGGAATGGTATGGTTATCTGAATAGAAGAGGTGAGGTGTTATTGCCTCTAAAAGGTGGAAAGTGGAAAGGCTGTTTTCATGTTCCGAGAGGGCTTTACCAATGCTGGCAAATATTAGAAGATATAACTAAGAATGTATGAAACGAGAATACAATTCCTAATTTTAAATTTTAGTAATATGAAAAACAAGTATCTTTGTTTGCTATTTTTATTATTCTCTTTGCTGAGTATGAGTGCACATGCTCAAATTAAGGTAGAGGGTAATGTGTTTGATGAGAATGACATTCCATTGATTGGCGTATCCGTTGTAACCGAAGGAGGAAAGACGGGGGCTATAACTGATGTAAACGGTCATTTCTCGATTATGGTACCTAATGCTAATGCGCATTTGACTTTCTCTTATGTGGGCTATATCACTCAGAAGTTGCCACTGAAAGGAAAAAAACTTCTGAAAGTGATAATGAAGGAAGATGCTAATTTGTTAGATGAAGTTGTAGTAGTAGGCTACGGTACACAGAAGAAAATAAATGTGACCGGTGCTATTGCACAAGTGGACAATAAGGAACTGAAGATGGCACCGAGCGGAAGCCTTTCCGGTATGCTGGCCGGCCGTTTGCCCGGTTTGATTTCCAAACAGAGCAGCGGACAGCCAGGAGCCGATGGGGCTAACTTGTACATCCGTGGTAATGGTGCCGGAGATGGCAGTCCATTGATTGTTATTGATGGCGTTATTACTGATTACTTTCCATCATTTTCTCCTGACGAAGTAGAATCTATTACTATTTTGAAAGATGCGACTGCTGCAGCTGTTTATGGTGTGCGTGCTGCTGCTGGTGTGATTCTTATTACGACGAAACGTGGTGCTGTTCAAAAGCCTACCGTAACGTATAACGGATCACTTACATTGAGTCAGAATACTGATTTTCCGAAATTCCTGAATGGACCGGATTATGCCTATTGGTATAATAAGGCTCAGCTTTTGGATGGAGTTGCGGAGGAAAACCTGAGATTTTCACCTGAAGAAATAGACCGCATTACCAACCCGGGAGAGAATGAGCACATCTATGGAAATACAGACTGGTTTGATTTGTTATTCCGTAATACAGCTCCTACCTATACAAACAATGTTTCTGTTTCCGGTGGTACGGAAAAAATTAAGTTCTTTGCTTCGGTTGGTGCATACAATCAGGAAGGTATCATTAAACGTACTTCTTATGATAAGTATAATTTTCGCTCTAATATGGATGCAAAGATTACTGATAACTTCGATTTGTCTCTTGATTTATCCGGTTATGTTTCCGAGCAAGATGAACCGGGTGCTTCTGCAGGTGTAGGTTCTTATGCTTCTATTTTCCAGCAGGCATTGTTGTCATATCCTTACTTGAAACCTTATACGGCTGATGGAATGCCTATAGCCAGTATAAATACGGCTGGTAATGGAAATAACAACCCTATTGCAGCACGAGATTTGTCTGGTAATAATAACGTAAAGAAGACATATTTCCAGGGTAATATTGCCATGAAGTATCAGTTACCTTTTGTGAAAGGACTATCTGTTAAGTTGAATGCTTCTTATCTGAAGAATTATACTATGCAGAAGAAGTACTTCTTAACTTATGATGTGTACGGTTGGAACCAGACTACCCGGCAAGGTAATGTAGAGACTGGTAGAATCGCTAATAAAGTTTCTTTGAATCAGTGGTTTACAGAAAGTGAAGGTTATACAATTCAACCTGCTCTTGAGTACTCAAACAAATTTGGTAAGCATGCCGTATCCGGATTATTCTTGTATGAATTTTCCAGAACAGACCAGTCCAGTATGTCTGCCGGTAGAACGGATTTTCCTATAACTGATATCATGGATTTGAACTATGGACTTGAGGTGAATAAAGATTTGGTGAAAGGCGGACACAGTCAGGCTAAACGCGCCGGCTATGTAATTCGTCTGAACTATTCTTATGATGATAAGTATTTGTTGGAGTTCACCAGTAGAATTGATGCTTCTACAGCACTTCCCAAGAAATACAGATGGGGTGTGTTCCCGGGTGTTTCGGTAGGATGGAGACTTTCTCAGGAGGACTTCTTTAAAGAAGCCGTTCCTTTTATGGAAAACCTGAAGATTCGCGCATCTGTAGGACGTTTGGGTAGCGATCGTGCCATTAGCAATACGATGACTTATTTCTCTACAGCCAGTTTATCAGCTGACCCGACTGTATTATTCGGTACCAGTCCTCAGAAATATTTGGGATTGAGCAGTCCGGTAAATCCTCTTTTGAAGTGGCAGTTGACTGATACTTATAATATTGGTATCGAATCCAGCATGTGGAATGGTTTATTGGGTGTTGAATTAGATGTGTTCTATATGAAGACCACCCGTTCATTGGAGTCTCAGTCAGCCAACTTCCCGCCGTCGTTGGGATCTTACTATCCGACATATATCAATTATGGTTCTCATGATAACCGTGGTTTTGAGCTCGTATTGTCTCATAATAATCAGATTAGAGATTTTACTTATCGCGTAAGAGGTAATCTTTCTTGGGCTCGTAATAAAGTGTTGAAAATGACGGAAGATGCCAATGTGCCTGATTATAAACGTGCTACTGGTGGCCCGATGGGAAGATACTGGGGATTTGTTGCAGATGGTTTATTCCAGTCGGAAGAAGAAATAGCCCATAGCGCTGTTTTCGGTCCGACATTACCCGGTGATATCAAGCTGAAAGATATTAATGGCGATGGTAAGATTACTTGGGATCAGGATATGGTTCCAATTGGTCGTAGCAATACACCGGAAATGATGTTTGGTTTGAATCTGGGTGCTGAATGGAAAGGTTTTGATTTTAATATGCTGTTGCAAGGCGCCGCTCTGTTTGATGTAAATTTATGCGGATTGTATAGTAGTGGAATTCGTGATGATACATTCTATACGCGTCCTTTCTATGCTGATGGAAACACTCCTTATTATTTGGTGGAAGGTGCTTGGCGTCCCGATCATACCGATGCTAAATATCCCCGTTTAGGAATCGATTCGAGATCAAATGGTGGAAAATTCTCTTCCTGGTGGGTAGTAGACGGTTCTTATGTGCGTCTGAAGTCTATTCAGTTGGGATATACCATACCAAAGAAATGGAGTAAAAAGGCTGGCTTTGAAAGAATTCGTGCTTATGTGGCTGGTGGTAATCTGTTTACTTTATCCCATCTGGAGCACATGGACCCTGAAATGCCAAGTGTAAATCAGGGATACTATCCTCAACAGCGTACGTATGAATTTGGATTAAATGTAACTTTCTAAAAAACTAATACAATGAAATCAGTAAATAAGATATTAACAATATTTGCTTCTGCTTGCTTCACGCTGAGTAGTTGTGATATTGATCCTGTTCTGACAAGTAGTTATCCTGACGATATCACTTGGTCGAATGAAACAAATCTGCAATTGTATATTAATGGCTTTTATTCTTTGATCGGAGGATATTATTCAATCACTGATGATGCATGTGCTGACCTTTTGAAAGCCAATAATCCGGTTGCCAATACTAATTTGTTTGTATTCGGTTCTACTCCTATTACTTCTGCCAGTAATCTTTTTGATAACTGGAATAATAGGCATTCCTGGCAATTGACTTGTTGCCGTGCCTTGGAAGGATTGGAAAAACACCGTGAAAACTTTACCGAGGAGGTAGCCAAACGCGCAGAGGCGGAATTCCGTTTTTTCCGTGCTGTGGCTAATTTCGATTTGGCGAAACGTTATGGAGCCAGTTTTATCCTGTACAAGCAGTTGCCTGAACTTGGACAAAAGGATCATGCACGTTGTACGCCCGATGAATGCTGGGATTTCATAGCAGAAGACTTGGACTTTGCTGCTAAAAATTTACCTCTGAGAGGTACTGTAGAGGCCGGTAAGTTGACAAGTGGTGCAGCCTATGGAATGAAAGCTCGTGCTATGCTTTATGCTGAACGTTGGAAAGATGCTTCCGATGCTGCTGCCGAATTGAAAAAGCAAGGGTATGAATTGTATGAGGATTATGGAAAGTTGTTCTTAAATAGAAGAGCGAAACCGGTTGCAAATAATGAAAGTGTCATAGAGTTCGGCTATGTTTATGAAACGTTGGATTATTCTTTTGATTATTTCAATTGTCCGCCCAGTGATGGAGGTTATGCTGAAATCAGTCCGACAGAAACATTGGTATCAGCTTATCAGATGGCTGATGGTAAAGAGTTTGACTGGAATAATCCGGAAATGGCTGCCAATCCCTATGAAGGCCGTGAACCACGTTTCTATGCTTCCATACTTTATAACGGTTGTCAATGGAAAGGAGAAACACTTTATACATACGAAGGTAGTGTGGATGGTTATGGCTTAGGTGGTGGCACTACTTGTACAGGCTACTATATGCGTAAGTTGTTTGATCCGGAAATTAGTAAAAGCCAAATGCGTAGAACTGACTTGACTTTCTATTACATGCGCTATGCTGAAGTTTTATTGATTTATGCTGAAGCAATGGCAATGCAAGATAAACTTACTGAAGCATTGGAAGCATTGAATGAAGTGAGAGACAGAGTTGATTTGCCGGCAGTATCTGCCAGTACAAAGACTGAATTCATGAAACTTCTCCGTCACGAAAGAATGGTAGAGTTAGCTTTTGAAGGACATCGTTTTTGGGATCTCCGCCGTTGGGGGCTGGCAACTACAGTCCTGAATGGTACTCACATGGAAGGAGTGAAGCCGACAAAAGTAGGCGACGGATATGAATACGATGTTGTGGATTGTGATGCTGGTAAAACGCGTGTTTATCTGGAAAAATACAACCGTTTCCCTATTCCTATTGCAGAAATTCAGCAGAACTCTGCTTGTGAACAGTTTGATGAATGGAAATAATTAAAAAATGAAACTATGAAAATACTTAATAGAATTGCAGCAACAGCGTGTTTGTTTGGGGCAGTGCTCTTAGTTTCCTGTGAGTCTCCTGACTTGAGTACAGCACATGAAAGCCAAGTAAATGGTCTACTTAATGTAACCATTCAGATACCTGATAATCCGACGGAGTTTTATGCTACCAAGAAAGGTCCTTATGAAGAGGGAGAAGAAATTACGGTGAAAGTTCCTACCACGGATGAGGACCCGCTCGATGTAAGCCGTCTGATTTGTACTGTAAGTGTGGAACATAATTGCTATGTTGTTCCGGGAGTTGGAGGTGAAATGGATTTCACTGAACCTTATAAAATAACAGTAATCGATGCATTGGGCAATCGTCATAACAATACGATTCGTGTCGTACCGACACCGCCTAAAACCAAGTTCTCCAAAGTGTGGGAAAAGAACTGCACCGATTTGGGACTAGCAAGCCGCAACAATACAGGCTTGGCAATATACGGTCAATATCTGGCAGTTCAGGAATACAATGGTCCTATCTACCTGTATGACATGAAGACGGGAGCAGCGGTTAAGACTATAGATGCAGCAAGATCGTTTATGATGAAGGCTCGTACGGATGATGCCGGTCACTTGATTACTTCCCGTGAAAATATTTACGGTGCAGGTTTCATGGTCTTCTATTATTCTGAAGCAGATCAGGAACATAAGTTACTGCTTGACTATACTGCCGGTGATGGTTGCCCGGGAGATTTGGGGTATAACATGAATGTAGCGGGTGATGTAACCAGCGGTACAGCTTATATTTATGGTACAGGGCCTAATGATATGACTATTTATTATTGGAAATTACAGGATGGTCAGTTAGTGACTCCTGCCAATCAGCCTAATAAACTACGTTACGGACCGGCCGGAAGTTCTTGGACTGCCGCACCTGCCATACAGCGTGTTTCATTGGCCGATGATTCAGATCATTACATCAGTTATACGAAGTGGGTAAATGGAAATAGTGATGAGGCTTTGAAGAGTCGCTTCAATATCTTTACGACATCCATGGAGGTTACGGCCTTGAATGCTGCCGACCATGAATACCGTTTGCTTGGCTTCAATGTGTTTAAGGTGGAAAATGATACCTATTTGGCACTCAATGACCAAGGTGCTGACCAATGGGCTGGTGGTGGTGCTACCCTCAAGGTATTCGACATTACCAATACTTCTAAGATGGAACTGGGACCGGACGATGACGGATATAGTGACTTCTGTGTATTTACAAGCGATATGTCCGCATGGGGGCAGAATTACTTTAGCTGGGGAGACGTTGCTGTCTACAAAGAAGTAACCTCAACCGGGTATGACGTGTACATTGCAACCTCTGTTGTTGGCTTTGATTTATCACAGTCTATTGTAAGAATGTATAAGATGAGTTATTTCCGTCAATAATACACATTGATTAATTCAAATCGGGAGTGCCGCTAATCCGGCGGCACTCTCTTTTAAAACTAATGCCTTATGAAAACAACTGCTATATTGGTAAGTCTGTTCTGTTTTATTTTGACTTCCTGTGGAAGTGATGATCATAACGGAGGAGGAAACGATCAGGATGGTGACTATAACCTGAAAGAAGAGATACGCAAAGTATTGAATAGCACGAAAGCTACTAAAAATATTAACCCTTTCGATGAATTAGGGTGCGAAATTTATCGTACTGGTCCTACCAGTGCCGAAGAACCTACCAAAGCCACTATTGACTATGACTTAGGTGATGACTATAAAGAAGGAGTAGGAAGCTTTAAGCTGAAATACAGTTTTTCCGGTAAACCTATGACTTCAAATCCTGAGTATGTCTATTTCGAAGAAACATGGGGAGATTATCGCCCCGACTTGTCTTTTTATCCTTTGGGACTTTCTATTTGGGTAAAAGGCCAAAAAGGTAACAAAGGTGTTTTCCGCTTCATCATTATGGAAGATGAGAAGCAATTCAATGCCGACAAACCGCATGACAGTACACGTAAGAGATGGCAATATTATGCTTTCGAAGACGAAGAAATATTATCCAAAGAAGGCTGGAACCGTTTGGTTATGCCCTACAGTGCGTTCAAATTGTATAAAAAGGGCCAGGGGGCTACGGCTGACGGCTTATTGCTAAACCGTTTTGAGGGATTCCGGATTGAAATCGTAAATACGAAACATGAAGTCTGCACCGGTGAAGTAGGTATCGATGCGTTGGAGCAATTGACTTCTTATGAGCTGAAAAACGGTAAGCCCAAGTTCTCCAGCATTTTTGTACAATTGAATACCGCCTATGTCAACGAAGACTGGGATAAACAGTTTCAGGATAGCCGTGCCATCGGCATTGATACTTGGATTATCCAGTATGTGGAACAGTTTACAGACGGAGAAAATACTAGTATTTCGTTCTATAAGAATACCAATATGCCTTGGATTACCGAGAAGTATGACTTTGTAGACAAAATGTTCGAGGCTGCCGAACGCAATGGCATAAAACTGATTGTAGGCCTTTACCCCGGTGATTACAGTAAAACAAATACGGCATCACCGGAGAAATATAATCTCAATTTGGAGAGAAATAAGATGGTGTTCGATGAGGTGTATGAACAATTTGGCAATCACCCTTGCCTTGAAGGTTGGTATATAACCGAAGAATTTCATGATGGTTCTTATCCTGTAGGCTGGCAGCAAGAACCCTCTTTATCCATGTTGGCTAAGTATCTTGAAGGAGTGGCTTCTTATATTAAGACCAAATCGGATAAGCCCGTTTCTATCGCTCCGGCTTTATGGAGAGGTATGCCGGCCGATCTTTGCGGGCAATGGTTTGGACGGATCTTCGCTCAGACGCCCAATATTGATTATTTATACATTCAGGATCTTGGCGGACGCTGTCTGGTGGATGTGGATGTAGACCTGCCTAATTGGTTTGCTGAGATTAAAAAAGCATGTGATGCCAACGGCGTACATTTTGGTGTTGATATAGAATCATTCCAGAGTTGCTGGTGTCCGAATGTCCCTTATCGGGAAAAGAACTGGAGTGAACTAAAGGAGCAATTATTCGTAGCAGGGTTGTTTACCGAATATATCACGAATTTCAGTTGGGTTACTTTTAAGAAGGGTACAAACAATTATACAAGTTATAAAAAGTACCTGGAAGACAATGGACTTTTGTAAATAATGAAGACTCTAATACCCGAAGGTGTAGTGGTAAACTGAAAAGGGCTACACCATAAGGGCGAAAGGGTGTAGCTATCCGAGCAAAAGGGTGTAGCCTTAACACTGAAAGGGTGTAGCCCGTTTAAATAATCGCTACGACTATGTGTGAACGGGATAAGTAGACGGAATTTATTATTGCGGATATAAATAACGATTTTATGGATGTGTATATTTGTTATTGATAGAATAGGATGAAAAATGCAATCTTTATAGCAGGAATGCTTCTTAGCTCCTTCGTCATGAGGGCCGGAGATATTTCGAAGTATGTGTTGGATAATTATCTGATTCCCGTGGGGCAGTCGGGGAGTGCAGTGGGTCGGATATATCCCACACCCTCCAATGTTTGTTTGCTGAGTGATACTTCTTCTCTTTTCCGGATTGATCTTAAAGAGAAATCAATCTGTCTGAAAAAGAATAAGGCATTATCAGCAGGGCAGACGAGTTATAGATACGGCATAACCCTTTTGATTGACGGGCAGCAGTGTGAGTTTGAATTATTGAAAGACGGCTTCAGCAAGAACAGAGTGGTGGCTCATCGGGGTGCCTGGAGACAGAAAGGGGTGTTGCAAAATTCAGTTCGTTCTTTTCAGAATGCGGTGGAATTGGGATGTCAGGGATCTGAAATGGATGTCTGGTTAACTGCCGACAATAGAGTTATTCTTTCCCATGATCCGCATGTATATGGATTGGAAGTTGAAAATATCACCTCATTGCAGTTGTTTCAACAAACGATTAATAAGAAAGACCCGGTGCCTTCACTTCAGGAGCTCTTGATAGCTGCAAGGGCGCAGAATAGTACCCATCCTATTATTGAAATAAAAGATTCCCAGAAAGGGTTGGAGCGTACGTTACAGTTGACAGACTCTGTGGTGAGTATTGTTCATCGCATGAAAATGCAGGGGTATGTGGAATATATCAGTTTCAATTATGAAGTCTTGAAACGTATCCGTGAACTGGATCCTACAGCCAGAACTCTTTACTTATGGGAAGGTAAGAAGGAACTGAAGGACCTGGTGAACGACCGCATCTCAGGAATTGATTATTCTTACTATGCATACAGGCAAGATAAGAACCTGACTCAAAAAGCCAGGGAAGCCGGTTTACTTACCAATGTCTGGACGGTGAATAGTGCGGAAGAGTTGCAACAATATTATTTGTTGGGAGTAGACTATATTACTACAGATGAACCTGAATTATTATTGAAGATTATAGATAGTTTAAAATAAAAGATATGATGTGTAAGAAAATAGCTTTATGCTTAATGGTATTATTTAATGCTCTTACGGTTTGGGGCCAGAAAGAAGTATTGAAGTTCAATCGTGACGGCAAGTTTAAGATTGTACAGTTTACGGATGTTCATTATAAATATGATGATCAGGCAAATTCACAAATATCTCTGGATCGTATTAACGAAGTATTGGATGCTGAACGTCCTGATTTCGTCATGTTTACGGGAGATGTGGTTGTTTCCAATGAAGCTTTCAAAGGGCTGGACATTGTTTTGGAGCCTTGCATCAGACGCAATATTCCGTTTGGAGTGGTATTTGGCAATCATGATGATGAGTATGATCGCACCCGGGTGGAATTGTATGATTATCTCTCGCAAAAGAAAAACAGTATGATGCCTGCCCGTGGGGGCGAAGTCGCCCCCGATTATGTTTTGACGGTGAAGTCGTCAAAGGATAAGAATAAAAATGCGGCTCTTTTATATTGCATCGATTCTCATGCATACACGCAGATAAAGTCAGTACCCGGATATGACTGGATTAAGTTTGACCAGATTGCTTGGTACAGAAATCAAAGTAAGGAATTTACGAAGCAGAATAATGATATTCCTCTTCCTGCATTGGCTTTTTTCCATATTCCCATACCCGAATACAAAGATGCTGTGATGGAAGATAAAAACAGATTGTTCGGAGTGAGAGGTGAAGGAGTTGCTTGCCCTACCACTAATTCAGGTCTGTTTACTTCTATCAAAGAGTGTGGTGACGTCATGGGAACATTTGCCGGCCACGATCATAACAATGATTATGCAGTTATATATAAGGAGGTGCTATTGGCTTACGGGCGTTATACAGGTGGAAATACGGTGTACAATAATTTGGCTAACGGTGCCCGTGTAATCATATTGCAGGAGGGAGAACGCAAGTTCGATTCCTATATTCGTCTGACTGGTGGCGAGACGGAATCACGGATTTCTTATCCGGGTAGTTTTAACTAATTCTAATTTAAAAAGATGATTATGAAACGTACTTTTTTACTTCTTTTTTCTTTGTTCAGTCTGGTGAGTATGCAGGCAGAGAATAAAGTGAGCTTAACTTTAATACCTCCGGGAAAAATCACCAATAAGGTCGATCTGGATATCCGCGGTGGTATTGTGAACGAAAGTGCTTCACAACAGACTTATCAGGTAGCTTTGTATTGGAATAAAGAGAATAAGGATGCACTGTTATACGAAACGGTTGTGACAATCCCTGCCGGAAAGGCCGAAACGGTGAAGGTGGTTATACCTACCAAGGATCGGGTGGGAAAGAATAAAGTGATCTTCAAGGTAGCCAATGAAGATAAGACCTGTCGGAAGACAAAGGATATAGAAGTGATTGAATCGGACATTCGCTCTATCCAACAGATATCCGGTGCCTGGACGGGCATCTATCACTGGAGTGAAATCGAAGGAAAACATTGGAATCAGGATATCAAGAAGATGACCGACGATCAGTGGAGAGAGTTGATTCGTTCCATGAATAAGCTGGAAATGAATATGGTGGTTATACAGGAAGTTTTCCGTAATGAAGAATATGTAGGCAAACATACTACCAATGTGGATAACTATGTAGGTAAAGCCTTCTATCCTTCCAAACTGTATCCCGGCCGTATGGAACTTACAGCCAAAGATCCGATTGAGGCCATCCTGACGGAAGCCGATAAACAGGGCATGAACGTACTGATGGGAGTGGGTATGTTTGCTTGGTTCGACTTTACCCCCGAATCTTTGGAATGGCACAAGCGGGTGGCTAAAGAACTGTGGGATATGTATGGTCACCATGAATCCTTTTATGCTTTCTATGTGTCCGAAGAGAGTGGCGGTGGTCTGGATAACTGGGAACAACGCCCCGAAATGCGTAAAAAGAGAAAAGACGATATTGTGAATTTCTTCAAAGAGTTTAAGGCTTACTGTAACGGATTTGCACCGGACAAACCGATCATGTTGGCTACCAACAGTTTTGAAGTTCCCAACGGAATGGATACGTATCCGGCACTTATGGAACATCTGGATATCTTGTGTCCATTCGGATTTGCCCGTATGCCGGATGGTGATCTGACCGGTAAGGAAGCGGCTAACATGTTGCAGAAAGTTTGTGATGAGGCTAAAGCTCATTTGTGGTTCGACCTGGAAGTATTCCTGTTCAATCCAGATAACTCCCTCTATCCCCGTCCGGTAGAAGAAATCATCCGTGACCTGAACCTGTTTGATAACTTTGAGAAGATTCTTTGCTATCAGTTCCCGGGTGTATTCAATGATCCGAAGATGTCTATCCGTGTGGGCGAAGCACGCACTATCGACTTGTTCAACGGATACATGAAATACCTGAAAGAATTGAAAGCTAAAAATAAGAAACGTAAATAAGGAAAATGATGAAACGTTATTGTCTATATCTGTTTATCCTGATAGGGATAAGTTGTTCTGCGGAACTGAAAGCTCAAAGAAACGGAACTGTTTATAAAGGGAATGATCCTGCCGTGCGGTATACCGGCAGAACATTGGTTTCCTCCGATGGTTCGGTAGCTTTCGACTGGGTAGGTACTTATCTGGAAACCCGTTTTACTGGTGGAAGGCTGTCAGTGAAAGTTTCTGAAACAGGAACGAGTTATTATAATGTATTTGTTGATGGCAAACTGCATAAAGTCGTGAAAGTATGCGGAACGGATACATTGATCCATCTGGTATCGGGCATAGATAAGCGCATTCATAGTTTGAAGATACAGAAACGTTCCGAAGGTGAATTCGGCAAGACAACTATCCATCAGTTTGTCTTGTCCGGTTCGGGACGCCTGGCGGAAGAGCCGGCAGTACGCACACGGCATATCGAGTTTATCGGAAACTCGCTTACCTGCGGATATGGCACAGACGGGAAACATCGCGATGAGCCTTTCCTGGTGGAGACGGAAAATTGTAATCTCACATTTGCCTCTATGGTAGCCCGTTATTATGATGCGGACTATACACTGATTGCCCATTCCGGTAGAGGAGCCGCTCGCAATTATGGTGATTCGGTACGCGTGTCGAAGGTTACGATGAAAGACCGGATGCTGAATACCTTTGACGAAGACCTTACTCATAAATGGAATTTTAAGGGATATCTTCCGGATCTGGTAGTTATCAATTTAGGTTCCAATGATTTCTCAACGGAGCCCCATCCTTACAAAAGCGAATTCACCAAAGCATACAAACAGATCCTTGCACAACTGCGTGAGCATTATGGAGATATTCCCATATTGTGCATTTACCCTGTAGCTATGCAAGCTCCTGTATTCAGTTATTATGAAGCGATAATAAACGAAGTGAATGATCCGAAAGTCTTTCTACTGAAACTGGATAAGAACCTCTATAACCGGACTACCGACCTAGGGGCTGCATGGCATCCCGGATATTCGGGACATAAGAAGATGGCGATGTGGATAATTCCTTATATCTCAACGATTATGGGCTGGGATCTGACGGATAAAGTGATTGAGTAAAGCCCGAAAGTAAAAACAAGAAATGAGTATGTCGAAAAGAAATCTAATATGGCTCCTGATGGCTTTCTTCTTTATAGCCGATCTGGCTGCCGCCGTTCATAAAGGAAATAAAGAAGTTGTTCTGTCCGAGCAGAGCCTGCGTGATAAAGTGAAGGGCGCATGGGCGGGGCAGACCCTGGGATGCAGTTACGGGGGACCTACTGAGTTTAAATTCTTGGGAACTATCATTCAGGATTATATTCCCATTCCCTGGGATAAGCATACGGTCAAGAATTGGTATGATACCTTTCCCGGTTTGTATGATGATGTTTATGTGGATCTGACTTTTGTGGAAGTCTTCGAAAGATGCGGGCTGGCTGCTCCGATTGATTCTTTTGCGACGGCTTTCGGGCGGACAGAATATCCATTGTGGCATGCCAACCAGGTAGCCCGCTACAATCTGTTGCAGGGGATGAAAGCACCCCAGAGTGGTTACTGGAAGAATAACCCTCATGCACATTGCATCGACTTCCAGATTGAAGCGGATTTTGCCGGGATTATGTCACCGGGAATGCCTAATCAGGCCGCTGAAATCTGCGATAGGGTGGGGCATATCATGTCCTATGGTGAAGGATGGTATGGCGGAGTTTATGTGGCAGCCATGTACTCTCTGGCTTATGTCAGCAATGATATAGAATATATCGTAAAAGAAGCGTTGAAGGTGATACCGGAAGAAAGCGATTTCCACAAATGTATGTCGGACGTAATTCGCTGGCACAGGAAATATCCGAAAGACTGGAAACGAACCTGGTTCGAGTTGCAGAACAAGTGGAGCGAAGAAATCAGTTGTCCCGAAGGCATTCATAACTCCTTTAATATCGGTACGAAGATAAACGGTGCCTATATACTCCTGGGCTTGCTTTACGGACAGGGGGACTTCACAAAGACCATAGATATCGCCACGCGTGCCGGTCAGGACTCCGACTGTAATCCGGCTTCAGCCGCAGGCATCCTGGGAACCATGATAGGATACAGCAACATCCCCGAATCCTGGAAAGAAGCTTTGTATGAAGTAGAAGACATACCTTTCTCCCATACGGATATCAGTCTGAATAAAGCCTATGACATGACGTACAGACATGCCAGCGAGATGTTGCAGAAACATGGAAACGGGAAGGCAGGAACAGACTTCATAATCAGACGGGAGAACATCAGACCTGTTGCTTTGGAAGTAGCTTTTGAGAATCTGAAAGTGAGCGATAAACTTACAATAGAGAAATCCATAGATGATGTAAATCCCTTCTCTTTCGAAGGAACCGGACTGGTTGTAAAAGGATACGTGGCAGGTGGGCTTCCGGCGGACTATACGGCGGAGATGGATGTATATATCGATGGACAGTTCTATGAAACCACCGCCTTGCCCCAATATATCAATCACCGGAAGTGTGAATTGTTCTTCTGCTATGACCGTCCTGTAGGGAAGCACACTGTAACTTTTAAATGGAAAAATCCAGTATCGAACGGGAAAATATGGATAACCGAAGTAATAATCTATACAACGAAACAAATATGAAAAATATACTATCCCTAATCAGTATTTCTTCTCTGCTGCTTGTGTTGGCGGCTTGCGGTAGTAAACAGGCCCCCACAGCAGAGGAGATAATAGCGAAAGCACGTGCGGTAAAGACTTTGAATGCTTACGACGAGATGAGCTGTGTGGTGTACGAAATGAAAGGACTTCCCGAGTCACCGCAAACCTCGATAGACCGTTTTATCAGCGATGACTGTGTGGAGGGAACGGGAAGCTTTGAGCTTAAATACTCTTTTTCCGGCAATGCGTCCGGAACCGAATCCGTATATATCCAGCAGAGTGGGGGAGACTATCGCAGTGATTTGTCTTTCCATCCGTTGGGACTTTCCATCTGGGTGAAAGGTAATAAGAATAATAAAGGTACCTTCCGTTTCATGCTTATTCAGGATGTGGATCAGTTTACGCAGGATGCGCTTCATGACAAAGATCGCTGGCAGTTCTTCGAGTATGTGGATAAGGATGTACTGACCAAGGAAGAATGGACACGTGTAGTGATGCCTTATGAGGCCTTTACTTTTGCCAAAGGGCGTGATCTGGGCGAAAACAAACTGGTTCTGAACCGTCTTGAAGGTTATCGTCTTGAAATCACGAACGATGATAACAGCGCATGTACAGATGAGGTTTGCATCGACAATCTGGAGCAGCTGACCTCTTATACTCCTGAATTCAAGGGAACTCCCAAGTTCTCCAGTGTTTTCATTCAGCTGAATAGCGTCTATAAAGAGACCGACTGGGACGTAGAATTCAAAGCAAGCCGTGAAGTGGGCATTGACACTTGGATTATCCAGTATGCCGAAGGTTTCAATGACCGTACGAATGAGAAATCTTCTTTCTATTCGCCGACAAATCTGCCGTGGGTGACCAAGCAATATGATATCATGAACCGAATGTTCGATGCTGCCGAGCGTAACGGGATGAAGCTGATTGTTGGACTATATCCCGGTGATTACAGCAAGGAAGATACTACAAAACCGGAACAATATGAATTTCTGGTGGAGCGTAATAAACAAGTATTCGATGAACTGTTTGCCCTTTGGGGGAATCATCCCAGCCTGGCGGGATGGTACATAACCGAAGAATTTCATGACGGCTCGTATCCGGTAGGCTGGCAGCAGGAACCCGCCTTGTCTATGCTGGCTAATTATTTGCAGACAGTGGCGGCTTATGTGAAGTCGAAGTCTCCGAAAGAAGTCTGCATAGCTCCTGCTTTGTGGAGGGGAATGCCTGCTGATCTCTGCGGAAAATGGTTTGGTAAGATATTTGCCCAGACTCCCGATATAGATGTACTTTATCTTCAGGATATAGGCGGACGTTGTCTGGTAGATTTTGATGTGGACCTGCCCAACTGGTTTGCCGAAATAAAGAAAGCCTGCGATGCTAACGGAGTGATTTTCGGAGTAGATATAGAGTCGTTCAAAGAGTGCTGGTGTCCGAGAATTACCATGCGGACCAAACCCTGGATCGAGCTGGAGGAACAGCTGAGAGTAGCCGGAATGTTTACCGATCATATCACGAATTTCAGTTGGGCCACCTTCAAGCCGGGAACAGATACCTATGAAGGGTATAAGAAATATCTTGAAAGAAAATAAGCAATCATACTAAAAGCAAAGTTTCATCGGATGGAACAAAGAGTTTCATCCCTTGAAACTCTTTGTTCCAAGCGGTGAAACTCTCAGTATTGCCTAATGAAACTGAAAGAAACCAATGGTATGCTCAATCAGTAAACGGGAAATACTTGATTATGAATAAGTTTTTAGAAGAAATGTCTTGTCACGGCGATACATACATGCATTTATTTATTAAAAATATAGTACCATGAAGAAAATTATAGTAATTGGCAGTTCCAATATAGATATGGTGGTGAAGAC
This sequence comes from Bacteroides intestinalis DSM 17393, assembly GCF_000172175.1. Lineage (NCBI taxonomy): Bacteria > Pseudomonadati > Bacteroidota > Bacteroidia > Bacteroidales > Bacteroidaceae > Bacteroides > Bacteroides intestinalis. The sequence continues at coordinate 747,059 of NZ_ABJL02000008.1, read as the reverse complement.
CTCTCATCTGCCGGTCCCCGGTGAAACCATTCTGGGTGGTGAATTCTTTATGCACCAAGGTGGTAAAGGAGCCAATCAGGCAGTTGCAGTGAAAAGGTTGGGTGGTAATCTGATCTTTGTAGCGAAGTTGGGGAATGATATACTGGGACAGCAGTCAGTGGATTATTTCAAGAAAGAGGGAATAGATACAAAATATATCACTCTTGATGAAAACTCTGCTTCCGGAGTTGCTTTGATCAGTGTGGATGATCACGCAGAGAATAGTATAGTGGTGGCTTCCGGAGCCAATATGCTGCTGAACGAGCAGGATGTGGATAAAGTTGTGGAGGAAATGTGCGAAGGAGACATCTTGTTGATGCAACTGGAAATTCCGATTCAAACGGTGGAATATGCTGCCAGGAAAGCTTTTGAAAAAGGGGTGAAGGTAGTCTTGAATCCGGCCCCTGCCCGGAGCCTTCCGAAAGAGTTACTCAGATACCTGTTTATGATTACTCCCAACCGGATTGAAGCCGAAATGCTTACCGGTATAAAGATTGTGAATGATGCTGATGCAGAACGGGTTGCAAAAGAAATCAGTGCGATGGGAGTACAGAATATAATTGTAACTTTGGGTTCGAAGGGCTGCTTGGTGAGAGAAGGCGATACTTCGTATTGTGTGGATGCTTTTAAAGTGGAACCTGTTGATACAACGGCTGCCGGCGATACTTTCAACGGTGCTTTATGTGTGGGACTGGCAGAAGGCATGAACTTGAGGCAATCTGCTGGAATGGCTTCTAAAGCTTCATCTGTTGCCGTGACAAGAATGGGAGCGCAGTCTTCTATTCCGTATCGTAAAGAACTGGACCTGAATGAATAAATTAACCTCTAAAAATACCGATTATGTTTATAGTTGAAAGTTACGGATTGGCAGTGGCGTTGTGTTGGGTTACGATGCTTTGCTGGGGATCGTGGGGAAATACTCAGAAGTTGGCAGCCAAGACCTGGCGCTACGAGTTGTTCTATTGGGATTACGTGATTGGCATCGTTCTTTTCTCTCTGATCTGGGGATTGACTTTAGGTAGTACGGGAGAGGCCGGGAGAGGATTTATACAGGACTTGTTGCAAGTGAGTCCGGAGAACTTCTGGAGCGCTTTCCTGGGTGGTGTGATATTCAATGCTTCTAATATTCTGCTATCGGCTTCTATGTCATTGGCAGGGATGTCGGTTGCTTTTCCTATAGGGGTGGGGCTGGCATTGGTTCTGGGGGTATTTGTCAATTATTTCAGTGTTCCGAAGGGAGATCCCGTCATTCTTTTCCTGGGCGTTTTCCTGATTGTACTGGCTATTATCTTTAATGGAATAGCATCCGGAAAAGTTTCCAAAGCGTCCGGTCAGAGCACCCGTAAGAAAGGTATCCTGGTTGCTGTATGCGCCGGTATCCTGATGGCGTTCTTTTATCGTTTTGTGGCGGCAGCTATGGACCTGGAAAATCTGGAAGCACCCACAGCAGGCATGATGACTCCTTATTCGGCTTTGTTCGTGTTTGCAATAGGTATCTTTATCAGTAATTTCCTGTTCAATACACTGGTGATGAAGAAACCTTTTATGGGAGAACCTGTGTACTACAGCCAGTATTTCAAAGGAAACTTCAATACGCATCTGGTGGGTGTGTTGGGCGGTATAATCTGGGCATTGGGAACTGCTTGCAGCTATATCGCTGCCGGAAAAGCCGGTGCGGCTATTTCCTATGCGCTGGGGCAAGGGGCAACGATGGTAGCCGCCTTGTGGGGACTCTTCATTTGGAAAGAGTTTAAGGGGGCTTCAAAGTCTACCAATCTGTTACTTACGCTGATGCTTATTCTTTTTATCTCCGGTCTGGTACTGATTATAGTGTCCGGAGGAAGTTGATAACTTAATATAGATTTATAAATGTGTACTATGAAGAAGAAATTTCAAATGATAGGATTTGCTCTGTCAGTTTTATTGGTTGCGTTACCGGTAGTTACGGTGGGTGCGGATAATGCCGCTTCCGACAAACAGAAAAAAGAGAAAACCACCGAGTCGGCTTTGGGTGTGAAACCTGTTACAGGTAGCTGGATCAACCTGGCATACAAGGATGTACGTAATAAATATACGAATCCTCAGAGTTTTGATAATATGGACCCGAAATTGTGGGAAGCTAAAGTACGTGAATTGTCGGCTATGGGTATCGAATATCTGGTACTCATGGAGGTTGCCAATGAAGGAAAATCTTATTATCCTTCGCAAATAATGCCTTGGTGGTATAATAAGGATAAGAAAAGTCCTGTGGATGCTATTCTGGATGAAGCAGCCAAACATAATATGAAGATTTTCATGAGTAGTGGCTGGGCAAAGGATCAGGATGATAATCTGCTTGATCCGGCAATTAAGGAACGGCAGCTCCGGATCATGGAAGAGTTGGCATCTCTTTATAAAAACCACAAAGCCTTTTATGGCTGGTATTTACCGGTAGAAGATTGCCTTTGTCCTATTTTTGCGGAGCATGCGGTGCAGTCGGTAAATACCTTATCAGAGAAGGCTAAAAAATTGGCTCCGGGCAAGAAAACCCTGATCTCTCCTTATGGAATCGGATTGTCAGAATTTGATAATCCGGAATATGAGAAGCAAATGCAGAAACTGAAAGTGGATATCATTGCCTATCAGGATGAAGTGGGGTGTGTACGCGATCAGTTCACACTTCCCCGTCTGAAGAAGAACTGGCAGAGATTGCGTGATATTCATAACCGCCTGAATATTGAAATGTGGGCAAATTGTGAGACTTTCACTTGGGAAGAGGGTACCAATGACCGTACTTCTGCCTTGATTCCGGCAGCCTATCCGAGGCTGCTGTCCCAGCAGGTTGCAGCATCTGCGGCGGGGGTTGATAAGATCATTTCATTTATGTTCTACGGTATTATTGAGAATCCTGAGTCAAAGTATCAGTTGGGACAACCTGTCTGGTCGAACAAAGTGTATGCTGACTATATGGACTGGAAGAACGGAAAGGAATATTGGAAACTGATGGAAGCAGCATTTATGGAGAAATTAGTCAATGGAGCGGCTCCGCAAATGATGCTTGGAAAGGCCGGTTTGCAACCGTTACTGGATGGTAAGGTTGCTGAAGAGGATAGTAAGGATGCCCGCTGGGTGAAGTTCGAGGCCGGTTATCATGAATTTGTAGTGGATCTGCAAAAGAAAACCCGTGTTCAGAAAGCTATGTTGCGTATGCTGAATTATAATCCGGAAAAAATAGGTATGCCGATGAAGACATATCTGTATACTTCAATAGACGGTAAAGAGTATAATCTGTCTTCCATAAAAGACGCCCCTTATTTTCCGAACAACAAGCATGATGCCTGGATTGAAAGCATATTGTTTGACCAACTGGATGAAAATGTACGCTATGTAAAGGTCGCTTTTGAAGCTCCGCAACAGGTATATATAGATGAGTTGTTTATTAATCCGGTTCTGAAATAAAAAGCGAAATATTATGAAAACTGGGAAAAACGTAATTATCGCATTGGCTCTTTTGGCAAACTTGTGGTTTGTTTCCTCTTGTAATAACGGGCCGAAGCGTGAAGTTTGGTTGGATGAAGTTTATAAGGACTCCTGTTTTGTACAGGATTGGGGAATACCGCAGATAAATCAGTCTGTGGTATGGACTCCACTTACGGTAAATGGAGTTGTGTATAAGCGGGGTATCGGAGCTCATTCCATCAGCCGTATGCTGTATGATTTGGGTGGTAAGGCCGTTTCAGTGAGTGGCTTGGTTGGAGCGGACGATAACAACCTGTATGCCGGTAAATTGCAGTTCAAGATAATCGGAGATAAAAAAGAACTTTGGAAAAGTGGTGTGATGCGGAAGGGCGATCCCGTAAAAGAGTTCAATGTCAGCCTCTCCGGCATTGATAAAGTGTTGCTATTGGTTGAAGAATGTGGCGATGGCATTATGTACGACCATGCCGACTGGTTGAATGTGAAGTTTGTGACCCATGGAGAGATTACCCCGATACCTGCCTGGCCGAAGCCTGTGGCTAAGGAGAAGTACATTCTGACACCGGAAGCTCCGGAAACTCCACGGATTAATAATCCTCTGGTATATGGCGCCCGTCCGGGAAATCCGTTCCTGATGACGATTATGGCAAGTGGTAACCGGCCAATGACTTTTGAAGCGTCAGGACTTCCTGCCGGACTGAAATTAGATACTTCCACCGGCTTTATTACGGGAAAAACCGAACTTAGAGGAGATTTCAAAGTGCTTCTGAAAGCCATGAACGAAAAAGGTGTAGCCGAAAAAGAAATTACCTTGAAAATAGGAGACCGGATTGCTCTGACTCCTCCGATGGGATGGAACAGTTGGAATTGCTGGGGACTTTCTGTAGATGATGAGAAAGTGCGCGAGGCTGCCCGCATGATGAATGAAAAGTTGCATGCATACGGATGGACGTATGTGAATATTGATGACGGCTGGGAAGCTACCGAACGTACCAAGCAGGGAGAATTGCTCTCCAATGAGAAATTCCCTGATTTTAAAGGCTTGGCTGATTATATTCATTCTCTGGGATTGAAATTCGGTATTTATTCTTCACCGGGACCGACAACATGTGGTGATTATCTGGGCAGTTATCAGCATGAGGAAATAGATGCACGGACCTGGGGCAGATGGGGAGTAGATTATCTCAAATATGATCATTGCGGATATCATGCGGTTCAGAAGGATTCAGAAGAGAAAACAATCCGCGAACCCTATATTGTTATGCGTGATGCATTGGATAAAGTGGATCGGGACATTGTCTATTGTGTGGGATATGGTGCTCCCAATGTCTGGAACTGGGCAAGGGAGGCAGGGGGTGAGCTGTGGCGCACCACCCGTGACATTACTGATGAATGGAATGTGGTGACAGCCATCGGTTGTTTTCAGGATGTTTGTGCTCAGGCTACTGCACCGGGGAACTATAATGATCCCGATATGCTGGTGGTAGGAAAACTGGGTAAGGCTTGGAGAGAGAAGGTTCATGAATCGGCTCTGACTCCTGATGAACAATATTCCCATATCTCTCTATGGTGCATTCTTTCCGCTCCGCTGTTGATCGGTTGTGATATGTCCGATATAGATGATTTTACGTTGAGTTTACTGACAAATAATGAAGTGATTGCTGTGAATCAGGACCTGTTGGCAACACCGGCCACAAAATTGCTGACTGATAATGGGCAGATATGGTATAAGAAACTATATGATGGATCGTATGCAGTAGGATTCTTCCAGATAGATCCTTATTTTATCTTGTGGGATCAGGATGAGGCTGAAGCTATCCAGATGAAGACGTATGATTTCGAATTAGCTCTCAAGCAACTGGGAATTACTGGCAAAGTATCTGTTCGCGATCTGTGGCGGCAAAAAGATTTGGGGGAATATAATGGGGAGTTCCGGACACAGGTTCCCTATCATGGAGTTTCTTTTGTGAAGATAACTCCTGTGGAGTAAATTGTGTGTATCTTAGAAAAAACCTCCTTTCTAATCTTGTCATGGGGATGAGAAAGGAGGTTTTCTTATTTATCAACTCTACTTATTTATCAGTTCGACAACTCCGGATTAGCAGCTATCGCTTCTCTTGGAATTTGAATTGTATAACGCGAATCATCCTGTTCCAATACATAGGTTCCTCCCTTGAGCACTTTTTCAATACGAGGGCGGGTGGTACGGCGTAAGTCGAACCAGCGATGTCCTTCAAAAGCTAATTCACGCGCACGTTCATCCAGAATCTCCTGTATCAGGGCTTCTTTGGTCATTGCGTTCACGGCAGTTGCTTTTACTGTATATGCTTCCGGCGTATAGCGCTTCTGCATTAACTCCAGCAGTCGGGTGCGTGCTTGGGGCAATTTATCCGATTGTGCGGCTGCTTCTGCCGAATTCAGGTACATTTCTCCCACCCGGAAAGAACAACGGAAATCATCTTTTCCGCTTTTTTGGCTGAAGCGATAACCATTCTTGTCGGCAGCTTTAAAATAAGCGTCCAGACGTAAATCGCCTTCTTTGTATAAAGAAGCTAAAGCTTCTGATAGAACAGCAGCCTGTGTGTAGTTAGAAGACATACCGCGTTCTAAGGCAGTAATATTTTCTACAGACTGATAGTTGTTGGGCAGGGTATAAGTTTCTGCATTGAAATCTTCCAATGTATTCTTTTCAGCAAGTATCGCTTCGGCTGCCTGATATGCATTGTCCCATTGTCCCATATATAAATATACACGGGCACGGAGGGCTTTTACAGATAAGGTTGTGAAACGATAAGAAAATTTCTGTTCCCAAGATTCTTTATTAATCAGTTTTTCAGCCTCGTTGATATCTGCAATAACCGCTTCATAAATTTGTGCAACGGTATTCTTCTTCAGAATTTCATTGATATCGCTATTCAGCTTAAGCGGCACGGCTGTCGTCTCTAATGCTCCCGAACGGGTATAGGGCTGACCGTAAAGATTTACCAACAGGAAATGCATGTAAGCACGGAGCAGATAACATTCACCAATCAATTGGTCGATGTCCTCTTCGCTCCCTTCGTTGATGGATTCCCGCTCTTCTATGGTATAGTTGACAGTGAACATGATGCTATAGAAGTTCTTCCACTCAAAAGCAGTGGTTTGTCCCGGTGCGCTGAAGTCATCCCAGCACTCGATTTTTCCGTAACGATCCTGTTCCCAACTATCGTCTTTCACATACAGTTCATCCGAACGAAAACAGGCGAGTCCTCTGGCATCGGGAACGGTCTTATAAGCTGTGGCAATCAGCGCTCTGTACTCAGCTAAAGTCTGGGGGATCACCTTTCCCGTAGGTTGAATGTCAAGCATATCACAAGCAGTCAGTAATACTACGCTGCTCATCAATAACATTATATATATCTTTCTCATTGTTTTAACTCTCTATAAAATTAAAAATTCAGGTTCAGGCTTAGGGTAACAGACTTCGGAGCCGGGGTTGCATACGCGTTGGACATCGTTTCCGGATCAAGATAATTCTTGTAACTTGAACCGAATACTAATAAGTTACGTCCTTCGATGGCAATTGTAGCGGAAGTCATACCCAATTTGCGGCTAAAATTAGTGGGCAATGTATACCCTAAACGGATGTTTTGCAGTCGCACGTAGTTTAGGTCTCTGATCCAGATATCCAGGTTACGGTATATTTCATTCTGGTTTGAATACCACATGTATTCGTCCAGACGTTCATTTTGGCTCAGCAGAACAGGGAAGATTGTTTCCGTGTTTTCCGGAGTCCATCGGTTCAGGATATCGCGGTTCGTATTACGTCCTTTATCAAAGTCAACGATAGAGTAGGTGGGTTGGCTGCGCACCTTTCCACCGAAGTCGAAGCTGAAGTTGACACCCAGTTCAAATGCTTTGTATGTGAAAGTATTATTGAAACCACCGGTATAAGGGCAGTCGGCTGTACCTACATAAGTGTAAAGTTCACGGCGTTCGCGGGCTGTCAGGTCAGTTGCTCCGAATCCCCATTCCTGCAATTTGAAGAATTCCATGGCCGATACGGCTTTTCCGTCTTTACCCTCAAACATCGGATAACCTTCTTCATCCAATCCGGCTGTTTTCAGGGCAAACAAGGCTCCTACAGGATACCCTTCGCGTCCCGGTTCCAAGGCATCTTCGCGCAGTGCTTCTTTCAGTATTTTATTGTTGTTGTATGCGAAGTTGAAGTTGGTGGTCCACATGAAATTCTTGGTGTGGATATTGCGTGTGCTAAGGGCAACCTCAACACCCTGGTTCTGCATACTGGCCCAGTTGACGGTCAACATTTCAAAACCTGTTTCCAGTGGGAGCATTTGGGTTCCAATCAAGTCTACGCCCTTACGATAATAATAGTCTACGCTCAGATTGATAGCCTGATTCAATACTGCAAAGTCGAATCCGGCGTTTACTGAATGGGTTTTCTCCCAACGCAGTTTTTTGTTCGGTGCACCGGAAACATCAATCATATCTTCCGACCCTCCCGGCAGGATATTTTCAATTCTGTAGTTACCCAAAAGGTAAGGAGAGGTGTTCTTGTCAATGTTTCCTTGCAAACCGTAGGATGCACGGACTACCAGATTGTCTATCCATTTGGCATTCGCCATAAAAGGTTCCTGAGAGATACGCCACAAACCACTGACTGAATATAGTGGCAGATAACGGTATTTCTTGTCTACACCGAAAAGGTCGGAACCGTCAAAACGGATACTTCCGCCCAATGTATAGCGGTTCAGCAAAGAGTAAGACAGGGTTGAGAAAGCAGATACGTATGCATTCTCCACATGAGCTTTCTCGTGTAACTTGAAGGCCTGGCTTTCTTCCGGGAAGATGATCGGCTTTGTTGTCAGCGTCTTCCGGTCAAATCCATAACCGGCGCTATACAGCTTTTCCTCCCATGTCTTGCGGATTTCTGTTCCCACCATTATTTCAAATTCATGGATGTCATTGTAGGTATCGCGGTATTCTCCCATCGCTTTCCAAGTGAGCTGGGACAGTGAGTTTTCGTTAGCCTTATGGAATCCTCCTTCCGGCAGGTAAGTTACGCCATTATTACGATGATTCTTCTTCTCTGTACGCATCACATAACTTTCTTCTTCAGCGATTTTTTCGATAGAAGTTTTATCCAGTTGCAAACCGAGTTGGGTGGTAATTTTAAAACGGTCGTCAAATCGCAGTTCAGCGTCGAAGATGGATGAAAGGCCGTTAATGGTAGTTTCGTTACTCGTATTTTTCCGTTCTTCGAAGAGGTTAAGACCAAAATCCATGTCCGTATCATCTTCTACATCCACATCGTAATTATAGTTGCCATTGGCATCATAAGGAGTGAAATAAGGATTTGCCAGACGTGAATAATAGATCGGGTTCGTCAGTCCCCGGTCATCCGGCAAATAAGTAGAGTTCTTACGGCGGTTGGCAAACATGGAAGCACCGACTTTCAATATGCTGTTCACCTTATAGCTGGTCTTCATCACTAAATTCAAACGTTCGGCAGAGACATTGGGAATATTACCGTTTTCCTTCATATATCCGAAAGAAGTGTAATAAGTTGCCTTTTCGCTACCACCGGAAAGAGACAAGTTGTATTCCTGTGTAAATGCATCGCGAAAAAGGATATCACTCCAGTCCGTATTAGTTGCCTTGAGTCTATTGATTGCACCTTGAGCATTGGAGGACAAAGCGTTCCAACCTCCGTCTTTGAAGTTCTGTAGTTCTCCCAATCCGGAGATAATGCGATATACCTCACCTTTGGTTTCTCTGTAAGGATAGCCGGATTCCAGCAAGTCAAGTTCCAGACCTACTTTCTCTTCTGAATTCAATAGATTCAAGCGGTCTATATTCAACTTAGGAGAATATGTCAGCTTGGAAGAGAAGTTAATAACCGGTTTTCCGACTTTACCTTTCTTTGTGGTAATCACAATCACACCGTTAGCTGCGCGGGCACCATAGATGGCAGTTGCGGCAGCATCTTTCAAAACGGTGATATTATCGATATCGGCAGGATTCAGGCCGGCAATGGCGGTTTGTCCTACGTTATCGATATCTTTCAGTACTTCCATACTGGGAATGTTCGTTCCTTCCAATGGAATGCCGTCCAATACCCATAAAGGGTCTTGTGTACCGTTCAGCGAAGAGGTACCGCGGATACGGATTTTAGCAGGAGCTCCCGGGGCACCGGATATATTGCTTACGGAAAGTCCGGCAATTTGTCCGGTCAATGCCTGGTCTATGCTCTTGGCTGCACCTACCATCTGGTCCGAGATATCGATTTTTGACACGGCAGCCGTCAGTTTACGGCGTTCCACAGTCTGGTATCCCGTTACAACTACCGCATCAAGCATATGAGCAGAAGGTTGAAGAGTGATATCATATTGTTTTTTGCCCGGAATGAGTTTTATTTCCACTACATCATAGCCAACGTAGCTACAATAAAACCGGGTAATGCCATCCGGAATTGAAATAGAGAATTTACCGTCGATATCCGTAATGACACCAATAGTCGATTGATTGTTCCCGTTTTTCTTCAGATCCTCAGCCGTCACATAGACAGAAGCACCTATGAGAGGCAATTTATCCTCAGAAGAAATTACTACACCCTCTACTTGTCGCTCTGCGGCAAGGGCGTAAGTGAGTGTTCCTATCAGTAATAGGAACACGACAGATAAGCGTCTTTTCATCCGTTAAAATAATAAAATTAATACTTAAATTGAAAACTGGTTTTAAAGTCCCAATGCTGTGTTGATACGAAGAATCATATCTTTATAATGATATTTGGTTGCCACATCCGATGTTCCTAAGCGACTCTGGAGTAAATCCTTGATACGAAGCAATTCTCCTCGTTTCACGGAGATGGCATCTGAGATGCGATTTAGCTGGGAACCGTAAAAATTCAATTCGCGGCGGGCACCCATACGATCTGAATCCAGTGTACGATGAGCATGCTCGTCACAACTGCAAAGGGGGATTTGGTTATCCAGCAGGAAGTGGTTATCCATTAATTTTTTGTTGATTTTGACTCCTTCGCTTTCGGCAGCAGCTGTAATCAAGGCATCTACAAAGTTTTTCTGTAAGGCACGTGTCATGACATCAGGTAGTGCGCCTCTCTCCGTGGTTGCGAAGATACTGCGGTGTAAACCGTCCATCAACTCTACGGCTGTGAAAGCCTTTTTACCATTCACAGCTTCATTTTCGAGCATACGTACCAGGCGGTTATTGGATAAGAGGTCCCAAAGAATATAAGATTGGGCATTCTTCAATACTTGTGTCGGTGCATTTTCTACTATGCCCAGCGGAGTGTTGCGAAGCAAATAGGTATATTCACCCACTTCTGCGTCGAATAACCACTTCGGGTAAGTCAATACTTCATCAAGTAAGAATTTCAAAGCGGCCTGCTGCTTCTCCTTCTCTACAAAAGTGTAAGTTTTCTGACCGTCACCTACCACTGTATTTTCCATATATATACCCCCTATGTTGGCAAGTACATGGTACAGATAATTATTCCATTGGTTGATCACTGCATAATATAGACGTGAAGCTTCTTCATACGTTTGTCCCTTCTCCCCAGTAGTTGTCCATTTGATAATTTCGGGAACAATCCGTTTCAGGTTTGCAATGCCATACTGGGAAGAACGTACGGCATCATCGCCCAGGTCTTCATTCTGTGCACGGGGATCTACGGCATCACGTACATCCTGCGCCTCACTGTATTTATAAAGACGGTCTGTATGGCGGCTCAGGAAATCATAAAGCAAATCCTTTTCTTCCTCCGGAGTTTCCTTACCATACCAGCGATAACCGTATTCGATGGCAAAAAGATCGTAAGGACCGATATGCGGTGAGAGTGCAGTTATTCCGTCACCGGGTTGTGCTACGTAGTTGAAACGGGCATAATCCATGATGGAAGAAGAGGTAGAGTTCATCCGGTCGGTAAATGACTTGGAACGGAGTGAGTCCGTGGGAAATGCCCATGACCCCATCATGTTATGACGCAATCCTAAAGAGTGGCCTACTTCATGGCAGGCCACAAAACGCATGGCGTCACCCATCAGTTCATCGGATAACTTAATGCCGCGTGCTTCCGGGCGTACAGTACCTGTCTGTACGGTAATCCATTCCTGAAGCATATTCAGCACATTGTGCCACCACATGATGTCCGCTTCCAGAATTTCTCCTGAACGGGGGTCCAGAATAGAAGGACCCATAGCATTTGCCTTGGTTGAGGCTGCATAGGTCAGTACGGAATAGTTCACGTCGTCCATGTCTACCGTCATGCTGTCCGTAATATCTTTGGCGATGATGGCGTTCTTGAAACCGGCATGTTCAAAAGCAACCTGCCAGTCTTCGATACCTTGTTTGATATATTTGCGCCAACGATACGGTGTGGAATTCTCTATGTAGAATACAATCGGTTTAGCCGGTTCCACCAACTCACCACGCAGATAGCGCTCGCGATCTTCCGGTTTCGGTTCCAGGCGCCAGCGAGTGATGAACTGTTGTTTGCTAACCCGTTGTTGTCCGTCGCTATAGCTAAGCAAAGGATTGGTGAAGTAGCCTACGCGGGCATTATCCAGGCGGCCGGTCATCGGGGTTTCCGGCAGTAACATCAGTGACGAACTTACTTCGACAGTTACATAGATGGAAGTCGTTCCTTCGGTCACTTTCGTGGTCAGTTCGGACGTAGCCACCACATTATTCTCGAATGACTTGATTGAGAGAATGCGTGACAGATTCTTGATGGAAGAGGTTCCCAGATTTATATTGGTAAATACATTATTGATGCTTGTCTCTGTACCATCATAAATATCATTCACTTTGATGACCATGGTGGTAGAGTCATTGTTGAATGCCTCGATCTTGAAGCCGGCTATCAATGGAGAAATATAATTATCACGTACCGACTGGCTGATGGCATCTTCGGCAGGAGCGAGGGGAAGAGGGCGGCTTTGACGAATCAGCAACTTGTTTGTTGCCTTATCCAGTTCGAAGCGAACCATCTGGTTTTCATAATTGGTACCGCGGTTCACTCCGGCCTCATTCAGTTCGGAAGGGACACGTTGGAGCTTGTTCACTACCAGCATGTCTCTGCCCAGCAGGTTCGTCGGTACCTCAAAATAGTAATCGTTCTTTTTCTGGTACACATTGAACATACCACGGCGAATGATGCTACCGTCTCCGGTCAGTTTCTCGTACTCGTTTTTTGATTTAACACTGTCGTTAGGTTCACTTTTCTTTTTCTTCCGGAACCATCCCATAGAATCGGGCGTAGAATTTACAGCATGCACTATGACAGGCTCACACATGAAAGCGCCTGTAGCCACTGTAGTCAGCAAAATTGTTTTAAGTTTCATCAGTTATTATCAATTATCATCATGCTCCCCTTTCTACTCATAGAATAGGGGACGGCAAAGATAGTAAAACTATCTATATGAACAGATAGCTGCAATTAGTTTTGACGTTTTTTCTTTTATAACTCAAAGAGTCTTTCAATTATAAAAAAACAGTATCAGTTAGAGTTTATGCTCATTCTTTAACTGATACTGCTAAAAATCTATTTTCAGTTTAAAGTCGGCTTAGTCAAATAAACTCTTGAACTTCTTGAAAATCTTTTCTTTAATAGAAGTATTCGGTTTAAAATTGTCTGAGCCTTCCATTTCTTCGAGTGCTTTTTTCTCATCTTTGTTAAGAGCTTCCGGTACATATACGCTAACATTTACTAATAAATCTCCCGTACCGTATCCGTTCACACTTGGCAGTCCTTTTCCGCGAAGCCGGAGTACTTTACCCGGTTGGGTGCCCGACTCAATCTTCACTTTCACCTTGCCGTCGATGGTGGGTATTTCTACCGCGCCACCTAAAGCAGCTGTCGGGAAGCTGAGAAGCAGGTTGTAAATCAAGTCGTTTTCGTCGCGGATCAGTTCTTTATCCTGTTCTTCCTCTACAAGAATCAACAGGTCACCCGGAACACCATTGTGCTTACCGGCATTTCCTTTACCGCTCATAGAAAGCTGCATACCCTCCATTACACCTTTAGGTATATTCACGCTTACTACTTCTTCACCGTAGACGATACCTTCTCCGGCACACACCTTACATTTATTCTTGATGATTTTTCCTTCGCCACCACAAGTAGGGCAGGTAGTACGGGTCTGCATCGTACCGAGGATTGTCTGCTGGTTGCGAATCACCGATCCGCTACCTTTACAGGTCGGACAAGTTTCCGAACCGCCGTCACCTTCAGCACCCGAACCATGACAATGGTCGCATGGAACATATTTTTTCAGTTTGAATTTCTTTTCTACACCGGTAGAAATTTCTTTCAGGTTCAGTTTGACCTTTACGCGCAAGTCCGAACCGCGAAAACGCGCACGTTGCGAACTTCCACCTCCGAATCCTCCTCCGAAACCGCTGAAACCTCCTCCGAAGCCACCGCTATGTCCACCAAAGATATCTCCGAACATAGAGAAGATATCATCCATAGACATGCCGCCACTGAAGCCACCGAACGGACCACCGTTTCCGGCAGCACCACTCATTCCTGCATGACCGAATTGATCATAACGGGCACGCTTGTCCGCATTGCTTAGTACGTCGTATGCTTCTGCCGCTTCTTTGAATTTTTCTTCCGCCACTTTGTCACCCGGATTCTTGTCAGGATGATATTGAATGGCTTTTTTGCGATAGGCTTTCTTTATTTCCTCTACCGTTGCTGTCTTTTCGACTTCCAGTACTTCGTAGTAATCTCTTTTTTCCATATATATTATGTTATTCTCCTACCACCACTTTGGCATGGCGGATTACTTTGTCGTTTAGCATGTATCCGGTCTGTACACAGTCTAGAATCTTGCCCTTCAAAGCTTTATCCGGTGCGGGAATGACGGCGACTGCTTCGTGGTAATCAGTGTCGAGAGGTTGTTCTTTAGTCTCGATTACTTTTACGCCGTCCTGTGCCAATACAGACATGAACTTGTTATAAATCAATTCCACTCCTTCCTTCACGGCTGCTACATCGGTGGCAGTTTCCATGTTTTTCAGAGCGCGTTCAAAGTCATCCACGATTGGAAGTATACTGCTGATGGTCTTTTCGCCACCGTTCAGGATCAGCTCAGCTTTTTCTTTCATCGTGCGTTTACGGTAGTTGTCAAACTCGGCAGAAAGGCGCAGATACTTATCTTTCTGGTCCTCTATTACTTTGTTTGCTTCTTCCAGCTCTTTGGCAAGCTTTTCCTCTTCTGTCAGGACAGTTTCGTCCTGTACATCTTCCGTTTGGGATTCTTCATTTTCCGCAGCTTCCTTCTGGGCAGCTTCGGACATTAACTCTTCTTCGTTGATGTTTTCTTTTTCTTTCGGGTCCATATTTCTATTCTTATTATTCTTGTAAAAAGGATTTGTTTTCATTGCTGTCAAGGGTTTAAGTTAGTATATCGCTGTACCAACAAAAACTTTGCCAAATAGGCAGCTTTTGTCTAAAACGCCGCAAAGGTAATACTTTTATGTCAGATTGACAGCGCATTTCTACGAGTATTCATAGAAAAATGTCTATCTTTGCACCCGCAAAATACAGAGTAATAGGTATTAGGTAATAAATTGTAAATCGCTAAATAAGAAAATAGATCAATGATTACAGTCTCGAACGTTTCCGTACAGTTTGGAAAAAGGGTGTTGTTTAATGATGTAAACCTGAAGTTTACAAGTGGTAACTGTTATGGTATTATCGGTGCTAACGGTGCCGGAAAATCTACTTTCCTGCGTGCCATATCCGGTGACTTGGATCCTACAACCGGTTCTATTATGTTGGGTCCGGGCGAACGCCTCTCCGTTTTAAGTCAGGACCACTTCAAATGGGATGCGCTTACGGTAATGGATACCGTAATGATGGGGCATACCGTTTTGTGGGATATCATGAAGCAACGTGAAGTGCTTTATGCCAAAGAAGATTTCACGGATGAAGATGGCTTGAAAGTTTCTGAATTGGAAGAGAAATTTGCGGAACTGGATGGTTGGAATGCGGAAAGTGATGCTGCCGCTTTGCTGAGTGGCCTGGGCATTAAGGAAGATAAGCATTATTTGTTGATGGGTGATTTGAGTGGTAAGGAGAAAGTACGTGTCATGCTGGCACAGGCACTTTTCGGTAATCCGGATAACTTGTTGCTGGATGAGCCTACCAATGACCTTGATATGGAGACAGTGATGTGGCTGGAAGATTATTTGGCTAACTTTGAACATACGGTGTTGGTTGTAAGTCACGACCGTCACTTCCTCGATTCTGTTTGTACGCATACGGTCGATATCGATTATGGTAAGATCAATCTCTTTGCCGGTAACTATAGTTTCTGGTATGAATCAAGTCAGTTGGCCTTGCGTCAGCAACAGAACCAGAAGGCTAAGGCAGAGGAGAAGAAGAAAGAACTGGAAGAGTTTATCCGCCGCTTTAGTGCCAATGTGGCAAAGAGCAAGCAGACTACCAGCCGTAAGAAGATGTTGGAAAAACTGAATGTAGAAGAAATCAAACCTTCTTCACGTAAATATCCGGGTATTATCTTTACTCCCGAGCGTGAACCGGGTAATCAGATACTGGAGGTTTCCGGACTGACCAAGACACTGGAAGATGGTACAATACTTTTCCGTGATGTTAATTTCAACGTTGAGAAGGGAGACAAGATTGTATTCCTTTCCCGTGATCCTCGTGCCATGACTTCATTCTTCGAAATTATCAATGAAGAAGCGAAACCGGATGCCGGAACTTTCAACTGGGGCGTCACTATTACTACTGCATACCTGCCGTTGGATAATACTAAATATTTCAATACGGACCTGAACTTGGTGGACTGGTTGAGCCAGTTTGGCGAGGGTAATGAAGTGTATATGAAGAGCTTCCTGGGACGTATGCTGTTCTCCGGTGAAGAGGTGCTGAAAAAAGCAAGTGTGTTATCGGGAGGTGAAAAGATGCGTTGTATGATTGCCCGTATGCAGTTGCGCAATGCCAACTGTCTGATTCTGGATACTCCTACCAATCACCTTGACTTGGAATCTATCCAGGCATTCAATAATAACCTGAAAACTTATAGAGGTAATATCCTGTTCTCCTCACATGACCATGAGTTTATCCAAACGGTTGCCAACCGTATCATCGAACTGACTCCGAACGGTATTATTGATAAGATGATGGAATATGATGAATATATTACTTCGGATCATATCAAGGAGCTGAGAGCAAAAATGTATAGTTAAGTAAGTTACAAGCTATAAAAAAACTACGAGCTACGAGATTTTTCTGTGTGATAAGCTGGCAAGGCATAGCACAGTTACTCGTAGCTCGTAGTTTTTTTGTAGCTCGTAGCTACTTATAAATCAATTTGTTCTTTCCTTCTCCAAACAGGTTGTCTCCTAAAGTCGTAATCTTGTTCCCTGTAGCTACTACATAACGTAGGTTATCACATCCCATAAATGCGCCGTATTCAATAGCCGTCACTCCGGCAGGTAATTCCAATGTACCACATAAACGTCCGCAGCCGCTGAAAGCACGTTGACCGATACTTTTCAAACCTTTGGGAAGCTGAATACGCAGTAAGTATTTCTTCTGGGTGAATGTATATTCGGGAATAGCTGTGGCGCTACATTTACTAAGATCTGCAGCAACGAGATTAGGCATATAATCCCGGATCAGGATAAAATCAGCTTCATCCAGTTTGCCTTCCACAGTCAGGAAGTTTACATCCTTAGGCTGCAAACCGGCTTCTACCAATTCACTGGCAAGGCTTCCCATCAACCCTATCTGTACAGATACTTCTACAGGTTCGCCTTCTATCACGGCAAAGGTATCCCAATGTTTCTTGCCACGGTAAGAGTCACTGCTACCCAGAGGTACAAAAATGGCCGTAATACTATCTGCCAAAGCTTCAGACATCAGATTGGGAGCAGTCTTTTTTCGTAATTGGCATACTTGCAGATTCGTACACCCCTTGAATGCAGCATCTTCTATGTTCTTGATTTTCTCTGAAAGAATAATTTTCCGGAGCGTTGATTTTCCGGTAAAGGTACTGTCATTGGTTTGCTGGCAGAATGCATAAGCAGGTACACAATTTGGTGGATATATATAGAAACGGTCAGGAAAAGTGCCGCTTTTCCCAGCATAAGTACTGATTGACGCATTGGAGATATCCAGTACCTGCAAATTTTTGAATTCATCCCGCAGGTGTTTGAAATCAATAGCGTTCAGTTTTCCGGTCAATGTAAGATGAGTGATGCTGTTGGCTTCATCTTCTGTGAGCATGGATACTAAAGTACCGGGCTTGGCAACGAAAAATGTTTTGTTATTGGCTGGGTTGCCTGTATTTTGTGCAACTGCTACATAAGTACATGCAGCCAGCATTATAGTGGCGAATATTCGTTTTATCTTCATGGCTGTTACATATATGTTTAGACAAATATACGGTTTTTACAGCAAATAGCTTTCTATTTTTAATTTTATAGGTATTTTTGCCGGGGTATTAACATAAAGAAACGAGAGGATATGGAATCAATGAATGAAGATGCAAATACTGTAAAGGAACCGTCAAAACTCGTCACTTATCTGGTTGTTGCAGCAAAGATTATCGTTTATATACTTTTGATGCTGGGATTTACCGGAATGTTGGCAGCTGTTTGCATAAAACCTATCTCTTTTTTTAAGATAAGTGGAATTTTGGAAGAAGTTGTGATGCAGAGTACTTTTCTGGCCGGGAGTTTTTTGGCGGCTTGGACTCTGCTGAAGAATTGGGATCACCTTCCGGTTGCGGATTTGGGATTATCCCTGAAAGGGCGTGCAAAAGACATCTTCTGGGGTACATTTGTTGCCCTGGCAATCTATGCTGTCGGATTTGGAATATTATATGCGATAGGAGAGGTTGAAATTGCTGCCGTGCACTTTAGCGCGTACGAATTGCTGTTGTCCTGGATATTAATGTTGCTGGTTGCCCTTACAGAAGAGATTGCTTTTCGTGGTTTTGTTCTGGGGCATTTGCTGGCCGCAGGTGTAAATCGCTTTGTGGCATTGTTTCTTTCTTCTGCATTGTTTTCCCTGATGCATATTTTTAATCCCAACTTTTCTCTGATTGCTTTTCTGAATATATTGTTGGCGGGAATTTTAATTGGTTCCACCTATATATATACGCGTAATTTATGGTTTGCCATCGCTCTTCATCTTTTCTGGAATTGGCTGCAAGGTCCGATTCTCGGTTTCGAAGTAAGTGGAGGAAGATTGGGCGGTACTTTATTGTCTTTAGAATTACCGGAAGAGAATATCATCAACGGCGGTACATTCGGTTTCGAAGGCTCCATCCTGTGCACCGCGTTGATGATTATTGCTATTGTGATTACTCTGAGATCAGCTTCAAAGCGATCCGTTTGCGATCCGTGTCCACACTCAATACCCGAACCCGGACATGCTGGTGAATAGATACAATCTCATTCGGATCCGAAACAAAACGGTCGGCAAGTTGTGAAAGATGAACCAGACCGTTTTCTTTAATGCCTATATCCACGAAAGCGCCGAAGTTGGTGATATTACCTACAATGCCGGGAAGTTCCATACCTTCATGCAGGTCATTGATTGTACGCACATTCTTGTCAAATTCAAAAATCTTGATCGGACCTCGCGGGTCACGTCCCGGTTTGTCCAATTCTTGTAGAATATCCTTCAAAGTAGGCATGCCCACGGTAGGGGTGAGGTACTTTTCAGGTTGGATTTTCAGGCGCAGTTCCTTGCTGGTAATAAGCTCTGCCACGCTGCATCCCAAGTCTTTGGCCATTTGTTCTACTATACAATAGCTCTCCGGGTGAACGGCTGTGTTATCCAAAGGATTTTTGGATTGCGGAATACGAAGGAAACCGGCACATTGCTCAAAAGCTTTGGCTCCCATGCGCGGCACTTTCATCAGTTGTTTACGCGATGTGAATGCACCATTTTCAGCTCGGTAATTTACTATGTTCTGTGCCAGTTGAGGACCTAACCCCGAAATGTAAGTCAGCAGGTGGCTGCTTGCCGTATTTAGGTTTACTCCCACCAGGTTTACGCAACTTTCTACGGTCAAGTCCAGTGATTTCTTTAATTTCGTCTGGTCTACGTCATGCTGGTATTGACCTACACCGATGGATTTCGGGTCTATTTTCACCAATTCAGCCAACGGGTCCATCAATCGGCGGGCGATGGATACAGCTCCGCGCACTGTGACGTCGTATTCCGGAAATTCATCACGCGCAATCTTGGATGCAGAGTAAATGGAAGCCCCTTGCTCGCTTACAACAAATACCTGAATTTCCTGCCTGAAGGTCTGGTGTTTCAGAAACTCTTCTGTTTCACGACTTGCCGTTCCGTTTCCTACCGCTATGGCTTCTATATGGTAAGCTTCTATCATCTTTTGTATTTTAGACACAGCTTCTGTGGTTTTGTATACCGGGGCATGCGGGTAGATATTCTCATTGTGCAGTAAATTACCTTGCGCATCCAGGCATACCACTTTGCAACCTGTACGGAATCCCGGATCGATGCCCATTACCCGCTTTTGTCCCAATGGAGAAGCCAGTAATAATTGGCGCAGGTTCTGAACGAATACCCGGATGGCTTCTTCGTCCGCCTGTTCTTTACTTTGTGCGGCAAATTCCGTTTCGATAGAAGATTTCAGTAAACGCTTATAGGCATCCTGTACGGCTTCCGCCACTTGTTCTCCGCAAGCATTGTTGCTGCGGACGAAACGGCGTTCCAGACGTTCCACACACTCTTCATCATCAGGGCTTATGCTGACTTTCAATAGCCCTTCGGCTTCGGCACGGCGAATAGCCAGCAATTGGTGTGAGGTGCATTTTTTCAGGGGTTTACTGAATTCAAAGTAATCCCGGTATTTATCAGCTTCACTCTCTTTTCCTTTCACCACTTTAGCCGTGATGACAGCTTGCCGGGAGAAGGCGAAGCGTACGGTGTTACGTGCCTGTTCGTCTTCACTGACCTGTTCTGCAATGATATCCCGTGCTCCTTTCAATGCATCTTCCGCATCTTTCACTTCTCCTTTGACGTATGTTTCTGCGCGCTTCTCCGGGTTCGGTTCCCGCTGCAACATCAGTAGTGTTGCCAAGGGTTCCAGACCTTTCTGGCGGGCTACTTCTGCACGCGTACGGCGTTTGGGTTTGTAGGGTAGGTAAATATCTTCAAGAATGGTACTATCCCAAGTTTCATCAATACGCTTTTGTAGTTCAGGAGTCATTTTTCCCTGTTCGTTGATAGTGTTGACAATGGTTTCTTTTCGTTTAGCCAGCTCATTCAGCTTCTCATATTGGGTTTTGATTGCTTCAATTTGCACTTCATCCAATCCTCCGGTAACTTCTTTACGGTAACGGCTGATGAAGGGAATAGTAGCTCCGTCCGCCAATAAATCGAGCGTATGGCCGATTTGTTTCTCAGAAATACTGAGGGTGGCAGAGATCATGCGGTGAAATAACTGTATCATGTTGAATCGTTTTTTGAATAATAAGCGTCAAAGGTACAAAAGAATTATAAAAAATGCGAATCAGGAGTTGAATGAATTCATATCGGACGGGGTATGAATAAAGTGTGATAAGGTGGTAGAGTGATAAAGTGATAGTGGGATAACGCTCTGTGATATATAGCGCAGCCACTTTATCACCTTACCATCTTATCACTCTTTTTATTCAGCATTCTTTTTTAAGCAAAATTTAAATAGGCACAAAATTCCCGGAAAGCCTTTATTTGAAAAAAGGGAGCTTTTTACAGCCCCCTATATTCCCTTTCCGCATTGAAGCATGGACAAGGTTTTATCGGATTCAAATCATGATGCCCTACAATCAGTGCGCGTGGAAAAATACGTTTCAACTCGCGCAGTAGGGCCAGCAGTGAAGCCTTTTGTTCCAACGTGCGGGTGTCGGACGGTCGGCCTTTGGCATCCAGTCCTCCTTCGTAACAGATGCCGATGGAGTGGCGGTTATGGTTGAGGCAATGCGCACCGATTTTTTCCGTGGGACGGCCACGATGAATCTCTCCGTCGCGGGTTACGTAGAAATGGTAGCCGATGTCGCTGAAGCCACGGTGGCGGATGTGTTCGCGACGACAATCCTCAAGGCTCAGGCACACGCCCTGAGGCGTGGCCGAGCAATGAATAATGAGGAGGGTAATCGTACGCATGGCTACTTGCAGGCGCCTAAACCTAAAGCTCCCACTATGGCGGTGGCTACGGTGATGATTACTTTGAGGACAATACCCCATACAGATTTTGACTTTTTTTCTTCATTCATGGTGAGTAGATAATTAATAGTTAGAACTTAGAAAATTGACTACTTGGAAAATTAATAATTAAATGTTAAGCATTGAAACTTGAAGATTAAATCCTCGCGCAGCCTTTAATTTTTAATTTCTACGGCCTTCGACTTTAGATTATCCCAACGGGTCATCTTCGATTCCCCCGTCGTTTCCTTCGCCGCTTCCGTCGGGCTTATTACCGGACGGTTTACCTTCTACGGTATACATGGAAGACTCCTTCATCTGCCCTTCCAGGTTAATCTGTGCATTGCTCAGTTCTCCCGTGGCACGGGCACGGAGTTTCAGCCCCTTCACGTTGTTGGCCAGCGAGAAGTCGGCAGCGGATTGCGCGCCTTTCTTGCTGACAATCCCCACGGAGAAAATGGCGAGATCGTCCATTTTTACATTCTTTCCGTCCAGAATCAGCTCCTTGGTGCAGGATACCATGTCAGTCAGCACTCCCTTGATGACTCCGGACGAGTAGGGGGTGTTGTGGTTGGACATGTGCTTGGCAAGCTTCTCAATGTCGAAAGTCTCCTCAATTACGGGGCGTGCATACCAGAGACCTTTCAGCGGGCTGTTTTCGCCCGTCACTTGATACTTTTTGTAACGAATCATAGTTTGATAAACAAATTAAGAATTAATAATTAAAAATTAAATATTCACGGTGTTGAACTCAACGATGCAAAGATAATACCGTGTATACGGGTGTTTGTCACTTTCGGATTGTTACGGTCGATTACGGACGGTTTCTGTCTGTTATTTATATGCGTATAGTTGCCAATGTCGTGATTTATAGCTATATTTGATGAAATATAACACATGAATGTCAGATATGAACACTTTTGAAATCCGTACCTATGGGCGCACCGAACTTGCCCAGCTCTATTGTCCCAATCTTTGTCCCGAATCCGCTTACCGCAAGTTGAAGCATTGGATTGAACTTTATCCCGGCCTGTGTGATGACTTGGCCGCTGTGGGGACGTCCTCTCACTCCCGCACCTATACGTCCGCCCAGGTGAGCCTGATAGCGGCTGCACTTGGCGAACCTTAAAGTTGAGGTTGGGCGGCGTAAAGTTGAGGTTGGTACACTTGGTACAGAGGTTCACTGTTTCCGTTTGTTTCGCACACACGTGCGTATCTATGGTTAGGGCTTTTGATAAGTTCCGTTTCCATCCACACTCTCCACCAGACCGTGCTTCTGCAAGCGCTTGAGCCAGGTAGAGGCTGTTCCGGGTTTAATGCCTATCTCTTCGGCTTTTTTTATGAATTCGGCCCGTGTAAATTTCTTTTCCATGCATTGCACCAGTGCATCCCGGTCAGCATTGCCCCGGCTGGTGACTTCGGTAGCAGGTAGGAAGGAGAGGATATGGGTGGTGTGGCGGTAGAGGCTTTCGGCCAGGGACAGCACGGCATGGAAATCGTCGGGAGTGATGATGAGGTTCCATAAGCTGACGATGTGATCCTTCAGATTGTCCGGAGCGGTGTTCGGGTCGGGCGATACATTGGGTGAATCGGCTATCTCTTCGTGCTCCAATGCGCGGAGCATGGCCACCACTTCCATGATGCGGCAGATATTGATGGCCAGACGCGCCACGCTGCTCGACATTTCGTCACCGTTGGTCAGTCCGGAACGTACGAATAGACTGGAGAATAAACGGTTGAATTCCTCTTTCTGCCCGTCGGTGAGGCGCAGGGTGAAAAGTCCGTTCATGACGATGGCCTTCTGCTTTTCTTTCCATTCCATGCCCAGTGCAGTGAATATCTCTTCGAGATTGTTGTCGTTGCGGTCGAACTGGTTCTGCCAGTAGTGTATGGCGGGCATGTAGTAGAATACTTGCCGGGAAAAGAGTCCGTTTTCGGCACTGGGTATCAGGGGCTTCACTTGTGCTGGGGTGCCGGAAAGAAGTACGGCGAGATAGCTCTTTTTCACTTCGCGGTATTCCCGGTCGGTGCGGCGGTTGTAGGAAAGGCCGTCGTGGTCGAAGGCCTTGCGCATGGTGTCGCTCCAGTGGCCGTACTCCGATCCTATGGCGGTGGAGATGGTGTCGGCCTCATTTTCGCATATCAGGCCGGTGCCGTCAGAATCCATCAGGTTCTGCAGGATACCCGTTCCGGTGTTGTTGCCGGAGATGAGGAACATCTTGTTGGGCGGGATTACGGGAGGCTCGGTCTTTGCACGTTCTTTGCCCAGTGTCTCGTACTTTGCTTTTTCGCGGCGATAGGATGCCATATTTTCGGCCACCTGTTTGCGGATTTCATCGTGGAGGGGTTCTACCAGCAGGCGTACCAGCGAGAGCACGCCTTTGCCTGATGCGGGCAGTGCTGTGATGAAAGTCTGTAGACAGGGCGAGATCATTTTTCCTCCGTAGGCACATCGCACGTGCCGTCCCATGCTGGCACCCAGTACGGTGACAGTTCCCAGTAGCAGTACGTCGCATTGGGCACGGGAGGTGCCGTAGCTAACGATGCGTTCCAAGGGATAAGGCCAATGAGTGTGCTCGTCGAAAGTGGGCAGGGGAGAGAGAGGGCTGCTGTCCAGTAGGTTTTCTTCCTCATGTGCGGATACATCTTCTTCACGTGTGCGTGTGTGTGAGGCAGAAGAGGAGTGCGAACCTTGTGTACCAAGTGTACCCCATCCGTGCGGAATTTCGGATTGGACTTTTATGCCGCAAACTTCGGCCAGATGGAAGGCGGTACCTATGTGTACGTTGTTGTGTCCGTTTTTCAGTGCATTGCTGAATAGTTTGTCGGCTGCTCGTGGATCGTACTTTGGTGAGAAACTGCACAAGGTCAGGAAATCTTGGCGGCCCGCTTCGCCACAGTCGGTGGTGATGGCAAATGCCAGTTGTATATACTCTTGATAAGTGGGAGCGATGTCGGCTCCTGCATTTCTGACTGCTTCGGTCAGGCGGTGCAATGCAGATAATTGTTCCATTGGCTTTAAGTATTTTGAATTATAATTTGGGATGTTGATTCGTGATTTTAATTTTCGATGTTTATTTTTTAGTTCTCAAAAGTGCCCCTTCGTCATGGCAGAGGAAGCAGGAGCGTACGAGGTCTTTTCCCGATGTATCCACTCCTTTTCCGGGTTGGCGGTGGTTGCTGTCGTACATGCAGTGTACATAGTTCATGGCCCAGCGGATTCCATCTGTGGCGTTTTGTTCCGAGGCATGAGGAATGAAGGCTTTCACGCCCAGTCCACTGGGACTGATGAATGCCAGTGCGGGACACAGATAAGGGTCATCGAATAATTCTTGTCGTAGGATTTCGGCTTCTTCGGTGGATTCGAGATGATCGATGTCTACTACTACCAGTCCGGACAGCTCTTCCAGGCAGTCGCTTCGGCGACGGGTGAAGATTCCGCAAGGGGTCACGTAGGGCAGTGTTTGCTGCTTCAGGAGACGGCTGGTGTCTTCGTCACCTTGCAGCGCGGCGTTTCGCACTTCAAGAGTCAATGCAGTGAGTTTCTCGTTGGAGGTTATCAGTTTATATATTTCTTCCAGATTTATTGTCCGTAGCGGAGTAAGTGTGGCGCTCTTTACAGTTCTTCCGGTTGTTTTGTCCTTAATCGGCGAGATAGGGGGCATGAATAGTGACATTTTGAAAACATTTTCCATTGCATTTCATTTTTTTAATTATTTCATTTTTAATTCTTTAGTAGGTGTTTGTGTCGGGCAAAAAAAGAAGATGTCACTTTTGGATAAAGCGGCATCTTCTCATCTGCAGGGCTTAATCTTTGCCAAAGCGGGGGCAAAATTAAGTCCTTTTACAACATGTTGTTCAACACTAATTCATACTTGTTTTTTGTTGTTATTTTCTCTTTCTATTTCTCGGATTTGTATACTTGGACTCTTTAAGTAATTCAATCAAATCTTGCCTTATTGTGTTGGCTGATATTCGTTTACCGTTCTTTTGCTGAAACTTTTCTCTTCTGTATAAAAAACGTGCAAGCGTTGCCAATCCGTTTTCTGGAGACGCGTCCAGACAATTTATCATGTAGAGCTCTAAAAATGCTTTTTCTATAATGTCCCGACGGTCGATTATTCTTGTAATCGTAGCCCCGGGTTTGGGCCCTCTTTTTGCCTTAATACCTTGTTTTATTGGTTTCTTACTATTATTCTTGTTCTTTTTTGCAGTTTTTTTTTGCTGCTGTATTTACTTTATTCTTTTCCATATTTCAGATGTTTTTTAATGTTAGAATTAGTGATGGAAAAATATGTTGTAAGTTGCGAAGGTAAGTGTAAAAAGAAGAGTGGACAAGAATATCGGGATTAATGTTACTTTGAAACTTTTCTCTATGTAGCTTAATAGGTTGGTATATAGGAAGATAGGTTCTTGTTTTTTGAGTGCTCAAAAATCGTTCGTTTAATGGTGCAAAGATAAAAGGTATTTTTGGAATGTGCAAGATGTTTAATAAAAATAATCTTGCAAACACTTTCCTCTTTATGTAAACATCTAATATACAAACTGTTATTCTCAAAATAAATGTCATTAATATCTATTCGGATTATTATCCTGACAGCTACTATTCTTTCGTAAATATTTACACATATTAAACGAACGATTAAAAAACGATTTTTCTCTCTAATCTATTCGTTTATAGCTTTTTATATATAAAAAGTTCCATATAATTGTTTCATAGACTTTTTTTCCGTGACGGTAGAAAGTTTTGGAATAAAATGAATGCAAGTTAAGCTACTTAAAATAATCGCATTACATAATTTGACCGGTAGGTATTTCACTACTCCGGTGTCCCTAAAAAATATCCTGACGCGAACTAACTTCGCGAAAATTCCATGAACGAAAGTACTGACTCTCAACTTTCTACTCCTAACTCTCAATTACTCCACTGGTTTGCTGTTCGTGTTTCCTACAGTCGTGAATTGGCTTTGAAAGCTATTTTGGACGAGGAAAACATAGAGAGTTTTATCCCTATGCGTTACGGAATAGTAATGAAAGGTGGTAAGCGTGTACGTAAGTTGGTTCCTGCCATTCATAATCTTGTCTTTATTCATTCTACTCGTAAGCGTATAGACGCTTTGAAGGATGAACTCGAGGGAAAAATGCCTATACGTTTCATTATGAATCGTGAATATTGTCGTCCGGTCGTTATTCCTGATGCGCAGATGCGTAGCTTTATTCTCGTGGCGGGTAGTTACGACGAAGCAGTTCTTTATATTGAGTCAACTGAATTGAACTTGGTGAAAGGTCAGAAAGTTCGTATCACAGATGGTGTCTTCAAAGGTGTTATTGGCGAGTTTGTTCGTATCAGGCATGATCGCCGTGTGGTCGTTAATATTGAAGGTGTCATGGCTATTGCTACTACTTTTATACCCCCTTCGCTTGTTGAACCGGTAGTTGTTGATTGATATTATCATTGATAGTAGCTATTGGTTAATAATACTATTATCATCTTGAATTCGTCAAAGGAAATTCTCTTTTTGGAATAAAACAATTTATAATATGGATTCTAATTCTTCATCATTATTTTCTTTAGCCCATCATCTTCTAACCTATGGGCTAGATGGAAGTCCCATCTATGCGGACCAATTTACACGTTTGAACCGTGATGTCTACGAACGAGCTATTGAACTTTATAATACTCGTGGAACTACGGTTGAGGAGGAGGCTGAACTCTGTCTTGGCTTGTTGGTGGCTTTTGCTGCTACTATTTATGATAATGGTAGTAAGCAGGAATGTATTCAGAGTGTGTTGGATCGTAGCTGGGAGGTGCTTCCAAAACTTTCTCCTTCGTTGTTAAAGGTTAGGCTATTGACGTATTGTTATGGTGAATTTTATGATGAGAGTTTAGCGAAGGAGGCTCATGAAATTATTAACACTTGGAATAAGGGAGAGCTGACTTTGGAACAGACGAAGATTGTGGAGGAGTTGAAGGATTTTGAGGAGAATCAGTATCCGTTTGAGGAGATAAAATAAAATTTATTCATTAAAATATTCAACACATCTGATGAGTAATTGTTGGAAAGTGCATATATAGGAAGGTATTTTTATTGTATGACTTTGAGATTATCTTAGAATTGATTATAAACTACAGACTGAATGATGGAGTCTGCAGGAAATGTCTACAAACTATGTTGGGGGTATTTTCTAGAGAGAGTATTTGTAAGTACTATAGGTGGTATTAAGATAATCTCCAAGCCCTTTCAAGTTATTGTCTATAAGGATATGTGAAAGACATGACTCTTTAGAGTCTTGCATTAATGGTTTTGCGATATGGATATGAGAATATCGGATTTTTGGTAGAGATAATCGCTTTATGCTATAGCATAATTAGTATGGTGAGTAGTCGGTTTGGACTGTTTTGGCAAATTTTATTGGAATTATTAACGGTTGCAGAGAATTTCTGAGTCTGAAATTACGGAATATGGACTTAATGGTATGACAATGACAAAAAATAATAGTAATTTTTTGTGAGGTGTTCTTATAGAAGGAATATATACATTATGAGTAATAACAATTTGTAATTGTTTGAAGAATGAATATACTTATAACAGGCGCTAAAGGTTTTATTGGAAAGAATCTTTGTGCGCAGTTAAGCAATATCGCTACTAATAAAGCTCGTTGGTATAAAGTGGATTCCACTATTACTATAATGGAGTATGATATTGATTCAAAACCTGAGCTACTTGAAGTATACTGTCAAAAGGCAGATTTTGTATTTAATCTAGCAGGAGTTAATAGACCGAAAGATGTTAGTGAGTTTATGAGAGGAAATTATGGTTTCGCTTCCACACTCCTTGATACGTTAAAAAAATATGGGAATAAATGTCCTGTTATGATTTCGTCGTCAAGTCAGGCTGCATTAGACAATCCATACGGGCAGTCTAAAAAAGCCGGAGAAGATTTGATGTTTCAATATGCAAAAGAAACAGGTGCCAAAGTATTGATATATCGTTTCCCTAATCTTTTTGGTAAATGGTGTAGACCTAATTATAATTCTGTTATAGCAACATTTTGCAATAATATTGCCAATGATTTGCCTATTCAGGTAAATGATCCCAATGTAATGTTAAATCTTGTCTATATAGATGACTTAGTAGATGAATTAATAAATGCGTTGACTGGTGATGAATATAGGGAAGGTAAATTTTGTTATGTAGCTAATGTACATAGAGTGCGGTTGGGGGATATTGTGGATTTATTGAATTATTTCAAAAAAGGGAGAACTTCTCTTCAGGTACCTTATGTGAGTGATTCTTTTAAGAAAGCTCTCTATTCAACATTTGTGTCTTATCTGCCGGAATCTAAGATATCTTTTGCTTTGAATATGAATGTAGATACAAGGGGGAGTTTTACAGAGTTTATAAAAACGGAAAATCATGGACAAATATCTATTAATATTTCGAAACCTGGTATAACTAAGGGACAACACTGGCATAACAATAGTGTTGAACGCTTTTTAGTGGTAAGTGGCTGTGGTCTTATTCAGTTGAGAAAAGTGGGTGTAGATGAAAATGGTAATAGATATCCGGTGATTGAATATAATGTGGATGGAAGTAACTTAAGAGTAGTAGAAATGCTTCCGGGATACACCCATAACTTGATTAATCTTTCTGAAACAGAAGACATGGTTACTATTATTTGGAGCAATGATTGCTTTGATCCCAGTCGTCCTGATACATATTATGAACCTGTAGAATAAAAAAATATGCTAAATGGTAAATCTATCCTTATAACTGGTGGAACGGGTTCTTTTGGGAAAAAGTTTGTAGAAACAGTTTTTAGAGATTATCCCGGAATAAAAAAAATTATTGTTTATTCGCGAGGAGAATCAGCTCAATATGTTATGCAGAGGCAATATCCTCATAAACAGTATCCTCAATTGCGCTTTTTTATAGGAGATATAAGAGATAAAGAGCGATTATTGAGAGCATGTAGTGAGGTTGATATTTTAATTCATGCAGCATCTATATCACAACCTGATACTGCAGAATACAATCCGGAAGAGTGCGTGAAAACTAATGTTATAGGAGCTCAGAATGTTATAGATGTAGCTCTTATTTGTAATATAAAAAATATTATTTCACTATCATCAGATAAGGCATGTGCACCAATTAATTTATATGGAGCATCCCAGTTATTATCCGATAAACTTTTTGTTGCAGCCAATAATATAAAGGGAAGAAAAGATATTAAATTTTCTGTTGTTCGTTATGGTAATGTAATAGGGGCAAGAGGTTCTGTTATTCCATATTTTATTGAACGTAGGGATATGGGTGCAAAGGAACTTCCTATTACAGACAAACGGATGACTCGTTTTAATGTTACACAACAGACAGCTGTAGATATGGTGATATGTGCTATACAAAATCACTTAGGAGGAGAGATTTTTATTCCGAAATGTCCGTCATATCGCATTACTGATGTGGCTATGGCAATAGCTCCTAATCTTGCACAAAGTGAAGTTGGTATTCGTCCTAGCGAAAAGTTACACGAACAAATGATATCGAAAGATGATGCGATAAATACGATTGATTTAGGTAGTTCATATGCAATTCTTCCTGCTATAGCGTTTACTGATAACCGCAACAAGGAAACCTATCTTACTCATTATAATGCAAAATCGGTTCCTGAAGATTTTGCTTATGGTTCAGACACAAATACGGAGTGGGAGACTGTTGATTCATTGAGGGATAAAATACGTAGATATGTAAATTCAAATTTTAAAGTAAAATAATTATGATAGACCATACTCTTTCTTATGGTCGCCAGTATATTACTGACGAAGATATTCAGGCTGTGGTAGAGGCTCTTAAATCTGATTATCTCACTCAGGGGCCAAAGATTAATAAATTTGAGAAAGCATTTGCTGAATTTTGTGACAGCAAATATGCTTGTGTGGTAAGTAATGGTACTGCAGCTTTGCATTTGTGTGCTATGGCTTTGGGGATTACCCCCGGCGATAAAATAATTACTACTCCAAATACTTTTGTTGCTAGTGCCAATGGTTTTCGTTATCAAGGAGCAGAGATTGTTTTCTGCGATATTCATCCTCAGACTTTCTTGATTGATTTAGATAGATTAGAAACTATTTTGAAAGCTTCTCCTAAAGGAACATATAAAGCTGTAGTTCCTGTAGACTTTGCTGGATATCCTATTGATGGTGAAAGGATGAGACAACTTGCAGTCGAGTATAATTTTGCTATTGTAGAGGATGCTTGTCATGCTCCAGGTGCTACTTTCACTGATAGTAAAGGAATAGTAAACCGAGTGGGTAATAGTTTATACGCCGATCTTACAGTTTTTTCTTTCCATCCTGTAAAACATATTGCTACAGGTGAGGGTGGAGCTGTAACAACTAACAATAGGGAGCTTTATGAAAAGTTGTGTCTTTATAGAACTCATGGTATTACTCGTGATCCTGAAAAACTGATAAAGCATGATGGAGGGTGGTATTACGAAATGCAAGAACTTGGTTACAACTATCGTTTTACTGAATTTCAAGCAGCATTGGGGATCTCTCAATTAAGTAGAATGGATTGGAGTATTTCTCGCCGTGGGGAGATTGCAAAGAAATATGATAAAGCTTTTGAAGGAACCGTTATTAAAACTCCTTTTAGAGCAGATAATATTCTTCATGCATTTCACTTATATATTATTCAGGTTGATAATAGAAAAGCCTTGTATGACTTTTTGCGTGAGAATAACATCTTTGCCCAAGTTCTTTATGCGCCGGCACACTTGATGCCATATTATAAACAATTTGGATGGAAAGAAGGAGATTGTCCTGTTGCTGAGGAATACTACACTAAGTGTTTGGCATTACCGATGTTTCCTTCACTTACTAATGAAGAACAGGATTGGGTAATTGAAAAGGTTTTAGAATTTGTAAGGTGATGAGGAACATAGCAATTATACCTGCTCGTGGTGGTAGCAAACGTATTCCTCATAAAAATGTCAAGCTTTTTATGGGTAAACCTATCATTGCCTACTCCATTGAAACAGCTCTTTCAACGCATCTCTTTGATGAAGTTATGGTATCAACGGATGATTTGGAAATAGCGGAAGTGGCACGACAATATGGAGCTTCAGTTCCTTTTTTGAGAACAGAAGAAACTGCAAATGATTATGCTACATTAGCAGATGTTATTCGAGAAGTATTGGATAGGTATAAAGAACAAGGAGATTTTTTTGATAATATGTGTTGTATTTTGGCAACTTCTCCACTACTTCTGAATGAGGATATTGTTGTTGGCTATGAAAGATTGATTCATTCGGATTTTTCGTCTATAGTACCTGTTGTACAGTTCTCATATCCTATATTGCGTTCATATGGTATGAACAGTGAGGGGGAAATTTATTTCAATTGGCCGGAATATGCTAAAACTCGTAGCCAGGATTTGGAATCTGCCTATCATGATTCAGGTACATTCTATTGGCATAAGATTGACCGATGGCTCTCTGGTGACATTAAAAGGGGAGGGATAGTGGTTGACGAAGATCGAGTGCAAGATATTGACACAGAACAGGATTGGAGGATGGCAGAATTTAAGTATAAAATGCTATATGTTCGCGGGTAAATACCTAAAATATTAATTCATATTACTGCTATATAATATAAAGATTGAAGAAAAGAATATTATTTCGAGCAGATGCTAATGTCCAAATAGGTTATGGTCATTTTGTTCGTACATTGGCTTTAGCAGATATGCTAAAAGATGATTTTGAGTGTGTATTTTATACTCAAGAACCGACAGAATATCAAAGGCAGGCAGTTGGTGAAGTTTGTGATCTTGTAGCTCTTCCATCTGATGAAACTAAATTTGATGTATTTCTTTCCTGTCTTTCTGGTAATGAAATAGTCTTTTTGGATAATTATTTCTTTACATCTGAATATGAGAGACAAATAAAGAGAAAGGGATGTAAATTGGTTTGTCTGGCTTCATATAATATGCATCACTATTCAGATGTTTTAATTAATTATGTAGAGGAGGATTTTTCAAAGTATTCTGTTGAACCATATACTAAAATATTATGTGGGTTTGAGTGGGTTATTCTTCGCGCACCATTTAGGAAATATAAATCAGAAAAAAAAATATCATCTAATATCATCACAATATGTTTTGGAGGTACAGATCAATATTTATTGACGGAAAAAACATTTAGGTATTTGAAAAACTGTAAACTTCAATATGAAATTCATCTTATAGCTTCTAGTGTTATTGGTACTGAAAGAATTCGTGAGTTTTTGTCAGAAGGGTTAGCGGTTCACATAGATGCTTCCGCACAAGAAATAGCTAACCTTTTTGACATATCAAAATTTGCTATATTATCAAGTAGTATGATCTGCTATGAGGCGTTATCAAGAGGGACAAAGGTTCTTTCTGGATATTATGTTGATAACCAAGTAGGTATGTATAATGCTTTATTGAAGACTAATTCCA
Organism: Bacteroides intestinalis DSM 17393; assembly: GCF_000172175.1. Taxonomy (NCBI): domain Bacteria; kingdom Pseudomonadati; phylum Bacteroidota; class Bacteroidia; order Bacteroidales; family Bacteroidaceae; genus Bacteroides; species Bacteroides intestinalis. The sequence goes on along the minus strand of NZ_ABJL02000008.1, from coordinate 713,855 downwards.
TTGTACCATTAGGAAATCTGCTTGATGAAAATTATCTAAACTCGTTGGTTGCGGCTTTAACATGTGATAATTTGAACGTAGCATCTTTTATTGATTATTCAAAACAAAAAGAAAAATATATCTCAATCTTTCATTTGTTATGAATATAGATCGAAATAAAATTTATCAAATAAATAACTATACGTATAAAAACTTTGTAGGTCTTACTCTTGAAGAAGTGAAGTTAGTTTGGGAGTGGAGAAATCATGAGGATATACGTAAGTGGATGATAACAAAAGATATTATTCCGTTTGAAAATCATTGTACTTTTGTATATAATTTGTCAGAAAGGAATGATGCATATTATTGGCTATTTTATAGGAATAATATACCGATAGGGGTGTTGAGTATCATAAATGTAGATTATGAACATAAAGAAGGAGAACCTGGATACTACCTTTCACCGTATATGGCAAATTCTGGTATAGGTATAGAGATACAGTATTACTATAAAAAGTTGTTTTTTGACGAATTAGGATTTGAAAATCTTTTTGGGTATCTTTTGTGGGGTAATACTAATGCGTATCAATTATCCAGATTCTTTGGCGCAATAGAGGATAAGATTGTAGAAATTGATGGTCGGAAATATGTGAAAATGCATACGCCTGCAACTGAGTTTCGAAAACTATCAGGAGATAAATTGATAAATCAGTTTGTTAGATTTAACAAACAAAATCCCGTTAAATGGTGATTCTATGAAACTAAAAGAGAATAGAGTTTATATTATTGCTGAATTGTCAGCCAACCATAATCATAATTTTGATTTGGCTGTGAAAACTATTGAAGCAATGGCGGCTTCAGGTGCTGATGCAGTTAAAGTACAAACATATAAGCCGGATTCGCTTGTTATGGATATAAATAACGAACATTTCGGTATGATAAAATCGGGGCTTTGGAAAGGAGTTACCCGTTATCAATTATATACTGATGCTTATATGCCTTATGAATGGCAGCCAGAATTAAAGAATATATCAGAACGGTTAGGTTTGGATTTCTTTTCTACACCATTTGATTTAGAAGGAGTGGCTTTTTTGCAAAAAATGGAAATTCCTATCTATAAGATTGCTTCTTTTGAGATAAATGATATACCTCTTATCAAGCAGGTGGCTAAGGTAGGCAAACCTATAATTATGTCTACAGGTGTTGCCGATTACAATGATATAAAAATAGCTCTTGATGCTTGTTATGAAATGGGTAATAAAGATGTTTCATTGTTGAAATGTACGTCAGAATATCCTGCATCGTTAGAACAGGCTAATCTTTTGACAATTCCTGATATGATTGCTACTTTTAAGACTGTAGTTGGGGTTTCAGATCATACGATGGGGAGTGTGGTGCCAATGACTTCTGTTGCACTAGGTGCAAAAATTATAGAAAAGCATTTTATTTTAGACAGATCGTTAGGTGGGCCAGATTCTTCTTTTTCGATGGAACCTCAAGAATTTAAAAAAATGGTGGATGGTGTAAGAGATGTGGAAAGTGCATTAGGGGGGATAAAAAGAGAAATCTCGGATAGAGAACGGGCTAAAAGAAGAGCCATTTATGCCATTGTGGATATTAATCCAGGTGACATTTTTACCGTTGAGAATACAAAATCGTTTAGGCCTGCTGATGGCTTATCGCCTGTTTATTATGAACAAATGTTAGGGCAAGTAGCTAAGAGATGCATTCCTATGGGAGAACCTTTGCAGTTAAGTGATATTGATATTAATAATAAAATAATTTAAGAATATGGAATTACAGGATTTTATTCAAAACATAGTGAATTTGTTTGATGACATTGACACTAGTAACTTTTCAGTATTGACTGATTTTAAAGATAATGATGAGTGGAATTCGTTATTAGTATTATCTGTTATTGCTATGGTGGATGAGGAATATGGTATCATTATTACAAGTGATGACATTAGACAGGCAAAAACTATTGGAGATTTATATAGCATCGTTAAATCTAAGCAATGAACTATAATCCATTTTCTTTAGAGTACAAACGGATTCTTATAACAGGAGCAGGTAGTGGAATAGGTCGTTCTATTGCCATTGAGGCTGCTAAAATGGGTGCAATACTACTGTTAGTCGATATTAATATAGATGCATTGAATGAAACGGTAGGTATGTTAGAGAGCGAGAATTGTAGTGTGTATCAGATAAATCTTGCTAATTATAATGAGATTTTGGATTTTGTAGAGTTAATTGATCCAATTGATGGGCTGGTGAATAATGCAGGTATTTCGAATACGAAGCCGTTGCATTTTATCAGTGAAGAGGAATATGAGAAGGTATTAGCTGTTAATACTAAAGCACCTATCTTTTTAACTAATCTCTTGTACAAGAGGAAGAAAATTAAGAAAAATGCTTCAATTGTATTCATGTCTTCACTGGCTGGGTTATATACTTTTACTCCTGCGAATGGATTATACTCTTTATCAAAGGGTGCTATTACGTCTTATTCAAAAAGTTGTGCAGTAGAATTTGCAGTGAGGGGGATTCGCTCTAATAGTGTACACCCTTCAATGGTTAATACTGATCTGAAAATGAAATTGAGTTTTTCTGAGGAAGATTATAAGAAGGATATGCAAAAATATCTGTTGAAAAGATATGCGGAACCTTTTGAAATAGCTTACGCCGTTATTTTTTTGCTTAGTGATGCTGCGTCTTATATTACGGGGCATACTTTAATTATAGATGGTGGTAGATCGTTGAAATAGTGCATGAAAGGTAAGAATATTATAATAACAGGTGCGAACCGTGGCATAGGTAAGGTTCTTGTAGAAATGTTTGCGAAAGCTGGTACTAATGTTTGGGCATGCATGCGTAAAGAAAGCGAAAGTTTCATCATGTGGAAAGCAGAACTAGAGCGAGTACATAATGTTTGGATAAAACTTGTTTATTTTGATATAACTGATGGTGAATCACTTAATATTGGAATAAAAAAAATTCTCGATGAGAACTTGAAAATAGATATTCTTATAAATAATGCTGGTATCTCTACTGTGGGATTGTTAAGTCAGACTAAAATAGAGGATGTAAAAGTGTTGTTTGATACCAATTATTTTTCTATGCTCAATATTATTCAGAAAATATCAAAAAAAATGATTAGGCAAAGAAGTGGGGTAATAATTAATATGGGCTCTATTGCAGGTATCGAACCACAGCCAGGTAAGATTGCGTATGGAAGTAGTAAGGCTGCCGTATTATTTATGACCCAATGTTTGGCGAAAGAATTGGGACCTCTTGGAATTAGGGTAAATGCCATAGCTCCTGGACCGATAGAAACTGAAATGATTCAACAATATAATACTGAACAATTAAAACAGTTATCAGTAGAGTCGTCGTTAAGACGTCTGGGTAAAACAGAAGAAATTGCTCAAGTAGCATTATTCTTGGCATCGGAACGAGCTTCATATATCAATGGTGCGATTATTAAAGTTGATGGAGGACGATAATTATGGAAAGTGGTAAGTTAGATTCTAAAGAACTCATAAATCTTTGTAGAAAAATGCGCCTTCATGCTTTGGATATGGCGTTGGCTGCTGGAAGGCGAGGAGCTCATTTGAGTGGTAGCTTGTCCTGTATTGAAATCTATGCGGTACTTTATGGTTCTATTTTAAAGTATAATGTTTCAAATCCAAGATGGGAAGGACGTGATCGTTTTATTGCGGGTAAAGAGCATGCTCGATTGGCTGAATTTCCTGTAATGGCGGAAATGGGTTTTTTTCCAATTGAAAAGTTAAACTCATATGAAGAAGACAATGGTTTGTTAGTTGGCCATCAAAGGAATTTGGATTTAGGCTTAGAGTATGCTTCCTTAAGTCTGGGTATGGAGCTTTCCTTTGCGGTAGGTAAATCTATTTATGCTAAACAAAATAATCTTCCATATCATGTATATGTTCTTTTGGGAGATGCAGAATGTAATGAAGGTTCTATTTGGGAAGCTGTCCTTACAGCCGGACATTATAAATTGGATAATCTAACTGTGATTGTTGATAGGAACTATATGGCAGTAGATGGCAATACCGAAGATTGGATGGCACAAATGGATATGGAACTTAAGTTTAAATCTTTTGGTTGGGAATCTAAAACGGTGAATGGACATAGTGTCGAGCAGTTGATAGACTCATTACAATATAGGCCAATTGATAAGCCTTATGCTTTGATAGCTGAAACGGTTAAAGGAAAAGGCGTTTCGTTTATGGAGAATAATAAATTATGGCATCAGGCCGTATTGTCAGAAGAGCAATATAAAACAGCTTACGCAGAAATTTTAAATTCATAGAGTATATGGTTATTAGTACTCCACTTATAAAAGCTTATGCTAGATTAGGGCAAAAAGGAGCAGCTGCCGGTATTGGTATGCTTGAAGTAGCTAAAAGCGATCCTAATTTGAGAGTTGTGGTTGCAGATAGTATTGCTATTGCAAGCTTGGATAGATTTTATGCAAACTACCCGGATAAGGTCATTAATGTGGGCATTGCCGAGCAAAATATGATAGGTATTGCAGCTGGTATAGCATCTGAATCTGGTAGTAATGTGTTTGCTTGTACTTATGCTGAATTTATTATTACAAGAACAGTTGAGATGATACGTCAAAATCTCTCTTATCATCAATTTAATGTTAAGTTAATAGGAAATTCTGCTGGTTTTGCAATGGAGACCTTGGCTGTATCTCATTGGGCTACAGAAGATATTGCACTTGTAAGAGCTTTGCCTAATATAATTATTCTTTCAGCTTCTGACTGTTTGGCTGCAATTAAATTAGTCATTGCTGCTTCTTTGATTGAAGGCCCGGTCTATTTACGGTTGTCTGGTGGATTAAATTGTCCTATTGTTTATGAAAAAGATTGTGATTTTACTATTGGTAAATCTAATATAATTAAAAAAGGTGAAGATGTTGCAATCCTTGCAACAGGTTTGATGGTTCGAGAGGCTATGGATGCCGCTGAGATGTTAAAAGAAAAAAATGTTAATGCTACTGTGGTGGATATGTATACTATTAAACCTTTAGATACGGGGCTTTTAGATACTATCTTTTCTACTCATCGTTTGGTTGTTACTGTTGAAGAGCATAATATTATTGGAGGATTGGGTAGTTCCATTGCCGAATATAAGTGTGATAATGATTTACATGTTAGATTAGTAAGAATAGGTGTAAATGATCGGTTTGGAGAACTTGGTTCTTTGAGATATATTTGGAAACAGCATGGATTAACAGCTGAGCAGATAGCTGGTAAAATTGAGTTTTTGTTAAAATAATTAGTTATGACAAATTTGGAGAAATATCAAAATGCGTTTGTGGAAGGTTTGGAACTTCCATGTGAAAGTGTGGAAAGTGCAACGATGGATACTGTTGAACGTTGGGATTCTATTGGACAAATGAGTTTGATGGCAATTATTGAGGATGAGTTTCAAATAGAATTTGAACCTGATGAAATCATTGCTTTTACTTCTTATCAGGCAGGTTTGGACATTTTGAGGAAGCGTAATATTGAATTTTAGTTTATATGATTTTTGATATAGACAAAAAAAGCAAGCTATCAACCGCTATTATTGATGATAGTGGGAATAGGTTGACATATGGAGACTTGACTATCTTTTGTGATACTTTGAAAAGAAAAATTCCTGAAAGAAAACTAGTGTTTTGTTTATGTAAAAACACTGCACCATCATTGGCGGGATTTTTGGCTTTGTATGACAATAAAGATGTTGCTTTATTACTTAATGCTAGTATGGAAAAAGGATTACTTGATAATCTTTATAAAATATATAAGCCTGAGTATATATGGTGTCCTTCAAATATGAGAGAGGTTGGAGAAACGGAGATTATTGAAGAATATTTAGGCTATGTATTATATAAAACAACTAATGATACACCTGCTTTAAATCCTGATTTATCTTTGTTATTAACCACCTCAGGTACTACTGGAAGTCCTAAATTAGTACGTCATAAATATGGCAACATAGAGATTAATGCTCAAAATGTTGCAAATGTATTTGGATGGAATACTACTGAAAGGGGGATCTGTGATTTGCCAATGCAATATACTATGGGGCTGAATGTTATCAATAGTCATTTATATGCTGGTGCAACAGTTTTGCTTCTTTCTAATCATCTCTTAAGTCCGCTCTTTTGGAGTTTTATTAAGGAACAAAGGGGAACTAATTTCACAGGAGTTCCATACAGCTATGAAATCCTGAAGAAAATGAAATTTACTCAAATGGATTTGCCATATCTCAAGACAATGGCTGAGGGCGGGGGGAAACTTTCAAATTCTCTATTTGAGTATTTTTCAGAATATGCCTCTTATAGCGGTAAGCGGTTCATTGCAACTTTTGGTACTACAGAAACATCTGCTAGATTAGCTTATCTTCCAGCTGAGTTGGCAACTAAAAAATGTGCTAGTATAGGTTTCGCAATTCCAGGAGGAACTATTGTATTAAAAGATGACCAAGGTAAAGTTGTAGCTAATTCTCATGTAGAGGGAGAATTGTGTTATCAAGGTCCTAATGTGACAATGGGATATGCGGAGTCTGTAGAAGATTTGGTGAAAGGCGATGAGTTTAAAGGTGAATATTGTACTGGTGATATAGCCTTTAGGGATGAGGATGGCTGCTATTTTATTATTGGTAGGAAAAAACGTTTCTTAAAGTTATTCGGTTTGCGAGTTAGTTTGGATCAATGTGAGAAAATAGTAGCAGATGGATTATTTATTGATTGTGCATGTAGTGGAAATGATAATAGAATGTTTGTGTATATAACAGAGGCAGGAAAAGAAGAACAAGTTAAAAAACTCATTTCAATAAAAACAGGACTTCCTTTAACATCCTTAACTGTAAAATGTGTAGATGAAATTTATCGAAATGAGTCTGGTAAGATCAATTATCGGAAATTAGATAACGAATATGGCATTTTTTAAGATAGATAATGTAAAAATAGCAGGAATCTCTGCTTGCGTACCTCCGAAGCAAGTTGAAAATATAGATTCTACTCTCATAGAAGATAAAAAAGAATTAGAAAAATACATAGAAACCACCGGAGTCAAAAGAAGGTATATTGCCGAAGAGGGAATTTGTTCTTCTGATTTGTGTTTAGAGGCAGCAGAAAAAATAATTGAGGAATTGGATTGGAAAAAGGAAGATATTGAGTGCTTGATATTTGTCTCTCAAACTCCGGATTATATTTTTCCAGCTACAGCATGTGTTCTTCAAGATAGATTAAAACTCTCTTCTAACTGTATGAGTTTTGATATCACTATGAGTTGCCCTGGTTGGATTTACGGACTTTCCACAATTTCTGCAATTTTGAGTGCTGGGAAAATAAAGAAAGGGCTATTGCTTGTAGGGGAAACATCTACCAAAGCTAAATCTCCTTATGATAGAGTAAATTTGTTGGCTGGTGATGCTGGAACAGCTACAGCTCTTGAATTTAATACGTCAGCTTCACCGATCATCTTTGATATGCATACTGATGGAAGTAATTTTAAATCACTGATTATTCCTGATGGTGGATATAGAAACCCTGTAACTAAAGAATCTTTTGAGTATGTAATGTGTAAGGATGATATTTTAAGAAATAGACTCCAAGCGAATATGGAAGGAGATAGTATTTTTTCTTTTGCAGTAAATACTGCTCCTAAAGAGATTAATGCACTTTTATCTAAGTTAGCAGTAGATAAGGCTGATGTAGACTATTTCTTGATTCATCAGGCAAATCAAATGATTAATAAGTTTATTCAAAAGCGGCTGAAAGTTGATGATTCTAAGTGTATATATAATATCACAGATTTTGGTAATACATCATCTACATCTATACCATTAATGATCATTAGTAAACTTAGAGAAAAATTTAATGGGAAGAAAATTGTGTGTAGTGCCTTTGGTACAGGTTTGGCATGGGGGACTATGGTTATGGATACGTCTACGGACGGGGTTTTTCCTGAGTTGATAAGATATGCTGGCGATAAAACAGATAATTAACTCTGTTTACAATTCCAATACATTCCTGCTTTACACGAAGAATAGTAGTGAATGCTGGCTTGTTGATGCGGGAGATGTGGATAAAGTGATAGGTGCTATTCCCGAAGGAAAAAAGTTAGTTGGTGTATTGTTTACTCATACTCATTATGACCATATTTATGGTATTAATGAACTGTTGAGGCAATATCCTGAGTTGATTCTCTATACAAATGAATTTGGAAAAACAGCTTTATTGTCACCTAAATTGAATTGTTCACGTTATCACATGGAGGCAGAAGATATCGTTTGCTGTCGGCCGGAGAATATTATTACTATTAATGAAGGGGAAAAATTGAGGCTCTTTTCTGGCAATGATAGTTTTGTGTCGGTTTATGCGACTCCGGGGCATGACAAAAGCTGTTTATGTTATACAGTAAGTGGCTGTTTCTTCAGTGGTGATTCATATATACCAGGCTTGAAAGTGATTGCTTCTTTTCCTAATAGTAATCGAGTTGATGCAGAAATCTCTCAGCAACGAATAATACAATTGTCTCGTAACTTAAGTTTATATCCTGGTCATGGAAGCGTAGAATATGGTAGAGAATAACATGGTAAGATTTCTTTTATTATTGATGATTGTTTTGAATTCTGGGAGTATTAGTGCTGAGAAAGATTCTTCCCCATACATAATTTCCACAAAAAAAATATATACGGGAAAACCCTATGCTTCATTTACATCATTGATTAATTATAAAGGACGCTTTTATTGTGCATTTCGGGAGGCAAAAAAACATTATGATCCTAGCGGAGAAGATGTTGGGATTATTAGAATTTTGCATTCAAAAAACGGGAAACGTTGGCAGCCTTTTTTATCGTATAGTGTAGATGGTATAGATTTACGGGATCCAAAACTCACAGTAACGCCGGAAGGAAAAGTTATGCTGTTGGTAGAAGAAGTAAAATATGAGAATAAAGTGGCTGTTTTAAGAAAATCATGTGTCAGCTTTTTCTCTTCCAATAAATCACATACAGAATTGATTCCTATAAGTTTTAAACCTAATATGGATTGGAATTGGTTATGGGATGTGTCATGGATAGATGGAATAGCTTATGGTTATATTTATGCACCTTATTTTGCGTTCGTAAAATCTTTTAATGGTATTAATTATAAACTTGTAGATAAACCTACAATTGATAATTCTCCGACAGAGGCATCGGTGGCGAAGTTGGGGGATAAATTTTTCTCCGTTGTACGACGAAAACAGAATGCTTATGTGGGAATAAGTAATGATGGTGATCAATGGCAATGGAAAGATGGAGGTATGCGGATCGGATGTCCTAAACTATTTACTTATAAGGATAACGTTTATACAGTTGGGCGTGCCTATAATGGTAAGATGAATTGCACAGCTCTATTTAAGGTTGATCAAACTAGTGGCAAGTTAGTGATGTTGCTTGAATTATCATCAGATATGGATAGTGCGTATCCTGGCGCAGTTGTAAAAGACGGAATGCTTTATATTTCATATTATCAAGGAGATTTAATGAAAAGTTCTATCTATTTTTCACGGATAAAATTGTAAGACAATGAATTCTATTTATTCACAAGTAGTCAATCCAAACCAAGAATTTTCTATTGTTGGTGGATTATGTAGTCATGGTGAGCGCATACGGATATTGATTTTGGGAGCTTTTGGGTTTATTGGTACAAATATTTTAAAGTTTATTGATGATTATCTTTCTGGACAGTATGAAGTTGTAGTATTTGATAGGACAAATAAGCATCCTAAGGGAGTGGAAATAAATTCTATTTCAAAGGTTTATACTGGCGATATAACATCTACTTTGGACATAGAAAATATATTTAGGAATGAAGCTGAGTTTGATGTTGTTTTGCATTTAGTTACCACAACAGTTCCTGCTGCATCAAATGACTATAGATATGACATAGAAACAAATTTGATTTCTACTATTCAATTATTAGAAATGTGCAAGAAATATAAGGCACATAAAATAATCTATTTATCTTCTGGAGGGGCTATCTATGGTGACATGGCGAATGCTCATTCGGAAAATCAGGTAGCTAAGCCGATATCTTCATATGGAATAACCAAATTGGCTGTTGAAAATTATATGTATCTCTATAAAAGACTCTTTGACTTAGATTATCTAATTGTCAGGTTGTCAAATCCATATGGTCCATATCATTATTCAACGAAGCAGGGAGTTATAAATATTGCTATACAAAAAGCTTTGAGAGGTGAAAAACTGTCTATATGGGGAGATGGGACAGGGTGTAAAGATTATATCTATATTGAAGATTTTTGCAGAATACTATTCATTTTAATAAATATGAATTATAAGAATGAGATTGTTAATATTGGCTCTGGGTCTGTATATTCTTTAAATGATATAGTTGAAACCATTCATAAACAATTGCCTTCTTTTGGATGGGAATATACATGTTGTCACCAAAGCGATGTAGTCGATTTTACATTGGATATAAGTAAATTGTTATCTATAATAGGAGATATGAGATTTATAGCGTTAGCAGAAGGTATTTCTAAAACTTTGGCTTGGCATAAAGATAATAAGTTTGTGTTGTAGGTATTATATTAAAAATATTGATTAATGAAAATACTTCATTTAATTATAGATCATCAAGTGATTGAGCGAATGCTTGGGGTGTATGAGAATGTTTTTCCATATCATAATGATGTTGTTATATTTAGTTTGACTACTGATTTTAAACATTTGCGTAAGTATAAAGAATGTCCAGTGATTCTGCGAAATCAAGGTAGAAAAGAAGGAAAGGTCTTTGATTTCTCTAGCTATACTCATATCATTGCTCATTATTTAACAATGGATATGATTGACTTTATCAAGTCAGCACCAATAGATGTTCATGTTTGTTGGGAGGTGTATGGCGCTGATTTGTATAATCAATTTTTGGAGCCAAATGGTTTTAAGTTATACTATACAGATCCTGTGAGATATGACAAATATAGAGTCTTTAGGAGGTATTTACCATATTTATTTAAACTGGCTCTTGAAGTTAAAGGGTATAAGTATCAATTTAACTTTCAAATCAATAAACAATTTAAATATATTTCTCATCGAATAAATAGTATTCAACATTGTTGTTATTATGATGTAGCGCTTATAGAACAGTATGCTTCAAGAAAGATCTATTCTTATGAGGTTTTTAATTATTCATTATCAGAAGTCTTAGGAAAGTTGAAAGATACTCCTTTCTTTGACGGTGATACAATTATGGTAGGTAACTCAGCTTCTTACTCAAATAATCATTTGTATGTACTGAATTTCCTGAAGAGAATGGATTTGAAAGATGAGTTGAGATTTACTCTTGTTTTGTCTTATGGTGGTAGCAAACAATATGTGAGTGAAGTTGAGAATGCTTATAAATCCTCTTTTCCTCAAAAAGTTGAAGTACTTACAAGTTATCTTCCACTCCAAGTTTATAATCAGATTTTTCTTAAAGTACGCTCCATGATAATGTCCGCCTGGAGACAGGAGTCTATAGGAACTATAATTATGGGGTTTTACCTAGGTGTTAAGGTTTTTATGTCAGAAAGGAGTCCTTTATATAAGTGGTTTGTGGATTGCGGATTTAATGTTTTTGCAATAGAGACAGCGAAAGAAGAGGATTTAGATACTCCGTTATCCATTAAAGACAAGCAACGAAATAGGGAGATTGTTTTGGAACGTTATAATGAGGAAAGGATAGCGCGATCTCTTAAAGAAAATATAGTGGACTAATGGCAGAGACAGGTAAGTCATTTGTTAAGAAATTTATAGGTTTTTCTGTTGTAACCTGGGTTTCTTTTATTATAAGTTTTTTATCTGCACCTATATCTACACGACTATTTGATCCTTCTGTGTTAGGTAAGATAAATATATTTAATACATATACCAATCTTTGGGGAATTTTAATTTTAGTAGGATTGGATCAGGCTTATGCTCGGTTTTATTATGAACGGCCTAATAACAGAACTGTTGGATATCTTTTCACATTTTGTTTTGCAGTGACTTATTCCTTGATTTTGCTGTTTGTTATTCTTGCAATACCATTTAGAGATTTTTTGTCTCAAGTGATGTTTCAAGAGAAAGACAATTTGCTGTTGTGGCTATTTTTCTTAAGTGTTTTTTGTACTGCTACATTAAGATACTTGAACTTGACATATCGGATGGAGAAGGATATTAAGTTGTATACTATACAAGGTATCTTAATGGCTTTGATTTCTAAGGTTCTTTACATTGGGGTGGGTTTTTGGGATTCTTCTTATAAACCAGCTTTAGTAGTGTTGACAGTGTCTCATCTTATTCTTGCGTTAGTTTTTTTATTGATACAGAAAGAACGTTTTGAGAAAATAAGAAAGTATGATAAGGAGGTCACAAAAGAAATATTTTCTTTTGCCATCCCACTGATACCGGTTTCTATCTTGATGTGGGCTAACTCTTCTATTCCACAGATCGTAATGCAAAATACCATGGATTATCATAGTGTTGGCATATTTACTTCTGCTGTAGCATTGGCAAACATAATACTACTTGTGCAAGCTGGATTTAATACTTATTGGGTGCCTTATACTTATGAAAATTATAAAACACAAACAGGGCAATTTTTTAAGGTTCATCGCTATTTAGTTTGTGTCTTAACCCTATTTGGTTTGTTTGTTGTTCTTTCCCAAGATATTATTTTTTTATTGCTTGGTGAGAAGTATAGGGCTGCCAAAGTGTTTTTCCCTTTCTTGATTTTGGCGCCGATTTGTTATATTATTGGTGAGACGACAGGGATGGGTATTGGCATTTCGAAGAAAACTTATTTAAATATAATTGTGTTTATAGTTTCTGTTATCGTTAATATTCTTTTCTGTATGTTACTGCGTATTCCAATGGGAATTCCTGGGATTGCTATTGCTACATCAATAGCGGCTATAGTTTCCATGACTCTAAAAACATACCTTGGTGAAAAACACTATCATGTGGTGGAATCGTATAAATATATGTTTTTTTCAGTGATAGCTATTACTGCTAGTGCTATTGTAACACTTTTGATGGGTAATGTACTTGTAAAATATTCTTTGTTATTAGTTGTTGTGTTTGCTACAGGATTGTTTTTCAGACATGAGGTGAGCGATTTATTCAGATACACAAAAAGTTTTGTTCGTTAATCAATGTTATATACCCTTTCTTTACTCTTTTGTCTTTTTATAGCAATATGGTATGATATTTTAAACCAATCGAGGTATAAGAATACTTGGTATTATATTTTGTTGCTTTGGTTTATTGCTATATCAGCATTGCAGTTTCAGGTTGGTACTGATCTACCTAATTATATGAAAGAATATAAACAGTTTGATGTATATAACTTTGATTTTTTTGATTTGTTTGAAGGGGGGGAGGATAGACGACAGCCAGGATGGATTCTTTTGATGTATGGGTGCAGGTTCTTCACGGGGGACTTCGTCCTTTTTAAAACAATTCAAGCGGTATTTTTAAATGTGGCTGTTTTTTCATTTTTTAAGAAAGAAACAAAAAGTATTTTTTATGTATATTCCTTTATGCGCTTATCAGTTATTTAGTATTAAATTTTAATTTATTACGTCAATCTTTTGCTTTGGGTTTTGCCTTATATAGCTATTCTTATTTGAAGGATAAACAAATAGCTAAGTATTTATTATGTGTGTTTGCTGCATTTATGTTTCATAATTCTGCATTTTTAATATTACTGGCAATACTATTTAATTTTGTGAAATATAAAAAAACGACGCTTTGGTTAACTTTATGTATAGCCATTATATTTATATATTTTATATATACTGTGGATATAACCATGCTGTTTCTTGACTTTTTTAAATCTGAATCTGTTGATTCAAATATATCTTCTATTGGTTTGGGATATATGCAAAGTGAAGATTTGGGAATAAGAGAAGAGTTTGCAATATTTTCTTTGCGACGGTTGTGTATACTTATTGTGTTGATATATGTTCTTTTCAAAACAAAAAATATGCCGTTAATCTATATGGGAGGGGCATATTTAGCTATAAATATTTTAACGGGAATTTTTCCAATAATTTGGCGATTTAGGATATATTTTGATATCAGTTACATGGTAATACTTGCTACGTTTATTAAAGAATTTGAAATGCCTAGGCTAAAAAGTTGTTCTAAATATATGTCTGTTCTTTTTATTTGTGTGATCCTTTACTTTTTTTTAAGAGACTATCTTACTCCTTATGCAGGTTCTTCAATGAGATATATTGATCAATATTATCCGTATCATTCTATATTTGATCCTGTCGTTGAATACGAACGACAAAATTATTTTCAGTTGTAATATGAAAAATGTTTGTAAGAAAATTTATGTCTTTGTTGGTGCGCTGTTAGAGATGTGTGTCTCTATGTTATCAGTTTTATTATTTAGTTCTTTTAGAGCGAATAGAAGTTTTAGGAATATTCAAAAAACATTATATCCTGATACTACTATTCATATTTTGTGTAATGGTCCTTCATTAAAGACTGCAATTTACCAATCTAACTTTGAAGGATTGAATTTACTTGTTGTAAATTATTTCGCATTGACAGATATGTTTTTTATATTAAAGCCGAATTATTATATTATTTTGGATCCAAATCTTTCACGAAAATCATCTAATCAATTAGAGCAAAGAACTAAATTAATTGAAGCTATTGCTGGAATTTCATGGGAGATGAAATTATTTGTTCCCCATGATGTTTCCAATGATTGGATGGAAAAAATCAAAGATAATAGATGCGTTACAATCATTAAATATAATCAGACCCCGGTTTCTGGTTTTAAAACTATATCACATTGTATTTATAAAAAATCCTTAGGTATGCCATTACCTCAAAATGTTCTTAATGCAGCCATCTTTTGTGCGATTAATGCAGGATTTAAAAAACTATATTTATATGGAGCAGAGCATTCGTGGATGAAAAATTTTGATGTTGATGAATGTACTCATCGTATATATTTGAATGATGGGCATTTTTATAAAAGTGAAAACATAAGATATATGACTAAAGGTAGTTATAAAAAATGGTTGAAGTGGATTTATTTGATGATGAATTCACATGATATGTTAAGGGAATATGCAAATTATAGAGGAGTAACTATTCTTAATAGAACTCCCAATTCATTTATCGATGCTTATGATTTTGATAGGTAATTATGATGGGATATTTGAAAGGTTATTTGATTAATATATTTAATCCTTCCGTTTCGCTATTTGCGTTAGTTGATAATATTTCGGTGATTAATAAAAGAGCAAAGATAAAAAGGACAGTAAAGATTATCAATTCTAATATAGGTAGTTATTCTTATATTTCTCCAGGTACAGTAGTTGTCTATGCAGATATAGGGAGATTTTGTTCTATAGGTTCGAACTGTAATATAGGTTTGGCCTCTCATACAGTTAATTATTTGTCAACATCTCCCATTTTTACTGAACATGTAAATTCAACAGGTTCATCTTGGCGTACAGATACTATTTCAACTCCATATAGAAAGATTGAGATTAAAAATGATGTCTGGATTGGAAATAATGTTTGTATTATGGGGGGAGTAAAAATAGGCAATGGAGCTGTTATTGGTGCTGGTGCAGTTGTGACAAAAGATGTGCCAGACTATGCAATTGTGGGAGGAGTTCCAGCAAGAATTATAAAATATAGATTTAGTGAAGATATCATTGACAGATTGAAGAAAATAGAATGGTGGAATTATTCAGATTGTATGTTGAAAAGTAAAATATCTTATTTTTCTGATATATTGACTGTTGAATTATTAAACGAATTTGAAGAATGATATTTTTGTGTTTAAGTGAAATCATTAGTGGAAGTTGAACGATAATATAATATAGTAAAAATGTCTATTTTTAAAGGTAAAATTCTTTTGATTACTGGAGGTACAGGTTCTTTCGGTAATGCAGTTTTACGTCGTTTTCTTGATTCAGATATTAAGGAGATACGTATATTTTCAAGAGATGAAAAGAAACAGGATGATATGCGTCATGCTTTACAAAATCCTAAAGTGAAATTTTATATTGGTAATGTACGTGATAAGGCTTCTGTTGATGTGGCTATGCGTGGTGTAGATTATGTGTTTGCTGCTGCTGCTTTAAAACAAGTGCCAAGTTGTGAGTTTTTTCCAATGGAGGCAACAATGACCAATGTGATAGGTACTGGTAATGTGCTTGCATCAGCAATTGAACATGGTGTGAAGAATGTGGTTGTGCTTTCAACAGATAAGGCTGCATATCCTATTAATGCTATGGGTATCAGCAAGGCACTGATGGAGAAAATTGCGATGGCCAAAGGACGTGAATTGGGGGAAAATGCGCAAACTACTATTTGCTGTACACGTTATGGTAATGTAATGGCAAGTCGTGGTTCGGTGATTCCATTGTGGGTAGAGCAAATAGAACAGGGAAACCCTATAACTATAACCGATCCAAATATGACACGTTTCATGATGACATTGGATGATGCAGTTGATTTAGTTATTTATGCATTTATGCATGGGAAGAATGGAGATCTTTTTGTTCAAAAAGCACCAGCTGCTACTCTTGAAACACTTGCAGAAGCTTTAAAGCAAGTTTATGCAGAAATTAATCCTAAGTATGGTGACACCGAAGTGAAAGTTATTGGTACTCGTCATGGAGAAAAACTTTATGAGACACTTGTTACTCGTGAAGAAATGGCTAAGGCTATAGATATGGGGGATTATTATCGTATTCCTTGTGATAATCGTGATTTGAACTATGATAAATTTTTTAATGAAGGAAATAAAGAAATTGCTAAAATAGAAGATTATCATAGTCATAACACTCGTCGTCTTGATGTAGGGGGCATGAAAGAGCTACTTCTAAAGCTTCGTTTTATTCGTGAAGATTTAGGCCTTCAGCAACGTTCTAAAGCGAAAGAAATACGTTCAGAGTAAAGTTTATATAATCTCAGTAGAGATCATTTTCTCATGTCAGATTTTAATTGTTTTTTATCTACCTCTCGTCTATCTGACATCTTCAGTTGTAATTTGTTTTGATAGATTAACTAGAATAACTACCTAATTAAAATTTAGGTGGATGATGGTTATTTATACTAATTTGTACTTAATAAATTGAATATAAAATTAGATTATTCAGATATTGAGTTTCAGGAGAATGGTAAACTGAAACTCTTGATTATTGTGGGCACACGTCCAGAGATTATTCGTTTGGCGGCTGTCATAAATAAATGTCGTAAATATTTTGATTGTATACTAGCTCATACAGGACAGAATTATGATTATAACTTGAATGGGATTTTCTTTCGTGACTTGAAGTTGAAAGCCCCAGAAGTGTATATGGATGCTGTGGGAGATGACTTGGGTGCCACAATGGGAAATATTATTAATGCCAGTTATAAACTAATGCTTCAAGTGAAGCCTGATGCCGTGTTAGTACTGGGTGATACAAATTCTTGTCTCAGTGTAATAAGTGCCAAACGACTGCATATTCCTATTTTCCACATGGAAGCTGGTAACCGTTGTTTTGACGAATGTTTGCCAGAAGAAACTAATCGTCGTATTGTAGACATTATCTCCGATATGAATCTTTGTTATTCGGAACATGCTCGCAGATACTTGAATGTTGCAGGAGTAGCAAAAGAACGCACTTATGTGACTGGTTCGCCTATGGCAGAAGTACTTCATGAGAATCTACAGGAAATAGAATCTTCAGATATCCACAGAAGATTGAATTTGCAAAAAGGGAAATACATTTTGCTGTCGGCTCATAGAGAAGAGAATATTGATACAGAAAGGAATTTTTGTTCTTTATTTAATGCCATTAATGCTATGGCAGAAAAGTATGATATGCCGATTCTTTATAGTTGTCATCCTCGTAGTCGTAATCGTTTGACTGCAAGTGGATTTAAACTTGATTCTCGCGTGATACAGCACGAACCTCTTGGCTTTCATGATTACAATTGTTTGCAGATGAATGCATATGCTGTAGTGAGTGATAGTGGTACCTTGCCAGAGGAAAGCAGTTTCTTTACTTCGGTGGGTTATCCTTTTCCTGCTATCTGTATTCGTACAAGTACGGAGCGTCCGGAGGCTTTGGACAAAGGAGGATTTGTATTGGCTGGCATTGATGAAAAGTCATTATTGCAGGCAGTGGATACGGCTGTCGAAATGAATAATAATGGAGATAATGGCGTTCCTGTTCCTGATTATATGGATGAGAATGTATCGACTAAAGTTGTGAAACTGATTCAGAGCTATACTGGAGTAGTGAACAAGATGGTTTGGAGAAAGTAGAGAAGGATGGCAGCTATTGAAAAGTTTAAGGATATAAAAGTTTTGGAAGTAACAGATGATTATTTTTTAGGTTCTAAAGGTTACCAAATCTTTAAATATGATTTTTTGCAGAAGAAATATGATTTTTTTGCTAATGTCATAGATGGATATCGTTTTTTTGCTACATATCCTTTATTTAGGAGATTTTTACGTGCTGAAATAAACGGTTTATATTCATTGAAGAATGGAAATTATTTGCTAATTGCAAAGAAGGGCATATTCTATAAGAATAATCATTCTGCTGTTTTTAGAAAGGTATTTTCTATATCAAGAGGATCTAGGCCTCTAAATCTATGTGAGTTGCCTAATGGGCACATTTATTGGGGTGAATATTTTGCCAATATAGAGAAAGAAGCAGTTCATATATATGTATCTATTGATGGTGGTTTAACTTGGAAAATAGCCTATACCTTCTCTGAAGGTAATATAAATCATATCCATGGTTTGTTTTGGGATGAATTTACAAATCAGTTGTGGTTTTGCACAGGCGATAGAGAGAATGAGTGCATTATTGGTTATACTGAGGATGAGTTTCAGACAATAGTTGAGGTGTTTAGGGGAAATCAGGAGTATCGTTCGTGTCAGTTGTTCTTTTATGAACATTTTGTTGTTTTTGCTACAGATTCTCAATATGTGCAGAATGAAATCAAAATGTTTGCTAGGGATTCTATGCAAATTAAATCATTGGTAAAAATACAAGGAACTGCCATAAAGGGAGGACAGTTAGGGAATATATCTTTTCTTTCAACGACAGTAGAGCCATCTAAAATAAATAAAGATAGATATTCACATTTATGGATTACGGATGATGGCATAAATTGGCGTGAAATCTTCAAAGAGAAGAAGGATATATGGCCGTTTATATTTCAATTTGGTAGTATCGAATTTCCCATATATAAATGTGGTAGAGTATTGCAAAGAATCTTTTTTAACGGGAGGGCATTAAAAAATATAGATGGATGTTCGCTTTCAATATCTCTAGAATAGAAATGAAGGTTTTATTAATAACACAGTATTTTTATCCTGAGAATTTTAAAAGTAATGATATTGCTTTTGAATTAGTGAAAAGAGGTTATGAAGTAGATGCACTAGTAGGTATCCCTAATTATCCGGAAGGGCAAATCTATAATGGATATGGTCTCTTTAAGAAACGTCGGGAGAATGTAAAAGGAGTGAATGTATACCGCTCCTTTCAGATACCACGTGGCAAAGGAGGAGGATTAAGGCTAATGATTAATTACCTGAGTTTTGTTTTTTCTTCGTGTTTTAATGTGTTTTTTTATTTTGCTTGGAGAAATTATGATGCAGTAATTGTGCATGAAGTCTCGCCTATATTTCAAGCATATCCTGCTATTCTTCTGAGAAAACTAAGAAAAGTTCCAGTTTACCTATGGGTGTTGGATATATGGCCTGATGCTATGATGTCTGGTGGCGGAATCAAAAATAGGAAAATCTTATCATTTGTAAATAGATTAGTGGTAAATATCTATGGTCAATGTGACAGGATATTGATTAGTAGTAAGCGTTTTACCGAATCTATTTTATCTAAAGGAGATTTTGTTGATAAAATAAAGTATTTCCCTAATTGGAGTGATGACTTATTGAAAGTAGATTCGGAATATCCTATTCCTCAATTACCTGATGGTTTTAAAAT
Source organism: Bacteroides intestinalis DSM 17393 (assembly GCF_000172175.1). Classification (NCBI taxonomy): domain Bacteria; kingdom Pseudomonadati; phylum Bacteroidota; class Bacteroidia; order Bacteroidales; family Bacteroidaceae; genus Bacteroides; species Bacteroides intestinalis. The sequence goes on along the minus strand of NZ_ABJL02000008.1, from coordinate 693,828 downwards.
AATGCTTGCTGGAAATTTAGGACGTTCCCAAAATTTAGATGCAGTTGTTCAGTTGATTCTATCTTTGAGAGATATAAAGGACTTGAAATGGATATTTATAGGTAATGGAAGTGAAAAGGAATGGCTTGATAATTTTATAGAGGCTAATAAATTGAGTGATGTAGCATTTACATTAGGACGTTTTCCACTTGAAGCAATGCCGGGATTCTTTAAAAAGGCTAATGCTCTGCTTGTTACTTTACGATCAGGATTCCCTCATTTGGGAATGGTAGTTCCTGCACGTTTACAGGCATATATGTCTGCTGGAAGGCCTGTCTTAGCAATGATTGGTAATGGTGGAGCAGACGTGATAAAAGAAGCTAATTGTGGTTATGCTGTTCCTGCGGGAGATTACGAGGCTTTGGCTACTATAATTCGAAATAATGTACTGGTGAATAAGGAGGCTTTTGAGACTTTGGGATATAATGGGCGTTGTTACTTTGAGAGAGAATTTCAAAAAGATATCTGTATAGATAATCTGTGCCGAATACTCAAGGAAGATTTTTAATTAACTAGAATGAAAAAACTAAGTTTAACATACCGTTTCCTTTGTTTTATAGGTTTAAATTATTCAGAGGAGGAATATGGTGATGTCAGTCTATTTAAAGTTATTGGGAAGTTTTTTGGAAACATGTATCATGCTCTTTTATTGAGTATGATGAATTGGGTTATTTTTGAACCAATAAATCCAAGAATGTTACGTCCTTTTCTATTGAGGAGACTTGGCTGTAAGGTAGGCAAGGGAGTATTTATTGGAGATCATGTTGTTGTAGATGAGAATCATGCAGATCATATAATATTAGAAGATCATGTGCATATAGCTAGCGGTACTCGTTTGTTATGCCATCAAAGAGATTTATCTAATTACTGTGTTGGGGATGATTATGCGAAGCTTGGTTATAAACTAGGTATAATCCATATGAAAAAGGGTAGTTTAGTTGGTATGGAATCATTTATTATGCCTGGTGTTACTATTGGTGAGGGTGCAATAGTTGGTGCTGGTTCTTTGGTTACAAAAGATATTCCAGCATGGACAATTGCTGCAGGTAGACCTGCTAAGGTCGTGAAAGAAATTCCTCAGAGAATTTCTGTAAAATAATCTAGTAAATATTATTGTTTTGAATATACTAACCTTCGACATTGAGGACTGGTATAATTGCGACTTTATCTCAGGTGATTTCAATTGGGATAAACATGAAGTGCGTATATATCAGGGAGTAGACCGTATTCTTGCAGAATTGGAGAAACGGAATCAAAAAGGAACATTTTTTTGCCTTGGCTGGATTGCGGAAAGACATCCAGATGTGATTCGTTCTATTCAAAAGCAGGGGCATCATATAGGTTGTCATTCCTATCAACATGAGTTATCTTTCCGTTTTGATGAGAAGACATTTAAAGCAGATACATTGAAGGCGAAACGCCTAATAGAAGATGTGACGGGAGAGGAAGTGAATGCATTTCGTGCCCCGGGATTTTCTATCACTAAGAATAATACTTGGGCGCTTTATTGTCTGGCAGAGATGGGATTCAGATATGATTGTTCTATGTTTCCTGCTCCTCATGATTATGGTGGTATGCCAAGTTATGGAGAAGGTGTTCCGAAACGTATTGATGTTGGTGATGGAAGGATTATCAAAGAGTTTCCAATAAATATCCATCAGATAATGGGTAAACATATTGTTTTTTCCGGTGGTGGTTTCTTCCGTTTATTTCCTTATTGGCTGATTAATCATTGGGGAAGACATAGTGATTATATGATGACTTATTTTCATCCGAGAGATTTTGATGAAGAGCAACCTGTCATGAAAAGCTTACCTGTAATGCGTCGTTTTAAGAGTTATGTTGGCATAAAAGGGGCTTTTACTAAGTTTCAAAGGGTATTGGATCATTATGAGTTTTATAATGTAGAACAGGCTGATAAGCTTATTAATTGGAATACTATTCCTATAATGCGATTAGATGATTTAAAATAAGAGACTCATGAATATACTTATTACAGGAATTCACGGTTTTGTGGGCTCCAATCTAGTTATTGCCCTAAAAAAGCGTCATGTTCTTTATGGTCTTGATATCGTCGCTCCTGAAAAGGAGGGAGTAGTGAAGACTTTTGCTTGGGAAGATATTGAATCAACTTCTTTTCCAATGCAGCGTTTGCCACAATTTGATGCCATCATCCATCTGGCCGGTAAAGCACATGATACAAAGAACCAGTCTGTTGCACAGGCGTATTTTGATATCAATACAGGACTGACTCAGAAGATCTTTGATTTCTTTCTGGAATCTACAGCTAAAAAGTTCATATTCTTTAGTTCAGTGAAGGCTGCTGCCGATAGTGTAGTAGGGGATGCGTTGAAGGAAGATGTGGTACCTACTCCAATAGGACCTTACGGAGAGAGTAAGATAGCAGCCGAGAATTATATTCTCGATAAATTAAAAAATAAGAATGAAAAATTAAAACTACATGATGATAGGAAGCAGGTATATATATTGAGACCCTGCATGATTCATGGCCCGGGCAATAAAGGAAACCTGAATTTGCTTTATAATGTGGTAAAGAAAGGTATTCCCTGGCCTTTGGGAGATTTTGAGAATAAGCGTTCGTTCACTTCGATTGATAACTTATGTTATGTGGTGGAAGGTTTGCTGACAAAGAATGTAGCGAGTGGCATTTATCACATGGGTGATGACGAAGCCCTATCTACAAATGAATTGATTACTCTCATGTGTGAGGCTATGGGTAAAGCACCTCATATCTGGAAGATGAACCGGAAGATGATGGAAGGTTGTGCAGGTTTAGGAACTTTACTTCATCTGCCGCTGAATACTGAACGTTTGCGGAAACTGACGGAGAATTACGTGGTTAGTAATGAGAAGATTAAAGCTGCACTTGGCATTGAACGAATGCCTGTTCGTGCTGCTGATGGGATTATGAAAACGATAAAATCGTTTTCAAATTAATAATTAACATTTAAAATTAAAGGGGCAAGTACGGTTATGTATTACCTGATTATATTGGTTCTGCTATTTCTGGCAGAACTTTTTTATTTTAGAATAGCTGATAAGTGCAATATCATCGATAAGCCCAATGAGAGAAGTTCTCATACCCGGATTACTTTGCGTGGTGGCGGAATCATTTTCTATTTTGGCGCTTTGGCTTATTTCTTGAGTAATGAATGGGAATATCCCTGGTTCATGTTAGCATTGACCCTAATTACCTTCATCAGTTTTGTGGATGACGTTCGTTCCACTTCTCAAGGCTTTCGGTTAGTGTTTCACTTTACCGCTATGGCTTTGATGTTTTACCAATGGGGGCTGTTTTCTCTTTCGTGGTGGTGGATAATTATCGCATTGATAGTTTGCACAGGTATTATTAATGCTTATAATTTCATGGATGGTATCAACGGCATTACCGGTGGCTATTCATTGGTTATTCTTGGTGCATTAGCTTATATAAATTCTAAGATAATCACTTTTGTTGAGCCCGCTTTGATTTATACCGTCCTTTGCTCTGTATTTGTATTTTGTTTCTTTAATTTCCGTAAAAAGGCGAAGTGTTTTGCCGGTGATGTTGGTTCTGTGAGTATCGCCTTTATTCTTCTTTTTCTGATAGGGAGACTCATTATTAAAACAGAAGATTTCGGCTGGATTATCCTATTGTCTGTTTATGGTGTCGACAGTGTGCTTACTATCATTCATCGCTTGATGCTTCATGAAAACATTGGTTTACCTCATCGCAAACATATGTATCAGTTGATGGCGAACGAATTGAGGATGCCTCATGTTGTGGTTTCGTTGATTTATATGGTGGTACAAGCAATAATAATAATTGGCTATATAGGATGTTTGAACTATGGTTATATATTCTTGCTGGGTGTAATTTTATTGCTTAGCTTTATCTATATATGGTTTATGAAGAAGTACTTTAGTTTACATCAAAAGGTTTAATATTAATTGATTGTATATTAATGTCAGAAAACAGCTCCTAGTGGGCTGTTTTCTTTGTTTATATCTGGTAATATCTTCACAGAACACTTACGGATAAAAATATCATGGCTTAAATTCTACAACTATTTTTCTATTCTTATAACTTTATTGTATATTTGCCGAAACAATTCTATATTCACTGAATGGGCTTATTTAGGAAAATAATATATAGCTTTCTGCTTTTCTTACTGATATCCCACATTGGGCTTTCATCGGCCTTTGCGGTGACTGGAGAACACCCGGTATTGATTATCAGTTCATATAATCCGGACGCACGACAAACTTCTGGAAATATTTACGATTTTATGGAAGAATTTGAGCGGCTGGGAGGGGAGGCTCCGATATCTCTGGAAAATATGAACTGCAAAAGTTTCTCCGAAGCTCCTTTATGGAAAAGTAAAATGGAGGAACTTCTTGCTAAATACCGGGGAAAACGTTCGCCTGTACTACTTGTGCTGATTGGTCAGGAGGCTTGGACAGCTTATTTATCACAAGCAGATTCCATACGTGGAAATGTGCCGGTGCTGGCTGCACTGGCAAGCCGTAATGCCATTATTCTTCCGGATGATTCAGTCGATCTGAAAACATGGATGCCTGATGCAGTGGATTTCTTTAATGACTTCCCTAATTCTTCAGTGAAAGCCGGATTCGTTTATGAATATGATGTAGAAGCCAATATTAATCTGATAAAGAAGCTGTATCCGGAAACCAGGAATATTGCTTTTGTTTCCGATAATAGTTATGGTGGTGTTTCTCTGCAGGCACATGTAGTGGAAGAGATGAAAAAACACCCGGAACTGAACCTTATTCTGCTGGACGGACGAACGAATACAATTTATACCATAAGCGATAAATTACATGAATTGCCTCCCAATACAGCATTGTTATTGGGTACTTGGCGCGTAGATATGTATGACGGATACTTTATGCGCAATGCGACTTATACGATGATGGAGGCTGCCGGTGATGTTCCTACTTTTTCTATAACTTCTGTAGGTATAGGCTATTGGGCGGTAGGTGGAGTGATCCCCTCTTACCGGGCATTGGGTAAGGATATGGCGCATCAGGCGGTTCGTTTGTTGCAGGGACCGGACAGCGACCGGGTGGAAGTAGAGGTAATTCCGAATAAGATACAGATGGATAGCAAGATTGTGAAAGATAAGCGTTTGGATCTGTCTTCCATTCATCAGCCTATAGAAATGGTCAATGAAACTCCATCGTTTTACGAACAATATAAATATCATATCTGGACTGTTGGTACGGTCTTGGTCGTATTGCTGAGTGGATTGTTTGTTTCTCTGTACTTTTACTATCATACTAAGAAACTGAAAGATGAACTTCAGGAGTCGGAGAGTGCTTTGAGAGAAGCGAAAGACCGTGCGGAAGAGTCAAGCCGTCTAAAGAGTGCTTTCCTTGCTAATATGAGCCATGAAATCCGTACGCCGTTGAATGCGATTGTAGGATTCTCCGATGTATTGGCTTCAGGAGGTACTTCGGTGGATGAACAGCAGGGATATGTCGATATTATTAAAACAAATTCGGACTTGTTGCTTCGCCTGATCAATGATATCCTGGATGTTTCTCGTCTGGAGGCAGATAGGGTTACGTTTACAATTGAGAAGTGTGATGTAGTACCACTGTGCCAGCAGGTATTAGCTTCTGTTAGTCAGGCTCGTAAATCGGAAAATGAGTTTATCTTTGAGTGTGACCGTGAAAGTGTGGATTTGCGGACGGATACCCAGCGTTTGCAGCAGGTTATTATAAACTTACTCTCCAATGCCGACAAATTTACCAGAAATGGTAAGATCACATTGAAGCTGGAAGTAGATGATGAGAAGAGAGTAGCTACTTTCTCTGTATCAGATACCGGTACAGGTATTCCGTTGGAAAAACAGAAGCAGGTATTTGAACGGTTTGAGAAACTGAATGAATATGTGCAAGGCACGGGATTGGGTTTATCTATCTGTAAACTGACTGTAGAGAAGTGGGGAGGAGAGATCTGGGTAGATTCCGGATATACAGATGGAGCAAGATTCGTATTTACACATCCATTTGAGATAGAACAACCAAATAAATAATTACTATGAAGAGATTTTACTTTTTTTTAGGGTGGATATTCTTCCTGACAGGAGCCGTGTTGGCTCAGGATAAAATAGTAAAGCTGAAAATTGTAGAAACCAGCGATATACATGGTAACTATTATCCTTATGACTTTATACTTCGACATGAGGCAGCGGGAAGTCTGGCGCGTGTGTATGAGTTTGTTCAGAAGGAACGTGAGACTTATAAGGATAACCTGTTGCTATTGGATAATGGAGATATTCTACAAGGTCAGCCTTGCGCTTACTATTATAATTATATTGATACCATTTCTCTGCATCTGGCTGCCGAAGTGTTGAATTACATGAAGTATAATGTTGGTAACATGGGAAATCATGATGTGGAAACCGGGCGTGCTGTGTTTGATCGTTGGGCAGGTGATTGTAATTTTCCCATTTTAGGCGCCAATATCATTGATACGGTTACAGGGAAAACGCACTTTAAGCCTTATGAAGTATTGGAACGGGATGGTGTTAAGATTGTAGTGCTGGGAATGATTACTCCTGCTATTCCTGTGTGGTTGTCGGAAAACTTATGGAAAGGTCTGCGCTTTGATGATATGGAAGAGACAGCCCGCAAATGGATGAAGATTATCCGTGAAAAAGAGAATCCGGATTTAGTAATCGGAATTTTCCATGCCGGACAAGATGCTCTGTTGATGGGTGGTAAATATCGTGAGAATGCTTCACTGGAAGTGGCTCGTAACGTTCCTGGTTTTGATATTGTTTTGATGGGACACGATCATACCCGTGAATTGAAGAAGATTAAAAATGTAGAGGGAGACTCTGTGTTGATTATGGACCCGGCAAGTAAGGGAGGGGTTGTGGCGAATGCAGATGTTACTTTGAAATTGCGTAAGGGAAAAGTAGTCGAGAAACATATCAGCGGAGTGCTGACTGAGATGAAGAACTATACTGCAAACAAGGATTTTATGGCTCGTTTTGCTCCCCAGTTTAGTGATGTTCGGGATTTTGTGTCCAAGAAGATAGGAAGTTTCACTGAAACGATTTCTACGCGCCCTGCTTATTTCGGTTCTTCTGCTTTTATTGATTTAATCCATATGTTACAACTTGAAATCACGAATGCAGAAATTTCTTTAGCTGCTCCTCTGTCGTATGATACCGAGATCAGCAAGGGTGATGTGTTTGTAAGCGATATGTTCAATCTGTATAAGTATGAAAATATGCTTTATACTATGAAATTGTCCGGTAAGGAGATAAAAGATGCATTGGAGATGTCGTATGATTTGTGGACAAACCAGATGAAATCTCCTGATGACCATTTGTTGCTGCTTCGTGAGAAGCGTCGTGAAGGGGCAACAGATCGTGCTTCATTCAAAAACTTCAGCTTCAATTTTGATTCGGCTGCCGGTATCATTTATACGGTGGATGTAACGAAACCCAAGGGGGAAAAGGTGACTATAACCAGTATGGCGGACGGAACTCCTTTCTCTTTGGATAAAATGTATAAAGTAGCACTGAATTCCTACCGCGGTAATGGTGGAGGAGAATTATTGACTAAGGGCTCCGGTATTTCTCAGGATGAATTGAAAGATCGTATCCTGTACTCTACGGATAAAGATTTGCGTTATTACCTGATGCAATATATAGAGAAGAAGGGTGTGATTGAGCCACATGCGTTGGGACAATGGAAGTTTATTCCGGAAGAATGGGTGGAGCCTGCTGCTAAACGGGATTATGAATACTTGTTTGGAAAAGTGGAAAAATAATCACTATCTTTGCAGTCGCAATTTTTAATAGACTGTAGGGACGTGAATAAAAAGATAAAGAGAATTATAGGGGCTGTATGTTTGTTGGTGCTGTTTGTGGCATATCAGACAAGTATTACAGCCTTTACTCATGTCCATTACGTCAATGGAGTGCTGATTACCCACTCGCATCCATTTCACGGTAAGCACACGCACTCTAAAAGTGAACTTGTCGTTATAGGTCGTTTGTCAACTTTCCAATCTCCGGAGGTTGATGTATATGAAGAACTGCACCCTATGCGGATGCTTCTGGCTATGCTGGAAGCGGAAAAATTAACATCCTTGGTAAAGGAAGAATGGGGGCAGGTCGTTTCTCTTCGCGCTCCGCCGGCATTCGCGGCATAATCTTTTATCAAGCTTTCAGCTTGGAAAGCTACCGGTTAATATACCGAAAGGTACTTGTAGGATATAGCTCGTAGCTTGTCACTCATATTTTCAATACATACATTTTTGAGCGCAAATTAATGAAAAAACATATACTTGCGTTGGTGCTTACTATGGTTTGCATCAGCCTCTATGCCGTAAATCCTATAAAGGAAGGCAACATGATTTCCGGTCACGTGATAGTGAAAGGAACAGAAGAAAATATACCCTATGCAACTATATTAATCAAAGAAAGCGGTCAGGGAACAGTCTCTAATGAAGAAGGTCAGTTCGAGTTCCGTAAACTTCCTGTCGGGAAATACACGCTTCGCGTATCAGCGGTAGGTTATAAGACGCAGGAAAAAGAGGTAACTGTCAGTAAAGACTTTACTGCAGTCATACATTTCCAGATGCAGGAAGAGAGTTTCATGACGGATGAAGTAGTGGTATCTGCCAACCGTAATGAAGTGAGCCGTAAGGACGCTCCGGTAGTTGTCAATGTGATGAGTGCCAAGCTCTTTGAGATGGTGAATTCTACAGATTTGGCAAAGACGCTGAACTACCAGTCCGGCCTGCGTGTGGAGAACAACTGTCAGAACTGCGGTTTTCCACAAGTACGTATCAATGGCTTGGAAGGCCCCTATTCTCAGATATTAATAAATAGCCGTCCTATCATCAGTGCCCTCAGCGGGGTATATGGACTGGAACAGATTCCCGTGAATATGATAGAGCGTGTGGAGGTAGTGCGTGGTGGTGGTTCTGCTCTGTTCGGAGCGAATGCAGTAGGTGGTACTATCAATATCATTACTAAAGATCCTATCAGTAATTCTTTTCAGGTATCGAGCATGTTTTCGTGCATGGATGGAAAATCGTGGGAACAATATATGGGTGGTAACGTCTCCCTGGTTGCAAAAGATAATTCTTACGGTATCGCGCTGTATGAAAGCTATCGTAACCGTAACCCTTATGATCGTGATGATGATGGTTTCTCCGAACTTGGTAAACTGAATATGAATACTTTCGGTTTCCGTGCTTACTATCGCCCTACGCACTTCAGCCGTATCAATCTGGAATACCATACTACTAATGAGTTCCGTCGTGGTGGTAATAAATTTGATCTGCAACCGCATGAGTCGGATATTACAGAGCAAACTAAGCACATTATTAATAGTGGTGGTGTCAGCTATGATTTATTCTGGCGTGAATATAAGCATAAGATTTCTCTTTATGGTTCTATTCAGCATACGGATAGAAACAGTTATTATGGAGCGCAACAGGACATGAATGCTTATGGTAAAACGGATGATCTGACCTGGGTAGCCGGTGGCATGTATGTAGGCAATATGAACAACTGCTTCTTTGCTCCTGCTACTTTTACCGGTGGCCTTGAATATCAGAATAACTCCCTGCATGATGTCATGACTGGTTATCATCGTGATATGAAGCAGGATGTACGCATAGCCAGCGCCTTTGTTCAGAATGAATGGAAGATGCGTCAGCTCACTATGCTGGTGGGTGCCCGCCTCGATAAGCACAATCTAATAGATAAGTTGATTTTCAGCCCGCGTATCAATTTCCTTTATAAACCGACTGAGGATTTCCAGGCGCGTCTGACGTATTCTACCGGTTTCCGTGCACCGCAAGCTTATGATGAAGATTTGCATGTGACAGCTGTAGGTGGTGAAGGAGTTCAGATTAAGTTGGCTGATAACCTCCGTGAAGAGCGTTCCAACAGTTATAGTGGCTCTGTGGACTGGAGTACACATCTCGGACATTGGCAAGCGAATATTTTGCTGGAAGGTTTTTATACTGACCTGCGCCATGTGTTCGTATTAGAAGATATCGGTAAGGATGATAACGGGGATAAAATCAAAGAACGTCGTAACGGTAGTGGTGCACGGGTATATGGTGTCAATCTGGATGCCAAATTGGCTCATGGCAAAGAAGCACAACTCCAGTTGGGATTCACCGCACAACGTAGCCGTTATATGGATGCCGAGGTCTGGACCAAAGTGGATGGTGAAGAATTAACTACCAAGCGCATGATGCGTACACCGGATTATTATGGCTATTTCACTTTCTCTTCCGCACCATTGAAAAACTTCGATTTCTCTTTGTCAGGCATCTATACCGGAAAGATGATCGTTCCTCACTATGCTCCGGTGGATGCCCCGGAAGGTGCGTTTTGCAATATTGAAAAAGACCGTATGGAGAATACTCCCGATTTCTTTGATCTCAATCTGAAGTTAAATTATACCTTTGTTTTGCGTGATCACATCAAGTTGCAACTCAATGCAGGTGTACAGAATATCTTCAACAGCTTCCAGAAAGACCTGGATAAAGGTGAGTTCCGTGATTCCGGTTATTTTTACGGACCAACGCAACCAAGGACATTCTTTATCGGCTTTAAATTTATGAATTAGGCTGAGGTCTAAATTTAATATTGCAAGTGTTTGCAAAATTATTGCATGGGCTTATGAATTTATTGCAAGAGCATAATTTCATAAGCCCTTTCTTGTAGAAATGTTCCCTTTTTCTTTTTTTAGGATATTTCGGACGGTTTTCAGCGAAATATTGCTTAAGTTTGCCACGCAAATAAGAAAGGGAGATGAAAAATATAAAGAACGTAGATATTGCAACTATTCGCCGTTTTCCGGCAATGGATTTTATTGGGAATGATTTTGCCATATTCGACAATATAGGAGATATCCCTTTGTTCGGTTATCCTACACGCCTGAATGCGTCCTGTCTGACACTCTGCATGAAAGGGTATTGCAAGATACGTATCAATCTGAAAGAACATGAACTTACCGAAGGTGTTCTTGTGGTTACTTTGCCCGAACAGATTTTGCAGCAGGTGGAGCGTTCGGATGATTTCACCGGTGTTTTTATAGTTGTCTCCGGTCAGTTTATAGATGATGTGCTCCCCACGGTACAGCAGTTATTCCCTCTGTTTTTTATGATTAAAGAGCAGCCCTGTGTACGCCTCAATCCGGAACAAATGGAGGCTGTGCAGGAGTATTACTCTTTCCTTCAAAAGAAGGTAAAACTGAAAGACAATCCTTTCCGTAAAGAGATTACTCAGGGATTGATACTGTCTCTTTTCTATGAGATATATAGCATCTATCAAGGCAATGAGCCTACTGTCAGAAAAGTAAAAAGCAGGAAAGAGGATCTTTTTGAGCGTTTTGTCCGTGCAATTACAGAGTCGTACAAACAGGAACGCAGTGTTGCCTATTATGCCGACAAAATGTTTCTGACAGCCAAGCATCTTTCTACAGCTGTAAAAGAAGTCAGTGGAAAGACTGCCGGAGAATGGATAGACAGTCTTGTTATTTTGGAAGCTAAAGCTTTGTTGAAATCTTCCGAAATGAGCATTCAGGAAATCTCCGATGAACTGCATTTTGCTAACCAGTCTTTCTTTGGCAAATATTTCAAGCATCACACCGGAATGTCTCCAAAAGAATATCGTAAGCAATAGTACACAGTGTCGGAATATTCTTTATTTTTGCAGGTATCAAATACCCCCAAAAATAAGAAAACATGGAAAAAAGAGAAATTGACCTTACTGTTTCCTGCTATGGAAAAGTGAAGGATGTGAAGTATGATGCCGTTATACTTCCCTGGGGCGCAACAGAGCCTCATAACTTACATCTTCCGTATCTCACCGATTGCATTTTGCCCCATGACATTGCTGTAGACGCTGCTATGCTGGCACTGAAACGTTCCGGGGTACGTTGTATGGTGATGCCTCCTGTACCATTCGGTGCCCACAACCCCGGGCAGCGTGAACTTCCCTTCTGCATACATACCCGTTATGCCACCCAGCAGGCTATTTTGGAAGATATTGTCGCTTCTCTTTATGCTCAGGGTATGCGTAAACTGATTATTGTCAGTGGACATGGCGGGAATAATTTCAAAGGTATGATACGCGACCTTGCCTTTAGTTATCCGGACTTCCTGATTATTGCTACCGACTGGTTTAGCCTCGTTCCCACGAAAGATTATTTTGAAGCTGAAATAGATGACCATGCCGGTGAGCAGGAAACTTCCGTAATGATGCACTATCATCCGGAGCTGGTAAATCTGAATGAGGCAGGTGATGGGGATTCTAAGCCTTTTGCTATTTCTTCATTGAACGAAAAGCTGGGATGGGCACCGCGCCATTGGGATAAAGCTACAGTGGATAGCGGGGTAGGGAACCCCAAGAAAGCTTCGGCTGAGAAAGGTGAACGCTATGTGAAACCTATTATTGAAAAGCTTGCCAAGCTCTTCACGGAAGTAGGGCAGGGTGAACTTTACTAAGTAAAATAAAACGGGCGGTCCGGTAAGAAATACTTTTCTTAACTGAACCGCCTTGTTGCTTATACTGAGATGAAAAGCTTACTTATCTATCGACATTAGCCATTTACCATCTCTTTTCACCATCGATTGCGTACCTTCTTGTGTTTCTCCGTTTCCGTAGGTTTGCTTTATTTTTACAGTTGCTGTGTTTCCATCTTCCGATATTTCTTCCGATAGAATCTCAATACTTTTCAGTCCACCCATTTTTTCATACTCTTTGCCCACTTTATCTCTCAATAAGGCAACGAATCCTGCTTTTTGCTCTTTCAGTTTATCAGCAGTTTCGCTGTCATCCAAAGCAATGCCATCTACAAACTTTTCATAGTCACCTTTGATAAGGTAGTTGCTATACTTCTTCATCGCATCTCCCGGACTACTGGAAGAGGAGCAAGCTGCCATCATAAACATAGCCATAACCATCAGACTAAAATAAAATACCTTTTTCATACGCTTTTTTTTAAATGATTAATGTGTATTTAAAAATAGTATATCAAACAGAGGCGCTTACTCTGTGCAATATCGTTAGGCAGGAGATAATCTCCTTTGAATCCCGGAATATTCACGTGACTGATACGTCCCTCAGGCAAGTCTATTCCTTGTTTTTTGTATACGAAATCAATCAGTTCCGTACAGTACATTCGCGTTGTATCTGCCAGATTATAATCATGGTCGAATAGTACATGGGCATGATATAACCGTTCTGCCTGTACTGCTGCTCTGTATGCGCTTGCAGAATCCTCTGCTATACGCATAATGGCCCCGTTAATAGCTTTTCTTTCTTCAAAAAACACTTCAACTGTCTCCATTTTTACACGATCCGGATCGTCTTTGAAATCCGGTTCGCCGGGCACAGCATGTATCACATACCATTGTCCGTCTTTCTTCTTCAGGATGCCGGTATGCGAATACGTTCCTTCACGGTCTGCAGCCAGCACCACTCTACTTGTAATCCCTGTTCCTCTTCTGAAAGTGATATCTCCATCCCGAAATAATTCCTGTGGCAATTGCAGCAGGCGGGTCTTTTTATCAGGACTTCCCTGGCATCCCGCCAGTATAAGTGTGAACAACAGCGTTATTTTTAGTAGTGCTACGTGTGGCTTCATTTCCATTAATACAAATATATGAATAAGTTTGCATTACTACACGTTTTTTAAATGAATTTTGTGGAGTGAACGAAAAAAGAGGTAACAACCTCTATACATTGTTACCTCTTTTTTAATCTATACCCTAAAAACTAATCTCTTTCCTTATAAAAACTAATTCTATTTCTTTTTTGATGGCGCAAAGTTAGAGAGTTCTTGGGGAATATGATTTGATATAAATCAAAAAAATGTAGATTCATATTGTCTTTTTTACAGTATGCCCGAGCGTACCCGGCTAAGGGTTTCGGGCGTCATCAGCAAATAAGATGCGATATGTGACAATGGTGCCCGTTTGATGACCTCCGGATGGGTATGCATTAGCATGTTGTAGCGTTCGCGTGCTGTTTCGAATCGCCAGGAGTCAGCTTTCACTTGAGATACGATGAGTGAGTACTCCAGTATCTTACGGTAGAACATATTGATTTCCCAGGAGATTTCTGTCAATCTCATGAATTTATCGTAGGGGAGGAGGTATACTGTGCAAGGTTCCAGAGCTTCTGCCATCAGGCGGGTAGGTTCTTGCTTCAATGTACTTTCTATGCAGATGATGACACAGCCTTCGTAGGAAAAGTGCTCGGTGACGTCTTTACCGTTTTTGTAATAGAACTGGCGCATCATGCCTTTACCCACAAATACCATGTGGTGGCAGACTTGCCCTTCCTTGAATAGGAGTTCACCCTTTTCCAGCTCTTTGCGGATCAGAATATCTTCTATCAGTTTTCTACCCTCAGGTGCCATACCCGGATAACGGGAGTTCACAGTGGCATTAACTGTTTCTTTTAATAGTGTATCCATAATTGTTCGCTGGTATTTATAACCGTTTCCGGGCACAAAGGTACGAAAGATTTGATTTAAATCAAATCTTGTGAAATGATTAGTGCTTAGCGACAAACCCCTTTGTTGTCCACTTCATGCTATACCAGCGTCGTACGAAGATAGCTCCCCGGATGTTTTCATCCAACAGGAAGGCAACCCACATACCACAGATGCCCCATTCCAAAGGAATACCGAAGATGTATCCCAGCCCGACGGCAACGCTCCACTGAACCACCAGTCCGACGTAAAACGGGTAGTTGACGTCGCCGGCTGCACGCAGAGCGTTCGTGGCAAAAATATTGATAGGTCGTCCGATTTCGAGAATAACGTCAATGATGAGGATGGTGGTACCCAGCCGGATGATCTCTTCGTTGGAGGTCAGCCAGTGGAAAATGGTGTTTCCGAAGACGGCCAGAACCGTGGAAAGTATGACGGTGATCATTACGGATTTCTTCATTACGTATTTTCCCATAAGGAAGGCAGCATGAGGTTTTCCCTCTCCGATGAGATGACCGATGCAGATGGCGCCTCCTTGTGCCATGGCAATGCTGAAGAGGTAGGCGAACATGATAATGTTGACGCAGTAGGTACGGGTGGCCAGTGCTTCGACGCCCAGCATATTGATGAAAAAGGTAATCACTACTTGCGATGAACTGTAAGAGAGTTGCTCTCCGGCAGAGGGCAGGCCTACTTTCATCAGGTTCTTCAGCTCGGGCCACGGGAATGGACGGAAATAAGCGACAGGGAAACGGTGGATATGTTTGCGGAACAGGATAATGAATAGTAGTACCATGGAAACTCCGCGGCTGAAAGCTGTGGAAATGGCAGCACCTTCTACACCAAGTTCCGGGAAGCCGAAGCGACCGAAGATAAGGGAGTAGTTACCTATGATATTAAGTATGTTGACAACGACGGTTACCAGCATTGGATAGATGGCTTTGTTTGCACTGCGTAGGGAAGCGGACAGGGTTAGGGAGATAGCTTGAAAGAAAGCGAAAGCACCCACGATGCGCATATAGTCCATACCGTCCGTCATCAGTTCGGGAGTGAGTCCCATGAGGCGTAGTATCGGTCCGGCACAGGAAAAAAGGAACAAGCTGACAGAGACGCCGATCACTATATTCACAAGGATGGATACGCCGACTACCTGGACTACTTTCTTCTGCAGGCGTGCACCGAGGTATTGGGAGCAAAGAACAGAGGTGCCAAGGTTGATAACCTCAAATATAAGGAAAGTAAGCATGATGATCTGGTTGACCACTCCTACGGCGGCAACGCTACTATCTGAGTGGCGGCTCAACATAATAGTATCTACAGCACCCAGCATCATGATGAGCAGGGTCTCTATAAAGATGGGGGCAGCGAGTTTGGCAAGTCGCTTTTTTAAGCTTTCCTGATGTATCATTTCGTAGTGTTTGAAATCCGGTGATGAAAAATCGCGCAAAGGTACGGAATGAGAGGGAGGGAAGAATTGATATGAGTCAAATAAATTATTTTTTTTCCGACCTTTGCTTTTGACTTTTAACAGATTACACCTTTTCCTGAAAAAAGTCAGAAAAAAATATGATGGAAAGATTTGCATAGTCCAAAAGTTTCCCATACATTTGCACCGCATTTGAGAAACAATGCAGGTTTAAGGAAGTGTGGGTGAGTGGCTGAAACCACCAGTTTGCTAAACTGACGTACGGGTAACTGTACCGGGGGTTCGAATCCCCCCGCTTCCGCAAACAGCCGGTGGATTCGTCTAACGGTTAGGACACATGCCTCTCACGCATGCAATACGAGTTCGATTCTCGTATCCACTACGGAAAATTTAATGCACTCTTAGCTCAGCTGGTAGAGCAATTGACTCTTAATCAATGGGTCCAGGGTTCGAGTCCCTGAGGGTGTACAAGGAATAAAGCGGTCATCAAATAGATGACCGTTTTTTTTATGCAATTATTCCTTTTCTCCGGGAAATACTTCCTATCTTTGCGGACTGAAATCAATAAAACGTAAAAACATTGGATTGGTTATACAGTTTATTCATTGAACACTCCGCCCTACAGGCGGTTGTGGTGCTCTCGCTGATCTCTGCTATTGGTTTGGGGCTGGGAAAGATACATATCTGCGGTATATCGTTGGGAGTGACGTTCGTGTTCTTTGCAGGTATCCTTGCCGGGCATTTCGGATTGTCTATAGACCCGCAGATGCTGAACTATGCGGAGAGCTTCGGCTTGGTGATATTCGTATATGCACTGGGACTGCAGGTCGGTCCTGGCTTCTTCAGTTCGTTCCGCACAGGCGGTGTACAATTGAATATGCTGGCAGTAGGCGTGGTGTTGATCGGTACGCTGATGACACTGCTGGGAAGTTATGGGTTGGGAGTCTCTCTGCCGGATATGGTAGGTATCCTTTGCGGAGCAACAACGAATACACCGGCTCTGGGGGCTGCACAGCAAACGCTGAAACAGATGGGAATCGAAGCGAATACTCCGGCTCTGGGGTGTGCGGTGGCATATCCGATAGGAGTAGTGGGAGTTATTCTCGGTATTCTGATGATACGTAAGGCGCTGGTACGTAAGGCTGATTTGGAAGTCAAGGAGAAAGACGATGTGAATAAACCCTATATTGTTGCATTCCAGGTGCACAATCCGGCAATCTTTAATATGAGTGTGAAGGATATAGCTCAGTTGAGTTATCCTAAGTTTGTGATCTCCCGTTTGTGGCGGGATGGCAATGTCAGCATCCCCACTTCTGAAAAAGTGATTAAAGAAGGCGACCGCTTGCTTGTTATCACTTCAGAAAGAAATGTTCCTGCCTTGACTGTATTGTTCGGTGAGCAAGAAAACACGGACTGGAACAAGGAAGATATTGACTGGAATGCCATTGATAGCCAGTTGATCTCCCAGCGTATCGTGGTGACACGTCCGGAACTGAATGGAAAGAAACTCGGTTCACTCCATTTACGTAATCATTATGGTATCAATATCAGTCGCGTCTATCGTAGCGGGGTGCTGCTGCTGGCTACGGCGGAACTTACCTTGCAATTGGGCGACCGGTTGACGGTAGTGGGGGAGGCCGCTGCTATACAAAATGTGGAAAGAGTTTTGGGAAATGCAGTGAAGAGCTTGAAGGAACCTAATCTGGTGGCTGTATTCGTGGGTATTGTCCTTGGCCTTGCTTTGGGAGCGATACCTATTGCCATACCCGGTGTCAGTACTCCTGTAAAGCTGGGCCTAGCGGGAGGACCGATTATCGTGGGTATCCTTATCGGTACTTTCGGACCACGCATGCATATGGTGACTTATACAACCCGTAGCGCAAACCTGATGCTACGTGCCTTGGGCTTGTCACTCTATCTGGCCTGTCTGGGACTGGATGCGGGAGCTCATTTTTTTGATACGGTATTCCGTCCGGAAGGGTTGTTGTGGATAGCTATCGGCTGTGCACTAACCGTGGTTCCTGTGTTGATAATGGGAGTCATTGCTTTCCGTTGGATGAAAGTCGATTTCGGTTCGGTAGCCGGAATGCTGTGCGGAAGTATGGCGAATCCAATGGCTTTGAATTATGTTAATGATACCATTCCCGGTGATAATCCTTCAGTTTCTTATGCTACGGTTTATCCCTTGTGCATGTTCCTGCGTGTGATTATCGCCCAAGTGCTGCTGATGTTCTTTTTAAGTTGAGAGTTGAGGTTTGGGAACGTAAAGTTGAGGATTAGGAACGTAGAGTTGAGGTTTGAAATGAAGACACAAGCCCATATATAATTTGTAATTTGTAAATTGTAATTAGATATCATGAGTAATATTACCCCTGAAAGCATCATGAGCGACTTGCGTTATTTGCAGTTGCTGTCACGCAGTTTTCCGACGATTGCGGATGCCAGTACAGAAATTATTAACCTGGAAGCCATTCTGAACCTCCCGAAAGGGACAGAGCATTTCCTGACCGATATTCATGGTGAATATGAAGCTTTTCAACATGTGTTGAAGAATGCTTCGGGAGCGGTGAAACGGAAAGTGAATGAAATCTTCGGGCATACATTGCGTGAGAGTGAGAAGAAAGAAATATGTACTCTGATTTATTATCCCGAAGAAAAGTTACAGTTGATTAAAGAGCAGGAAGCCGATCTGGATGACTGGTATCTGATTACACTGAATCAATTGGTGAAGGTATGCCAGAATGTTTCTTCCAAATATACACGCTCTAAAGTGCGTAAGGCACTTCCGGCTGAATTCTCGTACATTATTCAGGAGTTGCTGCATGAATCGAGCGTAGAGCCAAACAAGCATGCCTATATCAATGTAATTATCAGTACTATCATTTCCACCAAGCGTTCGGATGATTTCATCATTGCAATGTGTAATCTCATTCAGAGGTTAACGATTGACTCTCTGCATATTGTAGGTGATATTTACGACCGTGGCCCGGGAGCACACATCATTATGGATACACTTTGTGATTATCACAATTTTGATATTCAATGGGGAAATCATGATATTCTGTGGATGGGAGCCGCTTCCGGTAATGATGCCTGCATTGCCAATGTGATTCGTATGTCGATGCGTTATGCCAACCTGGTTACACTGGAGGACGGATATGGTATTAACCTGTTACCACTTGCCACGTTTGCCATGGATACGTATGCGGATGATCCCTGTACAATCTTCGCTCCGAAGATGAACTTTGTGGACAGCAACTACAATGAGAAGACTTTACGGCTGATTACGCAGATGCATAAGGCGATTACGGTGATACAGTTCAAGCTGGAAGCGGAGATTATAGACCGTCGTCCGGAGTTCGGTATGCAGAACCGGAAGTTACTGGATAAGATTGATTTTGAGAGAGGTGTCTTTGTATATGAAGGAAAAGAATATCCATTGCGCGATACAAACTTCCCGACCATAGATCCGGCTGATCCATACCGTCTGTCTGATGAGGAACGGGAACTGATAGATAAAATCCATGCTTCGTTCATGAATAGTGAGAAGTTGAAGAAACATATGCGTTGCTTGTTTACATATGGAGGAATGTATCTGGTTTGTAACAGTAATTTGCTGTACCATGCTTCCATGCCTCTGAATGAGGATGGTAGTTTCAAACATGTCCGTATTGGAAAGAAGGAGTATTGGGGCAGGAAACTATTGTGCAAGACAGACCAGTTGATCCGTACGGCTTACTTCGATGAAGACGGTACGGAGGAGAAGAGTTTTGCACTGGATTATGTGTGGTATATGTGGTGTGGCCCGGATGCTCCATCGTTTGACAAAGATAAAATGGCGACTTTTGAACGCTATTTCATTGGAGAAAAAGAATTGGCTAAAGAGACGAAAGGATATTACTATACTCTACGTAATCGTGCTGATATTTGTGAACGCATTCTTGCAGAGTTCGAAGTCACGGGACCTCATTCACACATCATTAATGGCCATGTACCTGTGAAGATCATCAAGGGTGAAAAACCGATAAAAGCAGATGGTAAGTTGTTGGTGATTGATGGCGGGTTCTCCAAGGCATATCAACCGGAAACAGGTATTGCCGGATATACGTTGGTCTATCATTCACATGGCTTGCAATTAGTGCAACATGAACCGTTCCAAAGCCGTCAGAAGGCGATAGAGGAAGGCCAGGACATCAAGTCTAATATCTTTGTCGTAGAGTTCAATTCACAACGTATGATGGTGAAAGATACGGATCAAGGAAAAATACTGGTGACACAGGTACAAGACTTGAAGAAGTTGCTGGTGGCGTACAGGACGGGACTTATAAAGGAAAAGTGATTTTAGTATTTAAACAACACCACTCCTCCTTCCACAATCACTCCTTTATCGTAAGTGACCCCTTTGTTGTAGTAGCGGCTGCCACCATAACCACCTGTGACGAATACACCCAAACGGTCATTTAGACGATATTCCAGATTGACACGTGCTTGGAGAGCGTAAAGGCGTGCAGGGAAGCCATAGTCTTTGTTCTTGAAGTTTTCGATGTGCTGGAAGCCCAGGTCACCGCTGATAAATAATTGCTTATATAGGGGAAGCTCAAGACCTGCACGATAGAAGAGAGAGGCTGAAAACTTATCGCTGAAATCCAGATAGTGCGTACCACCGCCTAAGATGGTATAGAACAGATTGTTCTTGAAGCGAGCACCTACATTCAGCTTTGTAGCATTGCCTCCGAAAAGCATTAACTGCACTTTAGTATCCGGATTGGCATTGACCAGACCTAACTGGAAACCGTCGAAACTATTCTTATAATAGTTGACTAATCCAATCTGTACGCCTTTTCCTTTTCCGGCAAAATTGAAAGGGGCAACTTGTGCTCCTGTGAAGTGTTCACCTACCACATTACCCAGACCGGATATCTGTAAACCTTGCATGTTTTCTCCTGTGATGTTACCCAAACCGCTGATTTGTACGCCTCGCAGATTTTCGCCTACAATGTTCAGCAAGCCGGAAGCGGTGATACCAATGAAATCTTCGCCTGAAATGTTGGCTAATCCTGCAATATGTGCTCCCGAAGAATTCTCTCCGGCAATGTTCAGCAAGCCACCAATGAGAACACCACTGGCATTGTCTCCTACAATATTGGTAAGTCCGGAGAATATAACACCTTGTGCATGATTTCCTGTGATACCGACTAAACCGGACAAGGATACACCACAGAGATTATCTCCGTTCACATTACTGATACCTGCTATCTGAACACCGCGCATGCTGCCTCCTACCAGGTTGGCAAGACCTGTAACCTGTACACCGTTCATGTCACGGTATACCACACTACCCAGTAGATTGATACCCACGCCGTTCAGACGGTTCATAGAAGAGAATAGACCGAGGTTGAAACAAGTACTTCCTACAGTATCAGTCTGTTGTGTGGACATATTCTTCCACAGGGAGAGATTGACGCCGACAGGTTCTCTGTTTTTCTTGGTTGTTTCAGTCGATTTGTTGTCTGTAGTCTGTGCAGAAAGTGTTCCTGCAACCATCAGTAATGCAATAATAGATGGAAATAATCTTCTCATTGATTTTAATCTTTAATTTCATCCGGCCAGGGCGCTAAGTTACCGGTTGCACGGAGCGTAGGACGCTGTGCATCTACCGACCGAAGGTAGTTACTTAATTTCTGTGCTAATTTCTTTACAATGCGTGGGTTTTCCATTGCCACGTCGTTTTTCTCGCTGATATCAGCGGGGATATTGAATAGTTCACGCTTACCGTCTACAAAGTAGTAGACGAGTTTCCAGTCACCGGAACGAATGGAGCAAGTTGCTCCGATACCCGGCCCCGAAGGTCCCCAGCTATGAGGATAGTGCCAATAGATATCGCGGTCTTTTACCTTCCCTTTTCCCGTTAGCAATGGCATGAAGCTGATGCCGTCCTGTTGTTGTACGGTGGTATATTCTTGAATACCTGCTATTTCGAGGATGGTCGGATAAAAGTCTTCAATCATAAGATAATCTCCGCATTTCGTATCGGGAGCCACTACACCAGGCCAGCTTACGATCATTGGTTCGCGGATACCTCCTTCATAGGCGGAACCTTTTCCACTGTTGAGTGGGTAGTTCTGAGTATGGAGTTCTCCGGCGCGGGTATGTGCGGCCAGTCCGCCATTGTCGGACATGAAAAGGATTACGGTATTGTCTGTTAGTTGGTTACGTTCCAGATAATCCATCAGGTCTCCCAAGCTCTTGTCCATGCCTTCGATGAGGGTGGCATAAGCTGCTTCTACGGGAGGAAGCCCTTTATCCAGATATTTCTGGTAAAAACGATAATCGGGTTGTATGGGAGTATGAATGGCATAATGAGCCATGTATAGGAAAAATGGTTTATCCTTTTGCTGTGCCTTATCCAAAGCTTTCATAGCCTCTAATGTAAGTGCTTCGCTGAGGAAAGTATCCGTGCCATGATATTGCTCCAATCCGGGAACGGCAGCTAACGGACTTTTGCCATCCGGCTTATTCCCAAAATTATTTTTGCCGTAATAACTGGCAGGTGATCCGGCTGCATGTCCGGCTATATTCACTTCGAATCCCATTGTCAGCGGATCGGCTCCGGGTGTATCATTTGCTCCGAAATGGGCTTTACCGCAATGTATGGTCTGGTAACCGTTATCTTTAAGTACCTGTGCCAACGTAGTCACTTGGGTAGTACGTTCAATTCCCGGTTCCTGGCAAATGCCGTTTACATTCCATTCGGGATAGGTCATTACTGAGTCGGGTTGTTCGTGAGTGGTATTTTTACGTAATGTCCAACTGGTTACGCGATGGCGGGCTGCATTCATTCCTGTGAAAAGGCTGACACGGGTAGGGGAACTGATACTGCAGGCATACGCTTGTGTGAACATCTTGCCTTGTGTTGCCAGACGTTCCATGTTCGGTGTATGGTAGGTGTCGTTGTAGTGTGTCCGTTGAGTCCAGAAGGGCAGAGAAGTATCCTGCCATCCCATGTCATCAACCAGAAACAAAACAATGTTCGGACGTTGCTTTTCTTTCGGCACACCTTTTTCCGGAGATGCTGCAATCGCTTCTCCTGCCATGCCCCACATTGGAATCATGGCAGCCGATATTAATAATTCGCTTTTCATTTGAGATAATACTTTAATAAAGGTTAGTCGGTTAATTACAATCTTATCCCTTTGCTTCCTGGTATAAGAATCGTTTAATGGAGCGTTTTGGAGTTTTCTCAAATTCTTCGGGATAGATTTTCATTTTGAATATCTGGCTGTATGCAGGCAACATGGTGTTTAGCGTGGCACGGTTTTCTTCCATGACCCGTTCTATATCTGCGGTAGTCAGGCCGTGTGCAAAGGCATCGTCGAAGTCCGGATATACCAGTCCGACAAGCTTTTCATTCTGCTGCACGATAATACTTTCGGCAACGTACGGCATGTTATTCAACTTATCTTCTATTTCTTCGGGGTATATATTTTGTCCACTGGAACCGAGCAACATATTCTTGCTGCGTCCTTTGATGGTGATATTCCCTTCGGCGTCCATTAGTGCAAGGTCGCCTGTATGCAGCCAACCGTCAGCGTCGATTGCTTCACGTGTGGCTTCTTCATTTTTATAGTATCCAAGCATAACATTCGGTCCGCGGCATACGATTTCCCCCGGTATATTTTCCGGATCGGAAGAAAGAACTTTCACTTCCATACGCGGAACCGCCTTACCGCAGGAACCCGGTTTGAAGCGTGACCAGTCTTCGTAACAGATAATCGGACCACATTCTGTCATCCCATAACCTACCGTGTAGGGGAATTCTATCATGTGCAGGAATTGTTCTACTTCCTGATTGAAAGCGGCACCGCCTACGATAACTTCTGCAAAACGTCCGCCGAAAGCATTGACTACTCCTTCGCGTACAGTTGCTTTAATCTTGTCATTGATGATGGGAACTTTCAGCAATAGCTTCATGGTAGGTGTTTCCAGTTTCGGAAGCACGTTCTTCTTAATGATCTTTTCTATAATAAGCGGTACAGCCACTACAAGGTGGGGCTTCACTTCCGAGAATGCCTGGAAAATGATTTTGGGGCTTGGCATGCGGGTTAGGAAGTAGATCTGACATCCTGCTGAGAACTCGTACAGGAATTCGAATGCCAACCCGTACATGTGTGCCATTGGCAACATGGAGATAATCTTGTCTCCGGCTTTCAATGGCAATACTTCGAATGCGAATGCCGTATTGGACCACAGGCTGCGGTAGGGCAGCATTACCCCCTTGGAGTAACTCGTTGTTCCGGAAGTATAGTTGATGACTGCCAGTTCTTCGGGCTGATCTTTGTGATATTCAATGTGTTCTTTACGGAAATTCTTGGGGTATTTCTTGCCGAACAATTCGTTCAGATGTTCACGGGCGTAATCCAGTTTCTGTGTGCGTGAGATGAGAATGGAGAAGTCCGTCATCAGAATGATGCCTTCCAGGATAGTCATTGCAGATTCGTTGAGGTTTTCCCATACCTGGTCGCCCACAAAGAGTAATTTTGCTTCGGAGTGATTGACAATGTTGTGTACATTGTCCGCTTTGAACTCATGAAGGATAGGAACTGCAACTGCTCCGTAGGTAAGTGTGGCAAGGAAGGTGACTCCCCAGTGTGAGCTATTACGTCCACAGATGGCTATCTTATCGCCTTTTTTAATACCGCTTGCTTCGAAGATTAAATGTACTTTCTCTATTTTGCGGGCTACATCTTTATATTGTAGGGTAGCGCCATTATAATCTGTCAGGGCATCAAGGTCCCAATTCTCTTTAATACTATTCTCAATGTAGGCGATAAAGCTTTGTTCCATGATATTATATATTGCACATTTATTTGAAATTTGTGCAAATATAAGGCTTTATCAAAAGAAAGCAAATTTTTAGCTAAAAAAAGCGGGATATGTATATAATTTAGCCCTGGCATATTAAAATATGGCCAGGGCTATTGAAATATTTACGATTTTAAATACCAATGATAGATGCGTTGTACGCCTTCTTCTATTTCTACTTTGTGGTGCCAACCCAGAGAATGTAGTTTTGAAGGGTCAGTCAGTTTACGCATGGTGCCGTCCGGTTTGCTACTATCGAAACTCAGTTGGCCTTTGTAGCCTACAGTAGAAACAATCAGTTCGGCAAGGTTGCGGATGGAGATTTCTTTACCTGTACCTATATTGATGTGGCAGTTACGAATGTCTTTATCGTCTGGTTTATAGGTGTCTTTGAAGTCTACATGTTCCATGACGAATACACTGGCATCTGCCATTTCTTCGCTCCAAAGGAATTCGCGAAGCGGTGTACCGGTACCCCAAAGTTTCACTTCATTGTCACTGATACCGTATTTAGCAAGAATGGTGAGAATATCCTCTTTGCTGCCGGTTCCGCCAATGCCTTCTACGGGACGGAGATCCAGGTCTTTGCGTATGGCATCCCAATCACCTTGTTTCAGACAGTGGGCAAGGTGTATCTTGCGAATCATGGCAGGAAGTACATGACTGCGTTCCAGATCGAAATTATCGTTCGGGCCATAGAGGTTGGTAGGCATTACAGCAATATAATTTGTACCGTATTGCAGGTTGAAACTTTCGCACATTTTCAGTCCGGCAATCTTAGCTATGGCATAGGGTTCATTGGTGTATTCCAAGGGAGAGGTAAGAAGTACTTCTTCTTTCATGGGTTGCTCGGCATCGCGTGGATAGATGCAAGTGCTGCCCAGGAAGAGGAGTTTCTTTACATTATGGCGGAAACTTTCGCCGATGACGTTCTGTTGTATTTGCAGGTTCTTGTAGATGAAATCAGCACGATAGATACTGTTTGCCATGATGCCGCCTACGAAAGCGGCAGCAAGGAATACATATTCCGGTTGTTCTTCATCAAAGAATCTACGAACGGCAATGGCGTCCAGTAAGTCGACTTCTTTGTGGGTTTTGCCAATAAGATTGGTATATCCTTTATCTTGCAGGTTCTTCCAGATTGCAGAACCTACCAGGCCACGATGACCTGCTACGTAGATTTTGGCGTTTTTGTCTAACATTATATTTTAAGTTTTATGTATTAATTCTCTTGTGATCTCAGATACAGCTTCTTCACGAACTTCATGTCATGCGTTGCCATAATCTTCACGAGATCTTCAAAGCTGGTTTGTCTTGGGTTCCAGCCCAAAAGTGTTTTGGCTTTGGTAGGATCACCCAGCAATTGTTCAACTTCGGCAGGACGGAAGTATTTTGAATCTACTTCTACAATGATTTTGCCTGTCTTCACATCAATGCCTTTTTCTTCGACACCTTCACCTTCCCAACGCAGTTCAATACCTACTTCTTTGAAGGCGAGTGTGGCAAACTCACGAACAGTATGCATTTCTCCTGTGGCAATCACGAAATCTTCCGGTGTATCATGCTGAAGAATGAGCCACATACACTCTACATAATCTTTCGCATATCCCCAGTCACGGCGTGCGTCCAGATTACCTAAATACAATTTATCCTGAAAACCTTGTGCTATGCGTGCAGCAGCCAGCGTAATCTTGCGGGTTACAAATGTCTCACCTCTGCGTTCACTTTCATGATTGAAAAGGATACCGTTTACGGCAAACATTCCATAACTTTCGCGGTAGTTTTTGGTAATCCAGAAACCATATTGTTTGGCTACTCCGTACGGGCTACGGGGATAGAAAGGCGTTGTTTCCGTTTGAGGAACTTCCTGTACTTTTCCGTAGAGTTCCGAAGTAGATGCCTGATAAATCTTTGTTTTTTTCTCCATGCCCAGGATGCGGACAGCTTCCAGCATACGGAGTGTACCAATGGCGTCCGCTTCAGCTGTGTATTCCGGTACATCAAAAGATACCTTTACATGACTTTGTGCGGCAAGATTATAGATTTCATCCGGTTGCACCTGCTGAATGATTCGAATGAGCGAACTGCTATCCGTCATATCGCCGTAATGCAGGTTAATAGTACGTTTCTGTTTCATGTCGCGCACCCATTCGTCGAAGTACAAGTGTTCGATACGTCCTGTATTGAATGAGGATGAACGGCGGAGAATACCGTGAACTTCATATCCTTTTTGTAATAAGAATTCGGCAAGAAACGAACCGTCCTGACCTGTTATTCCGGAGATTAGAGCTGTTTTCATATTGTAGGCTTCGTTATAAATTGATTTTAAGAGGACAAAATTCGTTGTTTTTTACGAGAAAACAAAACTTTTTTCATTTATATATCTTATCCACTACCAACGCAATCGCCCCGTCTCCCGTCACATTACAGGCAGTACCGAAGCTATCCATCGCAATGTAGAGCGCAATCATCAATGCTTGTGCCGATTCATCGAAACCAAGCATGGACTGCAATATACCCAAAGATGCCATGATAGCACCACCAGGAACTCCGGGAGCTGCTACCATGGTGATTCCCAGCATGAAAATAAAACCGGCAAATAGTGGGAAATCGAAAGGTATACCCTGCATCATCATCAAGGCAAGGGCGCATGCAACTATCTTGAGCGTACTTCCGGATAGATGTATCGTAGCACAAAGTGGAATCACAAAACCTGCTATGTCAGATGATACCCCATTCTTTTTAGTCTGTTCCAATGTGACAGGAATAGTGGCAGCAGAAGACTGTGTACCTAAGGCGGTGAAATAGGCAGGCATCATCCGTCCCAATAATTTAAAGGGATTCTTACGGACGAATAGTGCAGCTATGCAATACTGGAACACTAAAAGGAAGATATGCAGCAGGAAGATCACACCGATTATTTTTATGAAGACCATTAATACAGAGAATACCTGTCCCGAATGTGTCATATTAAGGAATATACCGAATATGTAAATAGGGAGCAATGGCAGAATGACTGCACTGATCATGCGAATAATAATTTCCTGGAAATCGCGTGCAGCATGCTTCAACGTATCGTTTTTCAGTTGAGCAAGCCCAAGTCCTAACATGAAAGCTAATACCAGAGCTGTCATAACATTCATCAGCGGAGGTATGGCAACAGAAAAGAAAGGCAAGATGCCTTGCGCTTCACTGACCTCTTCCAGCGGAACTCCCGATTCTATCAGGTATGGAAATACAGTTACACCAGTAAAGTAAGACAAAAAACCGGAAAACAAGGTTGCTCCGTAAGCAATCAGTGCTGTAATTAATAATAGTTTTCCGGCACCTTTACCAATATCGGCAATTGCTACTGTTACTAACCCTACAATAATAAGTGGTATGGAGAAGTTCAGGAACTCACTGAAAATACCGTTGAACGTAACGAAAAAGCGTACCATACCTCCGGGAAGAAAATTACCCAAAAGAATGCCCAATGCTATGGCTATTATGATACGCGGCAGTAGTCCGATATGTAGTTTTTTCATAAATCTGTATTTAAGTTTTTCAGGTGAAATGTAGTCATGTTTGCAAAAGTACGATTTTTATTCGAAATTCATACGAACAAATGCCCTTGGCATATTGTTTCCATTTCAATGAAACAATAACAAAAAAATGCAAGTTATGACCAAAAACAAACAAAAGACAGACATCGGCTTAATTGGACTTGCCGTAATGGGGGAGAATCTGGCCTTGAACATGGCAGATAAGGGATGGCACGTATCCGTGTATAATCGAACCGTTCCGGGAGTAGAAGAAGGCGTGGTAGAACGCTTTACCAATGGCCGTGCCAAGGGAAAGACTATTGAAGGATATACTGAAATACCCGACTTTGTGGAGTCCATTTCTACACCGCGCAAAATCATGATGATGGTTCGTGCGGGTAATGCGGTAGATGAGTTGATGGAACAGCTTTTTCCGTATCTTTCTCCGGGAGATATACTAATAGATGGTGGAAATTCAAATTATGAAGATACCAATCGCCGTGTGGCATTGGCCGAACAGAAAGGTTTTCGCTTTGTCGGAGCTGGTGTTTCCGGCGGAGAAGAAGGAGCGCTGAATGGTGCTTCTATTATGCCGGGTGGTTCTGTTACTGCATGGGATGAAGTGAAACCCATTCTGCAAAGTATCGCTGCACGTGCTGCCGATGGTACTCCTTGCTGTGATTGGATTGGTCCGGCTGGTTCGGGACACTTTGTCAAGATGATACATAATGGTATCGAGTATGGCGATATGCAGCTGATTGCCGAAGCCTACTGGGTGATGAAGAATCTATTGCAACTGGATAATGAAGAAATGGCTTCCGTATTCGCTCATTGGAATGAGGGTAAATTGCGCAGTTATCTGATAGAAATCACTGCCAACATTTTACGCCATAAAGATAAGGCAGGTGGATATCTGATTGATAAGATTTTGGATGCTGCCGGACAGAAAGGTACTGGTAAATGGTCTGTTATCAATGCTATGGAACTGGGAATGCCCTTGGGACTGATTGCTACGGCTGTTTTTGAGCGTAGCCTTTCGGCACAGAAAAATCTGCGTGAAGCGGCTTCCAAGCAATTCGCTTGCCAGCGTTCACAAGTGGTATATAATAAACCGGAACTGGTGAAGGATATTTATTCGGCCTTGTATGCTTCCAAATTGGTATCTTATGCACAAGGTTTTGCTGTATTGCAAAAGGCATCCGAAACTTACGGTTGGGATCTCGACTTGGCATCCATTGCCCGTATGTGGCGTGGTGGTTGTATTATTCGTAGCGTATTCTTGAATGATATAGCCGCAGCTTTTGAAGCATCACAGAAGCCGAAGCACTTGCTGCTTGCTCCTTACTTCCGGGAAGAAATTAAAGAATTGCTTTCGGGCTGGAAGCATCTTGTAGCTCATGCAATGAAAGAAGAACTGCCTGTTCCTGCTTTCTCTTCTGCACTGAACTATTTCTATTCACTGGTATCTGCGAAGTTACCTGCCAATATGATTCAGGCACAACGCGATTACTTTGGTGCACATACTTTCGAACGTACTGATGAACTTCGCGGGCAATTCTTCCATGAGAACTGGACCGGACATGGCGGAGATACAAAATCAGGTACATATAATGTGTAGTCACTAACTACTAATCACTAACCACTAATCACTAAATTAAATGAGTAAATTTGTAATGATCATATTCGGCGCCTCGGGTGACCTGACGAAGCGCAAACTTATGCCGGCACTCTACTCTCTTTATAAAGATAATCGGTTGCCGGAAGAGTTTAGCATTTTAGGAATTGGGCGCACAGACTACGCGGATGATACTTACCGTGACTATATATTGAATGAACTGGAACATTTTGTCACTCCCGCTGAAGTAGGGATGAAGGAATTCTGTACTCATTTACATTATCTCAGCATAGATCCTGCCAAAGAAGAAGGGTACGAAATGCTGGGCAAGCGTTTACAGGAAATCACAGGTGAGAAAGCTCCGGATAATTTGCTGTTCTATCTTGCTACGCCTCCTTCACTTTATGGAGTTATTCCCCTGCATCTGAAAAAAGCCGGATTGAATCGTAAGCATACCCGTATCATCGTTGAGAAACCTTTCGGCTACGACCTGAAGTCAGCACAAGAACTAAACAAAATATATGCTTCCGTCTTTGAGGAGCACCAGATTTATCGTATCGATCATTTTCTCGGTAAAGAAACAGCTCAAAATATTCTTGCTTTCCGTTTTGCCAACGGCATCTTCGAACCGCTGTGGAACCGTAATTATATCGATTATATAGAAGTTACTGCAGTAGAGAATCTGGGTATTGAACAGCGTGGCGGTTTCTATGATGGAACAGGAGCTTTGCGGGATATGGTTCAGAACCATCTTATCCAGTTGGTAGCTCTTACCGCTATGGAACCTCCTGCAGTTTTTACGGCTGACAATTTCCGTAATGAAGTGGTGAAGGTCTATGAATCCTTGAAACCTCTGACGGATGAAGATTTGAATGAACATATAGTCCGCGGGCAATATACGGCTTCCGGTTCTAAAAAGGGCTACCGTGAAGAAAAGAACGTTCCTGCCGACTCGCGCACTGAAACTTACATTGCCATGAAAATCGGTATCGATAACTGGCGCTGGAGTGGTGTACCTTTCTACATCCGCACAGGAAAGCAGATGCCTACGAAGGTGACGGAGATTGTAGTGCATTTCCGTGAGACACCGCATCAGATGTTTCATTGCCATGGCGGACATTGTCCGCGGGCTAATAAACTTATCCTTCGCTTGCAACCCAATGAGGGCATCGTACTGAAGTTTGGTATGAAAGTGCCCGGTCCGGGATTCGATGTGAAGCAGGTGATGATGGATTTCAGTTATGACCAATTGGGCGGAAAGGCTACAGGTGATGCTTATGCCCGCCTGATAGAAGACTGTATTCAGGGTGATCCGACCCTTTTCACTCGTAGTGATGCCGTCGAAGCTTCCTGGCGTTTCTTCGATCCGGTATTGCGCTATTGGAACGAATATCCGGATGCACCTCTCTATGGCTATCCCGTCGGAACCTGGGGACCTCTGGAGAGTGAAGCTATGATGCACGAACATGGTGCTGACTGGACCAATCCGTGTAAAAACTTAACGAACACTGATCAATATTGTGAGTTATGAAAACTTATATCTATAGTACAGCTGTTGAAACGGCACGAGCTCTTATCAAACACATCATAAGTCTGATGGAGGCAGAGCCGCAAAAGATTTTCCACATAGCATTCAGCGGAGGCAGTACGCCTTCGCTCATGTTCGATTTGTGGGCGGATGAGTTCAAGGATGCCACTCCCTGGTTGCGTATGCGCATCTATTGGGTGGATGAACGTTGTGTGCCTGCCGAAGATTCAGAAAGTAATTATGGCACTATGCGCCGTTTGTTGTTGGATAAGGTTCATAT
The DNA here is from genome assembly GCF_000172175.1 of Bacteroides intestinalis DSM 17393. Taxonomy (NCBI): domain Bacteria; kingdom Pseudomonadati; phylum Bacteroidota; class Bacteroidia; order Bacteroidales; family Bacteroidaceae; genus Bacteroides; species Bacteroides intestinalis. The sequence goes on along the minus strand of NZ_ABJL02000008.1, from coordinate 662,040 downwards.
GCCGGAGGAATACATTTTTCCTATCGATGGTAACAATCGTCCCGACAATGAGGCGAAGCGTTACTCCAGTGTAGTACGTTGTCATGCATCTCTCTGGCATGGATTCCCGGCTCTTGACATTGTGTTGCTCGGTGCTGGCGAAGATGGACATACCTCGTCTATTTTTCCCGGACAGGAGCATTTACTTTCTTCCTTTCATCCTTATGAGGTGAGTGTGAATCCTTACAACGGTCAGAAGCGTATTGCTATGACCGGCTGTCTGTTATTCAATGCCAAGCAATTGATCTTCTTCGTTACAGGCAGAAATAAGGCTAATGTCGTGCAGGATATTCTGGATTCGGGTGATACCGGTCCGGCTGCCTATGTAGCCCATCATGCATGGAATGTAGAAGTATTTATGGATGAGCTGGCAAAACCTTAGCCCATCCATAAAAGCAATTATTGAGAGAGTGATTTATGAGTTGGATGTCCCGCTTTCGAGGATGCTGACGATGGAGAACAGTGTGAAGCAGATGCCTCCTAATCCGGCCAATACACGTGCAGGAACAAAGTAAACGTCGTCCAGTGTCGCCATTTCAAACATAAAGGCAGATAAGAAAAGGCAGGTCAGTGCAGTGAGTACTGGAATAAGCGGAATGCGATTCGCCAGTTTGAAGACATTCCGCCAGATAACTGCCAGCAGGATCACTTTACTGGAAATGCTGTAACAAACCAAACCCAGACCTATCATTATATATCCGATGGAGGACTTATCAGGATCGATGTCAGTCAGTATCCAAAGTCCCCAGAGGATACTAAGTGTACCCATTGCCAATACAAGGGCAGGCCACCATTTTCGTTCCGAACCGGTATAAGTGTTCCGTATCTGGCGTGATATGGTAGCTACAAGTGCCACTAAGCTGGTGCATATGCAAGCTAATCCTGCCATAACATGTCCGGCTACGAAATAAGCAACATGAGTGCTGCTTTGTCCTAATAGCCAGAAAGTCCATACCCATGTAATTACAGCAAAGATGACAGCAAGAATAATCAGCGCATCTCCTTGTGCAGATGAGAAAGCTTTTGCCGGTACGGTATGATCCGTTCGTTTTGAGTTTTGTGGGATTAGAGTGAAACGGGTGGATGCAGTGGCAGTGGTAGCTACGCAGGCGGTGATAAATGCTACTCCACAAATGACGTGCCCTGCTACGAAATGGGCGGCAGTAATACCGTCATTTATATAAGTCATTCCACCAATGAAACATACTATTGCAGCCAGATAGCCGAGAATAGGCAATACGTATTTTGCCGCAGTACTGTATGTGTGGATGAGTTGCCGGATGATGGTAGCTGCAGTAGCAAACAATGCAATGCATATCATTCCTAATGAAAATACTACGGGCCCGGCAACAAATCGGTTTACGTCCGTCCCCATGTCGAGCACAAAGGCTCCGTAGCCAAAACAGAAGAGGGCCATCAGCAGTGGGATAGCCCTGAAAAGGATACTAATACCGTAATTCATAACTGTTATCGTTTTTAAGTTTCCCCTTCCAACAGCATTTCTTGTGGTTTGTTTTCAATTTTAATATTTATTTATTTCCGGTAGATAGTCTCCCGGTTCTTTTAAGAACTTTGTAGTCTGTACTTTTGTTAGTATTCATACTTACTAACAACTTAATATCAGATAATTATGTGTAAGACAAATGTATTTTTAATCACCGCGCTTGTGGTTATATTTTCAGTAATACCTCAGAAACGTGTAAGGGCTTGTACACGTGTAGTTTATCAAGGAAACAAAGATATGGTGATAACAGGCCGTACCATGGACTGGAAGGAAGATACCCGTAGTAATATCTGGATCTTTCCGCGAGGCATGGAGCGTAATGGAGAGGTGGGAAAGGACCCGATGCGTTGGAAATCCAAATATGGTAGTGTCGTTACTTCGGCTTATGATATATGCAGCACTGACGGCATGAATGAGAAAGGACTCGTTGCTAATTTATTATGGTTGGCAGAATCGTCTTATCCTCAATGGAATGGTGAAAAACCGGCTTTGTCCATAGCTGCCTGGGTGCAATATATGCTTGATAATTTTGCAACGGTGAGTGAAGCGGTTTCCGAAATAGAAAAGAATACCTTCGATGTGGTATCGGATATGATGCCTGACGGTACACGTATGGCTACTCTTCATCTCTCCATTTCAGATGCTACGGGTGATAATGCTATCTTTGAATATATAGATGGAAAGCTGAATATACACCATAACAGGTCCTATCAGGTGATGACCAATTCACCCGTTTTCGACCAGCAATTGGCACTTGATGATTATTGGAAGACTATTGGAGGAACGACCTTCTTACCCGGCACTAACCGGGCTGCCGACCGTTTTGTGAGGGCTTCATTCTATATTAATGCAATTCCTAAGACCGAAGATACACGTACGGCACTGGCCAGTGTTTTTAGCGTGATACGCAATACTTCTGTTCCGTTTGGCATTAGTACTCCTGATCAGCCGAACATATCTTCAACGCGTTGGAGAACGGTTTCCGATCAAAAGGATAAAGTTTATTACTTTGAATCTACTTTATATCCCAATGTATTCTGGGTTGACTTCAAGGATGTGGATTTTTCAGAGAAAGCACCCGTCAGGAAGTTGAACCTCCTTGATGGTAAGACGTATGCGGGAAATACTGCTAAAGAGTTTGTTACTGCAAAACCTTTCCAATTTTTGGGAATAAAGTGAGTGGAATAGTTGAGATACACAAAAAAGCACTTCCTGTCGTTCGCTCACGGAGGAAGTGCTTCACACAAAAACTAAACTAGACTTAACTAAACTATTCTATTGGGGGAAGTTTCACAACTTCCTTTATCTGTTCGATGCAAAGGTAAAAAAACATTTTTTAATATGCAATAGGAAATTATGTTTTGTCGACAGATTCGGATATTTTATCGACAAATGAATGTTATATTCTAACTTCTTTTATCCAGGAATGCTTGAAATACCTGTTTATAACTATCGCTGACGGGGATATACGTTTTATCGAACACAATTCGTCCGCGGTCAATAACTCTTATTTTTTCTTTCTGGACAATATAAGATCTGTGAACCCGCATAAAACGGGAAGCTGGCAATAATTCCTCCATTGATTTCATACTCATAAGAGATAATATTGCCCGAGCACTATCCTCTGTATAAATTTTAACATAATCTTTCAAACCCTCCACATAAAGTATCTTTTTAAGCTCTATTTGCACCAGTTTATAGTCGCTTTTAACAAATATGCTTTCAATTTCTTCTTTGGGCTGCTGCAATAATTCAAACCATTGCACTGCTTTGTTTGCTGCCTGCAAAAAATCTACGTAGGAGATTGGCTTTAACAGATAATCCAGAGCATTCACTTTATAACCGTCGATGGCATATTGCTCAAAAGCAGTACTAAATATGATACGGGTATGCGGATCTACCATTTTAGAGAACTCAAGGCCATTAAGTTCTGGCATTTGTATATCGAGGAAAAGCAAGTCAACTCGCTTCTCCGGTAGCTCTTTCATAGCCTGTACGGCACTGGAATACTTTCCGTCCAATGTCAGGAACGGGGTCTTATTGACGTAGCTTTCCAATAGGTCTAAAGCTAACGGTTCATCGTCTACTATGGCACAAGTCAGGTTCATAATGTTGAATATTTAGGGGTGATAGGGTTATAAAGTGATAATGTGATATTACTTTATCACTCTATCACTCTATAAACCCTATCACCAATATTGATTTATATTCTTTCCCGTTGTCACTCACTCCCTGTTTCCATTCATACCGACCGGGATAGGTCAGTTCCAGACGTTTCCGTACCTGCTCCAGCCCTATACCACTTCCACTTTTATCAGCTTGGCTTTTGGGATGGTAGCTGTTGGTTATTTCACAGCACACCTGACCGGGACTTTCGCTGAAATGGATGCGGATAAAGCTGGGCTCAGTAGGGGAGATGCCATGTTTGAAGGCATTCTCTATGAGGGAGATGAAAATGAGTGGGGCTATTTCCGTACGGCTATCGGCACGGACATCGATTTGGGTCTCTACGGTCACGTTGGAGGCAAGACGGATACGCATCAGCTCGATATAGTTGCGGATGAAGTCCATTTCTTTGCCCAAGGCAACAAAGTTTTGTTGGTTATCGTAGAGAACATGGCGCAAAAGACGGCTCAACTCTTGGACAGCAGCTTGTGCTTTATCGCTGTCAAAAGCGATAAGGGCATAGATATTGTTCAGGGTATTGAGCAGGAAGTGCGGATTCAGTTGATTACGCAAGTTTTTCAATTCAGCTTCTGTACGGCTTTTCTCTGCCTCACGACGGGCAGCTTCCACTTTTATCCAGCGACCGCTCATACGGATAGCAGCTGCCAGACCGACAGTGAGAACCATTGAGAATACGTCGCGCAGAATAAATATCCAACTGGGAGGTCCGGGACGCTTGGGAGGAGTGGACTTCACATAGGTATGGAAGATGAAATCCTGCCAGAAGTGTACACCAATAGCGGTGCAAAGTATAAGCAGGAGGTTCAGTATGATATATTGTTTAATTCGTCCTTCAAACAGAAAGTGGGGAATAAAGAAGCAGTAGTTTATATAAAACACGATAAGGAACGATATCGGCACTGTACTGCCATGACGCAGGTAGTCTATCCAGCTAACCGTGAATCCACTGCGGTTCATCAGCAGAAATGGAAAGGCAAAAACAATGCCCCATCCGATGATATGAATGAGGACTTCTACAATCCGGCGTGTTTTGGGTTCTTGCATAATCATATTACAAAAATAGGTATTTTAATTATGAATTATGGATTATGAATTATGAATTTTACTGCATCGTCTGCTGCATAGCCATTCATAATTCATAATTTATCATTCATAATTCTCTTACTCGTATCTGATTGCCTCTATCGGATCCAGATCAGCTGCTTTCTTAGCCGGATACCAGCCGAAGAATACACCAGTGACGGTGCAGACAGCAAAGGAGAGGAACACACTCCATGCCTGGATATAGATGGGCCAGTGGGCTACGTTCTTCACAATGAATGAGGCTCCGCAGCCGATGACGACTCCAATGATGCCACCTGTAATACTAATAAGGATGGCCTCAATCAGGAATTGTGAAAGAATATCCACGCCACGTGCGCCTACGGACATACGCAGACCGATTTCACGCGTACGTTCGGTTACGCTGACATACATAATGTTCATGATACCGATACCACCTACTACCAGAGAAATGCCGGCAATACATGCCAAAAGTGTGGTCATCAAGTCAGTGGTAGAATTCAGCATCGTACTGAGTTCTTGCTGGCTACGGATGGTGAAGTCATCGTCATCATTTTCTTTCAGCTTGTGATTACGGCGCAGGATGGTGGTAATTTCGTCCGTGGCATAATCTGTCATGTCTTCGGAGAGGGCAGAGGCAAAGATACCTTGAAGATAGGTAACTGCCAGCATACGTTTCATTACGGTGGTGTAGGGAGCCAGCACGATTTCATCCTGGTCCATACCCATGGAGTTGTATCCTTTCGCTTTGAGCACACCTACTACACGTAGGGGAACCTGATTGAAACGGATAATATGTCCGATAGGGTTCTGTCCGTTAGGGAAGAGGTTGTCTACAATAGTCTTACCTATGATACAGACTTTTGCTGCATTCTGGATGTCAGCTTCGGTGAACATCTCGCCGCTTTCCACACTTAACTGGCGAATTTCGAGGTATTCAGTACCTACACCATTTACGGAGGCAGGATAATTATTGTTTCCGGCAATGAGCTGTCCACTGGACGATACGTTTGGACTGACAGCTGCCAGGAAGTTAGTCTCATCCCGTAGTGCTTCGTAATCAGTCAGTTTCAAAGTCTGCATGGAAGAAGCATCTTGACGGACACCGCCACGCGTATCACTGCCAGGGTGAATCATGATCATGTTCGACCCCATTTCCGATATCTGTGCCTGGATACTTTTCTTCGAACCCTGTCCGATGGCAAGCATGGTGATGACGGAGGCCACACCAATGATGATACCCAGCATGGTGAGGAAGGCGCGAAGCTTGTTGTTGGCAAGGGCGCGGAGGGCTATTTTGAAAAGGTTTGTTCCGTTCATAATTTATATTTCTTAATCTTCATCATTTTTCGGTAATGCTGCCAGTGCCGCTGCTGCCGATAGAATTTTCGTATTCACCGTGTCTTCCGTCACATGCCCGTCACGCAGACGAATGTTCCGGCTACTGTACTGGGCTATTTCGGGATTGTGGGTAACGAATATAATGGTGCGTCCTTCGGCATGTAGTTTTTGGAAAAGAACCAATATCTCAAAAGAAGTACGCGTGTCCAGATTACCTGTTGCCTCATCGGCAAGGATTACCGCAGGGTTGTTTACCAGGGCACGGGCAATGGCTACACGTTGCATCTGTCCACCCGACATCTGGTTCGATTTATGTTCCAGACGGTCGCCCAGCCCTACGGCTTGCAGAGCTTCTATGGCTCGGCGTCTGCGTTCGGCTGCTGAGACAGAAGCATTATACATTAAAGGCAATTCTACATTCTCCACGGCAGTTGTCTTTGCCAGCAAATTATAGCTTTGGAATACGAAACCGATTTTCCGATTTCGTAATATGGCGCGCTGAGGCTTGCTCATGGTACGTACGGATATACCGTCCAGCAAGTATTCTCCACTGGTAGGAGTATCGAGGCAACCCAGGGTATTCAACAGTGTCGATTTACCGGAACCGGACGTACCCATGATGGTGACGAACTCTCCTTCGGCAATGGAAAAGGAGATGCCACGCAGGGCATGCACCGTTTCCTCGCCCACTTGGAAATCACGCCGGATGTTTTGCAATTCTATGACTGTTTTACTCATAATATGATTACTTATTATTTTTCTTTTTATTGTTTCCCGGAGGGCCAGGCATGAAAGGACTTCTTTCTCCTCCTTCCTGTCCTTCGGCTACAGCTGCCTGTCCGCTGCCTGTGCTGATTACTGCATCAGCTACGACTTGCGTGTTTTCATTGATGCCACCTGTAATTTCCGTCATAATTCCGTTAGAGATACCGATGCTGACCGGATGTGCGGTAAACGTATCTCCTTCACGGGTCCATACCTTATGCTCTCCTTCGCAGTCCTTGATTACGGCATCCTTGCCTACCAATGGAACTGCCGGTGTAAAGCGTAAAGCCTTTGCAGGAACACTCAGTACTCCTTGCTTATCCAGTGTATAGATCGTAATGTTTGCTGTCAATCTCGGTTTCAACTTCAAATCAGGGTTGTGGGCGGAGATCACTACTTCATAAGTTACCACAGTGGTAGATGTAGTGGTACTGCTTGAACTGCTGGTTGCTCCAAGACGGATTTGTGTAACTTTACCTTCGAATACATCATTCGGATAAGCATCTACTGTAAAGCTCACACGTTGTCCTTCTTCTACATCGCCTATGTCAGCTTCATCTACATCGGCCACTACTTGCATTTGTGTCAAGTCCGCAGCAATGGTGAAGAGGGTCGGAGTTTCGAAGCCGGAAGCTACTGTCTGTCCTTCTTCTACATCACGGCTGATAACAACGCCGTCGATAGGAGAGGTGATGGTGGCGTACGACAAGTTACGTTCTGCCTTGGCAAGAGATGCCTTACTACTGTCATAGGCGCTTTTGGCTTTCTGGTAGTTGTAGAGGCTTTGCTCGTAATCCGTATCGCTGATGAGTTGCTTCTCGTGCAGACCTTTGTTGCGTTCGTAGTTCTTCTGTTGATATTCATATTCGGCTTTGGCACCATCATAGGTTGCCTTTTGTGAAGCAAGCTCACTTTGCAGGGTCACTTTATCCATTTCGGCAATGAGTTGCCCTTTGGTCACTACCGAATTATAATCTGCATACAGCTTATCAATGATACCACTGACCTGTGTACCTACTTCCACTTCAGTCACCGGTTCAATGGTGCCTGTGGCAGTCACAGAGTTGGAAATGTCGCTACGACTTACGGTAGTCGTCTCGTATACCACTTTCCGTTTTTTTGCATCTCCGCCAAATATCCAGATAGCCATGCCGGCCACAATGATGATGCCGACCGCTACGATGATAATTTTCTTCTTACTCATATCGTTTCTTTTATTTATCACTAATCACTTATAATTGTATTCCCTCTCCCTGGTAGAATCGCAATAACTGTGCATTCAGTATAGCCATATATTTGGCTTGCAATGTTTCCTGTTGGGCATTGAGCAGGTTATTCTTCTCTGTCAGCAGTTCTACTGTATTCTTCATGCCCAGGTTGAACTGCTCTTGAATGAGATCGTAACTTGTCTGTGTACTGCGTAGTTTCTCGGCAGCTGCTACATATTGTTGTTGTGCACTATTGGCATCTAACCATAAACTTTCAATAGTCTTGTATAAGGTCTTCTGCTGATCCTGCAAGTCCAGTTCGCTGGTCTGTTTTTGCAGGCGGGCTTTCTGTACCGCACTTTTGGTTTGACGGTTGTTGAAGATAGGAATGCTTACGGTCAGACCTAATGAGTTGTTCCAGTTATTCTTCACCTGTTCGGAGAAGGAGAAATCATTGCCGTTGGCGTTCGTTGTACCGATACCGGCACTGAGGCTCAGTGTAGGGATATATCCTGCTTTGGCAATGCTGATATCCAAATCGGAAGCCTGTACATTCAGCTTGCCCGATTCTATCTCAGGACGGAAAGTGAGAGCAGCTCGATACACATCTGTTTTGGTGGGCAGGGGCGTCAGCACATTTTCATCACCTAAGGCAGGCAGATAGAGATTCATTTCACTTTCACCATCCAACTCCAGAAGTTGTTTCAGTTGTAATTTGTAATCTTGCAAGGTGGCTTGTGCCGTCACTAACTGATATTTATCAGTGCTGACCTGTGATTCCAACTGTGCGAGGTCGCTCTTGGCGATACTTCCGGCCTCCAGCAACTGTTGTCCGCGATCACGTTCGGCCTGGCTGACGGCAAGAGTATTCTCATTTACTTTAACAGCTTCGGCAGCGTAGAGTATCTGCACATATATTTGTGCAATGCTCTCTTCGATAGAATTTTCACTTTCGGCTACATTGAGTTCGGCAATGCGGTTGTTCAGCTTCTGCTGCTTGATGGTGTTCAGGCGCTTGCTGCCATTGTAGAGGGTCCAACTGGCATCAATACCATAGCTACCGTTGTACGACGTCTTACTGGTGCTACTGGTGATGTTGTCACCATCGATAATCGTATTCGTCTCGCTGTTGGGGCGGTTTACGATACGTTGGCTGACACTTGCCGACAAACTGGGAAACAGGGCTGCTTTCGCAGTTTTCACATCCACTTCGGCGCTTTCCGCACTGATACGGTTACGCTTCAGGGTGATGTTGTGTTGCAGGGCATAGTCAATGCAGGTTTGCAAGTCCCACTGAGAGGGGAGCGCCGCATCGTCTTGCGATGAAGTACTTTGTACTGTGATTTCCTGCGCTGCAGTGGGAGTCGCATCCTGTGCCTGCAGTGTCGTGCTGTCGACACAGGCGCTTGCCACACTGAGTGTTATCACTGTCAATCTTCTTACGTTTCTCATATCTTCGTTATGCTATATTGTTTTACGATTGCGAAGATACAGTGTCGTAAAATGCCCTGCAAAATAGATAGACGGTTCGGAATTTTTCGACGCCGGAATGCTTTTTTGTGTCGATGACTAACTTTTTGCCCTTTTATTTGTTATTTAGAATATAAAAGTTTTATATTTGTAATGATTATAATTTCTCTATTATGAAGAATACAATCCAGAAAATCTGGCGGTTTTACGTCGATGGATTCCGGGGTATGACGCTCGGGAAAACTCTGTGGCTCATTATTCTGGTGAAACTGTTCATCATGTTTTTCATATTGCGTATATTCTTCTTCCCCAATTATCTGAACTCGTCTGCGGTAGGCGAAGATAAAGAGGAATATGTAAGTAGGGAACTTATTGACCGTGCTCTTGGTGATCCTCCTTCTTCCACTCCGGATTGACCAGCGCTTAATACTGTAAATTACTTATAACTTCATAATTAATAACTTGATTTCTTATGCTTGAACACATCAACACTTCTCTGATTGACTGGTCGAGGGCGCAATTCGCACTGACAGCCATTTATCACTGGATTTTTGTGCCGCTCACATTGGGGCTGGCAGTCATCATGGGTATCATGGAGACCATGTATTATCGTACGGGGGATGAGTTTTGGAAACGCACCGCCAAGTTTTGGATGAAATTGTTCGGTATCAACTTTGCCGTGGGAGTGGCCACGGGACTGATTCTTGAATTTGAGTTCGGAACCAACTGGAGTAACTACAGCTGGTTTGTGGGCGACATTTTTGGAGCACCACTTGCCATCGAAGGAATTTTGGCTTTCTTTATGGAAGCTACTTTTATTGCAGTCATGTTCTTTGGCTGGGATAAGGTGAGCAAGAAATTCCATCTGGCATCTACCTGGCTGACGGGATTGGGGGCCACAATATCTGCTTGGTGGATACTTGTGGCGAATGCATGGATGCAGAATCCGGTGGGGATGGAATTCAATCCTGATACGGTGAGAAATGAGATGGTAGATTTCTGGGCAGTAGCATTATCACCTACAGCAGTAAATAAGTTTTTCCATACCGTGTTGTCCGGTTGGGTGCTGGGTGCTGTATTTGTGGTAGGTGTTGCCTGCTGGTTCCTGCTGAAGAAACGGGATAAGAAATTTGCATTGTCAAGCATAAAGATTGCTGCCTGGGTAGGTTTGGTTTCGGCTGTGCTTTCTGCATGGACCGGTGATGGGTCGGGTTATCAGGTGGCGCAAACGCAGCCGATGAAGCTGGCAGCAATGGAAGGTTATTACGAGGGGCAGCAAGGGGCCGGATTGGTAGCAATCGGTATGCTGAATCCTGAAAAGAAGACATACGATGACGGACAGGCTCCTTTCCTGTTCAGGATGGAGATACCAAAGATGCTCTCTTTGCTTGCTGAAAGAAAAATGGATGCATTTGTACCCGGTATTACAGACTTGTTGGAGGGTGGATATGAATTGAAAGACGGTACCAAAGCACTTTCCGCAGAAGAGAAGATAGAGCGTGGGAAGACAGCAATTGCTGCATTGGCAGCTTATCGTGATGCCAAGTCGGCAGGTAACGAGGAAGATGCGAAGATAGCGGCCAAAACGTTGAAAGAAAATGTAGCTTATTTCGGCTATGGATATATTAAGGATGTGAATGATCTGGTACCTAATGTACCGTTGACATTCTATGCTTTCCGTGTGATGGTGATGCTGGGTGGTTACTTTATATTGTTCTTTATTGTAATACTGTTCCTGGCATATAAGCGTGATTTGTCGAAGATGAAGTGGATGCATTGGGTTGCATTACTGACCATTCCGTTGGGCTATCTGGCGGGACAAGCCGGATGGGTAGTTGCAGAGTGCGGACGTCAGCCGTGGGCTATACAGGATATGTTGCCTGTGAATGCGGCTATTTCTAAGCTGGATGTGGGTTCCGTACAGACGACATTCTTTATCTTCCTGGTGTTGTTTACTATTATGCTGATAGCAGAAATCGGTATTCTGTTGAAGGCAATAAAGAAAGGACCGGAGAATAATTAATAATTAGAAATTAATAATTAAAAATTAAAGTTCATGTCTTACGTTTTTCTACAACAATATTGGTGGTTCGTGGTATCATTGCTGGGGGCCCTTCTTGTATTCCTGCTGTTTGTGCAGGGAGGTAATTCGCTTATCTTCTGTCTGGGTAAGACGGAAGAACATCGGAAGATGATGGTTAACTCTACAGGGCGGAAATGGGAGTTCACATTTACGACGTTAGTTACGTTTGGCGGTGCATTTTTTGCATCGTTCCCATTGTTTTACAGTACGAGTTTTGGTGGTGCATACTGGTTGTGGATGATTATCCTGTTTAGCTTTGTGTTGCAGGCTGTCAGTTATGAATTCCAGAGCAAGGCGGGTAATCTGCTGGGAAAAAATACATATCGTACTTTCCTGGTGATTAACGGTGTAGTAGGTCCGGTGCTGCTGGGTGGTGCGGTGGCTACGTTCTTTACAGGTTCGGAGTTTTATATCAATAAAGCCAGTATGACGAATACGGTGATGCCTGTTATCAGCCATTGGGCAAATGGCTGGCACGGACTGGATGCATTGGCTAACCCATGGAATGTAGTGCTGGGATTGGCTGTATTCTTCCTTGCGCGTATTTTGGGTGCATTGTACTTTATTAATAATATTGATGATAAAGATTTGGTGGCACGTAGCCGTCGTTCCCTGATAGGAAATTCGGTGTTGTTCCTGGTATTCTTTTTGTCATTCGTTATCCGTACACTGTTGGCGGATGGATATGCTGTGAATCCGGAGACGGGAGAAATCTTCATGGAGCCTTATAAGTATCTGACGAACTTTATTGAAATGCCGGTGGTGTTGGTGCTTTTCCTTATTGGGGTGGTACTGGTGCTTTGGGGTATTGGGAAGAGTTTGTTGAAGCCTAAATTCGATAAGGGTATTTGGTTTACAGGTATTGGTACGGTGCTTGCAGTGTTGGCATTACTGCTTGTTGCGGGCTATAATCATACGGCTTATTATCCTTCTACAAATGATCTGCAAAGTTCACTGACGCTGGCAAACAGCTGTTCCAGTGAGTTTACATTGAGGGTGATGTTCTATGTTTCTTTCTTGGTTCCATTTGTGCTTGCGTATATCTTCTATGCTTGGAGGAGCATTGATATACATAAGATCGATGAGAAAGAGATGAAGGACGGAGGGCATTCGTACTAAAAGACTATTGATTCATTTGTTTTATATAAGGGATTGTTTTGTTCAGGACTAATGAATATAACGTTTGCTCTTAGGAATAATTGGGTGTCAACCTTGGTTAACAGATCTGTCAACGTTGGTTGACGGTTCTGTTAACCAAGGTTGACAGGCCTGTTAACCAAGGTCAACACTCTATAAGACTTACTGTTTAGATGCAAAATGAGCTGGGTAAATACCTGTTTAGCTTGCTTCTTATACCTGTTTAGGTAGCTTCTTATTTATAACTAACCTGTTGCATACCGATCAGCCGGTCATATCTTTCGCCAAAGGGCCGGTGGTAAACAAGTATCAGATATTCATTCTCCGTTTCATAGAAATTCCCCTCTGCCTGTGCGGTGCTTCCTACCGTACTTCCAGGTGTTACATACAGATACTGATAATTATATGCTCCCTGCTTCAGCAATCGGGCACACTCATAAGCGTGAGTTTCCGGATTGTATTTCAGCAGATTCTCTTCATTAAAATCATCATACGTGAAAGCTCCTTGCAGATAAAACTTTCCCTCTGTAAGCGGATTCTCCCATAACAGAGAGAAATGCACAAAGAAGTAATCTGCTTCCGTATTGTTATCCACCGCTTCATCATACCGTATTACAAAACGTCCATTTTGATCCTGGTCATAACTATAATTGAGTAGACGAGGCAGATCCGGTTGCAGCGTGACGTGATAGTAAGGGGCATGATAGCGGATACTTTCCACACCTTGTGAGGCATATCGTGTACTCACCATTTCGAAACGGCGGTATTCGTTTCCTGCTGGAAATATTAGCGCACGATTATGTTCGTAGCGTAACTGGTCAGGGCCAACGTAAGAAGGTTGAAGATTGGTAACTTCGTTGTCTGTACGATTATCCTGTAAAACGTGTACTCTGATTTCATTCTGAGGGTTACGAATGGGATACCCCTTATGCTGGATACTGAAGCTGACTTGCTGATGGTTTTTGTTACGATCTATCTCTGTATCACTGCTGACTTGTGCTGATATGTTTACCTCTTTCTCCAATATCCGGAAGCAAGTGCTGAAAGCGGGTTTATTCTTGCCCTCTGCATCATCATAAACCAACAGACGATAGTTACCGGAAAGTTTGGGACGTACCTGGTCATTGGGAAACGTTAGGCGATAGTGTGTGTAGGGCAGAGTAGTGTTGACGGAAATATCGTGATCCTCTATCGGATTATCATTGAAACCATCCAGGTATTCTGTTTCGGAAAGGTCGGACGGGGTCCAGTCTGCATTGCAATGTGTGAGGACATACTGATAACGATGGTAATCGTGCGTGAGGTGGTCGAATGAGATTTCTACAGTTTCACCTTCACCTAACCGGATGACGGCAGGAGCCATATAGTCGTTGTTGGCGATGACCTGCACCGTATGTATATGCGGGTTATAAACTTCTGTACGTTGGGCATGTGCTCCACAACAGATAAGTATACAAATTAAGAACAATGGCAAGGTTTTCTTCATTTCTTTTCTGCTTTTTCTACCGGAGGGAATTTGGGAACTAACTTCATCAACCTTAATATCTGTGACTGTCTGCGCAGGATGTAAGCTGACGGGTGTGCGGAATCAAAGCGTATGGGGTTAGGAAGGGTTGCTGCAATCAATGCACTTTGACCTGCTGTTAGTTTAGCAGCAGTGGTGTGGAACTTGTATTTGGCGGTAGCTTCTGCTCCATAAATACCTTTTCCCATTTCGATAGAGTTAAGATATACTTCCATGATCCGTTCTTTCGACCAACAGAGTTCAATAAGCCAGGTGAAGTAAACTTCAAGTCCTTTTCGCGTCCATGAAGATTGGGGCCAAAGAAATACATTTTTTGCAGTCTGTTGGCTGATGGTACTGGCTCCTCGCTTCCGCTTTCGTGTTTCATTCTCTTTCATAGCTTTTTTTATTTCTATGAAATCGAAACCATTGTGAGTAGCAAAGCGATTGTCTTCCGAAGCGATTACCGCCATCGGCAGGTGAGGAGAGATTTTATCAAAAGAAACCCAACTGTGATGCCAGACCGGTTTTTCGCCTTTAAAAATCTGTTGGGTACTACGGATAACCATAAGGGGAGTGAAATAAACGGGAATAAAACGATAGATCACCACCGTGAGAATAGTGGAGATAAAGAAAAAGAGTATCAGATTGCGTAGGATTCGCAAAACCTTCTTCATATTTATTGCCGTGGCTTTTGTTGGTTAGTAACGTACTACGAGCTACAAGTACGGACGCTTTTAGGTGTGACAGCAAAATCTTTGCTTTTTCCTAAAAAACATTGCGTAGCAACTTGTAGCTCGTAGCTTTGTATCTTGTAGCTTATTTACCTGCTTCTGCGTTCTTAATCATCTGTTCGCTGGCATACATATAGATATCCACACGACGGTTTTGACTGGCTGTCATGCTGTCATCATACTGATTGTAGCCTACGCCTTCCACTTGCTTGAATTGTGCAGGAGAAACGCCGCAATCCTGCAGATAGTTTTCTACAGTATATGCACGGTCTTTTGAAACTTTCATGTTTGCTTCATACGTACCTACTTTATCTGTATGGCCTACGATAGCAATGTCCGTTGTAGGGTCTTCCTTCAGAATCTGGGCCAGTTCGCGCAAAGAAGCTTTTGATGTATTGCTCAATGCTGATGAATTAAAACCAAACAGGATGCCTGATTCGAAAGTTACTTTTACAGCAGCAAGTCCGTTGGTATCGGTTACTTTCTCTACTTGTGCACCTTCAATTTTGGCAGCTTCGGCAGCTTTCTTATCCATCTTATGGCCAATGGCAACACCGGCACCTGTACCTACTGCCGCACCGACAGCCGCACCGATAGCTGCGCCCTTACCTTTACCGATAAGTCCGCCAATGATAGCACCGGCTGCTGCGCCTGATCCACCACCAATCACACCGCCTTTTGCGGTATTGTTCATTGTACTGCAACTTCCTAATAATATAGCACCGCTCAATAACAGTACACTAATTTTCATCTTTTTCATAATTTGTTCTTTTAAAAATGTTACTATGTTTGTAATGCAAAGTTAGATATATAACAAATATGTTGATGTTATGTTTAGGTATTTTGTTCTCCTTTTTTAGAGAATTTTTCTTTTTATAAGTATAAACCAGAATGTGAGAATAAATCCCTTAGCAATGGTTGTTGCACTTACAGCCCACCATATGGCGTCTACCCCCATTCCCATGTGTACCAGAAGCAGGGCTACGGGTATACGCATATAGTTGCACGATATACTGATGATGGCTGGTGGAATTGTTCTTCCCAATCCGTAGAATACGCCTTGCATGGTAATTTCCAGCATCATGAAGAGCTGTGAATAACCGTCTATACGCAGGAAATCACCACCTACGCGGAAAGCCTCCGGTTCGGGTACGAAAATGGAAAACACTTCACTTCCAAAGAAAATGAAGAGTAATGAGCATAGGGTACCGAATATAGATGTCATCCAGAGTGTAGTGCGCCAGGCCTTTTTTACTCTTGATTTTTCTCCGGCAGCATAATTCTGTGCAATGAAGGTACTTAATGCGGTAGAGAAACCTTGCGAGGTATTCCAGGTAATGGCTTCTATTTGTCCTCCGGTAGTGAAAGCCATAAGTCCGATATGTCCCCCTTGTTCCGAAGCCGTACGCGAAAGGAACATATTGACAAAGGCAAACAAGGTATTCAGCGTAGCTACCGGAAGCCCGAGCTTGAATATACGGTGGGTGTATTTCTTTTTAAGACGGGTAAGAAAAGGGAAGCCTCCCAGCAGATTGTCTTTATACCGTAGCTGATAAATGAAAATACCGAATACTGTAGCTTCGGATAACCATGTGGCGAGGGCTGCACCCACTGTTCCCCAGCCAAAACCGAAGATAAATAACGGGTCGAGTATGATATTCATTATCAATCCGGTACCACTGATGTAGAAAGGTGTCTTGCTTCGTCCTGCCGCATTGTATATTCCTGTGAAGGCGGCCGATAAAAATACGAAAGGTAATCCTGTTGAGACAATACGTAGGTAAGTTACGGCATTCTGTGTGATATGCTCTTTCAGTTCGAATATATGCAGGATAGGATCGGCAAATAGAAATAACAGGGCTGCCCAGCATACAGAAATGAGCAGGGCAATACTGATATTATGCGAAGCGAACTGCCGTGCATCTTGTTCGCTACGAGTCCCGATAGATTGCCCTACGCTGACTTCAGAACCTACTTTATTCAGCAAGGCTATGGAACCGGACATCCAGGTGAGTATACCTACTGCACCGACAGCAGCAACTGCTTCGCTGCCTAAACGGCCCACCCATGCCATGTCCGTCAGGCTGTACGCCATCTGGATAAAGGAAGTAGCCATAATAGGTATCGCCAGATTAAATAACTGGCGATTGATAGGCCCTTTAGTCAGATTCTTTGTTCCTTGCATGATTTACAGTCTGTAAATTTCGGACTGCAAATTTACAGATTATTTGTTAATAATCACACTGCCGGTTGCTTTTCTGTCTATTGAGTTACCGGGAACCTTTTTGTAAGCGACTGTGCCCGGTGCATCTATACTCCGGGTGAGGGTGTTTTTTCCGTCAATCAGGTCTATGGCAGCTTTAAATAAGTGTTCATTCGGATCTCCTAAAGGAAACATTTCAATGGGAGATACAGTTTGAGCATCAACGTATGTGAATGCTTCGTCAAGTTGTACATCCGGCACTATTCCATCAGCATAATCAGTAAAGTCTACTGAATTGTATATTTGACAAACAATAGGGTGCATCTCCCACTTTTTGTCGTCGCTTGTATATTCCAGTGAACCGACGTTTTTACCTACAGTTGTTTCTCCAATTACCACAACATTCATAAAAGGTTCCAATGAGTTGATCACCATTTCCGAAGCGGATGCACTGGAACTACTTACTAATACATACAGTGTTTTTAGGTTCAGGTTTTTCCCGTTTGATCCGAGCAAACTCTTGTTTGTATTAAATTGGACCTTTTTGTTTTTTTGTTTATCATTGTATTGTAGGTAACCTAATTTGTTGCCAACTTGATTTCCCGGTTGGAGAATGGTACATAATAAGATACCGGAAGATAATGCTCCACCATTGTTGTACCGTAAATCCAAGACAAATTCATCCACTCCGTTAAAGTCAGAGCCTGAAAGAGATTTTAAATGGTTGTCGTAAGACGTGTCATCATCGCTTTTCCCTGCAGTGAAATGGTTGTAAAGCAGATAACCTACTTTTTTATTTTTGACCGGACTTTCGATGACATTCCATGTATATACCGGATCATCTTCAACTTTCCGGGCTGATGCTAAATTTATTTTTTCATTCTGAAGCACAAACTTTTTTGTTGCCGGGTCCCATTTGGCTATTGTTAATGAACAGGCTTCGCCACCGGATAATGATGCAAAATTAGCATCTGTCACTGGAGCATCATTGATTTTTGTAATCCAGTCGCCTCGTTGCAATCCGGCATCATCAGCCGGCGAATCTTTCACTACATATAATACGAGCGCAAGTATGTCCTGATGTGTTTTATCAGCATAAATACCTGTAAATTCAAAACCGTATGAATACTCTTCATTTATCGTACTACGCGTATTTCCTCCTGTGAGTTCTTTGATATATGAGAAATATTGGTGTTTGCTTCCACGAACTTTCCCGTCTTTATCAGACAGTAATGAATAAAAGAAAGTTTCCGGATCATTCGCATAATTCAGCTTGCCGGCTACCGGTATTTCATTGTACCAATAGTAATGTTCGCGCATGGTATCCTCTATCCATGCCTGCGTATCAGGACGATCACTGTTACCACTTGGATCGTCATCATCCTTGCAGGCACTTAAAGAGAGACAGATAAACAGGAATAATAAAGTTTTGATTTTCATATATAAGTTCGTTTTATAGTAAACGCAAATATATGAATTTATATTCTTTATTGAGTTAATTTCCGATAGATTATCTTTTTATTGAACACAGCTTAATACTCATTAAACTTTTCTGTGGATGAACTTTCCCTCTATCCAGTAAGTGGCATGGTTAGCCTTGAACTTTAATATGACATAGTTCGGGTCAGTCGGGCCGCCGGGAAAATGGTTGATGAACCAGTCTTGCCAAAGTTCTTGTTTGATGTCTGCATCTGTGATAACTTCTACATCACCGGTCATGCAAACACTGTCTCCCTGGGCATAGAAACATAAACCACCTTTCGGATTCTTTCGAAAATCAACTGTTTTCCATGAGTCGTTTCCGGTTGACATCCAAACGGTTGAAATACCTTCGGCTTTAACCATACTCATTGGTACAGGGCGGGGATATCCCTCTTGGTTAATAGAGGTAAGAACTACTACTTCGCTCTTTTGAAGCATTTCTGCGGCTTTCTTTTCAAGTGTTTCCATCTTTTTAATCTGTTTTGTTAATTGAATGGTGCAAATATAAGTAGCCGGAGATATTCCTTCATTGTATAAAAACGACATTTACGCTTCTACGTAAGTCAGCGTGACTTCTTCTTCCGGCGAAGGAAGGGCCAGAAAAGAGTAGGGGGTATTACCTGACATTCTTTTTATTTCTCTTGAAAGATGGGGGACATCATAGTATCCTGCATGAACAGCAGTAGATAACAGGTTATCGCAGGTAGCACTCCTCAATAAATCTACCGCATTCTTGAATTGCATAATTCTGCTGTATATTTTGGGAGTATATCCTGTATTCATTTTGAATTTACGTTCGAATTGTCGTTGGCAGAGACAAATATCTTCCACTAATGATTGTACCGGGAGTTTTCCCTGATGACGGTTTATTTGTTCTATGGCAAACGCAATCTGTGGGTCCGTCTGTAGATCATATTTGTATAAAGACTTGATGAATAATTCTTCTATTATCTTTATTCTGTCTCCAAAGTTATCCTCTTCACATAGTCTTTCTGCAAACGAGGCATCGAAGAAGTTAGTTACTTCATCAGCACAGATTCTTTGATTGGTAAGTTCGTGCAGGGGTAATTGTATGAAACGTGATAATCCGGAAGGTAGAAAACGGACTCCCAGCATATGAATGGTTTCCGCATAAGCTACCAGTTCCGAGTAACTATTCATCGGTCCAATGAAGTAGGAACGGTAAGGTTTCATGGTTAGCCTGCCATCTACCGTCTGTGTAGCCTCTCCAAGGGTGAAGATAAAATCCGTGCATCCGTCGGGAAGTATGTTGATGCGCATTCCATATTCAGGATTGCCTTTAAATTCCCAATATTTGTCAATATAGGGGGAGAGCAGACTGCATGGTGGGTATTCTTTGTACATAAATTTAGGATGTCATTGCAGAAAGGTAATCATTGGCAGGTTATATACCTTATTTTTCCATTTTTTTTTCCGTCATATCTACTTCTCCCTGAAAGTTGATGGACTGGCGGTTTTGCATGTTTACGAATATGGTAGAGGAGCCGTTGCTAAAAATATCGATATCAAAATCGAATTTATCTTCCGTGCTCCGTGCCGTGAATTTAATTTTTGCTGTTCCTTTCTTATCCCAATCCAGCTTGTAGTCGGTAAGTGGAGCTTTGAAGTTGAGCCCTTCTCCGCCACCATAAGGAATTGAATAGGCCCTTCCATAATAAGGTAGATGGGATATGATGGAATCGTTTCTGATTTCTACAGAATATGGAGAAGTCAGCATCACGGACCGTCCCCTTGCAGGAAGTGCCCGGTTCACATCTATTTTATATTTCCCGGATGTGATGAGTTTTTCAACCGCTTGTTTCTTTAGCTCTTTCTTTTCTTTCTTAGTTTGTGCAGAAAGAGTCGGTATACTGATTGCCATAATCAGCAATAAGGAAAAAATAATTCGGATTGCTTTCATACATACTTATATTTTATGGATTATATATATGGGTAACAATCAAATGTACTGATAAAGATAATCAGGTACGTGCTTATTTAATGATATTTAGAATTATTTTACCAGTCGGTAAACAAAAGATGCACCTAATTTGTAGGGTAACCATTCGGCGCTGGCATTTTTGCCCACATACATTTCTCCGGTAGATTTTATATAACCTTTATATCTGGAATGTTGCCATCCATAGCTTGCGAAAAGGTCTACTGCCCAACGGTCGTTTATTTTAATTTGATAGCCTAAAGTTGCTCCGAAAGACATGCCATTGCCTTTTTGATATTTATCATGATTGATATAATTCCATTTTGTGAATTTAAACAGTCTGTGATAACTGCCATATCCTCCTACATAGAGTCCGTTGAATGCTCCTTTAGGGTAATATCTGCCTTCTACAATTAATTGGCCGAATCTCATAGGGTTGCCCTCGATGCTTTTCCAGGGTGAGTATACGGCATCTCCATTGAATGTCCACTTATCTGCAAGTTTGGTTTCTGCTGACATGTTCACTACACCCATAGCCCAATACAAAGCGTTCCATTTGAGTTTGGTTTGAGCCTGAACGGCAGATAAGGATAAGGCCAAAAGGGCCAGCAATAGTAATTTTCTCTTCATAACGAATGGTTTAGATATAGTTATTTAGTTAAAGTCTTCTTTGTGTTTTGATTTGTAAGGAGATATCAATCAGATGCTTTAGCCTTCTTTGAATAAAAAAAAGGAACTTTCAAAGTTCCTTTTGTGTGATCCGCTTGGGATTTTCACTTTATGGCTGTATGTGTTTGAAACACAAATGCTTTCTAAACTACTAAAATCGTACCGTAACGATTTAGTAACGATTTCCAAAATGTTGATTTGTCTGCTTATGACACCGTTGTGTCTGCTTAACTTTCCGGGTTCAAAACTACAACTTTCCTTTTAATCTACCAAACTATTTGAGTATTAAATAGATAAAAATATTTTTCCGGTGTAAGGTGCGAGCCTATATATATAAGTATAGGCTTGCACCTTGCACCAGATTCTGACTTGCACTGTACCTCCCTCCCGCTATGCTACATATTCAGATATTGAAAAAAAAGTTATGCCAAGTTGGTAACAAGTTGGCAAATGCTCCGGCACTATTGGATGAACTTTGCAGCAAATTAAAATGATAACTGTAATATGGAAGTAATAACAATGGATAGCAAGGTGTATAAAGACCTTGTCGGGAAAATTCAACGAATTGCCGACTTCGTGGCAAAGGCACAGGTTATGCCCAAAGAGGAAAATGAGGTGTGGCTGGATACTAATCAGGTGGCGGATGCCCTGAATATAAGTACACGCACATTACAACGATTGAGAAACGAAAACCTGATAAGTTACTCTATGCTGAGAGGGCGGTGTCTTTATAAACTTTCGGAAATAGAACGGGGACTGAATGAACGCATCATCAAATGCAAACCACAGGATAGGGAGAATTTTCGGAGGAATTATTTCTTGAATGATAACGAGAATGGATAAAGAGGATATTCTTCTGCTAACGGATAAGGGGTTGGCGGTTTTCAAGTATTATATCCCTTTCTCTTTTAAACTCGGACGTAATTTCTTAAATCCGCTGTACAAAGATAGCAAGGCTTCGTGTAATGTGTATTTTGACCGGAGAAACGGAATGTACAAAATGAAGGATTTCGGAAATGATGATTATTCGGGGGACTGTTTTGCGTTGGTCGGCAAGCTAAACGGACTGAATTGTAAAGAACCTAAAGACTTTGTGCAAATACTGGCTATCATTGATCGGGATATGCACTTGGGCTTATCTGACAAGTCCGAAATGAGAATTTCCTCTACTACATCTGTTCCGGTGATTGCGGAAGTTACACATGTACCGAAAAAAGAGCTTTACGGCTGCGGAACTTGCCTTTTGGGGAGAAAGTGGTATCACGCAAGAGGTGCTGAAATTGTTCCGGGTGGTTTCGTTGAAGAAGTTCAGCAGCGAGAATAACGAAGGGAAACCGTTCAGCATTGTGGCGACGGATAAAGAACCGGTATTCGGATATACTGCAAAGCAATATGTGAAGGTGTACCGCCCGCACTCGGAGATGCGCTTTTTATATGCCGGGGATTTTGGGGAAAATTACTGCTTTGGGCTGGAACAGTTGCCTGCTAAGGGGGATTTGCTCTTTATTACGGGTGGTGAGAAGGACGTGATGAGCCTGACGGTTCACGGGTTTCATGCTATCTGCTTCAATTCGGAAACGGTGACTATTCCCGTGGGGATTATTCATAGGCTCTCTTTCCGGTTCAAACATATTGTCCTGCTCTATGATGTGGATAAAGCGGGGCTGGACAGTTTGGCAAAACAAGAACTGGCGTTGAAGAACTATGGGGTGAAACGATTGTTGCTGCCACTGGCGGGAACGAAGGTGGAAAAGGATATTTCGGACTTTTTCCGTTTGGGAAACAGCCGGGAGGATTTGATTAAACTATTTCTGGATTATCTGGATACAATATACAGCGAAACTATGTCTGCTCTGAAATCTTGTGAGGTGGATTTTAATAATCCGCCGCCCGTGGCACAAATGGTTGTGTCGGTGAATGATGTGCCGTTAAGCACGCAAGGGAATATCCTCTGTATTACCGGTGGTGAGGGAACCGGAAAAAGTAATTATGTGACGGCATTGATAGCCGGTGCCATCGGACAATCCGATAAGAATAAGGATAAGGTGATGGATACGTTGGGGGTGTCGGTTTGTGAAAACAGCAAGCGAAAGGCGATTCTGTTTTATGATACGGAACAGTCGGAGGTGCAGACGTACAAGAACATTACAAACCTTTTAAGGCGTTGCGGACGGGAAACGATGCCGGAATACCTGAAAGCGTATTGCCTGACGGGAATGAGCCGGAAAGAGCGTTTGCAGGCGATTATCCAAAGCATGGATAAGTTTCATTATCAGTTCCGGGGGATTCACATGGTGGTGATTGACGGGATTGCGGACTTGATAAAGGGTGCGAATGATGAAACGGAAAGTATTGCCGTGGTGGAGGAATTGTACCGGCTGGCGGGGATTTACAATACTTGTATCGTTACTATCCTGCATTTTATTCCTTCGGGGCTGAAGTTGCGCGGGCATCTGGGTAGTGAGTTGCAACGAAAGGCGGCGGCTATCCTCTCGATAGAGAAAGATACTGATCCGTCGGTGTCGGTGGTGAAGGCGCTGAAGGTGCGTGACGGTAGCCCGCTGGATGTGCCTATCATGCAGTTTGCATGGGATAAGGATGCCGGGATGCACGTGTATCTGGGGGAAAAGCCGAAAGAGGAAAAGGAGAAGCGGAAAGAGGATGAACTCGTGGCGGTGGCACGGGATATTTTCGGACGGCAGGACTTTATTACTTATGTGGATTTGGCGGAACAGATTCAAGCGATACTGGACGTGAAGGAACGCACGGCGAAAAGTTATATCAAGTTCATGCGGGAAAAGGAAATCATACGGAAAGACCCGTCGAACCAGAGTTATTATATCATCGGGAACTTAAAACAGGCGGGCTTATGATACCATTGGATAAAGAAACATTCGAGGCGTATATGGAACGGTTGCTCGAACAAGTGGAAAGAGTTGTAGGTGCACTGGACAAGAAGGACAAGAAGCCGCAAAATTACCTGAACGGGGAACGGCTGTACGATAACCAGGAGGTTTGCCTGCTGCTGAACATCAGCAAACGGACACTGCAACGGTATAGGGATAATGGGTTGAAGTATCATACGATCCTGCATAAGACGTATTATAGGGAGAAGGACTTGCACGAGTTTATACGGAGGTATTTCGATGGGGAGAATGTAGGGAAAGGCAAAACGAAAGAATGTAAGGAAGATGAACGTACAGAGGATGGTATGTTGTCCGATGGTGAGAACGAAGTAACAGAAGATATTTAGGTTGTTGTAATTTCCATTTAAGCAGATTTAGCCGATAACCTGACGTTGTGTGTGTATCCCGTACTGTCGTGATGATAGGATGGGATATTTTTTCAAAGTTTTGGCAGTAACAGGTAAATACTGCCGAAAATTTGAAAATGAAAGTAGGAATACATGTTGTTAGGCATAAAATAATATAATTCATCTGACAGGTGTCCTTTTTTGAAAAATAAAAGCTATATTTGTGATAAAATCTCGAATAAAGCAATTAAAGTATGGTTATTCAATTTACAATAGGAAATTTTCTATCTTTCAAAGAACAATCTATATTGTCATTAGCGGCATCGGCTTTGAAAGAAGTACAGGTTCCGGCTGAAGATATAATCTTTAGTGTAGGGACTGCCGGATTATCGTTAATGAAGAGTGCGGTGGTTTATGGTGCCAATGCATCCGGTAAATCCAATTTCATTAAGGCTTTTGAGTTTTTTAAGTGGTATGTGATAAATTCGTCGAAAGATATTCAGGCAGGGGAACGTGTTAATATAGAAAGTTTCCGGTTAAACTCGCTTACTGCGGGTGAACCAAGTTATTTTGAAGCCATATTCTGTGATGAAGATAATCAATATCGTTATGGATTTGAAGCTGATAATTCTTTGGTACATTCGGAATGGCTCTATCAAAAAGTTAATAAAAAGAGGGCTAAGGAGGTGGAACTATTCTACCGGGAAAAAGATAGCTTCGATATTCATACCAAGTTTGTCGTTGGTAAAGAGCTTGCAGGTAAACGAATGGTGAGAGCGAATGCATTATTGCTTTCTGTTGCGGCACAATTTAATGATCCGACAGCAGTGGAGATAATGAAATGGTTGAACGATACCACTATTATTTCTGGTTCTAATGATGAGAAGATATGGAATACCGCCACTATCCAACTGGATGACATCAAAATGAAACAGAGAATTGTAGAGTTTTCACGCTATGCTGATTTAGGTATTGAGAATATTGAAAAAATTGATAATACTATTGTCAGTACGCATACGCAGTACGATGATGAAGGTAATGAAGTCAAAGCTGTTACTTTCCCATTCAGGAAAAATGAATCGGAAGGTACAATAAAGTATTTTTCTTTAGCATATCCTATTATTGATGCTTTGGATAATGGAAAGCGTCTGATTATAGATGAATTTGATTCTAAGATGCATCCACTTCTTACGTGTAGAATTATTGCCTTGTTTAATTCAAAAGAAACAAATCCGAAAAATGCTCAATTGATTTTCACTACTCACGATACTAATTTGTTGAGTGCTAATATATTCCGACGGGATCAGATTTGGTTCACACAAAAAGACCGTTATGGGGCAACCGAACTTTATTCATTAGCAGAGTATAAAGTTCGTAATGATGCTTCGTTTGAAAAAGATTACTTATCCGGAAAGTACGGAGCTATTCCAATTGTCGGAGATTTAACCCGTTTGTTTAATACGCAAGAAAAATAAACTATGGCGGCTACAAAAAGGAAAAATATAAATCCGCGTATCGAAAGAAAAATAACCCGTATCAGTGGTGTGCGTGAAGTGAAACAAACATTTCTGATTATTTGCGAAGGGGTTAATACTGAGCCGGACTATTTTAATGCTTTCCGCTTGACTTCTGCCAATGTGAAAGCTATCGGTCAAGGCATGGGAACATTAGCATTAGTACAGAAAGCTATCAATATAAAAGAGCAGGAAAGGCAAAAAGGAAGGACATACAATCAGAATTGGGTGGTCTTTGACAAAGATGATTTTCCAGAAAATGACTTTAACTCTGCTATACTATTAGCACGCCAAAATGGTTTTGAGGTGGCTTATAGTAATCAGGCCTTTGAATTTTGGTTCTTACTTCACTTTAATCTGTATCAAGGGGCTTTGCATCGTTCCAGATATGAAAAAATGTTGAGTACTTTGCTCGGATTTGCTTATACAAAGAAGTCGGGTGTAAGCTTTAAAATGTTTAATGCTTTATTCCCTAAACAAGAACAAGCTATTAATCATGCTAAAACTATCATGAAACAATTTGATGGGAATAACCCGGCACAACAAGAGTCTTCCACTACTGTTTATTTGTTGGTAGAAGAGTTAAACAGATTCATATAATTAATATCTTATTTTCATATGGAAAATATACAATTGTCAAATATATTGCATATACAAGAAGCAAGTAAACAGGGTAAGCTCGTTATGTTTGTGGGTGCAGGTGTGTCTGCGAATTCCGGTGTACCTATGTTGGAAAATCCAGTGTAAGCTGCCCCCTAAAACCAAGCGATTCTACCCCCTTAAAACATTCAACAATGCCCCCTTAAAAAGTCTTGACCGATGGGGTTATTATTATTTTAGTTTATTTCCCTCTGTATGCAGCCATTTTACGGACACTTTCTCCTGTCAGCTCAATCCGGTGCGCCGTATGTATAATACGATCCATAATGGCATCTGCTACTGTAGGGTCTCCGATTGCATCATACCAATTGTCCGTTGGCAGTTGCGAGGTGATGATGATGGACTTGCGCCCATGTCGGTCCTCTATTATATCGAGCAGGATGGGGCGTTCCTTGGCATCAAGGTTCACAAGGAAGAGGTCATCCAATATGAGCAGCGTGCTCCGTTCGATTCTCTTGAGTTCCGATTCCAGTGTGCCTTTTACTTTTGCCACCTTAAGCGTACCCATAAGTTTCGGAGCATTCGCATAATATGTCCGTATGCCCTTCTTGCAGGCTTCATACCCCATTGCTGTGGCAAGGAAGCTCTTCCCGGTACCGGATGACCCTGTGATGAAGAGGTTCTGTCCCTTGCGGATGAACTCCAGCGATGCAAGCCGCTCCATCTGATTGCGGTCAAGGCCACGCGGGATTGCATAGTCTATCTGCTCGAGGCAGGCCTTGTAGCGGAACGCCGCCCCGCGTATAAGGCGTTGGATGGCTGCATTGGCACGGTAGTCCCATTCCCTGGCAAGTAACATGTGCAGGAAAGAGTCGATTGTCATTGTTTCTGCCATAGTGGAGGTCAGGCTTTCAGTGAAGGCGGCGGCCATGCCGTGCAGCTTCATACGGTTCATCAGTTCGATTGTCAACGTGTTGCGGTCTTTTTCGACAGCTATCGGTGCGGTAAGATTATTTGTTTCCATTGTTGTCTCTATTTAAATGTTTTAATTGTGCGAAGTAGGCTGCTCCGCGGATGTTTTTGTGGATAGATGTTACGGGGACCTCATCGTCGATGTCGTCTTTTGACAGGAAGTCTGCATCATCCCCGCGTTCAAGGATCCGCCTTATCTCCTGATATCCGTATAGGCGCAGTTGCGTGGCGCATGCGCTTGCCGCCACCAACCGTTCCAGCCCGAAGGTCTTCTCCAACGCCATGATGCCTCTGCATGAACGGAACGCCGCGGGAGGATACTTCTTGAGTTCCGCCACCTTGCGCAGATACAGCCGCAGGACGTTATCTGTCTGGCCGGCCCGTTCGTAAATCTGTTCCAGATCCTTTTCATAACTTCCATGACGTCCGGGCAGTCCGTGGGCATCCTTGGTCGTATAGGAGTATGGCGTGTCATCGCGCTGGTGTGTGGTCACCAGACGCAGGCCATGATATATTTCCAGCGTGTCCGCATCATAGACAATCTCGACACGTTTGCCTATATACTCTTTCGGTACGCTGTAATGGTGAAGCCTGAAGGTGACATAGCCGTTACGCATTACTGTTGCGGAGCGTCGCTCTTTCATCTGATGGCGTATGGCGGGAAGCGGGCGGAGGCAGTCGGACTCAATCTGCTCGAACTGTTCCCGTCTGGACTGGGGACGCCCGCTCATCCTGCGTCCGTTGAAGGCCGAGAGCGATTCGGATATGGCCGCATTCAGAGACTCCAGCGAGTGGAATACAAGACCCTCGATGTCAGCGTAGACGGATCGGTAAAGCAGCTTCACGGCATTCTCCACCAAGGCCTTGTCCTTTGGATGACGTACCCGTGTGGGGTATACGGTACATCCGTAGTGTTCGGCAAATGCCGCAAACTCCTCGTTGATTACCGGCTCGTTACGGTCGCTGCGGGTTACCGCCGATTTGAGGTTGTCTGGTACGATCGCCATCGGAACCCCGCCGTAAAAATGAAGCGCGTTCTCACACGCCTTAATCAAGTCCTGCCTTGACTGGGACCAGACCGCCTCACAATAGGTATAGTGGCTGCACGGAAGTATGGCCACGAACACTTCAACGCTGCGACATTCACCGCTTTCACTGTCAACGACTTCCAGTTTGTCACCGGCGAAGTCGATATACATCTGGTCTCCGGCATAATGCTCGACATGGCCTACGACATGTGTCACCATACGGTAACGCATGAGATAGTTGCCGAAACTGGCATGTCTGTATCCGTCAGGATGGGTCTCGCGGTACTCTTCGTACAGGGTTTTCACTGTTACGCCTCGGCGGCTAAGCCGGGCAGCATACTCAGGAAGGAGTGCCTCAAGCTCAAGCTGGCGTTGTGACGGTTCCCTGTTACGGCCAACACCTTCAGAGAACATTTCCTGGATGCGAGCGGAAGGCATGGCGGCCAACTCCTTTATCGGTATACCACACTCTTGAAACAGGCGCACATATCTGCGCACCGTGTTGCGGGAAAGCTCAAAGCTCCTGCTTATCTGCTTTATCCCCATCCCCAATGCGTAACATTGGAGGATGTTTGCTATCTTTGTTGTCATAGTAGAAATGATTTTATCCCACCGGTCAAGACGGGAATCAAATCTACGAAAAATCCCCTGCCGGGCATTGCTAAGCAGGGGTATTTTTATATTGGAATCAAGGGGGTAGGATTATTTTAGCACAAGGGGGCAGAATCGCTTGGTTTTAGGGGGCAGCTTACACTGGATTTTCCAAACGGCTATTCTTTCACGATTCGGACATTTGTCCTTTGGTTGGTTTGTCTTAAAGTCCCATAATTCCGCTTTTATGGATATACCAAGACTTTGAAACTTTCTTTTGCGGTCTTTACAGACGCATAGCATCAGAGGATGTTCACCATTACTAAGAGTTTTTGATTTGTAACACAGCATTTTAATTGTTTCGCTCATTCGGTTTTCCGGTTTACACACTGGTTTACACAAACGTAGCAAAATATAGTGTATATAAAGAAAAAAACGATTATCTGTTCTAGATAACCGCTTGATTTTCAATCTCTTAAAAGTGATCCGCCTGGGGCTCGAACCCAGGACCCCAACATTAAAAGTGTTGTGCTCTACCTGCTGAGCTAGCGAATCAGACCTTTATCGCTGTTAAGCGGGCGCAAAGATAGAGACATTTTTTGAAAAAGCAAAAGGATTTCTCTTTTTTTCTTATCTTTGCCAAAGTTTTGTGGCAGATTGCAAAGAGCGCTGCATAGTATTAAAGTAAATACATTATTAATATAATACACTTAAAACTTTATGGCAACAGTTGACGATAAAAAGATTATCTTTTCTATGGTAGGGCTGAACAAGACCATTCAGCAGAACAATAAACAGGTGTTGAAGAACATCTATCTTTCGTTCTTCTATGGCGCAAAGATCGGTATCATCGGTTTGAATGGTTCCGGTAAATCTACCTTGCTGAAGATTATCGCCGGGTTGGACAAGTCTTATCAGGGCGAAGTGGTATTTTCACCGGGTTACTCAGTAGGCTATCTGGCTCAGGAGCCTTATCTGGATCCTACAAAAACTGTAAAAGAGATTGTAATGGAAGGTGTGCAGCCCATTGTAGATGCATTGACTGAGTATGAAGAGATCAATCAGAAGTTTGGTTTGCCTGAATACTACGAGGATGCTGATAAGATGGACAAGCTATTTGCACGTCAGGGAGAGTTGCAGGATATTATCGATGCAACTGATGCCTGGAATCTGGATAGTAAATTAGAGCGTGCTATGGATGCCCTTCGTTGCCCGCCCGAAGATGCAAGCGTGGAACATCTTTCTGGAGGTGAACGCCGTCGTGTGGCACTCTGTCGCCTGCTGTTGCAGAAGCCTGACGTACTGTTGCTGGATGAGCCTACCAACCACCTTGATGCTGAATCTATCGATTGGTTGGAGCAACATTTACAACAATACGAAGGTACAGTAATTGCTGTTACTCACGACCGTTATTTCCTTGATCATGTAGCAGGCTGGATTCTTGAATTAGACCGTGGTGAAGGTATTCCTTGGAAGGGTAACTACTCCAGCTGGCTGGAGCAGAAGACCAAGCGTATGGAAATGGAGGAAAAGACAGCCAGTAAGCGCCGTAAAACATTGGAACGTGAGTTGGATTGGGTACGCATGGCCCCTAAGGCACGTCAGGCAAAAGGAAAAGCACGTTTGAACTCTTACGATAAATTGATGAACGAAGACATCAAGGAGAAGGAAGAGAAACTGGAAATCTTCATTCCCAATGGTCCGCGTCTTGGTAATAAAGTTATCGAAGCGAAACATGTGGCTAAGGCCTATGGTGATAAGTTACTGTTCGATGATCTCAACTTCATGCTTCCCCCCAATGGTATCGTTGGTGTTATCGGTCCTAACGGTGCCGGTAAAACTACGCTGTTCCGTCTGATTATGGGATTGGAAACTGTAGATAAAGGTGAGTTTGAAGTAGGAGAGACCGTAAAGGTGGCTTATGTAGACCAGCAGCATAGTGATATTGATCCGAACAAGAGTGTTTATCAGATAATCTCCGGTGGTACGGAGCTGATTCGTATGGGCGGTCGCGATATTAATGCCCGTGCGTATCTTTCGCGTTTCAATTTCTCCGGTGGCGATCAGGAAAAACTCTGCGGCGTACTTTCCGGTGGTGAACGCAATCGCCTGCATCTTGCTATGGCATTGAAAGAGGAAGGCAACGTACTCTTGCTGGACGAACCTACCAATGACATAGATGTAAATACCCTTCGTGCTCTTGAAGAAGGTCTTGAAGATTTTGCCGGATGTGCTGTAATCATCAGTCACGACCGTTGGTTCCTCGATCGTATTTGTACTCACATTCTTGCGTTCGAAGGAGACTCCAATGTCTTCTATTTCGAAGGTTCTTATTCAGAATATGAGGAAAATAAACAGAAACGTTTAGGAAAAGAAGAACCTACCCGTGTTCGTTATAGAAAGCTGATGAATGACTGATAACAGTGAGAATCTGATAGTATAAATTATATTTTGATGACAAATAGAAAGCCCTGCAAAAAACTTGTAGGGCTTTATTGTTATAAAAAGTCTCAATAACTCCTATCTACTCTGAAATTTTGTAGCAGAAATGTAATACAAATCTAAATCTTATTAATTATATTTGCGTCTTAAAACAGTATTTAATAATTAATTAACACTTTTAATTAACAAAAAACAGAAGTATGAAAAAACATCTAATTCATTTCCTGTTAGTGGCTGTGCTGTCTGTATTCAGTGCTGCGGCATTTGCCCAGACTACAGTGAGGGGGCAGCTTGTTGACTCGGAAACAGGCGAGCCGTTAGTGGGCGCTGCTGTTATGGTAGAAGGCACTTCACAAGGAACTGTGACTGACATTGATGGTTATTTTAAGCAAAGTGTTGCTCAAGGTGGGACATTGGTGTTCAAGTATGTAGGTTTCAAAGACCTCAAGAAGAAAATAACACAGAAGGGTGCTTCTGTTGATTTGGGTACTATCAAGATGGAACCGGATGCTGTGATGCTGGCGGACGTTACGATTACTTCGTCTATAGCAGTTGCCCGTAAAACTCCAGTAGCCGTATCTACTATTGATCCGGTTTTTATAGAAGAAAAATTAGGTACACAGGAATTTCCTGAAATCTTGAAATCTACTCCGGGTATATATGCTACTAAAGACGGTGGTGGCTTTGGGGATAGTAAGATTAATATTCGTGGTTTCAAGAGTGAAAACTCTGCTATGATGGTTAATGGTGTGCCCATGAACGGTATGGAGAATAACAAGGTATATTGGTCAAACTGGTCAGGTTTGTCCGATGTTACCCGGAGCATTCAGGTACAACGTGGTTTGGGTGCTGCCAAGGTTGCTTCTCCGGCAGTAGGTGGTTCTATTAATATTATTACTAAAACTACCGAAGCTAAGAAGGGTGGTTCTGTTTCCTACGCTATGGGTAATGATGGTTATAACAAAATTCTGTTTAATCTTTCTTCCGGTTTGTCTAAAGACGGGTGGGCATTCTCCTTGCTGGGAGCCAAGACTTGGGGTGACGGATATATACAAGGTACAGAGTTTGAAGGATATACTTGGTTCGTTAGTATTGCTAAACGCTTTAATGACAACCACCAGTTGTCTTTGACCGCTTTTGGTGCTCCTCAGTGGCATAACCAGCGCAGCAATCAGAATGGTTTATCCATTAAAGAATGGCAGCGTGTAAAACAGTATATGGGCGAAGATAGTCCTTATAAGTATAACTCTACTTTTGGCTATCGCCACGGACAGTCTTATAACTCTTCTAGAAACTCTTATCACAAACCACAGATTTCTTTGAATCACTTGTGGCAGATTGACCAGAAATCAAGTTTAAGTACTGCTCTTTATGTATCTATCGGTCGTGGCGACGGCTATAGAGGTACGGGTGACAGCACCTATGCTAACTCATGGTATGGTTCTACAAACGGTTTGGTAAATACGCAATTCCGTCGTCCGGATGGAACTTTTGACTATGATGCTGTTGAAACAATGAATGCCGAAAGTACTAACGGTTCCAAAATGGTAATGAGTAAGATGATGAACAACCATCTCTGGTATGGCTTACTCTCTACATATACTACAAAATTCGGTGAAAATTTTGATTTCTATGGAGGTATTGATTTTCGTTATTACAAAGGCTTGCACCAGGATATTCTGACAGACCTTTTTGGCGGTACTTATTTTATTGATTCTTACAATAGAAAGAATGTTACGGCAGAAAATAATCCGGCCGTGGGTGGCAACTCTGCTTATATAAATCAGAAATTGAATGTGGGCGATGTGTTGCGTCGTGATTATGATGGCTTCGTTATGTATGAAGGTGTATTTGCACAGTTGGAATACAATCAGGATAAGTTGAGTGCCTTTATTTCCGGTGGTGCTTCAAATACCGGCTATTGGCGTTATGACCGCATGTATTATAGTAAAGATAAGGCTAAGTCTTCAACCAAGAATTATCTGGGTGGAAACATCAAGGGAGGTGCTAACTATAACTTGACCGAAAATCATAATGTTTTCGTGAATGCAGGTTACATTAACCGTGCGCCGATGTTTGATACTTCTTTCATCAATTCACAGACTTCACATGACCGTAACCCGGATGCCAAGAACGAAAAAATTATGTCGTTCGAGTTAGGATATGGTTACCGCAGCCGTTTTTTCACTGCTAATTTGAATGGTTACTATACTCGTTGGATGGATAAAGCCCTTTACGATAGTGGTACGACAGCCGACGGTTTGCGTTGGGCGATGAACATGACCGGTGCTAATGCTGACCACTGGGGTGTGGAATTTGATTTTGTAGCCAAACCTTTGAATTGGTTGGATATTACGGGTATGTTTTCTTGGGGCGACTGGCGTTGGGGCGGTGTAGCTTCCGGATACCTGTTTGACTCACAAGGTCAAATGTTG
The DNA here is from genome assembly GCF_000172175.1 of Bacteroides intestinalis DSM 17393. Lineage (NCBI taxonomy): Bacteria > Pseudomonadati > Bacteroidota > Bacteroidia > Bacteroidales > Bacteroidaceae > Bacteroides > Bacteroides intestinalis. The sequence continues at coordinate 627,878 of NZ_ABJL02000008.1, read as the reverse complement.
CAAAATACTCGTGGTGATGTAGTGACTGATATGGCAAATGCAGAACAGTATCAATATAAGATTGATATGGATAATGTTTCTGTGGGTGGTTCGGCACAGACTACAGCTGCTTTAGGCTTAGGTGTACGTCCGATGAAAGGTCTGCGTTTGGGAGTAGACTGGAACTTCTTCTCACGTAACTTTGCCGATTATGATATCAATGCCAACGTTGCAACGCAAAATGAGCCTTATGTAATTGGTAGTCCTTGGAAGATTCCATCCTATAGCACATTCGATTTAAGTGCAGGCTATACATTTGATTTTGGAAAAATACGTGCTACTCTGAGTGGAAATGTAAACAATGTCCTCGATCAGGAATACATTGCAGATGCTCGTGATGGTAGTACCCACGATTGGGAGAGTGCTACGCGTGTACTTTATGGTTTCGGTCGTACCTATTCTGTAAGATTGAAGTTCAATTTCTAAACCAAGACAGATTATGAAAAAAAATATAGTATTTAGCATGTGTGCATCTTTGCTGTTTTTGGCAAGTTGCGACTACAACAAAGATAACTTTCCTGGCTATGACGAACTTGCCATTCCTAAGGATGTGCAGAATGTTGAGTTGAGCCTGGCAGACGGTGACTATAAGAAAGTGGCCGGACTTGAGAGTAATATTAAACTTGCAGCGTCTAAGGAAGATCCTGAAGGAATAAACTTCCCAGCAGCCTTGGAAGCTATGGGCTCAAACAAATATTTTACGGAAACCGCACCAGCGTCATGGTATTTGCCTGCTTATCTTGAAAGTCTTTATCCCTATTTGAGTGATGAGTCGAAAGTGACGGTGACTTTCAATAACGCTGAAAAATTGCCAGAATATCTGACTGATTTCAATGGTATTTCTACTTATGAACTTACTTCCGGTGACTATAAAACGGTATGGGGTGAGACTGTTTCTGCTTCATTCCTGTCTCCGTCTACAGTTAGTAAAATTCCTGCCCTCCTAAAACAGGCTGTAGAGAATCCTGCCGATGGCGCTATGCGTATGGTCAACTATGCCTATTCTGAGACAGAGCCGAGTATTGGCGGCGGCGGTGTAATTCCGAATGTTTATCAGAAAGTATCAGGAATGGCGGCTGAGGGAGGTAATTATGTGTTTGTGGCTCCTGATAAAGAAGGAAAACTTATTCCTTTTGGAAGACTTCAGGATGAAACAAAATCCTATGGCTATATGGCTGGTACTGCTGTAACTGTTACTGATGGCTTGATCAGTAGCGATGTTTCAAATTATGTATTGACTGTTACTCCTACCGCAACTGGATATTCTCTGCAACGTCCGGATGAAAAGTTTATTTATCTGTCAGGAACATATAATAGCTTTAATCTGGGTACTCTTCCGGCAGTTGGTGGTGACTGGAAGTTCTCTCAAAATGCAGATGGTACAACTTCTATCGTGAATGTTGAAAAGAAGAAGACCGTGAAATTGAATGAATATAACGGTTCTTATTCTTATGGTTGTTATCCGCCTTCTACATTCGGCATCTATCTGAATGCGTCGATGAAGGGAAGTGATGGGGATTTCACCTTCCAAAATATCAAGTTGGAAGGCGTCACTTATGCATGGAAATACGATTCACAGAATAATTATTGGAAAGCTTCGGCTTTTGCCGGTGGGGTGAATAATCCTACTGAAAGTTGGTTGGTTTCTACCGAAATTGATTTGTCCGGTGCTACTACTCCGTCACTTTCATTCGATGCTGCCATTAATTTCCTGAATGGCAATAATCGGGCTGATTTTATTGAAGCTAAGATTTCTGCTGATTATGTAGATAACGTTACGACTGCCACTTGGGCTACTCTGAACGCTACATGGTCGGAAGGTAAGAACTGGACTTTTGTTAATTCCGGTGCAATTGATTTGAAAGACTACGTTGGAAAGAAAGTACGCCTTGCATTTGCATATAAGAGTACTTCGGCGTGTGCCCCTACTATAGAGATTAAAAATATAAGTGTTACAGAGCCTAAGAATGGTTATTATGCAGATGTTTATCTGTATAAGGAAGTGCCTGAAAATGAGGTGGAAACGGCTTCTGCTATGATGTTCGCCTCTACGCGTGCTGCTGCCAAATACAACACTTCTGCTGTATACCGGTATGACGCAGCAACCAGCACTTGGAAAGAATACACCACTCCGGATGTCACTGTTGCTGTATTGCAACCTGCTGATTATGCAAAGATGGGAGCTACCTATGTCAGCAAACCGGGAGAAACTTTGCCGATTTATCTGAAGAATGCTTATCCGTATGCTCAGGCAGACTTGACTGTAGCTGTGGTTTATTATAGCAGCAGTAGCCAGGCAATCTCCGCAACCGAGTTCGTTTATGACGGTGCTACTTGGATGGAAACTGCTAAGGTTATGCCTACCACGATGTTATTTATCAAAGCGAATGGTGTATGGAACGAAGCGAGAGTATACTATGCAAATACCTTTATTGGTGATGAAGGTGGATGTACAATTCAAGATGTTGAGTTGGGCGGAAAAGACTATGTTTGGATTCTCGATGCCAAATATGGTTGGAAAGCTACTGGATATTTGGGTGGTAATAAGACTACTGAAAGTTGGTTGCTTATTCCGGAAATCAATTTGAAGGGTGCTTTGACTCCTGTATTAAGATTTGAAGCTGGTCTAAATTATCTGTATGGAGCAAAAGCGGAAGACTATATTAGTGTTTGCGTTTCCACAGATTATACTAATGATGTGACTACTGCTACTTGGGAAAAATTGGAATTTGCAACATGGCCCAATAGCTTTACCTTCATTCCAATGGAAGCTGATTTCAGCAAGTATAATGATAAGGTTATTCGCATAGCTATTAAGTATACGAGTGATGCAACTTGTGCTTCTACGTTTGAAGTTAAGAACTTCTCTCTTCAAGAAGAATAAGAATCATTTGTTTTTATAAAATGAACCCCGAAAGTTTTTTAGCTTCCGGGGTTTATTTTATCCCACCTTTCCTCCTTTACCTCAAAGCGCGGACACTCCTTCGTCCTCCATTGACTCCACCTCCCCATTTCTGTTCACATCCGGACTCAAATCCATGTGTCCTATGATCTGTGCTTTTGAATAATCTATCTTTAATACTCTCACTAGTACCTGCAGAGAATACCGTTGCCACTTCGTACACGTATCTTTGGTAGTATATTTTGTTTAATTACTTTCGTAGTTATGGGTATGCTTTTTCGTATTATAGTTTTATATGTGCACTTGGGGGCTTTCTCTTCAAAATGGGGACTTTGAACATTTCAATTCAGGTGGATATAATAATGAAAGTATACTGAGTTTTATTGTTTGCTTTACTTTTGTTTTGAAAATGGGGAATACTTATGTACTATATTGCTATGTCCACTTCTTTTTTAATAGTATTGTAGTGAATATTTGTTTAATTTATTTTTATTTATTAAATTGCAAGCATGAACTTTAAATACGTGCAGTATGAAAAAAAAGACATTGTTTCCTTTTATGGGATTATTTATCATTTTCTTGTTATCGTCATGTAACAATGATTATGATGTTCAAAGAGATGATGCTACGAGCAGAGTTGATAGTAACTTTGTTTCTCTGAAAAATGCTAAAAGCATAGCTACTACTTATGAATTTACTAATTTAAAGACAAGGAGTAAGATTGGAAAAAAAAATATAGCAAGTATATATTCTTTGAAAAAAAAATCAGGTTTGCCAGAAATGTATGTAGTAAATTATGAAGGGGGAGGATTTCTTGTTATTTCGGCAGATAAGCGAGTCAATGAAATATTGGCATATTCTGAGGATAGTTCATTTCCTATAGATGATAATGTAGAAATGCCAGAAGGTGTGGCAAGTTGGATGGACGGATATGCTTTTTTAGTAGATTCGATTAGGAAATATAATGTCACAAACTTTTTAGAGAACGGTCTTGCTATTGATTCGAAAACAAGAACTAGGGCTTTGGGAGAATTACCTCTTGGTGAATGGGGTGCGTGTAATAAAGGACAATCTGATGTAAGGTTTTGCGCATATGATGGGGATGACTTAGAACCATATTTCTATTTTGTACCGGCAATTATTCATACTAATTGGGATCAAGGTGTGGGGTATAATGATCTGTTAGATAATATGGGGTGTAGTACTTATTCCAATGGAAGACCACCTGTGGGTTGTGTAGCGGTAGCTATGGCTCAAATTATGCGTAATTATCAATTGCCAACTTCGTTTAATTGGGCGGCGATGCCTAACACTCAGGGAGCTTATGCAACGCAAGTTCTCATGAAAGATATAGGTACAAAAGTAAAAATGCAATATGATTGTTCTGGGTCAGGCGCATATGATAGTGACGCCTTAGCAGCTTTTAAACAATATGGATATAAAAATGCTAAGTTTATTGACTGTGATAATGGAGACGATGTTATGAATATCTGGAGGCAGTTAATAAAAGGGTCTCCTGTATATGCTAGTGGATTGCGTGATGCTGATAATGCACATGCCTTTTATATTCATGGAATTGAAATTACGCAAGTGTTTAGGTGCACTATGGATTATGAAGCTGATCGAATGACTACTTATCCATATATTACTAAGGCTTATTATTTTATAAATTGGGGTTGGGGAGGTCGTTATAATGGACTTTTTCTTAGAGGTAACTTTGAACCGATATCAGGACATAATTATAATAAAAAAATGCGTTTTATTGGGGATTTTAATTAATACTGAAAGAAATCATCTCACTTTTGTGAGATGATTTCTTTTCTATGCTTTTCCCACCTTTTCCCCTTCACCTCAAAGTACGGACACGCTTTCGTCCACTCCATCGGCTTCACTTCTCCATTTCCATTCACATTCGGACTCAAATCTCGGTGTCTTACCACCCTTGTTTCCGGATAATCCATTTTCAATGCCCTCCTAACACTCGTAGAGAATGTCGTTGCCACTCCGATATTCTTTTGCCATCATGGATTACTGAACCGGATCCGGGTTTAAGCTATATAGTAGTCTATAAGATATATTCTGGCCGTGGTGATGGCAATTATGCTATGTCATTCATGTATAATGAAGAGACTGGAAAATATGAAAAAACAGCAGGTCCAGTAGCTCGATAATTTGGATGATGTGCTAACAGATTTAATAAAATATGGAGATGTGTCAAAACTAAGGCACATCTCCTTTTTTTATATTTAAATGTTTTTTTTCTCTATGCGACTCTTTTTTCACTAATTTGGTAATACGCGGCTATATTCCTCGTATATTGCGTCATAATTGTTCTGATAAGAATACATATAATGCGTGCAGTCCCTCCCTTTCCTGCTTTTAGTAGTTTAGCGCACATTTTTTTGATATTAAAAGCTATAGCAAAGAAAGCAAAGTCCATCGTAACCTTGTCTTCTCCTTTATGTCTGAACCGGCGGTATGCCATGTTGTATTTCATTTGTCCAAACACAGCTTCCGGTTCTATACACCTCCTGCCTCTATGCTTGATACCTTCCTCTGAGAGCAATTTTTCCCGTGCCTGCCGTTTGTATTGGTTTAACCGGTGATTGACTTCTATAATACGATTTCCCTGGGCTTTAAAGCAACTGCCACGCAAAGGACAACCCTCGCAATTTTGTGCTTTATAACGTGCACTTTCGGTGATGTATCCGCTTGCAGTTTTGTCACGTCTGGTCCCTATACGGTTCATGCGCTGCCCCATAGGGCAAACGTAATAATCCTCTTCTGTATTGTAATGGAGACTTTCCGCATGGAACGGATTGGGAGTATAACGGGGACGCTGTTCTTTATGGAAGAAGTTATACTTGACAAAGGCTTCTATCCCGTTCTCCTGCATGAACCGGTAATTTTCTTCTGAGCCGTAACCGGAGTCTGCCACCCCGACAGCGGGTAAGCGGTTATAGCGATGTTGGAAGGAGTGGAAGAAAGGAATGAGCGTCAGTGTATCGGTAGGGTTGGGAAACAGTCGGAAGTCTATGAGAAATTGGTTTTCAGTACCTATTTGCAAATTATATCCGGGCTTGGTCTGCCCGTTCTTCATGGCGTCTTCTTTCATACGCATGAATGTGGCATCAGGATCAGTCTTGGAATAGGAATTACGTTCTCCAAGAGTGTCAAGATGATTGTCGTATTCCATCAGCTTGTCACGATACCCTTCAAGTTCCTTGAGCTGTTTCTTCTTTTCGCGCAGGGCTTTCTTTTGTTCCTTATCCTTTGTCGCAGGCTGGTGTTCTAGGACTTCTTTAAGTTCATCCACTATGTCAGAGAGCATGGCGGGAGTGAATTGGGCGGGTGTGTCTTTTACGGAGTTCTCTTGTGCAATGGCTTCGTCCACCTGTTCCAGAAGGATACGAATCTTGTCCAGCAACTTCGTGCGGTGCTTTTCAACACTCTTGCGCCAGACAAAAGTATATTTGTTGGCTTTGGATTCAATCTTAGTGCCGTCGATATACTCCACCTCAAGACTGATGAAACCTTTGTCGGCAAGGACAAGAACTAACTGGGTGAATACATTATTTATCTCCTCCTTTACACGGTTACGAAAACGATTGATGGTGATAAAATCCGGATGCTCATTACCGGCAAGCCAGATATAATGAATGTCACGCAAGAGAAGCTTCTCTATTTTACGGCACGAATAGATATTATTCATGTAGGCGTAGATAATTACCTTAAGCATCATTTTAGGATGATAAGGACAGCGGCCGGTTTCTTTATAAAGTTTATTGAAACCTTCAAGATGGAGAGTATCAACAACTGTGTTAACTATGCGAACCGGGTCGTTCGACGCAATGTTTTCATCAATTCTTTGAGGAAAAAGAACGGTTTGATTGGGAATGTAAGGACGAAAATGTAACTTTGCCATAACGAAATACTTTATGCCTAAAGATACAAAAACTTTGGGTAATAGCAAAGCCCGGGCTTGCGAAAGTCTGGGCTTTGTGCATAAAAAAGGTTGTGCCAGAGTTTTGACACAACCTCATATTTTTCTCTTACCTCTATTACTTTTCCCCTTCACTTTAAGGTATGGGTATTCTTTTCTTCGCTTTATCGACTTGATCTCTGGATTCAAATATCGACATCCTACATCCGAGTTTTAGGGTAATCCATTTTTTATACTCATATTTGCGGTGGATATCGTTGTTGTTATAGGTATCTTTTATGTTGTGCTTTATCCTTCCATATGCCACATCTCGTTACTATAAATGGCATAGATGCGAGTACAATTGTGGCATATGGAAGGATAAAGTATGGCATAAAAGATATGGCCGCTTTCTAAGTTTGTGCTGCGGGCACTTAGTCAAGTTTTAGGGAAGTACTACCTTATATGTCGTGCATCTGTTTTGTGCATCGTAGGCACGTACTAGATAGAAGCCACTCGCAAGGTTTTTGACAGGCAGTGTGAAGTGCTTTTCCGTATTTCCGGCGTTGTTGGTATCATATGCAGCAATGATTTGTCCGCCAATATTGACAATTTCGGCACGGATGAGTACAAAGTCGGTATTACTCACCAAAGTAAGGTAACCACTGCGTGGATCACCAATCAACTCAATATCAGGGTGCGAAAGGGTAGGGGATTCAATACCTGTAGTAGTGCCCAGCTTTATGAAGGTAACGATGGGATTATGGTCGGAGCAGCGGTACATATTATCTTTCTGCGGTTTACCTCCAATAATTTTAAGTACGCCAGGCTCATCGGCATTGATATGAAAAGGATGAGCATAACATATTTGAGCATCCAATGTAGCAGTAGCAAAACTATGGTCTAAATAACCAGTTGCGTAGCTATTGTTGCTAAAAAAGGCATAGCTGTATTCATTAGGCGCATATTTTTGAAGTTCGTTTATTAACTTGCCTTCTTCTAATACCCGGATGGGGTCTTCTTTGGAGTATGAGTTTAAGTCGCCAACTACGAGGACATCTTCGTCTTCAAAATAGGCAGTAACAGTTTTGATAAATTCAAGAGTAGCTTCAGCTTCGTGTACACGGCGCAGAACGTGGCTACCTTGACCATCGCCTGTATCGGCATATTCATCTGGTTTATTATAGCTATTATCTTTTGCTTTCCAGTGATTTAAGCAAACGATGAAACGCTCATTATTAGCCTTGAGATCAAAAGCCTGTGCTATCTTTCGGTCTGGTAGATATCCGTTGTCTGCCAATCTGTTTTTTTGAAGTTCTTTGAAAGGAATTACTGTATTACTGTTATAAATGAAGCAGGCCATGCCTTGATTAGCTGTTGAATTCTCAATGTATTTATATTGGTTTGTTTGACAGGCGGTGTTCAATGCAGTGCAGAGATCGTTCAGAGAAGAGTTTCCGAAAACTTCAAGTAGGGCATAGATATCGGCATCCATAGCTTTCAGTGCAGCTACTATCTTGGTTCGTTGTACGTCATTAACTCCTTTGTAGTTCTCGACATTAAAACTAACAACTTTCAGATTATAATCTTCTTCAATGTTACAGATTGTGGGACGTTCATTACCTTGAAACTCCGGTTTTTTTGTTAGCGTAATGGTGTATTTTCCATTACTGTAACTGGCGGTTCCAGTCAGTTTTGCTACGGTCTGTCCGATGCGACAGGTACCATTTGCATCAGTGAATGAGTAAACTCCTTGCTTTACAGTGATCTGATTATCTTGATTCTCTTTATTCTTTTGATTGAACATCTCTACACCGGGTAGATTCTTTTCTGTGGGAGTCCATAGCGGACCCTCAGAAAGAGTGATTGAACCGTAGGCATAGCTGTAATTGTTTGTCAGCGTCAGTGTATTAGTAATAGCCACTTCTTTCCCATCTAAAGCGTTCGTTTTAAAATCATCAGGGAAGATAACTTCTTGCTGTGCAAACAGCAATGCAGGTAATAAATGAATAAATAGGAGTAGTTGTCTTTTCATAAGCAAATGTTTTAGATGAATGATTTAGATTTATTTCTTTATTTTCATTTCCATCAGTACCGGGTTGTGGTCACTGCATAAGTCCAGATCAGGCGAGTAGTAACGGTATCCCTGAATGGCGGGTGAATGGAAAATATAGTCGATACGCAACAAACGTTTGAAGTAGCGGAAGGTATACATGTAACCCCGTCCACTGGTGCGGAACCCGTCTTTAAGTATATCACTTAATTCCGCATAGGTGTAGGAAGACGGCAAAGAGTTGAAGTCACCGCACACCACTACGGAGTAAGGACTGGCAAGGGCCAACTGGCGGATACTGTCAGTCTGTTCGGCACGCTTCACAAAGTTGTCGTGTAAAGTGTTGATAGCACCTTGTACAACTTCCACTTCACGACGGGTGTCATTTGTATTGTTAAGACCGCGTTCCCATTTCCGACGGTTTTGATTGACACTGGTAGTCTGCAAGTGGTTGTTGAGCAGACGGACAGTGTCTCTTCCTAATATGATGTCGCACTGCATGCTGCAGTTGGCACTTTGCGGATAAGAAATAAACCGGGGATTGATGAGTGGGTAACGGCTGAATATGGCGATAGGGAGCACTCCGCTGATGGAGTCTTCAGTGGGTATCAGGGCATATCGCCAGTGGGAAAATACATTGCGGATGCTGTCCATCGGAAAGTGCTGATTGTCGCCGAATTCCTGGAAGCAGAGTACATCTACTTCTTGCTGTTTCATGTAGCGGGCAATCTCTTTGCAGGAGTAGCCAGTAATCTCAGTTCCAAAATTGCCGACATTATAAGTGGCTACTTTCAAATATCCATCGGCATAGTTACTACTGTAATGTCCTTCAGGGATTTTTTTTGTGAAATTGAATTGAAAAACGGAAAGTATATAACCGTAGTTGAAAGCCAATGCCGCAAAAGGGATGAGGATCCAGCGACTGCGGGCAAATGCCCAACAGATAGCAACCAGTAGATTGCATATCAGCAATACTGGAAGAGCTAATCCCAACACAGGCATATATTTGGAATTAGCAGGATCAAAGTTCCCGGAAAAGGCGGAGATAATAGTAACAGTAGCCAGAATGATTGTCAGGATCACCGGAATACTACGGAAGAGACTGTGAATTTCTGATTTTCCCATGTTTATTAAAAGGAATGTTATTTTATAATATTTATCGGTTTCCCTTCCGCGTATGCTTTCAGGTTACTAACTGCTATATGTATCAGTCTCTGGCGTGCTTCAAAGTTGGCCCAGGCAATGTGTGGGGTGATGAAACAATTTCGTGCAGTCAATAACGGATTGTCTGAACGAGGTGGTTCTTCGGAAAGAACATCCAGTCCGGCGGCATATATTTGTCCGGTGTTCAAGGCATTGGCGAGATCTTGTTCATTAATGAGTGGCCCACGCCCGGTATTGATAATGATGGAGGTAGGTTTCATTAAAGAGAGACGGCTGGCATTGACCATTTCGCGAGTACTGTCGTTCAGCGGACAGTGCAGGCTGACGATGTCACATTCGTGGAATAATTGGTCGAGATCTGCTTTTCTGATTTCGGGTGGGAGTTGCAGACGCGATTTAGAAGTATAGGCCCATACCTTCATTCCGAAGCCAATGGCTATACGGGCAGTGTTATATCCAGTCTGTCCCAGACCGATGATTCCTATCTTCTTGCCGAGCAATTCAATAAGTGGGGTATTGTAGAAGCAAAAGTCAGGGTTCTTGCTCCAGTCTCCTCTGCTGACCTCTTCAGAGTAATGGCGTACTTGCTGAGTGATATTCAGTATGTGGGCAAATACCATTTGTCCTACGGAGGGAGTGCTATATGCAGGAATGTTGGTGACAATGATACCTCGTTCACGTGCGGCAGCTATGTCTACTACGTTGTAGCCTGTAGCCAGCACGCCGATATATTTCAGATCGGGCAGGGCAGCCATCATTTCGCTGTTGATCACTACTTTATTGGTGAGGAGGGCTTCTGCACCGGCAGCACGTTCCAGTACTTCAGCGGGGGCGGTACGGTCATAAATTACGCATTCGCCAAACTCTTTCAATTTGTCCCAGCAAAGATCACCGGGATTTGCGGTGTAACCGTCTAATACTACAGTTCTCATTCTGTTTATGTTTAAAGTGAGTACGCAAATTTAGGGAAAAGATTTAGGATTATGCTTATAATGGTATATTTTGTTGTGGTCGGTGTGTTTGTTGGAAGAAGTAGTATGGGATATATTAAGTAAGGATTATTTCTTAAATTTATCCTCGCCCCATAATGCTTTCATGCGTTCTGCATGTTTCTGCTCGGCAGCATTGTCTTGTGCTTCCCAAAGGCGACGTTTTTTCAGTTCATCGGGCATGAATTGCTGTTTCACGAAATGACCTGGATAGTCATGAGAATACTTATAATTGTCTCCGTAACCTAATTGTTTCATTAATTTGGTAGGTGCATTACGCAGATGCAACGGAACGGGTAGATTGCCCGTTTCCCGTACAAGTTCCAAAGCATTGTTGATGGCTATGTAGGCGGAATTACTCTTCGGGCTTGTAGCAAGATAAATAGTAGCCTCTGCTAGTGGAATACGTCCTTCGGGCCAGCCCACTTTCATTACAGCATCAAAACAGGCATTGGCAATCAGCATAGCATTTGGATTTGCCAGTCCGATGTCTTCCGATGCGGAAATAACGAGTCGGCGGGCAATAAAGGCAGGATCTTCCCCAGCTTCTACCATACGGGCGAGCCAATATACGGCACCATCGGGATCACTACCACGAATAGACTTAATGAAAGCAGATATGATATCATAATGCATTTCTCCATCCTTATCGTAAGCCAGAGGATTTTGTTGCAGACGTTCGGTAACTATCTCATCAGTAATGACCACCGGATCATTGGCTTCGGAAGAAACTACAAGGTCCAGAATATTAAGCAGTTTACGCGCATCTCCACCACTATAGCGGAGCATGGCAGTCGTTTCTTTCAGTTCGATTTTACGCTCTTTCAGAATATGGTCGGTGGTGACGGCACGTTGCAGTAATTCCATGAGGTCTTCTTTCTCCAAAGACTTCAGTACATAGAGTTGGCATCGTGACAGCAGTGGGCGGATTACCTCAAAAGAGGGATTTTCTGTAGTGGCACCTATCAATGTCACTGTACCTTGTTCCACTGCACCAAGCAAAGAATCTTGTTGCGATTTACTGAAACGGTGGATTTCATCAATAAACAGTATGGGGCTGCCTTGTGAGAAGAAGCGGTTGCTCTTGGCGCGTTCTATCACTTCGCGTACATCTTTCACACCACTGGTAACGGCACTCAATGTATAGAATGGAGTTTCCAGTTTATTGGCAATGATCTGTGCCAGTGTGGTTTTTCCTACACCCGGAGGTCCCCACAAAATAAATGAAGAGATACGTCCCGCATCAATCATCTTACGTAGTATTGCACCTGGTCCTACTAAATGTTTCTGACCGATGTACTCATCTAAAGTTTTAGGACGAAGCCTTTCTGCTAAGGGAGTCATGTGATTTAATTATGAATTAAGAATTATAAATTATGAATGACCATGCGGTAACTATAGCGTAGTCTAATTCATGAATTTATAATTCATCATTATTTAGAATATCATTAATATCATAAAGCGTATGCCTCCTTTCTTTACACCTGGAATATCCGTGTAAGTGAGGCGGCGTACATATTCGATATGCAACAGTTTGAAAATGTTGTAGATACCTACGCTGGCTTCCAGATAAGGAGTACTACCCATTACATGGCTGGTAGGCATACCGTCGCGCATAGGGAAGAGGAACAATTCGTCATTGTGGCTCTTATATGGGTTATTCTTATCCGTAAGTGTTCCGTACATGCCACGGATACGGAAAGTTTCGCGCCATTTCAGCTTTTTAATGAGGGGAATACGATTGAATAGCTTCCCGTTCATATCATAAGTGATGGCAAGAGAGGCATAACGGTCATTCAGGAATTCCATATTGTTGATAATGCTGAAAGACTCATTGTGCTGGGTGATATATGAAAGGTTTGCCATGGGCAGGTTCAGTAAAGGGAACGGTACTGTATTCCATTGGGCACCGGCACGGGCGGTGATGTCTAGTTTACCCCAGGAGCCAAACCAGAAACGTTTGCGGATACTGGCTTCAGTAAGATTGAAGTTATATTCGCCACCCAGCACACCTTTCAGACCAATGGTATGGGAAAGAGAGAAGATCGGGGCATCCAGAGACACCGGAACACGACGTTGCTTCGTATTGACAAATGTTTCCCCCGGAGCATAACGTAGGGTAACGCCAAGCTCGGTTGTAGTGATATCTTTGACGAATGTATTTGTGTCATCCCATGAACCAGCTATGTTGCCGTCGTTCTTCCAATATTGCAATACACCGCCGGCAGGTTCGTCATTGCGGTGGCGTGCCATAGCTTTGATGGAGAAACCGGCATTCGTTTCCAACTCATACGTCAGGGTAGCATCACGCATATATGACATTTGGTCTACCTTTGTCCACTTCCAGCCTACAAACATATTGTCCTTATCTGTTGAGAGGTATTTGTCCATCGGAGACATGACATCGTAGCTGTAATCGAAAGCGATATAATGTTTTGGGAATTCCCATAACACATACTCACGCTTATTAAATGAGTAGGCTGCCTGACCTTTATAGAACCATTTCTTATCTTTTGTACCATAAGCACCATATCCGCTGAAACTCCAGTGTGGGTCGAAGTTACCGGTAGTCATACCACTGAGGCGGAAACGTGTACCGTTTACATAATTACTTGTGATACTGGTATTGATAGGACCGAAGTCGAACTTGCTGGGGTGCTTTTTGCTTCCTGTTTCTACAAAGTTCTCTATCAGGGCTTTTGCACCGAAGATAACATACTTGAAGCCTGGAATCTGTTCAATGCGATTCATGAATACGTCCATGTTACTCTCCTTTTTGGTGAGGGGAACCTGGCGTACTGAAGCCCAGTATTCATCGCTCTTGTTAAGCATGTTGGCTTCCTTGATGACATTACCTTTCAGGCGGAAAAGACGGGGCTCTATATCTTCAAATTTGTAGTTACTGTACTTGGTAGTACGTTGTACTTCAAGTCCTTGCAAACCTTTCACGAATTGTAATTCTACAGTCATGTCGTCATCTGTCAGTACCCAGTTGCCATCCGGCATCTGTTCAAACTGCTGCACAATATCAAGATTGTCCACGAAGTTGACTCCAGTCTTTTTAGGGAGGTTCATGGTACATTTCTTCACTGCATAGGTGGAGTCTTTCACGACATAGAGATGTCCTGTAAAACCAAAGTCCTGCGAGTTCTGTGGAACGAAAGTAAGGTGTACACACTCCTGGCGGTCCACCATAATAGTATCCATAAGATAGAACTTATAAAAACTGATAGCGCCTCGTCCGATAGGGCTGACGAAACGGCGTTGCAACAGGCGGATGTCGTCATCATAGATATTGACGTCAGAGAATACATCGGTCAGAATGGTTCCCAGCATATCTCCAGTGTTGAAGAACTCTTCAATACCGCTGGAATTCATACCTTCGATAATAGTCTTTTCGCTTTTGGGACTTTTACGATAGATGGTTTTTGAAGACGTCTCTTTGATGGAAATAGGGAGAATCATCTTGTTGGTCTTGGGCGATATTTCTACCTGGTCCTTGAAGAATGAGAATTTTTTATAGATACCTTTCTCCATCTTCTCTGGAGTGACGTCGTTCATGGACATCTTCATCTTTTCATATTTCTGGTACTGATAGAAGTCATTGGCTTCCAGTTTCAGCCCTTTTTTATTTTCGATGACTTTTCTCATGAAATCCACGGCAGGGTTGTTTTTCCGGGAATATTTCTCTTTTTGAGGTTTTACCACTACTTCAGAGAGCATGACGTCGGCAGGTGCCATCTTCACGTTCAGCACTTTGGTGTTAGGAGTTAGTGTGACTTTCTTGGTCACATATCCGATGGCGGAGAATGTAAGCTCATTCCAACCTTTGCGGGTTTCTACTGTATATTCTCCTTCGGCATTGGTGATAGCACCTACACCTTTCCCCTCGTATTGAACGGTGATGTACATTAATGGTTCGTTGGTTAGGGAGTCGGTAACGACACCTTTTATCTGTGCGGATGCACTATGTGCAACAAATAGTGACAGCAGAAAAAGGATGATAGTTGTATATTGTTGTTTCATATTTAAGTCAGTATGAGGCTGCAAAGGTAGCAAATTACCATTAAATAAGAAGTAAATATAATCTAAAGAAATAAGAGGAATGTTTATATGCGCTCTTCTTTTATATCAAGGTAAAGGAAAAGATGCTGTTTTTTAGATTTTATGTTACCTTTGCAGGGATGAATAAATCTTGTCACAGCTTAACTATAAGAGTAATATATGAAACTTCATGTTGTTAGTTTTCAAGTGCCGTTCCCTCCTGATTATGGAGGGTTGATAGATGTGTATTATAAACTGAAGGCTCTGAAAGAAGCTGGCTGCTCGGTTGTTTTGCATACATATAGGTATGAGGTGGCTGAGCAACCTGATTTGCTTAAGGTGGTTGATGCCGTCTATTATTATGAACGCTTTACAGGTTGGTGCTCTATGTTTTCTTTTCGTCCTTATATTGTTTACAGTAGGAGAAGTAAGTTATTACTGGAACGTTTGTGTGAGGATGATTCCCCAATTCTGTTTGAAGGACTGCACACCTGTTATTTCCTCTCAAATCCTTTATTGAGAGACAGACAGAAATGGGTGAGGATGCATAATGTAGAGCATGATTATTATTACTTTTTGGGGAAGTCGTGTGTTTCTTGGTACGAGAAATGTTATTATTATTTGGAAGCTTGGAAATTGAAACATTATGAACGGGTATTGCTGTATGCTGATAAAATATTGGCTATTACCAATACGGATGCTCTTTATTTCACTCAGAAATATCCTTTTGTGTCGACTTATTGTCTGCCTTGTTTCTTTGATAACATTAGTGTAGAAACTGTGACGGATGTAAGTCCGGAGAATGAGAAGTATATACTATATCATGGAAATCTGTCTGTTCTTGAGAATGTTCGAGTGATTAATTATATTCTGGACAACTTGCTGCCTAAGTTGGATATAAATATGCGGGTGGTTATTGCCGGTAAAAATCCTGATAAGCATTTACGGGAGAAAATTTCCAGAATTCCGAATGTATCTCTTGTCGCAAATCCTTTGCAGGAAGAAATGAACTCTCTGATAGTCTTTGCACATATTCATTTACTGCTGACTTTCCAGAATACAGGAATCAAACTGAAGTTGATATATTCTTTGATGAAAGGGCATGGACATTGTCTAGTGAATTCGATGATGATTCCGGATCCAGGCTTTGAGGAAGTGTGTACAATTGCTGATGGACAAGAAGCACAAGTTATAGCTCTCCGTAAATTGTATCATACTCCTTTGATGCCTGAAGCGCTCCAATGGCGACAACAGGCTTTAACGAAAATGGGATATAACAATCAGGTTACTTTAATTCTCCATTAATCAACGTTTGCACAATACGTTCCGCTGTACGTCCGTCCCAACGGTCAGGTAACGTAGTATGTTTCCATTCGCCATGCATCAACGTTTCAAGTACGGCGGCAAATGCAACGGGGTCTTCGTTCACTAATTCATTAGTACCTACACGCCAAGTTTCGGGATGTTCGGCATAAGAGTTGAGCGTGATGCAGGGAACATCAAGGAAAGTAGCTTCTTCTGCAATGTTGCCGGAATCTGTGATGATACCTTTGGCATGGTTGATAAGATATCCGAAGTGCAGGTAACTTTGAGGCGGTAGAATGTGTAGGTTGGGTGCAGGTATTTCCAGCACTTTGATGGCTTTCTGCACGTATGGGTGCAGCGGAGCAATGATGGGCATACCTCCGGATTTATCCACTAATGTTTGTATCAGAGATTTAAGCACATTCTTTTTGTTCAGCAACTCGTGACGATTGAGAGTGAGTAATAGATAGCCGTGTCCTTTCAAGCCCATGGTAGAGAACCATACGGGTTGCAACAGGCGGTGACGGTTATAGCGGACGGTATCTATTAGAATATTACCTACATAGTGGATGTATTCGGGAATCATGCCTTCCTGATTCAGGTTGCGGTTAGCCACCATACCTGCGGTAAACAGATAGTCGGAAATGGCGTCTACAATGGTACGGTTCACTTCGCGAGGCATATTCATATCGAACGAACGGGTACCGGCAATGAGGTGTGCGACTTTCAGCCCGCGCTTCTTGGCAACGATAGAACAACTCATGGTGGCCGTAAGGTCATCTACAACAAGAACTACCTGGGCGGGATGTGTGTTCAATTCCTTTTCGAAGGCAAGCATGATGGCAGCTGTCACTTCCGATTGGTCATGTCCGCTGACTCCAAGATAACCATCGGGTTTCTTCATGTCCAGATCAGAGAACAGAGAGGCATCCAGACTGGTATCGTCTTGCCGTCCAGTATAAATAAGACGGTATGAAATTTTCTTTCCAGCTTCCTGTGCGGCTTTAATAGCCCGGGTGATAGGAGCTATTTTCATGAAGTTGGGGCGTGCACCCGATACGATTGTTATTTTCATTATATATAAATTGATGAGACAAAAATACGTTTTCTTAGGGAAATTATTTGTTACTTTGCCAATAAATTTAATGAATAGCAATTATAAATCATTAAACATTTAACGTTTATCATTGATTATTATGCCAACATTTGTTCAAATACTCGACTTTATAGGTACGTTTGCTTTTGCCATCAGTGGCATTAGGCTGGCTTCGGCAAAGCGGTTCGACTGGTTCGGGGCGTACGTGGTAGGTTTTGTAACTGCCATTGGTGGCGGTACGATACGTGATGTGCTGTTGGGGGTCACTCCGGGCTGGATGACAGATCCTATCTATTTGATTTGTACAGGATTGGCATTGCTGTGGGTGATTCTTTTTGGAAAACATCTGATTCATTTGCATAACACTTTCTTTATATTCGACAGCATTGGTTTGGCACTGTTTACAGTAGTCGGTGTGGGAAAAAGCATTGCACTGGGATATCCGTTCTGGGTAGCTATCATTATGGGTAGTATTACAGGTGCTGCAGGTGGTGTGATTCGTGATGTGTTTATCAATGAAATTCCACTGATTTTCCGAAAAGAGATTTATGCTATGGCGTGTGTAGTAGGCGGTACGGTTTACTGGATGTGCGATCTTATCGGGATACATTCATATGGATGTCAGGTGGCAGGCGGTATTTCAGTATTCGTCACACGTATTCTGGCTGTGAAGTATAATATCTGTCTGCCTATTCTCTCGGGAAGTGCGGCAGAAGTAGAAGATAAAGACAAGGATTAAAGATTTTGTTCCAAGAACAAACTGAATAATTGTAAAAGCGAATGGAAAAAGAAAAGGAGATGTGTCAAAACTAAGGCACATCTCCTTTTTTTATATTTAAATGTTTTTTTCTCTATGCGACTCTTTTTTCACTAATTTGGTAATACGCGGCTATATTCCTCGTATATTGCGTCATAATTGTTCTGATAAGAATACATATAATGCGTGCAGTCCCTCCCTTTCCTGCTTTTAGTAGTTTAGCGCACATTTTTTTGATATTAAAAGCTATAGCAAAGAAAGCAAAGTCCATCGTAACCTTGTCTTCTCCTTTATGTCTGAACCGGCGGTATGCCATGTTGTATTTCATTTGTCCAAACACAGCTTCCGGTTCTATACACCTCCTGCCTCTATGCTTGATACCTTCCTCTGAGAGCAATATTTCCCGTGCCTGCCGTTTGTATTGGTTTAACCGGTGATTGACTTCTATAATACGATTTCCCTGGGCTTTAAAGCAACTGCCACGCAAAGGACAACCCTCGCAATTTTGTGCTTTATAACGTGCACTTTCGGTGATGTATCCGCTTGCAGTTTTGTCACGTCTGGTCCCTATACGGTTCATGCGCTGCCCCATCGGACAAACGTAATAATCCTCCCCCGCATTGTAATGGAGACTTTCCGCATGGAACGGGTTGGGAGTATAACGGGGACGCTGCTCTTTATGGAAGTAGTTGTACTTGACAAAGGCCTCTATCCCGTTTTCCTGCATGAACCGGTAATTTTCTTCCGAGCCGTAACCGGAGTCTGCCACACCGATACCCGGTAAGCGGTTATAGCGGTGCTGGAAGGAGTGGAAGAAAGGGATCAGGGTCAGCGTATCGGTGGGGTTGGGAAACAGCCGGAAGTCTATGATGAATTGGTTTTCAGTACCTGTTTGTAAATTATACCCGGGCTTGGTCTGCCCGTTCTTCATGGCGTCTTCTTTCATACGCATGAATGTAGCATCAGGATCGGTCTTGGAATAGGAATTACGTTCTCCAAGGACTTCAAGGTGATTGTCGTATTCCATCAGCTTGTCACGATACCCTTCAAGTTCCCTGACCTGTTTCTTCTTTTCGCGCAGGGCTTTCTTTTGTTCCTTATCCTTTGTCGCAGGCTGGTGTTCTAGGACTTCTTTAAGTTCATCCACTATGTCAGAGAGCATGGCGGGAGTGAATTGGGCGGGTGTGTCTTTTACGGAGTTCTCTTGTGCAATGGCTTCGTCCACCTGTTCCAGAAGGATACGAATCTTGTCCAGCAACTTCGTGCGGTGCTTTTCAACACTCTTGCGCCAGACAAAAGTATATTTGTTGGCTTTGGACTCAATCTTGGTACCGTCGATATACTCCACGTCAAGACTGATGAAACCCTTATCGGCAAGGACAAGAACCAACTGCGTGAAAACGTTGTTTATCTCCTCCTTTACACGGTTACGGAAACGGTTGATGGTGATGAAATCCGGATGCTCATGACCGGCAAGCCAGATATAATGAATGTCACGCAAAAGAAGCTTCTCTATTTTACGACAGGAATAGATATTATTCATGTAAGCGTAGATAATTACCTTGAGCATCATTTTAGGATGATAAGCTGAGCGCCCCGTTTCTTTATAAAGCTTCTTGAAATTATCAAGATTGAGATTATCAACAACTGCATTGACTATGCGGACAGGGTCGTCCGCAGCTATGTTTTCATCAATTCTTTGTGGAAAAAGAACGGTTTGGTTGGGAATGTAAGGACGAAAATGTAACTTTGCCATAACGAAAAAAATGATGCCTAAAGTTACATAAACTTTGGGTAATAACAAAGCCTGGGCTTGGGAAAATCCGGGCTTTGTGCATAAAAAAGGTTGTGCCAGAGTTTTGACACAACCTCTTTTTAATTAAAGGAGATTCTTGTTAGAACATTGCGTCTTTCGTGTTGAACAATTTTCTTTCATTCAGTTTCACTACTTTGCCGTATTTCTCCAGCTTCTTCACGTCGATATCTTTCGGGTTACCCATGATACCGATACAGTATGGTTTACCTTTGACATTTTCTTCGTAGAACTTTACGATATCATCGAAAGTCAGGGCATCAACCTTAGGCAGATTCTCTTTGGTAGGATCATCGTTATAGCCTACACGTTGCAATGATCTCATATACTCGGCTTTGTTACGGAAAGAAGGATGTGTAGTCAGCATCTCCTGGCGCATGTAGCTCTTGATGTTGTCTATACGGTCAGCATTCTTTGGCATGTCTGTAATCAACCCCATGAATACATCCAATGCATCGTTGGCTTTATCATTCTGTGTACCGATGTTACCGAACAGATAAGTCGGGTTGCCAGGCAATGAAGGTGTACCGATATATGCTCCGGCTGAATAAGCCATAGAACGTTTTCCACGGATTTCATCCAATACCAATCCATTGAAACCACCAGAGAAGTATTGATTGAATGCATCGCGAATCACGTCATCTTTCTTGTCGAATTTCTCCATTGGCATGAAGAAGTAGATTTGAGCCTGTTCAGCATCAGAGTTCGGCAGGAAGTAAACAGTGTTCTCCGTTACGGTAGCCATAGGTTTGTCCTGCGGTGAAGTGGTCGGTTTTTCGTTGGCAACCAGTGGCAGGTTTTTGCTGAGAACTTCATAAGCATTGTCGAAAGGCATTGTTCCGCAATAGAAGATTTCTGCTTCATAGTTGGCTGCGCGGTTGATGTCACCTGTCAACTCGGAAATCTGTAATTCATAAACTTCCTTGTCTGTCAGTTCGTCGATGTAGGATGATTTATCCTGGTAAATCATATACTGCATAAGTGCGCTGGACAAAGCGTTTACGTTTTCCTTGCGTTGCTGACGGCTACCCAACATGGAACCTTTGATACGGCTCAGCTGCTTTTCGTCCAGTTTCGGCATCAGAATCTGACGGGCGAGGAGCTGGCAAGCTTGCGGCAAAGTTTCTTCATAACCTTCCATGGTGATGTAGAGATAGTTGCTGTTAGCACTTACTTCACAAGTAGCATTCAGTTTACCAAGCTCTTCTTTCAATTGTTGTGGCTCGTAAGCACCCATGATACCTGCATTATTCATCAGGTCTGCTGCGATACCCAGTTTGCGGAATTCGCGCTCACCAACACCGTAACGCAGTGTTAAGCTGAATACATTATTTTCCGGATTCTGTGTATAGTACATCTTAGAGCGGTCGTTCAATTGTTTGCTTTGTACGTCAGCGAAGTTGATGAACTTCTCATCTACTTGTCCGATTGGCATGTTCTTGAATTGCGTAGCATACAGTGATTGTTTTCCTACAGGAGGTTCGATAGGTTTATATCCCGGTTTCTTAATTTTGGTACTCTTATCGAGTTTTCCTTTTTCGATGTAAATGGCAAGATAATCATTTGTCAGGTATTGCTTGGCAACACGTTTGATATCTTCTGTTGTGATAGCCATTACTTCATCTTTGTAGTTGAGAACTTGTCCCAGGTCTTCTTCACTGATGAAAGCATCCATCAACATATGTGCTTTGTAAGTGTTAGACTCCATTCTGCGGTCGAAATCACGACACATATTGTTCTTAATAGAATTGATTTGCCATTCTTCAAATTCACCGTTAGCTACTTTCTCAATAGCTTTCAGAGCTTTCTTTTCAGCACTCTTATTTGATTCGAAGCGACGTTGGTTTTCGTCGTACAAAGGGATGCAACGCACGATATTACGGCCTTGTTCGCGACGACTGTCTGAATAAGCAAATCCTTGTGTCAATTCACCGTCAATGGTCAGCTTGTCCAGTGTACCGGTGTTGCTGTTATTGCTCAACAGAGACATAGCGATATCCAAAGGCTTTTCATCGGGATGTCCGGAAGGTACGCCTTTATATACGAGGCATACATTGGGATAATAACCGATCTTTGCATTATATTGCTTACGGCCTTTGATTTCAAGGTCGGGATAAGTTTTACGTTCGGGAGTCGGTTTAGCTTGCAGGCGTCCGAAAGTAGCGTTGATACGTCCGCTGATTTGTTTAGCATCTACGTTACCAACGAGGATGAGCACCATGTTTTCCGGAGTGTACCAATCGTTATAATAGTCGATCAACTTACTCAAACGTGGGTTTTTCAGGTGTTCCGGCAATC
Source organism: Bacteroides intestinalis DSM 17393 (assembly GCF_000172175.1). Taxonomy (NCBI): domain Bacteria; kingdom Pseudomonadati; phylum Bacteroidota; class Bacteroidia; order Bacteroidales; family Bacteroidaceae; genus Bacteroides; species Bacteroides intestinalis. Next base: position 605,496 of record NZ_ABJL02000008.1, on the reverse strand, counting down.
CGATAATAGGGCGTGCGTAGGGATGTCCTTCGTATGCCTTGCTTGAGATGAACTCTTGCTGTACGCTGCTTGGATTGTCTTGGTACATGTTATATTCCTCATATACACTTTCCAGCTCGGTCTGGAAAGTACGGAATACTGGATTAATCATACGTTGTGAGTAGATTTCCAACCATTTATTGATTTGGTAAGGAGGGAATGAGTTGTGATAATAAGTCACATCGAAACTTGTTCCGGCATTCAATCCTTTTCCACCCATACTTTCTATCAGATTCATGAATTCGGTAGATACACTTACTTTAGCGGCTTCTACTGTCAATTCATTGATTTCTTTAGCAATGGCTTCTTTCTTTACGGGATCGGCTTCATCCGCCATTTCATCGTACTTGGCAATGATTTTATCATAAAGCGGCTTTTCGGTAGCCCAGTCCAGAGCCCCGATCTTGTCGGTACCCTTAAACATTACGTGCTCCAGGTAGTGTGCCAGTCCGGTATATTCTGCCGGATCGTTCACTGAGCCTGTTCGGCAGGCCACAATACCATATACATCCGATTTGGTGTTGTCTTCCCATATATATACGGAAAGGCCATTCTTCAGCTTGAATGCTTTCAGCCCTTGACCGTATGACGGCAGAGCGATAGCCATGATAGCCAGAAGAATAATGGAATTAATAATTCGTCTCATAAAATAAAGTGTTTTTAAATAAAGTGTTTTTGCTATATGTAGGCAAAACTATAAAAAAATCACAAACACTTTACGAAATCTTCGGAAAAAGATACGCTTTTTTTAAAAAGACCGCCAGAAAACTCTCAAAATGGGGGTGAAAACTGCCATTTGATAGTTTTTGCCCTAAATAAAAACAAAACTCGACCCCTCGGAAACTTGAAACTTCCCTATACTTGCAATCGTGAATTTAAAATAATTATTAACTATTTAAAAGAGCAAAGTATGAATACCTACAGTTTTAGGAAGGATTTGATTAGTGTGCAAGAAGAACTGCTTCGCTTTGCATATAAGTTGACAGCCGATAAAGAGGAGGCGAATGATTTATTGCAGGAAACCTCACTCAAAGCGTTGGATAACGAAGACAAGTACATGCCCGATACAAATTTCAAAGGGTGGATGTACACCATTATGCGGAATATCTTTATTAATAATTACCGCAGAATTGTTCGCGAACAAACTTTCGTGGATCAGACAGATAACCTTTATCATTTAAACCTGCCGCAAAACTCCGGTTTTGCAAGCGCTGAAGGAACTTATGATTTGAAAGAGATGCACCGCATTGTCAATTCATTACCTCGTGATTATAAAGTCCCCTTCTCCATGCACGTTTCCGGTTTCAAGTATCGTGAAATAGCCGATCGGCTCGGATTGCCTTTAGGAACTGTCAAAAGCCGCATATTCTTTACCCGCCAGCGGCTACAACAAGAATTGAAAGACTTTGTTTAAAAACTACAGGTTAGGCTGCGAGCTTGACTATGAGCCTCTTACAGTGTGATTCTGTAAATTAAGCCTATATGGCTTTAACCGAATAGCCCAGGGCAGTGCCCTGGGTATATTTATGTGTACGCATTGGTGAAGACTGCTTGAATTGTGAAGAAATGAAATTCTGCTTTCAATATGATATAAAACATAACTTTTATAATAAATATTTAGCTCTTGTTTTTGACTATATGTCAGAATAAACCCCTATATTTGTACTTATTAAGTTAACTTACTAATCCATATATGTTAAACCGCTAACTACCGACTGCGATGAAAAAAGAAATTAAATTCAGTCTTGTTTACCGTGACATGTGGCAATCTTCCGGTAAATATCAACCTCGTGTAGACCAATTGGTACGTATCGCCCCCTTGATTATCGAAATGGGGTGTTTTGCCCGTGTGGAAACTAACGGAGGGGCTTTTGAGCAAGTGAATCTGTTGTATGGCGAAAACCCCAACAAGGCCGTACGTGCTTTTACTAAACCTTTCAATGAAGCAGGTATACAGACACATATGCTGGATCGTGGTCTGAATGCTCTGCGTATGTATCCGGTACCTGCCGATGTTCGTCGTTTGATGTATCATGTGAAGCATGCACAGGGAGTGGATATCACTCGTATTTTCTGTGGATTGAATGAAACGCGCAATATCATTCCATCTATAAAATATGCATTGGAAGCAGGTATGATACCGCAAGCTACGCTGTGTATCACGCATTCGCCTGTACATACAGTGGAGTATTACGCTCATGTTGCTGATCAGCTGATCGAAGCCGGAGCACCCGAAATCTGTCTGAAAGACATGGCAGGTATCGGTCGTCCGGGTATGCTGGGGCGATTGACGAAAACAATTAAAGAGAGGCATCCGGAAGTGATCATTCAATATCATGGTCATAGTGGGCCGGGCCTGTCGATGGCATCTATTCTTGAAGTCTGTGAGAATGGAGCTGATATCATTGATGTAGCTATGGAACCGATGTCCTGGGGTAAAGTACATCCGGATGTAATTTCGGTGCAGGCTATGTTGAAAGATCTGGGTTTCCAGGTACCGGATATCAATATGAAAGCCTATATGAAAGCGCGTGCCATGACGCAGGAATTTATAGATGATTTCCTGGGTTATTTCATGGATCCTACGAATAAACATATGTCCTCTTTGTTGCTGAAATGTGGACTTCCCGGTGGTATGATGGGTTCTATGATGGCGGATCTGAAGGGGGTACATTCAGGAATAAATATGATACTGAGAGGGAAAAACGAACCTGAACTTAGTATCGATGATTTACTGGTGATGCTTTTCGACGAAGTGGAATATGTATGGCCTAAATTAGGTTATCCCCCACTGGTGACACCTTTCAGCCAGTATGTGAAGAATGTTGCGTTGATGAACGTTATGCAACTGGTGAAAGGCGAGGAGCGCTGGACGATGATAGATAATCATACCTGGGATATGATTTTGGGTAAGAGCGGACGCCTGCCAGGTGAACTGGATCCTGAGATTGTAGAACTCGCAAAGTCTAAAGGTTATGAGTTTGTAGATACAGATCCGCAGTTGAATTATCCGGATGCACTGGATGAGTTCCGGAAGGAAATGGATGATAACAACTGGGAATATGGTGACGATGATGAAGAACTCTTTGAGTTAGCCATGCACGACCGTCAGTATCGTGACTATAAGTCAGGTACTGCTAAGAAGCGTTTTGAGGATGAGTTACAACGCGCTAAGGATGCTGCCATGGTGAAAAATGGATATTCAGAAGAAGAAATAAAAAAACTGAAACGTGCTAAGGCTGACCCGATAATTGCTCCGGATAAAGGACAGGTACTGTGGGAGGTATCAGTTGAAGGTCCTTCTGTTGCTCCGTTCATCGGGCGTAAATACCAGCATGATGAAGTGTTCTGCTATCTTTCCACCCCGTGGGGAGAATACGAAAAAATACCGACCGGATTTACCGGACGTGTCGTAGAGATATGTGCCAAGCAAGGTGATACCGTGAATAAAGGCGATGTGATTGCTTATATTCAGAGGAGTGATATTTTTGCATAGTTAAATTAATGATTAACGGTTAGTGATACACTGACCGTTAATCATTAATTCTCCCTTATCCACTTTTTTATTGTCTCCTTTAGCACCTCCTGTGTGAAAGGTTTAGTCAGGAAATCGTTGCACCCCACTTCAAGTGCTGCTTTACGGTCATGATCATAGGCAAAAGCAGTCAGGGCAATGATGGGGATATCGGGTGATAGTTCACGGATGATTCTTGTTGCATCCAGTCCGCCGAGGTTCGGCATTTTCATATCCATCAGGATGATATCCGGATTTAATTCCACAAACATATTGACGGCTTCCATACCATCTTTGGCACGTTCCAGGTGATATTCTTTTCCTAAGATGGCTTTGATCAGGATATAATTACTGTCGGTATCTTCGGCTATCAGGATCGTTTTCATTCGAGAACTTTCAGGTGTAGCTTGATTCTTTTCAGTTGTTGCTTTTTGTTCATTGGTTGTCGACCCACTCTCTTCAAGTACAGTTTCAGGCATTTCTTTTTCTTCCTCGTTGGCAATCTTTGCAGGCAGGTTAAAGGTGAAAGTTGTACCTTTCTCCAGTTCGGAAGTTACAGAGATTGTTCCGCCCAGACGTTCAATGATGGTCTTGCAAATTGCTAACCCTAATCCTGTACCTTGTGCAAAATTGTTTGCTTTCACAAACCGTTCGAAAACTTTTCCTATCTTTTCGGGAGCAATGCCTGTTCCTGTATCAGTTACATGGAAAATGATATTTTCCCCTTCTTGGTGGTATCCATAACTGATACTTCCATGAGTTGTGAACTTGAATGCATTTCCTATCAGGTTTGATATAACCTGGAAAATACGATTCTTGTCCGAATCGATGCGAATATCTTCATCCGAAGGTTCAAATATTAACTCAACATCGGAAGGACAACGGAATACATGGGCATCATGAATCTCTTTACAAAGCGGATATAGGCGGACGGGAGCAATGCTGAATTCAACAATACCGGCTTCTATCTTTGATAAATCCAGTATTTCGTTGATGAGTTGCAGCAGGCGTTCGTTGTTAGCTTCCACTATGTTGTAATATTCTTTGCGTTCCTCTGTATTTTCACTTTCGGCGATGATGCGTGAGAAACCTATAATGGCATTGAGTGGCGTACGTATTTCATGGCTCATATTGGCAAGGAAAGCCGATTTGAGCTGATCGGAAGTTTCCGCTTTTTCTTTGGCAACCATTAATTCACGTTTCATCAGTTCCATGTCGGTGATGTCCCATTCTATATTCAATAAGATGGGAGAGAAGTCGTTACTTTCTATTTTCATCTTCCGTTTGTCAAGGAAAAGAGATTGTCCGTTACCATCACGTTCTTCCGTAATCCAGTGCATTTCTTGTCCTGTAGCAGCTATCTCAATGTCTTGGCGACGTTTTTCTTGTGCTATTTCCAGAGGATAGAAGTCGAAATCGTCTTTTCCCAGAGCTTCCTGCATAGTGATTTCACGGTTATATGATTCACGGTTGCGGTATAAGTACTTAAAATTGTTTTTTATATCTTTCACGACGATACCTGCGGGCAAATACTCTATGGTTTTGTCTAATATCTGGCTGAAGCGTTTGATTTGCTGTTCGTGTTTGATGCGTTGGGAAATATCCCGGCCGAATGCCCAGATAGTTCCTTCACCTTCATCACTGATGATACAATAGGCATTACTTTCGTATGCCAGTATTTCGGGGTAGAGTGGCAGAGGGTTATACATAGTGACACACAGTTTCTTTTCTCCATTCTTGATGGAAACAGCCAGTTTTTTCCATTCTTCTTCATTCCGGACATATGAGTCGATTTCATAAATTTTTAGTTGGGTGATGTCATCTGTATTGTTCAGGTTGTGGTGCAGCTTGAACTGGCGGTTGGCAAATATCAACGTACCATCTTCATGGGCTGCAAAGATGTCTTCTGTGGAATTGTTGATGGCATGTGTCAGCAGATTGATGTCATTGCGTCTCTGCTGGATGTCGGTGATATTTTGTATATATCCTTCCAGGGTAACATTGCCGTCCTTGTATCGTTCGCGGGTGAATGCTTTCAGGCGGATATAAAAGACTTTTTTGTCTAAGGAAATACGATAGTCTATGCTTTCTTCCATATTCCCTTTGAGATTTTGGACGAGCCAGTTGCTGAAACTGTCTCTATCTTCAGGAAGAATAAAATTCAGGTAGTCGGATAGGAGAATACTTTGTTCTGCTTCCGTACACATGATACCTGTCTGACCTGAATAGCTGAATTCCTTGGCGTTGGCATTATATATCCACCTGCCAATGAGCGCGGCCTTTTGTATTTCAAACAGTTCCCGATTTTTTCTTTCCAGTTCCAGTTTGCGTTGGCTGCGTTCCGTAATGTCACGATATTGACATAATATTAGGTCGCCATAGGGCTGCATGATACATTTGAAGAAATAATTTCTACCCCGCAATGTGAGTTCATAATTGCGGATTGATTTTGTTTTCTGGAGTAAGACTTTCTTGAATTCCGGATAAAACTCACGGTAGGTATTGGAGGGTAACAGGGATAGTAAATTCTTTCCAAGTAGCCTTTTTTCTTTTATGAACCATAAATCTACATTATGGATAGCTATATCTACACATACACCGTCTTTGTCCATGAGTATTAGTGTGTCTGATACCATGTTCAATAGTTTTTCGGAGTTGTTTGTGTCTTTCAGGATGCTTTTCATGTCTTCTTGTGTATTTAGATTTATAATTGGACAGGTACCTTATTTTCCCGCCCTTCGTGATTTTTCCCAAGCTCCACTGCTATTGTCTTTACGTTTACTTAGGTAGCGGAATCCCCTTATTACATTGACGTTCATAAAAAGGAAGTAATAAGGTATGAAGAGAATTTTGTTTTTAATATGTCTTCTTGAAAGGATGTATCCCCAGATACCCATCAGGTAAAATAGAACCTGTAATCCCAGAATGATAGCGTAGAATAGAGGACAGTTACCAGTAAAGAGTAATATAACATTGAGGGGCAGCAACAGGAACAGGAGGATAGGGGTGATAGACCATCGCAGAACACGATGGGATACATATTGGAAATTAAGCCAGCCATAGCGGAACGGGTTCAGTAACGGACGTAATCGCCAGATAGACTGTAGTCCTCCGGCTGCGATGCGTACTTTACGTTTTTCTTCTTCCTGCATATCGGCAGAACCACTTTCGGTGGCGTAAGCTGTAGCACAGTAAGCAATGGTATAACCGTGCATGGCTATGCGGAGGGAGAGGATGAAATCATCGAGTAGGGTATCCGTTCTCATGTCTTCGAATAATTCGCGGCGTACAGCGAACAATTCTCCGGCGGCTCCTACAGCTGAGTAAAGACGTGAATCGAGTGCTTTCAAAGTCGACTCATATTTCCAATAGATACCTTCTCCACCTGATGCTGCATTATCTTTGCTTTGTACGGCAATACGTTTTTCTCCGGCAACACACCCTACTTTAGGATTGGTAAAAGCATGAACGATTTCACGCAGAGCTTCACGGTTCAAGTGGGTATTGGCATCAGTGAATATGACGAGTGGCGTTTTTACAAACTTCATTCCCCGGTTGAGGGCAGCGGTTTTTCCCTGCCGTTGGGGCTGATGGAGTACGGTGGCTTGAGGCCAGCGTGAAAGGCGTTCATTAGTGTGGTCGTTACTGCCATCGGTTACCCAGAATATTTGTAGTTTCTCTGTAGGGTAGTCTAAGTCCAGGCAGTTTTGCATTTTTTCGTCTACAACGTCTTCTTCGTTGTAAGCTGCAATAAAGAGTGTGAGTTCAGGCAACTCTTCATCAGGAGGTATGGGGTAGTGGATCGGCTTACGGAAAGTTTCCTTTATCTTAACCAGAATATATAATACAATTCCATATCCTATATAAGTGTAGAATACGATAAAAAGGCTTATCCAGAATACTATCTCGAGGGTTCTCATTATAAAGTTGTTTAAGGTAAACAAGTAATAATGCTCAAAAGTATGGATAATCTTTTACTGATGCAAGAAAAGGGGGAAGATTTATCAAAACGCTTCTGTCATATTGAAATAAAACAGTGTTTGGTTGTTGACTGTATTTTTACCCAAATCAAGACGGACATTCATACGGGGCTGTACTTCAATACGTAGTCCGACACCGTAGTTGGGAAGTACACCTTCTATCTTGCCGGGAGTGGGCCCCATGAATCCGCAACCTGTCCAAGCTACGAAACCTACATGGTTTAGCATACGCTTCAGCCAGGTACTCTTATCAGTGTTTATCATCTGGCGATACTCCGCCATAACCACATGGGAAGATTTGTCACGATATTGTCCCATATAATAACCACGCAGGTCAAAAGGAGTTCCAGTAAGCATGTATTGTGTCAAAGGTACATCTCCAAACACGTTTTTAGTTTGTGCTGTCCAGGCAATGACCTTACGTTTCCCGACAGTCTTATATTGACGATAGTCTATCTCCAAGCGATAAAAGTTTTTATCGCTCCCGAGAAATTTGGTATACATCATTCCACGGAAATCGAGGTACATGCCCGAGTAGGCATTGGAGGGAATGTCACGGCTGTCATAAGTCAGCAGAAAACCAAGTCCGGAATTGAAATTTTTGTAACCTTTCTCTGTACCTCCGGCTGCCTTGTAGGATGGCTCGTCTACCAGATGTTTGGCGGGTTCTGTTATATCGTCATAGTTGATGTCTATCTGTGGTCCAGCAAATATGTTGCTGTTGCCTAAGCGGAAAAGGAACCAGGGATTGAACTGGATACCACTGTAGCGGTATTGGCTGGTGCTGTCGCTACGAACATAATTCTTGTTTGTACTGTAGCCCAGACCGTAGAAATTATCTTCCGTGTTTTTATAAGCAAATTTTCCGAAGATGCGGAAACGGTCACCTTTAAAAAAGAGTTGAGGCTTGGAAAAAAGGTTGATGCCACCATTGAACAAGAAAGCGATGGCTACGGGAACTACAGAACGCAACTGTGTAGTGTCACTGGGATTCATGCGGAAAGTCATCAGAGCGCTACCACCAAGTACTGCACCAAAATCGGGAGTATAACTCGGACCACCCAAAATATTATAATGCAAGTTTCGTTTTGCTACCTTTTGTTTACGCAATTCACGCTTAGTCAATGCAGGAGTCGTATCGTTGCCAGTAATCATCAAATTCATTCCTTCCTGAGCGGAAAGTGCTGTTACTGAAAGTAGTAATGTAATAATACCTGTTATATATCTTTTCATATCATACGAATGAGGGTGCAAAGAAAACTAATAAATTTGAATTAGTTTTCAATTCAAAAGACAATAAATCTAAAGATTTTACTAAAAGTTTCAAAAAAGCCATTAATTTTGCATCTAATCAAAGAACTGGCAGTGGGAATTGCCAATGGCCTTTTTTCGAAGTATCGGACATTTAGACTAATATAAGACCATCCCCGTACCCGGTCCGTGTCTGGTCCATACCAAAGCCGTACCAAGTCCAAGCTCTTAGACACGGAGCAAGTACGGACTTGATGGGGGGAAGACCTGTAGAAGACAGGAGAAATAGACCAATTACTATACAAACCATATATTTTATGAATAAACGAATTTTATCAGTTTTTGTTTTCAGTGCCGCTTTATTTTCCATGCAGGCACAAGACGGAAAAGGGGGAATCAGCGAGACTATGCTGAACCAGATTAAACAGAGCTATCAAGGCACCACTGCCGATAAGGCTCTTCGTAATGCCATCGGAAACAATGACATTCGTAAACTTGCACTGAATCAGGAGAATCTGACAGGAATGGATACTCATTTTTCTGTGAAGGTAAACTCTAAAGGAATTACAGATCAGAAGTCGTCCGGACGTTGCTGGCTCTTCACCGGACTGAACGTGATGCGTGCCAAGACTATTGCCAAATATGATTTTCAATCTTTTGAATTTTCGGAGATTTACCCTTTCTTCTGGGATCAACTGGAGAAAGCCAATCTTTTCCTGCAGGGTATTATCGACACCCGTGAAAAGCCTATGAGCGACAAAACAGTGGAATGGCTTTTTCAACATCCTTTGAGTGATGGAGGAACATTTACGGGGGTTGCTGATATTGTCAGCAAATACGGTCTGGTACCTAAGGAAGCTATGCCGGAAACCAATAGCAGTGATAATACTTCGCGTATGGCAAATCTGGTTTCTTTGAAATTGAAAGAATACGGCCTGCAATTGCGCGACCTTGCTTCTAAAGGGGCAAAACCGGCGGCATTGGAAAAAGAGAAAACAACAATGCTCGGTACTATATATCGTATGTTGGTACTGAATTTGGGTGTTCCACCTACAGAGTTCGATTATGTACGTAAGGATGCCAAGGGTAATCCTGCGGAGACCGAACATCACACTCCGATGTCTTTCCTGAAGAAATATGGTGATGAGAATCTGCTGGGCAATTATGTGATGGTAATGAACGACCCTTCCCGTGAATACTACAAATGCTATGAGATAGACTATGACCGCCACCGCTACGATGGCAAAAACTGGACCTATGTAAACCTGCCTGTAGAAGATATCAAAGAAATGGCTATTGCTTCTTTGAAAGACAGTACCATGATGTATTTCTCTTGTGATGTGGGTAAGTTCCTGAATTCCGAACGTGGTTTGCTCGATGTGAAGAACTATGATTACGAATCGCTTATGGGCACTACTTTCAATATGGATAAGAAACAACGTATCCAGACTTTTTCCAGCGGTTCTTCTCATGCCATGACGCTTATGGCAGTAGATTTGAATAAGGACGGAAAGCCTGTGAAGTGGATGGTGGAAAATAGTTGGGGACCTGCAAGCGGTTATCAGGGGCATTTGATCATGACGGATGAATGGTTCGATGAATATATGTTCCGTCTGGTTTTGGAAACTAAGTATGTGCCTGCTAAGGTAATGGATCTGTTCAAACAGAAGCCTATTCGTCTACCCGCTTGGGATCCTATGTTTGCGGAAGAAAATTAACACGATAACTCATCTTGTCGTCATCGTGCTCGTTAACGAAAGGAATTGCGGAAATTTATCCGTAATTCCTTTTGTTTTTGCTCTTTATTCACGTTCTTTTTTGCTACTTTTGCGGCAAATTAATGAAACCATTATTTTATATAAACGCATGGCAAATGTAATTAAGTTACGTAAAGGCCTTGACATCAACCTGAAAGGTAAAGCTTATCAGGAGTTTATGTCTGTGAAAGAACCGGGATTCTACGCATTGGTTCCCGATGATTTTACGGGTATCACTCCGAAAGTGGTAGTCAAAGAACAGGAATATGTGATGGCCGGAGGACCCTTGTTTATCGACAAGAATCATCCTGAATTGAAATTTGTTTCGCCCGTTAGCGGCGTAGTGACAAGCGTGGAGCGCGGCGCACGCCGTAAAGTGCTGAACATTGTCGTTGAAGCTGCAGCCGAGCAAGACTATGAAGAATTCGGTAAGAAAGACGTGAATGCCCTGAATGGCGAGTCGGTGAAAGCTGCATTGTTGGAAGCCGGTATGTTTGCGTTCATCCGTCAGCGTCCCTATGATGTGATTGCTGATCCGACGATGTATCCGAAAGCTATCTTTGTTTCGGCCTTCGACAGTAACCCGCTGGCACCTGATTTTGAATTCGCCCTGAAAGGCGAGGAAGCAAACTTCCAAACAGGATTGGACGCTCTTTCCAAAATGGCAAAGACGTATTTAAGTATTAGTGTAAAACAAAAGGCAGCAGCGTTGACGCAAGCTAAGAATGTAACGATTACTGCATTTGACGGACCGAATCCGGCCGGCAATGTAGGCGTACAGATTAACCATATTTCACCTGTTGTGAAGGGTGAGACTGTATGGACAATCGGTGCGGAAGCTGTTATATTCATCGGACGTCTGTTCAATACAGGTCGTGTGGACATGACACGCAAAGTTGCCGTAACAGGTTCCGAAGTGTTGAAACCTGCTTACTGTAAACTGAAAGTCGGTGCTCTGCTGACAAACGTATTCAGTGGAAACGTGACTACCGGTAGAGATTTACGCTACATCAGTGGTAATGTACTTACAGGTAAAAAAGTGAATCCGAACGGTTTTCTTGGCGCTTTTGACAGCCAGTTGACAGTGATTCCCGAAGGTGACGATATTCACGAAATGCTGGGTTGGATTATGCCGCGTTTCAATCAGTTCAGTGTGAACCATTCTTATTTCAGCTGGTTGCTGGGTAATAATAAGGAATATGTGCTTGATGCCCGTATCAAGGGTGGTGAACGTCACATGATCATGTCTAATGAGTATGATAAAGTATTCCCGATGGACATCTTCCCTGAATATCTGGTAAAAGCTATCATAGCAGGTGATATTGACCGTATGGAGGCTTTGGGTATTTATGAGGTAGCTCCTGAGGATTTTGCCCTTTGCGAATTCGTATGTTCTTCGAAAGTAGAAGTTCAACGCATTGTTCGTGCAGGACTTGACATGCTCCGTGCTGAAATGGCCTAATTCAATTTAAAAATCAAGAATTAAAAATTAAAGATGAAAGCGTTAAGAAATTATCTCGACAAGATAAAGCCGAACTTTGAAGAGGGCGGCAAATTCCACGCATTCCAGTCTGTGTTCGACGGATTCGAAACATTCCTGTTCGTCCCCAGCACGACTTCGAAATCGGGAACGCACATTCACGACGCTATCGACAGCAAGCGCATTATGTCGATGGTGGTCATTGCGTTGGTACCGGCGTTGTTGTTCGGTATGTATAACGTAGGTTACCAGCACTTCCATGCTACCGGTGCTACGGGTAGTTTTATTGAAATGTTTGCCTACGGTTTTCTGGCTGTATTGCCTAAAATCATTGTTTCTTATGTAGTAGGTTTGGGTATTGAGTTCGTTGTGGCTCAATGGAAGAAAGAAGAAATCCAGGAAGGTTTCCTCGTTTCAGGTATCCTGATCCCTATGATTGTTCCGGTAGACTGCCCGCTGTGGATTCTGGCAGTGGCTACTGCATTCTCCGTAATTTTTGCAAAGGAAGTATTCGGTGGTACAGGTATGAACGTATTCAACGTTGCCCTGATTACTCGTGCATTCCTTTTCTTCGCATATCCTACGAAGATGTCCGGTGATGCTGTTTGGGTATCAGGAGATACTATCTTCGGTATGGGGCAGGCTGTTGACGGATTGACCGTAGCTACTCCGCTGGGTGAAGCTGCTACTACAGGTGCCATTCCGCCTTTCTCTTGGGATATGGTAACGGGGTTGATACCGGGTTCTATTGGTGAGACCAGTGTAATTGCCATTGCTCTTGGTGCTATCTTGCTGTTGGCAACGGGTATCGCAAGCTGGAAGACGATGTTCTCCGTATTCGTGGGTGGTGCATTCATGGCTTGGGTGTTCAATACAGTCGGTCCCGACACTCCGATGGCTCAGATGCCTTGGTACGAACATCTCGTGCTGGGTGGTTTCTGTTTCGGTGCTGTGTTCATGGCTACCGATCCTGTGACTTCGGCTCGTACCGAGACGGGTAAGTATATCTTCGGTTTCCTGATTGGTGTCATGGCAATCGTAATCCGAGTACTGAACCCCGGTTATCCCGAAGGTATGATGCTTGCCATCCTGCTGATGAACATCTTCGCTCCGTTGATTGACTACTGTGTAGTACAAGGTAATATCAGCCGTCGCGAGAAACGTGCAATTAAGTCTAACAATTAAAATACCGTAAGAAAATGAATACCAATAGTAATAGTTATACTATCATTTATGCTTCGGTAATGGTTGTTATCGTTGCATTCTTGCTGGCATTCGTTAGTTCCTCATTGAGAACCATTCAGAACAAAAATGTGGAACTGGATACGAAGAAGCAAATACTCGCTGCATTGAATATCAAGAACGTGAAAGATGCCGAGGCTGAATATAATAAATATGTAAAAGGAGATATGCTGATGAACGTAGACGGTACTTTGACCGAGAATACCGGAGCATTTGCTACTGGCTACGAAAAAGAGGCTAAAGAACATCAACGTCTGCACGTATTCGTAGCAGAAGTGAATGGAGAAAAGAAATATGTGTTCCCTGTTTACGGTGCCGGTCTTTGGGGTGCTATCTGGGGATATGTTGCACTGAATAGCGATAAAGATACTGTTTATGGTGTCTATTTCTCTCATGCCAGTGAAACTCCGGGTCTGGGTGCTGAAATTGCCGGACAACACTTTCAAGATGAATTCTTGGGTAAGAAGACACTGGAAAACGGTGAAATTGCCTTGGGTGTTGTGAAGAACGGCAAGGTTGAGAAACCTGATTATCAAGTGGACGGTATCTCTGGTGGTACGATTACTTCTGTAGGTGTAGATGCCATGCTGAAAGCTTGTCTGAATAGTTACAAGAGTTTTTTAACCAATAATGATGAGGAATAAGGATATGGGACAGTTGTTTTCAAAGAAAAATAGAGAAGTATTCTCAGCTCCGCTGGGCATGAACAATCCTGTTACCGTACAGGTGCTGGGTATCTGTTCTGCACTGGCTGTAACTGCCAAACTGGAACCCGCCATCGTAATGGGTCTTTCGGTAACAGTGATTACGGCTTTTGCCAATGTGGTTATTTCATTGTTGCGTAAGACAATTCCCAACCGTATCCGTATTATCGTTCAGTTGGTTGTGGTAGCAGCTTTGGTAACCATTGTGAGTGAAATATTGAAAGCTTTTGCTTATGATGTAAGTGTACAGCTTTCTGTGTATGTAGGTTTGATTATTACAAACTGTATCCTGATGGGACGTCTGGAAGCATTTGCCATGCAGAACGGTCCGTGGGAATCTTGCCTGGATGGTATAGGTAACGGTTTGGGATATGCTAAGATTTTGATTATCGTAGCTTTCTTCCGCGAACTGTTAGGCTCGGGTACATTGCTTGGTTTCAATATCCTGAACCATGAATGGCTGACAAATCTGGGTTATGTGAACAACGGTTTGATGCTGATGCCGCCGATGGCTTTGATCATCTGCGCTTGCATCATCTGGTATCAACGTGCTCGTCACAAAGAATTGCAAGAAAAGTAATCACTAGTAAACAGAAAGAATTATGGAACATTTAATAAGTTTATTTGTCCGCTCCATATTTGTGGACAACATGATATTTGCATTCTTCCTGGGTATGTGCTCTTACTTAGCTGTATCTAAGAATGTAAAGACTGCTGTAGGACTGGGTATCGCTGTAACTTTCGTATTGGTGGTTACGCTTCCAGTCAACTATTTATTGCAGACCAAGGTGCTGGCTGCCAATGCTATTATTGATGGCGTTGACCTCAGCTTCCTCAGTTTTATCCTTTTTATTGCTGTAATTGCCGGTATCGTACAGTTGGTAGAGATGGTTGTGGAACGTTTTAGTCCTTCTCTCTACGCTTCACTGGGTATCTTCTTGCCGTTGATTGCTGTAAACTGTGCTATCATGGGTGCTTCTCTGTTCATGCAGCAGCGCATCAATGTAGGTGAGAGTGACCCGAAGTACATCGGTGATATATGGGATGCCATCTCTTACGCACTGGGTTCCGGTATTGGTTGGTTACTGGCTATTGTCGGTCTGGCAGCTATCCGTGAAAAAATGGCTTACTCTGACGTGCCTGATGCGCTGAAAGGCTTGGGTATCACGTTCATTACAGTAGGCTTGATGGCAATGGCATTCATGTGTTTCTCTGGTTTGAACATCTAATAAAGAAAGGAATAGAACAATGGATATGAATTTAATATTAGCGAGCATTGGAGTATTCCTGGTGGTTATTCTGCTGCTTGTTGTTATCCTGCTGGTTGCCAAGAATTTCTTGGTGCCTTCAGGTAATGTAAAACTGACTATAAACGGTGACAAGGTACTGGATGTGGAGTCTGGTGCTACGTTGCTGAATACATTGTCTGTGAATGGAGTATTCCTTTCTTCCGCTTGTGGTGGTAAGGGTTCTTGCGGACAGTGTAAATGCCAGGTACTGGATGGTGGCGGCGAGATTCTGCCGTCTGAGGTTCCTCATTTTAGCCGTAAACAAGTACAGGATCACTGGCGTCTGGGTTGCCAGGTGAAGGTAAAGAGCGATATGGCTATCAAGATTGATGAGTCTGTGCTTGGTGTAAAAGAGTGGGAATGCGAAGTTATCTCCAACAAGAATGTGGCTACGTTCATCAAAGAGTTCATCGTTGCGTTGCCTAAGGGTGAACACATGGACTTTATTCCGGGGTCTTATGCGCAGATCAAGATACCTAAGTTCGATATGGACTATAACAAAGACATTGATAAGAGCCTGATTGGTGATGAGTATTTGCCGGCATGGGAAAAATTCGGTCTGTTTACACTGAAGTGTCGAAATGACGAAGAAACCATTCGTGCATACTCTATGGCTAACTATCCGGCAGAGGGCGACCGTATTATGTTGACGGTACGTATCGCAACTCCGCCGTTTAAGCCCAAAGAACAAGGTCCGGGCTTTATGGATGTGATGCCGGGTATCGCTTCTTCTTATATCTTTACGCTGAAACCAGGTGACAAGGTTATCATGAGTGGTCCTTACGGAGACTTCCATCCGATATTCGACTCTAAGAAGGAAATGATGTGGATTGGTGGTGGTGCCGGTATGGCTCCGTTGCGTGCCCAGATCATGCACTTAACGAAGACATTGCATACTACTGACCGTAAGATGACTTACTTCTATGGTGCACGTGCCCTGAATGAAGTATTCTATCTGGAAGACTTCCTGCAAATAGAGAAAGATTTCCCGAACTTTACGTTCCATTTGGCATTAGACCGTCCGGATCCCGCAGCAGATGCAGCAGGCGTGAAGTATACTCCGGGATTCGTTCATCAGGTAATTTACAATACATACCTGAAAGACCATGAAGCTCCTGAAGATATTGAATATTACATGTGTGGTCCTGGCCCGATGTCGAAGGCTGTTGAGAAGATGCTCGACGATCTTGGTGTTCCGGCTCAGAACTTGATGTTCGATAACTTCGGCGGATAAAATTAGGCAAGGTTTATAAAAAACTTCGATATTTGTAGAAACTCCTGCAAGGCTACGGCTGTGCAGGAGTTTTTTTGTTATCTTTGGCCCGTTATCGAAAAAGAATGTTATGGAAATTCAGGATATACTGCGTAATCTGCAAGTAGAACAACTCACCCCGATGCAGGAGGCTACTCGGGAGGCTTATCATGAAAATAAAGATTTGGTGCTACTCTCACCTACGGGTTCGGGTAAAACACTGGCTTTTCTTCTTCCGTTGGTACAATCATTAAAGACGAATGTGCAAGGTGTGCAGGCCGTTGTGTTGGTACCTTCGCGGGAACTGGCATTGCAAATTGAAACTGTATTTAAATCCATGGGAACTCCCTTTAAGGCTATGAGTTGTTATGGTGGCCGTCCTGCTATGGAGGAACATAGGACGATGAAAGGTGTTAATCCTTCAGTCATTATCGGTACACCGGGGCGAATGAACGATCATTTGAGAAAAGAAAATTTTGATGCGGGTACTGTTACTACATTAGTAATAGATGAGTTTGATAAATGTCTTGAATTTGGTTTCCATGACGAGATGGCGGAAGTTATCGGACAGTTACCTTCATTAAAAAAGCGTATATTACTTTCAGCTACAGATACCGAAGAAATTCCCCAATTTGCCGGAGTGGGAGGAGATTCCCAATCTTCAGTCTCCGGTTCTCAACTGGTTAAGCTTAATTTTCTTGATCCCGATGCTCTTGCCCCTCGTCTGAAGTTACATAAAGTTGTTTCTCCCGAAAAAGATAAGCTGGAAATACTCTACAATTTGCTTTGTACGCTTGGTTATCATTCCACTCTTGTATTTTGTAACTATCGTGATAGTGTGGAACGCGTCACCGGATACCTGCAAGCAAAGAAGTTCCCGTGTGATATGTTTCATGGGGGTATGGAACAGCCTGACCGTGAGCGGGCACTCTATAAATTTCGCAATGGTAGTTGTTCCGTATTAATTTCTACTGATCTTGCTGCCCGCGGACTGGACATTCCGGGCATCGAAAATGTAGTGCATTATCATCCTCCCGTGAATGAGGAAGCCTACACTCATCGTAATGGGCGTACAGCGCGTTGGGAGGCATCGGGAAACGTCTATTTGATTCTGCATGAAGAAGAATTTGTACCGGAATATATTTCTGATGATATTGAAACTTACGAATTTCCAGAGGTGCTTCCTAAGCCTGCTAAACCTCGTTGGGCTACATTATATATAGGTAAAGGAAAAAAAGATAAATTGAATAAAATCGATATTGTAGGTTTCCTATATAAAAAAGGTGGAATGGCACGTGAAGACGTCGGGCAGGTAGATGTGAAAGAACATTATGCTTTTGTAGCTGTGCGCCGTAGCAAAATGAAGCAATTGCTTACGCTGATACGTGGTGAAAAAATCAAAGGAATAAAGACGATAATAGAGGAGGCTAAGTAAACTCTCTTATAAATATTCATTTTATTTGCATTTATTCTTCTGAATGTAAAGTAATAAATCCTCAATACTTTTAGTTTCTCTAAAAGTATTGTTCTTGATAAGCATGGATAACAAAATGGTGCATATATCCTGTATAAACCATAAAAAAGTAAGCTAAATGCGGTGTAAAAATGGAATTTCATCATGAAAGGTTTGTTTTAAAGAAATATTTCCGTAATTTCGCAAGGTCTAAAGACATTAATGAACGAAATTGTATAACCAAAACAAACTTCAAATGAAAAAGCATAATTTCAATGCAGGACCTTCTATTCTTCCTCGTGAGGTGATTGAGGATACGGCAAAAGCTATTCTCGATTTCAATGGTTCAGGCCTCTCACTGATGGAAATCAGCCACCGTGCTAAGGATTTTCAACCCGTTGTGGATGAAGCTGTAGCACTATTCAAAGAATTACTTAATATCCCTGAAGGGTATTCGGTACTGTTCTTGGGCGGTGGTGCCAGTTTGGAATTCTGCATGGTACCCTTCAACTTCCTTGAAAAGAAAGCTGCTTACCTGAATACAGGTGTATGGGCCAAAAAAGCCATGAAAGAAGCCAAAGCATTCGGTGAAGTAGTTGAAGTCGCTTCTTCCGCTGAATCTACTTATACTTATATTCCGAAGGACTATACAGTACCTGCTGATGCTGATTATTTCCACATCACAACCAACAATACTATTTATGGTACTGAACTTAAGGAAGATTTGAATGTAAATGTTCCGATGATTGCTGATATGTCTTCTGATATTTTCTCCCGTCCTATCGACGTGTCTAAATATATCTGTATCTATGGCGGTGCACAGAAGAATCTGGCTCCTTCCGGTGTTACATTTGTTATCGTGAAGAATGACGCTTTGGGTAAAGTTTCCCGTTATATCCCGACAATGCTGAATTATCAGACACATGTTGACAGCGGTTCCATGTTTAATACTCCTCCGGTTGTTCCTATCTATGCTGCATTGCAGACTTTACGTTGGATCAAGGCACAGGGTGGTGTGAAAGAAATGGAACGCCGTGCCATAGAAAAGGCAGATATGCTGTATGCTGAAATCGACCGCAACAAAATGTTCGTAGGTACTGCCGCACAGGAAGACCGTTCACGCATGAACATCTGTTTTGTGATGGCTCCCGAATACAAAGAATTGGAAGCTGACTTTATGAAGTTTGCTACAGAAAGGGGTATGGTAGGTATCAAAGGACACCGTTCAGTAGGTGGATTCCGTGCATCTTGCTATAATGCTATGCCAAAAGAAAGCGTACAGGCTTTGATTGACTGCATGCAGGAATTTGAGAAACTTCATTAATAATATTTATTCACCACAGAGTCACGCTGAGGTTTCACAGAGTTGTAGAACTCAGTGTTACTCAGTGAGACTCTGTGGTGAGTCTTTTTTAATATCATAGAATTATGAAAGTATTAATTGCAACAGACAAACCGTTTGCTAAAGTAGCTGTAGACGGTATTCGCAAAGAAATTGAAGCAGCAGGTTATGAACTTGCTTTGCTGGAGAAATATACAGAGAAAGCACAGTTACTGGATGCTGTGAAAGATGCCAATGCTATCATTATCCGTAGTGATATCATAGATGCCGAGGTGTTGGATGCAGCTAAAGAACTGAAGATTGTGGTACGTGCAGGTGCAGGTTATGATAATGTAGACCTGGATGCAGCTACTGCACATGGTGTATGCGTAATGAATACTCCGGGACAGAATTCAAATGCCGTGGCTGAACTTGCTTTCGGCATGATGGTGATGGCTGCCCGTAATATGTATAATGGTACTTCCGGTACGGAACTGAAAGGTAAGAAACTAGGTATCCATGCATATGGTAATGTAGGTCGTAATGTAGCCCGTATTGCTAAAGGTTTTGGAATGGAAATCTACGCTTTCGATGCTTTCTGCCCAAAAGAAGTAATTGAAAAAGATGGTGTGACAGCTGTTGACTCTGCTGATGAGCTCTATTCTACTTGCAATGTAGTTTCATTGCATATTCCGGCTACTGCCGAAACGAAGAACTCCATCAACTATGCTTTGGTGAACAAAATGCCGAAGGGTGGCGTATTGGTGAACACAGCCCGTAAAGAGGTTATCAACGAAACAGAATTGATTCAGTTGATGGAAGAACGTGCTGACCTGAAATACATGACTGACATCATGCCTGCTGCCAACGAAACATTTGCAGCTAAGTTTGTCGGACGCTACTTCTCTACACCGAAGAAGATGGGAGCACAGACTGCCGAAGCTAATATCAATGCAGGTATTGCTGCTGCTCAGCAGATTGTAGGCTTCCTGAAAGACGGTTGCGAGAAATTCCGCGTTAACAAAAAGTGAGATGAATAGCAGGACTGCCTATCAATTTGCAGTAATCTATCTGACGATAGGTGCTGGTATATTTGCATTGAGCAGTATATTCAGAAAAGAACTTTCAGATTTCGCCCTCGGCTTTTGCGAGGGCGTATCTGTTGTGCTGATAGTAGGTAGTGCCATCTATTTGATAGTGCATTTCATGAAAAAGAAATCTCAATAATCCATTAAAAACACACCTTGACTTATGGCTATAATTAAACCTTTTAAGGGCGTTCGTCCTCCGCAGGACTTGGTAGAACAGGTTGCTTCCCGTCCGTATGATGTGCTGAACTCAGCAGAAGCGCGCGAAGAAGCGAAAGGAAACGAGAAATCCCTGTATCATATCATTAAGCCCGAAATAGATTTTCCGGTAGGCACTGACGAACATGATGAATGTGTTTATCAGAAAGCTGCTGAAAACTTCCAAATGTTCCAGGATAAAGGCTGGTTGGTGCAGGACGATAAAGAAAACTATTACGTCTATGCGCAGACCATGAATGGAAAGACGCAGTATGGTCTGGTAGTTGGCGCTTATGTTCCCGACTATATGAACGGTGTCATCAAAAAACATGAATTGACCCGCCGCGATAAGGAAGAAGACCGCATGAAGCATGTTCGCGTGAACAATGCCAATATCGAACCGGTATTCTTTGCATATCCTGACAATGCTACTCTGGATGCTATTATCGCTCATTATACTGCCGGAAAGCCAGTGTACGACTTTATCGCTCCCGGCGATGGTTTCGGACATACTTTCTGGATTATTGATAAACAGGAAGATATTGATGCCATCACCCATGAATTTGCTAAGATGCCTGCCCTCTACATTGCCGACGGACATCATCGTAGTGCTGCCGCCGCTTTGGTGGGAGCTGAAAAAGCGAAGCAGAATCCTAATCATTCCGGTGACGAAGAATACAACTACTTCATGGCTGTTTGCTTCCCCGCCAACCAACTGACAATTATCGATTATAACCGTGTTGTCAAAGACTTGAACGGTTTGACACCGGAACAGTTCCTGGCTGCTGTCAGCAAGAACTTCACGGTTGAAGAAAAGGGTGCGGATATTTATAAACCTTCCGGTTTGCATAATTTCTCCCTTTATCTGGATGGCAAGTGGTATAGTCTGACAGCTAAACCGGGCACATATAATGATAATGACCCGATTGGCGTGCTGGATGTGACCATTTCTTCTAATCTTATTCTGGATGAAGTACTCGGTATAAAAGACCTTCGTTCCGACAAACGTATTGATTTCGTTGGTGGTATCCGTGGTCTGGGCGAGTTGAAGAAACGGGTGGATAGTGGCGAGATGAAGGTAGCTTTGGCACTTTATCCGGTCAGCATGAAGCAGTTGATGGACATTGCAGATACAGGCAACATCATGCCTCCCAAAACAACGTGGTTTGAACCGAAATTACGTTCGGGACTGGTTATCCACAAATTGGATTAAAACTATTATTTGAAAAAGAAAAACGAGGATGTTCCTTTCGACGGACATTCTCGTTTCTTTTTAAGAATGATGCTTGTAATATCGTTTTCTCATCCATCGGTCGAACAGGACGAACAACGGAATTGTAATAAGTATCAGCACCCAAAATGCCGGTATCTGAATATTGTCAGGTTTCAGGTTCTCCGTAGGAGTGAAGGCCTCCCTGATGACATCACCAAAGTAAGTGGCTAATCCGGCAATGCAACATCCTACTAAGAATACAGAAGCAGCTATCGTCGCAAATAAAGTTCTTCGTTCCGATTTCTTTTCCCGCAGACGCATAGCCTCTTCCACCTTCCTCATGGTGCGGTAAGCAAAGTTGGAAGGCAGGCGAAATTCATTTTCCGCTTTTACGGCTCTTTTCAGTCCTTTATCTTTTTGTTCTTCGTTCATACTTCCTCTTGTTTAATGAGTACATATATCTTTTTGCGTACGCGATGCAATTTTACTTTTGCATTGCTCTCTGTCAGGCCCAGAATCAGGGCGGTTTCATTCATCGTCTTTTCTTCATAGTAGAATAGAGTAATCAAGGCACGTTCGTCGGAGTTCAGTTTTTCTATGGCTCTGTTTAGTTTGATAATCATTTCCTCGCTTTCGTCGTTCAGCGTTTCATCAACCTGTTGTTCCGAAATGTTGGCGAGTAACGTATCATCCATGGCAAAGGTATCAAATTTCCTTTTACGGGCTGCCGAAATCGCCGTATTATAAGCGATGGAATATATCCATGTGGAGAAAGAACTTTCGGCTTTGAAAGAGGAGAGGTGCTGGAACGCTTTCAGAAAAACGTCTTGCGTCAGCTCTTCGGCATCCTCCTGATTGCAGATGATGCGGGCAATCAGGGAAAATACCTGTTGACCGTACTGATTCAGGAAGTTTTCGTACAGAGCAGTTTCTCCTTTCAATATTCGTCGGATAATATGTGTTTCGTTATTCTCCATTTTGCTCTTTAGACGCAACTCTATATATAAGGTTACAGAATCCGGAAAGAAATATTTTTTTTCGCAGAATGTGTAACCTCACAAAGAAGCCTGCGTCTAAAGTGTACAAAGGAACAAAAATACTAATTTAAAACGAAACGAATATGATGGATTTTATTATGGTGCCTACGATTATGGCAATCATTACTTTAGGAATTTACAAACTGTTTGAATTGTTTGTATGTAAGAAGGAGCGCCTGATGCTGATTGAGAAGATGGGGGATAAGTATGTCCCGGATGTAGCTTGTATGCCGAAACTTTATGGCAATTTTTCTTTCTCGGCATTGAAATTAGGATGCCTGCTGGTGGGCATGGGATTGGGATTGTTGATAGGTTTTGTAATTTGCACTTCGGCAATTCCCGGATACTTGGATAAGGATGTGGACAACTGGCGTGTTTATCGTGAGACGGTATCTTTGGTTTATGGAGCTTGCGTGCTTTCGTTTGGAGGTATCGGGCTTATCACAGCCTTTATTGCAGAGTTGAAGCTCAGTAAGAAATAATGGCCGGAATTTAGGAATTTTCTTATGATAAAAAAGAGTTGTCAGTCATTGGCAACTCTTTTTTGCGTTAAGAGAGAACCTTAAGGATTCTCCGTGTGTTACTATATTAGTAAATAACCTAACCAGAATAAGAATATGGATAAAAAAGAAGAAAAAGCTCTCGAAAGTAAGAGCAAGATGCAGAAAAGTGCTGAAGAAACATTACCAGGACGACAATTGGGGTTATATTCCAAAGTCGATAAGAAAGAAGTGCGCAATATGGTTTCTGAAATAAATCCGGATAAGAATAGCTTGGGCAGCAGAGGGTAGTTTCGTTTTAATTGACTATCTTTGCAACGCATTTAAAGTTTATAGAACAATGAAAACGAAGAAACGCAGGGATGTCCTATCGGCATTCAAGGAAGCGAACCGCTCGATAGAGCTGGAACGCAATGGCGGGCGTTGGATTGCAAAAGACCGTCCGCATAAAAACAAGAAGAAGTATTGTCGTAAAGATAGTAAGAAAGAGTTGTCACGTATCATCGATGGCAGCTCTTTTTGTTTTATATCACTCTTTTTGTTAACTTCGCCGTTTCTAAAATCAAAAAACTATGTTTCGTAAACTTGTAGCAATAGAACCTGTAAGTCTGATTCCGTCAGCAGAAAAAGAACTGCACTCATATGCAGATGAAGTTGTGATGTATCCTGATATTCCGGCAGGAGATGAGGAAATTATAGCCCGCATCGGAGATGCCGATGCTGTGCTCCTGAGTTATACTTCCCGGATAAACCGTGCGGTGTTGGAGGAGTGTACGGATATTAAATATATCGGGATGTGCTGTTCGCTGTACTCTCCCGAAAGCGCCAACGTGGATATCCGCTATGCCAATGAACGGGGAATAACCGTAACCGGTATTCGTGATTATGGCGATGAGGGTGTGGTGGAATATGTGATCAGTGAGTTAGTGCGTTGTCTGCATGGATTTGGTCAGGAACCGTGGGAAGATATGCCGCGCGAGATTACCGGGCTGAAAGTTGGTGTTGTGGGTCTGGGTAAGTCCGGTGGCATGATAGCGGATGCATTGAAGTTTTTCGGTGCGGAGATTGCCTACTTTGCCCGTAGCGAGAAGCAGGAGGCGACAGCTAAAGGATATCGTTTCCTGCCGTTGAACGAACTTCTTGCTCAGAGTGAGGTTGTTTTCTGTTGTCTCAATAAGAACACGGTTTTGTTGCATGAGGCGGAGTTCGGACAACTGGGAAACAAGAAGATTCTGTTCAATACCGGATTATCCCCGGCATGGGACGAACCGGCATTTGTCAAGTGGCTGGAAGGTGACAATCTTTGTTTTTGTGATACGGTGGGAGCTTTGGGTGGAGAGCAACTTTTGAGTCATCCCCATGTCCGTTGCATGCAAGTTTCCACTGGCCGCACCCGTCAGGCGTTTGACCGCCTGAGCGAGAAAGTGCTTGCCAATATAAAGGAATATATCCGGTAATCGAATCAGAAGAATACAATCGGTGATGTGATATTGAGCAGGGTGTTCACCACAGACCACCCTGCTATTTCAGCCGTGGCACTGTACACATCGATTACGGCATGTACCTGCTCATTCTTTATTTCTACTCTTTGCGTATCTCCCACAAATCCGGGGGTGGATTGCATGGACATTTGCATGTTTTCGGGACCGACAGAAGCCAGTGAGGCGGCAACGGCTACATTGACTTTGGTAGGGAACATGGCGATGGCTTCGGTTGCATTGCCTGAGAAGACAACCCGTTGCTCGGTTTGCAGAGCCTCATCATATACGGCAGTTCCTTTCAAAGCATTAGGACCCTTTTCATTAAAAAACTTGGCGGTTGCGTTTCCCATCAGAGAGGCTGTGCGCAGCACATCAAATCCGCCGGTAGCTCCGGAGACGATATACACACGTGTGCCATTTGCTTGGGCTGTCTCTATCACTTCCTGATAAAAAGCTGTGTCTGCCAGTGCGCCGATAGAAAGGGTGACGATAGAAGTCCCGTTCTTCAATGCAGGCAGGGCAAGTTCTTTCATGGCGGCAGGGGAGGCTGCTTCCACTAAGTAATCGGGCTTCAGTGCCAGTAATTCTTCTATGGTTGTGCAAGCCATACATGTTTTTCCATGTTGCTGCATTTTGGCAACGATACGTTCAGCTTTTTCTGCTGTACGAGAGTATACACCCACTAAATCATATTCAGGCAACAAGCCATTGACAACTGCATCCGAAACTATTCCGGCGAGTCGTCCACATCCGACGATAACTAATTTTTTCATGGGGCAAAGATACTCCTTATTCGTATAAACTCCAAAATGCAGCTATGAGCTTCGTCTATTTTTTGCGGGACGATATAAATGTTGTACTTTTGTGATTGAAAAAGCAATAAGAAGTTTGAGTATATGGGACGAAAAGACGAATATAAACTGCAAAATGAGCAATACTTGGAAGCATTGCGTGCAGAAGAAGATATCAAAGAACTACCTTGCGGAATCTTCTACCGTGTATTGGAAAGCGGCAACGGTGATAATACTCCCCGTTTAAATAGCATTGTGACTGTGCACTATAAAGGTACCTTGATAAACGGTCGTGAATTTGACAACTCCTGGAAGCGCAATTGTCCTGAAGCATTTCGTCTGAACCAAGTTATCGAAGGTTGGCAGATAGCCCTGCAACGGATGCATGTAGGTGACCATTGGATAGTCTATATCCCTTACTCAATGGGATATGGAACACGTAGCAGCGGTCCTATTCCCGCTTTCTCCACTTTGGTGTTTGAAGTTCAGCTATTAGGAATCGCATAATCATGTCATCATGAAAATTCTGATTATTAACGGAAGTCCCCGCAAGCAAGGCCATATCTCGAAGATGCTTCAACTTATGGAAACAGAAGCAAAAGACAATGGCGACGAAGTAACCGTCGTGAGAGTTGCCGATCTGGCAATCCGTCCTTGCATCGGCTGCATGAGTTGCCGTGAGAAACTGAAATGTTGCCTGCCGGAAGATGATGCACAGCGCGTACTGAAACAGATAGAAGAAGCTCATGCCTTGATTATCGGTGCTCCCTGCTATTGGGGGAATTTGCCCGGACAACTGAAAGTAATGTTCGACCGCATCGTTTACGGAATGATGGGAGAGACATCGCGAGGCATTCCTATCGGGCTGCATAAAGGAAAAAAGGCCGTTATCGTCAGTACTTGCACCACCCCGTATCCTTTCAATATTCTTTTTAATCAGTCAAGGGGAGTGGTGAAAGCACTAAAGGAAATTCTGAAATGGAGTGGATTCAAAGTCATCTCTGCCATTGAGAAAGGCGGAACGAAGCAACATTCCGGACTGACGGAACGGGAAGTGAAACGCTGTCGCAAAGTGATACGTAAGCTGTAATCAGGAGACCATTGAAAGATAAATTTTAGAAGGAACGACAAATCTCTACCACCGTTTCTGAGATATTTGCGCGTGCAACTTCCGGTTGCATGGCCTGCTCCAACGTTATGGATGGTGGATTGATAGAATATACTCCCCGAAATCCCGCCCGATGCAGGTCGTCTGCATTTTCTACGCTACCGGCTATCAGTATAACCGGAATTTTCTGTTTGCGAGCTTTGTCAAGTATGCCGGAAGGAACTTTCCCCATTAATGTTTGTTTGTCGGCCTTTCCTTCGCCGGTGATAATCAAATCAGCACCTTTTATTTTATTGCTGAAATCAAGAGTCTCCAGCATCAACTGTATACCCGGTTTCAATTTTGCATTCAGAAAAGCCAGTAAACTGCCACCCATACCACCTGCCGCACCTGTTCCGGAATGATTGGAAATGTCTTTCCCCGTTGTGTGGAAAATGACTTCTGCAAAGTTTTTCATGCCTGCATCCAGCGCCTCTACCATTTTCCGGTCCGCTCCCTTCTGAGGAGCAAAGATATATGCGGCGCCTTCCAGACCATAAAATGGATTTTGTACGTCGCAGGCAACGGTAAAATGGGAAGTTCTTAAATCAGGGTGGACGAAACTTGTATCTATGGAAACAACTTCCATTAAAATTTTTCCGTTACCAGTTTCCAATATCTTCCCTTCTTTATCCAGAAACCGGAAACCTAAGGCCTGTAACATTCCCAGTCCGGCATCATTCGTCGCACTGCCGCCAATGCCGATGATGAAGTTGCGGCAACCACGTTCCAACGCATCACGAATCAGTTCTCCCGTTCCGTAGGAGGTTGTCAGCATCGGATTCCTTTTCTCCGGCGGAACCAGAGGCAACCCGCTGATGCTTGCCATTTCTATAAAGGCCGTTTTCCCGTCTTCCGAAATGCCGTAGTAAGTATCGTGCCATTCCATGAGAGGGTTGTGGGCAGAAATCTGCACTTCACGTCCGTTGGTTGCTGCAATCAGCACATCCAGCATTCCTTCGCCGCCATCGGCTATAGGTAGAGACAGAATTTCACACTCCGGGAATACAGAACGAATACCCTCAGCAGCAGCTTTTCCTGCTTCTGCCGAGGATAAACATCCTTTGAAGGAGTCGATGGCGATGACTACTTTCTTCATGTATTTAGATTTCCTCTATATCTTCTATATCTTCCAGTTTGGCTTCGGTCTTAGCTTCCGTCTTTGTCAATTTCTTGGTATTGTTGGCAATAACTGCCAAAGCGCGATACAGTTCAGCAAGCAGGCGTGCAAATACAACAATCAGGAAACCGTATATCGGCATGAGGAAGAAAATGCCTGTAGATACCGGCATGACGTATTGTAATTCGTTTGCTGCCAAAAGTGCGATAATCAGTGAGCAAAGCGTGCCAACAACACCGATATAAAGTCCGAGCCATTCACCCACTGTCTGTGTCAGATGGGATACTACAGGGATAGCAATGAATTCGTTGTCTTCCTGGATGACTTCTTTCAGTTTGTTTTTCCGGTTCATCCAGAGCAGATAGCTGGCCCATGCACCACCGCAAAGGATAATAAATATCAGAATAAAAGCAAAGATTGCTTTCCCCTCGGCGAACTTGAAGAACCCCGTGTCGATGACTTTCACCAGGATTGCAATAGGAAATAGTAGATTTAGTACAGCAAAGATGACATAAAGCCAACGGAAAGGTTCACGGAAGAAACGTCCGTTGTCGATGTAACCTAGCAGAGGGGCGAGAAAGGTAAACAGCTTGTTGTTCATAGTGATAAATGTTACTTATGGGAGGACCTTGCATTCTAAGATTGTAAGTATGAGGCCCTGATACATACTTATAATCAGAAGTTTTTCAATTGAATGCGGTTCTGTTTTGACAAATTTACGAAAAAACTTTTAAACTCTGTCCGTTTCGTCTGAAAAAGAGAGAGGATTAGAAACTATTTTCTTATAACGATAAGAATACGTATCTTTGCACCATGAGTGAAGATACCTACAAAACCATAAACGCTCCTGCCGAAGGGATTTATACCGAGAAGCGTAGCAAATTCATTGCTATCGCTTTGCCTGTGCGTACTGTCGATGAGGTAAAATCGCATCTGGAAACTTATCAGAAGAAATATTACGATGCCCGTCACGTCTGCTACGCCTATATGTTGGGAGCCGAGCGCAAGGATTTCCGTGCCAATGATAACGGAGAACCTTCCGGTACGGCAGGAAAACCTATCCTGGGACAGATTAACTCCAATGAACTGACCGATATACTGATTATCGTGGTCCGCTACTTCGGTGGCATCAAGTTGGGGACGAGCGGACTGATTGTTGCTTATAAAGCTGCTGCCGCCGAAGCGATAGCTGCTGCCGAGATTATAGAAAAGACGGTGGATGAGACGGTGGCTTTCCTGTTTGAATACCCTTTTATGAATGACGTGATGCGCATTGTCAAGGAGGAGGAACCGGAAATACTGGAACAGTCGTACGATATGGATTGCCGCATGGCGCTTCGCATCCGTAAGTCGATGATGCCGAAGCTGAGGGCACGCCTGGAAAAAGTCGAGACATTGCGCTTTGAAGAGGATGCGTAATGTCTCAGCTCCCCGGAGAAAATTCCTCTGGTACGTCTATTTCAGAGATAAATCGTTATAGTGGATTTTCCTGTGCGTCCCGTCGCAGAAGGGTTGTTTATAAGAGCGTCCGCAGCGACACAAGGCGATTCTTCCTTTTCGTACCTCTGCTTTTCCCTCCCGGTCTATCAATTTAAAATTGCCTTCTACAATAAAAGGTCCGTTGGGTGTAGCCGTGATGGCTACTGTATTTTCTTCAGTTTCCATATCATTGTTTTTTTAATGTTATACGTTTCAAATAAAACGTTTGCGCATGGAAATAGTTTGTCCATTCACTTTTTTTGTATGGATTTCCTTATCTTTGTGCGCACTTATAAATAATATATAGATATATGGCATTCGAAGCAACAAAGCGTGAGTTGGGCGAACTCTACACATTCTTTCGCCTGTTGGCAGACGGAAAGGTTTCATTGGGCACACCGCAAGTCCGGAAGGATGAAGCAAAGTGCTGGCCCATTGCGATGGTACAAAGGGAAGAGCATGACGGCACGCGCCGTTATTATATAGAACAGGAAAATATCCGTATCGTCAGCGGGACGGTGGAGAAAACGGGGACGTTTACTGTGGCTGACAAGGAAGAACAGAACATTCCCCGCGAAGACTTTGGCGGGGCGGCAGAGCTGATACTTGAATTGCTGAAAACGACTGCCGGTTCCGATACGATTGAAGTTCCTGAAGGTCTGGAAGGTTTTCTGGATGCCATCAATGTCTACGATTTGGAGGCGAAGACGGAAGACCGCACGGATTTCTCTGTTGCCTTCTGGCACGCTGAAGCACCGTTGACGGGATTTAATGTCCGTTGCCGCCTCAGTTCGATGAACCCGTTGCTGGATGGCGGACGCACGGCAAACCTGAAACTGGAACAGTCGGGCATCAAGTTTGCTACGCCTACGGTGAACAAGGTGAATGCTGTGCCGGAGTCTCCAACGGAGGTTACGGAACGTATGCTGATGATTGAGCGTCTGGGCGGAGTGCTGAAATATTCGGATGTGGCGGACCGTGTGTTCCGTTGCAACCTGCTGATGATTGATTTGCACTTCCCCCGTATGTTGGCGGAGATGGTGCGCATGATGCACCTCGACGGCATTTCCCGTGTCAGCGAACTGACGGAGCGTATCAAAGAGATAAATCCTCTGAAGATAAAAGATGAACTGATAAACAAACATGGTTTCTATGAGTTTAAGATGAAACAGTTTTTGTTGGCACTTGCTTTGGGCATGCGTCCGGCAAAGATTTATAACGGTACGGACTCAGCCGTAGAAGGCATTCTGCTGGTAAATGCGGAAGGAGAGGTGCTTTGCTATCATCAGTCGGAGCGCCAGGTATTTGCCGATTTCTTATATCAGAACACTCGTTTCGAGAAAGGCTCGGTAGATAAGGATAAGTACGGTTTCCTTGAAAAAGAGAACGGTGTGTATTATTTCAGACTGAATGTAAAGATTGGGTTGACAAAAAAATAATGAGTATGAATGAGATTTTAAAGACCATCAAGTCGCGCCGCAGTGTGCGCGCTTATACGGAACAACAGATTTCGCAGGAAGATTTAAGCACCATTCTGGAAGCGGCAACCTATGCCCCCAGTGGTATGGGACTCCAGACATGGCATTTCACCGCCATTCAGAATGGCGCTGTACTGGAAGAACTGAACGAAAAGATTAAAGGCGCTTTTGCCAAGAGCGATGAACCCCGTTTGCAGGAACGCGGACATAGCCGGACGTATTGTTGTTATTATCATGCTCCTACACTCGTCATTGTTTCCAACGAACCGACACAGTGGTGGGCAAGCATGGATTGTGCCTGTGCCATGCAGAATATTTTCCTTGCAGCCAAGTCTCTCGGCATCGGTTCCTGCTGGATAAACCAGTTGGGGCAAACTTGTGATGATCCTGATGTGCGTGCTTTCCTTACGAAGCTGGGCATCCCCGAAAACCACCGCGTATATGGTTGTGCCGCTTTAGGTTACGCCGCTGCCGCTCCGGTGAAGGAGAAGAAACTGGCGGAAGGCACTGTGACGGTTATTAAGTGATACTGAACGTTCCCTTGTTCTCTATATTTACTTTCGTATGCTGAATATATTTGTCATCTGTTGTCCTGCATAGAGGTATGGGATAAAGATGACTGGATTGAATGTTTTGCCATCTTGCGGAGCTTGATGGAAAAGAATGCAGGGAATCCGTATGATGAAAATGCAAAAAGAAAGCATTTGGGGAGAATGAAAGGAATGTTGTATGGTGATATTCCTGTAAATGCTTCCATACGTTTGTATATGGTTAAATTTCAATCAAATGGACTTTAAGAGAATGATTGGAATGCTTCGAAATGTAGCGGATAAAACTTCTTTCAGAAGAAGATTTTTCCATGTTTTGGATAAAAATAGCCTTATATCCGATAGGGCTACACCCTTTTAAGTACATGGTTACACCCTTTTGGGCATATGGCTACACCCTTTTTGCTGAATGGTGTAGCCCTTTTTCAACCCCGTTATCTCCCCTGTTATGTTCGTTTCTGCCGATAGGAACTTCCGTTACTGCTCGTGGGAACTCCGGTTTCCCTTAATGGGAACTCCAGTTCCCTTTAGTGGGAACGACAGTTTCTCCTTGTGGGAACGCTCGTTTCCTGCTGGTAGGAAACCCCAATTGCTTGTTTGCTAATTGATTATGAAAGCATCTGGAAAGTGTCAAAAAACGATGCGAAGCTGCAGGGTAAATCGGGAGCCGATGGACGAATAAGTACTAGATAAAAGACAATATGAGGAAAAGTCATAACAATAACGAAAATACTTTTCTTCGTATGTTTACCCATCGTTGATGTAGCGAATCACTCTTGCCGTTTTCTTTCCCCACTATACAGCAAAGAAGGTGTTCATAAAAATGCCCGCAGAGGAGGCGGCAGTCAGGTAATTAATGAATTATACATGAAGCAATTTCGTATAATTCCGTCGCCTCGCCCTGTGGGCTCCCTCTTTTCACAAAGCGGGTTGAAATGAAGCTATATTCCGATAAGAATTTACTTCATTTATCTCTGCATATCAATGATACCGCTATCCGTATCGCTATTGTTCAATCCCTTGTTACCGGCTTTGTGTTTGCGGCCGAACTCAAACGTATAGCCTACGCGGAGTATGAACATCTGTCCCGTTTCTTTTACAAAAGTTTCCGAACGGAAAGGCGCTACCTCACTGATACGTTCTTTTCCCACCTTATAATTATTGGTGAAAGGAAACAGAACACCAATCCCTGCCTGAAAGTTTTGCTTGGCATACATCGCCATAAATGCGGTCTGATTCTCATTCTTCTTGATGGTTTCACCAAAGAAGTTATTCTGCACTTTCCGGAACTGCCCGAGCAGTGAGAAACCTTTGTATTGCAATTGCGCCATCACACTGTAATAAAATTCATCGTACGTGTGACTGTATGTCAAGCCTTCCGACCAATTGCGGGTATATCCTCCCGAAGCATAAAGCGTCAGGAAATCTTTCAGCCCGAACAGCGTTGCGCCGTTGATGCCTACCATCAGTTCCGCATTTAGGCTTTGGAACGACCGTTGGTTTTCATCTTTCAATATCAGTTTCCCGTCCTCAACGAAGATGCTTTCCATGATGGGACTGTCGTAATACTGGTGGCGCACGCTCAGATTGGCATTGAACTGCTTCTTCGAATAACTGTAAGACAGAGAGTTCGTGAACTGCTGATACGTTTTCAGCAACGGATTACCACGAACTATCTGTATCGTATCTATAGCCTGCTCCACATCCGTCAACGAACCAAGCGACGGTATGGCGGGACTGATATTGAACCGGTAGCGCAGGAAGCCCGCTTTCTTCAAATTGTAACTCAATCGTACGGTAGGCGTGAAAGTATAGTAAGCATGGTCTTCGTTGCTTTCCTTGAACCAGGCGCGCGTCATGCCCACACTACCCGCATAACTGAAATCCTTCACCTTGCCCTGCACCTCAAAGAAAGCGGAAGTCTGCGACTGGTCCATTTTCGAAGTAGTGGGATTGGAGCCTTTGTATTCATTCTCCGTCCTCATCTGGTAGTGGCGGGCGCCACCGCTCAGTTTCACATCCTTGAAGCTCTTTTCATAAATGGCCTCACCGATGACAGAGCGTTTATCGCCATCCACCAGTGTCTGAATATCCGCCAACGGTGCATTCTCGTCCTTGTACTCCTTATATTTACGGTTGTTCTTGGTGTGGATAAGCGTTCCCGTCACATTCATCTGTATGCTTTGCTGATGGGGCAGGGTATGCTGGAAGTAAAGGTCGAGTGCCGGAGAATAGCTGGATGTGTGGTTATTGACGTATGAATAGATAGACTCCGTGCTGCCTACTGCCCACATCCGGTTCAGCTCGTTCTGGTAAGGCGCGTTGTTGAGGTTATTGCGGAAGATGGCGTTGAAGACATACTTGTCCGCTTTCGTCAGATTGTATGTCAGGTTCAGGTTGTTGATGAAACTGAGTGCGGGGGATTCGTCTTCGATACCTTCCTTGATGCGGTCGATGGTACGGTCGCCCAGGTGGAAGGTTTCGTGAGATTCGAGGCGGCTGTGATACTTGCCGTTCTTGTTGAAGTAGTCGATGCCCCATTCGGAGTTTTTGTAATTGAACTTCGCACTCAGGAAATTCTCTCCCCACAGGGTATGGGGTGAGTCGGAAAGCTGGAAGTTTACCACACCACCCGTTTCGCGGCGGCGCAGGATGATGTTCACCACAGCGCCCAGTTCGTCGTCACCGTATTGCTTGCCGGGGTCTTCAATGAACTCCACGCGCAGCACGTCTTTGGCTCTGATGGCGGCTATTTCCTTGTCTGTCACCTTGATGCCGTTGATGCGGGTTTGCACGGCTCCACCGCCACTGACACTCATGCTGTTGGTGAAGTTGTCCACTTGCAGGCGGGCGATACCGAGATTGTTCAGCAGGTCGTAGGCACCGAACGAGCGTTTCAATTGGCTTTCGGTGGGCAGGATAATCTGACGATCCACCCGTTGAAGCACGTTACTGGCGGATACGGTTACCTCGCCCAGACTGACGGCATCTTCCTGCAACTGTACATCGCCCAGATCGAGGTTGTTGTTCAGTTTCAGCAGGATGACTTCACTCTGATAGCCGATGAAAGTAATGGCGAGGCGGTAGTTGCCCGCCTTGATTTTATTGAGAGTGAACTTGCCCTGTGCATCCGATGTTACTCCGGTCACCAAGGTGGAGTCTGTGGCCCATAGTGATACGTTGGCGGCTATAATCGCCTCTTGAGAAGCGTCTGTGACACGTCCTTTGACGGAGAGGTTCTGTGCCTGCGCACTGAGTACGCAGAGGACAAGCAATAGTAAAAATAGTTTTGTTTTCATATTCATTTCTGTTAGTAGGTTACTAATCAATTAGGGATACAGATTTCATTCCTCCCCATTGGGGAAGATTTTATCTATTGTATTTCAATTGTTTATACTTTCTTCGTTGAGACGGTGAAAGTTAGGATTGTACGGCGGAATTCAGTTCGTACATCAGCGTAAAAACCTTGACTATGATGAGTACGAAGAGGAGTCCGAAAGTAATCCATAATGCTGTCTTTGCGTATCTCTTCATGAACTGCTGTTTTTAAGTTTATTATATCGTTCTGTTATTTCATCTATGCTGATGCCAAGCAGGTCCATAATGCTGAACAGGTCGGCAAGCTGGTTTTCAAAGAATTCTTTCTTCTGTATCTTCATCACTTTCTTCATGGCATCCTTTGAGAGATAGAAGCCCATGCCCCGCTCGGGATAGATGATGTCCTCCGCTTGCAGGTATTCGTAGGCTTTCAGCACGGTGCGCGAGTTCACGGCAAGCTGCGTGGAAAGCTCCCTGACCGAGACTATTCGTTCGCCCACCGTCCACTCACGGGTGAGTATCTTGCTGAAACAGAAGTCTACAATCTGCTGGTATATCGGTTTATTGGTCTTGAAGTCCATAGCTTACAGTTGTTTTTCTTTGAGCAGGAAGTAGCTCGATATCCATATTCCGATGCTGAACAAGATAGGGGTACCGTAGTTGCAGAAAGCAATGATGGCTTCTGACGTGCTGCTTATCGGGAAATTATAGATGGGATAGGCTATGTTTGCTATCCAATATCCGTGGCTGTCGGCAGGTTCCCACAATGTCATTGAGAGTATAATCCCGAAAATGAGAATGAAGCAGGAACACAAAACGATGAAGGAATTTATCAGCTTCTGGCGTTTGAAGGCTATGCATCCGAGGAAGAAAATTCCTTGCATCAAGCTGCATGACAGTATCTGGTCTTTTTCTATCAGGTGAAATTCAATGTGGCTGCCGAAGTGTTGCAGGTAGCTGGTACCTGAGAGTATTAGTAACCCTTTTATGCCTGTTATCAGCAAGAAACAGAACAGCGGGAGTACGAGCAGATACTTCATCCACAAGTGCAGGAACTTTTCAAAAACGGAAGCGGGCATCAACAGGTATAGAGTAGAGGTCTGTTTGGTGATATTTATCTCCAACAGGCAGGGGGCGATGCAGAGGAACCACAACAGGTAGCGGCTGAGGGAGAAAGCCTGTGTATGTTCGATGTAATAGCTTGAGCCTTTGTTGATATCATACATCATGCAGAGAAGACAAATGCCCAGCACAATGCCGGCACTCCAAAGCAAGTGTCGGCCGGTTTCCTGTTTCTTGTACTGTTCCAGCAGGAAGAAACGTTTCAGGTTGAAGGTTGCATTCATATTCTTTGCTTATTTGAACATTGATTTTATCTTTTCCGGCACTTGCAACATTGCTTTGTACAGCAGTTCTATATCCGGTGTATTTTCTTCTTCCTCTTCATTAGGCAACACGGAGAAATATCCGGGTAATTCCTGTTCGCTGTAAATGCTGTCTTCGGGCAGACTGTCTGTCCGGGCAAAGAGGAGGCGCTGGCTGATTTCGTCCAATGAACGGTTCAGCAAGATTTCGCCTTCGCCGAGGATGATGAGGTGATCCAGCAGGTTCTCGAAGTCGTGTGCCTGATGGGTAGAGATGAGGAGCGTACTGTCATCATCTATGCTGCGGCTGATGATACGTTTCAGAGCTTGTCGGGATGTGATGTCCAGTCCGTTTGTAGGCTCGTCGAGTATCAGGAGCGGGGTATGCAGTGCAAAGGCATACGCCAGCATCGCCTTCTTCTGCTGACCATAAGAAACTGCGGATAACTTCTGTTTCCTGTCAATCTTCAGTTCTTCAAGATTCTGTTCAAACTCTTTGTGGTTGAAGTGAGGATAGAAAGCGGAATGCCGTGTGGCAAAAGCGGAAATGCTTTCGGAAGGCATCTGCATTTCTTCGGGCAGAAAGAAGTAGCGGCTCAATAAGGCGGGTTCTCTTTTTGCCGGATTCATCCCATCAATGCTGCATTCTCCTTTCCAAGGAAAAAGTAGTCCGCAAAGGAGATGTATCAGTGTGGTTTTACCTACACCGTTCTCTCCCAGAAGTCCATATATCCCGTTGCCTATCTCCAAAGATATATCATTGAAAATAGGATGGTTAGACTTGTAGCCGTAGCTGATGTTTTCTATCTTTATCATAGTTTTTTAAGTGTTGCACTGATGTACAACACTGCAAACGTAGGGGAAGCTGAGGAGAAAAACAAGGAAGGGAGAGATTAATTAATATATTTTAGCAGTCAGCGAAGTCTTGTCGTAGTGGTATGCCGACTATTGTAACTTTTACAATTCAATGAATTTCCTTTTAAAAGGTCTGTTTTTCCCAATTTGTTTATATATAAGTTTTATTCTGGCTACATATCCGCAACGTTTGAAGCCTTTCGCCGAGGCGCGGTTTGAGGATTGTACATAGGCAAAAGTGACGGATTTACCTTGTTTCCGTGCTTCATACTCTCTTATGGCGATTATTTTCCGATGTAATC
The DNA here is from genome assembly GCF_000172175.1 of Bacteroides intestinalis DSM 17393. Lineage (NCBI taxonomy): Bacteria > Pseudomonadati > Bacteroidota > Bacteroidia > Bacteroidales > Bacteroidaceae > Bacteroides > Bacteroides intestinalis. Next base: position 568,295 of record NZ_ABJL02000008.1, on the reverse strand, counting down.
CTTCTCCCCTATGATAGGGGTTGGTATAGTCGTCAAACAGATAAGCTGTATTCGGATCCATCTTTCTGTTTATGAAGTTGTCGTGATTTGTTGAGATTGCGCCATAACATATCAGGTTATCGCCATCGTAGATTCCGTAGTATGAATATCCCGGTTGGTCAATAAACCTTTCAATTTGTTTCAACTTGCGATTATTAAACCACTTCCCATCGAATTTCATTTGCTTTCTGAAGTCATCCATTGTCATTTTGTGATACTGTACTAATGTGTCGGTATCTATGGTTTCGGGAAGCTCTTTGAAGTATGCTAAGTACTTAATGTAAGTAATACCCAGCATTCTCACGACTTTAAAGATTGTTTTGTACAGGCATCCTATTATGCCGTAACGTTTGATTATGTCTGTTAGCTTGTTCTTTTTGACTGTCCGTTTTTATAAAATCAACCACACCGCCATCATGTGGCATATTGATCCTCCCAATACGAAGAAATGAAATATAGAATGCATATAACGTTGCCGGAAAGAGTAGAACACCGCTCCGGTGATGTAGCAAATGCCCTCACCGATCATCCAGTAGCACGTTCCTGCGGCAACGGCATATAGAGGTTTGAAGGCAACCAGTACGGACAGCCCCATAACGATGAAACAGATTGTTTCCACATTGCTATGTTCTTCCATTTTGCGGAAACTCGCGATAGTGCCGATGATAGCGCACAACCAGACAAAACCGAATAGTCCCCATCCCCAAGCGCCTTCGCTCCGCAGTGCAATGAGTGTGACGGGTGAATAACTGCCCGCAATATGCCAGTAGATAGCCGCATGGTCCCAATTCCGCAACCGCTTTTTCCAGGGATTATGGTATTTCAGCGCATGGTAGAGAGTAGAGGCAACGTAAGAGCCGAGCATGCCGAAGAGGTAGAGCCAGATGCCGAATACAGCCCAGAAGTTTCCACTCTGATAGCTTTTTACGAGAAATATCGTGCCGACAACAACTCCCATCAGGATGCCTGCGGCGTGCGAGAGGGTATTTATTCTCTCTTCGGCTTTTGTGTAGAAAAGTCCGTTTTGTTTCTTTTTCCGGGTGATGCTCATTTCTTCGGTTAGTACTCGTGACACTTCCGCAAAGGTATGCCTTTTGGGGCAGAAAGCAAAGATTTGCTATTTTATATTTTCGCCATCTCCCTATTGTAAGGTGTGCTTTTCGAAACTGTCCTTCTGAATGGAGTAACGGCAAGCCAGACGGTTCCAGTTCCAATGCCCGGTCGTACATATTGAGAGCAAGATATAGGTTCGACTGTCGGCCATAAGCCATGATGATGCCGTTTCCCACTTTTTGCAGACTGTCATTTATTTGATGAAGGTGGGCACGAATGGCAAGTAGTTCGTATTTCAGCAATGAATCGTTAGGAGCAACATCATTATATATATGCGGACGAATATTTATTCGTCCGCATACACCAAGAGAGTTTATTCAAAGCATCCGTAGCACGTCGGCAACAGCTTACGGTCGCCCAGCGTGTTATCCACACGCGCTACGTTTATCCAGAATTTGTTTTCGCGTACACTTTCTATCGGATAAACCGCCTTTTCCCGAGTATAGCTGTGTTCCCAGTTGTTGGCAACCACTTCATATTCGGGGTGCGGAGCGTTTATCAGAACATTGTCTTCCTTATCTGCTTTGCCTTCTTTCACTTCCTGAATTTCTTCCCAGATGTTTAACATTACATTAATGAAATTATCCAGCTCGCTGAGGCTTTCGCTTTCCGTAGGCTCTATCATCAGTGTACCGTGAACAGGGAAGGAGAGGGTAGGAGCATGATACCCATAATCCATCAATCGTTTGGCAATGTCATTCTCGCTGATACCTGTTTCTTCGTGAACCTTACGGCATTCCAATATCATCTCATGGCCTACGAAACCCGTAGCGCCACGATATACGATGCCATACGTATCTTTCAGACAGGCTGCCAGATAATTAGCGCTGAGAATAGCGATTTTGGTAGCACGTGTCAATCCTTCCGTACCCATCATACGGATATATCCGTAAGTGATAGGCAAAATACCGGCGCTACCGAATGGGGCGGCAGATACAGTATTGGCAGGATTGCCGAACAGCGGATGTCCTGGCAAGAATGGGACGAGATGTTCTGCAACGCAGATAGGACCTGCGCCCGGACCGCCGCCACCATGAGGCGAAGCAAATGTCTTGTGCAGGTTCAGGTGGCAAACGTCGGCGCCAATGAAGCCGGGATTTGTCAGACCTACTTGCGCATTCATGTTGGCGCCGTCCATATATACCTGTGCTCCGCATTCATGGATGATGCGGCAGATTTCTACGATTTCTGTTTCAAAAATACCGTGAGTAGAAGGATAGGTAATCATCAGTGCGGCAAGGTCGTCTTTGTTTTCTTCCGCCTTGGCACGAAGATCATCCATGTCCACATTACCCTGTGCGTCGCAAGCACAAGTCACAGTAGTAAAACCGGCTTGGATGGCAGATGCCGGATTGGTGCCATGGGCTGAAGCGGGAATCAATATTTTATTGCGGTGCCCCTGACCGATGTTTTCCAGATAAGCGCGGATAACGCGAAGCCCTGTATATTCACCTGCCGCACCGGAATTCGGTTGCAGACTGACGCCTGCAAAGCCTGTGATGACTTTCAATTCTTCACTGAGATTGTTTATCAATTCACGGTAGCCCTCTGCCTGGTCCTCGGGAACAAGCGGATGCATGCACATGAATTCCGGACGACTGAGGGGCAGCATTTCCGCCGCAGCGTTCAGCTTCATGGTGCAGGAACCCAGGGAAATCATGGAGTGGGCAAGGGAAATATCCTTGCGATCGAGGCGTTTGATATAACGCATCATTTCCGTTTCTGTGTGATATTTATTGAACACTTCATGGGTCAGATAAGAACTCTGACGTTTCAGAGCCTTGCTGATAGTACTGTTTACGGGAATATCTTCTGCTTTTGTCCAATCCTTACCGGCGGCAATGGCAAAAATGGAGAGCAGGATGTTGGCAGCAGATACATCTGTTGTTTCATCGATACTCATACCTACATCTCCATTGTGGAAATAGCGCAAGTTAACTTCTTTACTCAAGGCAATGGTACGTATCTGTTGTGCAGATACAGTATCAGGCAATGCAAAACGTAGGGTGTCGAAGTATTGCTCGTTCACTTGTTTGTATCCCAGCTTGTTGATGTTCTTTTCAAGATATGCCGCAATGCTGTGAATGCGTTCGGCGATAGTGCGAATGCCTTCCGGTCCATGATATACGGCATAGAAACCTGCCATCGTTGCCAGCAACGCTTGTGCGGTACAGATATTTGAAGTGGCTTTTTCACGTTTGATATGTTGCTCACGGGTTTGCAAGGCCATACGATAACACAACTTTCCGTATTTGTCTTTTGACCAGCCAATGATACGTCCCGGAATGTTACGCTTGTACTCGTCACGTGTAGCAAAATAACCGGCAGACGGTCCACCGTAGAACATTGGTGTGCCGAGACGCTGCGTAGTACCGAATACAATGTCAGCTCCCCATTCTCCCGGAGGTGTGAGCAGGGCAAGACTCAAAATATCGGCGGCTACAGCCACTTTGCAGTTGGCAGCGTGAGCTTTTTCTACAAAGGTGCGGTAATCTTCCACATTTCCACTTGCATTGGGATATTGCAGTATGCAGGCAAAAATGTCCGGCGTCATTTCCATCTCGGAATATTTACCTGTGCGTATCTGGATACCTTGCGGGATGGTGCGTGTGGTCATTACTGCCAATATTTGTGGAAAAATCTTTTCGTCCACAAACACAACGTTTGCACCGGATTTCTGCATATCGCGCGGACGCAGGGCATACATCATACTGACGGCTTCGGCCGCAGCTGTTGCTTCATCCAGCAGGGAACAGTTGGCAAGAGGCATACCTGTTAGGTCGCAGACTGTTGTCTGGAAGTTCATCAACGCTTCGAGGCGTCCCTGTGAAACTTCTGTCTGGTAGGGAGTATAGGAGGTATACCATACGGGATTCTCAAATACATTCCGTTGGATAACGGCGGGGGTGATGGTATTATACCAGCCGAGGCCGATATACGTAGTGTAAAGTTTGTTTTTGCACGCTAATCGGGTGATGTGTTGGCCGAACTCATATTCTGTCATGGGTTCGGGGAGTGCTAATGGCTCTTTCAGCCGAATGTTGGCAGGAATGGTTTTATCTATCAACTCATCCAAACTGCCGACTCCAATTTTCCGGAGCATTTTCTCTTCATCTTTCTCGCTAATGCCGATGTGGCGGCAAGCTAATAGGTCGCTTTTCATGGTAGTATCTGTTTTTTTAAGTTTATCTGAAGAATGGATTTTCTGCCTTTTCAATGCCGATAGTAGTCGGAGCACCATGTCCTGGATAGACTATTGTCTCATTGGGCAATACGAACAGGCGGCTGCAAATATGTTCTTTCAGTTCGTCGAAGTTGCCGCCGGTGAGGTCGGCACGACCGATGCTACCTTGGAAGAGTACATCTCCGGAGAACATGCAGTGATCTGCAGCGCAGTAATAAACAAGGCTTCCCGGTGAGTGTCCCGGTACGTGAATAGCCTCCAGTGTTGTATTTCCAAAACTGATGATGTCTCCATCATGTAAATAGTGCCCTATTGGTGCAGGCAGTTCGTTCCAGTGAAAGCCAAACATACGGCTTTGTTTCGGAGCTTCATCAATCCAGAATTCATCGGCCTTATTAGCTTCTACTTGCAGACCGAATTCTTTAACCATGAAAGCATTTCCAAAGATATGATCCAGATGCAGGTGTGTGTTGAGGAGATGTTTTACGTTCAAACTGTTCTTGATAATGAAGTTCTTCAACGCTTGTTTTTCCTCCTCATAATAGCAACCGGGGTCTATCACGGTAGCTTCAAGGGTGTCGTCCCACAGAACGTAACAGTTCACGGGGAACATATTAAATTCAAACCTTTTTATTTTCATGATAGGTATATGTTAGTCATTATTTCTGTGATTAAGGCGCTACATAAACCACTTTTTTCGTTTCAAAGAATTCCTCCTCAAAATAATCTTTCAGATCGTACATCACAGTCTTGTTCTTGAAAGGCATAGTCTCATTGGCCAGCTCGCCGCCTTTTAGACAGATCAGTCCGTTGGGCAAAGCATTCTGTTGTTTGGGAGTGATATTCTTACGAATGATTTTCAGTAGATCGGCAAGCGGCATTACAGCACGACTTACAACGAAATCGAATAACTGCTTTTCCTCCTCAGCTCGGGCATGGCGGAAAGTGACATTTTTTAGTCCGATACTGTTGGCTACCTCCGTTGCTACGCGCACTTTCTTTCCAATACTGTCTACAAGGTGGAATTTCACTTCGGGAAATAAGATGGCAAGAGGAATACCGGGAAAGCCTCCTCCTGTTCCCAGATCCATGATATGGGTACCGGGTACGAAGCGTGTAACCTTGGCTATACCCAGTGAATGGAGTACATGATGTTCGTACAGATTCTCGATGTCTTTGCGTGATATGACGTTTATTTTAGCATTCCAGTCCGTATAGAGGTCATAGAGGGACGCGAATTGCTGCTTCTGCGTCTCTGTGAGGTCCGGGAAGTACTTTAGAATGATTTCCATGTTTATTTAAATATAAAATATAAACTATTAATTATTAATTGCGAGCCGGAATTATGAATCTGCATAGAATTAATATTTGATAATTAAGAATTCATAATTAACACCCCTTTTTCATCGCTCAGTAAATGCGACATGATTTCATAAGGCAGAGTGATTTCTACCGGTCCCATCACATAGGGAGCGATTTCATAAATATTATAATAGAAAGTGATTCCTTTTTCGCTCAGGTAGAAGTTCTCGGTTGGTTCCAGGTCTCCAGTGCTTGTATATCCCATTTCTTCTACTTCCTGGCGTGTAGTGGCCTTGTTATCTGCCATGAGTTGGTTCCATAGCAAGTCAGTGAGTGCTTCCTGATATTCTCCTACAAAAATATCCTCCAGACGTATCGGACTCAAAGTACGCAAGTCCATATTGAGGAAAGTGGACATATAAATGCCATGGGCGCCTCCGGTAAACTCGTTGTAATCGATGCGGTAAACCAGCAGATTCTTTTTGTAATATTGTACATGGCCTTCTACACCTTTATAATAGGAGTACCAGGCACTTATGGATGCTGAATCTTCTTTTTCCGCTTCATCTTTGGCGTACATGGGTTCCAGATCTTTCAGATAATCCTGGATATAGGTTTCTTTATAAGCTTTTACAGCCTCTTCGGGTGTCATCGTCATGTACTTGTCGCCGAAGCAGGCAGAGAGGAAATAGGTGTTGAGACTGTCTTTCAGTTTCTCGTCGGATGATTTACTGGCATAGGCAAAGTTGATGGTAATGTTACATCCGGGCTTTGCAGTATCTCCGAACAGGTGTGCAGTCTCGTTTACCTGTATACTGTCGAACTCCAACGCACCTGCGTTTTTGTTCATGGTGTTACCACAAGAAAATAAAAAGCCACTTGCCGCAAGTAGAATGACAAGTAGGCTGACATATTGCTTTTTCATTTGGACTTTCTTCGTTAAATTCAACATTCTGGTTTCAGTTCGCTATCGACAAATATAGGACATATAAACGAATAGAACATATAAAAAATGAAAAAATAATAGGCATAAATGCTTTTATCTGCCTATCTTTGTTTCAGATATGAAGAGACTTCGCTACATATTGGCAATATTATTGTCCCTGACGGTTGTGTATGCAGGGGCCGGAGTTTCTATTGTCCACTATTGTTGTGCACGTTGTGCCACAGAGCAGGCATGCTGCACCAATGGTTGTGCTAAATGTCACAAATCTTATCATAATCCGGAGAAATCTTGTAAGGATGAAGGCTGTACGGCTACCTTTTATAAGGTAAATCTTGTGAAGTATTCGTGCGAAAGTCCTGTTATAACTGTACCGGTTATTCAACTTTTCTGTGAAGCATTACCGGATTTCCAATACTCCTTGCCTACAGGTGAATTGGAGGAGGTAGCTTATAATGTACCTCCGCATCCTGACAGCTCAAGGCGGTATTTGGCTCTTTATTCTGTTCTCATCATTTAGAATTCCCTTATTACGGAGTGAATCCGCTCCTGTAAGTTTGAGAGATTTTCATTTCTTTCAAATAGGGTAGGCACTGTGCCCTAACTATACCAAGTCCGTATCAAGTCCATACCAAGTCCGTACCAAGTCCAAGCGTATAGACACGGAACAAGTACGGACCGGATAAGAAGCAAATACAGTGCAGGTCATTTAAAATGATTGCAAGAACTAATAGAATTTTAAGAATAATGAGATTTTTATATATTTTTCTTTTTCTCTCCATAACCTTGAACTTGCAGGCGCAAGTGACGGGTGTTGTAAAAGACACTGCCGGAGAACCTATTCCGGGTGCAAATGTTTTCTGGATAAATACAACCGAAGGAGCGACCACTAATGAAGACGGTAACTTCTCTATTCATAAACCTGCCCGCAGCCATCTGCTTGTAGTTAGCTTTATCGGATTTGAAAATGATACGGTACATGTGGATAAGGGCAATCAGCAACTTGAGATTGTGCTTCGTGAAGGAGTGGAATTAGGTGAAGTGAACATTGTAACCCGTAAAATGGGTACCATGAAGTTGCGCTCCAGTGTGATGAACGAAGATATGATCAGCAGTGCCGAACTGACACGTGCAGCCTGCTGTAACCTGGGCGAGAGTTTTGTGACAAACCCTTCTGTCGATGTAAGCTATTCGGATGCTGCTACGGGAGCCAAACAGATTAAACTATTGGGGCTCTCCGGCACCTATGTACAGATGATGACTGAGAATATTCCGAATTTCCGTGGAGCAGCCGCTCCTTATGGATTAGGATATGTACCAGGACCATGGATGCAGAGTATACAGGTCAGTAAAGGAAGTTCATCCGTGAAGAATGGCTATGAGTCTATAACCGGACAAATTAATGTGGAGTTCAAGAAGCCTCAGTTGCCGGAAGCGGATTGGGTGTCGGCAAATCTTTTTGCCAGCAGCACAAACCGGTATGAAGCTAATGCGGATGCTACGGTGAAGCTTTCGAAGCGCTGGAGTACTTCTTTGCTGGCGCATTATGAAAATGAGACGAAATCTCACGACTCCAATGATGATGGTTTTGTGGATATTCCGCGTGTGGAGCAGTATAACTTCTGGAACCGATGGGCGTATATGGGCGATCATTATGTATTTCAGGCAGGTATAAAGGCTTTGCATGAAACCCGTAACAGTGGTCAGACTGCTCATGGACAGACACCTACTCATGACCTATACGAAATAGGCATCCAGACAAACCGTTACGAAGCCTTCACCAAGAATGCTTATATTTTCGATAAAGAAAAGAATACGAATCTTGCTTTGATTCTGCAGGGAACCTTGCATAATCAGGATGCCACTTACGGACGTAAACTGTATGATGTGGACCAAAGCAATTTCTATGCTTCGTTGCTTTTTGAAACGGAGTTCAGCAAACAGCATAGTCTATCCACGGGATTGAGTTTCAATTATGATGGTTTCGATCAGCATTACCGGCTGACAAACCAGGTAGAAGACGGATTGACGAAGAAATTAGTGAAGGAGTCTGTTCCGGGAGCGTATGTCCAGTATACATTCAATCTGAATGATCAGTTGATGTTGATGGGTGGTATTCGGGGAGATTACAGCAGTGAATATGGTTTCTTTGTTACACCGCGTGCACACGTCAAGTATAATCCGAATGAGTATCTGCATTTTCGTTTGTCTGCCGGTAAAGGATACCGTACCAATCATGTATTGGCGGAGAATAACTATCTCCTGGCAAGCAGCCGTAAAATGAAGATTGCCCCTCATCTGGATCAGGAGGAAGCGTGGAATTACGGAGCAAGTGTGTCTGCTTACATTCCTGTTTTTGGTAAGACGTTGAATGTGAATGCCGAGTATTACTATACGGATTTTCTGAAACAGGTGGTTGTGGATATGGATAGCAATCCGCATGAAGTGGCCTTTTATAATCTGGATGGACGTTCTTATTCACATGTGTTCCAGGTAGAGGCAAGTTATCCGTTTTTCAAAGGTTTCAACCTTACGGCAGCCTACCGTCTGACAGACGCGAAGACCACCTACGATGGTAAACTAATGGAGAAACCACTTACCGGAAAGTATAAGGGTTTATTGACAGCTTCCTATCAGACACCTCTGGGACTATGGCAGTTTGATGCTACCCTACAATTGAATGGGGGTGGAAGGATGCCCGATCCTTACGAACTCGCTGACGGCAGTCTTTCGTGGGAACGTCGTTATGGCAGCTTCCAGCAACTTAGTGCCCAGGTAACGCGTTATTTCCGTCGCTGGTCTATTTATGTTGGTGGTGAAAACCTGACTAACTTTAAGCAGAAGAATCCGATAATCGATGCCTCTAATCCATGGGGAGAGAACTTCGATGCTACCATGGTGTGGGGACCGATGCATGGTGCTAAGGCATATATCGGGTTGAGGTTTAATCTGGCAAGAAACTAGTAGCTTGTAGCTCGTAACTTAAATAATATTAACCAATAACTAAGGAGATATTTATGAAAACAAGAAGAATGATGGCTGCTCTCGTAGTAGCTTTATTGAGTGTAACAGCAGTGATGGCAAAAGATATCCGTACCGCTGTTTTTAAAGTTTCACAGATGCATTGCGAAAACTGTGAACGGAAGGTGAAAAACAACATTAAATTTGAGAAAGGGGTAAAAGAATTCTCTACAGACTTGAAAACAAAAACTGTGTCTATTACCTACGATGCTGAAAAGACAAATGTAGACAAATTGAAAGCTGGTTTCAAGAAGTTCAACTACGAAGTTGAGTTCGTTAAGGAGACGAAGCAAGAGGATAAGAAGTAGTCGAACAATCGGCCTGTAGAGATTGTTATTTACTGCATGAGTATGGGCTGAATGATAATTTGCAATAGGCATATAAGCCTTTCAGCCTGTTATATTATCATTCCTCCCATTCTTGTACAATTATCAGCTAATTTTGATAAATCATAAAAACAATATATATGGCTAATTTAAAGAAACAGACGTTTCCCGTACTGAACATGCATTGTGCGGGATGCGCCAATAACGTAGAAAAGACTGTTCGCAAGTTGGTGGGCATTACGGATGCTTCGGTCAACTTCGCTTCCAATACACTGTCTGTCTCCTATGAGATGGATAAGCTGACACCCGGAGAAATTCGTGCTGCCGTACTGGCTGCGGGCTATGACCTCATTATTGAAGAAGATCATGTCGAAGAGCGCCAGGAGGAAGAACAACAGAAGCGTTACCGTCGCCTGAAAGGGCGGGTGATAGGAGCGTGGCTATTTGCTATTCCTCTGCTGTTGCTTTCCATGGTCTTTATGCATGTACCTTATTCCAACGAAATACAGATGGTATTGGCTATTCCAGTACTGGTGTTGTTCGGTACACCGTTCTATACCGGTGCCTGGAAACAGGCTCGTTTGGGACGCAGTAATATGGATACCTTGGTTGCACTGAGTACATCCATTGCTTTTTTGTTCAGTGTTTTTAATACCTTCTTCCCCGATTTCTGGTATAGCCGTGGCTTGGAGCCTCATGTTTATTATGAAGCTGCTGTGGTTATTATCGCTTTCGTACTGACTGGTAAGCTGATGGAAGAGCGTGCTAAAGGTAACACCTCTACCGCCATCCGCAAGCTGATGGGATTACAGCCCAAGATAGCCCGTGTGGTGCGCAACGGTAAGGAAGAGGATATTCCTTTGGAACAGCTGAGAATTGGCGACTTGGTCAGCGTACGTCCCGGTGAACAAATTCCCGTTGACGGCTTTTTAACTGAAGGAGATTCTTATGTCGATGAAAGTATGATCAGCGGTGAACCTATCCCGGTAGAAAAGAAGACCGGTTCGCACGTATTGGCTGGAACCATCAATCAGAAAGGTTCATTCATTATTCGCGCCGAGAAAGTGGGTAGTGAAACGGTGCTGGCACGTATCATCCGTATGGTGCAAGAAGCACAGGGCAGTAAAGCTCCCGTACAACGTATCGTGGATAAGGTGACAGGTATCTTTGTTCCTGTTGTATTGGGCTTGTCCGTACTGACATTCTTCATCTGGATGTTCTTCGGTGGTGTAGATATGCTTTCCCATGCCATGTTATCGGCGGTTTCCGTATTGGTGATTGCTTGTCCCTGTGCATTGGGGTTGGCCACGCCTACAGCTTTGATGGTGGGTATTGGTAAAGCTGCCGATCATCATATCCTGATAAAAGATGCTGTGGCGCTGGAACAGATGCGAAAGGTAAATGTGGTAGTGCTGGATAAGACCGGTACATTGACTGAAGGGCATCCCACTGTTACCGGATGGCTCTGGGCACAGCCGCAGGAGGAGCACTATAAAGATGTTCTTCTGGCTGCCGAACTTAAATCCGAACATCCGTTAGCAGTTGCTATTGTGACTGCCCTGCAAGAACAGGAGCATATCGAACCGGCAGCTTTGGACAGCTTTGAAAGTATTACCGGAAAAGGGATTAAAGTTTCTTATCAGGGTACTGAGTATTGGGCTGGTAGTCATAAACTATTGAAAGATTATCATGCCGCTCTTACTGATGTATTGGGAGAGATGCTGGCACAGTATGAATCGGATAGTTGCAGTATCATTTATTTCGGACGTAAGAATGAGCTGCTTGCCATTGTAGCTATCAAGGACCAGATAAAAGCTACATCCGTCGAGGCTGTCCGCGAACTTCGTACTCAGGGTATCGATGTATATATGCTGACGGGAGACGGAGAACGCACTGCGTCTTCTGTTGCCGCACGCTTGGGCAATATCCAATACATTTCTGATGCTATGCCGGATGATAAGGAAGAGTTTGTCCGTCAGCTCCAGCTTCAGGGAAAGACGGTGGCGATGGTAGGCGATGGAATCAATGACTCACAGGCTTTGGCTTGTGCTGATGTCAGCATTGCCATGGGTAAAGGAACTGATATTGCTATGGATGTAGCGATGGTAACCCTCATGACTTCGGACCTGTTACTATTGCCGAAAGCATTCAACCTCTCCCGACAAACTGTACGTTTGATTCATCAGAATCTGTTTTGGGCATTTATCTATAACCTGATAGGCATTCCTATTGCAGCAGGACTGCTTTATCCCATCAACGGGTTGTTGCTGAACCCTATGCTGGCAAGTGCCGCTATGGCGTTCTCCAGTGTATCGGTGGTATTGAATAGCCTTCGACTGAGATACTAATTGAATTAAGAGTTTCTATATTCCAACGGACTCATCCCCATGTGCCTCTTGAAGTACTTTCCAAAGAAAGAGGCACTGGGGAAGTTCAGTGAATAGGCTATCTCCTGGATAGTCATATCTGTAGATTTCAACCGTGCCTTGACGTCGATGATGACTACATGTGAAATGATATCAAGCACATTCCTTCCAGTCACTTGTTTTACGGTGGTGCTGAGGTGCTGCAGGGAGATTCCCAGTTTGTCGGCGTAGAATTGGGCACGCCGTTCCGTCATATAGTTTTCAATAACCAGTTGCACGAATTTATGGCAAATCTCCTCCTTGCGGCTTTTGGCAAGAATGTTTTGTGGACGACGGGCATAGAGGGTATTAATTCCCAGCAAAATGCTGTGAAGTACGCTTTGTGCCATTGCTGTACTGGTGGGGTGAGCGATGGATATCCGGGTCAGTAATGCGAAGTAGTCTACAAAATAAGAGGCTACGGTATCGCTCACATTGACAATCGGATTGTCCCATATTTTGGAGAATGAACCCATAGTAGCTTGTAGCAGATTGATGCCGTTGACACAGTGAGCGGAGAAACCCACAAAACAAAGCCGCACTTTTTCTTTTTGTTCATTGAGTTGTATGATGGTGCCCGGCATTAGGATAATCAAATCATTTTTTTTGATTTCATATTCCATCAGATTGATGGATGCCTTGATAGTTCCTTCGGTGCATAATGCGAAAATGCAAGCCTTCAATCGACACGACTGGCGATAGAGATTCAGAATATCTTCTGTAACATCTCTCCATGCCAGCATTTCGACCGGCAAATCTACTTGTGGGAAGTTATGTTTCATCTTTTTTCATTTTGCTGTCGGCAAATATACGATTTTATCCCTAAAATCTTAACTTTGTCGGCATGAAACTGAATGTCATTGATTGGAATATCATCCCGTATGCTGATGCATGGACCCGGCAGACGGAGTGGTTTGATGCTCTTGTTCGCGCCAAGCAGGCGGGGGAGGAGTATGAAAATCACATTATTTTGTGTGAACATCCGCATGTTTATACTTTAGGCCGTAGTGGTAAAGAAGGGAATATGTTGTTGAGTGAGGAACAACTTCAGAAGATAGGAGCTATGCTCTATCATATTGACCGTGGCGGAGATATTACCTATCACGGACCGGGGCAGTTGGTGTGTTATCCTATCCTGAACCTTGAAGAATTTTCTCTTGGACTGAAGGAGTATGTGCACTTGCTGGAAGAAGCAGTCATCCGTGTGTGCGCCTCTTATGGCATCACTGCCGGAAGATTGGAGAAAGCAACAGGTGTGTGGCTGGAAGGGGATACGCCACGTGCCCGTAAGATATGTGCCATTGGTGTGCGTAGCAGCCACTTCGTCACCATGCACGGGCTGGCACTGAATGTAAATACGGATTTACGCTATTTCAGTTATATCCATCCTTGTGGATTTATAGATAAGGGAGTCACTTCGCTTCAGCAGGAGCTGAAACGGGAGGTGCCGATGGAAGAGGTGAAACAACGCTTATGCCTTGATTTACAGGGCTTGATACAGAGATAAAAAACAGACCATCTATTCAATGCGAATAGACGGTCTGTTTAGCCCTAACAGATGGTCTGTTTCAGGAGCCTTCAATCGTCTGTTTTTTATTTCAACCATTTGTCCAGCCATTCGAAGAATGTGCGCTGCCAGAGGATACCATTCTGAGGTTTCAATACCCAGTGATTTTCATCCGGATAGATCAGCAGTTCGGCAGGAACATCACGCATTACGGCGGCATCAAAAGCAGCCATTGCCTGGTTGGCAAGAATGCGGTAGTCCTTTTCGCCATGAATACAAAGGATAGGCGTATCCCATTTGTCTACAAACTGGTGTGGAGAGTTGGCGAATGTACGTTGAGCCACCGGATTCTGTTTTTCCCAGTATGCGCCGCCCATATCCCAGTTGGCAAACCATTTTTCTTCAGTTTCCAGATATTGCATTTCCATATTGAAGATGCCATCATGTGCGATGAATGCTTTGAAGCGCTTGTCATGATGTCCGGCAAGCCAGTAAACGGAGAAGCCGCCGAAGCTGGCGCCTACACAACCGAGACGGTCTTTGTCTACAAACGGTTCTTTAGCCATCTCGTCGATAGCTGTGAAATAATCCTTCATACACTGCCCACCGTAATCACCACTGATAGCCTCATTCCATTCTACTCCGAAGCCCGGAAGACCGCGGCGGTTGGGAGCTACGATGATATAATCGTTGGCAGCCATAATCTGGAAGTTCCAACGATAGCTCCAGAACTGACTTACGGGGCTTTGCGGACCACCTTCACAGAATAGGAGGGTAGGGTATTTCTTATTCGGGTTAAACTGTGGCGGATAGATTACCCATGTCAGCATCTGTTTGCCGTCTGTAGTCTTCATCCAGCGAGCTTCAACTTTACCCATTTCCAATTGGTCGTAAATCTGCTTGTTTTCGAAGGTCAGTTGCTTTACCTCGGCAAAAGCATCACCGTTGCGGGTAGCAGATACGGCATAGATTTCATCGCCCATGCTCATAGAATGGCGTAAAGCGATTACTTTATCTCCTGCAAAGGCAAGGGAAGCATAGTCATACATGCCGTCTGTCAACTGTGTAACCTTATCATTGGCAGCAAGGTCTACATTATAAATCTGCGTTTCACCATGCCAGACACCAATGAAATAAATGCTCTTTGAGTCCTTATTCCATAAGAAACCATCTACATTCGATTCAAATTCTTTGCTGACGAAACGTTTCTCACCTGTTTCCAGATTCATAATGAAGAGGCGGTTTAAGTCTGCTTCATAACCGTCACGTTCCATGCTCTGCCAGGCAATGTATTTACCATCGGGAGAGTATTGAGGATTCGTGTCGTAACCTTTGTTTTCTTCGGTGATATTGTCTGTCTTCTTAGTTGCAAGATCATAGATGTAAATATCCGAGTTGGTGGAGATAGCATAAGCCAGACCGGTCTTTTTACGGCAAGTATATGCCACCTTGTCTCCGGCAGGACTCCATGCCAGTTGCTCAATGCCACCCCAAGGTCTCATCGGGCTTTCATAAGGTTCTCCTTCCAGTATATCTTTTATATTACTGATGCTGTTTCCATCAAAATCGGCTACAAAAGGATGTGGAGCACCGATTACCCATTCATCCCAGTGTTTGTACATCAGGTCGGTAACGATGATACCGGTTGCTTTAGGCAGATCGGGATATTTATCCGCGGTACTTTGTTTGGTTTTCACTTGTGCAATGAAAAGTAACTTCTTACCGTCGGGGGAGAAAGAATAACCTTCGATGTCACCATCATATTGCGTCAACTGCTTGCGTCCGCTACCGTCCGGATTCATTTCCCACAACTGGCTGCTGCCACCTTCATTGGAAAGGAACGCCAGTTTAGTGCCGCCTTTAATCCAGTTCACTTCGTTCTCCTGCCAAGGGGTACGGGTGATTTGTTGGTTACCTGTTCCATCTGTGTTCATTACAAAGACTTCACGGTTACTCTTGTTCTCCGGCACACTGTAGTAAGCTACCGTGTAAGCAATCTGCTTTTCATCGGGAGATACGGCTACGCCGCTGATACGGCCCATGGCCCAGAGAGCTTCGGGAGTCATGCGCTTGCCTTCAATCTGGATGTCCGACCGCTCGATGAGCGGTGCTCCGGCTTGCCCTGCGTCTTTTGTCCCGCCGCAGGCAGCCAATGTCATAGCTGCTGACATAAGCAATAAGTTTACTTGTTTCATATAGGTTGTTCGTTACAGTTATTTTGCGACAAATATACAAATTATATGCGTTTTTCTTGCCATCGTCCGCGTTTAATGTAATTCCAGCAGAGTATTAAAATAAATGTGGAATAAACCATTTCAGATGTCCAGCAAAGAGCTACATCCAATCTCAAATAGAGGATGATGTAGCTGATATAGGCTACGTAGATGACCAGAGTTATCAACTCCATTACCAGTGCCGTGCGTGTGTTTCCGGTTCCCGATACTGCCTGGAAATAAACGTTGGCAGGCACAAGGAACAGATATGTGGAACACATCACCCAGAGTGAATGGACTGCCGCATCCTGCAAATCCGGCATATCTGTGTAAATGCCCAGTATCAACTTAGGGAATAGAGAGAACAACAGTGCCAGCGGCAATACAAACATGTAGCCGAGGCGTATGTGTTGTCGGATGGTTCCCGCCACGCAATCTTTCTCACCCGCACCAATCAGGTTGCTGACCAGTGAACCGCATGTAGAAGCAAATGCCATGAGTACCATGAACAATATGCCGGATACATTACGGATGATATTCGTAACAGCCAGTGAGCGTTCGCCCAGATGCTCCACGTAGAGGAAGAACAGGAACCAGGTGGATAATGAGAAAAAATTCTGTATCATTGTCCAGAAAGAGACGTTCAGCATACGCTTCAATACTTCCATGCAGAACTTTGGAATACGATCCAGTCCATACTTCTTGCAGTCAATGCGAGAACGGGTATAGAGGATGAAGAATACCAGCGAAACCAGTTCGGCAAGTGACGAACCGATAGCAGCACCGGCAATACCGAGGGCCGGAAAACCGAATTTACCGAAGATTAGTATATAGTTGAATACTACGTTGCTCAATACCATTACTACAGAGTTCAGCGTCAGCGTCTTGGTCTGCGTTGTACCTAGGAAAAAGGCGCGGAACATGACTCCACTGAATGAGAAAAAAGCTCCGAATACGCGCCAATTCAAATAACTGGTGGCTGCTTCGTAGATATGATCCGATGCTACGATACGTTTCAGAATCAAGGGAGAAAAGCAGTAGGAAAGGATGAACATAACTGCAGCTAATCCTATCTGGAAGTATATGCCCTGATAGAATAGGTTTCCGATTTCCTTGTATTGCTGTTCTCCATTGCGTCGTGCGATAAGTATCTGTGCTCCGATACTAAAACCGAAAGCAACCATGAATATTACCATATAGAAGACACCTGCAATGGCTGATGCTCCCAGTTCTACTTCGCCTACCCGTCCCAGGAAAGCTGTATCCGTCATACCTATCATTTGCTCCATCAGCAGGCTGATGAGGATCGGATAGGCTATCATCCAAATCTGTTTGTTGGTGTATTTAGTTTTCATTTAAATTATAGTTATAGTCGTTATAAGAGAAAGAAAGCCGGACAATTACATCAATTGCCCGGCTTTTATTATCAAGTGATGAAAAGCGGAGACTTACTTTTTATTCTGTCTCTCTTTCAACAACTGTTCCTGTTGTTTCTGCATTGCCTCCAGGCGGGCGGCAAAGCCGGTTTTCTTAGCTTTCTTCGGATCTTTCTTTCGGGCTTCCAATTGGGCAAGAAGCTTCTCTTCATTCGTTGTTTTGCGCAGAATGAGAGTAGTCACTACACTAATCAATGTCGATATGAAGTAGTAATAGTTCAAACCTGAAGGATAGCTGTTCAAGATAAACAACATCATAATCGGCATGAGATAGGTCATCCACTTCATCGCTGCCATCTGCGGGTTTGCTCCGGTATCTTGTTGCTGCATCATAAACTTGGAGTTCAGAATATTCACAAGGGTCATCAGTAAGCAGAACAAACTGAGGTGACTGCCCAGAAACGGGATATTGAACGGGAAGTTGATGAAAGCATCATACGTTGAAAGGTCATCAGCCCATAAGAAGCTCTGTTGACGCAATTCGATAGCACTCGGCACGAACATGAACAGCGCAATCAGAACGGGGAATTGCACCAACATTGGTAAACAACCACCCATCGGACTCACACCATACTGGCTGTACATTCCCATCATTTCCTGCTGTTTCTTCATTGCATCTTCCTGCTTGGGATACTTCTTGTTGATCTCGTCTATTTTCGGTTTCAACACACGCATCTTGGCAGAAGAAATATATGTTTTCCAGGTAGCGGGGAATACGACTGCTTTTACAATTAATGTCATCAGTAACAATACGATACCCATGCTCAGACCCCAACCGGACAACCAGTCAAAGATATTAATGGTAAACCATTTGTTAATCCAGCGGATCAACGGCCAACCTAAATAAACCAGACGGTTCAGTTCCCACTTTTCCGAGCGTCCCTTATCCAGTGCGGTCAGTGTCTTGTAATGGTTCGGACCGAAATAAAAGAACATCTGTGTAGGCTGTTTGCCTGTCGGGTCAAAGCTCGTACTCATTTCAGCAGAGTAGTCCTTGATGTATCCGCTGCCTTCTCTCTCCATTTTAGATACTAACTTCGTTTTTTCAAAGTCAGTGTCTGCAATAAATACTGAAGAGAAGAACTGATTCTTGAAAGCAATCCAGTCCAGACGTTCCGGCACTTCTTTTTCATCATCTTTATTGGCTGATAAATAATCTGTGCCATCACCCATGAACTTGTAAGTCAGTTCAGACAGACGGTTCTCGTATACATAACCCTTTTCAATCTGACGGGCGCGTTGTGCCCATTCGATGTCTACATAGTTATTACTTGCTGCCAACTTGTCTGTCATACCTTTAGCTTCGATGCTGAAGTCCACTAGGTAAGTGTTGGGATGCAATGCATACTTGAAGTCTATATAACTTGCACTGTCAGCTGACAAACGCATTGTTACGGTGCTGTCCGTACGGTTCACAGTGGTGAAGTAATAATCCTTAGTCTGTATTGTTTCCTTTTTATTATAGAAAAGGAAATTCATGGAAACATCGTTTCCGGTGAATAAGGTTACAGGAGTCTTCTTGTCTTGCTCCATATACTCTTTCAATACAGCGGAGAATATGGAACCGCCTTTGGTGCTGAGGGTCAACTCAGCCACGTCGTTCTGAATAGTAATCAGCGAATCTGTTCCTTGGAGAGCATTGAAGAAGAGTGAAGTAGAATCCACTGTTTCCACATCTTTTTCATTTGCCAATGCTGCATCCGCTTTGGCTTTCAGTGCTTCTTCACGTTGCTGTACCAGCGCAATGGAATCATAATAACGCTGCTGTGCTTCCAATTGCTCTTTGCTGGGGCGACTCAGAAAACTGAAGCCGACTAACAAAATTGCTATTAAAACAAGACCTGTAATGGTGTTTTTATCCATGAATAATTTCTAGTTTACAATTTTATAATTATTGAAATAATCTTATTTCTTTGCTTTTTCCTTTTCCTCGAAACTTTCGATAGATGCTTTAATGAAAGCCACGAACAACGGATGGGGATTCAATACCGTACTGCTGTATTCCGGATGGAATTGAGTTCCGACAAACCACTTCAGTTTCGGTATTTCTACGATTTCCACCAAGTCCGATTCTGGGTTGATACCTACACATTTCATGCCGGCTGCTTCATACTCCGTTTTATACTGGTTATTGAATTCATAGCGATGGCGGTGGCGTTCCTGGATGTGTTCTGTTCCGTATGCCTCGTATGCCTTGCTGCCTTTCTGCAAAATACATTCGTAAGCTCCCAGACGCATCGTTCCACCCATATTGGTGATGGATTTCTGCTCTTCCATGATGTCAATCACATTATGCGGAGTTTTCTCATTCATTTCGCGTGAGTCAGCATCAGTATATCCCAGTACGTTGCGTGCAAATTCGATAGCAATGCATTGCATTCCCAGGCAGATACCGAAAGTCGGAATATCATGCGTGCGTGCATATTTGATAGCTACGAACTTACCGGCAACACCACGTTCGCCGAATCCCGGGCCAATCAATATACCTGCCATGCCTTTCAATGCTTCCGCTACATTTTCTTCCGTGAGCTTTTCACTGTTCACGAAGTCTACAGATACCTTACAGTCATTGTACGTACCGGCTTGTGACAGGGCTTCACGGATGGATTTGTATGCATCCTGCAAATCATATTTGCCAACTAGTGCGATGTGCAGCGGTTCTGTATTTTCCGCTTTATGACGACGTTCAAGAAAAGCACGCCACGGACCCAGTCCCGGTGTGTCGCCTACGGGCAATCCCATTTTCTTCAATATTGTTTCATCCAGTTTCTGAGCCTGCATCAGGATGGGAACTTCGTAGATGGTAGGAGCATCGATGCTCTGTACTACTGCGTTTTCATCTACATTACAGAACAAAGCAACTTTCTTGCGTACGTTGCTACTCAATTCGTGTTCCGTGCGCAAAACCAATATATCCGGTTGGATACCTGCACTCTGCAATTCCTTTACGGAGTGTTGTGTCGGTTTGGTTTTCAATTCACCAGCGGCTGTGAGGTAAGGCACATATGTAAGGTGTACACACAATGCATCACGTCCCAGTTCCCACTTCAACTGACGGATACTTTCCAGATATGGCAAGGATTCGATATCACCCACCGTACCGCCGATTTCTGTAATTACAAAATCGAATTTATATTTGTTACCCAGCAACTTTACGTTTCGTTTGATTTCGTCCGTGATATGAGGAATGACTTGAATGGTCTTACCTAAATAATCACCACGGCGTTCTTTATCGATAACGCTTTTATAGATGCGTCCGGTTGTAATGTTATTGGCTTTTGTAGTCTGGATGCCAAGAAAACGTTCGTAGTGGCCTAAGTCAAGGTCAGCTTCGTGTCCGTCTACAGTCACATAACATTCTCCGTGTTCGTAGGGGTTTAAAGTACCCGGGTCAATATTGATATACGGGTCAAACTTTTGAATGGTTACTTTGTAACCTCTTGCTTGTAGCAATTTACCAATGGATGAGGCGATGATACCTTTACCTAAAGATGAGGCAACGCCACCGGTGACGAAAATATACTTTGTTTCTCCCACAGCTATACTGTTTTTAATATTATTGTTTTGTTTGGTGCGATGTACACATTTGTGTATCTATCTGTCTACACGTGAGACTTAAAAAGCGCAAAATTACAAAAAAAAGAGGAAGTACATAAAGTTTCGGCGAAACAATTATAAAAAAAGCATGTTTTCTTTTTCTTTCTCTATTTCTATGTTTTCTAAACATTTTAATTTAATTTTGCGCTCAAAACATAGATTTTAGGGCGTTATGAAGAATAAATTTTTATCTTTATGGGCAATCGCTGTGCTTTTTTCTTCGTCGGTTATGGCGCAGAATTCGGTGAAGCCTGTATTAAAAACCGGTGAAAAAACGGCTGTAGTACAAGCGGATACTTTATCGGACTTAATGAAGCAATATTTTGTTTTAAAGTTGAAACCGGGAAGTATTACCCGGCAATTGGATACTGTTTCCATATCCTATGAAAAATATTTCGGAGTATTAAATTACCTGAATGATCCTTCTACTCCGGAGCGTTACATTGCGGACAATCCTAATTATTACCGCTTGTTTATCCCGTTGACTTATTATAATTCTCCCATGGAGAGCATTTCAACATTGAAATGGAAATTCCAGCCTTTTGATACAGCAAAAACTTCTGTAAAGGAACCATTGATGTTTGATGAAGCTCCTTTTACTTCGAAGAAACGTGCCAATGAAGTGGTGGACCGTGCGCTGTTATATCTTTATGCTAATGAGAACCCGCGTAAGATTGTGGCATGGGAAGATGAATTAATGCAGGTGAAAAGCTTCAGAGATAATATTGAAAAAGAAGTTTCATCTAAACCTTCTGTTATAAAATTATTTGTCCAGGAAGATATGGTCAATGTAAAAGAGGATGCGGAGGTTGTGATCCATAAGCCCAATTGGTGGGTGACGGGTGGAAGTGGTTCTTTGCAGATTACTCAGAACTATATTTCTGACAATTGGTATAAAGGTGGTGAGAGTACAAATTCTTTCTTGGCGAATCTGCAGCTGTTTGCTAATTATAATGATCGCGAGAAAGTGCAATGGGAAAATATGTTGGAGGCCAAGTTAGGTTTTGGTTCCACTCCTTCGGACAAGTATCACGATTATCTGGTAAACACTGACCTGTTACGCTTGTATAGTAAAATGGGTATTCAGGCAGCTTCTAATTGGTACTATACCATTTCAACAGAATTTAAAACCCAGTTCTGTCATGGTTATAAAGCGAACAGTGAAAAGTTAGTCTCAGCTTTCTTTGCTCCGGCGGATTTATCCACCAGTGTCGGTATGGACTACAAACTGAATAAGAAAAAGTTTAATCTGTCTGTCTTTATAGCTCCGTTGACTTGGACGATGCGGTATATAGGTAATAAAGATGTAAATGAAGTGGATTTTGGTCTGGAGGAAGGCAAGAGCGTGCGTCATAACTGGGGTTCGCAAATACAACCGACATTGAATTGGACTATTATTCCTTCCATCGTACTGAATTCCCGTCTGAATTATCTGACCAGCTACGAGTGGACTCGTGTTGAGTGGGAAAATACGATCAATTTCATATTGAACCGTTATCTTTCTACAAAACTGTATGTACATGCACGTTATGATGACAGTAGCAAGCCGACTACAGGAGACAGTCACTTCCAGGTGAATGAGATTCTGAGTTTTGGTATCAATTATAAGTGGTAATTATAGATACTTGATATATGATGTAGTAAATAAGGCTGCTTCCTTTAATGGAGGCAGCCTTATTTATAAATATCATTTTGTCATTTTGTACTTACCAAAGGCTCTACTCCTTATTTAATATTAACAGATAGATTCTCTGCTTTGCTTTAAATGAGGGTGCAAAGTGATATATCAATCCGTGTTTTAAAACAGCTTTTTTGACTTTTCCTGTGAAAAATGCGAAGAAAAACAGTTAAAACGGGAAAAAGTGCGTTAGCGTACACATAAAAAAGTAGGTGAAAGCCTTGCAGTTCACAAATAATGCGTAAATTTGCCGCAATTTGTAATGCACAGTTTGCAAAATGGCAGATATTATAAAACATCAAGGTATTGTGGAAAACATAAACGGTTCTCATGTTATGGTGAGAATTGTCCAAACGTCAGCTTGTGCAGCGTGTAGCGCTAAAGGACATTGTGCCTCGGCTGATACCAAAGAAAAAATGATTGATGTAATCAGTAATGATGCATCTTCCTACCAACCCGGTGACCGGGTAATCGTCTTCGGAGAACTATCCATGGGGATGATGGCGGTGTTACTGGCCTTTATAATACCTTTCTGTGTTCTGATTATTTCTCTTTTTATATTTATGGCTATCTGGAACGATGAACTTTTCTCTGCGATTTGTTCGTTAGCTCTCCTTATACCTTACTATTATATATTATGGCTGAATAAAACACGTATGGGGAAAAAGTTCTCTTTTTCCATAAAGCCGATAGACTAACTATTAGAACATTAAAAACAAATAATTAAATAAATAACTAATTTATGAATGTAATTCTGATTGCAGTGATTTCATTGGGAGCTATAGCGCTGGTTTCGGCTGCTATTCTGTATATCGCTTCCAAGAAATTTGCCGTGTACGAAGACCCGCGAATTGCACAGGTAGGAGAGGTGTTGCCTCAAGCAAATTGCGGTGGATGTGGTTACCCGGGTTGTAGTGGTTTTGCCGATGCTTGTGTAAAAGCAGGTTCGTTGGGCGGAAAATTCTGTCCGGTAGGCGGACAACCTGTCATGACGCAAATTGCCGAAATCCTTGGTTTGGATGCTACTGCGGCCGAACCGATGGTTGCGGTTGTGAGATGTAATGGAACCTGTGCCAATCGCCCGCGTGTAAATATGTACGATGGCGCGAAGAGTTGTGCTATTGCAGCTTCTCTTTATGGTGGTGAAACAGGTTGTAGTTTTGGATGTCTGGGCTGTGGCGACTGTGTGGAAGCCTGTCAGTTTGATGCTATCCACATGAATCCCGAAACAGGACTTCCGGAAGTGGATGAAGCCAAATGTACGGCTTGTGGTGCTTGTGCAAAGGCTTGCCCGAAGAATATTATTGAAATCCGCCCGCAGGGTAAGAAGTCACGCCGTGTCTATGTGCAATGCGTGAACAAAGACAAGGGTGCCGTAGCGCGTAAGGCTTGTACGGTTGCTTGTATCGGTTGTGGCAAGTGCGTGAAAGTTTGTCCGTTCGAGGCCATTACGCTGGAGAATAATCTGGCTTACATTGACCCGAACAAATGTAAATCATGTCGTAAGTGCGAGGAAGTTTGTCCGCAGAACACGATTGTCGCACTCAATTTCCCGCCGCGCAAGCCGAAGGCGGAAGGTGCTGCTCCGGCTGCTGCTAAAGTAGCTGCTGCGCCAAAAGCTACAGAAACTCCTAAAGCAGCAGAGGCTCCTAAGGCTGTAGAAACCCCGAAAGTAGTTGAAACCCCTCAGGTGGAAACTCCGAAGGCGGAAGCTTAATAATCAAGAAGTAATAAACGACTAAAATACAGAATTGTATGTTGAAGACATTTTCAATCGGTGGTGTTCATCCACACGAAAATAAACTTTCAGCACATCAGCCCATCATCAAGGCGGAAGTTCCTGCCAAAGCTGTGATTCTGCTGGGACAGCACATCGGTGCACCTGCAAAACCGCTTGTGGCTAAAGGAGATGTGGTGAAAGTCGGCACAAAGATTGCTGAACCCGGTGGTTTTGTATCTGCAGCCATCCACTCGTCCGTCAGCGGCAAGGTTGCTAAGATCGATTCGATTATCGATGCCAGCGGTTATCCGAAGCCAGCTATTTTTATCGACGTAGAAGGTGACGAATGGGAAGAAAGCATTGACCGCACAGAAACTTTGGTGAAGGAATGTAATCTTACCTCTGAAGAAATTGTGAAAAAGATTGCCGATGCCGGTATTGTAGGTTTGGGTGGTGCTTGTTTCCCTACTCAAGTGAAACTTTGTCCGCCGCCTGCATTCAAGGCAGAATGTGTGATCATTAATGCCGTAGAATGTGAACCCTACCTGACAGCTGATCACCAGTTAATGCTGGAACATGCAGAAGAAATTATGGTAGGTGTATCTATCCTGATGAAGGCCGTAAAGGTTAATAAGGCATTTATCGGTATTGAAAATAATAAGCCGGATGCTATTCAGTTGATGACAAAAGTTGCTTCCAGCTATGCAGGTATCGAGGTGGTTGCTTTGAAAGTGCAATATCCGCAAGGAGGTGAAAAGCAGTTGATTGATGCCATCACCAGCCGTCAGGTAGCAAGTGGCGCATTGCCTATCTCTACAGGTGCTGTGGTACAGAATGTGGGTACTGCATTTGCCGTATATCAAGCTGTACAGAAGAATAAGCCATTGTTTGAACGTGTGATTACCGTAACAGGAAAATCGGTGGCAAAACCCTCCAACTTCCTGGCACGTATCGGTACACCGATGAAGCAGTTGATTGATGCTTGCGGTGGTTTACCCGAAGATACAGGTAAGATTATCGGTGGTGGCCCGATGATGGGAAAGGCGTTGATAAATACAGATGTGCCAACTGCTAAAGGTAGTTCTGGTATTCTGATAATGAACAATAAGGAAGCCAAGCGTGGTGAAATTCAACCTTGCATCCGTTGCGCAAAGTGCGTGGGTGCTTGTCCGATGGGATTGGAGCCTTATTTGTTGTCGGCGCTTGCTGAACATACCGAATTCGAGAGAATGGAGAAAGAAAGAATAATGGATTGTATCGAGTGCGGTTCTTGCCAGTTCACCTGTCCTGCAAACCGTCCGTTGCTGGACTATTGCCGTTTGGGTAAAGGTAAAGTAGGAGCGATCATCCGTGCGCGTCAAGCTAAAAAATAACGAAGTATGGAAAATAAATTAATAGTATCACTTTCGCCCCATGTCCATGGTGGTGACAGCGTGAAAAAGAATATGTATGGCGTGCTCATTGCATTGATTCCTGCATTTCTCGTATCACTCTATTTCTTCGGACTGGGTGCGCTGATTGTTACGGCTACTTCGGTAGCTGCCTGTTTGTTCTTTGAATGGGCTATCGGCAAATTCCTTTTAAAGAAAGAAACCACGACTATTTGTGACGGTTCTGCCGTAATCACAGGTGTGTTGCTGGCATTCAACTTACCTTCCAATCTGCCTATCTGGATTATTATTCTGGGTGCATTGTTTGCAATAGGTGTCGGTAAAATGTCTTTTGGCGGACTGGGTTGTAATCCGTTCAACCCCGCATTGGCAGGCCGTGTATTCCTGTTGCTCTCTTTCCCTGTGCAGATGACGAGCTGGCCGGTTGTCGGACAGTTGACTTCTTATACAGATGCAACGACGGCGGCTACACCTCTTAACCTGATGAAGCAGATTGCCGGTGGAAATATAGAAGCTTTAAAAGATTTGCCTTCTTCTTTTGACTTATTGATTGGTAATAATGGAGGTTGCTTGGGTGAAGTAAGTGCCTTGGCATTGCTGTTGGGATTGGCTTATATGCTTTGGAAGAAAATTATAACCTGGCATATTCCTATTTCTATATTGGCAACAGTATTTGTATTCTCAGGTATCATGCATCTGGTAGATCCGGAAGTATATGTATCTCCGGTGCTTCAACTGCTTACAGGTGGTTTGATGTTGGGTGCTATCTTTATGGCTACGGATTATGTCACTTCTCCGATGAGCAAGAAAGGGATGTTGATCTATGGTGTGTGTATCGGTCTGCTGACAGTGATTATCCGTTTGTTCGGTGCTTATCCTGAGGGTATGTCATTCGCCATCCTGATTATGAATGCCTTTACTCCGTTGATAAATACATATTGTAAACCTAAACGCTTTGGGGAGGTAGCGAAGAAGAAATGAAAAAGTTAGAATCATCCTTGAAGAATATGTTGCTGGTACTCACGGGTGTTACCGCTATTTCTGTGGCGTTGCTGGCGTATGTAAATGAGCTGACGAAAGAACCTATTGCACAAGCCAATGCAAAGACATTGAGTGATGCGGTAAGTGCGGTTGTTCCTGGTTTTGATAACGATCCGATTGCGGAAAAAAAGGTGCAGGCTGTGAATGGTGTGGATTATGCCGTGTATCCTGCAACGAAAGACGGACAATTTATTGGTGCTGCTGTAGAAGCCAGTTCAATGGCATTTGGCGGTGAACTGAAGGTACTGGTCGGTTTTGATGCAGAAGGAAACATTATAGATTATTCTTTGTTGTCGCATGCGGAAACTCCGGGATTGGGTTCCAAAGCTGCCGATTGGTTTAAAGAAGGCAACAAAGGAAGTATTAAGGGAATGAATCCGGGTAAGGCTCCTTTGTCTGTTAGCAAAGACGGGGGACAGGTAGATGCTATTACCGCTTCTACCATTACTTCACGTGCTTTCCTGAATGCTGTGAATGCTGCTTATGCTGCTTATGCGGGTCAGAATGAGTCTGATGCTGCTACGGGCGCTACACAAAAAGTTGTTGAACCTGCTGAAAACGCAGCTACTGAGGCTACGGATTCCATCAGCGCTAAATAAAGAAAGGAGTAGAAGATATGAATAATTTTAAAGTTATGATGAACGGGATTATTAAAGAGAATCCTACGTTTGTACTCCTGCTTGGTATGTGTCCTACGCTGGGTACTACCTCTTCCGCCATTAATGGTATGGGTATGGGATTGGCAACCATGTTCGTGTTGATTTGCTCTAATATTGTAATCTCGGCTATTAAGAATGTTATCCCTGATATGGTGCGTATTCCATCTTTTATCGTAGTTATCGCATCTTTTGTAACGTTGTTGCAAATGGTGATGCAGGCTTATGTTCCTGCTCTGTATGCTACGCTGGGTCTGTTTATTCCGCTGATTGTGGTAAACTGTATCGTACTGGGACGTGCCGAAGCTTTTGCTGCAAAGAATACTCCGGTAGCTTCTTTCTTTGATGGTTTGGGAATGGGACTTGGTTTTACCTTGGCTCTTACTCTGCTGGGTGCCGTACGTGAGTTTCTAGGAACAGGCAAAATCTTCAATCTGACTATTCTTCCTGAAGAATACGGTATGTTGATATTTGTACTTGCGCCGGGTGCATTCATCGCGTTGGGTTATCTGATTGCATTGATTAACAGCTTTAAAAAAGCATAATTAAGAACTTAGTATGGAATATATATTGATATTTATTTCGGCAATCTTTGTTAACAACATCGTGTTGTCACAATTCCTGGGAATTTGTCCGTTCCTCGGAGTATCCAAGAAAGTGGAAACTGCATTGGGTATGTCGGCTGCTGTAGCATTCGTACTTACTATTGCTACTATAGTGACATTCCTTATTCAAAAGTTTGTTCTTGATGCTTTCGGTTTGGAATACCTGCAAACAATTACCTTTATTTTGGTAATTGCAGCCTTGGTTCAGATGGTAGAAATCATTCTTAAAAAAGTATCACCTTCCCTATATCAGGCACTGGGTGTATTTTTACCTTTGATTACTACAAACTGCTGTATTCTTGGTGTGGCCATTCTTGTAATTCAAAAGGATTATGACCTGTTGACGGGTGTAGTTTATGCATTCTCTACTGCTATTGGCTTTGGCTTGGCACTGACACTCTTTGCGGGATTGCGTGAACAGATGAGTTTGGTGAATATTCCGAAAGGCATGAAAGGAACTCCGATTGCTTTAATTACAGCCGGTCTTTTGGCTATGGCTTTCATGGGATTCTCCGGTGTAGTAAAGATCTGAAAAAAAGAACATTCAGTAATAGATAAGGGGTAGAAGAAATTCTGCCCCTTTTTAATTTAAACTAAAAAAATACTCTTTTTTCTTTTTATCTAAAATTAATTTCCTTAAATTTGCCGCCACAACGATGATAACCTATAAGAATAAATCACTGATGAAAGAAAAAATCTTGGTTACAGGTGGAACCGGTTATATTGGTTCACATACTGTAGTAGAACTTCAAAACGCAGGTTATGAAGTAGTGATAATAGATAATTTGTCAAACTCTAGCGCCGATGTAGTTGATAACATCGAAAAAGTATCAGGTATTCGTCCTGCATTCGAAAAATTGGATTGTTTGGATTTCGCTGGTCTTGACGCTGTGTTTACTAAATATAAAGGCATTAAAGCCATCATCCACTTTGCAGCCAGTAAGGCTGTAGGCGAGTCGGTTCAGAAACCATTGCTTTATTATCGCAATAATCTGGTTTCATTGATTAACCTGCTTGAGTTGATGCCAAAGCACGGAGTGGAAGGTATTGTGTTCTCTTCTTCTTGTACAGTTTACGGTCAGCCGGACGAATTGCCGGTAACGGAGAAAGCCCCGATTAAGAAAGCTGAATCTCCTTACGGTAATACGAAGCAGATCAATGAAGAAATCGTTCGCGATACAGTGGCTTCAGGTGCTCCTATCAATGCAATTTTGCTGCGCTATTTCAATCCGATTGGTGCGCATCCGACAGCATTGCTCGGTGAGTTACCCAATGGTGTGCCTCAGAACTTGATACCTTATCTGACCCAGACCGCTATCGGTATCCGTGAGAAACTGAGCGTCTTTGGTGATGATTATGATACGCCCGACGGCTCTTGTATACGCGACTTCATTAATGTAGTTGATTTGGCAAAAGCACATGTTATTGCTATCCGCCGTATTTTGGAAAAGAAACAAAAGGAAACAGTGGAAGTGTTTAATATCGGAACGGGACGCGGTCTTTCAGTATTGGAATTGATTAACGCTTTCGAAAAGGCAACTGGTGTGAAACTGAATTATCAGATTGTCGGTCGTCGTGCGGGAGATATTGAAAAGGTATGGGCCGATCCTAAATTCGCTAATGAAGAGTTGGGTTGGAAAGCTATTGAAACCATCGAAGATACATTGCGTTCTGCATGGAACTGGCAATTGAAGCTTCGTGAGAGGGGTATTCAATAAGCGGTAAAAGAGATTTTTGTTTTTATTAACAAATAGGGAATGAACAAATGCTTCCCCGCATTTGTTTATATGTTGCAAATCAGCCTGATGCTGTTTATGTATATGTGAATATCCGTAACTAGTACTTATGCCTCCCCGGCATAGACAGGTAAGATTGCATAGTAGTTTTGTCGTGTTTTATTTTGTGTTTGTGTTGTGAATAAGCCTTGTCGGGAGACAGGGCTTATTTTTTATTCTTGTTCTTCTATTGCCTTATTCAATAGAAATGTTGTTTCTTTAAGTTTTTCGACAATATTTATTTTAGTAATTTCTTCAAACCGAATATCTGGCAAGTAAATCCCCAGACTTGCGATGATCGTCTTGTTTTTATAAATAGGAGTTGCTAGGCTGACAACATGGTTAGCATTGGAAGTGATTTCTACTTCTTTGGCTCTAATTTCAGTTAAGGCAGCAACCAGATTTTGTGCATTCTTTATTTCCGGCCACGATTCTTTATCAGGCAATCCGTATTTTCCTGTGAAATAGTTTAGTTCCTTTGGAGAGTAGTGGGCTAGTATCATTCTTCCGGTAGTAGCTTTATAAACGCTGGATTCTTGGGTGGTTCTGACCTGGATTTCATGGGTACATTCTGCTTCATATAATAAAATTCGTTTCCCCCCTTCAATAATGGAGAGAATAACCGTTTCATTTATATTATCCCGAAGCCGTTCAATAAGAGGCTTTGCGATTTCTTTCAGTTCAGCATAATAGGTATATGAGTTGGTTAATTGATAAGCCATATAGCCTAGTTTGTATCCCTTCTTTGCGCCTATCTGTTCTACATAGTTTCTGTTTACCAATGTTTTTAATATGTTGGCACATGTTCCATGGTTTAATTGAAGTGAATCTGCAATTTCGGACAAGCTTAGGTCTTCTTTGGGGCTGGAAGCTATTACTTCAAGAATGCTTAGGGCCCGATGTATGACTTGTATCATATCTATAATATAAAAGTTATTTTTTTATAGTTTTATAATGCAAAATTAGGAATTATAATTCTATTGCCAATTTTTAGGTTTTGTTTTTAACTACTATTGTGTGTGTGTCCTCGTGTAGAGCCCTTTTGATGGCTTATTCTTATGTTCTACAACAGAAATTGCATTTTTTTTCTGCTGATTATTTTGATCCTAAAAGACTAATAGTAATTTTGCATTGAAAAATTAAATTTTATATTATGAAAACAAAGTGTTATTTGCTACTGTGTATGTTTGTTTGCACCACGGCTTTTGCTCAGCATGGTGTAAAAGGCAAAATTGTGGATGCCGGTACCGGAGAGTCTTTGGTAGGCGTGAATGTTACGGTAAAAAATGAGAGTTCCGTAGGTACGATTTCCGATTTGGACGGAAATTATTCTTTGGTTGTTTCTAAAACTGCTACTTTGGTATTTTCGTATATAGGTTACATAAGCCAGGAGATACCGGTAGGAGAGAAAAACATGATTAATGTTTCATTGGTTGAGGATTCAAAAACCTTAAGTGAAGTTGTTGTGATTGGTTATGGAACCATGAAAAAATCAGATTTGACTGGTTCTGTGGTTAAAGCGGATTTGAATGTAATGAAAGATTCGCCGAATACAAGCATTATGCAATCTTTGCATGGAACGGTGGCTGGATTGCAAATAGGGCAGACCAATTCAGCTGGTGAAGATCCTTCAATCGGAGTGCGTGGACAAACCACTATTAATGGTAGTACTTCTCCTTTAATTATATTGGATGGAATTATATATGGTGGGCGCATTTCTGATATTAATCCGAGTGATATTGAATCCATTGATATATTGAAAGATGCGAGCAGTAAGGCTGTTTATGGTGCGAAAGCAGCTAATGGTGTATTGATGATTACATCTAAAAAAGGTAAAAGAGCTCAAAAACCGAAGATATCATATTCAGGTAGTTGGGCGTTCAGTAATCCGACAGTCGATTACCGGCCATTGAACCGGGAAGAATGGATGCAGAAAGTACGTGATATCGAATATGAGTCAGCCTATACCAAGGAATCCGGTTATTTAGTTCCAAATCCGAACTGGGATTTTTCCAAGTCACAACTGAATGTGCAACAGTTGGATGGAATAGAGAATGGTACAGATTTTAACTGGTGGGATGAAGCTATGCAGACTGGGCATTTATTTACTGATATGGTGAATATCAATGGTGGTAGCGAACATGTTTCTTATTTCCTTTCCGGTAGTTGGACCAATCAAAGAGGAGTTGTAAAGAATGACAAATATAAGCGTACTACATTCAGAGCTAATATTGATGTGCAAGCTACATCTTGGCTGAAGGTGGGTACTAATACTTTTTTCTCCGTTTTGGACTATTCCGGAGAGTCCCCCAATATGAATGCTCTTATTCGTATGCCGGCCGTAGTGACTCCCAAGGATGCGGATGGTGAGTGGATTACCAATCCGAATGGAACTTTAACTATGAATCCTTTCTTGGAATATATGGTCGAAAATTCAGACAAGCGTCATCAGATAAATACAACCGTTTATGGACTGGTTAGTATACCTTGGATCAAAGGATTGACCTATCGCTTGAATTATAATTATACGCTTGATGCCAAGAATTTATATAATTATAGTCGGTATGAGGCCAGTCAACAAGGAGAAGCATCAAAGCAGCACGATAATTCATCTGTATGGTTGCTGGATAATATTGTAAATTATACCAATTCTTTTGGTAAGCATGCTATTAATGCAACGTTTGTGTATGGTGCTAGCAGGCAGGCCTATGACAATACCCTGGCAAAAGGACAACAATATACTAGTACGGTAACTGGTTATAATGATTTGGGACAGGCTATCATACAAACCATACGTTCGTCAGCTTATAAGGAGAGCAACCTTTATCAAATGCTTCGTACATCTTATAATTATGATAGCAAATATTTGTTAACAGCTACATTACGTCGTGATGGTTTTAGTGGCTTTGCCGAGAATCACAAGTTCGGTCTGTTTCCTTCTGTTGGTTTGGGTTGGGTATTGTCTCGTGAAGCGTTCTTGTCCGAAGCGGAATTTATGGATAATCTCAAGCTCAGAGCTAGTTTTGGTGTGACGGGTAACCAAACTTCACGTTACAGTTCCTTAGCAAAGGTTGAACTGAATGCAGGCTCGAAATATGTTTTTGGCGATGGTGCAAGTACGTCCATCGGTTCTACTGTTATGCGCATGTCCAATAAAGATTTAAAGTGGGAGACGACAGCTGAGTATAATGTTGGTATTGACTTTTCCTTTTTCAAGGAGAGGCTGACTGGAAGTATAGACTTTTACCGAGCTACCACAAAGAATCTGTTATGGGATGTTATTATTCCGACGATGACCGGATTTTCCAGTGTACGCAGCAATGTGGGCAAGTTACAGAATACAGGTTTGGAAATAGTACTCGGTGGTACTCCTGTGAAAACAAAAGATTTTCAATGGAATGTCCGGCTGAATTTTTCAACGAATAAG
This sequence comes from Bacteroides intestinalis DSM 17393, assembly GCF_000172175.1. Taxonomy (NCBI): domain Bacteria; kingdom Pseudomonadati; phylum Bacteroidota; class Bacteroidia; order Bacteroidales; family Bacteroidaceae; genus Bacteroides; species Bacteroides intestinalis. Next base: position 534,916 of record NZ_ABJL02000008.1, on the reverse strand, counting down.
AACAAGGTGGTTTCTTTACTGGGACAGGATACTGATGGAGACGGTAAAGAAGATGACTTGGTAGCCAGCGGACTGTTTATCGGAGAATCGTTGGGAACCATTTATGACTATGAAGTGGAAGGTATCTGGCAGTTGGCAGATAAAGAGAGTGGTACTATTATGAAGGGTTTTTATCCCGGAACCTATAAAATTAAGGATCAGAATGGCGATGGAGAGATTACGGCTGGTGAAGACAGGGTGATTCTAGGGCATAAAGAACCGGCTTACATGATGGGTATTTCCAATGATTTTAGCTATAAAGGGTTTGAATTACGTTTTTTCATCAATACCATTCAGGGAGGTAAGAACGGATATCGGTCGAAGATTGCCAAACCTGATTATATTGGAAAGTCGATAGGTAATGCCGAGAACCTGAGTTGGCTGACTGCCTATGATTATTGGTCACCAAGAAATCCGAATGCTAAGTTTGCAACAGCTTGGCTATCTCCTACCGTAGATACGAATCGGATGCAAAATCGCAGCTTTGTCCGTTTGCAAGATGTATCGTTATCCTATAACTTTGATCAGCGATGGACTAAAAAGTTAGGTGTGAGTAATCTGAGGCTTTTTATTAGCGGACAGAACCTTTTGACTTTTACAGGTTGGGATGGTTGGGATCCTGAAGCCGGTATTGGTTTCACCACAGACTCTTATCCCGTAATGCGTACTTATGCTTTTGGTATAGATTTAACTTTTTAACAGATTGAATTATGAGACAGAATATTTTTAATGCAGGAATTGCCTTTTTATTCTCATGTTTTGTTTTCTCTTGTAACGAAAGCAGCTTTCTGGAAGAGAAGCCGCTGGACTTCCTGAGTCCGGAGAATGCCTATAATACATATGCCGATTATGAAACAGCCTTAACAGGTTTGTATGCGAAAGTACGTGCGAATTTCTATAATAGTGATTTCGTCTTCTTTCAGGAAACAGATGTAGCCAAGAATGCGCGTGACAATAATAATTTCATGGGCAATCTTAAAGACTGGCTCACTCCTCAGCAAGCTGGTGTGGCAGACGTATGGGATCGTGAGTATAAACTGATTAATAATGCCAATACCATCATCAGTCGTATAGAAGGTAGTTCACTGAACGCGGAACAAAAATCCCAAGTGGCTGCCGAGGCCAAATTTTTCCGTGCATTCGGTTATCGTACGTTGGTTTATATTTTCGGTGGTGTTCCGTTAGTGCTTGAGGAAAATGTCTCTCCAAAGACGGACTTCACCCGGAACTCGAAAGAGGAAGTATTGAAAGCTATGTATGATGACTTCCTGGAAGCAACAACTGTACTTCCTGACATTCATACTGTAGTTGATGGAAAGATTTCCAATCTAGTGGCAAAACATTACCTTGCTGAGACCTGTATATCGTTGGGACTCTACGATGATGCTATTCGTTTAGCTTCTGAAGTGATTGATAATCCCAATACAGGTTTGATGAAAGTCAGGTTCGGGTCTCACAAATCGGAAGAAGGAGATGTCTATTGGGATCTATTCAGAAGGAAAAATCAGAACCGAAAAACTTCGGGTAATACGGAAGCATTATGGGTAATTCAGATGGAGCCGGATGTAGAAGGTGGTTATCTGACTTCAACTTCTTATCGTCCCTATTATCTGGAACGGTTTGCCGCACCAGTGACATATTCATGTACTGATCCGGAAGGAAAGAAAGCTTTCCTTTCTTCGAATGGTCGTTCGGATGCCAATGTGGGGGGGCGTGGAGTTTCCAATATGTCAAATACCCATTGGTGGTTGTATGAGGTATGGGGCGACGATTTTAGCAATGATATGCGTAATTCCAAATACAATGTGGTACGTGATGCTTATTATGATTTGCCTACTTCCAAGTATTATGGTAAAAGTATTATTGCTCCTGAAACGAAGAGTAAACTTTTGGAAGAACAGTCTTGGCGTTGGTATCCGTGGCCAACTAAGATTACAACTCCGGGTGAACATCCTGAAGCCCTGTATGCCGATCCGGCACTGAAAACACTGAAATCGACTGCCGGTGCTACTTATCTGGACCAATATATGCTACGTTTGGCTGAAACCTATCTGCTACGGGCAGAGGCTTTTTTAATGAAAGGAGACAAAGAAAAGGCAGCAAACGATATCAATGAAGTAAGGAACCGTGCTCATACATCTGAAGTAGTTGCATCGGAGGTCACCATAGATTATATTCTGGATGAGCGTGCACGCGAATTGGTATATGAGGAATTCCGCAGAATTACGTTAGGACGATTGGGCAAGTATGTAGAACGTGTTCGTAAATACAATACGCTCAACGGACCTCGTGTGGAAGATTATCATGAACTGTTTCCGATACCTTACAGTGCAATAGAAGCCAATAAAGATGCTGTATTGGAACAGAATCCAGGTTATAAGAACTAAGGAACTACTGATATAATAAACAAGAATAATACAGTTTCTAACTATAATTTTTTAAAAGGAATTGAAAATGAGGAATCAAATAAATGTTTTATGTCATTTCTTGCTGCTTTGGGTTGTAAGCTCATGTACCCATACACCGGTTAGTGAAGGACGGGTGAAAACGAATCTTGCCGTACCGTATGAAGCGATCGGTGTACTATCTCCTAAAAGTATTCATGAGGTAAAAAACGATCTGACTTTAGGATGCGAGGTGCTGGATAGGGATTATGCCGACTACCATCAGTATAAAGAATATATCGTTCCTTTGGGGCTTAAAAAGATACGGTTGCAAGCCGGATGGGCCAAAACAGAAAAGATAAAGGGAGTTTATGATTTTGCCTGGTTGGATTCCATCATAAATGATGCAGTTGGACGTGGAATAAAAATCTGGTTACAGGCATCTTATGGGAACCCCATCTATGAAGGTGGGGGAACCCCCTATCTGAAAGGAGGTTGGCCTACTTCCGAAGAGGGAAAAACTGCTTGGAACAGATGGGTGGAGGCTATGGCTCTTCATTATAAAGGTAAGGTTTATGAATGGGAAATCTGGAATGAGCCGGATATCAATAAAGAACAGATCAAGGATTATAAGAGTCTGACGGACCTGAATATTCGTACGGCAGAAATTATAAAGCGAATAGAGCCGGATGCTAAGATCGCTGCTTTGGCATTGGCCTTTGCCGATGCAGAATTTCTGGAGAAATGTATGCAGGATTTTAAGGAACGCGGGAAATTGGAACTTTTTGATTGGATTTCGTATCACCAGTATGTGTTCCGGCCGGAAGATGTGTATCCGAAGGTTGAGAAGATGCGGCAAGTTATACAAAAATATTCAGATCATATCAAATTGTGGCAAGGTGAGAACGGTGCACCATCCAAAGGATATATGGGTGGAGCTTTAGGAGCTTATCAATGGTCGGAAGTCTCGCAGGCCAAATGGGCTTTGAGAAGAATGCTCGGTGATCACGGGCGGGATATTGCTACCGGGATATTCAGTATTGCAGATATGAACTATGGCGGTAATGATGCCATCAAGAAGAAAAATGTAAAAGGCCTGTTGGAAACTAATGAACAAAACCAGGTTGTTCGGGCAAAGGTGGTTTATTATGCCGTACAACATCTGGCTTCGGTGTTCGATTTGTTACAGCATTCGGTAGATGTACATAGGTTTGAGGTAAAGACGGATTATCCTTATAGTCTTTTTGCCTATCAAGATGAAAAGAGTGAATTACAGTCATTCCTGATATGGTACGATGAAGCTACTCCTACAAACTTCAATCAGCCTACCCCGGTGGATGTGGAAGTGGCCGGGGGAAAATTTAAGAATCCTGTATGGGTAGATTTGTTGACTGGTAAAGTTTATAAGATTCCTAACGGTGATATAAGTAAGCACGGAGACAAGTATTGTTTTAGCAATCTTCCGGTATATGATTCTCCGATTATGGTCGTTGACCAGAGCTTAATCAAATATGAATAATGGCTATGGAGTTACAATTACAGGAACTGGATTACTGGGCCATTGGTGTTTATATATTATTGATGGCAGGGATAGGGTTATCTTTCGGTTGGTTTATCAAAGATGTCGGTGCTTATTTCAAGGGAAATGGCACTATCCCCTGGGTGATGGCTACCGTTACCAATTTTATGGGATTGTTCAGTACGTTTGTCTTCGTGGCTTATGCCGGGATTGCTTACGAGTACGGGTTGGTCTCTGTTACGGTATTTTGGTCCACTGTACCGGCATGTATCATTGGCAGCCTGTGGCTTGGCGGACGTTGGCGGCGGACTGGTTGCGTCACTCCCATCGAATATTTGGAACAGCGTTATAGTTTCTCTGTTCGTGAAATAATGACGTGGGTAGGATTACTGGTGAGGCTGTTAGACAATATGGTGCGGTTGTATGCTATTGGTGTGTTCATTACTGTAGTCACTCCTCTGTCATTGGAATGGGCCATCATCATTTCGGGTGTAATTGTTACGCTGTTCAATATTATTGGCGGTATCTGGACTGTAACGATTATGAGTACGGTACAGTTTGTGATCTTAATACTTATTACCTGTGTACTGTTGCCCGTGTCCTTACGTGAAGTGGGAGGTATCGGTGGACTTTATCAACAGATTCCTGAGAAGATGACGTGGTTTAATGGTCCCAAAGGAGCATTTTTCTGGTTGGCAATCTATTATGTAATGACGATGATAAAATACAATGAGAACTGGACATTTATTCAGAAATTCTTTTGTGTGAAAGACGAAAAAGCAGCTAAGAAAATGGGAGTTCTGACGGGTATCCTCTTTTTAGTGTTTACCCCGATATTCCTCATTCCGGCTGTTGCTTCTTCTTTAATAGTTCCGGAACTGGAGAATCCGGAGATGTCCTATATATCGGTTGCCATTCGTTTGCTTCCTGCCGGTATTATGGGTATCATGTTTTCTTCGATGTTTGCGGCAACTATGTCTTCACTGAATGCCGAGTACAATGTTATGTCGAGTGTTTTTACAAAGGATGTATATCAGCGGTTGTTTAATACGGAAGCTGCTGAAAAACGCCTTCTGGTTGTGGCTCGCTGGTCTACATTGGTTATCGGAGCACTGATTACAGTAGGTGCTATCTATATCGAAGGGTTTGGAGGAGCTTTTGAAGCCAATAAACTGTTTACGGGAATATTCTGCATTCCTATAGGTATTCCTTTGGTATTGGGCATTGTAAGCCGCAAGCCGAATGCCAAGGCGGCTATAATTACGATCAGTGCTGGAATTGTAGTAGGGATTGTCTTGAATGCACTTCCCGAAGTGGATTGGGAGATGGCAACACTTATCGAGTTAATAGTTTGTTTGGTTCTTTATTATCTGCCGGTTTATGGGCAGATGGATATGAAAGACAAAGTGAAAGTGGATGAACTGTTTGATGCCTTGAGTGTGAATATAGACTCTAAAAAGGTTCCTTCCATTTCATCGCAATATGTTAAAGCACTGATGATATTACTGTTGGTATCTCTTGTTGTATCCGGTGGGCTTTTTATAGGAATGAGCATTCCAAATCTGCATTCTATGGGTGGAGATTTGAGTTTATGCGCCGGCATTTTGAGTCTTTTACTGGCAGTGACTCTATGTGTTGTTTATAAATTGAAAATAAAAAAGTAAATAATGAAACTAGCATGGTATTTACCTACTTTGCCATCGGTAAAGTGGAAGATTGCAACCCAATTGGGTGTAGAATATGCGGTAGCGGCATTGCCTGCCGAACGGTATTATATGAAACCGTGGGATTTCAAGGCTCTGCTTTATGCTAAAGAGAGTTTGAATGATGCAGGTCTAAAGCTTGAAGTGATTGAACCGGCTCCTCCCCATTATAAGATTAAGCTGGGATTGCCAGGCAGGGATGAAGAAATAGAGATATTCAAGCAAGTACTGAGAAATATGGGGGCTTTGGATATTCCTGTTTTATGTTACAATTTCATGCCTCAATCCGGCTGGTATCGCACCTCTTTTGCTAAAAAGGGGAGAGGTGGGGCACTGGTAACGGCATTTGATTCAAAATTGATGCAGGCAGCTCCTCAGTTGACTGAAGCCGGGACACAGACTGACATACAGATATGGGATAATTATAAATACTTTATGGATAAGGTATTGCCCGTAGCAGAAGCGTGTAAAGTGAAACTGGCTCTTCATCCGGATGATCCTCCGGTACCTTCCTTGCAGGGAGTGTCGCGTATCTTTAGAAATGTAGAGAATTTCGACAAAGCCTTAGAACTTTATCCCAGCGATTACAACGGGATAACATTTTGCCAAGGTTCTTTTGCAGCCATGAATGAGGACATACCTTCTTTGATAAGACATTTCGGTCGGAAGATTTTCTTTGTTCATTTTCGTGATATACGTGGAGATGCAGATGCTTTTGAAGAGACATTCCATGATGAAGGGCAGACTGACATGAAAGCCTGCATGCGTGCATATAAGGAAATTGGGTTTGATGGAGTGATCCGTACAGACCATGCTCCTGTTATGGCTGGTGAGTCAGGAGAAAATCCGGCGTATGAGATGCTGGGACATATATTTGCGACAGGATATTTAAAAGGTTTATTAGAAGAATAAAAATGATTATGGACAATAATTTAATGAAGTTAGAGAAATTGATTGAGAAATTGGATAGGATAGATGGTATAGAGTTTCCGATTTCAGATCAAGAATTGTGTGAACGTTACGAAAATCTTTATACAGGAGCTGTAAACGATGTTTTGCGTGAAGCCACATTGATGGATCAAGCTTTGCCGATTACTATCTTGCCATTGCAGTTTGAAATGCGTGCGGCAGGCATCGCATTCACTATTCGCAGTAATCCGGATCCCACTGTCAAGGGGGAAATGGATATCAGGGCACAGATGCTGGATGATATGCCGAAAAATTGTTGTGTGGTATGGGACGCAGGTAATGAAGATGAAGCGGCTCATTGGGGAGAGGTAATGACAGCTTCCGCTATAGCCCGCGGAGCAAGATGTGCTGTGGTCAACGGTGGGCTGCGTGATACGATTCAGGTATTGAGGCAAGACTTTCCTATATTCTACCGCTACCGCAGTTCGAACGGTTCTTTAGGGAGAACCAAAATAACAGGATATAATATACCGGTTAGGATTGGAAAAGTTTATATAAAGCCGGGAGATGTCATTTTTGGTGATGTGGATGGTGTGGTAGCCATTCCGCGTAGCATCGCCTATGACGTATTGTTGAGAGCTGAAGCTATCAAGCAGCAGGAGAGGGAGATGCGTACTTGGGTACATGAAGGCTTTTCTGCTCAGGAGATGGTAAAGAATGGTGGCTATTTTTAAAGCAGCTTGAGTATGGATAGTTTTATTAATGAGGATTTTTTGCTGACGACCCATATTTCCAGGCAACTCTATCATGAGATTGCTGAGAGTCTTCCGGTTATAGACTTTCATAACCATCTGGACCCGCGAAAACTGGCAGAAAATCATAAATTCGTTGATTTGGCAGAATTGTGGATTCATGCTGATCCTTACAAACATCGTGTGATGCGTATAGCCGGTATTGACGAAGAGATGATTACAGGGGTTGGCATATCCGGTAAAGAACGGTATGATACGTGGGCCTCCATATTCACACGTACCATTGGTAATCCTTTGTTCCATTGGTCATGTCTGGAGTTAAAACGTTTTTTCGGTATTGACGAAATCTTGAATCGGGAAAATGCGGGGGAGATATGGAAGGTGTGCAATGACATCCTCCGGCAGCCGGGATGGGGAATGCTGGACATCTTGAAGAAATGTCGGGTGGAAATGTTATGTACTTCCGACGATTTATTGGCCGATTTCACTTGGCATCGCGAGGCATCCCTACAACCTCAGAATATTATAGTGAAGCCTTCGTTGCGGGCGGATTCAGTAATTTCTTTTACAACTCCTTCTTTCAGGGATTTCGTATCGCAGTTAGCGGAGCTTTCAGGTATAAAAATAAAGTGTCTGGAAGATTATCTGAATGCAATAGATATTCGTCTGAACCTCTTTTCTGATGCAGGATGCGAGTATGCCGACCATTCTTTGGATGCGGGTTTCAGGTTTGTACCGGTTTCATCGGGAGAGGCTTCGTCCTTGTTCGGTAAATTATTGCAGACTGGGGAAATCTCTCCTGCGGAAACGGTGAAATTACAGTCGTATGTCTTGTTGTTCATGGGGCGTTGCTATGCACGGAGAAACTGGAACATGCAATTACATATTGGGGCCAAACGGGATACCAATACTCAGTTGCGGACACGACTTGGTCCGGCGGGAGGATATGCAGCGATCGGTTCGGCGTGCGATGTGAACAGTTTGGTTTGCTTCCTAGACACATTGAATGAGGAGGATTCGTTGCCTCGGACCATTTTGTATACATTAAATCCGGCGGACAATGCTGTTTTTGCCACACTGACCGGTTCATATTCGGGCAGTGGTATTTTAGGAAAAGTGCAATTTGGTCCTGCCTGGTGGTACAATGATCATTTGGAAGGAATGACGCAACAATTGCAGTCCCTATCTTCTTATGGACTTTTGAGCTGTTTTGTCGGTATGACGACAGATTCACGGAGTGTACTTTCCTTCTCGCGTCATGAATATTTCCGCAGGGTGCTTTGCCGGTTTATTGGTGAAAAGGTAGTCAGCGGAGAGTTTCCGTCGGATATGACTTTATTAGGCGATATAGTAAGAGACATTTGTTATAGAAATTGTAAAAATTGGAGGAAATAGGTATGAACAATATAAAAAAAGAAGAAGTGGCTGTCGTTACGGGAGCCGGTGGTACGTTATGTTCGGAGTTAGCTGTAGACTTGGCTCGGAAGGGCTATCGAGTAGCCCTTATAGGTCGTAGTCTGGAAAAGTTGCGGAAGACGGAGAAGATGATAAAAGAGGCGGATGGGAATGTTTTGTCTGTTTCGTGTGATGTTCGTAATTTAGCGGAAGTAAAGAGGGCACATGCTTTAATTAACGAACAGTTTGGTGCATGTTCGATTCTTATTAACGGGGCGGGAGGTAACCAGCCGGAGGCGGTGACTAATATCAATGAATTTAACGAACGGGAATTGGAAGAGGAGCAAGGAGAATTGCGCGGTTTCTTTAATCTGGACATGAGCCGTTTCTTGGATGTGATTGATGTAAATATTATGGGCACGGTTATTCCTTGTCAGGTTTTTGCCCCGGATATGGTTCGGTTGGGCAAAGGATGTATCATCAATTTTGCATCAATGAATACTTATCGGCCTTTGTCGCGGGTACCAGCTTATGCCTTGAGCAAAGCAGGTATTGCAAATTTCACCCAATGGTTGGCTGCCTATCTGGCACCGGCCCATATACGTGTGAATGCCATTGCTCCGGGATTTTTTCTGAATGACAGGAGCCGTAAGCTGTTGATGACTCCGGATGGTAACTTTTCGAAAAGGGGAAGTAACATTTTGCGTCAAACACCCATGAAGCATTTTGGGGAAGCGCAAGAGCTGGTAGGTTGTATGAACTGGCTTATCAATGAAGAAGCTTCCGGCTTTGTAACCGGCATTACCATACCAATTGACGGAGGCTTTCTGGCTTGTAGCGGAGTCTGATTTTAAATTTTGATTAATGAAATGTTTATTATGAAAAACAAGTTTGTAATTCTACCGATTATTGTGTTCTTTAATTTTCTTGCGCTGAATTCACAGCAAATACCGAAGCAGGAAGAAACTTTGAAACACATGCTGTTGGCCAATAATTATTTTATGGTCAAATATCCGGATCCTTGTCAACCTACATTTGTACATACCTTACGGCCAAGCAATATATGGACGAGGGCTGTATATTTTGAAGGTTTAATGGCTTTTCATGCCATTTATCCCCAAAAGGAATTTTACGATTATGCATTGAAATGGGCGGAATTCCATAAATGGGGGTTGGATAAAGGGACTGTTACTCGTCATGCAGACAATCAGTGTTGTGGGCAGACTTATATTGATTTGTATAACATTTGTCCTGATGATCCCAATAAAATCAAGGATATAAAATTATCCATTGACATGATGGTGAATACACCTCAGAACGATGACTGGTGGTGGGTAGATGCTATCCAGATGTCTATGCCTGTATTTGCTAAGTTGGGCAGACTGACTGGAGAACAATCTTATTATGACAAGATGTGGGATTTGTATTCATTCACACGCAACCATCATGGCGATAAGGGGTTGTACAATCGTAAAGACGGGCTTTGGTATCGCGATAAGAGATTTGCCCCGCCTTATAAAGAGCCTAACGGACGAGACTGCTACTGGTCTAGGGGCAATGGATGGGCATACGCTGCGCTGGCGCGTGTCATGAATCTGATTCCCCGAAAAGATAAGCATTACAAGGATTATCTGAAAGACTTTTTGCAGATGAGCAAGGCCATTAAACTTTGCCAGCGCGAAGACGGTTTTTGGAATGTAAGCCTACATGATCCCGGTAATTTTGGTGGAAAGGAAGGTACCGGTACCGCTTTATTTGTATATGGTTTGGCATGGGGAATAAGGAACGGTATTTTGGATCGTGACGAATATCTGCCAATGACCTTGAAAGCTTGGAATGCTTTGGTAAAGGACTGTATGCATCCGAATGGTGCATTGGGATATATGCAAGGGAGAAGTAATAGTCCTAAGGCCGGTCAGCCCTTAACTTACGATTGTATACATGAACCGGAGGATTTTGCAGTAGGCTGCTTTTTGTTAGCCGCTTCGGAAATATATAAATTGAAATAGCATAAATATTATGTATAGAAATATTTTGTTACTCATATGCGGGCTGTTGGGGAGTGTCTCTCTGTTACATGCTCAGAAACTGGTCAAAGCTGGTATGGGATATAGCAGTACGTCTGTTAATACTGCCATTTTTCGGACAAACTCCGTTACTTCGAAAGGAAATATGCAATTTATTGCCTATTATGACGAAGATGGATATCTGACCTTGGGAAAACGCCGTTTAGGAAACGACCGTTTTGAAATACTCCGTTCACCTTATAAAGGAAAATGCGAGGATGCCCACAACGTTATCAGTATTGGTATCGACGGTAAAGGTTATCTGCATGTGGCTTTTAATCATCACAATGCTCCGTTGCAATATTGTAAGAGTGTAGAAGCTTATTCCCTCCGGCTGGATACGTTGCAATCTATGTTGGGTAAAGATGAAAGGAAGGTGACCTATCCCGAATTTTATACATTGAAAAATGGTGATTTGCTGTTTGCTTACCGTTTGGGTAAGTCCGGTCAGGGCAATCTTGTACTGAATAGGTACGATGTACGGAAAGGCCAGTGGAAGCGCTTGCAGGATACTTTAATTGATGGTGAAGGACAGAGAAATGCATACTGGCAAATGTGTGTTGACAGGAAAGGAAGCATACATGTTTCCTGGGTGTGGCGTGAGACGTCTGCTGTAGAGACGAACCATGATTTATGCTATGCCTGTTCCAAGGATGGAGGAATCACTTGGCAGAAGTCAACCGGTGAGCGGTATCATCTTCCCATTAATGTGAGAAATGCAGAATATGCATTTAAAATTCCTCAGAAAAGTGAGTTGATAAACCAGACAAGTATGGCTACTGATAAAGAAGGCAATCCTTTTATTGCCGCATATTGGAAAGAACCCGGAGATGCTTGTCCGCAATATCGATTAGTCTTCATAGGAAAAGAAAATTGGCAAATGGTAAAGGTTGCCGATAGGCATACGGATTTTACGTTAAGTGGGCGCGGTACCAAGATGATTCCTATGTCACGTCCTCGTTTGGCTGTTGATACCCGGGGAAAAGGAATATATTATATATATCGTGATGTAGACCGTAATAGCCGGGTGACGGTAGCATATTCGGGTGACCTTTCAAAAGGGAACTGGAATGTGAGCGATCTGACGGATTTTTCGGTTGATGCATGGGAACCAAGTTATGATACAAATTTGTGGAACAAGAGGGGAATGCTGCATCTTTTTGTACAATGTACCTCACAGGGAGACGGAGAGAAGGTGAAGCAATCGGTTCCCCAACAAGTATATGTATTGGAAGTAGATACAAAACAATAAATAATTATGAAACGAGAAGCATTTAAAATGTTTTTGAAGCCGGGGTGCGAGGCTGAATATGAAAGAAGGCATGCACAGATATGGCCCGAATTGAAGCAATTATTGTCAGAAAACGGAGTTTATGATTATTCCATTTATTGGGATAAGGATACCAATATCCTTTATGCTTGTCAGAAGATCAAAGGAGAAGCTTCATCCCAAGAAATGGGAAATACTCCTATTGTACAAAAATGGTGGGATTATATGGCTGATATAATGGAAGTCAATCCGGATAATTCTCCAATAAGTATTCCACTTATAGAGGTCTTTCACATGGAATGAAATAGAGATAAGTCTTAAGATTGAATTACACGGACAACTTTATGAAAAAGAATATAGTAATTCTATTTTTGTTGATTGCCGGTTGGGGGTATGCTCAAAAACCAGCCTATCTGGCTTCGAAGTTTACAAATGGATTACGCGATTTTTTTGTTTATTATGATAGTTGTTTTGAGGCAAGGCATCATTTACCCGGACTTTTTCCTTGGTTGGAGAAAGATAGAGTGGAAATTAAGGAAATTGTACGAAAGTCACTTGCCATAAAAGAGGAATGGATTCCGGTGATTAAGACCCGAATAAATGGAGTCACACGAAATCGGGACTTCATAGTGCAGCATTTGCAATCCGTTTCGTGGAATAATTGTTACGGTGCAGCTCATTTGTATATTCCGTCCAATAATGATGCGGATAAAGGTTTACCTGTTGTATTGCTGGCTTGCGGACATGGAAATAACGGTAAACTCTATCCTGCTTATCGGAAAATGGCAGAATATTTGGCTTCCAGCGGCATTGCGGTATTAGTACCGGACAATATTGGTCAGGGTGAACGTCATTTCATGGGACATTATTCCGCTCCCGGAGTTTTTGAGTGTGGACTGACTGTACAGGGATTGATAGTTATGGAAACCATAGGATGGCTCAATTGGATAAGAAAGCAAAGAAATTTTAATATCGAAAAGATTGCTGTATGTGGTAATTCTGGTGGAGGGGCGCTGGGACTATTCTTGGCATCTGTTGTACCTGAAAAATTCTCTGTACTGATTTCATCTGGCTATCCTTCTACGTTCGAGTATGTTGCCCGCAAGGAGAAACGGCATTGCCATTGTAACATTGTTCCGGGAATTATTGGAAAAGTGGAGATGTGGCAGGTTTTGGGGTGTTTTGCACCTAAACCAATGTACCTCCTGCAAGGAAAATCAGATGAATTCTTCCCGGTAGATATCTTTTACCGAGTATGTAGACAAGTAGGAGATGTTTATCACGAATCGAAGGTTTCAGTGAATTTTAAGGCAGATGTATTTAACGGAACTCATGACTGGGATGATACACGTATTTTGGGGATCGCACAATATCTTTGTAGACAATTTGATACTTTTTGTAAGCAATGGGATGAATTTATGGGTAGTACCCGATTAATAGCTTCTGACTGCTATGATAAATGGCCAATCAATGCGCTTGATATAAACAAACTTGCCGAACAAATTTCAGGCAATAAAATTAAAGCCAATAAATTGAGAGATGTTTTTCCGCCATTTCACATTCCGATAGAAAAATCAGAAGTAAATTACAGGCTACCTCGCGGGGATTGTGGAGAAATCTTTGCACAGTTTAATGCTTTTCTTGGATTATAAAAAGTTATTAAGAATAGGGGGACTCTCCATGCTGTTGTGAAGAGTCCCTTTATTTATTTTAATGCTCCTTGGTATACAAAGGTCTTTTCTCCGAAATCTTCTTTAACAGATTTATTATATTCCGGTTTGAACAATCCGAATACGGATGAACCGGACCCTGTCATTGCCGCATATACGGCTCCTTCCTGATAGAGCTTCTCTTTTATCTCTTTGATAGCGGGGAATTGAGGGAATACGCTTTCTTCGAAATCGTTCACCATTCGTTCTTTCCATTCCTCTATAGGTTGCTTTATGACTTCTTTCAATGGAATTTCCTGCCGATGAGGCTTTATTTGCGCAAAAGCGTCACGAGTGGATACAAAGATATCCGGTTTTACTAAAACAATCTGATATCCTTTTAAGGATAAGGAAATAGGAGAGAAGATGTTTCCTATTCCCTCTGCATAGGTTGGAGCGTTCCGGATGAAAAAGGCACAATCCGCTCCTAATCTGGCGGCATACTCTTCTAAGTTCTTATCCGACAATTTCAGGTTGAACTTCTCATTCAGCAATTTCAGCATATAAGCTGCGTCCGATGAACCGCCGCCTAATCCCGCACCGGAAGGGATATGCTTGAACAGGTGAATATCTACGGGAGGAAGGTTGAATCTTTCATCTAAAAGCTTATAAGCTTTCACTACTAAGTTATTTTCTGCTTCTCCCGCAATTTCCAATCCCGCCTGATGCAGACGAAACTTCTGCGTGCTCTCATTCCATATATTGACTTCTAACGCATCTTCTACGGGGACGGGATAGAATACTGTTTCCAGATTATGATATCCATCAGGACGTTTCTCTACAATGTTCAGTCCCAGATTTATTTTAGCATTCGGAAATGTTATCATGGTGTTTTCTATCCATATTCAAAGTGATTTATGTAGCAAATATACGAATTTGTTTAAAGCAGAAAGCAAAATCTGGATATTTTTGTTTATAAAAGAAAGCAGTTTGAACTTGATTGATTTGAAAATAGTAAAAAGGTTGCTCTTGGGGGAGAGCTAACCTTTTTGAGATTTTCTAGTTCTGTAGTAGCTTTAAGATATATTTTCCCGGCATAACAATCCGTGCCTTCATCTGTGGTGAATTGTTGATGTCATAGATGATTTTCCAAATTTTGCCTCCCAATCTTCCGAAGTCCGTCAGTCTGAGAATAGCGTTTTTCTCTTTTATGGATGCAACTTTTTGCCGTTCCAATTCTGCTATCAATCCTTCGTAGTTGTGCGTCTGCCTGTTGAGTGCATACTCTGGAGGAACAAGAAGAATCTCCTCATTCTTCACTGTCTCCCCTTGGGGAGATATAGAGGGGTCTGTTTTATTTTCTTTATTCTCTTTATTTGTTGCTAAAGCGTTGCTTGCCTTTGCATCTCTGATTTTCTGTTGGTTAGCCAGTCCTCCATGCTTGCCTGCCTCTCTGTTCGCTTCGCGCTTGGCTTCCAGTGGTCTCATCCGCAGGATAAGACCGGGCGATGAAAAGGCTGTATCGTCTACCTCAAAGAGTTTATAATTGTAGATAATTCGCTTCGAGGTAGTCACTGTCACTCTCATCTTTTGTGCCAGGATAGGCAGTACCCTCAGATCGGCTTTATATCCGTTCTGTAACCTCAGGAATTCAAGCAGCATCCAGTAGATGCCATATCCTTTCATTCCTTCTTTTTGTATCATCATCATAATTTTAAAGTTATTGCCTGCATTGGCATCATGTAATAAATATGAATCCATAATTCTTCATTCTTAATATTTCATTCTTCATTTAAACAATCGGTCTCCATTCCAGGAAGTTTTCAATTTGGAAGGTCCTCCATCCTTGCTGTTCTATATCCCAGTATGCTACATGGTTTTTGATGCGCTCAATATCATATTTCCGATGGAAATCGGATTCATAATAAATAAGTGTTCCTCTTGCCATGTAGAATTCGCCATTTTGTTTTCTGTAGGCTATCAGCGCACATCCGTATGGCATGTACTCGGTCAACTGTCGGATGCGTAGTGCCATCCATGCAATGGTTTCTTCGGATAAATCGGTTTCTTGCCTGATAAGTTTTTTCCATAGATTTTCTACTCTTTCTTCTTTCGTTACATGATTTGGTTGGTGACCCAACATCTTTTTCTCCATTTTAATAATTTTAGTTGAATATAAATTGTTAATAATCAACCTACTGTGATGGCTACACCTTTTGCTCCGGATAGCTACACCCTTTTATGCTTAGGGCTACACCATCCGGGTGAAAGGGTGTAGCCCTTCCACTGTCAGGTTGACGGGGCAAAGTTATGCCCTTTCTTTGGAGTAAACTATCAATGATTTATCCTTACATCATATCCATAGGGGTCTATATGTTCCGTATCTTCCTTTTGTATCACTGCCCATATCTTTCTTAGTTCTGTCATTAAACTGCTTAGTTCCAATAAAGTATCTTCTCCTTTTTCGTGCTTTAAACCATCACCCGATTCGTATAAATGCATTCCCAAAGCGCTTATGGTGTTAATATTTAGACCTCTGAAATAGCCTAATTTGAAACTTCTTAGAACTCCTACATACATGTGGGTTTTTGTACCTGCATAATACCGTTCAGCCAGTAAATTTTCGTCGACTATACTAATTCTGCTTACTGTTCTACTACTGCTTGTGCTCTGATTTACAACTTGATGTGACCTTTTCTTTGTGTCAGATCCATTCTGATTCTCTTTTTTTTAAATCTTTCATATTGCATAAATTTTAATTATGGATTTAACTGATATTTACAGTTAAAAATGTCGCAAAAGTAGAAAATAAAGTTCAGATATGATAATGGAGAGAAGGAAAGTGAAAAGAATGTAATTTTTTGTTGGATTCAAATAGCTGTAAATTAGATTGGTAACTTCGTTTTTGAAGGTGTTTAAAAAAACGTTCGTTTAATGGACGTCAATTCTTTTTAAAAATGGGAGATGAAGAAAATAATAAAATGAATAGATGTTAACTGATATTTTTAGTCCCATTTTATTGCTCATAATCAGAATATTAGCATATAAAAGAAGTAATCACAAGAAGATTTTTTATCAAACATTTTGTCGTTTCCAAAAACACCTCTATCTTTGCGTCCATTAAACGAACGTCTAAAAGACACTTTTTATTTGTGACTGGTTCGTTTATAGCTTTTTACCTGAAAGGTAATGAACTACTGCAGAAAATCTGTTGGCAAGAAGGACGCAAAGCTTGCTATATTCTACATAAAGCGTTCGCAAATGATTGAATTTCAAGTGTATGCAAGGAATTCAAAGCCCCGGGAGAACACCCTTTTTTGAAATAATCATAAAATGGAAGTGGAGAAAGAGAGCGAAATATGGTATGCCATGCGTGCTACTTATCGTAGGGAGTTGGATGCTATGCGACTACTTGAAAAAGAAAAGTTGGGTTGCTTTATTCCGATGCAATATAAGATAAGTGTAAAGAAAGGTAAGAAAGTTCGTGTTTTGATGCCCGTCATCCACAATCTGGTTTTTGTTCATGCCTGTCCTTCTGAAGTGAAGCGTGTTAAATCACAGATCAATTACTTGCAATATATAACTGATACTCGTAGTGGGCAGAAAATAATTATCCCAGACAACGATATGCAGCGTTTCATTGCTGTTGCCGGTACCTACAACGACCATCTCTTATACTTCCAACCCGATGAACTGAATTTGTCTAAGGGTACCAGAGTTCGTATTATCGGTGGTGATTTCGAAGGGCAGGAGGGGCTTTTCTTGAAAGTGAAAGGTGCACGTGATCGTCGTGTGGTTATCGAAATACAAGGGGTTATTGCTGTTGCTATGGCCACTATCCATTCGGATCTTATAGAAGTAATCGAATAATTAACAGCTGTCATTTGGTGGCTGGTAAATCATAAATTTGAAATCATAAATTGTTATGACTCTTTCCGAAGAAACATTTGCTCTTCAGCGTGCAGCGCACGAACTGATGTATTTAGGTATGGACGGGAGTCCGGTCTATAGCGATGACCTTTCCCGTCGTAATGGTGAAGTTTATCGTCTGACCACGGCTTTGTATAACTCTGGTGCCAAAGGTTCTACTACTGAAGAACAGGCAAATGTCTGTCTTGCTCTTTTGATGGGCTACAGTGCCTCTTTCATTGATCACGGTGAAAAACAGAAGCATGTTCAGGAAGTTTTGGATCGTTGTTGGGACATCCTTGATGTTCTTCCAGCTTCATTACTGAAACTTCGTCTGCTTACTGCCTGTTATGGTGAAGTATTCGATGAACCTCTAGCTGATGAAGGTCGTTCCATTATCGCTTCTTGGGATTCTGCAACACTTACTTCTGATCAACAGGAGGCCATTGTGGAGTTTCAGAATGTGGTTGATAATCCTTATCCGTGGGAATATATTGATGAATAAGAATTTCATAATATTGGGTAAATACCTAAATTAGAACTCAAATATCTTGATGAAGTTCTGATAGATATTGCTCATCTTTGCTGTCTTGCCCATGCTCGTGCCAAGTTTAAGGAGGTTTTGGAGCAAAGTTGTTAGAAAGCTCGTTACTTTCTATTGAAGAGGGGGCGTGAGGAGGAATACAGACGTTTAGGTTTGCCTGCCGATGAAATCCGCAAGCGTCGGAATGATGCTTATACCAACGGTGTGATGGAGGATTTGTAGAAAGAATTGTTTGACTTGCTTGTATTACCTAAATCTGAGATGAGCGACTTGATGCAACGTGCTTTGAATTATCTTTATTCGCTCTGGAAGCAACTTTTCAACTATTGGAAAATGGAGAGCATACCATAGACTACTTAGCGGCTGAGCGGGTTATACGCTCCTTGACTGTACAACGGAAAAAACAGCTTGTTCTTTTGCAGTACCCAAGGAGTATTGAACTCGGCGACCTATAATACATTTATAGAAATGTGTAAGTAGATGGGTGTTTCGTTCAGGAATTACTTTCGAAGGGACATGAAAGAACTCTAGGCAGGAAGGGTAGATTACGAGAACCTGCTTCCACAGACTATAGGTCTCAAATTAAATAATAAATGTTAAAAATATATTTCAAGATTTTGGTAGAAACTCTCAGGCATCTGTTCTAAGTGGTGTATACCAGGTTTTGAACGCTTACAAATAATTATACGATGAATATTGCAATTGTAGGAACCGGGTATGTTGGCTTGGTTTCAGGTACTTGTTTTTCAGAAATGGGAATCAACGTAACATGTGTTGACGTTGATGAAAAGAAAATAGAGAATCTTAAGAAAGGTGTAATTTCTATCTATGAACCTGGTCTTGAAGATATGGTTCGTAAGAATATACAAGCGGGCAGATTGAACTTTACTACTGATCTTGCCGATGTTCTTGATGATGTAGAAATCGTATTCAGTGCAGTTGGTACACCTCCCGATGAAGATGGCTCTGCCGATTTGAAATATGTGCTTGCGGTTGCAAAGGCTATTGGGAAAAATATAAAGAAATATACAGTTGTTGTTACAAAATCTACTGTCCCTGTAGGAACAGCAAAGAAGGTGAAAGAAACTATTCAAGCCGAACTTGACAAGCGAGGAGAGAATGTCAAGTTTGATGTTGCAAGTAATCCTGAGTTCTTGAAAGAAGGGGCGGCAATCAAAGACTTCATGTCTCCAGATCGTGTTGTAGTGGGGATAGAAAGTGAGAAAGCGAAAGAAATAATGTCACGGTTATATAAGCCTTTTATGCTTGTGAGTGACAGGCTCATTTTTACTGATATTCCATCCGCTGAAATGATTAAATATGCGGCAAACTCAATGCTTGCAACGCGTATCTCATTTATGAATGATATTGCTAATCTTTGCGAGCTTGTAGGTGCTGATGTAAATATGGTTCGTAAAGGCATTGGTACAGATACCCGTATTGGAAAGAAATTTCTTTATGCTGGTTGTGGATATGGTGGTTCTTGTTTTCCAAAGGATGTAAAAGCACTTATCAAGACTGCTCAAAAAGTAGGATATGATATGGAAGTACTTCAGGCGGTAGAGTCAGTAAATGAAAAACAAAAGTCGATTTTATTCAATAAGCTGATGAAGCATTTTAATGGAGATATTAATGGTAAAACTATTGCCATATGGGGGCTTGCTTTCAAACCGGAAACTGATGATATGCGTGAAGCTCCTGCATTGGTATTAATTGATAAAATAATCAGTGTAGGGGCATCGGTTAAGGTCTATGATCCGATTGCAATGCCAGAATGTAAGCGTCGTATAGGTGATAAGGTAGTGTACTGTAAAGATATGTATGAAGCGGTTGTAGATGTTGATACTTTACTTCTTGTTACAGAATGGAAAGAATTCCGTATGCCAAGTTTAGAAGTACTTAATAAAACAATGAAGAATAAAGTGATTATTGATGGGCGAAATATTTATGATGCTAAAGAAATGGTAGAAAGTGGTTTTGACTATTATAAGATAGGATAACAAGTATCTCTCATATCGGGGATTAAAATGCAAGCTAGGTTAAGATAAGTTCTTAAATACCTGATGGGGAAATACTAATCGTAAGTCAGGGCAAAGATTAGTCGCTGAAAGCAAAAATAACTGAATTTGAAAGTCAGAATTTAATTATAGGCGTATATGCCATGATAAGAACAATAAAGAGGCTTCTGTTCTATCCATAAAGAATATTACAAAAATAATAATGGTAAAAAACTCTTCTTCATCAAATAATAATCTAATTGTAAAGAATACGGCATTCTTATATTTTCGAATGCTATTCTCAATGGGGATTACATTGTATACCTCAAGATTAATCTTGACTATTCTTGGTATAGACGATTTTGGCATTTACAATGTTATTGGAGGTATGGTTTCAATGTTTCTATTTCTGAATACCGCAATGAGTAGTGCTACATCCCGATTTCTTACTTTTGAGATTGGTAAGGGAGAAAACTCTGAAATATCAAAGGTTTTTTCTGTTTCATTGACGACTCATTTAATTATCATTGCCATTATCTTTGTTTTATGTGAGAGTATAGGAGTTTGGTTCTTAAACTCTAAGATGATCATTCCTGAAGACAGGGTATATGCTGCCAATATTGTACTTCAGACCTCAATTGCTGCTTCACTTATTAATATCATTCAGGTTCCATATAGAGCTATTGTTGTCTCTTATGAAAAAATGGATATGTATGCCTATATAGAGATATTTAATGTAGTATCGAAATTATTGATAGCTATAGCATTGATATATACTACGTGTGATAAATTAATAACATATTCATATTTGTATTTGGTTACCTGTATCGTCGTTTTTCTTATTTACGCAGTTTATGCTAACTTTAGATGTGTCGGTGCAAATTTTAGTCCAAAATTAGATAAAGATATACTAAAACCAATGTTAACTTTTACTGGTTGGGATTTCTATGGCAATGCTAGTGTGGTAGCGAGAACTCAGGGGGTAAATATGCTCTTAAATATATATTTTGGTCCCGTACTTAACGCAGCCAATGGTATTGCGACACAGGTACAAGGTGCAGCTATGAGTTTTGCAGCAAATGTAATGGCTGCGTTTAAGCCTCAAATTATCAAAAGTTATGCTTTTAACGACTTTGCCCGAATGAATCAACTTATATTTGCAGCAGGAAAGTTTGCAACAGTGTTGATGCTTCTTACTTCTATCCCCTTAATGATAGAGATGGAGTTTGTATTAACAGTATGGTTAGGAGATTGGCCCAAATATACTGCAGACCTTTGTCGTTTAACTATTCTTTTTAATATGTTATCTAATCTATCAGCTGTTTTGATTATGGGTATTCATGCTACAGGAAATGTTAGAAGACCTAATGTGATAAACGGGACTATATATCTTCTTGTAATACCAATTACTTATATGATTTATAAATATATTGGAGCTGGACCACTATTGCCATTTGTTATTAATATCATAGCTGTTATTATAGGGCTGTTATGCAATATGTGGACATTAAGCATTCTGGTTCAATCATTTAAACTTAAGAAATTTTTCGTGTCGATTTTTATCAAATGTTCTATTATAGGCTTAGTAACCTATGGGGGGACCTATATAATTCATACATTATTAGCAGAAGGTTGGGGGACACTGTTTTTTATAATTTGTATTAGTAGTATAATATTACTCTTTCTTTCATATTTTATATTAATGGATTCAACAGAGAGAGATTTCATTAATGAGATAGTTAAATTAAAAGTTTATAACTTTAAATAATCATGGACATATTAGTAAGTATATTAACTCCTTGTTACAATGGAGCTAAGTATATTGATAGATATGCAAAGTCATTATTAGCACAAGACTATTCAAATTGTCAGCTCATTTTTATGGATGATGGTTCTACTGATAATTCAAAAGAGCTTATTATGTCGTATGAAAAGCAATTTAAAGATAAAGGCTTTTCATTTGAATATCATTACCATGATAATTTAGGATTAGGAGCTACAATTGCAGAAGGTATCAAATATGTTAAAGGGGTGTATTTAGTTTGGCCTGATGTAGATGACACATTACCGGTCGATTCTATTTCTAAAAAGGTATTTTATTTAGAGCAAAAGGCGGAATATGGACTTGTTCGTACAAGGTTTATGAAGATAATTGAGGGAACAGGCTTTAATCATTCAGAGATTGGTCCATCTTTTAAATTTGATCCTAACAAGGAAAATCTTTTTGAGGATTACCTATTATCAAGAGGTGCTTGGCTTCAGCCTGGATGTTTTATGGTTAGAATGTCTGCATTTGATGATTCTAATCCCAATCGTTACATATTTCCAACACGGAGAGGCCAAGATTGGCAGATGTTATTGCCAATCATGTATAAATACAAATGTGGATTTATTGATGAACCTTTATATGAATATTATATACGTAAAGGTAGTATGTCTGATCAAACAAATGATATTTTAGAGACTGTACTTCATAGGTATGATATGTATGAGGAGTTAATAACTGAGACAGTAAAGCACATGAATATATCTAATTGTAGCATGTATATTCAAATGGTTCACAATCATTATTTGGAAGAAAAGTTAGGAAGGTCTTTTGATTATTGTGATAAGAATAAAGCAAAAATATTCTTTAATGAACTTCGAAAAAATAAAGCTGTGACCCCAAAAGCTTTAGTTAAATACTTATTGGTACAAACTCCATTTTTGAATAATGTAATAAATAGATTACGATCACGCTAATCCTGCGAGAAATTTATGTTTAAAAATATTTCTAAAATAGGAATAGACTGCTGTGGCTGTGGTAACTGCTTCTATATATGCAAAAAGGATGCAATTTCGTTAAAGGCGGATGATGAAGGTTTTATTCAGCCTTTTGTAAATTATAATTGTGTGGATTGCGGGGCATGTTTGAATGTTTGTCCACAAACAAAGGAAGTACAAACAATAGATAATCAGCAAGCTTATATTGTACTTACAAAAGATGCGAATATAAAGAAAATATCAGCTTCAGGAGGGGTGTTTGGAATAGTTGCAAAAAGTTTAGTAAATGAGAGAAATGCCTATGTGTGCGCAGCATCCTTCGTAGAAGGAACTGTAAGGCATATTATCACTCAAGATTATTCTGATATTAAGAAATGTCAGGGATCGAAATATGTTCAAAGCTCTTTAGAAGATTGCTTGCCAAAAATCAAAGGAATTCTTAAGGATAAGCAGAAAACTGTTTTATTTTGTGGTACTCCATGCCAAGTAGCAGCTGTTTACTCTTTTTTGGGAAAACGCCCATCAAATCTTTATACTTTAGATCTTATTTGCCATGGAGTTCCTAGTCCATTGTTTTTTTTAAAAGATTTAAAGCATTATTGTAAGCATCCTGAAAGATTAAGCGATGTAAGGTTTAGGTGGAGAAACCCCATGAGTAATGAGGGTAAGAGTTCTTTCATTCTATCAATAGAAGAGCAAAATATGAGTCGCCTTTATTCGTCAAGTTATGATCCTTACTTTGCTACCTTTATGAAAGGTGAGTCATTCAGATTATCATGCTATCAGTGTCATTATGCAAATTTAAATCGAGTAGGAGATATTACTATCGGCGATTGTGATTCTGCAAAGTTATATCCAAATTTTCACCCTAACGAAAGTAAGTCTTCGATAATTGTAAACAATCCAAATGGAACTTATTTATGGAGTATGGTGAAAAAGAATTTTTTTTATACATATCTAGATTTGCAATATGAGGCTGAAATCAATCATCAACTTTCTATCCCCTTTAAAAAGCCATCGAGTCGTTCCCAAATTTATAACGATGCAAAAAAAATGAGCTATTGGAAATTTAAGTCTAAATATGCTGCACCTACTACTATACGACAGAAAGTGCTGGCAATAGTCCAAACCTACATACCGTTTGCATATAAGTGGATTATTCAAAGAACATTAAAATGAAAATAGGAATAGTAACTTTCCATAGGGCTACAAATTGTAGTGCGATTTTACAAGCATATGCACTTGTATCTTATCCCAAAAGCTTAGCTCATGAAACTGAATTTATTGATTGCAAATCAGAAGGAATGGCATCTTTATTCCGTCCGATAAACGTACCAAGTATTATTCAGAAAGTAAAGAGACTTTTAATTAATATTTATATGATACTTTTTTTAAAAAAAGAAGGATTTATTGAAAACAGTAAATACTAATCATCAGCTATCACATTCTCTTAAGCGGCTAGATGTGCGAGATAGTATCTATAGGGATGTGTATAGCTTAAGTTTCAAAAGGATGAAAGGCAAATACGCTCCTCCTACAACAAAGAACAGAAGATACTATTTTGTCTTCAGACATACATCCTTTTCTTGTATAAATTACTTTTAGGAAAAACTATTTAATATGAAAATTGGTATATTGACATTTCATAGAGCCACAAATTATGGCGCTATCCTTCAGGCTTATGCATTGATCCAATATCTAATTAATCAGGGTTATGATGCAAAGATTGTGGACTATAAGCCCAAAGGAATGGGTATATTATATGCACCAATAAACGTTCCGGGGTTCCTAAAGAAGATTAAAAGAATAGTGCTTAACTTGCTCATGTTGCCTTCTCTTTTGACTAGGTACAAGAAAAGAGAAATGTTCTGGAAATATATTAATAAAGTTCTTCCAATGACCGACATTGTTCTGTCTTCAGGCGATCTTCCACGTATGGATGCTTATATTGTAGGAAGTGATCAGGTATGGAGTGTCTGTTTTACTGGTGGAATTGACAATTTATATTGGGGACAGTTTGACAGAAATGGTGCGAAACTGATTTCATATGCTGGTTCAGCTGCCGAAAATATGGGCGATTCTTTTTATTCTAATGAGAATGCTAAATTACTTGAGTCTTTCGATTTCATTAGTGTGAGAGAAAAAGAATTGCAAGGCTATCTGCAAACACAGATACCAAATAAAAAAATAGAAAAGGTCTTAGATCCGACTCTCATGGCAGGAGTTGATTTCTTTGATGAATTGATCGCAGACGAAATGCCTTTGGAAAAAACGTATGTTTTGGTTTACCAAGTGATCCGAACTAAAGATGCGTTGATTAGTGAATATGCAAAACAAATAGCATCTCGAGCAGGATGGGATATAGTGGAAATTAAGAATTCGCGACTCTATATATGTAGTCAAGGTAAATTCTCTATATCAAAGGAACTGCAGAATCCTACACAATTTGTTAGCTTGTTCAAATATGCACAATTTGTTATTACAACATCCTTCCATGGTACAGCATTCTCTCTTATGTTTAATCGTCCGTTTAATGTTGTATCAATTAGCGATGAAGTAGATTCGCGATCCAAAGATTTATTGATGCAATTGAATCTGACAGATAGGCTAGTTTTACTACCTCTGAACAAGGTACAAAAAAATATTGATTGGAAGGATGTTAATTCCAGACTGCAAGAACTCCGTATGCCATCAAGAGAGTTTCTAAAAAAGGCATTAAGATAATGAGTATATCAAGAGACTTATTATCAGCATACCGCAAATTTCAATATAAGGTTTGCGGGCGTTTAGAATATGGTACGATGCCCCCAGGGGAGTTGTGCACACATACCCCTTTTAAGGAGGAAAGCAATCGTGGAGATGTGGTGCATCCTTGTGTGCGGTATGTTCCTGAAGGTTATCTTGGTCATAAGTGGTGGATGGTCTATACGCCTTATTATGCTGCTAACGACAAGACAGAGAACCCAATACTCTGTTATGGAGACAATGAAACGAACAACCCTCCTACACACTGGATAGTAGCGTATCAGGTGCAAGGGCAGCCTACAAAAGGATACAACTCGGATCCTGCTTTGCTCTATGCTGACAAGAAGTTATATGCCTTTTGGCGTGAGAATTTTACAGGTAGGTGCGATATAAACGGATTTACAAGAGCTACTTTTGGAGCGGAAGTGTTTGAGGATGGAATTGGAGAAGTATTCGGTCCCGTTGTGGGAACTAAGGATGCAGAAATCGACCCAGAAACAAGCCCTGCTTTTATAAAAGAACAAGATGGTACATATCGTTGTCTTGCCACACATATCACATTTCATAGTAAGACCATCAAACGGCTGCCTGCTTTTTTGCGGAAGATCATCAATCCTGTAATTTTCATATCTGATTTGATGGGATTCTGGAGTCAACAGAAGGCTCATGGCATTGCTCAATGGTCGTGTGACAAGGTGAACGGAAAGTTTTATTTAGAAGGTACGGTAAAATTTGAAGATAAGAATGTTCTTTACCGCCCTTGGCATATTGATTTCTTTGAGTGTGAAGGGAAGCTTTTCGCAATCGTACAGAGCAACCAGTGTAATGCTGATATTTGTCTTGCGGAGAGTAAGGATAGAGTACATTTCCGTTTTTTTAAGAGACCGCTTATGACTAATGAGACCTGTGGAAAAGTGGGAATATATAAGCCTACTGCCGGAGTTGTGGATGGCAGATTCTTTCTCTACTATACTGCTCAGGATGTTGATAACAGGACTCTCAACAAACTGTATCTCATCACAATGGATTTTAATGAATTGCTAAAAAAACTGCAATGAATATAGTATTTTTTCATAGTAATGGCATAGTGCCTACATTAGGAGGCATTTCTCGTATAACAGCTATTCTGGGTGCATTATTCGTTGATAAAGGCAATAATGTCTGGTATATTGGAGCGCAAGACAAGCATAAAGGGCAGAAATATTGCAGTTGGCAGAGTTTCCTGCCATCATCTAAGTTGTTTGCTGATGAGAATATCAGATATATTGTTAATTTTATAAAAGAGCATCAGGTAGATGTAATAATCAACCAATGTGCCCTTGACCATCATAGTGCTCAATTTCTTGCTTTATGCAAAAAAGAAGTAGATTTCCTGTTAGTGTCATGTTTTCATAATTCTATTCTTACTCCAGTATTGAATGGAGCTTACCAAAAAGAGTATCTTTTAAAAACAAAAGGTTTTGGATGGCTTTTTTATTTGATGAAAACTCGTCTTATAGCGTCCATAATGACTACGTTTTATATCTGTAAGTATCGCAAGCACTACCTCTCAACCGTCCAGAATAGTGATCGAGTTGTGTTGTTGTGTGATGGACAACAGTCAGAACTGTATCGAATGTGTGGTATTATATCTTCTGAAAAAGTACGCGTCATCCCTAACTGTACAGATATAAATATTGAACAGCCACAGTGTAAGGAACAGACAGTTGTTTGGGTAGGTACATTTGACTATTCT
Organism: Bacteroides intestinalis DSM 17393; assembly: GCF_000172175.1. Taxonomy (NCBI): domain Bacteria; kingdom Pseudomonadati; phylum Bacteroidota; class Bacteroidia; order Bacteroidales; family Bacteroidaceae; genus Bacteroides; species Bacteroides intestinalis. The sequence continues at coordinate 507,537 of NZ_ABJL02000008.1, read as the reverse complement.
GTTAAACGACCTGACAATATGTTGCGTATATGGAAACAGGTTGAATCCAAACATCCAGATTGGAGTCTGTTGATGTTGGGTGATGGACCATCATGGAAAGAGATGAAAGAATTGTCAAAATCGTTAGGTCTGCGACGAGTCTCTTTTTGCGGTAGAGTGCAACCTGAGGAATATTACAAAAAGTCTTCAATTTTGTGTGTCACAAGTGTTCATGAATCTTTTTCACTTGTAACGTTGGAGGCTCAACGGGCAGGTTGTGTGCCTATATTAAATAACGCTTTCAGTCCGGCTCCTATGCTCATTCAGGATGGTGAGAATGGTTATCTAGTTCCAGCATTTGATAACAATGCTTTTGCTAACATGCTTGATTCGTTGATGAACAATCCAGTGAAGAGAGAGAAAATGAGTATGAAAGCAGTAGAGAGTATAAAACGTTTTTCACTTGATGTGGTTTATGCCCAATGGCTGAAAGAACTAAAGAATGATTAATAGTGCTGAATTTATATCCAATGAAGGACTCAAATAAATTAATCTCTTTTGTTGTAACCTTTCAGGTGATAGCTCAAGGATGTAAGAATATCCTGGTGCAAGGATTTCCATTCTTTTATGAGATAAACGATATGTTGAATGTTGTAATTATGGGTGGTTCTTTGCTGATGTATGTGTATGCCTTGTTAACAACGGGGAAATTGCGAATACCTGTGCAAACTATAGGTGTATTGTTTTTTGTGGGAATGACCTATTTGTTTACTTATATGTTTTGCTCTCAAAACGTAAAATACATTCAGCCTACTATTCTTAGAGCACTTGTAGCTTGCTTCTTTACCTTTCTGCTTGTAAGCAAACTGTTGACTTTTGAATATCTTTGTGATTATTTCACCAAAGGTTCTTTCCTGATAACTTTGAGTGGCGTATTATATGCTGGGATTATCAACGTGATAGGTCATACTACCACTTCTGAGTGGAGTACGTATTCTATGACTATGTCAAATGTGCTGCTTTTGTCTGTACTTTGGCAGTTAAATGCGTATTTCGACTCAAAAAACAAGCTGGCACTTATTGCTGCAATTATTGGTTCTGTAGTGATATTTATATATGGATCAAGAAATCCGTTCTTAGCCATTGCTTTCTTTGTTTCGATAAAAATATTATTCAATTCGAAAAGGAAGAGTTCATCTGGAGTCGCCATCAAACTGTTCTTTGTTTCTTTTGTTTTGATTGTATTATCTTTCTTTAAAGAAATACTTTCTTTTGTTGGAGGGATGCTTGACTCCTTTGGTCTTAGCAGTCGCACCCTGTATTATCTGATAAATGCAGATACTGTAGATATTACTACAGGCAGAAATGAGATTCATGACAAGTTGTGGGATATAGTCCTAAATGATCCTTTTTTAGGTCTTGGTATTGCCGGTGATGAAGTGGTAATACAAGAACTTGCTCATAGTATGTACTTAAGCATTTTCGTTACATATGGAATGATATTGGGTAGCCTTGTTATTCTTTATCTATTCTCGCAAACTATAAATGGTATTCGTAGAACATCCGGCCTAAATCATAATATAATTATTATGTACGTCTGCCTCGTTTTTCCAAGAAGTTTTACGGGAGGCGATATTTGGGCAAATGATTCTTTATGGTTTTTAATGGCGTTAATCATATCATCTCTTCGACAAAGAAAAAGAGCAATGGTTTGATACAAATAGTTTATAACTATGAATGTTAAATCTTTTTTTAATTGTGTAAGTCCAAGACTCCTTACTAGTCTTCAGTTTCTCTATCATTTCCATAAGCCACTGAACTGGTTCAGGCCAAAAGATTTGAACGAGAAAATCAACTGGCTGAAGTTTAATTCTGACACGAGTTTGTGGACATTGTGTGCTGACAAATATCGTGTTCGTCAATATATTCACGAAAAAGGGCTTGATGATACTCTTGTGAAACTATATGGTGTTTGGGAAAAAGCAGAGGATGTGGATTGGGATTCTCTTCCGGATTCCTTTGTTTTGAAAACAAATAACGGAAGTGGTGATATCCTTGTTTGTAAAGACAAAAACAAACTGGATATAGAAAATACAGTTAAGAAGTATTCTGCATTGCTCTCAAAATCGTTTAGCGAGACAAATGGCGAGCCCCACTATGCTGCCATGAAACCTTGTATGATAGCCGAAGAAGTGCTTGACTGCAAGAAACAGCCGATAGAAACAGACACGCTGATAGACTACAAAATTTGGTGTTTTGATGGAAAACCTCATCATATATGGGCATGTTTCAATAGACATCAAGGGTCTGTTGAGGTGGCTACCTATGACCTGGATTGGAAACGACACGATGAGTGTAGCGTTTTTACTTCACATTATAAACAAGCCCAATCAGATTTGCCAAAACCTGTGTCATTAGACAAAATGCTTGAGATTGTCTCAAAACTTTCATGTGGAATACCTCAGGTTAGGGTGGATTTGTATGAAGTTGATGGCAAACCATATTTCGGCGAGATGACTTTTTCGTCAGCTGGTGGATTTATGAATTTCTATACATCCCAATTTCTGCGAGAGATGGGTGATTTAGTGGATCTGTCATTAGCAAAAAGAAAATAAAGAAGAGATGTACGACAAAATAGTTTTTTTAGTTAGTTCACTCTCTCAACCTCGAGCAATCCGCAGAGTGGAATCTATAGCAGCCCTCGGATATGAGGTAGAAGTGTACGGATATGATAGAGTGCAGTACAACTGCAATAAGTTTTCTGCTAAAATTCCGGTGACCGTCTTAGGGCAGATGTCGAAAGGTGATGGGTATCTTGAAAAGATTAGAACCGTAAAGCGAGATATTGCTCGTGTTGTAAAGGAACACAAGGGGCAGAGTTGCCTTTATTATTCCTTTGGTTACTTCGAGAGCATCTTCCTTCGTATGAAAGGTGTTCCATATGCATACGAGATTTCGGATATAGCATACGGCTTTCCTGCTTTTGGTAAAGTCCGTCCTTTGCTTCGGGCTATTGACCGTAATCTTGTGAAGAATGCTCAATTTACTTTGCTGACATCTGAAGGTTTCAGGGGTTTCCTTAACCAGCCAAAGGCAAGATTTATTGTTCAGCCAAACAAGGTAAACCGTAAGATTATTGGTGTGGAGCGCAAACCGCTCAACCTGAAAGATGACCACTTTATATTTTCATTTGTGGGTTCGATACGTTACACCTCAATGATGCGTTTTGCTCGGACCATAGGAAAATATTTTCCTCAGCATGAGTTTCACTTCCATGGAGTGGCAAATGTGGAATCGACCCAGAAAGCTATTGATGATATGATGGAATTGTACCCGAATATCAAATTGTTTGGTGCTTTCAAAAATCCCGATGATTTCGAACATATTTATAATTCTGTAGATATTGTGGTAGTGACATATGGAGTAGAATCGCTCAACGAAACTATTTTGGATCCAAACAAATTGTATGAAGGTATCTTTTTCTGTCGTCCGCTGATTGCTACTAAGGGGACTTTTCTTGCTGAACAGATAGAAAGCTATGGTTGTGGCATCAGCATAGACTCTTCGACAGAAGAGGCAATACGCAATTCGCTCAGCCAGCTGACAATAGAGCAACTTAACAATATTTCTAGAAGGGAATATGAAATAGAGCGCGAAGAGGTTTTTGACAGTATGGATAATCTTTCAACATTACTAGAGGAGATATGCAAGAAAAGAAAGAATTGAATTGGGTAAATGTGGCAAAAGCGATAAGTATTATTACTGTGCTGTTTGTGCATACAGAAAACTATTATGGTCTGAAACTCGGCGAAATCAATCAATTTTTGTGCGGATTCTATGTAAATGCTTTCTTCTTGATTAGCGGATATTTACTTTTCCGCAAGCAACTTAATAAACCTGCCATTGAAGCAGGTTCGGCTCAATATATAATAGGGGATGGTAAAAAGCTGATATTTAGTATTCTATATAGGCTGTATATCCCCATGATAATATTCTCATCAATTGAGTTTTTACCGAAGATTATGATAACTCACAGGGCGTTTGAATTTAATGCACTCTTAATTGAGACAGTAGGAGCAGGCACCTATTGGTTTACATCTGCTCTTCTGATTGCTGAGGTGATTATTGCCTTGCTTTTGGTAACTAGAAGGAAAAATATTGGGTTTTATGTCGTAGCTCTAGGAATAATATCTTCTATAGGCATATATCTTTATGACATAGAAATTTTCCACCTACATCGCGAACCATTTTTTGTTAGCAGGGGAATACTAGCCTGCTTCTTCTTGGGATTAGGAGCCTTATACTGGAAATATGAGACATGGTTTGATAGAGTTATCAACAAACACACCATCCTGCTTCTTTTAGCACTCTATTTGTATATAGCTTATTTCTGTCCAGTTGCTCCAAGATTTATGGTCTCAATGGGTGATATGGATGTATTAGGCTACTTTTTCGGATTCCTTGGATCTGTTATATTAATCTGGTTTTGTAAACAGTTGCCACAGATAAAAACTCTCACATTTGTTGGTCGAAATAGCATCTGTTTCTATTTCATGAGTGGTGCGTTGCCAATCACATTATCTGCTATTATAAAAAGATTTTATCCTGAAGTGTCCCCTTGGGGGGTATTTTTAGTATTTAGCCTTACATTAATTGGGGCGTATATAGCAAGCTTGGTTATTGTGAAATATCTGCCATGGATGCTTGATATTAGGAAATTAAAAAAATGATGAAAAAGAATGTTCTTGTGAATTAATCATCTGGTTTCCTTGTGGTGGATGACCTGTTAGTTCGAAGATGAATATTGAAAATATGTAGATACAATAGGTCAAGTAGCGCAAAGAGAATGGCAACTTGGCTCTTGGCATTCACGTAGGTATTCTTCAAGTTACTCTTCAAGTATAGAGATTGTGAAGTTGTCTATTATACCAATCTGCCAATAGCTTGCTTCTCAGCTTTACTCTTGAATAACAAGTTTCGTATTGTGGAGTATGACATCTATCCTGATGTTTTTAAGACAATTGGTACAAGTGAAAAACTTTATTTATAAAACATGGGCAATGCTGAAAATACACCTCTATAAAAAGGCAGAGAAGATATACACTTTGAGCGAAGGGATGAAGGAAGTCCTGACAACCTATGGTTCAGCAGAAAAATAAAAAGTCCTTTATCTTTAAGGGGTTAAAAGCACCAGAGTGCTCAATTTATATTGAAAAAATACTTAAAATATAGCTACAGAATATATATTGTAAATTAGAAATACTTTAAATAATAAAGACTAATGAGAAAAAAAGCATTAATAACTGGCATTACTGGTCAAGATGGGTCTTTCCTTGCTGAGTTTTTAATTGATAAAGGTTACGAAGTTCATGGTGTTCTTCGCCGTTCTTCCTCTTTTAATACAGGTCGTATTGAGCATCTTTATTTGGATGAATGGGTACGTGACATGAAGAAAGATCGTCTGATAAATCTTCATTATGGAGATATGACTGATAGTAGTTCGTTAATTCGTATAATTCAGCAGGTGCAGCCTGATGAAATCTATAATCTTGCTGCGCAAAGTCATGTAAAAGTATCTTTTGATGTTCCTGAATATACGGCTGAAGCTGATGCTATAGGAACACTTCGTATGCTTGAAGCTGTTCGTATTCTTGGTTTGGAGAAGAAAACGCGAATTTATCAAGCTTCTACTTCTGAACTTTTTGGTAAAGTTCAAGAAGTACCTCAGAAAGAAACTACTCCTTTCTATCCTCGTAGTCCTTATGGGGTAGCCAAGCAATATGGTTTCTGGATTACAAAGAATTATCGGGAAAGTTATGATATGTTTGCCGTGAACGGTATTCTCTTTAATCATGAGAGTGAACGACGTGGTGAAACATTTGTGACAAGAAAAATTTCTTTAGCTGCAGCTCGTATCGCTCAAGGTTTTCAAGACAAATTGTATTTGGGTAATCTTGATGCTTGCCGTGATTGGGGATATGCGAAAGATTATGTAGAGTGTATGTGGCTCATCCTTCAACATGATACGCCGGAAGACTTTGTAATAGCTACTGGTGAGATGCATACTGTTCGTGAATTTGCTGTTTTAGCTTTTCGAGAGGTTGGCATTGAACTTTGTTGGGAAGGTGAAGGAATTCATGAAAAGGGGATTGATGTAAAAAGTGGTAAAGTTCTTGTAGAGATAGATCCTAAGTATTTTCGTCCTTGTGAGGTCGAACAATTGTTAGGTGATCCAACTAAAGCAAAAACTTTACTTGGCTGGAATCCGACAAAAACCAGCTTTCCTGAATTAGTAAGAATCATGTTAGCCCATGACATGAGTTTTGTGAGGAAGTTGTATCGGAAAAGTTACATTAAATAAAATTGATTGATTTGTACTGCTGTATGGTATTGACAAAGCTAGGCGTTGATTTAAGATGAAAATGAATATAAATAAAGTGGTTATAATAAATCAGTCAACAGGTTATTTGACAGTTGATATTGTTAATGCATACTGTAAGGTTTATAAAGATGTAACACTCATAACGGGAAGGGTGGAAGAATATGATCGAAAATTGTCTTCTGACGCTAAAGTATGTAAGATAATATCTTATAATAAATCGTCTGTCTTTATGAGGATTCTTACTTGGATTGTTGGTTTTATGCAAATATTATTTGTTTTATTATTTAAGTTTCCAAATGCTTTGGTTGTTTATGTTACTAATCCGCCTATTACCTATTTTGCATCTTTGTTATTGAATAATCAATATATAATTATTGTATATGATATTTATCCAGATGCACTTAGAAATATGAAGATATCATCTGATACTTTAATTTATAAATTTTGGGCGAAAATTAATGTAAGGTTATATAAAAATGCCATACGAATTTTTACCTTGAGTGGTGGAATGAAGGAGTTATTAAAACAATATGTAGATGAATCTTTGGTCCGAGTAATACCCAATTGGAGTTCTACAAATTCTCAGACTCCAATTCTTAAAAGAGATAATCCTTTTATACAAGAGCATGGATTACAAGGGAAATTTGTAATTATGTATTCTGGTAATATCGGTTATACACATAATGTTGAGATTATATTGGAATTAGCTCGTAAACTTAAGGAGACTAAGGACATTTATTTTATGATTATAGGTAATGGCGGAAAGAAATCTCAATTAATGGATTTGGCAAACCAATATAATCTAAGTAATTGCACGTTTTTAGATTGGCAACCAGCAAATAAAATGAAGTATTCACTGTGTGCGGCTGATTTGTCTGTTGTGACATTGACGGAGGATACAGCATTTGTTAGTGTACCTAGTAAGACTTACAATATTCTATCTGTTGGTTCACCCTTGTTGTGTATTGCTCCCAAAAAGTCAGAAATAGGTTTGTTGGTGGAGAAAGAACATTGTGGTCAATGTTTTGAGAAAGATGAGGTTGAACGGATGATTTGTTATATTAATCGGTTAGTAGAAGATAAAGAATATAAGGCTTGTTTGGCGAAAAATGCCCTAAATGCAGCATCTCATTATACCTATAAGAATGCAGATCAATATATAGTATTATAATATATAAATTAATAGAATTCATTAATCATTTATGTATTTACATTATTTTAAGCGACTGATTGATTTTATCATTGCTTTTTGGGTATTAATAATTATTTGGCCAATATTATTAGCTATTACAATCTGGTTACATTTTGCAAATAAGGGTGCAGGCGCTTTCTTTCTTCAAGAACGTCCAGGAAAGAATGGAAAACTTTTCAAAGTCATCAAATTCAAAACAATGACTGACGAACGGGATGAAGATGGCAACTTATTGCCGGATGAGAAACGTTTGACAAAAATAGGAAGGCTCGTTCGTTCCACTTCTATTGATGAATTGCCTCAATTGATTAATGTGTTGAGAGGCGATATGGCCTTGATAGGTCCTCGCCCCTTACTTCCGCAATATCTTCCTCTTTATTCTGAAGAGCAGGCCCGTCGACATGAAGTTCGTCCGGGTATTACAGGTTGGGCGCAGTGCCAAGGACGTAACCTTTTAAAGTTTAGTAAGAAGTTTGAATATGATGTATGGTATGTAGATCATTGCTCTTTTACTCTTGATCTTAAGATTGTTAGAATGACTATTAAAAAAGTTCTAACAAAGTCTGATATAGGTGATGGAGCTAGTGATATGAAAGATGTAGATGATCTAAATTTTATGGAAAGGTTACATTTATGATTTTATTGAATGATACTATTAGATTACGAAAAGCTAATTCTTCAGATAAGGATCAGTTGTTTATATTGAAGAATAATGCTAAAGTTGCTTCTTTATTAGGGGGCTTTAATACATTCTATTCTATAGAAGATATTTCCAAATGGATTGATTATCATAATTCTAAGCTTGATGAAGTATTGTTTTTGATTGAGGATATTGAAAACCAACATATAGTAGGCCATGTCGGACTGTATAATATTGACTATAGAATTAGAAAATGTGAATATGCAATAATGATTGCAGATGAAAAATATCAAGGAAGAGGAGTTGGGCAATTATGTACAGAAGCTATGATCTCATTTGCGAGAGATCAGCTAAATGTTCAAAAAATTACTTTATCGCTCTTAAGTACTAATAAGACGGCATTATCTCTTTATATTAAGAATGGATTTGTGCAAGAAGGTTTATTAAAACGTGAACAATATAAAGATGGTAAATACCAAGATGTAATCCTTATGGCTAAATTCTTTGAAATATGAGAGAATTTGGTTCTGATTATCATTTGTTGGACGATTACTTTTCTAATAGAGCTTCTTTACAAAGAATATATCCTAATGCTTTATTTTATGCCAATGGTCGTCAATGTATAAAAGCTTTGATAGAACAAAATGGGTGGCAGCGCATTTGGATGCCACAATATTTTTGCTATGAGGTGATTGAAACAATAAAGACTACAGGAGTTGAAATTATTTACTATGTAGATTATCCAACTTGTGATGATATAAATAGTATCTCAAAGTTAAAGTTTGAAACTGGAGATGTGCTATTTAGAGTTAACTATTTTGGGTTAAGGAATTATAGGGATGAGAAAAATATTTCAATACCAGTTATAGAAGATCATTCTCATGATTTATTAGGGCATTGGGCTTTATATAGTAATGCTGATTGGTGCATAGCTTCATTACGAAAGTCCCTTCCAATTGCGGAAGGGGGAATGTTATGGTCTCCTAAAAGTAAGACAATAGAAAAAAAGCCAATTTTAACGTCAGAAAATTGCTCAATTGCTAAAATACGCTGGGAAGCAATGGCGCAGAAAAGTACATACTTGGAGGGAAAAGGAACTTTAAAGAATGAATTCAGAACAAAATTTATAAATACGGAAGAGATTTTATCATCCCTTCCTTTTTCTCTTATAGATAGTGAGTCTATAAATTATTTGAATCATTTTGATATTAATGCATGGTATAATATCAAAAAGAAGAATTGGAAATATTTGAGAGATACATTTTCAAAAGATATTAATATTTTATCTCCAGAAGAAGAGTTTTGTAATCCATTCTCCTTTATTGTTATTATGGATAATATGAAAACACGAGAATTGGTCTATAAGAAATTAATTCAAACGGCTATTTATCCTGCGATACTGTGGAATATACCAAGCGATACAATAGTGGAGCCTCCTGTGAATGATATTAGTGGGCGGATATTATCTATCCATTGTGATGGTCGTTATACTGAAGGTGATGTACGTGAATTATCATACAAATTAAGACAAGTGTTAATATGATACAGATTATTAGTCTTAGTCAACCAATAGCATGGGATGAAATAGTTAAATCATTTCCTAATTATGATGTGTATTATTTAAGTGGGTATGTGAAATCTTTTTATATTCACGGAGATGGTGAACCTCAATTACTATATTATACTTCTTCTACTTTAAGGGCTATATATGTATATATGAAACGTTGTATTAATAATATTTTCTATGACATAATAACTCCTTACGGTTATGGTGGAGTACTTTTCAATGGGGAAATCTCTTTTGAAAATCTTGAGAGCTTCAACAAAGATTTTTGTTCCTGTATGATTAAAAATAATATTGTAGATAATTTTGTTCGATATCATCCTGTGTTAAAAAATGCAAAGGATATGCGCGAAATATCAACTGTGATAGATTTGGGTAAGACTGTTGCTTTGAATTTGTCTTCTGAAGATATGATATGGCAGAATATTACTAGTAAAAATCGTAATATGATACGTAAATCCGAAAAGAATGGAGTTGAAATATTCCATGCTAAATCCAATTCTTTATTTGGTGATTTTATACGGATTTATAATGAAACAATGACCAAGGATGGTGCGGATAAATACTATTATTTTGAAAATGATTTTTATCACTCTATCCATAAAGATTTATTTGATAATTATGAAATGTTTTATGCTGTTTATGATAATAAGATAATAGCAATGTCTATCATTCTTTTTGCAAATAATCAAATGCATTATCATTTATCGGGTTCATTAAGTGAGTTTCGTAATTTAGCTCCTAGTAATTTACTGTTGTATAAGGTTGCAATTTGGGGATGTCAACAAGGGTTTAAGACTTTTCATTTAGGAGGTGGAATCGGATCTAATGAAGATAATCTCTATAAGTTTAAGGCTGCATTTAATCGTGCATCTGATTATCAGTTTTCAATAGGGAAACAGATCTTTAACCAAAATATATATAATGCTTTGGTAGAGGAAAGGGCTATGTTGGACATAAATTTTGATAGGGAATCTACTTTCTTTCCTTTGTATAGAAGTTAAGTAAAAGCGTGCTTGATATTTGATCACTTCTTTTTTCTGATATGGTATTAAAATCATTGTTTATAAAATGTAATAAAATCCTTAAATGGCTATTTGTCCCATACTACTTGTGGCAAAAATAGCCTTTTACTTTTCAATTTATCATTTTTCTTTTAATCATATAATTTCATGGACAAGAGAATTTATCTTTGCCTTGCTCATATGAGCGGCAAGGAGCAAGACTTTATACGCGAAGCCTTTGATACCAACTGGGTAGTTCCTTTGGGACCTAACGTCAATGCTTTCGAAGAAGATCTGAAACATTTTGTGGGACAGAATAAGGAAGTTGTCGCATTATCGGCAGGTACGGCAGCCATCCATTTAGGTTTAATTCAGTTGGGCGTCAGTACAGGTGATGAAGTGATCTGCCAGTCATTTACTTTCTGTGCTTCAGCCAATCCTGTAGCTTATCAGGGGGCAACTCCTGTATTTATCGATAGTGAAGAAGACACTTGGAATATGGACCCTGCTTTACTGGAAGAGGCTATCAAAGACAGAATTGCGAAAACTGGTAAAAAGCCTAAAGCCATTCTTCCGGTTCATCTTTATGGTATGCCTGCCAGAATTGATGAGATTTGTGCTATTGCATCGAAATATGACATTCCGGTGTTGGAAGATGCCGCCGAGGCTTTAGGATCCGAGTTCAAGGGACAAAAGTGTGGTACGTTCGGTACTTTTGGTGTGTTGTCTTTCAATGGAAATAAGATGATCACTACTTCGGGTGGTGGTGCGTTAATCGTTCCTGATGAAGCGGCAAAGAAGCAGACCATGTTTTATGCTACTCAGGCCCGTGAACCTTTCCCTTATTACCAGCATGAAAAGATCGGTTATAACTACCGCATGAGTAATATTTGTGCGGGTATCGGTCGTGGTCAGATGACTGTGCTGGAAGATCATATTGCCCATCACCGCCATGTACATGATCTTTATGCAAAAGCTTTTGAAGATGTGGATTGCATTACACTGAAATCTAATCCTGACGATCGTTTCAATGCTAACTATTGGTTATCTACGATTCTGATTGATCCTGAGAAGACCGGTACTAATTATGACGAAGTTCGTGTGCAACTTGATGCCAAAGGTATTGAGACCCGTCCTTTGTGGAAACCTATGCACCTTCAGCCTGTCTATGCAAATAATCCTCGCTATGTGAATGGTATTTCAGAACGTTTATTTAATATGGGATTATGTATTCCTGCCGGACCTTGGGTGACAGATGAAGACGTAGCGTACATCGTGGAGCAAATAAAGGCATGTTTGAAAAAGTAAATCATAGCGTTTTGGTATAATATTCATTTATAACTACTTACAACTTTTCTCAGAAAAACTACTCTCTTCGCTCATTTTCCTACTTTTATTAGAGATTTAATCCTCATCTTTGCATCAACGTTGATCAACAAAGTGAATTAAAACAGAATTTAAATCTCTAAATGAAAAAGTATGAGTGTAATTTTTAGAACGGTAGAGAGACCGTCTGACCCTCGGGTTGAGAATTCTCCCAAAAAGTTTTTCCCTCAGTTAATAACTTTAGGACAGAGTGTAGACTTGGCATTCATAGCCCAGAAGATGCAAGATCGTTCTTCGCTTTCTATTGGTGATATCCGGAGTACTATGCAGAACTTCGTGGAGAAGCTGAAAGAACAGTTGCTGGAAGGCAAAACAGTAAATATTGCAGGATTGGGTGTATTTATGCTGGCTGCAAAATCTAAGGGAGAAGATAAAACTGAAGATGTGACCGCCAAGAGTGTGGAGAGTGTTCGTATCTGCTTCCAGGCTAACAGGGAATTGAAGATAACCAAGACTGCTACCCGTGCCGGTGAAAAACTGGATTTGGTCAGCCTGGATGATTATCTGAAAAATTTAGCTAATGTTCCATCAGGAGGTGGTTCAGATGGTGGCTCAGGAGGTAATTCGGGTGATGGGGGAATAGAAGACGATCCTCTGGGATAATTTCCAAAGCCAGCAGCTTTGGAAATTAAAGAATTAAGAATTAAAAATTAAAGACTGCGCAGTCTGTTGATCGCTGAATATTAATCATTAAAAAAGTTTCTCTTATGAAAAAAACGAGTTGGAATGTGATATTGAAAGTCATTATTGCCGTAGCCAGTGCCATTGCAGGTGTGATTGGCGGTCAGGCAATGACCATTTAAGAATAAGTTTGATATAGACGTAAAGAGCTGTTTTCGAATTTCGGAAATGGCTCTTTTTTTGTTTGGTAGAATAGGGATGATTTTGATTAATAAGCGTTATCTTTGCCATCCCTTTATAATTCATAGTATTTAAAAATGGCAGAACAAAAAAGAACTCCCCGAAGTAACTCCAAGGCAAAAGTGCAGCCTGTAACTGATTACGGACGTATACAGCCGCAGGCGCCGGAATTGGAAGAAGCTGTGTTGGGAGCATTGATGATTGAGAAAGACGCTTATTCATTGGTAAGTGAAATTCTTCGCCCGGAGTCTTTTTATGAACACCGGCACCAGTTGATTTATTCCGCTATCACCGATCTGGCTGTGAATCAGAAGCCGGTGGATATCCTCACGGTAAAAGAACAGCTTGCTAAACGTGGTGATCTGGAAGAGGTGGGCGGACCGTTCTACATTACCCAGTTGAGTAGCAAGGTTGCCTCTTCGGCACATATTGAATACCATGCCCGCATCATTGCGCAGAAAGCATTGGCTCGTGAATTGATTACATTTACCAGCAATGTTCAGAGCAAAGCTTTTGATGAGACTCTGGACGTGGATGACTTAATGCAGGAAGCTGAGGGAAGACTCTTTGAGATTTCTCAGCAGAACATGAAGAAGGATTATACACAGATTAATCCGGTTATTGCCGAAGCGTATCAATTAATTCAGAAAGCAGCTGCCCGTACAGATGGTTTAAGTGGTTTGGAAAGCGGATTTACCAAGTTGGATAAAATGACTTCAGGTTGGCAAAATTCTGACCTTATTATTATTGCTGCCCGTCCGGCAATGGGTAAGACGGCGTTCGTGCTTTCTATGGCAAAGAATATAGCTGTTAATTATCGCAATCCGGTAGCTGTGTTTTCACTTGAAATGAGCAACGTACAGTTGGTGAATCGTTTGATATCCAATGCGTGCGAGATTCCGAGTGAGAAAATCAAGAGTGGACAGTTGGCGGATTATGAATGGCAACAGTTGGACTATAAATTGCGTGATCTTCTGGATGCGCCGTTATATGTGGATGATACTCCTTCTTTGTCTGTATTTGAGCTTCGTACAAAAGCACGTCGTCTGGTGCGTGAGCATGGAGTAAGGATTATTATTATCGACTACCTGCAGCTGATGAATGCAAGTGGTATGTCGTTTGGTAGCCGCCAGGAAGAGGTAAGTACCATTTCGCGTTCGTTGAAAGGTTTGGCGAAGGAGTTGAATATTCCTATTATAGCCTTGTCGCAGTTGAACCGTGGTGTGGAGAGCCGTGAAGGTGAAGAAGGTAAACGTCCGCAGTTGAGTGATTTGCGTGAATCGGGAGCTATTGAGCAGGATGCGGATATGGTATGTTTCATTCATCGTCCTGAATATTATAAAATCTATACATCGCAAGATGGTACTGATTTGCGTGGTATGGCAGAAATTATTATTGCTAAGCATCGTAATGGTGCGGTAGGTGATGTTCGTTTGCGCTTTATCGGTCAGTATACCCGTTTCCAGAATCCGGAGGATGATATGGTGATTCCGCATCCGGCAGAAGGAGGCGGAGCTACTTATGGCTCCAAAATAAATGCGGTAGGTGATGGCAGTATACCGCCTCCAGCTGAGTTCGCTCCTCAAACAGATAATCCGTTTGGTGGGGTGGGGTCGGATGGACCGTTGCCATTCTAGGTCGTTTTGTTTATGAAATGGATGTTTTTTGAGTAGAAAATCATATCTTTGCAAAAAAGAAGGTTAAAAATGTCTGCAAATCAATATATAAATATGTTTTCCGCCCATCTGTTTTGGGATGTGCGGAGAGAAGATTTAGACCTTGATAAGCACTCTGAGTATATCATAAAAAGAGTGTTGGAATATGGTTTGCTGAAAGACTGGAATTTGCTTCGGTCGTATTACGGATTATTTAAGATTGTTGAAGTTACGAAAGAAATGAGAGATTTAGAGCCTCGTGCTTTAGCTTATATTTCTGCCATATCTAAAACACCTAAAGAACAGTTCAGATGTTATGCTTATCGACAATTGAACCCTCAACACTGGAACTTTTAAAAAAGTTACAGCAACTTCCTGAACTTCGTGATACACGATTAGTAGGAGGAACAGCACTTGCTTTGCAATTAGGGCATCGGAAATCTATTGATTTGGATTTCTTTGGCACAATCAATTGTGATACTCAAGAATTGGTTGATGCTATAAAGAGTGTTGCTACTCTTACTATTTTGAAAGAGTCTCCTCATATACATATTTATTTAATAGATGGTATAAAAGTGGATATTGTGAACTATAAATATCCGTGGCTTGATGAAGTGGTACTAAAACAGGAAATCAGGATGGCTAGTTTTAAAGACATTGCTGCAATGAAAATAACTGCGGTGGTAGGGCGGGGAACTAAGAAGGATTTTATAGATATTGCATTCTTGTTACGTCATTTCTCTTTGGATGAGATTCTGAGTTTTTATTCATTGAAATATAATGATGGTTCTATTTTCATGGCGATGAAAAGTCTGGCTTATTTTGATGATGCAGAAAATGAGCCAATGCCTGATATGTTTGTGAATCAGTCTTGGGAGCAAATAAAAGAATATATCCTATCAAAGATTTCTTGATATATTTTCCCTGTCAACCCAAAAAATCTTATTACCTTTGCGGGTCACTTTTGGAAACAATAAAAAATTAATGATATGAATATCTCTTATAATTGGTTGAAAGAGTATGTCGATTTCGATTTGACACCGGAAGAAGTTGCGGCTGCATTGACTTCTATAGGTCTGGAAACAGGTGGTGTAGAAGAAGTGCAAACAATTAAAGGCGGACTGGAAGGTCTCGTGATAGGTGAAGTGTTGACATGCGTTCCTCATCCGAATTCAGACCACATGCATGTGACTACTGTGAATCTGGGACAGGGAGAACCTGTACAGATAGTATGCGGTGCACCGAATGTGGCTGCCGGTCAGAAAGTGGTAGTTGCTACTTTGGGTGCAAAACTCTATGATGGGGATGAATGTTTTACGATTAAAAAGTCAAAACTCCGTGGTATTGAGTCTAACGGCATGATTTGTGCTGAAGATGAAATAGGTATCGGTACGGATCATGCAGGTATTATCGTTTTGCCGGCTGATGCAGCTCCGGGAACTCTTGCCAAAGATTATTATAACATCAAGAGCGACTATGTGCTGGAAGTGGATATCACTCCGAATCGTGCCGATGCTTGTTCGCATTATGGTGTAGCTCGTGACTTGTATGCTTATCTGGTGCAAAATAATAAACCGACTTCTCTGAAGAGGCCGTCTGTAGATACTTTCTCCGTTGAAAATAATGATTTGGATATCAAAGTTACAGTTGAAAACAGTGAGGCTTGCCCTCGCTATGCCGGGGTAACGGTGAAAGGCGTAACGGTTAAAGAAAGTCCGGAATGGTTGCAGAATAAACTCCGTATCATCGGACTGCGTCCTATAAATAATGTAGTAGATATCACAAATTACATTGTTCATGCATTCGGTCAACCGTTGCACTGCTTTGATGCGGATAAAATTGAAGGTGGTGAAGTAGTGGTAAAGACAATGCCTGAAGGTACTCCGTTTGTCACATTGGATGGTGTGGAACGCAAATTATCCGATCGTGACCTGATGATTTGTGACAAGGAAAAACCGATGTGTATTGCCGGTGTATTCGGCGGTTTGGATTCCGGTTCTACGGAAACCACCAAGGATGTTTTCATTGAGAGTGCTTATTTCCATCCGACATGGGTCCGTAAGACGGCTCGTCGTCATGGGCTGAATACAGATGCTTCTTTCCGTTTTGAAAGAGGTATTGATCCTAATATCACTATTTATTGCCTGAAGCTGGCTGCCATGATGGTGAAAGAACTGGCCGGCGGTACTATTTCCTCTGAAATTAAAGATGTTTGTGCTGCTCCTGCTCAGGATTTCATCGTAGAATTATCTTATGAGAAGGTATATTCATTGGTAGGTAAGGTGATTCCAGTGGAGACAATCAAGAGTATTGTTACCAGTCTGGAAATGAAAATAACCAATGAGACTGCAGAAGGATTGACTCTGGCTGTACCTCCTTATCGTGTAGATGTACAACGTGATTGTGATGTTATTGAAGATATCCTCCGTATTTATGGATATAATAATGTAGAGATACCATCTACGTTGAAGTCCAGCTTGACAACGAAAGGCGAACATGATAAATCTAACAAGTTACAGAATTTGGTAGCTGAACAGTTGGTAGGTTGTGGTTTCAATGAAATTTTGAATAATTCTCTGACACGCGCCGGTTATTATGATGGTATGGAAACTTATCCTTCTAAGAATCTGGTAATGTTGCTGAACCCGTTGAGTACAGATCTGAATGCAATGCGTCAGACTTTGTTGTTCGGTGGTCTGGAAAGTATCTCTCATAACGCCAACCGTAAGAATGCCGACTTGAAATTCTTCGAATTCGGAAATTGCTATTATTTCGATGCAGAAAAGAAGAATCCCGAAAAGTCGTTGGCTGCTTATACGGAAAATTATCATCTCGGATTGTGGGTAACGGGTAAGAAAGTATCCAACTCTTGGGCACATGCTGATGAAGAAAGTTCTGTATATGAATTGAAAGCATACGTAGAAAATATTTTCCTCCGTTTAGGGCTGAATATGAGAAATCTGGTAGTAGGTAATCTGGTGGACGATATTTATGCTACTGCCTTGTCTGTACAGACTAAAGGTGGAAAGCGTCTTGCTACATTCGGTATCGTAACGAAGAAGATTCTCAAAGCTTTCGATATTGATAATGAAGTATATTACGCTGATCTGAACTGGAAAGAGCTGATGAAAGCTATCCGTTCTGTAAAGATCAGTTATACGGAAATCTCCAAATTCCCGGCTGTGAAACGTGACCTTGCCTTGTTGATCGATAAGAAGGTGCAGTTTGCGGAGATAGAAAAGATTGCTTATGAAACTGAGAAGAAGTTGCTGAAAGAAGTATCTCTTTTCGATGTTTATGAAGGCAAGAATCTTGAAGCCGGCAAAAAATCGTATGCTGTCAGCTTCCTGTTGCAGGATGAAACGCAGACACTGAACGATAAGATGATCGATAAGATAATGTCGAAACTCGTGAAGAATCTGGAAGATAAACTGGATGCAAAACTTCGATAATTAATTAAAAGTTAAATAGTTAAACATTAAAATATTATTCCAATGGGAAGAGCGTTTGAATATAGAAAAGCTGCCAAATTGAAAAGATGGGGTCACATGGCAAAGACCTTTACAAGACTGGGTAAACAAATTGCTATTGCTGTAAAGGCTGGTGGCCCGGAACCGGAAAATAACCCGACTTTGCGTTCTGTTATCGCTACTTGTAAGCGTGAGAATATGCCGAAGGATAACATTGACCGTGCTATTAAAAATGCGTTAGGCAAAGATCAGAGCGATTACAAAGGAATGACTTATGAAGGATACGGCCCTCACGGTATTGCTGTATTCGTAGATACATTGACTGACAACACGACCCGTACAGTTGCTGATGTACGTTCAGTGTTCAACAAGTTTGGTGGAAACTTGGGTACTATGGGGTCATTGGCTTTCCTGTTCGACCACAAATGTATGTTTACTTTCAAGAAGAAAGACGGCATAGATATGGAAGAACTCATCCTTGACTTGATTGACTACGATGTAGATGATGAGTTTGAAGAGGATGAAGAAGAAGGTACAATCACTATCTATGGTGATCCGAAGAGCTATGCTGCCATCCAGAAACATTTGGAGGAATGTGGCTTTGAGGATGTCGGTGGTGAATTTACTTATATCCCGAACGATACGAAGGAGGTAACTCCCGAGCAACGTGAGACTCTTGACAAGATGATAGAGCGTCTTGAAGAATTTGATGATGTGCAAACGGTTTATACCAACATGAAGCCGGAAGGAAGTGAAGAGTAATGAAGTATACTTATAAGACTCAAGGTACATGTAGTTCTCACATTGAATTGGAAATAGAAGATAATATAATAACGGATATTGCATTTTGGGGAGGTTGTAACGGTAATTTGCAAGGTATTTCCCGTTTGGTAAAGGGAATGCCGGTAAATGATGTGATTTCCCGTCTGGAAGGAATTCGTTGCGGAGGACGTCCGACTTCTTGTCCGGATCAGTTATGTAGGGCGCTGCATGAAATGGGATTCTAACTAAATCCCTGTACTTTTAAATATATAGGTTGACCCTCGGTATTGTACAATGCCGGGGGCTTCTTTTTTGAACAGAATGTGTGGCTTGCTTGTTATTATTTCGTAATTTTACGCCATAAAAAGAACGAACAATGAAAAATATTCTGAAAGACTTGAAACGTAGGGATCATAAGCGCTATTTAGGTGGTCTGGACGTTTTTAAATATATTGGTCCCGGACTCCTTGTTACAGTAGGTTTTATTGATCCCGGAAACTGGGCTTCTAATTTTGCGGCGGGGTCCGAATTTGGATATTCCCTGCTTTGGGTGGTAACTTTATCAACGATCATGTTGATTGTATTGCAACATAATGTGGCTCACTTGGGGATTGTTACAGGTTTATGCTTGTCGGAAGCTGCTACGAAGTATACTCCTAAATGGGTTTCCCGTCCTATTCTGGGTACTGCGGTGTTGGCATCCATATCGACTTCCCTTGCCGAGATACTGGGAGGAGCAATTGCTCTGGAAATGCTTTTTGATATTCCCATTATATGGGGAGCCATATTGACAACCGTCTTTGTCGTCATCATGCTTTTTACGAACTCATATAAGAAGATAGAGCGTTCCATCATCGCGTTTGTTTCAGTTATTGGGTTATCCTTTATTTATGAGTTGTTCCTGGTGAAGATTGACTGGCCACTAGCTGTAGAAGGATGGGTGACACCTGCTTTTCCGGAAGGAAGTATGCTGATTATTATGAGTGTCCTGGGAGCAGTGGTAATGCCACATAATTTATTCCTGCATTCGGAAGTAATACAGAGCCATGAGTATAATAAGCAAGATGACAGTTCTATTCGTAAGGTCTTGAAGTATGAGCTGTTTGATACGCTTTTCTCCATGATTGTAGGATGGGCTATCAATAGTGCCATGATATTGCTGGCTGCTGCTACTTTCTTTAAAAGTGGTATTCAGGTTGAAGAGCTGCAACAGGCAAAGTCTTTGTTGGAGCCTCTACTTGGAAACAGTGCTGCAGTCGTGTTTGCTTTGGCTTTGTTGATGGCAGGTATTTCATCTACCATTACAAGTGGTATGGCGGCAGGTTCTATTTTTGCCGGTATCTTTGGAGAATCCTATCATATCAAGGATAGCCACTCTCAGGTGGGCGTAATCCTTTCATTGGGCATTGCGTTGTTGCTGATATTTTTCATCGGTGATCCTTTCAAGGGATTGTTGATTTCGCAAATGGTGCTGAGTATTCAGTTGCCATTTACTGTTTTTCTGCAAGTGGGACTAACGTCTTCGCGTAAAGTAATGGGGCAGTATGTTAATAGTAAGTGGAGTAGTTTTGTACTCTATGCTATTGCGGGAATCGTTACCGTATTGAATATTATGTTGCTGATATCTGAACTAGTATAAAATCAAATAAACAATCATATGAAGATTATTACATATAATGTGAATGGGCTGCGTGCAGCTGTTGGCAAAGGTTTGCCGGAATGGCTGGAACAGGAACAAGCTGATGTAGTATGCATTCAGGAAACCAAATTGCAACCGGATCAATATCCGGAAGAAGCACTGAGTGCATTGGGATACAAGCATTATCTTTATTCTGCACAGAAGAAAGGCTATAGTGGAGTTGCCATTTTGACCAAGCGGGAACCGGACCATGTGGAATATGGTATGGGCATGGAAGAATATGACAATGAAGGCCGTTTTATCCGTGCCGATTTTGGCGATATATCTGTTGTGAGTGTTTATCATCCTTCGGGAACAAGCGGTGATGAACGTCAGGCATTCAAAATGGTATGGCTGGAGAAGTTCCAGGAATATGTGACGGGGTTACGAAAATCGCGTCCGAAACTGATTCTTTGTGGTGACTATAACATTTGTCATGAACCGATAGATATCCATGATCCTATTCGAAATGCTACGAATAGTGGTTTCTTGCCTGAAGAGCGGGAATGGATGACGCGTTTTCTAAATGCCGGTTTTATTGATACTTTCCGCCTATTGCATCCCGAACAGCAGGAATATACGTGGTGGAGTTACCGCTTTAATTCCCGTGCAAAGAATAAAGGATGGCGTATTGACTATTGTATGGTGACTGAACTGGTTCGTCCGTTGCTGAGAGAGGCGCGCATATTGAATGATGCTGTACATTCTGATCATTGCCCCATGTTGTTGGATATAGAAGGATAAGAGGAAGGGGGAGGAACGATGTTTGAAGAAAGAATAGAAAAAGCAGTAGATTTTTTAAAAGTGGTTATAATTGTTCCCAGTCTGTAGTACTTGCTTTTGCTGATATGTATGGGTTTACACAAGAACAGGCAGCGCGTATGGCAGCTTCTTTTGGTGGAGGTATTGGCCGTATGCGTCAGACTTGTGGAGCCGCATGCGGTATGTTTTTACTTGCAGGGCTGGAGACTGGGGCAACTGATCCCAAGGATCGTGAAGGAAAAGGTGCCAATTATGCCGTAGTTCAGGAGTTGGCTGCTGAGTTTAAGAAACGGAACGGTTCTACAATTTGTGCTGAACTATTAGGGCTGAAGAAGCCGGAAGGAGTGTCTACCCCCGAAGAACGTACCGAACAATATTATGCTAAACGTCCGTGTGCCAGGATGGTAGAAGAAGCTGCCCGTATCTGGGCGGAATATCTTGAAAACAGACCGTCTGTTTGATATAAACAGGTTATATTTTGGGTCTGACCTGCTGAAAAAATGCTCTTTTTATGACATATAACATAAAAAAACAGAGAATAATGTGTTATATAACATAAATATAACTATCTTTGCCGCTGAAATAAAATCTGAACCTCATCAATGAGAGAAGTTGGATTAAAGCA
The DNA here is from genome assembly GCF_000172175.1 of Bacteroides intestinalis DSM 17393. Lineage (NCBI taxonomy): Bacteria > Pseudomonadati > Bacteroidota > Bacteroidia > Bacteroidales > Bacteroidaceae > Bacteroides > Bacteroides intestinalis. The sequence goes on along the minus strand of NZ_ABJL02000008.1, from coordinate 485,577 downwards.
TGTATAACTAAAAAAAAGAAGAAAATGTTAAAAGAAAAAGCTGGTGAAACTGCAGGAAAAATTTGGAGTGCTCTGAATGAGACTGAAGGTTTGACTGCTAAACAAATCAAGAAAGCAACTAAGTTGGTAGACAAAGATTTGTTCTTGGGTCTTGGCTGGTTGTTGAGAGAAGACAAAATCTCTACTCAGGAAGTAGAAGGTGAACTGTTTGTCAAGTTGGTTTAAGAGAGAGATTGACATTTATCTTATAAAAAGAAGCGTTGATACATTTATATGTTATCAACGCTTCTTTTTATATACTATATTTCATCAGTGAAGGATGTTTAAGGAGCTAGTCTTTCCTGTATCCAGTTGCCATCTTTCTGAAGTATATATTGGATGCGGTCGTGCAGACGGCTTTCCCGCCCTTGCCAAAACTCGAAGCGGGTAGGGGTTACAGCAAAACCACCCCAATTATCGGGACGTTTAATATCGCGGCCTGCCAGCTTGAAGACTTCTTTCACGAAGGCTCGCATAATCTCCATACGGCTGCTTATCACCTGGCTTTGCGGAGATATTCTTGCACCTATCTTGCTTTTATATGGCCTGGTGGCAAAGTAAGTATCCGAAACTTTATCGGGGCATTTTTCGGCTTTGCCTTCAATGTGTACCTGTCTTTCCAATTTGTGCCATACGAAAGAAAGGGAAATATATGGATTGCCTGCTAATTGTTTTCCCTTTCGGCTTTCGTAATTAGTGAAGAATATAAATTGGTTGTTTTCTACCCCTTTCAACAAAACGGTGCGCGTGGAGGGGAACCCTTCTGCTGAAACTGTTGCTACTATCATAGCGGTAGGTTCATCTTCTTTGTGAATGATAGCATCATCTAGCCATTCCACGAATTGCTCAAAAGGATTGTCGTGGATAGTGCATTGTGTCAGCTTGCCTTTGCTGTATTCTCTTCTGATTTCAGATATTGGGGTTTCCATATTTTCTATTTTGTTGTTGTATTTTGATAATAAAGAGTGATCTCCTCTTATTTTTGTATCGGATAAATCGGATTGCCTGATTCGTCTACTTCGGTCCAGTCTTTAATGCTGACATTGGGGAACGATACGGAATTTCCGTCTATAATGGCGCTGAAGACATAAGAAAATCCACCGGCCAGTTTACCCGGGATAGGGATACTTCCGGTATAGGTACGTGGTGTGGTTTCTCCATCTGCGAGAATTTTTAGTGTCATTGACATTGGGGTGGTTGCACGGGTTGGTAAGACAATGGCCTGTGCGAGAAATCCATTCTTGCCCATATTAAGTGGAGTTGTGTCATAAGTGTCGGTTGCTTCGATAATACCGGTTTCTATATCAAGGCTGGCGCCAGGAGTAGGCGGAAGAATAGTTGCCGATACTAAACTGTCAAGCTGTAATCCTTCACCTGCTGACAGGTCAACTACGACCTGAGTAGCTATATGCTGAAAAACAATGGGCATGTGAATTTGTGAAGCTGTGATATCTTGGTCCAGATTTTCCCACCATAAATAATCTACGCCATTCTTTAGCGGAGCCGATATTCCATCGGTTAGACTCGGAGGATAAGTAGAAGAATTTTCTGAAAATGCATACATGTTATAAGAGCCGTTACTCAAATACATTTTGTATCCTTTCATCCCCGTTAATGTACCAGCTGAAACTGTTGAATATAGCCCTTCGGCAAACGGATCATTAAAATTCTTGTCTGTCGTTTCAAAAGCATATATTTGGCTTACTAATCCTTTGGGCATAGGAGACATGGATCTGGTTACCTTACGACTTTCAAGTGAAGCGGAAAATGTGATGAGTATATCTTCTTTTTGTGAGGTTTGTCCGTTACCGGGATCATTGGTTCCGGGGGATGATTCATAAATGATTATTTCATTTTTGGAACATCCTGCAAGTAATAATAAAGAGAATGCTAGAATAACAAATTTTTTCATTTCAGTTATATGGTTTAGGTTATTGTCCATACATAACAGTAGAATGATGGAATAGTTCTGGGATATATAGACATTTACAACTTCGGATATTGAATAAATCACTTTCAAAACCTCATCTTTTTCATTATCTTTGCGCCCGCATTTAATAGATAATTATAGAAGATGAAGAATAATATACGTAACTTTTGCATTATTGCCCACATCGATCATGGTAAGTCTACTTTAGCTGACCGTCTGCTTGAATATACCAACACCATACAGGTGACCGGAGGACAGATGCTGGATGATATGGATCTGGAAAAAGAGAGAGGTATCACCATTAAGAGCCATGCCATTCAGATGGAGTATACGTACAAGGGTGAAAAGTATATTCTGAATCTGATTGATACTCCGGGGCACGTAGACTTTTCGTATGAAGTTTCCCGTTCTATTGCCGCTTGTGAAGGTGCATTGCTGATTGTAGACGCTTCGCAGGGTGTACAGGCACAAACAATCTCCAATCTTTATATGGCAATCGAGCATGATCTGGAAATTATTCCGGTCATCAATAAGTGCGATATGGCGAGTGCCATGCCTGAAGAGGTAGAGGATGAAATCGTAGAGTTGCTTGGCTGCAAGCGCAGTGAGATAATCCGTGCTTCCGGTAAGACGGGTATGGGGGTAGAAGAAATTCTGGCTGCGGTTATCGAGCGTATTCCTCATCCCGAAGGTGATGAGGAAGCACCGTTGCAGGCTTTGATTTTTGACTCTGTATTCAATTCTTTCCGTGGTATCATTGCTTACTTCAAGATAGTAAACGGTGTGATCCGTAAGGGAGATAAGGTGAAATTCTTCAATACCGGTAAAGAATATGATGCTGATGAAATCGGTGTGCTCAAGATGGAAATGGTGGCACGTCAGGAACTGCGTACTGGTGACGTGGGATACATTATTTCCGGTATTAAAACCTCTAAAGAGGTAAAGGTGGGAGATACGATTACTCACATTGCCCGCCCATGTAAAGAAGCTATTGCAGGTTTCGAGGAAGTGAAGCCGATGGTTTTTGCCGGTGTATATCCTATTGAAGCGGAAGACTTTGAAGACTTGCGTTCCTCTTTGGAAAAACTGCAATTGAACGATGCATCACTGACTTTCCAGCCTGAATCCTCGTTGGCGTTGGGCTTCGGATTCCGTTGCGGATTCCTGGGACTGTTGCACATGGAGATTGTGCAGGAGCGACTTGACCGTGAATTTGACATGAATGTGATAACCACTGTGCCGAACGTTTCTTATAATATTTACGATAAACAAGGTCATATGACAGAGGTGCATAACCCTGGAAGTATGCCCGATCCTACTTTGATCGACCATATTGAGGAGCCTTATATCCGTGCTTCCGTTATCACAACCACAGATTATATCGGTCCTATCATGACCTTGTGTCTGGGTAAACGTGGTGAACTGGTGAAGCAGGAATATATTTCCGGTAATCGTGTGGAGATCTATTACGACATGCCTTTGGGAGAAATTGTGATTGACTTTTATGATAAACTGAAAAGTATTTCGAAAGGATATGCCTCTTTTGATTACCATGCCAGTGGTTTCCGTCCGTCCAAGTTGGTAAAACTGGACATCTTGCTGAATGGCGAGCCGGTGGATGCCCTTTCAACACTAACACATTTCGACAATGCGTATGATTTGGGACGCCGCATGTGCGAGAAGCTGAAAGACCTGATCCCGAGACAGCAGTTTGATATTGCTATCCAAGCGGCTATCGGAGCTAAAATCATTTCTCGTGAGACGATTAAGGCAGTACGCAAAGATGTTACGGCGAAATGTTATGGTGGTGACGTCAGTCGTAAGAGAAAGCTGTTGGAAAAGCAGAAGAGAGGAAAGAAACGTATGAAGCAGATTGGTAATGTGGAAGTGCCACAGAAAGCGTTCCTTGCGGTGTTGAAATTAGATTAATATAAAAAATCATAAAAGCAGATTCATATTAGTCTGGGGATTGTTCTCTTTCTGTAGGACTGTCTTGGCAATCCCCTTTGTTTTGAAAATTCTAACTAATAATAAATGAGAAAAGTTCTATCGTTTTCGGCCTTCCTGGTGGTAGGTCTCTTTATAGCGCAGTATCTGCCTGCATGGTCAGGAAGTGATTATAGTACGGTGAAAACCGTATCTAATGTGTTGTTGTATATTTGTCTGGGATTCATTATGATTAATGTGGGACGTGAGTTCGAAGTGGACAAGTCCCGATGGCAAACATACGCAAAAGATTATTTTGTCGCAATGGCTACAGCAGCCATGCCTTGGTTTCTGATTGCTATTTATTATATTTTCGTTTTACTTCCACCGGAATACTGGGATAGTTGGGAGGCATGGAAAGAAAACTTATTGCTGAGTCGTTTTGCAGCTCCTACTTCCGCAGGTATATTATTCACTATGTTGGCGGCTATTGGACTGAAGTCCAGCTGGATCTACAAGAAGATTCAGGTGTTGGCTATCTTTGATGATCTGGATACCATCCTTTTAATGATTCCTTTGCAAATAATGATGATCGGACCGCGCTGGCAGTTGTTGGTTATTATCCTTATCGTCTTTCTGTTGCTTTCTTTCGGTTGGAAGAAACTGAGTAAATATAATATGAGGCAGGATTGGAAAGCCATTCTGTTTTATTCCGTTCTGGTATTTGCTGCCACTCAATCGCTCTATCTTATTACCAAGAACTTATATGGCGAGGATGCCAGCATTCATATTGAGGTATTGCTTCCGGCATTCGTCCTGGGTATGGTCATGAAGCATAAGGATATTGATACGGCTTGGGAACGTAAAGCTTCGACAGGAATTTCATTTATCTTTATGTTCCTGGTAGGTATGAGTATGCCTCCGCTTCAGGGAATCAGCCTTCCCGGCGATATAGGGCTGGCTTCTATAACAGGTTCACAGGAAATGATGCCTTGGGCACTGATTATTGTACATGTGGTTATTGTATCGTTACTTTCCAATGTCGGTAAATTATTCCCGGTATTCTTCTATCGTGATCGTAAGTTGAGTGAACGTCTGGCACTTTCCATTGGTATGTTTACTCGCGGTGAAGTAGGGGCAGGAGTTATTTTTATTGCGTTGGGTTACAATCTGGGTGGTCCGGCATTAGTAATTTCTGTACTTACTATTGTGTTAAATTTAATATTAACAGGTATATTTGTGCTCTGGGTTAAAAAACTGGCATTAATGAGCTATCAGGAATAGCTCATTAACAGCGCCGGGCATTCTTTTGGAAATCTAATACTTAAATCGAACATATGATTATTCTACGTACTGTGAAAAACTTTTCGGCATTGAATGTAGTGGCGAGTATTTTATTATTCCTGACGGCTATTTTGGCAGCTGTTGTTGCCAATTCTTCATTAGCTCCTGTGTATCAGAGCTTCCTGTCGCAAGAGTTGCATTTGCGTATAGGCGATTTTAATCTGCTTTCGCATGGCGGTCATAATCTTACGATGATCGAGTTTATCAATGATTGCTTGATGACGATTTTCTTTCTGGCTGTAGGATTAGAGATAAAACGTGAATTACTGGTTGGCGAATTGTCTTCTTTTCGAAAGGCCATTCTACCATTTATTGCAGCATGCGGGGGAATGATACTTCCGGTTGTAGTTTATTTTCTTCTAGTAAATCCTGATACTCCTGAAACACAAGGTATGGCTATTCCTATGGCTACGGATATTGCTTTTTCCTTAGGAGTACTTAGTTTGTTGGGTAAGCGCGTACCATTGAGCTTGAAGATTTTCCTGACTGCCTTTGCTGTAGTAGATGATATTGGTGGTATTCTGGTGATTGCCATTTTTTATAGTTCTGAAGTTGCTTACGGTTATTTGATTGTGGCTGCCATCCTTTATATCTTTTTGTATTATATGGGCAAGTTTGGTATGACGCAGAAGATATTCTTTCTTTTCTTTGGCATTATTATCTGGTATTTATTCCTGCAATCCGGTATTCACAGTACAATATCCGGTGTGATACTTGCATTTGTTATACCTGCCCGTCCGCGATTGGATGCAGGTAAATATATCCGGCGTATCCGGGCTATTGTCAGTTCTTTCCCGATCGTGCAGTCTGATAATATAGTATTGACAAATGAGCAGATTGCTACATTGAAGCAAGTGGAGCGAGCTTCGGATCGCGTGATAAGCCCTTTACAATCTTTGGAGGATAATCTGCATGGGGTTGTGAATTTTGTTATTCTTCCTTTATTTGCCTTTGCTAATGCGGGAGTGGTTCTTGGCGGTAGTGGAGAAGTTATAGGGAATGTGAGTCTTGCTGTCGGCATGGGGCTTCTTATTGGTAAGTTTCTGGGGATTTACCTTTTCACCTGGCTGACTATCAAAAGTGGACTTACCCGAATGCCTGAAGGTATGAACTGGAAGAATATTGCAGGAGTTTCGCTGTTGGGGGGCATTGGGTTTACAGTGTCATTGTTTATAGCTAATCTTTCTTTTTCCGGTGCTTATCCGGAATTGCTGAATCAGGCTAAATTCGGTGTATTGTGTGGTACTATTATTGCCGGAATACTCGGATATGTGGTGCTGAATCAAGTATTGCCGAAGAAAAAGAAAGTATAAATAAGAGTATGACATATTCTCTTTTTCTATATATCATGTGAATCAGGAGTTGAATTTGATCGGTGCAGAAGGAATAAGAGAGTGTTAAGGTGATAGGGTGATAAAGTAGCTGCGTTCTGTTCAGAAAGGTACTTGTAGCCCGTAGCTCGTAACTGATTCATAATTAACATCGATTGAAAGTGAAATTCACTCCATCCGCTGTTGAGCTAAATTACTTATCTCATTAGAGATAAGTAATGAACTAAATGCAATAGCTAATTCTTTTCTTAGGCATTCCTATGCTTTTTTCCTTCCAACGGTTAGGCTTTTCCATCCGAACGTTTATTCTTTCCACCGTGGAGTTTCTTTCTTTCCACCATGGTGGAAAGAAAGTTTCCCCATGATGGAAAGCAACTTTCTCCATGATGGAAAGAATAAGTACTTACTACAATTTTCCTTAACCGTCGCAGCGAAAAGGAATAAAAGTGGCGATGCGGCGGCTTAACCTCTGAAACTTAATATTATTTATGCGGATCAGGAGTGGGATTGTGTTCATAATCCTGCAATAATGAACAGGATTCAACTCTTGATCCGCATATATAATAATGTGTATTGACTATCTACTAATAATATTAGTTAAACTACTTCTTGTATTAGTTGAATAACTAATAGAATTAGTTGTTTGTTTAAAACTAATTTCTATCTTTGTGCCATTCACCCAAGTAAACTTGAAAAGATTATGAAACGATTAACTGCCAAAGAAGAAGAGATCATGCAAATGTTCTGGGAACATGGTCCGATGTTTGTTCGTGAATTGTTGGCCTTTTATGAGGAGCCTAAACCACATTATAATACCGTATCTACCTTGGTGAGAGGGCTGGAGGACAAAGGATTTGTGAAATACAGGGCTTATGGTAATACGTATCAGTATTATGCGGTTGTTTCCGACAAAGAATATAAGCGTTCTGCACTGAATGATGTGGTGGCTCAATACTATAATAACTCTTATACCAATGTCGTATCTGCATTTATTGAAGAAGAAGGTATGTCGGTAGACGAGTTAAAAGCGTTGATCGCGGAAATAGAAAGTAAAAAGTCGAGCAGATAGAAATAGAGTTATACTCGGAAAATAAATAGATCATGGGAACTATATTGTTTTATATATTTGAGTCTACCTTATGCCTGACAATCCTGTACCTTCTGTTCAGATTGTTTTTCAGGAAAGATACGCTGTTTCGTACGAACCGTTATTTACTGTTGATGGGAACAGTGGCATGCACATTACTCCCATTGCTGCAAATAGATGTTCCTCAATATACAACTTTGCAGTTGCCGATAACTGCCGTAAGACATTTATTGACTGAAAAAGAAGTGAATATTGAAAGAAAAGGAGGCGTTGATGAAAAACATTTGTCAGGAGAAGCAAACCTTTTTATGACAGGGAAAGGAGAGGATACAGAAGAAAATCATGCCAATGTGATTCATGCTATCCCTGTGACTTTACTGTTAGGTGGTTGTTATTTTATTGGAGCTTTGGTTGTACTTACCTTTCTTTTGTTTTCTACTGTCCGTATGCGCCGGCTCATTCATAGTTACCCCGCCTGTAATTATGGGAAATATAAATTGATTATCTGCCCTGAGAAGATCGTTTCTTTCAGTTGGGGGAATATGATTGTTCTGTCACAAGAAGATTATGAACGGAATCCCGGAGAAATCTTGTTGCATGAACAAATGCACCTGCAACATAGGCATACATTGGATTTACTTTGGATGGAATGTATCCTGATATTCCATTGGTTCAATCCTGCCGCATGGCTCCTGATGCGTGAACTTCGTGAAGTGCACGAGTATGAAGCCGATAATGGCGTTATTAATAATGGCATCGATGCAACAGAATATCAACTTTTGTTAGTGAAAAAATCCGTAGGTACAAGGCTCTACTCTATGGCTTGTGGATTCAATCACAGCAAACTTAAAAATCGTATCACTATGATGTTAAAAAGAAGAACAAACAATTGGGCACGTTTGAAGCTATTGCTTTTTGTGCCTGTAGCTGCTGGGACGCTTTATGCTTTTGCGCGACCAGAAGTGAAGAAAACAATGGGACAGGCGATAAACACGCCTGTGAGTGTGAAACAAAATTCGGTTCAGGAGAGCGAATTGCAACAGTTGGAAGCATTTTTCGAGCGTAAGGCAGAAGATGCTGTGGGTGGAAAGAAGGAGTATCAGATTGAAAACCCGACGGGAACTTTTTATAGTTTCTTTGTGAACATGAATAATAAGATGATGCTGAATCAGGAGTTGATTAAGGAATATGATGTGGAAACCTTGTCAGTCCGCCTTAAGGATCTCTTGAGGAAAGAGTATCGGAAAGTTGCGAATACGGACAAAAAATGGATTCCCGGCTTATTTGTAAGGTACGACCGTGGTTCATCATCCACTGCTATCACTTCTTATCTGCGTACCATAAAAGAGGCTTATCTACAAGTTCGTGGAGAAATTTCCAAAGAATTGGGCGGAGTTTCCGAGGCTCGTTTGGATAGTTTGCTTCCTATATTCGTTTCTTTTGGAGAACCTAAGGTTTACAGTTCTAAATATAAGACGGCTTCGGATGTATTTTTACCTATAGAAGTATCTTTGTATCCGAGAGGAGGTATAAGCGCAGTGATAAAGAATCCTTCTCTTCAGGAATTGGAATTAAAGCTAAAGGATTACAAAACGATTGCCAATAGCGTTGGATTATCAGTGGGACTGAAGTTTGATAAAGATGTAACTATGGGAATAGTGCAAGATGTGAAAGAAGTTATTCGGAAAACTTTATCCGATAAATAATGCTTTACTGAATTGAGATATACCCCAGCTATTAATTTACAGCCGAATTCGTTCATGAATCAACGAGCCGGCTGTAAGTTAATAGATGTATGATGAAATATATTTTTATCTAATCTTTATTTCGCAATTATCCAGACTTTCAATAATCGCCAGGGATTCCACATGTATACCTTGCTCACGCAGTTCATCTCCTCCATGTTGAAAAGCCTTTTCTATAATGAAGCCCATACCTACCAGTTCGGCACCGGCCTGTTTCACAAGCTCCATAATACCTTTGGCTGCATTTCCATTGGCTAGGAAATCGTCTATAAAGAGTACCCGGTCGCCCGGACGAAGAAAATCTTCACTGACACATACATCATACGAGCGTTGTTTGGTGAAAGAATAAACAGAGGTCACCAACATATTTTCCATGGTACTGGGCTTTTTCTTTTTGGCGAAAACTACGGGTAGTTCCAATAGATAACCTACCATGATGGCAGGAGCAATGCCACTGGCCTCTACTGTGATAATTTTGTTGATTGGGGTAGAGGCAAAGCGTCTGATAAACTCCACACCGATAGATTTCATCAAAATAGGGTCCATTTGGTGATTGATGAAATTGTCTACTTTCAGTATGCCTCCCGGGTAGCATTTCCCATCCTTCAGGATACGGTCTTTCAGTATTTTCATGTTTTATATATCTTATTTTGAATGTCTATTTCATTGGTTCGGTTTCCTCTTCTTCTGATTCTTCTTCCTGAGGCAGCAACCTTGCTGATATCCGTTTTTTAGGAGTAAGACTCATGTTACGCAGAAGTTCTGCTTGCCTTACCACACTACCGTTGCCATCAGAGAGCTGGTTGTATGCCTTGTCATAATCTCTCTGCATCCCGTTCAGACTGTCGCCGATACGCAGGAAAGTATCTGTAAATCCGGCAATCTTTTCGTAAAGCAACGTTCCTCTTTTGATGATATCCTGCACGTTCTTTACTTGATTTTCCCGTTTCCAGAGGTCGAGAGAGAGGCGGAGTGCGCTGATCAGATTGGTAGGGCTCATTAATACCACCTTCTTTTTATAAGCATACTCCCATAAATTAGTATCCGCTTTAATGGCTGTCAGATAGGCTGCTTCAGTGGGAATAAACATCATTACAAAGTCCGGTGCTTTAGCGTCATAATGTGAGTAATCCTTCTGACTGAGTTCATCGACGTGAGCTCGTACCGATTGCAGATGTGCCTTTAGCCAGCGTGCCTCTTCATCTTTATTTTCGGCCGAATTATAAGCAGCATAGGCAGTTAGCGACACTTTAGAGTCGATAATCATTTCCCGGTCGTCCGGATACCTAACAATAATATCCGGCTGCATTTTCTGACCGCTTTCTTCATTGGTCAGCATTTCACCTTGCTCGTTTTTTAGGAATTCCTGACGGAAGTAGTGTTCACCTTCTATCAACCCGGAGGCTTGCAACAGGCGTTCCAGTATCATTTCTCCCCAGTTACCCTGTATCTTGGAGTCACCTTTCAAAGCACGGGTCAGGTTGTTGGCATCCTCACTGATGCGATTATTCAATTCTACCAGATCCTTGATGCGTTCTTCCAAAGAAAAACGTTGTTTTGACTCTTTGTCATACACTTGTTCCACCTTTTCCCGGAAGTCTTTTAGGTTTTCTCCCAAGGGACGGAGCAAATTGTTGAGATGTTCTGAATTTAGCTTAGTAAAATCCTCTGCCTTACTCTTGAAAATCCGGTTGGAGAGATTTTCGAACTCTGTGCTCATACGTTTGTGTAAGGCTTCCGCTTCTTCTACTTGCAATTTCAGGCGCTCTTCCCATTGTTTCTGTTGTTCTGCCAATCTCAGATTGAAAGATTTTTCCTGCTCTGCCAGCCGTTCGGTTGTTATGGCTTTTTCACGTGAAATCCGTTCTTCTACCGTACGATTCAGTAACTCCTCGCGTTCGCGGGTGGCTTGCAGTTGTGCGGATAGGGCAGCACTTTTTCGTCCGGCTATTAAGTAACCTATGCCGGCACCTACGATGAGTCCGATAATCAGGAAAACAATATCCATGCTTATTCAGTCAGTATTTCGTTGCCATTCTCAGTAATCAAAATCATGCTTTCCCACTGTGCTGAGGGGAGCCCGTCGTCAGTGCAGACTGTCCATCCGTCGGCTTCATCAATGAAGACTTCATAAGTTCCCATATTTATCATCGGTTCGATGGTGAAAGTCATTCCCGGAACGATAAGCATTCCCGTACCGCGCTTGCCAAAGTGTTCTACGTCCGGTTCTTCATGGAACTTAATTCCTACACCGTGCCCGCACAAATCGCGTACTACACTATATCCGTTTTTCTCGGCATGCTCCTGAATGGCTGCGCCTACATCTCCGAGGCGTGCCCAAGGTTGTGCTGTCTGTACGCCTATGTCACGACATTCTTTTGCCACTTGTACCAGGCGTTGCAGTTCCGGTTTCACTTCTCCAATCATGTACATGCGTGAAGCATCCGAGAAATATCCTTTATAAATAGTCGAAACATCCACGTTCACAATATCTCCGTTACGCAGAAACTCTTTGGTACTCGGTATACCATGGCATACGACATCATTGATGCTTGTACATACACTTTTAGGGAAACCTTCGTACATGAAAGGGGCCGGAATGGCATCATGATCTGTGGTAAATTCATATACCATATGATCTATTTCTGCTGTCGACATCCCTTCACGGATATTTGCCGAGATATAATCCAGCAATGCAGTATTGATTTTTGCGCTTTCACGAATACCTGCCAATTGCTCCTCAGTACGCAATAAATGGCGTGACGGTAATTTGTAGCCTTCCTTTTTATAGTGCTGAATTTTTTCTTCTACTTCGTCGGAATAATTTTTAGGAGCAAACCGGACTCCTTTTATGAACTTTTTCATTGTCTTCTTCTATTAATAGTTGCTACAAAAATAGGTAATAATATAGTAATTATGAATTTTAAATTATAAATTATGAATTGCCGTGCGGATGATTGCGCAGCCATTCATAATTTATAGTTCACAATTCATAATTCGAAATTTTAATCTCACTTCTCGAATTATCGATTCGCTTTACCTGAATTTGGGTTTTGATCCGTTCACGCAGCCCTTCTACATGACTGATGATGCCTACTTTCTTGCCACCCATTTGGTGTAGCTTTTCCAAAGTATCCATCACTGTATTCAGATAATCGCTGCTCAGTGTTCCAAATCCTTCATCGATAAACAGTGTATCTACTGACAGGCTGTGGCGGCTGAGGGCAGAGAGTCCTAAGGCGAGTGATAAAGATACCAGAAAGCTCTCTCCGCCGGACAGGGTGCAGGCTGGACGTGGTGTGCCTCCCTGATAAAAATCGCGTAGCAAGATAGTGAGTGAACCAGCCTGGCACTCCAATTCGTAGCGCTTGGTGAGATGTTGCAGGTAGAAATTTGCTCCATTGAGCAACTCTTTCAGTACAAAACTTTGTGCGATGTTTCGGAAATTCTTTCCTTTCTCGTCACCAAAGTGATGGCAAAGACGGTCCCATTTCAAGTACACTTCCCGTAATTCGTCCGCACGTTTCTTCTCGTCCTTTATCCGGGCGATGTTCTTGGTGTTTTCTTCCAATTGGATTTTCAGCCGTATGAGGGCCTGATTGCTTACTGCAATTTTCTCATCTAAAGCTATGATAAGGCTGTCCAGACTTTCAAGGTTTTCTTCCTTTGCCATCTCCGGTTTCTTGCTTTGGTGCTCTTCCAGTTGTCTGGTTGTTAGCTTGAAAGCGGTTTGTGCGGCTAATTCTTCGTTTTTAAGCCTTTGTTGACCGATACGCAAGTTCTCTATTTGCTCGCTAGAGTAGGAGGAAAGAGCTATGAGGCGTACTTCGTTCATATCTGGATGTATAGTATAGAACACTGTAAGGTTGGCTTGCAGCTCGTCGATGTTTTTTCGGATAGATGAGATATTTTGTTTCAATCCGCTGACTTCAGAGTTCAGGGTATTCCATGCCATTCCCAGATTTTTGATCTCCATCCTTTCCTCTATTGGCAGGTTTTTCCATTCGGGAAATGCTGTGCAGATCAGATTCTGCGTTGCTGATACACTGTCCAGCTCTTTCTCTATGAGGGAAATGGTTGTTTTTAATTCCGATTGCCTGTCCTGTGCCAGTTTATAATGTACTGTAGACTTTTGTAAGCGTTCGATAAATGAGGTAGGATCAGTACTCCATTCTGTTTGCCATCCTTCCCAAAGAATAAGTGGGCTAACACGTTCCAGTGTGGTGCGAATGATGTCCTTTTCACTTTCGATTAGCGAATGTTTATTAGTGATGTCATTTTTCAGTTTCGTCAGATTCTTGTCAGCAGTATCGAAAGCATTTCGGGCGGCCTCCACTATTTTCTGATGTTCATCTTTTAAGTACTGCAATCGGGAGATATTGTTGGAAAGGATTTGTACTTCGTTCAATCTGGCATTGATGTCTTCAAGGTGCTGTTTATTTTCTTGAATTTGTCTTTCCAGGATATCTCTGGTATCATTTGAGATTATTAGAATATTACACTGACGGCATGTTTCTTCAGCTTCAGTTTGAATAAATTCATATCCTTTCCGGGCTTTATCTGTTGCCAGACGACTCTCTGCTATCATATCCTCATAAGTTCTGGTCTCCGTCCGGTTACTATTCAAAGTTTGTTCTGCTTCCTTGTATTCTTTCTCTTTTGTCTCCAGCGATTGCCGGATAGGGGCAAGTACAGACTGAAAATCTTCATCCTTGCTGAGTGATTCTATCTTTTGACCACATACCGGGCACATATCTCCTACAGAAAGACGGGTACGGGCTTCTTGTGCCCACTCTTCCACAGCTTCTTTTTGTTTGTCGTAGAGCATTTTGATCTCATCGTAGGCTTTCTTTTTAGTGTCGAACCTGTTTTCTAGTTCTTTGTATTGTTTTTTGCTGGTTTGCAGCTTTAGTTCCAGAGATTTTAGGTTTTCTTCTGCTATGTTCAGGGCTGCTTTTTTCTCTCCTAATAGTATCAGGGCATTTTGGGCTTTTAGCAACTTTTCCTTAGTCGTTTCCAATGCATGCTTCTTTTCCTGTAGGACATTTCGATTCATGGATTCAAGCTGGGCATTCAATAAGTTTATCTCTTGCTGCTTAATCTGATTTTCTTCATTTTTCCGGTTGAAGTCATTTTTCTTATTCGTGCGTTCTTGCTCCCGGATAGGCTGCTGCCGGGACAATTCTGCTATTTGTTTTTTGTAGGCAGCGATGCGTGAATGAGCAGAAAGCACAGCATTCAGGTCTGTAACGATGGACTGACTTTGCTCGAACATAGGTAGGAGCGGGGCGTGAGCTTGCAAATATTCTTCGGCAAGTATTAGTTTTGCTTGCAATTCTTTCAGATTTTCCTTCAGCCAGGAACAACCACTACTGAGGTAGATGAAACTCTTTTTCAACTTTTCAGTTTGCTCTCTGTCTTTTTTCTGTTGCTGTTGTTGCTGTTTGAGAGAAAATAACCAGTTACGGGCATCTGCAGTATTATTCCAGTCTTTTATCAATAGTTCTTTTTGCAGGAAGTCATCCGATTGCAATTGTTCCTTTTTCGTTTCCCAGTTCTTTTGTTGGTTTTCTTGAGTGAGGATAAGCTCAGCAAACCGCTTCAGCCAGTCACGTTTCAGGACTGCTATATTCTTTTGTATGGTATTTCCATTGATTTCAGCATTTAGCGTAGTTGTAGTTTCGGAAATTTCATTTATCTCTTCATCAGTCAGCACATGGATACCTTCCAGTTTTTGGTTCTGATTCTCATATTCTATGCGTTTCTCTTTGGTGATGGCGTAAATCTTTGCACCTATTTCAGAATAGATTCCGGTACCTGTCAGTTTCTCCAGGATATCCGATTTTTCACTTTCCTTACTCTGAAGAAATTTGGTAAAATCTCCTTGTGCCAGGAGAGTAGTACGGCAGAATTGCTCAAAACTTAACCCTACGGCTGCTTGTATTTCGGATTTTATCTCATTTTTCTTAGTGATTTGGAGATTCGTTTTCCGGTTCTCTAATGTCCACTTTGCATCTTGAATGGCACCCGATGCTTTTCGGTGTGCACGGGCTACGTACCACTTGGCAATATAAGGTATCTCGTTTGAACCGGTGAACTCCAGTTCCGTCCACGCCTCGTTGGTATTTCTGCGCATCAATTGGCGGCTGTCGTTTATTGACACATCCTCTTTCTTGGAAGAAAAAGTTTGCCCTATGTCCCTGTACTTTTCGTTTTCTGCCCGTTCCATGCGCGGCGTTTCATTGTAGAGTGCCAAGCAAATTGCATCGAGTAATGTTGTTTTGCCGGCACCCGTTTCCCCACAAATCAGAAACAGGGATTCTTCGCTCAGTGGTCCATTCTCAAAGTCGATCACAGCATCTTCTATGGATGCCAGATTTTTTATAGTCAGTTTTTGAAGTTTCATGATTCACTACAGATTATAGGGAATTAATGCAGAATGCTTTTCTCTTTTACCTTTTGTACTACGCTATTCATCAGTTCGCAGAGTTCCTCATCCATTTCTTTTCCTTCTGCTTCCTGAAAATAAAGTTTTGCTATTTCCAATGGGGACATTTCCTGCATTTCCTGAATAGAGATATGCTTGGTTTCATCATCTGAAGTATGCTTCTCCCGATTGGGCTTGATATAGCAGAATTTGCAGTTCTTCCCTTTTACCGCGTTCGATGCACGTTCGTTGCAGTCGGGCGCCAGATAGTCTTTTATCAGAACATTCAAGCGGATATAAGCCGGTTTGTCATCCGGGTATTCCTCCAGCTGTTTTATAGCTTCTTCAAAATCTACAGCTTCCTTGGGTAGCGTGATGAGTGGCATCGGATTCTCTATTTCAATTGTTTTGATCTGAGGTGCTTTTTCTCTTTGTATTTCAACAATGGAAACAGAATGTGGATAAGCCTCGTCGAAGCTGACAGGCAGGGGAGTGCCACAATACCGTGCACAATGCCTGCTTCCTTTAATGTTCTGTGGGCAATGGATGTGACCGAGTGCCAGATAATCGTATCCTCCACCCATTGCATTGATAGGGACATATTCTATTCCGCCTACGGTTTCATCATGTCCCGTTTGGTCACTGCCTTCTATGGAAAGGTGCGCCATCAATACAACAGGCAGTTTTTCCGCATTCATTTTCTCTACTTCATCCTGCAATGCTTGGAAAAAGCGTGTCTGCCGTTCTTCGCGGGGTGTTTCTGTGTCCAGTATCGGGAAATTCTGCGGATAGACGTGAGGTACGGCTATAATATATCCTTTTAGTATTCCTCTTTCATCTTTCACTTCCACGATATGTTTTTCCAGATTAACTTCTTCCTGGTTTCGTTCTATGTTTCCTACTACCTTTACACCGAAATGGTTCCACAGACTACTGTCTATCTCTAATTTCGAACTGCTGTCGTGGTTTCCGGCAGTTACTACAATTGTCATTCCGGGGCATGCCCTGTGAATTTCGAGCATACCGTCTGTGTACATCTTCTGGGTACTTGCCGATGGGGTGGAGTAGTGGTAGATGTCTCCGCTGACTACCATTGCATCTGGTTTTTCTTCTGCAACAATGCGGGTGAGTTGTTTCAGGAATGCTTGTTGCTCGCGACTGCGGTCATAGTTGTATAGTGTATGTCCCAGATGCCAGTCGCTGGTATGAAGTATTTTCATGATTTTACTATTTTATTTTTTCAAATGTACATAGAATATGGAAGATACGCAATTCTCTTTAAAAATCTCTTTACTAAAAACTGGGAATTCTCTGATTTTTAATTAGTTTTGCAATCTAATTTCTCTATGATGTAGGCCTTTTGTTCCTTGTGTGGTAAAGAATGGATACACTTGTAGACTAAACTGTAATTCCGATGAAATATTTGCAAATAATAATCAGAGTGTTTATTATATTGGTTGTTTTTCTTTTGAATGCTGTTAATGTATTTGGCGAAGTCTCCTCGGCATTTAAACCCGGAAATGAAGATAGGATATTGATTCTCAATGCATACAGCGGATCTTCCCGTTGGAGTAACGATTTTATTATCCCCATTTATAATTCTTATCAACATAAAAACTCTCCTTATGTAGTGGATGTGGAACACATGGGAGGGCAATTTATGCACCTGCAAAATACGGAAGATTTATCAGAATACAAAGAAAACCTTTTTGGAAAATATGCAGACAATCCTCCGAAACTCTTGCTCCTCTTGGGTAGTGCCTCTTGGGGCTTGCTGAAAGAGAGTATAGAAAGGCAATGGAAAGATGTTCCCGTTATTCTCTGCACCGAGACGGATTATGTAGGGCCACAAGAGGCCTACTTGCACAGGCGAGCCATTGCGGCGGAAGAGAGAACACCTCTGACAGATTATCAAGGCAATCTGTCGCTGACTGTCTTTCATGTGCCTGCTTATCTTAAAGAAACTGTTCTGTTAATGCAGAATCTGATGCCTGAAATGGATGAACTTATCTTCTTGTCGGATGCCCGTTACATAAGTGCTCAGTTCCGTTCGGATTTAAAAGAGATTGTGAATAAAGACTTTCCGGAGCTTGAAATAAAAGATTATGTTGCTGGTGAAATGACTACCGATGAATTGGCTGATTCACTGGCCCATGCAGAGGAGAATAGTGGTGTTCTCTTTTGTTCATGGTATCAGGAAAATGCTCAAAAAGGGAATGCTGTATTGACCAATAATATTTCCAGAATCCTCAGCTATTATTCTTCTTCACCTATTCTTTCATTGGATAATACCGGATTGCAACGGAATGGTTTGGTAGGTGGTTACTTTTTTGATGAGAAGACAATCGGAAGGAAAATTACGGAAATAACTGCCGGCGTTTTATCTGATAATAACTCGAAAGGCATTCATGTGGTGAATTGTGGAACTCCCACTCCTATGTTCAACTATTACGATCTTACAGAAGCCGGATTGTCACCTAAGTTGTGCCCTTCTAATTCTGTTTTTTATATGATGCCTCCTTCTTTCTGGGAGCAACACAAATACAGTGTTATTTGGGGAATTACCACAATTCTGATTTTGTTTATGTGGATGTGGTTGTGGTGGTTGTATAAGAGCAGAAGAAAGCAAGCCGAACAGATAAAGTTGATGACCAGCTATCACAGTTTGTTTGAGAATATGCCCATCGTTTATTTGAAGCAACAGCTGGTTTATGATTCTGCCGGAAAGATTGTAGACTACATCACAGTGGAAGCAAATCCCCGCTTTGAGAAATACTTCAAGTCTATGGGGGAGGTCATTGGTAAAAGAGGAAGTGAAGCAGATCCGAAAGGTTTTGAAAGGATGTGTCACCTCTATAGTATGGTCAACTCTACTCAAAAGGAGCTTTCATACCAATACTATTACGAAAATATAGGCAATTATTTCAATGTAATTCTGACGCCCTCTAAACATAAGGGATACGTTGATGTATTCTGTGTGGACAATACCGAGTTAGCCGAGACACAACAGATGTTACGATCTGCTAATCATAAATTATCAATGTCGCTGGACGTGGCTAATATTGTTCCCTGGAAATGGGATTTGGAGAAAGGTACTATGCTTTGTGACGTAAACCGTCCGGTAGAGCTTAGCCATGATGATAGCATGATGAACGAGGAGCAACTTTCCGTACCCGACTACCAATATTTTGCCAAAATTTGTAAGGAAGACAGAGACCGGGTAAAGAGAGCTTATAAGGAGTTGACGGAAGGTAATGTTTCTAAGATCAGAGAAGAATATCGCGTGATAGTTCGTAAGAATGGAATATCGCGTTATGAATGGGTTGAGGCTCAGGCCACTGTGGATAAGAGGGATGAAAAAGGTAATCCGATTACTTTGGTAGGTTCTTCTCTCGTGATAACCGGACGAAAGAAAATGGAAGAAGATCTGATTACGGCAAAGGAGAAAGCTGAAGAATCAAATCGTCTGAAGTCTGCTTTCCTGGCCAATATGAGTCATGAAATACGTACTCCGCTCAATGCTATTGTCGGCTTTTCCAGTATCTTGGCAGATACGGAAGAACAGGAGGAGAAAGAGGAGTATATCAATATTATTGAGAATAATAATACGCTATTGTTGCAACTGGTTGGAGACATTCTGGAGCTTTCTAAGATTGAATCCGGAACATTGGAATTTGTATTTTCCGATTTAGATCTGAATGCATTGTTTAAGGAGATAGAAGAATCTGCCCAACTTCGTCAGAAGAATGAAGCTGTCCCCATCCGATATATACCGGAAATGCCGGACTGTACTGTAAATATCGAGAGGAACAGGCTGACGCAGGTTATGACGAATATGCTTAATAATGCTATGAAGTTTACTTATAGTGGAAGCGTCACTTTCGGTTATCGACTGAAGGATACTGATTCCCTTTATTTTTATGTTACGGATACGGGATGTGGAATTGAAGAGGATAAGAAAGATACTGTTTTTGGTCGTTTCGTGAAACTCGATTCTTTTTCTCAAGGTACAGGATTGGGGTTGTCTATCTGCCAGAGTGTTGTCGAGAATTTGGGTGGTAGCATAGGCGTTGAATCGGAACCTGGCAAGGGCTCTACTTTCTGGTTCACTCTTCCTTATCATCCAGTGGAACTCAAGTCGACGAGAGAACAGAAAGAACACCGGTTAAGTAAAGTAGAGAAACTCACCGTTTTAATAGCTGAAGATAATGAAAGCAATTTCTTGTTATTTGAATCTATCCTGAAACGTAAATATAACATTCTTCATGCTTGGGATGGGGAAGAGGCAGTAGAATTATTTAAGAAATACAATCCTCATTTGATATTGATGGATATCAATATGCCTAAAAAAACTGGCTACGAGGCTACGCAGATCATACGTGAAATATCGCCGACTGTTCCTATCATGGCAGTAACGGCTTATGTCTATGCAGAAGATGAGGAACGCATCCTGAATAGTGGTTTCGATGCGTATACTTCTAAACCTATCAATGCACAGAAATTGCAGAGTGATATTGTAGATTTGCTTAAGAAGCAGTTGATCTTCATGTAATCTTATTCCGAAATTGAGCATAAAATAGAGCTGTACTGTATCCTAAAGGCAGGATAATACAGTACAGCTCTATTTCTTTTATATCAGACCTTATCTGATTACTATTCAGTAATACAAATTGCTACACGATTTTCATTATTAGTAGAGAAAGGTTGAACCTTGTCTCCCTTAAAGTCTACCATGATTCTGTCGGCAGCGATACCTTTTGCTTTCAAAGCCTTCTCAACAGCTAAAGCACGTTCTTTGGAAAGTCGTAGGTTAATGGCTGTTGTACCGGTTCCAGCATCTGCATATCCGCAAATAGAGACTTTTACATCTGCGTTCTTTTGCAGGAATGCAACCAGGTTAGCTATTTTACTTTCTTCAGAAGAACGTATAACAGAAGAATTTATATTGAAGAAGATATTTTCAGTCAAAGGTTTCACTTCCTCTTTTTTCTCCTCTACTGGTGCAGGAACATAAACTGGTTTCGTCTCTTGCTGAACTTCCACTACTGTTTCCACGACCTCCGGAGTATAAGCAACGACAGGTTTTGCCTTTTTGCCACTCTTTCCGAACTTGAATGTAAAACCGGCCAATGCATTAAGCTGCCAGTCGGCATTGTCAGCCTTCTTGGAGTTGAATTTATCCGATACGACATTGGCATTCACTTCAAGATTGAAAGATACATGGTTGCTCAGACGCAAATTTGTACCCAACCCCCCACGGCCGGCTACAAAAACCTTTTTGCCGCTCCAGAGATATTGCATGCGGTAACCTGCTGCGTCCAGTGCAACAGCATCGTCATTGTTGAATCCACCGGCGAGACCTACTCCCACGAACATATAAGCGTTGAAGAAACGTTTTGGATTATAGTGGCAGAACAGGTTGCTCAGGTCAAGTGTGGCATCTACGTTTCCTTGCAGATAGTTGAATTTATAGGAATCGTCAAGTGCCGCCCATTTACCTTTTGCTTGCCAGCCACTTGCACCGGCGCGTATTCCCCATAGAGGAGTAAACTTGTATCCGACAGAAAGAGCTGCTGCAGGAGAGATCAGGTCTTTAAAACTGGCCTCACCAACAGTTTCTGCAGCACCTGCCTGTACCTGCATATACCAATGAGGTTTGAATGTTGTTTTACTTTCTTCTGTGACTTGCCCGGAAGATTGAGTATTTTGTGCCAATCCGGCTAAAGTGCTTAGGCATAGAGCCATGAGCATAAAACTTCTTTTTGATTTCATATTCGTTTGTTTTTAATTTTTTTGAGTTCGCGAAATTAACTATTATTTGTTAGATTTATACTATATAACAAAAAATAAAGGATTTTGTTTGCGTTGTAACGCTTATAGGAAAGAATTCTGTTGAATGACGTATAATTTACTCATAATCAGTTGTCTGGGATGGCTACACCCTTTGCTCCGGATGGCTACACCCTTTTGTGCTCAAGGCTACACCATTCGGGTGAAAGGGTGTAGCCCTGTTGCAAACATGATTTTTACGTAATAGTCTATGCTGTTTTATATATCTTAGCTATCTTTGCCTGCTAAAATATTTAAAGCTACAAAAATATGTTAGGTCGTATCATTGCAATGGTAATAGCTGGAGTGATTATAGTTTATCTGGTTCGTTGGATAGATAACTTTTTCTCCGGATTCCGAAAATGAAAAACATAATAAGCCCTGAAACTTATGATAAATTTCGGGGCTTATTATGTTCTATTTCTCAATCCATTCTGTTATCTTCTCCGATAGCGGATCAGTTGTGGAGCCATAGGAGGCTATCCACTTTCCATTTTCATCTATCAGGAATTTATGGAAATTCCAGCCAACTTTTGCATTTTCCACGCCATTTTCGCTTTTTTCGGTAAGCCATTTATAGAGAGGAGCAATGTCTTTCCCTTTAACAGAGATTTTTGCCATCATTGGGAAGGTAACTCCGTAGTTCAATGTGCAGAATTCTTTGATTTCCTCATTACTGCCTGGCTCTTGGCTCAGGAAATTATTGGCAGGAAAGCCTATTATTACAAAATTGTCTTTTCCATATTTTTTATATAGCTCTTCAAGCTTGGCATATTGCGGAGTGAAGCCACATTTGGATGCTACGTTAACTACCAGTACTTTCTTTCCCTTAAAGGTGGAAAGTGATAAATCTTCTCCATCAATCGTCTTGACTGTGAAGTCATAAAAACTTTTCTGCTGTGCATGGGCAGCTATTGCTGTTATTGCCATAAATAGACTTATAATAATTGTTTTCATATTACTGTTCTGTTTATATATAAAAACAAAATGAAGCCATGAATAGTTTATTATTGGAATAAAAAAAACACTACCTTTGCACCCCGGTAAAAAGATTAGTTTTTTGTAGGTAAAATAGGTATGAAGAAGAGTCTTATTGCATTAGCGTTCGGCACCTTGGGATTAGGGATTGCCGAGTTTGTCATGATGGGCATTCTGCCCGATGTGGCTAAAGATTTGGGTGTTAGTATTCCTGTGGCAGGGCATTTTATTTCTGCATATGCTTTGGGAGTATGTGTCGGGGCACCCACTCTGATCTTGGCCCGTAAACATCCACTGAAACATATTTTGTTGGCGTTGGTGACTCTGATAATGCTAGGGAATATCTGTGCAGCAATGGCGCCTAATTATTGGGTATTATTACTGGCTCGTTTTATTTCCGGACTTCCTCATGGGGCTTATTTCGGTGTAGCTTCTATTGTTGCCGAAAAATTGGCTGATAAGGGTAAAGGCTCTGAGGCCGTATCTATCATGATTGCCGGAATGACTATAGCCAATCTTTTTGGAGTTCCATTGGGAACATCATTGAGTAATGCTATCTCATGGCGGGTAACATTCTTGCTGGTGGGTTGTTGGGGAGTGATTATTCTTTATTATATCTGGCGTTGGGTACCCCACGTGGAAGGGCTGAAAGATACTGGTTTCAAAGGACAGTTCCGTTTTCTTAAAACCCCGGTTCCCTGGCTCATTTTAGGGGCGACGGCACTGGGTAATGGCGGAGTTTTTTGTTGGTACAGTTATATTAACCCGTTATTGACGAATGTATCCGGTTTCAGTGCCGAAAGCATTACCGGATTGATGGTATTGGCCGGTTTTGGTATGGTGGTGGGTAATCTGGTGAGTGGGCGTCTTTCTGACCAATATACTCCCGGAAAAGTAGGTACTACTGTGCAAGCTATGATTTGTGTTGTGCTGTTATTGATATTCTTCTTGTCTCCTTATCCGTGGTTATCAGCATTATTGATGTGCCTTTGTACTGCCGGTTTGTTCGCGGTTTCCAGTCCGGAACAAGTGTTGATTATCCGTGTGGCAAAAGGTGGAGAGATGCTGGGAGCGGCTTGTGTGCAAGTGGCATTTAACTTGGGAAATGCCATCGGTGCGTATGTTGGTGGGCTTGCTATCAGTGGCGGTTATCGTTATCCGGCACTGGCAGGAGTTCCTTTCGCCATGGTCGGTTTTATTCTGTTTCTGACCTTCTACAAGAAATATCAGGCGAAATATTAAAACATTTCGATTTCTTTTCGTATTTTTGTCCACAGTTATTAACTAAACTTGATAATTATGAAAACTTTGAATTGCGTAAAAATATTATTGCTATGCATCTTTGCTGTTGGTTTATTGTCTTGCGGGGATGATGTATATTACACGATGGAGAATAGTGACAAAAAGCTATGTGACAGAACCTGGATAGATGAATATGAGACGGATGAGGGCTTAACATGTACTTATCAACTCAGATTCTTTAAAGATAATAATAAAGGGCAGGAACTTACAACCACCTATGATACCGGTGGAAAAACGACTGTCGACAGAGAATTTTCCTGGCGTTGGACAGATGATAGCAAGGAAGCTTTAAGACTTACTTTTTCAGATGGAAAAGTAAAGTACTTTGAGAATGTATGGGTACGTGATCATTATCTTAGTGGTAAGCTGGATGGGAAGATGCTGATGATGACAGACTCCAATTATAATAATAAATAATACATGTAATTATGAAATCTTTAGTTTATAAATTATTGTTTCTCTCTGTGTTTATTATGGGATTTACATCCTGTGATGATAGGGAGGATACTGAATTTAACTTGCCTGGTGAATGGTACACTTCTGATGAGATAGATTTTGGAATATATACTTGGGGAAGAGGGACAGTTATGACGTTTAATGAACGTTATCAAGGTACTATTGGTTCGAAAGGGGATCCTAATTACCTTTTGTTCAGGTGGAGCTGGCTGGAAGGTTCTTATAATGTGATGGAATTGGAATTCTATGATGATGGTAGTACAGCTTATATTTGGGGAGCTCAGGCGGATGCTAATTCTTTCAGTGGTACTTGGTATAATAGCTGGAGGGAATATAAAGATGATATTAATGGGCAAAGCTTTTATATGCGTCGTGTAAGATAAAAAAGTATATTATATAAAAGAAATTGCGCAGATTGATAAAATTCACTTTATTAATCTGCGCAATTTCTTTTTTTTATTTCTTCAGAAACAACTTTTTAAAATCATTCGGATAAGGCGTTTCAAACTGCATCAATTCTCCTGTAACCGGGTGATAGAAGCATAATTTGAAGGCATGTAGCGCTAGGCGTCCGATAGGATTTACCTCTTCGAGTCCGTAACGCCCGTCCCCAACAATAGGATGTCCTAAGTCTTGCATATGTACCCGGATTTGGTTTTTACGTCCGGTTTCAAGGTTTAGTTCCACAAGAGAATAACCATTGGCACGCTTAATAGTGCGATAATGTGTAATTGACTTTTGTCCTCCGTCATCTGTCGGACTGGAATATACATAAAGAGTACGATCCGTGAGCCAGGATATTATACAACCGGCATTCTTCTCCATCTCTCCCGCAACTACAGCTACATAACGACGGTCGGTTACAATCTCATGCCAATTATCACGCAGCGTACGCTGTGTTTTTTCATCTTTTGCAAACATCATTAACCCGGAAGTATCACGATCGAGGCGGTGGACAATATAAACGTTGCTGCCGCGTCCATTGGAGCGTTGCACATATTCATTTAAAATATGATAGGCTGTACGTTCCTTCTGGCGTTCACTGCTGACTGACAGTAAACCTTGCATCTTTTCCACCACTATGATATATGCATCTTCATATACGATCTTCAGCAATTTGTTATGAAACTCCTTTTTACCCTTATCACGGCTAATCTGTACTTTCATGCCCGGTTTTAGCGGAAAATTGTATTGAGTGGTTATCACACTGTCTACGAACACCACTCGTTTGCTGAGCAATGATTTTAGTTTGGTGCGACTGGCGTCCGGCATCTTGGCTGCCAGGAACTCCATAAGTTCCATCGGTTCATTTACTGTGTAGTCCGTATATTGAGTGCGGGCCCGTGCTACTATTTTTCCTCTTGCCACGTTGATAGTGATTAATGGTTAGTGATTAGTGATTAATTCTCAGTCTTCATTTCTTAATTCCAGAAGCACTACGTTTTCTACGTGGTGAGTATGTGGGAACATATCCACCGGTTGTACGGCTTTTACTTTGTATTTTACGTCGAGCAGTTGCAGGTCGCGTGCCTGTGTGGCTGGATTACAACTTACATATACAATACGTTTCGGTTCGGCAAATAAGATAACGTCTACTACATCCTGATGCATACCGGCTCGAGGAGGATCGGTGATAATAACATCCGGTCGACCGTATTGGTTGATGAAATCCTGTGTTAGCATATCTTTCATATCACCGGCAAAGAATAAGGTGTTCTCAATACCGTTGATTTCTGCATTTACCTTTGCATCCTCAATAGCTTCGGGTACATATTCGATACCGATAACCTGGCGGGCTTGCTTGGAGACAAAGTTAGCAATGGTTCCTGTACCTGTATAAAGGTCATATACCAGTTCTTTTCCGGTTAATCCCGCAAAATTGCGTGCTATCTTATAAAGGTTGTATGCTTGTTCGGAATTGGTTTGATAGAACGATTTAGGACCTATTTTAAAACGTAATCCTTCCATTTCTTCAAAGATGTGATCTTTACCTTTAAAAGTATGTACATCCAGGTCGGTAATAGTATCGTTGCGCTTATTATTAATAATGTATAGAAGGGAAGTTATTTCGGGAAATGTATCAGCAACATATTGCAGGAGTTGTTTGAACAGTTGCAGTTCTCTTTCTTCTTCCTCTATTTTTGCAACGAGAATCACCATAAGTTCCCCGGTAGTGGAGGTACGGATAATCATATTGCGTAACATTCCTTCCTGAGTACGCAGATTAATGAATGAATAATCATGCTCGTAAGCATAATCGCGTACAGCATTCCGGATACGGTTGGATATGTCATCCTGTAACCAGCATTTCTCTATCGCTAGTACTTTATCAAAAGCATTGGGGATGTGGAAACCTACAGCATTCATTTGATCATATACCACATTTTGCTTAACTTCTTCTTCCGTCAACCAGCGTTTGTTAGAAAAAGTGTACTCCAGTTTATTTCTATAGAACTGTGTTTTCTCAGAACCGAGAATCGGGGAAATCTCCGGAAGTTCAATTTTTCCGATGCGGGTAAGGTTGTCAGTTACTTGTTTTTGCTTGTATTTGATCTGTTCGGAATAAGGGAGAACTTGCCATTTGCAACCACCACATACCCCATAATGTTGGCAAAATGGGACGGCTCTTTCACGAGAATATTCGTGGAACTTCACTGCTACGGCTTCAGCATAATGATGCTTTTTTCTCTTAATTTGCAGGTCTACTACATCTCCGGGAACGACATAAGGTACGAAAATAACCAAATCATTGACCTTTGCGATGGCTTTTCCTTCGGCAGCCACATCCGTTATTGTCACTTTCTCCAGTAGGGGAAGTTCTTTTCTATTTCTTGCCACTTTTACACCAGTCTAATAAATTATTCTGCAAAAATAGACATTTTTTCGGGAATTCTCTCTATGAAGTGAAATATTAAAGATTGCAATGTCGAAATTGCATTTTGATAGAAAGTTTTTTCTC
Organism: Bacteroides intestinalis DSM 17393; assembly: GCF_000172175.1. NCBI lineage: Bacteria > Pseudomonadati > Bacteroidota > Bacteroidia > Bacteroidales > Bacteroidaceae > Bacteroides > Bacteroides intestinalis. The sequence continues at coordinate 458,224 of NZ_ABJL02000008.1, read as the reverse complement.
AAAAAGTTTTCTAGTATGCGAAATATACTTAGATTTGCGAACAGAAAAAAATCACAATCGAGAAACTTAAATTTATATTATGGACAAGAAAAGAGTTTATACCTTTGGTAACGGTCAGGCAGAAGGAAAGGCCGACATGAAAAATCTTTTGGGAGGTAAAGGTGCCAACCTTGCCGAAATGAACCTTATCGGGGTTCCGGTTCCTCCTGGTTTTACAATCACGACTGAGGTTTGTACCGAATATAATGAGATGGGGCAGGAAAAAGTTGTTGCTCTGTTGAAAGGCGAAGTAGAAAGCGCTATAGCAAAAGTAGAAGAATTAATGTCTTCTAAGTTCGGTGATGTAGAAAATCCATTACTGGTTTCAGTGCGTTCGGGCGCTCGTGCTTCTATGCCGGGTATGATGGACACGATCCTTAATTTGGGTCTGAATGATGAAGTAGTAGAAGGATTGACACGTAAAACAGGCAATGCACGTTTTGCATGGGACTCTTACCGTCGTTTCGTACAGATGTATGGTGACGTGGTATTGGGTATGAAACCGACTAATAAAGAGGATATCGATCCATTTGAAGCCATCATTGAAGAGGTGAAGCACGCAAAAGGCGTGAAGCTGGATAATGAACTGGAAGTGGAAGACCTTAAAGAATTAGTGAAGAAGTTTAAAGCTGCTGTAAAGGAGCAAACCGGAAAAGACTTCCCGGCTTGTGCTTATGAGCAGTTGTGGGGCGCTGTTTGTGCGGTATTCAATTCATGGATGAATGAACGTGCTATTCTATATCGCAAGATGGAAAGTATACCCGATGAGTGGGGTACAGCCGTTAATGTTCAGGCAATGGTATTCGGTAATATGGGTGAGACTTCTGCTACAGGTGTTTGCTTTAGCCGCGATGCCGGTACAGGTGAAGACTTGTTTAATGGTGAATACTTGATTAATGCACAAGGTGAAGACGTTGTGGCAGGTATCCGTACACCGCAGCAGATTACCAAAATCGGTTCACAGCGTTGGGCAGAACTTGCAGGCGTTAGCGAAGAAGAACGTGCAGCCAAATATCCGTCAATGGAAGAGGCTATGCCGGAAATCTATAAAGAACTGGATACTCTGCAGACTAAGTTGGAAGACCACTATAGAGATATGCAGGATATGGAATTTACCGTTCAGGAAGGTAAACTCTGGTTTCTCCAGACGCGTAACGGTAAACGTACCGGTGCTGCTATGGTGAAGATTGCAATGGATTTGTTGCATCAGGGCATGATTGATGAGAAAACTGCATTGATGCGCTGCGAGCCCAATAAATTGGACGAATTGCTCCACCCTGTGTTTGATAAGACTGCTTTGAAACAAGCCAAGGTTTTAACTCGTGGTCTTCCCGCATCTCCGGGTGCTGCTACAGGACAGATTGTCTTTTTTGCAGATGATGCTGCAGAATGGCATGCTGCCGGTAAGCGTATTATAATGGTACGTATCGAGACTTCTCCCGAAGATTTGGCGGGTATGGCAGTTGCAGAAGGTATTCTTACTGCTCGCGGTGGTATGACTTCTCATGCAGCAGTAGTTGCCCGTGGTATGGGTAAGTGCTGTGTATCCGGTGCCGGTGCTTTGAATATTGATTATAAGGCTCGTACTGTAGAAATAGATGGCATTCTGCTGAAAGAAGGTGATTATATTTCATTGAATGGTAGTACAGGTGTAGTTTATAAAGGTCAGGTAGAAACAAAGGCTGCTGAACTTTCAGGAGATTTTGCTGAATTGATGGATCTGGCTGATAAGTATACGAAACTTCAGGTACGTACCAATGCAGATACTCCCCATGATGCCGGCGTAGCTCGCAACTTTGGTGCTGTAGGTATCGGTCTTTGCCGTACGGAACATATGTTTTTTGAAGGTGAAAAAATTAAAGCTATGCGTGAGATGATCCTCGCAGAAGATGCGGAAGGACGTCGCAAGGCTTTGGCCAAGATATTGCCTTACCAACAAGCTGACTTTAAGGGTATCTTCCAGGCTATGGAAGGTTGTCCGGTAACTGTTCGTCTGCTCGATCCTCCTTTGCACGAATTTGTTCCGCATGATTTGAAGGGACAACAAGAAATGGCGGACGCTATGGGCGTTAGTTTGCAATATATCCAGCAACGTGTAGAGTCACTTTGTGAACATAATCCGATGTTGGGACACCGCGGATGTCGTTTGGGTAATACGTATCCTGAAATTACTCAGATGCAGACACGTGCTATCCTTGGTGCTGCTTTGGAACTGAAGAAAGAAGGTGTGGAAACCCATCCGGAAATCATGGTTCCGCTGACTGGTATTTTGTATGAGTTCAAAGAACAGGAAAAGGTAATTCGCGAAGAAGCTGCTGCACTTTTCGCTGAACTGGGTGATAGCATTGACTTCAAGGTAGGTACGATGATTGAAATTCCTCGCGCTGCTTTGACTGCTGACCGTATTGCTTCTTCTGCTGAGTTCTTCTCATTTGGTACAAATGACTTAACGCAGATGACATTCGGTTATTCACGTGATGACATTGCTTCTTTCCTTCCGGTTTATCTGGAAAAGAAGATTCTGAAAGTAGACCCATTCCAGGTTCTCGATCAAAATGGAGTAGGACAGCTGGTACGTATGGCTACGGAAAAAGGTCGTGCTATTCGTCCGGACTTGAAATGCGGTATTTGCGGTGAGCATGGCGGTGAACCTTCTTCTGTAAAATTCTGCCATAAGGTGGGTTTGAACTACGTTAGTTGTTCTCCATTTAGAGTACCTATAGCACGCCTCGCAGCGGCGCAGGCAGCTATTGAAGATCTGAAATAAAAGACTTCATAAATCTTATTTATAGGCTGTAAACCTTTTTTAGAAAGGCTTACAGCCTATCTTTTTTAGAAAAACATGTATCTATTGATCAGTTATTTGTTTTTTCTTTAGTATATTTGTACCACATATAGAATTAGGATCATCTTTATCTTTTAATAACCAACTTTATGAAGCCGGATTTTGCAACATTTTATATTTTAGGGGCATCAGATTTTTATCAAAGGAATGAAATACTCTTGCTATGCTTTGGAGTAATTATTTTATTACTTCTGGTCATTATGATTGTGGTGTCTATCAACAAGACCAAGAGGTTGAAGACTTTGCAACAATTAAATGAAGTAGCGGAAGAAAGTAATCAGCTGAAGAATGCCTTTATCGCTAATATGACCCATGAGATACGTACTCCACTTAATGCGATTGTCGGATTTACAAATGTACTTGCTGAGACTGATAATCTGAGTAGAGAAGAACGAATGATTTTTCTGAAAGAAATCAATGACAATAAAGATTTTCTTGTTCAGATGATTAATGATTTATTGGACTTCTCAAAGATTGAGGCCAATACAATGGAATATAAAGATGGAGATGTGGATGTGAATGCTTTGATTCAGGAAATGTGTGCTGCAGAAAATGCACATCCCCGTCCGTCGGGTATTCAGATAGAGTTTGTAGAGAAACTTCCCCAATGTCGTTTAATGATAGACCGGGTACGTTTTGCACAGGTCATTAATAATTTGGTGAAAAATGCTTTGAAGTTTACAGAACAGGGTAGTGTGAAGATTGGATATCGCCGTTTGAGTAATAATAACTTTTATTTTTATGTAGCTGATACAGGATGTGGCATTGATGAAGAAAGTCGCCGGGCTATCTTTGAACGTTTTGTGAAGATGAACTATAACATTCGTGGCACAGGTTTAGGTCTTTCTATTACGAAATCTATTGTTGAACACTATGGTGGTGGCATTGGTGTAGAATCTAAAAAAGGAGAAGGCTCTACATTCTATTTTACTTTGCCTGCTGGGGTCGAATATAAAGAATATGGGAAGTTCTAATGGAAATTGAACTTTTTAATCCGCCATTTCCTTTAGTTTCTTAAAGTGGCGGATGACACCTAAATAATCCCGATCTGTACAAACATTGAATTTATTCCATAAATCACCGAGTACTACTGCACCGCCGAATCCGAAATCTTTTATTTCCAGAATATTGTCTGGAGTGATTCCTCCTAAAGCCATAACTTTAGTATCTATTATTCTTTCTTTTCCAGCTGTGCGCAATTCTTCTGGAGTATAACCGGAAAGAGTACCTGTTTTGGTGATACAGTCGTATACGGGGCTCATAAATACATAATCATAAAAATGCTTTTTGCTTTTTACTTCTTCTACAGAATGGCAAGTACAGCTGACATGTCCTGAGTAATCATGTGGTTCATTAGGATTACGTGTGTTCAGATGAATACCCATGAGGTCAAACTCTTCCTTTAAATAGAAATGTTCGTGAGTAACAATGCGTCTATGATATTTTTCAGGTATTAGCGTCAAAAGTCGCTCGGAATACATAGCAGGAGTTTCCGGTTTCCGCAGATGCAAAATATCCAGCCCTTCTTCAAAGAGTGCTGTAATGATCTTGTCCTCTTCCACAAAAAATGTGGGCGCTGTGACTATGATGAGCTTCATTTTTATTTGTTAAACGTTTATGTTTAGCAAAGTTAATGATAAATGCTTTCAGTAGGTAACGTTTTTCTTTAAAATATGTTAGATTGAAACACAAACGCACCTATGGGAAGTTTCTATTCCCGTAGGTGCGCATTAAAAAAAGAGTTTATAAGGTTGTTGTTGCTTATTTCAGTCGATTACCCACTACATCCCAGTCGATAATACTCCAAAGAGCATTAACATGATCGGCACGGCGATTCTGATAATCAAGATAGTAGGAGTGTTCCCACACATCGAAGCCTAACAATGGAATAAGTCCTGCACGTACAGGGTTACTGCCATTAGCTTCTTTGGTTATATGAAGTTTTCCGTTCTTATCTACTGATAACCAAGCCCAGCCAGAGCCGAATAATCCTACGGCAGCAGCTGTGAACTCTTTTTTGAAGTTATCGAAGCTTCCAAAATCGCGTTTAATAGCTTCTGCTAATTTACCGGTTGGCTCACTATGAGCAGGTTTGGGGGAAAATTGCAGGAAGTATAAAGTATGGTTCAGAACTTGTCCTGCATTATTGAAGATGGCTCCATCTGGTGCAGTAGCTACTATGGTTACTAAATCTTTATTTTCATACTCTGTACCCGGAACCAGGTTATTGAGGTTATTTACGTATGTTTGTAAGTGCTTACCGTAGTGGTAATCTATAGTTTGCTGACTGATTACAGGTTCCAACGCATTGTTTGCATATGGAAGTTTAGGCATTTCGTATGTCATAATTATAAGCATTAAAGATGTTAATAATGTATTCATAATTTGTCTTGAATTATGTTTCTGTTAATATAACGTTTGATATCCAATAAATGTTCTTCCATATCTATAAAACTTTTTGAAGATGTAGAATGACTTGTTGTGGAAGTGCATAATAAACAGTGACTTATGGACTGTTTTCTGAAATGTAATATGCTATCTTAATTATTTTAGTTCGTATACATTGTATGAATCTAAAAAGAATCCCTTAATTTTGCATACATGAATACGAATTATATCGAAGAACTGAATGAAGGACAGCGCGCAGCAGTGCTATACAACGAGGGCCCGTCACTGGTTATAGCCGGTGCTGGTTCCGGTAAGACGCGGGTGCTGACCTATAAAATAGCCTATTTGTTAGAGAATGGTTATCAGCCATGGAATATATTGGCTTTAACTTTTACCAATAAAGCTGCCCGTGAAATGAAAGAGCGTATTGCCCGGCAGGTAGGAGACCAGCGGGCACGTCATTTATGGATGGGCACATTCCATTCCATATTTTTGCGTATTTTGCATGTGGAAGCCGTAAATATAGGTTTTACTTCACAGTTTACCATTTATGATACGGCGGACAGTAAGAGTCTGATGCGTTCTATTATAAAAGAAATGGGCTTGGATGAGAAAGTGTATAAACCGGGGAATGTACAGGCACGTATATCCAATGCGAAAAATCATTTAGTTTCACCTGCGGCGTATGCATCCAATAAAGAGGCATATGAGGGCGATTGTGCAGCTAAGATGCCTGCAATACGTGATATTTATCATCGCTATTGGGATCGTTGCAGGCAGGCGGATGCAATGGATTTTGATGATTTACTTTTTTATACTTTTATACTGTTCAGGGATCATCCGGAAGTGTTAGCGCGTTATCAGGAACAGTTTCGCTATATTCTGGTAGATGAGTATCAGGATACTAATTATGCTCAGCATAGCATTGTATTACAGTTGGCAAAAGATCATCAGCAGGTTTGTGTGGTAGGAGATGATGCCCAGAGTATTTACTCTTTCCGGGGAGCTGATATTGATAATATATTATACTTTACTAAAATATATCCCAATACAAAAGTCTTTAAACTGGAACAAAATTATCGGTCTACACAAACTATTGTTTGTGCGGCGAATAGTTTGATTGAGAAGAATGAGAGGCAAATACGTAAGGAGGTTTTTTCGGAGAAAGAGAAAGGGGAAGCCATTGGTGTGTTTCAGGCATACAGTGATGTGGAAGAGGGAGATATTGTAGTCAATAAGATTGCGGAACTTCGTCGCTCGGAGCATTATCCCTATTCGGATTTTGCTATACTTTACCGTACCAATGCGCAGAGTCGTGTCTTTGAGGAAGCAATGCGTAAGCGGGGTATGCCATACCGTATTTACGGTGGATTATCCTTTTATCAACGTAAGGAGATTAAGGATGTGATAGCTTATTTCCGGTTGGTTGTTAATCCGAATGATGAAGAAGCATTTAAGCGGATTATTAACTATCCGGCTCGTGGTATTGGTGATACGACAGTGGGGAAGATCATTACTGCAGCTACTGAGAATGGTGTCAGTCTTTGGACTGTGTTATGCGAACCGTTGACATATGGGCTGAATTTCAATAAGGGTACACATTCCAAATTACAGATTTTCCGCGATTTGATTTCAGGATTTCTGGAAGGTGTAGTGGATAAAAATGCTTATGAAATTGGTACGGAAATTATCCGTCAATCCGGTATTATTAATGATGTCTGCCAGGATAATTCTCCGGAGAACCTTAGTCGTAAGGAGAATATCGAGGAGTTGGTCAATGGTATGAGTGATTTTTGTGCGATGCGTTTGGAAGAAGGTAATCCTAATATATCGTTGACTGATTTTCTTTCGGAGGTCTCACTGTTGACAGATCAGGACTCAGATAAAGATGGAGATGATGAGAAAATTACGCTTATGACTGTCCATTCTGCCAAAGGATTGGAGTTTAGGAATGTATTTGTGGTGGGAATGGAAGAAAATCTTTTTCCCAGTGGTATGGTAGGGGATTCACCCCGTGCGTTAGAAGAGGAAAGACGTTTGTTCTATGTGGCCATTACCCGTGCAGAAGAACATTGTTTTCTGTCATATGCCCGTACCCGTTTTCGCTATGGAAAAATGGAATTTGGCAGTCCTAGTCGCTTCCTGAAGGATATAGATATTCGTTTTCTGCGTTTGCCCCAGGAGGCAGGGCTTAGTAATAAGATTGATGATGAGTCCGGGGCATTTCGTCGGGAGAATAGCACTGGTTTCTCTCGTTCACCCCATGTACGCGAATCATTTTATAATAAGGAAAAAGAAACTCCTCAGCGTCCTAAACAGCAGATGATTGCTCCGAGCGTTCCGCGCAACCTGAAGCGGGTGACTTCATCAACTCCTGCTTCTTCATCGGTTCCTGCTTCTGCAATGGCAGTACACCCCGGACAATTGATCGAGCACGAACGTTTTGGTCTGGGAGAAGTTGTGAAAGTGGAAGGTGAAGGGGATAATGCTAAAGCTACCATTCGTTTCAAGAATGCGGGTGACAAGCAACTTTTATTGCGCTTTGCCCGTTTTAAAATAATCGGATAAAAAAGAAAATATGATAGATTTTGATCGTTTCCCTTCTCCATGCTATATTATGGATGAAGAATTATTGAGAAAAAACCTCACGCTGATAAAAAGTGTTGCCGATCGTGCCGGGGTGGAAATTATTCTGGCCTTTAAATCGTTTGCTATGTGGCGCTCATTTCCTATTTTTAGGGAATATGTCGAGCATTCTACGGCGAGTTCCGTATATGAAGCGCGATTGGCACTGGAAGAGTTCGGCAGTAAAGCTCATACCTATTCTCCTGCCTATACGGAGGCTGATTTCCCGGAAATCATGCGTTGTAGTAGTCATATAACCTTTAATTCTTTGTCACAATTCTGCCGTTTCTATCCTGCGGTGGTAAAGGAAGGAAGTGGAATTTCCTGTGGTATTCGTATCAATCCTGAATATTCAGAAGTAGAAACAGAGTTATATAATCCTTGTGCTCCCGGAACCCGTTTCGGCATAACGGCAGATTTACTGACTGAAACCTTGCCGCAGGGTATTGAAGGGTTTCATTGCCACTGCCACTGTGAGTCTTCTTCTTACGAACTGGAACGTACGCTTAAGCATTTGGAAGAAAAATTCTCTTATTGGTTCCCGCAGATAAAATGGCTGAATCTGGGTGGTGGTCATTTGATGACACGTAAAGATTATGATGTAGAGCATCTTATTCATTTATTGAATGATTTACGTAGCCGCCATCCTCATTTGCGTATTATTTTGGAGCCAGGTTCTGCTTTTACCTGGCAAACTGGTGTTTTGACTTCCGAAGTAGTGGATATTGTAGAAAGTCGCGGCATTCGCACAGCTATTCTCAATGTTAGCTTTACCTGTCACATGCCCGACTGTCTTGAAATGCCTTATCAGCCCGCTGTATGTGGTGCTGAAATGGGGAATAATGGTTGCCATGTATATCGTTTGGGAGGGAATTCATGCCTGAGTGGTGATTATATGGGAGATTGGAGTTTCGATCATGAACTGCAGATCGGAGAACGCATAGTCTTCGAAGATATGATTCATTACACTATGGTAAAAACAAATATGTTCAATGGAATCCATCATCCTGCTATTGCTATGTGGACGAAAGATGGGAAGGCTGAAATATTCAGGCAATTTTCTTACGAAGATTATCGGGACAGAATGAGTTGATAATCAAAAACATGTCTTCAGAGTGGAGGAGATGTATAGTTTTCTTCGCGAAAAAAACGGGCGGAATGTTTGCAGGTTTGGAGAAAATATCTACCTTTGCATCCGCAATCGCGGAAATAGCTCAGTTGGTAGAGCATAACCTTGCCAAGGTTAGGGTCGCGAGTTCGAGTCTCGTTTTCCGCTCAAGTGCATAGATTGCAATTACCTAATGCCCAGGTGGCGGAATTGGTAGACGCGCACGTTTCAGGTGCGTGTGTCGAGAGGCATGCAGGTTCGAGTCCTGTTCTGGGCACATTAGGTGAGGCAATTGCTCTTTGAGAATATGAAATGTATGGAGAGGTGGCGGAATTGGTAGACGCGCTACTTTGAGGGGGTAGTGACAGTTATGTCGTGGGAGTTCGAGTCTCCTTCTCTTCACACAGTCATCATAGTTGCGGAAATAGCTCAGTTGGTAGAGCATAACCTTGCCAAGGTTAGGGTCGCGAGTTCGAGTCTCGTTTTCCGCTCTCTTTTATATAAAAGATGACACAATGCCCAGGTGGCGGAATTGGTAGACGCGCACGTTTCAGGTGCGTGTGTCGAGAGGCATGCAGGTTCGAGTCCTGTTCTGGGCACCAACTCTTTGTGAAAAGAGAGTCATCTAATGCGGAAATAGCTCAGTTGGTAGAGCATAACCTTGCCAAGGTTAGGGTCGCGAGTTCGAGTCTCGTTTTCCGCTCAATTCTCATAATAATCTAAGAAATTAATAATTAAAAAGCCCCGTAAACAGTAAGTTTACGGGGCTTTTTAATTTCTGTATATTGTTATTCTTTCTTTTCGAGTGAGAACCCTAGCATCATGCCATCGTAGCTGTTTGCCAGAGAGCTGATTGTTTTTAGTGTTGCATTGCTGCTTTTGCTAGAAAGGAAAGTAATAAGCTTTAAAAGTTTATCAGATTCGAACAGCAAATCCATATTGCTTGATGTGCAATTGACTTTGGCATTCATGTTTATCAGTTTAACGAACTTCATGGCTACATGTTTTTCGGTAGCATCGTATGTATAGGTACCCTTCAAAGTTTTGGCTCCCAATTTGACGTTGAATGTACTGTCGGCCGCAAAGGTAAAGCTCATTTGTCCGGGTTTGATGCCTACTTTACTTAATTGCTCGTCGAGCTTGGCTTCTGCCGTAGTAGCGGCTACTGCACCACCGGCTTTCATTAATAAATTATCTGATTCAAATTCGATAGCAGAACCAGTATAGGACCATGTTCCTGTCATATCAACGGTATTTTTACCAGTAACGGCACTAACTACCTTTTCTACGTTTTCTTTATTGAATAAATCTTTTAGCGACTGTGCCTGACTATTGGCAGACACCAGAAGCAAAGTGACAATAAATGCCACTGAAAATACACTCTTTTTCATATAACTATTACTTTATTTGGTATTCAATTCTTTATTAATACTCTCTATATAATCTAATAACTCTTTTTTGCCCATTCTGTTCTCAGAAGAGGTCACAAAATATGGGGGAAGTTCTTCCCATTGCTCTTTTAGTTTTTTCAGATACTGCTGGATATTGCTGTTCAATCTGCCTCCTTTCAGCTTATCGCCTTTGGTAAAGACGATGGAGAAGGGGATTCCATGTTCGCCCAACCATCCCATGAATTCGATGTCGATGACTTGTGGATCGAGCCGTGAGTCGATAAGCACAAAGAGATTTGTCATCTGTTCACGTTCCAGAATATAATCTTCAATGATGCGCTGTATCTGTGATTTTCCTTTTTGTCCGCGTCTGGCGTAGCCGTAACCGGGCAGATCGACTATATACCAACTTTTATTAATAAGGAAGTGGTTGATAAGCATTGTTTTTCCCGGAGTGGCGGAAGTCATAGCAAGTCCTTTACGGCCTGTCATCATATTGATGAGGCTGGATTTCCCAACGTTGGAACGTCCGATAAAAGCATATTCGGGAAATATTCCGGGGGGACATTTTTTAACGTCTGTATTACTAATGACGAATTCGGCGCTTGTAATCTCCATTTTTCTTGTCAATTTTAGAAAGTTTCTTACTCTTTTTATCTGTGTGGAGAATGTTTTTAAAAAACTCTCCCAACGTTTTTAAAGAATATGGCGGACGTTTTTTAAAAACGTTGCCTTTATTCTTTAAAAACGTTATGCCCCCTTCCAGGAGCTACTTATGAGCGGTGGTACGTAAATGTTTACACTCCTTACAGGCTGTTTCTCTTTTTTTACGTGTGCAAAGGTAGCACTTATTTCAAAATTCCGTGTTCAGAATACGGAATTCTGATAATCTTTTGAGAAGATAAGCTGCATTTTGGCATAACTTTTTCATGCTTGCATGAAAGTTCTGTACTCAATTTGCATTATCTTTGTCGCCAATAGTTGATTTTTAAGTATGAATGGACAATTTTCCTCGATATTATTGGAGAAGGCAGTGAGTGAATTTGCCAAACTGCCCGGAGTGGGACGAAAGACGGCTATGCGCTTGGTGTTGCATCTTTTGAGACAGGATACGGCGGTAGTGGAGGCTTTTGGCAATGCCATTGTTACGCTGAAGCACGAAGTGAAATATTGTAAAGTCTGCCACAATATATCGGATACCGAGACTTGCCGTATCTGTGCTAATCCACAGCGAGATGATTCTACTGTGTGCGTTGTGGAAAATATCCGTGATGTCATGGCAGTGGAGGCTACACAGCAATTTCGTGGACTTTACCATGTGTTGGGTGGCGTCATTTCACCAATGGATGGGGTGGGACCAGGCGATTTACAAATAGAAAGCCTTGTGCAGCGTGTATCTGCAGGTGGAATAAAAGAAGTTATCCTGGCACTTAGTACCACAATGGAGGGTGATACAACCAATTTTTATATTTACCGTAAATTGGAGAAACTGGGTGTGAAGTTGAGTGTCATAGCCCGTGGTATTTCTGTTGGTGATGAACTGGAATATGCTGATGAGGTGACATTGGGACGTAGTATTGTGAATCGAACTCCTTTTTCCGGAACAAATTGAATTATTAATTATTAAGTTATTAGCACATGGAAAATCAAATAAAACACGTGGCAGCTCGTTTAAAAGTTATATTTATTAGCTTTTGGTTGCTGCCGGTTCTGTTAATAATAGTAGGTGAAACTGGTGGGGAATGGGTAGGCATGTACGCTGCTGATGTACGTGCTACTTATTTGGCTGAAACTTTGGTTATTTTGCTGGCAGCTATCTGTGTGCCTGTGTCCTTAAAATTATTTGCATGGGTGCTTACGCGCAAGATCGACAAGGTTAGTTTGCCCGAAGCCTTACATTTGTATTCTTTCTGGAGTAAAATTCGCATTATACTTTTAATGTTACCGGTGTTGGCGGGTTTTGCTGTTTATTATCTCATGTTGAGTAATAAAGGAATTCTTTGTGCTTTTATTGCTCTAACGGCTTCATTGTTTTGTTTGCCCGGTGAGGGACGCTTGCGTAAGGAATTGCATATTAATAAAGAAGAGGAAGCATGAAACTCTCCGTTGTCATAGTCAATTATAATGTTAAGTATTACCTGGAACAGTGTCTTTGTTCCTTATACAGGGCTATTGACAATCTTTCAGCCGAGATTCTGGTAGTGGATAATGCCTCTATGGACGATTCTGAAGCATATATCACTGAGCGTTTTCCGAATATCACCTATATCTATAATAAAGAAAATCTGGGCTTTGCCCGTGCCAATAACCAAGTAATTCGTGAGTCGAAAGGGGAGTATGTGCTACTGCTGAATCCTGACACTGTATTGTCGGAACAGACATTGGAAGAGGCAATACCTTTTATGGATGCTCATCCTGAAGCCGGGGCTGCCGGTGTGAAAATGATAACGCATGACGGACGCTTTTTGAGGGAATCTAAACGTGGATATCCTACTTTGGCGGCAACTTTTGGTAAATTGTCCGGTTTGGGACGATTGTTTCCACACTCTAAAAGTTTGGGTGGTTATTATTGTACTGCTTTGGATATGAATGGCGTTCATCAGGTGGAAGTACTGGCGGGTGCATTTATGTTGCTTCGTCGTTCAGCATTAGATAAGACCGGATTACTGGATGAAGATTTCTTCATGTATGGTGAGGATATTGACCTGTCTTGCCGGATAGAAGAAGCAGGATATAAAAATTATTATTTGCCCTGTCCGATATTGCATTATAAGGGAGAAAGTACATCGAAGGACACTTACCGTCATGTGCGTGTATTTTGTAAGGCAATGGATATTTTCTTTTGTAAACATGGCGAACGTTATGGTGTTATAGGATGTTGGCTGGTGCGTGCGGGTATTCATCTACAGATGTATGTTCGCTTGTTTGTACTTTTTGTGCAGCGTTTGTTTCGTTTTCCGGTAAAAGAGACAAAAATCTCTTTCCAGAAAGGACAACGTTTTCCTCGTTTTCTCATATTTGGCGAAGAAGCAACCATTCATAGCTTGCGCGTACTTTTAAAGCGTAACGGATTAGGTGGAAAGCATCACTTTGTTGTATCCAACGAAATGTCTGCTGTAGATGGTCATGGAAGTTCATTTATTTCACTGAAAGGTTTCACGCATGTAGTATATGATTGCCGTGCCTTTTCTTTTTCAGCTATTATTCGCTTGCTGTCCCATCATCACAAAATGGGATTGAGCCTTGGTATTTATAACCCGGAGAGTCGCGTATTGGTGACTCCTGATAAATGTTACATCTGAATGAAACATACCTATTTTATAAATGACCGTATTCGTCTTCGTGCTATGGAGCCAGAAGATCTGGAACTTATTTGTGAGATGGAAAATGATCCTCAACAGTGGGATATCAGCAACTTTACAGTACCCTATTCGCGCTATGTTATGAAGCAATACATGGAGAACTCACAATGTGATATGTTTGCTGATAAACAACTGCGTATGATGATTGTGCGTCTTGAAGACGGTCTGACAATTGGCACGGTTGATATAACAGACTTTTCTCCTATGCACGCGCGTGGAGAAGTGGGTATCGTGATCAGGAAAGAGTTTCGCGGAGCAGGCTATGCAAAGGATGCATTAACATTGCTTTGCGAATATGCTTTTGATTTTCTGCGTATGCGACAACTATTCGTTCACATCGCTACAGATAATGAAGCAAGTATGCGCCTGTTTACTTCATGTGGCTTTGTTTCTTGCGGATTATTAAAAGACTGGCTATGTATCGAGGGATGTTTCAAAGATGTTGCATTATTGCAGCGTATCCGGCATGATTAATTTAGTGTAGGAATTTGTGGAAAGCGTGACCATATTTCATACTTGCCTCCCAGCTGTCCCAATACATTTTTCCATAACTCTGCACTTCCTTTTTCATTCATAAGGGAGGCGATGCTTGTTGATCCTATCAGCCAGGTATTTTCTTCTATTTCCTGGCATAATTGATCATGTTCCCAACCGGAATAGCCCAGGAAGAAACGTATCTTTCCGTCGATATCATTACCTTGCAAAATATAACGGCGAATGGCATCGAAGTCTCCATTCAGATAAACTCCTTTTCCTATTTGCAACGAATCTTCCACATCTTTCAGAGTGTGAAGATAAAACAATGTGTCGGTGCTTAATGGGCCACCTTTATAGATCGGTATATTGCTTATATCCTTAAATTCTTTCAATACATCATTTAGGCTTAAAGGAAGTGGTTTATTGAGTACCAACCCCATTGTACCATCTGTAGAGTGGTCTACCAACAAAATAACGGAACGTCCAAACATCTCATCATAGAGAAAAGGCTCAGATATCAACACTTTGCCACGTGAGGGGACCACATGGTTTGTTTCTATTTTAAAGATGTCCGCATTAGTATCCATGCCCCTAATATACATACAAATCCTCGAAAAACAAATATTATTGTTCTTTTTTCACTGATAGATATTACTTATATGTTATATAACAGGTTTTAATTGAAAAAGAAATTGGTTACATTTGCAGATTGTTATTTCTTTATTGCAAATTATGAAACTTACTATCTATAGTTATATCTGTTTTTTATTTTTTAGTTATTTTTTCTTATACAGTAGTTCTTGTTATGCTTTTGTTGCAAACGACGTAGAAAGTCGTTTGATGGTAATCTTGGCACAGAAAACTCTTACAGGATGCGTTGTAGGTGAGGATGGTGTGCCCTTGGCGGGTGCTACAGTGTTAGAAATAGGTACTTCAAACGGTACGGTTACTGATATGGAGGGGAAGTTTAAATTGACTGTTGCAGACAATGCTATGTTGCGATTTTCTTTTATGGGATATAAAACGCAGGAGATAAGTGTGGGTGGAAAGACTTTCCTGAATATAACAATGGTAGAGGATGCTGTGGAACTGGATAAAATAGTTGTGACTGCATTGGGTATTGAGAAGAAAGAACACTCTCTTTCTTATGCCATGAGTCAGATAAAGAATGAAGAACTGACGAGGGTTAAAATGCCGAATTTGATAACATCGTTGACAGGTAAAGCTGCGGGTGTACAAATAAATCAGGTCTCATCAGGTTTGGGGGCTTCTGCGAAGGTAAGTATTCGTGGAATCCGTTCGGTGGCTGGTGAAAATCAACCTCTTTATGTAATTGACGGTGTTCCTATGCTGAATTCAAGTTCGGAACAAGCTTTCAGTGCCATAGGAGGGACAGCTAATGCAGGAAATCGCGATGGTGGTGATGGCATTTCAAATTTAAATTCAGAAGATATTGAAAGTATAAGTATCCTGAAGGGCGCTCCTGCTGCTGCACTCTATGGAAGCCAGGCAGGTAATGGTGTGATTTTGATTACAACCAAGAAAGGTAAATCACAGGGACAGCGTAGTATTTCATTCTCTACCAGTCTTATGTTTGATAAAGCTGTTTCTTTGCCTGAGATGCAAAACCGTTATGGAGTCAGTGAAATTATAGATAGTTGGGGTGAGCGACAAAATTTGCCAAAAAATGATAATCTGAAAGATTTCTTTTCTACGGGAATGGCTTCTATTACTTCTGTATCCTTGAGTCATGGTAACGAAAAATTGCAAAACTACTTCTCGTATGCCAATACTACCGGTAAAGGAATTATTGATAAAAACCGTTTGTCGAAACATAATCTTACTTTCAGAGAAACTTCTACTTTGTTTAACGATCGTCTGAGGTTAGATGGTAGTGTAAACCTGATGCGGCAAGTTACTAAGAATAAACCGACGGTGGGCGGATTTTATATGAATCCGTTAGTCGGTCTTTATCGCTTTCCTCGTGGAGAGGATCTGACCTATTACAAGGATAATTTCGAAGTATATGATGAGAGTAGAAATTTGAATATACAAAACTGGCATACTTCTTATGATGACTTTGAACAAAATCCTTATTGGATTGTGAATCGTATACAAAGTAAAGAAGTACGCTTGCATGCTATAGTATCCTTATCGGCAAGTTTCAAAGTAAATGATTGGTTGACAGTACAGACTCGTGGTAATGTTGATTGTATTAATGACAAACTTCGTCAGAAATTCTATGCTTCCACAGCTCCGGCTTTAGCAGGTACGAACGGACGTTACATAGAAATGGACTATCAGGATATCCAGTTTTATGGTGATCTGATGCTTATGATGAAGAAGCAATGGGGTGACTTCTCTGTGAACGGCGCGCTGGGTACGAGTCTCAATGACAAAACCACCAATTCTACTCGTTATGACTCTAAGACTGCTTCATTATATTATGCCAATGTTTTCAATCTGGCAAATATCATAATGAATGGTTCGGCTGCCCTTGATCAGAAGATAGATGCCCGTCGCCAGCTACAATCCTTGTTTGCCACTGTCCAGGTGGGATACAAAGAAAGCGCTTATATTGATTTGACTGCCCGTAATGACTGGGCATCCACTCTTTCACATACCAAACATGAGAAACGGGGATATCTTTATCCTTCTATCGGAACATCGCTGATCTTGAGTCGCTTGTTTACATTGCCGGAATGGGTGTCATACGCTAAGGTACGTGGAGCTTATAGTATGGTAGGCAATGATATTCCTCCATTCATGACATATCCTCTGTCTCATATAACTGCCGGTGGTGAGTATTTGGCAAATGATGCAGCTCCTTTTAAAGAGATGGAACCGGAAATGAATTATTCGTGGGAGGCTGGTGCTGAGGCGCGTTTTTTGAATAGTCGCATTGGTTTTAATCTTACTTTTTATAAAACGAATACTCGTAACCAATTCTTTAAATTACCTACATTGGCGGGTGATAAGTATGCTTATCGGTATGTCAATGCTGGTAATATTCTGAACCGTGGCTGGGAAATAGCATTGGATGCAACACCAGTGTTGACGAAAGATTTCATGTGGAGTACCACTCTTAATTTTGCAACTAATAAGAATAAGATTGTCGCTTTGCATGAAGAATTGAAAGAGTTTGTTTATGGACCTACCAGCTTCTCTTCCAGTTATGCCATGAAGTTGGTGAAAGGTGGTTCTATCGGTGATATTTATGGAAAAGCTTTTGTTCGGGATGCTTCAGGTAATATTGTGTATGAGACGGAAGGAAGTAATGCCGGATTACCTAAAATAGAAGGTGATGGGAACACGGTAAAGGTAGGTAACTCTAATCCGAAGTTCCAGATGGGATGGAATCATACACTTTCTTATAAAGACATCTCGCTTTATTTCCTGGTAGATTGCCGTTATGGAGGGAAAGTACTTTCACAAACGCAGGCAGATATGGACTTGTATGGTGTATCGGAAGTTACAGCGCAAGCTCGCGATGAAGGCTATGTAATGCTCGAAGGACATCGGATAGATAATGTAAAGGGATTTTATAAGATAGTTGGTGGACGTGCGGGAACAACGGAATACTATATGTATGACGCTACAAATATCCGGTTGAGAGAACTTTCGTTGTCATATCAGTTACCTGCCTCCTGGATGGAGAAATCTAAGGTTTTGAAGAAAGTACAACTGTCATTTATAGCCCGTAATTTGTTCTTCTTTTATAAGAAGGCTCCTTTTGATCCTGATTTGGTATTGTCTACCGGCAATGACAATCAAGGTATTGATGTGTATGGAATGCCTACGACGCGTAGTTGGGGCTTTTCATTGAAGTGTGAATTTTAATGGATGAGGAGAAAAGTGGAATGAAAAGATATAGTTGGATATTCGGGGGACTGCTATTATTAGCTTCGTGTACAGGTGACTTTAAAGACATCAATACGGATTTGTCCGGAGTAACGGATGAAGATTTGCAGATTGATTACAATGAACATGGTATTCGTTTAGGCATTATCCAGCAAGGTATTTACTTTAATTATGATTATGGAAAAGGTAAGAACTGGCCTTTTCAGTTGACACAGAATCTGAATGCCGATATGTTCAGTGGATATATGCATGATGGTAAACCGCTGAATGGAGGAAGTCATAATTCGGACTATAATTTGCAGGATGGTTGGAATAGTGCTATGTGGGGACATACTTATTCGTATATTTTTCCGCAGATATACCAGTCGGAAAATGCAACTCGTGACAAGCATTCCGGCTTTTTCGGAATAACAAAGATTCTGAAAGTTGAAGTGATGCATCGCGTTACGGATTATTATGGTTCTATTGTGTATACACACTTTGCCGATCCTGATGCAGAATATGCTCCCGATACACAGGAAGCTGTATACAAAGAATTCTTTTGTGAGTTAGATACGGCTGTGACAGTTCTTACCGATTATGTTGAGTCGAATCCGGAAGCTGCTGAGTTCTCCCGTTTTGATATATTGATGGATGGTAAATATACTTCGTGGATTAAGTTTGCCAATTCATTGAGAATGAGACTTGCCATGCGTATTGCATTGGCGGATAAGGAAAAATCACGTTCAGAGTTCCTCAAAGCATTTAATAATGAATATGGAGTGTTGGAAGCAGAAAATGAACTGGTAGCTGTCTCAACTCAAAGTGGATATACCAATCCGCTGGGTGAACTTAATCTGGTGTGGAATGAGACTTATATGAGTGCTCCTATGGAATCTATTATGAACGGTTACGAAGATCCCCGGAAAGCTGTTTATTTTGCTACTTGTCAGGATAAGGCATATACGGGACAATATCGTGGTATCCGGCAGGGGACCTGTTTCTCTCATACCTCTTACCTTGGTTTATCTAAATTGCAAACCACTCAAAAGACAGATGCTATTCTTATGACTGCAGCTGAGGTTTGGTTCTTGCGAGCAGAAGCTGCTTTACGGGACTGGACAAGTGAAAATGCCGGTACCTGTTACGAGAGAGGGGTTACTGCATCTTTGCGTCAACATGGTATATCGCAAACGGCAGATTATTTGAATAGTGATAAATTGGCTGCTGATTTTGTGGATACATATGATACTGAAAATAATATAAAGGCACGTTGTACAGTGTCTCCAAAGTGGATTGAAACAGCTGACCGGGATACAAAATTAGAAAAGATTATTACTCAAAAGTGGTTGGCGATGTTTCCAGAAGGATGTGAAGCTTGGGCGGAACAGCGTAGAACAGGATACCCACGTCTTTTTCCCGTACGCTTCAACCACAGTAAGGACGGTTGCGTCGATACGGAAATCATGATACGCCGGTTAAATTTTCCCGGAGGCTTACAAACGGAGAATCCAGAGCAGTATCGTGCATTAGTCAATGCTTTGGGTGGGGATGATAATGCCGGTACTCGTTTGTGGTGGGATACCGGCACTAACTGGTAAATTTATTTTTTCTATTTACTTATTTCACCGGATGGTTTTCTGCAAAGATGGCCATCCGTTCTTCTAATTGCGCGTATTGATGATCCTGAATGAAAGAAGTACAAGCGCGTAAACCTTCCTGGTGGCTACCTGTTGTAATCAGTGATATGGCACTGACACCATAATACATCAATTCTTTAGCAAGTTCCCCACTGGTCATACCCGGATAGCCAATGGTAAAGTAGAAACCATCGGCAACTGGATTACCCAAATCATTGTCATATACCAAATGGAAACCATGACGAAGGAAAATTTCTTTTAATTTGTGTGCACGTTCACCATATATCTTTACCTCATCAAGGAAGTTGTATTGCCCTTCGTTAGCAGCTTTCAACATGGCAGCAAGTGCGTATTGTGCAGAGTGGCTGGTACCTGAAGAAAGAGCATAAAGTACCCGATGAATGAATACTGTACCAAATGTGCCACCTCCGTATCGTTTGGTGAGTCCAGGGTAGGAGCGATGGTACAATTTGTTTGAGATGCAGCTTACCCCGATGCGTTGTCCGGCATAACTGAATGCTTTAGAGCCGGAAATAAGCAATACATAATTGTCTGTATAATGTGCCACTGATGGTTGGTAAGGTGGTTGGAATGGTTTGCTCAAATCCTGGCGGAAGTCCATTGCAAAGTAAGCCAGATCTTCCAGGACAATTACATCATACTTCGTGGCAAGTTCTCCGATAATATGCAGTTCTTCTTCCTTTAAACATATCCAACTGGGATTGTTAGGGTTTGAGTAAACAATAGCAAAAATATTGCCTTTCTCAAGATAACTTTCCAGCTTTTCTTTTAGTTTGTCACCACGGAAGTCATATACATCAAAGGTTTCAAACTTTTGTCCCATGACCACCAACTGTTGTTTTTGCACAGGAAATCCCGGGTCGATAAACAATATCGTATCTTTCTTTTCATCACATTGACTGCAAGTGAGGAATGAGGCGAAAGTGCCTTGCATAGAACCGGTCACTGGTACACACCCTTCGGGCTTTAAATCTACATTAATGAAAGCTTTGATAAAACGTGAAGCTTCTTCTTTCAGGGCAGATAATCCGTTGATGTCGGGGTAGAGACTGGCAATTCCTCTTTGTAATGCTTCAATTTCAGCTTTTACACCTACTGCCGAAGGAGGCAGACCTGGTACACCCATTTCCATTTTTATGAATTCTATACCTGACTCAACTTCTGCTTTGGCAGCAATTGCTTTTACTTCGCGGATAGTAGCCTTTCCAAAGTCGGCAATTTGAAATGCTTCGATGGTTTCGTCTATCAACTTACGTTCAATAGGAGTATTTCTCATGATTTTTCTCGCTTTTGGTTCATTTTGATTTGTTATTCGATTTTTTTTTCGTCAGACAAAGGTAATATAAATATCTTATAATCAAGCTTAGTTTAAAAAAGATGAAAAATATTTCTTTCAAGCTATTGCAGGTTTCAAAGAAATGCCTACCTTTGCAACCGCAATCGAGAGAGATAGCAATTAAAAATGAAATTATGGTGCGTTAGTTCAGTTGGTTAGAATACATGCCTGTCACGCATGGGGTCACGGGTTCGAGTCCCGTACGCACCGCGAAAGTAAATAGCAAATTAAAGCAAAGCTCTGAAATTCAAGGATTTCAGAGCTTTTTCTTTTTCTCCGCTTCGGCAAAAAATAGTGGTTTTAAGCAGTTCTCACGTGGCTTATTCGTGGGACTTTTTGAAAGCTGTTTTTGCTCCCACGAATTGACGCATTTGTCTTTGATTGTCAGCTTTTTGCGTAGCTGGTTTTTGAGTGTAGCAAACTAATTTTGTACCACTTAAAAAACAAAGAATTATGGGAGCAGTGAAAAGAAACACACTAAGCGTATTGTTCATCATCAAGAAAGCGAAACTTCTGAAAAACGGTGAAGCTCCTATCTGTATGCGCATCACCGTAAACAAGCGAGTAGCCGAAGTTATGATTAAACGGAGCATTCCCATCGATTTATGGAATCAGAAAAAGGAATGTTCCAAAGGAAAAGACCGTGTAGCCGCAGAATTAAACCACTATATCAATACGGTTCGTGCCAAAGTATTGCAGATACACCGTGAACTGGAAATAGACAACAAACCGATAACAGCCGATATAATAAAGGATTGTTTCTACGGACGGGATAAGGTACAGCGCAGCTTGCTGGAAGTGTATGCAGAGCATAACGAAAAATGTCGTGCCCTGATTGGCAAAGAATATACGGAAAGCACAGTTACCAAGTTTGATACTTCCATAAACCGCCTGAAAGAATATATTCGCAGTAATTACCACCGTGATGATATAATGTTGGCAGAACTGGATGGACAGTTTATCCGTGACTTTGATTTTTGGCTGAAAACGGACAAGCATTGCCAAAATAACTCCGCATTGAAACATTTGAAGAACTTGAAAAAGGTTATCCGCATTGCTTTAGCTAACGATTGGATAAAGAAAGACCCGTTTTACGGCATCCACTTCAAGCAGGATGAAGTAAATGTAGAGTTTCTTTCACGTGAAGAACTGGATATTTTGATGAACAAAGAATTTACTATCAAACGATTGGAGCAGGTAAGAGATGTTTTTGTCTTTTGTTGTTTTACCGCGCTCGCTTTCGTGGATGTGCAGCAATTAAGCCGTGAACACCTGATAAAAGACAATAACGGTGCTTTGTGGATACGCAAGGCACGACAGAAAACTAATCAGATGTGTAATGTTCCCGTCTTATCTATTCCTCAAAGGATATTGAGAAAATATGAAGATAATGCAGAGTGCATAAAAAAAGGAGTACTTTTGCCTGTAATCAGTAATCAGCGCATGAACGCCTATTTAAAAGAAATTGCTGATGTATGCGGCATAGCCAAACGGCTGACCACGCATGTTGCAAGACATACGGCGGCTACTGTTGTTTTTCTTGCCAATGATGTATCAATGGAAAATGTGTCTAAAATCTTGGGACATTCCAATATCAGAATGACACAGCATTATGCAAAAGTTTTGGATAGTTCTATTATGCGTGATATGGCAAATGTAGAGAGAAATTTTATAGGAAAATAGTTTTTAATTATTAACTTTGTCTCAAAAGAAATAATATGAAGTGTTTTGTTATAATGCCTATATCTGATACAGACGATTATCCAAGTGGACATTTTAATAGAGTTTATCTGCATCTTCTTAGACCTGCAATTGAAAAGGCAGGATTTGAAGCAACAAGAGCAGATGAAATTCAGGAGACTAATTTTATAGTATTAGATATAGTTCAGCATCTTTTGAGTGCTGAAATGTGTATCTGTGATTTGAGTTCTAAAAATCCAAATGTGTTATATGAATTAGGCATAAGGCAGGCTTTTAACTTACCTGTTTGTTTAATTAAGGATGATTTAACAAGTCGTATTTTTGATATACAAGGATTTAGGGATTGTGAATATTCTAGTTCACTAAGAATAGATGAAGTTCAAAACGAAATAGATATTATAGCTGCTAATATAAAATCAACATATTCTACTAAAGAAACAAATATTAATTCTTTAGTATCTTTATTAGGTGGAAAATCCAGTGTAAGCTGCCCCCTAAAACCAAGCGATTCTGCCCCCTTGTGCTAAAATAATCCTACCCCCTTGATTCCAATATAAAAATACCCCTGCTTAGCAATGCCCGGCAGGGGATTTTTCGTAGATTTGATTCCCGTCTTGACCGGTGGGATAAAATCATTTCTACTATGACAACAAAGATAGCAAACATCCTCCAATGTTACGCATTGGGGATGGGGATAAAGCAGATAAGCAGGAGCTTTGAGCTTTCCCGCAACACGGTGCGCAGATATGTGCGCCTGTTTCAAGAGTGTGGTATACCGATAAAGGAGTTGGCCGCCATGCCTTCCGCTCGCATCCAGGAAATGTTCTCTGAAGGTGTTGGCCGTAACAGGGAACCGTCACAACGCCAGCTTGAGCTTGAGGCACTCCTTCCTGAGTATGCTGCCCGGCTTAGCCGCCGAGGCGTAACAGTGAAAACCCTGTACGAAGAGTACCGCGAGACCCATCCTGACGGATACAGACATGCCAGTTTCGGCAACTATCTCATGCGTTACCGTATGGTGACACATGTCGTAGGCCATGTCGAGCATTATGCCGGAGACCAGATGTATATCGACTTCGCCGGTGACAAACTGGAAGTCGTTGACAGTGAAAGCGGTGAATGTCGCAGCGTTGAAGTGTTCGTGGCCATACTTCCGTGCAGCCACTATACCTATTGTGAGGCGGTCTGGTCCCAGTCAAGGCAGGACTTGATTAAGGCGTGTGAGAACGCGCTTCATTTTTACGGCGGGGTTCCGATGGCGATCGTACCAGACAACCTCAAATCGGCGGTAACCCGCAGCGACCGTAACGAGCCGGTAATCAACGAGGAGTTTGCGGCATTTGCCGAACACTACGGATGTACCGTATACCCCACACGGGTACGTCATCCAAAGGACAAGGCCTTGGTGGAGAATGCCGTGAAGCTGCTTTACCGATCCGTCTACGCTGACATCGAGGGTCTTGTATTCCACTCGCTGGAGTCTCTGAATGCGGCCATATCCGAATCGCTCTCGGCCTTCAACGGACGCAGGATGAGCGGGCGTCCCCAGTCCAGACGGGAACAGTTCGAGCAGATTGAGTCCGACTGCCTCCGCCCGCTTCCCGCCATACGCCATCAGATGAAAGAGCGACGCTCCGCAACAGTAATGCGTAACGGCTATGTCACCTTCAGGCTTCACCATTACAGCGTACCGAAAGAGTATATAGGCAAACGTGTCGAGATTGTCTATGATGCGGACACGCTGGAAATATATCATGGCCTGCGTCTGGTGACCACACACCAGCGCGATGACACGCCATACTCCTATACGACCAAGGATGCCCACGGACTGCCCGGACGTCATGGAAGTTATGAAAAGGATCTGGAACAGATTTACGAACGGGCCGGCCAGACAGATAACGTCCTGCGGCTGTATCTGCGCAAGGTGGCGGAACTCAAGAAGTATCCTCCCGCGGCGTTCCGTTCATGCAGAGGCATCATGGCGTTGGAGAAGACCTTCGGGCTGGAACGGTTGGTGGCGGCAAGCGCATGCGCCACGCAACTGCGCCTATACGGATATCAGGAGATAAGGCGGATCCTTGAACGCGGGGATGATGCAGACTTCCTGTCAAAAGACGACATCGACGATGAGGTCCCCGTAACATCTATCCACAAAAACATCCGCGGAGCAGCCTACTTCGCACAATTAAAACATTTAAATAGAGACAACAATGGAAACAAATAATCTTACCGCACCGATAGCTGTCGAAAAAGACCGCAACACGTTGACAATCGAACTGATGAACCGTATGAAGCTGCACGGCATGGCCGCCGCCTTCACTGAAAGCCTGACCTCCACTATGGCAGAAACAATGACAATCGACTCTTTCCTGCACATGTTACTTGCCAGGGAATGGGACTACCGTGCCAATGCAGCCATCCAACGCCTTATACGCGGGGCGGCGTTCCGCTACAAGGCCTGCCTCGAGCAGATAGACTATGCAATCCCGCGTGGCCTTGACCGCAATCAGATGGAGCGGCTTGCATCGCTGGAGTTCATCCGCAAGGGACAGAACCTCTTCATCACAGGGTCATCCGGTACCGGGAAGAGCTTCCTTGCCACAGCAATGGGGTATGAAGCCTGCAAGAAGGGCATACGGACATATTATGCGAATGCTCCGAAACTTATGGGTACGCTTAAGGTGGCAAAAGTAAAAGGCACACTGGAATCGGAACTCAAGAGAATCGAACGGAGCACGCTGCTCATATTGGATGACCTCTTCCTTGTGAACCTTGATGCCAAGGAACGCCCCATCCTGCTCGATATAATAGAGGACCGACATGGGCGCAAGTCCATCATCATCACCTCGCAACTGCCAACGGACAATTGGTATGATGCAATCGGAGACCCTACAGTAGCAGATGCCATTATGGATCGTATTATACATACGGCGCACCGGATTGAGCTGACAGGAGAAAGTGTCCGTAAAATGGCTGCATACAGAGGGAAATAAACTAAAATAATAATAACCCCATCGGTCAAGACTTTTTAAGGGGGCATTGTTGAATGTTTTAAGGGGGTAGAATCGCTTGGTTTTAGGGGGCAGCTTACACTGGATTTTCCAGCTATCGAATTGATAGCTTTATTCACTTACTTTTATTAGTTTGGTTAGAAGATATATAACTTTTTAATTGTGCCAGATTAGGAGTTGTAACAGCATATTTTATACCACTATCTATTATATCATCTATCATTTGCCTTATTTCAACAGGAGAATGATTTATATGTCCATCAAACATAAGTTGCAGAGCATCATTACCATAAATTTTCTTAGCTATTGGCACACTGATAAATAAAGGTAAAAGATATAATCTATTTGCTTTTTCTGTTTTAGGATTGATACCCATTCTTTTACAAATAGCTAAGCCTTCCCGAATAGCTTTCATTGTAATTTTAATAATAGCTGTATTCTCTATAAATTTAGAGGCACTTCCGGCACTCATTATTCCCGCTGAAAGACCGGCAGCAACAGCATAATGTGTGATTAGCCATACTAATATTTGATTAGAAATGACAGGCTTTAAGTTTGCTTTATCCAGTATTATAAAAAGTTTTTCTACTTGTGGAGTTATCCGCCCGTCTTTTTCACCTAACGGAGTATTGGAATATTTTAGACCTGAAATAGCACAATGTATGCTTTTATCTTCTTTTCCACCCCCGACCATGAAGGGAAAGGCAAAAAAGTATTGTTCAGGTTTTAGATATTTATCTATTTCAGTAAAAACATTCCAGTTATTTTGGAAAAATACAACATTTGCTTTTCCTGCTGACTTTGAAAGACTTGGTAATATAGTTGATAATTGCAATTTATTGGTGGAGACAATAATGTATTCAAAATCATTGTTTGACGAAAGTTCGTCTATTACTGTAGGCTTAAAGATTATATCTGTATCTTTTCTTGTTTTCTCTCTAAAGTCAGAACAGATAATGCGAATACCATCTTTTTGTACAAGTTCTTTTTGCTCCTTACGCACCAATACAGCAACGTCACATCCTGCTTTGGATAATTGCCAGCCATAAGTACAACCCACTACGCCAGCACCGTATATCAATATTTTCATAAAGCGATGTTATTAAGTTTTTTTGTCATTGATAAATACAGAGTTGAATACCGATAGGTTTTCGGTATAAGTATCACAAATTTCAAGTAGTTGTTTAGGGGTATAGCCCGTGAACATATTAAACTCTTTTATTAAATGTGATTTATCATAATATCCACAATCATAAGCAACTTTACTTATGCTGATTTGTGGAGTTGATTGCAAAATATGGAATGTCTTCCTAAATCGTGTGATTTGGATAAAATCTTTTGGATTTAGTCCTACATATTCAGCGAATATCCGTTTAAATTGCTTATATCCTAAACAAGCCGTTTGAGATAAAACGGATATATTCCCTTCTCCTTCATTGATATTTTGAACAGTAGTTATAATCCTATTGGCGTTGCATGGAATATTTTTGCATAATCTATTTAATAAATATTCTTCTATCAATCTGACTATTTGATAATTATCTGATGTTTCATTTATTTTCTCTTCCAATTCTACTAAACAGGTGTTATCTAACAAATCAATACCTATATTCTGATTAGTAAACTCTTCCATAGGATATGGAAAAAACATCCTGCATCCGATAGGCTGGAATAAAATAATGACCATATCCAAGAAAGAAAATTCTATGTCTGAATAAGTACTGATTTGCCCGCTTATATAGGATTGTGGTTGCGTTCCCTTATGAAAAGAAGAAATAATTTTGTTTCCTTTATGAAAAACAATTCCTACACAACCTGCTGGGATAGAACGTTGAAAGCCTTGCTTTACATCATCTATCCTTAAAAACCAATATTGCTTTATATAAGGAGCAAGCAATTTAGTAGGTTGTATTACTTGAATTTTCTCCATTTTGCCTTAATTATCAGGCAAAAGTAAGATTTCTTAGATTGATAATAGGTGTAAAAAAGGGACATTCTAATAAAAAAGTAATAAATGTGATAGGACTAAAGCTTAGTCTATGTTCTTCATAGGGTTATTAAAAGCAAAATAGTAAAAAGCAATTCCTTGCCATCTTAAAAAAATATTTTTCAACAATCTTCTTTTCAGCAAAATGTATTATATCGAATCGTATTTACGAAAGTAAGTTTATACTATGGTCTTTTGTTCTTATATCTAAAAGCTTTTATTTAATATAACTAAGTTTGTATTAGTCCATTTTAAAGGTCAAAGCCAATTGCGGATTCTTCGGTGGATAAAATGTTCCAATAATAATAAAAGGATTAGTACCTACATTATGAAATTTCTTGGTTGTTCCTAAGAAAAAATATATATCTTTTTTACACCATTCTGTGAAATATTTCTCTTTCACTTTTTCACATGCGACTTGTTCATTTCCATTAGCAGCAGCAAGGCAATTCCAATAAAGCATCCCTAATTCCCAATCTTCAATCATGAGTTTTCGTTCTTTACCATCTTCTGATATAAACTTATATGAGAACTCATAAGGCAATTTTTTAGCTACTTTGAATATTCTTTTAGTTTCTTCTACATCAAATAAACTATGTTGGGCTTGATTGGCATATACAACATCTAATTTCTGCTTATTCCATTCTCTTGTAGATTCTTCCCAAACAAAATCAATAATTCTTTGAGGTTTAAATACGGCTAATGATGTTCCTATTTGAGGATTTTTGGCTTCTTCAATAAGCTCAGCCATATTATAACGGATATGTTTTAAAACAATAGACTTTCTTTTTGCCCAGCCATTTTTTGTACCAATTTCTCCTACTATTTTTATTTCATTATCTATATTTGCAGGACGAAAACTTTCTTTCCTAAAATCACTGGTGTTTTTAACCAAATCAAGTTCTATCCACTGCCATTTACTATATCTCTTATCATAACTTAATTTACGAAAAGGAATAGGATATATTCTTATCCAAGTGCCATCTTCCAAGAAACCAGCAGTACAAACTAATTCATCGTATTTTTCCGATAAAGTAGGGTATGTTTTTACAGCAATTAGAACTCGAGTTGTAGGCATGTTTTATAGATGTCTAAGGGTGTAAGTTATATCAGGTAGTTGCATTAAATATTTCGCAACTCTTCCTCTATGGCATTGTTTGTGACTTTCTTCAAAGCAAGTTAAAGCTACACGTTTCTCTGTATCAATCAATTCTCGGACATATAAAAGATAATCCCAATTTTCTTTTAGGGTAGATTTTTCATATGACTCAAAAAGAATTTCATAATCTTTTTGTGATTTTAAATCTTGTCTTTGTTCTGATTCTATTCCCAGTTGCGGTATATGGATATATTTTATACCTACTCCTGTACATGCTTTCTCTAATTGACTTTTTGAAAATCCATATTTTTGACTATAGGCATTTTTACGGACATCACAGAGAATATGTACATCATTCACGAGGAGAATATTAATGTATTTTTCTAAAGAGCGTCCTTCATATCCTATAGTGAATAATTGAGGCTCTGTAAAGGTTCTTTTTTGCTTATCTATTACAGCTAATTCTTCCTCATTTAGCAAATTAATTGCTATTGTACTTTTTGTTGCGTAATAAGGATAATTGATATAAGTGTAACGAATTAACTCGTTTTGAGATAGACAACCAAATTTTTCTTTTATTTCTTTTATAGCTTGCTGTTCAAACATATCAAGCATCATCAAATAATTATTGGGTTGACAAATTTGTATTCTACGACCATTCTCGCTTTTTATAATACTTAAGTAGCCCAATTTAGCTAATGTCATTATATCCTGATTTGCTTGGAATGAAAAACAACCATAGTAATAAGGAATAAAATCAAATGCTTTTTCCTCTTGTTTTCTTGTAAAAAGGAACAAATATTTCTGAAGTTGTTTGGCAGTCAAATGACCGCCAAATGCTTCAATCAATGCTAATAATATTTTTCTTCTATAATATAACATATTGCAAAAGTAAGAAAACTCTCTGCATTTTCGTGTTAAATATGGCTCTTTTATTTTATTACTCTATAATAAACACCTATCTTTGCATCAACTCAAACAACCACCGCAACACCAAGCAATCTAAAGAATTGCACACGTGGGGTTATTAGTGGGAGAAAGGATTAAGAGCTTGCTAAGATATTGAGTACTTGAAGAATAAAACTAAGGTTCATCTTCCGTACGCACCGCGAAAGCAAATAGCAAATGAAAGCAAAGCTCTGAAATTCAAGGATTTCAGAGCTTTTTCTTTTTCTCCACTTCGGTCAAAAATGGTGGTCTAAGCAATTCTTGTGTATCTCCATACCCTTCAATGGTGTGTGTTGCTGTCTGCTTTTAAACTACTATTCATGTCGGTTACCTTGTTCTGTATATACTTTAGGGGTAAACAATTTACCTTCTGGGTATGTTTTATATATCAAGACAAATCGTTTGTCGAACTTATTCTTATGTTTTTATTGTTTTTTCATCCTAAGAAATAATTAATATGAAACTAAATTTATTTTTCATTTCAGTAGTAGTAGGCTATATGTTTTGGGGAACATTGTCTGCTATGGCCTGTACAGGTATAACTTTAAAAAGTCAGAATGGTACAGCAGTTGTAGCACGGACAATCGAGTGGGGTGGGAGTAATCTGAATAGTCAGTATGTAATTGTTCCGAGAGGTTATTCTGAGCAATCATTTACACCAGATGGACAGAATGGCATGGTGTTCATCGCTCGTTATGGGTATGTAGGATTGGCTGTTGAGCAAAAAGAATTTATTGCAGAAGGAATTAATGAAGCCGGACTCTCGGCTGGTCTGTTTTATTTTCCACATTATGGAGAATATGAAGATTATGATAAAAAAGTGGCAGATAGTAGTATATCTGATTTTCAGCTCGTTTCTTGGATACTTGGAAGGTGTACTACTCTTGAAGAAGTGAAGGAAGCCGTTGCCAATGTACATATTATAAACATCGATTCACGTGCATCTACTGTACATTGGCGTTTTGCTGACCAGACTGGACGTCAACTTGTATTAGAAATAATCGGCAAAGAAACTCACTTTTATGAAAATAATCTGGGAGTTCTTACGAATTCGCCAGGATTTGAATGGCATTTGACTAATCTGAATAATTACGTCAATCTTTATCCCGGAACCGCACAGACACATGGCTTAGGGAATCTTGAATTATCTTCTTTTGGAGCAGGCAGCGGTTTCTTAGGACTTCCTGGCGATGTAACTCCTCCATCACGTTTTGTACGAGCTGCTTTTTATCAGGCTACGGCTCCGCAAAAGTCTACTGTTTTCGAAACTGTTCTACAGTGTTTTCAAATATTGAATAATTTCGATATTCCTATCGGAATAGAATTTTCGGAGGGAAAAGCTCCTGTTGATATTCCAAGTGCTACACAATGGACGTCAGCTACAGATATGAGGGACCGGGTAATCTATTTTCGTACTATGTATGATAGTACGATTAGGAGCATTGATCTGCGTACAATTAATTTTTCTATAGTTTCTTATCATGCTGAACCTATGGATAACGTGAGACAGCAGAAAATAGAAAGGTTGAAGATTCACTAATTAGGGATATTCCTAAAATAATAAAATTTAAGGCAACTAATTCATTGCGAGTTAGTTGCCTTTTTTGTATCTTTAAGCATTCCCCCAAAAAAACGGTTTGACGGCCAAAACGGGGGTAATTTAAACTAAAAACACATGGTAAAGATACAAAAAATCTCAGAAATCGAACCTCGTTTAGGTTTTACCGAGTTCGATATGCTAAAAAAATATCGTCAAAGTTTTGCAACGAGTGAATTAGGTCGCCTCCATGCCCTGTTTCCTTTCTCGGAACTGGCCCGAGAAATGCATTTGAAGTCCTCTGCTTTGGGTCGTAAAAGTTATTTTTCTCCTGGGGGTAAAATAGCCTTGATGGTCCTGAAGTCCTATACTAACTTTTCAGATTCACAACTGATTGAACCTTTAAACGGTAATATTCATTACCAGTTATTTTGTGGTGTTCAGATTGATCCGCTTCATCCACTGACCAATCCTAAAATCGTCAGTGCAATTCGTCAGGAACTAGCGGATCGCCTTGATATTGAGTCCCTCCAGGCTATTCTGGCTGACCATTGGAAACCTTATCTTGAGAACCTTCATGTCTGTATGACGGATGCCACCTGTTATGAAAGTCATCTGCGTTTCCCTACTGATGTTAAACTCTTATGGGAAGGTATTGTATGGCTTCATCGTTACACTATCCTCTGATTACCAAAGACGTTTCTCGGTCATACAGACGGTCCTTGAGCAAGGGAAGAATTTATTTGCAGGCCAAAAAGTGTCCAACCGTATCGTGAGTATCGACCGGCATTACCAGGTCTTTAACTTCCCCTAAAAAGACATATACATAATGTACCGTTGGGAAGAAAAAATAAGAATATGTAAATAATATTCTATTAAAAAGATAGAAGACTTGAGACTTTACAGAAAAAAATAAGAGAAAAGCTCACGTAAAGTAAAACAGTTCTCTTAATTTATTAGAAAGAGGGACATTTACTGAATATCTCTAATTAATTCCATAACTTTTATTGCAATAAGGCTCTGTTGATTTGTCTGCAGAGCTTTATTGCAATATCATTTAGAGTGCTTATTGCAGTGTCATTCCTATATGTTCTTTTTCCAGTGAATAAATAAGTTTTTGTCAACTTTATTTTTTCCTACTAATTGAAGGTTATAGGAATTTAGACCAGCGTAGCGATAATCGCCATAATTAATGTCGCCTAATAAATCTATATTCATTAGTGCCCGAACAATTTTTGATCCGCATTGTTCTATTTTCTCGACGATACATTTTCCTCCTAAGAGGTTCATAAGCAGATAAGCTGAAACTTCATAAGCACACCAGCCACATTCTTCCAGATACAGATGGATACAACTTTCATTGTTTTGCTCTTTTTTGAGCACTTCAGAAACTTCTTTTTTCATGGTTATCTTTTTATTTACTCGATTTTAGAATCCGGGCAAAGCTAACACCCCTTTATAGTAAACAAATATTTTAGTGATACGGTTTTGCAGGGTATTTAAACTATTCAAATAATTAACAGTATAAAAGAGACCGTAACAAAGAAACTTTGAAATTGGGCTGTCAGCTACGTAAATAAACACTATTTTTGCATAATGAGATTCTGAGCATGTACGGACATTATACTTGATATATAAAACACAATGGAAACATCTAACTTTAAAGAGGAGTTTGAGAGAATGTTGATGAGTGAAATTATTCCTCTTAAACGTGGAGAAACTAATTCACCGGAAGGAGGTGAGTTGTTCTCTAAACTCCATGATTTGGTGGCGAAAAATGTACCTTCAAAACTATATAGATATCGGAACTGTCAAGAATATAATTTGGATTCATTTAGAGATGATGAAGTATATGCCGGTAATCCTCGTAATTTTAATGATCCGTTTGATTCTTTGGTTTGCTACAAGAAAGAGGAGATATTAAAGAATTATGAGGAAGCGTTGAATAAAAATTGGTTTCTTTATATGTTGAGCAAGATAAACAGCCTGGTTGAGGAAGAGATGAGAAAACAATATCCTGACGATCCGATAATTGATGAAGTTGTGAAAAAAATGCAATGTTTTAATGTTTGGAAAGGAGAAGGGGACGAGGTGGTGAACCAAAGATTGCGTGAGGCTTATTATGAAGGAACTACATATGGCGATAAGGGCATTTATAGTGATAAAATTAATGAATATCTTGAATTTATCGGGGATTTATTAGATCAATCAGTGGAGAGTGTAAAGGAAAGTTGTAAGATTGCATGTTTTACAGAGAGAAAGGATAATATGCTGATGTGGTCACATTATGCTGATAGACATAGCGGATTTGTGTTGGAATATGATATAAAGCAAGTTGTTTTTCCAACAAGTGATACGCAACCTAGTAGTCACCCGGCAATACTTTTTCCGGTAATCTATTCAGATAAAAGACTTGATGCAACTCATATAGGGAAAAGTTTAATGGATGACTTTCTTATAAGCCTTAAAGGAGAAAATAATAGCAGCATTGTTTTGCCTGACATTTTTATTTATTTGAAAGTGTTTTTGAATAAAGCCAAATGCTGGGGATATGAAAATGAATGGCGATTGATTTGTCCGGATTCTTATGAAAATGAATCTGTCAAAGTTATAATGAAGCCTACAGCTATTTATTATGGCAGTAACATATCTTCTGCTGATAAGGCGAAATTGAGTTTATTGGCTAAAGAGAAGAACATTGCTGAATATCAGATGGCAGTAGAATATTATAATTCAGAATATAAGGTAAATGTCTTATAATTATTTGCCTGCCTATTACCGGAGGTTGATTAGAGTAACTGTCTCGATTTTATCTCCAGATATTTATTAATTACATCAATAGAGAGATTTCCGGGCGTGGTCAATAGAGAATAAATGCCATGCTGTTTTAGGGTAGAGACAATTAATCGTTTTTCAAAGGCAAATTTTTCGGCAATGACATGGCGATAGTATCCTTCCGTATCTGAGGCAGGAGTAGCAATATAGGCTTTTAGGTCAGCATCTTCGAAGAATACTACCAGTAGGCGGTGTTGTCGATTCAGTTGTTGCAGGTATGCTAATTGCCTGTTCATGCTTCCCATACTGGAGAAGTTGGTGTATAAAACCAAAAGGCTACGTTTATTGACATGCTTGTTCAGATGTACGCATAAGGAAGAAAAGTCCGTTTCACTGAAAGTAGTTTCCTGATTATAGAGATTTTCAAGCAATGTCTGCATATGTCCGGGACGGCTTGATGCTGGTACGAAGGTATCGAAATGTTCATCAAAGGTTATGAGTCCGGCTTTGTCTTCTTTCTGCATGGCAACGTACGAAAGAACTAATGAGGCATTTACCGCATAGTCAAGTAAAGTCATTCCACGAAAAGCCTGTTGCATAACTCGTCCCTTGTCTATCACACTATAAATTTGCTGGGAACGTTCGTCTTGATACACATTTACCATAAGTTCGTGCTTGCGGGCACTTGCTTTCCAGTTTATAGTGCGATAATCATCGCCTTTTACATATTCCTTTATCTGCTCAAACTCAGTGTGATGTCCTACGCGACGTATACGTTTTATACCCAATTCCGTAAGATTATCACTTATTGCCAGCAATTCATAACGATGTAACATCAGGTAGGATGGATAGACTTTGACATCTTGGCTATCACCACAGGTATAGCGGCGCGAAAGTAATCCCATCCGGCCTTGTACAAATACACGAATCCGTCCAAAATTGTAGATTCCCCGATGGGTGGGTCGTAATTGGTAGCTGATTGTTTTACCTTCATTTGCTTGGAGCTTTATCTGGAAATTTATATTTCGCTGCTGGAATATAAAAGGTATTTCATCAATGACTTCCACGGATACTGCATATGGATAACTGCTCTCCACCCGAATGTTCACCGTATTTTCATCTCCGTTGGAAAAACGTGATGAACATTGGCGAAATGCCTGTATACCATGGATGCGATAAAGCATGTATCCTTCCGCTAATACAGCCAGGAGCATGATAAAAAGCATCCATTGCCCGAGAACAAAGAGCGGAGCAAAAGTATACCCGCTACCCAGTAACAGGATAATCAGGCTGAGGGCAATATAAAAGCGTCGGTTTAAAATCATTTCGGTACTTCTACCTTATCAATCAGGCGTTGGGTTACTTTCACCGGTGAATATCCTTCCATTTCGGCCTCCGCAGTCAGAATCAGGCGGTGCTGGAGTACGTATGGAGCAACAAATTTTATATCTTCCGGTGTTATGAAATCACGTCCCTGCAATAGAGCGTATGCTTTAGAGGTCTGCAACATAGCGACAGATGCACGTGGAGAAGCTCCCAGATATACGGCTTTGCTGGTGCGCGTCTGCTGTACAATCATGGCAATGTATTGAAGCAATGTATGATCAATAAATACCTGGTTCATCAGCTTGCGGAGAGATAAGAACTCTTCTTTGGTAATGGTAGAATCGATGTCCTCCAGTTTTACGAATGTGGCATTTGTATGATGGTGTTTCAGGATGTTTATTTCTTCATCCAGAGTTGGGTAGTCCATTGTTATTTTCATCAGGAAACGGTCGAGTTGCGCCTCGGGTAGTTTATAAGTACCTTCTTGCTCTACAGGATTTTGAGTAGCCAGAATTGTATAAAGCTCTCCCATAGGATAAGTCATTCCGTCAATACTGACCTGACGCTCTTCCATTACTTCGAACAGGGCAGCCTGTGTCTTGGCCGGAGCACGATTGATTTCATCCACCAATACGATGTCGGCAAAGATGGGGCCCCGATGGAAATCAAAATCATTGGTTTTCATATTAAATACAGTTGTACCCAGTACATCGCTTGGCATTAGGTCTGGAGTAAACTGAATACGGCTGAAATCCGCATCAATCAGGCGGGCAACCAGACGGGCCAGCAGTGTTTTTGCTACTCCCGGCACACCTTCTATCAAGACATGCCCATTTGCTAAAATGGCAGTCAATACCAAGTCCACCATTTGCTCCTGACCTACGATGACAGATGCAATCTGGTCTTTCAACTCTTGTATCTTCTCGGAAAAGAGAGTCAAATCTACTCGTCTTTCAATATTCTCTTCCATAAATTTCTTCTTTATATATGATCTATTATTTCATTCATCTTATCAATAAAATACTTCATCTGCTCTACAGAAATAGTGCACCCTCCATAAATCACTGGTCTGATGGAACGGATAAGCTCACTGATCTCTTCTGTATTCATACCGGTCTTTTGGGCTATTCTGCTGAAAGAGTGTTCGTCATTTGCTACTTCCTCTATATTTACCTGAATTTCTCTTCTCAATTCTTCTGCAAAGTAGATATACTTTTTATGCACCAAGTCGGCATGATCTTTCTTTTGAAAATAAAGAGTTCCTATCAGTTCGGTAAATTCCAGCGATTTGTTTTCCGGTTGGTAGATGATAGGAATTACCCGTTGCCTCCTTCGGGCGGTGAATACCATGAAGAGGATAATGGTGAACATCGTCAAATACAAAGCCCATCTCAGCGGTCTTTGAGAAAGGAAATACCGGAAAGGGGACATCTGTATTTGGGCCGTTTGCTTCATGTAACCTTCGGTGCGGACAATGGGTAAATCTCCCATTTGGGATAATAGGCGGAAAATGTAAGTCGCATTTTTTCCATCTAATACTCCATAATTAGTAAAGAGCAGGGGAGTAGAGACCAGGATTATTTCACCTTTTCCCCATGGATAGGATAAGGCTATTGGGACACTTGGAATACCCTTTTCTGCCAGTACCTTAGCCGGAAGCGAATCGGGCATGAGGTAAGAAGAACACAATTGAGGATAGAAATAGAAGGATTGCCGGGGATATGCGGCAGAATCTCCTATCCAGAAGAGAGTATCTTTCTCCAATGATGCAGCTGCATATTTCTTTAATAATGCCGGGCTAAAGTAGGAATAACTGCTATTAAAATCCAATGTATCTTCTAAATTTCTGTTGAAAGAGTTACTCACCAGCATAATCTTATTTCCCCGTTTTGCTATCTTTAGTATTGCTTCTACATCCACATCTGTCAGAGACAGGTTATTAGTGGCTACTAATATGCCTCTACGAGAGATTGTGTCTTCCTGTTCCAGTTCATAAAAGGTTTTTCGAGATAAAGAATACCCCTTTGGTAACGACGTAGATAGCAAACTGTCGAAAACGGCACATCCGAAAGGTTGTTTATCGTAGTGGCTGAAACTAGGAGCCCATACAAACTTTTTGGGTAATCTACATTCTATCGCGAACATTAAGAGTAAAAAGATGGCAATACAGATGATAAACAAGTGATTTCCTTTCATACAATGCCTCCTTTCTTGACTTCTCCCTGTAAGGATAGCATGGTCTGGAATAATTCTTCCGTTGCTTCAAAGTTTCCATAGCGCACTCGCAAAAAGTGATGGGTTAACCTCTGAAATGCAGGCATCCGTACTTCATAAATATATTGTGTAGGCGTTTTATAGAGTTGCCAGTCAATACGTTTTTCGTCACTGAGTTGCTTCAATGTTTGCAAATATAGCAGTCGGATTGCTTCCCTGTAATCGTGGCGGGAAAGGGAAGAGGCTATTTTTAGGGCAAAATCAACTCCATAAATGGTATCTTCCCCCACACTGTAAGGTAAAGCATTCTTGCGGGAACGTATGAATATTGCCGGATTTTTTTTATAAATGAACCAGCCGATCAGTAACAGCATGAGGACAGCAACACTTATCAGAATCGTTTTTGAATAATCTTCAGCAAACTGACTGCCAAATATACTCTGCAATATTTCTCCGAACCACCTGTTGAGCCATTCGAATATATTCACTTCGGGGGCTATCAACTCACGGTTGTAGTTGTAGTCTGCGTCAGATTGCCACACAGCAAGTTGCGTAGTATCACAAACCAATGTATCAGTCGGAGAAAGAGTCATTTAGATTGATTTAGAGTTTGTCAAAGTTATCAATGTCACTTTCTATCGTTACACTATCCATCTTTTCGGATGCATGCCCGTATTGATAGGCTAATCCCACAAATGTGAAAATCATTGCTAGATAAGCACCGAATGCTTGCACTACTGCCAGTAGATAGAGCATGAAACTATATCCTACTGATACGGTTGCTTCACTTCCTACGTCACTCATAGTGAAGAGTATTTTTACAATTGTAGCTGCATACCAGGGCACCAAGGTGACTCCCTGTAGTATGCCGGCTATGATTCCCATGACTAAAGAAATAAGGAAGACACCTCCCCAGGTAGCAAAGCCCAGACGGAAAGTTTTCTTAAATGCTTCCATTATGGAAATATTTTCGAATAAGTAGATAGGTGCCCAGAGGGCAAGTGGCACGGCAAAAACTATTGCAATGAGAGCAAATAAAAACGTGATAGGGAAGAACATGACGCTTAAAGCGCCTAATATAAAACTAACACATACTGTTAATAGTAATCCGAAAAGTACAATGATGAATAATCTTCTGATGTTATGGAACAACAAAGGTGTCAGCATTTTCAAGGTAATACCTTGCAGGCGCTCTTCGCGTTCATTATAGGTTCGGATCATTGCATATATCAGCGAAGCTTGCAATACAATTCCTATTATGAGAAGAAGTGCAAACAAGCCATAGTATGAGAGGAATGAGATAAGGAGAGCCGTATCGGAAGAAATATCCATGCCCTCCACTATACTTTCCATCCCTTTCATCATACCATTTAGACTTAGGGCTTGGATGAGACAGAGTGGTAAAAGCAGATATGTGGTAAACTTTAGCATCAGCTTCCAGTTCTCCCTTATAAAATCAAAAGATGCATTTAACTTCTCTCCGAAAGAGCGTTTCACATACATTGCAATTTTAGGCTTTTGTGATTCCATGTCGTTTCTTATTAGGTAAATAAATATAGTAGAATATAATAAATGCAAGAGAAATGAGGATCAGGCTGAGTCTCAGTATATTCGGTAATTCGGTATGGCGCGTGATGAAACTTTCGATAAATCCTGCCATTATGAATATGGGGATTGTACCTACAACTATTTTCACTCCTCTTTTGGCTCCTCTTTTGAACGATTCCAGTCTTGAATATGTTCCGGGGAAAAGCCATCCATTGCCCAAAGCCAGTCCGGCAGCTCCGGCAACAATAATAGACCAGATTTCAAGTGTCCCATGCAGCCATATGGCAAGCATGGATTCCCAAAGTAAGTCATGCTGGAAAAAGAACATCTGGAATGCGCCGATCATAACTCCATTATTGAAAAGCATATATCCTGTACCAAAGCTTGTTAGGATTCCCATGGCAAAGCAATAGAAAGAAACCATAATATTATTTAGTGTGATTCCCAGGAACATAGGAACTTCGGAAGAGCCGTTATACACTGCCATTGGCTCACCGTTGGCTATGTTATCTAAGGTCATGTCCACATAGCCGTTCCCCAGAATCAAACGGACGAAATCGAGATCACCCGCAGCAGAAACTGCCCCAATCAGCACGCTGACGGTAAAAATGATCAATGAAACCAATAGTTCCCGACGGGCATCATACATGATCTGTGGGATTTCTTGTGTCCAAAAGGTGATGATCCTCGTCCATTTCTCACGTTTGTTCTGGTAAATCTTGTTATGTAGTGCAGAAGCAAGGTTGTTCAGGTAAATGGAAATACGTGAAGTAGGAAAGTGCGTTTGTGCAAACGCCAGATCGGCAGTGAGGTCCGTATATACATCGGCAAGCCGGTCGGGAGACAAGTTTGTTGCTTGCTCCACTACCTTCTCGGCTTCTTTCCATTTATCGATATTCCGACGGATAAACGTTACTTCTTTCATGCTTTTCCAAAGGTTTCAAATAAGTTTTGTCTGAAATCAATAACAAAAGTAAGAGAATAATGATATATTTGCAACGATATACAAAAAATGTTTAATCAGAAATGGCAGAAACTACAATTATTACCGGGCAATTTGTTCGTATCAGCCAAACACCTGCGAGTATTGGTGAGCGACTCATTGCGTTGGTGATCGATTTTATTCTGATAGGCTTCTATGTATATGCAACGGCTACCCTGCTTTCTACACTCCGAATCTCATCGGATTTTATAATGATTCTTATTATGATTGTAGTCTATCTGCCGGTATTAGGCTATTCGTTTCTATGTGAAATGTTCAATCATGGACGAAGTTTCGGGAAAAATCTGATGAACATTCGTGTAGTGAAGGCAGACGGTTCTACGCCCGGCATTAGTTCTTATTTGCTTCGTTGGCTTCTTTTTCCGATTGATAGTCTGCTTACCGGTGGTTTCGGACTATTGGTGGTACTATTAACGAAGAACAGTCAGCGGATGGGGGATCTTGCAGCCGGGACCATGGTTATCAAAGAACAGAACTATCGCAAGATCCATGTCAGCCTTGATGAGTTTGATTATCTGACGAAAGATTATCGTCCCACTTATCCACAAGCAGCCGATTTGTCGCTGGAGCAAATAAATGTTATTACCCGGACATTGCAGGACGGTAAGAAGGATCGTGTGCACCGCATTGCACAATTGGCAAAGAAAGTCCAGGAACTTCTTACCATAACTCCCCGTGATGGTAATCAAGAGCAGTTTCTTCAAACAGTTCTCCGTGATTATCAATATTATGCATTAGAGGAAATCTGATAATTTATAGTCTTTAGAAAGTGTTACCATAGGAAAGAAATTTGTGTCATTCTGTCACAGTATTCTTTATTTTCCTGACTTGTTACTTCAAAAATAATCGCATTCCGGCGTATTTTTTGGATAGACGAATAATAATAATGCGCATTTTCTGCATATTTTTCCGGATTTCAGGGGATTTATGCAAAAAAGGTTATTGTTTATGGGTAAAAGGGTTACTACTTACAAGTAAAAGGGTTACTACTTACAGGTAAAAAGGTTACTACTTATAGGTAAAAGGGTTACGGCATCCGGATTATATGCTTGTTTGTGCACTTTTCAGGGGATATTTCATTCTAAAAAAAAATGTCATGATTTCGATATTTATCTCAAAATCTGCTTCTTGCCATTTTTTATTGGCGTATTTTCATCTTTGTGGGTATCAACCCGGGAATATGGGATTCTCAATAGATTAAAAATGCAAAGTGTCAGAATGTGAGTTCCCTTGTCAACCCGTTTTGATTTTCTATTGTTGATATATTGCGGTGCCGAATAGTACATCAGTTTGCGGTAACTACCTTGATATGCAACCCCAATAAGTAATTTTATAGAAATATACTGTAGTTTAAGATAATGTGTTTAATAAATATAATTTTATTAATTTTCTTGATTCTTTATTGTCTCTATTCTTTTTTTATTTAATTTTGTCTGCACTATTTTATGTGGGAATTAAACTCAAACCATAATAAATAACAGATAGCTATGACGCAAATAATAGAATTGCAAGGTACGGAGAAACGGTTGTATCAACTTGTAGCTCCTTTAGTAATGAATCCGGAAGTCTTAAAACAGAACTATAATTATCCTTTCCGTACGTCGGAAAGTTTTGTGTGGTTTGTTGCAGTGGATGGAAAAGAAGTTGTAGGTTTTATACCGCTGGAATATAAAAAGCGGGAAGCAGTTATTAATAACTATTATATAAGGAATAATAATGCAGAAGTATTAAAAGCTCTTTTAGAAAAGGTCATAGCCAAAATGGATAAAGATAAATATTTGAGTTCAGTTACATTTGTAGAGCATCAGGAGATATTTAAGGAATTAGGCTTTTCAGTAGAGAAAGAGTGGAAGCGCTATGTGAAAATGAATAAGGAGAATTAAAAATGGGGGAGGCTCAGAAGAATGTATATGAATTAGCACAAGAACGGCTACATATTATATTTAAGGAGTTCGATAACATCTGCGTGTCTTTTTCCGGAGGGAAAGATAGTGGTGTATTACTGAACTTGTGTATTGACTATATCCGGCGCAATAATCTCAAGCGGAAACTTTGTGTTTACCATATGGATTATGAAATCCAGTATAGCATGACAATTGATTATGTAGACCGTATTCTGGAGGCAAACAAGGATATTTTGGAAGTCTATCGAGTGTGTGTGCCTTTTAAAGTCACTACTTGTACCTCTATGTATCAGAATTACTGGCGTCCCTGGGATCCGGAGATGGAAGAAATATGGGTGCGGCAGATGCCAAAGGGAAGTATGGACGTAAAGAGCTTTCCCTTTTATACCGATGCAATGTGGGACTATGAATTCCAAATGCACTTTGCCAAGTGGTTGCATGAAAAAAGAGATGCGGTTCGTTCTTGTTTTCTAATCGGTATTCGTACACAGGAGAGCTTCA
Organism: Bacteroides intestinalis DSM 17393; assembly: GCF_000172175.1. Lineage (NCBI taxonomy): Bacteria > Pseudomonadati > Bacteroidota > Bacteroidia > Bacteroidales > Bacteroidaceae > Bacteroides > Bacteroides intestinalis. The sequence continues at coordinate 415,598 of NZ_ABJL02000008.1, read as the reverse complement.
ATCGCTGGCGCAGTATTCATCTTGCGCGGAAATATCAAATGTATCATAATTATCGTTGGACTTCTAAGATAGGAAACGATATTTTCAATGCATATCCTATATTCGATTGGAAAACGACGGATATCTGGGTGGCTAATGGAAAATTCGGATGGGATTATAATCATTTATATGATTTATATTATAAAGCTGGCGTTAACATTGAACGTCAACGTGTAGCAAGTCCATTTCTATGTGAAGCTCAGGAAAGTCTTCGGCTTTATAAAGTAATTGACCCTACTACCTGGGGTAAGATGGTGGGCCGTGTGAACGGGGTGAACTTTACTGGAATTTATGGCGGAACACATGCTATGGGATGGCAAACCGTTCGCTTGCCGAAGGGGTATACCTGGAAAGAATTTATGCAGTTCCTGCTTTCTACATTGCCTGAGAGTACCCGGCGTAATTACTTGAAGAAATTGACCGTTAGTATTGAATTCTGGCGTACGAAAGGCGGATGCCTTAGTGAAGAGACCATTCAAAAGCTTAGGGATGCCGGTGTGTCGCTGGAAGTAGTGAATACTACTAATTACAAGACACATAAGAAACCTGTGAAGATGGACTATCTGGACGATATTGAAATTTCTGAGTTTCGTGAGATTCCAACTTATAAGAGAATGTGTGTCTGTATCCTGAAAAACGATCATGCCTGCAAGTATATGGGGTTTGCCTTAAACAAAGAAGAAGCATACAAACGAGATAAAATAATGGAACAATTCAAAAATATGATGTTATGAGTGTAGATCAAAGTCCGGTATATGCTGTGAAAGCTGTACCGTTGGAAAAAATAGTGGCGAATGATTATAATCCCAACATCGTGGCGCCTCCTGAAATGAAACTATTGGAACTTTCTATTTGGGAAGATGGTTTTACGATGCCTTGTGTATGTTACTACGATAATGAAACTGACCGTTATATATTGGTTGATGGATATCATCGTTATAGCGTGTTGAGAAGTTCTAAACGTATTTATCAACGGGAAAATGGTTTGCTGCCTGTAGTGGTGATTGATAAAGAACTTTCTAACCGCATGGCGTCTACCATTCGGCATAATCGTGCGCGTGGCTCACATAATATAGAGTTGATGTGTCACATTGTGGCTGAGTTGGATAAAGCAGGCATGTCCGATCAATGGATTATGAAAAATATTGGCATGGATCGGGATGAATTACTCCGTTTGAAGCAGATTTCCGGTTTGGCGGATTTGTTTTCGGACAAGAGTTTTAGTATTCCGAACCCGGTTGAAACACCGGTTCCCGAAGAATAAAATGCCCATTTTGGGCATTTTTGTTTCTATTATGTTCTTTTGTTATCCTTAACAAGTGAAATATCCGGTTACAAACTTGCATAAGTTAACCAAATCTCCTACTTTTGCCAACATAAACAAACGAACAGGTTACATGTGTCTTCGGGCATTATAAAATTCTTACATGAAAAAAATATTGGTTAGCGGAGGTGCCGGGTTTATAGGGTCGCACTTATGCACAAGGTTAATAAATGAAGGGCATCATGTCATATGCTTGGATAACTTATTTACCGGTGTAGAAACGAATATAGAGCATCTGAAGAACAATTCTCATTTTGAATTTGTGAATCATGATGTAGAATTTCCCTATCTCATTGAAGGCCTTGATGAGATTTATAACTTGGCTTGTCCGGCATCACCAATACATTACCAATATGATGCGATCAAAACGATTAAGACTTCCGTACTGGGAGCTATTAATATGTTGGGGTTGGCGAAGAAGACGAATGCTAAGATTTTACAAGCGTCAACAAGTGAAGTATATGGTGATCCAGTAGTACATCCTCAGGTAGAAAGTTATTGGGGAAATGTGAATCCGATTGGCATCAGATCTTGTTATGATGAAGGAAAACGTTGTTCTGAGACTTTGTTTATGGATTATCATCGTCAAAACAATATTCGTATTAAAATAATTCGTATCTTTAACACGTATGGTCCGCGGATGTTGCCGAATGATGGTAGAGTCGTTTCTAATTTTGTTGTTCAGGCACTGCAAAACCATGATATAACAATCTATGGGACAGGGGATCAGACTCGAAGCTTTCAGTATATTGATGACTTGATAGAAGGAATGGTGCGAATGATGAATACAGAGGATGAATTTATTGGCCCGGTAAACCTTGGAAATCCGAATGAATTTTCCATTCTTGAACTAGCTGAAAAAGTCATCCAATTGACAGGATCTAAATCGAAGTTGGTATTTAAGCCGCTTCCGCATGATGATCCGAAACAGCGCCAACCGGATATTACGCTGGCAAAAGAGAAATTGAACTGGCAGCCAACAATTGAATTGGAAGATGGCTTGCAGAAGATAGTGGAGTATTTTAAGGAATATCGTTATAGAAATTAATAGATAAACGGGAAAACAATATAGTATAAGATGAATATGGAAATAAATCCTTCTGAGTACAAGATTCTCATCGTTGACGATGTGATGTCCAACGTTTTGTTGTTGAAAGTACTCTTAACAAATGAAAAATTTGCTATCGCTACGGCAAGTAACGGTCGGCAAGCATTAGAGCAGGTAGATAAGGAAAACCCGGATTTGGTGTTGCTGGACGTGATGATGCCGGATATGAGTGGTTTTGAGGTGGCACAGCATTTGAAAGCAAACCCTAAGACCGCAGATATTCCTATCATCTTCCTGACTGCGCTAAACAGCACGACGGACATTGTAAAAGGTTTCCAGGTGGGAGCGAATGACTTTATCTCCAAACCTTTCAATAAGGAAGAGCTGATTATTCGTGTAACCCACCAGATTTCGCTGGTAGCTGCCAAACGCATTATTTTGAATAAGACCGAAGAACTGCAACGTACTATTGCCGGACGTGATAAACTTTATTCGGTGATTGCTCATGATTTGCGTTCTCCTATGGGTTCTATCAAGATGGTGCTGAACATGCTGATACTGAATCTACCAGCTGAAAAGATTGGTGATGAGATGTATGAGCTGTTGACAATGGCAAATCAGACGACAGAAGATGTATTCTCACTGCTGGATAACTTGCTGAAGTGGACGAAGAGCCAGATTGGCAAGTTGAATGTAGTATATCAGGATATTGATGTGGTAGAAGTTGTGGATGGAGTGATAGATATCTTTAATATGGTAGCTGGTCTGAAAAAGATTACTATCCGTGAAGAGAAACCGGAGAAATTGGCTGTATCCGCAGATATAGATATGTTGAAAACCGTGGTACGCAACTTGATAAGCAATGCTATTAAGTTCAGCAACGAAAATTCTGAAGTGTTGGTAAAACTGGAGGAAAAAGATGGTACGGCGGTAGTCAGTGTGCAAGATCACGGTTGTGGTATTGACGAAGAAGGACAAAAGAAACTGCTGCATACAGATACACACTTCAGTACCTTCGGTACAAACAATGAAGAAGGTTCCGGTTTGGGATTACTCTTGTGTCAGGACTTTGTAGTGAAGAATGGTGGTAAGTTGTGGTTTACTTCCAAAAAAGGTGAAGGTTCTATATTCAGCTTCTCACTCCCGTTGAAAAAGTAAATATTGTTTAAAGACAGACCGTCTGTTTCATGCAAACAGACGGTCTGTTTTTTTTATCGCCTGCATAGCTCTCTGAAATCACAGAACTCACATTTCTTGGTATCTTCAGTTTGGGTGAAAGCTTCTTCCGGATTGTATATTTCTTGCAAAAGAGTTTGCAGACGTTCACGAAATTCATCTTCATAGAAAGCAAAGTTATTGACTGGTATCTTGGGCTGGCGTGCTTCTCCCATTTCAATAACAGGGGAATATGTCTCTGACGCTGCGCGATGAATATAAAGTAGGGAAGGGGCTACCTTCAATGACTGCTTGCGGCACATAATAGAAGCATACAAGAAAGTCTGAAAAATGTAATTCGGACGTCCGTCGGCAGGTGTGAATAGCTGCTTGATGTTTTCGGGTGTCTTTGGACTACCTCCTGTTTTATAGTCTACTATACGTAAAGTGTCATCTTTGCTATCTATACGGTCAATGGTACCACCGATGTTCAATGCTAACTTTCCTTGCGAAGTTTCGATTTCTATAATTTCCGTTACCTTCTTTTCCATACCTTCCATAAAGAAAGGTGCATATTGCAGATCGTTGCGCAGTAGTTGGCGGAGATAAGATGTGATTACTTTTGCATTGATAAGCTGCGTACCGTTATATTCCGGCTTTTCGGTGAGGGCTACATGGAAGAATTCCTCTTTGAAAGCGATATCTACATAATTCTGTAATTTTATGTCATTGCGCAACACTTGATCCAAATCTTCTTTCCGTATTTCTTTTCCGTTTGCAGTCAAATCTTTATAGACTAATTCGGCTGCACGGTGGAAGATTGTACCAAACAGAGCAGAGTCTATTTCAGCGCTTACTTCATCGGGAGCCTTTAAACCGGCTACATAACGGTAATAAAATTTTAATCTGCAATCCAGGTAAGTATTAAGTGCTGAAGGTGAAAATAAGGATCGCGGATGACGGTTCACATCATACCTTTCGTGCATTCTTGTTATGATTTCCGGTGTCTTCTCAACGCGAATTTCTCTACCACTTTGAGGAGATTGTCCGGCTTCAAGGTATTCTCGTGAGATAGTGTGCGGAGATTCGACAAGGAACTGCAACATGAAACGAGACATTTCTCCGCGATTCAATCCTTCCGAAGCAGTATTATATAATAAGGTGACATTTTCGGCACGTTGTATCAGGCGGTAGAAGTAATACGCATATACGGCATTCTTATGTTCGATAGTAGTCATGCCGAAAGCTTTCCTTAGATTGTATGGAATAAAGGAAGAATCACCACCTGCTTTGGGTAACTGCCCTTCGTTGAGCGAAAGCATAATAAGATTACGAAAGTCGAGATTACGTGTTTCCAATACTCCCATCACCTGCATACCAATAGCAGGCTCGCCATGGAAAGGAATGTTTGAAGTGGCAAGTAATCGGCAGAGCAGACGTCTCAATGTGTCAATTTGTATGTTCAACTCTCCATTGTCAATCAGGTTCAGCAGGCGATTGATGAGGGTATAACTTTTAAATAGAGACTCCCGGTAAAGTTGGTTGAAGATATCATCTGTTTCTTGTTCTTGCCGGTAGAGGACAGCAACTTCGCGTAACATATCCGTGAGGTATTGACAAAGGGCTGAAATACCCGTTTTAGGCGTGAACATTTGTTCTAAAAAAACATCTTGCTTTAGCTCGGAAGGTAAAGGGAAGAATCGATTGTCCCTTGTTAATTGTTTCTCTAAACTTTCTGCAGAAGTGGAGAGCTGACGTGTATAGGGATGCTTCAGTACAGACTGTACAGCTTCGTATTGATAGCGTCCTGTATCTCTGCGATAACCTGTAGTCTGCAATTCGATAAGTGCACTGACGAAACTGTATACGGGTGTTTGTGCCAAAGGAAATCCCATAGTTATATTTACATTCTTTACTTCATGTGGGATGGAATGAAGTACAGGTAGCAGAAGTGCCTCATTACAAAGAACTACTGCATTTTCTTTCTCTTTCACAGGAGTCTCCGGTAGGTCTCTTTTCGTTACGGAACGTATCCATTCCGGTAGATAACGTGCTTGTGCATTCTCAGTCGGAGCAGAGATGAAACGTACATTTTTAGGCTTTCGCAATGTATCAAAAACTGCTTCCGGCAATTCGTTGGGGAATATTTTCAGATTACGAAGAATGAATTCTCCCGCCTCGTGTGTGTAGGGAGGTGTATTTTCACGGGGCAGGCGGGTGTAGAAGACATCATAATCCCAATAAAACAATGCTTTTCCGGCCTCGCGCAAGCGTTCGAAGAACTTGGTTTCCACTTTGTTTAATACGTTGAAACCAACAAAAACGTAATGCTCATACTTTAGTTTATCCGGCTGTAATTCCTCCATTACATAGCGGTACATCATACCTTCGTAAGCAATGCCAAGTTCTTCAAGATTACGGCGATAATGGTGATAGATGTCGCCTAATTTATCCCATAGAGAAATGAATTTCTCCTTAAGCTGTGTCCGGCGCTCGATAGAGAAATTTTGGAAAAACTGACGAATAGCTTCTTCCTGCTCGGAGTCAAGGAAGTCGTAATCGTCCATTATATTTTTCAAATCCTGCAGGTTAGAGAATAACCGGTCAGCATCTACAAGATTTTTGTCCACATCGTCAAAATCACTGATAAGTAATTCTCCCCAGAAGTAGAAATCATCGAGTGTTTCTTCGCTGCGGGTTTCTTCACGGAAGACTTTATAGAGTTCGCATACCAACCGGATAGGGTCTCCGGATTTCCACGGGGAGAGTTGCCGGAACAGTTCGCTGATACTGACATAGGCAGGCGACCATATAGGTCGGTCGCTTTGCATTGCCAGATATTCGTTAAAGAACAGGCTGGCACGTTTATTGGGGAAAACGATGGCTACTCTTGAAAGATCGTTTCCTATCTTTGGGTAAAGGTCTTGGGCTACTAATTGGAGAAATGTTTGCATACTACCGTTGTATCTATACTTTTTCTATTAAATCTTCTTCCACATACCAAAGGTATCCTTTTATGTTTTCTTTCAGATACCCCATGCGAGTGAGCAATTGCATATATCCTTGCACTTGCTTATTATACTTTTTGTTTTGTTTTCCGAATTTGAAATCTATAACGACAATTTCATTGCCGCGCATCATTACACGGTCGGGCCGGCGGGTATGTAGTTCACCTCTTTCCTGCCAGATGATATCACATTCATTGAACAGGTGCCAGTTCCCCGAATACCAGTCTTGAACTTGGGGAAGCGAGAATGCATGATGGGTCAGTTCCCGGATTGACTCTTCCGTTTCGGGTTTGCCGATAATACCTTCAAAGACAAGTTGGTCAATAGCGTTATCAATATCTTCCTCTGTTTCAATGGCTGAGAAAAGGGTATGTAAAAGCCGCCCCCGGTTTATGAAGCGATTGTCGGATTCTTCTTCATTAACTCCCTGGATAAAGTCCGCAGAACGGTTCGACTGTCGGAATTCTATATCATGCCTCATGCTTTCCATGTGTACCGGGAGTTTGTCAGGCTTTTGTGCAAGGCGGTTGGCGGAAACTTTACGGGCTTCGGGTAGATGGCCATCCGTTTCTGTGTACTTTGATGGACAGAGTTCTCCACTTTCATAAGGTTCTTCTTCATCCCAGTTTTCATCACCTTCACGGGCGGCTACTTGTGGCAGAGCATTTGCCAATAATTCCGACATGGTACCTTTTTGCCCTTTCTTGCACCAGAAAATCAGATTCTTTCCGGCACGGGTGAAAGCCACATAAAGTAGGTTCAGGTTATCCACCCAGAGTTGCAGACGTTCATCCAGATAATTTTGCCGGTATACAGATTCCGCCATGGTGGAGGAATAATTTACCGGAACGATGTCGAGTGTACTGAATGGTGCTTCAGTAGGCGAACACCATATCAACTGATTATTAGTTTCATTCTCGAGCTTCCAGTCACAGAAAGGAATGAGAACGGTATGAAATTCCAGTCCTTTTGATTTATGAATGGAAAGGATACGGATGCCGTCCATTTCTCCACTGGGGATAGTCTTATTACATAATGTCTCGTTCCAGTAGCGGATAAATGCGTCCAGGTCCGAAGAATTATTTTGAAGGTATTCAGTGACAGCATCGAAGAAGGAAAAAAGATAAGCATCCTGCTCTTCAATCCGCTTCATTTCAAACAGGCTGAATAATTCTTCCAACAATTCGTAAAGTGGCATTAACCGGAGAGTTTCCATACCTGTGACGAATGCTTCGGGCAGTACATCTTCTGGTCTTGCAGTCAGCAAACTGTCCCAGTCGCCTCCCTGTTTCTTGATGCCTGATTCATAGTTCATCATGAGCGATGCGCACGCCACCTTGTCTTCCGGATTGGATAAGTAGCGTAAGGCATCTATCAACATACAGATGGCCTGTGAAGCATCCAGTCGGAATGCCTCGTCCGAGACGACAGACAGGTGCATGGTCTTGTCAAAATAGTCAGCAATGGGAGGAATATTTTTATTTTTGCGTACCAGAATGGTGATATCGTTTAGCTTCACGCCTGCTTCCAGCAACCGCTGCACTTCTTCTCCTAACGAGATAATGGTGAGTTCTGTATAGTCATGCTCTTCGTCCGGTTCCAGAAAGGTGGCTTTGATGTATCCTTTGGCTTCCGTTCGTGGCGATTCCTGGGCAACATCTGCATAAGCCCGTTGCAGGGGGTAGCAGTCTTCTTGCAGTTCTTTCAGGTGGAGCATATTCAGATATTCCACGGCTGCGGTGAATAAGTTATTATTGAAGCGGATGACATTCGTTTCACTTCGACGGTTGGTCTTTAGTGTTTCTACACGTACCGGGAAAGGGAAAGAAGCATCTTTGGTACCCAGCGCGTTCAATATCCCCCAGTCGCCGTTTCGCCAGCGATAGATAGATTGTTTCACATCTCCTACGATCAAACTGTCTGCTCCTTGTGAAAGACCTTCAAGTAGTAGAATTTTGAAGTTATCCCATTGCATCCGGCTGGTGTCCTGAAACTCATCGATCATTACGTTTCGTATATTGGCACCGATTTTTTCGAATACGAAGGAGGAATCCCCATCCCGTACCAGATTATGGAGCAGTGCATTCGTATCTGATAATAGGAAGCGGTTATGTTCCCGGTTCAGTTCACGCACTTCTTCGTCGATATGGGCAAGTAACTGTAATTTATTCAAGTGTTGCAGAGACAGTCGGCAACTATTTACGATCTTGTTGTTTCTTGGTCTGAAAGTTTCAGCATCTTGCAATAACGGGAGTAAGCTTGTTTCGGCCAGCCGAATAATTTCGTTCTTCTGCGCAGATGTTTTGGTAGCCCAGTTTTTGGCATCATCCAGACTGTTCTTCAGTGTGGCATTTACTGTATCTTTATCTGATAAACGCCCATCCCGCAGTTTGCGAAAATAGCTGCCTATACCTCGTGCCCCACCTTTCAGATCTTCCGGTGTGAGGGCATGTGCTTCCAGTTCGCCAATGAATTGGTCGTAGAAACTTTTCATTTGTTCCAAGGCTTCCGTTTCCATTTCCTTCAGTTCGTTGTGGTATAGCTTGATAGTATTGGGGGCTTTCAGTTGTTGGCGGAGTCCTTCACCTTGCTCTATATAACCTTCATCGAAGATATTCCAGCCAAATCGTTTGATTTCATTGGATACATTCCAGCGTTTATCATCGGCAATACGTTCGTTGATATAGTCCAGTAGCCAGGCCAGTACGGGAGAGGATGGAGTAAGTTTCTCTATCAGGCTATCCACAGCATCACTCAGAACTTCGGTATTATTCAGTTCGATATTGAGGTTCGGGCTCAGTTCCAGTTCGCGTGCCAGATTACGCATCACGGATTGGAAAAAAGAGTCGATGGTTTCCACCCGGAACCGACTGTAATCGTGCAACATGTACTGTAAAGCGGTTCCGGCTGCTAGACGGATATCGTCTTCAGACAGATTTTTTCGTTGTAAGTCTTCTCGGATACGATTCAGGTAGGGTTCGGATGCCGGATCGCTTACCCAGATTCCGTAGAGTTGTTGCAGGATGCGCTCTTTCATCTCTGCCGTAGCTTTATTGGTGAAGGTTACGGCAAGTATTTGCCGGTAAGCTCTGGGGTTGAGTATCAAGTGCTTGATGTACTCTACAGCGAGGGTGAATGTCTTTCCAGAACCGGCTGAAGCTTTATATACTAATAATTCCATGTAAACTTGCGAAATTGAACTTTGGTACAAACATACGTAAAAAGCATGAATTATAGGGTATGTCTGTGGCAATTCTATCTATTAATTTTGACTCACTTGAGGGGGATGGACATAAAAAAGGAGTACCGCTGTACTCCAACCTTTGTTAACCTTAAATCTAATACTATGAAAAACACATTGCAAAGATACGGACTTTTGGAATACTTGCAAATTATCCAAAAGAAAAAGTATGTTTTATAACACTTATTAGCCAAAACGACTTCTGATTCTATTTATTTTAAGGAAAATGAAAGTCTCTTTTATCTTCTACCTACCAACTCCGTACCAACACCGTATCAAGTCCGTACCAAGTCCAAGCGTATAGATACGGAGCGAATACGGATTTGGCACGGTTCGGATAGGAGGGAAGAGAGAAAGCAACACAGATGTGTTATGTTTTCTCTTTCAACAGATCCTCCATTTTCAGCAATTCGTCCCGATATTGTGCTGCTTCGATGAAGTCGAGCTTCTTGGCAGCCTCCTGCATGAGTTTTCTGGTACGTTCGATACTCTTTTCCAGTTGCGGACGGGACATGTATTGCACAATAGGGTCAGCAGCAATGCTGGCGGAACTTTCTTGCTCGACATAGGGACGGGGAGTGGTTGTCCCTTTTTCGGTAAAGCCATTTTCCAGTGCAGTATTGGGTGCAAATACATTGAGGTTCTTTGCCTTTTTGATTTGTTGGGGAGTGATACCATATTCCTCATTATATTTTAGTTGCTTTTCACGGCGACGGTTGGTTTCGTCAATCGTCAATTGCATGCTTTCTGTGATACGGTCGGCATACATGATAACCATACCGTTTACATTTCGGGCGGCACGTCCGGCAGTCTGCGTCAGTGAGCGGTGTGAGCGTAGGAAACCTTCCTTGTCTGCATCGAGAATTGCCACGAGTGAGACTTCCGGCAGGTCTAATCCTTCACGCAACAGATTGACACCAATAAGGACATCGTATAACCCTTCACGCAAATCGCTCATAATCTTTACGCGTTCCAATGTATCTACATCGCTATGGATATAGTTACACTTCACATTGTTATTCAGCAGGAATTCCGTTAATTCTTCTGCCATGCGCTTAGTAAGCGTAGTAACCAGCGTACGTTCATTCTTTTCGATGCGAATCTGGATTTCCTCCATGAGGTCGTCTATTTGATTGTGGCTGGGACGTACTTCGATAATCGGATCCAGCAAGCCTGTAGGGCGAATAACCTGTTCCACAACAACGCCTTCCGACTGAATCAATTCATAATCGGCAGGTGTGGCGCTTACATAGATTACTTGTTTTGCCATCTCCTCAAACTCCTCAAATTTCAACGGACGATTGTCCATGGCAGCCGGAAGGCGGAAACCATATTCTACAAGGTTGATTTTACGGGCACGATCACCACCATACATGGCACGTATTTGAGGTACACTCACATGGCTTTCATCTATAACGATCAGAAAGTCTTCCGGAAAGAAGTCCAATAAACAATAGGGACGGCTACCGGCACTACGGCCGTCAAAGTAGCGCGAATAGTTTTCAATACCAGAGCAATGACCTAATTCGCGTATCATTTCCATATCGTATGTCACCCGTTCCTGGAGGCGCTTTGCTTCAAAGGGACGTCCTTCACTTTCAAACCATTGCACCTGCTTATGCAGATCATCTTCTATCTCATGGATAGCTCGCAGGGTGGCCTCTTTGGAAGTCATGAAGAGGTTGGCCGGATATATTTTGTATGTGTCGAAACGAGCGATAGTTACACCGCTTATCGGATCGACTTCTTCAATACTATCTATTTCATCTCCCCAAAAAATAATGCGTAGCAGATTATCTGCATAAGCCAGATAGATGTCTACTGTATCTCCCTTCACACGGAAGTTTCCGCGGTTCAGATCAATATCATTGCGTACATAGAGGCTGTCTACCAGACGACGCAGGAAAACATTCCGGCTGAATGCCTTTCCTTGTTGTACTTCTATCACATTCTCATAGAAATCCGACGGATTTCCCATACCGTATATACAAGATACAGAAGACACTACCACTACATCTTTCCGACCTGAAAGTAGGGAAGAGGTGGCTGCAAGCCGCAGTTTGTCTATCTCATCATTGATGGCAAGGTCTTTTTCTATATAGGTATCCGAAGACGGCAAATAAGCTTCGGGTTGGTAATAATCATAATAAGAAACGTAATACTCTACAGCATTATTGGGGAAGAAAGCTTTAAACTCACTGTAAAGTTGCGCTGCCAATGTTTTGTTATGGCTCAATATTAACGTTGGTTTATTGATATTGGCAATCACGTTGGCTATGGTGAACGTCTTTCCCGAACCGGTGACACCAAGTAATGTTTGTGCAGGAACCCCCTGAAGTACGCCCTCAGTGAGCTCTGCAATAGCTTCCGGCTGATCTCCGGTTGGCTTATAGGCGGATGTTAATTCAAATTTATTCATTTTCTCTCCTTATGGACGGCAATATTCGGGAAAATACTTGAGATAAACAAAATTTTTTTATTCCTTTGCAGGAAATAAGAATTAATAATAACCATCAATGTAATACAACAAAGACATGATTTGGAATGAAAGCATCGAATGTATGGATCGTGAAAGCCTTCGCAAAATCCAGAGCATTCGCCTCAAAAAGATTGTGGAGCATGTTTATCACAACACTCCTTTCTACCGTAAAAAAATGCAGGAACTGGGAATTACTCCGGACGATATTAACAGTATAGACGACATCGTAAAACTTCCTTTTACTACAAAATACGACTTGCGCGATAATTATCCTTTCGGACTTTGTGCTGTACCTATGAGCCAGATCGTACGTATCCATGCCTCGTCCGGTACCACAGGAAAACCTACTGTAGTGGGATACACCCGTAAGGACCTGTCTTCCTGGACAGAATGCCTTTCACGTGCATTTACAGCTTATGGTGCAGATAGTTCCGACTTTTTTCATGTGGCTTACGGATATGGCTTGTTTACCGGTGGTCTGGGTGCACATGCAGGTGCGGAGAACATAGGTGCTTCTGTTATTCCGATGTCAAGTGGTAACACAGAGAAGCAGATTACTTTAATGCATGATTTCGGTTCTACAGTACTTTGCTGTACTCCTTCTTATGCTCTTTATCTAGCGGATGCCATTAAAGACTCCGGTCTTCCACGCGAAGAGTTCAGGTTGAAGATTGGTGCTTTCGGTGCAGAACCCTGGACAGAGAACATGCGTAATGAAATTGAAGAAAAATTAGGTATAAAAGCCTATGACATATATGGACTGAGTGAAATAGCAGGTCCTGGTGTGGGCTATGAGTGTGAATGCCAGCATGGCACTCACCTTAATGAAGATCATTATTTTCCTGAAATCATCAATCCGAGTACATTGGAACCTGTGGCTCCGGGTGAAACGGGTGAACTGGTTTTTACGCATCTGACTAAAGAAGGGATGCCTTTGTTGCGTTATCGTACCAAGGACCTAACCGCCCTGCATTATGACAAATGTACTTGTGGACGTACGCTTGTTCGTATGGATCGCATCCTTGGTCGTAGTGATGATATGCTTATCATTCGTGGAGTCAATGTATTCCCGACTCAGATAGAATCCGTTATCCTTGAAATGCCGGAATTTGAGCCGCATTACCTTCTGATTGTAGACCGTAAGAACAATACTGATACTATGGAGTTGCAGGTTGAAGTACGCCCGGAATACTATTCGGATGAAATTAACAAGATGCTGGCGTTAAAGAAGAAATTAGCAGCTCGCCTGCAAAGCGTGCTTGGGCTGGGAGTAGATGTACGCCTAGTAGAACCTCGCAGCATTGAACGCAGTGTTGGTAAAGCTAAACGGGTGATTGATAATCGGAAACTTTAATTAATTATAAATTATGAATTATAAATTATTAATTTCCTGTGGGATGTCCGTAATTTATCATTCATCATTCATCATTCATCATTAATAATTAAGATCATGGTAGCAAAACAACTTTCTATTTTCCTTGAAAACAAGTCTGGCCGTCTGACCGAAGTGACTGAAGTGCTTGCGAAAGAAGGTGTCAATCTTTCCGCTCTCTGTATTGCCGAGAATGCTGATTTTGGTATTCTTCGTGGCATTGTATCTGAACCGGATAAGGCATATAAAGCATTGAAAGATAATCATTTTGCAGTGAATGTGACGGATGTGGTAGGCATTAGTTGTCCCAATATTCCGGGATCATTGTCAAAAGTCCTGCGCTTCTTGTCCGATGAAGGTGTTTTCATCGAATACATGTATTCGTTTGCTAATGGTAACACTGCTAATGTTATTATCCGTCCCAATGACATGGAGAACTGCATCCGTGTGCTGACTGAAAAGAAAGTGGACTTGCTTGCAGCAAGTGATTTGTATAAATTATAATGACCGTTATTTTCGACCGTTCATTATCCCGTTTTGTCGTGAATAGACGGGCGTTTGTCGGTCAATGTCTGGTTTTTGAAAAATTAAGGTTCGTATCGTTGCTTTATTCGATGCGAACCTTTATCTTTGCACATTATTTGAAAAGCTAAGAATGAAGAAGAATATCTTAATAACTTTGCTTGCAGCAATATTGCTCTCCTCGTGTGGAGAGTACAATAAACTGTTAAAAAGCACCGATTATGAATATAAGTATGAGGCGGCAAAGAACTACTTCGCAAAAGGGCAGTACAACCGTGCAGCAACGTTGCTTAATGAGTTAATTGCTATCCTCAAGGGTACAGACAAAGCAGAGGAATCCCTCTACATGCTGGGTATGAGCTATTATAACCAGAAAGACTACCAAACGGCAGCTCAGAGTTTTGTCCAATATTATAATGTATATCCCCGTGGTACGTTTGCAGAATTGGCACGTTTTCATGCAGGTAAGGCATTGTATCTGGATACCCCGGAACCTCGTCTCGACCAGTCTGGTACTTACAGTGCTATTCAGCAGTTGCAGATGTTCATGGAATACTTCCCACAGAGTTCAAAGAAAGATGAAGCTCAGGATATGATATTTAAATTGCAGGATAAGTTGGTAATGAAAGAGTATCTCTCAGCTAGAATGTATTACAATTTGGGTAACTATTTGGGAAATAACTATCAGTCTTGTGTGATTACTGCGCAAAATGCTTTGAAGGATTATCCTTATACGAATCTTCGCGAAGATCTGTCTATTCTTATTCTGCGTGCCAAATATGAAATGGCCATTTATAGTGTGGAAGATAAGAGAGCAGAGCGCTATCGTGAAACGGTGGATGAATATTATGCTTTCAAGAATGAGTTTCCTGAAAGTAAATATATGAAGGAAGCCGAGAAGATATTTAAGGATTCCGAGAAGATGTTGAATGAGGATAAGCAAACAGATATAGGATAATATTAATTTAGATATTTATGGATTATAAGAAGACAAATGCTCCTGGCACCACGGTTACCCGTGACATGATGGAGTTGTGTGCAGATACCGGTAACGTGTATGAAACCGTAGCTATTATAGGTAAGCGTGCAAATCAGATCAGTGTAGAGATCAAGAATGATCTTTCTAAGAAACTGGCAGAGTTTGCTTCCTATAATGACAATCTGGAAGAAGTGTTCGAGAATCGGGAGCAGATTGAAATTTCACGCTACTATGAGAAATTGCCGAAACCGACATTGATTGCAACGCAGGAGTACGTTGAAGGTAAGATCTACTATCGTAACCCGGCTAAGGAAAAAGAAAAATTACAGTAAATGAAATTACTACGGAGGTGTGTTCAGGTAAAGTTTGCTTGGGCACACCTCTGTTGTTTTAATCAAGGAAAAGAACAATGATACAACGTATTCAATCTATTTATTTATTAATAGTGACAGGCTTGCTGATAGCTGCCATGTGTTTGCCTGTAGGACAGTTTATTGCTTCAGACGGAGTGACTGCATATATTTTTAAGCCGTTGGGTGTGACGCTGACGGAAGATACCTTTCAATCTACGTGGGGCTTATTCGGAATTTTATTCTTAAGTACAGTCGTGGCATTCTGTACTATCTTTCTCTTTCGTAACCGAATGCTGCAGGTTCGTATGACGGTATTTAATAGTATTTTATTGATCGGGTATTATGCAGCATTTTTTGTATTTATGTTTATGCTGAAAGATGATTTGGATGCAATGACTTTCCAGTTAGGTTGGGCACTTTGCCTTCCTGCTATTTCTGTCATTTTAAATTATCTGTCTTTCCGTGCTATCTATCGTGATGAGGTAATGGTGAAAGCAGCTGACCGATTGAGATAAAAGATATAAATAACAGAAAGCGCCCCGGGACTTTTATATAAAAGTTCCGGGGCGCTTTCTGTTATTTATATCTTAGAATTATTTCTTGAGATCGAACAGGTAAGTTATCTTAGTCACTATAGTGCCATGTGCCGAACGTGAGAAATAGTCTTTCTTGGTACTCTTATAAAAGTCGGATAAGGCATAATAATATCTTCCTTCCACGAGGAAATTTCCGGCTTTAGTACGTAGCTCCAGTCCTGCCCCTCCCGTAATACCATAATCGAATTTATTTTCCACATCCTTATCATGCTGTTCCGGGGTTGTGAAATTTTCCCACGCATCGTTTTTCTTTCTGGTATCGCTAATAAAGAAGCCTATTTGTGGACCTGCATGGATAAAAAATTGTACTCCACGGTCTTTACCAAAAGCCAAATGTGCCAGAAGCGGGATTTCCACATAATTCATTGTACGCGTATATTCCAGTTCAGGGTGATCTTCATCAAATTCGCTCCAGCCATGTTGTGAGAAATTTAATTCCACTTGCGCACCGCAAATCATACTGAAGTACTTTTCAGAGATATAGCGCATTGTCAGACCGCCATTGATGCCCATCAGGTTTTTTTGCCGGACAGTAGGAGAGAAGCTGACGCTATTGATATTGATACCGCCGTTGAAACCTACTGCTAAGTTATGGCGTTGTTCGCCTATCTGTGCACTGCCGGGCAAAGCCCATACGGTAAGTAGCAGGACGGCTCCTATAATGCTTTTTATCTTCATTGTCTTTGAGTTTAAAACCTTCTGTTATCAATCATAATCCAGTTTCACCAATTCATAATTTTTGGTGAAGCGTACAAAGAATACTTTCTTGTTGATGAAGCCACCCCAATTGTTTACGCGTTGGAACTTGAATCCGGTTTGAATAGGCACCAGATCCATGAGTTGCATATTTTTCTCTAACTCGGAACCATAGCGTGATAAGCCTTTCAGGAAGAAATAACCGGTATCAAAGCCTAACATTCCATATTTGGGGTAACGCTCATCCATCTCTTTACCATACCATCTGCGGTAGTTCTTGGTGAAGCTGATAGCCGCAGGTAACAAATTGTTGGTATAGAATGATGAATAGAAGTAAGTATCCAGTTCAAAGAAGGTTTCTAAGTGATCCTTGGTGTAGGTTTGCCATTCCGGATAACCAAACAGATGGATGTTACTTTCCGGATTCTCACGAACCAATAGGGTGAGTTGAGGTAGTATTTTTATCAGAGTCACATTGCTTCCCGATGTAGGGATGAATATATTTTCCCGATCAGAGCGTAACACTGTTTTCAGGGATTCTACCGTTGCATCCTCTTTCAGGGATTTCATTGGGATAGAGCGATTCTTTAGTTCATCCTTTAATCCTTTGATAAATTCGGCTTTATCTTTTGTGCCTGTACTGGCCTCTATAAAGATGACATTGGCATTCGGGAATTGGCGAACGAAGTGGTCATATACTTCTGAGTAAAGATATGACTGGGGAGTGTTAATCTGATAGATGGCAGGGTTGCGGAATACACTGTTATCTTTTGATGAGAATGGTACCACGAGCCGAATATCATTTTTCTGGGCGAAATCAGCCAGTGGCTTGACTTGTTGTGGATATAACGGACCGAAAATAATATCCATATCCTTCATCTCCTTTTTGGAGAGGATCGGATTCAGAGAAGCATTTTCAGGACCGGAATTATAAGCGTACAAATCAATGGAAACTCCGCTGCGTTTCAAACTGTCTACTGCCATGAGGAAGCCTTCATAATATTCTATCACACGGGCAGCCTCGCTCTTGGAAACATCCAGGAAAGGAAGAATCAAGGCAGCTTTAATCGTACTGAAACGTTCTGTTGTTTTCTTGTTCTCACTGAATAATTGGGTGTCACTGGGCACTACCTGTGGCTGGGTAGGCTTCTCTACTTGCGCAGTAGGATAAGGAATACAGAGGAAAGTACCTTTCTTTATTTTGTTTTCACCTTTCAATTCCGGATTGGCTGCTATCAGTTCTGCTTCGGAAATACCATACTCACGACTGATACTGTAAACAGTTTCTTTCCGCTTAACTTTGTGCATATCCCGGCAACGAGATTGTACAGGTCCCTGAATTAAGGGAATTGCAGGCTCATTAACGGTTTCCGTAGTAATTATACCTGCTTCGCTGACGGAAGGTATGCGTATTACCTGTCCGATGCGAAAATTCTCAGCACTCAGTCCGGGGTTGGCATCACAAATAGCTTTGGCGGATATACCATATTTAACGGTCAGCCTATACAAGGTTTCACCTTGGGCTATAGTATGGAAAGTTTCTGTCTGAGTATTGGCAGCGGTGCGTGGAATGCGTAAAGTGCGTCCTACAAATATTTTTTCATCGCTTCCTGGATTCAACTTCACGATGTCCGACTGTGTGACACCGTACATACTGGATATGGAATAAAGGCTTTGCCCTTTTTCAATGGTATGCAGAAAATATGACTGGTTCTCTTGTGCAATTGCTCCGAGACTGCATGCACCGGCGAGCAGTAAGGAGCAGAAAATCCGGTTAATCGTTCTCATTCGATATCGTTGGTTTACGTTTACAATTTCCCAAAGTAGCTGCAAAGGTAAGGATTTTGCCTAAATTTAACGAAAGGAATGCGTTAAGAAATAATATTGTGCATTTTAAAACTGAAAAATCTTATGTATCCGCTGATATTCGCTGGGAAACCGTTATTTTTGCAGGTATTATGCGATGCGGATTGTTTTCATATATCGGTTGTGTGGCGATACTGTTGCTCGGGTATTTACCGGTGTGGGCTGACGGGGGAAGGACAGGACTCTTGGCAGTGTCTCCCGTGGCTATTTTGCTTTCCGAAAACGGAGCAGCTTCGGAAGAGAACGTTTCTATCTCTCCGGATGATACCTATACGGGTGCCGCTCCTCTTGAATTTCGTTTTATGTGGAGAGATGAAGACTCCGGGGAGCCATCGGATGAGACTGCAAACTTCCGTTATGAATGGAACTTCTCTCGCGACGCAGCTTTCAATGATATTTTCCTGACGCGCTTTGATGCTGAAACTATTTATAGTTTTCAGGAATCCGGTATGTTTTATGTCCGTTTGACTATGACGGATGTTGAGACAGAAGCAACGAATACCTCCGGTACTTTTATGATTCGTATTACTGAATCGGAGCTTAAAGTGCCGAATGCTTTTTCGCCTAATGGCGACGGAGTGAATGATGTGTTTCGTGTAAAGCACAAGTCGCTGGTTCGCTTCAATGCGTATGTTTTCAATCGCTGGGGACAGGAACTTTACCGCTGGGGATTGCAGAATATTGATGCAGGATGGGACGGTACTGCGCATGGAAAGAATGTTCCTGAAGGTGTTTATTTTATAGTGGTAGAAGCGGTGGGAGCAGATGGAGTTAATTACAAGATTAAAAGTGATATTAATATATTAAGATAAATGACAGAAGAAACAGAATACATCAATGTATATGGTGCGCGCGTGCACAATCTAAAAAATATCGATGCGGAAATTCCCCGTAACAGTCTTACCGTTATTACGGGACTAAGCGGAAGCGGCAAGTCGTCGTTGGCATTCGACACGATTTTTGCCGAAGGACAGCGTCGGTATATCGAAACATTTTCTGCGTATGCCCGCAATTTCCTGGGAAATCTGGAACGTCCCGATGTCGATAAAATTACGGGATTAAGTCCGGTTATTTCTATTGAACAAAAAACGACGAATAAGAATCCCCGTTCTACAGTCGGCACTACAACGGAAATTTATGATTATTTGCGTTTGCTTTATGCACGTGCCGGTATAGCCTATTCTTATCTTTCGGGTGAGAGAATGGTGAAATATACTGAAGAGCAAATCCTTTATTTAATCCTGAATGATTATAAAGGCAAGAAAATTTATATTTTGGCTCCATTAGTTCGTACTCGCAAGGGACATTATAAGGAACTGTTCGAACAGGTGCGTAAGAAGGGGTATCTCTATGTTCGTGTAGACGGTGAAATCAAGGAGGCATTACCCGGCATGAAGTTGGATCGTTATAAGAATCATGATATAGAAGTAGTTATTGATAAGCTGGTTGTGACGGATAAAGATGACGTGCGTCTGAAAAACAGTGTGGCTACCGCAATGCAACAAGGTGACGGGTTGTTGATGATACTTGATTTACAGTCCGAAAATGTACGTCATTATAGCAAGCGGTTAATGTGCCCTGTTACCGGGTTGTCCTACCGTGAGCCGGCACCCCACAATTTTTCATTCAACTCTCCTCAAGGTGCTTGCCCTAAATGTAAGGGATTGGGAGTTGTGAATCAGATTGATGTGGAAAAAGTGATTCCGGATCGGGAACTTTCTATATACGAAGGAGCTGTCATTCCATTAGGTAAGTACAAGAATAGCATGATTTTCTGGCAGATTGCCGCTTTATTGGAAAAATATGAAGCTACCTTGAAGACTCCTGTTAAGGAGTTGCCGGATGAAGCCATTGATGAAATTCTCTACGGTTCGGATGAACGTATTAAGATTAAAAGCTCTCTTATCGGCACTTCCTCCGATTACTTTGTAACGTTTGAGGGAGTAGTGAAGTATATTCAGATGTTACAGGAAAAGGATGCTTCCGCCACTGCACAAAAGTGGGCGGAACAGTTTGCTAAAACTACTGTATGCCCTGAATGTAAAGGAGCGAGATTGAATAAAGAAGCCCTTCATTTCCGTATCCATGATAAGAATATCTATGAACTGTCTTGTATGGATATCAATGAGCTTTACGACTGGCTGATGAATGTCGATCAGTATCTGGATAATAAACAGAAACAAATTGCTGTCGAGATATTGAAAGAAATCCGCACCCGTTTGAAATTCCTGTTGGATGTCGGATTAGATTATCTTGCTCTTGACCGTGGTTCTGTAACCCTTTCCGGTGGTGAGAGCCAGCGTATTCGTTTGGCTACCCAAATCGGTTCACAATTGGTGAATGTACTTTATATCCTTGATGAGCCTAGTATTGGCTTGCATCAGCGGGATAATCAGCGGCTTATTCATTCTCTGAAGGAGCTGAGGGATATCGGTAACTCCGTCATTGTTGTGGAGCATGATAAGGATATGATGATGGCTGCCGATTATGTGATTGATATGGGCCCGAAAGCCGGACGCTTGGGTGGTGAGGTTGTTTTTGCAGGAACTCCGAAAGAAATGTTAGAGACACATACGCTGACATCACAATATCTTAATGGTGAACGTGAGATAGAAATACCCCAAAAACGTCGTGAAGGTAATGGACATAGCCTTTGGCTACGTGGTGCACGGGGGAATAACCTGAAAGGGGTGGATGTGGAATTTCCTCTTGGTAAGTTGATTTGTGTCACCGGTGTATCCGGTAGTGGAAAATCTACGCTTATCAACGAAACATTGCAACCTATTCTTTCGCAGAAGTTCTATCGCTCGCTTCAGGATCCCCTGGAATACGATACCATCGAAGGATTGGAAAACATCGATAAGGTTGTAAATGTGGATCAGTCTCCGCTGGGACGTACGCCGCGTTCTAATCCGGCCACTTATACGGGAGTTTTTTCTGATATTCGTAATTTGTTTGTAGGATTACCGGAAGCCAAGATACGCGGTTATAAGCCGGGGCGCTTCTCCTTTAATGTGAGTGGCGGACGTTGTGAAGCATGCCAGGGAAATGGTTACAAAACAATTGAAATGAACTTCCTGCCCGATGTATATGTACCCTGTGAAGTCTGTCATGGCAAACGCTATAATCGTGAGACATTGGAAGTGCGCTTCAAGGGAAAATCTATTGCTGATGTACTGGATATGACCATTAACCGTGCAGTGGAGTTCTTTGAAAATGTGCCGCAGATTCTGAATAAGATTAAGGTGATACAGGAAGTCGGTCTGGGATATATAAAGTTGGGGCAATCTTCCACCACACTTTCCGGTGGTGAAAGCCAACGTGTGAAATTGGCCACGGAACTTTCTAAGCGAGATACAGGAAAAACCCTTTATATCCTTGATGAGCCTACTACCGGACTTCACTTTGAGGACATTCGTGTACTGATGAATGTACTTAATAAACTGGTGGACAAAGGTAACACAGTGATTGTCATCGAGCACAATCTGGATGTTATCAAGATGGCTGATTATATCATCGATATGGGACCTGATGGTGGTAAGGGTGGGGGGCAACTCCTCAGCTGCGGCACACCGGAAGAAGTGGCTAAAAGTAAGAAGGGATATACTCCTAAATTCCTGAAAGAAGAATTGAAAGGATAAATTATGAAAATTAATAAAACAAATGCAGCAAGGCTTTTGGACAAAGCCAAAATTGCATACGAACTGATTCCCTATGAAGTGGATGAAAATGATTTGAGTGCTATTCATGTGGCTGATAGCTTGGGGGAGAATATCGAGCAGGTATTCAAAACCCTTGTACTGCATGGTGACAAGAATGGTCATTTTGTTTGCGTCATTCCTGGCGAACATGAAGTGGACCTGAAGTTGGCTGCTAAGGCTTCCGGTAATAAGAAGTGTGATCTTATTCCGATGAAAGAATTACTTCCTTTGACGGGATATATTCGTGGGGGATGTACTCCTATCGGCATGAAGAAAACTTTTTCTACATACATTCATGAATCTTGTCTCAATTATCCTTATATCTACATAAGTGCAGGTCAGCGTGGCCTGCAGCTTAAACTTGATCCAAATGATTTAATTAAGGAGGTTCATGCTGAAGTTTGCATCCTTTTTCATGACTAATTTCACTTTTTTACAGGTTATTTCAGCAAAATGTATATATTTGCATTTAATAAACGAAAATCAATCTAATTACTAATTTAAAAAACTTATATCTATGTTCAAGAATCATCCTAAAGGTCTGTTGGCAGCTGCTATCTCCAATATGGGCGAAAGGTTCGGCTACTACATCATGAATGCCGTACTGGTACTGTTCCTCTGCTCCAAATTCGGCCTGAGTGACGAAACCAGTTCCATTATCTACTCAGTCTTTTATTGTGGTATCTATGTACTGAGTTTGGTAGGCGGTATTATTGCCGATAGGACGCAAAACTATAAAGGAACAATCATGTCAGGATTGATAGTGATGTCATTGGGTTATGTCATTCTATCTATTCCTGTACTGTCCACTGCTGAAAATATTGGTTGGTTGCTTCCTTTGACTTGTGTCTCTTTGTTTTTCATTGCTTTCGGTAACGGACTTTTTAAAGGAAACTTACAGGCTATCGTAGGCCAGATGTACGACAACCTTGAGAAAGAAGCTGAGAAAAAAGGACCTGAAGCCTTGAAGTTGGCTAAGAGCCGTCGTGATTCCGGCTTTCAGATATTCTATGTATTTATCAATATTGGTGGGTTGATTGCGCCTTTTGTTGCTCCCTTGCTTAGAGAATGGTGGCTGAAGGTTCATAGCATGATGTATAATGCTGATCTGCCTGCATTGTGCCATCAATATATTAAGGAAGGTGGCAATATGGCTTCTGATAATCTCTCTAATCTGAATGAACTGGTTGTCAAAGTAGGAGGTACGGTAACAAGTGATTTGAGTGTTTTCTGTACCCAATATCTTGACGTATTTAATACAGGTATCCACTATTCATTCATAGCTTCGGTAGTAGCTATGCTTATTTCTCTCTTTATTTTCATTGCTTGTCGGAAGGTATTCCCTACACCGGGCAAGAAGGAAAAACAGGAATCGGTGACTTATACACCTGCCGAGAAAGCAGCTATGGCAAAAGAGATAAAGCAACGTTTATATGCACTGTTTGCAGTATTAGGTATCGTGATTTTCTTCTGGTTCTCATTCCACCAGAACGGACAGTCGCTTTCACTTTTTGCCCGCGACTTCGTAGTAACCGATAGTATTGCACCCGAAATTTGGCAAGCTGTGAATCCGTTCTTTGTGATAGTACTTACTCCGCTCATCATGCTCTTCTTTGGTACATTGGCTCGTCGTGGTCAGCAAATCTCTACTCCTAAGAAGATTGCCATCGGTATGGGGATTGCAGGACTTGCATTCTTATTCCTTACCATTTATTCGGCAATGCAAGGTTACCCGTCAGGTACTGAATTTAAGGCAATGGCGGATTCTGCCAAAGCTGGGTTGAAAGCCGGACCATGGGTATTGATAGTGGTTTATTTCTTCTTGACTGTAGCTGAACTTTTCATTTCACCATTGGGGCTTTCATTTGTTTCTAAGGTAGCTCCCAAACATATTCAGGGCTTGTGTCAAGGCTTGTGGTTGGGTGCAACAGCAATAGGAAATCTCTTCTTATTCCTTGGTCCTATGATGTATAATAAGATTCCTATCTGGCAGTGCTGGACTGTGTTCTTTGTTATTTGTCTTGTGTCAATGGGCGTTATGTTTGGCATGGTAAAATGGTTAGAACGAGTAACGGAATAATTAGAAATTAAAAATTAAAGGCTGCGCAGTTCAAAAGAGAACCTTGCGCAGCCTTTAATTTTTTCATTCTTTCATTGAATCTCAAGCCCCATTATAAAGTCATTCATATAATATCCGTTTCCTATCGGAAAATCCCCTTCCCTCAATTTCTTCATTCCCATACGTTCATAGAAATTCAGCGCTTTATTGTTACGGTTCACATTCAACTCCATTAGGCATGGACCAGGATGTACTTCCTTGATGTATTTGACGGCTTCATGAAATAAGAAGCTACCGCAATGTGATCCTTGAAAGGAGGGGAGTACATATATTTTCTGTAAGTGAAATAGATCTTCACCTTGTTGTTGCACAGATACATAACCACACACTTCTTTGTTCTTGTATCCAATGAAATATACATGTCCTTCTTCTTCCATTTGCTTGCGGATGTTCTCTATGGAGTACATCCATTCCATCATGTAATCGTTTTGCTCCGGTGAAAGTATGTCCTTGTAAGTTTCCGGAAATATCTGCCATGCAAGTTTATGAATCAGCTCACAATCGGCTGTAGTTGCTTTTCTGATAATTAACATAGTTCGTTGTATTTATATCTTTTCCGCAAAGATACATTTTTCTCTTATATGTTATTCTCTCCCTTGGTGCTTTATTAATAAGGTGTGAATAGAGAATAATGTTAATTAAATAAAACATAAGGTACTTTGTATTACATAGTACTAAGATAATGCATATATTTGTGTCATACAAAGAAAAGCTCTATTTCAATCAGTTGCTATCTTTGCTGTAAAATAGAAAATTGTCGAATCGTAAACCAATAAGAGATGGACGTAAATAATGTAAAGTCGCAAATGCGTAAGGGCATGTTAGAGTATTGCATCATGCTACTGCTTCACAAAGAACCGGCCTACGCTTCGGATATCATCCAGAAACTAAAGGAAGCCAAGCTGATCGTAGTGGAAGGAACGCTTTACCCGCTGCTCACTCGTCTGAAGAATGACGATCTATTAAGTTACGAATGGATAGAGTCCACACAAGGACCACCACGTAAATATTACAAGCTCACTCCGAAAGGGGAAGTTTTTCTTGGAGAGTTGGAAGTCTCTTGGCGTGAGTTGAATGAAACAGTGAATCATATAGCCAACTATTAGATTCAGGATATTAAAAACCTCGTATCAGTATAAATTTTAAAAACAAATAGCAATGAAAAAGACATTAACAGTAAATTTGGGCGGAACTGTTTTCCACATTGATGAAGACGCCTATCGCCTTTTGGATAACTATCTATGCAATCTGAAACTGCACTTTAGAAGACAAGCCGGTGCTGACGAGATTGTAAATGACATCGAACTCCGCATCTCTGAACTTTTTTTAGAGAAGCTGACTGCTGGCTCTCAGGTTATCACTATAACTGATGTAGAAGAAGTAATCAATCGTATGGGGAAACCTGAAGAGATGGAAACAGGGACTGAGGAGAATGCTGCTTCCGGTTCCGGAAATACGAAGGGTGCCTCCGGTGAAAGTTATGGTTCCGGTTCCTGGAATGGTGATAATAATTCTTCTTATACTTCAACCCGTCGCCGTTTGTATCGCAATCCGGACGATAAAATGCTGGGTGGCGTGATAGGGGGACTTAGTGTTTATTTAGGTTGGGATTCTACTTGGTTCCGTTTGATTTTTGTTCTTTGTGCAATCTTTGGTTTCAAGTTTTTACTTCCTCTCTATATCATTTGCTGGATAGTGATTCCCGAAGCTCGTACAGCAGCTGAGAAGTTGAACATGCGTGGTGAAGCTGTTACGGTAGAGAACATAGGAAAGACTGTGACTGATGGTTTTGAGAGAGTTACCAATAATGTAAACGATTATATGAAGTCTGATAAACCTCGTACTTCTATGCAAAGGACTGGTGATACATTATTAATGATTGTCGGTTGGTTCCTGAAGATTTGTCTGGTTATTGTGGCTATCATTTGCAGTCCGGTACTGTTTGTTTTCGGTATTGTATTTGTGGCTTTGCTCTTTGCCGCTATTGCAGTTGCTATTGGTGGTGGTGCAGCGTTGATGTCTTGGTTCCCGGCTATTGATTTTGTATTACCTACATCTCCTTTGTCAGCCATCGTACTATATATTGCAGGTATCCTCGTAGTGGGTATTCCTCTGGTTAGCCTTGTCTTCGCAATCTTCCGTCCGGTGTTCAATTGGCAACCTATGGTTTCCGGGTTGAAGTGGACATTGCTTATTCTGTGGATTGTTAGTGCTACCATCTTCTTTATCTGCTATACCATGCAAGGATTTACATTCCCGGAATTGCTGATGCGAGGGTAACAAGTTGTTATTAAGTTTTTTGGGGGCTTGGAGATATTCTTTAAAATATCTCCAAGCTATTTTAATTAACCATAAATATAAATACTATGAATCGGACGCGTTTTTATTATCTTGACTTATTACGGGTTTTCCTGACTATGCTGGTGTTTTATCATCATTCTGCGGTTGCTTTCGGAGCTTCCGGTGGATGGTATTACATATCGAAGGAAACAACTACTGGCCTAACTCAAGGATTGCTCTCAGCATCTATGGGCATTGACCAATCCTATTTTATGAGTCTTTTCTTTTTTATCTCTGCCTATTTGATGCCCTTTTCTTTTGATCGTAAAGGAATGAAATCTTTTATATACGATCGTCTCAACCGTTTGGGTATTCCTCTTTTGATTTATAGTTTTCTAGTTAATCCTCTATTAATATATTGGATATACGGTGTATGGGGTAGACCGGGTTTTGGACCGATGTGGTTTGTATTTACACTGTTGATTTTTGAATTGAGTTATGCTGTTTATCGCCATTTTTGTACAAAGCGGTTGGCACTGAATTGGAAATATCCTGCAATAATGGGTATTCTTCTATTTATGATAGTGACAGGTGCCGCAGCATTCCTCATTCGGCTTTATGTTCCTGTAGGAAGTGAAGTTTTAGGATTGCAGCTGGGGTTCTTTCCTTTATATATAGGTATGTATTTGTTGGGAATTGTGGCGCATCGTAATCATTGGCTGGATAAAATCTGTGTGAAGAATGCACTTCCTTGGTTTCTTACAGCAATTCTTTGTGGCATTCCTTCTTTATTGATTGTAATGGGTAGTTTTTCAGAACAGATGGATTTATTCTCGGGTGGATGGAATTTGCAGGCTTTATTTTATGCTCTTTGGGAACCTGTTATGTGTGTGGGTATTTGCTATTTTCTGTTAGCATACGGGAAAGCTCATTGGAACAAACCGATGCCTTTGGTTCAGAAATTGTCCACTGATAGTTATGCGGCTTATTTTATTCATCCTGTTGTTGTGGTAGGTTGCATATTTGTTATGGAACTTTTGCTGGTCTCTCCATTGATGCGATTGGCATTGGTTTGTGTGGTGGGCATTCCGTGTTGTTTTATTGCGGCAAGAGGAATGAGGTTAGTGCTGGGAACGGTTGGCGTGAAGATGTAACAAAAAAAGGGAGTTCGAAAAAATCGGAACTCCCTTTGTGTATAATCATCTCTGATTTATTTCTTCATCCTTAGTACTCTGATTCCTGTCCAGTTATCATTATTCTGTAGCATTTGCCCTAAAGCCACTTTCGAAACAACCACTTTCTTTTCTTTAGAAGAAGCATGCAGCAGACTTAATTTGCCGTTTACATAGAAAGCAATACCCATATGAGCTACATCCAATCCCGGAGTATTCGTTGTAATAGCAATGATATCACCATTCTTTATCCAAGGCAGACCATTAAACGGTAGCTTATCCTTGGGAACATAATGAAATTCCTGACCATTCAATGACTTCTCGATCTCTTTCATTTTTGCTACATTCTCCGGAGATTTACTCAACTGCTTGTACAGTTCCGGATGAGAAGACATGTAGGAAAGAGAAACTTTCTGGGTATATGGGCTGTAAGCTGTTGTTACGTCTTCCAGGAAACCGTTACGAACACCATTGTTTACCCAGTCTGCAATGTAGTGCAGGCGTGAAGGATAACCGTTGATTTTTCCATCACGGTAACGGATCTTTTGCAGATTGGTAGCAAAATCGCCTTCAGCTACCTGTCCGTCTTCGGTAGGAGAGAGGGCCATAGCAAGAGTATATTCTACAAAGGTGGTGCAATCTACTTCATCACAATTGATGATAAGTTCTTCTTCGCCATCAGTAACGTCCAACGTATGTGCTACGTAAGGAATATCCAGAAAATTTATTCCATTGTTCAGCATGGCGTTGTCTTTTTCATCTGTCTGAGCACTGACAGTAGCTACACAAAGCGCACTGAACAGGAGGGTAATCATTGTTTTCATTGTTCTTTCGTTTATTAATATAAATAAAAAAGGATGTCGCAAAAGTACGACATCCTTTTCATAAATCCTTAATTTGGACAGATTAAATTTAATATTGATAGATTAAATTTTTGTAATCCGCCTTTTTGTCAAATGGTACGATGGAGAAGCCGTATTCAATGGTATTTTCTACACCGGGCCGAATCAGATACGGTTCGTGTGCTATAGCTCCCCAACTATTATCACCACCTACACCCATCATACGATAGTCGATAAACATATCTACCTGTTTTACAGGTTGTGGGTCGGTGAGGTGACGGTGATTCGTTTCGTTGGTACGTGGAGCACCATTGTCGATGGTTTCGCCGCTATCCAGACTTCCAAGCAGATAGTTGGAAGCATTCAGTTCAAACGTACGGTCGGCAATGAAGAGTAAACCGGCTTTTTGTTTAGTGGTGAGTGCACACCAGTAAATATCCGTATGATGCTCATTTTCTTGCGGACGGATGTACGGTTCGTACAAGTCCTTTATCGGAGTAGTATATTCTCCGATAAACTGGGAAGTGCGACGATCACGATAGTTCTCTTCCGGACCACGGCCGTAGTAAGTAAGGTCGTTTAATATTTCCGATAATTGCATGCGCAAACCTACACGGGGTATCATTGGAGTTTCCGTACCTTCGGCTACAAAGCGATTATCCACTTTGATAATGCCATTGGCAAAGACTTTATAGGTAATTTCCCACTGCGCATCTACCTGCGGAAAACGATAGGTAACTTTTACAATGGACTTGTCACCATCTTTAGAAACATTGAACGATTCTGCCTTAGGTGTCTGGTAACTGGCCTCGCGCCATGCTTTCAGGCGAGTGGGAAGCTTTGCTCCGTAATCATTATCGGTAGGTGCACGCCAGAAGAAAGGTTGCGGACCTTGACCGTTATGGATATACTCTTGTTTCTTATAGATATAAGAGGTCAGCAAGCCACTTTGTTTATCAAATGTAGCTTTGAAATCATCACCGCTGAAAACAACCTGTGAAAAGACTTCATCTACTTTAGCGGGATCCATGCGTACCACTTCTTTCTTAAAGAACGGATGAACATAAGTTTGTTCACGTGCGATTACCGTACCAACCGGTAAGAAAGGTTCTGCATTACGTATGGTTGCATAGAACTCGATGCGTACATCTCCCGTAGTATTCTTTTCTTTAGGAATACCTTGCAGGAATGCACTGGTAGCTGTCTTGCCCGGAGCAGCATTGATATTGTCCATCTGACCTTTATAAATCTCTTTTCCATGATCGCGAACGACATAATGGAAATCATATTTATTTAGATCAGTAAATGAGAAGTCATTGCGTATCTGCACCGTGCAGGTTTGCGGATCGAACTTAATGAATTTTATGTTCTGATAAACCTTACCCATTTCAATAGTCTGGGGCTTTATACTGCGGTCGGGATAAACTACACCATTGATGCAGAAGTTGCCATCGGAAGGAGTTCCGGTATCGCCATAGTCACCACCATAATTCCAATATTTGCGTCCGTCACTGGTTTTGGCGGCAAAGCCTTGATCTACCCAGTCCCAGATGCAACCACCCTGTAATATCGGATATTTCTCAATCACATCCCAATAATCCTGGAAGTTGCCAAGACTGTTACCCATAGCATGAGCATATTCACACAGGATAAGCGGACGAGTCATTTCCTTATTCTGGGCATACTTTTCAATAGATTGGGGAGAAGAGTACATCGGACAATAAATATCCGTATTCCATTCTAATCCGGCACGTTCGTACTGGATAGGACGGCTATCGAGCATCTTCAGACTATTATAGGTAACGTAGAAGTTCAGTCCGTTTCCAGCTTCATTACCCAGTGACCAGATGATTACAGATGGATGATTCTTATCACGTTCGTACATATTCATGGTACGGTCGAGGTGAGCATTCATGAATAACGGATTGTTACCTAAAGTACCACCTACATTGAGATTATAACCCATACCGTGGCTTTCAATATTTGCTTCATCAATTACGTATATACCATATTGGTCGCAAAGTTCGTAGAAACGTTCCTGTTGCGGGTAGTGGCAAGTACGTACGGTGTTCACATTATATTTTTTCCAGAGTTCGAAATCCTTGATCATAAGATCTTCCGGAACGTAATGTCCTGTGTATTCATTATGTTCATGTACATTCACACCTTTCACAAGGATAGGCACGCCATTCACAAGCAGTTGCTTATCCTTAATCTCTATCGTGCGGAAACCTACCTTGCAACTGGTGGCTTCTATTATTTCGCCATTGGTGCGCTTCAGGCTGATGACGAGTGTATAAAGATTAGGTGTTTCAGCTGTCCAATGCTTTACACCACGGAGGGTTTTCTTCGTGAATTCTACTTCGGTCTGATCACCTTCCACACGGGTAGAGGACTGGGTTACTTGCTGATCCTGGTCATCGAGTAAACGATAGGAAACTACATAAGGAGACTTTATATCACTTTCGTTCGTAAGCTTCACTTTCAGTTGCAGGATACCGTCCTTGTAATAAGGATCCAACGGAGTCTCTACCTTGAAGTCTGCAATATGGATTTTGGGTGTGGCATAAAGATAGATATCGCGCTCTATACCGCTGATGCGCCAAAAGTCCTGACATTCCAGATAATTGGCATCCGAGAAACGGTGTACCTGAATGGCAATCATATTCTTGCCTTTTTTAACCATGGCGGTAACGTTGAAGCGGGCAGGAGTTTTGGCATCCTTGCTCATACCTACAAACTTGCCATTCATGTAATAGAAAGCAGCACCGCGTACACCGTCCGCACTGAGGAAGATTTCTTTTCCATCCCAGTCATTACCTACAACGAAATCACGGCGATATGTTCCTGTCGGATTCCAGTCTTTGGGTACATAAGGCGGATTAGGCTTGTCCCAATAAGGTTCGTAACCCTTAGAACAGAACTCGTAAGGCTGGTTGACGTAGATCGGAGTACCGAAGCCCTGCAGCTCCCAGTTACCCGGCACATTGATGTCCGGCCAACGGTTCACATCAGTACGCACATTCATGAAGTCTGTGGGACGGTCGGCAAAGTTTTCCACATAGTTGAACTTCCATTTCCCGTTGAGGGATAGGCGGCTGGCTCCGTTCGTCCGGTCGTTGACGATAGCATCTTCTTCGGTGGCATAAGAAGTGAATGTACTTCGGGGAGCCTCTTTGTTGATACTGGTCAACTTCGGATTGGTCAACTGGTCGTAACGGTCTTCCTGTGCCTGAAGGGCGAGGGGTAGTAATACGAGACAGGTGATAAAAGTCAATTTTTTCATGAGTTGATATATTAGTTATTTTTCTCGAATTTCACCCCGTCACGCAACCACTTCTCCAGTTCTTCTGTCCACTGGCGTTTGTAAGTGAAGTTATCGCGAAAGCCCCAGCCATGTCCGCCAATGGGGTAGATGTGCATGGATACGGGAACTTTCTGTTGGTTGAGAGCAAGAAAGTAGCCGATACTATTCATGGGTGGCACAGCGCCATCATCAGCAGAAAGTACGATGAAAGCTTGTGGAGAGCGGGGAGATACACGACGTTCCAGAGAATACGCATCTTCCAGTTCCTTGGTCGGGTTGTCGCCAAGAAGGTTCTTGCGGGAACCTCCATGGGTGATACCCGGTACCATAGAGATTACCGGATAAAGCAATATCTGAAAGTCTGGACGCGTTTCATCGCTACTGTAAAGTGTAGAGAGAGAAGCAGCCAGATGTCCGCCTGCCGATGCACCCATAACGCCTACCTGATTCGGATTGATACCCCATTCTTTGGCATGCTGGCGAATAATGCGGATGGCCTGTTCTGCATCTGAGAGGGGCACTTCGCGATTCCCGTTCGGCATACGATATTTCAGGACGGCATACGTGATTCCCTGTGTGTTGAACCAGGATGCCATGTCATGGCCTTCGTGATTCATTGCCAGGCGGGCATATCCGCCGCCCGGACACATCAAGATAGTCATGCCGTTTGGCTTTGCCGGACGATAAACCGTGATGGTGGGATTAACAACATTGGCCACACGGCCGCCGTTCAAATCTTCCTGATCTCCTGTCAGGCCATTCGTATTAGGAGCACCGTTGGGCCACAAGGGTATCTCAACGGGCTTCTGAGCAGATAGCAGAGTTGACATAAACAATGCTGTGATAAATAAAATTGTTCTCATTGTATATCTATTATTTGGTTTTCATTGAAGCTTTAATGAAGTAAATTATCAGTAATGCGTATGCACCCAATGCTAGTACCTCGGACCATGTATTGTTTACCCAGGCGTCATTTACCAGATTGATACCTCCGAAACGCATTGCTGCACTGACTACACCCATAAGCGCACCACCGGCAATGAAACCGGATGCCAGCAACGTACCTTTTTCACCGCGTTCAGTATTAAGGGTGGCATCTTTGCTGCGGCTTGTCACATACCAGTTGATGGCACCACCCACTACAAGAGGAATGTTCAGCTGTAACGGAATGAACATACCCAGTGCAAATGCCAATGCGGGAATCTTGAATGCATTCAGCACGATAGCCAGTACTGCACCAATGCCATAAAGCAACCAGGGGGCACCCACGCCATTCATTAACGGTTCAATAACTGCCGCCATCGCATTAGCTTGCGGAGCAGCCAGTTGTCCGCTGGTAAATCCGTATGTCTTATTCAGGATAATCATTACACCACCTACGGTTGCAGCTGAAACAATCGTTCCAAGAAACTTCCAGGCTTCCTGTTTAGCGGGTGTACTACCCAACCAATAACCGATTTTCAAGTCAGTAATGAAACCACCTGCCATAGACAGTGCCGTACACACAACGCCACCCATTACCAATGCGGCTACCATTCCCTCCGGACCTTTCAAGCCAACAGATACCATCACTACCGATGCCAGAATCAATGTCATCAGCGTCATGCCGGAAACCGGATTCGTACCTACGATTGCAATGGCATTGGCAGCCACAGTCGTAAACAGGAAAGCGATACCTGCCACCAGCAGAATAGCTACCACAGTATGCAGCAAACTGCCTTGCATCACATCGAAGTAGAAGAATAAGAATACCAGCAACAGTGTTATAATAGAACCGATAGCGATAATCTTCATCGAAATATCACGTTGAGTGCGCTTCATGCTGGCTTCTACATTGGATTTTCCACCCATCTCCTTAGCTGCCAGTCCTACGGCACTTTTGATGATACCCCATGACTTGATGATACCGATGATACCTGCCATAGCAATACCGCCGATACCGATGCTCTTGGCATAATAATTAAAAATTTCTTCGGGAGCCATGCTGCCTACGGTAGCCACAATTGACGGATTCCACTGGTTCAGCACGCTGTCGCCCCAGATCATGGACATTCCCGGAATGATAATCCACCATACAGCCAGTGAACCGGCACAAATGATAGAAGCATATTTTAGTCCCACAATATAGCCCAAACCGAGTACGGCCGCACCTGTATTCACTTTGAATACCAGTTTTGCTTTATCGGCCAGCATCTCACCAAAGCCGCATACACGTGTGGTGAAGTTTTCGTTCCACCAGCCGAATGTAGCAACGATGAAGTCGTACAGACCTCCGATAATGCCGGCCAGCAATAACGGTTTTGCCTGACTTCCGCCTTTTTCGCCCGATACCAGTACCTGTGTGGTAGCTGTTGCTTCGGGGAAAGGATACTTGCCATGCATATCACTTACAAAATATTTACGGAATGGGATGAGGAAGAGAATACCCAATACGCCTCCCAGCAATGAACTGATGAATACCTGAGTAAAAGTAACCGTGATTTCCGCCGGATAAGTTTCTTGTAGAATGTATAAGGCGGGCAGGGTAAAAATGGCACCTGCCACAATAACGCCGGAACTGGCTCCGATAGATTGGATAATGACATTTTCTCCTAACGCATTCTTACGTTTGGCAGCGCCTGATACGCCTACGGCAATAATTGCAATAGGAATGGCTGCTTCGAACACTTGTCCTACTTTTAATCCCAGATAGGCTGCCGCAGCCGAAAAGAGGATAGCCATGGCGATACCCCATAATACAGACCAGAGGTTAACTTCCGGGTACTTCTTGTTAGGGCTCATCAACGGGTTGTAGACCTCGCCCGGTTTCAGTTCACGGAATGCATTTTCCGGCAGACCGGTCAATTTCTCTTCTTCTTGTTTCATAGTTTCTTAATTGCTTTTATGTTTTATAGTTATTATGCCGTCAATTAATTGTTTATTTTATCCAAATCAGCTTCAAAGAAAGCAAAAAAAAAGGAGAATTGAAAAATTCTCCTTTATTCTTATATATAAAGATGCTTATTTTGCATCTTTCGGTGTCATATCTCCTTCTACAAAGAGTCGCATCATTTCTGTTTTGGCATTCGTGCGCAAAGTGATGGACTTTTTGAAGTGTCCCGGATACTTGCCTGTTCCGTTGTAAGTAATCTTAACGGTTCCGGTTTTGCCCGGCAATACGGGTTCCTGGGTATATTCGGGAACTGTACATCCACAGGAAGCTACGGCTTGATGTATAACCAGCGGAGCATCGCCCACATTGGTGAATGTGAATACACAACTTACTACCGGATCATTTTCAGAAAACGTACCGAAGTTATGTGAGGTTTTATCAAACTTAATATCAGCTTTCCCCTGTGCCGAAACGTAACCAATGCTCAGTACGAGCATAAACATATACAATGTAAGTCTTTTCATGTCTATAAATCTTTTGTATTACACAGTGGGCAAAGGTAAGGCATTTTTGTGAAAATTAATCCAATGATGTGCGAAATAGTATTAAATGCGCCTCAGAAGGTGCTGTGGCGTATGATTAATAGTGAAAAATAAGGGAAAGAGAGTGCCGAAATCAGCTCTGTATCATGCAGGTATTTCTCTTTTTCCATGCCTATATTCTCGAAATAATGATAGTTATATTCGGGATGGAGATGGATGCAACGGTGAACTTCTTCGATACATTGAGAAAGTTTCATGATGACAATGGTAGTCTTTTCCTCCATATATTTCTCTATTTCTTCGGCGGTAATGATACCGGGAATGACGGTCAGGCGTTCCTCTTGGCTGGCAATATGAAGTCCTGCACAGGCACCTGCTGCAATGAAGGCGGGGATACCGGCAATGTGTTGCACAGGAATATTGTCGGCTTGTAGTTTTTCAAAGATATAGTGTATGGAAGAATAGAAACCTGCGTCTCCTTCGGCAACGATACAGACTTTTTTATTTTCTTTGTGAAGAAGGGAAGCTTCGCTATACACTTTATCGTAAGCTGCGAAAGCCTGTTCCCGGTTCTTACTCATAGGCAATGCAAAGCGGGAGAGGGTGGTATCCGGAATATCCAGCGCGTGCAGTATGCCGGCAGCCCGCGAGAATATCTGTCCGCTTATGGTGCGAGTTTCAGGACAAAAGATACAATCGGCATTTTGCAGGGCTTTCAAGCCTTTCAGGGTGATAAGGTCCGGTTCTCCGGGACCGAGGGATACGAATATGACGGGGTTGGACATTTTGTTAGTGATTAATGGTTAGTGTTTAGTGATAAGCACCCTCATAATAACTTTTATGGGGAGTGCAAAATTGGGGATTTTCTGAATATAAAACAAAATAAAACCCGATTTCTTGTTTATCTACCTTTTCTTGCTTACTAAAGTCAAACGCTCTGGTGCAACGGTACTTTTTAATGAACCGAATGCAATAATAGCTTGCTTGCCAACTTGATGCTATCAATATACTTGTCTGCCGTTCAATGAAGCAAAGATCTGTACGAGAAAAGGTTAGCATGTAAAGTCTGAAAACAGTTGGAAAAAACGGCTGAAAGACTTGACTTCGCCTTCCTGATGTAGTATATTTGTAGGGCTTTGAAGAGAACATAACTTTAATAGTAAACCTAAAAAACTTAGCAAATGACAAAATCTAATCTTTCTTTTCCGGACTTTGGCGGATATGTATTATTACTGCCGGTTTTCTTGTTTTTAGTAATATAATTTTATTGTTGAGAATTGGGGATATCCGTTCTTGGAATAATAACATACGAAAAACGGTAAAGGCGATACTTCCTCATAAGGATTATCGCCTTTTTTGTTTGTATTTATCGCTTTTTGCTTTTAAGTACCCCTTTTACGTTTTTAATAAACGTTGGGTACATTCTTTAAAAACGTTTCTGTTATTCTTTAAAAACGCTGTTTGTCGTTATTAATGGGGTAGTTGATTTTGTTGTGATTTTTACCCGTTGGATTCCTTTCTGGGTTTTCAGGTCTTCGGCGCATACTCCCCAATATGTAAACTATTTAGGTAGAGTACTACCTCCGGTTATATTCGGTATGTTGGTAGTTTATTGCTATAAAGATATAGATTTTCTATCACCTTCATACGGCACTCCGGAAATACTATCGGGTATCTGTGTAGTCGTTATTCAAATGCTTTTTAAGAATATGGCTTGCTCTATTTTATTAGGGACTGGATTGTATATTCTACTCATAAACTAAAATATAGTTATAACGAAATATGACCTTACATGGGGTAGGGCATTACGAAAAGCGGAGATGATGAAATAGATTGCTTCTTTTATTTGCATTAGCTTCCGGAATAGCGTATATTTGTATTTCGGCATACGACAAAGAACTCTAACTTTTTAACATCATGATAGATTATCAATTAAATACCCGCCTGAACGGGAACTTGGCAATGACCTTTTGTTTCCACGAAAATAAAGCACTGCAACAGGATACTACTTTATATAAGTTCATTTGGGTGCGGAGTGGAAACTTGACTCTGGAGATAGACCATATTCCCATACAGTTGGAACAGGACGAAATCATAAGTCTTACTCCTTTGCAACATATTGAAATTAAATCGGTGGAGGGAGAGTACCTCACTTTTCTGTTCAACAGCAATTTCTACTGTATATTCGGTCATGATGACGAAGTATCCTGTAACGGTTTCCTTTTTCATGGTTCTTCCCAAGTGATGAAACTGAAACTTTCGCCGGAACAATCCGCCAACCTGAATGACATTATTCGTATCTTCCGGCAGGAGTCCGCCGTTCGCGATAATCTGCAAGAGGAAATGCTACGTATCATTCTCAAACGTTTTATCATCACCTGTACCCGCATTGCCCGTGAAAAGTGTGGCGTCACGCCGGAACAGGAAAAAGCCTTTGATATCGTCCGCCGTTTTTATATTCTGGTTGACCAGCACTTCCGCGAAAAGAAGCAGGTACAGGATTATGCCGACCTGTTATTCCGTTCCCCAAAGACACTCTCCAATCTGTTTGCCTCCTGCGGAGTACCTTCCCCGCTGCGTATTATCCATGAACGGATAGAGTCGGAGGCCAAGAGATTATTGCTCTATACCCCTAAAAGTGCCAAGGAAATCAGCGAACTGCTGGGCTTTGAAGATTTGTCCACTTTCAGCCGTTTTTTCAAGAAAATGACCGGTGAAAGTGTATCTGATTTCCGTAAATCGAACACAACGGGAAATATTGCCAACTGATACGGTGGAATTGCCATTTCACACCCCGACATAAACCCCGATTTTTGCATCAGAAAAACAAAACAATTCATTAATGCAATAATCGTATGGAAACAAAATTAAAATCTATGTTCGTAGCAGCCCTGACACTGGCTGCATCTACTCAAAAGTTAGGTATCAATCTTATCCGTGTGGCAATTCTGGTTATTTTCGTTTGGATCGGCGGATTGAAGTTCTGGAATTATGAAGCGGAAGGCATCGTACCTTTTGTGGCAAACAGCCCTTTCATGAGCTTCTTCTATACACACGATGTTCCCGACTATAAAGAGTATAAGCTGAAAGAAGGAGAATTTGATGCCGCGAAGCATGAGTGGCACAAGGAGAATAATACGTATGGTTTTTCTCACGGATTGGGTATTCTTATTATGAGCATCGGTATCCTTACATTCCTCGGCATATTTTGGCCGAAAGTAGGACTGGTAGGTGCGGGACTTGCTATTATCATGACTCTCGGAACGCTTTCTTTCCTTGTCACCACCCCCGAAGTATGGGTGCCCAACCTGGGCAGTGGAGAGTTTGGTTTCCCTTTATTGACCGGTGCAGGAAGATTAGTTATAAAAGATACAGCCATTTTGGCCGGTGCAATTGTTATATTAGCAGACAGTGCGAAGAGTGTACTGGAACATTTAAAAAAATAAAGATATGAAAAAGTATGATGCCATTATCATTGGTTTCGGCAAGGGTGGGAAGACCCTGGCTGCCGAATTTGCAAAACGTCAGAAGACGGTTGCCATAGTAGAACGTTCAGATCGTATGTATGGAGGCACGTGTATCAATATCGGCTGTATTCCTACAAAGACGTTGGTACATCTGGCTAAGGAAACTCCGGTAAAGGCTACGTGGGAAGAGAAGAAGGATTATTATCGTCAGGCCATTGGTCGTAAAGAAGAGGTGACTTCCTTCCTGCGGAATAAGAACTATCATAATCTGGCTGATAATCCTAATGTGACGGTGTATACAGGTGTCGGATCGTTTGCTGGTCCTGATGTGGTAGAAGTGCGGACGGAGACAGAAGTAATTGAATTGCAGTCTTCTCAGATCTTTATAAATACCGGTGCGGAAACCATTGTACCACCTATTGATGGAATAAAAGAGAATCCCCGCGTATACACCAGCACTTCCATCATGGAACTGGAAGAACTTCCCGAACGGCTGGTAATCGTGGGTGGAGGTTATATCGGCTTGGAATTTGCTTCCATGTATGCTTCTTTCGGTTCGAAGGTGACGGTACTCGAAGGGTATCCCGAACTGATTGAGCGCGAAGACAGGGATATTGCCGCCAGCGTACAGACCGTATTGGAAAAGAAAGGTATTGTATTCCATCTCAACGCAAAGGTACAATCCGTGGACGGTGCAACAGTGATTTATGAGGATGCTGTAACTCATGAAATCCATCACCTGGAAGGAGATGCTATCTTATTGGCAACAGGGCGTCGTCCGAACATCTCGGGACTGAACCTGGAAGTTGCCGGCGTGAAAGTGAATGAACGGGGAGCCATTATTGTAGATGAATGGTTGCGTACTACTAATCCGGCCATCCGTGCCATTGGCGACGTAAAAGGCGGATTACAATTCACCTATATTTCATTGGACGATTACCGCATTATCCGTGAGGATTTGTTTGGTGCAGGAGAACGGCGTACGGACGACCGTGAGCCTGTGAGTTATTCGGTATTTATGGACCCTCCTTTGGCACGTGTGGGGCTGAGTGAGACGGAAGCCCGTAAGAAAGGACTGAACATAAAGGTGAATACACTTCCCGTAGCAGCCATTCCGCGGGCACGTACTTTAGGTGAGACTGACGGATTGTTTAAGGTAGTAGTGGATGCCGATACAAATAAGATTCTGGGCTGTTCCCTGTTTGGACCGGAAACAAGTGAGATCATTAATATCGTATCTATTGTAATGAAAACGGGACAGGAATATACTTTCTTGCGTGATTATATATTTACACATCCAAGTATGAGCGAAGCATTGAATGATCTGATGAATTTTTAGACATTCTTATATAAGAGGTGTTCGGGCACAAATTCGGTTAAATTACAGGACGGGTATTTGCGTATCTCCCCAAAAATGACGAATATTGTGCTCGAATTCTATACCTTTTTATTGTCATGAAACGAACTACTGCAATAACTGTCTCCCTTTTAAGTATTTTATGTGTGGCTTGTGGCCCGAAAAACAAACAAAACTCTATTGATTTACAGGCTATCACAGCCTCCGTATCAGCCACAGACTCTATTTATCCGGTTTATGCCCAAGGGTTTGAAGTGAAATATCTCCCCAATCATGTCCGCTTGGTGGACTTGCGTGATCCTCAAAATGAAAGTAGTAATACTTTCCATTATGCATTGGTGCCCCGGGGGACGAAACCCGAAAGGATTCCTTCTGATTATACGGTGATCGAAACACCGGTACGCAGTGTCATTTGCATGACTTCTTTACAATTATCCAATTTCATCAAACTGGAAGCTTGCGATAAGGTGGTGGGTATAACCAGTACACGCCACTTGTTCAACAAAGAAATGAATGAGCGCCTGAAGTCGGGTAAGACTGCCAAAATAGGAATTGAAGGTAATTTTGATAATGAAGTGATCATGAGTGTGAATCCGGATGTCATTTTTATCTCCCCTTTCAAGCGTGGCGGATATGATACGATGCGTGAAATCGGAATACTTTTGGTTCCGCACCTGGGATATAAGGAAATGACTCCGCTGGGACAGGCGGAATGGATTAAATTCATCGGCTTGTTTATTGGACAGGAAAAGGAGGCAAATGAAAAATTTGCTGCAATAGAAAAGCATTATAACGATCTGAAACAACTGGCTGCTGATGTAAAGAAGCGTCCGGTAGTATTCAGCGGTGAAATACGTGGAGGAAACTGGTATGCAGTAGGCGGTAAGAGCTTCCTGGCCGAACTGTTCCGTGATGCGGGAGCCGATTACTTCTTGAAAGACGATCCCCGTTCCGGTGGCGTTACACTAGATTTTGAAACAGTATACAGCCAGGCGGAGAGTGCCGATTACTGGCGTATTGTGAATAGTTACGACGGCACATTCTCTTATGACGCTTTGAAATCCCTTGATCCCCGTTATGCCGACTTCCGTGCATTCCGTGACAAAGGCGTTATTTATTGCAATATGCGCGAGCAACCTTTCTACGAAAGTATGCCGATGGAACCGGAAATAGTGCTGGAAGATCTGATCCATGCGTTCCACCCCGATTTATTACCTGATTACCAACCGAAATACTACGTACGTTTGCAATGAAAAGGCCGACACTGCTCCTGATGTTGGTGATACTGGCATCTATATTCCTGTTTTTCTTACTGAACCTGCTGTTAGGCTCTGTCCATATTCCTTTTCGTTCCGTCTGGAACATCTTATGGGGGAATACAGATGAGTCCATTATCTGGCAGAATATCATTTGGAAATCCCGTGTGCCGCAGGCATTGACGGCATTGGTGGCGGGAGCGGGGCTATCGGTGAGTGGTTTGCAGATGCAGACGGTTTTCCGGAATCCGCTGGCAGGACCGTCAGTGTTGGGTATCAGTTCGGGTGCCAGCCTGGGAGTAGCCTGTGTGGTATTGCTATCGGGAGCGATGGGCGGTGTGGCATTGAGCAAGCTCGGATATATGGGAGAAGTGGCGTTGTCCATTGCAGCGATTATCGGAGCACTGTCCGTGATGGCGCTTATCGTATACGTTTCACAGAAAGTAAAGGGAAATGTGACGCTGCTGATTATCGGTGTGATGATCGGTTATGTGGCAAGTGCCATTATCGGCGTATTGAAATATTTCAGTGTGGAGGAAGATATTCGTGCATACGTCATTTGGGGACTGGGTAGTTTTGCCCGTGTGTCGGGGGATCAGATGATACTGTTTGTCTGTATCATGGTGGTCTTGTTGCCACTCTCGTTTCTGCTGATAAAGACGATGAACTTGTTGCTGCTGGGCGATGGATATGCCCGGAATCTGGGGCTGAACATCAAGCGGGCACGCCTGTTGGTGATCTCCTGTTCAGGTGTACTGGTAGCGATTGTGACGGCATATTGCGGTCCGATTATGTTTATCGGTCTGGCTGTTCCCCATCTTTGCCGGGCTATATTCCATACATCCGACCATCGGATACTGATGCCTGCCACTTTGTTGGTAGGGGCTTCGTTGGCGTTGGTGTGTAACCTCATAGCCCGCATGCCGGGATTTGAAGGAGCTTTGCCGGTGAACTCGGTGACAGCTT
This sequence comes from Bacteroides intestinalis DSM 17393, assembly GCF_000172175.1. Lineage (NCBI taxonomy): Bacteria > Pseudomonadati > Bacteroidota > Bacteroidia > Bacteroidales > Bacteroidaceae > Bacteroides > Bacteroides intestinalis. The sequence goes on along the minus strand of NZ_ABJL02000008.1, from coordinate 373,039 downwards.
TGGTAGGTGCTCCGGTGGTGGCATCTGTGCTCTTCAGGAAGCGTAAAGGGGAACTGGAAGAATAATTGAGAATTGAAAATAAAGAGGTCTTGAAACAGGAAACTATACATATTGAGAAACTATCCATTGGCTATCCTGGTAAAGGAGATGTGAAAGTCGTGGCAAGCGATATTTGTGCCGGAATCAATAGTGGGGAGTTGACTTGTCTGCTGGGTGCCAACGGGGTGGGGAAGTCTACATTGTTGCGTACACTTTCTGCATTTCAACCGAAGTTATCCGGTGAAATACGTATACAGGGAAAAGAGATTGGCTCTTATACGGACAAACAGCTTTCAAAAGTGATCAGTGTAGTCCTGACTGAAAAGTGCGACATCCGCAATATGACTTCTGTGGAACTTATCGGTCTGGGACGCAGTCCATATACCGGTTTCTGGGGAACACTCTCCAAAGAAGATAAAGAGGTAGTGGATCATGCTATCAACCTGGTCGGAATATCTCACTTGGCACATCGCATGGTACATACACTGAGTGATGGTGAACGACAAAAAGTGATGATTGCCAAGGCACTGGCTCAGGAAACTCCGGTGATTTTCCTGGATGAGCCCACTGCCTTTCTTGATTTCCCGAGTAAAGTGGAAATGATGCAATTGCTCCATCAGCTGAGCCGGCAGACGGATAAGACTATTTTCCTGTCTACACATGACCTGGAACTTGCCTTGCAGATTGCGGATAAAATCTGGTTGATGGATAAGGTGAACGGGGTGACTATCGGAACTCCCGAAGACCTTTCACTGGATGGAACCCTCAGTGGTTTCTTTGCCCGTAAAGGAATTGTGTTTGATCTGGAGACAGGATTATTCCGGGTGAACAATGAGTATACTTCCCATATCCGTATTGTCGGGCACGGACAAAAATACGCTATGGTGCGGAAAGCTTTGCAAAGAAATGGTATTCTGGCAAACCGAAACGTGGAGTCGGACGTTTATATTGAAACGGGAGATTTGAAAGGGGACGGTACTTTTGTACTACACTCGGTAAACGGCGAAGCGGTGACTGTGCAAACCATTGGTGAACTGCTTGCAGAGATTGTGAAAATTCTATGAGACATTCGACAAAAGATAATTATCTCTATCTGACTACCACCCCGGTGCCCCGTCTGATAGTATCATTGGCTGTACCTACGATTATCAGTATGTTGGTTACGTCATTCTATAATATGGCGGATACGTACTTTGTGGGGAAGATCAATACTCAGTCGACGGCGGCTGTAGGTATTGTGTTCTCAGTCATGTCCATTATTCAGGCGGTGGGCTTTTTCTTCGGACATGGTTCGGGGAACTATATTTCGCGGAAACTCGGTGCGCAGGAGACTGGGAATGCAGAGAAGATGGCGGCTACCGGTTTCTTCTGGGCATTGTTTATGGGTATATTTCTGGCAGTAGTGGGACTTATCTTCCTTACCCCGTTGTCGTTAGCATTGGGTTCTACACCTACTATCCTGCCTTATACGGAGAAATACCTAGGCATCATATTGCTGGGTGCCCCTTTCATGACTGCTTCGTTAGTACTGAACAATCAGATTCGTTTCCAAGGAAATGCAGCGTATGCGATGGTAGGAATCGTATCGGGTGCGGTGATTAATGTGATACTGGACCCTATCTTGATTTTTGTTTTTGATATGGGGATATCGGGTGCTGCGCTGGCTACAGTCATCAGTCAGATATGTAGCTTCTCCCTGTTGTTGTATATGGGTAGAAAGGGAGGCAATATCCGTATCCGTTTCAAGAACTTCACGCCCTCACTGGCTTTCATAAAGGAAATTATCGGTGGTGGTACTCCTTCGCTTGCCCGTCAGGGGCTGGCGAGTGTAGCTACTATTTTGCTGAATGTGGCTGCCGGGGCTTATGGAGATGCGGCTATTGCGGGCATGTCTATTGTTACCCGTATCGCAATGTTCATTAATGCATTTCTGATAGGTTTTGGGCAAGGTTTTCAGCCGGTATGCGGTTTCAATTATGGTGCAGGATTGTATGCGCGTGTTCGTCAGGGATTCTGGTTTTGTGTAAAGGTGGGATTCATTTTCTTACTGGTGTGTGCGCTGGCAGGCATGGGATTTGCAGAAGAGATTGTTTCTCTGTTCCGTAAGGGAGACCCGGATGTAATTGCAGTAGGTGCTGCTGCCTTGCGTTGGCAGTTCATTACTTTTCCGTTGGGTTCATGGATTGTGATGAGTAATATGATGTTGCAGACGATTCGTAAACCGGTAAAGGCTACCATTATTTCTTCTGCCCGCCAAGGATTGTTCTTTATTCCGCTGATTTTTATCCTGTCTCATTATCTGGGTTTGCAGGGTGTGGAAATGTGTCAGGCTGTTGCTGACCTTCTTACGTTCATTCTTGCCATACCGTTGACATGCAGTGTACTGAATGAAATGAAACGAAAGCAGGCGGAGCAGTTGTAAATCAGAAACGGTATCCTACGGTGAAGAACGAAGCGAGATTCTTGGGAGAGAATTTCTCAATGCCGGATGATTGCAATAGATTATCCAGCTGGTCGTTTACCTTGATCATTCCTAATTGAAGTTCTGCTCCGAATATGAATTTGTGATATTCGATGTTGAGGCCGAACATAAGGCCGGCGTCAAAGCGTTTGTTTCCCATTTTGTCATCTATCCGGTTACCGAAAGTATCTATACGGAATCTGTAGCTTCTGTTAGGATTGTATTCACTACTGTAATCATATTCCTCCATCTCGCCGGATGTCTTTCCGCCTACGCCATAGGCAATATACGGGCCGGCACTCAAGGAAGCACTGTAATTCTTTCCAAGGTTGAGGCGGGCGGCCATCATGATGGGGAGCTGGATATACAACTCGTTCATATTCACTTTGCCTACGTATTCCACTTCTTCACGGGCACCTATTGATACGAAGTTCAGTGATGGTTGAAACACCCATGTGCGGTTGAGCTCATAGTTCATGCCGACACCTACTTTGTAGGCGATACGTGTATCACTTTCTACATTTTCTCCATAGAAGTTGGAGGTACCGACTCCGGCTTTTACCTGAAAGGAGATAGGGGATTGGGCACTTGCTCCCAATGCTATGATTGCAAAGAAAATAGTGAGAATAGTCTGTTTCATTACTTGAACCTTGTAAGGGGTTGATGTTTATTTGCTCGCAAAGATATAAATTATATGATTACATACAATTCCTGTTGGGGGAATATTATAAGCTACGAGCTACAAGCTACGGGTTACGAGTGGTTGTGCTATATTTCGTGGGGCTCACGACGGGTATCCCATACATCTACGATATAAATTATGCCCGCAGTTTCATCTATGCGATATATTACCTTACAATATTTATGAATGAGTAATCCTCGGTAAACATACTCCCGATTTACTAATAAAGGCTCTATTGGAGCCATATAAGAATTGGAAGAAAGACGTTTTTTGTTTCTCTGATAGGTTTCAATCAACCTGTGTGCAATCTCAATGCTCCATTGCTGTTTACAAAAAGCGGCAATCTTGCGTAGCTCCTGAGTAGTTTCAGGATAAGTCTTTATTTTCATAGTGTGCGCATGAAATCTGCTAATTGGGCGTCTTCTGTTTTAGAATCAATTACATTTCCTTCGATGATCGCTTTTTCTGCTTTATCAATTCACTCATGTAATTCATCCATTGTATACGGAATCATGTCTTCATGTGCTACATCTTTTGTTGATGTAGAATTACGCAAACGACGTATATAACGACTTATACGGCGCATCGCCGCTTCATCATCCATCAATGCGTTGATATATTGTAAAATACTACGTTTTAATTCAAAAGTTGTCATACATCCTCCTTTTTGAATGGGTATGCCACAAAGGTAGTGTTTTGGAAAGAACACACAAAATGTTATTCTATAAAGTTTTGCCCAAAGGGGATGAGCTACACAGCTAATTAATAGAATTTCCTGATCAGCCAATCTACCAGACTAAACGGCAGCATAGGTTTGATGCGGGCAAAGAATACTTGCTCCCACGGACCGACCTTTGTGCGGAAAGTAGGGCGGCGGCTATTTACCAGTTTGCAGATTGCTTTGCCTAACTTTTCCGGTCGGCAACCATTGTTTTCAGACAACTCTACATTTTGCATGGCTTTTGCAAAACTCTCTTCGTATTGTGGATGGGAGAGAGTGGTCTGGCTCACTTGCCGCTGCGCTGTGAAACCAGTTTGGAAATCTCCCGGTTCGACTACGCAAACTTGTATACCCAGTGGTTTTACTTCCTGGTAAAGTGCTTCACTATATCCTTCAATCGCAAACTTTGATGCACTGTAGAAAGCCTGAAAGGGAACGGCAAGGACGCCTGCAATGGAACTGATATTTATGATTCGTCCGTGTCCGGCTTCGCGCATGAAAGGCAGTACTGCTGCACACATACGGACGGCACCCGTAAAATTCGTATTCATCTGGCGCTGTATCTCTTCCTCGGTAGTGAGTTCGATAGCTCCGCTGATACCCATCCCGGCATTGTTGACAAGTACATCAATGCTACCTTGCTCTTTCAGAATTGTCGATATGGCATTGGATACTGATGCAGGATCAGTAATATCCAATTGCAACATTGTGAAGCCGGGATTATCGGATACTGCTTTCCGACTGGAGCCATAAACGATATGCCCTTGTGCAGCCAACTGCGTAGCAATGACTCTTCCAAAACCGGAAGAAGCACCGGTGACGAGGATTATTTGAGGGTGTTTCATATTTGAGGTTTTTAATTTAAGTTTCGCATATAACCTGAAGGGCTTTTATTATATAGCGTAGGACTTTCAGTCTGATAGACTACATGTAAAACTTGTTTTTTTATTCTATGTAATTATTTTCCCTTCTTCGCTGATGAGCAGAATCGTTAGCTCTCCTTCAGGTAGCAACGGGTCACAATATTGATGACACAGTTCGAGTAAACGGGAACAAAAAGCTTGCAAATCTTCAGCAGAGAGCAATGTCCATAACTCACGGGCTAATGTTATCTTTTCGATAACAGCAAGTGTTTCCCCGCCGCATCCGGTAGAAAGTGCTACTTCACGTAGGAAATCCTTATTCATCGTCACCTGTTTGCTGTGCGTATCCAGATTGCCTTCTGCCAACTTCACGGCTTTTCCTATCATGATACCCAAAGTCACCGCTTTGATTTCCAAATCTGCGGCAATCTTTATCGTATCTCCAATGAAGTTTCCGTAATGAATAAATGCCTGTACAGGCAGTTCGGGATAATACCCTCGGACATACTTTTCACTCTTTGCACCGGAATTAAGGACGATGCGCGGGCTTCCTGTTGCTCGACCTACTTCCATAGATTTGCGGATGGAATCTATAAATGCTTCGGAAGAAAAAGGTTTCACGATACCCGAAGTTCCGATGATAGAAATACCACCCTCTATACCCAGACGGGGATTAAAAGTCCGCCGGGCTATCTCTTCGCCACCCGGCACGGAAATAGTGACGGCAAAAGGATTGGGTTGTTTGGAAATGCCAAGTCGTTGAAGGCATGCCTTTACATTGTTTTCAATCATTTTGCGGGGAGTAACGTTGATGGCAGGTCCTCCCACTTCCAGTCCTAAACCCGATAGGGTAACAATGCCTACACCTTCGCCTCCACAGACAATAACGGTATAATCATCAGCACCAAGTTCTGCGGGTGTTGGATCGTCAAAACGGAAAGGCACGGCAACATTGGCCTTGATTTGCATGCCATTGGTTACATCGGGGTCATCACCTGCATCTTTGATGACAGTGGCATCTGCCTCCAGCCTCCAGTCATCGTTTACACAGCTGGGATGCGGGTAGAGTTCTTGCTCTTCGACGGGAACATAAATGGTTTCTCCGTTAGGGAGAATAACAGGGAATTCTTCGGGTCGGGGCTGGCGTTGAACATTGAAAATATCCCAGGTTGCAGCTACAGCGGCCGCGGCTGCACAGATACCCGTAGTCAGACCACTACGCAAAGGGTAAAAATCGGGCAGATGCTTTTCAATCATCCGGCGTAGGCCATGTTCACCGTTCACTATCATAAAACTTCCGGGCATTGGCGGACGACGGATTGCAAAAATGCGGATACCTTCCTGAAGGGCAGCTTCCACTTTTTCATTGAATCCTCCGGAAAGTCCGCTTTCCTTTATCAATATGGCTTCGGGGTGAAGTCGCTGTAACAGGATGCGTTCGTCTTCGCCTGCATGGTAGTAATGCAGATATTTTTTGGGAAAACCTTCACGTTCGGCCAGGCGGCGGGAGCTCTCACGGTTAAGGATACGAAAGTAGCAACAGGCACTTTCCTGCCAGAGGGGCTTTAGCTTGGCAATGCTTTGTACCCCTGTCAGTGCCAGGAGGGTGAAGATATCTTCTTTCCTGATTTGCCGGATGGCATCTTCAAAATCATCGCACCAGGTGATGTGCTCTTCATCGCGTGGCGGATAAATACGTTCGAATCGGATGACAAGCAGGTTCAGGGTATGGGCTACTTTCTCTACGGTCTGGTGTAGTTGTATGGCAAAGGGGTGGGCAGCGTCTACCAGTAATTGAATGTTATGTTCCCGGCAACAGCGCTCCAAGTCCAGTTTATCCATGGCACCATGCAGGCGGATACCGTGGTGCATAGTTACTTCCTGCTCGTCTCCTTTGGTAGAGTAGTAGAATGGTTTTCCGGCTTCTTCAAGGGTACGGGCAGCGATGCGTCCTTCGGTGGTTCCACCTAATATTAATATCATTACTTTTAGGTTTTAGTTGAACAAAAAGTGATAGGGTGATAAAGTGATAACACTCCGTGATATATAATACAGATACTTTATCACCCTATCACCTTATCACTCCCTTCTTATTTACGGAAGAGATGTTTGAACTCATGGGCGTAGAGCCGGGAAAGGCCTTCGCGGTTGTCGATGGCTTCACCTACGACAATCATGGTGGTGAGCGTTAGGTTGTTCTCTTTCACAATCTTTGCAAGGTTCTTCAACTCTCCACGATAGATGCGCTCGTCTTTCCAGGTAAGGTGGTAGCAAACGGCAACAGGGGTGGTTTCGGGATATTCCTGTAAGAGCTCTTCCTGCACCTGTTCGGCAATGCCGGCGCTGAGGAAGATACACATGGTGCTTTGCGAGCGTGCCAGCAGGTGGAGTTGTTCGCGTTCCGGCATGGGGGTGCGTCCTTCGCCGCGGGTAAGGATGATACTCTGCACTTTCTCAGGAATGGTAAACTGAGACTTCAGCGCAGCGGCAGCAGCCTGGAAGGAAGAAATGCCCGGTGTGATGTGATAACTCATGTGATGCTGGTCGAAATAGTTCATCTGTTCCTGAATGGCACCGTAGATGCAGGGATCGCCCGTATGCAGGCGGACGATGAATTTGTCTTCATCATAGAATTTCTTCATCAGTGCAAATTGTTCTTCCAAGTCCATAGAGGCTGAGTTGCGGACGGTAGCACCCGGTTTGGCACAGAATGTCAGTTCGCGGGGGACGAGACTGCCGGCGTAGAGGATAAGATCTGCCTTCTCCAGCATTTGCCTTCCACATACGGAGATAAGGTCGGGATTACCCGGACCGGCACCGACGATTTCGATGTGCCCTTGACGCAGGTATCCGTTCTCGATGGCGATGGCGAAGGTGGATTTATTGCTGAGGCCTTTGAATTTCTCGGCATATAGCACACCGTGATGCGATGAGAGTATGGCCGCTGCTTCGCATACACTGGGCGTGCCCATGTACTTTTGTACGGTGGTGCTGGGATTGGGAACTTCTACCTGGCTCAGTTCTTCGGCCGTATAGAAGCGGACGTCGACCAGTTTCTGTAATTTTTTTATCACTTCTACGTTGCGTTTCACATCGATGGTGGCTACTTCTTTGATGGCTTGCCCGCAGATGTTTTTACCGGGTGCGCCTACAACGAGATTGACGAATAGTTCTTCGAATTCGGGGGGATCGAGTGCGAGTCCGAGGCCGACATGCAATATTTTAGGAATATACTGTATGTGGGCTATTGCGGGGTCGAAGAACATAAAGGGACTGACGATAATCAGCAGTTTGTACTGGCTGAGATCCATGTCGCTGCGATGGTAATAGACGTCGACGTGTTGGGGTCGGGTACGTTCCAGGTAGTCAGTACCTTCATCGCGGATTTCAAGTAACAGGGCGGTACGGTATTTGTTGACGAAGAGGTTAATGATGACGTTGAATTCCTTGGTTCTCTCGTTGTAATTGGTACCGTCCCTCATTTGAAGTATGATACTGTTATCATCCTCAATTTCATCCTCATCTTCATCGTACTCTTCATCCTCATCCTCATCGTACTCTTCATCCTCATCCTCGTCGTACTCTTCATCCTCATCCTCGTCGTACTCTTCATTCTCATCTTCGCCGTACTCTTCTTCTTCATTGTACTCTTCCCCCTCATCGCTTTCTTCTTCGTCGTCGAGGAGTTCTATATTTTTATAGTATGCGTGCGACATACCTACCAAAACCTCCCAACCGAACTCTTGTCCGAGGGTGTCAAGAGCCCATAATCCGCTATTGTCGCTCAAGGTACTGATGACGGGATTCGCCCCTAAAATGTGGGCGACATCTTGGGTGATTTTATTGGCTTGCCCGATGTGACCGGACAATACGGATATGGCATTGCGCCCCATACTGTCCACGCAGATCACGGCTGGGTCGGTGTGCTTATCTTTTACATGGGGGGCAATGGTGCGGACACAAATGCCCATGGCACAAATGAAGATGAATGCATCATATTCGTCGAAATTCTCTTCTATGAAATCGGAAAGGGATGAGATATAAGTGCAACCGGGAAAATGTTCGAGTGTGAATATTTCGGAGTCGTTCATTTCTTGGTGCAGTGTCTCGGCCAGGCTGAGGCTGTTGCCTGTTACTAAAAGGATAGCTGTTTTCATATCGTTGCTTTCATTATTTCTATAGGGTTAAAATTGTTGATGATGATACGCAGAGAGGAATGTAAGGTCATTCCTGCAGCATGAACTCCTTGACGAAATAGCTCCTTACTACTTTCGGACACGGAGTTGAAGACGATGCAACCGTTGGGCTGCAATACTTCTTTCAGGCGTACCAGTATATTTTCTAATTTTCCACCGTGTCCGCCGATAAAGACAGCGTCGGGGCGGGGGAGAGCTTCCAGGTCAGTTTGCAGGAAATCTCCGATTAAGGCTGTGATTCCCGGCGCACCGAAACGTCGGGAGTTGATGCGCATCAGTTCTTCTCCTTCGGGACGTATCTCGAACGAAACAATCGTAAGATGCGGGAATTGCAGGCGGGCTTCGATGGAGACAGAGCCTGTGCAGAAACCTATGTCCCAAAAAACACGGCGGCGATTCAGTTCCAATACCTGCAAGGTAAGGAGGCGGATCGGAGCTTTGGTAATCATGCGGGCACGTCCGTCCAAATGGGCAAATTGTTCGTCGGGAAGACCGAAGGGGCGGGTGAGGTGATTCCTGAACTCTGATAGATCAGTACAGGGTGTCTGCATAGATTTGTATGAGGTGTCTGCATAGAGCAGCAGGTTGTTGGGGTGCTCGAAGACCTCTTCTGAGGCTTCTTCAAGGCTCAGTTGCCGGATGCGTTCGCGTTCGGGATTACCGAGGTGCTCACCGATGTACATCGTGTAATCGGTGTATCCGTATTCCAACATCCGCGCGGCGATAGTAGCAGGGGTATGCTCCCGATCTGTCAGTACGCCTATTTTGTGGGCACGTTCTATGAGTGCTTTGTCCAGTTCCTGCCACGGACGTCCTGTCAGAGAGACGGTACGCATATCGTCGTAGGGCATCACCAGCCTGTGTGCTAATGTTTGCAGGGAATTGAAAGCCGGGTAGAGGCGTATCTTTGCATCGGGCAGTTTTCGTTTTACCGTATTGGCGAAGCCGAAAAACAGGGGATCTCCGGATGCAAATACGACAATCGATGCATCGGAAGCCTTCTTCTCAAAGTCTGCAAAAATGTTTTCGTATTGGGCAAAGACGTTATCCAGTGGAACTGTTATGGAAATCCACTCCGCACCTTCCGGAAGTAACTTCTCTACAATTTCCCGATGCCGCAAGCCACCGGAGAAAACTTTTCCTTCCCGGATATGTCGCAGCACTTCGGGCGGGAAGAAAGGTTCCCGGTTGTCGTCCATACCTATGATGATAAAGTTTCGTATCATAGCGTATTTATTTACACATCCCGTCCCGGCCTTAACTGTTCCGCATCATTGTAGCACAAGATTGCATTCACCAGCGTTGCAGCCAAATTACTTCCTCCTTTTCGTCCCTCCACTATCAATTTGGGTATTTCCATGAACGGCTTCACCATGTGTTTGGATTCCTGTACATGTACAAAACCCACAGGCGCGGCAATAATACCGCTTGGTACAGCCTTTCCTTTACGTACCAGATCACAAAGTTCCATCAAAGCCGTTGGCGCATTACCGAATACGAACAAGGCATCCGGATGTTCCTCCACCGCCAGACGTATACCGGCTTGTGTACGGGTGATCCCTTTTTCCGCTGCCATTGCTGCTACCCGTTCATCGGAAAGATAACATTTCACTTCTACCCCCAGCCGTTGTAAAGCTCCTTTACGGATACCACTGGCAGCCATCGTCACATCCGTAACAATCGTTTTCAACCGGCCGTCCGCTATTCTCTGATAAAGCTTTTCCACAGCACCTTTGTCCGTATATAGCAGCTTTTCCATTTCAAAATCAGCCGTGGTGTGGATGGCGTGCAGCAAAGCCCATTTATGATCCAGAGGAATATTCTTATTCTTTAGTTCCGACTCAATGGTCCGGAAGCTTTGTATCATGATGTTTTGACCTATCCCCTTAGTCGGTTGTTCATCCTTATCCGGACGGTTATAGTATCCCCGGGGAGTAATGAACTTGTCGTTCCACGCATAAGACTGCGAGTTACCGATCAGGATGACCGTAAACATATCCACTTCTTCGGGATTGAAATCAGCGAGTGTCGTCAGATGCACTTCCTGTTCCTCCCGTCCGGCTTGGCGTACATAACCTACCGGAGTCTCCGGAGCGCGTCCTTCTGCGAGAAACAGCTCTTTCAGTCGATAGAGTTGCCAATACCGCCCTTCGCTTTTCGGATTGTATACAGCCGTTACGAAATCAGCCATGGCTGCCGCACGGATGCGACGCTCAATCCGTTCCCACGGTGTCATCAGATCGGAAAGAGAAATCACACAGAAATCATGTCCCACAGGAGCACCCAGCAGTGAAGCCGCTTTCTGAAAAGCACTGATACCCGGAAAGGCAATCACTTCGACGTTGCTGTTCCGTTCCCGCTTCATCTCGTAAATCAGCGGAGTCATTCCATAAATCCCCGCGTCACCGGAACTGATGACACAAACCGTTTTTCCCTGTTCCGCCAATTCAAATGCCTGTTCCGCACGAGTGCGTTCCCGCTTCATGCCCGTATCTATACATTCTGTTTCAGGGTGGAGATAAGGCTGGATAAAACGGAAATAATATTTATATCCCACTACTACATCCGCTTCGCGAACCGCATTCAGAACTGCGGGCGTGATGTCTTGTTCGCTGCCCGGACCGATGCCGGCAACTATTATCTTTGGCTGTTTCATATCGCTTTTATTTCTACGGCGCAAAGATACGCTCTATTCTTTAAACTTCGGGCATAAAAGGCTGTAAAAAGGGCTACACCCTTTACCCGGAATGGTGTAGCCATCCGAGGCAAAGGGTGTAGCCCTGAGAAGGAAAGGGTGTAGCTATTTCAGCAACGCCTCAATGTGTTCCATATATAACTTCCGGATAGCGGGTTGTTCGCCCAGTCCCTGCATGCGGACATTGGCCTGATAACCTGCCTTTTCCATTTCCGGCTTCCATACTCCGACGATGTCTTCTTTCGTATGATTACCGCATACCAGCAACAACGGTATCAGTGTTACTTGTTTCGGGCGTGTCTCTTTCAACTGTGCCAGTGTAGCGTCCAGTGTAGGATAACCCTCCTCATAAATAGATATTGTGGGATTATTTTTTGAAACGTAATAAAAGGCTTACATAGAATGTGCGTCCCGGTGTAAGAGAGGCCAGATGGGATGCATCCGGACGGCGGTCGCTGTAATCGAAAATATTGCTGATTCCTACGCCCGGTTCTATGGTAAAGTATTTTAAGCCGTCAAAAGTATGTCTTGTGCTGATATTCCATAAACCAAATCCGGGAGCGGATTCGTCAATCCATTCATCACTTTTTAAAGTCTCATGGATGCGTTTGCTTTGTACACGACCATTCAGGTTGATATTTAGCCGATAGCTCTTCCAAGCATGCGCATAGTTTGCGTTTACATTACCCGAGTGGCGAACACTGCGCTCTATTTTGTGCCAGCCGGTTTCACTGTCTTTAGTTCTGGCGTCGGCAAAGGTATAATTACCGCCTAAAGAGAAACCATAACCCAGATTTGCATTCAGATTCACTTCAAATCCTTTGATTAACGCTTTATCGTTGTTAACGTAGTTTTGGATATTACCCAGCTTGGCATTGCCACCATATAATTCGTTTGCGATTTCCTGGAAAGCTGCTTGTTCAGCCTCTGAAAATTCGGATAGTTTAACGGTACGCGCTACAATCATATCGCGTAACTCGTTGATATATCCGGTTACTCCCACTGTTAACCATTTCTTATTGAACTCTAAATTGATGGAGCCATAGTTGCTTTTCTCTGCATCCAGATTCTTGTTTCCGGCACTTAATGTTCCTGCTCTGGTTCCTCTTTGAGAATAAGAGTATTTGTATAGCTCATCAAGTCCTGGGGCACGGAATCCTGCCGAATATTGTCCGCGAATGGTAAAATCGCCCAAACGATACATTACGGCAAGTTTGGGTGTAACGTTACTCTTGGCTGTTTCGTGATATACATAGCGCAATCCTGCCTGTATCTGTAAGTTCTTAAACAAAGTGATTTCTTCTTGTGCATAGGTAGCCCAAGTGTATGCGCGTTCATCAACGTTGAATGAAGGTCGATCCAGAGTTTCCTGTATATATTCCACTCCGAATATGGTACGGGTATTTTCCGTAAAGCGGAATAATGACTTCAGGTTTCCGCTATAATAGTGCTGCCGTTTCTGACGCACTTCGTCTCCAACCTTGTTATCTCCATCCTCATTGGTGTACAGATAATTGGTATCGTAATTATCATTCTTAATATCAAACTGGATATAAGAACGTTTGTTGAAATTATATTTAGCTCCTGCTCCTAAACTGTATGCATCGTATGTCAGATTGTATTTCAGGTATTCGGGCTGACGTTTAACTGTACGGTCATAATAACTACCTTCAACATACATTGACAGTTTGTCGTTCGGTGTAAATTGAAACATCTGGGTATAATTGTCCGTATAGAAAGCGTTAGCATCATGTTGGTCTCTCGCTTCACCATCTGCATCTACACGTGTGAGAGTCCAACCATCGGCCTGACGACGTTGATAAGAAGTATAAGAAGCAAACTTCTCTGTTTTGATGTCTACGTTGGCAGTCTGGGTGAATTGTCCACGCTCTTCTACCTTTGTATTGCTGGTAACTGTTATGTCATTTATCGGTTGGTTTGTAATGATATTGATTACACCACCAATAGCATCACTACCATAAAGAGCGGAACCGGCACCCTTCAGGACTTCAATACGTTTTACGTTACTCATGTCAATGCGGTTCAGGTCGATGTTGTTACTGCTGTCTCCTGTTAGCTTTTTGCCATTAATAAGTATAAGCACATACTTGTTCGACAGTCCGTTTAGCATAAGGTAGTCTCCCATTGAGTTGGTAGAGAAAGACAGCGACGGAACCAAAGCAGTCATCGCCTCACGGAAATCTGTAATTCCAGCCTTTTTAATGTCGTTCGCTGTTACTACTTCCACTGGTGTTGGGGTGTCTTTCAGTCTGTGATGCGTACCTGTACCTGTTACTACAACGGGATTAAGTTCTACACTCAGGTCTTGACTCTGTTTTGTCTCTTGTGCAGATGCACTCATTGCTACACATCCTCCCATGAGGATGAACAGCCAATTCTGTTTCTTCATTGATTGATAAATAAGAATTAATACTTGCCTTCTTGACCCCGAGACGGCGTTAATTATGTGATTACCCAGGCAGGTTTCCTGACTCAGCCTTTACGGAAAGTAACCTTCCCATCCTTGGTTTCCCATTTGTTGGACAGTGGTTTCTGGAAGTTCTTCAATGAATACTTCCCGTTTTTTGTTTCGCGTTATCTGAAACAAAATTAAGGCTTTACAGTAGCGGGCACTGTTCCGGTTTCTCACCGGATTCCCTTTTATGTGGAGTGTTGAACACACTTCACATCACCTAAGCGGGTACAAAGATAAACATATCTTTAGATAAGGAAAAGTATTTTAGGCTTTTATGTTTAGGAAAGCAGAAGTATGTATAAAAACATCGAAAGGATGAATCATAAATAAAAACTCTATATTTGTAGTATGTAATTAATACGGTACTTTATGACGACAGGAGAACGTAAACAACTTTTGTTTCAACGCCTAATGGCGGTAAACGATGAACGGCTATTAGAAGACATTGAGGCATTATTAAATAATCGTTGTCCGGATGATGTTCTATACTTTTCTTTTGAACTGCGTGATAAGATTGATAATGCTTTGGAACAGATGCAGTGTAAAGAGGTTGTGTCTACTGAAGAAGTGGAAAATAGATTAAGTCGATGGAGCGGAAAGTAAGAGTACTGTAACTCTCATAAAAAAACACTTGCGGCTGCGAGAGCCTGCGCTTGTACAAGTGTGAACATTCATTTGTACAAGCGCAGGCTCTTGCAGCCGCAAGTGTTCAATTACAATAATTAGAACGACCGTCCTTTAAATATATTCGACTCGGACAATGGAACGAGTTTACCGTCCAGTGTTAATCTATTCGAGTTGAAATTAGGATTTACTGTGGCAGATACATTGTTGCGGCCACGAGTGAGCCTGATAGAGACTTGTGCTGAGATTCCTACACCTGTCACACTAAAATTGCAAGTTACATTCCCCTTTTTGTCGGTGGTGGTTTTTACTTCACCTACAGTGCCATCCACTGTAACACCTCCAATTCCGTTAGGACCTGCAAAGGCGCCATTGAAAGCAATCTGTACGGATGCCCGGTCACCATTTAAAAGGATAAAATTGGTATTGGATGTAACAAAAGCACTACGGCCTCTTTTGAATGTTACACGATCCGCTTCCAATACAAACTTTCTCTCCTTTATGGCTTGTACTGCATCAGTGTATGCTCGTTCTTCTTCTATTTTCTCCCGAGCTTTTTCTGCATCACGTTGTGCTTTACGTTCAGCACGACGACTTTCACTTTTACTTTCCTGTGCATAGATTGTTGTAGATGCACCTATGAAAACCAACATCAATAATACGATAATCTTTTTCATAACTTCTTCTTTCTTTTGTTAGAATAAACAATCAAAAAATGAAAAGGATGCATGTGATCTATATTAATATTATATGAATTAATATTTATTATAAGTAATACACTGTTATGTTATTTCTTTCTTGAATACATTTCTGTTGCATAGACCATCTGCCTGTATGGAGCAGATGGTCTATCAACTTGTCTTTAGATTAATTAAGAAAAGCATTATTCTATTATTAAGTTTCGCCCTTTAGGGTACTTCACTTTATAACGTAAAGCTAAATCACGTTGTTCGCCGGGTTGTAAGGTTATTTGCCAGGTGATGATACCTTTCGCTTCATCCAGACTGCCGCCGCTGATTTCTTCTGCTGTTACGGTAATGTTATTGTTGCGTGATACGGGTAGTTGGTCGTAAAGCGTAAGGGTGACAGGCTCTGGACGCGTATTGCGGACAGAAAGTTTCCATGCAATGGATTGCGTCTGATAGGAACCCATAAACTTGCGTGAGGTATATTCGTTCTCTTTCGTACGCTGTATCATGATACGTTTATCACGACCTAAAGAGAAGGATAGTGTGTCGTTCTGTTGGGTGACATTCATAATGGACTTGCCAATGAAAGTATTCTCAAAATAAACATTTGCTTCGCCTTCAAGTAAGTTCAGCTTTTCCCAATCGGTTACCTGGGCAATCAGGAAAGCATCTTTATCTATCTTCGGAGTACTTTGGTAAGTATAAGAAGCGGGTAATTCGTAATGACCGATTTCAGCAACTACAGGCTTGTTATCAGAAGGAATGGTGTAGGGCACTTTTATTTCAAATTCGTAGCCCATCTGTCCCTGGCTTTGTTCAACGTCAAGGGCCATGCTGGCTTCTTCTTCGTATTGAATATCTTTTTTATGGTTTACCTTAAGACCGGAGACAGCACCTGCCATAAGAGGTTTCTTTTCAGCGCCGTAACCTACTACCACTACTTCATCCAAAGCCTGTGTATCTTCCTGAAGGGTAACATTCATAATATTCCCTTGTATATCTCTGGTCTGAGTCTGATAGCCAATATATGAAAATTGAAGTTTGTTTTGTCCATTGGGAATAGTTATAGAATACTTACCGCTTATGTCGGTTATGGCTCCTATCGTAGTCCCCGGAATGGTAACGGTAGCACCTATTACGGGCGTACGTTCATTATCAAGAACGATTCCTGAAACAGTGTTTCCATTGAGATTCAAATTGTAGCGTGGTGCTGCAAGTCCGTAATCCAACCAGTAAGTAGACAGAGTGGGGGCTACGCTTCCGGTGGAAGGATTAGAGGAGGAAAGGGATAATTCTACGTTCTTCCACTCTTCCTTGGTATTCTGAAAGATATTGGCTTTGTAGATGATGGAGATAGGCTCGGCCAAGCTACCGGAACGAACATCATAGGAAGGGAACCAACCGGCATTTTTTACATAATAGTTCAGGGTGAATGTAGCTTTGCAAGCTGCTGGCGCATTTACATTGACCTTAATTTCACTCATAGGGGTTAGAGATTTACCACTTAGTTGTGCCAGTTCAGAGCTCAGTTGCCCCTGTTTGATGGCAAGTTCGGCTATCTGTTCATTGATAGCCAGTTCTTTTGTTTTCAGAGTTTTCAATTGTCCGGAGTAATATTGATTCACTTCTTTGATAGTGGCCAGAGAAGTAGCGGTATTCTTATTGCTGACGGAGCAATTTGTTTTCAGCATTTCATATTCGGCATTGATAAGTCCAAGCTCGGCATTTTGTTCTTTCTGCTGTTTCTCTATTTTTTTAAGCTCCTTTTGCAGGCTTTGTTGTTTTTCGCTGACGGCAAGGCTGTCTATATAGTTGTATTGCCGGTTGACTGCCGTAACGGTGAGTTTTCCCTTTGCGCTGACCTGCATACTTTGTGCATCCATATAGGGAGATAATCCGGTAAAGATGAGCGTTGAATTTCCTGCCGGAATATCTACTTGTTTGGTACGCGTCACTTGGGCGCCGTCAATGAACAGCATTACCTTTTCGGCAGTAGTTTTCACCTTGTTTTGTCCCATAAGGGTGGTGGCTGCACAAAAGCAGAAACATGCCCATAGTCCTAATCTCAGTCGTTTCATAGTCAGTCTTTTTAATGTTATGTCACAAATATATGGATATTTCATTAACAATTGCTTTTATATATTGTCTTTTTTGCTTGCATCTTTACTGAAAAGATTGTTCTTTTGTACAATGTGTTTGTTTACTTAATCTATCTGGGCTTTATGAAAATCAATCAATGGATATTTTACTCTTTGTTTCTGGGACTCATCAGTTGCCAATCGCAAGAACAGACTTTTATTGTGCATTGCACCGGACTGGACGCTTACGAAGGAGATACGGTCTACCTGTGGCGATATGGTGCTGACCGTATGACGGGTGACCGTGATTATGGGAAAGCTCCCCTGGACTTCGCTATTATCAGAAACGGGGAAGTTTCATTTTCCGGAAAAGAAGATACGTTGCATATCTATGGAATGGAGCATTCCGGCAGTATGAATTTCTTTTATCCCGAGGGAGGGAAACTGACGTTGACAAATGTAGTCCCACCGGCAATGCCTGTACCGTACAAAAGTACCAATCCCCATTCACAAAACGTACGTCTTTGGAAGCTTTGGCATGAAGATCTTTTTCCGCTGGAAGCTACGCGGCAATTTGTATTCGACAATGCCCGGAACGCAATAGGATGGATGGTGTTTGATCGTTGGGCAGCAATCTATCCGGATGAACTGGAGACATTGTACCAGAAAACTCCTTTACAAATGCGAGACAGTACATCTGTATTGATAGGACTGAAACGGATGCTGGATGCTACCCGCAGCCTGAAGCCGGGAGATCGTTTTGTTGATTTCAAACAGGTGGAATATGCAGAGAAAGACAGTTTGCTCTTTTCAGACATTGCAGGGCAGGGATATCCCGTGTGTTTACTCTTTTTTCTGAAGCCCGATGAAAAAGGTACTGTTCGTGCAGAAATCAAAAATCTGCGAGAACAATATCCTGATATACGTATTATTGTTCCCACTTATAGATATCAAGATCCGGAATTCAAAGAGTTCATTCATGAATTGGAAACCGAATATCAGGCGACCATCCTGGATGACAGTCGCCGTTTTGAGAAAAGTGCCCGTTGGAAGTATCGTATTTACGGTTCCTTCAACTACGAATACTTATTTGATGCCCAAGGACAGTTGGTGAAGATGAAACCTGTTTTATAAAGACGCATAATAGGCTTCTGCCTTTGCAAGTGTCTCTGGTTTGCCCACATCAAACCAGTTTTCGCTGTCTATAGGAAATCCCTGAATGCATGCTTTCGGGCAGATATCCACATAAAATGGAATAATGGAAAATTTTCCTGTCCAGCGTTCGCCTTCCATATAGCGGAAAATAGAGGGAGAAAGAACATGGATGCAGCCAAAGGCCTGCAACTGATAATGATCGCTGGGATAATTGAGTTCTTTGGGGAGTACTTCGCCTGTAGAAAGATTTGTCCAACCACAAAGGCGGTTATCTTGATTCATCAACAAATAACGGGATGTTTTCCGGTGATTAGTGAGCAGAGTGGCATCTGCATCACTTTCCAGATGGTGGTGGTAGAAAGCATTGAGATCCAGGTCCGTCAGGATATCGGCATTATGTATAAGGAAAGGCTCATTGCTCTCCAGCAGAGGACGGGCTTTTTTAATACCACCACCGGTATCCAGCAGTTCACCCCGTTCGTCACTGATATGAATATCCACACCGAAGTTCTGGTTTGCGCGGAGGAAGTCTATAATCTGACTTCCAAAATGGTGGATGTTTATGGTGATATCATGGAAGCTGGCATCTTTTAGCTTTAAGATGACACGCTCCAGCATCGTTTTGCCTGCTACGGGGACAAGTGCTTTGGGCATATTGTCTGTCAGTGGGCGCAGGCGGGTGCCGAGGCCTGCGGCAAATATCATTGCTTTCATTCTTTTTATTTCTTGAATTATCGAAAGTTTAGACCAATATTCTTATCCTCTACTTATTCTTTAGTTTTTCGCTTTAAAAGTCTGTTCAATATTCTGTTCCCTGTGCATCAGATTTACCTGTACTCCGAATTTCTGGTTCAGATGTTCTGCCAGGTGTTGTGCTGAATAAACCGAACGGTGTTGTCCGCCAGTGCATCCGAAACAAATGGAAAGGTTCGTAAATCCACGTTCCATGTATCGTTTCACGGAAGCATCTACCAGACCGTATACATGTTCGAGGAACGTGGTTATTTCTCCATCGTCTTCTAGGAAGCGAATAACAGGTTCATCCAGTCCGGTGAAGGGTTTATAACGGTCGTACTTACCGGGGTTGTTTACGGCACGGCAGTCGAATACAAAGCCACCACCGTTGCCACTTGAATCCTCAGGTATACCCTTTTTATATGCAAAACTGGTGACTTTTACTACAAGACGGCGCTTCTGGAGGTCGTCAGTAAATTGTTTCAGCTCAGTAAGCTCTTTCAGCACATGACAGAGGTACGGATATTCGGGATAGGGTTCCTGCAATAGCTGTCGCAGGTTTTCAATAGCAAAGGGGACGCTTTGGATGAAATGGGGTTTCTTCTCGAAATAGCCACGGAAGCCATAAGCACCCAGCACTTGCATGGTACGGAACAATACGAAATGACGTAATTGAGCATAGAAATATTTCTCGTCCACAGGCTGGTATTTACACAGAGAGTCCAGATATTCCTTTAAAAGCTCTTTGCGAAGGCTCTCAGGATAATTGGCCTTGGCTTGCCACAGGAAGGAAGCCACATCATAATAAACAGGCCCCTTACGTCCGCCTTGGAAGTCGATGAGCCATGGTTCACCTTCTTTAATCATAACGTTCCGGCTCTGGAAATCACGATACATGAATGTGGCCGAACTACTGCGCATCAACACGTCTGCCATTTTCAGGAAATCATCTTCCAGACGGTCTTCCTGAAACTCCATTCCGGTAGCTTTCAGAAAACAGTATTTGAAGTAATTCAAATCCCATAAGATGCTGCGACTGTTGAATTCTGACTGTGGGTAGCAATATGAGAAGTTCATTCCGTCTGCACCGGAGAACTGTACGGCAGGCAACAGACGCATTGTCTTGCGCAGAAGTTGCTTCTCTTCTTCATCAAAAACACTGGTCTTGCGTCCTTTTTCGATGGCATTGAACAGGAGAGTGTCTCCCAAGTCTTCCTGCAGATAAAATGCATCGTTATCACTCTTTGCTACGACTTGTGGCACGGGTAGTCCTTTCTTGCGGAAATGGTCTGCCATATAGAGGAAAGCCTGATTCTCTTCGAGGGAAGTCCCGCTGACACCGATAAGGGTAGGGGTGCCCGTAAGGCGGAAGTAACGACGGTTGGAGCCGGATGAAGGAAGTTCTTCAATAGTTCCCGGCTCGTGTCCGGTATACGTACAATATAATTTCTTGAGTTCTTCAGTAATCATAGTAATTTACTTTTATTTGGGCAGCTAAGGTAAGAGTTTTAGGGAATATATACTACCTTTGCGGGAAATAAATCTGTGCGGTATGATAAGAAATATTCCCCAATTTCTGATAGCGGCGCCTACTTCGGGCATTGGAAAAACCACTGTCAGTCGATTGTTGATGACGTTATTGACGCAGAAAAAACTACGTGTACAGCCCTATAAGTGCGGGCCGGATTATATCGACACGAAGTATCATGAAAAAGCTTGCGGAATTCCATCTTACAATCTGGATCCTTTTATGGCTTCCGAACAACATATGCATGAAGTGTATGTTTCACATGCCAAAGATGCGGATGTCTGTATCGTAGAAGGTATGATGGGCATGTTCGACGGATACGACCGTAGTAAAGGTTCATCGGCAGAGATTGCAAAGATTTTGAATCTTCCTGTTGTGTTGGTGGTAAATGCTAAGTCGGCTGCTTATTCACTGGCAGCAATGATTAAAGGTTATTTGGATTTTGATCCGCAAGTGGAAGTTGCAGGCGTTATTTTCAATCAGGTGGGGAGCGACCGCCATGAGGAAATGTTGCGTGAGATTTGCGATGATCTGAATGTGCCTTGTTTGGGTTGCTTGCGGAAATTCGATGCTTTGAAAGAGGAAAGCAGGCATTTGGGACTGGATTTCAGTCGTAAAGATGAAGATGGTATCACTGAGACACTGCTGAAGCAGCTAGACGCACAATTGAATCTTGATCTCTTGTTGCAGATCACACGCCGGGAGGTGGATGTCACCACAGAAGTCAAAAAGAATGTCTCTCTATCCGGAAATATATGGGTGGCATGCAATAAGGAAAGTTTCTCCTTTATCTATGCTGAACATCTTGATTATCTGAATCAGTTTGGTACGGTTACTTTCTTCGATCCGGAAGATAACAGTGCGGTAGTACCGGATAATGTGGATTTGCTCTATCTGCCCGGAGGTTATCCGGAAAATCGTGCGCTTCAATTGAGTGCCGCCCCCCGTGTAATAGATTCAGTCAAGGCTCATATTGAGCGGGGAGGAAAAACAATTGCTGAATGTGGTGGTATGATGTATCTGGCTTCGGAACTGGTGATGTGCAAAGATCCCTATACAGCTTTCAAAATGGTAGACGCATTACCTATGAAAGTTTCCGCTTGTAAGGATGATATGCGTTTGGCAATGGGGTATAGAAGCTTTGATTTTCGTGGGGTGAAGTTGCGTGGACATGAGTTTCATTATTCACGGATCATTGAGCAGGATGAGAAGCTTGCTTCGGCTGTGCAAGTTTATAATGCTAAAGGACACCCCGTGAATACAGCCGTGTTTTGTTATAAAAACCTGATAGCGAGTTATACGCATTTGTATTGGGGAGAAACGGGAATTTGGTCATTATTTGAACAAGTTCCGGGAAAGTGAAATAATGTAAGATATACCTGTAATTTATGAGAAGGATTTATACTAAAACAGGAGATAAAGGAATGACAGGCATCCACGGTGGAGAGCGTGTTCCGAAAGATGATATCCGCATTGAAGCTAATGGTTGCATTGATGAACTGAATACGGTGATAGGAATTGTCAGGTCGTTGCTTCCGGTGAAAGATGTATGGCAGGAATTACTCCATGATATACAACGTGAGTTGATGGTGGTGATGAGCCATGTTGCAACCCCTTCCGGCTTACGGGATGCAGATCCGGAGAGGCCGGGTAGTGGCAATCCCAACGAACTTCATGCTGTGGAAATGACAGTGCGGTGCGAACAGGCTATGGACGCAATGATGCTTCAGCTTGAAGACAACGGCTATTTCCTGCTACCGGGTGGAACGCAGGTGTCGGCTCAATTACAGTTTGCCCGTGCCGTAGCCCGTCGTGCCGAACGCAGGCTTTGGACGCTGAATCGGGAAGATCTTGTACCGGAAGATATATTGCGTTTTATCAATCGACTTTCCGACCTGTTTTTTGTCATGGCCCGTATGGAAATGCAGCGCCAGGGATGGGATGAGGAACGGTGGCAATCATTTGCTTATAAACGAAAACGATAATGCTTATGCTTGAATACCCATAAACTCAGCAAGAAGTACACTACCACTTGTACCCACAGGGTGATCATTTCCGGACGGATATCTGCCATATCTCCTCCCATTGAATTCAGTTTGACGAAAGCAAGCACGGCAGGTGCTGCCGGAACTACGTAGTGTGCTGCCTGCCAATACCATGGCATCAGTTCAAGTGGATAAGAGACACCGGACAGGAAGATATAGCCTACGGAGAAGAAGGCGATCATTAGTAAAGGTGCTTCAGAGTCTGTGAAGTAACGTGATGCAGCCAGTCCGAAGAAACTCGTTCCTATCAGGAAGGGAATCATCATTGTGATAATGTCTCTGCCGTTTCCAATATTAGGGATACTGAAAAAATGGGGGAGTAAGCCTAATAAAAATAAGGCAAAGATGAAATAAAGCATAACGTAAACGAAGGTTCTTCCGGAAACATTATATAATGCTTGGCGCCAGGTAAGATTCATATTGAGTTGAGATTGTTTCGAGAAAATAGGGCGTCTGTTTCGTTCTGCCTCTTCTCCCGTCACCATTCCTATCACCATTAATAAAGTCTGAAAGATAATGATAATCATAACTGCCGGAATAAGATATGAACCATATCCTTCCGTATAATTATATAGGGCTGTGCCCGCTACATTGACAGGTGCGGATGAGGCTACTGCCAGTAATCCCTGTGGTGGCAAGAATACGGCACCCTCTGCACGGTGTGCATCGTTTACGGCAAGCATCACGCGGGAAGAAGCCTCTTGCAGATTCTTGAAATTCAGGAAAGCATCCGTTGCGGCGTAAACACTAAAGACCGATTGTTCCCCACGGCCTACACGGGCGTCGAAATCGGCGGGAAGATATAGGATACCGTCTACTTTGCTCTGTTTCAGCCACTCTTTTGCTTCAAGGTAATTGGGTGTCAGTGCGTAGACTGAGGCTTGTGGAGTTGCATTGAGTAGCCGGATATATTCGCGGCTGAGAGCCGAATGAGAATTGTCGACAACTGCAACCGGAGTTTTCCGTACAAGGTTGGGAGCATACATCAGGTTATAGAGAAGACCGTAAGCAAAGATTCCGCCTATTAATACCAGGAGGATTGCTGCATTGGTGCTGATGGCACGCCATTCCCTGAAAATGATAGTGGCTATTGAGGAGGAATATGCCGTACTGTGGATAGGGGCTGAATCTTCTTCTACTGCATCTTTCAAAATCCAGTGTCTCAATCTCGGCAGTATCAATAATGCCAGTAGTGGAAAAAGCAAAAGTATAGCTGCTGATTGCCAGTAATACCCGAAACCTGAGTCAAAATAAATCATCGACTGTGAGATTTCGGTGAAGTGCCGGACGGGAAACAGATAGGATGCTGCGTGTACCGGAGGATACATACTTGTTACGGGGAAGGTGACACCTGAAAGAGTAGCACCCAATGAACCGATCATGGATACGATACTGATAATGTATGCTATCCGTGGGAAGATGGAAAATATAAACACTGCGAGTGCTTGCGTGGCGATGATAAAAATCAGTGTCATGAGGTTCATCATCAGCAAGCTACCGTGGAAAGGAATGTGTACTACTCCATAAAGGATATAATTTGCCAATATACCGATTACTGAGAAGATGAATGTATAAGGCAATAGTTTACCGATGACGGCAGTCAGAATATTCCCTCGTGCTGTGGTCAGCCATTCCTGTGCTGTATTGAACTTGATTTCGCTGCCAATGGCATATACTGTCATCAACAGGATGAGTATCTGGAACAGGACATAGAAAAAAGGTTGGCTCAGATAAACAGAATAATCCAGGTCGGGATTATAAAGAGGGTGCATACTGGCTTGTACAGGCAGGAGGAATGTGGTTATCTGTTCCTGATTGAGCCCTAATGATATAGCTTCCATGGCAATGGGAGAGAGAGCGACAGGTGCCAGCGCGGTTTCGAAAGCTGCCATCAACTCGCTACCTACGGAGAGGAGAGCATAATGGTAGTAGTAAGAAAGCGTGGCATCCATTCCTGTCGTAGCATGCTGTTCAAAGCCGGTAGGAATAGACAGGTAACCATATATTTCTTTGCGTTGCACGGCTTGCCGGGCGGCGGCTTCGTCGGTAAAATGCCGTGTGACACTGAAAGTAGGTACGGCAGATATATTTCGTGCGATTTGCCGGGATGTGGCAGTATTGTCCTGATCGACAATGCCAATAGGAATGTTCTCCATTTGTCCGCTACCGAAAATGGTTGCCATGAAGAATAAGCAGAATAGGGGCAGTACGAGGCATACGCCGAGGTATAACCTGCGGGAGGTCATACGGCAAAGTTCGCGGTGGAGTACATTGTATAACGGACTTTTCATCATTCACACAGATTATCGGTTAATCATTAATAGTAAGCAGCACCGACATTCCCGGACGCAACCCTTCTACCGTTTGTGTGGGACGGGCATGTATTTCAAAGGTCTGCATATCATAGCTTCCCGTCTGTTTGGTTGATTTCCAAGTGGCGAAGCTACCCAGCGGACTGATGTAATAAATACGGAACTCTACGTTCTTTTTACCGATGGCAGGGACATCTGCGTGGAATATACTGTCCATCTTGAATTGTGGCATCAGGTCTTCGCGTACATTGAGTACAACATGAGCGTCATTCATAACGACAAGGTTCATGATAGGTGTGCCTGGTACAACAAGCTCTCCACGCTTGGGAAATATAGTTGAAATCTGTCCTGCCTCCGGTGCTGTCAGACGTGCATCGACAAGGAGGGCGGACACCTCATCTACTGTACTGCGTGCAGCATCTACCATGCTGCGTGCCGATGCGCGGTCTTCGCTTTGTGCTCCGTCTACGGCCATTTGGTATTGTTCGTAAGCGGCGCGCTCAGCAGCTTGTGCGGCACGGTACATGGCCTCTACTTCATCTTTCCGTTGGGAGGTGACGACACTGTCTTTATAAAGTGTCAGGATGCGCCCGTAAGTTGTTTGTGCCAGGGTCAGGTCACTCTTGGTTTTGTTCCAGAGTTGCTGGGCGGTGGCGATGATCTGCCGGCGTGTACCGGCATCGATTTTTTTGTTCTGTTCTTGGGCTACTTGCTCGAGGGCATTTACTTGCCGGTATTTGGCTTCTATCGTCGGACTGTTGATGACGACAAGTGTATCGCCTGCCTTTACCCAGTCTCCTTCACGGACAAGAAATGAATCCACTCGTCCCGGTAATTTACCACTGATACGGATTTCCGTTGTTTCTATTTGTCCCTGAAGAACGAGGGGCTGATGACTCATAAGGACCATTCCCAGGATAGAGACAAGTATGGTGATTGCCAATATGATGACAAATGTGGTGCTGATGCTTTTTTTTGTTAGTTCCATATTGCTATAAATTTATAATTGTCAACTGTCAATTGTTGAAGTTTTTAAACTGCTCCGGCGTACCACAGAGAGCCAGTAGATTCATGAGTGTTACATCGTATTCGTAATAAGCGGCCAGACGGGCTACTTTGACGGTAGCAAGCATGGTCTCGGCATCCACTACCTCGGTACTGGTTGCCATACCTTCTGCAAAGGATTTCTTGCGGATACGTACAAGTTCTTCACTCAGGGCAATGGTCGAGTTCAGTGCACGTACGTTGTCCTGGGCTTTTTGTAATCCGGTGTATAGTTTGTCTATGCCTACAGAAAGATCATCCTGTGCTTTCTCTTTACCCAATGCAAGAGTTTGCTCGGCAATTCGTGACTGGCGGATGCGTTTCTCGCGTGCCAGCCCGTCGAAAAGATTCCAGGTAAAGCCTATGCCGATCATTGTACGCGGAACAAGGTTGCTTTGTATGCCGTGGGCATATAGCGTTTGTTTACCGAACAAGGCGATGTCCGGCAGATAACCGCTTTGGTCTATCCGTAGCTGCTGCTTGGCGATACTCTGCTGAATGGATAGCTGGTTCAGCATGGGGTTGCCGGCACGCATGGTTTGCACGAATTCTTCTTTGAGCGGAAGCGTGGAGTTGATGAACAGAGGGGAGGTAGGTTCAATCTTGCAACTGTCTTCCAGATTGAGCAGGGTGCACAGGGCGCTTTCTACCACGGTGACTTCTTTCTGTGCTGCTTCCAGTGCTCTTTGTGCTTCGTCCATATTGACTTGGGCAAAAAGGCGTCCGGCTTTATCAATCATTCCGGCAGCCTCCAGTTTGAGAGCATTTTCGTAATGTTGCTTCAAACCATTATAGGTATCCCGGCGTACTGCTGCGACTTCGCGGGCAAGGCTGAGACCATAATAACTTTCGGCAAGCAGGGTTCGTTGGGTTGCGTCAGTTTGAGCACGGTTTTCACGGGCGAGGTCAATCATCCGGTTTCCGATTTTACCGGCTCGCACACGCTTACCGCCGGAGAAGACGATCCATTCGGCTGTAAGGCCTACGGTGGTGAGGTTGCGGGGAGCGAGGGGGAAGACGAGGGTATGGGCGCCTATCTGGTCCAGTATCCCGCTGATGAACTGGTCGTCGGGGATGATGTCATGTACAAAATCCTTTGCGGGATCGGTGAACTGGGATAGAGGTTGTTTTACTTCTATCTTTTCGGACATATGGACGTAGGTACCGGCTCCCTGCAGGCTGGGATACCACAGAGCATTGAGCTTGTCCCGTTCTGTGCGGGCGGCTTCAATGCCTTTGTCGGCGATCTTGAGGCTTTGATTGCCTTTCTGCAACATTTGTAAGGCGTCGTCGTAGCTGAGGGAGAGGTTCGTTTGTGCCGACACGGCTAAGTTTGCTCCCAACAGAACGATACATAAAATTAGTTTCATACGTCAAGTTGTTGGTTTAGGTTCGTTTATCTCAAACACTCTTTTTTTTCTATTGTTCAATTTAGCTGTCATTTTACTGAAAAATCATTTCTGTATAGGGAATTTGTACCGGCTATCCATTAAATTTTATAAATTTGCATCCTAAAAAATATTGCGGTGTGAAAAACGAGCGTTGTATTTATCTGGCTGTCACTTTCGCTATTATGGTGTTAGGGCTTGCTTCCCGAAAATATGATGATGTATTGCCTGAGTTTATAGCAGAGTATTCGGGTGATACGCTTTGGGCAGCTATGGTATATTGGGGAATCCGTTTTCTTTTCCCATCGATATCTATAGTTAAATCTGTTGTAATCTCTTTGTTGTTTTCTTATTGTATAGAGATCAGTCAATTATATCAGGCAGATTGGGCAAACATCGTACGAAGTACTACGCTTGGAGCATTAATTTTTGGACATGGTTTTCTCTGGTCGGATATGATATGCTATACTGTTGGAGGACTGCTATCTGCCGCTATAGATTCAAGAAAAGTTATTTTGTTTCCGCTAAAAAAATATATATGAAGAAACTTCATCCAGTTATGTTTGCCGGAACCGGTAGTGATGTAGGAAAAAGCATTATAGCCGCTGCCTTTTGCCGCATCTTCCGTCAGGATGGTTATCATCCGGCACCGTTTAAGGCACAAAATATGGCACTTAATTCCTATGCTACTCCCGAGGGGCTGGAAATAGGCCGTGCACAGGCTGTCCAAGCCGAAGCAGCAGGTGTACCCTGTCATACAGATATGAATCCGCTGTTGTTGAAACCCTCCTCTGACCATACCTCACAAGTGGTGCTCAATGGACGCCCTATCGGCAACCGCAATGCTTACGACTATTTCCGCGTGGAAGGGCGCGAAGAA
This sequence comes from Bacteroides intestinalis DSM 17393, assembly GCF_000172175.1. Lineage (NCBI taxonomy): Bacteria > Pseudomonadati > Bacteroidota > Bacteroidia > Bacteroidales > Bacteroidaceae > Bacteroides > Bacteroides intestinalis. The sequence goes on along the minus strand of NZ_ABJL02000008.1, from coordinate 344,428 downwards.
CTCCGTCGTGAAGTCTGCTCTGCCTATGACCGTCTTGCCACTCGTTATAATCCTATTGTATTGGAAGGTGCTGGAAGCATTTCAGAAATAAATCTCCGGGATACGGATTTGGTGAATCTGCCTATGGCTCTACATGCCGGGGCAGATGTAATCCTTGTAGGAGATATTGATCGAGGCGGAGTCTTTGCCAGTGTCTATGGCTCGTTGATGCTGCTTCGTCCTCATGAAAGGGAACGTATTAAAGGTATCCTTATCAATAAATTCCGTGGAGATATCCGTCTTTTCGAACCGGGAATCAAGATGCTCGAAGATCTTTGTGGCATACCCGTGGTAGGAGTAGTACCTTACTATCGCGATATTTATATCGAAGAAGAAGACTCCCTGGCTCTTGCCACGAAATCTGTACAGGCGGAACAAGGTAAAGTCAATATCGCTGTCATTCTCCTGCGACATCTCAGTAACTTCACTGATTTTAATGTTCTCGAACGCGATCCGCGTGTTCATCTTTTTTATACTAATAATACCGATGAAATAGCTAAAGCTGACATCATTCTGTTGCCAGGTAGTAAAAGTACGCTTGCCGACTTGCATGAACTGCGCCGTAACGGTGTAGCACAAGCCGTCATCCGGGCACACCGTGAAGGCGCCACCGTCATGGGTATCTGTGGTGGTTATCAACTGATGGGCCAGGAAGTTTGTGACCCCAATCATGTAGAAGGAGAAATAGAACGTTTACCCGGCCTCGGCCTTCTGCCCGTCAGCACCCATATGACGGGAGAAAAAGTTACCCGACAAGTCAAATTTCAATTAACAATTGACAATGGACAATTGCTAAAGGGTTATGAAATTCACATGGGCACTACCATTCCTACCCATGATGCTCCGGTTTCCCCGCTGAATCTTTTGGAAGACGGTCGTACGGATGGTTATTATGTCAACCGTACTTGTATGGGAACCTATATCCATGGTATCCTTGACAACCCTGCGTTTATAGACTTCCTTCTCGAACCTTTTGCAGATAAGCTCGCTGATACCGGAACGGCTTTTGATTATCAACAATTCAAAGAAGAACAATATGATAAACTCGCCGATCATGTGCGTCGTCACATCAATCTGCCGCTTATCTACCAAATACTGACCACTCATGATTGAAGGACACGGAGACGATGCATATAAATATAAACGCCCGATAGAGGTTAATTTCAGTTCCAATGTATATGGCCGTGTGGATTTGTCTGGCCTTCAGGCACATCTTTGCCATCATATCAGTGGAATTTCTTCTTATCCCGAACCGGAGCCTTATACATTGGAAGGTCGTTTGGCAGAGAAACACCATCTTCCTTCCGCTTCCGTTTGTGTAACGAATGGTGCCACGGAAGCCATTTACCTGATAGCGCAAACATTTAGGGGTACTAATACCGCTATTTTTCAGCCTACATTCAGTGAGTATGCAGATGCTTGCCGTATGCATGGGCATCGGGTAGCATCAATGTATAAACTTCCTACGGCTGAAGATAATTATCTCTTGCCACCTGACATCCGCATGTTTTGGCTTTGTAATCCTAACAATCCTACAGGTGCAGTAATAGAAAAAGCATATCTGAAAGAATTAATAGAACATAATCCACAAGTTTGCTTTGTAATTGACCAGTCTTATGAGTTTTTTACTCTGCAACCTCTGTTTTCATCGGTTGAAGCTGCCCATTTTTCAAATGTTCTGTTGCTTCATTCTATGACGAAGCGTTACGCAGTTCCCGGTTTGCGTCTGGGCTATATAACTGCTCATGAAGGTTTGCTTAGCCGTTTGCGTACCCACCGTATGCCTTGGTCGGTAAATCAACTGGCTATTGAAGCTGGTCTTTATTTGCTTGAATATGACGTTCCTAATCCATTGAATATATCTGCTTATTTACAGGAGACAGCTCGTTTACGCAATGCATTGGAACAGACAGGTGGTCTTGAGGTATGGGCTACGGAAACTCATTTTATGTTGGTTCACCTTCGTTTTGGTAAGGCTTCCGCATTGAAGGATTATCTTGCCAACGAACATGGTATTCTTATTCGGGACGCTTCTAACTTTGAAGGTCTGGATGAACGCTTTTTCCGTATTGCTACTCAGACACCGGAGGAGAATGACCGCCTTGTACAGGCGATAGGGCAGTGGTTTGAAACTTATTAATAACAGATATGATGGAAGATATCCTTCTCATACTGGGTACCGTTTTTACCCTTAGCCTGCCTTTGCTTACCGCCTGGCTGCTCGATCGCTGGCTTGGTGACCCCGTTTGGTTGCCCCATCCCGTCGTCGCATTCGGAAAGATGATCTCATTTTCTGAACATCTGTTGAATAAAGGACAGAACCGAAAGTTGAAAGGTGCACTTGCTGCTATCGTTCTCGTTCTTGCTATCTATTTTGTTGCTTCCTACTTGTTTCGTTGGGTAGCATCATCTTCTCCGGGGGGATTTCTGACGTTGCAGATACTTGCCATCTTTTTCTGTTTGGCGGGCACTACACTTGTTCGTGAAGTCCGTATGGTATTCGAAGCTGTAGACCGTTCGTTAGAAGAAGGAAGAAAGCAGGTGGCCCGCATTGTCGGCCGTGATACTTCGGAACTTTCTGCCCAAGAAGTACGTACTGCTGCTCTTGAAACTCTTGCAGAGAATCTGAGTGACGGAGTGATCGCGCCTTTATTCTGGTATATATTGTTGGGTGTCCCCGGTATGCTTGCCTATAAGATGGTGAATACCCTCGATTCTATGATTGGGTATCGTAACGAACGTTACCGGGACTTTGGTTGTTTTGCTGCCCGTTTGGATGATGTTGCTAATTACATACCTGCTCGTCTGACAGCTTTCCTTATGATACTTGCTTTTCCACGCGGTGGGTTCTGGAATCTATTAAAATTTGTCGGTATGTATGGTAATCAGCACGCCAGCCCTAATTCCGGGTATCCTGAAGCTGCTCTTGCCGGCATTCTGAATTGCCGTTTCGGAGGCCCGCATAATTATTTTGGTGAGGAAGTATGGAAGCCTTACATTGGAAGTAATGGTCGCCTCCTGACTACAGAAGATATGAAAATTGCAGTTAGTGTCAACCGTCGTGCAGAAGGAATAATGATAATAATCCTGATAATAACGATTACTTTGGTCTCTTTTTTCATTTAGGTATTCACAATTTTTTGCTTTTCGGAAAATATTGAATATATTTGCCAACGTATGCGGTGAATGACAACACAAACACCACACAGCACGAAACAAACAAACTTCATGAGAAACTTACTGAAATATCTGCTTCTTCATATCGTATGCTTTGGGGGCTTTTTTTCTCTATCTGCAGGAGAGAATGCACCTCACGAGGATAAATACAATATACAGGATGAAATAATATACTCCTTTCATACCAGTATGGGATTCGATTATCTCACCAAAGAAGAGAGTGATATGATTCCTACAGACAGTATACTCGACTATCTGGAAGCAAGCAAACAATACAAAACTTATTTTGAGTTAGAGCGTGTTATTATTAAATCATTTCTCTTTCGGGGAGAAATTCGTTTTGCTATTGCACAAAGTGAACAGATGTATTCTAAGGCAAGTGTATGGTCCGATCATCTGGGGATGGCTCTTGCCCTGAATGCTATGGGGGAAGTTTATTCTTATACAGGACGTATAAAAGAAGCCGGTGACACTTATGCACAAGCTTTGGAACTGTTCGACCGGTTACATGGTGAAGATATACACATCCGTATGTTGTTGGTCGAATTAGTAGAATACAATTTACGTATCCGGAATTATGCCCAGGCTGCTCGCTTCATGACCCGCCTGAATCGTTATCCGGCAGAGAGGCTATCTGTACAGGAACAGGCTGTCCGTCATATCTTCAATGCCTATTGCCAACTGCTGAATGGTTCAATAAAGATAGCCCGTCAACATTTGGATGAAGTGGAGCCGTTGCGTGAAGAACTGGTTCCCGGCATCCTGCAACATCTTTTGATAGCAGATGCCTTGTATTGGGAGAAAAAAGGTGAATATGAGAAAGCTCTGGAAGCTTATGATACATTCTTCCATACGGATTATGCTAAAATAAACAGCAGTCTGTATAAAGAAACGATGATGAATAAGGCGAATCTGCTTGTAAAGATGGGACGGAAAGAAGAAGCCTACGTACAGTATGGTGCAGTCTTTTCGTACATAAAATCATCTTTCGAGAAAAACTACCCTAAGGAAATCGACCAGTTGACTACCCATTTCCAGGCAGACCAGTTGACTTATCAGAATGAGCAAGACCGGTTGTTTTCATATCGCTTTTATCTGGGTGGCATTATTATCTGTACGCTTGCTTTGTTTCTTTTCCTTTATTTCAGTTGGAAAAAAATATTCCGTTTGAAGGAGTCGAAACGTTCACAGGAATGTATGATACAGAAGGCAGAACGGGCTATAAAAAAGAAAAATATGTTCCTCTCCAATATGAGCCATGAAGTGCGTACGCCGCTTAATGCCATAGTAGGATTCTCCGCTGTATTGTCATCAGACGATGATTCATTTGATGAAGATTCCCGCAAAGAATTCTGTGAAATCATCAAAGTCAATTCTTTCCAGTTATTGAAATTGATTAATGACATCCTTGATTTTTCTGATTTTGAAAATGATAATATCACATTCAACATACGTCCGTATGATGCGGTGAAGTTATGTAAAGAAGTGGTGGAAACAGTATCTGCTTCCCGCAAGCTTGAAGTGGAGTTACGCTTCGATACTGAACTTTCCGACTTAGTAATGGATACGGATGATGCCCGGCTTCGTCAGGTTTTGATTAACTTATTGGTGAATGCCACTAAATTTACCAAGGAAGGTTCCATTGTACTGAAGCTGGAAATGTCCGATCGTAATACAGCTTTCTTTTCTGTCACCGATACAGGATGTGGCATTCCGCTTGAAAAGCAGGATCTGATTTTTGAACGTTTTGAAAAGCTGAATGACTTTGCACAGGGAAGCGGCTTGGGACTTTCTATCTGTAAACTGATTGTTACTTACATGAAGGGACGGTTGTGGGTAGACTCTAACTATACACAAGGTGCACGTTTCTGCTTTACACATCCGTTGAAGTTTCAATCTAAAATGGAGGATACCGCTTTATGAAACATACTATAATCATATTGCTTTGTTTTTTGTGTGGACATGCTTACACGTTGCAGGCGGAAGATGCCAATGCGCAGCAGTATCAGGATAGTATTCTGAAAGTGGCGCAGGCTATGCCGAGTACGTCCGACAAGCTTGAGTATCTGCGTGATATCGTTTATAAGCACCAGTATGCACCTTATAACAAGCCTTTTTCTACGGCTTTGTATCAAGAAGCTTGTGCGCAAAAGAATGTGCCTTATGAGAATCTGGGAGCCTATTACCTTGCCGCCTGTTACGATAAATTGCATGAACCGGATACTCTGGCGTACTGGGTGGATAAACTGAAAAGTTATGTTACTGAAGTGGGCACTTATGACTATTACCTGGAACAGAAAGCCGCTATCAGTCGCGCATTAGCTTCGAAAAGGCAGATAGAAAAGGCCATATATGTGGCTAAAGAAACTTTGCAGGAATCTTTGGAACATCATTCAAATAATGGGGAAATTGCTGCCTATAACAGTCTGGCATGTGCTTATAATGTGTCCAGTAGAGGCGATGAAGCTCTGAAGATTCTCCTGAAGGCTTATCAGAATTTTACACCTCAGACTAAGCCTTTTTTGCGTATCGACATTCTTTCACGCATTGCCCAGGTATATGGTAATGCAGGTCAGGATAGTTTAAAGCGTCCTTATCTGGCACAGATGGATGAAACTTTGCGGGACGTTGTTTCCCGCGAACCTGAAACACGTAAGAATTGGAGCAATTTGAGAATTGACTGCGAGGTAAAACATGTACTTCACTTTATGAACCGTGGGAAGATGGTCGAAGCGCAAGAACATATAGATAAAGCAAAAGCACTGCTGGAAGATCATGTGGATCCGGTATTCTGGCTGAATGTCCAGCTTGTGCAATTACAATATTATTCCCGTACGAAAGAGTATGATAAGAGTATTGCTTTGATTGATGAAGTAACACCTATAGTGTTGAATCATTATGTATCCACGTTTGCCACACTCATCAATTACAAAGCATCCACTCAGATTGATAAAGGTGATGTCGACGGAGCTATTGAAACACGCCGTTATCTGATTGCAGCACAAGATTCACTGGACAATGCTTTCTCGGCCAATCAGTTGCAACAGGTGAAGGAGATTTATCATATTGATGAGCTTTTGCTGGAGAAGCAGAAAATAAAAGATACCAATTATAAGCAAGGTTTCTTATTCTTGATGACTCTATTGGTTTTGATGCTTCTGTTTTATCTATATACCCGCTATCTGTCCCGGAAAATAGCTGTGGCGGAGAAAGTAACAGCGGATGCGGCGATGCAGGCAGAAGCGGATAATGTCACTAAAGATCGCCTGCAATCGGAGATTAGTCATGATATACGTACCCCGTTGAATGTAGTGGTAGGTTTTGCCGAGCTATTGACAGAGTCGAAAGAACTGGCTCCTGAGGCTAAGGTGGAATATGGCAAGATGATACAGGAGAATGCAGAGAATTTGCTGAAGTATGTCAATAGTATCCTGGAACTTTCCCGTTTGGAATCCGGTAAAACAAAATATAAGCATGAAGGATGTGAAGTCATGTCGTTGTGCCGCAAGGGAGTTGAATTTGCCAGACAAGTAGGAAACGGACGCCTTGCCATCCGATTAGATACGAATATCCAGAGTCAGATGATATGTACGGATGAAAACTGGTTCTCTACATTGCTTTCCAGTCTGCTGGTGCCTGCAGAGAACGATAAAAACTCTTACAACATTGTTGTCCGCATCCGTTATGATAAAGAAAAAGGTATCGTAACCTTTAAAATAATCGGTACGCCTCTTGCTAAGTCACGCTTTGAAAATAAAACGACTTTGATTCGTCATGAAATCAATGCGCACTTTATTCATGCTTTCGGAGGTATTTACAAGGTACAGTCAGACACACATGAAGGACCGCTGGTCATCTTCACATGGCCGAAAACGGGTGATTAGATTTTCAGTTGAATGATTCCTCCATAAGGTGTCAGGGCACTGAATGCCTCTTCCGGTTTGACGGTTCCTGCATAGAGTTGTGCACAAATCAGTACGCCACCGTGTGCGAAGATGGCAACTTGTGCGTACTCTTTTTCTTTCAGCTCATCCAGGAAACTGGCAACACGTTGATATTGCATGGCGAATGACTCTCCGTTTGTTGCGGGTACATTCATATAATCGGTATACCACTCTTTCAATCTCGGATCACTTATTTCATCAAACTTCTGCATTTCCCAATCTCCGAAGTTTATTTCCATAATTCGTTTGTCATGTTCTGCATCCGGGTATCCACAATAGGTCGCGAGGCGTACGCAACGAGATAAAGGACTGGTATATACGTGATCGAAATCCCTGCCTTGCGGACGGTAAGTCTTCAAATTCTCAGAAGTAATGGCAGCTTCCTGCTCAAAACTGTCACGCAAGGGGACATCTGATTGTCCGTAGCATACTCCGGGAGGGACGTCGACCGAAGTGTGTCTGATAAATGTAACTTCCATAGGATGACTATTTTAAATAAGCATTGATAAAGTCTGGATTACCGTACCTGATATGTGCATATAGCAAGATAGCGGCACCCAGATAGAATGATAGTTCACAAAGCAGGAATGTAGCTCCGCAGCAGTCTCCCGTATAACCTTGAAGACGATGTTTCATCAATCGGTACAGGAAGATAAATGTGAGAATCGGGCAAATTGTAACGAGCCAGAAATCTATCGGCAGGAATAATACGATGGGGAAAAGTCCACAGATGAATCCTGTCAGCAATTCTTGCCAGGTCATACGGTCGTACACAACTTTAGCCTTGCTGTCTTCCTCTTTTCGTGCATAAGGCAAATAGTTGATAATTTGAGATGCACAGAATTTAGACCAGCAATCGCCGCAAATGACAAGGGCGCAGATTAACTTTAACGGTAGATTTTCCAAGAGTAAAAACAATAATAGGAAATAACCTATCAATCCTATGACTCCATAGCTTCCTATCTGAGAGTCTTTCATGATGGCAAGTGTGCGCTCTTTGGTTGTTCCTCCACCGAAGCCGTCGAAAAAGTCGGCCAATCCATCTTCGTGCAGGCAACCTGTGATGAGCAGACGTGATAGGATAGCGAGCAACCATGCGATAGATATGGGCAGCACCTGGGCAGTCACCCATAGAACACCGACCATGATACCGCCCGTTAACCATCCGGCTAATGGCCAGTAGGGAACGATACGCTTGAAGTACTTTGCCGGGACTTCTTTGATCCTCCAGAAAGGAAGGCGCGTGAAAAATATGAGTGCTGCGAGGATTTTCATATAGTTAAAAATACTTTGTTATGGATGCATGTGCAAAGTTATCCATTTCGTTAATCATCAGGATGGCGGATTCTACAATAGGATAGGCGCAAATAGCACCTGTTCCTTCGCCCAGACGCAATCCAAGATTCAGCAATGGTTTTACTTCCATGTTGTCGAGCAACAATTTATGTCCGGTTTCATCTCCACAATGCCCGAAGATGGCATAATTCATTACTTCGGGATATAGTTTGGCAGCAGCCAGAATACAGTTTGTCATGATGAAACCATCTACCAGGATAATTATGCCTAGTTCGGCTGCCTGTAGCATGGCACCTACTGCCATAACCATTTCCAGTCCGCCGAAGTAACGGATGATATCACGCGGTGATCCGTCTCCTTTATAGTGATCGAGCGATTGTTTCAGCACTTCGTATTTATGGCGGATACCCGCATTATCCAGTCCGCTACCTGCTCCTACACATTGTTCTAAAGGTATTCCGGTGAAACAGGTCATCCACATGGACGAAGAAGAAGTATTTCCTATACCCATTTCTCCAAAACTGAGCACATTACTGCCTTCTTCATGGCAGCGGCGTACCACTTCTGCACCGCGTTCCAAGCAAAGCTCCATTTCTTCTTCCGTCATGGCTGCCTCATACAGATAGTTCCGTGTACTTTTTCGTACTTTCATATTGATAATACCCTTGTCGTATGGTAAATCATAATCTACACCGGCATCTACTATTTTCAGGGTAAATCCATGTTGGCGACAAAGGAAGTTCACTCCTGCACCTCCATGTAGGAAGTTACTGATCTGTTGCCAGGTAATTTCTTTGGGTGAAAGGCTGACCTTTTCTTCTACTATGCCATGATCGGCAGCAAAAATAATATTCTGCGGATGTCGCAGGGTGGGGGACAGGGTTTGTTGTATCCAGCCTATCTGCAAAGCCAACTCTTCAAGAGTGCCCAATGAACCTTTCGGTTTAGTTAAATTATTGATTTTATCAATCAATGCCGGGCGGATACTCTCGTCCGGTCGTACGATTTTAAATGTTTTCATCTGTTTATTGTTTTATCACTCTATCACTTTACTACTCTATTGCTCTCTCATTTTACCTTCACCTCTATCCCTGATACCATCAGCCATACCTCGTTTGCATGTTCGGCAATATATTGGTTCATCCATCCCTGCATATCTGTAAATTTACGCTGGATTTCATTATCCGAAGTAGCTCCCATACCAATTTCATTGGTGACAAAGATAAAAGTGGCATCTTGCTTTGTAAAGCGGTCGAATTCTTCCTTGGCAGCTTCCAAGGCACTGTCAGTATCTGCATTTACATCAAAAAAGAAGTTTGTACACCATAAGGTTACGCAGTCTATCAATACAGTTCGCCCGGATAATTGATGACGGCTTAGCTGTTTTTCTTCCTCGATATTTGTCCATTCCGGTCCACGTCTTTGCTGATGGCGGATGACGCGTTGCCGGAATTCTTCGTCCCAGATGCGTGCAGTAGCAAGGTAAACAGGATTAGGAGAAAGGCTTAGTGCCAGTTTTTCTGCATGGCTACTTTTACCTGAGCGTGCCCCTCCGGTGATTAGTATGATTCGTTTCATGGATTTTTCACTTTTGTGGCTGTAAAAGTACATTTTTATTTTTGAATATAAAAAAACTTCTTTTACCTTTGCACCGTCTTTGAATGGGATAAATGCGGAAGTAGCTCAGTTGGTAGAGCATCAGCTTCCCAAGCTGAGGGTCGCGGGTTCGATCCCCGTTTTCCGCTCTTTTGAAAATCAAGCAGTTACAAGGGATGTAATTGCTTTTTTTTGTGCTATTTATATAATTCTAAATAAGGAAATGAGATACATTTTTCACCGTTTACTTTTTGGTATAATGGTATCTCATAGAGAAGACGTATATTTCAATTGTATCCTCATGAACTGAATAGATGATTCGATGTTCTGAATTTGCAACTCGCTTACACTGCCAAATCTGAATTACGTTCCGGAAGAAACAATGCGCATAAAGTGTTGTTTTCATTATTGATATAATGTTGTATTAGAGCAGAAATAGAAATGAACCATGTATTTGTTGTTTTTGTTTTGCAACATAATAGTTATCTATATTAAAAGATAAGGATATTTGTGATACCTTGTAACATTTGTTACAAATTCTATTTTAGAATAGCACTAAATTTGCATTAATCAATTTAAAAAATAAATGAGATATGAAAACTAATACAACATTTGCGTATGCAACAGTATTTAATATCGCTGGAGAGGTAGACTATGCCAGTGGTGGAATAGTTAGTAAACAGATTATTAAAAATCAGGCAGGAAATGTAACTCTATTCTCTTTCGATAAAGAACAGGGGTTAAGTGAACATACTGCACCTTTTGATGCTCTGGTACAAATTCTTGATGGGGAAGTTGAAATACATGTCGGAGGTATCCCTCACAGACTAAAGGCAGGTGAGATAATCATTATGCCGGCTAATGTCCCCCACGCATTACATGCAGTTGAACGTTTCAAGATGTTATTAACTATGATAAAAGGAGAAAACAATGAGTGAATTGATCAATAGTTCAAAAGGAAAGACTTACTCAATACCTGATCCTTTAATTGTATAATGATGAAGCGCCTGAACAAGTGAAAGAAGGCTTGAAGGAACTTTTTATAGGCACTACCCACAATTCTATGTAAATAGTAGATAGTGCCTTAACTAAATTTAGCTAGCTCTTCTGCATTTTGCATCATTAGGTTCGAATACATAGGCATGAACTGCATTTTTGACGGATTCTTCCAGGAAAATCATGGTACGGCGCACGTTAATATATCGCCAATCCAGTGAATTGCTATCCAATGTACGGGCGCTCCAGATTTTTATGCCTTCGCCGATAAAGGAACGTATTGCATTAATTGCCTTGCCATTTACAGGTACATTTAGATCCTCTTGTTCCCTGTTATTGATGTTTACCTCCGGTCTGTTAACGTAATTGACTGAAACATTTGCAGGTGCTTTCCATACACCGCGCGTATTATCCACCATGGTGTAGATACCTGCCATGGCTGCGGAAGGTGGCAGTAAATTAAGGGATGCCTTCACAGTCTTTATCATCGACTGATATATGCTCCAGTTCTGCAATAAAACTTGATGAAATTCATTCTTTTTATTATCCGGCGTTTCCTAGTTCTTTATGATTTCATCAATTGTTGCATTTGCATAATTCAAAATGCCGGAATCTTTGGGAAAGAATGCCTTGAAATCAAGCTCACTCTCAGCAGACCAAGAAAACATATCGGTTGTAATATCTTTATCTCCCAGTATTGTTGTCTCAAGCCACGGATAGTAGGCTGCTCCATATGACAGGCCATTGTTGCCGATATTGGTCTGGAACTCTTTTACTTGCTCCATCATAGTCTGATTCTCCGAACTTTTGGCTTGAACATCAAGAATAGCAAAACGATTCTGCATTTTACTGCAATGATCCAGAACCATCGTTTGAATATTTGCACAATCCGGAGAATGCACTGCTTCGGGGATCACAACCATTGTTATTTCCCGCTCTTTTTCAAGAGCATTGATCGCATTGCTCATCATATTCTTGTTCAGCAGTTGGTTGTCTTTATAGTTTCCTGCTGAAAGAACATAGCAAGTACCGCCTCCATTAGCAAAGAACATCAACATCTGATAGTAGAGAGTGAAGCGTTTTTTTTCTTTTCTCTGGGCTGTAAATATATACTTTGTGGTTGTTGTATCAGTTTTGGTATACTCCTTCTCATACGTAAACAGGCAGTCTGTAATAGTGCTATTCGACTTTTTAATACTTAGGATAAACTTTTCTTCGGGGCCTTGACCGAAATAGTTCATATATTCCGCCATAGAGGAAATTCTCCATGGTTTACCTTTAGTATCAGGAGCTTAAAGCCCCCGATATTGCCCTTTTGCATCAAAGCACGGACACGCCTTGTGTATGGAATTACTGAGCTGATAATGTCCCAATATGCTGGCTTGCGGATAATCTGTTTTCAGTTGTCGCAGCAAATCGAGTAGGGAACATTTCTGGGCATACGTCCTTGTATCCGCCGGTCGGCCGCATTCATCCAGTCCGCCTTCGTAGCAGATGCCGATGCTCTTGTCATTCCATCCTGTAGCATGTGCTCCGATCTGGTGAACCGGACGACAGATGTGTACTTCACCGTCACGTGTGATGTAGAAATGATATCCGATGCTTGCAAAGCCTCTTGCCAAATGACATCTTCGAAGAGCTTCTACGGAGAAATTCTTGTTACAGCGTGTTGCTGAACAATGAACTACCAGGAGTTTTACCTCCCGATAGTTCTGATAAAAACTTCCTGCTCTCATAGTCTATTTCATGCAGGAATTTAGTCCGAATATGCCTGCCAGGGCAGATGCCACGGCAATTACCACTTTGATGATCATACTCCAGGTTGAATTTGATTTTTTTTCCATATAACTGTTATTTAGTTATTAGTGATTTAATGATAGCGCAGCCTTTAATTATTAATTCTTTCATTATTAATTTCTAAAGGCTGCGCCTTTAGATCCTATCCCAGCGGATCATCCTCTATACCTCCGTCGCCTCCTGAATTTCCACCTCCACCGGTGTTTCCTCCATCGTCTCCTCCTGGTGTGGGCGTTTTGGAAATATCCACAGTGGTCTGTCCTGCCTTCTGTGCTTTGAGCACGGCGCGTGTGGCAGCACGGGTAGGGACCGGTGAGAACTCCATACCGGCGAAGATGTTTTTCAGATCTTCTCCGGGGATAAACTGAATATTGACTCCGGTAATGTTGGCAGCCGTGAATTTCTCCGCCGTTTCCGCCCCCCGGCTGGTTATCTGTAACCGGAATTTTCCCAGGTCTCCGAAGTCTACCTGTTCTCCTGCCCGCAGGCCGTCAATCATATTCTCGACGGTAGCGATGATAACGGCAGTCACGTCCGCCCTGCTGGCGGTGGTCTGCGATGATACTCTCTTGGCGAGTGCTTTTAGTGATAACTCTTGCGAAACCTGCGCTTTCGCATACGCTTTTTTGGCCTCTTCCTGATTCATTGGATTGCCCATCATTGCAATACTGTAATTCAATGCCATAGTTGTGAATTATGAATTAAAAATAAAAAATGAAGGATGAATTTCACCCGTGTAAGTTCAGTGAAATACTGTGCTTCCCGTGGTGAACGAAACAAAGGTACGATGTACTGAGGGGTGAATAATGAAAGAGATTATTCCTTCATGAAACTGCATGATAAAGAGTGAAAAGTATTTGCCTAAGGTGAGCTATATGTAATATAAAATGCTTATCTTTATGCTATGATAATCAATAAAATAACTCTTATGAAAACAAGTAATGAAAATGAAAAGGCCCCTGAAGAAGCCTGGCCCGTACGCCCTTACTCCAAACGTGAGCTTGCCGAGGCTTATGCTCCGAATATCTCTCCCGTGTCTGCCCTGAACCGCTTGGCACAATGGTTTAGATATAACCTGCAACTGAGCGAAGCCTTGCTTCAGACAGGCTATAAAAAGCGCCAGCAGATATTTACTTCCATGCAGGTGGAATTGATATTCAGGTATCTGGGAAGACCTTAGATCGTTGATAAATAAAAAGATAAGAAATACTATTGTCAACAATTGATAGTATCTCTTATCTTTATATCGGTTCCCCTTTATTTGAGGAACAATTTGGTTTGATGCCACTTCCCGGTCAGTTCATCCGGTACGAAGTCTTTCGCCGGATCATCTTTGTATTCTTTCCATGGTGACTGTGACCATACGAAAGGCTTGCCCTTGAACCAGGCTACCCCGTACAGCATCCAAAATGAAGTTTTCGTGCCTTCATCGGACGGTTCGTACTTTAGACCTGAAAGTAATTCAAGAACCTTGTTTGCAGAAAACGCCTTAGAGTCGACTGCTCCGTCAGGAATGGTTCTGGGGTATTCCGTTGTTCCAAATCCCAAGTCCCAACGTCCATAGATGGACAGTGGCTCATCATCTGCTATGTGGGTAATCAATGCTTTTGCGTCTTCCTCATTGTTCACATTCCCAATCATGTCAAAGAACTGCACTCGCCTGAGTGGCCTGTTGTCTGTGGAGCCTAAGTCATACGCCACTTTTTTGAATACCGGATAGTTTACTCCCAAGATATATTCATTAGTCATCAGGTGCTTATCATAATCCAAATCCGGATCGAATTCATTTTCAGGTTCATATTTCCCGGTTAAGCAACTATCCTTTCCGCACCTTAACATTGCAAAGCGTTTATAACTCATTTCTATCAATGACATTTCTTTCGTATTGGCATCAATAACCATATAACCGTTCAGATAGGTGCCCGAATTGCTGATTTTTATGTAGTTGAAGAAATCGTCAATATCTGTCGCGAACATTTCGGCAGCAGCAGAACGCCAACACAGCCATACTGCCTCTTCTTTTTGCGACTGCGACATGGGATTGTATGAATAACGGTGAGTGGTTTCATTGAAGCAAATGCCATGTTTGTTGAATCCAAAATCCATGTTGCTGCCTACTTGCCCGAAACAATACGAATTCTGTGACACAAAGTCGATCCCTCCCTCATTATTGCGGATTGTGTAGGAAATCGTGTGTGAATTCGACAGGTAGCCGCACCAACTGTTGTGCGTCCATACGATGTCTCCGTCATCTGTCCGTTTGACGAAAGCGGAACAATGGTCGGGCTTGTGCAAACCGTATGTGCTTTCCAGTGAGTTGGCCACGGCATCCATCAAGTCCATCTGAGTATTGATAAAGTAGATGTCTCCGAAAGATATTTTATCTTCCCCGTAGCCTAAACTGAATGTATCCCAATTGAAAAGGTCATTCTTCACTTCGTCAATGGAGCGTATATACCCGCAAGACAAGGCATCGTATATACCCCACATTCGATAAAATAGCCTTTCTATCGCTTTCACATACTTGCCAATAGCCGGTTCTTCCCGATTGTCTCTTATCCATTTTGTAGTAAAAAGGTAGTTGCTTTTCAGCGAATTTTCCGCTTTCTTCAAGTCTTTCGGTTCCGGAGGGCACGTATGGGGAAATGTATGGCTTGTGTCACACAAGTAGGAGTTCTTCCAAGTATTGTTGCGTGATGCGCGTATCATATCCTTGCCCTGTAATTCTCCCTGTATGAACCCGGCAACATACTCGTTGGTAAGGACATCCGAATGCTCGTGCGTGGAAATTATAGAAAAATTCCAGCAATTGTCCTTAAACTCTGCATATCCTACGCAGGATTTCCCCTTCTGAATCCTGTTGAATTTTCTGTCTTCTTGTTGTGTCATATCATTCTAATTTTAGTGGATTTAAATATTGTTCCCTTCCTTGATTTCAGTCGAGTTAAATATTTCCAGTTCATGTTACATTTTGATGTGGAAAATGCAATTTTTATATAGGCTGAAATGGACTAAGACAAAAATAACGGGAAACGATCATATATAGATTCTAAAATCAATAAATTTTAAAGAAAAATCGTATAGCGTTGGTATTTAGAATGTTAATTCTGAAATGGCATTCTTTATTTTACGATTTCAAACTTTTTTTGACGATATCGAGTGGGGGTAAGCGAGCTTTATCTCAGGGGGAATAATCCTATAATGCGCAAACCGAACGCTTATATCTGCGTTGGCTTGCGCACTTATCTGTATCGGCCAACGCTTATATCTGCGATGGTCTTCTCACTTATCTGCATCGGGCGATGCACTTATGTCTGGCAATACCCGGCTCCACTTATTTGAATCCCTTGTCCACTTCATCGTTTTGTATGTCCACCACTTCATATTCCGTACTTCCCTGTTCATTCCTTCTTGTCCGGAAACCGTACTTTTCCAGTGACATTACCAATGTCTGTATGGTCTGCCTGTTCACCTGTATCTTTCCGTAAATGGCGATCTTGCTGAGTATGGCTGCCGCCGGCATCCATTTTATGCAGTAATCCTGCGGTTGCGGCTTGCGGAAGTATACGAGCAGGTTCTCCTCCACGGGATCTTTCATGCGGTGCAGTTCATTGTGCCGGTTCAGCTCGTTTATTTCCTCTCCTTCATACCAGTACCGGTATCCTTCCTTTATCAACGCGTAGGCCTGCGCATATATCCCCTCATAATTGACCGGTGTGCGATAATCCAGTGTAATGATGGAGGAGGGGAGGAAACGCCGGTTTCCGCCTATGTCCTGCAGGCATTGGCGATTGTTCGTACTGGCAATGAAGGATGCATGCCGTATGAAATTGTATGCCTGCATGTCGTATGCTTTCCGCTTCGTCACGCTTTCCTGTGTGATGACCCGTTTCAATCCGGCCAGATCACCTATCCTGGCCCCTTCAAATTCTTCCATATTGATGATGAGGTGCGTGCTGAGCAGCAGCTGGTGGTCCTTGTTGTCCGGGTTCACCATTCCGTTCCGGTAATACTCCCTCCACTGGGGAGGTAAGAGCCTGCGTATCCAGGTACTTTTTCCTTTTCCTTGTTCGGAGTACAGGATGATCACAAGATGGTTGACCTGCTCGTCCTGCAGTGCACATGCCAGCATTCCCACGAACCACCTGCGGAAACTTTCTTTCCAGAACTCCTGGTCTTCCGCCTGTACCGTATTCGCCAGCCGGCCGATATAATCTGTCTCTCCATCCCAGGGTTCCAGTTTTTCTACGTAGTCTGTGAACGGGTTGAAATCCCTGGCATAGGTGGAGTCAATGACCGCCTGCAGATAATTCCTGAAACACTTGATGCCTGCCAGTTGCAGGGCCAGGAATATGGAGTTGTAGCTTCTTGCCCTCATAGGTCGGAACCCGCCTTTCCATCTCTCTTCTTTCTCATCGAAGTTTAGGTATTCCAGCCTGTCTAGTATTACATTCCTTCGGATATCATAATGTGCCTTCAGGAAGTCGAGTACTTGGTTGATAATGTCCGGCTTCTCTTCCTTATGATAGATGGCTGCTTCCTCCGTCTTGTCGGTATAGATGTATGCATTGTGTATGGGCACAGCCACATCGAACCCTTCACCGCCGAAATTTTCCTGAGCCAAACGAATTGCCACGCCCTCTTCCAATGCTTTTGCATAACATTTGTTTCCCAGAGCGAATATGAAGCTGTCCCTGCTTCCCGGTTCGAATTTAGCAATCCTCTTTACTGCGAGTACCGCCTTGTTGAATTCCATCCTTTCCCACGGCTCAGCTTCCGCCTTATCACTTATCACCCTATCACTTACCGCCTTATCACTTACCACCTTATCACTCTCACTCATCGCCTTCCCACTCTTCTTTCTCCCCGTCTGCGGTTTTTCAGGCGGCACAATACCGGTCAGTATCTCATCGACCTCTTTCATAAGTTCTTCATTCAGATATGCCTTTTCATCGAAAGAAGTGAAGAATCCTCTTGATATATCCTTTCCGCTTCCGTCCACCTCCACGTCCAGCAGCTTTTCATAGTATTCTTTGCAGGTATCATACATCATCCTGTGATATTTTTCCAACGCAGCAAAGTCCTTTTCTCCGTTAGAGAATGTCTCCCTGAGAGTGGTGGCATCTTCCGTCTGCAGGAACACGAATATCTTGAATCCATGTGCCTTTGGAGTGAGGAAACTGCCCAGCGTGTTAGGATCCTTGTTGATTTTCTCCCTCAAGTCTTCCAACTTCTCTTCGGGCTGGTCGTCAATGTCCAACAGGATGACATGCGTGTACCTTGTGATGCTGTAAGCTTGTCTTTTTTCGCTGTATCCTGCCGTGACGGTGTAGAATGGCAATTGCTTCTTCACATTGTTTGCCTCTTCTGTCTTTCCCTGGCTGACGAGCAGTCTTATTTTGAATACAAGTTTTGCGTGTACTCCCTTTGTGATGTTTTCAATTACTTTTCTCAGGGTTATCTCTCCCCGAACGTTGCTGAATCCGCTGTATGCGGTAACCGGAATATTTTCCATTTCTTTGTTAGTTGTTTTAGTCTGCCTTGTTGGCGGTGCGAAGTAGGGTATAATATCCGGAATGACAAAAACGCCTTTTCGGTTGAAAAAGGCGTTTTTGCACAATTTTGAATTCCTACATCTTTTCCTTCTTCTTTTCCATTCCCGCTTTCTCTTCCCTGATTTCTTTCCTTAAGCTAATGATTTCGGTATTAATGCTTTCCAACGTCAGAAATCCTTCCTCATGCTTTCCTTTTTCGAACCTTGCCATGCGGTACAGCTTCCTTGCCAGATGCTTTGTTCCTTTGAGTCCCGCCTCTTTTTTATGATGGATAAGCATGTTTATCCAGGGAGTGAGGAACTCTATTCTTTCTTCCGCCCTGACTATGACCTGCTGGTCAACCGGTTCATTTTCAACCAACAGGATGTCGATCCTGTTTCCTTTTCTCTCGATCTCGATGCCGCAGGCATCTTTACTTATGAGCTCAATGCTCAAGATTGTGTTTTTTTAATCATAAAACCACAATTTTAGATGTTAGTAATTTATTTTAAATTTGCATTCGAAAGCAAAATTAACGGTTATTCTCGTGAAATCTGTCATAATGGTATAGAAAAATGAAACTTTTCTGTTCTGTGTGTGATACACAAAACGATGTAATAGGTGGTAGCCCTACCTACCTATTAATATAAAGTGTGTGTAACAAGGTCTAAAGAAAAAGTAGGGAAATACGCGCCTGTGCGTATGTATACGTGCGTACATTATTATAAAAGAGAAATATGATGTTAGGAAACTGTCGGGATGAGGTTGCGATAGTTGAAATAGATACATGAAACGGAATGAAAGCTGATGTTTCAAGAAAAATTGTAATGGATGTGGGGTGTTTTTTAATCGTTCGTTTAATATGCGCAAAGATAATGCCTTGAAATGAAATAACAAAATATTCTGATAGATAAAATCGATTTTCTCTTTAATAAATGTCATATGTTACTAATCCATAGTGAGTTATCCCTGAAATAAAATTGTGATTTTAAACTTGTTTTTTTATCGAAAGAATCTTAGGGAAGATACAGGTTAAAATGCCATCTTTTAAACGAACGATTAAAAGACGTTTTTCTTTATTAATCCATTCGTCTTCAATATATTAAAAGTAGATAACGACTTGATTTATCTATTTCGGCTTGAAAGAGGAAATGTCTTGCTCAAGCCGCGAAGCGTATCCATACCTAAAGTAATATCCTCGATTTTATTTATTGCAAGTGGTTGAAACTCAGAAATATTGGTTTGCAGCTCGTACACGTGATAAGCAAGAATTTGCAATCGGCAAGTTTCTTGAGAAGCTGAAATCAAACGAAAATTTGGATATTGACTATTATCTGCCGACTAAAATTGTAATATCTCAGTTGAAACACCGTCGGAAGCGTAGTGTAGTCCCTGTTATCCGCAATTTGATTTTCGTTTGTGCCACCAAGCAAACAGCCTGTGACATTTCTAATGTTTATGGTGTACAGCTTTTCTATATGAAGGATCTTTTCACTCACTCCATGCTTGTCGTTCCCGACAAACAGATGAAGGATTTCATGTTTGTCATGGATTTGAATCCGGACGGTGTCAGCTTTGACAATGAACCTCTCACAATAGGGAATAAAGTCAAGGTCGTTAAAGGCGATTTTCGTGGTATTGAAGGAGAAATTGCTACAGAAGCCAATAAGACATACGTCGTTATTCGTATTAATGGTATTTTGACAGCCAGTGTAAAAGTACCAAAATCCTATCTGAAGATAATAAAATAATATTTAATCATATCATACTCATATTTCAATGAATGATCTGCTTTCTTGTGCTCGTGAGCTTCAGCATTTGGCTCATAAGCTTATGTATCTTGGCATGGATGGTGAACCCATCTATTCAGATGATTTTACTCGACTGAACAAGGAGGTTCTTGTAGAATCGGATTCTCTTTTTGCCGCAAAAAGTTCCGGTATCGAAGAAGAAGCCAACCTTTGTTTAGCTCTTCTGATGGGCTATAATGCCACCATCTACGACAATGGAGATAAAAGAGAAAAGAAACAAGCTGTTTTAGACCGCATCTGCAATATTTTGAAACAGCTTCCCCCTTCTTTGCTAAAAGTCCGTTTGCTGGCTTTTTGTTATGGGGAGATTTATGAAGAATCCTTGCTTCAAGAGGCCTATGGCATTATTGATGGTTGGGACAAGGCAACTTTGAATTCTGAACAAACAGAAATCATAGAAGAGTTGAAAAATATTGCGGATAATCCTTATCCGTTTGAGGAGATAGAAGAGTAAGATTAGAAGATTTGTCTGATACGTTAAGACATAAAACTGTCCGTGGTGTTGGATGGAGCTTTATTGATAACATAGCCAGTTCCGGTATCGCCTTTTTGGTGGGATTAGTGCTTGCTCGTTTATTGACTCCTGCGGAATATGGCGTAATGGCAATGATAGCTATATTTATAGCTGTTTCCACTTCCATTATTGACAGTGGTTTTTCCAATGCACTTATCCGGAAAGTACACGTAAAACGAGTTGATTATAATACTGTTTTCTATTTTAATCTGACTGTCAGTATTCTTGTTTATGTGCTTTTGTATTTTGCTTCTCCGGCCATTAGTGTATTTTTCAAAGAACCCATCCTGGTAGAAGTTACAAGAGTTATAGGGTGGGTGTTGATTATCAATGCACTTGCCATCATCCCCCGCACCCAATTTGTGAGGGAGGTAGATTTCAAGACACAAACAAAAGTCTCTCTGATTTCCTCTATCAGTAGTGGAGTTATTGGAATAGGAATGGCATTAGGAGGTATGGGGGTGTGGAGTTTGGTTGGTCAGCAACTTTCCCGTCAATTTCTGAATACACTATTTTTATGGATATATAGCAAATGGCATCCGGTATGGGAATTCTCTACGAAGAGTTTTAAAGAACTCTTTGGTTTTGGATCCAAACTATTACTCTCGGGCTTGTTGGACACTATTTATAAAAATATCTATTATATCATCATCGGGCGTTTCTATACTTCTGCGCAATTGGGCCAATATACCCGTGCCGAGCAATTCAATACGATATTTTCCAGTAATTTGACCACCGTTGTCCAACGTGTCAGTTATCCGGTTTTAAGTTCTATTCAGGAGGAGCCGGAACGCTTGCGTGAAGCTTATCGGAAGGTGATAAAGATTACCATGCTGATAACCTTTGCCTGCATGTTGGGATTGGCTGCTGTAGCGAAACCTTTGATTATTATCTTGATAGGCGAAAAGTGGTTGCCTGCCGTTTACTTTTTGCAAATCATCTGTTTTAGCGGCATGCTTTATCCTCTTCATGCCATAAATCTGAATATTCTTCAGGTGAAAGGACGTTCGGACCTATTCTTGAAGTTAGAAATTATAAAGAAAATAATAGCTGTTGGTCCCATTGTTATTGGTATCTTTTGCGGTATTGAATATATGCTTTGGGGAAGTGTGATAACTTCGTTTATAGCTTATTTTCTGAATAGCTATTATTCGGCAAGCTTAATAGATTATCCGACAGGAAAACAGATAAAAGACATACTTCCCACTTTTGTAGTTTCTTTAGTGGTAGCATTTGTCATGTGGGGACTTTCTCATTGGAATATTCCTGTTTATGCATTATTGTTCATTCAGATTTCGGTAGGAGTATTCTTAGCTTTAATTATTTATGAGAAACTGCATCTTGACGAATATCTTGAGATCAAGCAGTTGGTGCTTTCTGCGCTCAGACGTAAGTAGAAAATCAAAAACAAATTAATTGTAGTAAGATGGAAAATAAAGTAATTACGGTTACTTCTCCATTACTTCCTTCACTGGACGATTTCATTCCTTATCTGCAAGACATCTGGAATCGCAAGTGGCTGACCAATAATGGTCATTATCATCAGGAATTAGAGAAGGCGTTGTGTGAATATTTAAAAGTACCTTATATCAGTCTTTTTACTAACGGTACGTTACCTTTGATGTGTGCACTCCAGGCGTTACGTATAACGGGAGAAGTAATCACGACTCCTTATAGTTTTGTAGCTACTACCCATTCTTTGTGGTGGAATGGCATAAAACCTGTGTTTGTTGACATTGACCCCGAAACTTGCAATATTGATCCCGATAAGATAGAAGCAGCAATTACCCCAAAGACTACAGCTATTATGCCTGTACATGTTTATGGAAAACCTTGTGATACGGAACGCATTCAGGAGATAGCCGATAAATATGGACTGAAGGTGATTTATGATGCTGCCCATGCCTTTGGGGTGGAGGTAAATGGAAAGTCAATCCTAAACGCAGGAGATATGTCAACATTGAGCTTTCATGCTACGAAAGTTTATAATACTATAGAGGGAGGTGCGCTAATCTGTCATGATGAAAAGACAAAAAAGCGTATTGATTATTTGAAGAATTTCGGTTTTGCGGGAGAGACAGAAATAGTTGCTCCTGGTATTAATGGGAAAATGGACGAGGTTCGTTCTGCTTATGGCTTGCTTAATTTAAAGCAAGTGGATGCGGCTATTGAATCCAGGCGTCAGGTTGCTGTCAAGTATCGGGAAGCATTGAAAGATGTTGAGGGTATCAGTTTTATGGAAGATATGCCGGGTGTACGTCACAACTATTCTTATTTCCCGATTTTCGTGGATGCTGAAAAGTATGGCATGACCCGTGACGAACTTTATTTTAAGATGAAAGAGCAGAATGTGCTAGGCAGGCGATATTTCTATCCGTTGATAAGTGAATTTTCTACTTATAAGGGATTGGAAAGTTCATCTCCTCAAAAACTTTCGAATGCAATGAAGATGGCGAATTCTGTTATATGTCTCCCAATATATTACGGACTTAATAGGAAGGATATTGAGAGGATACTTAACCTTATAGTGAAATGAAACAGAAAAGAATAATGCTTCTTGGAGGACTTAGATATCTACTTCCGGTAATAGATGTTGCCCATAAGCTGGGACATTATGTTATAACTTGTGATTATCTTCCGCATAATATAGCACACAAATATTCTGATGAGTACTGTAATGTTAGTATTATAGACAGAGAAGCGGTTTTGGCTGTTGCAAGAGAAAAACAAATAGACGGAATTATGTCTTTTGCGGTTGATCCAGGAGTAACTACTGCTGCGTATGTAGCAGAACAAATGAATTTACCACAGGCAGGCCCCTATGAATCTATTTGTATCCTCCAAAATAAAGATCGCTTTAGAAAGTTTCTTGCAGAACATGGGTTCAATGTCCCGCAGGCAAGAGCGTATGTGGATTATAAGGATGCAAAAGTAGATGTGAATGCCTTTAATTTTCCAATTATAGTAAAGCCTACTGATTCAGCAGGGAGTAAAGGTGTTTCAAGAGTTGATGAAATTGAGTGTTTTGAACAAGCATTTTATTATGCAAAAGAGTATTCAATATCGGGGAAAGTAATAGTAGAAGAATTCATTGAAAAACAAGGATGTTCTTCGGATTCAGATTGTTTTTCTATTAATGGAGAATTGAGTTTTGTTTCATTTTCTGCACAAAGATTTGATGACTCAGCTTCTAATCCTTATACACCTTCTGCATTTAGCTGGCCATCTACGATGACGTTGGAACAAGAGTCTGAACTTACTTCAGAACTTCAACGGTTACTTACATTATTGCATATGAAAACTTCTATCTACAATGTTGAGACAAGAATTGGTGTAGATGGGAAGGGATATATAATGGAGGTTTCACCGCGAGGAGGAGGGAATAGATTATCTGAGATGCTTAGATATGCTACAAATATAGATCTCATAGAGAATGCAGTGAGTGCAGCAATTGGTGATGATATAGGACAAATATCTCAATGGTCATATAAGGGGCATTGGGCAGAATTTATTCTTCATTCAAATACATCGGGATTTTTTGAGCAGATAAGGATTGCACCGGATTTAAACGATTATGTTGTAGAGACTGATTTATGGTTGAATAGAGGGGATAATATATCTTCGTTTCAATGTGCTAATAATTCTATTGGAACAATTGTAATGAAATTTCCCAGTAAATCAGCATTAGATAAAGCTATGAACGAAATAAATATGAAAGTGTTAATTGATATAAAACAATAAATATGAAAATTTTAGTGATTGGGCAAGGAACCTTGCATTGGGGTAGATTGGAGTTTGGTAATATTGGTAATTATTATATCATTGAACCTTTTTTCAGAGAACTTCACCGTGTATTCCCTCATGCAGCAATACAGACAACATTTCAGATGTCAGATGAATTTCAAAGTAAGGAGCAAATAACTTCTGTTCCGATGGATGAATATTACTCATGGACAGAGAAAGATTTGCCATTAGCATATAAAGAATATGCTATAGCAAGTGTATATGAGCAGACAGGTACATTGATAGATACCACTCCTTATATAGAAGATGTTTTGAGCTCTGATTTGGTTATAGATTTTTCAGGAGATATATGGGGACAAAATGCAGATTTAGTAGGTTCCAATAGGTTTTTAATAGGTCTGTTGAAAGAACGATGTGCACAATTATTAGGTAAGCCTACTGCTATGTTAGCAGGTTCTCCTGGTCCTTTTAATAGAGACTCTACTTTGGACTTTGCACATCTGGTCTTTAATAACTTTGCTCTTGTAACTAATAGAGAGGAAATTAGTAAATCTGTATTGAGTGATTTTGGATTTGACGTTTCCAATGTATATAGTCTGGCATGTCCAGCGTTTGAATTTGAACCTGCTACATTAGCCCAAATACAGCAATATATAGAAGGTACACCATTAGCGAATAAACAGAAACCTGTTATCGGTTTTGTGCTATGTGGGTGGAATTTACTCAAGGGGCCATTTAGCAGAGAGAATTGGGAAGATCAGGAATTTGATGGTTACATAAAAATGATAAAGCAAATGGTTGAAAAATTTAATGTTGATGTTTGTTTGATGTCTCACTCAAATGGTTTCCAGGTTCCTCCTGCTGAATTCGAGTTAACAAAAGGGCGCGATTATCCCCTTATAAAAAGAATATATGAACTATTAACCAAAACAGCAATAGCAGATCGAGTTTATTTATTTAATGGAATTTATACTCCAGCAGAAACAAAAGCGATTATTGGTCAGTTTGATATGCTTATTTCTGGAAGAGTTCATGCTGCAGTTGCTGGTCTTTCTCAATCTGTACCAACTATGATTATTGATTATGGTCATGAGCCTAAAGCGCATAAATTACGAGGATTTGCACAAGTGGCTAATGTTGAAAGGTATGTAGCAGACCCACATTCTTTTAGTGATATGATATCTAAAGCATTTGAGGTATATGAAAATAGAAAGGGTATTAGACGTATGCTTATTGATAGAAATAAGGAAATAAAAGCACTTATTAAACAGAATTTTGACTTGTTAAAGACTATTGTAAAATAATATTTAAAATAGGACGAATTTTAAGAACTACTTGCTTGTAAAAAATATATAAAATAAAGTTTTACATGAGAAACTGATAATAGTAGCTGTGAATTTATAGGCTATACTAAATCATATATAGTTATCGGTATAGATTTTAGCCTTTATGCTCATTAATATGGATATACAATATTTACATAATTTTTCGACCTTTAATGACATCTATAAACATCTGAAAGAAGTGTCTCCATTTTTTCTTCCTCCTTTAGAAGAAAGGGTTGATATTGAAGAATATGCAAATAAACTTTTCAAATATGCCCAAAGAGAAGAAGCTTATTATGATGGGGAGCTGGTGGGGCTTGTTGCATATTATTGTACTGAAGGAGAAAAGGAGGCTTTTATAAGCAATGTGAGTGTACAACAATGTTTTTCACATAAAGGGATAGCCACATTATTATTAAATAATACGAAGAATTATCTTTGTAAAATAAATGTGCATAAAGTAAAAATGGAGGTTGCTAATGATAAGAATATAATTGAATTTTATAGGAAGAATGACTTTTATTTGGATAGGGAAATAGATTATACAAAGTTTATGATGGTATCATACTTGGATTGTCCTAAACCTCTAGTTAGTATAATTTGTTTAGTTTTCAATCATAAAGCTTATATAAGACAATGTTTGGATGGTTTCATAATGCAGAAGGTGGACTTTCCGATAGAGGTGTTGATCCATGACGATGCTTCTACAGATGGTTCTAAAAAAATACTTTGCGAATATGAAGAGAAATATCCAAAATTGTTTAAACCAATATATCAAACAATAAATCAGTATTCTAAAGGGATACCTGTTTCATATACTTATCAGTATCCACGATGTCTGGGAAAGTATGTGGCTGTATGTGAAGGTGATGATTATTGGACTGATCCTCTAAAATTGCAGAAGCAGGTGAATATACTTGAGTCAGACAAAAATATAGGCTTTGTTTATTCAAAATTCCAATTAGTCAATTTAGACAATATGCTTATTGAAAACTCTTCAACTGTGTCAAATCAATTATCCCACTCCAAAACAGGATATTTATTACCCTCTTTACTGCGCA
Organism: Bacteroides intestinalis DSM 17393; assembly: GCF_000172175.1. NCBI lineage: Bacteria > Pseudomonadati > Bacteroidota > Bacteroidia > Bacteroidales > Bacteroidaceae > Bacteroides > Bacteroides intestinalis. Next base: position 317,594 of record NZ_ABJL02000008.1, on the reverse strand, counting down.
ATAATTTTCCACAAACTCTCACTGTTATGTTTAAGAAAGAACTGTTGGCTAATTTCGACAAATATTATAGTTATGGCTATGATTGGCCTCTCTTCATTCACATATGTGGAAAGTGCAAATCGGTCTTCTTAAAAGATGTAACCGGATGTTATCGGATAAATCCTAATGGAATGATGGCTTCCGGTACATTGAAAGATGTGGATAATGGTGGTTTTACCACTTTAAATGGAGCTTTTAGAGCGTATTTGTGCGGGGAATATAAAGCTGCTTCTATTTTGGATAAACTGAAAATTAATGTGTATATGTATTATCGCCTTTCTAAAGGTGATATCAAAGACTCTGTAGAGTTGGAGAACTGTGTCAAAAGTCGTTTGCTGTATCAACTAATGCGAAGGATGACATTTGTTTGGGCTTTTCTTCTAAAAAAGAAATGATGAGCGTTTTTGTTGTAATGCCATTAAATTTTTTGCTGTATTTTGGTACCTTCATTTTTTCTTATAGAAAATCTGGGTTCACTATATATTCCTTTGTATGGTTGATGTATTCTATATTTGCGGCTTTCAGTGTTTATCTCTGTTTGTCCGGATTATATTGGAGTGTTATGTATACATCATCTTATGAATACGAACCACTTTCTCCAATACCATTTTTTATCAATTATTTTTGTGTTTATTTGATATTAATGCCTCTGAATAAAATCAAGGTTGAGAAAATGAATTTCTCAACCTTACTCTATTCCCGGAGAAATTGGAATATAGTTTATGTCTTATTTGCTATTGATATTATATATGCATTGATTAAACTAACACAGCTGAAAACAGCCATTTCTTTCGGTTTTGGGAATATACATAGCATGGGAGGAGATAATATTTCAGATTTGTATTATAGTGGGAATCCATTAGCTAGACTTTTTAATTCTATAGGACGTTTTTCACATGTGATGATTGTTCCTTTTGTTTTATTATATATTTTCAGGGGTTATAAATGTGCTGAATGCTCTAAAAAGTTCTTAGTGTCTTATTTGATAGTATTTTTATTTAATGCTCTATCAATAGGTTTGACTACAGGGTCAAGAGCAAATTTGTTTTTTGGCATACTAAATCTATCTTTTTTCTTCATTCTTTTCTGGAATACTATGTCTTACAGATTCAGAAGAAAAGTTTTGTGGGTGGCAGTTGCTGTTGTCGCAATACTGTTTGTTGTCGTTGCTCAAATTACCGAAGAACGTTTTGGGGAGAATGTAAAGAGGACAGCAGTGGATTCAATCTATGAATATCTTGGAGAAACATTTCCTGTTCTAGGTTATGAATATTGGGACAAAGTGAATTTTACTGGAGGAAAAAGATTGTTTTCTGAGTTTTTTAGCTTATTTGATAGTAGTTTTAAAGCTGGAGATAAAAGTGATTGGTATCATTATACAGGGGTAAGAGTGGATTGGTTCAAAACGGTGTATGGTGATTTATATATAGAGTTTGGTCCCGTATTGCCAGTAATAATTCTATTTATTATAGCTTTTTCCTTTACTATATACTTACGAAAGGGGAGTGGAGTATCCTGCTATAGGATAAGTGTTATTTATAAATATTATTCTTTTTCTGTAGGAGGAATATTTGGCTTCCTTAATATGTGTTCTATTTTTGATATAGTGGTAATCTTTTTGACTTTCTTGATGCCTTATTTTTTGCAAAAACAATTCTGCTCCAAATCAATCGTTAACACGTTAGACTGAAAAATGACTAAAAAAAGATATGCTGTAATATTGTTGAATTACAATACAGTTGAAGATGCAGTAATTGCAGCATCAAGTATTGTAGAGAACGCTATATCTGATGATTATGTGATATGCTTCGTAGATGGCTGTTCAACTAAAAATAATCAGGTCGAAATATTTATTTCTGCCAACATTCACAATACTTGTGTTTTAAAATTAGATGAGAATGTCGGATATGCAAGAGGAAATAATGCCGGGGTTCGGTATCTGTTAGAGAAGTATGAGATTGACTATTTGGTAATAATGAATCCGGATGTTGAAATTAGGACAAAGGGGTTAGTTGATAATCTTATTGATACCTTGTCTGAATTAGGTGAGCATTATTGTGGAATTCAGCCGTTAGTATGGACGCCTCACATTAGTAATGAAGCAAACAGACAAATTTGTATTAGAAAGGTTTATAGCTATTTTGATTGCATAATGGATAGCTTTTATCCTATTCGTAAACTATTTACCAGAAAATACCAAGAAATGGTATACTATAAAGAACGTCCATATGAGAGATTAATCGATTTTGAAGTTCCATCTGGATGCTTTTTCATAATAAAAACAGATGCATTCATGAAGGTTGGCATGTTTGATGAGAGAACGTTCTTGTATGCAGAAGAAATAATTCTAGGTTATAAATTAAAGAAAGAGCATTATAAGTTTATTCTGGATCCATCTTGGTTAGTGATACATGAAGGTGGAAAATCTACAGGATCTCATCATGGTACAGTTTCTAGTAGCTTTGTTGCTAAAGAAGAAATTAGATCTTTAGAAACATATATGAAATATTGTTTAAATTGTGGAAAGATAAAAATTCTTTTGGTGAAACTCCTTTTTATGTTCAATTATTATGTAAAGAAGGCATGTACTCTTGGATACTATAAACAATGAATATGGACAACGAGGAACGTAACAAAATATAAATATACGCAAAGTAACTCAAGGCACGGGAGCTTTCTTCTGAAAGCTTGGGCAGATTATATATTTTATGAGACGCAAAGATATTGATGGAATTTCAGGACTGATGATTGTTTATATGATATTTGTTCATATAGTAAACTTTACTCATACAGGGAATTTCTTTGTGGTTCTAATGCGACCACTTTTCTTTTTCATGCCGTGGTTCTTTTTTAAAAGCGGAATGTTCTTTTTCCATAAAAGTAATAATCAGATGTTTTTAGAGGGTAAAAAACTATTGTATCCTTATGTTAAATACTCGCTTTATGGCATAATAGTTTGGTCGGTAATTTTGTTTTTTTATGGAGAAACTTCTTGGGTAAAATATATATTGTCTCCGTTTTATCAGATATTGAAAGAAGGGGCTGTTATGGGTAATTTACCTCTTTGGTTTCTCGCTTCATTATTTGTTGCTAAATTAATGTACAATGCAATATGCAGTCAAAAATATTATTTGACACTTCTGTTTTTATGTATTATAGCTGCATATATACTTGATGTTATAAATTGTAATTATATTGTTTGGTTTGGCAATATTTTGTCTGGACTATTCTTTTTGGGAATGGGACATTTATTAAAAGATGTCCAGTATAAAAAAATAGTGTTTATTATATCTACGCTATTTTATGTGGCATACTTATCAATACCTTCGCTATTCTCTAATGTAGATATGAGAGCTAATCATTGTAATCATGGTTACTATTTACTATATGTATTAGGTTCTTTGAGTGGAATAATTATGATAAATAATATATTTTATTATTTGCCTCAAAATACATCCATATTGCATGCTATTGGTAGTAAATCGATGAATTATTATGTCATCCACTATTTGCTACTAGAGGTTGTTATATTGTTTTCTAATAAAATTTTTCATGTTGATATTGATTCACTATTGATGGTCTTTATTCTATCTCTGAACAGTTTCATTGTGTTACCAATAATTGCTAAATATGTAAATACTTCTAGGTTTATATAATGTTTGAGGTATATCTATTTCTGTGTAATATTGAGTATTTATTTTCTAGTGCGAATCAGTGGTTGAGGTTATAATTGAAGATACTCAGTAAATCATCATTATTGAAATCCGCTTCATCATGAGTTTAACTTAATCCCTGATTCATATTTCTAATTAGTTTAATGATAATTTTATGATTATAGTACGATTATGGGGAGGTTTAGGTAATCAACTTTTTCAGTATTCATTTGGACAATATCTCGAAATTGAAACTGATAAAAAAGTATTCTATGATGTTGCTTCGTTTGGAACATCAGATCAACTGAGAAAGTTGGAATTGTGTTCTTTTATACCTGACATACCGCTTTATAATGCATACTTTACTCGATATACAGGTGTCAAGAATCGTTTGTTTAAAGCTCTATTCCAATGGTCGAATACCTATTTATCAGAAAGCATGTTTGATATTTGTTTGTTAGAAAAAGCAAGAGGAAAAATCTTTCTACAAGGCTATTGGCAAGAGGAAAAATATGCGACATATTTTCCAATGCAAAAAGTACTTAGTGAGTGGAAAAATCCTAATGTTTTATCTGAAATAGAAGAAAACATCCGTTCTGCTAAAATCTCAGTTTCTTTGCATGTACGAAGAGGAGATTATTTTTCACCTAAGAACATTAATGTTTATGGGGTTTGTACAGAGAAATACTATGAGCAGGCTATAGATCGAGCTAATTCCGAAATTGAAGAGGATAAACAGTTCTTTGTTTTTTCAGATGATATATTGTGGGTGAAAAATCATGTATCCTTGCCAGAATCTACAGTTTTTGTTCCTAATCATGAAATATCACAATTTGCATATATCTATTTGATGTCTTTGTGTAAAGTAAATATCATTTCCAATAGTACATTCTCTTGGTGGGGAGCCTATCTTAATCAGCATAAGAATCAACTTGTTATTGCTCCTTCGCGCTGGACTTTTACTTCCAATAAAACTCTTGCTTTGGATAGCTGGACTAAAATTTGATAAGTATGAATCTTGTATACGTAGGTATTCCCTTCTATAATGCCGAAAAATATTTGGATTATGCCATACGATCTGTACTAAATCAGACTTATACCAACTGGAAAATGACTTTGATAGATGATGGAAGTACAGATTCATCATTGGCATTGGCTCGTAAATATACAAGTGATACACGAGTCAAAGTTATTTCAGATGGGCGGAATAAAGGACTCGTTTATCGTCTGAACGAACTCGTTAAACTAAGTGATTGTAAATATTTTGTTCGTATGGATGCCGATGATATTATGCACCCGCAAAGACTGGAAAAACAACTTAGATATTTGGAAGAGCATCCACAGGCAGATGTTGTTGGTAGCTGGGCATATTCGATTGATACTGGAAATCGAGTTGTTGGCATTTTGAAAAACAAGGTAAATCCGTCTGTAATAGGGGATGTATTTGCTCATGCATGCTTCATACATCCATCAGTAATGGGGAAAAGAGACTGGTTTAGTAATAATCCGTATGACTCAAGATATATTAGAGTTGAAGATATGGAACTTTGGTGTCGCACTATAGAGAAATCTAACTTTTATAATTTGTCTGAACCACTATTATTTTATCGTGAGATAGGTGTTCCGTATTTGTATAAATATCTTTTGTCAATGAAGGGGGTTAGGACTTTAATTATAAAGTATTATAGCGCTAATCTCTTAAAAAGATATGGAATGCTTATTATTAACTATGTAAAATGCTTATTATATGCCTTGTTTACTGTTTTTGGACTACAAAATATCTTGATAAAAAGACGCTCAAATAGTATATCATTTAAGTTGAAAACGGAGGCTTCAAGCAAATTGATGGCTGTTATAAAATAATTATTATGAATATTCTTCATGTTGTGAATATCTCTTTTGTAATTCCCTATTTTTTGGGTAATCAACTTTCATATTTTAATAAAAAAGGCTATAAAGAGTATATTGTATGCAGTAGTTCGCCTGAATTGGAATCTTTTTCCAGAATATATGGTTTTGAATATAAAGAGGTTGAAATCCTGAGAAAAATTTCTGTTATGAAAGATTTTGTGGCAATCTCTAAAACCATGCAATATATTAAATCTAAGCAAATAGATATTGTTGTTGGGCATACTCCTAAAGGGGCGTTAATTGCTATGATTGCAGCTTTCATTTTACGCGTTCCAGTTAGAATCTATTTTAGGCATGGTCTGGTCTATGAGACTTCGATGGGATTCAAAAGGAAGTTGTTAATATCAATAGATAAACTTGTCGCAGCTTTAGCAACTAAAATAGTGTGTGTAAGCCCTTCTCTATATAAGAAAAGTATTGATGATAAATTGAACTTAGTATCGAAACAAGTACTACTGTCTAAGGGTACTTGCAATGGCATTGATGTCGGTCGCTTCAATAAGGAGAACTTAGATTTAAAACGCTTAAAAGATTTGAAGGATAGTTTAGGAATAGCTGATTCTAGTTTTGTAGTGGGTTATACAGGTCGTTTAGTTCGTGATAAAGGTATTGTAGAATTGGTTAAGGCTTTTCAGATTCTTACCCAAAGGCATGATAATATGGTTCTGTTATTGGTTGGGATGATGGAAGAAAGAGATTCTTTACCTATAGAAATTAAACGATTTATACAAGATACTTCTAGCATAATAAATACAGGATATGTTTTAAATTCAATTATAGAATATTATTATGCCCTAATGAATGTTTTTGTTTTTCCTTCATATAGAGAAGGCTTTGGAATGTCAACATTAGAAGCTTCTTCAATGGAATTACCTATAATAACAGCTCGTGTAACAGGGTGTGTTGATTCAATAATTGAAGAACAGACAGGAGTGTTTGTAGAGCATACCCCTGAATGCATAATAAACGCTATTGAAAGGTTTTATTCTAATGAAAAACTTCGACTGAATTTTGGAAAGAATGGACGGAATTTTGTTGTTGATAATTTTGAACAGCATGTAATTTGGACGGAAATAGAGAAATTGTATCAATAATAAATTTAGATTCATAATGAAAAAAATAGCATTGCTTACAGGTATTACTGGACAAGATGGTTCATTTCTTGCCGAATTTTTAATAGAAAAAGGTTATGAAGTTCATGGTATCCTCCGTCGTTCTTCTTCATTTAATACAGGACGTATAGAGCATCTATATCTGGATGAATGGGTACGTGACATGAGGCAACAGCGACTAGTTAATCTTCATTATGGTGACATGACGGATAGTAGTTCATTGATTCGTATTATTCAGCAGGTACAACCTGATGAAATCTACAATCTTGCGGCACAAAGTCACGTAAAAGTGTCTTTTGATGTTCCGGAATATACGGCTGAAGCTGATGCTGTAGGAACGCTTCGCATGCTTGAAGCTGTCCGTATTTTGGGTTTAGAGAAAAAGACGAAGATTTATCAGGCTTCCACTTCGGAACTTTATGGTAAGGTACAGGAAATTCCCCAGAAAGAAACAACACCTTTCTATCCTCGTAGTCCATACGGTGTAGCAAAACAGTATGGTTTCTGGATTACGAAGAATTATCGTGAGAGTTATGGCATGTTTTCTGTAAATGGTATTCTGTTCAATCATGAAAGTGAGCGTCGGGGAGAGACTTTTGTAACCCGTAAGATAACTCTTGCCGCTGCTCGTATTGCACAAGGTTTTCAGGATAAGTTATATCTGGGTAATCTGGATGCCCGTCGTGACTGGGGGTATGCGAAGGATTATGTGGAGTGTATGTGGTTGATGCTACAACATGATACGCCGGAAGATTTTGTGATAGCTACCGGTGAGATGCATACAGTTCGCGAATTTGCTACTTTAGCTTTTCGTGAGGTTGGCATTGAACTGTACTGGGAAGGTGAGGGTGTTGATGAAAAAGGAATTGATGTGAATACAGGCAAAGTGCTTGTTGAAGTTGACTCGAAATATTTCCGTCCTTGCGAGGTTGAACAATTATTAGGTGATCCTACCAAAGCCAAAACAGTACTTGGTTGGAATCCTACGAAAACTAGTTTTCCTGAGCTTGTGAGGATAATGGTGGCACATGATATGAAGTTTGTGAAGAAATTATATCTTAAGTCGCAAGTTATAGAATAATAATTAGGATATTCCGATATTGCAAATTACCTTTGTAGAAAATGTTGAGATAATGAGTAAGTCTAAGGCATATAAAAAGCAGGAACTAATAGAGCAGACCGTCAATGAGCCTGTAATGGAATACCGTTCACCTTCTACGATAGGAGAAATAGAATTATTGTCGGACGAAATTATTATTGGGGCAGTAAAATATGCTCAAATAGCTCGTGAAAAAGGCCGGATGATACCTAATAGTGAGGTATATGGATTGTTAGCTGATAGATTGGGATGGAAGTAGTCTGGTCTGATTTGGCTATAGAGTCTCTTTATGATATACTATCATACATACAGGGTTTCTTTGGGAAAAAACGGCAAATAATATTGCTGTTAAAATTATATCTTTTATAGAGTCATTGGGAAGTTCTCCTTACGTAGGTAAGCGACTGTTGCATTTGTCTCAATATGGAGAATTAGATGCATTTTTTATAAACAAGACCATATTTATTATCAGATTTATGAGGATAGAATTGAAGTGATAATTATATGGGATGGACGACAAGATCCTTGTCGACTACAAAATCTTCTTATTGATTTTCTTACTAAACAGTAAGTATTCGTTTTTTATTTCTGCGATTTTATGAATATTCTTATTACCGGAGTTCACGGTTTCGTGGGTTCCAATTTTGTTATGGCTTTAAAGGAATATCATACTCTTTATGGCTTAGATATTGTTGCACCTGAAAAAGAGGGAGTAGTGAAAACTTTTGCTTGGGAAGATATTGAAACGATCTCTTTCCCTATGCAGAATTTACCCCAGTTTGATGCTATCATTCATCTTGCAGGCAAGGCACATGATACAAAGAATCAGTCTGCTGCACAGACATATTTTGATATCAATACAGGACTGACACAAAAAATCTTTGATTTCTTTCTGGAATCTACAGCAAAGAGGTTCATATTCTTCAGTTCTGTGAAAGCTGCTGCTGATAGTGTAGTGGGGGATATGTTGAGGGAGGATGTGATACCTGCACCAGTGGGACCTTATGGAGAGAGTAAGATAGCAGCCGAGAATTATATTCTTAGTAAGTTGAGAGTTGAGAATGGAGATTTGAGAGTTGCTATGCAGCGTGATAAACTGGTGTATATTCTTCGGCCCTGTATGATTCATGGCCCGGGTAACAAGGGGAACTTGAATCTACTTTATAATGTGGTAAAGAAAGGTATTCCTTGGCCTTTGGGAGATTTTGAAAATAAGCGTTCGTTCACTTCTATAGATAACCTTTGCTATGTGGTGGAAGGTTTGCTGACAAAGAATGTAACGAGTGGTATTTATCACATGGGTGATGATGAAGCTCTGTCTACCAATGAATTGATTGCTCTCATGTGTGAAGCTATGGGCAAGGAACCTCACATCTGGAAGATGAACAAGAAAATGATGGAAAGTTGTGCTGGTTTGGGAACATTGCTTCATTTGCCGTTGAATACTGAACGTCTTCGGAAGTTGACAGAGAATTACGTGGTGAGTAATGAGAAGATTAAAGCAGCACTTGGCATTGAACGAATGCCTGTTCGTGCTGCTGATGGGATTATGAAAACGATCTTATCGTTTTCAAATTAATAATAAACAATTCAAATTAAAGGGGCAAGTACGGTTATGTATTACCTGATTATACTAGTTCTGCTATTTTTGGCAGAACTTTTTTATTTTAGAATAGCTGATAAGTGCAATATCATCGATAAGCCGAATGAGAGAAGTTCCCATACCCGGATTACTTTGCGTGGTGGCGGAATCATCTTCTATTTTGGAGCTTTGGGCTATTTCCTGAGTAATGACTGGGGATATCTTTGGTTTATATTGGCATTGACTCTAATCACATTTATTAGTTTTGTGGATGATATCCGTTCCATTTCCCAAGGTTTGCGATTGGTGTTTCACTTCACTGCTATGGCTTTGATGTTTTACCAATGGGGCTTGTTTTCTCTTTCGTGGTGGTGGATTATTATAGCTTTGATTGTTTGTACAGGCATCATCAATGCCTATAATTTTATGGATGGTATCAATGGGATAACGGGTGGTTATTCGTTGGTTATCCTTGGTGCATTGGCTTATATCAATGCTGAAGTAACTCAGTTTGTAGAGCCTGCTCTAATCTATACCGTTTTCTGCTCCGTCCTGGTCTTCTGCTTCTTTAACTTCCGTAAGAAAGCGAGGTGTTTTGCCGGTGATGTCGGTTCTGTGAGTATTGCTTTTATTCTTCTTTTTCTGATAGGAAAACTTATAATTAAGACTGAAGATTTCAGTTGGATTATCTTATTGTCTGTCTATGGTGTCGACAGTGTTCTGACTATCATTCATCGCCTGATGCTTCATGAGAATATCGGTTTGCCCCATCGTAAACATATGTATCAATTGATGGCGAATGAATTGAAGATGCCTCATGTAGTGGTATCGCTGATTTATATGGCTATGCAGGTAATTGTAATAATAGGATATATATATTTCTTGGACCATGGCTATTTATATTTATCGTGTACTATTTTATTGCTTAGTATTATTTATATTGGATTTATGAAGAATTTCTTCTGTTTACATAGTCCTAATGGTAGGAGTGAAAAATAGAAAGGTGATAGTTTATAAAGTGTATATTACTGTGGACGGATATCCACATAGTTGTAGAAAAAATACTCAAATTAGGAAAATGTCTTTTATATGGTTTTGGCTTAAGTAGTTGATATATAGCGTGATACTTGTTTGGAAATAGTTTTGGCATGCGTCTTGTACTATATTATGTGAGAGCTAACAAGAAATGTTTAACTTAAACAATTAGAATTATGAAAAAGTTATTTTTAGCAGTAGCATTGGTAATGGGATTGGGTACTTCAGTAGCATTTGCTAACAACATGGTATCGGATGTTGAAATCGTAACGATGATCAACGAGTTTAAACCGATTGATGTAAAAGAACTCCCGCAGGCAGTTCAGGATGCCATCAAGGAAAACTACTCGGAAGCAACCATCAAAGAGGCAGCCGTTGAAGTTGCTGAAGATGGAACTAAGACTTACAAGGTAACATTGGTGGATGCAGCCGGTACCGAGAATCCGGTTCTTTTCAATGAAAAAGGGGAAGTTCAGAAATAAGTTATACACACAATTAAAAAGGTACTCTATCACAGGGTACCTTTTTTATAGAAACTAATGTAATCGCATTTAGGTAAGATAGAAGATGTTATTCGCAAAAAATTAAGTCTTTACTTTGATTTGATGATTATTAATAATCTGAAGAAAAAAATAGGAAAAGAATTGTTTATAGATAAAGAATCTGTAACTTTGTAATAAATAAAGACAGAAAATATGGAGAGTCAGAAAAAAGATACTAAACAGAAACATAAACGTAGTTCGAAGTTTACAACTCGAACCGTGAACGGGAAGGTGAGCAAACCTCGTTGTTCATTACGGCTTGTGGAAGTGCCTGATGATGAACTAAATCGTCTCCGTATAGATGTGTATCCTTATTTAATGTGATAGTGGAGTTAAAGTGCTATCCATATCATCTTGTGCAACGGGTTGACGACCCTTCAATTTCTCAAAATTCTTTTCTGAAATATAAGTTACTTTATAGCTTTAAATCTCCAAAGTCTCATCGGGATAGCCGTAACAGTATTCTATTATGACCGGATTGAATGAACCACGTGCCGTTGTGAATACTTGTGTGGCTTGTGGCCGATATGGAACCTACGATCGGCTGTTTACAATACCTTTATTGAAACCTGCAAGCAGGCGGGAATCAGTTTCCGATCTTTCTTCTGCAAGTACATGACGGAGATCCGGAAGGGTCGAACGGATTATGAGAACCTGCTTCCTATGACGATATGTCTAACCAATTAGTGAAAACAATTTAAAACTTAATATCCAAGACAAGTGACGAGTACCTACTGGCACTCGCCTGAAAGGTGTATACCATGTTTTGGACGCTTACGGCTGATAGGCTGGGTATAGATAAATAAGAGAGGATGTCAATCTTTAGAAAAATAATCATTTCTTTGTTTGATTGTTGCCCAAATAGTTGTACTTTTGTTTATGGGTAATATCAATGTATAATCGTATGGCAACAGTATCATTGAAAATACGTCTGAATTATAATCAGATATTAGAGTTAACTCAACAACTTTCTGATGATGATAAGTTGGAATTGAGCCGTGCACTTGCTGCTGAAACGAGAGGCATTAAGTTGAGACGATTATTAGAAACTTTTAAGACAGATGAAATTTCCCAAAAGGAGATAGATGCAGAAGTGGAAGCTGTTAGGCAAGAGGCGTATGAAAAGCGATTGCGAAATGAGAATAATTATTGATACAAATCTTTGGATTAGCTTTCTTATAGGCAAGAAGCTGTCTTGCTTGTTGGAACTCATATCTAATGGAAATGTAGAACTTGTAGTTTCTAAAGAACTTTTAGATGAGATTGAAAGCGTTGCTTCACGTCCTAAATTTGTAAAATATTTCTCCAAAGAGCATTTAGATATGCTATGGGATTTTTGGGCTCAAGAGACATTGTACTACGAAATAGGTAATATTTCTTCCCGTTGTCGGGATCCTAAGGATGATTATTTATTAGAACTTGCATTAGTGTCAAGAGCTGATTATCTGATAACTGGGGATAGAGATTTATTGATTGTGAAAGAAGTCGGTTCTTGCCAGATAATTACTGTCATGGAGTTTGACGCATTAACTTCTTCATTAGGGTGTTCTGCTCTCCTTCATGAAGATCTAGAAGATTATTACGCTATTGTTATTGGAGAATAGAGTAAATGTATAGTAACAACATAAAATGAAAGCCGCTATCCCTAAATCATCCGGATAGCGGCTTTTTTAAAATAGTGTGTTTATCAAACGCACTATTCACGCAATTTTTTGTATTTTTGCCGACTGTTTAATAGACACATCCGAAAAAACTTTAAAAAACGAAATAAAATGGCAGTAGAATTAAAAGACCTGACCAAACGCAGCGAGAATTATTCGCAGTGGTATAATGAGTTGGTGGTGAAGGCCGATCTGGCGGAACAATCGGCTGTGCGTGGCTGTATGGTGATCAAACCTTACGGATACGCTATCTGGGAGAAAATGCAGCGTCAGCTGGATGATATGTTTAAGGAAACAGGACACGTGAATGCCTATTTCCCTTTGCTGATTCCGAAGTCTTTCCTCAGCCGTGAAGCGGAACATGTGGAAGGTTTTGCAAAGGAGTGTGCAGTAGTAACACACCATCGTCTGAAAAATGCTCCTGACGGTAGCGGAGTAATTGTAGACCCGGAAGCTAAACTGGAAGAAGAACTGATTATCCGTCCTACTTCTGAAACCATCATCTGGAATACTTATAAGAACTGGATTAATTCTTATCGCGATCTGCCTATTTTGTGTAATCAATGGGCGAACGTGATGCGTTGGGAAATGCGTACCCGCCTCTTCCTGCGTACTGCAGAATTCCTGTGGCAGGAGGGACATACAGCACACGCTACTCGTGAAGAAGCTGAAGAAGAAGCAGTACGTATGCTGAACGTATATGCCGAATTTGCCGAAAAATATATGGCTGTTCCTGTAGTGAAAGGTGTGAAATCTGCCAATGAACGTTTTGCCGGTGCACTGGATACTTACACTATCGAAGCCATGATGCAGGACGGAAAAGCTCTGCAAAGTGGTACGTCTCACTTCCTTGGACAGAATTTTGCCAAGGCATTTGATGTGCAGTTCGTGAACAAGGAAAATAAAATGGAATATGTTTGGGCTACTTCATGGGGGGTATCTACCCGCTTGATGGGAGCACTGATCATGACTCACTCTGATGATAACGGACTTGTACTGCCTCCTCATTTGGCTCCGATACAGGTGGTTATCGTGCCTATCTATAAAAATGCAGAGATGCTGCAGAAGATTGATGAGAAGGTAGCCGGTATCGTTGCTAAACTGAAATCTATGGGTGTTTCGGTGAAATATGATAATGCCGATAACAAACGTCCGGGCTTCAAATTTGCAGACTATGAATTGAAAGGTGTACCTGTACGTCTTGTGATGGGTGGTCGTGATCTGGAAAACAATACAATGGAAGTAATGCGCCGCGATACGCTGGAAAAAGAAACCCGTTCTTGCGATGGTATCGAGGAATACGTAAAAGATCTGTTGGAAGAAATTCAAGCAAATATTTACCAGAAGGCTCTCAACTATCGTAACTCTCACATCACGAAAGTGGATAGTTACGACGAATTCAAGGAAAAGATTGAAGAAGGTGGCTTTATCCTTGCCCACTGGGATGGTACTACCGAAACTGAGGAGAAGATCAAGGAAGATACAAAGGCTACTATCCGTTGTATTCCTTTTGAAACTTTCTTGGATGATGATAAAGAACCGGGTATCTGTATGGTGACCGGTAAACCGTCGGCTTGCCGAGCTTTGTTTGCTCGTTCTTATTAATAGGATCTCAGTAAGATTATAGGAGAGGGCTGCACTTCCGTATAGGAGGATGCAGCCCTTTTAGGTTTAGAACAACTGTGTTTTTAGGCCGAATGATAAACTGAGGTAATCTTTAGGTTTCAGGTATTTGTTAAGGAATGCACTTACTATATACAAGTCGCATGTACTTATTTCGTAGTAGAAAGTAATGGCTCTTGCTCCCAAGCGCCAGCGTGGAGGTATGTTGTAAGTTAACCGTTGACCCAGGAAAGCGTGTATGCGTACTTTGGACGAAAAGCCATAGTAACCTTTCGGATAACGGTCTGGTTCATGTGTCCAGAATTCGCCTCCAAACACCGTATTAAAATACATGCCACAGGCAAGAGGTTCAACCGCAAAATCTTTTCCCAGTGAGATGCTCCAAGGCATATAGTTCTGCTTTAGGGTCATGGTGATTTTGGTGCGTTTGGAATCATATTTAGGCAGAATACCAAAGAGAATATCCGTTTCCCACTGGTTTCGTTTGCCATAATCCCATCCGGTACCAAGTGACAGCAATCCCATATTACCGGCAAATTGCAGTTTGGTATGAGTCGGTATCAGACTTTCCCAATGTTTCCGGTAACGATGGACACGCTTGTCATAACGACTGGAACGCTTTTTGCTAATATCGGCACTATCTATCTGTGTCGTTTCTTTTTCTATCCATATCGTATCATGTTTCACAATAATAATAGTATCCCTGAACACTTGGGCCGGCTCTGTATTTATTGTTTTCACTTCCTGTGCATAGCCGGTTGACGAATAGACAAGAAGGAAGCATGTCAATGCTTTAATAATAGACCACTTCGCGCTCATATCTGTCAGGAGTTACAGTGAATATATAGTAGCAACGGTTTTTCATGCAATCACTCATGTAGTACATCACGCCGTCATCAAAAAGATCCTCTTCGAATACATGATGTTCGTGAGCTGCCGTACAGAATAATAAATCGGGAAACCTCTTAATGCTATATTGGAAAACCTGAGCTACATTATTATTGAACTCGAAGCAGAATGGACGTATATGCATGGAGAAGATGGTACGGTCGTACTCCTCGCGGCGATCTTCCAACTGAGCATTGATGAAGTCAAAGTCAGGAATAGGACGGGAGTAATCGAACTCGAGAGCATTGGTATTCAGACAAACGAATTTGATGCGGCCGGCAATAAATGAGAAATTGGGATCACCGAAAATGGCGCGATAAGTTTCTTCACCTGTGCCGAGACAGTCATGATTACCAATGAGACCAACATAAGGAACTTTCAGCTTATTCATGATATCACGTTGCCACAGGAACTCGTCTGTGACACCAAAATCACTGAAATCTCCGCCATGGATGACGAAATCAATGTCATCTCGTTTATTGAGGTGATTGACAAAATCCTGGGTTTCATCATACCAACGTTGTGAATCACCCATGGTAACAAAACGGATTGTCGTCTTGTCTTTACAATTGGCTTCTATTTTTGCTATATTGCGGTTGTTGATATCCGTCGGACCACTGATACGCACATCATAAGGATGGTAGTCTATCATGTCGCAACCGCCCATAAACAGACCTATGAGCGGGATGAATAAGAGTTTAGATAGTTTCATGTGAATGATATTAATAGTATATATAATCTCTATATTGAAAACTGGATGCAAAGATAGAGTTTTCTTTTTGATTAATGATTGTCTTATATTCCTTTTTTCTGTCCTTTCATGCTACACTAATTATTCGATAGTTGTCTATTTTTTAGACGGAGTTGTCTAATTATTAGACACTTGATGGCTGGGCTTGGAAAGCTAATTCCTTGATAATAAACGGATTTTAAGTTTTGGCACGCTTTCTGCATTTATATAGTTAAAGTATTGCGTGTATTAATCTTAATATGCTAAAGAGTAGATTAAGAGAAATAACTAATAACTCATAATTTGAAGAACATCATGATTGAAATTAATGACATCAGTAAAGTATTCCGTACATCGGAAGTGGAAACAGTAGCATTGAACCACGTGAACCTTGAAGTGAAAGAGGGAGAGTTTGCAGCTATTATGGGACCGTCAGGTTGCGGAAAATCAACCCTGTTGAATATTCTGGGATTACTGGATAATCCGACGGAAGGTTCATATAAACTTCTGGGACAGGAAGTAGGGAATCTGAAAGAAAAAGAGCGTACACGCGTTCGTAAAGGTAAACTGGGTTTTGTATTCCAAAGCTTCAATCTGATAGACGAACTGAATGTGTATGAAAATGTGGAATTGCCTTTGACTTACCTGGGCATCAGAGCTTCCGAACGTCGCCGGATGGTGGAAGATATACTGAAACGAATGAATATCAGTCATCGTGCCAAACACTTCCCGCAACAGCTTTCCGGTGGTCAGCAGCAACGTGTAGCCATTGCTCGTGCTGTGGTTACTAATCCTAAGTTGATACTTGCCGATGAGCCGACCGGTAATCTGGATTCTAAGAATGGTACAGAAGTGATGAATTTGCTGACAGAGTTGAACCGGGAAGGAACTACTATTATCATGGTGACACACTCTCAGCACGATGCTTCTTTCGCCCATCGTACGATTCATTTGTTCGATGGCAGTATAGTGGCAAGTGTTGCAGCACAGGAAATGTAAGTTACGATTATTACAATAGTAAAGTATGAAACAAATCTATTATGTCATAAGGACTTTATTACGTGGACGCGGTTCGAATATTATCAAAGTCATTTCCCTTGGATTGGGATTGACGATGAGTATTTTGCTGTTTTCTCGTGTGGCTTTTGAACAAAGTTACGACACCTTCTACAAAGACTATGACAATTTATATCAGATATTCTCTATTTTTTCAGCTGATGGTGAACAGTTTGAGCCTCAAAAGCAAAACTGTGGCCCCGTGGCAGGTGCCATATTGGAAAACTTCCCGAAAGAAGTGGAAGCAGCCACCAGTATCGCCTATTTTCTCGGTGGTCCGTTGTATAATGGCAGTGTTCGTTTCGATGACGAGATACTGTTGGCAGACTCACTTTTTTTCCGAACTATGGGTATTGAGGTGCTGAGCGGAAATCCGGAGAATGAACTGGTACAACCGGATGTTATTTTTCTGAGCGACCGCTTGGCACAGAAAATCTTCGGCGGCGAAAATCCTATTGGAAAAGTGCTGAGCTACAATAAAGAAATAGCATTTACAGTGAAGGGGACTTATGCCGCTTTACCGGAAAATACTACGATGCGTCCCGAGGGAGTTGTATCTATGCCCACAGCTTGGAGTCGCAGTTGGGGTAACTATTCCTGGCGTGGGGGAGACAGTTACTACGAATATATCCGTTTCCGTCCGGGAGCTGACAAAGAGATTATCAATGCCCGACTGGATGACATGATACAGAAATATCGACCGGAAGAGGATAAGAAAGCTTATGGCTATACAGCTTTTGTGAAACCTATCCGTGATGTATATCGAAACGAAGACCAAGTGAAACGGATGGATAGCATTATGAGTATCCTAGCTCTTGCAATTCTTTTTGTTGCAGCACTAAACTATGTATTGATATCCATCTCCTCGCTTACTTACCGCGCGAAAGCGGTGGGAGTACATAAGTGTAGTGGTGCAAGTGGAGGTACTGTATTCTCAATGTTTCTTCTGGAGACAGGTATTATCATTGTACTGGCTCTGGTGTTAATGGGACTGATATTGCTTAACTTTCAGGAGTTTATAGAAGATACTACCGCAGCCAAGCTGAGTGTACTTTTTGCACCCGATCGTATTTGGGTACCGCTTGCTGTAGTGTTGGTTCTTTTTGTTGTGGGGGGAGTATTGCCAGGTAGATTATTTGCGCGGATACCGGTGTCGCAGGTTTTTCGTCGCTATACGGAAGGTAAGAAAGGGTGGAAACGTCCATTACTTTTTATCCAGTTCGCAGGTGTGGCCTTTATCTGTGGACTGATGTATGTAGTGATGGCGCAGTACAATTATGTGAAAGATAAAGATATGGGATATAATCCGCAGCGTGTAGCGGTGGGGAATGCTTATTTTGGTAGTGAGGAGGAGAGTGGACCGGCATTGCAGTTTTTCCGTGGTCTGCCTTATGTCGAAGAAGTTTCTTCTGCGGTCAGTACCCCTATCTGGAGCTATAGTGGCTCAATGATTGAAGGCGAAAGTGGACAGTCCCTCTTCTCAACACGCTACAGTTTTGCTCTTGAAGATTACTTTAAAATGATGGGTATGACAATGAAGGAAGGTCGTGCTCCGCGTGCAGCAGATGAAATAGTAGTGAATGAGGCTTTTGCGGAGAGGATGCGTTGGGGAGACAAGGCTTTGAACCACCCGTTACGTACAGAAGGCAAGAATTTTAAAGTCGTGGGTATATTGAAAAATTTTCATATAGGTTCCTATTACCAGCCACAGGATGTCATAATGTTCGGATATACCCGTACTTTCGGTAATACTGTCCATGTGCGTCTCAAAGAACCTTTTGCTGAGAATTTGCGGCGTCTGAACAAAGACGTAAGCGAAGCTTATCCGGACAAAACGATTGATTTTGCCGGATTGGAACAACGAATATTGGAACGGTATAATCCGGTTCGTGTCTTTAGCAATGCTACCATATTGGCGGCGGTAACCATGTTCTTTGTCATGCTGATGGGCCTGATAGGTTATACTACGGATGAAGTGCGCCGTCGTTCCAAAGAAATTGCCATTCGTAAAGTGAATGGGGCGGAATCTTCGGGGATATTGGAGTTACTTTCAAAGGATGTCCTTTATGTAGCGGGACCGGCTGTCATTATCGGTATTATTGCCTCGGCGTACGTCAATGAGATGTGGATGGATCAGTTTGCTGCACAGGTGCCGCTTTCGTGGCCGGTATATGTGCTGATAGCATTGGTTATCCTGTTACTTATTGTTGCTTGCGTCATCTGGAAGTCATGGCGGATAGCGAATGAAAATCCGGTGAATAGTATTAAAAGCGAATAAACGTATGAAGCAGATATACTATGTAATTCAAACACTGCTCCGTGGGCGCGGCAGCAATATCATCAAAGTTCTCTCTCTGGGCTTGGCACTGACGATGAGCATTCTGCTTTTTGTTCGTGTTGTTTTCGAGCAAAGTTATGATACTTGCTACCGTGATCCGGACCGCATCTATCAGCTCTTCTCTATCTTCACTATCAACGGTGAACAGGGGGAACCGGGTGAACTGAACCTGCCTCCTGTAGCAGGTGCCGTCTTGGAGAACTTTCCCCAAGAAGTGGAAGCGGCTGTCAGTGTTTGCAAATACATGGCTTTTGGACCGCTTTATAATGGTAGTGTACGTTTTAAGGATTACGCTGTAATGGCAGACTCACTCTTTTTCCAGACATTGGGCATCGAAGTCCTTAGAGGTGATCCGTTGCATGAACTTCAACAGAAGGATGTGGTCTTTCTGAGTGATCGTCTGGCACAGAAAATGTTTGGTGATGAAGACCCCGTGGGTAAAGTGATAAACTATGATAAACAACTGCAGCTCACTGTAAAGGGTATTTATGCTGCTTTGCCAGAGAACTCCACCATGAACCCTGAAGCTGTCATTTCTATTGTCAGTGCATGGAGTCGTGACTGGGCGGAATATTCATGGGAAGGAGGTGATTCTTTCTTTCAATATATCCGCTTTCGTCCGGGTGTGAAGGTAGATATTGAGAAGTTCAATGCACGCCTAGAGACTGTGATTCATAATTATCTTCCTCAGAATGGGAAAGATAATTCGAGTTATACCTCTATTGTGAAGCCTTTGCGTGATGTATATCGCAGTGGTGACATGGTAAAGCGTATGAATGCCATTACACTTATCCTCGGTCTGGCCATCCTCTTCATTGCAGCAATGAATTATGTACTTATTTCTATTTCTTCACTCTCGTATCGTGCTAAGGCGGTGGGAGTACATAAGTGTAATGGTGCATCAGGCGGTACCGTATTTTCAATGTTCCTGCTGGAGACAGGTATTGTTATCTTATTGTCATTGATACTGATGGTATTGCTGTTGCTGAATTTCCGTGAGATGATAGAGGAGACGATGGAAGTCCGGTTGACATCCCTGTTTGTGTTTGGACGTATCTGGGTACCATTGGTGGTAGTGCTAGGTTTGTTTATTGTGGGCGGTGTGCTACCGGGACGAATGTTTTCGCGAATACCGGTGTCACAGGTTTTTCGTCACTACACGGAAGGGAAGAAAGGGTGGAAGCGTCCGTTGCTTTTTATTCAGTTTTTGGGTGTGGCTTTTATCTGTGGACTGATGTGTGTCATCATGGCCCAGTATCACTATGTGTTGAATAAAAATACTGGATATGATGCCCGGAGTATAGCTACGTCCGATATCTATTTTGATAGTGACTCCGAACGCGATGCTGCCCGTCAGTTCTTTTGCGGACTCCCTTATGTGGAGGATGTGGAATCTGCCAGTTATCCACCCTGTATCGGCATGAGTGGTATGAGGATAATGGATGAAAGCGGGCAGTCACTTTTCTCATCACGCTACTGTGTAGAGACAGAAAACTACCCTAAAATGATGGGTATGGTGATAAAGGAAGGTCGTATGGCACGGGAACGCAATGAGGCTGTGGTGAATGAAACATTTGCCAAGACTATGCGCTGGGGAGATGATATCGTGGGACGTATAGTGCATCAAGGAAATACAAGTCTGGGA
Source organism: Bacteroides intestinalis DSM 17393 (assembly GCF_000172175.1). Classification (NCBI taxonomy): domain Bacteria; kingdom Pseudomonadati; phylum Bacteroidota; class Bacteroidia; order Bacteroidales; family Bacteroidaceae; genus Bacteroides; species Bacteroides intestinalis. Next base: position 296,680 of record NZ_ABJL02000008.1, on the reverse strand, counting down.
GATCTGCGTGTTGTGGGAGTGCTCAAAGATTTTCATACAGCATCATTTTATGTGCCGCAGCAGCCACTTATTGTACGATGCGGACGGTTTGGTGCTTGTATCCATGTACGCCTGAAAGAGCCTTTTGCGGAGAACCTGAGGCGGCTGAATAGTGAGGCATCCGCTGCTTTCCCTACGAAAACAGTAGATTTCTGCTCTCTGGAACAGGATATGGCGGAGAATTATAATATCGTCCGTGTCTTTCGTAATGCTACTGTACTGGCAGCGGTAGTCATGTTTTTTGTCATGCTGATGGGCTTGATCGGTTATACTACCGACGAGGTACGCCGTCGTTCCAAAGAAATTGCTATCCGCAAGGTGAACGGTGCAGAGTCGTCTACCATCTTAGAAATGTTGTCGCGTGATGTACTTTGGGTAGCGGTGCCGGCAGTCATCATGGGTACTGTGGGGGCGTGGTATGTAAATGGAATATGGATGGATCTCTTTGCAATACAAGTACCTCTGGGAGGATCAGTGTATGTATTGGTAGCTATTGCTAATTTAATGATCATTACGGCATGTGTTGTATGGAAAGCATGGAGCATTGCAAATGAAAATCCGGTGAAGAGTATTAAGAGCGAATAAATTATTATAATAGATAAAAGTTATCATTATGAGACACCTTTATTATACCCTGCAAACTTTGCTTCGCGGACGCGGATCAAATATCATTAAAGTTATTTCTTTGTCATTAGGGCTACTGATGTCTGTTTTCCTTTTTGCACGTATTGTTTTCGAGTTGAGTTTTGATAATTTCTATCATGAACCGGAGAATCTTTACATTGTCAAGACCGGTTGGATGAATAAGGGAGTGTTGAGTGGTGGAGAGGGGTATAATACCATCCAAACTATTCCTGCTGCCATTGCAGAGGAGTTTCCTGATGAGGTACAGAGTGCTACTACCAGCTGTTCTCTTTTTGGTAAGGAGTATCGCTTGGGAGAACATAAGTTCATGTTACCTACAGTGATGGCAGATACTCTTTACTTTGCCACCCTCGGTATCGAAGTATTGGAGGGAAATCCACAGGAATTGGCAAATCCGGATGCAATATTCTTGTCCCATACATCGGCACGCACTATTTTCGGCAGTGAGTCACCATTAGGGAAGACATTGAATTACTCAATTGGTGGTACTACGGTACCTATGCTCGTAAAAGGTGTCTATGCTGATGTGCCACTGAATACAGAATTATATACCCGTCCTGAAGCTATTGTCTCTTTTCCCAGCATCGAACGGCATACCCGTTGGTCTTTAGGCTGGAACAGTGGTGGTAATTACGACGGATACGTACGTTTACGAAATCCTACTGATGCTAATAAATTGAATAAGCATCTCTCAGTTGCTATTGCCCGTCATATTCCGGAAGAGAGCGGGTTGGAACTGAAAGTTACTGTGTATCCTATGCGTAGTCTGCACCTTGCCAAGCCGACGGTACGGAAAATGATCTGGATCATGGCATTGCTCGGCGTAGTGTTACTTTTCACAACAACACTAAATTATGTGTTGATATCAATAGCTTCACTGACGCAACGTGCAAAATCCATTGGTGTACACAAGTGCAGTGGAGCATCCGAACGTAGCATTTTCTCCATGTTTCTGATGGAGACAGCGGTAGTGATTCTACTGGCACTATTATTGATAGGAGTGTTGGTGTATGTTTTCCATGAAAAAATGGAAGAACTGGCATCTATTCCGTTGAGTGTTCTCTTTGCCTGGCAGAACTTGTGGGCACCTTTGTCTGTAGTTGCTCTCTTATTTCTGTTGGGAGGATGTTTGCCTGGTATTTTGTTTTCGCGTATACCGGTGACGCAAGTGTTCCATCGCTATACTTCCGGACGTCGTGGTTGGAAGCGGGTACTATTATTCATACAGTTTGGAGGTGCGGCATTCATACTGGGCATGATGCTGGTGGTATTTATACAATATAATTATGCAATCGGACGTGATCGTGGTTTCCGTCCTGAACGCGTTGCATACGTTTACCACCGATTAGAAAATCCGGATAACTTGCGTAGTGTTCTTTTAGGATTACCCTATGTAGAGTCTGTGGCTTCTGCCAGTGCATCGCTACTGGGATTTTATGCTCCTCACATGGTGACTGATAATCAAGGAAACCGGCTTTTTTCTCCTCGCTTTTCTATATTCGATACGGATTATCTGGATTTTATCGGCTTACGACTTAAAGCAGGTAAAAACTTATCGGGTAGTGGACAATTACTTGTAAACCGCACTTTTGTAGAAAAGATGAAATGGGAGGGTACCGGTATAGGTGAACACGTAAATGATCTGGGTACAGTAGTAGGTATTTTGGATTCGTTCAGTTTTCCTCTTGCACCGGATGATAGTGATCCGGTTATGATAGCTTGGACGGAAGGCATAGAAAGCACTCTACATGTGCGCCTGAAGAAGCCTTTTGACGATAATCTTATCCGGCTGAATGAAGAGATGCAGCATGTGTATCCGCAGAATGAGTTACTGTTTCGTTCAATGGAAAAAGAGATGCGAAGTTATTCGGAATCCGTTCGCATATTCCGTGATGTCACTTTATTGGCATCTGTTACAATCTTGTTTATCATTCTTATGGGGCTCATTGGCTATGTAAATGATGAAATTCGTTTGCGCTCCAAGGAAATAGCTATTCGTAAGGTGAATGGAGCAGAAGTGAGCGGTGTGCTGCGCCTACTGACGCGTGATGTCTTGTGGTTGGCAATTCCGGCTGTAACGATTGGTACAATCGGAGCATTCAAAGCCGGTGAAGTTTGGATCAGTCAGTTTAGGGATGCTATTTCCCTGCCTGTAATGGGGTATATGGGTGTTGCTGTGACTCTGCTTATGTTTATTATCATGTGTGTCATAATTAAGGCATGGCACATTGCTAATGAGAATCCGGTGAAGAGTATTAAGAGTGAGTAACTGTTTCCTGTGTTCGGGTAACCTTTCGTATATACATACACAGTACTGTGAGTGCTGTTAGGAAAGCAAAGAAATCGGCAACGGGCATACTGGTCCAAATTCCATCCAGTCCCATGAAACGGGGAAAGAAAATTAGACTGGGAAGCAGATATAAAAGTTGCCGGGTGAGCGAAAGGAATATACTGATTTTAGCTTTTCCGATACTTTGGAAGAAATTACCGATTACAATCTGTGCGCCCACCAATGGGAACATCAGCACGCAGATGCGGACACCGCGAGAAGCAATGTCAATCAGTTCTTGATCGTTCGTGAAGATAACGGATACTGCATGTGGAAAAAGTTCGCAAATGAGGAAACCACTGCTTGTGATACACACACCGGTCAGGATGCTCAGTTTCAACGTTTGCTTCACACGGTCGTGTTTCTGTGCTCCAAAGTTATATCCAACAATTGGTTGCATACCCATAGTCAGACCTAATACAATCATTATATAGAGTGTAAGCAGGCGATTGATGATACCGTAAGCTCCGATGGCCATATCGCCTCCGTGACGTTGTAACGTATTGTTAATGATAATCACAATGACACAGGCACATACATTCATGAGGAAAGGAGACATGCCGATTGAAAAGATGCTACTGATGATGCGTTTCTTCAGTTTCCAAAAGTCCGGACGGAAACGAACGAAACTATCCTTATCAAGGAAATGCTTCACAACCCATACCATACCGATGAACTGTGAAATAACGGTTGCCGTAGCTGCTCCACGAATTCCCCAGTCAAAATGGAAAATGAAGATAGGAGCAAGGATGATGTTACAGACCACTGTTACCATGGAAGTCAACATCGCCTTTTTAGGATATCCTGTGGCACGCATAATATTGTTTAGCCCGATCATTGTATAAGTAATTGGGGTGCCTGCCAGGATAATTTGCATGAAGTCACGTGCATAAGGTAATGTTTCGGAACTGGCACCGAAGAATCTTAATATATCATCCAGAAATAGAAAAGCAAGTCCACCGAATACTACTGCATTAATCAGACAAAACATCAGCGTATTTCCCAGTACTTCAGTTGCTCCGTCTAAATCTTTTTGCCCCAGACGGATGGATGAAATGGTAGAACCGCCTGCTGATACCAGCGTACAGAATGCTACCACAAGGTTCATCAAGGGGAATGTAATAGCCAATCCGGCAATACCCATTGCACCTACACCATGACCAATGAAGATACTGTCGATAATGTTGTATAGGGAAGTTATTGTCATGCCGATAATAGCGGGTATGGAATACTGCAACAGCAGTTTTCCGATGCTCTCGGTACCTAATATGTGAGGGTTATTATCCATAACTATTTATCTAAAGAAAGTGATGAGTCCGCGTTCGTCCGCTCCGGTCCATGTCGTCCGCGTATCTGGTATTCGCAGCAAAGTTACTCATTTATTTGCTCGGTTCAAGGATTATTCTGACCTTTGTATCGTAATAGATAAGGTATTAACATTATAAGGTAAAAGAAAGTTTATATGGCTGAAACTAAAAACATCGCCGTTCTCTTCGATTTCGACGGTGTCGTTGTCGACACAGAGACGCAGTACAGCGTTTTTTGGCATAAAATGGGAGTAGATTACTTAGGTATGGAAGATCTGGAAAGTCGTGTAAAGGGGCAGACCCTGATGTATATCTACGATACCTTCTTTCCCGGTATGACAAAAGAGAGAGAGGAAATCACTGCAGGTCTCGACCGCTTCGAACAGGATATGTCATACGATTTTATTCCTGGAGTGGAGGAATTTATTGCCGATCTTCACCGTAATGGTGTGAAAATGGCTGTAGTTACCAGTTCCAATGATAAGAAAATGGAAGCTGTATACCGTGCTAGACCTGAAATCAAAAGTATGTTCGACCGTATTCTCACGGCAGAAATGTTCACTGCTTCTAAACCTGCACCCGATTGTTTTCTGCTTGGTATGGAAGTATTTGACACTACGCCTGAAACAACTTATGTTTTTGAGGATTCCTTTAATGGGCTGAAAGCCGGAATGGCTTCCGGAGCTACAGTTATTGGTCTGGCTACCACTAACTCACGGGAAGAAATTACCCCGTTGTGCCACTATGTTCTGGATGATTTCCAGGGATTCACTTACGATAAATTAACTGAATTGCACAAGTAAAGGGAAAAAGGATTACCTTTGCGGCGATAAATAAAAGTACGAACTACAATTTACGATATATGATTTGCAACGTGTATCTGTACACAGTCAAAATTGTACATTGTAAATGATTAAATTGTAAATGAAACTATGGCTGGATATATTTCAGATGACACTCGTAAAGTGACTACTCATCGCCTTGTTGAAATGAAGCAAAGAGGCGAAAAAATTTCTATGTTGACATCCTATGATTACACTATGGCACAGATTGTGGATGGTGCAGGTATGGATGTAATCCTTGTGGGTGATTCTGCCAGTAATGTAATGGCTGGTAATGTGACGACACTTCCGATCACCCTTGATCAGATGATCTATCATGCTAAGTCTGTAGTTCGCGGAGTAAAACGTGCTATGGTTGTAGTGGATATGCCTTTCGGTTCTTACCAGGGCAATGAGATGGAAGGGCTTGCTTCTGCCATCCGCATTATGAAAGAGAGTCATGCAGATGCTTTGAAACTGGAAGGTGGCGAAGAAATAATAGGTACTGTAAAGCGCATTCTGAGTGCAGGTATTCCTATTATGGGACATCTGGGACTGATGCCGCAATCTATCAATAAGTATGGTACTTACACTGTTCGTGCCAAGGATGATACCGAAGCTGAGAAACTGGTACGTGATGCCCATCTGCTGGAAGAGGCAGGATGCTTTGCCATTGTGTTAGAGAAAATCCCGGCGGAATTGGCAGAACGTGTGGCCAGCGAACTTACTATTCCTATTATCGGTATTGGTGCCGGCGGTGGAGTAGATGGACAGGTGCTGGTAATTCAGGATATGCTGGGTATGAATAATGGTTTCCGTCCCCGTTTCTTACGTCGTTATGCCGATTTGCATACGATAATGACTGACGCTATAAGCCGTTATATATCTGATGTGAAGAACTTAGACTTCCCGAATGAGAAAGAGCAATATTGATAATCTTTGGTCGCTGGGATTTATGCGGATATGCATGGCTAATTTCCTGCTTTTTGCATCCCTATATATGCTATTCCCAGTACTGCCTGCGGTGATGGTGTCACGCTTAGGCATTTCTACTGTACAGGTGGGTAGTATGTTTTTGGTGTTTGCGGTGGGTATGTTCCTTGTAGGACCATTTCACGCATATCTGGGAGATGCGTATAAGCGAAAGCACGTGCTTGTCTACTCCACATTTATAATGTTAGCAGCGACGGTGGGTTATCTATTTGCTGATACTTTAACGAAATTGCTGTTACTTGCCGTTGTGCAGGGAGGAGCTTTCGGATTAGCGGCCACAGCGGGAATTACAGTTGCTATTGATATTACAAATTCTCCGCACCGTAGCGCAGGGAATATGACATATGCTTTGGCGGCTCGTCTGGGTATGTTGGTAGGAGTGGGAGTAGGAATATGGATGCTCCAGCTCAAAGGCTTCAGCATGGTAGTGTATCTTTCCGCATTGTGCGGTATATTTAGTATACTGTTTGCATTGCGGGTGTATGTTGCTTTCCGTGCACCTATAGGTATAGGACGTTTTAATATCGACCGTTTTTTACTGTCACGGGCTTGGTTGCCTGCTCTCAATGTAGTGCTGATAGCTTTTGTGTCGGGGATAGTAATACCTATAATAAAGGATGGGGATTACAGTGCGACTTTCTTCCTGGTTGTTTTGGTGATACTTACAGTACCTCTTACGAAGATATTCGTCAAGCTTTCGCAGCATTGCCAGCGTGGAACAGCAAATACAACTTGCCATTTGGCTATGGAAACGGGAATTTTAATAGGTATTGCAGTTTGCTGCTTCCTGTCAAACAACATAGAACTGTATTCTATGTTTGAAGATGGTTCAAGCATTGAAAAACCACACTTTTATGTAGATTTTCAATTGATCTATAAAATTATAGGTGTGGGAATCATTGTAGCACTACTATTTTATTTCCTGCTGACACGTCCCTATTATAAGAGAAGACGAGTGAGATAAACCCGTGTCAAAACAAATATGGGATAAAAATAATCCCTCCAATGATTGCCGCCGCAACAGCGCATACCAGTACTGCACCGGCGGCAATATCTTTTACTTGTCCTGCAATGGGATGACGCTCCGGTGATACCAGATCCACCAATCTTTCAATTGCCGTATTGAAGAGCTCCGCAGCTACGACCATACCAATACAAAGGATAATGATCATCCATTCCGTACGTGTAATGTCGAAAAGGATCCCTGCACCTATCACGATTATTGTAGTAATCAGGTGGAAACTAAGATTCTGTTCTTTCCCAATACATTGCCGGAGGCCTTTCCAGGCGTATCCAAAGCTTCTGATTTGTTTCTTAAAATCGTATTTCATATTCAATTTCTTGAAACTTGTTTCACTCCTTTTACTGTTCTCAGCTTCTTTATAAGTGTTTCCAAACGTCCCGTATCGCCTACCATAATTGTCATAGTGCCGGAGAATAGTCCGTCATGAGAGTCTATACCGATGGAGCGTAGAGAAATATCATTTTCTTTAGATATGATCGAGGTGATGTTAGTTACAATACCAATATCATCATGGCCTACCACACGAAGCGTTATAGGATATTGTGTACCTTGCGATTTACCTGCCCAACGTGCTTTTACAATCCGGTATCCGAATCGTTCGCGTAGTTGAGTGGCATTGGGACAATCGCTACGATGTATCTTAATACCACCGGTCACACTCACAAAGCCAAATACATCATCTCCATAAATCGGGTTACAGCAACGTGCTAACTTGAAGTCCAACCCTTTCAGATCCTGATCGATTACCAGTACATCTTCTTTTGAACGAGTGATTTCATCATTCTGCGTTTGTTGTAGGTTATATCCTTCAGCACTACGGTATATAATGTCGTCATGCGTATCATTTTCCCGTCTCTGTTGTTCCAGATATTTGTCGATAATTTCGTTTACATCCAATGTTTCATCGGCAATGTTTTGATAGAAGTCAGTCACAGTCTTGAAACCGAGGCGTTTAATGAGGCGCATCATGACAGCTTCATCATATTCTATTTTCCGGTTTTTGAATTTCCTTTCAATAGTTTCTTTGGCAAAGGCATGCTGGCGGGCAACCATCTCTTTCAAAGCTTGGCGTATCTTGGTACGTGCTTTGGAGGTAGTCACGATGTTCAGCCAGTCCTGCTTCGGTGTCTGGGTATTCGAAGTCATAATCTCCACTTGGTCACCACTGTTCAGTACCTGACGAAGTTGCGCATTCTTGCCATTAACTTTTGCACCGATACATTTGCATCCCAATTTACTATGGATATGAAAAGCAAAATCCAGCACTGTTGCACCTTTACCTAACTTAAACAGATCACCTTTCGGGGTGAACACAAAGACTTCATCCTCATACAAATCCAGTTTGAACTGGTCCATAGCTTCCAATCCATTGCTATCTGAATTTTCCAAAGCCTCACGTACCGTAGTCAGCCATTCATCCAATCCTGTTTCACCCTTCACACCTTTATAGCGCCAGTGGGCGGCCAAGCCTCGTTCGGCAATATCGTCCATGCGTTCAGTACGTATCTGTACTTCTACCCATTTACCTTCAGGGCCCATCACGGTGATGTGCAATGATTCGTAGCCATTACTTTTGGGCACGGATAACCAGTCGCGCAGACGTTTGGGATTGGGTTGATACATATCTGTTACAATGGAATAGGCTTGCCAGCATTCCTGTTTCTCCTTCTCCACAGGTGAGTCCAGAATGATACGTATGGCAAAAAGGTCATACACTCCTTCGAAAGGGCATTTCTGCTTCTTCATTTTTTGATAGATGGAGTGGATGGACTTTGTACGTCCTTTGATGTGGAAATGTAGTCCGGCCTCTTCCAGCTTTTTCTGCATCGGGGTGATAAAAGCTGCAATATACTTATCGCGGGATGCCTTTGTTTCGTTTAGTTTATCCTTAATATGGTAATAGACCTCTTTTTCTGTATATTTCAGGGAGAGGTCTTCCAGTTCCGATTTCAGCTTATATAACCCCAATTTATGGGCGAGGGGAGCATAGAGATATGCAGCCTCGTTGGCCACTTGTCGGCGGGCTTCGTCGTTCTTACTATCTTTAATCTGCCGCATGATATTCACACGGTCAGCAATCATTATCAGGATTACGCGCATATCTTCCGCAAAAGAGAGCAACAGATTGCGAAAGTTTTCCGATTCGATAGTCGGGCTTTTGGAATAAAGTTCATTTACGCGTATCAGTCCACGGATAATGCCGGCCACATCTTCACCGAAAGCAGCCTGCACCTCTTCGGGAGTACAAGCTCCGTTTCTCACACTTTCGTGCAACATAATACCCAGAATCGACGCCCGCTTCATTCCGATTTCTTCGGCAACGATAACGGCAGTCTGCATATCCTTAACCAGTGGATTTAATCCGAAAGTGTCGCGTTGAACCCGGTTATCCTTTATAGAGTTGATAAGATGTGTTTTCAGTTTTCTGCAGTCGCCCTTCTGTAATGTCTCACCGGTCAACTGTAATAATTTTCGGTAGAGAGAGAAGAGCAATTTCTTCTCTTCAGTAGTGAAAAATTCATCTCTTTCCATAATCGTCCATTTTTGTGGTGTAAAGGTAGTTTTTTTCTTCTTTTTCTTGATAGGGCTTGCAGTTTTTTTGTATTTTTGGCAATCAATTAATAAAAATAGATAATATGATAACACCGCAAGACAAAGAGTTGCTTATGCAAAAAGGTATCTCAGAAGAACAGATAGCCGAACAACTGGCTTGTTTCGAGAAAGGTTTTCCATATTTGAAGCTGGCTGCTGCCGCTTCTCTGGAAAAAGGAATTCTGGCTCCTGCAGCAGATGAGCAAAAGCTCTATCTCGATGCATGGGACGCTTATACCCGGACAGATAAGGTTGTAGTGAAGTTTGTTCCTGCATCAGGTGCAGCGAGCCGTATGTTCAAGAATTTGTTCGAATTTCTCGGAGCTGATTATGATGCCCCCGAAACTAAATTTGAAAAGACATTCTTTGAACAGATTGAAAAATTCGCTTTCTATGATGATTTGAATGCTGCCTGTGAGAAGATGTCTGGAAAAGATATTTCTGCGTTGGTGTCTGAAGGAAACTATAAAGCCGTAGTTGCTGCACTGCTTGAAGCAGCAGGATTGAATTACGGTGCATTGCCGAAAGGTCTGCTGAAATTCCACAGATATGAAGACGGTAACCGTACACCGCTGGAAGAACATCTTGTAGAGGGTGCGCTCTATGCAGCTAATAAGAATGGTAAAGTAAATGTGCATTTTACAGTTTCTCCCGAACACCGCCGTTTGTTTGAAGCATTGGTAGCAGATAAAGCGGCTGTTTATGCAAAGAAATACGGAGTAGATTATAATGTAACTTTCTCTGAGCAGAAACCGAGTACGGATACAATTGCTGCCGATATGGATAATCAACCTTTCCGTGATAATGGTAAGTTGCTGTTCCGTCCGGGCGGCCATGGTGCATTGATCGAAAATTTGAATGACCTGGATGCAGATGTGATCTTTATTAAGAATATCGATAATGTGGTGCCCGATAAGCTGAAAGGTGATACTGTGCTCTACAAAAAGTTGATTGCCGGAGTATTGGTTGCTTTGCAACAAAAGGCATTTGCTTATCTGGAACTTTTGGACAGTGGCAGATATACTCATGAACAGGTGATTGAAATACTGCAATTCCTGCAAAAGAAACTCTTCTGTAAGAACCCTGAAACCAAGAATCTGGAAGATGCCGAACTTGTACTTTATCTGAAAGAGAAGTTGAACCGTCCGATGCGTGTATGCGGTATGGTGAAGAATGTAGGCGAACCGGGTGGTGGTCCGTTCCTGGCATATAACAGTGACGGAACTATTTCTTTGCAAATTCTTGAAAGCTCTCAAATTGATATGGATGATCCGGAGAAAAAAGAAATGTTTGAGAAAGGAACGCACTTCAATCCTGTAGATCTGGTTTGTGCCGTACGTGATTATAAAGGCCGTAAGTTTGACCTTGTAAACTTCGTAGATAAAGCTACCGGTTTTATTTCTTACAAATCGAAGAATGGTAAGGATCTTAAAGCACTGGAACTTCCCGGTTTGTGGAACGGTGCAATGAGTGACTGGAATACAGTATTTGTAGAGGTGCCTCTAGGTACATTCAATCCGGTGAAGACGGTGAATGATTTGCTGAGAGATCAACATCAATAAATGATACTTGCGGCTGCGTAGGTCGACGCTTATAGCTGCGTTGCCCCTCACTTATATAAGCGCAAGCTTATGCTTATATAAGTGAGGGGCAACGCAGCTATAAGTGTTTTTTTTTATTAGAACTCCACCGTAAGTCCGATTGACGGTAAAACTGTTCCACTTTCCTGTTTTAAATACTTCATTTTATATCTTTGTTCTCCAATGGGAGCAGAAGGATTTTCAATAACTCCTGTACTCATAATCACATCCTGCTGTTTCAGTTTGCTTCCTGTTATATTCTGTATATCAATGTAAAAGCCTACCATGCAACGATGGAAATAGAAAGACTTATCTATACGAACATCGAATTGGGCAAAGTTGGGAAGTCGTTCCGTATTATACTTTGAATAATCATAATAGGGACGTCCTTGCGCATTCCATGCTTCAACCAATGAAGACTTATCTTCATCATAAGGAGTATAAGGAGCACCACCGATATAACTGAGTTTGCCTCCAATGCTCCAACGGCGAGGCAGATTGTAGGTGCCACTGACGTTGAGGATAAAACGATTATCCCACGCAGAGGGGATATCACGGAATTCACTACGAAATAACGTGAGTGAAGATACAAAATTAAATTGTCCCGGTACTTGCCAACGCAACATGGTTTCTATGCCATAAGCTCGTCCACGCTCTGTAGGAATCAGTACTTCGTTACCTACAGTACCATAATCATCTCCTTTACATGCCAATGGGATATTATCCCGTACGGAAAGGGGCATGCGCCCATATCGTTTGAAGAATCCTTCCGCCGAGATCATCAACCTGTCTTCCAAATGCCAGTCAAGCCCAAGACTGGTTTCTATAACCTGCATGTATTTAAGGTTCTTATTTATATAGATGCCGTCATTGTCTTTAAATCCTAAAGCTGTATATGGAGGGAGTTGATAATACAAACCTGCACTTCCACTTAATGCCCATTGCTTGGTAAGATCATAGGATAATGAAAAACGGGGAGAAAGTTGCTTCCATAACTCTTTCATTTCCTGATTGTAATTATTGCCATCTGTCCGGATACCTGCTGATGCGGAGAACCGTTTATTCGTGCTGATATAGTCTGTGGAGAAGAAACCGCCCCAGCTGAATATGTTCAAATCAGTATGGTAAATAGAACTGGAACTGAGTATCCGTTGTTTGGTGCGGTTGGTATAATTAGAATAATTTACTTCGGCACCTTCTTTCAAAGTCCATTGCCCCAGTCTTGTTCGATTTTCGAAACGAAAGGTAGTCTTTTGCTCTACAGATCGCAGACGGAGGGTTAGATTATCTTCGGAAGAATCATCGTTATTCAGATATTTCACATTACGGTTATTCAGATAATTATGACTTAGCGTGAGTGTCTGTACGTGTTTTCCTGCATAATGGCGATAAGATGCTCCTATGGTGAATGTTTCCTGATGAATGGTAGGGAGATAACTTAATATATATTCCGCATCTTCTCCTTTCTCGTCCGTGTTCAGTTTCATTTTATCAATTCCTACCAGACCCAGTACAGTCAGTTCATCATGTGCTGATAATTTTGTCTTTAGTTTGAATTGCCCGTCAATGAAATTAGGCAGGAAAGGTAGGCCCAATGCCTTGAATAATAATTGCAGATACGATTGTCGGATAGAGAACAGGTACGTCGTTTTATCACTCAGGTGTCCGTTACCACTGAAGGATACTTCGGAAGCTCCCAAGGTTGCTTTATAAGTCTGTTTATCCGGATTACCATCTCTCAAACGGAAATCTAATACAGAACTCATTGCTCCGGAACGATCCGCAGGAAATGCTCCGGTATAGAAACTGATTTCCCGTATCAAATCTGCATTAACGATGCTAACCGGGCCACCTGATGCTCCTTGTGTAGCAAAGTGATTGATATTCGGGATTTCTATTCCATCCATATAGAAACGATTTTCCGAAGGTGATCCACCCCGTACAATCAAATCGTTTCTGTATCCGATAGGTGAGAACGATACACCTGGATATGCCCGCACAATTCGCGAAATATCCCGGTTTCCACCCGGACTTTTTTCTATCTCTTGTAGCCCAATAATACGCATACTTACCGGACTCTCCACCGTTTTCCTGAAAGGAGAGGGGGTAACCACAATTGCAGCCAGCATATTTTCATCTTCTTCCATCTCAATCTCAATGAAAGGTGTAGAGGCAGAAACCAGATACTCGGAAGTTACAGCACTTTTATATCCTATCAGCGTTGCTTCGAAACGATAAATCCCAGGTGGTACTTGTTCTATATGGAATATACCCAGTGAATCTGTGGATGCTCCTTTTCCTGGGATACCTGTAACCACTACATTGGCGTATGCTACCGGTTGCCGGGATTGTTTATCAATGACTTTTCCGCGCACGGAGTAGTTGACTGTAGCAGCGTAGATGCACACATTGCACAGTAGCAGTGAAAGTGTCAGTATAATCAGTATAATATGTTTGCTTGTTGTCATATATGCAAATATAGATATTATTGATATATAATAGATGGAATGGGGGTATAAAAAAACTGTCCGGAAATTATTCCGAACAGTTCTCATTTGTTGTTTAGCTGTAAGATTAATATCTTCCACCGCGGTCGCCGCCATAGCCACCACCACGATTGCCGCCGCCGTAACCACCGCCACGGTTGCCACCGCCGTAACCGCCACCACGGTTACCGCCGCCGTAACCACCACCACGGTTGCCGCCTGCGGGTCTTTCTGTTCTGGGGCGAGCTACGCTTACTGCGATATTCTTGCCTTCAAATTCTGTTTCGTTAAGAGTGTCAATAGCCTTCTGACCTTCTTCATCATTCGGCATTTCTACGAAGCCGAAACCGCGTGAACGTCCCGTCTCTCTGTCGTTAATAATGTAGGCTGAAGTTACTTCGCCATACTGTGAAAATAATTCCTGTAAGCTGTCACTGTTTGTGTTCCAGCTTAAGTTTGCAACATAAATGTTCATTTCTTTTTGTAAGTTAAAATTGTTATTTATTAATGATTGAGATCCGCACGGCGTTCATACCTCGCGTACCGCGTTCAATTTCAAATGTAACGTTGTCTCCTTCTGTTATACCTTCAGGAGCAGAAGTAATATGGAAAAAATATTTTTCACCACTTCCTAAATCTTTTATAAAACCATAACCTCTGGATACATTAAAATGTTCAATGCGTCCGTTTAAAGGCAGAATTTCTTCTGCTTCGCCTTTTTTAGGAATTGATATTTCTATTTCAGAAGCATCTATTTCCTCTTTAGGCTTTACACCTTCGGGTGTAGAATGAAGAATACCGTTTTCGTCTACGTATGCCAGCATCTCTTCGAAGCTACGGCTACCACTGCTCAAGCGTTCTTCTTTTCTTTTCTGTTTTTCTTCTCGCTTACTCTGTTTCGCTTTTTCTCTGTCTCTTTTACTTGATGTTACTCTTTTTACTGCCATTCTAAAATTATTATATATTATGCAGTTTAAAAACACTGCACTTAGTTTTTCTGACTAATGGTAGCATGCAATCATTCAGGACTAGCATACAACAATTGAATCGTATAATGAACAAAGGAGCTGATTGTGAGGTCAAATTTGGAATGGAATAATTTGCGGAATCCCGCAAAGGCAAACATGCACAAAGAAGATTTCAGAATAAACCCTATTGTTTATGGTACAAAGATACAGATAAAAATGAGCTATCCATTTGTTTTTTCAATTATTTAAAGCTGTAGCTACTTATTTTTTTATGTACATTTGTGCTTCTTAATATAAACACATAGCAAAAATGAAGAAAATTTTATTGTTAGGTTCCGGTGAACTGGGTAAGGAGTTCGTTATTTCTGCCCAACGCAAAGGCCAATATATCATTGCCTGCGATTCCTATGCCGGAGCGCCTGCCATGCAAGTGGCTGATGAGTGTGAGGTGTTCAGTATGCTTGACGGCGATGCTTTGGAACGTGTAGTACGCAAACATCAGCCGGATATTATTGTACCGGAAATTGAGGCCATCCGCACAGAGCGTCTTTATGGTTTTGAAAAAGAAGGTATTCAGGTAGTACCCAGTGCGCGTGCTGTGAATTTTACTATGAATCGCAAGGCTATCCGTGATCTTGCTGCCCAGGAATTGGGCTTGAAAACTGCTAAATATTTTTATGCCAAATCTTTCGATGAGTTGAAAGCTGCTTCTGAGAAAATAGGTTTTCCTTGTGTGGTGAAACCATTGATGTCTTCTTCAGGAAAAGGACAGTCTCTTGTGAAGAGTGCGGATGAACTGGAACATGCCTGGGAATATGGTTGCAACGGTAGTCGTGGTGATATAAAGGAACTTATTATTGAAGAATTTATAAAGTTTGATAGCGAAATAACTCTGCTTACTGTAACGCAGAAGAATGGCCCTACATTATTTTGTCCTCCTATCGGTCATGTACAGAAAGGAGGAGACTATCGCGAAAGTTTCCAGCCGGCTCACATTGATCCTGCTCACTTGAAAGAAGCACAGGAAATGGCTGAAAAAGTAACACGCGCTCTGACGGGTGCCGGTCTTTGGGGAGTTGAATTTTTCTTGAGTCATGAAAATGGGGTGTATTTCTCGGAACTTTCTCCGCGTCCACATGATACGGGCATGGTGACTTTAGCCGGTACACAAAACCTGAATGAGTTTGAACTTCATTTGCGTGCAGTACTGGGCCTGCCCATTCCAAATATCAAACAGGAAAGGATAGGAGCCAGTGCTGTTGTTCTCTCAACAATTGCCAGCCAGGAACGTCCGAATTATAGAGGTGTTGAGGAGGTAACAAAGGAAGAAGATACCTATATTCGTATTTTTGGTAAGCCGACAACACGTGTTAACCGTCGTATGGGAGTAGTGTTGTGTTATGCACCGCTGAATTCAGATTTGGATGCATTACGGGACAAGGCAAAACGTATTGCTGAAAAAGTAGAGGTATATTAAGATTTACTTTCTATATAATAAGACAACAGTTGTCACATTCTTTGCGACAACTGTTGTCTTATTTTGCAACTACTATTTCAACATCATATCCGATAAAAAGTCCGCTTTCAATTACTCCGGTAATCATTTTTAGATTTTCTTCCAAAGAAGGATCAATGTAACTGAAGCGGGTATCAAGAATAAAATTACCATTTTCAGTCAGAACAGGTCCATCTTTTCCATCGGCAAGACGCAGTGTTATTTCAGAAGCTCCTAATCGCCGCATCTCACTCTCTACAAAAGTCAATGCGCTTGGGAAGACTTCTACAGGTATTGGAAAGCGGCTCCCCAAATGATCAACCAGTTTTGTGTCGTCAATAATAATGAAATTCTTACCACTACTTTTTATCAGAAGTTTTTCTTTGAACATGGCTCCACCACGTCCTTTTATCAGACTCCGTTCCGGATCTACTTCATCAGCACCATCAAAAGCCCAGTCCGGACGTTTATTCCAAAGAGTAGTTTGTGGTATACCCAGTTGTATGCAGGTCATGGAAATTTCAGCAGAGGCAGGGATAACCTCTATGTGCAGAGATTCTTTGCGAATACGTTCCGCTAATGCAAATAATGTAAGGTAGACAGTAGAGCCGGAACCAGCCCCAATCACATCACCTTCTTCCGCCATTGCAGCAATTTCCCGCGCTACGATTTCTTTTCCTTCACGATTGATAATTGCATTCGACCATTGCAAATGATTTATCAGTTGATTATCCCATTTCATAGTTAGAGCGTTAATCGTTATTGTCTTCCTCGTCGTCAGTCAGATTGTTCAACTCAACTTCGAGTTCAACTAACTCTTGTTCCCAAATTTTTCTGATGTTTGCCGGCGTATCTTTGGGAGCTTCTTTGATATGTTTTTGAGCTAATGATACTTCATGCTCCAGCTGTGAACGTCTATTCATAAGTCATGCTTTTTTATAGTTATTTTAATAGATAACACACTGTTTTGTGCAATTGTTTTCTATTTGGTAAGAATTTTATATTACCCAAATAATTCGGGATAGATTTCTCCATCACCACCGGATACATCAAGACTCTGTAGTAGTTTACCGTCAGGAGCATAGAAAAGCTGAATTTCTCTGTTAGAATTATATTCTTCTATATCAATGATTACTACGGTAGGCATTTTAGGAAAGGTAATAATCTTTATATATCTGATTTGTATGGGAGGTGTCTCTGTCTGCATGAATGCTTTAGCTATGGGAGCAGGGACTTCTTCCAGGCTTTCTACATTTGTCTCTGTCATTATCCATCGGGCATTGTTACCAAACCAGACGTTCATATCATGACTATCTGAAACAAATCCGACAATGTGGTAATCACCTTTATGCTCCCATTCCACGGTGGTCACTTTTGGATACATCTTTTTGAAAGCTTCTTGTACTTTTTCCGGAGCATTTTGTGCACATACGGATGCAGATATCAGCAATAACAAGCCTGCCAATAAATTGAATTTAAACTTTTTCATAATCAGGGACTGTTTTTAGTTGCTAATAGAAACAACCTGAAGAAGCTTTTGTTTGTAACTTTTTGACTCTATAAAATAATTATTGAGTCTGTGATATCACGTATTATTTAATTCACTACTTTCGGGCACTTTTTTAAAGAGACAAAATGAATAATGTATTGATCCTTGTAGACAGCTTGGATGATTGGAAGCCATATTCCAAAACAAACAGCATTTTAACCGTATCCGACTACCTGAAGTATAAATCATCAGGAAAGGATCGTAAGTTGGTAATTAACCTGAGTAATGATTATAGCTATAACTCCGAAGGCTATTATTGCTCACTATTAGCCCAGACGAGGGGGCATAAAGTCATTCCCGGAGTTGATATTATTAATAAGGTGGAAGCAGGTACAGGTATCCGTATGGATAGCAGTCTTCAGAAACTCTGTTACCAGTGGATTCAGAAAAATGATATAACTGATGATCTTTGGTATTTGAATGTATACTTCGGTACGTGTAAAGAGAAAGGGTTGGAGCGTATTGCCCGCTTCATCTTTGAAAACTATCCGGCCCCTTTATTGCGAGTTACGCTGAATACGCGGCATAAAAACCAGATAGAAAATATTCAGTTCTTACCATTAAGTTCATTGAATAATGAGGAAGAAGATTATTTTGCCAATGCCTTGGACTTGTTTAACAGAAAGGTATGGCGTAACCCTCAGGCTTCAAAATCTGCACGGTATAATTTGGCTATACTCTATGACCCGAATGAAAAATTCCCTCCAAGTGATAAAAAAGCACTTCACAAGTTACTTGAGTTGGCTAAAAAAATGGATATCCATGCCGAACTACTGACAGAAGAAGACGCTACACGGCTGATGGAATTTGATGCCTTATTTATTCGTACCACGACTTCATTGAATCATTATACATTCCGTCTTTCTCAATTGGCTACACAAAACGGACTGGCTGTTATTGATGATCCGCAATCTATTATCCGCTGTACTAATAAGGTTTATTTAAAAGAATTATTTGAAAAAGAAAAGATTCCAGCGCCACTCTCCATGCTGCTGTTTAAATCGAACGTCAATTCCTATGAGGAGATTACTGAACAGCTTGGTAGTCCTTTTATTTTGAAAATTCCGGATGGTTCTTTCTCCATTGGAATGAAGAAGGTGAATAATAAAGAAGAACTGGATGAAGCTCTGAAAGTCTTGTTTGATAAATCGTCCATTCTGTTGGCCCAAGAGTTCACTCCGACAGATTTCGATTGGCGTATCGGTATTTTGAACGGGGAACCTTTGTATGCATGTAAATACTATATGGCTAAAGGACATTGGCAAATCTATTGTCACTATGCTTCCGGACGAAGCCGTTGCGGACTGGTAGAGACGATTCCTATTTATCAAGTGCCGCGTAAGGTTCTGGATACAGCGTTGCGTGCAGCTTCTTTTATTGGGAAGGGATTGTATGGAGTAGACTTGAAAATGGTAAATGACCGTGCTATTGTTATTGAGATTAATGATAATCCCAGCATTGACCATGGATTGGAAGATGCGATTCTGGGAGATGAACTTTACTACCGGTTGTTGAATAACTTCTGGCGTATACTGGATATCAGACGTTTCTAATCTGTATGGAACCGAGATTTATACTCCGTCCGGCGGTAATTAATGATATTCCGTCGATTATGGAAATAGAACAGATATGTTTTGATTTGGATAGTTTTTCAAAACGGCAATTTGCTTATCTTATTTCCCAAGCAAAAGGATACTTTTATGTGGCAGAATATCAGCAAAGGGTAGGGGGATATTTTAGTGCATTGATAAATCAACGTGCCTGTAGTTTGCGTATCTACTCGATAGCTATTCATCCTGATTTTCGCGGCAGAAGAGTGGGGCAATTATTAATAGATCAGATAATAGTTATTGCTCTAAAAGAAAGCTTGAAGAAGATAATTTTAGAAGTGAATGTTTCTAATTTTCCTGCCATTTATTTATATGAAAAAAATGGATTTAAATGTACTTCTGTAAAGGATAACTATTACCATGACGGGTCTTCTGCATATTGTATGCAGAGACCTGTAACTGAGTAGTTTTTTTTCTTATACCAACTATTTTGTAAACAAACAGAGAGGTCAAAGCCTCTCTGTTTTGTATTATTCTTAATTCCTGTTTAAAATATAGCGTTATTTCCGTCTTTTTCTTGGCAAACTGTTAACAAGGTGGATGCAACTATTAAACCTTGTTGTAAAATGCAGTGAAATGACTCTGAAATTTGGAGAAATCAAGAAAAGCCGTACCTTTGCAATGTGTTTTTCATAGTATTAGATTTAAGGTTAACAAAAGATTGGCTGTCTGGGATAGATAGCCTTTTTTTATGTCTTCTTGTTACTACTCTTCTCCAAGAAAATCATAGGACGGTGCAAAGAACAGAGTTCCTGTAATTGCAGTACTGAAATCCAATAAACGATCGGTGTTACCTACCGGATTTCCAATAAACATACTTTCCAGCATCTGACGCGTAGTACTGAATGTGCTTGCATAACCTATAAAATAGGTTCCATATTCTCTTTTTGCTGTATTTGCAAATGGCATATTGGCACGTACTATTTTAAGATCATCACCAATATTAGCAACTGCATTGTGAGCATTAGCCGGCTTTTCTTCATCTGATAACTCTACATCATTGAATTTACGTCGGCCTATCACTTTTTCCTGTTCTTCTACCGAAAGGGCATTCCAGGCATCCATGTCATGAATATATTTCTGCACAAATACATAACTTCCACCGGCAAAATCAGGATCTTCTTCACCAACTACGGCAAAGTGATAAGGATTTTCGTCTACAGCCGGAGATTCTGTTCCATCTACGAACCCAATGATTGCTTTGCCATCCATATATCTAAAACCATGAGTTTCATCAATAGCTTCAACAGCGCCTTTCAGCTTTTCATCAATAATAGAGGCAAACTCGTAACATAACCCCATTTGCTTAGCGCGGATATGAAACAATATATCACCAGGGGTAGATACTGCTATTTGTTTACTTCCCTTGATTTCCTTAAAAACTTCCAGTTCTTTGGGCCTACCTTTGCCTGGGAAAATACGGTCCCATACGTCTGCACCAAAGCTTATCGTGCTACTGAACTGTGCATCGGGGAAACGGTTACGCATACTACGTATTAATGCCGAGAAATTGGCACATACATCTTTTACTTTCTCAACGGAATCAGGAGATTGATTTAATTTGTAAACAATGAAAATGGCATTTTCGCCTTGTCTTTCAGTTACATCCTGTGGGGTGTTTCCTGCGAATGGATTTTGATGTGAATTCATGCTTTTTCCTTTCATTAAATTTATACTTCAAAAGATAACTTGCTAAATGTTGTTTTGTTCATACAAAAATAACAGAATTCCTTCTTTGTATCTGTTGGTGAATGTTTAAGCAACGTTAAATGGATGTCGCTTTTTTGTTCTGATTGTAGTAATAATAGTTCAAAAGGGTATAATTTATAGAAAAAACGTTTTCATAGAGTACAATCTGAAAGTTTTTGTGTTTACATTTGCAAAGTTGCTTATGTAACTATCCCGTTAGAATTAAGATTTGAAGCTTTGAACAAAAACTATTCAATAGGTGTTAAGCTCATAGCAGCGGAATGACAAGAACGCGACTCGAAGAGTTTAGAAAAAGAGAAATTATATAAAAAGATTGCTTATGTCACAAATTATCGGACATATCTCTCAGGTCATCGGACCGGTAGTAGACGTCTATTTTGAGGGTACGGATGCCGAATTGATGCTTCCAAGTATCCATGACGCACTGGAGATAAAAAGATCAAATGGAAAAACATTAATCGTAGAAGTGCAGCAACACATCGGCGAGAACACGGTGAGAACCGTAGCCATGGATAGTACAGACGGCTTGCAGAGGGGTATGAAAGTGCATCCCACAGGCGGTCCTATTACTATGCCGGTGGGCGACCAGATTAAAGGTCGGTTAATGAATGTAGTGGGTGATTCCATCGACGGTATGAAAGAGCTAGACCGTGCCGGTGCTTATCCCATACACCGTGATCCTCCTAAGTTTGAAGATTTGACTACCGTACAAGAGGTGCTCTATACAGGTATCAAGGTTATCGACTTGCTGGAACCTTATAGCAAGGGTGGCAAGATCGGTTTGTTCGGTGGAGCTGGTGTAGGCAAAACAGTACTGATCCAGGAACTCATCAATAACATTGCCAAGAAACAACATGGTTTTTCTGTGTTTGCAGGAGTAGGAGAGCGTACCCGTGAAGGTAACGACCTCTTGCGTGAAATGATTGAATCCGGTGTGATCCGTTATGGTGAGGAGTTCAAGAAAAGTATGGAAGAAGGAAACTGGGACTTGTCTAAAGTGGATTACAATGAAGTGGAGAAATCACAGGTTTCTTTAATATTCGGTCAGATGAACGAACCTCCCGGTGCACGTCAATCTGTGGCATTATCCGGACTGACAGTAGCTGAGTCTTTCCGCGACCAGGGTGCTGAAACCGGTGGCTCGCGTGATATATTGTTCTTTATAGATAATATTTTCCGTTTTACACAAGCTGGTTCCGAAGTATCTGCTTTGCTGGGACGTATGCCTTCGGCTGTAGGTTACCAACCAACGTTGGCTACTGAAATGGGTGCGATGCAAGAACGCATCACTTCTACCCGCAATGGTTCTATCACTTCCGTGCAGGCTGTATATGTACCTGCTGATGACTTGACCGACCCGGCGCCTGCTACTACCTTTACACACTTGGATGCCACGACGGTATTGAGTCGTAAGATTACTGAGTTGGGTATTTACCCTGCTGTGGATCCTTTGGAATCCACTTCACGTATCCTTGACCCGCATGTTGTAGGAGAAGAGCATTATGAAGTGGCACAACGGGTGAAACAAATCTTGCAGCGTAACAAGGAACTACAGGATATTATTTCTATTCTTGGTATGGAAGAGCTTTCGGATGCCGACCGTACATTAGTGAATCGTGCACGCCGTGTACAACGTTTCTTGTCGCAACCGTTTGCAGTTGCCGAACAGTTTACCGGTGTACCGGGAACGATGGTGCCAATAGAAGATACCATCAAAGGCTTTAAGATGATTTTGGATGGTGAGGTGGACTATCTGCCCGAACCTGCTTTCCTGAATGTTGGTACGATTGAAGAAGCAATAGAGAAAGGCAAGAAGTTATTGGAACAAGTAAATGGTTAAAAATTAGAAGAAGGGAAAGAGGCTATGAAGAAGTTGTATTTGAACATAGTGTCTCCTGAAAAGGAAATATATAATGGAGAGATTGAAAGTGTAACGCTGCCTGGAACGATAGGAACGTTTACCATTCTTCCGCAACATGCACCCATCGTGTCCTCACTTCGTGAAGGAAAGGTGATATATGTACCGGAAGGGGGCGAAGAACAGACTCTTGATATCGAAGGTGGGTTCGTTGAGTTAAGCGGTGGAGTGGTTTCCGCCTGTGTTGACTAATGTTTCCTTTTCCGGAATTATCTTTTATTTCTAATTTTTAATTTAGTACTATGAGTATCAGCTTGACAAAACGCAATTTCTTATACCAGATCACCCTGTTAACGTTAATAGCAGGATGGGTGGGCGCAGGGATTTTACATTATCTATTACCTGGACACTATTTCGGAGGATACCCTTTTATTCCGGTGTATTTCTTCTTGTTCGGTTTTTTTGAAATATCTATGTTCGACGCGTGTCGTAAACATGCCCCGCAGAAGATGTTGCTGCTTTACATGGCGATGAAAGTGATGAAAATGTTGCTCTCCGTGATACTCTTGGTGGTGTATTGCTTTGCAGTACGTGAAGAAGCCAAGTTATTTCTGTTGACATTCATCCTTTATTACATAGTCTATTTGATATATGAGACGTGGTTCTTCTTTACTTATGAAGTAGGAAAGAAACAGAAAAAAGAAAAGAAAAATGAAACAAATGCGTAATCTATTGACTGGAATACTCCTGATGCTGGGAATGCTGTTCACCACTCTGCCCGTTGCGGCACAGGGTGTTGAAGCGGAGCTTGACAGCATAGCCAAACGGGATGATGTCACTTCTGCCGAACAGAAAGAAAATACGGTAGATGTGAAAGAAATCGTCTTCGGACATATTGGCGATGCTTACGAATGGCATATCACTACATGGGGAAAGACGCATGTTACTATTCCGTTGCCTATTATCGTATATAGTTCGCAGACTGGCTGGCATGCTTTTCTCTCTTCTCGTTTGGAAGAGAATGAAGGTTCTTACGAGGGATTCTCTATAGCTCCGGCAGGTAGTAAATACGAAGGTAAAGTAGTGGAATATGACGCAGCTGGAAATGAAATACGTCCTTGGGATATTTCGATCACCAAAGTGACGTTGTCATTGCTGATTAACAGTGTATTGCTGCTGATTATTATTTTAGCTGTTGCTCAGTGGTATCGAAAACATCCGCAAGGCAGTGCGGCTCCGGGTGGCTTCATCGGCTTTATGGAGATGTTTATTATGATGGTGAACGACGATATCATCAAGAGTTGTGTAGGGCCGAAATATCGAAAGTTTGCGCCTTACCTGCTGACAGCGTTCTTCTTCATTTTTATAAATAATATCATGGGGCTGATTCCCATCTTTCCGGGTGGAGCCAATGTGACGGGTAATATCGCTATTACGATGGTGCTGGCACTCTTTACATTTGTTGCCGTCAACCTGTTTGGAACGAAAACTTATTGGAAAGATATCTTCTGGCCGGATGTGCCCTGGTGGTTGAAAGTACCTGTGCCGATGATGCCTTTTATTGAATTCTTCGGTATCTTTACCAAGCCATTTGCTTTGATGATCCGTCTTTTTGCCAATATGTTGGCCGGGCACATGGCAATGCTGGTATTGACGTGCCTCATCTTTATTTCTGCCAGCATGGGTCCTGCATTAAATGGTACGCTGACCGTAGCCTCTGTGCTGTTCAACATCTTTATGAATGCGTTGGAGTTGCTGGTAGCATTTATCCAGGCATATGTATTCACTATGTTGTCTGCCGTATTTATCGGATTGGCTCAGGAAGAACATAAAGAAGTTAAAGTGAAAGAAAACAACAATTAATAATAAACCATTTAAAAATTAAGAATTATGTTACTATCTGTATTATTGCAAGCTACTGCAGCTGCAGCCGGAATTAGTAAATTAGGTGCAGCACTTGGCGCCGGACTTGCCGTTATTGGCGCAGGTTTAGGTATTGGTAAAATTGGTGGTTCAGCTATGGAGGCTATTGCCCGCCAGCCGGAAGCATCAGGAGACATTCGTATGAACATGATTATTGCCGCTGCATTGATTGAAGGCGTTGCCCTGTTGGCGGTAGTTGTGTGTCTGTTAGTGTTCTTCTTATAATTAAAATATAGATAAATTATGTCATTGTTATTACCCGATAGTGGTCTGCTGTTCTGGATGCTTTTGTCATTCGGCGTGGTGTTCGTGGTGTTGGCGAAGTATGGCTTTCCTGTCATTACCAAAATGGTAGAAGGTCGTAGAACCTACATTGACCAATCGCTGGAAGTGGCAAAAGAAGCTAATGCGCAACTTCAAAGGCTGAAAGCTGAGAGTGAAGCATTGGTTGCTGCTGCCAATAAGGAGCAAGGGCGCATTCTGCGGGAGGCGATGCACGAGCGTGACAAGATTATCGTCGAAGCACGCAAGCAGGCGGAAGTTGCCGCGCAGAAAGAGCTGGACGATGTGAAGAAGCAGATACAGCAAGAAAAAGAAGAGGCAATACGTGATATTCGTCGCCAGGTTGCCGTGCTTTCTGTAGATATTGCGGAGAAAGTAATCCGTAAGAATCTGGATGAAGAGCACGAACAAATGGAGATGATAGACCGGATGCTGGACGAAGTGCTGGCAGCCTCAAGAAGCAATTAAGTAGCGATAAAGCGATTGGCGATGAGTGATTAGCGTAATGCTGATTATGAATCGCTGATCACTAATAATTAAAGGAAATGGATATAGGAATTGTTTCGATGCGATATGCCAAAGCGTTGATAGAATACGCGAAAGATACGGGGGCAGAAGACCGCGTATATCATGAATTGCGTATGCTGGAACGGAGCTTTCGTAAGCATCCTGATTTACGTGAGGCGTTGGATAATCCCATTTTGAAAATCAAGGAGAAGTTTGCTCTGATTTGCACCGCTGCTGTAGGCAATGGAGAAGTGAGCCGGGAATTTTCCCGCTTTATCACCCTTGTGCTGAGAAATCGGCGGGAGTACTATTTGCAGTACATCTGTCTGACTTATCTCGACCTATACAGGAAGTTGAAGCATATTGGCGTAGGAAAACTGATTACCGCCGTATCTGTGAGCCGGGATGTCTGGGAACGCATTCGGAATAGTGCTTCTGCTCTGCTACATGCACAGATGGAGTTGCAAACTGAAGTTGATCCTTCTATTGAAGGAGGTTTCATATTTGATATTAACGATTTCCGCCTGGATGCCAGCATTGCCACGCAACTTAAGAGAGTGAAACAACAGTTCATTGATAAGAACAGAAGAATTGTATAAGCACTAATCATTAATCACTAAAGAAACATGTCTGAAAATATAAAAGTAAGCGAAGTCTCCGATATTCTCCGTCACCAGTTAGAGGGAATCGATACCCGTGTGCAGTTGGATGAAATCGGTACGGTGCTGCAAGTCAGTGACGGTGTGGCACGTATCTATGGACTGCGCAATGCCGAAGCAAACGAACTGTTGGAGTTCGATAACGGTATCAAGGCGATTGTGATGAATCTGGAAGAGGACAACGTAGGTGCTGTTTTACTGGGCTCTACAGATAAAATCAAAGAAGGCTACGTCGTAAAGCGTACCAAGCGAATTGCTTCCATTATGGCGGGAGAGGGTATGCTGGGGCGTGTTATAGATCCGCTGGGAGCACCACTGGATGGTAAAGGACTCATTGGTGGAGAACTATGTGAGATGCCTTTGGAACGTAAAGCACCGGGGGTTATCTTTCGTCAGCCTGTAAACCAGCCGTTGCAAACCGGATTGAAAGCCGTGGATGCCATGATACCTATCGGTCGCGGACAACGTGAGTTGATCATCGGTGACCGTCAGACGGGAAAGACGGCTATTGCTATCGATACGATCATCAATCAACGCGCCAATTATGAGGCAGGAAACCCTGTGTATTGTATCTATGTAGCTATTGGTCAGAAAGCTTCTACGGTCGCTACCATTGTAAACACATTGCGTGAATATGGCGCAATGGATTATACGATTGTTGTTGCTGCTACGGCAGGTGATCCGGCTGCGTTGCAGTATTATGCTCCGTTTGCAGGTGCTGCCATTGGTGAATATTTCCGTGATACCGGTCGTCATGCATTGGTAGTTTATGATGATCTTTCTAAGCAGGCCGTAGCTTATCGTGAAGTATCACTGATTTTACGCCGTCCATCAGGACGTGAAGCGTATCCGGGTGATATCTTCTATCTGCACTCCCGTTTGCTGGAGCGTGCTGCGCGTATTATTAATCAGGAAGAAGTGGCACGTGAAATGAATGATTTGCCGGAAAGCCTGAAAGGTAAAGTGAAAGGTGGCGGATCACTGACTGCATTGCCTATCATCGAAACGCAGGCAGGAGACGTATCTGCCTATATTCCGACGAATGTGATTTCTATCACCGACGGACAGATATTCCTTGATACTGATTTGTTTAACCAAGGTAACCGTCCGGCTATTAACGTAGGTATTTCCGTGAGTCGTGTGGGTGGTAATGCTCAGATTAAGGCGATGAAGAAAGTGGCCGGTACATTAAAGATAGACCAGGCGCAATATCGTGAACTGGAAGCATTTACAAAGTTCAGTGGCGATATGGATCCTGTTACAGCACTGACCATTGATAAGGGACAAAAGAATACCCGTTTGTTGGTTCAACCGCAATATAGTCCGATGCCGGTAGAGAAGCAGATTGCCATTCTTTATTGTGGTACTCATGGACTGTTGCGTAATGTTCCGTTAGATAAGGTGACTGATTTTGAACGTAGTTTTTTGGAAGCACTTGAAATGAATCATCGTGCGGATGTACTCGATGTACTAAAGAGTGGTGTCATTGATGATGATGTTTGTAAGAAGATAGAGGAAACTGCGGATCTCATGTCGAAACAATATTTGGATTAGTGATTAACGTTTAGTGACAAGTGATTAGTGGTATGCGCTCATGTGCCGCTTATCACTAATCATTAATCACTTACCACTAAAAAAGATGCTATGGGTTCTTTAAAAGAAGTAAAAAACAGAATAAACTCCGTCAAGAGTACGCGTCAGATTACATCGGCGATGAAGATGGTGGCATCCGCAAAGTTGCACAAAGCACAATCGCGGATTGAGAATATGCTGCCTTATCAACAGAAACTGAATGAAATTCTGACAAACTTCTTGTCTACAGATGCCACGTTCGAGTCGCCTTATACCGAAGTGCGTCCTGTAACGCGGGTAGCGGTCGTGGTTTTCTCATCCAACAGTTCGCTGTGCGGAGCTTTCAATGCGAATGTGGTAAAGAAGCTTGGAGAAACGCTGGAAGAATACAAATCACTTGGTAAGGAGAACATCCTGATATATCCTATAGGAAAGAAGGTGGAACAAGCTACTAAGAAGTTAGGCTATACATCGCGAGGAAATTATCAGGGAATGGCAGAGAAACCATCCTATGTGCAAGCATATGAACTTGCTGGATTGTTGATGCAAGAGTTTGTAGAAAAACAAATCGACCGTGTAGAGCTGATCTACCATCACTTCAAGTCGATGGGGGCACAGATATTAACGCGTGAGGAATATCTTCCTATTGATTTAAGTAAGGTGGAAGCAACTGCTGCAACAGAAGGATCGGGAAAACGCGGTTTTCAGAATGATTATATAGTGGAGCCATCTGTCGGACAACTTATTGCAGATTTGCTGCCAAAGGTGTTGAGCCAGAAGCTTTTTACTGTACTTCAAGATTCCAATGCCTCTGAACATGCTGCCCGTACACTTGCTATGCAGACTGCAACAGATAATGCGAATGAACTGATACAAGATTTGACGAAGCAATATAATAAAAGCAGACAGCAAGCGATTACAAACGAATTATTGGATATAATCGCGGGAAGTCTCAAGTAAGAAAGCTACGGGTTACAAGCTACAAGCTACGAGTGCCTTTCGGAATATAGTGCAGCCACTTGTAGCTCGTAGCTTGTAGCTTTTTTCATTTTTATGTAAAAAGATGTGCCGATAGGGCTTTTCCTCTTTTATTTATGTTACCTTTACACCTCCAAACAACATTTATGAAATAATGGAACAAAACCCGGAATTGTCACTTGCATGGCAATTTATAGAAAATACAGGCACTCATCTCTTCCTGACCGGTAAAGCAGGTACTGGAAAAACTACATTCTTGCGACAATTGAAGTCCGGAAGTCCTAAACGTATGGTTGTTCTTGCCCCGACAGGCATTGCAGCTATTAATGCAGGTGGTGTAACTATTCATTCTTTTTTCCAGCTACCTTTTGCCCCTTACGTACCCGATACTTCATTCAGTGCAGATGGTAAGGCACAATACCGTTTCCGTTTCGGAAAAGAGAAACTTAACATCATGCGTAGTATAGACCTGCTTGTGATTGATGAGATCAGTATGGTACGTGCCGACCTCTTGGATGCGATAGATGATGTGTTGCGTCGTTTCCGTGACCGTAGCAAGCCTTTTGGTGGTGTACAATTATTGATGATCGGAGATTTGCAGCAACTTGCTCCGGTTATCAAAGACGAAGAATGGCAGATGCTAAACCGCTATTATGATACTCCCTATTTCTTTTCCAGCCGTGCATTGAGGAAATCGGAGTACTGTACCATTGAATTGAAGAAAGTTTATCGACAGAGTGATACTCATTTTCTGGATATGTTGAACCGTATCCGGGAGAATCGTTGTGACAAAACTTTGTTGGATGAACTGAACTGTAGATACATTCCAAATTTCAATCCTGCGAAAGAGGAAGGATATATCCAACTTACCACCCATAATTACCAGGCGCAACGTATCAATGAATATGAACTGGCACAACTGCCCGGACGTTCTTTTACCTTTCGCGCCCAGATAGATGGAAAATTCCCGGAGTATTCTTATCCTACTGATGAAGTACTGGAGTTAAAACGTGGTGCGCAAATCATGTTTGTAAAGAACGATTCATCCGGTGAACACCGTTATTACAATGGCATGATCGGTGAGGTGGTAAATGTATCCGCTTTAGGCATTGAGGTACGTAGCAAAGGAAGTGAGGACGTCTTCATGTTGCAAGAAGAAGAATGGACCAATGCAAAGTACGTGCTGGATGAAGAGACAAAAGAGATTACAGAAGATATAGAGGGAGTCTTCAAACAATTCCCACTGAAACTGGCATGGGCTATAACCATTCATAAAAGTCAGGGGTTGACGTTTGAGCGTGCAATAATTGATGCCAGCGCTTCCTTTGCACATGGACAGACGTATGTGGCTCTGAGCCGTTGCAAGACGTTGGAAGGTCTGGTATTAAGTGCTCCATTATCTGCCAGGGCAGTAATCAGTGACAGTGCTGTGGATACCTTTACAGAAGATGCACGTAGAAATGAGCCTGATGAAACGCGTTACCGGAGATTGCAACAATCGTATTTTCTGGAATTGTTATCAGGATTGTTTGATTTCTTACCATTGGAACTGGCATTGAAGCGTTTTGTGAGGTTATTGGATGAACACTTGTACAAACTCTATCCTAAACTGCTGGTTGAATATAAATCAGAAACGGAACGTTTCCATGAGAAGGTTACGAAAGTTGCTCAAAAGTTTAGCTTACAATATACTCGCCTGGTTGATGGTGCAGCGGATTATGCTACAGATAAAAGTTTGCAGGAGCGCATTCACTTGGGAGCAGAATATTTCAAAGAACAATTGACGCCCTTGGATGCCATCAGAAGTAGTACAATTGTAGAGTCTGACAATAAAGAGCTAAAGAAACAGTTGAAGGCTGTCAGTGAAGAGTTGGATGATTTGCTTCTCTTGAAAGTCGATTTGCTGGAATTCGTAATTGATAAGGGATTCCATGTAGGCGAATATCTGAAACAAAAGTCCGTCCTCTCCATTGACGATGCCGCATCGGGTAAGGATAAAGGAGAAAAACGCGGCGGCAACTTCTCCGGAAGAAGAAAACGTAAAGACGAAACTGAAGACGGTGGAAGTAGTTCTGCACGTAAAAGGGCGGCAACTGTGGAAGTACCTTCGGACATCCTGCATCCCGAATTGTACAAGCGTCTGGTGGCATGGCGCAATGCAGAAGCATCCCGGTTGGGATTACCGGTATATACTGTAATTCAACAAAAGGCAATTCTCGGTATTACGAATTTATTGCCGGAAGATAAGACCACTCTTCTCCGCATTCCTTACTTTGGTAAAAAAGGAGTGGAAAAGTATGGAGATGAACTCTTGGAAATGGTACGAATGTATAAAAAAGAAAGTGGGATTGCGGAAACGTTGTTTAGTGATTAGTGGTGAGTGATTAGTAGTTGGAATGTTATACAAACTTGGCTAATCACTCATCACTAAACACTAAACATGAGTCTTATCCCTTCTTCCAGAGTGTGTGGCTGGTATCCTAATTCCCTGCGTGCTTTTTCTATGCTCAATCCACTGAAACGGGGGCGGGGAGTTGCCTCTTCCATTTGCTTGGTGGTGACTGGCAGAATTAAGGAATAGTCCAGGTTCAGGATATCTGCTACGTGGTAGGCAATATCAGCTATTGTCAGACATTCTGAGCCACAGATATGGAAGATGCCATTATTAGGATAGTTTATCAGCTTCTCTATTCCTTGCGAGACATCTCCTACATAAGTTGCTGTACGCCATTGGTCGGAAACGACTCGTATTTCTTCGTTGTTTCTTAAACGGTCGGCAACCAATTGTAGTACATTTCCATGTTGTCCCGGTAAGGCAGCGCCATAGACTACTGCTACACGGGCAATGGCGTAATTACTACATAACTCAGCTGCCCGTTTTTCACCTTTCAGCTTGGTAACACCATAATAGTTGACTGGATCAGGCGTATCTACTTCCGTATAAAGCTGCGTTGTATCTCCATTGAATACAAAGTCGGTAGAAAGATGGATAAGGCGTGCAGCGGATGCTTCACACCGGAATGCCAATTGTCCTACAGCATTGACGTTGATACTATCCGCTTCCTCATGGTGAGCTTCGCAATAATCAGGAACAGATAAGGCAGAAGTGTTGATCACTACATTAGGGCGTACTTCCCTGAACAGTGCACTTTGTTCTCCCATCTGGCAGATGTCTGCACTGATAAAACGATAATTTCCAGAACCGGGAGCAATGTCATCATGCAGGGAACAGCCCGTTACAATGTATTCGTCGTTGCGCGACAAATCATTTAATATCCGGCGTCCTGTAAACCCGTTGGCGCCTATAACCAAGATTTTTTTCTTCATATTCATATCTTCTTTAATAAGGTGCTGTTCTTCCTTGTTGCACTTCGATTCTTATGCCGAATGATCCATTCGCTGATTTCAGTTCAAAAGCGCCTTTAAAATTATTCCGTTCCCACGGTAAAGCAGAAGGATTTGGAACTTTCCATCCGTCCTTGTTGTATTCTCCATAGGTATTGATACGCATGCCATTCTTCAGTCGGAAGCTTCCCATCTGCAGGTTTTGAGGAGATGAACCAAAACCTGTCAATCCGAAAGGATTCATACTGTATAGGGTGGAACTATCCAAGCTAAACAGGTGTGAGTAGCCTTGAGAGTAGGTTATGTTCGGGTCTAGGCGAAATAAGAAACTATAATCTTTGCTGGCATCCGGAATTTCCAATTTCATTTTAGGCACTTGGGGAGCTGCCATCTTCATTAAATTCATATCCAGAAGAAAACCATCAAAATCCTTTGTTTCCGGCATATTCATACTACGCACGCTGTCAGCAGGTATTTCATTCTGAGCATTTACCCGGAAGGAGAAAAGACAGAAAAGTATGATTAGTTCTATATATTTCATTACTTAATAGCCTTTATTTAATGGCGAATATATGAAATAAGTATGAATTATGGAAATATATAGCATTTATTAAAATAAAAGTTGTATATTGTATACGGTTATTTGGAAATAGTTATTATCTTTGAGGTGTAAATAATTGAATTAGTAGATAAGCAATCTATTTTGTTCCTCTCTAACCAGTAAATGAACGGGCTGTATCTCGTGTAGAAATGCAGCCCGTTTTCTTATTTCCGTAACAGAAGTTTCAGTTGATGATAAGTTTGTATCCGATGCCTCGGACATTGACAATGCGGATACGTTCGTCCTTGGAAAGTTTATGCCGTAATTTAGTGATGAACACGTGCAGGCTGCGTGAATTGAAGAAGCTGTCGTCCCCCCAAAGATCAAGCAGGATATTCTGGGTATTCACTACCTGATTACGGTTTTCGCACAGGCGCTTCAGTATTTCGGCCTCGCGGTGGGAGAGTTCCTGCTCTATTCCGGTATGGGACAATATCTGTGTGACAGAGTTGAAATGGTAATCGCCTATCTTGAAACAAGTTTCTTCTTTCTTCGGTTCCTCTTTAAATGTAAATGCTTTGCCTACCAGCGCTTTAATGCGCACGATAAGTTCCTGCATGCCGAAAGGCTTTTTCAGATAGTCGTTGGCTCCGAGTTCAAAGCCTTCCACCACATCGTTGATGGAAGAACGGGCGGTGAGAAAAAGTACCGGAGTTCGTTTGTCGGTTTGGCGGATGTGGCGTACCATTTCAAAACCATCCATACGGGGCATCATAACATCTGCTACCAGTACATCAGGGCGTAAGTCGAAGAACATACGCAGACCTTCCTCGCCATCGGCAGCAGTATGGATGATGAAGTTCTGGCCTTCTAGTGTATCTTTGATAATCATGGCGAGGGTTTGTTCATCCTCAACCAGCAGTACCTTGATTTTGTCCATATCTTGATTCTTTTTTATAACAAGCAATGTAATGCATCATAACAAGCAACGTTATTCAGATTCTTATTGTAAAAGTACTTCCTTTTCCCGCTTCACTTCGTACAGTTACAATTCCACCGTGCTTTTCTACCATTGTCTTTACGTAGAAAAGCCCCAGCCCGTAGCCTTTGGTATTGTGGATATTTCCTGTCGGAACCCGGTAGAATTTATCGAAAATGTGAGGCTGTTTATCCGTAGGGATACCAATACCGTGGTCTGTAACCGAGATTTCCACTTGTTCCGTTTCCTTTTTCCGGCAACAGATCATTATGTCGGCTTTATCCGGAGAGTATTTGATGGCATTATCTATCAGGTTACTCAGAATATTACTGAAGTGTGTACGGTCGGCAATGATTGTCAGGTCTTCCGGTGCAATGTCGAGATTGATTTCTACAGGCTTACCTGCTTTCAGTTTATGCTGTTCGATGAGTGCCGGGAACAGATCGTGCAAACTGAGCGCCTCCGGATGCAGACGGAAGGTTTTACGGCGTTCCATACTCATGGAGAGAATTTGTTCCACCAGTCCGCTTAATCGCTGTAACTGTTCCTGGCAGATACCCAGATACTTATCCCGTTGTTGCTTGTCTTCTGCCAGATTAAAATTAAGCAAAGCATCGTTGGCGGCGTACGCCACGGCAATAGGTGTTTTCAGTTCGTGGGTGATATTGTTGGTAAAGTCGCTCTTCATCTCTTCCAGTGTTTTCTGCCGCAAAATGGTGCGGATAAGAAACCAGAAGGAGAAACCTAATATAATAAGAATAACGAATGATGTAGTAAGAATACCGCTCATCTGTCGCAATACAATCTTATAAATAGGTTCTATTGTGAGGCGGTAACTTTGATTGGAGTGAATGTCGAAAGCATAATTATATTGTTTTGCTTTTTCACTGGGCATGTATCCGGGAGTCCCGACAATGGCAAGCGTATCAGTGTAAACCAGCGTTGAGTCCGGATCGGCACCGGAATGAAGACGTTCCAATCGGTAGGGAAGTTTAAGCCCCCGTTCTTGCAGATAGGTATTGAGCAGACTGTCATAAACGGCTATATCAGGTTCTATAAAAATATCCAGTCCCGAGTGCATTCCACGCTGGATGAAAGTGGCAAGTTCCACCATACTGCTTTGGTCACGCAGCATCATGTCTATTCCACCTTCGGCTCTTAAAGAAGCCTGAGGTTCATCCTCATTAATCACTGTATCTTCCAGGACCTCTTTTACTGAATCTCTTTCTGCCCAGACTGAAATATTTGTGCCTTCCTGTCCTCGTGTGAAAAGGATATCTCTTGTCGAGTCATTCGGATAACTTACTGATACACTGTCATACTTCATAGGGATACCTTCTTTTAAAAGTGAACGACTTCCGGCACTGTCTGTTTGGTTAACAGTTGTACTGCTGCGGACAAATGATTTTCCGGAATCGGAATTGTATCCTGCTGAAACCTCTACGGAACCGTGGGCTTTATTTTCTTTTTGCATCTCCTTTACACGCAGCATCATCTCATTATAATCACTCATGCGCATGGCCTCTACGATGCTTTGTTCCAGTTCGTGCTTCATCGTTTTGTATAGCCCCGTGATCCAGTATGCCTGGTAAATAAAGATACCCAGCAGAGAGATTATGACTAATATGGCAATAGGTCTGAATGGCAGTTTCATGTAGCTCTTGTATTTATATGGACAAAGATAGGAAAGATAACCGGTACATGTATGGACGGTAAGACTAAATAACACTTCAGATAACACTAGATAAGACTACGTAAGTTCCAGATAACACAAAGTCCGGAAGATTTCACCGTACTTTGCAGTGCAAGAGCTTAAGGGATGATTCGTTTTTGCACAAGGCATCTTTTGCAAAAGGTATAGGGAGAATCTTGTGCAGTCCCTTGCATAATTGGGTGTCAACCTTGGTTAACCGGCCTGTCAACTAAGGTTAATGGATCTGTCAACCAAGCTTAATCGACCTGTCAACCAAGGTTGACACCCAATCATCTCTAAGTCTGAACACATTTATGTCGTATCTAAAACAAATGA
The DNA here is from genome assembly GCF_000172175.1 of Bacteroides intestinalis DSM 17393. Classification (NCBI taxonomy): domain Bacteria; kingdom Pseudomonadati; phylum Bacteroidota; class Bacteroidia; order Bacteroidales; family Bacteroidaceae; genus Bacteroides; species Bacteroides intestinalis. The sequence continues at coordinate 260,859 of NZ_ABJL02000008.1, read as the reverse complement.
ACATGAAGTCTTATTACTATCTTTCCCTGATGCTATGTGCATTGAGTGCAGGAGTTTCCGCTCAGGAAATAACAAAGAGTACGGATGTAGAGAGCGAACGGACGCTCAGCGCGGACAGTATTATAACACAAGACAAGCAGCTGGACAGTCTTTATCAATCTCTTCCTGAAGTAATGATTACCGGGCAACGTCCCATCGTGAAAGCGGAGCAAGGTAAACTGGTGTACGATCTTCCGCGCCTTATCGGTAATCTACCCGTAGATAATGCTTATGACGCTGTGAAGGAACTGCCGGGCGTAACCGAGATGAATGGCGGGTTGATGTTGGCAGGGCAGGGGGTAACTGTAATACTGGATGGTAAAGTTACCACCATGAGTACCGAACAGCTTTATTCTTTGCTGAAAAGTATCCCCTCCAGTCGCATTGAGAAGGCGGAAGTGATGTACAATGCTCCGGCACGCTATCAGGTGCGGGGTGCACTTATCAATATCACACTGAAACAAAGCACCGGAGGCCCGTCTTCCTGGCAGGGAGAGCTTTATGGCAAATATAATCAGAAACATTACGAGGGCTTCAACGAACGTGCCAGCCTGATCTATAATGGAAATAAATTCTCAGCAGATTTTCTTTACTCACACAACCACGGACGGGGATATTCTTTAACCGATAAAGAAGCTATGCACTCTCTGGCGGACGGTTCGGTTCATCACATCACAACCGATGAGATGGGCCGGAGCCGTTCACATACCCATAGTTTCCGGGTAGGGGCGGATTACAATATTGCCAAGGATCATCAGCTGAGTTTTGTTTATAATGGAAGTTATTCGACTTACCACAGTCTGATGGATATTTACGGTACGCAGCAGTCCAACACCCGTAGCAGCAGTACCGATTGGCTGCACAATGGGCGTCTGGATTACCGTACACCTTTCGGACTGAAAGCTGGTGCTGAATTGACTTATTACCGTTCTCCATCCGATCAGTTATTGCATAGCAGCATGCAAGGTGAAGAGCTGGCCTTTTATACTGAAGACTGTCAGCGCATCAATCGCTGGAAATTCTTCCTTGCCCAGGAGCATAATCTGGGGCGTGGATGGGGATTGAATTATGGTGCCGTTTATACTACCAGTATCGACCACAGTTATCAATATTATTATGATACGGAGAAGGGTGTGGGAACAAAGGCAGGTGTAAGCACAGGTATTCCCGATAATATGCAATCCCGCCGTCGCGAACAAACTCTGAACTTCTATGCGGGTTTCAATAAAAGTTTTGGTGATAAACTTTCCCTGGATGCTTCGCTTGCCGTGGAGCATTATAAGACACCGGTATGGAATCAATGGGATTGGTATCCTACCATTAACCTGAGTTATATGCCCGCCCCCGGCTATGTTTGGCAATTGGCTTTGAGCAGTGATAAAGATTATCCTGATTATTGGGCGGTACAGGATGCTATTTCTTATCTGGGCGGTGGATATTCTGAAATACATGGGAACCCGTTCCTGAAACCGGCTCAGGAATATCAACTTCAGTTGACACATATTTTGAAGAGTAAATACATCTTCAGTGCATGGTTTAATCATACGAAAGATTACTCAGTCCAGACTCTTTATCAATCCTCCGAACGTCTGGTGGAGATCTATAAGCATTTGAATTTTAATTACCAGCAACAAGCAGGATTACAGGCTTCTATACCATTTGATATAAAGCAATTGTTAAATTCTCGTTTAACTTTGATTGGTGTATGGCATCATGAGAAAGATGAGGATTTCTGGGATATTCCTTTCAACCGGAATATTTGTTATGGTATTGCCGTACTGACAAATACTTTCACTCTTTCTAAGAAGCCTGATCTGAAACTGACACTGACGGGAATGGCTCGTAGTAAAGCGACTCAGGGAATTTATGATTTACCGTCTTCAGGGTATGTAAATGCTGCTTTGCGGTATGGCTTTGCCAAAGGAAAGGCTGTTCTGAATCTTTATTGCAATGATATCTTTGAGACGGGACAGATAAAACCACGCATCCGTTTTGGTACGCAGAACGTGACGAATGATTATACTTGTTTCAGGGAAATCGGGGTGTCGTTTACGTATAAATTCGGAGGATACAGGGAGAAGAAGAGGGAGGAAGTGGATAGGTCGAGGTTTAAATAGTGACGAGCAAATCTTAACGTATGTATTGTCCTTCCTTGTGATTGTTTGTTATATACTTAACCAGAATACGTTCGTCTTGTTTAATGAAAAAGATATACCATGTTGTACGAGGTGACTTGCTTCTTTTGAAAAAAGTGTATTGTATATTTTCTCCGTAACGGGAAAAATGGCTTTCGGCTGAAGGGCTGAGGTGGTAATGAACTGCTGTTGGAATTTCCTGAATAAAATCGATAATTTCGTCTACAAGTAGTTCTGCATTTTCATAAATATTCAGATAGCCTTCAGTTATCAGGATATTAGGAAGTTCCTCTAAAAATCTGAAACAGAAGGGTGTATAAGGATTTTAGTTGCGAGCATACATTTCTTTTAATTTGCGTTTACACTGTATGCGGAAATCCTCAACGGTTAGTCCCTGTTCCCATTCCTGTTCAAATTTATCTTTTTGTGCAATGCGTTCTTTCACAAACTCCAATACAGAATTTAATTCTTCCGGTTCGTCTATACGCATTATACGATTGACCAATTGAACCTTCATCGCATTTATATCTCCGTAGATACCTGACGGTTCGGAAGCGTTCGTTTGTTGCACTGGAATATCAGAATATTTTTTGGTCTCTTTCTTTCCCATATCTATCGTTTTTAATAATCGTTTCAATGATAGTACAAATATAGCATGTTTGCTTTATCTTTCAATGATTTGCTGCCATTTAAATGAAGAACTTATTTTTTTATGATTACTAAAAAGCATTCCGCACACTATAAAAATCAGAATCTTTTGTCCCTTCCTCCTCTATATTTCTTAATTTTGTCGGAACAAAATGAAGTATCAACCTTCCGCACACTCAATCTCAAAATGACACTGCGGAACTTAAATTATCGTATTATGATTAACAGATTCGTCTTGAACGAAGTATCCTACTTCGGACCGGGTGCCCGCGAAGTGCTCCCACAGGAAATTAAACGTCTCGGCTTGAAAAAAGCCTTTGTATCTACCGACAAAGATCTGATTAAATTTGGTGTAGCTGACAAGGTGCTTTCCGTACTGGATAAGGCAGGCATACCCTATGTTGTATTCAGCGATATTAAACCAAATCCTACGGTTAGTAATGTAAATGCAGGTGTGAAAGCGTTTGCAGAATCCGGTGCCGATTTTATTCTGGCTATTGGTGGTGGTTCTTCCATCGATACATCAAAAGCTATCGGCATTATCACTAATAACCCGGAATTCAGTGATGTGGTTTCTCTGGAAGGAGTGGCGCCGACTCAGAAGAAATCCGTGCCTATCATTGCTCTGCCTACTACAGCAGGAACGGCTGCCGAAGTGACTATCAACTACGTGATTACCGACGAAGTGAATGAAAAGAAGATGGTATGTGTAGATCCGAATGATATTCCTGCCATCGCCATTGTAGATGCCGAATTGATGTACACTTTGCCTAAAGGGCTGACCGCCTCTACGGGATTGGATGCATTGACACATGCTATTGAAGGTCTGATTACTAAGGGAGCATGGGAAATGAGCGATATGTTTGAAATTAAAGCTATCGAAATGATTACCCGTTATTTGGAAACGGCCGTGTTTGAGCCGACAAATGCAGAGGCACGTAATGGTATGGCGGTAGCGCAATATATTGCAGGTATGGCATTCTCTAATGTAGGTTTGGGCGTTGTTCATGGTATGGCACATCCATTGGGTGCTATTTTTGATATACCTCACGGTGTGGCTAATGCGTTGTTGCTGCCTATCATTATGGAATTTAATGCTCCTGCTGCACTTGATAAGTATGTGGAAATTGCTAAGGCGATGAAAGTATATAAAGAAGGTATGAGCCAGGAAGAAGCTGCACGTGCTGCCGTAGATGCAGTGAGAGCGCTGTCAGTAAGAGTAGGTATTCCGCAACACCTTTCTGAATTAGGTATTAAGGAAAGCGATCTCGACAAGCTGGCTACGGCTGCTATTGCCGATGTTTGTACACCGGGTAATCCTCGCGAGGTGACGAAGGAGATTATTCTGGATTTATACAAAAAAGCGTTGTAATAAGTGATTAGGGGTTAGTGATAAGTGATTAGTCTCCTTGCGGCATTATAGCGTAGCACTAATCACTTATTAAACTATTGGGAACAGAAGTGTAAACGTGCTTCCTTCTCCCACTTTTGATTGCACCGTAATGCTTCCATGATGCTGGTGCATGATTTGGCGCGAGATGGTTAACCCGATACCTGAACCGGTCGGTTTTGTGGTGAAAAATGGAATGAAAATACGTTCCTGAACTTCCGGATCGATGCCGGTTCCATTATCAGTAACACGCAGGAAAAGGTGATTTCTTGGAGTGATGCCCGCGGAAAGAGTGATTTGTGTCGCTTCGTTTTCGCGGGCATTCCGTATCAGGTTGATAAGTACCTGTTCTATTTGCTCTTTATCTGCAATCAGGCGCAACGGAACGTTGGGAAGAGAGAGGTGTAGATCATCTGTATCATTTTGCATCAATTGAACGACTCCTTTCAGCAGTTCTCCGGCATTATAAAGTTTTAATAAAGGGTGGGGCAGGTGCGATACTTCCCGGTAGCTATTCATAAAGCGTACTAGACCGTTCCCTCTGCGACCGATGGTTTGCAACATCTGTCTGATTTCCATTTTGGTTTCTTCGTCACCTTCCAGACTGTCGGCGTGCTTGGCAAGAAGTTCTGTAAGCGAAATGATGGGAGTAATGGAATTCATAATTTCATGTGTCAGTACACGGATTAGCTTTTGCCAGGCTTCCGTCTCACGGTTATCCAGGGCAGAATGGATATTCTTCATTCCGGCAATCAAGAGTTTCCTGCCTTGAATGACAAACTCCATACCGGAAAGAGCGAATTGCACAGTCTCTTCTTCCTGTTTGATTTGCCATACGGACAAATCGCCTGCTTTCAGTGTATGCAGCTTGGCCGGGAGATCGGGGTGAAAGTCGACCAGATCATTTATCGTATGCGGGCAATCGATATGTATCAGACGTTTGGCTGCATCATTGACCCATTCCATTTGCCCGTCGGGCGTATAAACAAGAATAGCCATGTCTATATGATTGGCAAGTGCCTGAAAATACTGCAATTTGCTTTCTTTCTTTTGCAGGTTGTTCCGGTAATGTTCAAGGGCATCCTGCATTTCAGTCAGCAGTTCTTCGGGAAGAGGCTGGGTGGCATTGAGATTGGAAGTGGGAGAAGAAAGAAATTCAGAGTAGCGCACAGCCCAGATAAACTGGGCCATGGCACGCGCAGAACGTAAGATATACCTATATATGGTATAAGCAACAAACGCCGTGAGGCAGAGTGCCACAAACAGGCTAAAATAAAAGCCGTGTACAGCCAACCAAGCTGAAACGAGGCAACATATCAATAATGCAATTGTGAGCCAAAGAGGCGTTTTTACCCAAGTTTGTCTTTTCATAATCCGAACTTTTCAATCCTTCTATAAAGTGAAGTCCTTGTGATTCCCAGCATTTCTGCTGCCAATGTAATGTTACCGCCACATATTCTCATTACCTCATTGATTGCATCCTTTTCAATCCGTTCCAGATTATACTTATCTTTTTCAGATACAGTATTCGAAGATCGGGGGCTGCGTAACATGAAATCATCTGGAGCCAGCATGGTTCCTGTAGAGAGGATGACGGCACGTTCGATGGCATGCTCCAGTTCACGCACATTGCCCGGCCAACGGTAAAGTTGTAGCATCTTTCGTGCTTCTTTGGAAATTCCCCGAAGTTCTTTCTTATACTTCTTCCGATAGCGTTGGAGAAAGAAATCGGCTAACAGGAACAGGTCGTTTCCCCGTTCCCGTAAAGGCGGAATACGAATTTCAATCGTATTGATGCGGTACAGTAAATCCTGGCGGAATTGTCCGTCGTCGATGGCACTGTATAAATCCGTATTTGTGGCACAAATCAACCTTACATCTACAGGGTAGGAGGTGGTAGAGCCGAGCCGTGAGCTCTTTCTTTGCTCTATGACCGAAAGTAACTTCGCTTGAAGCGGAAGACTCAGATTGCCGATTTCGTTCAGGAACAACGTTCCGCCTGAAGCTACTTCCACACGTCCCGGCTTATTCTTGCGGGCGTCGGTAAATGCACCTTTTTCATATCCGAACAATTCGCTTTCGAACAACGTGTCCGGAATACTTCCTAAATCGATAGGTACGTAGATCTCATTCTTGCGGGGGGACTGTTCGTAAACATAGCGGGCAATCAAGTCTTTACCTGTTCCGTTTTCTCCCAGGAGCAAAAGGTTCGCATCTGTTTCGGAAAACTTTCTTATCGTCTGAAAAATAGCTTGCATGGCGGCAGATTCACCGATGACGCGTGTAGGCTCAGGGGGAAGAGTCAAAGCTTCTGTTTGTTCTTTTAAAGTCTCCTTCTGTTGTTTCAGGGTTTCTACTTCCGTCCGGCTGAAACTGAGTTGCAGGGCGGAAGACACGGTGGCTATCAGTTTCTCGTTTTGCCAGGGTTTGGGAATGAAATCTGTGGCACCTTGTTTAATGGCTTGAACTGCCTTTTCCGTATCCGCATAGGCGGTAATGAAGATAACAACAGCTTTCTCGTCCAGCTTCAGTATCTCGTCCAACCAGTGGAATCCTTCCTTTCCACTGACGGCATCCCGACGGAAATTCATGTCAAGCAAGATGACGTTGAAGTGGGTACGAGAGATGAGCGGCAGCAATTCACGTGGATCAGTTGTCATAGTAATACTTTCTACCAAAGGACGCAGTAGCATTTTCAAGGTGAAGAGAATGTCTTCATTATCGTCTACAATGAGTATCTTTCCTCGTTTCATCATACTTAAAGTTAAGTTTAAAATGTGCGGATACAGAGCTCTTTTCCGGACATGTACAAAGATAGGTAAAGTTTTTGAAAAAGAAGTGTACGGAAGCGTGCATTTGGTGTACGATATCGTGCAATTTTGTGAAATGATATTGTGCTTAAGTAAATGAAAAACAATGTATTATTCTTTTGGTATAGTTCTTGCGAAACTTCCGTAGAAGAAAGTCTTATTCTAATAAATGCGATTATGGTAAAGCATTATATAAAAGTTGCACTCCGGTTGATCAAGCGGAGCTTCCTATTTTCTACCATCAATATGCTGGGCTTTGTATTTGGCATGACGGCAGCGTTTCTCATTTATCTCTGGGTGATAAACGAGCTGACGTATGATAATTGTTTTCCGGATGCAGACCGTATTTCCAGAGTGATAGAAGTGAGTCGGGAGACAAGTGGCGAGATAAAGGAATCTCCTGAAAGTATACGCTCACTTGTGAGAGTTTTTAAGGAAGATTTTCCACAAGTAGAAGATGCGACAGCTATCAAATATGAAGATAACCTTACACTGGAGACAGATGATGAGAAAAGAATAATTGGTAAATATGTCCATGTGGACAGTACGTTTTTTCATGTCTTTCCCTTCCCTATAATAGAAGGTAACCCCGAACAACTATGGGATAATCTTGATAATGTTGTATTATCCGAGGTTATGGCACGAAAACTATTTGGAAATGCTTCTGCCATAGGAAAAAAAGTGAAAAGAAACTATGTTGGACGGACTGATGTACACACTGTTGTTGCCGTGGTTAAGATACCTGCGAAAAGTCACATACAGTTTGATGTTGCCTTTTCGATAGATGCATACGGTCTCTTCTCCATGGGGTGGAATTGGGATAGCATGCGTCGTGGAATGCATGTTTATGTAAAAATGAAACAGGGTGACAAGGGTAAGTTGTATCGTCAGGAGCAAAGAACAATGAGGCATGCTCTCAAAAAGTTTGGTGAGAAACGAACGCTATTGCGTTTCCAGCCGATAAGAGATATTCATCTACATACAACTTTCTCTGATGAAAACGTTAAGAATCATGGTAGCCTTGCCACTATGTACCTATTTGTGGCGTTAGCCATTCTGGTCATCTTTATGGGTGCATTCAATTTCATGACACTTTCCACAGCTCGGGCGTCACTACGCTATAAAGAAATAGGGGTGCGCAAAGTAACGGGTGCCAAACGGAAAACACTTATTACACAGTTTCTCTCAGAAAGTTTAGTACAATCATTTATTTCTCTGGTATTTGCTTTAGCTCTGACGGAACTTATGCTGCCTCTGTTCAACCAAGCTATGGAAACTGCTATAACATTAAGAATGAATTGGGATATTGTTTTCTATATTCTGTTTGGTATTATAGGCATAGGTTGTTTGGCTGGTGCTTATCCAGCATTTTATCTTTCATCAGTCAATCCGTTGCTTGCTTTCAAAGGCGGACGAAAGACCGGCAAGAAAGGAGGGCTTATCAAAGGATTGGTTTGCATCCAGTTTTTCATAGCTATAGTATTGATGTTGATGACTTTCATTGTACTGAAGCAACTTCACTTCATGGAGAATAAGGATTTGGGACTTGACAGAGAGAATATTGTCTCCATCCATACAAGCTTATGGTACGAAGTTGCTGATTTCAAACAAGACTTATTGAGGAATCCCGATATTAAGAGTGTTTCGATGGGTTCGCCTATTGAAAGTTTTGGAGAAGGAAATCTGGAAAAGAAAAACGGACAAGCGGCAATCAGGTGGACAGATATAGATGGAAAGACAGATTCGTTGCAAATGATGGAGATATGGGCGGATGGTGATTTTGTAAAAACTTTCGGATTACAATTATTGAAAGGGGAGTTGATGGATTCTTATTTTGAGAATTACTGGATGCAGAGTGATTCTGATAAGCCTGTTCAGCCAACGATTGTCATCAATGAAACAGCATGGAAAGCGATGAAAGTTGCTGACCCGATAGGTATGGAAGTCTATAAAGAATTTAGTGGATGGGCCGTGAAATCCCGTATTGTTGGTGTGGTGAAAGATTTTAATTTTCAGTCATTGCGTGAGAAAATGAAACCTGCTTATATATACTATAATCCGGAGTGTCTGGGCGATATGTATATTAAGATAGCCCCCGAGCGTAAACAGGAGACTTTGAAATATATTCAGCAGAAATTTGAAGAATGGGCGGTGCGTGATGATATTTTCGTCAAAGAATTCAATTATCAGTTTTTCTCCGATACTCTGAACAAGAATTATGCCAAAGAGCAGCAACAAAGCCGAATGCTGTTATTTTTCACCATCATTGCCATTGTTATTGCTATGATGGGGGTATTCGGGCTGGTTGCTCTTTCTACCGAGCAGCGGACTAAAGAGATAGGTGTCCGCAAAGTGAATGGGGCTCATTCCGACCGCATAGTACGGATGTTCTGTTTGGAATATCTTCGCTGGATAGGCATTGCTTTCGTGATGGCTTGCCCGTTAGGATATTTCTTAATGCATCGTTGGTTGAGTGAATTTGCTTATCAAACGCCCATTAGTTGGTGGCTATTCCTGTTGGCAGGGGCAATGATAGCAGGTATTACTTCATTTACTGTCTTTGGACAGACTTGGCGGAAAGCATCACAAAATCCGGTAGAATCATTGAGGTATGAGTAAGATTCATTTCATACATAATGAAAAATAGATTTGGATATAATGATAACGAGATTTGATTATAATGAAAAAAAAATGAATATGATAAAGACTATTGGACTCAGTAAGATATTTCGTACGGAAAGCGTGCAGACCACTGCATTGAATGAAGTAAGTTTGGAAATCAATCAGGGAGAGTTTGTTGCCATTATGGGACCTTCCGGTTGTGGTAAGTCTACCTTGCTGAATATGATAGGTTTGCTTGATAGCCCCACTTCCGGTGAACTTTGGTTTCTGGATCAGGAAGTTTCCCACTACTCCGAGAATGACCGTACGGATTTGCGTAACGGAAATCTTGGTTTTGTATTCCAAAGTTTCAATCTGATAGATGAACTTACAGTCTTTGAAAACGTGGAACTTCCTTTGCTCTATGCCGGAGTATCCACGCGTGAGCGTGTGAAACGTGTCAATGAGGCTTTGGAGCGTATGCAGATAGCTCACCGCACTGAGCATTATCCGCAACAACTTTCCGGTGGGCAGCAACAGCGTGTGGCCATAGCCCGTGCCATTGTTACCAATCCCCGTATTATCCTCGCTGATGAACCTACGGGAAATCTGGATTCTACGAACGGTAATGAAGTGATGAGCCTCCTGAAAGAACTGAATCGTGATGGGGCCACTGTTGTTATGGTTACCCACTCTGAAGAGAATGCCCGCGAAGCAGAAAGAATCATACGGATGATGGACGGATATATATTGACTGAAAGTAAAAATATTCGGGTAGTAGATGCTTAATATTAAAGTAAACAGGTGATTACGAAATAATCGTAATTTTGTTTGCCGATCTCGGAGAAATCATATAGTTTTGTACGTAGATATATAATTTTATAACTAAACAGCACGTATATGAAGAAAGAGATTGTAACGCTGTTCTTAATGGCAAGCGTTTGGGCAGCACAAGCTCAAGGGACTTTTACAATAGAAGGGCAAGTGAAGAATGTAGAAGACGGAACTTTAGTCACCTTGTTTCGTTTAGATGGAAATGTGGGTAACAGTATCGGTGTTGATACGATTCGTAACGGACATTTTCGTTTTCAGGCAGAAACATTGGGAAATGAAACTGAAATAGTGGACATGATGGGAAGAAGTGACAAGTTTCCTTCTATGAGCTTAAGACTTTGGGTTCGTTCGGGAGATAATATACAGATAAGCGGTGAAAACACACTGATACGGACTTGGGATGTGAAAAGCACTGTTCCGGAACAAGTGGCTAATCAGGCTTTTATAAACGACTCACGCGAATTGTGGAATGAATATCAGCGCAATGCTTTATTGCAGCGTGCATACCGCCGGAAGTATGCAGGAAGTGCGGTGGACGAAGAAAGACAGGCGATACGTGCACAAGCTGATAGTTTGCAGAAGGTAGAGGATGAAATTAGTATCCGTATTGATGCCAACACTATAAAGCGTATGAAGCAGATTCCGGTTGACGATATTTGGCTGGAGCACTTGAAAAGGTTGGCAATGTCGGCTAAGTATACTGAAAATTATCCTTATAAAGATGAAGTGATTGCTCTCTATGAAGGACTGACTGATGAAGAAAAACAAACCTCTTGGGCAATGGATACATATACATATCTCTTTCCTCCTCAAGTAGTGGAAGTGGGTGATGAAATGGCAGATGCGGATCTGTACGACCTAGAGGGAAATGTACATCATTTGTCTGATTTTAAAGGTAAGTATATTATGCTGGATTTCTGGAGTCGTGGTTGCGGGCCTTGTATTATGGCTTTGCCTGAGATGAAAGAAGTGGCTGAGATGTATAAAGATCGCTTGACGATAGTAAGTCTGAGCATTGATACCAGGAAAGGGTGGGAAGCAGCCTCTAAAGCCCATGAAATGACTTGGCAGAATTTGAGTGATTTGAAAGGAAGCAATGGATTATATGCTAAATACGGAGTACGTGGAATTCCAAATTATGTCCTTATTTCACCAGAAGGACGCATCGTAGAAAAATGGTTCGGATACGGGAAGCAGAGTCTGAAACGAAAACTTCGTCGCCTGCTAAATGCAAATGAATACGTGATGAGCTTAGGGGAAGAGAATGGGCATAAAGTGGTGAATTTCCCGACTGTAAAGAAAAGTAATAACGATATTCCTGAAATCCGCCAGGTAGTATTGACGGATACTGCTACGGTCTTGCGGATTCGTGCCTATTATATACCCAAATATTGGATACAAATTATGAAGAATATCCAGTTGGTAGCGGACAATGGAACTGTATGTCCTGTCCTTCGCTCAGAAGGTATTCCTTTAGGGGAGAAATTCTATATGCCCGAAAGTGGAGAAACCGATTATACTCTTTATTTCGCTCCACTGCCTGAAGGAACACGTTCTTTCGATATGGTCGAACCGGGAGACTCGAATTCAGACCGTGTCGAAGGTATCGCTTTGACACTTGAATAAGACAGCAGAGGCTTTCTTATTCTAAAATCTTGCTATCTGCACTCTTTTTCGTACATTTGTAGCTTTCAAAAAGAAAGTTGTTATTTAAAAAAATACTCTGTATGAAATCAGACATTGAAATAGCTCGCAGCATAGAGCTGAAGAAAATTAAGCAGGTAGCCGAAGGTGTGGGTATTCCGCGCGAAGAAGTAGAAAACTACGGACGGTATATCGCTAAAATTCCAACGAATTTGATTGATGAAGAGAAAGTGAAGAAAAGTAACCTGATACTGGTTACCGCCATTACTGCTACCAAAGCAGGTATTGGTAAAACTACAGTTTCTATCGGTCTGGCTTTGGGATTGAATAAAATTGGTAAAAAGGCGATTGTTGCTTTGCGTGAGCCTTCATTAGGACCTTGTTTCGGCATGAAGGGTGGGGCAGCAGGTGGCGGTTATGCCCAGGTGCTTCCTATGGAAAAGATAAATCTGCACTTTACAGGAGATTTTCATGCCATCACTTCGGCGCACAATATGATATCCGCATTGCTCGACAATTATCTTTATCAGCATCAGGCGGATGGATTCGGGCTGAAAGAGATTATCTGGCAGCGTGTACTGGATGTGAACGACCGTTCTTTGCGTAGTATTGTCACGGGTTTAGGTCCCAGTACGAACGGTATTACCGAAGAATCCGGCTTTGATATTACCCCTGCATCCGAAATTATGGCTATTCTTTGTCTGGCAAAGGACATAGACGACCTGAAACGACGGATTGAGAATATTATTCTTGGTTTCCGATTTGATGGTTGTCCATTCACAGTGAAGGAGTTAGGTATTGCTGGAGCTATTACTGTCTTGTTGAAAGATGCCATTAATCCGAACTTAGTTCAAACTACCGAAGGATCGGCTGCTTTTGTTCATGGAGGTCCATTCGCCAATATTGCACATGGTTGTAACTCTATTCTGGCAACGAAAATGGCCATGACTTTCGGCGACTATGTTGTAACGGAAGCCGGCTTCGGTGCTGACCTCGGTGCGGAGAAATTTTATAATATCAAATGCCGTAAAAGTGGATTGCAACCAAAGTTGACTGTAATTGTTGCCACCGCACAAGGTTTGAAAATGCATGGAGGCGTCAGCCTTGATCGTATTAAAGAGCCCAATATGGAGGGATTGCAGCAAGGTTTCGGTAATCTTGATAAGCATATACGTAATCTGCGTTCGTTCGGTCAGACGGTGGTGGTTGCTTTTAATCGTTTTGCCAGTGATACAGACGAGGAAGTGGAAGCGATCCGTCATCACTGTGAGGAAAAATTAGGCGTTGGTTTTGCTGTCAACAATGCATTTGCAAAAGGTGGAGAAGGAGCCGTGGAACTTGCTAATCTGGTAGTGGATGCTATTGAGAAGAAACCTTCCGAACCTTTGAACTTCAGTTATAGTGAGAATGATAGTGTAGAACAAAAGATAGAGAAGATAGCTTGTAATCTATATGGTGCCAGTGTGGTGACTTATAGCATTCATTCACGCAAAATCATTAAACTGATAGAGAAGATGGGCATTGGTCATTATCCAGTTTGTATAGCTAAAACTCAATATTCTTTCTCTGCCGATCCGAAGATATATGGTGCAGTGAATAATTTTGAATTCCACATCAAAGATATTGTAATCAATAACGGTGCGGAAATGATTGTTGCCATTGCAGGAGAAATTTTACGTATGCCGGGACTTCCCAAAGAACCGCAGGCTATGCATATTGATATTGTGGATGGAAATATAGAAGGATTGAGCTGAATCAGGCTAGTAGACATAAAAAGAAATCCGCAGTCTTTCATTAGGCTGCGGATTTTTTATAACGTTTCTTATATACGTTTTCTTAGTATGCAAACAGCGGATATTTTTCCATAGTCTTATTCACGCGTGCGCGAACTTCGGCAATAACCGCTTCATTTTCTACATTGGACAGAACCGTTTCAATCATTTCTGCAATTTCCAGCATCAGATCTTCTTTAGCACCACGAGTAGTGATGGCAGGAGTACCCAGACGGATACCGGAAGTTTGGAATGCAGAGCGGCTATCAAACGGAACCATATTCTTGTTTACAGTGATATCGGCAGATACCAATGCTTTTTCAGCAACTTTACCTGTGAGATCCGGATATTTGCTACGTAGGTCAACTAGCATAGAGTGATTATCCGTACCACCTGAAACGATTGTAAAGCCACGGTCGATTAATGCTTGTGCCAGTACGGCTGCATTTTTCTTCACTTGAGCAGCATATTCTTTGAATTCAGGTTGCAGGATTTCACCGAATGCAACAGCTTTTGCTGCAATAACGTGTTCCAACGGACCGCCCTGAATACCCGGGAATACGGCTGAGTCGATCAGCTGAGACATCATCTTGATTTCACCCTTCGGTGTTGTTTTTCCCCAAGGATTAGGGAAGTCTTTGCCAATCAAGATGATACCACCGCGAGGACCACGCAAAGTCTTATGGGTAGTAGAAGTAACGATATGAGCATACTTCACAGGGTTATCCAGCAATCCGGCTGCAATCAGTCCGGCAGGGTGAGCCATATCGATCATCAGGATAGCACCTACTTTGTCTGCGATTTCGCGCATACGTTTGTAGTCCCATTCGCGGGAATATGCTGAACCGCCACCGATGATCATTTTAGGTTTTTCGCGCAAAGCAACTTCTTCCATCTGGTCATAGTCTACGCGACCGGTTTCCTTATTCAGATTATATTCACAGGGAGTATAGATAATACCGGAAGTATTTACTAAAGAGCCGTGTGAGAGGTGACCGCCGTGAGCCAGATTCAATCCCATGAATTTGTCACCCGGATTCAATACAGCGAGGAATACAGCTGCATTAGCCTGTGCGCCTGAGTGGGGTTGCACGTTAGCCCATTCTGCACCAAAGATTTCCTTTATGCGGTCGATAGCAATTTGTTCGCTCTGGTCTACTACTTCGCAACCTCCGTAGTAACGTTTGCCAGGATAACCTTCTGCATACTTGTTAGTGAGACAGGAGCCCATTGCCTCCATTACTTGGTCACTTACAAAATTCTCTGATGCAATCAGTTCAATACCTTTGAGCTGACGTTGATGTTCTTTTTCGATGATATCGAAAATTAAATCGTCTCTTTTCATTTTGCTTACTTAGATAAGTTTGATAAATCTGTGTTCTCTTATTAAGCGCACAAATTTACGGTAAAAAAATGAATAAACTGTCAGAAAAGTCAGAAATTTACTTTCTAAAAGAATACTCCAAAGGAAAAACTGAGAACATTGTCTCGCCGGTGGAAACGTATTTCGTCGGCGGGTGGATCACCTTCGACGACACCGTCATCATAAGTCACTTTGCGCGATATATTATGTAATCCTATATCATAACGGAAGTCGAAGAAAATGCGGGAAATGGTAACGGCTACTCCAAGGGTAAAACTGAGGTTCAATGGCCGCAATCTTTCGCTGATTCCCTGCTGGTCAAAATTCTCAAAAGTGACTTCGCTTTTTTTATTCCAGATATAACGGAACTTTGGACCGCCGAATACAGCCAGGCTATAAGGTCCCTCCTTGATAACATTATATCCATAGATCACAGGAATATCTATGCTGTGAATGGATGACGTAATAGATGCCATTTCCAAAGGGGCATTCTCTTCAGCAGGTTTCTCGAAAGTGATGTTGCAGCGGTTAATGTTGTAGGATATTTCCGGTTGCAGGAAGTGGCGTTCAAAGTTGATACGCATGAAGACAGAACCGAAATAACCTATCTTATAGTTATTCTGCACCTCGTCTATTGTGATACCGTTCAATGTAAGGTTGGATACAAGAAAAAGGGAAGAGGTGAAGCCACCTTTAATACCGAAGTTCACCGGACGGTCATGGTGGTGTTTGCTCAGAGGTTCTTCAACCGCCGTGCCAGGCACAAGATGAGACTGTCCCCACATCGTAGCGGGGAAAAGCAAAAGGCACAGGATAAAGCTCTTCAATACTTTGTTCATCACTTATCACTAACGGTTAATCATTCATTTTATTTCTTCTTCTCAACAGACCAGCCAAATTTACCGATCTTTTCGCCCAATTCATAGTATCCTCCATGTACATAAACCAGTGGATTAGCTTCCGCCAGTTCCAGTTTTCCGGTTTCCGTATTCAGGTTCCGGTCGTCGGCACGTACGTTTACCACATCGGCAATAAACATATCATGCGAGCCGAGTGACATGATTTCCTTTACACGGCATTCTATACACAAGGGGGATTCTTCAATAAGGGGAGCATTGACCACAGTACTTTTTCCCGGTGTCAGATGCATTTCTTCGAACTTATTGTAGTCTTTCCCGGAACGTACGCCACACCAATCCGTTGCACGCGCCATATCTTTGGTCGTGAGATTAATGACAAACTCCATATTCCGTTTTAGGATTTCGTAGGAGTGGCGTTCGGGGCGTACTGAAATATAGCACATGGGCGGGTTCGTACAAATCGTTCCCGTCCATGCAATTGTTACTATGTTATATTCTTCCGGAGTGCTTCCGCAGCTTACCAATACGGCAGGAAGCGGATAGATCATTGTTCCGGGCTTCCAGTCTTGTTTCATGACAGTTACATGAGTTACGAGCTCTTATATTATTTCAATTTCGTTCCTGTTTTGCTCTTTCTCGCAATAGTGACATCGGATCACGCAATTTTCCTTGTCTACTACATGGAATAACGTCGCCATGGGCTCGTTGTTCGTGATACATTTGGGGTTGGCACACTTTACAATGCCGCGAAGTTCTTCAGGAAGGCTAACTTCACGTTTTTCCACCACTTCATAATCCCGGATAATATTCAGCTTTACGTTAGGCGCTACCACGGCAATACGATTAATTTCATCATCGCAGAAAAATTTATCCGCAATCTTAATAATGCCTTTAGTACCCAGCTTTCCGCTTTTGAGATTAAAGCCAATGGTGATATTGTTGTTCATGTGTTCAAGTCCCAGCAAAGAGACTACGGTGAACAGATTTTCAGAGGGGATATGGTCGATAACGGTACCGTTTTCTAATGCGGCAACCTGCAATTCTTGTTTTTTTTCGCTCATCTTTCAATTTACAAATTAGCAATTTACAAAGTACAATTTAGGCTTTCACCTCATCCAGTGTGATGCCCAATACATCACAGAGAATAGCCTCACGAGCATACAGACCGTTTTGAGCTTGCTGGAAGTAGTAAGCTTTCGGATTATCGTCTACGTCGTATGCGATTTCATTGACGCGGGGCAGGGGATGCAGAATACACAGATTAGGACGGGTATGTTCCAGCATTTTGTTGCGCAGGATGTAGACGTTCTTTACCCGTTCGTACTCCATGAGGTCAGTGAAGCGTTCACGCTGCACACGAGTCATGTAGAGGATGTCGGCATCTGCTATGGTTTCTTCCGTAAAGTCCGTATGTTCCACGTACTTGATGCCATGATCGCGGCAGTAAATTTTGTATTCTTCGGGCATTCTCAATTCATCAGGAGCTATGAAGTGGAAAGTTGGGTTGAAGTGACGCATTGCCATCAGCAGTGAGTGTACGGTACGGCCATATTTGAGATCACCAACGAGGAAAATATTCAGGTTTTCCAGTGTACCCTGGGTTTTGTAGATGGAGTAGAGGTCGAGCATCGTTTGTGAAGGATGCTGGTTGGCTCCGTCTCCGGCATTGACAATAGGCACTGTGGTTACTTCGCTGGCATAGCGGGCTGCTCCTTCCAGATGATGCCGCATCACGATGATATCGGCGTAGTTGCTCACCATTTTGATGGTATCTTTCAGGGTTTCGCCTTTCGAAGAACTCGTTGCTTTTGGGTCACTAAACCCGATTACGCGGGCTCCTAAGCGGTTGGCTGCTGTTTCAAAACTGAGTCTTGTACGGGTGGACGGCTCGAAAAAGAGGGTTGCAACCACTTTCCCTTCCAGCAGCCTACGGTTGGGACGGGCTTCAAACTGCTTCGCCATCTCGATCATGTAGAGGATTTTTTCCTTGCTATGCTCGGCAATGGTGACTAAACTTCTGTTTTCCATATCGTTCGTTATTTTGTTTCTTTTCGAGAGTTCAAAGGTACGGAAAAGATGCGGAGTACGGAAGAAAGACGGGAGAAAATAATGAAAAAAAATATCTCATGAGACGAAAAAAACAATCCCATGGGATGAAACTGCTCATACGGTGAGATGGATGCCGGAATTTGTTTGGATCATTACCGGCATCAGCAGCAACTTTTCTTTTTCTTTTCTGCTGTTGTTATTATATAAAGAATATATAAGAAAGAAAAATGCACTATTTGTTTTGACTAAAGTATTGAATGATAGTAATTTGTTCTTCATTTTTTTACTTTTTTCCTAAGCGAAAACAGCATGGGAACGGTCGATTTCCAAGTGAAAATGCCTCTAAAATGCTCAATTCCCCCCCACTTTTTGGTCACCAAAATGCCATATTCTATCCCCTCAAAC
The DNA here is from genome assembly GCF_000172175.1 of Bacteroides intestinalis DSM 17393. Lineage (NCBI taxonomy): Bacteria > Pseudomonadati > Bacteroidota > Bacteroidia > Bacteroidales > Bacteroidaceae > Bacteroides > Bacteroides intestinalis. The sequence continues at coordinate 242,309 of NZ_ABJL02000008.1, read as the reverse complement.
GCCACACTTTATCATCGGAAATGCCACACTTTGTGCTTGCTGAAGTGTGGCGTTTTACCCGTTAAAATGTAGTATTTCCGATGATAAAGTGTGGCGTTTTAAGAGTTTTCTATAGAATTTATAAGGGTGTTCCAATATAATTCCGTACCTTTGCCTTGTTATTTTTACAGGTAATCTATTTTATTGATTTAGTGAATTTACAGTAATAAACATGATAAAGAACATCATAAAAATCCTTTGGATATTCTTAGCCGTCATAGTATTGGCTTGCGTCACTGTTTTCTTCTCCATTGCTAAAGGTTGGATAGGCTATATGCCTCCTGTTGAAGATCTGGAAAACCCTAATTATAAGTTTGCTACACAAGTTTTCTCGGAAGACGGGAAGGTACTTGGTACTTATTCGTTTAGCAAAGAGAACCGTGTATATGTGGGCTATAATGATTTATCCCCCAATGTCATCAATGCATTGATTGCAACAGAAGATGTGCGTTTTGCCGAGCATTCCGGAATTGATGCAATTGCTCTGTTTCGCGCCATTGTGAAGCGTGGTTTATTGTTCCAGAAGAATGCAGGTGGGGGTAGTACGATTACCCAACAATTATCGAAACAACTCTATTCGCCCAGTGCGGACAATGTAATGGAACGTTTGTTTCAGAAACCCATTGAGTGGGTAATTGCAGTGAAATTGGAGCGTTACTATACCAAGGAAGAGATACTTACGATGTATCTTAATAAATTTGACTTTTTAAACAATGCAGTCGGTATTAAAACTGCAGCCAACACTTACTTTGGCTGTGAACCTAAAGATTTAAAAATAGAAGAAGCTGCCACTTTAGTTGGTATGTGTAAAAATCCGGCTCTTTATAATCCCGTTCGTTTCAACGAGCGTTCACGCGGACGCCGTAATGTGGTGCTCGATCAAATGCGTAAAGCAGGATATATCACTGCCGAAGAATGTGATTCACTGCAAGCACTTCCACTGACCTTGAAATATACCCGTGTTGACCATAAAGAAGGTATGGCAACCTATTTTCGCGAATATCTGCGTGGAGTATTAAATGCCAAGAAACCTGTGAAGGGAGATTATCGGGGCTGGCAGATGCAGAAATTTTATGAAGATTCTCTTGATTGGGAAAATAATCCTCTGTTCGGCTGGTGCGAAAAGAATATAAAGAAAGATGGTTCAAAGTATAACCTTTATACGGATGGTCTGAAAATCTATACGACTATTGACTCCCGTATGCAGCAATATGCAGAAGAGGCAGTAGAAGAGCACCTGAAAGAACTACAAGGCTATTTCTTTAAAGAAAAGAAGGGACGGAAACAAGCACCCTACAGTAATAGAATTACGAAGGAGCAGGTAGATGAAATCCTTGCCCGCACCATGAAACAGTCTGATCGTTATCGGACCATGAAGAAAGCCGGTGCATCGGATGCTCAAATTGAAAAGGCTTTCAATACACCTGAAGAAATGTCGGTATTCACCTGGAATGGTGAAAAGGATACGATCATGACGCCTATGGATTCTATCCGTTATTACAAACACTTCCTTCGTGCCGGTTTTATGTCAATGGATCCGCACAACGGACATGTAAAGGCGTATGTAGGCGGACCTAATTATAATTACTTCCAATACGACATGGCAATGGTAGGACGTCGGCAGATTGGTTCTACTATGAAACCTTATGTATATTCACTGGCTATGGAGAATGGATTTTCTCCTTGCGATGAGATGCGGCATGTGGAGTTTCAGGGCTTCGATGAGAATGGTAAACCTTGGGCGCCTCGTAATGCAAATAATAAGCGTTACGGAGAGATGGTGACTTTGAAATGGGGACTGGCTAATTCGGACAACTGGATTACGGCGCGATTGATGAGTAAATTAAACCCGTATGAGTTAAAACGATTGTTACATAGTTTCGGTGTGCGCAATCGTGAGATTGTACCTTCTATTGCTCTTTGTCTTGGTCCTTGCGAAATCTCGGTAGGAGAGATGGTAAGTGCATATACGGCATTCCCCAATAAAGGAATTCGTGTGGCACCTATGTTTGTAACCCGTATAGAAGATAGTGATGGCAATGTACTGGCTACGTTCTCTCCGGAAATGGAAGAAGTTGTCAGCGTTTCCAGTGCTTATAAGATGTTGGTTATGCTGCGTGCGGTAATCAATGAGGGAACCGGTGGACGTGTTCGTCGCTTAGGCGTGAAAGCCGATATGGGTGGTAAAACTGGAACAACTAATTACAATGCAGATGGCTGGTTCATGGGCTTTACCCCTTCATTGGTATCCGGATGTTGGGTAGGCGGTGAAGAACGTGACATTCACTTCGATGGTATGACGCATGGGCAAGGTGCTTCTATGGCATTGCCTATCTGGTCAAAATACATGGTAAAAGTGCTTGGAGACAAAACACTGGGATATGATGAAAGTGAGACATTCCAACTCCCTGAGGGTTTTGATCCCTGTAAGGATAACGGAGACGTTGATCTGGAACCGGCATCGGAAATCGGTTTGGATGACTTCTTTGATTAAAATTCAAGTGTCGGTCTAAATTATTGATTTCGAAAGTGGTTTATACAATCAGCATCGGTAGTAACGAGCAACGGAAAAAGAATCTTTCGTTGGCGCGGAAGCGGTTGAAAGAACTGTTTCCTGGCATTCGTTTTTCTACGGAAGAGGAGACTAAGCCGCTTTATTTCCGGCGTTCATCTTTATTTTCCAATCAGGTGGCACGTTTTATTTCCAGTAGCGATGTGGCGGAAATAACTTCTTGTTTGAAAGCTATTGAACGGGAAGCGGGGCGGATGCCTGAAGAGAAAAAACAAGAAATAGTCCGGTTGGATTTGGACTTGTTGTCGTGTGATGATACTGTCTATAAACCCGACGATTTAAAAAGAGACTACATTTGTCGGGGATTAAAAGAGATAGAGTAATTTCAAATGGGTATGCGGGCGACGCGGATAAAGCGGAAGAACGTGGATCTATTAAATTGTAAAATTGTAAATATAAACATGTTGAAGTTTTTAGGAATCATTCCCGCCCGTTATGCATCCACGCGTTTTCCTGCAAAACCGTTGGCTATGCTGGGAGGTAAAACTGTAATACAGCGAGTCTATGAACAAGTGGTAGGTATTTTGGACGATGCTTATGTGGCTACAGATGACGAACGGATTGAAGAAGCTGTAAAAGCTTTCGGAGGTAAAGTAGTGATGACTTCCGTGAATCATAAAAGTGGTACGGATCGTTGCTATGAAGCATATACTAAAATAGAGGGAGACTTTGATGTCATAGTCAACATTCAGGGTGACGAACCTTTTATTCAACCCTCCCAACTGGAAACTGTAAAAGCTTGCTTCGACGATATTGCGACCCAGATTGCTACACTGGTGAAACCTTTTACTCCTGAGAATGGATTTGAAGCTTTGGAGAATATCAATTCTCCGAAAGTAGTGCTGAATAAGAACATGAATGCACTCTATTTCAGCCGCTCCATTATTCCTTATCAGCGAAATGTGGAAAAACAGGATTGGCTGAAAAATCACACTTATTATAAGCATATAGGATTATACGCCTATCGTGCTGAAGTTTTAAAAGAGATTACTTCGTTGCCGCAATCTTCACTGGAACTGGCAGAATCGCTGGAACAACTTCGCTGGCTGGAGAATGGTTATACCATTAAAGCCGGTATTACCGAAGTAGAGACCATTGGCATTGATACTCCCCAGGATTTGGAAAAGGCTGAAGAATTCTTGAAAATATGTTAGACAGAACTATCCAGCCCCGTATTTGTGAGCCGGAACAACTGGCAGTGCCATCTCCCGAATGTCGGGTGATGAAAAATGGCATACCTTTATATATACTCAATGCCGGGGATAATGAAGTAGTCCGAATTGATCTGTTGATAGAAGGTGGACGCTGGCAACAGAGCCAACGTTTGCAGGCTTTGTTTACCAACCGGATGCTGCGCGAAGGTACCCGGCGTTATTCAGCCGCGGCCATTGCCGAAAAGTTGGATTACTATGGTGCCTGGTTGGAGCTTTCCAGCTCGTCCGAGTATGCTTATATCACCCTTTATTCTTTGAATAAATATCTGCCGGAAACTTTAGATGTTTTTGAATCTATCGTAAAAGAACCTCTTTTCCCTGAAAAAGAGTTGGGAGTGATTATCGACAGTAATATCCAGCAATTTCTTGTGAACTGCTCCAAGGTGGACTTTCTGGCCCATCGCACTTTGATAAATGCCGTATATGGCGATACGCATCCGTGCGGGCAATTAGTGCAGAAGGAAGATTATCATTTGATCAACCCTTCTGTCTTGCAATCGTTTTACGACCGATATTATCATTCCGGAAATTGCAGTATCTATCTTGCGGGGAAGGTCAGCGAAGACGCTATCCGTCGTATTGAAACTCTTTTTGGAAGTGAACCTTTCGGTAAAGATTTCCGGAAGCCGGAAAAACTGTCTTATGTTCCGGTAACTTCTTCTGAGAAACGTATTTTTACCGAGCGTGCCGATGCAATGCAAAGTGCTGTTCGCATGGGAATGCTTTCTTTGGATCGACGCCATCCTGACTATTTGAAAGTTCGCGTTCTGGTTACCTTGTTCGGAGGGTATTTCGGTAGCCGTTTGATGTCTAATATTCGTGAAGATAAAGGATATACGTATGGTATATCTGCCGGTATCATGCCTTATCCCGATAGTGGACTGTTGGTTGTCAATGCAGAGACTGCCAATGAATTTGTAGAGCCGCTTATCAAAGAAGTTTACCATGAAATAGACCGTCTACAAAATGACCTCGTACCTGTCGAAGAACTTGCCATGGTGAGAAACTATATGTTGGGCGATATGTGTCGCAGCTATGAGTCTGCCTTCTCACTGGCGGATGCCTGGATCTTTATTCATACTTCCGGCCTCCCGGACTCGTATGTGAGGGATGCCGTAGAAGCTGTGAAGACAATTACTCCTGTCGAGATACGTGAACTTGCCTCACGCTATTTGTGCAAAGAGACATTAAAAGAAATCGTATCCGGCAAAAAAATGTCATAAAAAAGGTGTGATACCCCTTCCTTTTAGCAGATTAATTGTATCTTTGTGCAAATACTATATGAGACGTGTAACAAGTTGCTGCGTTTACACGTCTTATTATTAAAATCGCTAATTTATAATTTTCAATGAAATATCTATATACTGCACTCATTCTGGTATTCATGTCCCAAGGCGGGGCGACGGCCCAGGAAAAGAAATCCGGTTTCTTCGATAAAGTAAAAACGACTTTCTCTTCTGAAATAAAGATAGGAACTCATACCTTCAAAGACGGTTCCGTATATACGGGTGAAATGAAAGGACGTAAGCCCAACGGAAAAGGTAAGACGGTTTTCAAAAATGGCAATGTCTACGAGGGTGAATATGTGAAAGGAAAACGTGAAGGATATGGTACTTATACATTTCCTGACGGCGAAAAGTACGAAGGACAATGGTTCCAAGATCAGCAACACGGTAAGGGTATCTACTATTTCATGAACAACAACCGTTATGACGGCATGTGGTTTCAGGATTATCAGCAAGGCAAAGGTACAATGTACTACTATACCGGTGATATTTACGAAGGAGACTGGGTAAATGATAAACGTGAAGGTCAAGGTACATACACTTGGAAAAACGGTTCCAAATATGAAGGTTCCTGGAAGAATGATAAGAAAGAGGGTAAAGGTACTTTTGTCTGGAATGACGGCTGTAAATACGAAGGTGATTGGAAGAATGATGTGCGTGATGGAAAAGGAACTTTCGAATATGCCAACGGAGATAAATATGTAGGCGACTGGAAAGATGATATGCAACATGGCAAAGGTATTTACTTCTTCCACACCGGTGACCGCTATGAAGGTGCGTATGTGCAGGGTGAACGTACCGGAGCCGGTATTTATTATCACGCCAACGGCAATAAATATGTAGGAAACTTTAAAGACGGCATGCAACACGGAAAAGGTGTGTTTACTTGGGCAAGTGGTGCGGTCTATGACGGCGACTGGAAAGATAACCAACGTGACGGCCGTGGAACGTATAAATGGAATGTAGGTGATTCTTACGAAGGTGAATGGAAAAATAACCAGTTCAATGGTCAGGGAACCCTGATTATGACAGACGGAACTAAATATAAAGGTGGTTTTGTGAATGGTATGGAAGAAGGTAACGGTATACAGGAGGATAAAAACGGTAATCGTTACGAAGGCTTCTTCAAGCAAGGCAAAAAGCACGGTCCTTTTGTTGAAACGGATAAAAACGGGAAAGTAATAAAAAAGGGCACGTACAAAATGGGAAGACTGGAGTAGAGATTAAGATTTGAAACTTTAAATAAAAAATGAAGGCTGCGCAGTATATTGAATTGCGCAGCCTTTGTTTTTTATATCCAATTCTCTATTAGATAATATACTGCGAACTGATAGACTCATTATTCACCACTCTCTTAATGGTTTCTGCAAACATATCAGCAATACTGAGTTGTTTTACTTTCGCGCATTTCTTAGAGTAGGGGATACTATCGGTAAATACGATTTCAGTCAGACTGGATTCCTGTACACGGAAAGATGCCGGATCGGACATTACACAGTGGCTTGCAATAGCGCGTACTGATTTAGCACCAGCATCCAACATAATGTTAGCTGCTTTAGTGATAGTACCGGCTGTATCTACGATGTCATCTACCAATACTACGTTCTTATCGGTTACATCACCGATAATCTGCATGGATGCAACTTCGTTTGCTTTCTCACGTGATTTGTTGCACAATACCAGGGGAACTCCCAAATACTTTGAGAATGTGCTGGCACGTTTGGAACCACCCACATCCGGCGTAGCGATTACAAGATCTTTCAGTTTCAAGGACTCGATATAGGGTAGGAACACTGCCGAAGCATACAAGTGATCTACCGGAATGTTGAAGAAACCTTGGATTTGATCAGCATGGAGATCCATCGTAATCAAACGATCGATACCTGCTACTGAAAGTAAATCGGCTACTAACTTTGCGCCGATAGAAACGCGAGGTTTGTCTTTTCTGTCCTGTCGTGCCCAACCGAAATATGGAATGACTGCAACAACGCTTTTAGCAGACGCTCTTTTAGCTGCGTCGATCATCAGCAGAAGTTCCATTAAATTGTCGGAATTAGGGAAGGTGGATTGAACCAGGAATACATGTGCGCCACGAATTGACTCTTCATAGGAAACAGCAAACTCACCATCAGCAAAGTGGGTGATGTTCATCTTTCCCAGAGGGCAATCAAGGCTTGCGCAGATTTTCTCTGCAAGGTATCTCGAGTTAGTTCCGGAGAATACCATTACGGGTGCTTTTTCGCTCATTTTGTAATAGATGTTACCTATTTGTTTAATACGGCTGCAAAGTTATGAATTTCCCGCTACATTCTACAAGACTTATTGTAGAAAAATCTTTTTTCTTTCCCGGATTTATTTGTAGCTTTGCTAAGTGAAACGGTTTCCTCATATACGATTGGTGGGCTTACTGTGTTTTTGCATAGTAATGATTTCTTGTGTGGGTACTGCTCCCACCAAGGAAGTACATCTTATCGATTCGCTCAACCAAGTGGCTTATTCTTATCGTTATAAAGACCTAGACTCTTCTTGTCATGCTGCCACACAAGCTTATGGAAAAGTGAATCTGTATAGTCAGGGGAAAGCGGAAGCATCCAATAATCTGGGCTTTTGCGCTTTTATGCGCATGGATTTTGAGAAAGCGGAGAAATTTCATAAAGATGTGTATAGTCTGACAAAAAATGAACTGGAACAGCTGGTTGCCGATATCGGACTGATGAAAATCTATCAGCGGACAGCCATGAATAAAGAATTTTATGACTATCGGAACAGTGCTCTCCGCCGCATGAAACGTATAGATGAAGATAACAAGCTCTTCGTAGATAAGCACGAACGGTTGAGATTGAACTATGCATACTCCGAATTTTATATTGTTTCCGCTGTCTATTACTACTATCTGCAACAACGTCCGGAAGCGGTGGCTTCCATCAATGAAATCTATCCGCAAGAAGAACTTGCGGCAGACATGAACCAGTTATTGTATTATCATTATATAAAAGGATCAGCGGCGCTTTGTGAGGGCGAAACTGCAGACGAACGTCGTTTACGTGAATTCGACGAGCTGTATACAACGTGGAAATTGGCATCCCGTGGAGGATACTTGTATTTTGAAGGTAATGGAGTGCAGGGGCTTGCTAACCTGATGGCGTCTCCCGATAATTATGATTTCTTCCAAGGCAGGCGGTCTCATGCATTGAAACAGTTTGGTGTACCTGTGGATTCCCTGTTGCCTATGCATTTAGGACAATTGGCTTTGAAGAAATTCAAGCAATATAATGATGTGTATCAGATTGCCGGTGCCTATGTCTCTATTGGGAAATATCTGAATGCGCATGATAACTATGCCGAAGCATTGGACACTCTGACGCTTGCCTTAGAATGTGTGAACAGCCATCATCGCCGTTTTTATGATTGCCATGATAGCCTGGATTGGTTGAAAACCTATGATATGCGGGATACCATTTCTTCAGAAAAAGCATGGATAGAGCGTAAGTTACGAACCGTTCCAGAATGGATTTCACGTATTCGCGAACAACTGAGTGTTACGTATGCCGGACTGGAAATGAAGCAACACTCCGATTATAATCGCAATATTTATCTGGATATTCTGGAAGATACCCGTCAGGATAAGGAGTTAGAAAGCCGCTATCAGGCTTTGGAAAGTGAAGCCCGGCAACTCAATATTTTACTCTTCTTCGTGATTGTCGGTTTTATACTGGTGGTTATATTCTTTTGGATATTCAATAAGCGGTCTAAAGAACGTAATCATGTCCATTTGCACCGTTTGAGGCAGATGTTGGACATTTGTCAGAAAATAACTGCTTCTATTCCCACGGACGCGCAGACGGAAGAAGAGATTGTAGATGCCATTCTTTCTGCTGTGCAGACAGATATAGAGGAACTTTTCAGTGTAAAAGACATCCGGATAGAAGATGGGCAGTTGGTATTACCCAAACGTCTTACAAAGGATGAGAAGGCAATACTACATGTGATTGCTCCTTATATTACATGGGCGCTTGACAACGGTATGACTTCCATCTCGCTGGGTGACGAACGTCGCCGGTTGGAGAAAGAACGGTACGTGTACGAACAGCATATAGCCGGGAATAAACGTCAGAATCTTATAAAGAAAGCGTGTATGGCCATTGTGAATGGTATTCATCCGTACATAGACCGTATTATTAATGAAGTACATAAACTGACGGAAAAGGGTTTTATCCATGACGAACACATCAAAGCTGAGAAGTATCAATATATGGACGAATTGGTGACAACCATCAATGAATACAATGATATCCTTGCTTTATGGATTAAAATGAAACAGGGTAGCCTGAGCTTAAATATAGAAACATTCGGGTTGAACGAGCTTTTCGATCTGATACGGAAAGGAGGCCGTGCCTTCGAAATGAAACAGCAACAACTGGAAGTGACGCCAACGGATACCTGTGTGAAAGCTGACAAGGCATTGACGTTGTTCATGATAAACACGCTTGCAGAAAATGCCCGTAAATATACTCCAAAGGGAGGCAAGGTAAAAGTCTATGCAAATCCGACAGAAGAATATGTGGAAATCTCAGTAGAAGATACCGGTTATGGCCTTTCAGAAGAAGATGTGACGCGTATTGTCGGTGAGAAATTGTATAATTCGCAGGAAATAGGCGTACTGGATGCTGCCGACCGGGAAGAACTACTGAAAAACAAAGGGAGCGGCTTCGGCCTGATGAATTGTAAAGGTATCATTGAGAAATACCGGAAGACGAACGAAGTATTCAGAGTCTGTTTGTTCAATGTAGAAAGTACTTTAGGGAAGGGCAGTCGTTTTTATTTCCGTTTGCCTACAGGAGTGCGTAAAACTTTGATGGTATTTCTGTGCATATTCTTTTCTATAGGCATGAGTTCATGCAATAAAGCAGTAGAGGAAGCGGTGATGCAACCGGATGAAATCTATGCGCAAACGGCTCAGGATTCTTTGTCATTAGCTGCGGAAAATGAGTTTGAAGCTCTGTTGAATGAGGCGTCCGACTATGCCAATGATGCCTATTATAGTAATGTGGAAGGAAATTTTGAACAGGCTTTGGAATATGTAGATTCTGCCATGTCTTGCCTGAATGCGCATTATAAGAGGTATGCCCAGGAGCCGCAGCGCTATATGTCATTGAGAGGAGAAGGGGAGCCGGGTGAGTTATCCTGGTGGAATGATCTTTTCAATTCGGACTTTCATGTCATTCTGGATATCCGGAATGAGGCGGCTGTCGCTTTTCTTGCGTTGAAACAATGGGATGCATACAGTTATAATAATGCCGCTTATACGACTTTGTACAAATTGCTGGGTGAAGATCAGTCTTTGGAGGAATATTGCCGTCAGTTGGAACGTTCCACCAATAATAAGATGGTGGGGGTTATCCTGTTTATCGGACTTATAGCTATGTTGCTCTTGGGATATTACATCCTGTATATTCGCAAACGTCTTGTAAACCGTTGGAATCTGGAACAGGTTTTGGAAATCAATAGACAGATCTTTGCTGCCTCCCTGATACAAGTTCCCGAAACAGAAGAGGCATTGCAACGGGAAGAAGATACCCTGAAAGCTATTCCTCAACGTATCGTTGACGAAGGCTTTGATGCCGTAAATGAGTTGCTAAGTATTGATCGGTTGGGAATCGCCGTTTATAATGAAACGACACATCAACTGGAATATGCGTCAAATTCTATAGAAAAAGAGTTGTCCTCTACGGGAGATAATGGATCATCTGCGGCAGAAGATGAACTTTGGAAGGAAGTAGTTCAACGCTGTTTTGAACAGCATACTCAACTGTCCGCACCGGGATTTGAAGCTTTGCCTTTGGTGGTGGATGCTGCGGGTGATTCGCGCTGTGTGGGTGTGTTATATCTAGAACGGCAAGAGAATGTTGATCAAGAGACAGCTCATCTATTGCTGGAATTGATTGCGCGGTATATAGCGATTGTGGTCTTCAATGCAGTTGTGAAACTGGCAACAAAATACCGCGACATCGAAGCTGCGCATGAAGAAGCACACCGGGCGTCATGGGAGGACGGTATGTTGCATGTGCAGAATATGGTGCTTGATAATTGTCTTTCCACCATCAAGCACGAGACAATTTATTATCCGAATAAGATCAAGCAACTCATTGGTAAACTCCGTTCAGGTATTCTCTCAGAAACGGAAGAAAAAGAGACGGTTTCAGCTATCAGCGAATTGATAGAATATTATAAAGGTATATTTACCATATTGAGTTCGTGCGCATCGCGACAGTTGGAAGAAGTTACGTTCCGTCGCGGGATAATTTCCGTACCGGAGTTGTTTGCTCTGGCAGAAAAGTATTTCCGTAAAGCAAATAAGGGAAAAGGGGTTGCTGTATCTTTCTCTACAAGAGCTATTGATGAAAGAGTGGTCGGAGATTTTATCCAACTCCGCTTCTTATTGGAGAATCTGATAGACGAAGCCTTGTCTGTTCCTCTGGATGGAGAAATACATTTGGCGGCAGCAGTAGACGGAGAATATATTCGTTTCCTTTTCACTGATATGCGAAGGACGAAAACCCGTGAGGAATTAAATCAACTTTTCTATCCAAACTTGGAACGTATGATGGCAACAGGAGAAAAAGGAGAGTTGCGAGGTACGGAGTATCTCGTCTGCAAGCAGATTATTCGTGACCATGACGAGTTTGCTGGAAAACGTGGCTGTCGCATCAATGCTGAACCGGCTGAGAATGGCGGATTTACAGTTTATTTTACGATACCGAGAAGAAAATAAAATTAAATAATATGGAAGACAAGAAATTCAAAGTAATTATTGTAGAAGACGTCAAGCTTGAACTGAAAGGAACGGAAGAAATCTTCCGCCATGAAATACCCAACGCGGAAGTTATCGGTACGGCCATGACCGAAAGTGAATTCTGGACATTGATAGAGGCCGGAGTTCCTGATTTGGTATTGCTGGATTTAGGGTTGGGTGGTTCTACTACTATTGGTGTGGATATCTGCCGGAATATCTTTAAGCGCTATCCGGGAGTACACGTACTCATATTTACCGGAGAAATTCTGAATGAAAAGCTTTGGGTGGATGTTCTGAATGCGGGTGCTGACGGTATTATTTTGAAAACAGGTGAGCTGCTTACGAAAACAGATGTACAGGCAGTAATGGATGGAAAGAAGCTGGTTTTTAATTATCCTATTCTGGAAAAAATTGTAGACCGTTTCAAGCAATCTGTTGCGAATGATGCTAAACGTCAGGAAGCGGTTATCAGTTATGATATTGATGAGTATGACGAACGTTTCCTACGCCATCTGGCATTGGGGTATACCAAAGATATGATTGCTAACCTGAAAGGCATGCCTTTTGGAGTTAAATCTCTGGAAAAGCGTCAGAATGATTTGGTAAACCGTCTGTTTCCACAAGGAGAGCGGGTAGGAGTGAATGCAACCCGTCTGGTTGTGCGTGCTTTGGAACTCCGTATTCTTGATATAGATAATCTGGAAGCAGATGATGAATAACAAATGGCGTCTACCGCATCCGGCAACAATGTTTCTCTTGTTGACGCTGGCTGTCATTGTCCTATCATGGATATTTGACATTTACGGCCTGAGCGTGTTTCAACCGCAAACAGGGGAGGAGATACGGGTACAAAGTTTGCTTAGTCCGGAAGGTGTTCGTTGGCTGTTGCGGCATGTGGTTACTAATTTCACGGGGTTTGCTCCGCTGGGCTTGGTAATTGTGGCTATGTTTGGTATCGGGGTGGCACAACATTCAGGTTTTATAGATGCTTGTATCCGCGGTGGGGCACGTCGTAAGCATAATCTATGGCGCATGGTGATACTGGTTATTTTCTTGGGATTGCTTTCCAATATAGTAGGTGATGCCGGATATATAATTCTTTTACCGATTGCAGCAACTTTATTCCATTCGGTCGGGCTGCATCCGGTTGCAGGTATTATTACGGCATACGTTTCTGTTTCGTGTGGGTATAGCGCTAACCTGATGCTGAGTACTTTGGATCCTATGCTTGCTGCCACTACCCAGGAAGCTGCGGACATGGCAAATGTATCACCTGGAAATACAGGGCCTTTATGCAATTACTATTTCTTGTTTGCATCTACTTTTTTGCTGGCTTTTATTATTTATCAGGTAACCCGCCGTAATCTTCTTCCGGCTTTGGGAGAATATGCCGGTCATATTCGTTTCAATGGTTATAAGCAATTATCCCATAAAGAACGTCGTGCTATGATAGGTGCAGTATCTATCGGGGTGATTTATACAACCGTGATTCTTTGGGCTACTTTCTCTTCATGGGGTATTTTGCGTAGTGTGAATGGTGGTCTGATCCGTTCTCCTTTTATAGAGGGCATTCTGTTTCTGCTTTCTTTTGGTATCGGGCTTATGGGGATGGTTTATGGCTTTGCTTCCGGTCGTTATCGTACAGATGGAGATGTGATTGAGGGGCTTACTCAACCTATGAAATTGTTGGGTGTTTACTTTGTTATCACTTTCTTTGCTGCTCAGATGTTTGCGTGTTTCGAGTATTCTCATTTGGATAAATGTATAGCCATTATGGGAGCGGACATGCTTTCGTCCATCCATCTTGGGAGTTTATGGATACTCATTCTATTTATTCTCTTTACAGCACTTGTGAACCTTATTATGGTTTCTGCCACTGCCAAGTGGACTTTCATGTCCTTCATCTTTGTTCCGTTCTTTGCCAATATGGGGATTTCTCCGGATATGGTGCAATGCGCCTTTCGTATTGGTGACAGTGCCACCAATGCCATCACTCCTTTCATGTTCTACATGCCTCTTATCCTTACTTACATGCAGCAATATGATAAGCAAGCGACCTATGGTTCATTACTGAAATATACTTGGAGATACTCTCTCTATATATTATTAGCCTGGACTTTGTTATTTATTTTATGGTATGTAACTGGTTTACCATTAGGATTATAACATCTAATCGGATATAAAAGCAGCTATTTACAAAATATTTTCTGCGTAAAATCTTTGCAAATTTCACAGAAAAGCGTACCTTTGCACCGCAATTAAGGATGGTTCCGTAGCTCAGCTGGATAGAGCAACGCCCTTCTAAGGCGTGGGTCTTGCGTTCGAATCGCAACGGAATCACAAGATAAAACCGCAAACGTTTATCTATCAAACGATTGCGGTTTTCTTATTTCTAATTTGCACAACATTTGCACAACTTGTATTGCCCATGTCTGTTAGGGATTCTTAATAGTACATTTATACTATCTGGTTTCTGTAGGATGGTATTCCTGTTGATGAAAGCCATAGGTCAAAAATGGCCATTGGTGAAAATCAATTGTTTTGCTCGTTTTTCGCTCGTTTCTCCAGTTCCACGCACGCACGTTTTTAATGGTTCAGATTCTTTAGTTCTCTTTGCGCACGTGCGTGTATGGACTGTGTAAAATGTAACATTCTCGACCATTTGCGCACATGCGTGTACATGCGCATGTGAACACATCAGATAATTCACTTAATTACGCCTATGCACACGCACGTATGACACTTGATTTAATTGCTTTAACGCAGAATAAGCGCAGAGAAATCATTTTCGATGCACCTCTATGACTTCACCCAAATGATACACTATCGTCCAGAACGCATAAAGATTGCAGCGGATTAAATGAGGTTCAAAAGAATATCCGGTAACTTCGACTGTCGCAGTATCACGTTCTTTTGCGTAACCGACTGCCAGTGCCAGGTACTTATATTTCTTTGGTATGAACGGGAAGTTGCCGTTGTTGTAGTCGTCGATGAAATATTCTTTACCCGGTTCTGTAACTTCGGGATTAAGTACATACTTGCCGTTTTCATCTTTCAGCAAATATCGGTTGGCGGTGATACCTTCTTTCACTTCTCGATACTCGGCTTTCTTCGTGCCGGCAATAATCTCATCAAAATAAACCTGTTTGATAGGCAGGTAAAGAGTTTCTTCATTCTTCATAATCGTGTGTATTAGTTCGTAAATATATGAATTTAGCCCGGCATAATGTACGCCGGGCACTAATTATTCTCCTAATGATTCTATAAACATGGCAAGATTAGTCAGTGTAAGAAGCATATCAAAGGCTACATTATCATTGATTAAATCATCAGATTGGTCTCTCACTATTTGACACATGATTCTATTAATATCGGCAAGCGTTGCCAATCTTACATCTTTATCTTGTCGTTCTCTTATCCATAGTTCAGCCGTATTGCTGACTTTGATTTCCTTACTCATAAAACATATTCAATTTGTGGCAAGCGGTATAAGCCATCGCCAGCCCGGTTATATTACTCAAACAATATTCGCTGTTAGTTGCCAGTAGCAGGATAATACCTACTACCAGCATGATAATATAGAGTTTCATTTCTCTTTTGATAATGCGGTTATCAAATCGTTATAGTTTGATAGAGTATCAATGGCATCCGCTAACATCTCTTTCTCTCTTTCCGAAGCGTGCATTTGATACATGAACATGATAATAGACATTGCGTCACATATTGAGGCTTTGTAAGTGTTTACCCCACCGTTACTGTTACCCCTCAATTCTTTAATAAGTTCTTGCGCTCTCTCATTCAGAAACATGGCTTTCAAGGTTTAGGCGGTTGTTGTTGGGGTTTAGTTTTCTCACTTCATCGAGGGCTATTTCTGTAATCATATTGCCCATTGTGTGCCCTATACGCACCATCATTTCACAAATGGTATCACTCATTTTCTCGTAGTCGTTCTTGTCATCTACGGTTTCGCCATTTTCATCAACACATACGCACTCGATAATCTTCTCTACTTCTACTTTAAATTCGGCTGCTGCTCTCATGGCACTTGCCAACTGTTCGTTAATCTCTAATGGAAAATACATAGTTATATCTTTGTGGTGGGGTGTCCGTTTGATAGACACCCCACCGGGTTAATTATCCTACTTTGATTAAATTCGCTATTTTAAAGCTTCTGAAAGCTGCTTTCTCATTATCGTAGTAAGTTATAAGGCTATCATTCTTTTTACGCTCTGTGCCCTTTGTTTCGGGTATCAGGTCCTCTTTCAAAGTACCCCAAGTACAACGGATTTCACCGTTAAGCTTTTGATAGAAGAATTTTACTACACCTTTCTTCAAAGCTGCTTTCAGTTTCAGCACCTGCCAAGCTTGCTTCATTGCATCAGCCATTGAAAAGCCGTACACTTTAACAAGCATCCAAGCCTGCTTCATTAACTCTCTCATTTGATTTTTGAAATTCGTTGCCATAATCGTATAATTTATTAGTATTTATACCCGAAATAATTTTCCCAAAAGTCGATTTCAGCCTCAAAAGAAGCGATGCACTCTGATTTGCTTTCTTCGTACATGGCGAATATTTCTTCTTCACTCATTGATAATACCTGTTGGTATTCTCTGCACATCTGGTTTAAATCTTCTTTTGTCATAAGGCTTATATCTTATTGTTTAACTTTGATGATGCAAATATAAAGTAAATGCTTTAATAATTATCGTGAATAATAAAGAAAATGCTTATATTTAACATCTGTTATTAAAGTAAATACTATAATAAACAAACTATTCACTTATATTTGCACTATAAATATTAAAGAATATACTTATGAGAATAAAAGAAGTAATCAAAGAAAAGGGTTATACTCAAAAAGAATTTGCTGAAAAATTAGGTATGACCACCGTAGGACTTGCTCAAATTATAGCAGGTAAGCCATCGTACACTACTTTAGAAAAGATTGCTGATGCTTTAGAGGTTGAGATATGGGAGTTACTAATATCAAAAGGTGAGATAGTAGGAAAGTCTAATGCTGCTTCTCTTACCTGTCCTCATTGTGGTAAGTCAATAACATTGAAAGCTGAGTGAGTATGAATACAAACGAAATAGATAAACTAAGCCTTGTCAAAGCTCATGCCTTGTTTGAGACGGGAGATATAGACAGTATCGAAGTAGGAACAATAAAGGGACTATGTGATATACACCGATATCTGTTTGACGGACTGTATATCTTTGCCGGAAAGATACGTACTTTGAATATATCAAAAGGGAATTTCCGGTTTGCTAATTGTATGTATCTTGATGTTATGCTGCCAGTAATAGAAAAGATGCCCGAAACAACATTCGATGAAATAGTAGCGAAGTACGTCGAAATGAACATAGCGCATCCTTTTATGGAAGGAAACGGTAGAACTATGCGCATTTGGTTGGATATGATATTAAAGAAGAATCTGGCAAAGGTTGTTGACTGGCGCAATGTAGACAAGCACCTGTATTTGCAAGCGATGGAGCGAAGCCCTATCAATGATTTAGAACTGCGTACTTTGTTGAATCAGGCACTTACCGACCAGATAAATGACCGGGAAGTAATATTCAAGGGTATTACACAATCTTACTATTATGAAGGTTATGAACCTGAATAATATATTTATCACCTTACTCTTATTTTAGATAAAAGATGGATAGAAATTTCAATCTCAAATACTCCGTCAAAGGTTTTTCAGATGCGAAAGTAGCTGAATACTTGGAAGAATTAAGAAATAGGATTGTAACCAATGATTACACAAGGTCGCTCATATTTATCAAATATGGGAAATTGAATGTATTGAATGGACTTAAATCTATAATATCAGAAATATGTAATTGTTTAATCATAGGTAATACACAGGCAGCTATCACTTTGACAAATCATCTTTTTGAAAATAGCTTGAAACAAACCTTGATAATATGGGATTCACAAGGCCGTCAATTTGACGATTCTAAACGGATAGATGAAACATTTAAAAATGAGGTCGAAACCTATGATGATAAGGATATTGAGCCTAATATTAATAATTGCAAGAGAAAAGGGTTAATCACCAAAGATGAAGCTAAAAAGTTAATAGAGTTGAAGAATATATACAGAAATTCTTTTTCTCATGCCTCTTATACAAAGTTGTTTAAAGATGCTTCTGCGGTTATGTACTCAGGAAGTTTGAAGAATCCAACAGAAGTAAAAGAAGAAACAACAGATATATCCAAAGTTCCATTTCTTTATCTATTAGCTCAGGAAAAATTTGCAAATAAAAATGCCCTGAGCTATTTTCTTGAAGTATATGAATTTATAGATAAAATGGATAAGAAACTGTTAGACTTATATCCAGAAGTAAAAGAGTTTGTATTACGGCAAAGTAAAAATATTAAAAGTAAGTGATTATGGGAATAGCAAAAGAACAATTATACGATAATCAACAAGAGGCGTTCTATGAAACTTTAGCTGAACGTTTAGGAATAACATGCGATGAAGTTGAAGAAATAGAACCTCAAATTAAAGAAAATACAGGCAGTGACGGAGCTGTCTATGGTTACTACTTAAGCTTTAAAGAGGATGCTCCGAGAGAAATTTTAGATAAAATCGAAGGATTAGATTCTAACGATTGTTTTTGGTTGGATATTTCCGACCTATACGATGAAGATTATGACGAAGAACAATATGAATATATTGTTAAGAAAAAAAGTCCTTATAATGATTGTATTACATCAATAGAAGAAGCGATACAATTATTGGGTCTTTCACTGAAAAAAGAGAAGAAATCAAAATATATTCTATACAGGCAGATATACGCTTCTTTGATTTCCATTCTGGAAGCCTACTTGTTTGAGAGATTATTGTTATCTATCGACAAGGATGAAAATCTATTAGCTAATTTTTTCTTATTCCATAATGGGGCGCATAATTTTGATGAACACGATGTTAAAAAGGTAAGAAAACATCTTATGGAGAATATCATATATCATAATCTCAATACCGTTTCTCAAATCTATAACGCAACATTTAAAATTAGATTTCCTTCCTGCAAAAAAATCAAGAAAGCAATTAAATTGAGACATGATATCGTACATCGTAATGGAAAAAAAACTAATGGTGATTCTTTGATTGTAAGTAGAAAAGATATAGAACATCTTTCAGATAATATAAAAGAACTTGTATCCAATCTTGAGTATAATATTTGCAATCCCTCCCTGCCTTTCAAGAATTAATATAGAGCCCCTACCTCACAATCCACGGAGTAGGGGCATTTCTCATCATCCCGAAGCAAGACCTTTAGACTTATCGCCGGAGATGTTGCGTGCATACCGGTTAGCACTTCCACGAGGTACCATTTTACCTTTTTCCATGCCTTTCAGCATTTGACCGAATGAGTTGTTTCTGGCTTGTTCAAAGGTCGGTCTTTTGACCTGTACCCTCTGGGTTGTTTGATTTCTTTTTCTGACTCAGCTAAGTTTTTAAAATTACACATCAAATATACTCATTATTTCAGAAAATCAGATATTCCCATCTCCTGAAAATCAGGTATAATAATCTCAATATTAGAAATTTCTTCTGCTGCTTGCTCTTTCATCCGTTTATAGGCTTTCTCTGTCTGGACATCCGGTTTCTTCTTACCTTGTGCTTTAGCGAGTGCCCAAAGAGCCTTATTCTTTGCTGATTTCTCCGCACGGCTGCGTTTCCACCGTTTGGAACGGTAAGCCTCATAGAGCATAACCCGAAGTAGTTCTGTATTCTCTTCCGTCAAAGTGATAAAAGAACCGTTCATTTCAATAACAATATTATCGGGTTTCTCCTGAGTAATCCGGATTCCGTCTTGTATTACTTCTGTTGGTCTCATATGTTTCCATATTGCCGGGTAGATCATCCGAAGCAGACCTACCCGGACTGTTATCATTCGTACTTCTTTTGCATATACTTCTGGACTTTCTTCTGTGCATGTTCGCCATCACAAATGCACCATGCAGATATACCAAACTGTGAGGATTTTGGATAGTATTCATAAGTCTGCCCATTTTCATCTTTTCCCAGATTTGACCGGAACACTTCAAAATACACAATACCTTCCGGTGCGGTTCTTCGGTAACAATACATCCGGTTACTTTCGTTTTTGGCTACCAGTTCAAAGGTATCACCGTACTTTTTAAATTTACCCTTTAATGGTGGGTACTTAATTGTTTGTAATCTATCCATATTCTTTTCTTGTTTTTGTATTAGCCACTTTCTCCGCAAAGACGAACATCTTATCACCTCACAAGAAAAAGTGGCTTAAATCTATTCTTTCCACACTTCACATATAAAACCTAACTCTTTTAACTCATTCATTCGGTATTCTTGTAATGGTCGAGGTTTTTCACCTGGCCGCTTCACTTCTACAAAAAAGGCTTTACCATCCTTCAGTACCAATAAATCGGGAATCCCGTTTTTATTCGTGAGAATCAGCTTCACTACGTAATAGCCTTGCGCTTCCAGCCGCTTTATGATACGAGCCTGTATTTTACTTTCCAGTTCTGCCATGGCTATCTCGCTTTCTTATTGAACCATGAAAGGGTAAAGTCCTGCTTTCCGTGTACCGCATCCAATATCTTGCTTTCAATACCACAATCAGAGCAGAGGAAATAAACATCTGCAGGTGCAGTACGTTCTTTCGATACAAGCCTATTTCGTCCCTGCTCGTATGACAGGAAACTGAACTCCAGATTGAAGAATATCAAAGCATCAGCCGTATCAAGTCGAACTCCTTCACGTGCCCGGCGAACCTGTGAGATAAAAACCTTATCCGTTGATAATTGAAACACTTCTGGGCTATCCGTCCAGTTCTGGAAAACAGACTGCAATAACTCCGCTTCCGATTGGTACACATAGAATAGTGCAACCTTCTTCCCTGCGAACTGCTTACGGACAAATTCAGCCTTACTTTTGTCAAATGTCAAATGAAGCCCATTTTCAGCAATTACCGTACCGGATGATAACTGATGCAGCTTGGTGAGTAATTTAGCCGGAGTGTCGCCCAAAATGGCATTACCATCTATTTCTACCATCAGGTTATCACGCATGGATTTTATGTATCGCCCGGTCCGCTCATTCATTGGTACTGATAGTATATGCTCGTTTATGTTCACCTCAAATCCAGCTTGTTCCTGTGAGTAACTGATGAACAAGTCTTTTGTGTCCCTGTCTATCTTCGCTTTGTCCGCATGGCTGTAGTCGTTGATGAAATAACCGTTCACCTTCTTCTGCTTTACGTTTACATAGACCTTTGCCCACTTGTAGAAAGTCTTGTATTCCTTCCACGGAGAGGATGAACATACCCAGAATTGGTGATATAATTGGCTGTAACTTTCCGGTGATGGTGTGCCGGACAAATACAGGACGGGCAACCCTTCGCAAATGGTCTTTATCTCATGCGTGCGCTTGCTTGGCTTGGGATATGCGCCCAGTGAGTGGGCTTCGTCAATAATCACAAGGTCATACTTTCCTTTTGCCTTGTGCGCACTCTCGTAATTGATAACGTCCAGTTGGAAGTTTACAGGTTTCAACGCCTCATAATCCGCTTTGATGGATGGGATAGCTTTCAGCTTGGTAATAAACAGTACACTTTGCGCATCGAAGTTGTCGGCAGCAGATAGTGCGGTAATGGTTTTTCCGGTCCTGCATTCCATAGACAGGTAACAGCAGCCGAATGCCACCAGTTTATAGGCGGCTTGTATGGCTATATTGTTTTGGTATTTTCTTAATTGAATCATACGTTTACATGGATTTGGTTAATAACTCCTATCTCGGTGGCATAAGCAAGAACTTCGCCAACGGTCATTCCTCTTTTTGCGTGGCGTTCTCTGAGAAGTACATCGGCGACATCCCAGTTGTGCGGCAAACCTTCACACGCCCGACTGACTGTCGCATCTACACCGCCATTTCGTAGTATTGCCGCTTTTTCTTCCCATTTTGCGAACATTCCGGCATCGGGGTATAAAACTACCCTTTTTCCGGCCAACGACTGAAAAATGACTGATTCCGTCCATTTGCAACCATTGCAGCCTCCTGTTGCTATCCAAGTAATTTCAGGCATCAAAATAGAGCATATAAGAGCTGACTTCTCGCTCTCTACAATTCCCACACGAGAAGCTTCTTTAACCAAGTGGCAACCGAAGAAAGTTTGCTGCAGGTTGGCTTCATAGTTTTTGAGAAGCGTTTTGCCTGCAAACCAAATTTTATCCATCGGTCGAGTGTCGGGCATATACTTTTGAGCTTTGTCGCTCCATAACTCCGCCTGGTCCTGCTTCTTCATCCGCTTACCAGTGGCGGGATGATACGCCATTACTTTCAATTGGCATAGCCGACCTTTATCGTCAATCTGAGGAAAGGTCGTTGCCAACCCATCGTTATTTCTCCAGTGCCGGGATGTACCTACGTGATAAGCACCAAAGACACGGTTTGCCTCATCATTTCCAAATTCTTTAGCCATGAAACGGAACAGGTTATTGCTGGCCCGGTGAGTGTCAGTAATCAATAACGAGGAAGGAAGATAAGATACGGGGATAACTTTAGTCGGTTCCGGCTGCTTCCATCCTGTAAAGTCCGTCCGGTCATTGGTTGGATGTGCCTTGAAATATTCCGCAGGTGTCAAATGATAACCGCAACGCTCCCGATTACAACGGCCGCATGATTCATCAATAGGAACATTTCTTTCATCAACGTAAAGGGTGAACTCCTTTTTGTGTCCACACTGCGGGCAGGTGTGCCGGGAGTTCATTCCGGTGTATTTTTGGAGGTGATATTTAGGTTCATTCATATATCAAAAAGTAGGTGTATTTCACCTGTTTTTTTGTCAAGTGTAAAATACACTATAAAACAGGTGTATATTAGGTGTAAATTCAGTGTATATATGGTGTATTTGGTGTAAGTGTATGGGGCTATATATATAGATAGCCCCGTACACCTGCGTACATTACACCACCTAAAAAGGTAAATCTGAAGGTCTATCATCAATGGTTGGAAGATGGTACATACCTACTTCGTTTTTGATAATTAACTTCTTCTCAGTAGCAACAGAGACCTTTTTCTTGGCGGCATCAATCTTGATATTTGCTATCTCCATAATCTTAGCACACAGGTCTGAATAAGAAACCGTATTCGGAAGCTTTGGCATTGAATCGGCGATAATCTGTTTCAGCTTATCCACTTTTGACTGTTTACCTGTGTATGTTGTCGCCGTTGGCAAACCCTCCACAACAGCAAACGCAAACTCATCCGGCCGCATATCTCTTGTTTTAGCCCATTTGCATACGGTTATATCTCCATCTGCTTCGGCAAAGATGGCAGTCTCACATTTTCGCAAGGCTTCCGCCCCAAGATGGCCCCGGGCTTTCTCACTTCCGACATTAGCATGTATGACTGTTAGTATATGGCAATCATATTTCTTGGTGAGTGCCATCAGGTCGTTTATTACCGATGTGGATTGCTCGGAGCTATTCGGGTCGGCTATGAGGTCGCTCACTCCATCAAGGACAATGAAATCCGGATGATATAGATTCATGCACGCATCAAAAATCTTATGCCGCATAGGTGGCTGAAATTCTCTTAACATGTGGATGATAATATTCTCCGAGTTGATATTGATTGGAAATCCAGCGATGCGATGAAGCCTCCTGCCAATCTTCGCAACATGTCCCGGCGCTTGTTCTGTATCAATCCAAAGTAATTTGCCGGTCCCGTTAGGATTATCCAGTCCCATACATCCATCTTCATTCAGGAATGCGCCGGCGATACCAGAACAGAGAAAACTTTTCCTTGCACCAGGCAGACCAATGACAAACGAAAAGTTTCCTCGTGTGCATACAGGCAAGTCTCCTTTTGACACAAGCATCTGAGGGTTAGGAATGTTTAAAGACAAGTCCAGACGACTGTTTTTGATTGCATCCATAACATCAGAAGGAATGTCGGCAATCGGCTTCTCAAACTCACCGACAATCTGCTTTATAGCCTCACTCATTGCAACCTCCTTTCAGCCAATAGAGCTTACATCCGTTCGATAATCGACAATCCTCTATCTTCCAGCCTTCATCATTACGAAGCCGGGAAATAGTCTTGCGTGCATCATTGAAACCTACAAGTTCATTCAACTGTCGGGCGGTAAACTTGCCACCGGATAAGAAAAGTTTGCGTACTGATTGGATAAGTCGTGCGGAATCAGTACTTTTGTCTGTATAATCGTGCCCAAGATATTTGGAGTTGTTCTGTTGATTTTTCATAGGGCAACTCCTTTCTTATTTGTTAAGGATAATATCAATATCCGACTGTTTGTATAGTCTTTTACCTCCGACCTCTACCGGAATCAGATATCCGGTTTTACTCCATCTCCATAAGGTCGAACGATCCACATGCAACTGCTTGCTCGCTTCATCTGGAGTTACATACGTTTCGTTCTTCTTGGCAAGAATAGTGCTTTCTAATTCTTCTTTGGTGGAACGAATTAGATGATTTGCGAATTGCATTAGGTCATTTGTACCAATCGTTATCGATACATTCACACCGCTTTGGATAATTTCTTGTAAACTCATAACTTTTGCTCTTATGATTCGCCTTTCCCCGATAGGTAGCTACTGCTATTGGTTGTTTGACGATAGCAAAGTTATGTAGGTTAAATTAGCAATACAACGAAATGAAAAATCCATATTATCCACGAACTGAATATGGATAATATGGACAATATGGATGTATGAATGATATTGTTTTTATTTGAATTTGTTGGGTATTAGTGGGGGCTTATATGCCAAATTAAATTCATTCTCTATAGTTTTCCTATTAGTAGCTGTATCTTCAATCTGAAATGCAGCCTTAGCCAAATTCCAGAGACCACCGCCTTTTTTACTCGGAATCTTGCATAATATTTTTTCTGTATAACTTTGAGCAATGAACTTTGCGAGCTCTTTTACTGTGTCGCACTGCATACCCTGATAGAGCCATTTTTTCTTTTGATTGCTGTCAAGGTTAAGGTAGGTAGTAATATCTTCCTGCTCCCTATCTTTTTTCGTTGCTTCTGAAGCATCTTCGGGTGTTTCCTTTTTCTCTGGAGTTGACTTCTCTGCGTATTTCTTAGCACGAAAATCATTATAATCTCCAAATTCTTGTTCAAAATCACTGTCTTTTTTCAAATACTCTACAAGGTTTATATTAAACTCTGCAAATGTTTCAAGAACAGCATCCATATATGCTGTTATACTGTGCTCTAATGGATATGTTATATAACCTTTCTCATAGATGTAATCAATTACGTCAAATTCGCAATACAGTTTTGAATCAAATTCTCGTGCAAATATTCCCGCATAAATATCACGATCTATTGGAGATAAAGAGAATAATTTATTACGAAGCAAAGAAATACATTCATTCTCTAATTCAAAGCCAACATCTGGTAACATAAATATAGAAAATAGGTCTTGTGGACTAATCGCTTCAAATGCTTTAGCAATACTATCTGGAATTACTAATTTCTCAGCGAATCGTTCTATGTCGCTTATTTGAATTTCACTTCCTGCTTTTATCTTTTCTGTTAATTCAATAAAATCTTTATTCTCTTTTGCTTGATTAAATACAGATGGCATTTCGCATTTTTCTTTTTGCGAATATTCATTTGTTATTTTATTAACTTCTTTGAAAAATATATTTAAGGCTTCCATATCATTCTATCATATTTACAAGTTTCTTTTTAATATCATCATCTATCTCTCTATGGTCAGTTCTGGATTAACTTTATATTCTTCACATCCAAATGCTGCACACATAAGTATAAAGCGTTCTTTGATTCCCATATTGGTATATCTATCCACTGCACCGCTATTTTTAGCATGAAGCCCAGCAGCATATTTATTAACTTGCACCTTGTTCATCAAATCAACATGAGTTTTGCGAGCGAGTTTGCTGCTTGCGACTTCATAGATAGATTTATATTCGTTAGTTCCCAATGCCGTACTGAACATTGCTACTTTCCGGCTTATCTCACAGTATTCAAGTAGTTTTTTTATCTGATAATTGTACCCAGTCTCACCATTGCCATCAGGGTAATAGGGTAACAAAGCACTGTTTGACAGTTCACCTTTATATTTCATAATAATATCATAAGCAATGCGAATAATAGGAGTTTTTATCTCAGTACGTATAAGTCCATCCTTGTGTGTTTTTTGAGGTAAGTAATGAATGTAAGGTATTCCTTCTTCAATGCCAATATTATCAAAAGTAAACCGTCTAAAGTCTCCAACACGACATCCGAAACAGCATTGCACTATAAATAAGTCTTTTACTCGTTGCAATGATTCCGGACAATCTTTAGTCAAGACTGCATTAAATTCTGCTTTAGTCAGGAAAATCGGTTCATCGTATTGCTGCTTCATTATGGCCTCTTTCTCCTTTCCAATTTTGCGAAATGGAGACACAGGGATAATATCATTACTCTCAAGCTCTACCATGAATGCTTGAAGTAATAGGAGTTTTTCAGCTATTGTATTTTGACTTCTCTCTTTTGATGGTCTATTTCTGCTGTTCATGTCCACATATAACCCCGGATATTTATCCACTAATTTATATTCAGTGCGCAGGAACTCACGAAATTTAAGAATAGTATCTTTATTAAAATCTTCCACTGAACAACCATCAATGCCATTAATGATAAAGAATCGTGTTAGTTCCCGGATAATTACATCATAGTGCTTCTTTCTGCCAGCACCTATAACGCCAGTATCTAACCAACCATTAACATAACGCTGGAACATTTCGCATAGTGATTCTTTTTCGTGCGTGATATTATACTTTTCTGGATGGAGATGTTTATCAATTAGTTCCTCTAACTTCTCACTTGTTAATTCTTTATTTCCCCCATATAGTGACAGGACAAGATTCTTTCTTTCATTGATGGAAGCATTGAATTGAGTTCTTTCCTCTAATTTAATGACACTTTTTGCTTTGTATTGTTCGTTCTTTGCGTCCCAAATATTTGGTAATACCATTATTTCGGATTTATGGAACAATTGTACATTGCGCCCATCGGACAAACGGAATCTTACGTTTACTTCTTTGTCTTTTTTTCCAGTTCTAATAAAGGCTTTTACAGTGGTCATATATTTGCAATTATCGGTTGTGCAAATATACTAATATTGCACAACATATCTGCAATATTGCACAACTAAATAAAATGATATGCAACACTAATTTATTATTTTATGCTGATTATCAGTTGTATTAGTTATAATATTATTTTTTCATATTTCAAAAATCGAATCGCAACGGAATCACAGAAGAAAAGTCGCAAATCGCTAATAAATAAGCATTTGCGACTTTCCTATTTCATTAATTAGGGTAATTCTGTAGAATACGGGGATTTTTCTGTATGATTTATTTTCATTCTGAATATAATCTATTTTGATTATGTGCACAATTTGTTTTTCTCATGCTGTTTGTCTCTAGATAGTTCCCCTTGAAATTTACGTAAAATAACATTTGTTACAGCTGTCCTAAAAACTACAAAAAAGTTAAAATGGTTTTGCTTCTATAGCTATGAACACTAATTTTGGAATATCAACTTTTAAAATTTAAAGCACATGAAAAAATTTTTGTTATCCATTGCGCTGTGTTGTGCAGCAACTAACTTTTTTGCGCAAACTACAGAACCTGGAAATCTAATTAACGAAGGAAAGGCAGCACTCGAAGCCAAAAATTACCAGGAAGCATTTACAAAATTCAGTACCTACCTGACACAGACAAACAATCAGGACTCTGTTATCGCTTACAACTGCGGCGTTTGTGCCGATAAAATCAAAAAACCGGAAGAAGCTCTCAAGTATTTTGATATTGCTATTCAAAAGAAATATAATCTGGGAAATGCATATGTAGGTAAAGCCGGTGCATTGAAGGATTTGAAAAAAGACAGTGAGTATCTTGCCACTCTGAAAGAGGGTATAGAAGCAGCTCCGGAAAACAAGACATTGAAAAGACTTCATGCTAATTATTATCTGAATGCCGGTATTAAAGCACAAAAGGCTAATAAACTGGATGATGCTGAAGAAGCTTTCAAACAAGTACTTGCTGACGATGAAAAGAATACCAACGCATTGTACAGCTTGGGGACACTTTCTTATAATAAGGCAGCTTTAGTTCTGAAGAATGCAGCACCATTGGCTAATTCAGATAAAGCTAAGTACGATGCACAGAAAGAAATCGCTGACAAAAACTTCCAGAATGCTAAAACGTATCTGGAACGCGCACTCCCTTTACTCTCGGCAGACAAACCTCGTGAAAAAAGTATGATAGATAATATTAAGAAACTATTGCCGCAAATTGAAGCGCAATTGAAATAATCTATCGGAAAGAAGAATAAAAAAGCCGTGTTGGAATTTCCCGACACGGCTTTTTTTATTTATAGTATGTTATTTATTTCGTTTTCTTCAATACTACTGCTGTACGGGCAGGAATATATAACTTCAACCATTCCTTCTTCTCTTTTTCATAAAGAGGATCAGCAATAGTGAAATGTTTTACAGTGTCATCAGTCAATCCATTACCGCCATAAGCAGGATTATCCGTATTCAATACTACTTCATATGTGCCCGGAGAAACCAGGAAGCCATAATCGGTAAATGACTGTTTGGGATTGAAATTGAACACAAAGACATAATCCTTACGCATATATGCCAATACCTGATCGCCGTCATTGTGCCAGATTTCTTGAACAGCTGTTGCCTGGAACGCTTTCACGCTCTTAATGATTTTGAGCATACCAGCATCAAAGTCAGCCATATAGTGGTAAGTAAGATTCTTGTTATCTACCAGATCCCACTGACGGCGGGCATACTTGCATGACCATCCATTACCTTCACGTGGAAAATCAATCCATTCGGGGTGACCGAATTCGTTGCCCATGAAGTTAAGATAACCACCATTGATAGTACTTGAAGTCAGTAAACGTATCATCTTGTGAAGAGCAATACCACGATTTACTGTGTAGTTTTCATCGCCTTTCTGCATATGCCAGTACATATCGGCATCTATCAGACGGAAGATAATCGTCTTATCACCCACTAATGCCTGGTCGTGACTTTCTGCATAAGATATGGTCTTTTCATCTTTACGACGATTGGTTACTTCCCAGAACATGCTGGACGGTTTCCAGTCTTCGTCTATTTTTTCTTTGATGGTCTTGATCCAATAATCGGGGATATTCATCGCCATACGGTAGTCGAAACCATAGCCGCCGTCTTCAACTTTAGCTGCAAGACCGGGCATTCCCGATACTTCTTCGGCGATCGTTATTGCTTTGGAATTTACTTCGTGGATAAGTTTGTTGGCAAGTGTCAGGTAGCAAATGGCATTGTCATCCTGATGGCCATTGAAATAGTCTCCATAATTACAGAAGGCTTCACCCAGTCCGTGACTATAATAGAGCATAGATGTTACACCATCGAACCGGAAGCCGTCGAATCCGTATTCCTCAAGCCAGTACTTACAGTTGGAGAGAAGAAAATGGATAACTTCATTCTTTCCATAGTCGAAACAAAGTGAGTCCCAAGCCGGATGTTCACGTCGTGCGCCGGGGTAGAAGTATTGATTCGGATCACCGGCAAAATTGCCCAAGCCTTCCACTTCATTCTTTACTGCATGAGAATGAACGATGTCCATAATCACTGCAATACCCAATCCGTGTGCGGTATCGATCAACTCCTTCAATTCTTCCGGAGTACCGAAACGG
Source organism: Bacteroides intestinalis DSM 17393 (assembly GCF_000172175.1). Classification (NCBI taxonomy): domain Bacteria; kingdom Pseudomonadati; phylum Bacteroidota; class Bacteroidia; order Bacteroidales; family Bacteroidaceae; genus Bacteroides; species Bacteroides intestinalis. The sequence continues at coordinate 212,654 of NZ_ABJL02000008.1, read as the reverse complement.
GAAGAAGCGGCAAAGAAACTGGATACATGGTAACCGAAACTACCGTAGTAGGGATGTTCCTGAATTGCCATGATTTGAATGCAATTGTATCCGGCTTTAGCTATGCGCGGAAGAGTTTTTTCACGGAACTCGTTGTAAGTTCCTACTTTATCTTCCTGTTGCGCCATACCGATGTGGCATTCGTAGATAAGCAAAGGATCCGTATTAGGTTTAAATGTACGCTTCTTTACTTTATATGGCTTTTCCGGTGACCAGACCTGCGCACTGAAAATCTTGGTTTGCTCGTCTTGTACCACCCGTGTTGCCCAGGCAGGAATACGTTCTCCGCAACCGCCTTCCCAATGTACAATGAGTTTGTATAAATCACCGTGTCTCATGGCATCTGCCGGAAGTTTGATTTCCCAAACACCATAATCCTTACGTTTCAGACTGTACTTCTTCAGTTCTTTCCATTCATTGAATGTGCCCACCATAAATATTTCTGTGGCGTTGGGTGCCCATTCACGGAAAATCCAGCCGTCAGCAGTACGGTGAAGTCCGAAATATAAATATCCCGAGGCAAAATCAGACAAAGTCTGTTTCCCTTTGTTCGTCAGTTCAGCCTCTTTGTCTAATACATGCTGATGACGGCCTTTGATGGCATCTTCGAAAGGTTCCAGCCAGGGGTCGTTTTTGATCAAATTCAATGTTTCCATAAAGGATGAGTTTTTGATTGATTGGATTATTATGCTTTCACTTTCACAATGACTTTCTTCACACCGTCAGGAGAAATGCCGGGAGCATGTCCGTCTTGAGGGAAGAATATAGCAAACATTCCAGGTTTTACAGTGATATAAGTTTCAGCCAGTCCTTCGAAGAAAGTAATATCTTTCTCTGCATTGTAGGGAGCATCAGCCGGTACGCAATCTTTTCCTGCGGTATAGCCCATTACTTCCGCACCGGAGAGAGGAATCTGGATATCTATAAATTCATTGTGTGTTTCCAGTTTGGCTTGTTCTTTAGCTTTAGGGGTAGTTTGAGCTACGTTTACAACCAGGTCTTTACCTTTCAGTTCGGTTTTGCCAACTTCCATTGCGTTCAAGTCATGCGATTGCAAGAATTCAATAGCTTGGGCGAACAAGGGGTTCAACGATGCATATTTTTCTAAATTTTCTAATCTATCTACTACCATAGCTTTAATGTTTTAAGTTAGTTATATTATTATCAAATTTTATTCAAAGTCGTCAATCGTGTAGTTCAGGAAATCAGCAAAAGGTTTCATTTGCTTGAAGATTTCCGCCGTACGATCCACGCAATCAGATGCCAGAAAGAAGCTGTCCGGTTGATTGCAGTAACAGGTGTATTCCTTGCATTTCAGATATTGTACATATTCAAAATCCTTTGGAAACCCTTTGGGAACTGTTTTCAGGAAGTCTTCGCCTATCACCGGGAAGTATTGCTTGAAATCCGGATTTTCAACTATACCGCGAAATTCGTCTATGTTATCATACACTGCCTGTCGCACGGCTTTCAGCGTCTTAGGAGGCAGACAATAGCTACCACCTGCCAACAGGCAGTTGCCCGGTTCAATGTGAACATAGTAACCGCAGTGGTCTGATTTCTTACCGCGGGCGTTGATGTATCCGCCCAAATGAGTTTTATACGGGGTCTTGTCCTGCGAAAAGCGCGTATCACGATAAATCCGGTAAGTACAGTCTTTGACTTGAACGCCACGAATACTTTCATCGAAAAGCGAGATACGGGTAATTATAGCCGATAACAGGTTCTCAAATTCCCCACGGGCTTCTTCATATAAGTCCTTATGAGCATTGAACCATTCGCGGTTATTGTTAGCGGACACTTCTTTTAAGAATTGAAAAATAACAGGGATGTTCATATTGGTATTTTCCTTATTATCTGACAAAATTACGCATAATTTTCCTAACATGCTACAAAGAGGGACAAAAAAAGCATCGGCTCTGGTAAACCGATGCTCCTTACACATTTATCAATCAAACAGACGCTTCTGTTTTTGATGTACTTACTTATCACAAGCGGGTACAGTCTCCTTTAATTAATCTTATATCTAATACTATGAAAAACACAATAATATAACACGCCTCCACAGAAAAAGTTCGAAGGGGTATGTGTATTTTTATCATTTGTTTATATCTTTGTAGAAAAATTATACGAACATATGGAATATAAGTATGATGAGGAAAGTGTGAATGCCCTGATGAAGTGGGCTGAGAACGCACAGTTACCCAAAGAGTTACAACTAAGTGAGGCCGAAAAGATTGTGAATCTTAGACAATACGTAGTGGCAAATATAAACGATATCAAAGCGCATTATCCGGATGAGTTTTACAATCCAGCCATTACGCGTCTGTACAGACTGAAGGAAAAACTGGAAGGAGAAAGCACCACGGAGTAGAACAGAACTCCGTGGTAGAAATCTTATTATAGCTTGATTTTCAACATCTTTCCACTGTATCCCTCTACTGAGATTTCCGTAGCCTTATAAGGCAGCAAACTAATACTTTCCGTCTTTCCGGTTAACAAATCTACTGCCGGATAAATATCCATCTGCGGTATTTGCAGGAAGTCAAAGGCATGAGAAGGCACATTGATAGCTACATCTACTGAAATGTGGTCAAAGTTCACGATAATGAACAACAATTCTTTTCCAGCTTTGCGCAAGAATGTGTATTGCTTATGCTCATTGAAGCGCCAGCCATTTGTGTTGGCATACATCAGATCGAAGAATTCTCCTTCAGTGATTGCTTTTTCTTTGTTGCAAAGCGTCAGGATGCGTTGGTAGATACTATAGATGTGTTTTTGGTCTTCCGTCAGCATCTTGCCATCGAACTTCCCACCATTCCGCCAGCGACGAATGGTATCCACGCTCCAATAATCAAAAATAGTGGTACGCCCGTCTCTGCCACTGAAACCTTCACTATCCATGCCCAGTTCACCGAATTCTTGCCCGAAATAAATCATCATCGGATTGGTATTCATACAAGCTGAAACAATCAATCCCGGAATGGCTTTACGCGGATTTCCGGCGAAGAAATCAGAAGCAATGCGCTGTTCGTCATGGTTCTCCAGGAAATTCATCATCCGTTTCTCGATGCCACCCAGACTTTGCCAGGAACGGGTAATGGCCATAGCCGAATCATAGCCGCAAATCACATTGCGAAGCGTATCATAAAGCCCTACCTTATCATATAGATAATCAAATTTTCCGCGGAATAAGTAATTCTGATATTCTGCCGGATTATAAACCTCTGCAATGAATAACAAATCAGGATGCTTCTCTTTCACTTGTGGAATCACCCATTCCCAGAACTCAACCGGAACCATTTCCGCCATATCACAACGAAAACCGTCAATATTCTTGTCTGCCCAGAAAAGAAGGATATCCAGCATCTTTGTCCAGGTGTCCGGAGTGGGATTGAAGTGACAGGTTCCACCATTCTGATAGTCCACTCCATAATTCAGTTTCACGGTTTCGTACCAGTCGGTGATATTGGGATAAGCATCGAAACGATTGTTCCCCGTAGCCTTGGCAGGACATTCTTTATAAGGTTCCGCAGCCGATCCTTTCATATCAAACTGACCGTGCAATTCGGATTGAGGGATATAGTAAAAATTATTATATGGGCTGAAAGCGTAATTAGGATCATCATTTGCACCCAACTGTGAAGTTCCGTCAGGTTGTGCATCCGAATGATATTGGCGGGCAACATGATTCGGAACAAAATCAATAATGACTTTCAGACCGCTACGATGAGTACGTTGTACCAGATTTTCAAATTCCTTCATACGTTCCTGTACATCGTTTGCCAAGTCCGGATCCACGTCATAATAATCCTTGATGGCATAAGGAGAGCCTGCTTTTCCCTTAACAATAGCCGGATGATCGGGACGTATGTTGTAACGGCGATAATCCGTTTGCGTGGCATGTTCTATGATACCGGTATACCAAATATGGGTGGCTCCCAACTTCTTTATTTCATTGAGTGCCTTGGCTGTAAAGTCCGCCATTTTACCGCATCCGTTTTCCGTTATGTTCCCGTTATTGATGCAGTGATTATGATTGTTACCAAACAAGCGCGTAAACACTTGATAGATAATCATTTTTTCATCTTTCCCCATTCTATTTTTATTTTATGATTTGATAATTATTTTCATCTTTCCAGATGGTTCCCTGATCCGCTTTCAACTGATCCAGAAGAGTGTTAGCGGCATTGTATCCCTGCATAAAGATCTCTTCTGCTTTTTCCAGTTCAGTATTGCTGTATCCCTCCAGGTTATACGGTTCTATTAATAAGTCCGCTTTTTCCCGTTCAGGGAATGTATTGGCACGGAACATGAAGTGGTAGGAACGCATGGCAATACTTACAATATTCATCTTATATTTGTGCGCCAGTAGCGGACTAACATTTACTGCCACCACTTTGCTGCAAACACGCCGGATGGTAGATACAGGTAAGTTCATAAATACCCCACCATCTACATAATGTGTTCCTTCTATTTTTACAGGAGAGAAGAGGACAGGCATACAGCAGGAAGCTGCCACACGTTCGGCAATATTCCCTTTGTGGAAATGCACCACACGTCCGTGATCAAGGTCGGTTGCAGTGATGATGAGAGGTATTTGCAATTCTTCCATCGTCTTTGCTTTCAAATTGGTTTTCAGGAAATCAATAAATTCGCCTAACTCAAACAATCCCACTTTCGGTATGACTAATTTGGTCAGGTCCTGGAATTTATGCCCGGAGAAATAATCCAGCACTTTATGCGGTTCGTTACCGTCTGCATAAAACACACCTGCCAAAGCCCCTGCGCTTACTCCCGAAAGGATATTAGGTTTGATGTCATGTTCCAACAATGACTGCATCACGCCCAGATGCGCGAAACCCTTGATAAAACCACCGCTCAAAGCATATCCTATAGGATATTTGTTCGTAAACCAATTATTTGATGTTGCCTCCATGTAAAAAATCTACCATATATTTGTTCGCCACGAAATTAGTGATTTTATTGTAGGTTGAAAGTAAAAAGGGAGAAAAATGTGCTAAGTATAGAGAAAAAGCAACGCCTGCCCCCAATTTATACAATCGAAGACAGGCGTCAGTGGGAATCGGGAAAATATTCAATCAAAAGCCGAAATCATCTACCTGAATTTCTTCCTGATGATTATCGGTGAAGGGTTTAGCATCTTGCTGTACGACATTTCCTTCGATGTATACGGCGCGGAAAGGGCGGGCAGGGCAGACGTATTCACAACCGCCACAACCTACACAAATTTCCGTATCAATATGAGGAATTGTCAACCCGTCCTTGAAAGGAATCATAGACAGAGCTTGCGTAGGGCAATGCTCCGAACAAGCCCCGCAACTGGTACCGTCCCGATAGACGATGCAATTCTCTTTGATGAAAACAACTTTGCCCATCTGTGTTAGGTGTTTTTGCGCTTTCGTCAGTGGCAGGATAGCTCCATTGGGACAGACATCCCCGCATACAGTACAATCAAAATTGCAGAAACCTTTTTCAAAGAAGACGGTCGGCTGCATCATTCCTCCTAAACCATACTCCATAAAAGCAGGTTTCAATACATGAGAGGGACATTTACTGACACACAGGTGGCACGAAGTGCAATGTGCCTGAAAATGTTCCTGACTGACAGATCCCGGCGGCGTTATAGGTGTCTGGCGTTTATCACTTTTCATTCCGGCTGCAGCCGCAGCTACATTCTGAGCTTGCGCCATTACTTTGGGAGTTGCGGCGGCAGTTGTCAGCCCGGCAAGCAAAAAGCGGCGTTTGGAAGCGTCAGTCACCTGTTTCTTGGTTTTAAAGGAAATGGTATAGCTAAGTGCATTCTGGCGACACTCACCCAAACAATCAAAGCAATCTATGCAACGGCTGTAGTCAATGGTTTGTTCCGGGCTATTGATACATGAGGCTTTGCATTTAGTGGCACACAATCCGCAATGATTGCATTTTTCTGCATCGATACGTACTTTAAACAGTGAGTAGCGGCTCAGAAAGCCGAGTAACGTGCCTACCGGGCATATTGTGTTGCACCAGGTACGCCCGTATTTCCATGCCAGAAAACCAATTACCAAAAACGTCAACAGTCCGATAATAAAGGACGAGATACTCAGGAGAGAAGCATCCACCTGATAGAAGGTATAGTTATTGAAACTTGAAAATATACTTTCCAGCAAATTGTTTCCTAACATATACACGGGTTTAAACACATTGACCGTCATACGTCCGAAAGCGCTGTAAGGATCGAGCAGACCTAAAATGACCGTAAATCCAAAAAGAAAAGCTATTGCTGTTACACCCAATACTCCCCAACGCAGCATATTCTTGGCAGGCGAATAGCGGAAACGTTTCTTTTTCTTTGCCGTTTTTTTAGAAATCCAGGTCACTATGTCCTGAAAGATACCCATTGGGCAAATTGTAGAGCAATAGATACGTCCCAATAACAAGGTAATCAGTACCAGTACTACCAGGATGATAAAACTGAGTGACATCAATGCCGGTACAAACTGTATATGCGCCAGTCTGTGGAAACTATTTGGCAATATTTCCGCAAAATCCAGAAAATAAAAAGTTATCAGCCCGAAGATGACAACGGACAGTATAATACGTGCTTTTCTCAACATAAGTGTGTATACTTTATATAGCCTGAATTAAAGCCTGATACGCTTCACATTCAACTTATCCAAATCCATCGTTCCAATTTTCAATGCCTGCCCGTTAGCAAGGTGAGCCACGCTTTCAAGCGGCATTTCGCGAACTTGGTTAAAGAATTTGGTGGCAGCTGTATCTACAGCCACGATATCTTGTGAAATAAATAATCCTTTGGTCAATACCACATCCGAAGCAGAACGTCCGCGCGGGCCATTCGTTTTCAAAATGCGATAGGCATCCACTACATTCAGCACTGCTTTCTTATCCATTGTACAGATATCGGCAATACATTGTTGTAAGTCGTTGGAATGGAAGAAACCGCGATCCCAGACAATACCCATGTGATTCTTCATGGAAATCGTCAAATTGGCACCTCCATGGTTTTTCAGAATGGGTACATTGATCCATACATCACTATTCAGAATGGCTTCGTGTACCTTGGCACTTTTCATGCGTACACCTTTGGGCAATGAGACTGGTTTGTAGTAGCTTTCCAGATGAGCCGGCATAACCTTGGCACCCGCAGCTTTGGCAGCTTCTTCAATGCCGCTGTTTTTGTAACACTTCTGCCAGTCATCACAGGTATGATCAAATACCGTAACCTCCTTGGCGCCTGCGGCAAGACATTGCTTTACAATTTCCGCAACCAGCTTCGGATTTGTATTACCAGCCAGTTCAGGTACTTTGTCCCAACCGATATTGGGTTTAACCACTACCTTTTGTCCCGGTTTGATAAACTGCTTCATACCACCCATTTCTGTGATAGCACGCCGGAACATCGCTTCCGGTTCTCCACCCATCACAGCTACCAGATCCACCTTACCACCGCCAGCATTTGTCAACTTTTGCGCCAGTATGTCCATTGCTTCGGAACGCTGTACGGTCACCACCGCACCCGTTACCGCCAGAGTCTTTAAGAAATCCCTTCTATCCATAGGTCCTTTTCAAATTATTAATTGCTAATTATTAATTACTTATAGTATCCACGGGAACTTAAAACACGTCTCGTCAAACAAGGCATAATCTGCCGTACCATTGACTGCGAATGTTTTTATCAGACGTGCCTCCTTCAGTAATTCGCACGCCAGACGAATGGTAGATCCTGTCTTAATACGGTCATCTACCAATAAAATACTTTTATCTTTAAAATCAAAGTCAACCGGAGCGAGCAACTGGGGTACATCGTACTTCGGATGCTGGTATTCATCCCGTAAATTGATACGTAACAGATGCACTTCTTTTTGCAATCGCTGGTTGATGATACCTGCGGGAACGATACCGCCATTAGCAATAGCCACGATCATATCAAAGTCATCGTGGAATTCAATTGTGCGGAAGCGTTCCAGCACTTCTTCCATTGTTTTTGCCATATTGTTATGGGAGATAGTCTATTATTAAAGTTTGGAAATAGCTTTCAGCAGAGCGTAACCACCGAACCACTGGATCAGCATACCCGGAATACCGATACGGAAATCTTGTACAGCGAGGAAAAAGTTACCACATATCGCCCATTCAAAAGCAGTGCCTATCACCTGGTAAGCAAGAATCACACTAAGCAATGCAACTAAGGATATTTTCTTTGTATATCGTGCGGCAAATGCAGCAGCTCCTGCAAGCAAACCGGATTTTATAAGCAACACAGGCAATGCGGCAGCAGCGGGCATGCCAAACAGTAAATGATTAATCACCGGAGAAAGTAAAGCCGTAAGCAGTCCTACACGAAAACCGAATTTATAGGCGGCAATCAGTGTAAAGAAATAGATAGGCAGCAAAGTCGGTCCACCCGCGGGAACCAGATGACAAAGCTGCGGCAATGCTATATTTCCTGCAATAAATAAGAATGCAAACAAATAGGTCTTCACGTTACTGAACGACAAAGAGTAGAGTTTAGCAGATGTTTCCATTATTCAATGATTAGATTTTAATTTGTTATTATTATGTTTCTTCAAGATACAAAAGTAGGAGATGAACGCTCATTTTGTTTGAAGATTTGTCCCAATCCTTACAAGTTTTGTATCGGTATGTTTGTATTAAGACTCTTTTGGACGGAAAAGGTTTAAATCTTCACCAATTCATATTGCATATTGCCCAATCCGATCTTTTCCGCATGGCGCAATCCAGCCAGCCAGTCCGTATCCGGGTGCATCATGTGGAACTTGTCATGACCGCACAAATCATCGTGCTCATGTCCGGCAGAAAGGCGGTTACCCGTGTGCAATATGGGAGCTTGGATGACCATATCCGCGCATGCTTTATCCAGAGCCACCGGGTCTGTAGAAGCCAGAATACCAAGGTCAGGGACAATGGCGGCGTCATTATGATTCCAACAGTCACATTCCGGAGATACATTCATTATAAAACTGATGTGGAAATTGGGCTTATCTTTCACTACGGCCAGTGAATATTCGGCGATTTTGTAGTTTAAGCGTTCGGACGTATCTTCGTCGCCCATGATGGCGCCATCATACTGGCACAAAGCGACACACTGTCCGCAACCTACGCATTTCGCATAATCTATTTCCGCTTTGCGTCCTGCATTCAGATGTACGGCGTCGTGTGCACAGTGCTTCACGCAGATATTGCAGCCGATGCAATTTTCTGTATCTATTTTGGGTTGAGAGGCCGAATGCAGTTCCAGTTTTCCGGCTACGCTGGCACAACCCATGCCCAGATTCTTTAAAGCTCCGCCAAAGCCGGCTTGTTCGTGTCCCTTAAAGTGGTTCATGCTGATGATGATATCCGCATCGGCTATGGCAGTGCCAATCTTAGGGGCGGCACAATATTCACCGTTTAAGGGAATTTCCCGGCAATCCGTACCTTTCAAACCATCTCCGATGATGACCTGACATTGGGCGGATATAGGATTATAACCATTTTCCATTGCACTTTGCAGATGATCGACGGCATTGGCACGACGGCCTGAATATAGTGTGTTACAGTCCGTCAAGAAAGGTTTCGCACCATTGTTCCGCAATAGATTTGCCATGCGAGCCGCATAGTTCGGGCGAAGATAAGCAAGGTTTCCCGGTTCACCGAAGTGAATCTTGATAGCGACAAAACTGTCTTTTAAGGGTAGTTGTTCAATACCTGCCCGCTTTACCAGGCGCTCCATCTTATCCAGAAGATTGGAAGTAGGAGAGGTACGCAGGTCTGTGTAGTAGACTTTTGATGTTTCCATATTACCTATTTATAGTTATAATATGTGCAAAAATAAGAGATATTATCCATATAAATAGGTATAGAAACAAAAAAGTAAATGTGTCAAAACTCTGGCACAACCTTTTTTATGCACAAAGCCCAGACTTTCGCAAGCCCGGGCTTTGCTATTCCCCAAAGTTTTTGTATCTTTAGGCATAAAGTATTTCGTTATGGCAAAGTTACATTTTCGTCCTTACATTCCCAACCAAACCGTTCTTTTTCCTCAAAGAATTGATGAAAACATTGCGTCGAACGACCCGGTTCGCATAGTTAACACAGTTGTTGATACTCTCCATCTTGAAGGTTTCAATAAACTTTATAAAGAAACCGGCCGCTGTCCTTATCATCCTAAAATGATGCTTAAGGTAATTATCTACGCCTACATGAATAATATCTATTCGTGCCGTAAAATAGAGAAGCTTCTCTTGCGTGACATTCATTATATCTGGCTTGCCGGTAATGAGCATCCGGATTTTATCACCATCAATCGTTTTCGTAACCGTGTAAAGGAGGAGATAAATAATGTATTCACCCAGTTAGTTCTTGTCCTTGCCGACAAAGGTTTCATCAGTCTTGAGGTGGAGTATATCGACGGCACTAAGATTGAATCCAAAGCCAACAAATATACTTTTGTCTGGCGCAAGAGTGTTGAAAAGCACCGCACGAAGTTGCTGGACAAGATTCGTATCCTTCTGGAACAGGTGGACGAAGCCATTGCACAAGAGAACTCCGTAAAAGACACACCCGCCCAATTCACTCCCGCCATGCTCTCTGACATAGTGGATGAACTTAAAGAAGTCCTAGAACACCAGCCTGCGACAAAGGATAAGGAACAAAAGAAAGCCCTGCGCGAAAAGAAGAAACAGCTCAAGGAACTTGAAGGGTATCGTGACAAGCTGATGGAATACGACAATCATCTTGACACTCTTGGAGAACGTAATTCCTATTCCAAGACTGATCCTGATGCCACATTCATGCGTATGAAAGAGACGCCATGAGACGGGCAGACCAGCCCGGATATAATTTGCAAATAGGTACTGAAAAACAATTTCTCATAGACTTCCGACTGTTTCCCAACCCTACCGATACACTGACGCTCATTCCTTTCTTCCACTCCTTCCAACATCGCTATAACCGCTTACCCGCTGTCGGGGTGGCAGACTCCGGTTACGGCTCAGAAGAAAATTACCGGTTCATGCAGGAGAACGGGATAGAAGCCTTTGTCAAGTATAACTTCTTCCATAAAGAACAGCGTCCCCGTTATACTCCCAATCCGTTCCATGCGGAAAGTCTCCATTACAATACAGAAGAGGATTATTACGTTTGCCCTATGGGGCAGCGCATGAACCGTATAGGGACCAGACGTGACAAAACTGCAAGCGGATACATCACCGAAAGTGCACGTTATAAAGCACAAAATTGCGAGGGTTGTCCTTTGCGTGGCAGTTGCTTTAAAGCCCAGGGAAATCGTATTATAGAAGTCAATCACCGGTTAAACCAATACAAACGGCAGGCACGGGAAAAATTGCTCTCAGAGGAAGGTATCAAGCATAGAGGCAGGAGGTGTATAGAACCGGAAGCTGTGTTTGGACAAATGAAATACAACATGGCATACCGCCGGTTCAGACATAAAGGAGAAGACAAGGTTACGATGGACTTTGCTTTCTTTGCTATAGCTTTTAATATCAAAAAAATGTGTGCTAAACTACTAAAAGCAGGAAAGGGAGGGACTGCACGCATTATATGTATTCTTATCAGAACAATTATGACGCAATATACGAGGAATATAGCCGCGTATTACCAAATTAGTGAAAAAAGAGTCGCATAGAGAAAAAAAACATTTAAATATAAAAAAAGGAGATGTGCCTTAGTTTTGACACATCTCCTTAATTTGGCATTATCCTAACGGATCATCCTCTATACCACCGTCACCTCCTTGGCTACCGCCGCTACCGTTACCACCGGAACTGCTTCCATCCGTATAATCTGTATCGATGGGAATGGCGCGGGTTACGCTCATTTCTCCCAAAGTACGTTGGAAAATCTTTCCCGGAGTAAAAACAATACGCTTACGTACTATATTGCTTGCCGTAACACCTTCTGCGGTATCCGCACTTTTGGCCTTAATGGTGGGGCGAAAGATGCCGAACTCTCCCAATTGAACGCTCTTTCCGTCATCAATATCCTCCGCCATCATATCAACCAGACCGCTGACTACCAAGTCTACCACTTTTCGATGGACTCCGCAAAGTCGACTGACCTTTGCACACGTTTTACTAAAACTCATCTGTCCCGAACGTACAGATTTTGCTACATACTTCTCAGTCTTTGTGTCGTCAAAGCCAAACACTCTCTTGGTCACTACATACTCTAAAGCCATAATAATTAAAGTTTAATAGGTTGAAAAAATAAGGTTTACTGTTGTCATTTGTTTCAGATGACTTTGCAAAGGTACTATACGGCACAAGGGAGATTGTCCCCTTTCGGTACCTTTAAACAAATAATTCGGAGGAAAATATTAATATACATTTCTATCTAAATAAGAACCAATACTTTACCCCAAATACCGTGCGATTCTTTTTTTATCTTTTTATCGTAAAACCTATATATTCACCTTTTAGATTTATAAACTTTATAATAATTCATTATGCAAATAGATGCAAGCATAATCACTATTCCAACAATTTGCAGGGAACCTATTTGCTCTTTCAACACTATTCTTGCACAAATAATGGCAACGGGAAGCTCTACAGTCATTAGTATAGAACTGATACCGACACCAATCTTTGAAATGCCGGAGGCAAACAAGGCTGTCGGAACAGTCGTACCCACAACGGCAAGAAATATAGCCCAACAGAAGAATTTGTCATTTAGATAATCACTTGACAGAATTATTTCACTGTTTATTGAAAATAGACACAATGAAGATCCCATCATTATAACCATGCTTTTAGTTTGCCAACGAACACTCTTGCTAACCCGACTGTTGGCTATGATATACACGGTATAAGTGAGTGAAGAGCTTAATGCAAACAGGACGCCTTTCATCGAAAACTCCCATGCTTTTGCCCCAAGGATATTTCCAGCCATTATCGTTCCGACCAAGATAAATGAAACAGTAATCAATTCAGGTTTGGACGGTTTGCTTTTAAATATAAGCCATTCCAACAACAGGCTGAACCATGTGAACTGCATAAGGATGACGATAGCCAATGATGCCGAGATGTAACTTACGGATTCATAATAAAAGAAATTTGTTAGTCCGATAGCACTGCCTGTAAAAAGTAAGAATATAAAATTGCCGAAGGTCAACTTACCCTTGATATTCTTTCTTGTGAAAAAAGCATATATTGCAAGTAATAAGGCGGCGATAAAAGCCTGCCAAAAAGATATTTCAGCGGCATTGAAGCCTTTTGTGTACGATAGTTTCACAAAGGAAGACATCGTACCATACATGGTTCCACCGAGCAGAACCATGAAAATATATTTCAGATTTTTCATTTCAAAGTTGTTTTTATATTAATAAAACCAAAAGATTTGGCTGAACAACCTTGAATAAGGAATAGGTATAATCCTTCTATTCCAATACCCTTGAAAGGTAGGAAAATGATATAAATGGAATCCGGTTGCTCAGCTTTTAGACTGCTACCGGGGGATTGTTTGTAGTAAACAGGTTATTGTAATACATCTGTAGTTCTCTTAAGAATATCTGCAAAGATAGGAAAAAACACGATAAATAGTACTACCTTTGTATGTTTAACAGTAAATACTAGTACTCACCAGATATTGAAGAATCAGATGAATAGCAATTATAAAGTTGGGGATTTAATTTATGATGCGAATATTTATGATGGAATGAATACCCATATAGATGATTTGCTATTTTACAAGCGATGGCTGCCTAAAAACAAGTCTGCCTGTATACTTGAACTTTGTTGCGGTACAGGCAGACTTACTATTCCGATAGCACAGGAAGGATATGATATCAGCGGGGTAGACTACACTGCTTCTATGCTTGAACAAGCGAAAGTAAAAGCTGCCGGAGCAGGATTAGAAATAGAATTTATTGAGGCTGACATCAGAATTCTCGATTTAAAGAAGAAATATGACCTTGTCTTTATTCCTTTCAATTCGATCCATCATTTATATCAAAATGAAGATTTGTTTAAAGCATTACGTGTGGTTAAAAATCATCTCAAAGCAGGAGGCATATTTTTGTTAGATTGTTTTAATCCCAATATCCAATACATTGTAGAACATGAAAAAGAGCCAATAGAAATTGCTGAATATACCACCAAAGATGGGAGAGAAGTATTGATAAAGCAGATGATGCGATACGAGAGCAAAACTCAGATAAATCGCATAGAATGGCACTATTTCATTAATGGTGAGTTTGATTCTGTTCAAAATTTGGATATGAGGCTATTCTTTCCTCAAGAGTTAGATTCATACCTGGAATGGAACGGTTTTGAAATTCTTCATAAGTTTGGCAGTTTTGAAGAAGAAGCATTTTGTGATTATTCGGAAAAACAGATTTTTGTTTGCCAATGAGCTATTAATGAATAATATGAAAGAACTATCTACAAGAAAGCATGAGAATCATAGATCATAAACCTGTTTTATTTGAAAAGTCCGCTCATAACATTTGGACCGACCCGTATATTCAGCAGCAGATATTAAAAGATCACCTTGATCCGCAATCTGATGGTGCCAGCCGAAAGCGGGAATCAGTTCTGAAGATAGTGGATTTCATACTCCAGCACACAAAGCCCCAAAGTCATTTGCTTGATTTAGGTTGCGGTCCGGGACTGTACACATCGCTTTTAGCAGATAAGGATTATATGGTGACGGGCATTGATTTTAATAAAGCTTCTATAGAATATGCCATTGGAAAACGGGAGGAAATCAACTATATTTTGGGTGACTACATCAATAATTATCCTATGGGTAAGTACGATGCAATCACCATGATCTATTGTGATATGGGAACCCATCCGGATAGTGATCGCGACCAATTGCTGGACAATATATATCTTTCGCTGACTGATGGAGGTATTCTCATTTTTGATGTTTTCTCGGAAGGGATTATTGATGACAGACAGGAAAGCCGGGATTGGAAATATGCCCCTTGCGGTGGGTTCTGGAATGAAAGTGAATATTTACTTCTAAGCCAAACATTCCATTATCCGGAGAACAAAGTTTTTGCATATCAATATAACCTGATACTTGAAGACACAGCCAAACATTTCATCATTTGGGAAAGGTATTATTCGGAGGAAGAAATAACAAGTATATTGAGAAAGGTAGGATTCCGCAAAATTACACTTTCAATATATAATGGTTTATTCTCCCAAGCGGAAATCGCTAACATTATCGTGAGACAAAGAAATTTCTTCAAAACGACTTGTGCAGCTGCCTTTTTGAGGACACTGGCTACTGATGCCCAAATAGATGTTCTTTGGATAACAATTCTTGTATAGACGAACCATGTTCCATCTTTTCTTGTCGATGGAATAATAGCTGGCAATGGTTTTTGTATCAGATGAAATCTTCAAGTAAACAGATGAAACATCTAATTTATCATGATTATTATCATCGGATGTTCCTTGTGTTCTTACTGTAACAATACGGTGGTTACCGTATTCATCCTGTTCAAATGCCAGTTTCTGCCAGAGTGAATCACAAGAATATACAAAAAGGTCAGCTGCATTATACAATCCCTCCGTTGTGAATTCCGGAGTAACCTTGGCTATTAACGTAAAAGGTTTCGTGTTCTCAACGGGGACAAGCAGAATAGGAAGCGTTGTATTTGACAGTTTTCCATTCGGGTCACTGAAGAAATCCAGTCCTCCGGCACAATGGAATTCCAATGCGCCATCATCAAGCAGTTTCACGCAATTTTCAGCTCCATTGATGGCATTAGTGAAAGTGATGTTTCCCGCACTGATTTTGCAATCTGTAACTTTGTTCATAACTGTTTCGTTCATTGTTTGTTGAGACTCATCTTGCTTAGCAGAATTGTTAGATTGGCAAGAAGCCAATATGATGCTTCCTGCAAGAATTACTTGACAAATAGTATTACTTTTCATTGCTTAATAGATTATGAATGATTAATTTTTTGCAAAAATAGTCTGTTTCGGCCATTCACACAATGGTGAAAAATAACCAAATTCATAACGGGACAATAAACCGGTTTTGGAAAGCATCACGAATTAGTGATATACAGCACATCGATATTCTGATTACACGAAAAGTCTGGTTAGTTGAGGAACAATTAGCTTATGGAGATGTTTTTAATCTTATACTATAGAATTAATTCTATGGGTATCCTGAAGTTTTTTAGCTCTAAGGAAAAGTATAATAGTATTATAACATTTTACAGCATTATGAATTTAGACGAAGTCCTCCATTATCGTCGCTCTGTGCGAGCGTATGACAGAACAAAACTGATAGATCCGGAACGAATAAAACATTGTCTGGAATTGGCAACATTAGCTCCCAACAGCTCGGATATGCAGTTGTGGGAGTTCTATCATATCACTCAGCCCGAATTACTGGCAAAGGTTTCAAGAGCTTGTCTCGATCAGAAAGCCACTTCTACAGCTTCACAAATAGTCGTTTTCGTGGTGCGGCGTGATTGGTACAGGAAACATGCGCGGTTTGTACTTGACTTCGAGCGGGAGAATATCCGGCGTTACAGTCCGAAAGAACGTCAGGCCAAACGCATCAAAGACCGGGAATTATACTATGGCAAATTGATGCCGTTTGTTTATGCCCGTTTCTTTGGAATTTTGGGATTATTCAGAAAACTACTGGTTAATATCATCAGCATTTTCCGCCCGATGATGCTCGAAGTCTCCGAAAATGATATGCGCGTGACTGCCCATAAATCTTGTGCACTCGCTGCCCAAACGTTTATGATTGCTATGGCAAACGAAGGGTATGACACTTGTCCTCTGGAAGGTTTAGATAGCCGTCGGCTAAAAAGGATACTGAAATTGCCTCATGGTGCTGAAATAAATATGGTTATCCCCTGTGAAATACGGGACGGAAATAAAGGAATCTGGGGAGAACGGTGCAGAGTACCATTTGATGAAGTTTATCGTAGAATTTAAAGTCGTTTTTTGATTATCAGTTCATGCTATATGTCAGGTATTGTAAAAATGTAAAGTTCGTTTATGCTAAGTAAAATAGAATATATCATAGTCTCAAATATAGACAAATTATAGGCGTTTTTCTGCCTTGTTCAGCTTCCTGTTATTCGTTTTTTAAGAATAACGGGAACGTTTTTAAAGAATGTGCTCAACGTTTATTAAAAACGTAAAAAGCCTCTTTTAGGCCTAAACTTGATAAATATCAACAAAAAAGGCGGTGATTCTTATGAAGAACAACCGCCTTTCCTATTTATTGTCTATTATTATTCCGGGAATGGATCACCCAGATTCTCTATTATCAGCCCGTATTGCTTGGGAGAGAGCCAACGATGATTATAAGGCTGATAGCCCGTTTCAACTAAAGCAGTCGCCAGATTTGTACACCTTTTAATGCTTCGTTGTAAAGATCTTACTGCATTTTTCGGAGTGGAACAACCGGGGAAATACATACCGGCCAATTCGGAGAAAGAAAGAATCAGTTTTGCCATTTGCTAAGGTTTTAGGTTTAATATTAAAATTCAGTTTTTTAAAGCTCTACAAAGATACTACATCAGAAAGGCGAAGTCAAGTATTTGGGTTGGTTTTTCCGACTTTTATTTTTTCTTTTTTTATTCTTCTCATTTTTCTGAGATAACATCTTGTATATTCGTTTTTTTTTTATAAATTTGCCCAACTTACAACATAACAAAAAACAATATGCGACACTCTTGTATTTCCTTTCTCAGCATCTCTCTTTTTCTTCTCACGGCTTGTTCCGGAGAAAAAGGTTCACATGATCAGGTTTCTACAGTCAGTATTGATAAAGGCGTCGAACACTTTGATGCGGACTACACTTCGGCACAATATCAATCTCTTTTCAAAAATCCGAAAACGATCCGGTTGGAAACGAATGATAAATGCCTGTTGAGTGCTAATGCGTACCTGCTTAATGTGACTCCAAAGTACATAGTTATCGGAGATAAGACGAGTTTTTATTTCTTTAATGCCGAAAACGGTTCTTTTCTTTCTGTGATGGACAGGAAAGGAAATGGACCTGAAGAATATGCCGACATCTTTTCCCGCTTTTTTGATGAAGAAAAAGAGTTGATTTATGTTGCTACTCCTAATAAGACTAAATTATATAAGCCGGACGGGACTTTCGTCAGCGAATACCCCAAAGATAGTATATCCAACTTTATTGGTGTATCCAACGGATATTGGGGAACCTACAAAAGAGAATATCAGAAATCGCACTTAGTAGCCTTCTTTGATAAGGACTGGAACATGAAACAATCTTTCTTTCCTTTCGATGTTGAATCGGTGACGGGCTTTTCGGGTGGCTACATCGTGCCCAGATTCAGAGACGGAAACGACCAAGTGTGTATTGTGATTAATGATACGCTGTATGCCAGCAGAAAGGAAAAACTCATTCCCGCTGTGGCCATCAATCAGGGCAAACTAAAGATGCCGACAGATTTGAATGGCGATCTTGAACGTATGCTTACGGAAGGGAAGTATTGCATCAAAGCGGAAAATGCTTTATTGGTGAATGACCTGTTGTTTTATGATTTCTTCTGGAATGAGAGCAGGCATTATACACTATGGGATACAAATAGCGGGGAATTGTTGACTCATTCGGAAAAAGGATATGTCATGCCTTATAATGAGAAAGCAATTGTAAATACTCCCGTTTCCCTTATCCGGAACAACAAGGCATATACATTGCTTTCTATTGATAAATTGGCTCAATATGGTTTAGCTAATGAGGAGGATGACTCAAATCCTACATTGCTCTGTGTGGATTTAGGAAACTGAAATATAGTGTCCAGCAAGTCCAACCAATGTTCCCAATATTACAGCATTGAATGCTATTATTGGCAAAGATTTCTTATCCGAATGTCCTACTTGAATAAGCATCGGGATAGTTAGTGCCAAGCCTACAACACCTCCTTCCAGCCACCAGGGAATATGAGGTATGTCTACATTGAGAATAATGATTGAAACAAAGAAGTAATGGAAAAACGCCAAAACGGTGGAGTAGCGGGGAAGTTTCTGCATAATCATAGGAATGATGTCTATGACTCCGGCAATCAATCCGATAATTGCCGAGAAAAATAATTTGTCCATGTCAGATATTATTTAGTTAGTGATGAAAAATCATCTGTTTTAAGCAGATTGAAAAGATATTCTTTGGCTTGCTGTTTAGAAGAGTGTCTGAGTAAGTTTGAATACAGAGCTGTCGCGGCATCAATGTTTTCCATGGCAGACTTCGATGTGGAGATTCTCTCCGGTACCAATGATGATGAGTAAGGCAGGGCAGGATCGATACGATGTTGGCTGAGGGCATAATTTACCCGGTTCATACAGTTACATTTCTTGCCTCCTGCGTGCTCGCAATATTCTGACAGGAAAGAACTCATTACTTTTCTGGAGCGTGACAGCCGTTGCCTGAAGTTGTCAGCCGACAATCCTGTAATCTCACTTCCCAGCCGGCTGTCTACATCAAACATGGTTCCCAGAATGAAGATTAACCTGTCAAATGGATTTAAGCATTGAAGCAAAACGTTGGTGCATGACAGTTTCAGCTCTTCCGAGAAAATCTTTTTCTCAGCCAGATTCGTTTGGTCAACTGAAGAGGCGACATATCTGTCTATATCACTCCCGAAGATTTCAAAAGACAAAGGATGATTTGCGAAGTCTTTATTCTTCTCATTGATTAAATGGTTTACGGCTATTTTATACACCCATGTCGAAAATAAACTTTTTCCTTTATAAGAAGAAAGGCTTGTGATGACCTTTATCAGAATGTCTTGCTTTGCGTCTTCGGCATCTTCAATCCGCCCGAGCATGCGCAATGACAAATATAGTGATTATAATAGAATGAATTTCTATTCTATAACATAGCTGTAATTTGCTTCTCCAGTGCTTGTTTGATGAAAGCATTGATAGAGATACCTGCACGCTGTGCCAGCATTGCGATATGGCTATGTATCTCAGGAGTCAGACGAACATTTAATGATCCTGAATAGCTTTTGTGCGGTTGTACCCCTTCTTCTTCACAATAAGCCAGATAATCATCGACTGCTCCATGAAATGCTTCTGTCAGTTCTTGAACACTCTGTCCTTCGAAATTAACCATTCCATTTATTCCTTCTATTTTACCGAAAAAAACGCTGTCTTCTTCACTGAAGTTGACAGACCCAATGAAACCTTTGTACCTTAATGTATTCATAATAATACTCCTTTCTTCATTTTATAAAACCTGCATCCATCAAATCATTTAATACTTGTTTCATTGCATACCCTTTGATAAGGTTGCCGGGATGAGGTTTGTGAATCATTATAGGGCGTTTGTCTCCATTCTTAAAGATAACTCTCAAACCGGAAGTTTTACCTTTATTCGATTTTTCATAACCAAATATCGACAACAAGCGTTCCATTTCTTCAAATGTAAAATTTGCTGGTAACGACTTGAAACGTTCGATAAGTTTTTCTTTTGTTCCCATTCATTTATAAGTTTAGCAAATGTAACTACAAAATAGTTACAATCCAATAATAGGGGGTATAAAGTATGTCAAAAGGAGATACATCCGTAATATTGGTTATATA
This sequence comes from Bacteroides intestinalis DSM 17393, assembly GCF_000172175.1. Lineage (NCBI taxonomy): Bacteria > Pseudomonadati > Bacteroidota > Bacteroidia > Bacteroidales > Bacteroidaceae > Bacteroides > Bacteroides intestinalis. Next base: position 192,027 of record NZ_ABJL02000008.1, on the reverse strand, counting down.
TTCCGTAATTTATATACCTGCATACTGGATAATACTCCGTAATTTTGTATCATTGCAATATGCTTCCCGAATCGAAGCGTTTGCTACGGAAAAGTAATCTATGTTTGAACTAAATAATATATCATATGAAAAGACTTACATTCTTTATGGTAGCGATTATGGCGTTATGTTTGACCGCAATCGCACAGAAACAAAGTTCTAAGACATTGGTTGCCTATTTCTCGGCAACGGGAACAACAGAAAAAGCAGCCAAGGTCGTTGCTGAAGTCACAAGTGGTACTCTCTACGAAATACAGCCTGCGAAGAAGTACACCTCTGCTGATCTGGATTGGCACGACAAGTCCTCACGCAGCAGTGTGGAGATGGCGGATGCTAAATCACGTCCTGCCTTAAGCTCCAAAGCGGAAAACCTGGCGGACTATGATACTATTTATATTGGTTTTCCCATCTGGTGGAATTTAGCTCCGAGAATCATTAATACTTTTATAGAAAGTGGTGATTTTTCAGGTAAGACAGTGATTCTGTTTGCCACGTCGGGCGGAAGCAGTATCTCCAATTCCGAAAAGGAATTGCAGAAAACTTATTCCAATTTGAAGTGGCAGAAAGGCAAACTGCTGAACGGTGCAACCAAAGAAGACATTAAACAATGGACTCAAAAATAAATTAGTATGAGAAAGAATTACGGAGCAAAACCCTTTTCCTATCCGCAGCCGGTGTTTATCATCGCTGCTTATGATGAAAATGGACTCCCCAACGCTATGAATGCGGCTTGGGGTGGTATCAGTGAAATGAAAGAGATCAGTATTTGCATCAGCGAAGGACACAAGACCACTGCGAATATCCTGAAGCGCAAAGCATTTACAGTAAGTATGGCGGAAGTGGGGCAGGTTGTTGCATGCGATTATGTAGGTATCGTTTCCGGCAATAAGGTAACGGATAAATTCGCCCGTGCAGGCTTCCATGCCACCCGTTCGGAGTTCGTGGACGCTCCGTTGATTGACGAACTGTCCGTAGCGATGGAGTGCAAACTGAAAGATTATAATCCCGAAACCTGCATCTTGCGTGGAGAGATCGTAAATGTGAGTGTAGACGAGCGTGTACTTGATGAAAACGGGAAAGTAGATGCTTCCAAAGTAGCTCCTATCATCTTCGATCCGTTCAACAATGATTATCTGAAGGTGGGCGAAAAGGTGGGTAAGGCTTTTTCGGATGGTAAGGCATTGAAATGATTCTAAAATCAGGTCTTCACAAAAAAATATTCCTCAAAGTATAGCTTAAATACTTTGAGGAATACAGATCAATGATACATTGTGATAGTTCTGTTAAACTACTTCATTATCAATTTGTTTAATCACCCTGCAAGGATTTCCTACGGCTACACAGTTGTCAGGAATAGAGCGAGTTACTATACTGCCGGCACCTATGACACTGTTTTTTCCAATTGTCACTCCTGGTAGGATTATCGCACCACCACCAATCCACGCTCCATCATTTATTCTTACGGGGAGTGCATAGGTTTTGCAAATACCTTCTCCTGCTTCCCAATCCGCTACGACTCTTTCTTGCAATTTGGTAGAGTGGGTGGCGGTGTATATCTGTACATTGGACGCTATCAACACATTGTCGCCTATCTCAATGATGTTATTGTCTACAAACGTACAGTTCATATTGATGATAACCTGATCACCGATGAAAATATGCTTCCCGTATTCACAATGGAAATCAATATCAATATGGACATGTTCTCCCATTTTGCCAAACAAATCATGAAAGATTCGCTTTCTCTGTTCCGTGTCGGCATAATCCGTTTCATTTAGCTGTTTCAATAATCTTTTAGCATTCAGCGTCATATCTGCCAATACTTTGTCACCACCGTTAAACAGCTCTCCGGCTAAGCACTTTTCCAATTCTGTTTTCATATATTGCAATCTACTAATTTTTAGAGCATTCCAATTACTATGGAGGTGAATTACTCGTCACATTATGTGACAAAGATAGGAAAAAGATGTTTCCCTCCATAGCTTTATCTTTTTTATTGAAATCCATAACTCTATATATGAATAGGGAAATCCTCCTAAATAATAGGGAAAAAGATAATATTATATGTTTTTCTCCACTTATATTTGTAGCAACATAAAAAGTAAAAAACAATATATGCAATGAAAACAATAAAACTGACATTAGCACTACTGGCATTTATGATTGGCATAAATAGCTGCGCCAGCATTATCGGATCGAGTAAAGACATCATGATGAGTGTCCAAAAAGGGATGACCCAAAAAGAAGTTTCTTCCATACTTGGAAAACCACAATATCGCCGTTTTGACCAAGAAACAGAGCAGTGGGAGTATGTGAAACTTGTTGCCGGTGGCAATTTATCTACTGTGACTACATCGATTGTCATAGATTTCGTAAACGGGCGTGTTGTAGGGATGAATTCTTTTAACACAGCTCCTCATCCGCCTGTTGCTGTATATCCTGCTATTGAAGTAGGTGATGGAACTGCTTCCTCCCGTCCGCACGTTAGTGGTGGAAGAGGGATGAATGAGAGGGATTTCCAGTCGCTTTACAACAAAGTGAAGAGCAAACCTTTCAAGGACGACCAACTGGAATTATTGGAAGCCGGAATCGGTAACAGAGGATTGAGTTGCAAACAGTGTGTGCGGATGATGTCGATATATCGGTTTGATGACGACAAACTGGAAGTTCTGAAAATTATAGCTCCGAATATCTCCGACCGGGAGAATTATGACGAGATAATCAATGCACTCGATTTTATCTCCAGTGAAGAGAAAGCAAGAAGTATTTTGGGAATAAAGAAGTAAAATGATACTTGGTTCTATAAGCGAACTCAAAAACTAAACTTCATATATTTCAACGGAAAGGCGGTAAATCCATGCGAGGAAATACCGCCTTTTACTTTGTATGAAGTTATACTGTCATTTATCCTTTTCGACAGATACAGTCCGCCAGATGATCGTTGACGAATCCCGCAGCCTGCAAATGGGCGTAGCAGATCGTAGATCCGAAGAACTTGAATCCTCGTTTTTTCATATCCTTGCTCATGGCATCAGATTCGGGAGATGATACCGGAATCTCACTCAAGGATTGAAAGGTATTGATAATCGGTTTTCTATCAGGAAAGAACGACAGTGTATATTCATAGAAACTGCCGAACTCCTTTTGTATGGCGAGGAATAGCCTTGCATTTGTGATGGTAGATTTGATTTTCAGACGATTCTTCACGATACCATCAAAATGCATCAGCCGCTCGACATCTTCATCGGTCATTTGTGCTACTTGTTCGGCATCGAAATCACAAAAGGCTTTGCGATATCCCTCACGTTTTTTGAGGATGGTTATCCAACTTAATCCGGCCTGGGCGCTCTCCAGCACAAGAAACTCAAACAGTGTCTTGTCGTCGGTCACTAAATTTCCCCACTCTTGATCATGGTATTTCACATACAGTTCGTCAGTTCCGCACCAACCACAGCGTCCGTTTACAAAATCTTGCATAATTATAGTACTTATAATGAATGTACAAATATAGTTTATTCACAATGGCGTGCCAAATTTTAATAAGTTATTCTATTTCAGCTTCTTCCTTTTCTTGGATAAACTGCTATTCATCAGCCTTATTACTGAGTTCTGCGCTCAGTCTCAATTTAATTCCTATCTTTACAGCAGAAAGCAGGCTTGAACTATTTCTTATTTATCAATTCAATAACGGATTATACTATTATGGATACTCAAAAAATGAAAGTACAAAAATTAGTGCCAACGGAATACAATGGTAGATGGGGCTTTTTAGATACTGCAACAGGCGAAGAAGTCGTGCCGTTTATCTATGACTATGCCCATGCTTTTTCTGTAGGATTGGCATTAGTTCGGCAGAATGGTTGGTGGGGATATGTAGATAAAACGGGAAAGAAGTTATTTCTTTTATATATGATGACGCCCGCTATTTTAATAAAGATGGCAAAGCAAAGGTGAAGCTGAACGGTGAAACGTTCTTTATTGATGTGAAAGGAAATTGGGTTGAATAAACATGAAATGACATACATGAATTTATGATTGATACAGACGAAATAGTATTAAAGCCTCTGCTTGGCGAAGATATATTGTGGTTTGATAGATGGTTGAGAAAAGATTATATTTACAAATGGCTATGTCCGGATGGGGAAGAACAGAAGGAGGCTTGGTTGGACGAAGTCAATAATAGAGATGGTAAATATGACTTTATGAAACATTTTATTGTTTACTATAAGGATAAGAAGATCGGATATTGTCTTTATGCTGATTGCTTTTTCTTGAAAGACTTGGAGGAAGAAGGGCACGACTTTGAGAGTTTGTATGGAGACATATCTGAAAAGAATCATACGTACGAGATCGGATATTTGATTGGCGAAGAAGAGTATCTGAATAGAGGTATTGGTAAAATGATTATCAGGAAGTTGGAAGAAAAGATCATTGAATTGGGAGGACGTGAAATAGCGGCGGACCCTTCCGAAGAAAATGTGGCTTCAATAAAGGTGCTGCTAAGCAATGGGTTTAAGAAGAAAAGTGATGGGGATTACAGAAAAATAATTTAGGGTACACTACCTGTAAATTTGGAGTGGAAAACAGTACTTACGAAACTTAACTTCTTAACTTTTGCTGAAGTGATAAATTATCCGCGAACGCATGTTGCGCTTTTTCTTTTGACAATCAGAAAGACGGTTCTTACTTTCTTCTAAAACAGCGTGTATGAAGTGAACTCATGGACAAAATGATTCTCTGACGATTAATGATTGTATATCAATCTTTTATGCCTCAAAAAAAAAACAAAAAGTGTACTGTTTAGGGGTCAAAATAGGTTCAGGGTCACTTATACCCCCAATTCCTGCTTAAATGAATAAGATATTTAAAATGGATGTAAATAAAACATACTATAATAGTGCTAAACTACTAAGGAATAAAGATTTTATTATTCACTCTTTATCACTTCCGCTTTATTGTTTTACTTTTTGTATTAAATATTTATCTATTTAAGGTTTGTTCAGATTGCAATATTCCAAATCTACTGAAATACGTTTTTTGCAAAAGTCTAAAAAAGTCAACTGTCTGTATATTAGCATTATATTGGCTGATATAAATAAAAATGGCCTATAAATGGGGTTATAAGTGACCCTGAACCTATTTTGACCCCTAATAAGGCTTTTATTGGTCTTAATATTGTTATACTTTTTCAAGAATAGTCTGCGAAAAATAATACGGTAACCCACCCAGAAGCCTTAAACGGAACATAACAAGCAATGTCATGATGCAAAACTAAGCAATATTCCGCATTACAAGATTGCTAGTTTTGCATCATGACATTGCTTGTTATAGTTATTGGATTTAATTTGTTTTATAGCTGATTTTAACTCCTAAATATCATAACTTGCGAAACCTCAATTATTTATTTATCTTTTTCAGGATATTCCGTATGGTAGTCTTAACGCCTGTGGAGTAATATTCGGTATCTGCATTCTCTAATATGAGTTGCAGTTCTTTCAAAAGTTCCGGCTCAGACTTGCAAAGCTGGTAAGCCATTCTGATAGATAATGCCTGCACACCGATACTTTCTTGTGGAGCCAACATGTGATCCAGACAATAATTTAGCAAATCGACAGAGACAGGATCAGATGCAGGTACATTATATAATATAGACAGCAACAACCGTTTGGAACCATCATGTTGGCAGACCAATAATCGCTGAATAATATCATCCAGCAATGGAACAAACCAGCCGGGATGCTTCTCACTTACTTTCTCACATGCCCATATAGCCCGCCATGAAACGACGATTTTATCATCGGAAATCAATTGGTATATATCTTTAAGGTATTCCGGATGCAGGCATATTTCCTGCACCAACTTATCTATTGATAGTTTGCAAAGAGGCATTGCAAGGGTGTTTTTGTATTCGTCGATTTTCTCCATATCATGCATGTTTTTGCAAAGATAATGCAAAGCGAACGCAGAACTTTCATGCTTGCATGAAAAAGTTTTGTTGAGATGCTGTTTATCTTCCTATTCTGAATGCGGATAGTATGATTACAAAATAGAGGGCTGTCTTTAGTTAAAAAGACAGCCCTTACAAATATGTTGTATTTAAGGATTATGCAATACCGTGAGCAGATACCTCCGGTGCAATCTTCTTGATCAGACCTTGCAGTACAGCACCCGGGCCACATTCTGTGAAGTCGGTAGCACCATCAGTAACCATATTCTTAACAGTCTGCGTCCAGCGTACAGAAGCTGTCAGCTGAGCAACGAGATTCTTCTTGATTTCTTCCGGATCAGTATGAGGCAATGCATCTACATTCTGATAAACCGGACATTTGGGAGCGTGGATTTCAGTAGCGTTGATGGCTGCTTCCAATTCAACTTTTGCAGGATTCATCAGCGGAGAGTGGAAAGCGCCGCCTACCTTCAAAGGCAAAGCACGTTTTGCTCCGGCAGCTTTCATCAGTTCGCATGCCTTGTTGATGCCTTCGATAGAACCGGAAATTACGATCTGTCCCGGACAGTTATAGTTGGCTGCAACGCAAACTTCACCTTCAGCGGTTACTTGCTCGCAGATTTCTTCTACTTTTTCATCGGAGAGGGCAATGATAGCCGCCATTGTAGAGGGCTGTATCTCGCAAGCTTTCTGCATAGCCATAGCACGGGCATAAACCAGCTTCAATCCATCTTCGAAACTCAATGCACTGGCAGCAACCAGAGCAGAGAATTCACCCAATGAGTGACCGGCAGTCATCTCAGGTTTAAAATCATCACCCATACAAAGTGCGGAGATAACGGAGTGAAGGAATACGGCAGGCTGAGTAACCTTCGTCTGACGCAGGTCTTCGTCCGTACCGTTGAACATAATATCCGTAATGCGATATCCTAGGATATCATTGGCTTTTTCAAACAATTCTTTTGCTAAAGCGGAGTTTTCATACAAGTCTTTTCCCATTCCTACGAATTGGGCACCTTGACCCGGAAATACAAATGCTTTCATACTGTTCTTGTTTTAGTAGTTAATTAAAAAAGTGGTGCAAAGGTATAGCTTTTTCTGATATTGACCGCACAAACGAAGGTTTTTTGTGCAATAAGCTATTTTAACTTCCTCCGTTCGGAGAAGGGGGTTTTGGGGGAAGTAGAGGGATAGATGAGAAAAAAATCTTTTTATGGCACTTCAACTAAAATACAATAAGAGGTACTTGTCTTTTTAATCTTCCGATATACTAAAATCCTTAAAAATAAAGCACTTCACTCTTATTGTACTTCCTACAATTACCTGATTCTTCCGTTTATCAATAATACATATTGTACTTTCAACGATAAGGATGTGTTCTGATATTGTAAAATATAAGATATGTATTCTATTGAAAAATAGTGCTTTATAACATGATAAAAATTAAGTTTTTCACGCTTGTGTATTCAAAAAACCTGTTTATATTTGCAGCGCTTAAACATGGATATTATGCAAAACATGGAACATAAAACCCCATTAGCGAACAATCATATATCAGTAGACTGTGTAGTGATTGGCTTTGACGGAGAACAATTAAAAGTTCTGTTGATAAAACGTGTAGGTGAGGAGCAAGGTGAAATTTTCCACGATATGAAGCTTCCCGGAAGTCTGATCTATATGGATGAAGATTTGGACGAAGCTGCCCAGCGTGTGTTGAACGAACTGACAGGTTTGAAGAACGTCAATCTGATGCAATTCAAGGCATTCGGTTCTAAGAATAGGACAAAAGACCCGAAAGACATTCATTGGCTGGAACGCGCCATGCAATCAAGAGTGGAACGTATCGTTACGATTGCTTACCTGTCACTGGTGAAGATAGATCGGGCACTGAGTCGAAATCTGGCTGATTTCGAAGCATATTGGGTGGCATTGCAAGATATTAAGGCATTGGCTTTCGACCATAATCTGATTATTAAAGAAGCACTGGTGTATATCCGCCAGTATGTGGAAATTAATCCGTCAGCCTTGTTTGATCTGCTTCCCCGTAAGTTTACAGCATCACAACTGCGTACTTTATATGAATTGATATATGGCAAACCTATTGATGTACGGAACTTCCACAAGAAAATAGCGATGATGGAATACGTTGTTCCATTGGAGGAAAAACAACAGGGAGTTGCCCACCGTGCCGCACGCTATTATCGATTCGATAAGAAGATATATAATAAGGTAAGAAGATAAGTATTAATAAAATAATTCATAAATCAAAACTCATAATTAATACCATGTATTTATTAGGCTATGACATTGGAAGCTCGTCCGTAAAAGCGAGCCTGGTAAACGCCGAAACCGGCAAATGTGTATCTTCTGCTTTCTTCCCGAAGACAGAAGCGGCAATCATTGCAGTTAAACCGGGTTGGGCGGAACAAAATCCCGAAAGTTGGTGGGAAAATCTAAAGCTTGCCACACAGGCTGTCATGAATGAATCGGGTGCAAACGCAGGTGAAATCAAGGCAATCGGTATCTCTTATCAGATGCATGGATTGGTATGTGTGGACAAAGACCAGAATGTGCTGCGTCCTTCCATAATCTGGTGTGACTCGCGTGCTGTGCCTTACGGACAGAAAGCTTTCGAAACGCTGGGAGAAGGGAAATGTCTCTCACATCTGTTGAACTCTCCGGGTAACTTCACTGCCTCTAAACTGGCATGGATAAAGGAAAACGAACCGGCCATCTACGAACGGATTTATAAGATTATGTTGCCGGGTGATTACATCGCCATGAAGTTGAGCGGTGAAATCTGTACCACTGTTTCCGGACTTTCGGAAGGTATGTTCTGGGATTTCAAAAACAATCGTGTAGCCGACTTCCTGATGGATTATTATGGTTTCGATAACTCTCTGATTGCGGACATCAAACCCACATTCTCCGAACAAGGCCGTGTGAATGCTGCCGCAGCAAAAGAATTGGGATTAAAGGAAGGTACACCGATCACATATCGTGCAGGTGACCAACCGAATAACGCTCTTTCACTGAATGTATTCAATCCGGGAGAAATCGCCTCTACGGCAGGCACTTCAGGCGTTGTATATGGTGTGAACGGTGAAGTGAACTATGATCCGAAATCACGCGTAAATACATTCGCTCACGTAAACCATACGGACGAACAAACCCGTCTGGGTGTGTTGCTTTGCATCAATGGTACGGGTATTCTTAATTCTTGGGTGAAACGTACGATTGCTCCCGAAGGCATCTCTTACAATGAAATGAATGTATTGGCATCACAAGCTCCTATCGGCAGTGCAGGTATCAGTATTCTGCCCTTTGGTAACGGTGCGGAACGCATGCTCGAAAATAAAGAGATCAACTGCTCTATCCGTGGCTTGAACTTCAATCTGCATAGCAAACAACACATTGTGCGTGCAGCTCAGGAAGGCATTGTATTCTCATTCAAGTATGGTATAGATATTATGGAAGGTATGGGTATCCCTGTACAGAAAATCCATGCAGGTCATGCAAATATGTTCCTTAGCTCCATCTTCCGCGATACGCTGGCAGGTGTGACGGGAGCTGTAATCGAACTGTACGATACAGATGGTTCGGTAGGTGCAGCCAAGGGAGCGGGTATCGGCGCAGGTATCTATAAAGATAATAACGAGGCATTCGCAACACTGGAAAAACTGGATGTTATCGAGCCTAATCAGGCTAAGCGCCAGGAATATGCAGATGCATATGCACGCTGGAAACATCGTTTGGAAAAATCAATGGCAAAATAATGCTAACTTAACTCTCCTCTGAAAACGAAGGGAATTAGAATAGTACAGTTAATAATTAAAACATAATTAACCCTTTAAAATTCAATTAAAATTATGGCAACAAAAGAGTATTTTCCCGGAATAGGAAAGATTAAATTCGAAGGTAAAGAGAGTATGAACCCGATGGCATATCGTTACTACGATGCTGAGAAGGTAATCATGGGTAAGAAGATGAAAGATTGGTTGAAGTTTGCTATGGCTTGGTGGCACACTCTCTGCGCAGAAGGTGGTGACCAATTCGGTGGCGGAACGAAACAATTCCCTTGGAATGGTGACTCTGACGCTTTGCAAGCAGCTAAAAATAAATTGGATGCAGGTTTCGAATTCATGCAGAAGATGGGTATCGAATACTATTGCTTCCACGATGTAGACCTGATTTCTGAAGGTGCAAGCATCGAAGAATATGAAGCTAATCTGAAAGCTATCGTAGCTTATGCAAAAGAAAAACAAGCTGAAACTGGTATCAAGCTGTTGTGGGGTACTGCTAACGTATTCGGTCATGCACGTTATATGAACGGTGCTGCTACCAATCCTGATTTCGACGTTGTAGCACGCGCTGCTGTTCAGATCAAGAACGCTATTGACGCTACTATCGAATTGGGTGGTTCAAACTATGTGTTCTGGGGCGGTCGCGAAGGTTACATGTCTTTGCTGAACACTGACCAGAAACGTGAAAAAGAACACCTTGCAAAGATGTTGACTATCGCTCGTGACTATGCGCGTGCTCGTGGCTTCAAAGGTACTTTCCTGATTGAGCCGAAACCAATGGAACCGACAAAACATCAGTATGACGTAGATACTGAAACAGTTATCGGCTTCCTAAAAGCTCACGGTTTGGATAAGGATTTCAAAGTAAACATCGAGGTTAATCACGCAACTTTGGCTGGCCATACTTTCGAACACGAACTGGCTGTAGCTGTTGACAACGGTATGTTAGGTTCTATCGACGCTAACCGTGGTGACTACCAGAACGGTTGGGATACTGACCAATTCCCTATCGATAACTACGAACTGACTCAGGCTATGATGCAGATTATCCGTAACGGTGGTTTGGGCAATGGCGGTACTAACTTCGACGCTAAGACCCGTCGTAACTCTACCGACCTGGAAGATATCTTCATCGCTCACATTGCAGGTATGGATGCTATGGCACGTGCTCTGGAAAGTGCAGCTAAATTACTGGAAGAATCTCCTTATAAGAAAATGTTGGCTGACCGTTACGCATCATTCGACGGTGGCAAGGGTAAGGAATTCGAAGAAGGCAAATTGTCTTTGGAAGATGTTGTAGCTTATGCGAAAGCTAACGGCGAACCGAAGCAAACCAGCGGTAAGCAAGAATTGTATGAAGCAATCGTGAATATGTATTGCTAATATAATAAGGTGGTAGGGTGATAGAGTGATAAGTGGTAAAGTAATATCACTCTATCACCTTTATCACCCTACCACTTATTTCTTTATCACTTTTTACTCATTTATCAACCTAATCTTTTTTATCATGAATGATGCTAACAATGGTAGTAAACTCTACCTATATTCTATTACAACCGTTGCCATTTTGGGAGGCCTGCTGTTCGGTTACGATACGGCGGTAATCTCGGGTGCGGAGAAGGGCTTGGAAGCTTTCTTCCTGATGGCTACAGATTTCCAATATGACAAGGTGATGCACGGTATCACTTCTTCCAGCGCACTTATCGGCTGTGTGATCGGTGGTGCTCTTTCCGGTTTCTTCGCTTCCCGCTTGGGACGACGCAATTCGCTGAGACTGGCATCCGTGCTGTTCTTCCTGTCTGCATTGGGGTCTTACTATCCCGAATTTTTATTCTTCAACTACGGTGAGCCAAACATGGAATTGCTCATCGCATTCAATTTGTATCGCGTATTGGGCGGTATCGGTGTAGGTCTTGCCTCTGCCGTATGTCCGATGTACATCGCAGAAATTGCACCCTCTAATATTCGTGGAACGCTGGTATCTTGTAACCAGTTTGCCATTATCTTCGGTATGTTGGTGGTTTACTTCGTCAACTTCCTGATTATGGGCAACCACACAAATCCTATTATCGACAAGAGTGCTGAAGGTATATTGTCAGTGAACGCCGCTTCGGATATGTGGAGTGTACAAACCGGCTGGCGTTATATGTTCGGCTCGGAAGCATTCCCGGCTGCATTATTTGGTTTCCTTCTTTTCTTCGTACCGAAGACCCCGCGTTATCTAGTGCTGGTACATCAGGACGAAAAGGCATACTCTATCTTGGAGAAGGTGAATGGTGCAAACAAAGCAAAAGAAATTCTGGCAGAAATCAAGGCTACTTCCAAGGAAAAGACGGAGAAGTTGTTCTCTTATGGTGTGGCAGTTATTGTTATCGGTATCATGCTTTCCGTATTCCAGCAGGCTATTGGTATTAATGCAGTATTATACTATGCTCCGCGTATTTTCGAAAGTGCAGGTGCTGAAGGCGGTGGCATGATGCAAACTGTTATCATGGGTATTGTAAACATTGTATTTACGCTTGTAGCTATCTTTACTGTAGACCGTTTCGGACGCAAGCCGTTGCTGATTATCGGTTCTATCGGTATGGCGGTAGGTGCATTTGCAGTGGCAATGTGCGACAGCATGGGAGTTAAGGGTATCGTTCCGGTACTTTCCGTAATTGTATACGCAGCATTCTTCATGATGTCATGGGGACCGATTTGCTGGGTATTGATTTCTGAAATCTTCCCGAATACCATTCGTGGTAAAGCTGTGGCCATTGCGGTAGCTTTCCAATGGATATTCAATTATATTGTATCATCTACGTTCCCGGCACTGTACGACTTCAGTCCGATGTTCGCATACAGCTTGTATGGCATCATCTGCGTTGCAGCCGCCTTCTTTGTTTGGCGTTGGGTACCCGAAACGAAGGGCAAGACTCTGGAAGACATGAGTAAAATCTGGAGAAAAAACAAATAAAATTCTCTCTCCTTTAATATCTTATAAATCTAAAAGAGGTTGTGTCAAAATGCTGGCACAACCTTTTTTTTATGCGCAAAGCCCGGACTTTCCCAAGCCCAGGCTTTGTTATTACCCAAAGTTTATGTAACTTTAGGCATCATTTTTTTCGTTATGGCAAAGTTACATTTTCGTCCTTACATTCCCAACCAAACCGTTCTTTTTCCACAAAGAATTGATGAAAACATAGCTGCGGACGACCCTGTCCGCATAGTCAATGCAGTTGTTGATAATCTCAATCTTGATAATTTCAAGAAGCTTTATAAAGAAACGGGGCGCTCAGCTTATCATCCTAAAATGATGCTCAAGGTAATTATCTACGCTTACATGAATAATATCTATTCCTGTCGTAAAATAGAGAAGCTTCTTTTGCGTGACATTCATTATATCTGGCTTGCCGGTCATGAGCATCCGGATTTCATAACCATCAACCGTTTCCGTAACCGTGTAAAGGAGGAGATAAACAACGTTTTCACGCAGTTGGTTCTTGTCCTTGCCGATAAGGGTTTCATCAGTCTTGACGTGGAGTATATCGACGGTACCAAGATTGAGTCCAAGGCCAACAAATATACTTTTGTCTGGCGCAAGAGTGTTGAAAAGCACCGCACGAAGTTGCTGGACAAGATTCGTATCCTTCTGGAACAGGTGGACGAAGCCATTGCACAAGAGAACTCCGTAAAAGACACACCCGCCCAATTCACTCCCGCCATGCTCTCTGACATAGTGGATGAACTTAAAGAAGTCCTAGAACACCAGCCTGCGACAAAGGATAAGGAACAAAAGAAAGCCCTGCGCGAAAAGAAGAAACAGGTCAGGGAACTTGAAGGGTATCGTGACAAGCTGATGGAATACGACAATCACCTTGAAGTCCTTGGAGAACGTAATTCCTATTCCAAGACCGATCCTGATGCTACATTCATGCGTATGAAAGAAGACGCCATGAAGAACGGGCAGACCAAGCCCGGGTATAATTTACAAACAGGTACTGAAAACCAATTCATCATAGACTTCCGGCTGTTTCCCAACCCCACCGATACGCTGACCCTGATCCCTTTCTTCCACTCCTTCCAGCACCGCTATAACCGCTTACCGGGTATCGGTGTGGCAGACTCCGGTTACGGCTCGGAAGAAAATTACCGGTTCATGCAGGAAAACGGGATAGAGGCCTTTGTCAAGTACAACTACTTCCATAAAGAGCAGCGTCCCCGTTATACTCCCAACCCGTTCCATGCGGAAAGTCTCCATTACAATGCGGGGGAGGATTATTACGTTTGTCCGATGGGGCAACACATGAACCGCATAGGAACCAGACATGACAAAACAGCGAGCGGATACATCACCGAAAGTGCCCGGTACAAAGCACAAAGATGCGAAGGTTGTCCTTTGCATGGAAGTTGTTTTAAAGCACGGGGGAACCGTATTATAGAAGTCAACCACCGGTTAAACCAATACAAACGGCAGGCACGGGAAAGGTTAGTCTCAGAAGAAGGAGTCAGGCATAGGGGCAGGCGGTGTATAGAACCGGAAGCTGTGTTCGGACAAATGAAATACAACATGGCATACAGGAGGTTCCGGCATGTGGGAGAAGACAAGGTGACAATGGACTTTGCCTTCTTTGCCATAGCTTTTAATATCAAAAAGATGTGTGCAAAACTGAGAAAAACAGGAAAGGAGCTCATTACACTTACTAAATCTATATTTATTGGACTATTTATAACCCGATACAACGGGAATATAGCAACTTGTTACCAAATGAATGAGAAAAAAGCGGCGTAGACAAAAGAAAAGATAACAGGACGATAAATTATAGAAAAAGGTTGTGCCAACGTTTTGACACAACCTCTTTCTTTTTTGATAAATATAAGTTCGGAATCTTTAATTGAATACGTATCGCAGACCGATCTGAAGCTTCCAGCATTCGCTGTAATTTAGGTTTCGGGTGAAGCTTTCAGTAGGATAATTACCGTCACTGTCTTTGTACATAGAGAAAATAGGAGTGTTGCTCTCATCCTTACCCTTATAGGTCAGAATTCGTCCACCATTAGCACCGGACATGTTTTTCGTTACACCCCATTTGCTGTTCAGCAAGTTACCTATGTTCAGGATATCTAGGCTGAGTTGCAGCGTATTCTTAGTTTTGCCAATCTTCACGAAGAAGTCACGACTCCAACGGAAATCAAAGCGATGTACCCAGGGAGCACGTGCAGAATAAGCTTCGGCATATTCGCCTTTATGCTTCTTCAGATAAGGATCTTGATTCACAAACTTCCAGAAAGCATCTGCATCTTCGGTACTCGTGAACTTGATTTCATCTTTAGTCTTCGGAATGTAAATAAGGTCATTGGTTACGCCATTGCCATTCATATCATTAGAGTACATAAAGCTATAGCCACTGGATGAATATCCGCTATAAAAGAGGCTGAAATTCGAAGATGTTTTCTTATTCAAATGTACGCGCCAGTTAATGGAAGCAACTACACGGTTGGGAGTGACATATTGCGAGCGCATGAGTCCCGAGCTGTTCGGTCCGTTGATGGATGGAACGTTTGTCCAGGCGGAATTAGCATCCGAACCGGGCATACCACTGATTTCCTTTGATTCGGTATGAGTATAGGCTGCCATAATATTTACATTCTTGGCGGGTTCTGCCATTACGGTAATGTTACCTGTCCATCCCCAACCTTTAGAAGTGTTTGTTAATACATTCGCGCTACTAATATTCGTGTGTTGCAGGAAGTTTTCGGGATAGATGTAACGATCATCCGGTCCGTTAAAACGTGACCATGTATCTTTATCCGGAGCCTGCACATTGTAGTTGTATTGGCGTACCGCATTGATATCCTTAGAGAACATTCCTTCCAGTGTAACCGTCAGCGGGAAAGATACAGGCAGCTGGTAATCCAAAGCTAATGAGGTTTTCCAGACTTGCGGCATCTTGAAGTCCGGATCTATACCCACTACGGAGCTTGGTAACACACCTTCTTCCGGACTGATAGAGGTAGGAAGCCCCAATGTGGAAATCATCTGGTTTACGTCCGTTATCATATTACCTTTCAGCAATTCCAGGCGGGGATCACGACTGGTTACAACACCATCCTTATATCTGGTTGTAATACTTACTAGGTTTTGAATCATACCCGAGTTGGTAGGCATATTTGTAAAGAACACCAGAGGAATACGTCCGGTGAAGAATCCTGATCCACCACGCACTTTTAAAGTCTTATCATTGAACACATCCCAGGTGAAACCCACACGCGGTGAGAATTGCAGTTTGCTATCAGGCCATGCCCCCGTATCAATATGCATACCGTTGAAGTCCAGATCGTAGATAGCCTGATTGCGCATAATATCATTCAGGAAGCTGAGATTATCCATACGTATACCGGCGGTCAATTTAAAGTTATCGCGTATGTTCCATTCATCTTGCAGATAAACACCCAACTGACCGAATTTCACGTCCGCAGAAGGTTTTGTATTACCATTGTACCCATAAGCCAAGGCAAACGATTCAGGTGCAGCTCCATTCTTGAAATCCTCGAAGCTGGAATAGCGATAATATCCGGTTCCGTTACGCATATACGAGTTCCCCGCTTTCTGACGTTCGTAGCTGATACCTGCCGTCAGTTTATGAGCTCCCAGGTAATAGGTGAAGTTATCCACAATAGTCATAACCGTATTTTTCACCAGGTTGTTATAGGTAAACAACTCGTAACCGGCAGTCATGTAAGGCTCTAATATCTGATTACCGTTTTCGTAGTATCCGGCCATAATATCAATGAAAGGGAAAGGGCTGGAGTTCGTACCGCGTTCATCTTTCATGTCACTATATGTAAACAATAGTTGATTGGAAACGTTGGAAGAGAAACGGCTGTTCAATTCGGCAGTAGCCGAGTTTACAATGTTCTGCAAAGAATAGCAAGAGTTTGCATAGGACATGGAATATGCCGAAACACGGTTGTATGCCAGCCGATACCCGGTATTTCCCGAACTTCCATTGGGTGCTTCCCAGGTTTTGTTATTGGTAAAGTTATAGCGTACACTCAACTTATTTCCCTGATTGATATTCCAGTCAATACGTCCCAGCAATTTCAGGTTGGTGACATCGGCAGGGAAATCTGTAAACGAACCAGTATTGTATCTGTATTTGTCTTTCAGAATCTGGGAGAATTCCGCCAGATCAGCTTCCGTAGTTCGTGAAATCGTAGAGTTATTCGGAGTTTCTCCTTCTTTTGCCGCACGCCATGTAATTACTTGCTGCGGACTCTTTTCATACTCTACATTTGCAAAGAAGAACAGCTTGTCTTTAATGATAGGACCGCCAAATGTAGCACCGTAAACAGTCTTGGACTCTTCGGCACGCACACCGAAATCAGTATCTCCAATTTTGTTACCGCGCATCACTTCATTGTTGAAGTACATATAAGCGCTACCTCTATAAGCGTTTGTACCCGATTTCGTAATAGCATTGATACCTGCACCGATAAAGTTTGCCTGACGCACGTCGTATGGGGCAATCACAACCTGTACTTCATCAATGGCATCCAATGAAATCGGATTTCCACCGCCTGGCAAACCAGACGACAGACCGAAGTTGTTATTCAGGTTCGCACCGTCTACCGTGAACGTATTGGAACGTCCGTCGCGGCCTCCAAAACTGTTTCCTGACGCATATGGAGAGATGCGGGTAAAATCGCTGATACTGCGGTTAATGCTGGGCAATGTGGTGAGTTGTTCAGAAGAAATATTAGTAGTAGCTCCCGTCTTTTCAGCACTGAACTTTGACTTACTGGCCGTAATAGTGATTTCTCCCAATAATTCCGAAGCTTCGTGCAGAGTTACATTCAATGAATAAGTTTCACCCAGTTGCAGCTGGATACCTGTATAGATTGCCGTCTGATAACCGATGTAAGATACCGTCACCTTGTAAGGACCACCGGAGCGCATACCTTGCAGACTGAAACGTCCGTCTACATTGGTAACAGTACCGTAACTGGTTCCGGAAGGTTCGTGTACGGCTACAACCGTAGCGCCGATGACAGATTCTTCGTCAGCCATCACTTTACCACTCATTCCGGCAGTAGTTACCTGTGCCTTGAGCATTCCTGTAAGGGAAAGCAAAAGCACAAACAGGAATAACATCTTTTTAGCCATGATTTTTAAAATTTAAATAAGAAATAAACTGAAAGTTGTAGAAAACGATGCAAAAGTATAAAAAAAGCAAAATACTCTTATCCCTAAAGTGTTAAATCCTCATTTCTTTTTATTGCAAAATCAGTCTCTCACAAAAATATGCATTCCGGGAGACAATGTATAAGTTTAAACCGTACCTTTGCAGCGGATTTAACTTTTGGTATAAAAAAGAGACATTATGGACTCATTGAAAATCAACAAAGTACAGTTGCGTAATTTACAGATAGAAGACTACGAGCAACTGGCGCAATCATTTACCCGTGTATATACGGATGGCAGCGATGTGTTTTGGACACACAAACAAATTGAAAAACTCATCCGAATTTTCCCCGAAGGACAGATTGTAACCGTGGTAGACGAAAAGATTGTCGGCTGCGCACTTTCCATCATTGTGAATTACGATGATGTGAAGAACGATCATACTTATGCACAGGTGACGGGTAAAGAAACCTTTAATACCCATAATCCTAAAGGCAATATATTATATGGCATTGAAGTCTTTATTCATCCCCAATACCGTGGGCTTCGCCTGGCACGCCGTATGTACGAATACCGCAAGGAGCTTTGCGAAACTCTGAATCTGAAAGCTATTATGTTCGGTGGGCGTATTCCCAACTATTATAAATACTCGGATCAACTCCGCCCGAAAGAGTATATAGATAAGGTAAAGCAGAAAGAAATTTTCGACCCCGTATTGACCTTTCAGCTTTCCAATGATTTCCACGTACGCAAGGTGATGCGCAATTACCTGCCTAATGATGAAGAGTCCAAGCATTATGCTTGTCTGTTGCAATGGGATAACATTTACTATCAGGAACCTACGGAAGAATATATTGCACCGAAAACCACCGTGCGCGTAGGATTGGTGCAGTGGCAGATGCGTAGTTATCAAACACTGGATGACCTGTTTGAACAGGTAGAATTCTTTGTGGATGCTGTATCCGATTATAAGAGTGACTTCATTCTTTTCCCCGAATACTTCAATGCTCCGCTGATGGCAAAATTCAATAATGAAGGGGAGTCACAGGCCATTCGCGGACTGGCGGCTTATACTGAGGAGATTAGAGAACGATTTGTAAAGTTGGCTATCAGTTACAATATCAATATCATTACGGGTAGCATGCCGCTTATTAAAGAAGATGGACTTTTGTATAATGTCGGTTTCCTTTGTCGTCGTGATGGTAGTTTTGAGATGTATGAGAAGTTGCACGTCACCCCCGATGAAATAAAAAGCTGGGGATTAAGTGGCGGAAAGGCTTTGCAGACATTCGATACGGACTGTGCTAAGATCGGCGTACTGATTTGCTACGATGTGGAATTTCCGGAATTATCCCGTATTATGGCAGACCAGGGTATGCAGATTTTATTCGTTCCTTTCCTGACAGATACGCAAAATGCTTACTCACGTGTAAAGGTATGCGCTCATGCCCGTGCTATCGAAAATGAATGTTTCGTAGTCATTGCTGGTAGTGTAGGTAATCTTCCGCGCGTGCACAATATGGATATTCAGTATGCACAGTCAGGTGTATTTACTCCCTGCGACTTTGCATTTCCGACGGATGGGAAGCGTGCAGAAGCCACACCGAATACAGAAATGATACTGGTATCCGATGTGGATCTGGATTTATTGAATGAATTGCATACTTACGGCAGTGTACGCAATCTGAAAGACAGAAGAAGCGACTTGTATGAGGTAAGGATGAAGAAATAAAACAATCGGATTATTTATTCATTTTATTGAAACGTAGCCAGACAATATGTATTTCCGTATTATTGTACCAATAATAAATTCTACATAGAGGATGAGATAGAATAGACCTATATTTCTTGTCTTTTCCACGTTTTTCGAGCTGGCCAACAGTGGGCATTAATAAAATCTTGCACATCGCTTCATCTACATTCTTTGCAAAGGTGACAGCGAATTGTATTCCCAGATTTGCAGCATACCAATATACAGTCTTTTGAAATACGGCAAGTGCCCGATTTGTCCAGATTACTTTAAGTTCAGCCATAAATTGAAAGCGACTTTTACTTCTTCATCAGTAGCAATACCGCTGGCTTCTGACTGTTTTGATTCTTTTTCAAATTCCTCATCAGTATATTGGCAGGGTATAGGTTTGCCTATCAGAAAATTCTCTTTTTCAAGTTCTTCTGCAAATTCCCTGTCAAGATGTGTATATGCAAATTCTTTGGCACGTTGATAACGCTCCTCAAAGCTTTCCTCATCTTTATCGAGCATGCTGCTGATTTTAGACAATAGCACGGCATCGTCCATTTGTTCTATTCTGTCTTTTATGTGATTGCGCAAGGCATTCAGCATCGGACGGCTATAGTAAGTTGCAGCTGGCTCTTTTACTTTTCCCATAACATTACGTTTTGTACAAACGTTACACTTTAATGCCACAGTAACAAAAGAAATAAATCTTTTTATTTCTACTTTATCTCGAATCTCACCAGCATCGAATAATTCAGTTTTATCGTACGGAAAGCATCGTAAGCTTCTGACTGTGATGAACTCACATTGCTCTGAGCTGCAAAATACCGGGGATAACCTGCACTTTCCTGCGGTTCGACAATGCGGATGACATCTCCCAGGCGTTTGCCTAATGCTTCCACCAAATATCCTGCTTTCTTTTGTGCAGCTTTCAGTGCCTCTATCTTACCTTGTTGCCGATAAACCTGCATATCTTTATTCTTCAGTTCTCCGATGCGCATGTAGCTGATGCCTTTCATATCGATAACCTTTAGAATCTCATCAATCTGACTAAAATCGGTCAACGTAATATCAAACCGTTTAGATACCAGGAATTCAAATCCGCGTTCACGCCAATAATCACCTACCTCTTGTGTACGGATGGCGTCTTCCGGAATCCCAATCTTTCGCAAGGCAGCTCTCAAATTTCTCTCTATTCCGATCAATGGCACTTTAGTCCGATAATTCTCCGGTTTGGACTTTCCGTCAAATTCCTCTTCCCAATATTCTTTAATCTCGATAAGATAATGAATCTCGTCGGGCACAAGAGTTATTTCCGAAGTTCCGGTAACTTCGATATACTTCGCATTATCAGCCTCCTGACTGAATGCAGTGCTACAAACCAATAGAAATACGGCAAATAATAAAAATCTAGTTTTCATAATAGTATGTTCTTTTGAGAATTATACTTGCAATGATACAAAAAAAGAGGATATTGTGATAATCATCTACTCTCATTTCAAGAATTCATACAAGAAATGTGATATCCTGAGATAACGGCAGAGTATTTTTAGTTCTTATTTTTAATTGCCCATTCTTTTTCGATAGCTTGGCGAATCATTTCCAGATTATCCCAATTCCTGCCACCGGAAGCGTGCCAACGATTATTAGTAGGATTACAACGGCTATTATAAGCCATGTGCGGATTTCCGAAAATGACGACAACACGTACATGCCAACGCATACACATATCATCCGCTACAAATTGTCGCTTATTGCACAGAATTATTTTCCAGCGATTTTCCTTTGCCAGTCGCATCAATACATTTTGCTGTTCTTGCGGAGTAAGAGCTGTGTTGATGTAATGCAGTTTGAGTGTATTCTTCTTATTCCAATAAGTGATGTAAATGACCGCAACAGAGACGGCAGGAAACAATACGGAAAACCATAAAAACTCCGTTTCTATAATCTCCCCCTTGAGCCTTGCCATCAATGGCATTAGCAGTACGATAGCAGAAGCAAACAAGAGAATAAAAAGATTCTCTTTAGGATAATAATCCTTTTTCTCCTGATTCGTCAGTTCTATCCGGCGGTTCTTTAGTGTTCGTTCTAGTAATTCCTGATTCATATCGGGTTCTTTGATTTACAAAGTTACGGATATGACAGGGAAAGGACAAATTTCAATCAGAAAAAGATTATAACTGGAACTTGTTTTTACCATGAACGAGGTAAACTGACGTTAATAAATAAACTACCAATGTTCTCTTGAAAAAACTTTTTCTTTTTTTCTACGCATTTCTTAATTAAATGATTTCTTTTAGAGGAATGAATTAAGTCCATAAAAAGATCTGAAATCTTAACATCTAAATTAACTCATTAATAACCGCAAACAACGTTTTTAAAGAATAATCAGAACGTTTTTTAAGAACGTATCCAATGTTTATTAACAGCACAGAAATATACTTTCAATCCCAATTTAAATATATATCAACAAAAGAAGGTGGCAAATCCTTGTGAGGAAATACCACCTTATCTTCTTTTTTGCCTATTATTATTCCAAAAACGAAACGTCTGAAATAACTATAATCGATTTAATTTGTTACCGAGTAAATCACCCATAGGTATCCGGCAGACAGCCTGCTTTAGATGAAACATTTGTCAAATTAATGCACCATCCAGAAGTGCTCCAAAAAGAAAGAATAACTTTTGCCATTTCACCAAGGGTTTAGGTTTATAATAAAACTTAGCTTAAAACGTCTACAAATATACGACATTGTAAAGGCAAAATCAAGTGTTTCAACCGATACTTTACACTTTACCAGCTATCTTCCGATTTGTTTTTCCCGATAAGTACCATCACCCGTTTTTTATAAAGGTCCGCTGCCAAGGCAATATTCTTTTCCGCATCGGGTGTTCCCATACCATACACCACAAAAGGAGTCTGCCATATCATTCCTGCATGTACAGCACCACACTGATAAGGACGCAAAAGTTCATCCACCGTGAAGCGGTTTCTTCCTCCGCTTCGGTACGCATCAAATTCGGAACCGGTAGTGGTGGCTACCAGTAAAGGCTTACCAGCTACTGCCGGAGTTTTTGCCAAATAGGTAAATATCCCGTCCTGCCATTTCTTTAATAAAGACGGTGCCGACATCCAATAAAATGGGAATTGATATATCACTGCATTGGCATGAGATATAATCCGGCTCCATGCATCCATATTAAGGATATTCTCATCCGGCATCTCATATAAATTGAAAATAGCCACATCATCCATTTCCTTTATGGCATCAAACAGGGCTTTATTGGCTTGTGAGTTTTCCATGTTGGGGTGTGCCAGAAGCACCACAACCTTTTTTAGATCTTTGTCCATACTATTATTTTTGATGTTTTGGTGAATAATCAATTACGACAGGCAAAAATAGTTTTTTTCTATTCAATAATATCTTTTCTCTAACTTTTTTGTAACTTTGCACCCTTAAAATAAGGAGGGTCGCTTTAGCACGTCTCAAAGTACCCCCTTAATCGTTAAATTGTAAATAGTTAAATTGCAAATAAGATGGGTAAGAAGTTTGCCGAATATTCGCAGTTCGACCTCTCAAAGGTAAACGCGGAAGTGTTGAAGAAATGGGACGAGAACCAGGTTTTCGCCAAGAGTATGACAGAACGTGAAGGCTGTCCTTCTTTCGTTTTTTATGAAGGACCGCCCTCTGCCAACGGTATGCCGGGCATTCACCACGTAATGGCTCGCTCCATCAAAGATATTTTCTGCCGTTACAAAACCATGAAAGGTTTCCTGGTGAAACGTAAAGCCGGATGGGACACACACGGACTTCCTGTGGAACTGGGAGTGGAAAAAGCAATGGGTATCACCAAGGAAGATATCGGTAAAACGATCTCCGTAGCCGACTATAACGCTGCTTGCCGCAAAGATGTGATGAAATTCACCAAAGAATGGGAAGATCTGACTCACAAGATGGGGTATTGGGTAGACATGACCGATCCTTATATTACCTACGACAACCGCTACATCGAAACCTTGTGGTGGCTGTTAAAGCAACTCTATACGAAAGGGTATCTTTATAAAGGATATACCATACAGCCTTATTCTCCCGCTGCCGGAACAGGTCTGAGCTCACACGAATTGAACCAGCCCGGTTGTTATCGCGACGTGAAGGATGTGACCTGTGTGGCACAGTTCAAGATGAAGAACCCGAAGCCGGAAATGGCAGAGTGGGGGACTCCATATTTCATTGCATGGACCACCACTCCATGGACATTGCCTTCAAATACCGCGCTTTGCGTAGGTCCGAAGATAGATTATGTAGCCGTACAAAGCTACAATGGATACACCGGAGAAAAAATCACCGTTGTACTTGCCAAAGCTTTGCTCTACACACACTTCAATAAAAAAGCGGAAGACATCGCTCTGGAAGATTACAAACCGGGAGATAAGCTGATACCGTTCAAAATTGTAGGAGAGTATAAAGGTCCGGACCTTGTGGGTATGGAGTATGAGCAACTGATACCGTGGGTAAATCCGGGTGAAGGTGCATTCCGTGTAATCTCAGGTGACTATGTGACTACGGAAGACGGTACAGGTATCGTACATATCGCTCCGACATTCGGTGCGGACGATGCCCAGGTAGCGAAAGCCGCCGGCGTTCCGCCTTTGCAACTCATCAATAAGAAAGGTGAACTCCGCCCGATGGTGGACCTGACTGGTAAGTTCTATAAATTGGACGAACTGGATGAGAACTTCGTGAAAGAGCGTGTAAACGTAGACTTATATAAGGAATATGCAGGCCGTTTCGTGAAGAACGCTTACGACCCGAATCTGACCGATCAGGACGAAAGTCTCGATGTAAGTCTCTGCATGATGATGAAAGCCAACAACCAGGCGTTCAAGATAGAGAAGCATGTGCACAATTACCCGCACTGCTGGCGTACGGACAAACCGGTATTGTATTATCCGTTAGATAGCTGGTTCATCCGCTCTACCGCTTGCAAAGACCGCATGATTGAACTGAACAAGACAATCAACTGGAAACCGGAAAGCACCGGTACAGGACGTTTTGGCAAGTGGCTGGAAAATCTGAACGACTGGAACCTGAGCCGTTCACGTTACTGGGGTACTCCGCTGCCTATCTGGCGCACGGAAGACAACAGCGAGGAAATCTGCATCGGTTCGGTTGAAGAGCTTTATAATGAAATAGAGAAATCCGTAGCTGCCGGATTCATGAAGTCCAATCCTTATAAGGATAAAGGTTTCGTACCCGGTGAGTACAATGGAGAAAATTATGATAAGATAGACTTGCACCGTCCGTATGTGGATGATATCATCCTCGTATCCAAAGACGGCAAGCCCATGAAGCGTGAAGCGGACCTGATAGACGTATGGTTCGATTCCGGTGCCATGCCGTATGCACAAATCCACTATCCGTTCGAGAACAAAGAATTGCTGGATAGCCATCAGGTTTACCCCGCCGACTTTATCGCCGAAGGTGTGGATCAGACTCGCGGTTGGTTCTTTACGCTCCATGCAATCGCTTCAATGGTATTCGATACTATCTCCTACAAGGCTGTTATCTCTAACGGATTGGTACTTGACAAGAATGGTAACAAGATGTCCAAGCGTCTGGGCAATGGTGTAGATCCTTTCTCAACTATCGAGAAATACGGGTCCGACCCCTTGCGCTGGTACATGATCACCAATTCTTCTCCGTGGGATAACCTGAAATTCGACGTAGACGGCATCGAAGAAGTTCGTCGTAAATTCTTCGGTACATTATATAATACGTATTCTTTCTTCTCACTCTACGCCAATGTAGACGGATTCGAATACAAGGAAGCTGACGTGCCGATGGCTGAACGCCCTGAAATCGACCGTTGGATACTCTCTGTACTGAATACACTGGTGAAAGAAGTGGATACTTGCTATAGCGAATACGAGCCGACAAAGGCCGGACGTCTGATATCCGACTTCGTAAATGACAACCTCTCCAACTGGTATGTTCGTCTGAACCGTAAACGTTTCTGGGGTGGTGAATTTACGCAGGATAAGTTATCTGCTTACCAGACTCTGTACACTTGTCTGGAAACCGTTGCCAAATTGATGTCGCCCATCGCTCCGTTCTATGCCGACAAGCTCTATATGGACTTGGTTACTGCAACGGGACGCGACAACGTGGTATCCGTACACTTGGCTAAATTCCCCGAATATAAGGAGGAAATGATAGACAAGGAACTGGAAGTCCGCATGCAAATGGCACAAGACGTAACTTCTATGGTATTGGCTTTGCGCCGCAAGGTGAATATCAAAGTACGCCAGCCGCTGCAATGTATCATGATACCGGTAGTAGACGAGGAACAACGTGCCCACATCGAAGCTGTAAAGGCACTTATCATGAGCGAAGTGAACGTGAAGGATATCAAGTTCGTAGACGGTGCCGCCGGTGTGCTGGTGAAGAAAGTGAAATGTGACTTCAAGAAGATGGGACCGAAATTCGGCAAACAGATGAAAGCCGTAGCTGCTGCTGTAGCAGAAATGTCACAGGACGCTATCGCCGAACTGGAAAAGAACGGTTCTTATACTTTGCAACTGAATGGTACGGATGTGCTTGTGGAAGCTACTGACGTAGAAATCTTCAGCGAAGACATTCCGGGATGGCTGGTTGCCAACGAAGGAAAGCTGACTGTTGCCCTGGATGTAACCGTAACAGAAGAGCTTCGCCGCGAAGGTATTGCCCGTGAACTGGTTAACCGTATTCAAAATATTCGCAAATCAAGCGGTTTGGAGATAACAGACAAAATAAAGATTACATTATCAAAAAATCAGCAAACAGATGATGCGGTAAACGAATATAAAGACTATATTTGTAACCAGGTTTTAGGAACCTCACTGACGCTGACCGATGAGGTGGAAAACGGCACGGAACTTAACTTTGACGATTTCTCTCTGTACGTAAGCGTTGTAAAAGAATAATAATACTAACGATTTAACACGTAAAGTTATGGCAGAAAAAACAAGATACTCGGATGCTGAATTGGAAGAATTCCGCGCCATTATTAATGAGAAGTTAGAATTGGCACAACGCGATTATGAATTGCTGAAAGCCAGTTTAACCGGAGCCGATGGTAATGATACTGACGATACGTCTCCTACGTACAAAGTTTTGGAAGAAGGTGCCAACACCTTATCCAAAGAAGAAACGACACGCCTGGCTCAACGTCAGTTGAAGTTTATCCAGGGTTTGCAGGCCGCATTGGTACGCATCGAGAACAAAACGTATGGTATTTGCCGTGAAACAGGTAAGTTGATTCCTGCCGAACGTTTACGTGCTGTGCCTCATGCTACACTGAGCATTGAGGCCAAAAATAACAGTAAGAAGTAAGGATGAACAAATACCTCACGAAAGGTCGCATTGCGCTGCTCGTTATTTTCTCGGTATTAATTGCTGACCAGATAATCAAGATCTATGTCAAGACTCACATGTATTGGCATCAGAGCGAAAACGCCATAAAATGGCTTTATGAGAAGCTGGGCATGGTAGATGCAGAACCGCCTACATGGTTTTATATTTACTTTACCGAGAATAACGGTATGGCGTTCGGTATGGAGATTTTCGGTAAGTTATTCCTTACCTTGTTCCGTATTGTTGCAGTAGGAGCGATAGGGTGGTATTTAACGAGAATAATCAAGCAGGGCTTGAAGACAGGTTATATCGTATGCGTATCTCTTATTCTTACAGGAGCGTTGGGTAACATCATCGATAGTGTGTTCTATGGTGTGTTGTTCAATGAGAGTACACATTCGCAGATAGCTTCATTCCTGCCGGAAGGCGGAGGATATGCTCCTTTGTTCTACGGAAAGGTGGTGGATATGTTCTATTTCCCTATCATTGATACGAACTGGCCTCAATGGATGCCGTTTGTAGGTGGGGATCATTTCATATTCTTCAGCCCGATATTCAACCTTGCCGATGCCGCTATCAGTTGTGGTATCATTGCCCTGTTATTATTTTACAGCAAATATTTGAATGACTCTTATCATGCAATAAAGAAATCATGAAAGGTCTGCATCGAATTCAATGGTTTAGCATATTCCTGTTAGCATTTTGTTTGACAGCCTGTCAGGTGAAAAGACCGAAGGTGGTTATATCGGATGCTAAGATGGAAAATGTGCTTTATGACTACCATATAGCAAAGGCTATGGGGGAAGAAGTCCCTTATACCGATGGCTATAAAAGGGTGTTGTACATTGAATCGGTGTTTAAAAAACATGGTATTACGCAAGCCGAATTTGACTCTTCAATGGTTTGGTTCACGCGTAATCCGGAAGTACTCACCAAGATTTATGAGAAAGTAAATGCAAGGCTGAAAGCGGAGCGGGATGTTGTCAATCATTTAATTGCCATACGTGACAATAAACCGAAGGAAAGTCTTCCGGGGGACAGCATTGATGTATGGGCATGGCAACGTATCTATCAGCTGACAGGTATGCCGATGGACAACAAGATTACTTTCGTATTACCCTCAGATACCAACTTTAAAGACCGCGATACTTTGCGGTGGAACGTTCGTTTTCGCTTCCACAACGGTGCGCCAGATTCCTTATATGCTCCCGTCATGGCTATGCAGATTGTTTATAAAGACAGCATAATCAGTGATATTCAGAAAGTATACAAATCGGGTATGGAAACGGTTTCCCTCTTTGCCGATACGTTGGGAGAAATCCGGGAAATACGTGGGTATATCTATTATCCTGCAGCACAGGCTACCCATACATTGCTGACCGACCGCATTTCACTGATGCGTTATCATGCTACGGATACACTGTCGTTTGCTAAGAATGATTCTATTCAGAAAGATTCTGTTAAGACAGAGAAAATAGAACCTCAGGAACTCAAGAAAGAGGAACTGAAACCTGTGGAAGAGAAGATAAATGATAATCCGCGCAGACGTGATGCTGCCCGTCCTCGTCCATCTTCGGAACCTACACTGAAGAAGTTGGATAATCCAGAGCACGTTCAATTCCGTAAAGATAACCCCTGATGATCAAACGATTTGCTTCACACTTTATTTTTCTGCCCGGACATGGTTATCTCAAACAATATGTGGTAGGGGTGGAAGAAGGACAAGTTGTGTCCGCCTTTTCCTTGACAGAGGAGATTGAAGGAGTGGAATGGTTTCCCGGAGTCATTGCTTTATTGAATAATGAAGAAGATATTTCCGAAGGGTACTCCGGTATATTTCAGAAAGTAAATGAAGTATTACAGGAACTTCCGGAAATTTTCTGCCAAGAAACGTTTCCTTCCGGAATAAATGCTTATCTACTTTATCCTTTCGATTTTACAACGATGCTGCCTGTCGACGGAACTCGGCACAGACTACTGCGGTAGCAATTGCCACATTCAGTGACTCGGACGTTTCCCTCTCTGCGGGATAATTGGGAATATAAAGTTTGCGGTTAATGAGTTGCTCCACTTCTTTCCCGATTCCTTTGCCTTCATTACCCATCACAATCAATCCGTTGGATGATAATTTCTGTGTGTACATATTTTCTCCATCGAGGAAAGTGCCGTAAACTGGTATATCCTTCAGGCTTTGAATGAGGTCGGGCAGGGGAGTATAGTGCAGTTTCACACGGGCAATGCCTCCCATGGTGGCTTGAACCGTCTTTGGATTATATACATCTACGGTGTTCGGGGAACAGAAGATATGCTCTATTCCAAACCAGTCTGCCAGACGAATGATAGTACCCAGATTTCCCGGATCTTGCACATCGTCCAACGCCAAGCAAAGCGAGTGGCTGATGACGGAAGCATCCGTTTCATATTCCGGCTGCTCGAATATGGCAAGTACCTGTTGGGGAGTTTTCAATAAGCTGGCACGGGAAAGGTCTTCATCAGACACTTCCGAAACATCTTCTACCGGAAGCTTGGGATGTTGCGATAACCATTCGGGCGTCGCTGCCAGAAAGCGGCAGGGAAAATGTCCTAACAAATCTCCTACCAGTTTAGGACCCTCTGCCAGAAAGACTTTTTCTGTTTTACGATTCTTCTTCAGCTCCAACGAGTGGATATATTTGATGCGGTTTTTGCTCAGTGCCATAGCTTAAATGTTATCGTTTGGCAAAAGTACGTGATTATTTCTATATAATCAAAAAACGGAACACACTTCATCCGGTTTTTTATTTCGGAAAAGAAAAAATAGATTTATATTTGTAGTCAATTATGCGCAATTTATTAATTCTGGTATGAAGAAAGGCTTCCACTACGCACTACTTACTGCTGCCATACTTACATTAGCTTCCTGCTCGACCACCAAATATGTGCCGGATGGTTCATACTTGCTGGATGAAGTGCGCATACATACTGATAATAAAAATGTGAAGCCTTCTAATTTGTCCATATATGTGCGGCAAAATCCGAACTCCAAATGGTTTAGTCTGATTAAAACCCAGTTGTATGTCTACAACTGGTCGGGACGTGATTCTACCCGCTGGGTGAACCGGGCTTTACGCAGGCTGGGAGATGCCCCCGTTATCTATAGTAAGGAAGAAACCGAACGTTCACGGGAGGAAATGACGAAAGCCGTTCAGAATATGGGGTATATGGGTGCTACCGTAGAGTACGTTCCCAAAATCAAGAAGAAAAAGGTAAAACTGGCTTATAAAGTAAACACCGGAGAGCCGTATATTGTCCGTAACCTGAAATATGATGTTCAGGATGAAAAAATCTGGGAATATATGCAGAAAGATTCTGCATCGACCTATTTATCCGAAGGTATGTACTTCAATGCCAACATACTGGACAGTGAACGCCAACGGATCACGGGCAACCTGCTTCGCAACGGTTATTATAAATTCAACAAAGATTATATTTCTTATACGGCGGATACGGTACGTGGCACATATCAGGTGGATCTGACCTTGCATCTGGCACGATACAGACAGCATTCCGGTGCTGAATTGCAGGACCATCCACAGTATACGATTAATAAAGTGAATTTCATTGCGGACTATGACGTCCTGCAATCTTCAGCTCTCAGTAGTGTGGAAATCAATGATTCGATACACTATAAAGGGTTTCCCATATATTATAAGGATAAATTGTACCTGCGTCCTAAAGTATTGACTGATAATTTGCGGATAACTCCGGGAGATCTTTACAACGAACAGGATGTGCAGCGCACTTACTCTAACTTCGGACGTCTGCCGGTATTGAAATATACCAATGTACGTTTCTTCGAAACACAGGTAAGTGATAGCGCAAAGCTGAATGCCTATGTTATGCTGACGAAGAACAAACATCAGTCTGTATCTTTCGAACTGGAGGGAACGAACTCTGCGGGTGATTTGGGTGCCGCGGCATCTGTATCTTTTCAGAATCGCAATGTATTCAGAGGTTCCGAAACTTTCTTGGTTAAGCTTCGGGGAGCTTACGAAGCTGTTTCCGGTTTAGGGTATAAGAATGACAACTATACGGAACTTGGTGTGGAAACCAGTATAAACTTTCCCCGTTTCATGTTTCCGTTCATATCCAATGACTTCAAGCGGAGGATAAGGGCAACCACGGAATTCGGGCTGCAATATAATTATCAGATGCGTCCCGAGTTTACACGCATCGTTGCATCCGGTTCATGGAGTTATAAATGGGGCTTGCAGAGACAACGTTCGCAGCATCGTATAGACTTACTGGACATCAACTATTTGTATATGCCGTGGATAGAACCCGAGTTTAAAAACAATTTCCTGAACGATGAGAAGAACTATCTGCTGGAGTATAACTATAAAGACCGTTTGATTGTCCGTACCGGGTATAGCTATATCTATAACAGCGCAGGACAAGCATTGATGAACAACGCAGTGATTGGTAATTCTTATAGTATACGTTTCAACTTTGAGTCTGCGGGAAATCTCCTGTATGTGCTTTCTAAAATGAGTAATTTAAAGAAGAATGATCAGGACGAATATACCATCTTGAATATTCCGTATGCACAATATATAAAAGGTGACCTGGACTTTGCCAAAAACATCGTCATTGATAACCGTAACTCCATTGCATTTCATATTGGAGGAGGTATTGCCATTCCTTACGGAAACGCACGGATGATTCCTTTCGAGAAACGTTATTTCTCGGGTGGAGCAAACAGTGTACGCGGATGGTCGGTACGTAGTCTTGGTCCCGGTACTTTCTCCGATGAAAAAGGTAACTTCATGAACCAGTCGGGTGACATCAAGTTGGATGCCAGTATAGAATACCGCACACGTTTATTCTGGAAGTTCAGAGGTGCTTTGTTTGTAGATGCGGGAAATATCTGGACGATTCGCGAATATCAGGATCAGCCGGGGGGTAAATTCAAGTTCGACCAGTTTTATAAGCAAATAGCCGTAGCTTACGGTGTGGGATTACGTCTAGATCTGGATTTCTTTGTACTTCGCTTTGATGGTGGTATGAAGGCTATTAACCCTGAAAAGGGAAAGGATCGTTATCCCATTCTGCGTTCTGACTTCGGACGTGACTTTGCTTTCCACTTTGCAGTAGGTTATCCATTCTAAAAAAACGGAGGGTATAAAAAGCAACGGGCGAATGATTACTCATCCGCCCGCATATTCAAATTCTTTTCTTAATTAGCGTGCAGCGTAATAAGTGTTGATCATCGTTGCCTGACGAGCAGCAGCTACGCCTTGTGCATCCAATGTCACATTCATTGCTTCACCATTCGGCAGATACATATGTGCAGTACCGTCACCGTTCATTTGCAACAATTCAGTGCTAACACCTTCTGCAACAACATTCCAAGTGTTCAATTCTTTGTCGTAAACCAGCTCCATAGCAGTGGTCTCACCTTCTTTTGTGATAGAGTAACCGTTCTCCAATGTTTTTACGAGATAGTTTCCGTTTTCACCTTTCACTTTCTTCACATCACCCACGTTAGCCATCGGATTGGAACCGCTCCAGAATTCAATGGAGTTGATTACCAACGCATCTGCCAGATAGCAAACAGGATATACGGGGATAATGTTGCAAGCCAGATAAACAAGCTCATTAACAAACTTTGTACCGATACTTTGGTTCCAATTTACCAATTTACTGTGCAGGCCGAAAGAACCAATACAAGAACTGAAAAGAAATGCGCCACAAATCATTACGGTTGCAGCCAAATTCAAATTACTCTTTTTCATAATTACTTTCTTTTGTTTTACTGAGTTTATTGATTTAACTCTTTGCTCTTTTTTTCGGGCAAATATAAGTGCTTTTTGTGAAAAATACACTTAAATAAGAGACAAAAACAAATTTTCAGTTAAACAGCCCTGGTAAAATTAAGGCTTTTTGGGAGTCAAAGCCTTACCCAGCCAGTGGTCTACGGCAAACTTTCCGGGACCGATAATATACATCAGTACGTATACCACCAGATATATGAAAGCTAGTTCTTTGACCGCAAACGGATCGTTTCCGTGAATGACAAAGAATGCCATCCCCATTGTAAATATCATCGGCAGCATTGCCAGACGATAAAGGAAACCAATGATAAATGCCATAGAACAAGCCAATTCACCGAATATGGCTAATCCCAGTGAAAGAGGACTGCCCACACCCAGCGGGTCGGGAAATACAGCAGATAACTCCTGATAATTAGACCACTTTTCGATACCGTGATTCATTAATAACACACCAAATATAATTCTCACTATTAATAATATAGCAGACGTTGCTGCTCCATCCGGTTTAGACGGAAATAAAAATTTGTAAAGCATAGTCGTTCGTTTTAAACATTTATATTTAATATAACGAAAAATAAGGTATTATGGTTTATCTCTGCGCAAAGGTTTTATAATTACCCGCAAAGAAGGATCGTATGTAAAGTAACTCCACATCCAGTCTACAAAGATAAACAGACGGTTCTTTACACCGACAATACTCATTAAGTGGATGAATAGCCATACTGCCCACGCGGGGAAACCACCGAAACGAAGGTTTTTCAGTTCCACCACTGCGTGATTACGTCCTATGGTAGCCATGGAGCCTTTGTTGTGATAAACAAAAGGTTGCATTTCAAGTCCCCGTTCCTTTCTATCCAGATTCTGGATCAGATTACGGGCTTGCTGAATGGCTGGTTGAACTACTTGTGGATGTCCTTTCGGGTATTCCTTGGAAATCATAAGTGCAGTGTCACCGATGGCAAAAATATTGTTATAACCCTGAACACAGTTGTAAAGATCGACAAGGAGACGATTACCGGGACCATAGGCTTCCTCTGCAAGTCCCTCTATGCTGTTGGCGCGTACACCTGCAACCCAAAAGACGTTCATTGTTTCCAGAGTACTGTTATCACTCAGTGTCATCGTTCCATTCTCATAATTCGTAACTTGCACACTGGTTATGATCTCTACGTCACGTTTTAATAAGTAATTTGCCACTTCTTCCGAAGATTTTTCAGAGAAAGCGGAGAGCAGACGGAGAGCACCATCCACAAGAATAATGCGCATCAGGTTCATATCAAGATCGGGATAGTCTTGCGGAAGCACAAATTTTTTCATTTCTGCCAATGCACCGGAAAGTTCTATACCCGTAGCACCGCCACCTACGATGACAAATGTCATGAGCCGTTTCCTTGTCTCCAGATTGCTGGTATTCTGTGCTTTTTCAAAGCTTTCCAGAATCTGGTTGCGATTAAACAGAGCTTCTGCAGTGTTCTTCAGGGCCATCGTTCGTTGAGACAGCCCATCATTACCAAAATAGTTGGTACGGCATCCGGTAGAGACAACCAGATAATCGTATGAAAGAGCTCCGATGGAAGTCTCCAGAATATTATCTTCGGGAATTACCCGTTGCGCCTCACAAATACGTATATGGAAATGTTTTCTCTTTTTAAATATCTTGCGGTAAGGAAAAGAAATTGCACTCGGTTCAATACCGGCGGTTGCTACCTGATAGAGTAGGGGTTGGAAAATATGATGATTATTCTTGTCCAATAACACTATCTGGAATTTATCACTTCTCAATTTTCGTGCCAACTTCAATCCACCGAAGCCACCACCCACAATTACAAGTCGTTTTCGTCCCTCTTTATCGGGAATATCCATTTTTGTTTTCATAATGAAGTTCGTTATTCGTTCTAAAAGGATAACGTTAAAACGGGAATAAAGTTCTGAAATTCTTATTTCTTCCCCCTTTTTTCTTAATGGAAGAAGTTTGAACAAAACACTTCACAAAATTGTTGTTATATGGTTAAAATAAAACTAAATTTGCCGACGTAGTTTTCTACAGGTATAATCATGGACGCTAAACTAATGAAATGGGTATTACCGGTGCTGTTATTGATAATAGCCACCGATATATGGGCACAAGGTCCCACAGGAACAGATGTTTCAGTCGAATCTTCTGTGTCTGTAACTGACACTTTACCACAAAAGAAAAGTTTCTTCAAGAAATTCCTGGACTATTTTAATGATGCCAACAAAGAGAAAAAAAACAAGAAGTTTGACTTCAGTGTTATCGGAGGACCTCATTATTCCAGTGACACCAAGTTCGGTATCGGCCTGGTAGCCGCCGGATTATATCGTACAGACCTGAATGACACCATCCTTCCGCCATCTAATGTATCTTTATACGGCGATGTATCTACGGTAGGTTTCTATTTGTTGGGGGTACGTGGAAATCATCTCTTTCCACAAGACAAATACCGTCTGAATTACAATCTTTATTTCTATTCGTTCCCCAGCTTGTATTGGGGAAAAGGATATGAAAACGGTTCTAATGACGATAATGAAAGTGATTACGACCGCTTCCAGGCACAAGTAAAGGTAGACTTCATGACTCGTGTAGCGCGCAACTTCTATATCGGTCCGATGGCTGTCTTTGATTATGTCTACGGCCACGATTTTGAAAAGTCCGAACTGTGGGAAGGAATGAAAGCACGGACTACCAATATAAGCCTCGGATTCTCATTACTCTATGATTCACGGGATTTCCTTACAAATGCCTATAGTGGCTATTACCTGAGAATAGACCAACGATTCAGCCCCGCATTCCTCGGTAATAAATATGCTTTCAGCAGCACAGAACTGACTACCAGCTATTATCATCCTGTATGGAAAGGGGGAGTATTGGCTGGGCAATTCCATACGTTGCTGAATTACGGTAATCCGCCTTGGGGATTGATGGCAACATTGGGGAGTTCTTATTCCATGCGTGGCTATTACGAAGGGCGTTACCGTGATAAATGTGCCATGGATGCGCAGATAGAGCTTCGTCAGCACGTCTGGAGGCGAAATGGCATAGCTATATGGGCAGGAGCGGGAACCGTGTTTCCTAAATTCTCCGGCTTCGAAGTTAAACACATCCTCCCTAATTATGGTTTTGGTTATCGGTGGGAGTTCAAAAAGAGAGTAAACGTAAGGTTAGATTTAGGGTTTGGAAAAGGCCAGACCGGATTTATATTCAACATCAATGAAGCTTTTTAAAAACATAAAGAAATGGTTGGAAAATCAGGAGCATTTGTTCTATCTGTTCCTGCTGATCCTGATAGTACCCAATATCATCCTCTGTTTTACAGAGCCGATGCCTGTGGTGGCAAAAGTGTGCAATGTACTGTTGCCATTTGCTTTCTATTATCTATTAATGACTTTGTCGAGAAACTGTGGAAAGATGTTCTGGATACTTTTCTTATTCATCTTCTTCGGAGCTTTCCAGATAGTACTGCTTTATCTCTTCGGACAGTCCATTATTGCTGTGGATATGTTCCTGAACTTGGTAACCACTAATTCGAGTGAAGCTATGGAGTTGCTGGATAATCTTGTTCCGGCATTAGTGAGTGTGATTATCCTTTATATACCGGCATTGATTCTGGCTGCAATCTCCATTATAAAGAAGCGGAAATTATCTTCGGAATTTATCCGTCGGGAACGGAAAAAGGCATGGATTGCCTTGCTCATAGGTTTTATTTCACTGGGCGCCGCTTATGGACTGGATAAACGTTACGAGCTGAAATCGGATTTGTATCCTGCCAACGTGTGTTATAATGTAGCACTCGCATTCCAGCGTAATGTCCAAACAAGGACGTATCACCGCACATCAGAGAACTTTACTTTTAACGCCCAACCTTCCCATCCGGAAGACAGACGGGAAATTTATATTATGGTAGTGGGCGAGACATCCCGCGCCCTGAACTGGAGTCTTTACGACTATGATCGGGATACGAACCCTGAACTTTCTAAAATAGAAGGAGTAACTTCTTTCTGCCATGTTCTGACGGAATCGAATACTACGCACAAGAGTGTACCCATGCTGCTTTCTCCTGTTTCTGCACAGAATTTCGATTCCATTTATTATCGGAAAAGCATCATTACCGCTTTCAAAGAAGCCGGTTTCCAGACAGCCTTCTTCTCAAACCAGCGGTATAATCATTCTTTCATCGACTTCTTCGGAATGGAAGCGGATACTTATGATTTTATCAAAGAAGATTCGCAGGATTCCCAATACAATCCTTCGGATGACGAACTGTTAATGTTGGTAGAAAAAGAACTTGAGAAAGGAAATCGGAAACAGTTCATTGTATTGCATACTTATGGATCCCACTTCAATTACCGGGAACGTTATCCGGAAACTGCTGCTTTCTTCTTACCGGATTTCCCCGTAGATGCAGAAGTGAAATACAAAGATAACCTGATGAATGCCTACGACAATTCCATTCGGTATACGGATAATTTCCTGGCACGTATCATCCACCTATTGAAGCAGCAGCAAGTAGATGCCAGTATGCTTTACACGTCCGACCATGGGGAAGATATCTTCGACGATGGCCGACACCTGTTTCTTCATGCATCCCCCGTTCCGTCCTACTATCAGCTACACGTACCTCTCCTGCTGTGGACATCCGACAGTTATAGGGAAGAGTATCCCGGGATAGAGAAAGCTGCTTCGATGAACCGACAGAAAAATATATCTTCCAGCATTTCTTTCTTCCAGACCATGATGGAATTGGCCGGAATAGAAACTCCGTATCGCAATGACAGTCTATCTGTCACCAGCCCTCTCTATACAGAGAAATCGAGGGTTTATCTGAACGATCATAATGAACCGCATTCACTGGATGATATAGGAATGAGAAAAGAAGACTTTGAGATGCTGAAAAAAAGAGGTATAGACGCACAATAATACTATTTACTTTTTCTTCCTGAACTCCTCTTTCTCCAGATTTCTAACAGAAGGAATACACATCATCAGAATTGCAGTCACCATAATGGCAAAACCACAGTAGATAAATATGTTGCCTATTCCCAAAGAGTCAGCTACAAAGCTTGTGACAAGCAGACCGATGATAGAAGGAAACAAACTTATACTGTCGAAAAGCGAGAATACGCGTCCTAGATAAATCGGCTTGAACTGCGTCTGCAATAGAGCGGTAAAGGGACCGGATAGAAATGGTACGATAAGCCCTTGTACCACTGTCAGTATGGCAAAAAAGACATACCCATTGCCGGGCAACATACCACATATAGCCAATGCCAGACCAAGTACCGCATAAGAGAACGCAATCATCAGTATCTTCCTAATCTTAGGATTCCAAATCCCCAATAAAGCCCCTCCAGCCAACATACCCGCCCCGAAAAGTGTTTCTATCAAACTAATCTGATAAGCTGTTCCGGAGAAAGTATGCAAAGTCATCAACGGCATCAGGGCGACTATCGGCAACACAAAGAAAGTAATCAGGATTTCTGTAACCATCACCCAACTAACTCCTCGATTACGCATAATCACATGAAAACCGTCGCGCATATCGTTCAATACACTCTTAGCTGAGATATTTTCCTTCTTCGGATTCGGAATGTAAACAAACAGTAGGGAAGTGCAGGCAATGATTGTGCCTGCCACATCCAATAACATGACTAGACTCATATCGAATGCCAGAAGCAGAACCGCTCCCAACGCAGGGCCACCGATATTACAAATAGACTGGATAGCCTGGTTAATTCCCGCAATACGTGTCAGTTCCTTTTCCGGAGCCAGCAATGGAATGGATGATTTCATTGCCGGTGAATGGAACGAACCACCAATGGAACGAAGCGCCAATAATATATAGATATGCCACAATTCCACAATATCCAGGTAAAATAACAAAGCAATGACACCGGAACAGAGTGCAACGAAACTATCTGCACCTATCATAGTCCATTTCCGGTTCCAGCGATCCACATATACGCCTGCAAATGCCCCTAACAAGGCTTGCGGCAACAAGGCAGCAATCATGGCAAAGGACAAAACTTCCGCAGAACCCGTTTTGAGACTAATCCATAAGACGATAGAGAACTGAGCGATGGAACTACTTAATATAGAAAATAGTTGCCCGCTCCATATTATGATAAATTTTTTCTTCCAATTATTCATGATGAGAGTGAAACAAGGTGAGATTAAAAAAGGTTCTGAAACTCAATTGTTTTCAGAACCTTATCTTCGTACACCCTCAGGGACTCGAACCCTGGACCCATTGATTAAGAGTCAATTGCTCTACCAGCTGAGCTAAGAGTGCATCGTTTTTCTTATTTGCGGGTGCAAAAGTAGTCCTTTTATTTTATTCATCCAAGCAAAATAAAATCTTTTTTTCGATGAAAGCGGCTTTTTTTAATCAAACTCATACAGGTCGGAGGGAGTGCTACGCTTTAAAGCGCAGAGTTGCACATCTT
Organism: Bacteroides intestinalis DSM 17393; assembly: GCF_000172175.1. Classification (NCBI taxonomy): domain Bacteria; kingdom Pseudomonadati; phylum Bacteroidota; class Bacteroidia; order Bacteroidales; family Bacteroidaceae; genus Bacteroides; species Bacteroides intestinalis. The sequence continues at coordinate 152,667 of NZ_ABJL02000008.1, read as the reverse complement.
TACCTACCAATATACCTTTACTCTTTAATTTCCATTCCACCGTCTTGTAAGCAAGTTCCGGATGATTATTGTCTTTGCTCAAATGACAAAGCCAGATATATTTCAGATCTTCCGTGATATTTTCAGCCAGGAACTCGGCAGTTGCAATATTGCTCATGTGTCCCGTACGGCTGGTGATGCGCTCCTTTAAATACTGCGGATATGTACCCATACGCAGCATTTCATCATCATAGTTAGCTTCCAGTATCAGGTAGTTCGCTTTACGGATAAACTTGGCAGCAGTAGGGGTGATTTCACCAAGGTCGGTAAGGAACGAGAATACTTTTCCGTCGATTTCAATGCAATAACCCACATTGTCCGTACCGTCGTGGGGAACTTCGAAAGACTCAATGTGAAAATCTTCCAGTACCATCGGTTCTTCTTTCTCCAGATAATGAACGGAAGAGTGGAGCTTCTCCGTCATGCAATAACTTTTGTTGATTCCTTCGTGGATACGTGCAGTTGTGTAGACAGGGATGTGCAGTTTCTCACCCAGTCCGCCTACAGCTTTGATATGGTCTGCGTGGTCGTGTGTAACGAATACCGCGCGTATCGTCTCCATGCCGACACCCACCTCCTTCAATGATTTCTTAATAGTACGTACCGCTATACCAGCGTCAATAAGTATTCCGTATTTTTCAGTGCCTATATAATAGCAGTTGCCACTACTTCCGCTCGCAAGGCTTATAAATTTTACTTTCATTATGTTCTCCTCAATTTAGAAAAAGCCGCCACTTTTATGGCAAAGTGACGGCAAATATACATAGAACTCGCAAAAAAACGGCAAAATTTGGATAAATAAAGTAAGTATTTGGTATTGAGGAGAGTTAAGCCAAATTCTTCTATGCCTTTCCAAATCGCTAAAATGCAGGATAATGAAAGGTTAAGAGAAAGATTTGCTACTTATCCGTTGCCTTTTTTAGCCCCGGATAATCCGGCAAAATAACGCTTGACCACCTGCGGTTTTACCGTTCACCATGCAAAGAACCCTATATTTTGCCCGTAAAGATAACCGTTTTTTTCCGTTTTTCATGGAAATACAGGTTATGTTACCGGCATCCGGGGTTTTATTCTTTGTTCCGCTATAATTTTCATAACTGTAAATAACTCTATATCAAGTAATTTTGCAACATAAAAAATAGAGTTATGAAACAGACGGATGTAACGGTTACGTTCTACCTCAAAAAGAGCGAAATGAATGACGAGGGACATTGCCCGGTCATGGCGAAACTTGCCGTCGGCAAATTTTCAGAAGCGGCTTTTAGCGCGAAAATGTCCGTACCCGCTGCACTGTGGGCATCCGGACGTGCCACGGGTAAAAGTAACGCCGCACGGGAAATCAACCGGCAACTGGACGATTTGCGAGCTTCAGCCATTGCCATTTATGACGAACTGTCAGCCACCCGTGAGAATGTAACGGCTGAAGATATAAGGAATCTGTTGTTGGGGACGGCTTTCGGGCAGGAAACCCTGTTGGGCTATTTCCGGACGTTCATCGAACATTTCGAGAAGCGTGTCGGCGTGAACCGGGAAAAGGGAACAGCGCAATCTTACCGCTATGCTTGTAACTGTGTGGCTGCTTTCATCCAGGAGAAATACAAGTTGTCGGATGTTCCTTTCACGGCCCTGAACCGTTCATTCATCGACAACTATGACCTCTACCTACGCACGGAGCGCCGCTTTGCCCTGGGAACTATCGTGTTGCTTGTCACACGGTTGAACACGATTGTCGGGGAAGCCATCGCGGAAGGGATTATCACTGCCGACCCGTTCGCGGGTTATGAAGCCGAACATCCCGAGCGGGAACAGAAATACCTTACCGCCGCAGAGTTACAACGGCTGATGACCACACCCCTGCACGACCCGAAACTCTACCATATCCGCGACCTGTTCCTCTTCTCCTGCTACACGGGTATCCCTTACGGGGACATGTGCCGCCTGACGACGGAGGATCTGGAAGTGGCCGAGGACGGTGAGGTATGGATCAAGACCGCCCGCAAGAAGACGAAAATCGACTATGAAGTGCCGTTGCTCGACATACCGTTGCTCATCCTCGACAAGTACCGGGATATGGCCCCGGAAGGAAAACTGCTACCGATGTACAGCAACAACGAACTCAACCGGACATTGAAACGTATTGCCGCCATTTGCGGAATTGAACGGAAGCTCGTCTTTCACTGCGGACGCCATACCTACGCCACCGAGATCACGCTTTCGCATGGTGTCCCGCTTGAAACCGTCAGTAAAATGCTGGGGCATAGCCGCATTTCCACGACGCAGATTTACGCCAAAGTGACCGATGACAAGATCGACATGGATACCCGGTCTTTAGAGGAAAAGATTGCCGGCCGCTTCTCCGTAGCTATTTAATCTATCATTGACAATCAAATTCACAACGATTATGGAAACGAATAATAAAGAGATAAAACGTCGCAGCACGTTCTCCCTGCTGTTCTACATCAACCGCACGAAAATCCGCAAGGACGGAACATGTAAATTGTTATGCAAGGTAAGCATCGACGCCAAGTCGGCCCCGATCAATATCAACGCGTTTGTCGATCCATCGCTTTGGAATCCGGAAACCAAAAGGGCGAACGGACGAAGCGAGAACGCCCGAACGGTAAACCTGGCAATAGAGAAACTGACCGAAAAAATCACCGGACATTACCGTCATATTCGTAAAAGCCTCGGTTTCGTGACGGCCGAGCTGGTCAAAAACGCCGTGGAAGGAATCGGGCAGAAACCGTTCACCCTCCTTGCCTTGTTCCGCGAGCATAACGAGGAGTTCCGCAAGCGTGTCGGCGTGGATCGCAAGGAAGAAACTTATGAAAGTTACGAGAACTCCTATAATATTTTAGCCTCCTTCGTGAAAAAAAGGAAGGAAAAGGAGGATGTAGCGTTGCGGAGCCTTGACCGGGAGTTCTACGATGATTTTGAAATATTCCTGCGTACAGATCGTGAAATGAAACCCAAGACAGTACACGAGCATCTTTACCGGTTGAAGAAAATGACCAAGCGGGCTGTCAGTCAGGGTACACTCCGGCGCGACCCTTACGGGAAGCTGCACCCGGAACTGCCCCGGCGCAAGAGCCGCCATTTGAAACTCGAAGACCTCAAAAAGCTGATGGAAACTCCCGTCGATAAACCCAACCTCCAGCGGGTGCGGGACTGGTTTCTCTTCGCTACCTTCACGGGGTTGTCCTACGCCGACCTGAAACGCTTGTCCGAAAAAGACATCACGCAGTCGGACGACGGAACGTACTGGATACACATCCGGCGCCAGAAGACCGAAACGCCCTCGGCCATCCGCCTGCTGAACGTGCCGTTGCAGATCATCGAGAAATACCGCCACGAGCGTAAAAGCGACAGGATTTTCAACCTCTATTGCCGGGGGTATCTCATCAAGCTCACCAGAGAACTGGGACGGACATACGGCTTCGACATGACCTTTCACAAGGCGAGGCACAATTTCGGGACACATATCACGCTCTCGTTGGGAGTGCCTATCGAAACTGTCAGCCGCATGATGGGACACAAGAGCATTTCCACCACGCAGATTTACGCCAAAGTGACCGACCGCAAGGTGGACGAGGACATGAAACGGCTGAAAGAACAGACCAAAGGCCGGAAAATAAATCTCTACGAGGAGTACGAACCGGAAACGGCAGATATTATAACGGTAAACGGTTGAACAGTATAACAAAAATTGATAAATTTGTATGACTATGACGACAAGAGAACCTATCAGCATTGAAAACGGGCGGGTGGAAATCCACGCGCCGGAGAACCGTGTATGGCTCACGCGCCACCAGATTGCCGACCTGTTCGGAGTCTTCGTTCCTGCCGTGGGGAGCAACATCCGCTCCATACTCAAAAGCGGCATACTCTGTGAGGAGAGGGTTTACCGCCGGGAGCGCAACCGTGACGGCGGTATTGTCGAGCTGTATTCGCTCGAAATGATCGCCGCGCTGGCTTTCCGCTTAAAATCCGGGAATGCCGAAGCCTTCCGACGGTGGCTTGTCCGAAGGGCCACGACGACCGCCGTCGTCTGGCAGCTCCCCGGCATGAACACGATATTGAACTGAAAAAGAAGAACGGCCGTGATGGCCGTTCTTCTTTTATACCCATTCCTGTCCCCCGATACATTTCTTCCGGGAATCTTCCAGAAGTTTCTGTATCTCGGATTCCATGTATAGTACCTTGCCCTGAATCAAATAATAGGGAATGATCCGCGCCGTGCGGTATTCCTGCAATGTACGCCTGCTGATTTTCAGCAGCCGGGACAATTCCTCGTCGGTGACGAACCGCTCTCCCTTGAGTGTCCGGCCTCCGGAGGATTCCAGTTTATCCAGTGCCTTGCCGGCCTTTTCCAAACGCCGGAAGAGATCCGCCACACGCGGATCGTGCTTGTCGATGAAATAATGGCTCATAACGCGGCGGTATTAGGATAGTGCGACGATTGCAGCAGTTTCCCGACATCTTCCGGTTTGTAGAAGATTTTGTGACGGATGCGGCTGAAAGGCAGCAACCCTTTCTCCCGGTAGGTTTGCAGGGTACGTTTCGATATACCCAGCACGTCACAGACATCCTGGTTGTCCAGCCATTTTTTCAAACTCACGTCCTCTTGCCTGCGGCATAACGCCTCGGCTTTTCTTTCAATGGCTTCCACGTGCCCTGCCAGCGCGTCGAAAGCCTTCACGTCCATACTTATTATTTCCATGTTCTGTTTCATTTTTTGTTTCCCGGATGCCCAAAAGTACACAAATGGACAGTATCTTGTTATCAGCCGGTGGCATATGGACGTATCCGTCTTAAAAGTGGCAGCGAGTGGCGCCACGTCCGGCGGAAACGATCCTCCGCCGATACGGGATCGGCACGCTCCGATACGCCAATCGCCCGTGAAAGGAAATGCTCGCGGGCGATTTATCATTCCATGCAGGGTGAGCCGTGAACCGACTTTCGCGAGCGTTCACGGCATATCGTTTTCTCCCCGTTTCTCTCCCATAACCTTTTCCTCTCTTTTTTTCATGCCGCGGAGCGCGGTATGGAAATCTGTTGTCAGTAGCAAAGGTAGTTACGGGGCTCACGCTGCTGCAAGATCGGGCCGCGGGGCGGTTTGCCGCAAAATCTTCCTCTTTCCCTGCGGGCGAGCGTATTTTCCGACAAAATCTTGCAGCAGCTATCCCCGACACCTTTTGATGCTACCGAAACAGATTCCATCCATACCGGCTCCGCTACGGCATAAAAAAAAAGTCAAAGGTTATGAGAAACGAAGAGAAAAATAAATGGAAACAGAAATCCTCCAACCTTCCACTTGGCATAAAGGCAAAGGTCGGGTTGGCGGTAAAGGTCGGGGCGGTGGCTTTGGGCTTCCACGTGTGGGGTATCGACTTTATTTGGGTCGTTTTGGGCTTCATGTTCTGTTATGACATCCTGCGGGGCATTTTCTCCTGCCTTGTTTCTCTCGTGGCTCTAACCGGCTTTTTCTATTTCCTATTCACTCACATCTTCTAAATTATTACAGGTATGACAAAGTACATTTCATTATTCGGAGCGACTACCACGGACACGCAGGTGCAGGTAGTCAAGGAAAACCAGGTTATCATCGGTATCGGTGCGGGTGCGAGCAGAAAGCGTTACGTCGTTTATAAGGTGGAACACACCGCCCGTGGCTACGTGTACCACATGGTCGATACCGAAACAAAGGAAATCAGCCAAACGGACATTTTACGTCCCCTTTCCCAAGAATTCGGTATCGGCAGGTACTACGACGACGTGAACCCCGAGTTCATGGACGCTTTCGAGGTGGCTTTGCTCGTGAGGCAGGCGGAAGAGCAAGCCACGGCGCAGGCCATCGCCGCCGCCAAAGAGAAAGCCGAGCATGACCGCATAGCGGAAATAGGGGCGCAGAGGTTACGCCGCATCATGCCCGAAGGGGTGCAGGGCGTAATCATCGCCGAACTCAACGAAACGGAATACACTGACCCCTCTTACGAGTGTTCGACCACCCGAAGCGTGCGTACCGTCATTCTCGGCTTTTCGGCCACCTCCCGCAACGGCTTCGGGGAGTTGAGAAAGGCGGCGGCCAATTTCCCGCAAACGGCGCACCTCTCCGAATACGACCCCAAGAACGAACACCGCTATCCCGTTTTCACGCTCGGCAAAAGTCCGAAATACGGGTGGAGTGTCTGCAAACTGACCCACTACACCCGTGAAGGGTACATCGACAGGCTGGCATATATCGCAGGAAACGAGGAGAATATATGCCTGCCCGAGCCGAAAGACGAAAAACGGGCGGAACGCACTGAAACGAGCGTGCAAGGCGGGTTTATCATCGTGGACTATTCCGAGAAGGCGATAGCCGTATTCGGGGACACCAAGCCCGTCAAGGACGCCCTTCACGCACTCGGGGGACGCTTCAACGCACGGCTGACGCATGACGGGCAGAAGAAAGCGGGATGGATTTTCCAAAAGACCAAAGAGGACGAGGTGCGACGGCTTCTCGGAAAGGACGAATAAATGTTGAACACGGGGCGGCTCGCCGCCCCACAATACCAAAAAATCATGGCACAAGGAACAGATTATTTCAAACTGACGATACAGAACTATCTCGACGCACGGGCACGGGAGGACGAACTTTTCGCACCCCGATACGCCAACCCGAAAAAGAACATTGACGATTGCTGCACTTTCATCATCAACCAAGTACGGCAGAGCGGTTGCAACGGGTTTGCCGACGAGGAAATATACTCTATGGCACTCCACTATTACGACGAGGAGGACATCGACATCGGCAAACCCGTCAGTTGCAAGGTAGTGGTCAATCACACCGTCGAACTGACCGAGGAGGAAAAAGCCGAGGCACGGCGGAACGCCATACGGAAGGCCGAGAGCGAAGCCTACGCCAAGTTGGCGAAAGCCAAGTCCAAACCCAAGAAAATCGAAGATAACAAACTAATGCCCAGTCTATTTTAGTTATGAAACCGAGAACAAAATTCCAACAGAACGTCGTGGCGGCAAGCAAACACCTGCCGCCGCTTACCCCCGCACAAATCGAATGGGGGTACAAGAACTGCATCGAGCATATCGGACGCCGCACGCCGAAAGGACTTATCACCTGCACCGAGTGCGGCCACACGTGGCAGAGCGAAAACGGAGAACTCACGGACAATCTGTTAGGGTGCGAGTGTCCGCACTGCCACACCACGCTGAAAGTGGAAACCACCCTGCGCCGCAAGTTCAACGATTACGAGTATTTGTGTATCGTAACCCGCTGCAAGGGTTTTCAAGTCCTGCGCTTCGTCTATATCGAGTGTTGGGCGAAAGTGGGACAGACGCCCGTTTACACCCATATCGAAGCCGTACAGCGGTGGATTGCCCCCGACGGACGCTCCGCAACCTTCGCACGGCTGCGCCCGATGGGCTTCTTCGTTCACGGGTGGAGTTGGTCGAGCGCATTGGAACTGCGGGCGGAGAACGACGGGAAATACAACATCACGCCCACACGCATCTATCCCCGGCAACGGCTTATCCCCGAACTGCGCCGAAGCGGTTACGGCAAACAACTCCCCGATGTAACCCCTTTCGACCTTATCCACCTGCTGCTCTCGGAGAACAAGGCCGAAACGCTGCTTAAAGCGGGACAAACGACACTCGTGCGATTTTTCGCCCGTTCCTCCCGCAATATCGCAGACTATTGGCCGGCCATCCGTATCGCCATCCGTAACGGGTACGCTATCGGGAAACCGACGGAATGGTGCGACTACATCGACCTGCTGCGATTTTTCGGGAAAGACCTGCATAACGCCCATTTCGTGTGTCCCGCAGACCTGCCCGCAGCGCATGACCTCTACATGGCTAAAAAACGGCGGCACATGCAAATGGAACGGCGGCAGGAGGAACGGCGCAAGGCGTTGGAACAGGAAGCCTCGTTTGTCAAAGCCAAAGGACGGTTTTTCGGAGTGGAGTTTTCCGACGGGGAAATCCGCATCAAGGTATTGGACAGCGTTGAAGCCATACGGCAGGAGGGCGAGGCCATGCACCACTGCGTGTTTACCAACGAATACTATCTGAAAGCCGACTCGCTCATACTCTCGGCCACAATCGACGGCAAACGTATCGAAACGATAGAGGTGTCCCTAAAACGCATGGAGGTCGTGCAGAGCCGTGGCGTGTGTAACAAGAATACCCCATACCACGGGCAAATACTGAAACTGATGAAGGGGAACATGTCCCTTATACGGAAACGAATGACAGCATAAAAATCGGGGCGGCGAAAGCCGCCCGCAAAAACAAAATAGAATGAACCAAATAGCATATAAATTCGTGTCGTGGGACGTTCCCGCACTCGAAAGCCTTGCAGGCTCAAAAGCGTACATATTACGCAAACGGCTCAATGACGGGGGAACGCTCACCCGTGAGGAGAAAGACTGGATTACCCGTGAGGTAAACCATAACACCTATTTCAAGGACTCCATTCTGCTTTTAGGGTATCGTTTCAACTTTGTCGATGTACTGAAAACATTCGTGGTAAAGCAGTACGGGCATTACACGGAATACAAGGGCGTGGACAAGACGAGCATACGCTCCATGTTGTACGGCAGAGTGGAAAGGATTGTCGAATTATAAAATCGGGGCGGCGAAAGCCGCCCTACAAAAAAACATAACAATGAAAATCATCTATAAAAGCTACATGGCACGCCCGCTCAAACCCTTCGGGGAGTGGGATTGGGAAGTTCGGGAAGCAGTCAAGACGGCCCTTGCGCTCGTCGAGGGGAAAAACGGGTTCAAAACCCATTCCGAGATATGGCGAAGGTGCAACCTCGTCATTACCGTGGGACACAACATCTACACCACGAGTATCGAGATACGACCACCCGAGCAGGACGTGATACGCCGCAGGAGCAACTGGCATAACGGCTACGCCTACTACTGCAACGGCGTGTTCTGGGCGAACATGAGCAGGGTTAAAGTGGAACTTATCTGATTAAAAAATTTCGGGGCGGCAAAAGCCGCCCGTAAAAAGCGAGAATATGAAAACGAATGAAGTAAACAAGGAAATCTCCTATGAAACGCTGCTCGTAACCTTCGGCGAGGGTATCGGGCGGCTCGACACCATGTTCGACGACCCGCAGGTGTGGGGCGTTGCCACGCTGAAGCAGTGGATCGACGGGTATGAAACTACGCGCTTCACCGAAATCGACGACCGAACGGCGGTTATCACATCCGAATACAACATGGACAGCGTGAAGGAATGGCTGCAAAAGAACACACCGATTATCAACCTGGAAAAACGATAAAATCATGCGCAAGTACAAATTATTCATCGGCTACCGGCTGCTGGGAGAGTTTTCCGGTATATGGGAAGCCAAAAATTTCGCCGCTGAAAGCGGCATGAGCGGAATTTTCTCGCTCGTGGGAGAAAATTACCGGGACAGTTGGTACGAACCAAAAAAACAGGACAAGAATGGAAACAAAGATTAAAGACATCACGGGAGCGGAAATAACCGTTACCGACTTAAAAGAGGCGGTACGCCAATGCCGGGAGTGCCTCGCAAGTCCTTATCTGATGCCCTCGGGGCATACCGTGGGGGAAAACCATGCCTACATGTTGCGGCAACTGCTCGCCCTGCAAAGGCGGAAACGGGAACACGGCAGGCAACGGCCGTGAAAATACGACGCGAAAAAAATCGGACGATAACAACCGTCCGATTTTTTTGTTTCCCGTCAATCGACCGCCGTATGGTCGCCCAGCTTCCCGTGCAGTTCACGCCCGATATGTCCGGCAATGCCACGGGGAGAAATTTCAGAGATTGAACCCCACCCGCCATGCGTGTATATGCACGTCTTGAGCGGTTCGGTACGGGAAAGGTAGAACAGATAGCCGTTGCGGAGCAGGATGCCCACGAACACCGAGCCGACCTCGATGTCGGCGATCTCGTCAAAACGTATCTTCCCGTCATTGTATAATACTGCCGTGCCATCCGCATCGGGAATGACGAACAGATCGTCTTCCATGACAATCCCGTGCAACTCGATTAGCGACCCCAGGCATTCACTCGCCGATACCCGGTCGTAATCACCCTTTACCTCATTTGTCGATTTCGTTTCCATATCGCTTTTCTTTAGGTTCAGACAAATACCATACGAAAAAGGCGTGAGAATACGTTAAATACCGGCATTGAGGTACAGCCAAGCACCCATCCACTCGATAGATAATTTCTCCCCACGCCGCTATCGCATACGCTTGACGCATATAGACACGACGATGAAGAAGAGAACTACCCATTATTTTGCGAGCGGATTAAAATTTGGCTGTTTTCAATGCCCCACCATAATGTGTTCCTTCCGTATGTAAATCGCCCGGCGGCACGCCGCCGGAGGATTCGATTGCAAATATAACGATTTCATCCGGGTATCGGCGACAACACGTGCGATTTTTAACAACCTTCCTGCCAAAGAACTACCCGCCGTCCTACAATTTCGGCCCCCGGGCGGGTTTGCGGGGCGCGACCTTCGGCTGCGCCTTCTTCTCCCTGGGCGGTTCGACGATCCGCAGTTTGAGTTTCTCCGTCTTACGGTCGTAACGCACCTCGCAGCAGTCAATCTCACCCGCAACCGACGTCCACACGTTGTTCACACGCACCGCGCCGCCCGAGTAGAGGGTCTTGTATTGTTCATATTCGAGCGGCTGCCGCAATTTCGCGTCCACCTGACGGTGGAACGAGTAGATATTACGTCCCTTTGCTATTTCGTCGGGAACGTAAACCCGCAACTCGGGATGGGCGGCCTCGGCATAGAGGCACAGATCCGCCGTGCGAAGCTCCCTCGGAACCCACTGGATCATCCTCGGGTCGCCCCGCACGGCCGTATCGGCCACGAGCGGCGTGATGGCCGTCTGGGGAATGTCGTACAGCACCCCCGCATCCTTGCGAACGGCCTCCAACGCCACCTCCTCCGTTACAAGCCGGCGGTTCAGGTGCAGGACACTCATCAACCGGTGTATCTGCTGCGGGTCGTCCTGTTCGCGGAACACCTGCAAGACCAGGGCGGGGTCGCTCAACGCGCTGATAACCGAGAAATCGGTTTTGTCCTTCCCGTAGGTACGCTCGAAAGCCTCCCGGCTCATCTCCGGCGTCCGGGCTTCGCGGGGGACGCCTTTCAGGTTTTGCGGGTTCTCCCGCACCAGGCTCATGTATAGATCCGGGCTTTTCATGCTCTCGGGCAGGTGGGCGATGGCATAGGGACTGCGCCGTATGGCCTCCATGCACAACTCCGGCGTTTTCCACTTCTCGGGGACATATTGCAGGTAGCTCCCGTCGTGCCCGACGGCCCGGCGGCACATCTCCTCGTTCTTGGCGTGATCGGGAAGGTTGTAGAACAGCTCCGGCTCCAGGGCGAAAATTTCCCGGGCCACCCTCGGCGTGAGGAACCAGGGGTTCATGTTCTCCAAAAAATCGAAGGTCTTATCGTAATTCGTGCAATAGAACCCCAACACTTTCAGGTGTATCTCCTCGAAGGGGATATAGCGGAGGACACGCAGGTCGTCGGTACGGGCCAACGCCCGGTTGCAGACCTCCGGCGTGAGCTGTTCGGGGTTGAAAAAGCGGATGGCCAGGGGATCGCGCTCCAGCGCCATCCCGCACAGACGGTCGGTTTTCAGATGCTTCGGAACGTACTCCAGTGCCAGGTAGTTCGAGGACACGGCGGCCTCGCAGACCCGTTCCGTGCGTAATTCCTCCGGCACTTCATGGAGCAGGATGCCGTCCCCGCTGACGGCACGCAGGCAGACTGCCTCCGTGCGCAGTTCCACCGGCACGAGCGAAAGGCAGGACGCGTCCATCCCCACGCCGTGAAGGGCCAGCTCCCCGGTCATGACCTCCGGGGCAATGGAGGCGAAAATCTCGAACTTGTCCACGAACGACATCCCGAATTTTTTCAGCCCTTCCAGGCATATATCGGGATACGGAATGTAAGGGAGTATCTTGTAATCGGCACTGTCCACCGCTTTCAACGCCGCACGGCATATTTGCGGCGTCCTCAATTCCCCGGGAACGACCTCCAGCACCAGGCCGTTGCGCTTCACGGCCGCCATGCACAGTTCGGGGGTCTTCAACCCCTCCGGAACGTAATACAGCGCGTAGCTGTTGCTATCGACGGCGGCACGGCACATTTTCGGTGTCTTCAGACGGTCAGGGACGAATTTCAGTGTTTCGCCCCGGTGGCCGGCCGCGGCAAGACAAAGTTCCGGCGTTTTCATCGCTTCGGGAACGAACTCGATGTTGAAAGCCGATTTCTTGATGGCGAAACGGCAGACCTCCGCCGTTTTCCGATCCTCGGGCAGCGTCTCGAAAAGGTTCTCACGCCACGGGTTCTCGTACACCCCCGTATCGAGATAGGCTATATCTATTCTCTCTTGCTCTGTCATGGTTTTCAGTATTTATGGAAAGCGCCCGGGTGACGGGCGCTTCTCTTGGTTAGACATATTCCGTTATCGTTCCGTTTCCTCCGTCCCGTTCTCGCTCTGGAACGTGAAGGAGGTCTTCACGACCTGACCCGTGTTGTCCTCGACATAGACGTCGATGGCCTGCTGGTCATCGCTGCGCGATGTGTAATAGAGGCGGAACACCTCACGGTCGAGCGGATAGCGGTCGTTGGGCAGGAACACCGTACCGTCGTCCATCCTCAACTCACCGCGCCCGTCGGGCTGGAAATAGCGGATCGTGTAACGCGCGCCGTCATATCTCCCCTCCCGCACGAGCGTGCAGCGGATTTCAGCGGTTTCACCAACGGAGATTCGCTTCTGAACGGGCATCGTTTCCAGAGAGAACGTGTACGCCTGCTGTATATCCAGCCCGTTGTCGCAGGATGCGCATAAAAGACCCAGGGCGACGATCCAGACCGCCAGGGCCAATATCTTTTTCATCTTTTTCATGTCGCTTGCAAGTTTAATGGATTATGAATTTCACGCCCAGGCCGAACTGCGCGTGGAAATGTCCCGTTGTAGTGCCCCATAGGATACGCTCACGCCCCGTCAGCGAGAGGATAATCCTGTCGGTCAGGTACGCATCGACCTCCAGCGTGACGGCCCCGCCATAGAGGAAACGGTCGCGGTGGCGGAGCGTAGAGCCGTCATAGAGCCGCCTCTCGCCCCGGTTCACACTCTCGTAACCGGCCAGCGCCGAGCCGCCGAGGTAGAAGAAAAAAGTCCTGGACGGGTCGGCGAGGAACTTGTAATAGTAACCGCCCTCGGCCGTGAACTGCGCCACAGGGATACGTTCCGACTTGTAGGGGTAATAACGGTTCAGGAACTCCGCGCCGAACACCCACTTGTCGGCATTCTTCGCGTAGCGGCTCATGGCCATCCCGAACCAGTAGCCCGTTTCGCTGCGGCTGTCCCGGGTATAGAAGCCGTCGGTCATGCCTCCCCGTATTTCCAGCCCGCGCATGGCGGGCAGGGCACGCTGGGCGTGCGCCCCGTCCGAAAGGAGGAGGCATAACCCCAGCGTGAGAATGAATATCGCCCGTTTCATATCACTTTACCTTTAACTCGTTGATAACACGTGCGCGCACCAGGTCGGCATTCTCCACCGTGAAAGTCTGGTGTCGCCCGCCCTGCTGCTCGTGCAGTTCCACGACCAGCTGCTTGTCGTCGGCCAGCGTGAACTTCGGGAGCGTGAAGACCATGCGCTCGGTACGCTTGCCGCCGATGACCTGCACGTTGTTGTACGCACGCACGGGCCATACGACCTGCTCCTGGATGGCCGTGCGTTTGGCCACCTTCTTGTCCGTAATCTTGAACGTCAGGTAGTCCACGTTGAAAGGCACGTTGGAGGAGTTTTTCAGTTGGAGGTGGAAATAAAGCAGGTCGTTATGCACGTAGATACCTTTGAGGAGGTATTGTACCCCGAAACGCTTGCAACCGATATGCTTGATCTCGCGGCGGTCATTCTTGTAAATGGACTGCATGATCAGTTTGACCAGCAGCGGAGATTCGCATCCCAACTCCTGCAAATAGATGTCCAGCGCGTTATTGGGGCGGTTTACCGCCTCCCCGTCATGCAGGAAGTCCGCCATCTCGACCGACAGTTTCACCGGCTCGTCGGCATACTTGACATTGAAGCTGTAATAGGCCCCGTCCTCGGTAATGACCGAAAGGTTGCTCTCGCGCGAGAAATCACGCAGGGCCGCCTTTACACGCAGCACGTTTTCCGTGCCGTCGGCTTTCGCCGCCAGAAGATCCGAAGACCCCAGATCGACGTAACGGATGGCCGAGGGGAAAATCACATGCACGGTCTTGCTGAACGTCACCTCCAGCGCGTAGGGCGGGATAACCCGGTTGAAAGTCAGCGGACGGGTAAGACCGTCGTACAAATCGCCCGTGGAGGGCTTTTCCTGCGCGTGGGCAGCGAACATGCACCCGATAAAAGCGAGTGCCAGAAGAATCTTTTTCATACTCGATAAATTTTTGATTGTTGATAAAAATGGATTTTTTCAGTGGTGTACGGAAGTACGTCGTTTGTACCCTTATTGAAGGGGCGGGAGCAGCAGGACGCTGTAACCGGCCTTGAGCGTGACCTTGACCGAGCGCATCTTCTTGCTCACGTATTGCGACACGCCCTGGATGGCGCTGCGCCCCAGGTCGGAGAGCAGTTGCGAACCGGCATCGTCCGTGATCGTGATACTGCTGCCCATGCCCGCGCCCATATTGGCGGCGATCTCCTTCACGGCATTGAGTTCTTCCGACCCCGGCACGGGAATACCCTCGTTGCCGTTCGTGTCATAGACCGACAGATCGACCGGAACGACCGCCCCGCCGTGCTGGACAGCGCTGACCTTGACCGTCAGCCGTTCGCCGTTGATCCTCGCCGTCCCCGTTACGGGCGTACCCGAGGGGATGAGCAGATCTCCCGCCATCATCGGTTCCAACAGCCGGAAAGTAACCTCCCCGCCATCGGTGAGCGTCACGGTTTGCTGCACGGCGGCACGGATACTGTTGCGCTCGGGCTCGCGAAGGTCGCTCCCCACCGTGTTGAAACCCCAGTTCCGGGGCTTGACGAACTCACGGGCGAAGACCGAATCGGGCAGCGGGGCGGCGAGCAGCGACACGATGTTACGGCGCACCTGGCGCACGGGCTGCACGGAAGCCTTGCCGGAAACGGAGGTCTTCTGACGCGGGGCTTCAGGGGCCTGACCGCCATTCATATAGCGGGCGGCGATCTCGTAGGACTTCTCCAGCAGCGCCACCTGCTCCTCCTGGGCCGTTTTCTGCGCCTGCTGTTCTTCCAGGCGGCGTTCCAGTTCCTCGATGCGGGCCTGCATCTCGCGCTCTTCCCCCGTTTCACCGGCGGTGTCCTCGTAGAAACTGCCTAACTGGCGGTTGATGTCGGCATAGGCGGCACGGGAAGTCCGGAAAGCTCCCGACGAACCGCCGACAGAGCCGGAAGACTTATCCGGCACGGCAGCGGGCATGACGGGCTCTTCCTCCTCGTCCTCCATCCCGAACGCGAAATCCTGCAAGGAGCGCATCTTTTCCCGCTCCCTGCGCCGCATCTCCTCCTGCACGTAGGCATCACGCTTGTCCGAGAGAATACCCTCCGATTCCGGGGTCGGCAGCTCCGTGTTGAAACCCGCCGAAGGCTCCTCCCGTTCTTTTTCGCCGGGGGAGAAGATCAGCCACATGCACCCGGCAAAGGCCAGGAAAAAGAGCGGGAAGACCACCATCTTCTTCCGCATCTGTATCTGCCGGGGCGTGAGTTCCTTTTTCCCCGCCTCCGGCTGTTTATTCTGTTTTTCGTTCGTCGTCATAATTGAAATCTTTTAGATGTTTTACACTGTCGGCCTCCTGCCGTTGTCTTAATTCCAGTTCCAGCCGCTCGATATGCCGTATCTGCATCCGTTCCCCGGCTCCCTTGCCGAAGCGGTAGATGGAAGACACGGTAAAGTAGAGCGACAAGACGGAAAAGAACAAGAGCAGCGTGAGGATCACGATAATCCGCTTATCGGGCGAGAGCGCCCCGCAAGCGCGGCGCAGGTGGTCTTCGACCCACTCCCCGAAAGCCTTTATTCTCTTCTTTGCCATAGCCTTATCTTTTTAATGTACGTAAATCGCGGTTCTCCAGAATCTCGAATTTCTCCATGATGAAACCCTGCGGGTTATTGTCCGAACGCCCCGAGTTGATCAGCTCGCAGCGCGTGACCAGCGAACGCTCGGTGATGTTGCTCTCGCGGACAATCATTTGCCGGGCATAGGTCATGGCCCGGTAGGGATAGGCGTTGAAGTCGCACACCACGGAGTCCACCTCGATACGCTGGCTGATGTTCCCCGACACCACACGGTTGTAGTAACCTTTCTCCTGCATGTCCTGGTAATAGGCGAAGGCGCTCTTATCGACCAGGAACAGCGCGCGGTTGATGTTGCTCTCGATGGCCGCACGGTCGGGCGAGAGGGTGAAGAACAACTCGTGAAAACGCCGGATATGTTCGCGCGCCTCCACGGGGCGGTTCTGGCTCAAATCCTGCGAGAGCGCCAGCATCAGCGACTTGCCCCCGTCCAGGACGTAGATCTTCTCGCGCTGCTTTTCGGCGAAACGGAAGCTCGCGACCACGCTGAACACGGATACCAGCGCGCACAGGCAGAGGAACACGATACCGAAAAGCCGAATCTGCCTGAAACTTGTTTCGATGTTTTTTAATGACTTGAATTCCATTGTCCAAATTGTTATGAATGATTATTGTTACCTTGTGTTGCCAGGTTGCGCCCGTTGGGGGCACTGCCCGAAGCCGGGCCACCGCCGCCGTTACCGGAGGAGGAACCGCCACCGCCGCGACGCCCGAACGTGCGGCCGATCATGTTGCCGGCGATACCGCCCGCGACACCCGTGGCGAATGCCCCGGCCTTGTTGATACCGCCCATAGCCCCGCCGGCTCCGCCCGACTGGATCACCCACTCGGCAACGGTGGGGATCGTGAAATAGCCTATGATACCTATAATCAAAAAGATAATATAGACACCGCTGCCGCTGTCGGGAATGTAGTTGGGGTCTTGCAGGGCCAGGACGTCCGCCTGGAGCATCAACGTCTGGATCTTGGCCAGCACCGCGGAGAACAGGTCGGCGATGGGAAGCCAAAGGTACACGCTGATATAGCGGGAAATCCAGCTCGCGAGCGTCGAGTGGAAGCCGTCGTAAATGGAGAGGGCGAACGACAAGGGCCCCAGAATCGACAGCACGACTAAAAAGAATGTCCGCAGCGTGTCGATGGTAAGCCCCGCGGCGTTGAACAACAACTCGAAGAAGTCCCGGACAAGCTGCCGGAAACCGGCCTTGATGTCGTACCACGTGCGTTCGGCCCACATGCTGATAATCTCGCCCAAGTCCGTGATACCCATATCCGCAAGCCGTTGTTCATACACCTCGTCGTCCACTAACCAAGCCTTGCCCTCGCGCCTGCGGGCCTCGGCTTCCAAATCGTCCTTCTGTTGCTGGTATGCCTGCAAATCCAACGTCTGCCCCTCCAGTATGGCGTGCGTGCCCTGCACCACGGGCGACATCACGGCGTTGATCGTCCCCAGAACCACGGTGGGAAAGAACATCACGCACAAGCCGATGGCGAAAGGCCGCAGGAGCGGGAACACGTCGATAGGCTCCGCATTGGCCAGTGCCTTCCATACCCGGTAAGCCACGTAAAAGAGCGCACCCAGGCCGGCGATACCTTTCGCCACCCCGATCATGTCGCCGCATAGCGGCATCATCTCCTGATACAGGTTCCGGAGAACCTGGTGTAAATTGTCGAAATCCATGACTGCCTCCGTTTTCAGGTTACCAATATCTGTCGTTCGGGTTCCCGTAAAGTGCCAGCACCCGGTGCGCGTCGCCCTTTTCGCGGCTGCGGATGAAGGACACGGAGATGGTCTTGCGCGTGTAATAGCGCGTGAGGTTGCGGTACTCCAGCATCTTCGTGTAAACCTGATCCACCACGTCCATCCGCTCCTTGTCCGAGAGCGAGAGGCCGTTGCCGCCGGTTATGACCGTCTTGAGTTCCGCCACCAGCGCACCGCCCTCCTCCAGCAACCGGGCGTAACCCGCCGAGATCGCCGCCAGCTCGTCCACCGTGAAGTTCGGGTCTGAAACCATACGGTTGAATCCCGAGGTGTAGATTTCCGTGATCTCGCTGACCATTTCGAGCGTCAGCTTCACCTTCCGGGCATCCTTGATGATGTTATGCACCGATTTGAGGGCGTCGTAGTAAGCCTTGCTCTGGTTATAAATCTTGATACTCTCTTGCAGCGACTTGACCATGTTGGTCGCCGTGGTCGAGCTTTGAACCGCGCTCTTGATGTTCTGAACGAGGTTCGACGGGTCGATGACCGTCCACTGCGCTTTTGCCTGGTACGTGAAGCAAAGAAGCCCCACGAACAGCGTTAAAATCAATCGTTTCATCCTTTTCATTATTTAATTCGTGAATACTTGGGCGGTCATTCCGACGCCCGGTAATAATCCCCGTAGGCGGAGAGCTGGAGCACTTCGCGCCCCGCATCGTAGGCCAGGGCGACATACCCGTAGAGGTCGAAGTAACGGATACCTCCCCAATACTTCCTCACGGGACGGGAGAAGCGTGTCCCGTCCTTGTAGGACACCTCCACGTAAAAACCGCCGCCCCGGCGTCCCGGGTTGCGGTAGATGCGAACCCGGGGAGAACCCGAGCGGCTTTCCCACTCGCCCGCCACCTCGTACAGCGCGAAGTCCAAACGCGCCGCCGTGGGGTCTGATCCGATACACTTGCGATACATGGCCTGCCCTCCCTTTAACGTTTGCCCTCGGCGAGCTGCCTGATCGCCAGTTCCATATCACCGCCCAGCTCGCCGGCAAGCCGCTGTACCTCCACTTTCTCCGTTTCCTCGGTCGTGTAGGCCAGGTACTCCGGGACGCTGACCTCCGTGGCATAGACCGCCGACTGAACGCCGCCCAGACCGATCCAGACCTCCTTGTATTTACGGGAAGGGTCGTTGGACTGGTTGATCGAGAGAATCTGCGCCTTCTCCTTGTCGGTCAGCCCCAACAAGGACTGAATCGCGTCGAAACGGTTCATGAACTTGCGCTGGTCGAGCAGGATCTTGCAGTCCGAGTTGTTGATGATCGCCTCCTTGACCACCGGGCTGGAAATGATGTCCTCGACCTCCTGCGTCACAACGATGGCCTCACCGTAGTATTTGCGGACGGTTTTATACATATAACGCAGATATTCAGCCATATTGGCCGTAGAGAGCGCCTTCCAGGCCTCCTCGACGATGAGCTGTTTGCGTACCCCCTTGAGCCGTCTCATCTTGTTTATGAAAGCCTCCATGATGATAATGGTGACCACGGGAAAAAGCTCCTTGTTTTCCTTGATGGAATCCACCTCGAAGACCACGAAGCGCTTCGAGAGCAGGTCGATGTTGGCCCGGGAGTTCAGAAGGAAGTCGTAGCGTCCGCCCTTATAATACTGCCGCAGGGTGATGAGCATGTTGTCGATGTTGAAATCCTCGCGGCTGACCCGGATCTCCCGCTCCTCCAGCTCGCGGCGGTAGTCGTCCCGCAGGTACTCGTAGAAACTGTCAAAACACGGCACGATATTCCGGTCGGCGCGGATACGCTCGATATAGGCGTTCACGGCACTGCCCAGCTCGCCGCTCTCGGTCTTTGTGATCTTGTCGTCCTCGGTTTTCCAGAGTGTCAGCAGCAGCGTCTTGATGCTGTCCTTCTTCTCCACGTCGAAATAGTAGTCGTCGGTGTAGAACGGGTTGAAACTGATGGGATGTTCCTCAGTATAGGTAAAATACACGCCGTCCTCACCTTTGGTCTTACGCCGGATCAGCTCGCAAAGACCCTGGTAGCTGTTACCGGTATCCACCAGCACGACATGCGTGCCCTGCTCCCAGTATTGGCGGACTAAATGATTCATAAAGAATGACTTGCCTGACCCCGAGCCGCCTAACACGAATTTATTCCTGTTCGTAATGATCCCTTTTTTCATCGGTTCGTCCGAGATGTCCAGGTGCAGGGGCCTGCCGCTTACGCGGTCGCACAGCTTGATGCCGAAAGGGCTGGACGAGGATTTATAGTTGGTTTCCTCCGTGAAGAAACAGACTGCGGGCTCGATGAACGTGTAGAACGATTCCTCGGCGGGGAAATCCCCCGCGTTGCCCGGCATACCCGCCCAGTAGAGCGTGGCGGCGTCCACGGTGTTGTGGCGCGGGCGGCACTCCATCAGAGCGAGCTGGCTGCCCACATCATTGCGGATATGCCGGAGCTCCTGCACGTCGTCCGACCAGGCCAGCACGTTGAAATGGGCCCGGACGGATTGAAGACCGAACGAGTGCGCCTCGTTGAGATACTGGTCGATGTCGAGTAGGTCAGCCCCCTTACGGGAGCTTTCCCCTCTAAGAACCGTACGTGAGAGTTTCCCCTCATACGGCTCAAGCAATTCAAAACTTTTATTTGTAACTAAAAGCCGGCTCATAGTAACTTCCATTTATTTCTGTTAGTAATTCGGCTGCAATGATCATGTATTAGGACTTTCGCCTTTCTACTGCTCCCTGTCATTTCAGTAATTTTCCAGGGAGTTTCCCGCGTGATGTGCTTGCCACACACAGGGCAACATTGCATTTGCTGATTCCACAGGCGATAGATATATTGCTTGCCGTCTAAGTGTGCAAGCATTCTTCGGGTCTTGTATTGATCGAAGAAATCTTTCCAATCGGCATTATATGGGTTGGCCTCACTGCGGATTTTGATATGTCGCTTTATTTTCGTATCCGACAATCTCACAAGAGTGTGGTATTTATCCACTTTCCTGTTTTCAAGCGGTACGGCAAAAGTCCAGCTTCTACCTCTTACAGTGTGATAATACTTGTTGGCAATCCATCGTTTACCTTTTTTGGGATGTCTTCTGCGAGACCATCGCCATAGTTTGTTGAAAATTTGTGCATCTGTTTTACGGAAAGTTTCCGATGCAGAACACCCCTTGTAGTAGTTCGCCCATCCTCTAATGACTGGGTTTAGCAATCGTATCAAAGATTGTTGCTTAGAAGACTTGTTCTTGTCCACTATTTCACGAACCTTATCTAAAAATCTCTTTCGACTCTTCTTGGATGGTTTTGTGATAAACTTGCCTTTATATTTTCTGATATTGAACCCAAGAAAATCAAACCCTTCTTCTATATGAGTTATCTTAGTCTTTTCTTCTGATAAGGTAAGCCCTCTTGCTTGAAGAAACTCAATGACTAATGGTTTAACATGGTTCTCCAACAACTCCTTACTCTCTCCTGTGATAATAAAATCATCCGCGTAGCGAACAAGATTTATCATAGGAGTATAGTAATTTTTCTTCGAGCGGTTTATCGGAAAGCTATCGGCAAGCAGTTTTTCCAGTCCGTCCAAAGTCATATTTGCAAGAGTTGGGGAGATGATGCCGCCTTGAGGAGTTCCCTCCTCTGTCGGAAAAAGTTGCTTGTTGAAAATAAATCCACTTTTCAACCATTTACGGAGCAAAACTTTATCCATAGGGATATTGTCAAGCAACCATTCATGACTGATATGGTCGAAACAACCTTTGATATCACCTTCTAAGATCCATTGTGGGGATGTCGTCCTTGCCAGGTCATTGAAGCATTGTTGAACGGCATCTGCCGTGCTCCTTTCTTTTCTGAAACCATAAGAATTGGCATCAGCCGTTGTTTCAGCTACGGGAGCCAGTGCCATCAGATACAATGCCTGCATAGCCCGGTCTTTCATAGTTGGTATACCCAATGGTCTTAATTTCCCGTTACTCTTTCTGATATGTACTCGTCTCAGAGGTTGGGGTGTATAACCTCTCCTTTTCAGTTCGGTTATTGCACACACTTTAGCATCTGGCGTTTTCCATGTTACCATATCGACGCCAGCCGTTTTACTCCCATTATTGGAAGTTACACGTCTTACCGCTAATGCTTTAGCGTAAAACGAGTGGGTCAGTGTCCACTGCAAGGCTTTGACCTTGTTGTGGCGACCCTCTTTTTGAGCCTTTACAATACGCGCTTGTAGCTTTTGAACCGCAGCTTCGCATTTGAGCCAATTTATACTGTCCCATTTGCTCTGCGTTTGGTCAGTCGATGCACACGATTTTTTAATTTCGTTCATTTGCTTTTCTCCTTTTAAAAGTTCTAAAAGTTTCTTGTAAAGAATCACCTACCGCAGAAGTCAGCCTGCTTTCGCAGCGGGATGATGTTTCAATCCCTATTCACCCCATTACAGGGTGGCATTCGCTTTTTCTGCAATCCTATACCCGCACTCCATTCGGCATTCCTTACGGTCTGCTTACCTGTCATTGGCAGGAGAAATACGGGCTTACTACGTTCCGTGCAAGTAACTTATAAGTGGGTTAGGTTCTGTCTATTACACCGGCAGTACTCTGTTCGTGTATTCCCAGAATGGAGAGGAATAACCGACTGCTTCCCTTTTGGGCTGAAGCCTATCAGTATCTTTGGCTTCTTCAACCTTACGACGTTTAGACGACAGTTCGCTTACGCTAACCATACCACCCAAGCCAAGCTCCCTGACTGTATGATACTAACAGCCATTGTCTTTCCCTCACGGTTCTGACTGCTCCTTTCGGAAGGGCTACCTTGTCTGGACAGCTTTGATACAGTATATTACTATTGGTGCATCTGTCCATAGGCTACCGTTGACGAAACAACGGGTTAAATCTAAGTTTAACAATTACTTACACAGCGACGTATCGCACCCACTCCTTGTTTATCTGGTTCCCGCGGGAGTAGCGGGAAAGGGACTGCATGTTACGCGCACGTTTCTCGAACATACGCAGGTTTTCGTCGCTGTCTTCCAGGAACACGTACTGGTTGTAAAGGTGGTCGCAGGAAAGCAGAAGCCCCACGGGGGCCGCGAACGAGAGCAAGCAGTCCGAACGGTCGGTGGAAAGACGCTCGTAACGGGTGTCCGTACCCACGCGCCCCGGCAGGTCTTCCGTGTCCGAGAGCGTGTGCAGGCACACCCGTTTGTTGCCCACGCGCAGAACCTCGGCCCCCAGCTCGATGTCCTGAAGAGAAGTCGTCTCCGAGAGCGAGAGGGAAAAGTACCGTTCCAGCAGGCCCGGACAATCCGCCGTACCCGTGATCTCGTCCCCCGTGAGGCGGACAAGGGTCAGGAAACCCGAATCGTTCAGAATACGCTCGAACTGTTCCGCCGCCTCCAGGAATTTTGTCGCCGATTCCCGGTTTACCTCTTTGGGAATGATGTTGCCCCGGCAGAGGGTCGAGAAGTCTGAACGCATGTGCATACGCTCCCTCGTCGTTTTTGTCAGGTAGAGGAAGCAGGCGTGGGTCAGGAACGGACGCTCGTTGAAATGCCGCTCGTAACTGCGGGAGAGGAAACTCATGTCCCCCTCGCCCGTGGCCGGGCGGTAACGCTCGCGGATGAACCAGTCCTGCTTGTGTACCACGCTGTATTCGGGCAAGACCTTCAGGGCCTTGCACCAGGCGGCGTGGATCGCCTCGTACTCGGCGGACGTGACGGTGAATAGCTCCGGGAGTTCGACCCGATAGACGACCGTTATGTCCGCATCCTTGCTGATGATACAACCGCCTTCCACGGCCAGGAGCGGGAACTTGCTTTCCAGCGTGGTGGCTTTCAAGAGGTTTCTCATACGCGGCCCCCCTTTCTTTTCAGCAACCGGCGCAGGGACTTGCGGTTGAGCAGGTAGCGGGGATGCCGGCGCGCGGCGAGCAGCTTCATCAGCCCGTGTTCCCCGTAACGGGCGTTCAGGCGGAAGGTAAGCCAGACCAGCACCGAAGCCGCCGCAACGCCGAAAGCGATACATATCCACTGATCGACCCCTGCCATGTAGAGGATGACGAACACCACGAAGACGGCCAGCAGGCCGCCCGCGAAGATGAAGAGGTACTGCGCCTTCAGACCCCGGAACTCCACGCTCTTGCCGATTCCCTTGTTGATTCCATATTCCATAATTATTTGCATGACAGGTTGGACTACAAGAAGAAAGAGCGTAGGATCGTCGCGGCGACAATCAGGAAAATACACGCGCCGAACCAGCTCGCGGCGGTCTTCGACGTGTCGGGGTCGCCGCTCGAAAACTTGTTATAGACCTTGATGCCCCCGATAAGGCCGACCACAGCCCCCACAGCGTACACGAGTTTCGTGCCGGGGTCGAAGTAGCTGGTTACCATGTTGGTAGCCTCCGTAATGCCGGCGATGCCGTTGCCCTGCGCGAAAGCGGAGGAGATGGCGGCAAAGAGAAATGCCGCCGGAAGAAGAATCTTGTTCTTTCTCATAACTCGATAATGTTTGAATTGTGGCGCGGGGATGGATAGGCCCCGCACCGGGTTAAACTTCTTGATTCGGATTTTTTCAGTGGTTCGAGGATAGCCTCACGCGCTACCCGTAGTCTTTTTCTTTCATCGTGATGTCATTATGGGGTTAAACAAACTCACGGACGTCGAAACCCGTGGGAACCGAACCCTGCGGAGATGGGCTTTCCGCAGACCTCTCGGACATACGCCGGTGAAAGGCCGAGAGGTAGGTGTCGATCAGGGATTTTACCCTGTCGTTCCCGTCGGGGCAGCCCGAAACGATGACCTCGAACATGTCGGTCTGTTTCAGGCCCAGGAGGACACGTCCCGTTTCCTCCCTTTGCTCGTCTGTTGAAGGTGGATCATGTACCACGTGGCGGTAGGCTTCGCCCATCTGTTCAAAACTAACCCCCTGGGCAAGCGAGCGGCCCAAAAGGGGCAGCTCTTCGGTGTCGTCTTCATCCTCGTCATAATCCGGCTCCTCCGCGTCCGCATCCGGGAAAGATTCATCGTACAGCGGAAAGTCGATTTCCAGAGGTTCGTTAGGCTCCCCCTCGGGAGCGACACCGAACACTTCATCCAGGTCTTCCGGCGGAATCTGCCGGGGGTGTTCGGGTACATTCGTGGGCACAAATATATCGGCTTTTTCCGTAACTTTTTCAGTTTCAGATTCTACGGCAGCTTGTGGCCGGGAGTGGCGCGGGTCGAGGACAAAGCGGCTCCTGCCGATGATCTCCTGCCGGCAGGGAGTGTCTTCGGCAACGATCCCGTCTGCCGGTTCGTTGCGTTCCATCCGCCACAGGCGGAAAAACGCCCACAAGGCATACCCCACGGCAAAGAGGGGCAGCAGCCACAACGCCCCGTTCATCGCTCCTCCGCTTTGGGTTGCCGGGAGGCCACGGCCTCACGCTCCTCGAAAAGCCGCTCGATGGTTTCCCGGTTATCGTCCAGGTGCGCCTTGAGAACCTTGTCTACGTAGGCCGTGATCGTCACGTCGCCACGACCGATGACACGGGTGATCTCGCGGATACGCTCGTGATACGACGGACGTATCTTCACGTGCTTGTTACCGGCGAAAGGCAGCCGCAGCAGGCAGATGTAACGGGCCAGGTACTCGGCCTCGGGGGTGGGGACAGTCCCCACGGCGACCTCCCCCGAAGGGCCGTCGGGGACGATAAGGGTTTTCATCCTGCGCCGGTAGCGGCACACGCGGAAGATGAAGGGCACGGCGACGCAAAGGACGGCCGCCAGGATAACAGATAAAATAATTGCTTTGTCTGACATGATGGATTGTTTTTAATAGGTTGTAAATATTGGGTTCATAACTAAAAAATATCGGAGTTCCGTTTCTTGTAGAGTTCCGAAATTTCCTCCTGATAGGTCGCGAAATGCTGCTCCAGCACATTGTCCAGGTAGCTATACAGCGAGAGTTCGTTCTTACCGATAACCTGCACTATCCGGGTTATACGCTCGTGAAACTCCTTGCGGATATACACCGTTTTGCCACTTCGGGTATTGGAGGGGGCGTTCCGGATAAAAAGACGCTCGTAATCCTGGCCTTTCCCTCTTCGGCGGCGTCCCTCCTCTTTCGTAGCCGGCGAGGCGGCGGCCTCGCCGGACGGTTCCGATAGAGCCGATGCCTCCTCCTCTTTTTCCGGCGTGTAAGGATGTAATGGCCGGTTTCGGCTTTTGGCCTGGCTGATGATGAAGGAAGCGTCCAAACCGTCGTCATGTTCTTTTCCGCTCATGAGATCCTACTTTAACAGTTCGATCAATTCATCCACGAGTTTATCCAGGTTGCTGCCCCGGATCAAAGAACGGTCTGCCGGGAAGAGCGTGGAGCGGAAGACAGAGCGACGGCTGGCGTTCTGCTCACGACGAAAACGCTTGGTGTCAGGCAGGAAGGTCTTCAGAACAGGAAGATCCAACTCTTTCATTACCGCCTCGTAAACCTGATATAACTCTGTCTTTTCACGCCCGTCCACCATGTTCCATAGCATATACAGCCCTTTCATCCGGGACTTCTCGCGGCCCATGATATGCTCCTTTACCACAACCGCGTAATTCAGGGTGCTTTCCATGACAACCCGGTCGGCACTGATCGGGGCGACGAGATAATCCATTCCGGCCAGGGAATGAATCAGATCCTCGTTATTGATCGTACCGGGAAGGTCGAAGAACACATAATCGAAATCACCTTGCGGCAGGAGGTAGTCGGCATCGGCCAACGCCTCTTTCGTGTTGCTTTCCACGACAGGATAGGCTTTCTTTTGAAGCCGGGTGAATTGTTCGTAAGCTAACCTCTTGTAATGTTCGTCTTCGAGGGCAAGCTTCAGGTCACGTTCCCGCATCTCCACGATGGAGTGTTGGGGATAATCGCAGTCGATGACCGCGACATTGAAACCCTTTACATAGTGCAGGTAAGAGGCTGCCAGCACCGTGAGGGTGGTTTTGCCCGCTCCGCCTTTCTGGGTGGAGAAGGCCACGAATTTCGTTTTCTCTTTCATTGTTCCATGCGTTTTTAGTTATACAATCGGGTAATCGTTCATCTCTTCACGTATCCGGGCAAGTGACGGCATGAGATTTTATGCAGGTATGCCGGCACGCATATATGCTGGTGCGCTGGCAGGCTGTTACGCCGGTATGCCGGTGCATGGGCGCGTGTCCGATTTTATACTCATGCGCAACCGCATTTGCTTATCCGGACAAAGACCCGCTTTTTCCTCTGCACACGGTGTTTTCTGCATCCGTCCGCACGTGTGCGGACAGGGGGATGTGTCATTGCCCGTATCCGTTCTCACGTGCAAAGTAAACCCTTAAAAACACGGGTTGTATGCTCTTTTTCCGCTATGGCCGCGTGTGGCGTCAAAGTGGACGCAAGTGGCGTAATCGCTTATGGCACAAGTGATTGAATAGGTCGGTATCTTTGCCTCGTGAACGATCCCGACGCTAATGAAGCCGTCCTTGCCCCGTTTTACGGCGGCTCTTTCAATGTTCTGTCCGCGAGCGGGCAGAAAGTATTTGCAAAGGGCAAATAGCAAGCTGTGTTTTCTGCTGCACGATTCTCGTTTTGCAGCAGAAAACAGCTTGCCCGCAAGGGGGAGAAAGCACCTCCGGAGTCGGTGCTTTTCAGAAGGGCGGCAAGCCGCGAAGGGATCGGAATTTTCAGGAACCGGGAGGCCCTGGCCTCTCCTTAAAATTTCGATGCGATGGAAAAGAACAGAAAACCCCGAGGGGGCAAAGGGGGACGACCCGCGAAAAACGACCCGGCCGTTTACCGCTTTTCGGTAAACTTTTCAGCCGTGGAACATGCCCGTTTCCTCGACCTTTACGAGCAGTCCGGGCTATTGTCCAAAGCCGCTTTTATCAAAGCGAGAGTGTTCAACGAGGCGTTCCGGGTGGTAAAGACCGACCGGGGAACGCTCGAATACGTGGCGAAGCTGACCGCTTTCCACGCCCAATTCCGTGCCATAGGAACGAATTATAACCAGGTGGTGAAGGAGCTGCACGCGCATTTTTCCGAGAAGAAAACACTCGCGCTGCTCTATAAACTGGAGAGAGCGACACGTGAACTGGCGGCCGTCGGGCAGCAGGTCGTGTCGCTCTCCGAAGAGTTCAAACAGCGATGGTAGCCAATATCACCACCGGAAAAGACGTGTACGGCGCGCTGGCGTACAACCAGGAGAAAGTCGATCGGGGCGACGGGAAGGTACTGCTGACCCACATCGTGAGGGAGCCGACGGATGGGCGCTTCAACGTGGCCGCGACGGCAGAAGACCTCCTGCGCTGGATGCCCTCGCACTACCGGACGGAAAAACCCGTCGTGCACGTATCGCTCAACCCGGCTCCCGAAGACCGCCTCGACGACGGGCAGCTCGCGGAGATAGCCGGGGCCTACATGGAGCGCATGGGTTGGGGAGGACAACCTTATATCGTATTCAAGCATACCGACATCGGACGGGAGCATATCCATATCGTGTCGGTGCAGGTGGCCCAGGACGGGCGCAAGATAAACGACAGCAGGCGCAACGAACGCAGCGTGGCCGTTACCGAGGAACTGGAACGGGAGTACGGACTGCATCCCGCCAAAGGGAGAAAGCGGGAGAAAGGGCAAGGGATCGTCCCCGCCGATTACACGCGGGGCGACCTGAAACGCCAGGTGGCAGCGGTAATAAAACCGGCCGTGGCGACATACCGCTTCCAGACCCTCGGCGAGTTCCGGGCATTGCTGTCCCTATATAATATAGGTATAGAGGAAGTCCGGGGAGAGCGGAACGGAACCCCCTACCGGGGATTGCTCTACACGCTGCTGGACGAGAACGGGGACAAGGCAGTGGCCGCGCCGCTCAAATCCTCACTGTTCGGTAAAGAGGTCGGGTATGACGGGCTGGAACGGCACATGGAGCGCAGCGCCGAACGGTTCGGGAAGGACGACACGAGGAGGCAAATCCGTGGCCGGGTCGATAAAGCGCTTCGGGGAGAACCCACGGAGGAAGAACTGCGCGAACGCCTGCGAGGAGCCCGGGTGGATCTCTACATACGACGCAACGAAAACGGCCGCATCGTGGGTGTGACCTTCATTGACCACGAAACACGGACGGTCGTGAACGGATCACGGCTGGGAAAGGCATACTCGGCCAACGCCTTCGAGCTGCGCTTCGGCGGAAAACGGAATCCCGGGGAAAACACGAGGGGCTTGTCCCCGAAACAAGCGCCTGCCGGACGGGACGGGCAACGGAAGCGGAATACCTCACGACGGAGGAAAGTATAACATCTCAATTATCATTCATTTATTAAATCTTACGGTTATGCAACAGGAAGACGACCTTCGGGGTCTTGCAAAAACAATGGATTTCATGCGGGCATTGAGTATCTTGTTCGTGGTTATCAACATCTACTGGTTCTGCTACGGGCAGATACGGGAATGGGGAATCAATATCGGCGTGGTCGATAGGATTCTGCTGAACTTCGACCGCACCGCGGGGCTGTTCCGGAATATACTATGGACGAAACTTTTCGCCGTCGTGTTCCTCGCCCTTTCATGCCTCGGGACAAAAGGAGTAAAAGAGGAGAAAATTACCTGGCGGAAAATCACGGCATCGCTGGCCACGGGAGGCGTGCTGTTCTTCTTCAACTGGTGGCTGCTGGACTTGCCGCTGACGGCAACGGCGAACGCGGCTTTCTACATACTGACCCTATCGGCCGGGTATATCTGCCTCTTGATGGGCGGCGTGTGGATGTCCCGCCTGCTGAAGAACAATCTCATGGATGACCCTTTCAACAACGAGAACGAATCATTCCAGCAGGAAACACGCCTGATCGAGAACGAGTACTCCATAAATCTGCCGACGAAATTTTACTATAACAAACAGTGGAACAACGGGTTCGCCAACGTCGTAAACCCGCAAAGGGCTTGCATCTGCATGGGAAGCCCGGGCAGCGGGAAGAGTTATTGTGTTGTAAACCAGTTTATTAAACAGCAAATCGAAAAGGGCTATACCCAATACATCTATGACTACAAGTTTCCCGATCTTTCGGAAATCGCCTACAACCACCTGCTGAATCACCAGAAAGGTTACAAGAAAATCCCGACTTTCTACGTCATAAATTTCGACGACCCGCGCCGCTCGCACCGCTGTAACCCCATTCACCCGGACTTCATGACCGATATTTCGGACGCCTACGAGAGCGCCTATACCATCATGCTCAACCTGAACCGAAGTTGGGTGCAGAAGCAGGGCGATTTTTTTGTGGAAAGCCCCATTATCCTTTTCGCGGCCGTGATCTGGTTCCTGCGCATCTACGACAACGGGCGGTATTGTACCTTCCCGCACGCCATCGAGTTCCTGAACAAGCGGTACGAGGATATTTTCCCGATTCTGACATCCTACCCGGAACTCGAAAACTACCTCAGCCCCTTTATGGATGCCTGGCTCGGAGGCGCTCAAGACCAGCTCCAGGGCCAGATAGCATCGGCCAAAATTCCGCTTTCCCGCATGATTTCGCCCCAGCTATATTGGGTCATGTCGGGCGATGACTTCACGCTCGACATCAATAACCCGGACGATCCCAAGATACTCTGCGTGGGGAACAATCCCGACAGGCAAAACATTTACGGAGCGGCTTTGGGATTGTATAATTCCCGGATTGTCAAGCTCATAAATAAGAAAGGCCAGCTCAAATCGGGCATCATCATCGACGAGCTGCCGACAATCTACTTCAAGGGACTCGACAACCTGATCGCCACGGCCAGAAGCAACAAGGTCGCCGTGCTGCTGTGCTTCCAGGATTTTTCACAGTTGAAGAGGGACTACGGGGACAAGGAGGCCGCCGTCGTGATGAACACGGTGGGCAACATCTTCTCCGGGCAGGTCGTAGGTGAAACGGCCAAAACACTCTCGGAACGGTTCGGTAAGGTATTGCAGAAGCGGCAGAGCATGACGTTGAGCCGCAGCGACAAATCGACATCCATATCCACGCAGCTGGACAGCCTGATCCCGGCCTCGAAGATCTCGACGCTCACGCAGGGAATGTTCGTCGGGGCCGTGGCGGACAATTTCGACGAACGTATCGAGCAGAAGATTTTCCACTGCGAGATTGTCGTGGACAACGAAAAAGTGAAAGCGGAAACGGCCCGGTACAAGAAGATACCACAAATTACCGACTTCACGGATGAGAATGGGACGGATCACATGAAACAGGTCGTGCAGGAAAACTACGAACGTATCAAGGCAGAGGCCGGCCGCATCGTCGCCGAGGAACTGGAACGTATCAAGAACGACCCGGTGCTTTGCAAGCTCCTGCCGGAACAGAACTAAATGAACACAAACACCCCCGCAAACAACCTCCGTGACCTTAACCGGGGCTGTTTCCTGGTTTTATAACCGTACAGCCGGTGTTTTGGAGCATAAAGTAGTGATTATGTGAACGGAAAACATTATTTTTGTGTTCGGAATCCTTTTAATTATAAGTATGACAGTTACCGATATATACGAAGCAATGAACAGCAAGGCGGAAGCGTTTTTCGAGTGGTTGCAGGCTCACCCGAAATACGGGTTGCTGTTTGGTGTCGGGTTGCTTGCCCTATGGCTTGCAGGGTTGCTGTTCCGTTGGAAATGGGCGTGTCATTGGCAGTTTAACAGCAAACTGTGGTTATTTGATGATTGCAAGCCTGAAACACGCCGCAGGGTTCAGATTGTGTTGGTCAGCGTTCTGATTATACTTATATTGGTTGGTTTCTTTGTATGGAGATAACGGTATGGAAAAGGACAATCGCAAATACCGGATCTGCTTCATCGACTATATGTGGTATGTAGCCGAGATATGGCACGAAAGGGAGCGTACCAATCTCAATGGACGTATGCTACTGTTTTGGTGCTGGCTCTTCGTCCTACTCATACCGCTTGGGTTTCCGCCGATATTGCGCCTTTTCGGCTGGATGATTGGTTTGGCCATAGTGATTCCTCTCTGCTTTCTTCCCGATTTATTCTGCAAGCTACGCTATACAGCCGGACGGCGTGAAGCACTCCGTGAACATTACGGGAAGATGAAACATCCCGGCAGGAAGCTCGCCAAAATAGTTCTTATCGCTATCGCCCTGATCGTGGCAAATGTAGCGCTGATGTTCCACCTCGGATTTATACATTGGGCATGATGAAACGGCAGGAGAATAAGCAACGGTTTTATCTCTGGGACTACCTCTGGTGGATGGGGGAGAAATGGAAGCAGGCAAGACGAACAGGCAGGGTCGATGGCGAAATGATGCTCTCGATTTATATCTTCGCTCTTTTGATATTCCCTATGATGACTGTTACTATCCGGCTTTTTCCAGGTGTGTCGGCATTGTTGCCATGTGTCGTTTTTAGCATTGTCACATTTGCCGTTATGTCGCTCGTCAGCAGGATTTACAAATGGCGAGGCAAAGCAGTGATGTCTCACTATGCCAAGTGCAGGTTTAACGAACTCCTTGCGGTTCTGTTATTTTTCCTTGCGATGGCCATTATCTGCTTTATGATGTATCTTCTTGACAAAAAGTGATACATACTTTGATACGGACTCCGGGCCGTTATATCGAATGGTCTAACTCGATGTACCAGTTTCCCTTGATGGGCTTGTAAAGCGTGGTGTCGTTGTACGTCCTGCGGTAGATCTCGTTCAGGTCGCCATGTTCGGTGATACGGATATTCCGACGGCTTCTCAATCCGGGATCGTAAACGAAACTCTTGGACGTTCCGGCATCCACGATGCCGTGGGAGTAGTACGGCATAACGAGGCTCACATATACCGAATCTGCCGTTCCCCATTCCCTGCGATCAACAAGGATAAAACCGCATCCAATCTCTGATAACAGGGAGTCGAGTAGGATTCGCTCCGGCTTCAACAGTCCATATACCGGGATGTCTTGTTCATCATTCGTTTCATGGGATGTATCGCTTTGCTCCATTGAATCAAGTATAATAACCTCTTCCGGAGAAAGCGGCGGGTAGTGAAAACTACCTTCTGAACTCTCTGCCATGATTTCGTACACCTTACGGAACGCCACCTCGTGCGTGGTGAAATGGCGTATCATTTCCTCGTCCGACGGCGGCATGGGAGGCTCTCCGCAGCTTACGGCAAGCAGGATTACAAATAACAGGATTATGACTGGTGTTCTCATTTTCTAATGTTTAATGTTCTGTGGCTAACCAATCTTGTTTAGGGAGTTGAGCCATTTGTTAATAGCATCCAATCTGTTATTCTGTTTAATGGTATCTTCATTTCTACATAATTTGATTTGCCGAATAACAGAGTTCTGCATAATTGAATCGGATTTGAAAAGCAGTTCTAAAACGGCTTCATAACATTTGGAATATCTGGACAATTCATCCAATATATTTGCGTCTTTTAGAATATACAGGTTGAAATTGTACACAAATGACTTGTAACTGAAAATCTCCGACTGTAATGCTGCTGCATCAAGACAAGTATAAAACAATTCCTTATCGTGCTGATATAGCCACATATAATCAGATGGGTTCAGGTTGTAGTGCAATAAAGTTTCCGAACGGACAAATGGAAGCCCCGTATTTGAGCCTACCAGATAACGGTATGTCTCATTGACTATTGACTCAACTATTTCAATGGATTCTGATTGTTTGTCCGATTCCCGTATTTCTGTAAATGTATCGGCAATAAGAACTTCCACATCCTGCGATTTGTAATATATACCGTTTTTTTGCCAGCGGAATCTACGGATATATTCTTCAGAAGTCGGACAACAGAACAGTAAAGTATTTAACAATCGGTTCAGATATATTCGCTTATCTGGAATATGACAACGGTGTAACCCTATTATGGAGCCATAAGCGTATAGCTTTCCAAACTCGTTTTCCTCCGAATTTGAATTTTTAGGCATGTAATACAACCGCACAATATTGGAAATGAAATAATATATATCAAGATATTTCAATGTATCAGCCGATTCTCCATATTTGTTAAGTAAATGCCGCTCCAGTTTCTCGCCATACCATAAGTAGCCATCGGGATTTATTTGAAACAACCGATGAAACTTAGGTCTTGATAATGAAAAGTTCTTGTTTCTACTTTTCATTCGTTCCAGTAAGGCGACAATAATTCTATTCGTTATATCCATAGCTGTAATGTTCAATAGCGTTCCGCTTTAAGCAGTAGTGCTGTTTGTTACTAACGAATTCATTCATTAATTGATGCTTTCATTTTTTCTACAATTACATCAATATATTGTTGTGGAATGTTTTTATTTTTATAGTTCTCAATAGCATCAAGAATACTTTGTTTCAATATCTCAACACATTGAGAATCATTTGCTGTTTCAAATTTATCAAATGGGAGTAGAATTTCCAATTCTATCCGATTACGTTTTTTCGAATATCGACTTAATGGATTTGTAGTAAATCCTTTTAAGCAGAATACATAGAAACTTAGTTCATTAATATATGAAATATCACATAGACAATCCATATATTCTATTACAGAGTTTCTTGCTTTACGAAACTTATCAGAAATACTATGTTCCAATTCACCTCCAATAAAAACTTTCATACAAATTTGTTATCGTTAGTAATGTCCGGCAGCGTTCCGCCTTTGTTCAGTCGGGTTGCAGCTTGTTAGCATCGTTTTTTATTTACGGTTTTTATACTTGTTTCTCAGAAATCCCGTAGTTCTTCGAATCTATCCAGCAATCTTGCCTTATCAATTATTGGATTATTCATGTAGTCAATTATTGAACACAATACCTCGTATACCAGATCCCGTTCATCAGTTTCGATACATCTCATTCGATTAAATGTCTTTGTATATTCCTCTACCGCAGCAATTGCTTTAGTCTGCGCCTCCGGATCATTTTGAACATTCAGGGCGAGTAACTCGTTTCGTGTCTTCCTGTACTGGATAATGGCCTTTTTGGCGGAGGAGGGTGAGATATAATCACTGTCATCCCAATCTCTGAATGGATTATCCATATTTTCTTTTATCCACTCTGGTTTTCTTGCCTGCGTGACGGAAAGATTCATTCCTTCGTTTTTTCGCTTCTTGTATAATTTTTTTATACATTTTGCCGCATCTTCTGGCAAACTTGTCATCCAAAGCCAGTTTAGATGTTCCATCCGTTCTGGCACAGGAATATCCTCTGAACTGAAGCCAAAAAGATTCCTCGTTGCGAAAACTTCAATGTTCCTAAAACTTTCGAGTACCGAGAAGTTTCTGATATACCCGGGTTTTCCCCATAACCAGAGTTCTTTCAGATTAGGGTAAACGGAGAATATATCGTTCATATCCACTTCATTAATTTCTATGCCATGAAGACTGTTGAGATTGGAAAGTTCAGGATAGGGGTGAAATATTTTACGGTATTGTAAGAGAAGGTTAGCCCCGTTATCTCTTGCATGAATGACACATGGACTAATTTTATCATTCAAAAGATATAACTGTTCCATTTCATCATTCAACCATAGTTCATCAATTTCAGTCAAATCTATGAGAAGTTTTCGTAGGCTTGTACCACGAAAATCAAGACTTCTTTGTCCTTTACCCTTATATGTCAGTTCTGTAATAAACGGTGTATTATCCAAATATTCAATGAGCCCCTGATGATATTCTTTAAGAACCAGCGTAGAAAGACATGGGAATACTTTTAATTCATCTGCTTTGGAAAACGGGCAATGGGCGTCATCTACATAGTGCGAACTTATTTTATATTCAGTTCCATTAAGCCATACTGTTTCCTCACTTTTCATTGCAATCTTAAACGCTTTTCTCCTTTCTTCAGGAATCTGTTGCCATTTAATTTGCCTATATACATCATACCCATAATTCCCTGTACCAAAATATGAGTTTTCCTCGTTTGTAAGAGGAGGAATATTACCTACAAATATAAAATAAGCTGGAACATCTATATCGACATTGGCTATACATAATTGCCTCTCCCAATACATGAAATCCATATAAAGAGGTTGGAGATTTTCCATCTGTACTAGATGAAGAGGCGATTCTCCAGTCCAATCCAGGTAAAGACAAATTGCGTCGCCCTTATCCTCTATTACGTTTGTAATCTGACAGGCTGTATAAAGCCTTAAACGATTATTATAGATAGTATAGACATCTCCTATCTTTGCTTTCATATTGGTTTAATTATAATTTTTCGATGCTAATGGTTTGACAGCGTTCCGCTTCAAGTGGTAGTGCTGTTTGTTAGTCGCTTCATTCTATATCGGTAGTGTTTTTTCGCTTGGCGCAAGCATTCTACCTCTATCATCATAAAGAGTAAATATTCTTTTGGATTCAGATAAAAGCATATCCTCGAATGAATCCCAAGCTAAAAGAGATGAAGCATCTCTACGTTTACAGAAATGAACTTTTCCATCTTCAGAGTCTATATAGAGCTTCGAACCATCATATCTATATCCGCCTATGAAAAAATAAGTGTCTTTTGCATTTTTAGGTTTTTCGTAAATGTTCGGCTCAAGTAAGCCAAAAGGCTCTGGAGTTGCATTTAAATCTCGGTTGTAAGATTTTCTTATTCCATATAAACTGAAATGGTGGAAAAGATGTAATCCATTTGTATCTGTCATTAAAAACGAGCGAAATTGAGACGGAATTTCTCTTTTCAAATCTCGTTCTAACTCAACAATATCATCTTCATTTAGCGTAGCAAAGACGCAAAAATTATATGCTTCAGGAGCAATGAAAGGTGCATGACCGTATTCTTTTGTCCCGTTTTCATATTCTTTACATCCATACTTTTCAAAAGTCCGAATGTATTCCATTATTTCTGTAAATGCACTCATATTTTTTCTTTTTATTTTTCAAGCGACTAATGTTTGGTGGCTAACCGACCTTTTTCAGGGGAGGTTAAGCCGCTTGTTAGTCGCACAATTTGTTCTTTTTTCAACTCAACTATTAGCTGCTCATATTTTTATCATCTTTACCATAAAAGGTTATGGCAGATAGACGACCTAATCTATACCATTATAATTATCCTTCGGCTTTAAACCATTCAAGATATTTAATGCCGTTGTAATCTACTAATTCCTCAATATGTTTTTTGGGAACATCAGAATCATCGTAACTTTTTTTCTTTATATAGATGTTCTGATTTTTCTTTTTATCTTTAAATCCATTAGGAATATAGCAGACTATACAATTCGATGCTGATACATGTTCTTCCTTGACGTAGAGTTCAATTACCCAATCAGGCACAAATTGATTGTTTATCATCCTTTTTACCATTTCAAATGGATTCTCAAGATGATCCAAAATTTCCACTTTCAAAAATTCTGGGTAATAGAACTTAATTCCTATGTCCTTGCAGAACTGACAGCGATGGTCGGGATTTGGGCGTTTCTTTGTACGACCTTCTTCGTAATCTCGTATTTCTTTCATGTATTCATCTTGATTGAAATACTCCATAAATTCTTCCCTACTTTTATCGGTTGTGCCAATCCAAATCATATATTCTAATCCAGCATTAGACCCTTGCATTCCTTCAGGCGACAGTTCAAACTCAAACGTACCAAGATAAGTCATGGTTGTGGTATTCTCTGCCTTCTTAGGAGATATACCCTCACGACAATTATAGCAGATAACAGCATTTGCCATTGTAATATTTTTATCAGCTATCGACAGACTTATCTTTTGGGTATCAGCAGGAATAAGGTTAAGTAATCCTGCCAAGCCGTCAGATGTGAATTTCATAATAAGAAAATCCTCGTCATAATCCATCACGCCCAGTTCCTTGCAGAACTGGCAGCGAAGTTCCTTATTATCTTCATCGTAATCTTTCCACCATTGGCGGAAAGCCGATTGATCCATATATTTCTCAAAGTCAGCTTCGGAATCGAATTGACCGACCCATATCATTATCTTACTCATTTTCTTTTTTTATTTTTCAAGCGACTAATGTTCGGCGGATAAACCACCTTAAAAGTTTCATCTGTTTGTTATCGACCTATTTTATTTTTAGTTTTTGACTATATGCAAGTATTACAAAACGATTATCTAATCCACAATCAATTACATCATTCTTTTCTAATTGAGAATAGGCTTTTACAAATCTATTTCGACATTTACTTGAATGTATGTAATGATTGAAGTAGTTCTCGGCTTGTTCCTTTTCACCATATCTCAACATATATGGCAGGGCAAGGAGAGAGTCTTTCGTGTATTGATTGAAACAACAGCCATGTTGCGTAATGAAGTCAATAGCCATTTGTCTATTCTCAAATAAATCAAATATCGGACAAGCATATTTTTCAAGTAAATCAATTATTGTTTTTATTGATGGAGCATAGCTTAGTCCGGCAAGATCCCAAGATTGATATTGATTTATTGGCGATAGGTATCCAATATGATTATGATATACTAAGCCATCATCATTGACATTGAGATTCTCTTCTTGCACCCACTTTTTCAAGTTTTTACAGGTAATCGTAATCAGTGGATATATAGCCACACTACAAGATGAATTATATACACTTGAACGAAACCATATTTCAAAAGTCAAATTTTTGTCTTTTGAAATCTTTTTCAAACATTGTCCATTTTTAGACGGCTTAAATCCCATTGCGATAAAAGGAATAGCTATCTCATTGCAGGCTTTAATAAATATATCTCTTGGTTTCATTTCTTGTTCTTTTCAGGTCGATAATGTTTGGCAGCGTTCCACTTATTCAGTCGGTTTGCTGTTTGTTATCAAATTCTCATTTATCCATTTCTTTACTTTTTTCGTTACAAATGACATTGGAGAAACACCTGAATTATTATTCACTGTTATATCTGCACCATTTTCCAATAATGTAATCGCAGATTTGTCATTTCTATCAAAAATGGCAATGAATAGCGGGGTACGACCATTTTCTTCTTGGATATTTAAGTTTGCCTTTGACCCTGCAAGAAGTTCTATAATTTCCGGGCTATTCTCTTGAGCAGCGAAATGCAACGCCGTCCACCCAGAGTCATCTTGCAAATCCAAATTCAAACCATTCATTTTGTATTGCTTTATTAGTTCAATGGCAAACGTACTCTTTCCTTCGACAATGAAATTCATTAATAGATTTCTTCCATCTCTATCCACAAAATCACATCCATACTTATCCACAAATGATATGACTTTTGTAAAATCATCTTCGTCGAATAATTCAAACATCAGATCTTCTGCTTCTTCGTTATATTTTGTACTCATAACTGCTTTATTTTAGAATTTGATAATGTTTGTCAGCGTTCCGCTTATTCAGTCGGTTTGCTGTTTGTTATCAGAACAAAATGAATGATTTTATAAAAGCATAAATTCATTTGCTTCCACGTCAATAGCCCTGCAATTCCAATGCGAGCATAATTGTTTCACGAAGTGCAAGATTGCTTCTTCATTTTCACCTCCATGAAAACATAGATGTATATTTTCAATACTTTCATTATCGTTCCAAGAAATCTCCACGCCACACTCGTTGTCTAATTGCAGTATCATTTCGCTATCCGACAAATTATCATCAGAAATAATAAAAGTGTTCTGCATCCAATCCACGAACGCATTTCTATCTGTTATAGGCAGTGTTTCATCCACATCCGACAAATCTGATTCATCGTTCAATGGCGTTTTTATTAAAATGATAGACCAACTCATATTTTTTTATTTAATTAGTTCATGTTCTATTTTTTATGCACTGATAATGTCCGGCAGCGTGCCACTTGTTCAGTCGGTTTGCTGTTTGTTATCGTTGTTAAAGAATCTTCTTACATCATAATTTGCGATAGTTCTTGCCAATGATTTAGGAGATACTCCATTGTTGTTCTCTATATCGGGATTAGCTCCATTTTTCAAAAGGTGTTCGATAAAAAAGCCATCTCCCTTGTATTGCATAACAGCTTCCCATAAAGGAGTATTACCATTTGCATTTTGCATATCTATATCTGCATTATGATTCAGGAGTAATTCAAAAATACCTTTCAACTGATATTGAACAGAAAGATATAATGCAGTGCGTCCGTCTTTCCTTTTTTCATTTATATCCAACCCTTTTTTTACAAATTCGGGTATAATTACACCTGCGGGATGTACGATACTCTTGTAATTCATTATATAGTAATGAAGTAGATTACTCCCATATTTATCTTTACTATTTATGTCATAATCTATTAGAGCTTGTATAAACCTGTTTGAGTCATCACTCAATAATTCAAGTTTCATATCTTCTATTGTTCTCATTTCTTTGATTCTAATGTAAACAACGATAATGTTTAGAGGATAGCCGACCGTTTAGGGCGGTTCATCCTCATGTTCGAGACAATTT
This sequence comes from Bacteroides intestinalis DSM 17393, assembly GCF_000172175.1. Lineage (NCBI taxonomy): Bacteria > Pseudomonadati > Bacteroidota > Bacteroidia > Bacteroidales > Bacteroidaceae > Bacteroides > Bacteroides intestinalis. The sequence continues at coordinate 112,485 of NZ_ABJL02000008.1, read as the reverse complement.
TTATTTCCTTTATTACATACTATATAGAACTTCAATTTTTGACTGCTGTTTCCGGCAGAAAGAGGTGTGAAGTTCATGCCCGCACCCCGTTCGTTTCATTACTGCTCTTATCCGTATTTCATTCATTTTTCAGTTCTCCTTTCTTTCTTTTCATGGGATTTCACTGTTCTTGTTCACGGCAGGACATAGCTATCCCATGTTGCTGTCATGCCGCTTTTTTCCGGTGTATGTCGCAATGCTCCAGTATTACCGTGTATGTCATGCCGCCACCCGTTACCGTGGTATGGCTGTAAACTCTCGTCCGTCCGCAACGTTCGCAGAAGTACGGGTTTTCATATCCGCTTTCTGCCTGTTGCAACTCAGCTTCCTCTATCTCGCTTTCATCCCGTCCGAAGTATTCTTCCGGCAGGCTGCCTTTATTGGAATAGAAGCCGTAGTACCTCACGATGCGGAAATAGCGCAGTGGAACGTGTTGCAGCAGCCGGGGGAAGAACTCCCGGTAGTGCAGTGTCAGTTCCTTTTCAACCGGGTTCCTCCTGTCGGGTGAGTTTTTGTAATCACGGTAACGGAATGAAATGTTTTCGCCGTCCATTGCCGTAATCTTGTACTCGCTCAGACACGCCCGTTTGGAATACCTGCCCACATATTGTATCACCTGTTCCGGCATCTGTATGGGCTGCTCCAAATGTACAATCCAGTCCTTTTTGTTCACCACCTTTTTGATGAAGCCCATAAACTCCATGCGGTCGTGGAAATCATGCTCCAACCTGCCCGCATCGAACAACCCTATCAGGGCGTGTTCAAACTTGTAGCGGAATACCTTACAGATAGAGGGGATATGCACGTAGTCATGTTCGGGGATGACTATCTTACCGTCGTTATCTATGCCGCCCCATGACATAATCATGTGCGTGTGTACATGGAGCTGTTTCGTTTCCCCGTAGGTATGCAGTACGGCAATCACTCCGGTTTTCAAGCCGAACTTGTGCATCATCCAGTCTTTCAGCGTTTCAGCCGAAGTACGCATCAGTATATTCAGCATTTCTTTCCTGTTGCGCTTCACCAAGTCCAGCAGGATATGCGGCAAGGTCATCACCACATGGCGGTGCGGCACCCGCAGCATCTTTTCTTTCATGCGTGCCGCCCATTTCAGCGTGTCACGCCAGCCGCATGACGGGCAAAAACGGTGTTTGCAACTATGGCTGATTTCCCGTACTTCCCCACAATCGGGACAAACGTATGTGTCTATCCCCAAAGTGGTTGTGCGACATACACGGATAGCGTTCACCGCCTTGTACTGTTCGGGGGTGATGTACTCCGCCGGGTGCTGTGCGTATTCATCCCACCACCGATTGAAGAAATCGGACAAGCGGTACTTCTTTTCTTTGCAACCGTCTGTATATATGTCGTTTAGCACTTCTTTCATAGCTCGCACACAAATCCTTTTTTACTCTATTTCAACATCTAATCTTTTGATTATTAGTTGTTTATTGTCTTGAACGTTATACTATCAGCCGATTTGGCTGTTATTTTCTTTAAGTATCAGACCTCGTCTTCCTCCATCAACAGATCGTCCAACGGGCTTTTGATATTGCTTTTGAAAGTGTCGGCTATGTGGACATACCTTTCCGTTGTCTTGATGTTGTTATGTCCCATAAGCTCTTTCACAATCTTGATGTCGGTTCCTTGCTCCAGCAAGTGGGTGGCGAACGAATGGCGCAGCAGGTGCGGATAAATCCGTTTCGTGATTCCCGCTTCCCGGGCCGCTGCCTTCAGCCGTTTCGACACGATACTCTCGGTGAAAGGTTCGCCCGGTCTGTGTTCAAAAAGCCACACTTTCGGTTTGTATAGTCTGTTATATTCCGTCAGCTTTTTCATCAACGGTTTTGATAGCAGGGTGTAGCGGTCTTTTTTTCCTTTACCCTGCCGCACCCGTATCAGGGAGCGGGATTCGTTGATGTCGCCGGGTTTCAGTTCCAGCAGTTCGCTGATGCGCAATCCTGCGGAATAGAGTATGGAGAACATGCAGAAGAAGCGCAGGTCTGTCACCGTCGCGTCGAGTATCTTCTTTATTTCCTCCTTGCTCAACACGTCGGGCAGCGTCTTCTCCCGTTTGGCACGGTTCACCTTGTAACACCGCCGTTCCTGACCGAGAACTTTCTCGTAATAGAACTTGATGGCGTTGATACGCTGGTTTTGCTGGCAGGAGGATATGTTTTTCTCGTGGATGAGATACAGCAGGTAGTCGTTTATCTCGCCGGGGGTAACCGTTTCAATCTTACGCCCCTCGAAATGCTGTTGGAAATCGCGGAAATAGGAGGTATATACCCTTACGGTATGGTCACTGTAACGCACTTGCTGAAGTTTTTCCAGATAGCCTTCCGGCAGTGGCGGCCGTTTGTCTTCCTCTTTACGGGGGGCGGTTTCCTTGATGGCAGAATAGTCTATAAACGCCATTTTCACATAGCGGTCGAAGAACTCGGCAAGCACGAAATCTTCTGCCGGCAGATAAGCCCTGCCGCCGACAAGCAGTACGTTTTCTTCCTTCGACAGCGACAAGCGGATGTCATTGTCATTACCGAAAGTCACTTCGACAAATTCTCTCCCGTTTCTTATCACCGGAGAAAGTTTGATCTTGGTTTTTGGGGTATATATTTCCATGCCTCACGTTTTGTCGGATATTGAAACCCGTTTTCGCAAATTTATAAAAAAACACGGGTTATCCATGCGCTTTATTGACATTTAACAATAGATCCCGACTACCTGACAATAAGGTGAGGAGCCACGAAAATACCCTCTGCCAAATCCGTCCTTCCCGGCACTCCGTTTCTCCGATTTCCTCTGCCCTGCGCCACAAGCGGCCACTTCTGTGCCCGATGCTTCCATAGCCTTTCCAACTCTTTTACGTTCAGCCGGTTCCCCTTACTTTCGTTCCCGCATCGCTATTGGTGCTAACTAAAAACACTCGTAATTATGGACGAAAACGTAAAGAACGACGCTAAACAAGTCATGCTCGTTCAGAATGCCGACGACGGACGACTGCAAGCCGTTACCGGCGTGGATCGGGACGGCAATATCCAGACCGCCGACCCCACGGATCAGAATGTGGCGAGCCTGCTGAACGTGAACACGCAGGATTCAGCCCTCGAAGCCTTCTTCAAAAAGTTCATGGAACAGGCCCAGAACCCCGTCCACACGGGTATCTTCGTCATGACGGAGAATGCCCTGAACAAACTTATCCGCATCGACTTCGACCCGGAGATTCTGGAAAATTACCGTATCGACCCCTCCGAACGGCTTCAGACGCAGGAGCAGCGGCAGTTCGAGCCGCTGGACGTCACGAAGATAGACCTGGCGGATATGGAGAAGAAAGGTATCCGCATGGAGGACATCGAGCCGCACCTGAAAGCCATGTCTTACGGACATAAATCCAACGGGCTGGTGGAGATGAACCCCGAACTGGAGAACGGGATGCGTGTTTCCACCAAAGGGCGCGTGTCGCTCGAAGAGCAGGCGGACGGCTCGCTGCGCGTCGTGCCGCATTACTGGCAGGAACGGCCCGACCTCGACGCCCCCTTCCACGGGGTGCTGCTCGACGAGGAGGCGAAAACGAACCTGATGAACACCCGCCACGCCGGGAAAGTGATCGACCTGGAGCTGGAGCCGGGCAAGCTCACGCCCTGCTACGTGTCGATAGACAAATGGACGAACACGCTGGAACCCATGCCCGTTTCGCTACTCGAAAAACGTGCCCGCATCAAGGAGGCCGACCTCTCGGAAGGCAAGCAGATGGATTTCTACGGCGGCGGCAAGGTGTTGCTCGAAGGATATACCACCCGCGCGGGTTATAAGCGGGATGCCTATATCCAAATCGACGCGGCCGAACGTAACTATTCCTTTACCTACGACGGTTTGGATCGCAACCGCTACGCCCAGGAGAACAAGGAGATTTACCGCCAGAAGGCCGCCGAGAAAAACGGACGGCAGGAAACTACGGCCTCCGAACGACAGCCCACGCTCACGATTCACCGGACAATCCTCAAAGCCTCCGTGCCCAAAGAGGCTTATGACCAGTGGACGGAAGCGGTGAATGATCCCTCCAAGCGGGCGGATGTCAAGGCTTTCTACATCAAGGGCATGGTCAAGGACGGGCAGGGTGAGCCGTTCAACGCCTGGGTCAAGCCCAACTTCGAGCGTAACAAGATGGACTTCTTCCGCTGGAATCCCGACCGTGCGAAACGGCAGGGAGCGGAGGTCAAACCCGCCGTTGAAAGCCGTACCCAGGTCGCCGTCAATTCCGAGGGCAAGACCGTCGAAGCGGTCAAAGGTGTGAAAGAGCCGCTCAAGCAGGGACAGCAGGAAGCCACCCCGACGCAGAAGAAAAATTACCGCAGCAGCAAAAAGAGCAACTCCAAAGGTGTCAAGGTATAACGTATGAAATGGTTCTACATGCAGGCCGGAGCCATGCCGCTCCTGATCGCGGCGCTGGCCGCCTTGTACCTCCGGCCGGGTAAACGCAGCCCCCCGGAGGAGGCGGACGACGGACGGCAGTATTACGACGGGAACGGCAACCATGTCTATTACGACCGCCGGCTGATCGCCCGTCCGGAAAAAGAGAAAGAAGAAGAACTACAAGAAAACAACCACTGAAAAATCCGAATCATCATGCAAGTAATTATCGCAGAAAAGCCCTCGGTGGCGCGTGAGATCGCCGCCATCGTGGGAGCCACGAACCGTAAAGACGGTTTTATCGAGGGAAACGGCTACGCCGTAACCTGGGCCTTCGGCCACCTGGTCGGGCTGGCAATGCCCCAACAGTACGGCATCGCGGGTTTCCGCCGGGAAAACCTGCCTATCCTGCCATCATCGTTCATCCTTCTGCCCCGGCAGGTTCGGGAGGGTAAAGAGTATAAGGCCGACCCGGGTGTCGTGAAGCAGCTCGGTATTCTCCGGGAATTGTTCGGCATGGCCGAGCGCATCATCGTCGCGACCGACGCGGGGCGTGAAGGGGAGCTGATCTTCCGCTACATCTACTCTTACCTGGAATGCCGCACCCCTTTCGTGCGGTTATGGATCAGCAGCCTGACCGACCGGGCCATCCGCGAGGGGTTACAACACCTCCGCCCTGGCAACGAATACGACAACCTTTACCTCTCGGCCAAAGCCCGCAGCGAAGCCGACTGGATCGTCGGTATCAACGCCTCGCAAGCGCTTGCCGTGGCTGCCGGGCGGGGCGTCTGGTCGCTCGGACGGGTGCAGACCCCCACGCTGGCGATCATCTGCTCCCGTTACCTGGAGAACAAGGCGTTCAAGCCCGCCACCTATTTCCGGCTGAAGCTCTCCACGGCAAAGGAGGGCACGGAGTTCACCGTCCTCTCCACGGAGAAATTCGACGGCAGGGAGAAGGCGGAAGCAGCCCGCGCCGAGGTTATCGGCGCCCGAACGGTACGCGTCGTGAACGTGGAGCGCAAGGAGGCCAGGGAACAGCCGCCTCTCTTGTACGACCTGACGACACTCCAGAAAGAGGCCAACAGCCGGTATGGTTTTTCGGCAGAAAAAACGCTCGACATCGCCCAGTCGCTTTACGAGAAGAAGTTCATCACTTATCCCCGTACCGGCTCACGCTATATATCGGAAGATGTGGCCGAGGAGATTCCGGCACTCATCGGGAACATGACACGCTATCCCCGTTTCGCGGAATACGCGGGCCTGATGGATACCGCATCTCTCTCCCGCCGAAGCGTGGACAACGAAAAGATCGCCGACCACCACGCGCTGCTTCCCACCGAGAACCTCCCCTCCGAACTGGATGCCGACCACCGCATCGTCTATGAGATGGTCGCGGGGCGGATGCTCGAAACCTTTTCCGGGGCCTGCGTGAAAGAAAACACTTCCCTTACCCTGCAAAGCGCGGGGCATGATTTCACGGCCCGCGGCAGTATCATGGTCGAGACGGGCTGGCGGGCCGTCCTGAATGAACCTGTCGAGGAGAAAGAGGAGGACATGACCCTCCTTCCCGACATCGTGCAAGGCGACGAGCTGCCCGTCAAAGGATGCGTCACGGAACAGAAACAGACCCGGCCGCGCCCCCTTCACACGGAATCGAGCCTGCTGGCGGCGATGGAAACCGCCGGACGCGAACTGTCCGACGAGGCCGAACGCGAGGCGATGAAGGATGCCGGCATCGGCACGCCCGCCACCCGTGCCGCCATCATCGAAACGCTCTTTGCCCGCGAGTATGTCAGGCGAGAGAAAAAGTCGCTTGTACCCACGGACAAGGGACTGGCCGTGTATGCCGTGGTCAGGGACAAGAAGATCGCCGATGTCGCCATGACGGGCGGCTGGGAACTGGCCCTCTCGAAGATCGCTACCGGGGAGATGGACGCCCCGACGTTCCATCGCGGTATCGAGGTCTTCGCCTCGCAAATCGCCAAAGAACTGCTGGAAGCAAGAATCGACGGCGCGGAGAGTGACACAGCCTGCCCGCGTTGCGGCAGGCCCGTGGTGTTCTATCCCAAACTCGCCAAGTGCCAGAATCCCGATTGCGGCCTGACCGTATGGAGAACCGTGGCCCGCAAGGAGCTGACCGACAAGCAGCTCGCGGAACTGCTGACCAAAGGCAAAACCGGCACGATCCGGGGATTCGTCAAAAACGGCGGCGGGACGTTCGACGCGGCCCTCACGCTCGATGACCAGTTCAAGACCTCGTTCGTTTTCGAGCCGCGCGATACTCCCAGGCAGGGAAAGAGGAACAAACGGAAATAATCGTTACCTTTGCCACTGGAAAAGACCTGTCATAACGAGATACGCTTGTTTGATAAGGATTTTTTCAGTGGTCGGCGCTTCGGGTGGGAACCCGGGGCGCCTTTCTCTTCCCCGATTATCAACGACCACTAAAAATTCTTATCATGCCAGACAAGCAACACCATACCCCCACGGGGGAATTGTCCTATTACGGACTTTCGTTACTATCCTACCTCAAGGACAGCCACCCGGAACTCATCGCCGAAGGTGAGTTCATCGCCGAGCGGGCCGACAGCGCCGCCCAAGCGTACAGCGAGGCGATCCGTTCGGGCTGCAACCACATCGAGGCCGAAGAAATTGCCCGCGAGGAACTCTGCCGCGGACTGCACTTTTCACCCTACAACACGCTGGTAAACATCCTCTGGAGGGAATTCGAGGCGGAGATTCCCGAGGATACCGCCCGGCAGGCGGCTCTACGCCTGCTGCCCCTCTGCCGCGGGGTGCTGGAGAAGTACGACCTCACGGACGACTTCGCTGACACGCCCGACTACGAACTGTTCTATACCGAACTGACGGGAACCGTCCAAATACTTCTCGAAGATGGCATTCAATAAGAAAACCCACCTCCGCCAGAATATCGACGCGCTGAAGACGGCCTTCACGCTCGACAGGGAACGGCGGGCGCCGACTCCCGAAGAAGAAAGGACACTCGGCGCATACAGCGGCTTCGGCGCCATCAAGGAAGTGCTGGAAAACCCCACCGGGAAACCGGACAAGGACGGCATGGCAACGCTCGTGGCCGAGTTGCACGAGGTCATCAGGGCGAATACTCCCGACGAACGGGAATACAAGCGCTACATGGACGGGATCAAGAACTCCGTCCTGACGGCTTTTTACACGCCCCCGAAAGTGGCAGACGCCATCGTGGAGGCGATATGGGACACGCGGATTGCCCCCCAACGTATTCTTGACCCCAGTGCGGGAACGGGGGTTTTCGTCAATGCCGTGGATTTCCACGACCCCTACGCGGAGATCACCTGCTTCGAGAAAGACCCCGCCACGGGGTTGATCCTGAAGCACCTGCACCCCGAAAAACGGGTGCGGATACAGGGATTCGAGCGCATCGAACCCAAATACGCCGGTTACTACGACGTGGCCGTGAGCAACATCCCTTTCGGGGACGTGGCGCTCTTCGACCCGTTCTTCTCCACCCATACCGACCCCGTGCGGCGGCAAGGCACACGGGCGCTGCACAACTATTTTTTCATGAAGTCCGTCGATATGGTACGCGAGGGCGGCCTGGTGGCATTCATCACCTCGCAGGGAGTATTGAACGCCGAGCAGGGACGCCCCGTGCGCGAGTGGCTGATGAACCGCTGCGAGCCCGTATCGGCCATCCGGCTGCCGAACAACCTCTTTACAGAACACGCGGGGACGGAGGTCGGCAGCGACCTGGTTATCCTGCAAAAGAAAGCCGCCACGGGGGAACTGTCCGAACGGCAGCGGGATTTCATCGAATCCCGCAAGCTGTCGAACGGCATCCGGATAAACAACCTTTTCCAGTCGTTCGACAGGGTGATCCATACCGAGGCCAAAGTAGGCAAAGACCCCTACGGCAAACCGGCGATGGAGTTCACCCACGCGGAGGGCGTGGACGGCATCGACCGGGAGATGCGGCGTATGCTCTCGGAGGATTTCAACCGGCATTTCAACGAGAGTTATTGCCTGGAACATGCTCCGGAACAGACACCCGGTACACCGAAGCGGGAATTGTCCCGTCCCCGTCAGGCGGAACGCCAGCGTGCCGAAAGACACGAGCCCCGCCTTGCCGGAGAAATCGTCAAGGAGATTATCGCCGACGCCCGTAACCTTCAGCAGCAACGGGAAGAGGAGGAAAAACGCCGCGTCGTCGCCGAAATGGCGGCGCAGGGCTACCATGTCGATACCGAAACCGGGGAGATTACCCGAATCGAAAACAAACCCGGACAAGCGTTACCGGATTCTGCCGCCACATCCGCCGGAGAACCGACCGGGGAGGATCTGGCCGACTTCGGGGCCTGGTCGAAGGAGCGGGAGAATCGCTTGTGGGAGCAACACCCGCCGAAACCCGAAGATTTCGGCATGGCGGATACTCCCGTGCAGCACGTGGGCGGAACAACGGAACCGAAACCGCGGGAGGGCTTCGCCGGGTCGCTTTTCGACACGGTGGAAACGGCGGCTCCCGCACCTGCCACCCAAGCTGCCGAACCGGTAAACGTGCAGCAGGAACCGTTGCTGACGCTCTACGACCTGTTCGGCTTCAGCGCCGAGGAGCGGCGGCAGGCAGAACTCGGTATATCCAAGAAAAGGAACAGCCGCCGGGGAGCAAAGCGGAAGACGCCCCGACAACCCTCATTATTCGCCCCAGCCTCCTCTCCGGAGGAACAGAAGAGCGAAATGCCGAAAACGACGCCACCGGAGCGTGATCCCGAAGACTTGTATGCCTCCCTGAACTGGGAGGACAACCCGCCGATCAACGGCTTTTACGAGATGATGATGTCGCTTACCCCGGAACGGAGGGCGGAACTGCGCCGACAAAGCACCCGGCAGCAGGAAACCCCGGAACAGCGGGAACGGCAGGCGGTACGCCCCCCGACGGAAGCCCCGAAAGACAGACGGGAACAAGCCGCCGGTACGCCGAGAACGGGCAGCTTGTTCGACACGCCGGACAATCCGGAGGAGGAAGAACCCGGTAAAGAAACGCCGCAGATACGGGAGGCGGATATGAAACCCCGCCCGTTCGAGGGGGAGGTCGCCCCCTATTTCCGCGAAGGGACACTCGTCACGGACGGACAAAACCGGGTCGGCTACCTGCGGGGGATTGAATCCCTGCAACCCATGTTCCACCCGCTGGAACTCACGCCTGCACAACGGACGAAAGCCTCCATGTATATCGAGATACGCGATGCCTATTACCACCTTTATAACAACGAGGCGGAAACGCTGACGGCGAACCCCGCCCTGCGGGAGATGCTCAACCGGCTTTACGACAATTTCACCGAACGCTTCGGACGGCTCAATGACAAACGCAACCTCGACCTGATCAAGATGGACGCGCGGGGAACGGAGATTCTATCGCTGGAGCGTTACATCGACGGCAAGGCACGCAAAGCCGACATCTTCGAGCGTCCCGTGGCCTTCAATCCCGATGAGATCACGCACGCCGACGACGCTTCGGAGGCCCTTGTGGCCAGCCTGAACAAGTACGGCCGGGTGGAACCGCACTACATGGCTTCGCTCACGGGAACTACCGTGGAGGGAATACTCGGGGAACTGAAAGGACGCATCTATTACAACCCGGAAACGGACGGCTACGAGGTTGCCGACAAGTTCATCGCCGGCAATGTCATCGGGAAAGCCGAACGGATCGAGGCGTTCCTGCGGGAGAATCCCGACCACGCCCCGGCCCGGGAATCGCTGGAGGCTCTGCGCGAGGCGACGCCCAAACCCATCGCTTTCGACGACCTGGACTTCAACCTGGGCGAACGGTGGATTCCAAAAGGTGTTTACGAGCGTTTCGCCTCCTCGCTCTTCGATACGGAGGTGAAGATCACCTTCGCCTCCAACCTGGACGAGTACGGCGTGAAGGCGGAAGCGACGAACGTGAAGATCACGGAGCAGTATGCCGTCAGCGCGCAGACCCGTAAGTACAACGGCCTGCACCTTTTGAAACACGCCCTGCAAAACACTTCGCCCGACATCACCAAGACCGTCCTCAAATGGGTGGACGGCGAACGGCGGGAGGTCAAAGTGCGTGACGGGGAGGCCATACAGCTCGCCAACAGCAAGATAGACGAGATCCGGGGTGCTTTCCCCGAATGGCTGCGCGAGCAGTCGTCCGACTTCAAAGACCGCCTGACAGACCTCTATAACCGTACTTTCAACTGTTACGTGCGCCCGAAGTACGACGGGACGCACCAGGAATTCCCCGACCTCGACCTCAAGGGGCTGGGAATCGACAAACTGTATGACAGCCAGAAGGACGCGATATGGATGGACAAACTGCTCGGCGGCGGGATAATCGACCACGAGGTGGGCGGCGGAAAGACCCTTATCATGTGCTGCGGGGCCTACGAGAAGAAACGCCTCGGGCTGGCCAATAAACCCATGATTATCGGGCTGAAAGCCAACATCCATGAAATAGCCCGGACGTTCTGCACCGCTTACCCAATGGCCAAAGTCCTCTACCCGGGCAAGGAGGATTTCACGCCCCGGAAGCGTGAGCGCATCTTCCGGGAGATACGCAACAACGACTGGGACGCCGTGATCCTCTCGCACGAACAGTTCGGCATGATACCCCAGTCCCCGGAGATACAGCAGGAGATATTGCAGGCCGAGCTGGACTGCGTGGAGGAGAACCTCGAAGTGCTCAAAGCACAAGGCAGGGACGTTTCCCGCGCCATGATGAAAGGGTGTCAGAAACGCAAGGCCAACCTGGAAGCCAAGTTGCAGAAGGTGGCGCACGCGCTGGAAACACGCAAGGACGACGCCGTGGACTTCCGCCTCATGGGTATCGACCACCTCTACGTGGACGAGAGCCACAAATTCAAGAACCTGACTTTCACGACCCGGCATGACCGGGTGGCGGGCCTCGGAAATCCCGAGGGGTCGCAGCGGGCGCTCAACATGCTTTTCGCGCTGCGTACCATACAGCAGCGCACGGGCCGCGACCTGGGGGCGACGTTCCTCTCGGGAACGACCATCTCCAACTCGCTCACGGAACTGTACCTGCTTTTCAAGTACCTGCGCCCGAAGGAACTGGAGCGTCAGAATATCCGCACCTTCGATGCCTGGGCGGCCATATTTGCCAAGAAAACCATCGACTACGAGTTTTCCGTGACCAACGAGGTCGTGCAGAAAGAACGGTTCCGATATTTCATCAAGGTTCCCGAACTGGCCATGTTCTACTCCGAGATTACAGATTACCGCTCGGCGGAGGATATAGGGATCGACCGACCGCAAAAGAACGAGATATTGCACAATATCCCGCCAACACCCCAGCAGACGGAGTTCATAGAACGGCTGGTGCAGTTCGCCAAATCGGGCGATGCCACGCTCCTGGGCCGTCTGCCGCTCTCGGAGCGGGAGGAAAAGGCGAAAATGCTCATTGCCACAGACTACGCCCGCAAGATGTCGCTCGATATGCGTATGATAGACCCCGAACTATACAGCGACCACGTGGACAACAAGGCGAGCCACTGTGCCCGTATGATTGCCGGTTACTACCGCCGTTTCGAGGCGTACAAAGGTACGCAGTTCGTATTCTCCGACCTGGGAACCTACAAACCCGGAGCGGGGTGGAACGTCTATTCCGAGATACGGCGTAAACTCGCGGAGGATTACGGCATACCCCAAAGCGAGGTGCGGTTCATCCAGGAGGCGACCTCGGAAAAAGCGCGCAAGGAGATGATCGCCGGTATGAATGCCGGGAAAATCCGCGTACTCTTCGGATCGACCGAGATGCTCGGGACGGGAGTGAACGCGCAGAAACGCTGCGTGGCGATACACCACCTGGACTGCCCCTGGCGTCCCAGCGACCTGGAACAGCGCGACGGGCGGGGAATACGCACCGGGAACGAGATCGCCAAACTCCATGCCGACAACAAGGTGGACGTGATATTATACGCCGTCGAGAAGTCGCTCGACGCCTACAAGTTCGGGCTGTTGCACAACAAGCAACTGTTCATCCGCCAGCTCAAGACCAACAACATGGGAAGCCGTACCATCGACGAGGGGGCCATCGACGAAAAGAGCGGCATGAATTTTTCCGAGTATGTCGCCGTCCTCTCGGGAAATACAGACCTGTTGGACAAGGCCCGCCTGGAGAAGAAGATTGCCACGCTCGAAAGCGAACGCCAGGCATTCGTGCGCGGTAAATCATCGAGCCGCTACAAGCTGGAGCAGATCACGGAGAAGATAGAGAAGAACAACGACCTGATACGGCGTATCGGCAAGGATCTGGAACACTTCAAGGCCCGCGTCGAGTTCAACGAGGACGGCTCGTACCGCAATCCCGTGAAACTGAACGGGCTGGAAACCTCCGACCCCAAGCTCATCGGGAAACAGCTCAACCGTATCGCCGAAACGGCACGCACGCTCGACAGGCTCGAACCCATCGGGAGCCTCTACGGGTTCGAGCTGCTCGTCCAGAGCGAAACGACCGGGAAAGACGGGCTCGACCTGGTGCAGAACCGTTTTTATGTCCGGGGTGAAGGGGATTATCTATACCAGTATAACTACGGGAATATCGCCTCCGACCCGCGACTGGCGGCGATGAACTTCATCCACGCGCTCGCGACCATCGAGCCGACACTGGAGAAATTCCGGAAAAAGAATGAGGAACTGGAGAAAGATATTCCCGTCCTGCGGGAAGTGGTGGAAAGTTCCTGGCGCAAGGAGCCCGAACTGACGGCCCTAAAAGCTGACCTGACGGAAATAGACCGCAGGATACAGCAAAGCCTCAAACCGATAGAAGAGAGCGAGGGAAAGGAGGCGGAGGAGGATAACGACGTGTGCCGGGAACGGCATGACACGGCGGAAGAGCTCCCGAAGGAAGACAACACGGCGACCCGTATTCCTTCCCGGCTGCGGCAGATTGCCGACGCCTCCGGGGGGCGCATCGTCATCGCGGGCGTGGGCAGCCCGCCGGAGAACGGCCCTGCGAAGAAAGGGATCAAGATGTAAACGAAAAGCCGACGGAAGTACAGATTTCCGTCGGCTTTTTTCATATGCCCGTGAGCGTTGTTGTCACACTTCCTGCAAGAGTGTTTGCAGCTCCTCCTGCGTGGGAAGATAGGTCATGTACTGGGCGGCGAAGACCTGCTTTTCATCTTCGGGCAGCGTGTAACGGACGACCGCGTCGTTTTTCTCCGCGCAGAGGACGATACCCACCGGAGGGTTATCCCCGGGATTCATCAACTCACGGGTGTAGTAATTGACATACATCTGCATCTGCCCCAAATCCTGGTGGGTCAGCTCCCCGGATTTCAAATCTATTAAAACGAAACAACGGGCCAGGTAATTGTAAAAGACCAGGTCGATGTAGAAATGCTTGTCGTCGAAGGAGATACGCTTCTGTCGCGCGACGAAGGCGAAGCCTTTCCCGAGTTCGAGCATGAAGCGCTGCAAGCGGCTGATGAGCAGTTGCTCCAGATCGGTTTCCAGAAAATGCTCTCCCTGCGGGATCCCGAGAAACTCCAGGATATACGGGTCGCGGATGATCTCTTTGGGTTCGACACGCCCGGGTTCGGTACGGGAAATTTCCTCTTTCACGGCTTTCTTGTCTCGGCTGGCCAGCAGGCGGTCATAGAAAAGCGTGTTGATTTGGCGGTCGAGCTGCCGGACACTCCAGTTTTCCTTGACGCACTCGTGCAGGTAAAAATCACGGGCGGCATCGCCCGACACCTTGAGAAGCGTGCGGCAATGCGACCAGCTCAATTTATCACACAGCGTGTGATATTTCGGGTAGCACTGGTAAAACTGCCTCATGTACCGCAGGTTGGTGGCCGTGAACCCGTTTCCGAACTCCGCCACGAGCCGCCTGGAAAGGGTGTTGATGACAGCCTTGCCATATCCGGCACGGTCGGTTCCCTGCTGCTCGTACTCCACTATGTATTTCCCTACCTGCCAGTAAGCCCTCACGAGGGTCGAATTGACATGATGTATCACCTTTGCGCGCGCTTCCTGCAAGATATGGCGCACGTTATGCAGCAGCTCTTCCTCCCCTTTGTCGGCAGGATGTATTTTATCTGTTTCTTTCATTGTTCATTATTATATAGGCTTCCAAGTGCAAACATACTGATTTTACGGCAAATATCGAGCGGTTGCACCGTCATGTCGTGCCTTATTCCATGTATCTCCGCGTTTTTCCATGACGCCGGACTCTCGGGACAGGGCCTAACCGGAACCGGCAGGACGATCCTTTTTCAGCTTGCGGAAATTACTGAAGTTACGCTCGATGAACCGCAGGACGTCCGATTCCCGGTAGAAGGTCTTGTGATAGATCATCTCGTAAGGCAGCTCTCCCGAGGTGCGGTAACGCTGGAGTGTGCGCTTGCTGATATTGAGCATACGGCACAGGTCGTAATTGTCCAGAAGACGCTCCCCGTCAGGCAGGATGGAAAGCGGTTGCTCCACGTCCCCCGCGCACAGCTTCTCGATACGTTCCAGCCGTTCCGAGAGCCGCTGCATCCATCCGTCGAAATATTCCTTGTCCAGAAACATGGCCTACTCCTTTGGTTGGTTCTTGCGCCGCACGGAACGCTCCTTCAGCACACGGCGGATTTCCGTGAGGGAATAATACAGCTTCCGGTTGATGGCCGAATAGGTGATCACGTGATCCGAGCGGAGGCGTTGAAGGGTACGCCCGCTGATGCCCAGGTAACGGCAGACCTGCTCGCCGTCCATCCATTCGTCGTTTATATACTCCTTATTCCATGCACGCCCCTTTTCAGGGAGAGAGGCGATTGCAGCCTCTATTTTCTCTATACGCCCGACAAGCTCGTTATAGGCTCGCGAACCGATCACTATGATTTTCATACTTCTTTGTTTTTTAGTCTGTTACAAAGGTCGGGCTTATATGGACAGCTTAAAACGAGGTCGGTACGACTTTTTTTTGATAATTTGCAGTGAACTGATTCTCAATGGTTCATGCGGTGAAGAAGGCAGTGTTTTTTACCGAAATCCGCGGCCCGTACTCGGTATTTTTATTGGCAGAAATGCGATAGCATACTGTGATTCAACGCTTAACGGTGTTCTAATCCGGACGGGGCTACAACGGAACACCCGTATCGGCTCCTTATACGGGTGCAAATACGGGCGTTCGGGAAAGTTCCTTTCGAGAGTTACGGGGGAAAACCGACCTCGGTTCTTTTGTTATATACAACGCTGATTATCAGTGTTTCTATAAGGAATAGAGTGCTTTACCGGTTCATGTTCTACTCGGAATTGCCGTTTTTCTTGTTTCGCTTCCACGTCTGCATACGTTTAAGCAGGGCCTCTTTCGCCTTGTCAAGCCACGGTGTCGGGTTGTTTCGGATTTTCATATCGCAGAATGTCCTCGAAAGGTTCATGTCGAGGTGTACGTTGAAAGCGTTGGAAATGTAGCTGGCAAGTTGCGTGAGTGGCACATTGCCGAAACAGCCTTTACTGTCGAGCAGGTAAATAAGTTCCGTCAGATCCGTCTTCGAGTCCTGCCATGTCGGACGCACGTCAGACAATGGCAGAACCATGTTCCGGAGGTTCGTGCTCTCCAGTGATTCCAATTCGCCCATAAGATAAACCGACAACATATCGTTGGCCAGGATTTTAGCCACCTTGAAATCCGCGTTTGTCGAAAACTGCGGGTCGAGTTCATAGTAGAAGGTTTCCAGGTATTGCTCCGTGTCGGTCTGCCCGCGCAGGAAATAGAGGCTGTCCAGGTGTGTGGCGCCGCTGCGGAAATAGCGGATAAAGTCGAGGCGTTTCTGCGTGTACGCGTTGATGGCCCGAACATGGGCGTCCAGGTACTCCCGTTGTGCCTCGATACTTCCTACCGGACGGTTCATCTCGATATTATAGAGCTTGCGGTAATAGATCAGACGGCAAAAAAGACGGGGTTTGATTTCTTTGAAGAACGTTATCTCCTCGTCATCGTTTTGAAAACGGTAGCCGATGATATATTGTTTCAAACGGTCGAACGCTTCTCCCAGGACACGTGACGCTTCAAGCGACTTTTTCAACACGTCGGTATCCCGCGATTCGATGCGTTCGATACTCCGCAGGACTTCACTGTTTAATTTCTCTATAAATACAATCATAATCCGTCTTGTTACTTTCGCGCATAAAGTTAGCGAATCGAAAAGCCGACGGATTACGATTTTTATCTTTCTCTTCGTTTTTTTATCACGAGGCCGATTTTAATGTCAGATCCGGCCTTCCTGGCGGATGGAAGTGGGATTGCTCCCCATATTCCGCTTGCAAAAGTCCGTAAAGTGGGATTGGGCGGAGAAACCGCACATGTAGGCTATTTCCTGCAACGTGTAGTGTGTCGTCCGCAGCAACTCCCCGATACGTTCGATACGGCGCTGACGTAACCACGAGGAGGCCGAGCAGCCGAAAACCCGCTGGAAACGCCGGCGGAAGGTAATCGTGCTGGAATACCCGCAAACCCCGGCGAGTTCCGTGACGTTATCCGAGGCAAGATAATTCGATTTGACACGGGAGATGAACTCGTAATCGTCCCCCAGGTGCAACAGTTCCTCGAACTCCCCGACATCGGCGGGAGTGAGATGTTCATAAGAGACGTCGAGCATTTTCAGCATGACAGCAGCGTTACATTCAACGGGCATACCCAATGTCTTACGGGCTTCACGCAGGTAATTCTTGAACCGCAGCCGCAGCGTGTCGTGATGCGGGTAGGAACACTGGGACAGAATGGTGCAGACCGTCCGCAGTTCATCGACACAACAATAGCCGAAATACCACGTTACAAGACGCTCGACATAATGGACGGCATGAAACTCCTCCGAAAGCATCAGAAGAAGCAGGAACGGGGTGAAATCCTGGTATTCCCCCGTTATGGGACGGGGTGCTTCGTCAAGCAAGGAGGCGATGTCCCGCATCAGCAAAGAATCTCCCGAGTACGCTTTTATTTGTTCGGAACTGCGGGCATAATCCCGGTAACGCGATATGACCGCCGACAAAGAATTGAACTTCACGGCGTGAACGCCTTCTATAAAGGAAGGGCGAAGACTGTTGTAAATGGATAAGTCGGTTTGCATAAGTCATTTCTATAAAACGGAGCCGCATCCCCTTGTTGCCAAAGCTCCGCAAGTCATTACTTATGAACCGCTTGGAACACGGTACGAATCCTAATTACAAATATATCGCATCCGACAATCCGGAACAAATATCAGCAGGCAAAAATGAAAATAAACCTCGTTATTTTTGATTTTTACCTGCAATAATATTATATTTGCAAACAAATAAGAGTTGTTTGACAGCATGAGAAATATAGTGTATCAAAGCACTTTACCAATTTCTTATCCGTTGCCCATTCTCATGCGAGTTTCTTTTAATCTATTTGTAGTCAATTAAATACCTTCAGACTACATCAAATATACTAAAAAAATGAGATATTCAGACCTTGGCTTTCTTCTTTTTGTTGATGGATTGGGTGATTTTGGCAAATACTAACAGTGCCAGTGCAGATATCAGACCGATAGCGGCGAAATAGTACCAGATATAATGCGCATTGGTGCTGGCAGCCTCCCATGCTTCACGAGTCTCAAAGAGGACAGGATCGGGACAGTATTTTGTCAACAATACTCCGGCGATACCAAAACCGAAGATGGAAGAGAGGAAGGAATGAAGATGGCTAAATCCGAGATACATACCTTCTTCACCCTTAGGCGCTTGCAGGGAGAAGTACTCCAGATAACGCGGTGAAATAAAACATTCTGCCAAAGCCTGTATCACGATACCCGCTATCATCATTAATGTGATATTGCTCATTCCGCTTATCACGTCATTTCCAAGCAGGTTACCGCATGCCATCAGCAGAGCCGAAAATGGGATAAGGAACATACCGATATTCATGGAAGTAATAGCTGACCGTTTTGCCATCAAACGCGTCACGAAACTAACGCAGCAAACCACTACAAACGGATTTACATTGGCTATCCAACCCGGCTTGGCAGTTTCGCCCGCCATACGGATTACATATTTAGGCATCGTAGCGTATAACTGTTGCTGCACCATCCAGAATCCCGTTATAATCAGGATAAGAATCAGCAGACGCCAGTTTGTAATGATGCGCAGGAAACCCTGACCGATTTCACGCATACTTTTTCCTTCGCCTGCCGTATGGGTAGATTTATAGAGCAGAACAACGGAAAGTAATGCCAATATTGTCATCGTAGCAGAGAAATAGTTGATATAGATATACGCCTGCTCTCCAATAACATTCCGCAACGGGTCAATCACTGTTTTTCCGGTAAATGCACCAATATTCACCATCATATAAAAAATGGAATAACCGCGTGCACGATTTGCTTCCGTAGTTTCTTTTGCCACTGAAGCCGAAATAATGGATTTGATAAACGATCCGCCCACCATGATAACAAACAGCACAGGAACGATCATCCAGCGGCTATCGCTATCCGGCAGTCCGGTGAAACGGGTTGCTTTGCCATATTCCACCAAACCGGCAGCTTCCAGCAGGGTAGGGAGAATTCCTAACCCCAAATATCCGACAGACAGCAGCGAAAAAGCAACAATCATGGATTTCCGGAAACCTATCTTATCGGCATAAGCACCCGTGAAGATAGGCAAAAGATAAAGACCACCGGAAAATAAACCGGAAATCATACTCGCTTCAAGGTCGTTGAAGCCTAAAATAGAAGAAAGATAAATGGTGAGAACGATAAAAACGGCATAATACGCCATACGTTCGAACAGTTCGACCGTGTTGCTTACCCAAAAGGCTTTAGTGAACCCTTTAGATACATTTTTGGGTGATTGAGTCATCCTAATATTATGTTGTTAGTGAAAAATTAAGCGCAAAAATACATTTTTATGAAATTATATGCAAATTTCTTTCATATTTGCCTATTGTAAAAGTGAGAGAACGCTTTGTTTTTTCAATAAGATTCGTATCTTTGTTCTGTAATTTTTCAGCATAAAACTATGACAATAGCAGTTGATTTCGACGGAACTATAGTAGAACATCGCTATCCCCGTATCGGTAAAGAAATCCCTTTTGCAACAGACACTTTAAAACTGTTGCAGCAAGATCAGCATAAGCTCATCTTATGGAGTGTGCGCGAAGGTGAGCTTCTGGAAGAAGCCGTTGCCTGGTGCAAAGAAAGAGGAGTGGAATTCTATGCTGTCAATCGTGATTATCCCGAAGAAAAGCAGCAGGACTGTGGATTTTCCCGTAAACTGAAAGTAGACCTTTTCATTGACGACCGCAATCTGGGCGGATTGCCCGATTGGGGACTTATCTATCAGATGATTAAAGAACATAAAACGTTCCGGGATATCTATACGCAAGGTAATATTCCTGCGGAACAGGACAAAAAGAAGAAGTGGTGGTTTTAGAAAATACCGTCCGGACTTTACCTAACCTATGAAAGTCCGGAACAGTATCTTCATTGAGAAGAAAAAAAGTGAGATGAAAAAATGAGTGTATATTACTTATGCTTTTTATGAGTATCTCTGTAACCATAACTATCTCCGTAGCCATATCCGTAACCATATTTCTTTTCCGCCAGATTACCAGCATTCACTACCAAAGATATTTGGTTCAGTTGCCCTGACCGCTGTATCTCTACAATTTCAGACAACACATTCTTGTGCGTATAATTCATGCGGCACACATAGAGTGTGAAATCAGTCACCTTGCTTAGGCTCAGTGTATCACTAATCAATCTTACCGGAGCCGAATCCACAATGATATAATCAAACTGTTCACGAAAATACGCGAATGCTTCTTTCAATCGGGCTCTCTCCAACAGTTCTGCCGGATTAGGAGGGATAGGTCCGGCAGGCGCAACGAATAATTGTTCGTGTACCCCTGATGGGAAGATTATATCTTCCAGCTTTATCTCATTGTCCGAAAGGTAACTGGTCATACCTACATGACTCTTTATTCCGAAGTACTCCGCCAGTCTGGGACGACGGATATCCAGACCTACTACCAGTACCCGGCATCCCAGAAAAGCAAAGGTCAGAGCCAGATTGATGCTGATGAAACTTTTTCCTTCTCCGCTGATAGTGGAGGTCATCAGGATACACTTTTTATCGCCATCTTCGGTTAGAAAGCGCAGATTGCTTCTCATGCGGCGAAAAGATTCTTCCATGATACCGTTTTGTCCTTCTTCAATGCGATCACCTTCTTTGGTATAAGGAATAATCCCCATCACAGGGATTTGTGTACTCTCAACTTCTGCTACCGACCTAATTTTAGTACGGAAAATTCCTCCGAACAAAATAACTCCTGCCGTCATAACACATGCCAGAAACAGACTTCCGGCATAGATCATCATACTTCGCGGAGCTATCGGTCTGTCAGCAGATAGGGGAGCATCAATCACTCTTGCTTTGTTCATTGTGGCTGCCAAAGAAATAGCTGCCTGTTCACGCCGTTCAAGTAACATCAGATATAGGTTTGCCTTAATTTGCTGTTGACGGTCTATGTTATTGAACTCCCTTTCCTGCTTCGGCATATTTCCGATACGGGAGTTGAAATAATCGGTTTTACGTAGGATGTCAGTGCGCGCGATGCCGAGTCCGTCTTTTACACCGACCACAGAACTCACCACATTTCTTCTCAGCGCATCAATGCGAATATCCTGATTAACAACCGTCGGATTATCTGCCTTCATGGTGTTCATCAGCCGCTCACGTTCCAGCAGTTCCTTGTTATATTCGTTAATCAGTTGCATCAGCTCCGTATCGGCAATACCCGTATTTACCGGTAGTAGAGAGAAACGGTGTTTATCATCCAATAGATAATTATAAATATAGTTAGTCATATTTAGTTGCATCTCCACATCCAGCAACTTCTTTTCGTACTCATTGTTTGTATTCAGATCCAGAGTCATGTTGGTTTTCAAATCGCTCAGACGTTCTTTTTGTTTGTATTGCTCCAGATGCTTTTCTACAAATCCCAATTCGTTGCTGATACTGTCCAAACGTTCTTCCAAAAAGATGAGTGTATTTCCTGTCACCTTATTCTTATCATCCATTGCATCCCGGTTATAGACTTCGATCAACTTGGCAAGAAAGGATTCCGCACGATCCTTATCCGTATCCTTGAAGGTCAGACTGATGATGGAAGTTTTCTTCGAAGTAGTAGTGACCACCAGCTGACCGGAATAATCGTTCACGGCATCGATAGGGCGGGAAATGCTTATCTTTATGGCTTCGGAAAACTGATGTCCGGGCAGTAATCTTAAAGTACATCGTCCGGCAGGAGTTTCTACAAAAGCAGGGAAACCTGTGAAAATCTCCGTTACACATATATCGTCCAAGGCACTGCTCACGGTATAGCGTTCACCTGCCTTCTCCACTTGTATCAGCAACGTTCCGCTCAATGTATCCATGGATGCTTTATCCATAGAAGCAATGATGGGCGGCATAGTGGTTTCATTATAGAAAAGTCCATCTTTCACCTTGTACTTTGTATGCAGATTCAGCTCATTAATCACTTGTAGCAGGATAGAGCGTGAACGCAATATCTCCATTTCATCTTCAATCTGCGTATTTGCAGAGGTGAGGGAAGAAGGAGCGACTTTCTGAAACAACTCGTCGATGGCCTTATTGCTTCCTTCCGAATCCTTGATGACAACAGAAGCCGTTGCCTGATAGACGGGAGTGGTTACATGTACATAAATGTATGCGCCGGTAAGTGCTACCACAGCAGCTAGCAGAAACCACCGCCAGTGCGCCAACAGTTTGTAGAAAAGTTCAATCAGGTCTATTTCTTGTTCCTGCATTTGATTACTGTCCATATGATTGGTGTTCATATATAGATTGTATTAGTAGTGATTTATACTTTTTATCGTAAAATGTTAACCATTAACCCCGCCAGGGATATGAGAATAGAGGTTATGGAGATCAGAAGATTGGTGGAAGAACCAATGTTGGCACTCTGTTTCTTTGCCTTGTTCGGCTCCACGTAAACGATGTCATTCTGCCGTAGATAAAAGTCGGGGGAATAAATAATGTTTTCATCATTCAGGTTGATGGTGACAAGATTTTGTTTGCCGTCTACAGTGCGGATAATGCGTACATTATCACGCTTCCCGTATATGGTCAGATCACCCGCCATTGCTACAGCTTCAAAAACATTCACCTGTTCGTTATTTACGGTATAGACTCCCGGGCGGCTTACTTCTCCAATTACGGAAATCTTATAGTTTACCAACCGGACAGTCACGATGGGACGCTCTTTCAAGTAACGTTCCAGTTTCCCCACAATCAGTTCAGAGGTTTCCTGAGTAGTCATTCCGCCTACTTTCAAAGTGCCGAGCACAGGAAAAACTATTTCCCCCTGATTATTCACCAGATAGTTTTGCAGGGTAGGTTGTGAAACTAAATTAGTGGAATTAATTCCGGTTTGTGAAGCAGGTACCACTAAATTGAAAGGCAAGGCGGCTTCCGGTTCAGAACAACTGACGGAGATGGTAAGCAAATCTTTAGGCATGATGTGGGCATCATATTCTATAAGAGTGTCCCGGAATTCCTCATTCAGCTTTTGCAAATAGGATACTTGCCTGCTTGATGAACAGGAAGAACAGAGCAGGCACAGAAAAGTTGCCGCACATAAGGCAGATATAGTATTTCTCATCATGTATATCCGGTGTCGAAAGTCCCATACGACACCTATAAATAAAATGAAAGCGTGGGAACTGTTGCCATTATCTGTCAAAGAGGTATCGCCAAACACCCAAGACACAGATAATGAGGCAACAGCCCACGCCCTACTATACATTTAGATATACAGTGAGTATGAGCGTTTTGTTGCCTATTATTCTCGTGTCTTTTTGAAATTGGCGATTTCCTTTGACAAGAATAATATGGTAAACGCTTCTAACTATTTAATATGTAACGCCTTAGGAGTATATCAGAATAACCCTAAAGATGTCGCAAAGTTAATGAATAATTTATAAAAGCCAATAACATCGGAAAAAATTCTCTCTCGTATATATAATATCTCATGTAAGTCTAAAGGATATATCAGTTATTATTAAAAGATAATGCTACTTACACCCGGGTGTAAGCAACACTATTCTTTAAAGAAGCGATGGCTGCGTATAAAAGAAAAGGAGCGCATCAATATAACTTTGATGCACTCCTTGCTATGGGTAAAAAGTAATTCTTCTCTTAGAACTTGAAGAAATTCTTTGCATTATAGTAGCTGATATCTTCAATCATCTGGTTCACGCGGTCCATTTCAGAAGCCGGAATTTCACCATTTTCAATATCACGGCCAACAAGATTACACAATGTACGGCGGAAATATTCATGACGCGGATAGGAGAGGAATGAACGAGAGTCCGTCAACATACCTACGAAACGGCTCAACAGACCCAGTACGGAAAGAGCATTCATCTGTTTCTCCATACCGTCTTTCTGATCGAGGAACCACCAGCCGGAACCAAACTGTATCTTACCCGGAATCGTGCCATCCTGGAAGTTGCCCAACATAGTGGCAATAACTTCATTAGCGCACGGATTGAGGTTATAAAGAATAGTCTTCGTCAACTTGCCTTTGGAATTCAAGCGGTCGAGGAATTTAGACATTGCCTTAGCAGTAGTAAATTCACCGATAGAATCGAAACCGGTATCAGCACCAAGCAACTTGAACATCTTACTGTTATTGTTACGGATAGCGCCATAGTGGAATTGTTGTGTCCAGCCTTTTTCCCAGTCCATTTCACCGAAGATAACCAGCATAGCTGATTTGAATTTCAGGATTTCTTCCTTAGCCAGTTCCGTTCCACCATATACCTTATTAAATATAGCTTTGATTTCAGCATCTGTATAGTCTTCTGCATAGAATTCTTCAATACCGTGGTCGGACAATTTACAACCTTGTTCAGCAAAGAAGTCATGACGCTTGCGCAAGGCAGCTATCATATCATCGAAATTAGAGATAGCAACACCGCTTACTTCAGCCAGTTTCTCAACGTATGCACGGAAGTCAGCAGGAACTTCTACAGCCATTGCCTTGTCAGGACGCCATGTCGGCAACATCTTGATTTCAAAACCACTTTCGCGTGTTTGAATATGATATTCCAGAGAATCAATAGGATCATCCGTAGTACAAACAGCTTCCACATGATAACGGCGCATCATGCCACGAGCAGAGTATTCCGGTTGAGCCAGCTTCTCATTACACTCGTCATAAATCTCACGGGCAGTCTTCGGGCTCAGGATCTTATCGATACCGAACGCTGTCTTCAACTCCAGGTGTGTCCAGTGATACAAAGGATTACGGAAAGTATAAGGAACGGTTTCAGCCCACTTTTCAAATTTTTCCCAGTCGGAAGTATCCTTACCTGTGCAGAAACGTTCGTCTACACCATTGGTACGCATAGCACGCCATTTGTAATGGTCGCCGCCCAACCAGATTTCAGTCAATGACTTAAACTGATAGTCGTCTGCTACCATTTTAGGGATTAAGTGACAGTGATAATCGATAATCGGCATCTTGGCCGCATGTTCATGATACAACTTCTGTGCGGTTTCTGTCTGCAACAGGAAGTTTTCATCCATAAATTTTTTCATTCTACTGTGTTTTTAGTATATAAAAATATTACTTTCTCTTTTCTATACCTATATAGTATTGATTGTAAAGCTAATAGGCAAGATATTGGTTTTTGCTTTTATTAACCGTTATCGAACACAAAAGTAGAAAATTTACTTGGAGAAACAAAATAATTCGTATCTTTGCCGCAAATATTTATAATATTTAAGTTTTAGACATTGAACCTTTAGTGCCTTAAAACGAATGAAACAAAGAATATGGAAAACAAGAACTACACCATTAAAGACATTGCCCGCATGGCGGGTGTTTCTGCCGGAACTGTGGATCGCGTGTTGCACAATCGGGGAGATGTTTCTGTTGCCAGCAGGGAGAAGGTTCAAAAAGTGCTTGATGAGATAGACTATCATCCTAATATGTTTGCCATTGGTCTGGCAGCCAAGAAGCGCTACCGTGTTCTGTGTATTATACCTTATTATGTGGAACATGACTATTGGCATTCCGTTGCAGAAGGCATCAACCGTGCCGCACAAGAGTTGCGTCCTTTTAATGTAAGCGTGGACTTTTTGTGCTACCATCATGCCGACCGGCTTTCTTATGAAAAAGCCTGCGCGAAGCTCCGCAAAGAAATAGTGGATGCCGTATTGATCGCCCCCAATTTCCGTGAAGAGACAATATCGCTGACATCTTATCTGGAAGGGAAAAAGATACCTTACGCATTTGTCGACTTTAATATAGAAGACACCCATGCACTCTGCTACATCGGCCAGGACTCCCAAACAAGCGGGTATATGGCTGCTAAAATCCTGATGCGCAAGTACAAGGAAGGACAGGAACTGATACTATTTCTTAATAATAAAAAGAATAGCCCGGCAGAAATACAGATGCAACGACGCATGGACGGTTTCATGAATTTTATTGCACAGGAACATGAGAATCTGGTGGTTCACGATGTAGTACTGAATAAAGAAGATGATGAAGCCAACCGCCGGACATTGGAAGATTTCTTTGCCGCACATCCCAAGGCAGTATTAGGAGCCGTTTTTAACTCACGTGTCTACCAGGTGGCAGGATATCTACAGGAAACAGGACACCATTTGGAAGGATTGGTTGGATATGACCTTCTGCCCAAAAACGTGGAATACCTGAAATCCGGTGAAGTAAATTATCTCATTGGACAACGCCCGGGACTGCAAGGATACTGCGGTGTAAAAGCTCTGTGCGACCATGTCGTATTCAAACGTCCGGTGACCGGTGTAAAGTATATGCCTATCGACATCCTGATGAAAGAAAACATCAATTTCTATTTTGAATTTGAATAAACATCATAATATCAATCATTTAAAAAACGTTTTTTTAAGCATGAAAGCATTAAACAAACAGACCGCTTCCAAGGCTCAGCGCCCGGAACGTATCATTCAATTCGGTGAAGGAAACTTCTTACGTGCATTTATCGACTGGATCATTTATAACATGAACGAAAAGGCTGATTTCAATAGCAGTGTTGTAGTAGTTCAACCTATCGAGAAAGGTATGGTAGACATGCTGAATGCACAGGATGATCTTTATCACGTAAACCTGCAAGGATTGGATAAAGGAGAAACTGTCAATAGCCTGACAATGATCGACGTTATCAGCCGTGCACTGAATCCTTACACTCAGAACGATGAATTCATGAAGTTGGCTGAGCAACCGGAAATGCGTTTTGTAATCTCCAACACAACGGAAGCCGGTATCGCTTTCGATCCCTCCTGCAAACTGGCTGACGCTCCGGCTTCTTCTTATCCGGGCAAACTGACCCAACTACTGTATCATCGTTTCAAGACATTCAACGGTGATAAGAGCAAAGGTCTGATTATCTTCCCTTGCGAACTTATCTTCCTGAACGGTCATAAGCTGAAAGAAACCATCTACCAATATATCGAATTATGGCAATTGGGTGATGAATTCAAGACTTGGTTTGAAGAAGCATGTGGTGTATACGCTACGCTTGTTGACCGTATTGTTCCGGGATTCCCGCGCAAGGATATTGCAGCAATTAAGGAAAAATTACAGTATGATGATAATTTGGTGGTACAGGCTGAAATCTTCCACCTCTGGGTCATCGAAGCCCCGCAGGAGATTGCCAAAGAATTCCCTGCTGACAAGGCTGGTCTGAATGTATTATTCGTTCCTTCTGAAGCACCGTATCACGAAAGAAAAGTAACGTTGCTGAATGGCCCTCACACTGTTCTTTCTCCGGTAGCTTACTTGTCGGGCGTAAACATTGTGCGTGATGCTTGTCAACATCCGGTTATTGGTCAGTACATCAATAAGGTAATGTTCGATGAGTTGATGGAAACATTGAACTTGCCGAAAGATGAGTTGAAGAAGTTTGCGGAAGATGTATTGGAGCGTTTCAACAATCCGTTTGTTGACCATGCCGTTACCAGCATTATGCTGAACTCTTTCCCGAAATATGAAACTCGTGACCTGCCTGGTTTGAAGACTTATCTGCAACGCAAAGGTGAATTGCCTAAGGGGCTGGTTCTCGGTTTGGCCGCTATCATCACATATTATAAAGGTGGTGTTCGTGAAGACGGTGCTGAGATCACCCCGAACGATGCTCCGGAAATCATGCAATTGCTGAAAGACCTGTGGGCAACAGATGATACTCAGAAAGTAGCCGAAGGCGTACTTGCTGCAACTTCTATTTGGGGCGAAGATTTAAATAATATCTCGGGACTTACCGCTGCTGTAAAAGCTAATCTGGATTCTATTCAGGAAAAAGGAATGTTGGAAACAGTAAAGGGAATTCTTTAATTAATCTACAAGTATCACAAAGGAGATAGGGCGGGGCGGAGGCTTCGCCCTATTTTTTTATGTTAAAGAACAGAACTGTGCATTTCATACTCAAATAAATTCTCTTTGTCACTTCTTTTGGGTATATTTAGAGCGTTAACTATTAAAAATCAAATGACTATGGGAAAGACATTATGTACTATTCTCGTGGGGTTCTTATTCCCTTTATGTGTTTATAGTCAAACCTTGAACACATCTTATAATCTCCCTCGCTCAGGAGACAAACTAATGAAATGTCAGATAACCACTATTCAACCCAATAAAGGTACAAGGGGAAACATATTCATTTATTTATAATGGAGAACAACCGTTGCCATATAAAACATCCTTCGCTATGGATTATTGGGGATTTTACAATGGCGCAGAAAATATATCTTCACTTACCGGTTACCGCCACACACTTATACCCTCTATTGAAGGATTAGGAATTAATCAAGACGCACTTATAATTCAGGGACAGGAGCTACCAGCACAAACAGCTGTCAGGAATGCGAGTCGTAAATATATAACGGCTAATATGCTAAAAAAAATAACATACCCGACGGGAGGTAGTGTAGAATTCGAATTTGAACCTCATACTTTTACTAATGCCAAAGTCATTTCAAAAGAAGATTTAGAAAAGTATGCTCCTAAATTGGCATATTTAAATACGGTGAATAACAATAATGCAGAGTTTTCCACTCCATTTGTAACTTTCAATATTCCATTTGCACAAACTGTAACCATAAATGTAACAGTCCGTTTTGATGATTATTCAGCGAGTCAAGTCGAAGGTTCAGGAACAATTATCAGGCAGGTTGGTTCTACCGGAGGAGGTATTCTAAAATCATGTGACATCACAAAATGTAACTGATGAACATTCATATCATGTTGTTGAATCATTTACATTGGAAGCTGGGGATTATGTAATGTCATCTACTTTAGCGTCAACAGTTCCCAATCAAGGTTACACCGCCCGTAATGTTAGCGCTGCAACATTAACTTACAAATCACAAATATTCAATGTAGATATAGACACTTTGGAACATATTGGTGCCGGAGTGAGAATAAAAACTATTACCCAAAGGAATAATACAGGAGAAATCTTAGAGAGAACCAAATATCTTTACGAATTGGATAATCATAAAAGTTCCGGTCTGTTGATGATTCCTATTAACTTTGTGACTGATCATAATATCCGTCATGGTCTGGATAATTGTCCTATACATAGCATAGTAGACCATCAATTTCGCAGATATGATGCACAAACAGATGCTACACTTTGCTATTTTCCAGAGAACTACAGTGGACGCTTAATCAGGAAAAGTACATATGATGCAAATAATAAACTCGTAAAAGAAGAAATTAATGAATACTCCATTGCCAATAAGGCTAAAGAATTAGTCAATATAAAAGTCATAGACAATTATGTTGGTCCTGTAAATCATTGCCTTTCAATTGAAGCACATCCTTATTATAATCCATATATATATAATGGACGTTTTTTTATAACTTTATATCCATACATTGCTTATGACATCCAGTTAACTCAACAAACAGAAACTGAGTATTTCAATTCAGTACCAATAAGCAAAGAAAAACTTTATACATATAATCAACGTAATCAAATATCAACCTGTCAAACAAATACCAGTCGTTCCGACTACATTCAGGAGACATATAAATATGCTGCCGATTCTTCTTTCTATAAAGATCACTTGGACTATAATGTACTTACTGCAATAATGAGATATAAACGTACATCAGGCAGTTCAACAGCCATTTTAGAAAATAAGTATGGAAATGCATTTACTAAATTCACATTGCTTTCAAGTACGGAGTCAAGCAATATATCACCCAAAAGACGTACTGTTTCATATAAGTATGATAGTAAATGGAATCCTGTCGAAGTAACCTATCAAGACAGTTCGTCGGTTGTTTATTTATGGGGATATAAATATTCCCGGATTATTGCAAAAATTACTAATATTACATATGCCAAAGTACTGTCTCGATTAGGAGAAAGTTCGTTGAATACTCTGTGTAGCTCTAATATCCCCAATAGTACTTCACTCTATAATTTGCAAAATATATTTTCTGATTGTGAAGTTACCACATGGCTTTATAATCCATCATACGGAGTTAGTGAAGTAAGGTCACCCAATGGATTAAAAACATTCTATGAGTATGATGCTATAGGCAGAGTTTCTGAGATATTAGATTTAAACAGAAAAACAATCATGTCATTTCAATATCAGTTATCCCATAATGGAACATCACAAAATTTCTTCAAAACTCGTACTATGATGAATGAGGAAGGAAATAAATATATGGAAGTATATAGTTATTATGATGGTTTAGGTCGCCCATACCAGACAGTGGAATGTAAAATCACTCCATTCCAAACTCATTTAATCACTTTACAAGAATATGATGCTGCAAATAGGAAAACATATACATGGTTACCCGTTGAGTCTGCTACCAGTACATATATGCCATCTGCTTCTGTTAAAGCTCAAGCTGTAGCTGATTATGGAGATACACATCCTTATACAAAGACAGAATACGAAGCTTCTCCTTTGAATAAAATAGTCAATCAATACGGAGCAGGGGAAGATTGGAATAATCACCCTGTACACATTGAATATATGACAAACACCACTTCTTCTCCATTGAACTGTCTTAATTACATGGTTAATGACAACGGAACTTTGGTGTCCAGCAATCAGTATTACGCCGCAGGACAGTTATATGTAACCAAAAGTACTGATGAAGATAATAACGTTGAGTATACTTTTACAGATAAGTCGGGACATACCATATTAACACGACAAATCTCAGGAAGTCAAATTCTTGATACATATTATGTGTATGATGGACTTGATAATTTACGATACGTTCTTCAACCGATGTATCAGACAAATGCCAATCTGAATATGTATGCTTTCCAATATAAATATATGGGAAGACAATTGTGCATAGAGAAAAAGATGCCGGGAGCAGAAGCTATTAAATATGTATATGATAAGTTGGACAGACTCATATTCTCGCAAGATGGCAATCAACGGTTACAAAACGAATGGACTTTCTATTTGTATGATAGGTTGAATCGTCTTACAATACAAGGCATTTGTATGGAAATAGACCGGCTAAATTTAATTCCCGATGTAGTAGTAACTTGCTACAGAGAAAATAGCAATACAGGTTTGGGGGGAAGTGGATATTATTCTACATTTATACCGATTGATAAGGTCAAAGAAATACATATTGTGAATTATTACGACGATTATAAGTTTTGTTCATTAACAGGATTTTCCGGTGTACCACATTTCTCAATGGGCAGCAATGCCAAAGGCTATCTAACCGGTAATGTCGTTACTATTTTGGAAGATGGTAAGAAACTATATTCCGCTAATTATTACGATGTCAAAGGCAGAATGACAAAAAAGGTCTCAAGCAATCATATGAATGAATATGAAGTGGATAATATTACTTATTCCTTTACTGATAAACCATTAACAGCAAGTCATACACATACAGCAATAAATGCAACAGAATTATATACTTATGTTTATGATCATGCAGAACGCCTGCAAGAAGTAAGACACAAATTAAATGAGAATAGTGAAGTAAAGCTTGCTATCAATACCTATGATAAGTTAGGGAGATTAAAAACCAAAACACATCATGGCACTTCAGGACATAAGCTGACTTATGAATATAATATACGTAATTGGTTGACCCAAATCAACGGAAGACTTTTCGAACAAAATCTTTATTATAACACAGGGAGTGGAAGTCAATGTTATAATGGCAATATTGGAAGTATGACTTGGAAGAGTGGGGAAGACGGTATACGTGGTTATAAGTTTACTTATGATAATATGAGTCGCATGAGAAATGCTATTTATGGCGAAGGGACAAGTATCACTCCTTCTACAGGAAAAAAATTCTCAGAGAATGTGATCGGTTATGATTATAATGGAAACATTACCGGTCTACAAAGATATGGTAAGGTAAGTGGAAGTACTTATGGAAAGATTGATGATTTATCCATAACATATGTGGGCAATCTGATTCTGTTGATGTGTCCGGACGTTATATTCCCGAATTATCAGGTATCCATTTTTTATATAGTCGAGACAGTTTAATCAACAGACAAACAAATGAAAAATATTACAATCAAAAGTTCGTAAAAAAATAGAAAGCATACACTAAAAGCTACTAATTGTGACTAAAGAATACATCTGAAGGAGGTTATCAGGGAATTCAGCGATCAATAAAAAGTTGGCTCAGGTTACTCTCACTACTCTCACTATTAAAGTAGCTTATTGATAATTAGACTATTAAGTGTGGGTGAGAGTAAAAATCCGGTGTGAGAGTAAACCGCTTACTCTCACTTTCTGAATTTGCATTTTTATGGATTAACTTATTATTTTACAATGAAATACCCAGTATTTAGTATCTATATTGAGGCTGTCTGTAATCTGGTGTTTTTTTAGACTTTTCTTCCCGCGTAAACGATGAATATGTCTCATTGCTATGATTTCTTGAGAAACTTGAATGAGAGATTAATAGGTTTTACATGAGAGATTGTATTATTCTGTCTTAAGGAAGATCCTGTTCAACCTTAGAAATTATCAGCTATCAACCTTGGTTAACAGGCCTATCAACCAAGGTTGATAGAGTTGTTAACCAAGGTTGACACCTTTTCAGAGTTACTGCAAATACACAAAATCAATGAGGTAAAGTAAAGTGAAGCCTGGTTGCTATTCAGTTAGCATCAAAGCTTCTGCCGCAGAATGAATGGGCCGACTATTCCGCCGTACGCAAAATGAACGTCGTAGCTCCAATGGTAACAATGGCTCCGTCTTCAATGCGAATGCGATCTTTATTTCCTAGTATTTCATTATTCAGGAAAGTTCCGGTCAGACTGGGAGCATCCTGCAGAGTATAAACAAGCACGCCTTGCTTATTGCGCTTCACGTTAATAATGCAGTGACGACGATCCATACTCATATCCGAAGTTTCAATGGGAGTATTGATATTAGTACCAACACAACGACGCCCAATCACATTATTGCCCTCTTGCAAAGGTAACACTTGCTTAAATCCGAATACATTCTCAATCACCGTAATGCTACCGAAAGCATCCTTGAATTCTTCTTCGTCAGGACGTTCTTCTTTTTGAGGAGCACGCATTTTGGTTTTTCCCAGACGAATACTAAATTGCTTACCACAATGCTCACAAACGAAAACCAAAGATTGGCCTTCGCTATATTTTGTTTCATCAAATAAAAGATAGTTCTCACATTTAGGGCAACGGATACGCTTCATGACAATTACAAATTAAAGAATTAAAAATTAAAGCAAAGTAAATGCTTCCTACTTCTTCAAAACCCAAGCATTCTTATATGTTTCATCCTGGCGAATTCTAGCCAATGCTTGATAGGCTTCTACTTCCGTCCCGCAAGATTCAATGCTAACACGCATTTTACCATCACCGACAATCGCTTTTGCACCCTTAAAACCTTTAGAAATCAACTGAGCAGCCATTGTTTCTGCATCTTGTTCAGTTCCAACGCTGGCAATGATAATATGATAAGGTCTTTTAGGAGTTGCAATAACCGGTTTAGCTGTAGCAGGCTGTACATTCTGCTTGGGAGCTTCAGTCGTTGTAGCTGAATGGGAGGCTTCTTCCTTCACTTTTGTTTCAGAAGCAACAGCTGGTGTTTTGCCAACCTTAACTTCTCTGACAGCAACAGGAGCTACAACTTTCTTAGTTCCGGCTTGTTTATCTGTTGCAGATTTGCGTGTAGGAGTATTCTGCTTTACAACAATCGGTGTAATGGCCAGAGATTGTTTTTCTATTTTTTCAAATAATTCATCCGGAAGTAATTTTGCATAGTTTTCCTCTATCACTTCTGTATTTTCTATCGGAGTAGAAAAAAAGAAAGAAAGCACTATAGCAGCTACTATTGCAGCAGCATTTGTCAGATATGCACGATTAATTTTGATTGCGAAAGTACGCTTTTCTTCCTTAACAACAGTAGGCATTGAATAAGAAACAGCCTTTTCTGCCTGTGGCTTTCCCAAAGCAGATAATTCCTTCATTTCAAATGCATCCAAGCCGTATAAATAGGGAGTTGTGATTTTATTATCGTATGGTGCGAAGTCGAAAGTGTTATGAATCGTATAACGTACTTCGCCAACATTGGGCAAATCAACCTTACCTTCTTCGTGTAAAACAGAAATCAATTCATTCACTTTACGTTCTACCATCTTGGTAGCATCAGAAAAGTTGGTTCCATATACAGACATATAAGATTGAACCAGCAAACCGTCATTCATCTTCAGTTGTGGGTTAAAACCGATGATACGGGTAGGAGGCAGGAAAATATTCTCTTCTTTCACTCTCGTAGCCGGAGCATAATGAGCAACAAATCCTCCCAAACCCGGAACAATGACGCAGTCATTTTCCAATAACAAAGTTTCTATATGTTGTGCCAATTCAATCATGGTACAAAAGTAACGGAAATCTCGGATATAAGCCAGTTTCAGGGCATTTTTCTTTCAACAACTTATCAACAATATGGAATAACACAATGCTTTCTTTGAATAAAAGCCAGCTAATTCGTTAATACCTACACGAAAATACTATATTCTACCTTGGAGCATTAATGCACAAATAATAGACAATTCAACAATAAACTCATAAAACTAACGTTTATTGGCATAAGAAAGCTATTTTTGCAACCGATCAATCTATAAAATATAAAAATATACGATGAAGATTAAAACGCTGATATTTGCTTTTACTATTATATTATTGACGTCGTGCAAAACGACGACTAATAACATCACCTATTTTCAGGATTTGAATAACCAATCGGCAGTTACTACAGGAAAAGCTGTGAATTATACTCCGCGTATAGCTCCCGATGACCAATTATCCATAACTGTATCAGGTATGGACCCTAATGCAGTCGCCACATTCAACATACCACTTGCCAGCTATCTGGCACCTGGAGAAACAAATGTGACCTCCACACCTGTACTTCATACATATCTGGTCAATTCACATGGAGAAATTGACTTTCCAGTATTAGGTAAACTTCAAGTTGGTGGAATGACACGTAGCGAACTTACCGATATGATGACTAAAAGGATTTCTGCCTATGTAAAATCTCCAATTGTTACAATACAAATACGGAACTTTAAAGTCTCTGTATTAGGAGAAGTAAACAAACCAGGAACCGTAAATGTACCTAATGAGCGCTTATCTATACTTGATGCTCTTGGCATGGCAGGTGACTTGACAATTTATGGAAATCGCACCAATGTGCTACTAATTCGCGATAATAATGGACTAAAAGAATATCATCGTTTTGACCTTACTTCTGCAGAAATGCTAACATCTCCTTATTACTATTTGCAGCAAAATGATGTTCTCTATGTAGAACCAAACAAAGCACGAAAAGGAAATGCGAAATATAGTCAAAATGGGCAGTTTAACGTATCATTGGCTTCAACTATAATTAGCGCTTTATCTGTATTAGCATCACTAGGTATCGCATTGTTAGTAAAATAACCTCTTTTGTTTATGAATGACGAAAATATACATATTGGAAAGCTATTAAAACAGTTTCTTTGCTATTGGAAGATCTACATACCCATTGGAATTATCTGTCTGATTACCGCTATATGCTTTCTGATAGTCACACCTAAAGAATATGAATTTACTGCTCGGATGCGACTAATTGGCAACAACCATGGTATGATGTCTGAGTTGAAAATGTTAAAAACCAGTGGTATTAGTGCATTACTTGGGGGTAGTACTTCAGGCATTAGTATAGAAGATGAGATTATTGTACTAACATCACGTACTAACATGACCAAAGCCATTCTTCAAACTAATTACCAAATGGAGATACGGCAACAACGTGGTTTGAAGAAAGTATTACTTTATGGAAAAGATGTCCCCTTTACCGTTCTTTTTCCTGAACAGTTTTTAGATACTATCAGTGAACCGGTAAAGATAAAAATGACATTATCAAATGGAATGATGCAGTCAGCAAAAATTCAATCAGAGCTATTTGAAACCATGAAAGTGCAAGATCAATCTTTACCTTGTCGCTTACAGCTTCCGATTGGTACAATAATGCTTGCTCCCAATAGTGAGATTTCAACTTTTGACAAACAAACATTCAATATAAAGATCACTCCGTTGCAAAAAGTTTATGAAGATCTATATAAAAAGATAACAGCTGGGGCAGAAGAAACTATTTCTGATATCATATTATTGAGTTTTGACAACGAAAACAAACAGCGTGGACGTGATTTTCTGAATGAATTAATGTCTGTTTTCAATCAATACTCAAGAAATGTAAAAGTACAAGAAGCGGAACTTAACGCCCAATTTGTAAGAAGTCGCTTGGATACAATCACTACGGAACTTGCCTATCTGGAACATAAAATTGAAACTTACAAGAAACTGAATAACATTCCAGAACCCACACTGTATGCCAAGGTTGCCATGACAGGAAAACAAGAATTAGAAAGTGTGATTTTAGAAATTGAAGCACGTATAAAAATGATGGATTATGTAGTGGAATATATGCAAAATCCAGAAAATGAATATGCTTCTATTCCTGCCTTTGAGGGAATAGGAGAGAAATCTATCGCTTTGTATAATCAATTAGTACTTGACCGTGAACGTCTACTACTTGCTTCTGAAAAAGGGAATCCAGCCTTATTGCTTGCCGATAAACAATTGGCAGAACAACGTAAAATGTTGTTGGAAACAATCGCTGCAACTCGAAATAGCATCAAAGCCAGTCTAAATGAACTCAACAAGAAAAATCATATATTCAACAGTCAACTGAGTGAACTGCCCACACAGGAACGAGAATATATTGAGATGAAACGCCAACAGAAAATCAAGGAAACGATTTACCTGTTCCTCATGCAAAAATTACAAGAAAAGAGTTTGATAAACTCTCCAGATGAACAAGCTGGAAGAATAGTGGATGCTGCTTATTGTTCGGCAAAACCCGTTTTTCCCAAGAAATTGATTGTATTGGCAATAGCTTTTATAATAGCTTGCATCCTTTCCTTAATTAGTATTTATTTGAAAGTATTCGTTTTTACAAAAAGATAATCTCATGCTTTCACAGCTAGTCTGCTCAAAAAACAATTTATTCTTTGCCTTTCTTGTGGCAGGCTACATCTTTGGTGTCATCTTATATGATTTCATAGAATTTAAATATACTGATGAATTAATGGCACTTTTCCTATGTTTATTTGCAGGCATTGTGGTTTGGGAAAGAAAAGCATGGAAAGAGCTGATTCCTGTGACGATTGTTGTTTTCATCTTCTTTTTTTATACCATTTATTCATTTATAATACAGAGTAATATTCCGAAAGCCATTCTTACAGATTTACTCATTCAGATAAAACCTTTTCTCGGATTTTATTGTGCCTACCTAATTGCTCCACAGCTTTCATCTTCTCAAAAATACTTTATCAGCATTCTTTGTTTAATAGTAGGAGGATTATTGATTATTGTTGGGTTATCAGGTCAAATTGATTTCGTGTTTGGACATCCTTCCCGTTTTGCAACTGCGGCTATTGCTACCGCTTTTTTATTTCTTTATTGCAGCACTTATAAATGGAGTGATATCCTTATATTCCTATTTTTGCTAACCATAGGCTTTTTCTCTACCCGAGCTAAATTTTACGGTTTTTGGGTAGTGGCTATCAGCCTTATAGTATTTACTAAATTAGGCGGCCAGATGCGCTTAAACTGGAAAAGTATTGCAGCAGGTATCCTTATATGTCTACTCGCCATTTGGTTTGCCAAAGAGAAAATAATAATTTATTATGTCGATGGAATGATGAATTCCCGCGAAATGTGGAGTCGGCCTGCCATGTTATTTACATCTGGACAAATTTTTTATGACTATTTCCCATTTGGATGTGGACTAGGAAGTTTTGGTACTTTTGCATCAGCTGAATATTATTCTCCTATTTACGAAATGTATGGACTTAACCATATATGGGGGTTATCAAAGAATATGCCTATTTTTATTTGCGATGCTTTTTATCCGGAATTAGCCCAGTTTGGAATAATTGGAGCTATATTATACTTTTTTTTCTGGTATACAATTATCCGGAAATCAGCTTCCCAAAACATACAAAAGAGTACCTGTATCTGGATGATCTTTATATTCTTTCTTATTGAGGGTATAGCAGACTCCACTTTTACACATAATCGCGGATTATTTATTTTGATAATATTAGCCCTCATGATAATAAGAAAAGATGAAGTTGAACAGCGAAACATATAAAAAAGGTGCCATTCATTCATCTTTCTTTAGTGTGCTGGCTAAAGGGGTGGCATTCATGCAACATTTACTGATTGCTTATTATTTTGGTGCCAATACCGGAACTGACTTATATTTCTATTTATTTAATCTGGTAATAATGATAGGAGGAATGATACAGACAATTACAACTTCAATCCTCATACCACAATCTATGCTATTACGACATTCTATTTCTACAAAAGCTGAAATGAAATATCTGAATGCTTTTATGTATAGCTTTATCTTTATTATTTTCTTACTCATATTTCTTGTAAGTCTTGGAGGAGATAAAGTACCGGAATTAATAACCAATTTCCCAACAGATGAGATAAAAAAATACATATCTATTTATTATGCATCTCTTATATTGATGATACTTATGGCCACCAATCTGTATCTGACAGAAATATTAGTTTCATTCAAATTTTTTTCTTTACCTTTAGTTTGCAATTTGTTACTGAATGGAGGAATTATCTTTGCTTTACTATTATTTAATAATACAATAGGTGTCGTATCTATGATATATGGAAGCTGTATAGCCAGTGTAATTAATATAATAATACTAATTATTCTCATGAGGAGGAAGTTACAGTGGAAGTTCTTTTTAGTTGATTTTTCTGTTATTTCCTCCCAATGGAAATCCATAACTGGACTAGCTATTAATCAGGGAGTGGTCATTTTTTCTTCTACTTTTCCTATGTATTTGTTATCCTATTATCAACCGGGAGTCATAACCATAATCAATTATGCACAAAAATTCATCCAGGCTCCTTTAGCATGGATACAACAATTTACAGCAGTACTACAAATAAAACTCAATAATTTAAAAAGCAATAGGAAGGAAAATGAAATCTACCAATCAGCTTCTCAGATAGCAATTCGCTTATTCTTACTCACTTTGTTTACATCACTAGTAATATTCTTATTACGTGATTTCATTGCCGAAACTCTTTTTGGATTAGGGAAAATGCCTATCGAAGCAGGAAATAAACTATCTCATCTTATCGGTTTACTAACATTCAGTATGCCTTTTACAGCTATGAGTTTAGCCTATATGAAAGTATTTTTCACGCAGGGATATATTCGGCAATATATTAGTATTATGGTATTTGTAAATATCATATCTTGTATAATGTATGCCGTCTCCATTTATTATTGGCAAGAAAACGGATATGGTTTTGTATACATATTCATCGAAATGCTTACCACATTGATAATATGGCTCTATTTACAGAAACGATTAGAGAAGAAAATACATCATTTATAATTTGAGAATATATGAACTATATTGTTTTTGATAATTTCCATGATAATAATGGATATATAGTCGAAGCACTGAGAAAAAAGGGAGTCGACATAGAAGAAATATATTCTCCAGATAGCAAATATAAATGGATTGCATGGCTAAAAGGAGTATTGAATGCTATTCTAAAGTCTTCTTCTGGCGACACATTAATATTTTGGTATGATTTTCAGGGTATTATCTTTTGGGGGGTATGTAAACTACTTTGGACAAAAAGAAGAATCATAATTCTGAATCTCTTATTGAAAAACAAACCGACTTTCAAAAATAAAATTGTATCATACTTATATAAATCAGCATTACAAGCAAATAATGTAGAAGCCACAGTAACATCCCTAGAATATGGTGAAGCACTAAATAGTCAACTAAGAATTAAAAGTTCATATATGCTTTTGCATGATGTCTATCCTTTTGACGAAAAGGAAGAAACAGAATATAAAAACTATGGAACCAAAGTATTTTGTGGAGGAAATAATGGTAGAGATTGGGAGTTAGCTATAAAAATTGGTCAAAGTATGCCGAATGTACAATTTACTTTGGTTATGCCCACTTTTATTCAAAAATATTATTCAAAAATTAAAATATCCGATAATATACACATTTTGGGGAATGTATCATTGGTTGAGTTTAATAAATTGCTACAAGAGTCATCCATTGTAATGCTTCCACTTAATACTGATGCACCTGCAGGACTCATTGTTATATTCCAGGCTGCATCGCAACAGAAAACAGTCATAACAACATCCACTCCAGTAACCAAGGAATATATTGATAACAAAACAGGAGTACTTTGTGAAAACAATATTGACCAATTTAGAAAAGAGATAGAGTATCATTTGCAACACCCTGACATTGCTAAAGCGAAAGGAAAAGCGTTGTATAACAAACTAAGATCAGAGTGCTCAAAAGAACTATATACCAGTAAACTTTATAATATTTTACTTCATAATGAAAACCGTATCGGTCATACTTGCATCCTATAATGGCGAAAAATATATAAAAGAGCAAATAGATTCTATCCTTGCCCAAACTTACCCTATTTATGAAATACTAATAGGAGATGACGGAAGTGCGGATAATACGATGAGCATTTTAAATGATTATGCATGTAAATATGGGAATATTAAAATCATATCATCGAATGGCAAGCATGGAGTCAATTATAATTTTAAGCGATTAATGGATACTGCATCTGGCAACTATATCGCTATATCAGATCAAGATGACATATGGTTTCCTGAGAAAATAGAAATAATGATGAGAGAAATAGGAACTCATGTACTTGCCTATAGTGATGCTATACCTTTCTCTGGAATGCTCATTCCTTATAATAAAGAGCAAAGTGTTGAATTTGACTCATATATACCAGAAAATAGTATTGAAGATATCATGTTTAATAATGTAGTATCAGGACACCGAATGTTGGTAAAGAAGGAATTTATCAATGAAATTCATGAATGGAACTTTGATGTTTACTACGATTGGTGGTTAGCTATTTCAGCGTCATATCGCAATAGTATAATCTACATTCCTTGCCCTTTAGTTTTTTGGCGAAGACACGATCACTCTATGACACTTCTTAGCCCCAAGAGAGAGAAAAAAATATTTAAGGTGTTTAAATTTATAAGAAGAAGACATTCATATTTTCAATCTTTGCTAAAGCTATTCAATGATTTAGGTATTGAAAATGAGAAGCAGCTTATAATATATAAATTAGCCCATAAATTTGCCTCAAGATCTGTATGCATTAATCTATATGGTTGTTTTTACTATTGCATTAAGATAAAATCAAGACTATCATATAGTACCTTTATAAAACCACTAAAAATGTGGTCTAAATGAATATATAAGCTATGAAGATTCTACTTGTCAATAAATTCCTTTATCTTCGAGGCGGAGATTGCATTCATACCCTGAATCTTGGCCAGATGTTGCGCAAAATGGGACATACCGTTCGCTTCTATGCTATGGATCATTCAAAAAACATAGAAAATGAGAATAGATTTTTTTATGCAAAAGAAATTAATTTTTTTTCTACTAAGCTATCTGGTAAATTTGAAGCTACCAGACGTATCTTATGGGGAACAGGAATAGAAAATGGGGTCCAAAAATTATTGAAAGATTTTCATCCAGATATAGTACATTTAAATAATATTCATTCTTATCTTTCACCTCTGATCGTCAAACTTGCACAGAAACAGGGCATTAAAGTGATCTGGACACTTCATGATTACAAATTGATATGTCCAACCTATAATTGTCTTTGCAAAGGAAAAATTTGTGAGGCCTGCTTCAGTAATAAAACGAATATAATACTTCGTAAATGTATGAAGAATAATCTTTTAGCAAGTGTATTAGCATGGGGAGAAGCCGTAAATTGGAATAAGAATAAACTTTCTGCATGGACAGATATATTTATTTGTCCCAGTCACTTTATGGCAAAGAAAATGCAGCAAGGAGGTTATCCAGCAGATAAATTGCAAGTTATTAGTAACTTTATAGGGGAAGAACAAGCAGAATATATAAAAAATACAACTTATCCCGCACAAGAGAAGGCTTATGCATATATAGGACGGCTTTCAAGAGAAAAAGGAATTGATTCGCTTTTAAAGGCTGCATCCCAACTACCTTATAGACTATATATTGCAGGTACCGGTCCATTAGAAGTAGAGTTGAAGAAGAAATATACTACAAATAATATTGTATTCCTTGGACACTTGACAATGGAAGATACTATAAATCTTTTAAGAAAAGTGTGCTTTACTGTTATTCCATCAATTTGGTATGAAAATAATCCCCTCAGCGTAATTGAATCTCTATGCTGTGGTACTCCTGTATTAGGTCGAGATATTGGAGGAATACCTGAATTATTAGAATCAGATAACTGTAACCTTCTTTTTACACAAGATGAAGAATTGCCGGCACTTATCACTAAAATGTTTGATACGGTTGTCTCTAATAATCGAAATGAATTATCTGCCACTTCACTACGACGTTTTTCTAGTGAGCAATATTATCGAAAGTGGCTTAAGATTGTAGAATAAGAAATAATGTTTTCGTAAATTAATAAATAGTATATATACATGAAATCTGCTATAAGTTTGCCTACTGATATGTGTATCATCGTTACATACCGCTGCCCGATGCAGTGCCAGATGTGTAATATATGGCAAAATCCTACAGATCAGCACCAGGAGATAACTCCTATGGAAATGGAAAGACTTCCTAAAGTTAAGTTTATGAATATAACAGGAGGAGAACCATTTGTCCGGGAAGATCTTGAAGAGATTGTAGAAGTCGCATTCCGCAAATCTCCCCGTGTTGTTATATCTACTTCGGGATGGTTTGAAGAACGAATCATTCGTTTGGCCGAGAAATTTCCTAAAATAGGAATACGTATTAGTATCGAAGGGCTGTCTCTAAAAAATGATGAGCTCCGGGGGAGGAATGGAGGTTTTGATAAGGGGCTCCGCACCTTATTACGTCTTAAAGAAATGGGAGTGAAAGATATAGGTTTCGGCATTACGGTATCTAATTCTAATTCCGCCGATATGCTTTCTCTATATAGATTGTCACGTTCGTTGGGAATGGAGTTCGCAACTGCCGCCTTACATAATTCATATTATTTTCATAAAACAGATAACACAATTACTAACCAAACAGAAGTTTGTGGAAATTTCAGTAAACTGATAGAATGGCAACTAAAAGAGAAGCATCCCAAATCTTGGTTCCGTGCATATTTTAACTGGGGGTTAATCAATTATGTAAAAGGGCAACCACGATTACTCCCTTGCGAAGCTGGATTGGTTAACTTCTTTGTAGATCCGTACGGTGATGTTTATCCCTGTAACGGACTGGAAAGCAAATACTGGAAAGAAAGTATGGGAAATATCCGAACTATGACCTCCTTTGAAGAACTATGGAGAAGTGAACAGGCTGAACACATCAGAAGTTGTGTGCGTAATTGCCCTAAAAATTGCTGGATGGTAGGCACTGCTGCCCCTGTCATGAAGAAATACGTGGCAATTCCCATGAAATGGGTAATAAATCAAAAAATACAATCGTTATTGGGACATCCCATAAACTTGGAGAATAAAGAAAAATGAAAATTGTTGTCACAGGTACCAGAGGTATTCCCGGCATACAGGGTGGGGTAGAGACACATTGTCAGGAACTCTATCCCTTGATTGCGGATGAACAACACGAGATCATCGTCATTCGTCGTCCCAACTATGCTGTGGATCGTTCTGTACAAATCTATAAACAAGTTGCTATTAAAGATATCAGCGCGCCCCGCAGCAAACACCTGGAAGCTTTTGTTCATACCTTTAAAGCTGTGATTTATGCTCGCAAAGTGAAAGCTGACATCGTTCATATTCATGCTGTGGGACCAGCTCTGATGACTCCTGTCGCGCGTTTGTTGGGTATGAAAGTCGTGATAACACATCATGGTCCCGATTATGACCGTGATAAATGGGGACGTTTTGCCAAGTGGATACTATGTATGGGAGAAAGAGCAGGAGTCTATTATGCCAATCATATAATTGTAATATCAGAACATATACGGCAAATAATATATCATCAGTATTCAGCAAAAAGAAACGTCACGCTGATACACAATGGAGTAAATGTACCAACGCGTGTAATTGGTACAGAATATCTTGAAAGTTTAGATTTGACAGAATATGGATATGTTTTGGCTGTAGGACGTTTTGTGAAAGAAAAAAACTTAGACCAACTGGTTGAAGCTTTCACGCAACTTTCTTCACCTTCTATGAAATTAGTAATAGCCGGAGATGCCGACTTTCAAGATGAATATGCTCAAAAGCTAAAAGAAGTATGTTGGAAACAGAAAAATATTTGCCTGACAGGTTTTATAAAAGGAGATAAACTAGCACAATTATATACATATGCAAAAGTATTTGTATTGCCATCCACCCACGAAGGTCTACCTATTGCATTGCTT
This sequence comes from Bacteroides intestinalis DSM 17393, assembly GCF_000172175.1. Classification (NCBI taxonomy): domain Bacteria; kingdom Pseudomonadati; phylum Bacteroidota; class Bacteroidia; order Bacteroidales; family Bacteroidaceae; genus Bacteroides; species Bacteroides intestinalis. The sequence continues at coordinate 67,993 of NZ_ABJL02000008.1, read as the reverse complement.
GAAGCGATGAGCTATGGTTGCCCGGTACTGGCAAGTGATATTCCTGCCAACAAAGAAATAGGACTGCCTGATGAATGTTATTTCAGAAATGGCGATTTTACTAATTTGCTTCACACCCTAAAAGAAAAGATAGAAATATCTCAGAGCAAACGGATTACTTATGATCTATCATCTTATAGTTGGCATCACATTGCTCAACAGACTAAAGAAATCTATGATTCTTTAATTGTCTAAAACAATATAGGCAAAAGTTTACCGTTCTATAATTCAAAGTACGCTATATTTTAAGAATGAATATACAGTCTCCATTATATAATTTTCCGCTGCAACGGAAAGGTAACCAATTTATAAAAAGAACTCTCGATATTATATTTGCATCGATAGTTTTGATTCTTATATATCCACTGGCTTATATCATTATTGGGTGTTGCATCAAAATAATGATGCCTGGTAAAATAATCTTTTCACAAAAAAGACATGGACAATATGGGAAAGTATTTACCTGTTATAAATTCCGTTCTATGTTGCCAAATGGTGAAGCTGATATACAGCAGGCATCTCATGAAGATCCGCGTATCACTCCTCTCGGGCGTTTCTTACGTATCACCAGTCTTGATGAATTACCTCAATTTTGGAATGTTCTCAAAGGAGATATGTCTATAGTAGGACCACGTCCTCATATGCTGATACACACGGAGCAATATTGCAATATTATTCCTGAATACAACAAAAGGCTTATGGTGAAACCGGGAATAACGGGCTGGGCACAGATACACAACTTGCGTGGTGAAACGGAAAAGTTAGACAAGATGAAGAAAAGAGTGGAATATGATATATGGTATATTGAGCATTGGTCATTCTTATTAGACCTAAGAATAATGCTGAGCACAGCGAAAATCATATTTCGATAAGCCTATGCGTAAAGTCTGCTACATACTCACAATCCTGTTTTGTTTCTCTGCATCCTCCGTGATGACAGCACAAAATGGCCTGAAACAACAGAATGTTTCATCTTTCGTTGAATATGGAGCATCTGTCCACACGGGCGATAATACTCCTTTATGGCAAGTAAGTAATCAGCATGGGCTTTCCTCTATCGACAATAATACTTACTTTAGAGGTGGTGCTTTCTATACAGATACAATCCGCCAATGGAGGTTGGAAGGTGGACTGGACATGGCAGTGGCTGCAGGACTTACATCTACCTTTGTTTTGCAACAGGCATACGCAGATATTCGATACAAATGGATAGGATTACTTATTGGTAGTAAAGAGATTAATTCCCCTTTATTAAACCGAGAATTAAGTAGCGGAGGATTACTCTGGTCAGGAAATGCAAGACCCATTCCGCAAGTATGGATAGGCCTTCCTGAATATGTACAGATACTGCCACGCCTTGCCTTGAAAGCAGAAATATCATACGGATGGTTTACTGACAATAAATACCAAGAAGAAAAGGTTGGAGAAGATTTCTGGTATACCAAGAGTATCAAATACCATCACAAGAGTGGATTTCTCCGCATCGGTGTACCACAAGGTAAATGGCAACTGGATTTAGGTATGAGCCTGGATGTACAATTTGGCGGTTACAAAAGTGCCGGAATAGATGCAGGAGATTTGGGAAATAGTTGGAAAGATTATTTCAAAGTATTTATCCCGACTCATGGAGATGACAGTAGTCCGGAGGGTGAACAGATAGCTTATCAAGGTAATTTTATGGGCAGTGAGCATATCCGGATGACCTATCGTCACAATGATTTCTCAATTAGTGCCTATATGGAAAACTATTACGATGATTTCAGCGGAATGGGTAAGCTCAATGGATTTGACGGATTGTGGGGAGTCGAGTATAAATCCAATCATAAGCAAGCTATCAGTGGTTTCGTTCTGGAATATTATCAAACTACCAACCAAAGTGGTCCGATGCATGGGTTAGACTTCAGTGAGGTAAAGAAGACAGGGGGAGCCGATGACTACTATAATAATGATTGGTATCCCGGTTGGGTACATTGGGGGATGAGCATGGCCAATCCGTTGATAGCTTCTCCTATTTACAACAAAGATGGCGATATGACCTTCAAATATAATCGTGTACGAGCTATGCATTTAGGCTGGAGTGGAGACATCAGCAGTGAATGGACATACCTCGCAAAACTGTCATATAACAAAACTTGGGGAACTCCTTTCAAACCTATACCTGATATATTAGAAAATTTTTCTACTTTTGCATCAATTATCTATACTCCTCGTAAATGGAAGGGATGGAGGTTCAATGCTTCTATCGCTTTTGATACTGGAGAGATATATGGCGACAATTTAGGTTGCCAGTTGAAAGTACGAAAAATATTCTAAAGAAATGAATTACATACAGACGGAAATTGATGGCGTATGGTTGATTGAGCCAAAAGTGTTTCGCGACGAACGCGGGTATTTTATGGAAGCCTTTAAAGAGGAAGATTTTAAAGCGCACATAGGTGATGTACATTTCGTTCAGGACAATGAATCGAAATCCTCTTTTGGCGTGTTACGCGGACTACACTATCAAAAAGGAGAATACTGCCAGTCGAAACTGGTACGTGTCATTAAAGGAAAAGTTCTGGATGTGGCAGTAGACCTGCGGCGGACATCCCCGACGTTCGGCAAATATGTCAGCGTGGAACTGAGTGAAGAGAACCAACGCCAGTTCTTCATTCCCCGTGGTTTTGCACACGGTTTTCTGGTATTAAGCGACGAAGCTATTTTTACGTATAAAGTGGATAATGTGTACGCTCCACAGGCAGAAGCATCCATCCGCTTCAATGATGAAACGATAGGCATTGACTGGCCGGTTGCCGAAGAACATTTACTATTATCTCCTAAAGATAAAGCTGCTCCTCTTTTTAAGGATGCAGTATATTTTGAATAAAGAGTATGAAGATAGCTATTGTCGGTACAGGATATGTCGGTCTGGTGACTGGAACCTGTTTTGCAGAAATTGGTGTCAACGTTATTTGCGTAGACACGAACAGTGAGAAAATCGAAGCACTGAAGAAAGGTATCATTCCTATCTATGAGAGTGGTCTGGAAGAAATGGTAAACCGGAATGTGAAAGCCGGACGCCTACACTTCACAACTTCGCTGGAAAGTTGCCTGAATGAAGTGGACGTCATTTTCAGTGCCGTTGGTACTCCTCCTGATGAAGATGGAAGCGCTGACCTTAGTTATGTACTTGAAGTTGCCCGTACTATTGGCCGGAATATGCAGAAGTACATATTGGTAGTTACCAAAAGCACAGTTCCCGTTGGCACAGCTAAAAAAGTACGCGCTGCTATTCAGGAAGAATTGGATAAACGAAGCATTAACATTCAATTCGATGTAGCTTCTAATCCGGAATTTCTAAAAGAAGGTAACGCCATTAATGACTTCATGAGTCCCGACCGAGTAGTAGTAGGAGTAGAGTCCGAACGTGCAAAAAAGCTGATGAGCAAGCTTTACAAGCCGTTTTTGCTGAATAATTTCCGTGTTATATTTATGGATATTCCATCTGCCGAGATGACTAAATATGCAGCTAATTCAATGCTCGCCACCCGCATCAGTTTTATGAATGACATAGCTAATCTTTGCGAACTGGTAGGTGCGGATGTGAACATGGTGCGTAGCGGTATTGGTTCGGATACCCGTATTGGTCGTAAGTTTCTCTATCCCGGTATTGGTTATGGAGGTTCTTGCTTCCCAAAAGATGTGAAAGCACTCATTAAAACCGCTGAACAAAATGGCTACCAAATGCGTGTGTTGCATGCAGTAGAAGAAGTAAACGAACTGCAAAAAAGTATCCTTTTTGATAAGCTTTGCAAGCATTTCGACAATGACCTGAAAGGTAAAACAATTGCTTTGTGGGGGCTGGCTTTTAAACCGGAAACCGATGATATGCGCGAAGCGCCCTCACTGGTCTTGATAGATAAATTGCTTAAAGTCGGATGTAAAGTGCGTGCTTACGATCCTGCTGCAATGGACGAATGCCGCCGCCGGATAGGAGAGAGCATTTACTATGCAAGAGACATGTATGATGCCGTACTTGATGCTGATGCCTTGATGCTGGTTACTGAATGGAAGGAGTTCCGGTTACCGTCCTGGGCAGTTATCAAAAAAACAATGGAACGAGCTGTAGTGCTGGACGGGCGCAACATCTATGATAAAAAAGAAATGGAAGAGCAAGGATTTATTTATTATTGCATCGGACATTAAGAACATAAAACAGAGGGAGTTATGATAAAGTGGGGTACTATTTCTATAGTGCTCGTTATTGTGCTGACATCTTGCAATAACGTCAAAAGTGGAGAGACTTCCAGCAAGGAAGATCTGACCGCAAAGGAAATGTTGCAAGGTATCTGGATAGATGACGAGACGGATATGCCGTTAATGCGTATTAGCGGTGATACGATTTATTATGTCGACCCTCAAAATATTCCAGTTTATTGCAAGGTACTTCGCGACACAATATATGTACGAGGTAATACCCCTATAGCTTATAAAATAGACCGGCAGACAGAATACAGTTTCTGGTTCCATTCGCTTTCTGATGAAATCGTGAAATTGCATAAGTCAGAAAACCCGGAAGATACACTGTCATTCTCCAGTCAGAAAGCGGAAGCCATTCCCACTATCTCTGAAGTGGTGCAAAAGGATAGTGTGGTAATGTATAAAGGAACACGTTATCGGGGATACGTCTATATTAATCCTTCCAAGATGAAGGTAATCAGGACTACCTATTCAGATGAAGGAATTGGTATCGATAATGTATACTACGACAATGTGATTCATATCTGTGTCTATGAAGGCAAGAATTTACTGTACGGTCAAGATATAACCAAGAAAATGTTCCATACTGTCTTCCCGGAAGAAGTACTCAGCCAAATGATCCTTACTGATATGGATTTCATGGGAGTGAATGGAAAAGGCTATCACTATGAAGCTACGCTCCGTATTCCGGAAAGCTCCGTTTACCACCTTGTGGACCTGACTATTGATGCTGATAAAGAGCTACATATAAAAATGGTGGAGTAATAAAACTTCACCATTATTTCTTTTCAGGAGCTCTACCATTTCTTCCTTTTGGAGTTCCGCCTTTCTTCTTATTCCCAGCACCTTTATTTGTATTTCTGCCTCCCTTGGACGAGCGGAAGTTTCTCTTGCCTCTGCCATCATAACTACGTGGTTTGTATTCAGGTGCTTCGCCTAACTCCTCGGGTACAGCTATCTTATAAATCTCTTTCTCCAGGAAATTCTCTATTTGCTTGAAATTGCTTTGCTCCTTTTCGTTGATGAAAGTCAAAGCAACACCATCATTATTAGCACGTGCTGTACGGCCAATACGGTGAACGTAATCTTCGCTATCATGGGGAACATCGTAGTTGATCACAAGACGGATATCATCAATATCAATACCACGTGCCACAATGTCTGTAGCGACCAGAATGTTTACACGTCCGGCTTTAAATTCATGCATCACCTCCTCACGTTGAGCCTGTTCCAGATCTGAATGCATTTCACCCACATTCAACTTCATCATTTTTAGAGCTTTCGTCACCTCTTTTACCTTCAGTTTGGATGAAGCAAATATAATAACGCGTTCCGGTGTCTGCTCAGCAAAAAGGCTGCGAATGATACCCAATTTCTGATTCTCGTAACAAACATACGCTGCCTGTACGATCTTTTCAGCTGGACGGGAAACGGCAAGTTTAACTTCAGCAGGGTTGTTGAGGATAGTGTTAGCGAGTTGCTGAATTTTGGCAGGCATGGTGGCAGAAAACATGATTGTTTGCCGTTCCTTGGGCAAGTATTTCACTATCTGCATAATGTCGTCATAGAATCCCATATCGAGCATACGGTCGGCTTCATCAAGAATGAAGTAAGAGACACGCGAAAGATCAACATAACCCAAACTAAGATGAGCAATCAAACGTCCCGGAGTAGCGATTACAACATCAGCTCCCAGCATCAACCCTTTTTTCTGTTGTTCAAAAAGTACTCCGTCATTACCACCATAGACAGCTACACTACTGACAGGCATAAAATAAGAAAAACCTTCCATCTGCTGGTCTATCTGCTGTGCCAACTCACGCGTAGGCGACATAACAATACAGTTGATAGCATCTTCCGGATGGTTACCCTCCGATAGTTTATTCAATACAGGCAGCAGATAAGCGGCTGTCTTACCAGTTCCGGTCTGTGCTACGGCTATCAAATCTCTGCCTTCAAGTATAACGGGGATGGATTTCTCTTGTATAGGTGTGCACTCGTCGAAGCGCATGGCTTCCAGTGCATCAAGCACCTGATCATTCAGTTGTAGTTCGGAAAACTTCATGTTTCTTTTTATTTAGCCGCAAAGATAGGAAATAAAGTGATTAACACAAAAGAATGAAGCGACTTTGCAATCCATTCCTTTAATAGCCCGGATGCTGCTCCCATCCCGGATTCATCTGTCTGATTTTCTCTGGAATAGGGAAGACGGTAGTATATCCGTTTTCCTCGTCAGGCAGCTGCGGACGACTGCTGTAAGTACGGGTAAATTGTCCGAAACGAATTAGATCCTGGCGTCTCCAACCTTCCCATGCAAGTTCCAACTGACGTTCAGCAAGAAGATTCTCTAAAGTAGCAACACGTTCCGGTACTCCTACACGAGCACGCACTTGGTTCAGTTCTTCATCTCCATCACGCCCGTCACGAACCTTAGCCTCACTCTTCATCAATAACACATCTGCATAACGGAATAAGACAATATCATTTTCCATCAGTTTACCATCTTTCATTGCTTTATCATCAATCTCATATTTCTTCATTCGGGCGCCGGCAGTCTTTTCGTAAGGTTCATCGGATATATCTAACTTTACTTTCCACGGCTCGTAAACCAAAACAGTTCCATCATCCAATTTTACAACGTTACCTTTCAAATCGTAGACTGTACCTGCATAATAGCAGAAATCAAAACGAGGGTCTTGTAGATCGGTATCATATCCAAAGGTCTGCAGGGCTTCAATGGTAGCACTCGATCCGTTTTCACCGGATAACCCTAATGCTTTGGCATGATTATAATGGCGTGAACGGAAAAGATATTGCATCTGATTGGTGTACAGCGTTTTGCTCATAGGTACGGTAAAGATATTCTCAACGGAACTTTCATTGTATACAGCAAAATTAGCTGTATAATCCGGTTCGAGGCGATAACCAAATGCTGTGATTTTATCGCAATAAGCTTCTGCAGTCTGCCAGGCATTTATTGTAGTGCCATCTACTTCGAAAAAGATATTCTTTCCATCAGGACGAACACCATCTGTCCAGTTATTGTCTGTATAAATTTCGGCATTCAGTGCCAACTTTGCCAACAAAAAGTATGCAACAGGACGTGTCAAACGTCCGTAATAATTGCCGGAACGGTTGCTGAACTGGGCGGGCAGGAGTGGAGCGGTCTCTTGTAATTCCCTGACTACAAAGTCGAATACATTCTTACGCTCGCTCAACACAATATCTTTTGAAGCAACATTAGAGTGCAAAACCAGTGGTATGCGTCCAAACAGATCCATCAGATAATAATAGTACATTGCACGAAAAGCACGTACCTCGGCGCGATAACCGGGAAGCTCCGCATCAGAGTGGGTTAGAGCATAGGTTTCTATATGTTCCAGAGAGTTGTTACTAAGCATAATTACCTTATAAAGATATTCCCAGGTGGCCTGTATTGCATCATTGTTTACACCCCATTTATGCAGAAATAACCCTTGCCAGAAACCACCATCATACCAGTCGCCACCTCGGGTAGGCATAATGGCTTCATCAGTGGTAAAAGTATTCAGGTCGTAGATACCACGGCCGGTTCCTTGCAATCCCTGGCTATCAGCATTTCCACCTATGTAATTGTAAAGGGATGCCACTGCATTGAGATAGAGTTCAGAGATATTACTATAACCTTCCTCTTCAGGCAGTGCATCACGAGACTTTTCTTTCAGAAAACCGTCGCACGAAGTTATTCCCCAGCAAAGGGTAACTAAAATACAAAACGAATAAAATATAGAATTACTTTTCATGGCTTTAAGGTTTAGAAGTTTACACTAAGTCCGATAGTATATATACGGTATAGAGGATAATTGCGTTTATCATCTATTCCCAAAGTAGCATTTACAGACGAACTGTTTATCATAGGCGTTAAGCCCGAGTAGCCTGAAATTGTCGCCAGGTTGTTAACAGTCAGGGACAGGCGGAGCGACTGCAAGTAACGGGTATTCTTTAACGGAACATTCCAGCCTAACGTAACATAATCGAAGTTAATGTAATCACCATCTTCCAACCAGTAATCCGTAGCTGTCTGGTCTTTAATGTTCTGTGCAGGCGCTTTTTTCATGACGTTATAATCGGGGAAACTGTTCATATTCATATAAGTTAATGAAGTACCATTGTACACTTTATGGCCGAATGCACCGTTTATCTGTAGCGATATATCAAAATCTTTATAACGGAAACTGATATTGGAACCAAGTATCGTCTTTGGCACAGCCTGTCCTGCCACATAACGGTCTTCACCATCTTCCAGACTGACACCACCGCTATTCAGATCGGCAATCTGATAGGTATACCCACCATTTCCATCGGATACCAGCCCTGTGCAATGGGGCAGATAGAATACACCCAGAGGCTGACCCACAATCTGGTAAACAATATGATTGTATCCACCGTGGAATCCAGCACCATCCAGTCCGGCAAGACTCTTGTATTCTGTAGCTGAAATATGTTCGCCCTGGTAGTTTCCGTCAAGAGAAAGTAATTTGTTTTGCTGGAAAGTCAGATTGGCATTGATATTCAGTTCCATGTCTTTGGTCTTCAGCGGCGTAATGCCGATAGATAGCTCTGTTCCATAATTACGCATAGAACCAATGTTTGCCAGTAAAGTATTATAAGTAAAAGGTGGTACACTCACGTTATAAAGATAAAGCATGTCCTTCGTCTTGGAATTGTAATAATTGGCAGTCAGCAGCAATCGGTTACCCAGCAAAGCTACTTCTATACCGGCATTGAATGTCTGCTTCACTTCCCACTTCAAATCCGGATTCGTATTCCGCAACTTATCCATTGTGACTACAGGTGTAGAACCTACCGGTGCAATACCATTAGGTCGCATCAAATTCAACGTAGTATATGAATCAATGCCGTTTTGATTGCCTGCCAAACCATATCCTGCACGGATTTTCAGATTATCGATAAAAGAAAGTTTTTCCATAAACTTCTCTTTACTAACTACCCATGCAACAGATACAGCCGGGAAAAATCCCCATTTATGATTACTGCCAAACTTGGAAGACGCATCCCCACGGGCATTCACCGTAAGGATATATCGATCATCATACGTATAATTCACGCGCCCCATAAAAGAAACCAAACGAGGGTCTTCGTAGTAGGAATTAGTTCCATCCCACGGACGAATGGCACCTCCCTGAAGATTATCATAACCTAATTTGTCATTACTGAAATTTGTAACTGTTGTATAAAATCCGGAATATTTGTCTTTCTGTATCTCTGCCAGTCCTAAAACGTCAAAGAAGTGTTTCCTCCATTCTTTTTTATAAGACAGCATCAGGTTACCCAGCAATGATTCCATTTTCTTGTCTCCTCTGTATGCCTGCCCTTGTGCCCAGACAGCAACAGGCAGATACTGCGCATTTTCTACTACATTATATGTATAGGAACCGAAAAAAGTCAGTTTCCATGCTTCGGCCAGATTGAATGTCAACCGGGCATGCGTACTGATATGCGATGTAGCATTCTTGTCTTTCACATCCATCCATGCCAACGGATGTGATAACTGGCTGGCATAAGCATATCCATCCCAGCTACCGGTCTCCGGATTCTTGTGATTCGGGAAAGTAGGATTATACGAAGCAGCAGAATAGAATACTTTGTGCAGATTCACCAGATTACGTTCCTTCTGTACGGAACCAAACATACCAAGATCACATTTAAGAAAATTATCGAATACATACTGTGTCATATTCATATTCGATGTGAAGTTCTGCAACTTTTCATTGACAATCACTCCTTCACGATTCATTAGAGCGAGTGAAACACGATAATTGGAAGTATTCGTTCCTCCCGAAAACGCGATATGATGATTATGCTGTAATCCCGTTTGCTCGATCTCTTTCTGGAAATCTGTATTGTTTCCCATATCCAAAATTGAGATGCCACGCTCCTGAGCCAATGTCCGGAATTCATTTCCATTGAGCATCCTCACTGTTTTATAGCTTGAGGCAATGCCGAAACTTCCATTATAGTTAACGCTTGTACGTCCGCTGACACCTTTTTTTGTAGTAATCTCAATCACACCCGATGCTCCGCGCGAACCGTATTGTGCAGTTTCCGAAGCATCCTTCAGGATAACAAAGCTTTCAATATCCGCCGGATAAATAGATGTAAGCATACTCAGGTCACCAAAAACTCCGTCTACAATAATTAACGGGTCATTTCCAGTAGTCAGGGAGGTAGTGCCACGCAGACGGACAGCGTCCAGCGCAGCAGGTCCATTCGAACCTTTCAGAATCGTCAATCCAGGTACCCGTCCACGGATGGCATCCAGCGGATTGGTAATCTGGTCTTTATTCATCTGATTTTCAGTAATTCTTTCCACCAGGCCAGAAAGATTCTTACGAAGTCCGGTGGCATATCCAACAGTGGTTATCGAATCAGGGAGGGGAACATGAAGTTTTGTTTGTGCGACAGCAGGTAAGCCGACTGCAACTAAAAGTAAAGAGAGACAGAATAGGTTCCTTATTCTCTTCATAGTATTCAAATTTAAGAGGTTCCGCAAATATATATGTCACTATATGAAACAAATATATTTGCGGAATAGTTCAACTCATTTCGGCAAATCGATATATGAGTCTTTGAAGCCTAAGAAATAGAGTACCCCATCCAAACCAATCGTGTTAATAGATTGCTTTGCATTGGCAACCACTTTCGGTTTGGCATGGAAAGCAATGCCCAATCCGGCAACGCCCAGCATCGGAAGATCATTCGCTCCGTCACCCACAGCAATGGTCTGTGCAATGTCTACCTTCTCTACCTGTGCAATGAGGCGCAACAGTTCGGCTTTTCGCTTACCGTCCACCACATCTCCCAGATAACGGCCGGTCAACTTACCGTCCACTATTTCCAATTCATTGGCATATACATAATCAATGCCATATTTCTTTTGAAGATATTGCCCGAAATAAGTGAAACCACCGGAAAGAATGGCTATCTTGTAACCATACTTTTTCAATACATACATCAGGCGGTCTACACCTTCCGTAATGGGCAGATTCTCTGCTATTTCCTGCATGACAGATTCATCCAGACCTTTCAACAAAGCTACACGCTCACGGAAACTTTCAGTAAAATCTATCTCACCACGCATAGCACGCTCAGTGATGGCTTTCACCTCATTGCCCACACCAGCGCGTATAGCCAATTCGTCAATTACTTCCGTTTCAATCAGAGTCGAATCCATATCGAAACAGATCAGTCGGCGCATCCGGCGATACATATTATCAAGCTGGAAAGAGAAATCCATTTCCAGTTCGCTCGCCAGCTTCATTAACTCTTCCTGCATAGCAATACGGTCTTTCGGAGTTCCCCGGACAGAAAACTCTATGCAGGCACGTGTACGCGAATCACATTCATCCAATGGAATACGCCCCGTCAGGCGTTTGATGGCATCGATATTCATCCCCTGTTCAGCAAGAATACGGGTAACGGCAGAGATCTGGCGGGCAGATAATTTACGCCCCAGCAGAGTAAGGATATAGCGGTTCTTTCCCTGCATATTCACCCAATCTTCATATTCCTTTACTGAAATAGGATAGAAGCGAATCGTCACTCCCAAAGAAGACGCTTTGAAAAGCAACTCTTTCATAATGAATCCTGAATGTTGTTCCTCTGTCTTGCATAAGATACCTAATGACAGTGTATTATGGATGTCGGCCTGACCAATGTCAAGAATAGTAGCGTCGTATTTAGCTAAAATTTCTGTAACAGATGCAGTCAATCCCGGACGATCTTCGCCCGTGACCCGGATAAGTATAAGTTCTGTGCTCAATGGTTGCATAAAAGTTGTTTATCTAAATTAATGAATAACACGATGCAAAAGTAGGCAAAATTTCTTTTGCGCCATTCATTAAACAGTAATAGTTCTGAAAGGTTCCCTCTTTCAGCCTAATGCTAATGAGAAAAACACACCATATCTATTCATCAAATGCATCATATATATCATGCTGAGAGATATCCTGAAATGCAAAACATGTTATATAACATGAAAAAGTTAACCGTTTACTTGATTTTCAATAATAATGTTGTACCTTTGTCCCCGATTTAGAACAAATGGTTCTATAATCTTAGTAAACGTTGATCGTATATTTGTTTGTTAAGACGTTATTTCATCGTCCGACAAACACTTATAAATCAACTAGTATTAACCAAAACCGCCTTACATGAAGCATGTAAAATGGATTTTTGTTGTATTACTAATTAGTTCCTTGACTTCTTTCGTAGAAAAAGACAAACCTACCGGAGGTTTAAATGTGGGTGACATAGCCCCTGATTTTAAAATCAAAGCTATGTCGACTGAGCAACAACCGACTCAAAATCTGTCAAAGATGAAGGGAAAATATGTGTTACTCAGTTTCTGGGCAAGTTACGACGCGCAATCCCGGATGCAAAACGCAAGTTTAAGCAATGCACTTCGTTCAACTTCTCAAAACAATAATGTGGAAATGGTTTCCGTATCATTCGATGAATATCAATCTATCTTTGAGGAAACCATTCGTAAGGACCAAATAGTTACGCCCACCTGTTTCGTGGAAACTAAAGGCGAGTCGTCCGGCATCTTTAAAAAATACCGTTTAGGCCGGGGATTTACTAACTATTTACTGGATGATAATGGTGTGATTATAGCCAAAAACATCTCTGCTGCAGAACTTTCAGCTTACTTGAATTAAGCTTTCACTGCACATTGCCATGAAAGATTTAAAGAACATGTAAGACGAAAGTGGGGTTGCTTCTAAATACACATACGATGAGAATGCATCGCTAAAGTTATGAAGAAGCAAAGACAAAAGAGGAAATGGATACAACAAAAAAGCCCCTCCTGCACTTGTGGTAACACAAGGAGCAGGAGGGGCTTCTTATTTTTATTCATTCGGTTATTCCTTATTTCGGTGCTTTCTGATACAAGTAGAATGCTATGAAAGCATAGAGTATATTCGGTATCCATACGGCAACTACCGGAGGTACATTACCATTTACAGCAAAAGTAGAAGCGATCGTTTGGAAAAGGATATATGAGAAACTTAATGCCAAACCTATACCCAAATGCAATCCCATTCCACCCTTGGTCTTTTTCGAAGAAAGAGAAACTCCGATCAGCGTAAGGATAAACGATGCAAACGACATGGCAATGCGCTTATGATATTCAAGTTCAAACTCCTTGATATTGGCAAATCCACGCTGCCGCTGCCTGCTAATATATTCACTTAATTCGGGACTGGTCATCATTTCCTGTTGATTTTTCATAATAAGGAAATCAGCAGGCTCCATGAAAAGGATACTGTCAATACGATCACCCTTAACTATATTTTCTTTCATGCCGTCCATCTCGCGTATCATGTAATCCTTAATGGTCCATTTATGAACAGATGCTGTATCATAAGTAATGGAACGAGCCGTAAGATGAGACACCAACTGCTTATCTTTAAATTTATCCAATGAAAAGCGATATCCTGTCTTACTATAATCTTCAAAACGTTCAATATAGGCAATCACCCCCGAATCCACTTCCAGCTGAATATTCCGGGCAGTATTTGATTTACGTTGCTTATAGTACTTATCCTCAAAATTGATACGTGTCACACTACCCTTAGGTATTACATAAGAGCCTAAGCAAAAAGTTACTACCGCAATAATGGCAGCCGATACCATATAAGGCCGGAGCATCCGCTTAAAACTCATTCCGGTAGAAAACATCGCAATAATCTCCGAGTTCTCGGCCAGTTTTGAAGTAAAGAATATAACCGAAATAAACACAAACAGCGGACTGAACAGATTGGCAAAGTAAGGAACAAAGTTCAGATAATAATCAAAAACTATGGCTTTCCATGGCGCTTCGTGTGACATGAACTTGTCCATCTTCTCATTAAAGTCGAATACCACTGCAATAGAGATAATCAATGCAATGGCAAACACATAAGTTCCGAGGAACTTCTTGATAATGTAGAAGTCGAGCCGCTTCAACCACTTCCAGTTATCCGGCAACTTTATACCTTTTATTTTCCAGTTCAGTTTTCTCATAACCTTGTCGATACGCGTTTTACCATCATCGGTTTCCATGTAGAGAAGTCACCGGCAATGATGTGCTTGCGGGCTTCACCCACCAGCCACAGATAAAAAGCCAAATTATGGATAGATGCAATTTGCATAGCCAGCAATTCTTGCGCATGGAACAGATGGCGCAGATACGCTTTACTATATAAGGTATCTACAGCAGAAGCTCCGTCTGCTTCAATAGGAGAGAAGTCTGTTTCCCATTTCTTATTGCGCATATTGATGATACCGTCTTTGGTAAACAACATACCATTCCGTCCGTTTCGGGTTGGCATCACGCAGTCAAACATATCTACGCCACGCTCTATGCCTTCCAGGATATTTACCGGTGTACCTACCCCCATCAGATAACGGGGTTTATCTTTCGGCAGAATCTCGTTCACCAACTCAATCATCTCATACATCTTGTCTACCGGCTCACCTACTGCCAAACCACCGATAGCATTACCATCCGCACCCTTCGATGCAATGAATTCCGCTGACTCCTTGCGAAGATCAGGATATACACATCCTTGAACAATGGGGAAAAGCGACTGTTGGTATCCATATTTTGGTTCCGTCTCATTGAAACGCTGAATACAACGGTCCAGCCAACGGTGTGTCAGTCCTAATGACTTTTTGGCATACGCATAATCCGAATCTCCCGGAGGACACTCGTCAAAAGCCATCATAATATCTGCACCAATCGTACGTTCGATATCCATTACCTTTTCGGGAGTGAAGATATGTTTGCTACCATCAATATGTGAACGGAATTCTGCACCTTCTTCCCGTAATTTACGAATACCCGACAATGAAAAGACCTGGAAACCACCACTATCCGTCAACATCGGACGGTCAAAACCGTTGAACTTATGAAGTCCTCCGGCTTTTTCCAATACATCCAATCCCGGACGCAGGTACAGATGATAGGTATTTCCTAATATGATCTGCGCCTCGATATCTTCTTTCAGTTCGGTTACATGCACACCTTTCACCGTTCCTACGGTACCTACCGGCATAAAGATAGGTGTTGCTATCTGCCCGTGATCGGTGGTTATCAATCCTGCACGCGCGTTACTTTTACTGTCTGTATATTGTAAGTCGAATGTCATTCTGCTTTCTTTTCTGTCTTTTCTTTCTTTACGGACAAGTCAATGGCATCGGCTACCTTTTCATTGGTCAGCGCAATGGCAAATACTTCTTTCACATCTTTCACGTAGTGGAAAGTCAATCCCTTGAGGTAGATTTCCTGTATTTCGTCAATATTCTTACGATTCTCTTCACTCAAGATAATGTTCTTGATGCCGGCACGTTTGGCAGCCAGAATCTTTTCCTTAATACCTCCTACGGGAAGCACCTTACCACGAAGTGTTATTTCTCCTGTCATAGCAAGATTCGCTTTTACCTTACGTTGGGTGAGGGCAGAAGCAAGAGATGTGGCCATCGTAATACCGGCTGAAGGTCCATCCTTAGGAATAGCACCTTCCGGTACATGTACATGAATATTCCAATTATCAAAGATTTCTTCATCCAGATTTAACAAAGAAGCATGTGCCTTGATATATTCCAAAGCCAGCATTGCAGATTCCTTCATGACGTCGCCCAGATTTCCGGTCAATGTCAGACGTCCGCCTTTTCCACGACTTAAACTGGTTTCTACAAACAAGATTTCTCCGCCTACGGCAGTCCATGCCAGTCCGGTGACTACACCAGCGTAATCATTACCCTGATATTTATCACGGGTATACTCCGGTGCTCCGAGGAATTCATATAAATCTCCCGGCTTAATCTCCTGTTTGGCAAAATAACCATCTGTAGCATACTGACGTGCTGATTTACGAAGTATCTTACCTATTTTCTTCTCCAGTTCACGTACGCCGCTTTCACGAGTATACGACTCGATAATTGCCTCCAGCGTATTCTTCGGTATCTTGATATCATTCTTCTTCATACCGTTAGCTTCCAGTTCTTTCGGAACCAAATGGCGGCGGGCAATCTCTATTTTCTCTTCGGTGATATAACCACTTACCTCAATCAACTCCATACGGTCGAGCAAAGGTCCGGGAATAGTATTCAGGTTATTTGCAGTAGCTATGAACATCACTTTAGACAAATCATAATCTACATCCAGGAAGTTGTCATGGAATGTTGTATTCTGTTCCGGATCGAGTACTTCAAGCAGGGCAGAAGAGGGATCCCCCTGACGGTCTGAGCTAACTTTATCAATTTCGTCCAAGATAAACACCGGATTTGATGAACCTGCCTTGATCAGACTCTTGATAATACGTCCCGGCATAGCACCGATATATGTCTTGCGGTGTCCACGGATTTCAGCTTCATCATGCACACCACCCAATGACATACGAATGTACTTACGCTTCAAGGCAGCAGCGATAGAACGTCCCAAAGAAGTTTTACCCACTCCCGGAGGGCCATACAAGCAGATAATAGGCGACTTCATGTCACCTTTCAACTTTAATACAGCCAAGTGCTCCAAAATACGTTCTTTCACCTTCTCCAAGCCATAATGATCTTTATTTAAAGTCTTTTCGGCATTGATCAGGTTGAGATTATCCGTAGTATATATTCCCCATGGCAAACTCAACATTGTTTGCAGATAATTAAGCTGCACACTGTAATCAGGAGATTGCGGATGTGTACGCTCCAATTTATCCACCTCTTTCATAAAGATGTCTCTCACTTCTACACTCCATTTAGTAGTGAGTGCTTTGCGGCGCAGCTCTTCAATTTCCTGTTCCTGGCCACCGCCACCCAATTCATCCTGAATGGTTTTAATTTGCTGTTGCAGGAAGTATTCACGTTGTTGTTGGTCAATATCTTCTCGTGCACGCATCTGTATGGACTCCTTAATCTCGGCAAGCTGCACTTCCCGGTTCAGTATCTCTAATAGACGGTAAGTACGTGCCCGCAATGAGTCAATACGTAGCAACTCAATCTTTTCATCTTTCTTCAATGGAAGATTCGTGCAAATAAAATCTACCAAAAACATAGGATTAGTAATGTTCTTGATAGCAAATGCAGAATCCTGCGGGAACATATCAGATGATTTGATATATCTTATAGTCAGATCCTTACAAGCTTCCACCAAAGCATGGAACTCTTTATCATTTTTATCGGGAATATCTTCTTCCAGTGCCTTTACGCGTCCTTTCAAATACGGAGTTGTATCTACAATTTCTTCCAACTCCATACGTTTGACGCCTTGCAGGATAATCGTTGTTGTCTGATCAGGCATCTCCAGGATACGGATAATCTTACCGATCGTACCAATAGTATGCAAATCTTCCAACATTGGCATTTCGGTTTCAGCCACTTTCTGACAGACTACTCCGATATATGCACTCTTCTTTTCTGCTTCACGCACTAATTTCATGGAAGTCTTTCTCCCGACAGATACCGGCATAAACACGCCTGGAAATAAAACCATATTCCGTAAAGGCAATATCGGAAGTATCTCATTCACTTCAATATCCATCAATTGTTCCTCATTCCCCTCAAAATCAGCAATTACTGAGAAAGAGTTTCCTTCTTCTCTCGTCTCCATATCTTTTAGGTAAAGTCTTTTCTTCATTTTGTTCTTTTTAAGTTTATGTCACACTGACAGGGCTTACAAAGCGCCTGCAAAGTTAATCTATTCTTCATTAATATAAAGCACCTTTTCTATAAAAAGACAAAAACAGTGCCAAATTAGTCGTAATATTCCCGACTTTGCCTATTTTTGCCCTCAAATAATAACTATAAACGATGCCAAATCCTTATTTTCAGTTTAAACAATTTACTATATGGCATGATAAATGTGCCATGAAAGTAGGTACAGATGGAGTTCTTTTGGGTGCCTGGGCAGAAGTTGGAAACCCTCAACAAATTCTCGATATTGGTACCGGCACAGGATTGATAGCTTTAATGTTAGCTCAACGTAATCCGCTTTCACAAGTTACAGCTATAGAAATAGATGAAGCCGCGGCAACTCAGGCAGAAGAAAACATAGCACGTTCTCCATGGGCAAATAGGATAAAAGTTATCTGTAATGATTTCAGTTTATTTCAAACAGATAATAAATATCATCTGATAGTTTCTAACCCTCCTTATTTTGTTGATGCTTTAAATTGCCCTGACAAGCAACGCAATATGGCACGTCACACCCGCGAACTGAATTACGAGTTACTTTTCCGGCGTTCGGCACACTTTCTTGAAGATCAGGGGAGGATATGTATCATCATTCCTACTGAAGCAGAGAAGTTAGTAATTGATACAGCTTGGAAATACAAATTATACCCTTCACGACGCCTTCATGTTTTTACCAAGCCAGGCAAGCCTAGCAGGAGAGTACTTATCGCATTCGGACATCAGGAACAAAAATGTATGGAGGAAACTTTATGTATTGAGGTGGAACGCAATCAATTTACACCGGAATACATTGCGTTGACAAGAGAGTTTTATTTAAAGATGTGATTATATTACTTCTCTTTTTTTTCATAAAACAGTAAACCTACTCGATTTATATGGTCTCCAATTGGAGTACCGATATTCTTATTATAGTCAATAACATCTACTTTATACAGCAACCCCAAATCTTCTATTTGAATATTTATATCCATCAATTGATTGAAAGAAATATCATTCCCCACTATAGCAAGATCTATATCCGATCCTTCTCCATAGTTACCTTTAGCTCGTGAACCGAAAATTACAGCCTTTTCTATATTAGCATGCTTCTCAAGCACACTACAAATATCAGCAATGACAATATCACTTAATCCGTACATAGTTATTCCGGATAAATATTATTTTCTATATTTGATTTCTCTTGAGTTAACCTAATGTTCAATTGCTTTAATAGTACAGCGTATTCTTCAAATATATTTTTTACTATTTCGATAGCTTCACCCTCATTATAAGTATGCGAGGTTGTTACTCTTGCTTTAGCCATTCTCCGCCAAGCATCATGATTGGAAATCAAACCATCTTCAAAGGCTTTTTGAAGGGCACCGTTAGGACCTTGCATAAACTCATACCCTTTGTATTTTAAAAAATCTTGTAATACCTTCCATGCCAGTTCAAAAGTATATTCAAATCGCTGTATAAGTCCCTCTTGCTCCAATTCTGATAAATCCTCCGGGGATTTGTCGGATTCAGTGATTTCAAGTACTCTTTTACAAGCTTTTTGAAAGCTATCATAACGCTGCAACCAACGAACATCTTGATTCTCCTCCATGATATTACATTTTTAGACACTTATCCATTCGCAGTAAATATAGAAATAATATACACTTTAGAGAAATATATTACTTCACTTTTTATAATAAAATGATAAGATTAATAGAAAAAGTGCCCAGTTGTTTAAAAAAAAAGAAGGTGTCATTTATAACACCTTCTTTCACCTTACTGTCGGGGTAGCGGGATTCGAACCCACGACCCCCTGCTCCCAAAGCAGGTGCGCTAACCGGACTGCGCTACACCCCGAATGCCTTATTTCTTAAAAGCGAGTGCAAAGGTAGAAAGTATTTTGTAATAAGCAAAGAAAACTGAAGTTTTTTTATTAAAAAAGTTTCAGAAGAGGTCTTGAATGCTCATTAAAGTATAGTCACCTCCGTGTCATCTCCGTACCAAGTCCGTATCAACTCCCAATAAAGGTACCTTTATACGGACTTGGTACGGACTTGACTATATCCGGATAGGTAGCAGAGATATCAACATACCTCACCAACATATATATTAGATAGGAATGCAGAAAACATAAAATAATAGCTGGCAAAACGATATTTTTCAACTAACTTTATGCCCCGAAAAACAATTGGCTGATTTCAACGTTACACTATAATAAAAAAGACATCATGAAAAAACAAATCTTTAGTATGGCTGTCATGGCAGTCGTATTTGCTGCATGTGGTGGCACTAAAGCCCCCGTTACAGTAGTAGGATCGTGGGTAATGCCCATTAATGGACAACCCGGAGAAGTACAAGGCATCAAACTGGAAGAGAATGGAGAAGCATCTTCCATTAATATGCACACACTGGTATACAAAGAATGGGAACAGCAAGGCGATCAGCTTTACCTGACAGTAAAAAGCATTGGTAATGGAATAGAAATTGAAGGTGTGGATACTCTGAAAATAGACAAGTTAACACCGGATTCTTTAGTACTGAGTTCTAACTACGGATACACTTTAGAGTATGTAAGGCAGAAATAATACAAACTACAACATATGAATCCCTGACGATACTTTATATATTTAAAGTCGTCAGGGATTTCTTCTTACCCCAACCAATCAATTACCTTGAACGAATTTCTCTACGCATAAATATAATATAAGAAAGGGCAAAGCAAAGTATTGTAACTGCAATCAATCCTGTCAACTGTGGCCATATAACCAGTAAACTCTGTCCCAATGGGAGAGGACTGGGTATAGCCCCTTGGACCTGCTCCATCATTAATGGTCCCAAACTTCGGAGAGACGGCATCAACAATACAGAAGTTGCCTGATTAAATAACTCACACGGATTCAACGACGTTATACCCCAAACTATTTTCTGATAGCCAATGGCATAATAAGGAGACATCATATCAGAAGGCATCAACATTTTGGCAATCCAGTTGACAATCATCGTATAGAAGACGCTAAAGAACAACCATATTGCCAAAGAAGCCAAGGCTGAAGTTGCCGTTTGCCGGAAACAAAGTGAAAACAGTATCGCCATATTCAACCAAAGCCCTACATAGAAAACACTGAGGACCAAAAAGGAAATGATACGGGCAAATTCTTCCGGCGTGGGTGGAATACCAATAGCAATCAATCCGGCACCCATCACCAGGAACCCTAATACAAACAGCATAATTGTAATCACGATCAATGCAGCAACAAATTTGGCATTGATTATGCAATCACGATGTATCGGTTGTGATAATATGCGGCATAACGTTCCCTTGTTCTGTTCCGAATTCATGGCGTCAAATCCCAAAGCAATGCCTAGCAACGGTCCTAAAAAGTTAATGAATAAAACGAAGGAAGGTAACGTACCATCCGATACAGTAAACAATTTCAGGAAGAAAAAAGTATCTTCCACACCACCTGACTTGATAGCCTCGCGCATACTGGTGAGTGATGTATACAAAGCTCCCATACAGGTTAGTGTAATAATGGCAAGTAAGATAATAAAGCGCCAACTACGTACATGATCTCGGATTTCCTTATTCACAATAACCCAGAAAGGCTGCTCAACTTTGTTCATGTTTCTCACCTCCTTCCTTTACATAATCATTGTAGACATCAATAAGTTCCACCTGTTTACCCTCCATCTCCTCAAGATCAAGCTGTGCCAATAATTTTCCGTGATTAAACAAACCCACACGATCACAAGCTTTCTGCACCTGATCCAAGTTATGGGAAGAAAACAATACAGTCAAAGAATGCACTCTACTCAAATTACGAATCAATTCAATAAATTCCTGAATTCCGGCAGGATCGATACCCGATGTCGGTTCATCCAGGATTATGATTTCCGGATTCTTAATCAGTACATCTGCCAATCCCAGACGTTGCCTCATACCACGGGAATACTTTCCAGTCTTCTTGTTTGCCTGTTCGGAAAGCCCTACCCGCTGCATGAGTTCCTTTGCTTTCTCCTCAGCCTCCCTCTTTGAAAGACCATTCAGAAGTGCTGTATAGACAAGGTTTTCCAATCCTGTCATTTCATCATAAAAGCCTAAGTCTTCGGGAAGATAACCTATTCTCTTCTTAACCTCAATAGGGTTTGTAGTGGAGTCTATTCCACAAATTTCCACTTTGCCGGAAGTCGGCTCCGTCAGCCCCAGCATCATCAGGATAGTTGTGGATTTTCCCGCACCGTTCGGACCTAATAATCCGAAGATCTCTCCTTTGCAGATTGACAGGCTAATATGGTCAACAGCAGTGAAATTACCGTATTTTTTTGTCAAATCGGTAAGTACAATCACTTGTTCGCCCATAATTACCTCCTTCCATATTTTCGGAATAGATAGTAGACACCTCCCACAGCTACAACGATAACTAATATTCCTACCCACCCCCAAAGCATAGGTGTTTTTACTGCAATCCTGAATTGTGCGGTAGCATTCACTTCGGGAGTTCTGGCTTCCATGGTTGCAATATAATCGCCGGGCAAGGCTTTTTTCGAAGCCTTCATTACAGCCGTAACAGTAGTTGTTTCTCCGGCTTTCAGCATCTCTATTTTAGCCGGCTCAAAAGAAACTTCCCAATCTGTAGGTTTACCGGATGAAAGTTGGATATCTTTTAGTAAAGAAGAGCCTGTATTCCTGACTACCAGTTCCAAGCGCTTCACATCTCCGGCAGTAATCTCAGTACTCAACAATCCTCGTGGAGTGGTCAGTTCCATTTGATAGGTACCTGTAACCACTACTTCCAAGTCCAGGTCGGCAGATGTATTGCCAGCAACCGCACGTACTGAAATCTTATAATTTCCGGCTTCTACATTGGCGGGTGGGGTGACGTCTATCGATACATTCTGGCTGGCATTTGCTTCCACTTGTGCAGAGGTAGCCTGTTTATAGTTAGGTTTGAAAATAACATTCCACCCCCTGGGTGCATTGGACATCAAAGCATATAACTGCTGATCAGCAGTCTGGTTTTTCAGTACGGCATTGAAGGTGAATGTGGATTTAGAATTTCCCTGCATATTGGGCTGGTCAGTAGTAAATTCAGTCTGATAAGTACCTTGTTGGGCTACAGTGACTGTTAGAGGAAGTTGGCAATCTCCGGCGAAGACTGTGAAATTATAGCTACCTTTATTTATCTTCAGTGGTACTTCCAATTTCAAGTTAAAGTCTTTCTTTTCATTAGGCAAAACTGCCAGTTTGTTAATATTCCAACCACCGGATTTTAACTCACGCTTCCAACTTGCAGGTAGTCCTGTTACGGACAGATCGGCATTGACCGGTGCATCCGAATTGTTGATTAAATCAATTTTGTAGTCAATGCTCGTTCCCGGAGAAACGGAAATCTTTGTGTAAGGAGAATAAAGAAACACGCTTGGTACAGAATCAGAGGCGTGTGTGTAATTCATGGGGATCAAACCCAATAAAATGGTTAATAGCAGCAAATAATTAGTTCGCATAATCATATAGAATTTTATGGTTAATTAAATATGAGTTATCGATTTGTGTGGCTGCAAAAATAAATAATGGAAAAATTAGTAGCTGTTAAAAGCAATAAAATATCGACACAGATTTTTTACGATTATATAATATTTGTATTTTTTAATAGACTCAAAACAACCTTTTGAGATGCAATGTCCATCTAACTGAATTGTAAAGTAAAGCAACTACCTTTTCCCGCTTCCGAATAAACAGAAATATTTCCCCCATGCTGATTCATAATTTGCTTGCAAAGGCTGAGTCCAATACCCGAACCGGCAGTTTTCGTCGTGAAGAACGGAACAAATATTTTATCCTGTACTTCGGGTAAGATACCTTCACCATTATCCCGAACAGTAATAGTACAACGCCAGGAAGTCAGAGAAGAAGTCACTTTGGGTGCAAAAGCAGCTTTTACCTCAATTCTGGGTTCTTCGCGACGGCCAGATGCTTCACGGGCATTTTTTAGCAGATTAATAAGCACCTGTTCTATCTGGGCACGATCCACATTCAATATTTTCTCTGAAGGTGGAAGTTCAAAATGAATCGTTTCGTCTGGAAAGAGTTTCTGCAAATCAGTAAACAGCTCCCGAACTGATACACTCGCGCAGACGGGAGCGGGGAGACGGGTAAGACGACGATAGTTTTCTACAAACCCCAACAATCCCTTACTACGCCGATGAATAGTTTGCATGGCTTGCAGCATTACGGCATATTCTTTTTCGCCTCCTGCGTCTTTTAATGCCACAGGCACTCCACGCTCACTCAATGTTTCGGAAAGAGAGATGATAGGCGTAATGGAATTCATGATTTCATGGGTGAGTACACGGATTAGTTTTTGCCAGGCTTCCATTTCATTTCGTTCCAATACAGAATGTATATTCTTCAAACTAATGAGGCGCCTTTCCATGCCACGAGCTACGAAAAGGGTAGTAGCTACGGCCATTTCCAAAGTAGCCCCATTCCGATGAATACGCATGACTTGTGTTTCACCTGAGGGAAGATTCAAGAATTCGGACGGCAACTGTGGATCTTGCCCCAGTTGAGCAGTAGCAGCACGATTCAACCACTCGATACGCCCGGACATGTCAGTCACTAATACAGCGGTATCCACTTTATTCAACAGACTTTCGTAATACTGGTGTTTCACTTCTTCCTCTAGTAAACGGGCACGAAAAGCCTGTAGGGTTTCTGATAATTCTACAGCCATCTCTGTCATCAGCTTATTTTTATAAGGTGGATGGAAAGCCTGTGTCATATCATTATAACGCAAACTGCCTGTCAGGCGACGTATCATCTGCAATTGTTTCATCTGTATATAATAAAGGTGTATACCCGTCCCCAAAAGAAACAAGAATGTGATAAGCATACTAAACCACAAGTCTGCACAAAATAACACATAGACGCCTACAGAAAGTACTGCCAGAAGACAGATGTGCAAGATAACAATTAAGGAATACCGCTTCATAATAAATGGTTTGAATGAAGAATTTAATTAAACTATAATCCCAACTTCTCAATCTTCCGATACAATGCAAAGCGCGTGATTCCCAGATACTCCGCGGCCCGCGTCATATTCCCTTCGCTCAATCGCATAGCCTTTTCTACAGCCTGCCGTTCCAATTGCTCCAGATTGAGTACTTCTTCCTCCTTCTTAGGACGGGGTGAAGAAGCCTGAAACAGGAAATTGTCGGGACGAAGCAACGAACCGTCACCCAGAATTACGGCACGCTCCATCGTATGTTGTAACTCACGCACATTTCCCGGCCAGGGATAACGCAGTAATTTCGCTTTTGCTTCACGCGTCAAGCCCCGCATTTCCTTCTGATATTTACGGGCATAGCGCTGCAGAAAATGGTCTGCCAAGAGGATAATATCATTCCCTCGCTCCCGCAATGGAGGGATGTGCAGTTCAATCGTATTGATACGATAGAGTAAGTCTTGCCGGAAATTCCCTTCTTCCACCAGATGGCGGATATCTGCATTCGTGGCACAAATTAAACGCACGTCGATAGGTACAGACTGCGTACTGCCTAAACGGCTGATCTGTCGTTTTTCAATGGCCGTCAGTAGCTTGGCCTGCATAGGCAATGAAAGATTACCGATTTCATCCAGAAACAGCGTGCCTCCCGTTGCCACTTCCATACGTCCGGCTTTCGGTTTTCGGGCATCAGTAAATGCTCCCTTTTCGTAACCGAATAATTCACTTTCAAATAATTGTTCAGGAATACTTCCAAGGTCAATCGTTACAAAGGGGCGGCCATAGCGTGGCGAACAGCGATATAACAAACGTGCTATTACATCTTTACCCGTTCCATTCTCACCAAGAATAAGAATATTAGCATCTGCATCGCGTAATTTCTCTATTGTCGTAAACACCTCTTGCATCGCAGCTGATTCACCAATTATAGATTCTTCTACGCTACTGCCCACACCACTAAGAACTTCCACCTGTTCCTTCAGCAGATTCACTTCACATCGGGAACGACGCAACTTGATACCGGACGAGAGGGTAGCAAGCAGTTTTTCTTTCTCCCATGGTTTGGGGATAAAATCGGTGGCGCCCGCTTTAATTGCCCGTACTGCTTTATCCGTATCTGCATATGCTGTCATGAAAATAACAACTGCCTGAGAATCGATACGCAAGATTTGTTCCAGGCTCTCAAAACCTTCCTGCCCGCTTATAGCATCGCGACTGAAATTCATATCCAGTAATATTATATCGGGCTGGAAAGTCGTCATGAAGTGTTCAATACGATCAGGGGTTACTGCTACTTTTATCTTTTCTGCATAAGGTTCCAGTAAAAGGTTAAGGGCAAAAAGCACATCCTCATTATCGTCTACTATCAGTATCTTTCCTAATTGTTCCATAAAAGCTATTGTTTTTCTATCATCAGTTGTCAGCAAAGATAGGTAATATATCAATGTGTTGTGTGTGCGTATACGCACTATTTTTGTGCGGTATGGCACAGAGTAAGATTCCCTTTCTCTGAAGTAATATACTATATAACAATTAATTATATTTTTGGCACAAGATTTGAATATCTATTATTAAAAGGAATATACTATGTACAAAAATATACTTTTATCATTGATAGCCTGCGGTAGTCTGGTAACTGCTACTGCCCAAGAACATACCATGGAATTGACCTTAGGGCAAACCATAGAGCGTGCTCGCCGACAATCGCCTGATGCACAAACTGCCCAACATAGCTTCCGCTCGGCTTATTGGAACTACAAATATTATAAGGCTAACTATCTGCCTGCTCTGAAACTGACTTCCGATCCTTATCTCAACCGTGCCATTAACAAAGTCACCATGGGCGACGGTAGTGTAAAGTTTGTAGAACAAAACCTATTGAGTACCGACCTGACTCTAAGTTTGACGCAGAATATTCCATGGACAGGCGGTACATTGTTCGTGGAGACCTCTGCCCAACGTCTTGACTTGTTTAGCGATCACTCTACTTCCTGGCAGACATCACCTATAAATATCGGCTACAGTCAGTCGCTTTTCGGATACAACAGTCTGAAATGGAACCGTCGTATCGAACCATTACGTTACCGGGAAGCCAAAAAGACTTATGTAGAAACTCTGGAGCTTGTAGCCGCTAATGCTACACAAAAATTCTTTGCCCTTGCCACAGCACAAAGTAACTATGAAATAGCTTCTACCAACTATGCCAATGCAGATACCTTATATACCTATGCACAAGGACGCTATAATATAGGTACTATTACCGAAAATGAGATGTTGCAACTGGAACTGAATAAACTGACAGAAGAGACCAATCGTATGAATGCCCATATTGAAGTGGAAAACTGTATGCAGGAGCTTCGCTCATACCTTGGTATCCAAGAGGATGTATTGATTAAAGTCGATGTCAGCGACCATGTACCCAATCTTCAGATAGACTTGAATGCCGCTTTAATCACAGCACGCCAAAATAGTCCGGATATACTGAACATGCAACGTCGCAAACTGGAAAGTGAAAGCAAAGTGGCTAATGCCCGCGCTAATGCCGGACTGAAAGCCGATCTTTACCTCCGTTTCGGATTGACACAGACTGGAGATAAACTTAAAGATGCCTATCATAACCCTTTGGATCAACAATATGTTACCCTTGGTATTAGTCTGCCTATATTAGACTGGGGACGTGGGAAAGGGCAGATTCGGGTAGCCCGATCTAACCGTGACTTAACTTACACTCAGGTAGAACAAGATAAAACAGACTTTGAATTGAATGTCCGCAAACTGGTAAAACAATTCAATCTGCAATCCCAGCGCGTACACATTGCTGCCCGCACGGATGAAACAGCGCAACGACGCGCGGATGTAGCCCGACGGCTCTATATTTTAGGTAAATCAACCGTACTTGACCTCAACGCTTCTATCAGCGAAAAGGATGCTGCACGACGTAATTATATAACTGCATTATATAATTACTGGAGCCTGTACTATACTCTCCGCAGCCTGACACTTTATGATTTTGAAAAAGATGCCCCGCTAACGGAAACTGAGAAAATAGAAGAAGTAATGGATGCAATGATAAAGAAATAAAAAGTCATATCATACGTCTGATCATAAATTGTAAAACAATAAAAGCACTATGGATATTAAACTTGAAAAGAAGCCCTGGTACATTCGCTACCGTTATTATTTGGCAGGAGGAATTATATTCCTTGCTTTCATCATTTACGTTATCATTCTTTCTGCCGGCCCCAGCAAACTGCGCATCGACCAGGAGAATGTACAGATTGCTGAAGTTAAGAATGATAAGTTCATGGAATATGTAGACGTGGAAGGACTTATCCAGCCCATTCTTACCATTATCGTTAATGCCCGTGAATCAGGAAGCGTAGATCGCATTATAGGCGAGGAGGGAAGCCTGTTACAGAAAGGAGATACGATCCTTGTACTCGAAAATCCCGATCTGATACATAGTATCGAAGAGCAACGCGATGATCTGGAAAAGCAACTGATTTCTTTCCGTGAGAAAGAGATTGAAATGGAGCAAAAGAGCCTGACCCTTCAACAACAAACTTTACAGACCAACTATGAGTTAGCTCGTCTTCAAAAAAGTTTCAATCTCGATAAGGAAGAGTTTAAAATGGGAATTAAAAGCAAAGCTCAGTTGGAAGTTGCCGAAGATGAATACAATTATAATGTTAAGAAGGCAAAGTTACAACGCGAGAGTTTACGTCAGGATTCCGTCGTTGCCATTATTCGCAAGGACTTGATCCATAATGACCGGGAACGCGAACGCAAGAAGTATGAACGTGCTTGCGAACGACTGGACAATTTAATAATTAAGGCCCCCGTCGCCGGGCAGCTCAGCTTTGTAAAAGTCACCCCTGGACAACAAGTAGCATCCAACCAAGGCATTGCAGAAATCAAGGTATTAGATCAATATAAAATTCACACTTCTCTTAGCGAATACTACATAGACCGCATCACAACAGGGCTTCCCGCTACTATTAACTATCAAGGACGCAAATATCCACTCCGCATCACCAAAGTAGTGCCCGAAGTAAAAGACCGCACTTTCGATGTGGACTTGGTATTTACCGGAGAAATGCCTGACAACGTACGTGTAGGTAAAAGTTTCCGCGTACAAATAGAATTGGGGCAACCGGAACAGGCTATTGTTATCCCTCGTGGCAACTTCTATCAATCCACCGGTGGACAATGGATATACAAACTGAATGCATCCAAAACCAAAGCTACACGTGTTCCTCTCAGCATCGGGCGCCAGAACCCGCAGCAATACGAGATTACAGACGGTTTGCAACCCGGAGATTGGGTTATTACAACAGGATATGATAACTTTGGCGAAGCGGAAGAGCTAATATTAAAGTAAAGAACAAATACATGATACAACATTATCTGAAAATAGCAATAAGAAACCTGTTGAAGTACAGAATGCAGACTCTGATCAGCATTATTGGCTTAACCGTAGGTTTTGTCAGCTTTTCCCTGTCCGGCATGTGGATGAATTATGAGCAAAGTTATGATAATTTCCATGATGGAGCCGACAGAGTCTATGTGGCAAGTGTTCCTTCCGTATTTAGAACCAGTGGTTTCTCAACTACGACTTCTCTTTTGCTGGCCCCTCATCTGGTCAATACCTTTCCTGAAATAGAAGTTGCGACTTATACAAACTTCACAACAGAGTATAACGATGATCAGAACAGGCATTGGACCATGATATCGGTAGACAGTGCTTTTATCTCCATGTTTCCGGTTACGGTATTGGAAGGCAGTTTGCAGTTTTTGTACAATACTGCCGATGAGATAGCCATTAGCGATAAAGCTGCCCGCTTGCTTTTCGGTAAGGAATCACCTATTGGCAAGGAGTTTCCGCTTGATAAGAAAATGACTGTTACTGCCGTGGTTCAAAAATGGAAAGGACATTCTAATTATGAATTCGACGTGATTTCAAGGCGAAAAGCCCCGGAATATCTGGACTGGGGCTATGCATCCGGAACTACCTTGTTTCGCGTTGCTCCCGGTACCGACATGGACGCTTTGGGTAAAAAGCTAAA
The DNA here is from genome assembly GCF_000172175.1 of Bacteroides intestinalis DSM 17393. Classification (NCBI taxonomy): domain Bacteria; kingdom Pseudomonadati; phylum Bacteroidota; class Bacteroidia; order Bacteroidales; family Bacteroidaceae; genus Bacteroides; species Bacteroides intestinalis. The sequence continues at coordinate 37,935 of NZ_ABJL02000008.1, read as the reverse complement.
AGATATAGAAGTCGATATGAAAGGAAATATACGGAAATATCCTGTTCACATTACTCCTATAACGGAATATCATTATACACATCCCAAATACAATATATTTATCCGTATAGAATATGTCCGCCTCTTTTGTCTGATCAGCCTGCTAATCGTTTTGGGAGCACTATCCAACTATCTCATTATCTACCTGATACGCATTCGCATGAGGCAGCGTGAATGGGCACTCCGTAAAGTGAATGGAGCATCGGAAAGAAGTCTGGTCGCCTTGCTGATGTCTGAGATTGTATTACTACTGCTGGCTTCAGTTCCTGTCGGCTTCTTATTGGTGGAAGTTTCTCTCCCCATATTCAAGCGCTGGTCTTACATCACTGAAGAGAATAATCTCTTTTTTTATAAAGAGACGCTTATCTATATGTCAATCGTCATAGGAACCGTTCTACTTTTTGCCTGGCTCACCTTGTTGGTTCAACGGCGTTTTACATTACAGTCGGCTATATCTTCCGCTATCACCCGTCGCTTTTCTACCTTCTACCGACGGATAGGGGTTTGGTTTCAATTGGTGGTCAGTATTGGTTTTATATTTTGTACAATAATGATGATGAAACAATTGCATCATCTGCGTACATCTGCCGACATGGGAGTCACCAATACTGATATAGAGTATGTGGCCTATCTTGAAGGTATCCCTGACAGTGATAAAGAACATTGGGTAAAACTAATGAAAGAAATTCCGGACATTGATTTTCGGGAAGTCTCAAATTTCCCCTTACCGGGATTATCCCAATCTATGTTTACAGCCGTAGAATGGGATGGCAAACAACCGGGAGATAAAGAAGTAGCTGTCAATGATTTCCAGATTTCAAAAGAAACATTCGATTTATTAGGATTACAGTTAGTGGCCGGTATTTTCCCGGATGAGTCATCCAGCCCTAATGACATACTGATAAACGAATCATTAGCAAAAAAACTGGGTTGGAAAGACCCTGTTGGAAAGAAGTTTCATAAATCTTATGTGGTAGCCGGTGTTTTGAAAGATATCCGCCTTTCACCCATCACGCAGGCTTTGCCGGCTATATATACTGTATCGAAGTTTCCTCCCCGGAAACAGTATGTTTATACGTATCATGGGGAATATAAAGACGTTCTGAAGGCTATTAACAATCATATAAAGAAAAGTTATCCTGATTTTTACATGTGGTCACGGAGCGTAGGTCATATAATAGAAGAAGCTACCGCTTCCGAGAATATCTTGATGAAGCTGTTAACCGTAGCATCTATTGTTTGTGGAATTATTGCAGTCTTCGGAATATTTTCCTTAGTCAATCTATCATGCGAACAACGGCGCAAAGAGATTGCTATCCGTAAAGTGAATGGAGCTACCATTTCGGACATTATCAGTATATTCCTCCGGGAATATATGATATTACTGGCATTGGCTGCAATTGTTGCTTTTGCGGCGGGTTATATCGTCATGCAACATTGGCTGGAAGGATATGTCATTCAGACTTCTATCAATTGGTGGATTTATGTAATAATTCTGATCGTAGTTATTGTAATCATTTGCATTAGTATCGGCTGGCGGATATGGCAGGCTGCATGGCAGAATCCGGCAGAAGTGATTAAAAGTGAATAAAAAACACATTATACTTGAAAAATATGAAAACACTTAAATACGCTTGGCGTTTCCTTATACGCTCAAAATCATACACTATTATTAATATAATCGGGCTGGCACTTAGTCTGGCATGTACTATCATATTAGTCCGCTACATTCACTTGGAACTCCGGGTAAACACACATTGTACGGATGCTGAAAATGTCTATATTCCACTTCGGGACATAGATGGCAACGTATTCCCAGGCAGTGTAGGACCAGATAGCGGAGCAGACACTGTTTATTTTCAGCCTGAGGCCGTCAAAGAAAGGAGTTACTTCATTACATCCTGCAATGATAATGTGACGATTGATGAAAAGCCTTATGCTGTCCAGCTATTGGCTGCTGATACAGCTTTCTTCCATTTCTTTAATTATCCGCTAAAGGGTAAACGCATGGCAGCACCGGAAGAGGCTCTTGTCACCCGGCAATTCGCTAAACGTGTATTTGGAGAAAAAGACCCGATAGGAAAGACTATGGAGTATTCCGGAGGTAAACATCTCACTATCTGCGGCATATTGGATGAACCGGCATGCAAATCCTCACTGACATTTGACATTGTAGTAAACCTGGATCTTAAAACAAGAAGAGAATGGAGCAGAATGTATGTGGAACTATTACGCTTTATGCCCGGAGTCGATGTGGATGCCATTAATGCTTCCAGTAACGTCTACCGCCAGACGTCACAGGGGTTTAGAATACGGTATAACTTCCTACCTGTCAGCCAACTTTATTGGAACAAAGAATTGGCGGCTTCCGGCGATGATCCCGAGATATGGCATTACAGCAGCCGTTCCCACATTCTGATACTCACAGGAGTATGCTTGTTGTTATTACTGGCAGGCATATTAAACTTTGTCAATATCTATTTGGTCTTCATGCTAAGGCGTTCTAAAGAATATGGTGTGAAGAAAGTCTTCGGTGTGCAGGGGCGCACTCTCTTCGTGCAACTATGGACAGAGAATGCATTAATGATATCCATCGCCTTGCTACTGGCATGGTTTTTCATTGAGATATTCTCCGGATATGCCAATCGGTTGCTTGAAAGTGACATTCCCTATACAGCTTTTGACTGGCAACTGTCATTGACTGTTTGGGTTCTTCTACCATTAATTACCACTATTTATCCCTTTATCAAATACAATTATCTGCCACCCATCATATCTATACGCTCCATCGGAGGATCACGCCAGTCTGTTGCAACCCGCACAGCCTTCCTATTTATACAGTATAGCATCACTCTATTGCTTATTATACTATCATTGTATTTCAGCAGTCACCTTCACTTTTTGCAAGATACTCCTCCGGGATTTCGGACAAAGGGCATATTGTATGCTAATCTAGTACCTCTCTCCAAAACTTGGTATTTAGAGAGTGAAGAGCAGAAAAAGAAACACTGGCAAGATGCTCAGAGCATTGAGCAAAAGCTGGAAGAATGTCCCTTCATCGAACAGTGGTTTCGTGGAGAACCGTCACAATGTGGCATCTTAGGAGCAGGAGGCGCAGGCACATCCGTTCTTATAAATGATAAAGACGTGAAACAAAATATGATGCTGATGTGGGTACCCCTTGACTTTTTCAAATTTTATGAGCTACGGATGAAAGAAAATGCATTGCCCGATAAAATTGAAGGACGCAATAAATATCTGGTAGTCATGAACGAGGCTGCCATGAAAGCCTTCGGCTATACGAAACGTGATGAAGCATTTGTCAGGGGAGAGAAAGCACTTTGGATTTCCATGGGCATGGATGGAAATATTATAGAAGGCGGAACATCTCTGATGCCCGTAGAAGCAGTCGTAGAAAACTACTACACCGGACACCTTACTGCTGGTAAGAAGCCTCTTGTATTTATGGTATCTCCCAAGGCAGGTGGTTCGCAATACCAGATAGCCTGTAAAAACGGAAAAGAGAAAGAGCTCATCTCTTATCTGAAAAAGATCAGACAAGAGATTTTTAATACCGAAGAATTTGACCATCACTGGCTGGAAGAAGATGTGCAGGCACTGTATCGCGAAGATCGGCGTGTGTCAACTGTCTTCACGCTTTTCTCCGCCATTTCCATTTTTGTTTCGGCTTTGGGGCTATTTGGGCTCTCTCTGTTCGATATTCGCCAACGATATCGCGAGATTGCTATCCGGAAAGTAAACGGAGCGCAGTTACGGAATTTATATTCAATTTTATTTCGCAAATATATATGGGTGATAGGAGGGGCAACGCTGCTTACCGCACCATTATCTTACTATCTCATAGATACTTATACAAAGGATTTCGTTGTTAAAGCACCTGTCAGTATATCCATATATGTGATTGCCATACTAACTGTTGCGGGCATTTCATTGGGCACTTTGTTATGGCAGGTGAATAAGGCTGCACGCATTAATCCGGCAAAGATTATGAAAACAGAATAAAAACACATAGAGTATGAAACAAATCTTATTATCCATACGCATGCTATTGCGATTTAAGGTGTATACCTTTGTCAATTTCATAGGGTTAGCAATTAGTCTTGCCTGTGTATTTACCATAACACGATATATTCATCAGGAGAATACAGTAGACCACTGTTATCCGGAATACAAACGGATTTATTTTATCGAACGTTCTATCAGTGACGGCACCAAAGAACTGTCCGGATACCAATCTGACTTAGAGAAGGATCCGGCAGTAGAACGTTATGCGTCATTCACTCCATGTACCGATTTGGTTATGGATTTTGGGAAACAAGAAATTACTGTAAATGCCCTGTCCATAGACAGTACATTCTTTAGTATTTTTCCTTATTCCATTTATATGGGGAGTGGGAAAATAAAGCGCCCCAACGATGCGCTCATAACTAAAGAGTTTTGGCTTCATTCCCTCAATGGAGTACCCAATCCTATAGGCGTGACTTTTAAAAATTCCGTCGGAAGAAAGTTCCGCATTGTAGGTGTATTGGATACTCAGGAAACCAAAACATCATGGCTACCGGACATGTTTTTATCGGACGAACTGGAAGAATTATGGTTTTCAAATCCGAACTATGCTGTAGTTATGACACCGGGTACGGACATTGCCAAATTGAATGAAAAATACAATAAAGAACAGCCACGAGACGAATGGAGTACATTCCAGACCATGCACTACCAGTATTTACCATTGACAGATTATTATTATACGACCTCTCATGAAAAGTCAGCATTATCCCAACACGGAAATAAAGATTATATTCGTGTATTATGGATTGTTGCCTTTCTGGTAGGTATTATAGGCATCCTAAACTTTACCAATATTTATACAGTCATCATGTCCAAACGCGCCAGGGAGTTTGGTATAAAGAAAGTATATGGAGCAGGTAGAAAAGAAATCTTTCTTCAGATATACATTGAGAATATGCTACTCTCAGGAGCTGCACTGTTTATTTGTTGGTTGATTATTGAAATTACCAGACATTTGTTCTACAATGAGATGTATATTCCTACGAACTCAAATTTAAAGTTTGACCTGAATATATCTCTTCTTATTTTATTTGTGCTTCCATTGCTAACCACATTTTATCCATTTATAAAATTTACTCATAACACTCCGGTTTCTTCCATGCGCGAACTTTCTTCCACGCATTTCTCTGTCCGTTCACGCATGCTTTTTCTTGGCTTTCAATATGTCATCACTATCTATATGATTGTCATGTCGCTTTTCTTTGTACGGCAACTTGAATACATGCTTCATTCCGACCTCGGTTTCCGTACTCATGATGTGATAGAATGCAAGATGTATGTTTTCAAAGGAGGGAGTTCATTTCATGAGAAAGAGAAAGAAGATCTTTTGAAAGAAGGGAAAATACAGCAGGCTAATAAAGAGTTAGTAAACAAACGAATGAGTGAAAGTACATTATTTACTCATTGGAGCAGGATACCAATGCCGCTTCACCAGTTCAAGCCGTCACGTTACGCTCTTAACCGGGCAGAGAATGGTTTCAAACCGGTACTAAGAGCCAGAATGTCTCCACGCTCTATGGAATTATTCGAATTCCAACTACTAGAAGGCAGGTTATGGAATGATTCAATAGATGAAATGTTTACCAAAAACAGTTTTAAATGTATCATCAACGAATCTGCCAAAAAAGTATTTGGCATCAAGGATATTACGCGTGACAAACTTCAGGGTGAAGACAAAAGTTGGGCTTCCAGTAATGTTCCATCCGAGTATAATCCTCCTGTTGAAATCGTAGGAGTTATAAAAGACTTCAACGTCAAGCATTTATCACAGTCCGCCGCTCCCATGATTATCGAATATTTTGATGAAAAATATGAGCTTATTACTGTTACTGCTTCGTATCCGCACGAACGGAGGGCAGAAGCTATCGACTTCTTGCGTAAATTATATGAAGAAGCTACGGGAAGCACTGACTTCGAATATAAACTGATAGAAGATGAGATAGCTTCCATGTACAATGAAGATCGGCGGGTGGTGGATATCTATTCATTGTTTGCCAAAGTTGCCATTCTTATATCATCCTTGGGACTATTGGCCATTTCATTATTTGATATCCGTCAGCGTTATCGGGAAATAGGCCTGCGTAAAGTAAATGGAGCACAAGGGAAGAACATATATCCTTTACTCATCAAAAAATATCTCTCAGTATTGGGGATAGCATCACTGATAGCTATTCCATTGTCTTCCGGAGCGATAATACTCTATTTAGAAGACTTTGCCCATAAGGCACCCATCACTCCCGATTTATTTATTATAGGCATAGGCGCAACAGCCTTGATATCATTGTTGACTATTATCTGGCAGATTTATAAAGCAGCCAATGTAAATCCGGCAGAAGTGATTAAATACGAGTAAGAGAAAGAAGAATAAAGAAAATAAAGAAACCATGATACAGCATTATCTTAAAATAGTCTTTCGGAATATACTGAAACATAAAACACAAAGTATAATCAGTATTGTCGGTCTGGCAATAGGTCTGGCATGCTTTGCCTTGTCCACATTCTGGATACAATATGAGATGACATATGATAGTTTTCACAGGGATGCGGATCGCATCTATCTGATACGGACGGATGAAAATCATTTCGGAACACATTATCACAACTTTGTACCCTACGCTTTAGGTGGGTATTTAAAAAATTCTTATTCAGAAATAGAAGATTGGTGTGCATTCGAACAGCAATCTTTTTTCACGATGCAGAACAAACAGTTGACGGAATATCCATATATAGCGCCTGACTCTACTTTTATGCGGATGATGGATGTAAAAATTTTAGAAGGCAACAATAATTTCTTATCATCATCATCCAATGAGAAAGAAGTTGCCATTACAGAAGAGATGGCTCGCGATTTATTTGGTACTACAGATGTGATTGGGAAAGAATTGATTTCTGGCAACAACATGAAAGGATATCGTATAAGTGCCGTCATAGACGACTGGGGGAAACATTCTAATTTCAAATATTCTGTTATGGGATGGATGAGCAGTGACGACACTTCATGGGGAAACGGTCGATATAGGATGTTGATAAAAGTGAAACACGGGACAGATATCAACGCACTCATAAAAAAAATGAACCGTAACTTTCCGGAAGAGATGAAGAAAGATAAATATAACTGTAAAACCGGATTTACACGCTTCTACCTGGAACCTATTACCCAATTACGATACGCGGATGAATTTGTCCGTGGTGACGAAACAATCGTACAATTTCGTTACATTGTCTACTTCTCAATAACGGGAGTACTTATCATCTTTTGCGCATTGGTGAATTATCTGACTATTTATAGCGATTGTTTCCGTTCACGTAAGCGTGAGATGGCACTGCGTAAAGTAAACGGAGCTTCCGAACATTCGTTGTTGGCGTTGCTTTGCATGGATTTTCTGTTTACTATCTTGCTGGCGTCCATTTTGGGAATGGGCTTCATTGAGTTGCTCAAATCTTGGTTTATACACTATTCCGGAATAGCTGATACAGATATGTCCATCTATGGTTATTGCATATTATACATAGCAGGCATGTCTATATTGGCATATATCATTGCCCTGCTCTCTGTCTACATATTCCGTCGCCGTTCATTGCAACACACGCTCCATCACACAAGCGCCATAGGACGTCTTTTTCGAAGGGGGAGCGTTGTTTTACAACTGATTGTCTGCATCGTTTTCATATTCTGTACAACTATTATGCAAATGCAGCTCTATCATTTACGTAATGTAAATACAGGTATTGATTATCAAAATCGTGCATCTTTAAGTATTTGGATGAATGTGGATATGAATGTTTGGGTCGAAAAAGTAAAGGAACTGCCTATGGTTACAGAAATAGTGAAACCTGTCTATTGGCCTCTAATCAGTATGGGAGCTTATTCTCTTTTTGAGGTAACTTCATGGGATGGCCTGAACGGAACAGCAGATAATCCTATCAGTATAGACCAGTTTTTGGCAGGAGAAGATTTCTTCAAATTCTACAATATGAAGCTATTGGCAGGAGAATGGATCTCGGATAAATCAAAACTCAACGAAGTGAACATCACTGCAACAGCAGCCCGTACTATGGGCTGGACACCGGAAGAAGCTATTGGAAAACGCATCTATTATAATGAAGAAAATACCCAATCTATGACCATAGTAGGGGTAGTGAAAGATTGTGCTTACAGAGCACCTACAAACGATGTACCTAATGCTATATTTGTCAATACAAACAAATTGGAATATATGTGGCCGCGTTGTTTCGTACTTTTCAAATATAAACCGGGAACCTGGGAAGAATGCCGTCGCCGTATTGAGGAGATGCAACTGGCGGAACTTCCCGACCGCAAACTTTTTTTGGATAGTGAAGAAGAACGATACAACAAATACCTGAAATCAGAGGACGCATTATCCGGCCTTTTGAGTTTCTCTTCATTGGTTTGTATTCTGATAGCCGTGTTCGGTATCTATTCCCTGGTCACATTGACTTGCGAACTGCGACGGAAGGAAATAGCTGTCCGTAAAGTGAACGGAGCTACAATTGGCAATATTCTGAGTATTTTCTTTAGGGAATATACTTTGCTTCTGATCATATCTTCACTGATAGCTTTCCCGGTCGGCTATATTATCATGAGACAGTGGATTGAAACTTACAATCGTCAGGTGAATATAGGAGTGTGGCCGTTCATCCTTATATTTATGGGCATTATGATAGTGATTACTCTCAGTATAGGCTGGCGTGTATGGCAAGCTGCACGACAAAATCCAGCAGAAGTGATAAAGAGTGAATAAACGGAGCATAAACATAAAACGCATGGACCTATAACTTGGCAAGTAATGTGATTATGCAAAATAAGCAATGTTCTGCAATACAAGATTGCTTATTTTGCATAATCACATTGCTTGTTATCGCCTACATTTATACTTTTCACAAGATGTATCTATGTTTTTTCAGTAGACGATAAATGATAATCAAGATATATGTCGATAAATTAAAGAAACAAAAACACAGCTTTGCAAAAATTTTTGGAAGCTATTTTAGGGGTCAAAATAGGGTCAGGGTCACTTATAACCCCACCTGATAGTTGTTTTTTCAAGCAAAAACACATAAACTGCTGTATATCAAAAGATTGTCAATTATTCTTGTCCAATAAAAAAGTGTTTCTACATAGATTTAATATGACAGCATTTTGCACAATACGAACAATCCCGGATTAAGTAAATACTATAAACAAGAAGTTAATATGATCCGTCTCTTTGACTACCTCTTTTTAGTCTGTGTCTTCTTTCCTGCTTAATGCAAATATTTAAGACACAAAAAAGAGAACATGCTACGAAACATTCTTTTTTAAGGAGGGAAGAAGAAAGATGCATCGGCAGATTACCCAGTGTAGACGGGACTAATTTCAATGCATTAGTACTAAGAGTCACATTTTTCTTTACATCCCCTTAAAATGCTTCTTCATCTGTTGTGGGGATTCGGGGTTATAGGTGACCCTGACCCTATTTTGACCCCTATTTTTCCCTTTTAGAAGATATAACATATTGATATACAATAATAAATAATAAAAAGATACTTCTCGTTACGAAATTATTCAATATACAATTTTGAGAGAAAAGTGAAAGACGTTTTCTATAACTTATAAACAAATAACTTTACATTTAATACTATATTCCTTTAGTATTTATATCCCCAATATATTCTCTCTTCTTTGAAAACCTTTCCAATAATTGAGAGTTCAATGTAGACAATGTGCGAATATGCACTATTTTTGTGCAGTATAGCACACCGAATTTATATTTAAGAAATTAATATATACCTAATATACAATCAGTTATATCTTTGGCATAAGATTTGAAAATTAAGTATTAAGAATCCTATAAAAGTCATCAAGAATCAACAACAGATAAGTAAATATAAACTATGATACAACATTACTTTAAGATAGCATTTCGTAATGTACTGAAATACAAGACACAAAGTGTTATCGGCATCTTTGGTCTGGCAGTAGGCTTCACTTGTTTCGCCCTTGCCAACCTGTGGATACATTATGAGATGACGTATGACGCTTACCACGAAGGAGCCGACCGAATGTATATTCTTTGCAAAGAAAGTGTATTTGGAGTAAACGGATATTCCACTTCTATGCCATACCCAGCATCGACTGTTCTGAAAAACGATTTCCCTGAGGTGGAAGCTGCATGCGCCTATACCAGATGGGGACAAAAAGTAGATCTTAAAGCAAATGGTCGGACAGTGGAAACTAATGATCTACAGGCAGACTCCTGCTTCATGAAAATGTTCAATATATCCATTCTATCAGGAAGTATGGACTTTATGTATTCCAATGACAAGATAGCCTTGACTGAAGATGTAGCTATGCAATTGTTCGGTTCAACGAATGTACTGGGCAAAGAAGTTAAAAACTATAATGACGATACACTGACGATTTGTGCCATTCTCTCAAGCCTCAATCACAGTAATCTGTCATTCGGTTACTGGGGACAGGGAGAATACTTTCGCAGCTGGCAGAATGATTGGAATAATGGAAGTTTCGAAATCATTATCAAGTTACGTAAAGGGACTGATCCGATAGCCTTTCAGAAGAAACTTGCTGCAAATAAAACAAAAGCCGATCCGAGAGATCCCCGCAGAGTGTTCGAGGGTATCCGGCTAATACCACTCGACGAGTATCATTATTCATCAGTTAACAGGAACCCATCTTTCCAATTCTACTATTTGATACTATTCTCTGTGGCCGGAGGTTTAGTGATTCTTTGTTCCCTGTTCAATTATCTCTCTCTGTTCATCACTCGCATGAAGATACGTAGCCGTGAAATAGAACTGCGTAAAGTATGCGGTTCCTCCATCGGGGGGCTATTTATTCTACTTTCTGTGGAGTACCTATACATCATATTTTTATCCGGCGTATTGGGGATGGCTTTGGTTGAAACGGCTTTACCCGCCTTTAAGAAAATGTCCGGGGTATCCGGAAATATTTATGGAGAATCTCTTCTCTATTTTGTAGGGATTCTTTTACTGTCTTTATTTCTGTTAGTGCCATTCGCCATCAGACGGTCGCGCATACGAAATAGCGGAAACAAGTACGCACTCCGTAAAATAAGTATTGCATTCCAATTGGCGATAGGGATTCTTGTCACGTTCTGCATAATAGTGATGATGAAGCAAATCTATTTTCTTACGAATGTAGATTTAGGATGGGAAAGAAAGAATATAGCTTCTATCAATCTTTTATATCCGGACAATGATTTTGAAGCCATTGCTGATAAGATCAGGCAATTCTCATGTACAAGGGAGGTGGTGACCGGACATTGTTGCCTATTGCCTAAATCATCAGGCTTTTCACAGACTTTCGATAATTGGGACGGAAAAGAAGATGCGGCGAAGAGTATAGATATGCTATGTCTGTGGAATTGTGAAAAGACAGTGTCCTTCTACAATCTGAAATTGCTGGAAGGGGAGATAGTGAAGCCGACAGAAACGAATAGCATAATGATTAATGAATCGGCCGTAAAAGCACTTGGAATGAGCGACCCGATTGGAAAGAAACTTTATCAGAAGGGCAGAACATGGACCATTGTAGGTATAATTAAAGACTTCCACATCACGGCACCGACAGAACCGGTGCAACCCTATACTTTGGTTGCAGTGGATATTCTTAAGGATATAGGATTTTCTTTAGGAAAAGGACAAATCTTAATTAAGTTTCATGATGGTAAATGGAAAGAACTGAGAAACCGGATAGACAGCATATTCAGTCGGGAGTATCCGGAAGTGAGATATAGATTATACAACACAGCAGAAGAATATGCCGGATATCTTAAGTCCGAAGATGCACTGATAAAGTTATTGAGCTTTGTTGCCATGGTTTGTGTACTTATTGCTGCTTTCGGTATCTTTTCTCTGATTACTTTGAGTTGCGAGCAAAGACGCAAAGAGATAGCCGTTCGTAAGGTGAATGGAGCCACAATCCGGAATATTCTAATTATGTTTATAAAGGAATACATACTTCTGCTCATTATTGCGGCTGTCATCGCATTCCCAATAGGGTATGTCCTGATGAAACGTTGGCTTGAAAACTATATAGAACAGACCACAATTAAAGCCTGGATATATTTAGTCATAGCCGGTGGCATAGCCATAATTATCTTTGCATGTATCGGCTGGCGAGTGTGGCAGGCGGCACGGCAGAATCCGGCGGAAGTGATAAAGAGTGAATAAATCAGAGTATAATATATAAACTATAATATGTAAAACTTATGATACAACATTATTTAAAAATAACCTTCCGTAATCTAGTAAAATATAAACTTCAATCCATAATAAGCATTATGGGACTAGCAGTGGGAATTGCATTCTTTATTTTTAGTTTCTATTGGTTGCACTACGAAACTTCGTATGATAACTTTTATCCAGCTTCAAATCGCACTTTCTTGGTCTGTAATCAAGCAGAGACATCCCATTCAATATATCTTTCTCCCGTTATGTCAACATTTATCCGAGAGTATTGTCCGGAAGTAGAAGACATAACCTGCTCGTTTGAAGATTCTGGAATAGATTACTCAGTAAACGACAAAATTATTAAATCTCCTGCTTTTCTATTGGTAGACAAGTCTTTTATGAATATTTTCCCTCAAAAGATACTTTATGGTACTTTACCCAGGCTTGAAAATGAACTTATTATAAGCGAAACATTGGCACGACAATTTTGGAAAACTCCCCAAGAAGCATTAGGTTCCATCCTGAGGCAACAAGGAAGTCGTGGCATACATTTGGCAGATCCTCAGCAACTGCGAATCGTAGGTATAATGGCCGATAGTCCTTCTAATTCTTCTTTCCATTACACAGGATATCGCATAATGAAACAGTTCAAGTATGACATAAATAATGAACAAGAATGGAGGTTTGCCAACGCCATTATCCATGTAATGCTACGGAAAAACCAAAAACATAAAGATTTCACTCAACATCTAAAATCTCTATTAGAGAAACATAAGATGACTCCCGAAGAACTGAAAATCAAAATAACTCCTATATACAAGAAACATTTTGATTTTGCATCTGAAAAATCATTCTCATATTCCTTCATTAGTACATTTACAATTGCGACTTTCCTGCTGCTATGTTGTGTACTATTTAACTTTTTGAATCTATTCTTAAACCGTTATTATCAAAGAACAAGAGAAGTGAAATTACGCAAATCAGTTGGTGCCAATGACATTATTCTTATGAAACAATTAATGACAGAAGCTCTTTTTCACGGTTTAATGGCTTGCTTAATATCCGGATGCTTAATAGAAGTACTCACTCCATTCTTCGAAGAAATATTCCAAATTTCCATTCAGAAAAACACTCTTTGGCTGGAATACCTTGCAATTGCATTTATATCCCTGTCATGTATTGGAATCATTCTCACAGTCCCCATTATACAATTTATTCAAGTGTCCACCAAACAATCTTTAGTCAACAAAGTGCGTCCCCATAGACACCATATATTCCGACGGATAAGTCTGTCTTTACAATTGGTTATCTGCCTGTTTTTCTTAACATCAACAGGAGTATTATATATGCAGTTACGCTTCATCCATAATGTAGATGTAGGTTTCGACACTCAAAATATTATTGAAATGCGCATCAATCCACGTGAGCAAAATGGCAATGATATGTTGGAAGAAATTAAACAGTTGCCTATGATAAAGGCTACCACTACAGCTTCAGATTATATAGTTTGTAAAAATATAACTAGCTTTGAAGAGCGCGTAGAATGGAATGGACAGACAGAAGAAGATAAAAAAAGCCGTTTTGCAAGGCTGGCACTCCAAAATAGCGGAGATAAAATATTTAACTTCAGGCTCATTGAAGGAAGACTGTTCCGTGAAGAAGACTGGGTAACCAATAGTAATACACCTAGAAACATATTCAATTCACCTATCCTGAACAAAATCATATTAACTCAAAGTGCTGTTACTGCCATGAGAATTGAACATCCTATTGGAGAAATAATACGGATTCCTATTGGCATATTCAGAAAAGGTGATCTTGAATGGCACTATAGTGATTATGAAATCATAGGAGTGGTGAAAGACTTATATTCACAAGGAATGAAAACGGAAGTATATCCCACCATCATATCACAAGCACATAATTGGATGCAATCAATTAATTATTTTCAAGTTGTTCCAGGAACAGAAAGAAATGCGATAAAGGCCATCAATGAATTAGCGCAAAAACATCAGTGGGAATACAATGAATACAATACTGAACCGCAAACCGTAGACAATAAAATCCAGGAATTGAATAAGTCAGAAATTGCAATATTCAAGTTATTTTCAATTTTGAGTTTCCTTTGTATTCTCATCTCTTTATTTGGTATATACTCGATTTCATCTTCAATCATCACCCAAAGACAAAAAGAAATAGCTATTAGGAAAGTGATGGGAGCTACTATCAGTGAAATTATCATCATGTTTTTCCAGGAATACATTGCACTAGTATTCGTTGCAGCCATCATTGCTTTCCCATGCTCTTATTATGCCATGTCAATATGGTTGGAACAATATGCCTATCATGTCAATATTAGTATAGATCTGTTTATCATCATATTGAACATTGTAACTATCTTAGTATTATTCACCATATTACATCAAGTTATTAAAACTGCACGGCAGAATCCGGCAGAAGTGACAAAGAGTGAATAAATGGTGCGTATTCGCACTGTGTATGTGCAGTATAGCACACTACCTAAATGTTTCTTTTACATGTATATATTTTATATACAATATATTACAACTTTGGCATAGGATTTGAAACCTATTAAATAAATATAATATAATATGATATTCCATTATCTCAAAATAGCATTCAGAAACTTGTGTAAGTACAAGACACAAAATGTCATTTCCATCATTGGATTGGCAGTAGGTTTGCTCTGCTTCTGTGTCTGCATATATTGCAGTCGCTTTGTAGAAAACACAGACCATTGTTTTGCTAATCATGATCGTATAGCAGAATTAAACCTCTATGACAGTAAGGCAGACAGATATTTTTCAGGTTCTCCGGTTCCTCTGGCCGAAGAATTGCGCACATGGGCTTTGGGAGAAACGGAAGCTATCTCATCCGTAACCTATCCTCGTGAACGTCCTTATTATGTAGAGTTATCTCCGGAAAAGACGCTGCCTTATGAACTTGAAACGATTGAAATAGATACTTGCTACAATAAAATCTTCACTCCGGAAATGGTGGCAGGACACTGGAAAATGGCAAGCCAATCTCTTAACTCCGTCATCCTGAGCCAATCTATGGCCATTAAAATATTCGGTAATGCAGAAAGTGCTATCGGTAAACACATGACTCTCATGAGAAGACTAAATACTTCTCCTGAAAGCACTCCGAAAACAGGAGGTATCGTCTATACCATTCAAGCAGTGATGAAAGATATTCCTCTGAACAATAGCTTAGATTTTATGCAAAACATAGATATGCTGACCGTAAACGACAGTGAAGGACTTCTACAAAGTCCCAAACGGCATAACATGACGGGAGCAAATACCTACGTGCTGTTATCACCACAAACTACATGTACCGATTTAGAAAAGCAATTCTCAAAAAGAGACTATACCTATACTTTGTATGGCGAAGCTTACACTGTCACTGCCAGTAGCATGGGAGCCAGATTAAAGAAACAAGGCGCTTCCTACTTGGGGTTAGTGACCGGAATTATCGGTACACTGATATTATTAGTAGGACTGATTAACTTTTTCCATTTCCTTATCGGTTCTTTCTTCAACCGCACCAAGGAATACAGTATCATGAAAATGATAGGATGCAACTGGAAACAACTTTTCTACTTGCTGTTCACACAGTCATTGATCGTCATATCCATATCTTCCATACTGGTATTATCAGGCATAGAATTATTGGGGAATCACATGAATTTCTCTTTACCAGGCATTGCAATGACCTTTACCACTGAAACGCTTTTAATACATGCTCTGCAATATATCGTTCTTCTTATCATACTCTGCGCCATTATATGTTTGTCTGTTTCCATTCGTATTCGTCGTATCACCGTGCAAACAGGTATTTATGGAAACAATAAATGCAGAGGGAAACAATGGGGGCGTAACCTCATGCTGGGTATCCAGTTTTTCATTTGCTGGGTATTCGTATCCCTGACAGTCGCTTTATATCTGCAGTCAGAAAAAACAGCCAATACCTTGTTCCACACATTAAGCCAACGAGAGAAAGCGGAGATCTTAAGTATTCCGTTGGATTATCCCTTCATGAAGAACGAAGAAAAACTGACTATGATAGAGCGCTTCAAGCAACATGCAGGAGTGAAAGAAATTTTGCTATCGGATGTCGGTTACATGCAAGGGATGTCGGGCAATGGATTAACAACCGAAAAAGGAAATGAGAACTCCTGGATTGATATTAGTGTCATGGCTGTACCCGCCAATTTCTTCTCTTTCATGAATATTCTCATGGAACAAGGAAGACTTCCTCAAACGGAAAAAGATATTGTGGTAGACAATGTCTGGCAGGAGATGCAGAAGAAAGATGTAATCGGTATGAATTTGTATAGCGGTAATACCGACTACACAATCTGTGGAATATCCACACCTTTTCAGGCCGATGTCTATAACCGAAGTAGTGGATATGCTTTCCTACCTTATAATTCATCCGTCTATATAGGCCATTGCTATATCAAGAGCCATCCTGGACAGCAGAAAGAAGTAGCTCAATGGATTGAGAAAGTTTGTCACGAGATGCTTCCTGAAAATATAACTTATCAGGCTAAAACATTCCTGGATGATATCCATGTTTCGCAAGCTCTTGAATACAATCTGAAAGACATCATTTTGTTCTTTGCTGTTATCAGCATCATTATCACACTATTAGGTGTATACTCCAGCATCACGCTTGATACAGAACGACGTCAGAAAGAAGTTGCTATCCGTAAAGTAAATGGGGCGGATGTTCCGCAGATTATCCTATTGTTTGCCCACCTTTATATCATTCTGTTATTGTGTAGTGCCATCATTGCATTTCCTCTTGTATATGTTGTGTTGATGTTGTGGAAACAAATGTACACAGTATTCTTTGATTGCGGTTTGCTTTTCTGGCTCTGTATATTCTTGATTGTTACTTTTATTACAGGTTTTACAATACTTTTCCGTATCTTGCGGATAGCAAGGAGCAATCCGGCAGAAATCATTAAAAACGAATAGCAAGTGAAACAATGATACTACATTATTTGAAGATATCGCTCCGAAACCTGTTGAAGTATAAAACTCACAGTCTGATTTCCGCCATTTGCCTGGCGGTGGGAATCGTATGCTACGCTTTGGTATGTTTTTTTGTTCAGCAACAGGAAAAGCTCGCCGATTTGCCCAACTGTGAACGACGGCTAAGGATAGAAGTCAGCCAAAGCGAAAGTCCCTTTTTTCGCAGTCATGAAGTGAAGCGGATGGAAGAACAAACAGTCAATGGTTTGGAATGTGTTACTATCCACTCTTATGGCAACTCTACAGAGATAGAAGTCATTGATGACGAACAACGCAATTTGCCTTTCCTGATACGCTATAAAGGAATCAATGCCAATTACTTCGCATACAATGGCAGGAAATTATTGTATGGTAACCGTTTACCCGAGGCACCGGATGAAGTGGTCCTGTCACAACAATTTGTACGCAAAGCCTATGGTAACAGAAATCCCATCGGATCAGTCATACATCTCTCTAATCCTAAAATCATATCAGAGAACCCGATACAAGACTTCAGGGTGGTGAATGTAGTAAAAGACAATGACTTGCGCATTCGGGAAGCAGATTGTTACTTCTCTTATGAAATCTTATCTAATGAAGCATTAAGTGTAGAAGGCTATTTATCTCCTGAGACAGATATAGAAACCCTGAACAAAAATTTGCAGTCGGTAGCGTGGCAACGGGACGAGCATACGGTGCATCCTTGCGCATACTTTACTATGCGGCAAGATAAAGCTTGGGAGAAGGCAAAATTGGCTATACTGTTTGTTGCTTCGCTTATCTTGATTTCAGGCCTGATAAACTTCCTCAAATTCATAATCCAGATGTTCTACAACCGCCAGCGTGAAGTGGCGTTGCGTAAATGTATGGGTTCGGAGATAAAAGGACTGTTTCTACTTCTTTTCGCCGAGGTATTTTGGATGATGTCCATCGCTTTCCTTCTGTCATTGATGCTGACGGAAGTAGCCATAAATATTGCCGAGACATACATACCGATGCATGACTTACCCAAATTTTCACTGGCTGCAATTTACTCTGTACAATTCCGGATATATGTCGCACTCCTGCCTATATGTATGCTGGTGATATGGTTTCCCATCCGCCGATTACGGCAGGTAAGCATTATCAGCCAAATCAATAACAACCGCAGTCGCCACATTTTCCGTTCAGTCATGATGTGGTTTCAACTCAGCATTTCGATATTTTTCGTAAGCGGCACGCTCGGTGTCCATTTGGTATTGGATGAAATTTGGGGACATGCTTATAGCCCGCTTACTTCCCAAGAGGAGGATGACATTATCGCCCTGAATATAAACAGCCAGCGTATGTGGCAACATCTGAATCCGATATTAACCGATATCCAGGCTTTACCGGAATGCGTCGGGATGCTCCCCATGATGGACCATATGAAAAACGGATTTTTCTTCATGCGCACCTACAAAAAAGCAGACCAGTCGGAAGCGCGGATTTTCTATACGGAAGGTTCTCCGAGCTACTTTAAGTTTTTAAATATTCCGATGC
This sequence comes from Bacteroides intestinalis DSM 17393, assembly GCF_000172175.1. Classification (NCBI taxonomy): domain Bacteria; kingdom Pseudomonadati; phylum Bacteroidota; class Bacteroidia; order Bacteroidales; family Bacteroidaceae; genus Bacteroides; species Bacteroides intestinalis. The sequence goes on along the minus strand of NZ_ABJL02000008.1, from coordinate 19,027 downwards.
AAGGGAAAGAAGTAGACGAAGATGCGGAAGGATGCATTTACGTTAGCGAAAGCTTTAAACAACAACTAGATAAAGACAGTGTGCAAGGTATGGTGGAACTTAATGGACAGAGTTATCGCATCATAGGTACCTTCAAAGCGCTCTATAAAGAATCACAGAAAGAAGGAGTCATCGGTTCGGTATTCTTTCCCGGCAACAGTTTCGGAAATTTCTACTTTAAACTTGCACCCGGAACAAGCTCCGACAAAGGCGTCCGTCGTATCACTGATATCTGCCGGAAATATGTTCCTGACACTTTGCCACTCGAAATCCGTACGCTGGCCGATAATAAACAAACCACCCAAGGATCTATATATATCACCCAGGTTGCGATGACGGTACTGGCCGTTATCAGCGTCTTATTAGTCGTGCTAAGCATCTATTCAGCCATTTCTATGGATACAGTCAGCCGACAGAAAGAAATTGCCATACGCAAAATCAATGGAGCTACTCCGTGGATTATCGCCGGAATCTTCGGAAAAGCCTATCTGGTTATCTTCTTGCTGGCCTTTGCTATTGCTTATCCATTGATCAGAATCATGTTGCTATCAATAGATGACACTCCGGTGCAATGCATACAAGGATGGGGGTGGGGCATTTCAATCTTCTTCAGTATAGCTTTACTGATATTCCTCACCACCGCATACAAAATTTACCGGATCATGCATATCAATCCGGCTGAGATAATAAAAAATGAATAAACAATATTACTAATTAAAATTATCACTATTATGATTAAAACAGTAAACCTGCAAAAAATCTTCAAGACAGAAGAAGTGCAGACATGGGCTTTGAACAATGTGAACATCGAAGTGAAAGAAGGCGAGTTCGTCGCAATTATGGGACCTTCCGGTTGCGGTAAATCTACATTGCTGAATATCCTCGGCTTGCTCGACAACCCTTCGGGCGGAGAATACTACCTCAATGGAAAGGAAGTATCCAAATACACCGAAGCACAACGTACCAGCCTGCGTAAAGGGGTCATCGGTTTTGTATTCCAGAGCTTCAACCTGATTGATGAACTGAATGTATACGAAAACATCGAACTGCCGTTGCTTTACATGGGCATTCCTTCCGCCGAACGCAAACGTCGCGTAGAAACAGCAATGGAACGCATGGCCATTACACACCGGAGCAAACACTTCCCGCAGCAGCTCTCCGGTGGTCAGCAGCAACGTGTAGCCATTGCCCGTGCCGTAGTAGCCAATCCAAAGCTGATCCTTGCCGATGAGCCTACCGGTAATCTGGACTCAAAGAACGGTAAGGAAGTGATGGAACTGCTGAATGAACTGAACAAAGAAGGAACCACCATCGTCATGGTGACCCACTCACAGCACGATGCCGGTTTTGCAGGACGTATCATTAATCTGTTCGACGGACAGGTGGTGACAGAAGTGAGTCTGTAAACGTTTCTTTACTCAGTCAATTCCTGTCATCCTGGGCAAGATCGAAGAATCTCATCTCTACAACCTTGTGTTAAGAGAAGATATCTTTCGACGAGCCCAGGGTAGCAGATTGACCTACTTTTCAAATAACATATCAAGATATTAAATATGTACATTCTGAAGTTTGTCCTGCGTAGCTGGTGGCGAAACAAATTGTTCGTCACTATCTCTCTTGTCAGCTTGGTTATCGGTATCGCCTGCACCAACCTACTGACAGCCTTCGTCCTATACGAATACAACATCGAGTATAACAACCCCAACCGTGACCGCATCCTCCGGCTGACACAAACACTACCATTCGCACAACAAGAAATGCAAGGAACATTCGTATATCACGAATCTGTCCCCGAAATCATCTCACAATTCCCTGAGATAGAAGCTTCACTACGCACACAAGCTATCACTCACACAAAAATCCGTGTGGACGACCAAGAATATTCCGAACTGAACCTGCTATCAGCGGACAGCACATTACCTCTATTTATCCCCATCGAAACCCTTGCAGGAAAAATAGAAGAAGTATTGACCCACCCAGGAACCATCGCCATCAGCCAAGCTTTGGCCGAACGCTGTTTCGGTACCACCGACTGCCTCGGCAAGCTGCTGGATATCCCCCAATCCAAAAGTGCCTACCGTATCGCCGCCGTCTTCCGCCTGCCACCGCAAAGCATGTTGCAGGCAGACTTGCTCACGCATCTAAAAAGTCCCGAAGGAACCACCTGTTCGATACTTCTCAAAGAAGGAACAGACCTCAACGCCTTTCGCCAACGCTTCGATACAACCGAACTTCCTACTTTATTAGGCAAAGGGTATTATCGTACCCAGACTTTACAGGAATCCTATTTTACCACTACCACACAAGATAGCAACCAGTGTATCGAGCATCGGCAAAAGACCCTGTTAAGCGTCGGACTGTTATCTGCTTTATTAATCTTGTTCATCGGTTGCTTCAACTATATCAACCTCAGTTTTTCACGCTTATTGAAGCAAATACGCACCTTGCACATTGAAAGCCTTTTAGGTGCAAGCCAGCGTCAAATCCGTAAGCAACTCTTTGCCGATACTTTCCTGATGGTGATTACAGCATTCCTGTTGTCCATTCTGTTGATGAGCGACCTGTTAGCAGTATTCAATGCAACCATATCCGCACATCTGTCGTTCTCCTATCTTTTCTCCGTTCAGGTGTTCCCTGTTATCCTGCTGTTTGTCATCATTCTATCCGTTGTTCCGGCAGAATACATGGGCCGGAAGATACAGACCTTGTCCGAAAGCCGTTACCGCAGCTTCTTTACAGGTCGTAAGAAACAGCGCATTGTAGCAGCACTGGTCACTTTACAATTCATGATTTCTATCGGACTGCTAAGTGCTTTTATGATAATCCGTAGCCAAATGGACCTGATAGAGCAGGAGGGAAGCCGCTACAAAGGAATCGTTGAGTTTGGAATCGGCGACTCCCGGCAATCCCCTTTACCTACTTGGATAGAAGACATTAAATCCATCCCCGGAGTAAAATCTGTTGTACCGTCCAAATCAGGTCTTTATACCATGAGTATGGCCGTTCCCCGCCAAAATGGTGAGAAGAATGACCTTCTGATGCTTGAACTTTATGAAAACTGTCCGGACTTCCTGGATATATACGATTTCTACTTGCTGGATGCCAAACAAACATTCCATTTATTACTCCGTACCTCTGTGCCGGTCATCATCAACGAGTCCTTCATTCGCTATCTTGTGCCCGAAGGAGAAGACCCGGTGGGACAACCGATCTCTAAATACGTGCCCGAAAAGAGTGAGAAAGGTACTATTATCGGTGTCATGAAAGATTTCAAGAAATATTCGCTCACAAACAATGTGTTTCCACTGAGAATGATTCTGCACGAAACGCCACAAGATAACTATACCACATTGACCTTACGGTTTGACGAACAAGATCGCACAGCAGTTATCCATCATCTTCGCGGATTATGGGAGAAGAAATACCCCGGTACTCCATTCAATTATGAAGACCCTTATCAGGTACTGATCTCCAATAATCAGGAAGTCACCGACTTTTCCCGCATCCTGCTGATGTATGCATCAATCAGTTTATTCCTAACACTGTTCGGGCTATTCGGCATCACCCATTATGCTATTCAGCAACGTATACGCGAAATAGGAATTCGGAAGATTCACGGTGCATCATTCGGGCAAATATTATGGCTTGTCAATCGCCCGTTCCTGTACTACATAGGCATAGCGTTTATACTCATTGTACCCCTGGTCTGCTATCTGATGAATTATTGGCTGCAACAATTTGCTTACCATGTACACATTGGTATTCTTCATTTCCTGCTTCCTTTGTTCTTCACTGTCTGCATCACCCTGCTCACAGTATGCCTGAACAGTTATCGGGCAGCAAGAAATAATCCGGTAGATAGTATCAAATACGAATAACCGTATCCCGGTTAATCTCCAGAACCAGAGACTGAAAATCAATCATCGCATTAAATAAAGCGATATGTGAATAGGAGGAAATCTCATCTGACGGAATATCACATTCCGTCAGTACCCCCTGTTCCAACAGCAATGCACGTTTTGTGCCTTTCAATAAGGGAGTCCTTGGCGTATACCAGACTCCCTCTTTTTCTAACGCCACATTAGCAATGGAAGTATCTGTCAAAAGATTGTTTCTGACAATCAGCACATCATCCCGGTTATCGCGCAGGGCATACAATGCTTCCAATTCCTTCCGGTTCGTACTTTTGTAGCGATAATCAATCGTATCCGAACCTACCAACCGGAGTGAACGTACAGCCCTTATTGTATAAACGGAAAATGTCACTTCACATACTTCTCTGCCATAAACTACCCGGCATTTATAAAAACCACTTTCAGGGCAATCCTCTATATAATTCAGAATATCCAGTTGATCCACCATTCCGAAAACCGCCTGTCTCGTCTCATTCATCCTACGGTTGTGATGGGCAAGATTCTGCAACTTACCGTCACGTACTTGTATCGTTTCAATAAATCGGCACATATATTTTCTGTTTCATTTCTTCATATTCACTGTGTGCGTCACTCTTGAAAGTAATGCCACCACCGCTTTTAAAATACATTCCGTCCGCCTCTTGCTCTACAAAACGTATCATCACGGCACTATCCAGACTGTCTCCATCGAAATATCCGGTTATTCCCGCATAGAATCCCCGTTCATATCCCTCAGCTTCACGAATAATCTGCATCGTCTTCTTTTTGGGTGCTCCGGTAATAGAGCCGGCAGGCAACATACTGAAAAGAATATCACCTAACTGCCGTTTGTAATCTTCTGGAAGTTCACCGCATATCTCCGAACTGGTCTGCAATATCGGTCCCCGATTTGTCTGCAACACATCTATATAGCGATAACGCTCCACCCGGACATGAGATGCCACAATACTCAGATCATTCCTGATCAGATCCACAATCGTAGCATGTTCCGCCGCTTCTTTCCCGTCGTTCATCAAGGTTTGTACGGCATCGTGCAGGGTAGCGTCTATCGTACCTTTCATGGGATAAGAGCTGATAATCCCTTTCTTTATCCGAACAAAAATCTCCGGAGAGAAAACTACAAAACGATTCTTTACCCATACTTTATATAAAGCACGGGAGCTACAATATATATCCTTTAAAGTCAGATTGGTTTGTACCGGAGTCCGGCAAGTTAAATTCGTAAGAAAGCTGTTTCCGGCAAGAATATTCTTTTTCACATGTCTGAAAGCACGACTATATTCCCGGAAAGAAACAGGCTGTGAGATCCATTCTATCTGTTCCGGCAAACTCTCCGAAAGCAATTCATCCGTTAAACCGGCAACTGCTTCATTCGTAAATCCATTCAGGTTATATATCAACTCCTCCGGTGAGACCTCTGCCGTCTCTTCCACATAAACCTGTTCCTGCGAATAATCAATCAGAAAGACAAACGACTTTGAACAGCCTGCCAGCATATTCATGCGTGCGATTGCTTCCTGCTTACTATATAGTTTCATACATCTATTTTCGTTTAGCAGGAAGCAAAGGTAATAAAAAAACTATTTCCGTGCCGCCACTGCCAGCAATACTCCCAGCACAATGCCCAGCAATGCCGCAAACAATACGCGCATATCCGGCGGAAGCATGAAAGTAATGGTGTGTGCAGGATACCAGAAGAACGGGATTGTCTTCTTAAAAACGAAGTTCCATTGAACGTTCCAGTTCAGTCCGGTGATGATTTTCGTCATCGGGATAGGAGTGATAAGACTCTTAATAGAACCGCCGCACATCAGGATATGCGTATCTGTTATTTTATGGAAAGTCATGAATACCGGAGCAAAGATTGTGTTCATCGTTACCGATATGGCCAGCGCCACCAGCACCTTATCGAGAGACATCGCTTCACTTGTAAACGTTGCGGCAGCATTTGCCATACCCATATACTCCATGAACTGCGGCACACCTTTTGAAAAGATAATCATAGCGGCATTGATACCCATACCAAGTATGCCCCATACCACCATGCGCGGAATAATACCAAAGCCTTTCCGGTTGTATACTCCCGCACTTATTCGTAATCCCAGCACTTCGCCCAACGAAGACAGAATGGCAAACTTCAGAAAGCTCATCACCATGCCGTGTTCAGCATTGAACGACTTATACCAGTCATAAACCGCGTCACTCAAAAAGAAGGGTAGAAAGACTACCACTACCAGAATAATAAACAGGAAATCTTGCTTTTTCATTGAAAAGACGTGTTTTTCATTAATAATGCGACAAACATACTAAAAAACTTTCAATATCAAAGCAAGATGATAACAAAATAAACAATATTGTAACTAATATGAATCCAAATATTAAAATTAGAGCTGAAATCCTGCGAAATCCGTCTTTGCCCAATCTTATTATATCAGAAAAAGGCGCTTCTTTTCAGAAACACCCCTCAACCCTGTTGTAAACTATCATTTTTTCTTCAAGAAACGTTTAGCCAAGTATTTTCGTATGGGTTCGTCATACCGCTTCAAACACAAATAGGCCAGTAATATATTCCATGCATAAACACATAAGGCAACCTGCCAGGTCTGCTCTAAAGTAAAGAGTTGATTTTTAATCAACCATGCATAGAACAGATACATGAACGGATAATGTATCACATAAATCGGATAAGAGATATCTCCCAGAAACTTACATATCTGAGTTGACTTTTTATCCGTAGTAGTTCCCGATGCTCCTATCCATACAAGGACTGGGAAAGCTACGATAATACAAAATGCTTCATAAAGGCCATTTGTGCAAATCGGCTCCGCACCTTCCAGATAGGGTACTGAGAACAAAGCAATCAATACAATGGTACATATCCAGAACGCGCCTTTCACCTTCATAGGCTTGAAGTTACGCGACATAAGCATCCCCACAGAAAACGGGAACAGCATTCTCAACAACCCACCGCCAAAGTTTACACCGTCCAATGTCCATCCTACACCTATATTTCCATAACCGGAAACATCGAAGACCGCGAATAGCGCCAATGTCACTCCCAACAATACAACGAGCACAGTCAGCGCCTTATTAGATAAGCGACGAATAAACAAAGCATAAAGAATATTACCTATATATTCAAAGAACAATGACCAGCAAGGCCCGTTCAATGGAAACATCTCACCGTTGCCACGAACTTCATAACCCACGCCCGGCATTGCGGGAATAAAGAATAGCGTGCAAAGCAGAGACAGCATTATCATGGAGATGCCGATATGTGTTCCATCCCATTGCACGGAACCCTGAATACAAAACGTAATAGCCCCCAAGACAGCCCCCATTATCACCATAGGATGAAGACGTATCAAACGACGCTTAAAGAAATCTTTCATTGTAAGACTCTTACCCCAGCGGTCATCATAGGCATAGCCAATAACGAAACCTGAAAGGATAAAGAAAAAATCTACGGCTAAATATCCATGATTGAACGTCGTAATCATGGTATCGCTTGCAAAAGCATAGCCTTCGAATATATGATACCATATTACCATAAGGGCCGCTACACCACGAAGTCCGTCCAGAAGATCGTAATGCGCCTTGGTATCCGAAAAAGCTGCTGAGGGGGTATTAGACATTTGTTTCTTAGTATTAAGTTAATATTTTCAGATGGCAAACTTACATAATTTTATCAATTCCCTAAAAAAAAGAGACTGCCTTTTGAAGACAGTCTCTTTTCATTTTATCTGATTTTAGGAAAATCCTTATTCAATCACTCCGAGTTCACGGAAACATTTCGTCAACTTCTCGACAGCATAGTCTACCTGCTCTTTGGTGTGAGTAGCCATCAATGCTACGCGTACCAGCGTATCTTGCGGTGCACAAGCGGGCGGAATAACCGGATTGATGAAGATGCCTTCGTCAAACGCCATCTTAGTTACGATAAATGTTTTTTCCGCATCACGCACATACAATGGAATGATAGGAGATTCAGTTTCACCGATTTCGAAACCGGCATCACGGAATTTCTTCAATGCATAGTTGGTGATGTCCCACAAACGTTGCTGACGCTCCGGTTCGTTCATAATGATGTGAAGAGCTTCACGGGCAGCAGCAGTAGCAGCAGGCGTGTTACTTGCCTGGAATATATAAGAACGGGCATTGTGGCGCAACCAGTTGATTACCGAAGCATCTCCGGCAACAAATCCACCGATAGAAGCCAGTGACTTGCTGAACGTACCCATAATCAGGTCGATATCATCCGTCACACCGAAATGATCGCAAACACCACGTCCCTGTTTTCCGAATACACCCAATCCGTGTGCTTCGTCCACCATGATGCTGGCATTGTATTTCTTCTTCAAACGTACGATTTCGGGGAGATTGGCAAGGTCGCCTTCCATAGAGAAAACACTATCCACCACGATCAGTTTGATAGCATCCGGCTCGCATTTCTGGAGTTCTTTTTCCAGATCGGCCATATCGTTATGTTTATACTTTAATTGAGTAGAAAAGGAGAGGCGGCGACCATCTACGATGGAAGCGTGCACGCGGTCGTCACAGATAATGTAATCGTTACGTCCCGTCAATTGCGGAATAACACCCTCATTTACAGTAAATCCGGTGGAAAAACAGAGTGCATCGTCTTTTCCGACAAACTCAGCCAGTTCTTTTTCCAACTCTACGTGTATATCAAGAGTTCCATTTAATAAACGGGAACCTGCACAACCTGTACCGTATTTATCTGTGGCAGCTTTTGCGGCTTCTATTATTCTTTTATCGTAAGTCAGTCCCGTATAAGCATTCGAACCGAACATCAGGACTTTTTTACCATCCATCAACACCTCAGTATCCTGATGGCTGTCAATTGTGCGGAAATAGGGGTATACGCCCATTGCCATATATTGCTGTGGCAGGTCGTATTTCGCCAATTTGTCTTGTAGTAATCCCATGAAATGTTTATTATATAATATGAAATATTTAACTCTTAGTTACAAGCCTTTTGAAAACAGGGGGCAAAGATAGCAAAATATGTGCTTATCTGTTCTTTTTTTACTAAAAAATATATTTGCCCATGGATTAAAGCCCACTCTATGGTTAAAAATTCAAGTATTTGTATTACTTTTGCCATTTATAAAATTGCATAGTGAAACAACCCTTGCATGGACGAAGAAAAAAAGAAAATATCATTCATTATAAATCCGAAATCCGGCACGCAGAGTAAAGAGCAAATCCTCCATTTGCTCGATGAAAAGCTGGATAAGACAAAGTATGCCCAAGAGGTAATCTATACCGAATATGCCGGACATGCTGTTGAAATTGCTGCACAAAAAGCAAAGGAAAATGTGCATGCTGTAGTGGCTATTGGCGGTGACGGTACGATCAACGAAATAGCCCGCTCGCTGGTGCATACAAAAACTGCATTGGGCATCATTCCGTGTGGTTCGGGAAACGGACTTGCACGCCACCTGCAAATTTCGATGGAGCCTAAAAAGGCGATAGAAATCATCAACGAAGGAATTATAGACGTCATTGATTACGGAAAAATCAATGAAGTACCTTTCTTCTGTACCTGCGGTGTGGGTTTCGATGCTTTTGTCAGCCTGAAGTTTGCAAAGGCGGGCAGGAGAGGACCTCTTACCTATTTAGAAAAGACTCTACTGGAGAGCCTGAAGTATCAGCCCGAAACTTACGAACTGGAAACGGAAGACGGTACCTTAAAGTATAAGGCTTTCCTGATAGCCTGCGGCAACGCTTCGCAATACGGAAACAATGCGTATATAGCTCCACAGGCCATGCTGACGGACGGATTACTGGACGTGACCATCCTTGAGCCTTTCACGGTGCTGGATGTGCCCTCCCTGTCTTTCCAACTATTTAATAAAACTATAGATCAAAATAGCCGCATCAAAACTTTCCGCTGCCAGACACTGCGCATCCACCGTACAAAACCGGGGGTAGTGCACTTTGACGGGGATCCCATGATGATGGGGGAAAACATTGACGTGAAAGTAATCAAAGAAGGATTGCAGGTAATCATCCCCCGGTATGCCGAAAAAGACTCTTCGAATGTATTGCAACGGGCACAGGATTATATAAATGGCTTGAAGCAGATCAATGAGGAGATTGTGCATAAGAATAAGATGATATTGGATAAGAGTAAAGAGCAGATTAAGAAGTTAACGAAAATCTGAGTTTTTTATAAAATAAATCTGTATTTTTGCGCGTCATTAGCAATTAAGCGTGTGCCCGACAGCGCAGCCAAATTGTAAATTGTAAATTGTAAATTGTAAATATAAAGATGTTTAGATCACACACCTGCGGAGAACTTCGTATCTCCGATGTCAATAAGCAAGTAACGCTGGCAGGTTGGGTGCAGCGCAGCCGCAAAATGGGAGGCATGACATTCATTGACCTCCGCGACCGTTACGGTATCACCCAGTTAGTTTTCAACGAAGAGGTAGACGCCGCACTTTGCGAGAACGCCAACCGCCTGGGACGCGAATTCGTCATTCAGATTACAGGAACGGTGAACGAACGCTTCAGCAAGAATGCTAATATCCCGACCGGAGATATTGAAATTATCGTATCGGAACTGAATGTGCTGAATGCAGCCCTGACACCTCCGTTCACCATCGAAGATAATACGGATGGTGGAGACGATATCCGCATGAAATACCGTTATCTGGATTTGCGCCGTCCGTCGGTACGCAGAAATCTGGAACTCCGCCATAGAATGACCATTGAGGTACGCCGCTACCTGGACAGCCAGGGTTTCATCGAAGTGGAAACTCCTGTACTGGTAGGCTCTACTCCGGAAGGTGCACGTGACTTCGTGGTACCCTCACGCATGAATCCGGGACAGTTCTACGCTTTGCCGCAAAGCCCGCAGACCTTGAAGCAATTGCTGATGGTATCCGGTTTCGACCGTTACTTTCAGATTGCCAAGTGCTTCCGTGACGAGGACCTTCGTGCCGACCGTCAGCCGGAATTTACTCAGATAGACTGTGAAATGTCTTTCGTGGAACAGGACGACATCATCAACCTGTTTGAAGGTATGACGAAATATCTGTTCAAAGAAATCCGCGGTGTGGAATTGGAAGGTCAGTTCCAGCGTATGGCATGGGCGGACGCCATGAAATATTATGGTAGCGACAAACCCGACTTGCGTTTCGGCATGAAGTTCGTAGAGCTGATGGATATACTGAAAGGTCATGGCTTCTCTGTATTTGATAGCGCCGAATACATCGGTGGTATCTGTGCCGAAGGTGCTGCACACTACACCCGCAAACAGCTGGATGCACTGACGGAATTTGTGAAGAGACCGCAGATTGGTGCAAAAGGTATGGTTTACGCCCGTATAGAAGAAGACGGAAGTGTAAAATCGAGCGTTGACAAATTCTATACGCAGGAAGTACTGCAACAGGTGAAAGAAGCTTTCGGTGCCAAACCGGGTGACTTAATTCTGATTTTGAGCGGTGACGACACCATGAAGACGCGCAAGCAGCTTTGCGAGCTTCGCTTGGAAATGGGTAGCCAACTGGGATTGCGTGATAAGAATACATTCGCATGCCTGTGGGTTGTAGACTTCCCGATGTTTGAATGGAGCGAGCAAGAAAACCGCTTGATGGCTATGCACCATCCGTTCACCCATCCGAAGGATGAAGATATAGCCTTACTGGACACTGATCCGGCAGCAGTACGTGCCGATGCTTATGATATGGTAATCAACGGTGTGGAAGTTGGTGGCGGTTCAATCCGTATCCACGATCCGAAGTTGCAGGCAAAGATGTTCGAAATCTTGGGATTCACTCCCGAAAAAGCAGAAGAACAATTCGGATTCCTGATGAATGCATTCAAATACGGTGCACCTCCTCATGGTGGTCTGGCATACGGGCTTGATCGTTGGGTATCTCTCTTTGCCGGATTGGACAGTATTCGTGACTGCATCGCATTCCCGAAGAATAACAGTGGACGTGACGTGATGCTGGATGCTCCTGCGGCACTTGATCCATCTCAGTTGGACGAACTGAATCTGATCGTAGATATCAAAGAATAAGAGTAGGTTAGTTTGTTGTGAGAGAGTCGAGACGCATCTTCCGTTTTGCGGTAATCGGTACGCTGAATGCCCTGATTATAGCAGCAGTCATCTGGCTGATGATGGACGAACTGGACATCGACTATATGCTCTCTAACATAACTGCTTACGTCATTGCACAGACTCATAATTTTATCTGGTGCAAGCACTGGATATTTCCTTTGGATGATAAAGAAAAGAAGAGCAACACCTGGAGGCAGGTGTTGCTCTTTTCTATCGCTTTCGGAATGGCGTACCTGGCGCAATTCCTATTTCTGGTAGTGTTGGTCGAGGCACTGAATTGTGATGAATACTTGGCTCAGTTCCTGGGACTATTTATCTACGGAGGCGTGAATTTTATAATGAACAGGAGAATCACGTTCCGTTAACGTTTTATCAAACTGCGCTTTTACCAAATTGCATTTTAATCGAGGAAGCGTTTCGTCAATCCACCGTATTCGTCGATACGGCGATCGCGTAGGAAAGGCCACCAACGGCGTACATTTTCCGAACGATCCATATCTATTTCCACTACTATATTTTCCGGACGGTCGTTTCCGGCTTGTGCAAGGAATTCTCCTTGCGGACCTGCTACAAAACTATTTCCCCAGAATTGGATGCCATTCGTCTGCATGGATGGATCGGGTTCGTGACCGACACGGTTAACGGAGATAACGGGAAGTCCGTTGGCTACGGCATGGGCACGCTGGGAGATAATCCAGGCGTTGAGCTGACGTGCCTTTTCATCATCGGCGTCACTGCTTTCCCAGCCAATGGCGGTGGGGTAGATTAATAATTCGGCACCTTTCAATGCCATCAGACGGGCAGCTTCAGGATACCACTGATCCCAGCAAACAAGTACACCCAACTTTCCGAGAGAGGTTTGGATAGGTTCGAAACCTATATCTCCAGGGGTGAAGTAGAACTTTTCATAATAGGCCGGATCGTCGGGGATATGCATCTTGCGATATTTTCCGGCAATGCTTCCGTCACGGTCAAAAACAACGGCGGTATTATGATAGAGTCCCGGGGCACGTTTCTCAAATAGGGAGGTTACCAATACGATCTTATTGGCAGCGGCCAGTTCGGAATAAAATCCGGTGGAAGGGCCGGGAATGGTTTCCGCCAGATCAAACAGTTGCGTGTTTTCAGTCTGACAGAAATACAGAGAGTTGTGCAGTTCTTGTAATACAACCAGTTGCGCACCATGTGCAGCACAGGCTTCTATGCTTTTAGCCAGGTTCATCAGGTTCGTACGAAGATCTGCTGTATTGGCTTGCTGAATAATTCCGACTTTTATTTTTCTCATATCTTTCTAATTTTATTTCAATACACCGGCAGGGTACTGCATCGTAACACAATGGAGTGATCCATGCTGCTTGATCAATGCCCGGCAATCAATGCCTACAATCTCATATTCCGGGAACGCTTCCTGCAAGACTTCTTTAGCACGTTGGTCATTCTCCGGCTGACGATAAGTAGGATAAAGCACTGCATCATTCATTATCAAGAAATTGGCATACGTTGCGGGGAGGCGTTCGCCCTCTTCCTCAATTTTGTCTACCATAGGCAATGCCAACAGACGATAGGGGTTTCCATTCAAAGTACGGAAGGTTTTCAGTTGCTCTTCCATTTGATGTAGAGCTTCGTAATGTTCATCCTGCGTATCGGTGCATTGCACATAGGCAATAGTATCCGGTGAGCAAAGACGAGCGAGCGTATCGACATGACTATCCGTATCATCTCCTGCCAAATACCCATGATCGAGCCAAAGTACCTGTTTCAGATGAAATACAGAACAGATATATTCATCGATTTCATCGCGGCTCATCTGTCCGTTACGATTGGGAGAAAGCAAACACTCGGACGTGGTGAGCAATGTTCCCAAACCGTCGCTCTCAATGGAACCACCTTCCAAGACAAACCCCAGACGATTAACATACCGCCCATTCAGGAAACCAGCCTCCACAGCCTGATGGGTAATCAGATTGTCTTTATCCGAAGCGAATTTCAGCCCCCAGCCATTGAACATGAAATCAAGAAGCGAAGCACCTTCTGAATCCAACATGGTAATTGCACCATGATCACGCGCCCAAGTATCATTCGTTTCACACTCCATGAAACGGACATTCTGCATATTGACGGTAGCTGAAATCTGCTTTTTAACCTCCTCCGGTTCAGGAGTTACAATCAGAAGCAATTCCCGTTGGGCTATTTCGCGTGCGATAGCGGCAAAACAGGCTTGTACCTCCGTAAGCATATGCGCCCAGTCAGTTCCGGCATGGGGCCAAGTCAGCTGTATTCCGCTTTGCGGCGCCCATTCGGCAGGTAAAACAGCATTGAATGTATCACTCATATTTATCATTCTTTCTTTTCTTCTTTCGGCTTGCGGTCAAAGAACGGATTCTTGGTCGAAGCACTGACCGGAATAGCATACACGGATCTGCATCCCGGCAACCACTCCAATTGCTGTGCAGCAAGTCCGGCAGAGAACATCACACGGGTATCCACACGCAAATCGGCCGCCGTGGCACAAGCCGAACCGATAGCTATACCTACATCGACCGAATTCACGGCACAAGGCACACCTTCAGGGCGTCCCGCACAAGTGGGGTAACCACAATGGCCGCAATTCAATCCTTGCGCCTGCTCGCGCGTACCTATTATAATTACACATTCAGCCTGCAAAATGTTGGCGGCATCCCGCAAAAAGAACTTCATTCCGTGTTCTTCCACCATGGCAACCATCTTGTCCGACAATACTTTTAAATCGTCTCCGGTGACCATGGCTATTTCAATTATATCTACACCTTTTCCTTTCGGAGCGGTACGGGCAGCAGTCATCATCTGCCTTGCTACGTCCAACACATGTTCGTGGCGGCTTGCACGTTCGTTCTGTATCATAATTCTCACTTTTATTAAAAACTGATAGCAAAGATAATGCAAATTGAGTGCAGAACTTTCATGCTTGCATGAAAATGTTATGCAAAAATGCAGCTTATCTTATTTAAAGATACTGATTTCAGCCAAAAATCCGCCGTTTTTTCAGAATTCCTTTCTATATTTGCTTTCAAATGGGAACCAAGACTATACTTCAGATAGACAACGCATGTATCGCTTTCGGAGCAGATACACTTTTTTCCGGTTTTTGCTTACAACTGCACGAAGGGGAAATCGCCTGCATTTCTGGACAATCGGGGCGAGGAAAAACCTCCTTGCTGAATGCTATTTTAGGATTTGTACCCCTCAAAGCAGGAAGCATCACCGTTAACGGCATTTTACTGGAAAAAGGAACTATCGACCAAATTCGCAGGCAAGTGGCATGGATACCGCAAGAACTGGCGCTTCCATCGGAATGGGTGAAGGAAATGGTGCAACTCCCTTTCAATCTGAAAGCAAATCGGAATACTCCCTTTTCACTGGACAAACTATTTGCCTGTTTCGATGAATTGGGGCTGGAAGAGGAATTGTACGATAAACGTGTGAATGAGATCTCCGGAGGACAGCGGCAACGTATCATGATTGCCGTAGCCACCCTGATGCAAAAGCCGCTGCTGATTGTGGATGAACCGACTTCCGCACTGGATTCGGACTCTACGGATAGAGTACTTGCTTTCTTCCGGAAACGAATGAGGGAGGGAAGTGCCATCCTTGCCGTCTCTCACGACCAGGGATTTGCACAAGGATGCAACCAGATGATAACACTATAACTAAGAAATTAATAAAGTGGGAACTATCGACATATCATATACCAGTTTAGCCATCGGATTACTACTGTTGCTTATTCCGCTGTTCTACTTGTGGAAGTTCAAGACAGGGCTATTGTGGGTTACCGTGATTGGTATCGCACGGATGATTGTACAACTTTTCTTTATCGGTATCTACCTGAAATACTTGTTTCTTTGGAATAACCCGTGGATCAACTTTCTGTGGGTGATTATTATGATATTCGTCGCCGCACAAACCGCCCTGGCACGCACCCAACTGAAACGGAAAATACTGTTCATTCCTATCTCCATCGGTTTTTTATGCAGTGTTGTCTGCATCGGCATGTACTTCATTGCCATCGTATTACGGCTGGAAAATGTGTTCAGTGCCCAGTATTTCATTCCGATATTCGGTATCCTGATGGGAAATATGTTATCCAGCAATGTCGTTGCACTGAATGCCTATTACAGCGGATTGAAACGGGAACAGCAATTGTATCGCTATCTGCTTGGCAATGGTGCCACAAGGGCAGAAGCACAGGCGCCTTTTATCAAACAGGCTATCATAAAGTCCTTTAGTCCGTTAATTGCCAATATTGCCGTTATGGGCCTAGTGGCACTGCCCGGCACAATGATCGGACAAATCCTGGGAGGTAGTAGCCCGAATGTCGCCATTAAATATCAGATGATGATTATGGTGATAACCTTCACGGCATCCATGCTTTCGCTAATGATTACCATCTCGTTGGCATCACGTAAGTCGTTCGATTCCAACGGAAAACTATTGCAGGTAATGGTAGAGAAAAAGGAAAAGAAGAAAAGCCGTTAGTGCTCTACTTTTTCAGGAGTATAACGCAACTGTACATACTGTACGCCGGGTTTTATATAAGCACTGTCCATCAACACTTTCCTTACCCTGAACGTCTCAAGACGGCGATTTATATAACTTTTTATATATCCTTTCTGTGGTTTCACATACGAAAGTACTTCTATACGCCCTGCCAAATGGATATTGACTTTGGCTTTCACCGTACGTACCGCACCCGGTCTCTTTGACGGTTGTCCGGGCATTTCCTTATGTTTATCTATCCAAAAGATAGCTGTAGCCTTCGGAGTAGTATCCACAAATTCCTCTTGTGCATCCTCTTCACCGCCATCCTGGGCTTTGGGTGAGGATTGGCACGAGAAAAGAATGCATAATAAAGTGAAAAACGAGAAAAGTAATGCTTTCATGGTATAGAGTTTTACAATTATCTGAACAAATATATAAAAAAAGAGTAAAACAAACAGTTATTCAGTGCATTTTTACTATATTTGCACCGAAATTTTCTATTCACATAATGAGAATTAAGGAGATAGTAAGCGCCCTTGAACGGTTCGCGCCTCTGCCATTGCAAGACGGATTTGATAATGCCGGCTTGCAAATCGGATTGACAGAAGCGGAAGCAACAGGGGCTTTGTTGTGTCTTGACGTTACTGAAGCCGTGCTGGACGAGGCGATTGCGTTAGGGTACAATCTTGTCATATCCCATCATCCACTGATATTCAAAGGGTATAAATCCATCACGGGCAGGGACTATGTAGAGCGTTGTATCATGAAAGCAATCAAGAATGATATCGTGATCTACTCAGCACATACCAACCTGGATAATGCTCCGGGAGGGGTGAACTTCAAGATTGCCGAGAAAATAGGATTGAGTAATGTACGCGTGCTGGAAGCCAAAGAGAATGCCTTGGTAAAATTGGTGACTTTTGTACCCACAGCACAGGCGGAAGATGTACGCAAGGCCTTGTTTGCAGCCGGATGCGGTTGCATAGGAAACTACGACGCATGCAGCTACAATGTAGAAGGAGAGGGAACTTTCCGCGCCCAAGAGGGTAGCCACCCGTTCTGTGGAAGTATCGGAGAATTGCATACGGAAAAGGAAGTGCGGATAGAAACCGTATTGCCTGCCTACAAGAAATCGGAAGTTATCAAAGCTCTACTGAGTGCCCATCCGTATGAGGAACCTGCATTCGACTTATATCCTTTGCAGAATAGCTGGACACAGGCTGGGGCAGGAGTTATCGGCGAATTGGATACACCGGAAACGGAGTTGGAGTTCCTGAAACGCGTCAAGAAAATCTTTGAAGTGGGCTGCCTGAAGCATAATAAACTGACCGGGCGTGAAATACAGACCGTGGCACTGTGTGGAGGAGCCGGAGCATTCCTGATGCCGCTTGCCATACGCAACGGTGCAGACGTGTTCATCACCGGGGAAATCAAGTATCACGATTACTTCGGACACGATACGGACATTCTGCTGGCAGAGATAGGACATTACGAAAGCGAGCAATATACAAAAGAAATATTCTATACAATAATCCGGGAGTTGTTTCCTAACCTTGCGCTGCAACAGTGCAAAGTGAATACCAACCCCATAAAATATTTATAAGTAAAATGGCTAAAGAAGCAAAAAAAGATCCTCAGGAATTGACCGTGGAACAGAAGTTGAAAGCCCTGTTCCAGTTGCAGACTATGTTGTCTAAGATTGATGAAATCAAGACTTTAAGAGGTGAACTTCCGCTGGAAGTACAGGACTTGGAAGATGAAATCGCCGGTCTGAGCACTCGTATCGACAGAATTAAGGCAGAAGTAGCCGAACTGAAATCCGCCATCGCTACTAAGAGAGTAGAGATTGAAACTTCAAAAGCTTCTATCGCAAAATACAAAGAACAGCAGGAGAATGTACGCAACAACCGTGAGTACGACTTCCTGAGCAAAGAAATCGAATTCCAGACTCTGGAAATGGAGCTTTGTGATAAGAGAATCAAAGAGTTTGCTGCACAGGAACAGGAGAAATCTGCTGAAGCTGCAAAGAGTACAGAAGCGTTGAACGAAAGACAGAAAGACTTGGACGTTAAGAAGAACGAACTGGACGAAATCATCTCTGAAACTAAGCAGGAAGAAGAAAAGCTGAGAGACAAAGCCAAAGAACTTGAAACTAAGATCGAACCGCGCTTGCTCCAATCTTTCAAGCGTATCCGTAAGAACTCTCGCAACGGATTGGGTATCGTATATGTACAACGTGACGCTTGTGGTGGTTGCTTCAACAAAATCCCGCCCCAGAGACAACTGGATATCCGTTCTCGTAAAAAAATCATCGTTTGCGAATATTGCGGACGTATCATGATTGACCCGGAGTTGGCTGGTGTAACCATCGAACACAAGGAAGAAGTAAAGGAAAAGCCAACGAGAAGAAAAAAGACTGCGGAATAATATTCGGCAGTGTATATATATAGGAAAAGGACGC